>JBKEEO010000001.1:0-1255000 GCA_047777415.1 Oscillospiraceae bacterium
GATTTTGAGCAATGCTTTTGTCGGAATGCATCCAACATTCAAACATACGCCGCCCAATGCCTTGTTTTTCTACTAACACAACCGTTGCACCAAGCTGTGACGCGCGAATCGCTGCGACATACCCGGCGGGCCCTCCGCCAAGGATGCCAATATCTGCTGATACTTCTTGTTTGAAATCCATAAAATCCCTTCCCTTTACCGTGATAAAAGTGAATCGCTACTTGCTGATATTTTCTGCGTTTTCATAAATTTTCTGAATCTCCTTTTTAGAGATGAGCTATGACAAAATATAGGCGATGATGATAATGCCTGGAATGTCGACCAACAGTCTTGTAAAAGCAAATTTTGCACCCAATGACGCCATTTCAAAGAGGAACATCGGGATTTTCGTTGTGGACCAGGCCCCAATGAAAATCAAAATATTGCTGAATTTTGCACCCTTTTTCATCAACACCGCAGCAACCGGGAAAGCCCCATAGAGCGGACCCGCTGCCGCCGAACCAATGAATATGGCAAGCAGGATTCCTTTCAGACCGGAACCTTCCCCCATATACTTCACCATCGTTTCGCGCGGCACCCAGACATCCAGCAGCCCTAGCAGCACAAAGACGGGCGGGATGACCAGCAGCATCTGCTTGAATTGATAGACCGAGATACCGACTGCCGCGGATCCAATATCGTAGTTAATGAGTGTGAATATGCTCAAAGCAATTGCGGTTATGAGAAATGCACGGTATCTTTTTTAAAATTGCTTTCAATTTAGCCCACCACCAATCGAATGATATAAGCGACAATAAACGAGAAAAGAAAAGCAAGCACGTTTCGGAAAATTGTCAGCTTTTTGCCAAAATACTTGATTTCAACGGGAATCGTTACCACGCCGACCATCATCAGTGCGGAGACAAAGGCCCCAATCTGCATATATCCCGCGCCGCTTTGTAAAAGCATGGCGGCTGTGGGGAATGCAACAAACCCGGGAATGAGCGTGATAGCACCAATCACAGCGGCAAGTATCACTCCCAACCAACCGGAACCGGAGCCGATTATTTTTGAAATGACTTCGGTGTTTAACACAGCCAGCAGGATGCCGACCAGTAGGATGATGACCAAAAATTGCGGCAAAATATTTTCAAATGCCTTCCATCCTTTTTTTAGGGCTTTTTTGGTTTTTTGTTTATCCTTAAAAAACGAAACAGCTAAAAGTAATACGGTTACTCCATACAGCAAATAAGTGTCCAAAATCATTCCTCCGATTTTATAATCTATTATCAAATTAAAGTACTGCGCTTTTCTCTTTTGCAATGTGTTTTTAGCAGTTCTTAAGTGCTGTCTGCCTTATGTCATATCAAAATAATTTGATGTTATATATATCATACGCTTTATACATTGGTGCTAAAACATCTGCGCTAAATTTTGTCTGCTTTTCAGCGATGCAAATCACTGTTTACCTATAGATCATTTAGATCATTTGCACTGGCTTAAATAAACATCTTTATTTGCCAAGTTTTGGCTGTCTTCTTCCAATTGCGGATAACATTCCAGATGATTAACAAGGTTTTTTATTAAAACTTTTAATAATGTCATCCTTAAGACTGAGTGAGTAAAATATAAATTTTTCTTATCGGGAGTCTGTCACAAATCCCATATCCCTCAGTTTGGCAAGATGTTTTGAGACTTTCGGCTGTGACAGTTTTAATATTCCGCAGATTTCACACACCGCTAATTCTTTTTTGGGCCAGCAAAACCATAATTCTTAAACGTGTTTCATCCGATGCACGTTTGAAAAATTCCGTCAAATAAGACATGGCAATTTTCCTTTCCAAACGGTCACAAGCACAAATACTCATATACCCATTTGCGGATATGACAGCGCTTTTTCCATGCAATGTCAAGAGATTTTTTTCATCTTACTTTTTTCATATTGACAAATTTTGATTTAACGCATATACTAGCATTACATCAAATAAATTTGATATGACAGCAAAAAACACATCCTGCGGCGGTACAGCGGTACAAAAGGAAAAATCACAAAATACATGATTCTTTCAGCTGTGTTGCAGCGTCAGGTATCATTTAATACCTATGTTATAAATACAGTTCCGTCCAACCTTTAGCAGCCTCGCGCGCAACAAATATATAGAGAATTTAGGCGGATTTATGACGGCAGTCATGCAATGTTTTTGAATCGCGCTGAATGATTAGGGGGATGATATCTATGGCAAAAAACTGGTATCCCGTTGTTGACTATTTAATCTGTAAAGAGTGCGGCACCTGCGTGGAAAATTGTTCACACAGCGTATATGATAAAGGGAAAGCTCCTTCCCCCATTGTCAAAAATCCGGAAGCATGTGTGGACCATTGCCATGGCTGCGGCAATCGCTGTCCGGTTGGAGCAATTACCTATTTCGGTGACGATACCGGCTGGACACCGTCAAACAGAACACAGGCGCCGGATTCTAGTTGCTCCTGCGGAGGTGGAAAGAACTTCTTTGAAGGGGACAAAAAGAACTCCTCATGTTGTGGAGGGAATTGCTGCTGATGAATACAAAAAAACGAATTGTTAGAATTATCGTTCCGATACTGATTTTGGCCGCACTAACCGTCATATGGATGATCAAAACGCAGTCCGCACCTGCCAGTGAGGAGACGAATTCGGATTTTGCGCTGGAAACAACCTCTGTGGATTTGGAAACTCTGACCTCTTATAATCTGCCGATTATCATTGATTTTGGTTCAGACTCGTGTATTCCATGCCAGCAGATGGCCCCTGTTCTTGAAACGATGAACGCTGAAATGCAGGGAAAAGCGATTATCAAATTTGTTGATGTTTGGAAGCATGCGGAGGCGGCGGACGGCTTCCCCGTACAAGTCATCCCCACACAGGTCTTTATCAATTCGGACGGAACGCCCTATGTTCCCAGTGAAGAGATTGACGTGGAATTTACCATGTATTCCTATCAGGACACTGGGGAGCATGCATTTACCGTCCACCAAGGGGGATTGACGGAAGAGCAAATGCGCGCAATATTAGCCGACATGGGGGTGGCACAGTGACAGCTGTATTGGAGAGTCTGTCTGAACTGATAACGGAAAGCAGCTGGCTTGCACCCTTGCTGGCACTTTTGGCCGGAGTGCTTACATCTTTTACGCCATGTTCACTGTCCAGCATTCCTTTGGTAATTGGATATGTTGGCGGTACAGGGCAAAGAGAAACCAAACGGGCATTTTGGCTTTCCGTCACTTTTGCGGCGGGGGCTGCGGTGACGTTTACAGTGTTGGGCGTTGTCGCTTCGCTTGCCGGAAAATTATTAGGGAATGCAACATCATGGTGGTATCTTGCTCTTGGCACTTTAATGATTCTCATGGCTTTGCAAACTTGGGAAATCTTTGAGTTTATCCCATCGAGCTATCTTGTTTCCAAAAATACCAAAAAGGGGTATGTCGGCGCATTTCTGGCGGGGATTCTCGGCGGAATTTTCTCCTCTCCGTGTTCTACTCCAGTACTGATTGCGCTGTTAGCCATTGTTGCCGGCAAAGGAAATATCCTTTGGGGTGTGCTGCTGCTCCTCCTGTATTCCATTGGGCATGGTTGCCTAGCAATCGTTGCAGGAACATCCATTGGTTTTGTACAAAAACTTTCTTCCAGCCCAAAATACGGAAAAGTAAGTTTTGTTTTAAAAATTGTGATGGGTACGCTCATTCTGTTCATCGGGTTTTATCTGTTTTATCTTGGGTTCTAATCATTCTGAAAAGGAGAGATTGATGATGGCGCTGTTTAAAAGGAAAAATAAACAGAAAGAAACCGCATGCTGCTGCGGCAATTGTGATGCAGAAAGCATGGCAAAAGCAGAACACGCAAAAACAGAGGGAGCAAGCGTGAAAGTGCTTGGCAGCGGCTGCGCAAAATGCAAGCAGCTTGAATCCGCAGCCAAAGCGGCACTGGAGCAATTGGGAATGGATACCGCTGTCGATCATATTACGGATTTTTCACAAATTGCAGCTTACGGTGTGATGACAACACCGGCTTTGGTTGTCGACGGCAAGGTGGTATCTTACGGCAAAGTGCTAAAGACAGAGGAAATCGTTAAAATTTTGCAAAAGGTGCGGTAAAACTTCATAGAAAAAACAAAAACCATTGTCACAAATGGTTTTTGTTCAGCATATTATATGAGTACATGTGAATATACGAATATACAGAAAAGGAGGGGTCATCATGTGTCATATGTTCGATATTTTTAAAGCATTATCGGATGAAACAAGGCTCCGAATCATTGCGCTTCTCTTAGAGGGTGAAATGTGTGTCTGCGGCATTGAGGAATGTCTAGGCGTAACGCAGTCAAACGCTTCCAGGCATTTAATCGTCTTGAAGAACGCGGGCATACTATCAAGCAGAAAAGAAGCGCAATGGACGTATTACAAACTTGATGAAACATTTTGCCATGAGAACCAAGAATTAATTCGCTATTTGGCAGAAAAAGTTTCCTCCCTTCCCACCTATGAGTCCGACAGCCAAAAACGGAAACAATATGAACAATCCGATTTATGCAGTAAGGAGTAATGGCAATGAGTAAAAATCAAAACGCAGGGATAGGCTTCTTTCAGAAGTATTTAACTGTATGGGTAATTCTTTGTATGGCGGCCGGTGTATTAATTGGCAAATTTTTACCGTCGATACCGGCTTTCCTAAATCAATTTGAATACGCAAAAGTTTCGATACCGGTGGCAATCTTAATCTGGGTCATGATTTACCCCATGATGATGAAGGTCGATTTCCAAAGCGTCAAAAATGTCGGGAAAAGTCCGAAAGGCTTATTTGTAACTTGGGTTACAAATTGGCTGATTAAACCGTTTTCCATGTACGCTATATCTTCATTCTTTCTTTATGTTGTCTTTAAAGGATTCATCGCGCCCGGATTTAGCCAAAGAATATCTGGCCGGTGCAATTCTGCTGGGTGCAGCCCCTTGTACGGCGATGGTTTTTGTCTGGAGCCTTCTGACCAAAGGGAATCCCGCCTATACCGTTGTGCAGGTTGCCTCCAACGACCTCATCATTTTAGTCGCATTCGTGCCCATTGTTAAATTTCTCTTGGGTGTCAGCGATGTCTCTGTTCCGTGGGATACCTTGATTTTATCCGTGGTTCTGTTTGTTGTCATTCCGTTGGCGGGCGGTATTTTGACCCGCTTATGGGTTACAAAGAGCAAGGGGGTTGATTATTTCGAGAATACGTTTGTTCACAAGTTTGATAATGTAACCGTGGTTGGTCTGCTGCTCACCCTTATTTTGCTGTTTTCTTTCCAAGGGGACACCATTATCAATAATCCGCTTCATATCATTCTGATTGCCGTGCCGCTTACCATTCAGACATTCCTGATTTTCTTTATAGCATATTTGGCATGCAAATGGCTGAAACTGCCGCATGATATCGCAGCACCGGCCGGTATGATTGGTGCATCTAACTTCTTTGAACTGTCCGTAGCGGTTGCCATTGCGCTGTTTGGCACAGCTTCTCCTGCGGCACTTGCCACAACCGTGGGGGTACTTACGGAAGTACCTGTTATGCTGATGCTCGTCAGTATTGCGAATCACACAACGCACTGGTTTTCTCAGCCGAACAAGAAGTGACAAGAAACAATCATAATGAGTAAGGAGGTTTGTACGATGATGAATCAATTTAGCATTCATAACATGAATGGGGTATCAAAGAACCCGCAAGAACAATATGGTTTAAACAACATGAACGGCAAATCGGATAACCCTCAAAGCGAATATAGTTTAACCGACATGAACGGCGTATCCCATGACAATTTCAAAAAATACAGCTTAAATAATATGTGCGGTATGACCGACAACTGAACATTTTATTAAGTCTATGATAAGGAGAGATTCCATATGAAAAAAATGACAATTTATGAACCGGCTATGTGCTGCTCCACAGGACTCTGCGGGGTAGGCGTTGACCCGGAACTGCTCCGGGTATCAACCGTTCTGGAAAACCTGAAAAAAAACGGCATTGAAGTGGAACGATATAATCTGTCCAATGCACCTCAGGAATTTATCAAAAACGAGGAGGTTAATCAGCTGATTTCAAAAGATGTTGACCTTCTGCCCATTGTTGTGCTGGACGGAAAAGTGGTTCTGACAAAAAGATATCCCACAAACGACGAATTTATTTCCATGCTGAATGTTCCAAGAAGTTTCTTGGGAGAAAAATCCAACATCCCGGCAACACCGAAAAGTTCGGGAGGCTGTGGCTGTTCCGGCGGCAAATGCTGCTAAAGAAGGAGGCTATGAATTGAAGCAATTTGATCTGCAAGAACTGAACCTTACAAAATATTTGTTTTTTACCGGCAAAGGCGGGGTTGGAAAAACTTCCACCGCCTGCGCCACGGCGGTAACACTGGCCGACAGCGGAAAAAAGGTGCTCTTAATCAGTACCGACCCCGCTTCAAATTTACAAGATGTCTTTCATACAGAGTTGACGAACAAAGGAACTCCAATTCCTGAAGTGCCCAATTTAACGGTGGCTAATTTAGATCCCGTTCAGGCAGCCGCAGAATACCGCGAAAGTATCATAGGCCCTTACCGCGGCAAGCTGCCGGATACCGTTTTAAAGAATATGGAAGAACAGCTCTCCGGTTCCTGCACGGTAGAAATCGCAGCATTCAATGAATTTTCCAATTTTATTACCGACCAAAAGGCCCAAGATGAATACGATTTTATTATATTTGACACCGCGCCAACCGGGCATACGCTTCGTATGCTGCAGTTACCCTCAGCGTGGAGCAATTTTATCAGTGAAAGTACGCATGGAGCATCCTGTTTGGGGCAGCTGTCCGGGTTGGAAGACCGAAAAAATATTTATAAAAATGCGGTGGAGAATTTATCAAATGCAAAGCTCACCACACTGATTTTAGTTTCCAGACCCGAAACAGCACCGTTGAAAGAAGCGGAAAGAGCGTCTAAGGAACTGTCCGAGATTGGGATTCATAATCAAATGCTGATTGTAAACGGTGTTCTTCCTGCCTATGATGACCGTATTTCAGAGGGGCTCTATTGCAAACAGCAGTCCGCCCTGTCCCATATTCCGGATGGATTAAAAACGATTGAAACTTATACCATTCCGCTCAGAGCGTATAACATTACCGGAATCGAAAATGTACGTGCGTTTCTTACGAAAGACCAATATATTGTGAAAGACACAAAAGTAAACACAAACATCATCCCCAGCCTGCAAGATGTGATTGATGATTTGTACAGCAGCAATAAAAAAGTCATTTTCACAATGGGAAAAGGCGGCGTCGGCAAAACTACCGTGGCGGCTGCCATTGCCTTGGGCCTGTCTGCAAAAGGCAAAAAAGTGCACCTTACAACAACCGATCCCGCAGCACATCTCAAATTCGTGATTGATGAGAGCAGCGGCATTACCATGAGTCACATAGATGAACGTGCCGAGCTGAAAAAATATCGCGAAGAAGTACTGAAAAAAGCAAGGGAAACGATGTCCGAAGAAGATATCGCTTATATTGAAGAAGATTTGCGTTCTCCCTGCACACAGGAAATTGCGGTGTTCCGCGCTTTTGCAGAGATTGTCGAGAAAGCAGAAGACCAAGTGGTCGTGATTGATACCGCGCCCACGGGGCATACTTTGCTTTTGCTCGAATCCACCCAAAGCTATAATCACGAAATCAAGCGCTCCAATGGCGATATTCCGGAATCGGCAAAAAAATTACTGCCGCGTCTTCACAATACAGCAGAAACCGAAGTCATCATTGTGACATTGGCAGAGGCAACGCCGGTCTATGAAGCGATGCGGTTGGAAGAAGATTTAAAGCGGGCAAAAATAGCCACAAAATGGTGGGTCATTAATTCATCCATGTACCGCACCGGCACAACCAATCCGATACTGTCCGCAAAGGCCAGCAATGAAATCGAATGGATTAACAAAGTGGATGCCCATTCTAAAGGTAATTTCGCGGTAATTTCATGGAGCCCGGATGAAATAAAAGGAGAAAAACTGAAGGAATTATTCAAATAATTTTGGCCGAAGATGCATAGCGGGATGGATTGTGTGCGTTCTTTTTTTGAGTCATTGGGTTCTCTCCCTTTTTGAATGTCTTTAGAATCATTCATTTTATCGGAGTCCCAATGACTTTTCTATGCCTTTAGAAAATTGCAAACTTGATTGTACTCCATCTTACACAATCAAAGCTTCCTGTTCTAACTTAACATTGTTTTTTATCATAAAAGCTATGCACGGCACACAATCCGCTAATTCTGGAATTTCCATCGCTTTTTTTAATTTTTCACGATACGGATTCGTCATGGATTTTGTACTGTCAAAATGCTCCTGAAGTTCATATTCGTTCATTCGATAAGCAACGATAGCAGGATTGATATTTTTCCGCAGTCTTGCCAACATCTGAAATCCGCCTAAATCGATATCGCTCCAATGATACCATGTGGCATTTGGAGACATTGCTTGTTTTAATTTTAAGAAAAACTTTTCTTTTGCCGGACTATAGCATCCTCCGTGAAACACAACCAACTCGTTTGGCTTCCGATGTTTTAACACATAGTCCACGTAATTTGCCTTATTCTCAATCAGTAATACCTTATCAATATTCTCATGAGCGATCAGTTCGCCATTGCGCAAATCCATTGCATTGAAATATGCTCCCGTTTGCAGCGGTGAAAAATCGGCCATTCCACTTGGCAGCTTTAGTTTTAGCTTTCCGCAAAATGCGATTTGTTCCGGGTATTTTTCAATGCCAATCTGACGCAGAATTTCTTCATCGTTTAAATCTTCCGCATCGATTTCATTGGGCGGATATTTTTTCAATACATGAATCAGGCGGCGGCGATACAGCGTTTCAAACTTTTTAGAATCTCCTAGGTATTTTGTTGAAAATACACGTTCCAAAATTCCTGATTCTCTCGGTTGTGAAGCACAAATAATCACTTGTAAAAACTCTTTCATTTCCTGTGTGTCAGATGGTAAAAAAGCCCCCACATCTCTTTTCTTTTCAATGGTGGCAATCCACTGTTCCACGCATTCTTTTGCCCAGGAAGAGGCAATGTGTTCCAACGCATCCATTAGCAAAAGCAAAATGGACTCCACATATTCCGCTTTCGGAACACGCCCAACAGATTGGTAGATTTCCTGCAAATGCTCCGGTCTCAGCCAAACTTTCCCCAAAAGATGTCCTTCCTGTCCTCGCATCCAGGAAAAATCAATCAATCCCATCGTTTTCAGCTTTATCACTGCATCGTTATAAATGAGACGTGCATCGGTGTTTTCAATATCATATTCCGAAAAGTCGTTGCGCCCTTCATTGTAAAAGTTTAGTTGAATCCTGCGAACAGGGGGTTTTCCTTCCATATAACTTTTGCTTCGTTCATATTTATCTAGCAGAGCATTCAACACTTTTTTCTGTTCTTCAGTTAGACTCATAAAGCGCTCCTATCTGCTTTGGAGTAAAACTTCTTACAAAAGCTTCATTTCCCTGCCTTAAAACGCACAGATTCCGATCCACTAAGGTTGCAATATCTCCAATCTTATCCGGCGGAGCCGAAAGGATTACCTGAAAATTGAATTGCCGCAGCAGTGCGATGCTTTGTTCAATTCTGTCCCCATCCATTTTAGAGAAAGCCTCATCAAAAATGATGATACGAGCGGTATTGGCAGATTTATCGCGGCCAATTCTGTATATTTGGGCGAAAGAGGCAAGCACCGCAATATAAAACGGGGTTTGTGTTTCTCCTCCGGATTTCTTTAAGAGCGTGCGGGAGAGCCGCTGGGTATTTCCTTCCTGATCCAGAACTTCCAAATCAAATGACAAGTACGTTCTGTAATTCGTAAATTCCCGAACACGCTTATCATAATCTTCCGTACCACCCGGTTCCGGCTTGGTGATGAGGGAAAACAACTCATTGATTTCTTCTTTATATGTCTCATTGAACTGTTGAGAAAGCAAGTTATAACCATTCAGGAGCATATTGCTTGTAATCATATCATAATATCGCCGATATTCTTCCTTTGGTACAATTTTAAAGCGGTAGGTATCGTTTCCAAAATTGACACGGATTGCGTCATTTAATCTTCGAATTTGATCTTCTGCAGATTTTATGTTGGCTTGTAAACGACTCAAAAAGTCTTCCTGAAACTGCTCCAATGCTTTTTTTCTGGCATCTGCAATCTTCGCTTGGTATTCCGGCAATTTGCTTTCACTCAGCTCCAGCCACTCGTTTTCAAATGCGGTATTGGAGCGGTCATCGATGTCATACCCTACTTTATAGACATTGACGTAGTCGTGCCGCAGATCCCGAAGGGCTGTCCACTTTGCTTCTTTATTTTTCGACGCTTTCATCAGAGGGGAATAAAAGTTTTGGCTAATTTCCTCCAGACTTTTTTTCGCATTTCTCTCATAAGAAAATTTTGGCTCTCCAGTTTCATGAAGCCAACTCTGCGAATAATTTTCCTGTATCTTTAATTGCGCTGCCTCGATTTTTTTCTCAAGCAGCGGAATCTCACGCGTTGCATTCTCAATTTCCAGCTGCAGCTTCGTGATCTCCCTCTGATACGCGTCTATTTTCCCTTCATATTCCTGAATCTGTTCTTTAAGTTCCTCGATTGATTTTTTTAGCGGGACTAAATGCTCGGTGCTGATATTGGCGATTTGCTGTTCAATTTCCTGAATCTGCTTTTTCGCCAAAGGGATTTTTAAAAATTTTTCTGAACATGCAATTGCCTGCTCAATATCGGAAACACTAAATCCGCAAAGATTTGCCAGTTGACTGACAGCGGATTTGATACCGATACATGTAGACTCAAGGCGGCGTAAATGTTGCAGATGCTGTTCAAGATACTGGATTTTCTTTTGTATGGCACTTTGGCCAATCACGGGAAATTTCCACGTTTTTGGGTCAATACGGCCGACCGTATATCCTTGGTACAGCATTCCCTCATCCGTTACGGCTACCGAATAGTTTCGCAACTGGGAAACATGGTCACACTTTATCACTCGTCCAAGCAAATAATCAATGTATAAGCGGGCCATCGGGTGATCCGTTTCAATTTCTTCCGCTAAACTATTCCGCTGGCAAATCGGATTTCTTTTCTGTATTCGGCCGATATCGACAAGTCTCACACCGTATATATTTCGCTTTTCCTTCACGCGGTTGTAGATAGTAAGAGCTGTTTGAAAATGTTCCGGTTTTACAATCAGATACAGTTTCTGGGTGTTCATGTATCCTTCAATGGTATTTCTCCAACGGTCCGACTTGATTTCAATCAGCTGTGCTAAAATATCCACTTGGGCCTCCTTGCCGAACTGCCCTCTCAATTCGGACAGGATAGCTTCTCTTAAATCAGTTACACACCGGGGATAGCGGTATATCCCTTTGTGCAGTTGTGCAAGTTCTTGCTGTTCATCGTGAATCTGTTGAACCGTCTTGTGCTTTTCTTCTTCCAGCCTGCCGTTTAGTTCATAAGCGATTTGCCCCATAAAGCGCTCTTTTTCGGCAAGGGATTCCAAAGCTTTCTGTCCGGCTTTAACCAACAGGGAAGCGCTTGTGTTAGATAAAAGCTTTTCGCCCTCCTGTTTCAGCCGCTGCGCGTTGCGCAAAAAACTCAAAATTCTTTCCCCAAAAGCAGGCTCAAATACAGATAAGTCAAATTTTTCGATTTTTTCAGCTTCCTGGATTTTCTGTTTCCAATCCGCAAATGTTTTTGAAAATAGCATTTGATAATGCTCAAAATGTCCGGTAGTTGTCTGAATTTCCTCGATTAGGTGATTCTTTTGGTCGTTTAATCGTTCAATCGTTAACGACGCTTTGTCATTTTTCAAATCAGCAATTTTCGCCGTATACTCTTCATTGAGTTTTTCTTTTTGGGATTTGCAGCTGTTTCTGAGGTTTTCATTTTGTTCAATCAGACGCTTATGGTGTAAAATGAGTTCCTGTTTGTCCTTCTGTTTCTTCTTTTGCAGTTCCAAATCGGAACGATCTAACAAATACTGATACAACCGCTCCTGATTTTCAAAGTCACGATATCTGTCATAGGTCTCGTTAATCTGTTCTAAAGCTTGCATGCGTGTCTGGAGCTTTGCGGATTCCTCTTCCAGGCTTTGATAATGCCGAATATTTTCTTGAATCAGGCCAATGTCGATATTCTGCTGCTCGTCACATACAAACTCGGTAATGAATTTTTGAATATCAGCAATGGGATTAAACGGAACAGCTTTTTTGAGCAGCGTGCCGAATTTTTGCGGTAATCCTCCTAGCTTGCCATACAATTTCTCCCGAAAATCTTTATTGGTTTCCGTGGTGTATTTGTGGTTAGGCGAATAAGTATGTTTTAAATATTGGCGCAGAGCGCGGATATCCATTGGCGTTTCGTCTTCAATAAATTCATTTTTGGGAATTGTACCGTCAAAATAAAACAATAATTTTTGAATATCGTTTTCCGAATAATAATCAAAACAGCACCCTGCGGTAAAGGAAGATTTTTTTACGTCATCATAAAACTCTGCACAAATATAGCTAGTAAATCTCCCATTGCGCAGAAAACGATATCCGGCACCTCCATCATCTCCCAATTCACCGCGGAGATACCCCACAAGTGTTCTGGCACTTTTGCCGTTAGCCGCCTTATTAAAAAAACTGCCGCTTGTATCCGACAAAAGCAAAAGCTGCAGCGCGTCTATAATGGTAGATTTCCCGGAGGCGTTTTTGCCTGTTAGGAAATTAATTTTATCAAACTCGATGAGTTCATGGGTAAAATAATGCCAGTGTATCAGCAAAAGCTTCTTCATTAACTTCATTCGTCTGCTGCCTCCTCATCCGTGCCTTCCTCCTGTACAGGCTGTACTCGCATGTCTTCCAATTCTTGAAGCATATCATTAATACCCTGTACGGATACAATGTGAAGAATGGACGGAAAAACAATCAGATGATTCCCGTCGGGTTCCCATTTGCCCTCGATTTTCTGAATAATATTGTGGTGGGCAAGAGTTCGCTGTGCCTCTATTCTTTCTTTAATGGTTGTCTTTCCACCCGGAAGCAACCCGAACGAATACATTTTTTCGACAACAGCCTGGGTTTCCGTTCTCACATTTCTGTAATTGTTAATCTTTTCTCTTTCTTCCTCATAAATAAGACGAAGGGTATATAAAAAGAGGGTTGTAAATTTATCGATTCGTAGACGGTTGTTGTCAAACTCGCTGTGTATGGAAATCACGCCATAAACATCGTCTTTTTCCAATTTCCATCCGATGTATTCAAAATAATCCCGCAAAATTGGAAATAGGCGATAAGCCATTCGATAATTTTCATCCGGCATAGACATTCCCTTATCCGGATAGTAACGCTCCTTTACCAGATAAGAATGCGATAAAATGTAATTGCCAAGCCTGCGAAATTCGCCTTTTTCATAGCTGGATAATTGTTGGTAAGCATCTTCCCACATGGCTTACACCTCCTTATGAATAAACGTAACATTTGGAACAGTATACCCGTTCTTTTGAATTTCTCCGGTTCCTAGCTCCATGCGATATGGCATATTACGGTCATTAGAGCGAATGGTGCCCAGCATTAAAAGGATAAAATCAGAATCATCATGAATCGGAATATCTTCCATTTTTAATGTGTGTTTGTCTTTTAACAGTGTGGACATATATGCTTTCACACGTGCAGCAGGATAGCTGTCCTTTATTTGGTTTACCATAGCCAACATGGCTGTTTTCGCAGTTTCAGCATTATTTCCTTTCACTTTGAGCGGTTTCTCGCCTGTTCTCCGGCTTCTCACATTTTTATGATACAAAGACTTTCCGTTGAAATTTTCTTGTCTGCACACACGGATATTTGCTTGAAGTAATTTCAGAACATTTTGCTTTTGGTTTTCATCAGCAGCGGCATATTGCTGCAAGATGGATACCAGTTTTCCCTTTATGGTCCTGTCCGCCGTGAGGAGATATTCAATCTTTTCGATAGAGCTGCGTGTGTAAGCATTATGCTTTCTGTCAATTTCATCTACCAGCCCGCCAATAGAACGGTAGGATTCCAAAATAAAATCAATATCCGAAAGGATTGCTTCATGCGCGGTTGACTGATTTGGATATAGGCTCACGGTCATAGCGCGGGAAATCATCTGCTCTATCAGTCCATCATCCGAGAGTATATCATTCAATATATTGCTGATTGGGCGGCTGTATCGATAGACAGAATCCATTGTTTTAATTGGGTGATAAATATGGTCAATCAAAGATTTATAATCATCGAAGTGTTCTTTTAAAAGTTCGTTGGGGTTATCGGCAAAATTAATTTTTCTGTGGTAATCTCGTATATTATGATACAGGCTTTTTAGCTCATCAATCAATCTTTCCGTGTTTTCCTTTGCCGCCAAAAGGGCGTCATACATTTGCTGCGGTTCTTCTTGTTTTGCTTGTTTTAGGCTGGAGTATGTTGAAAAAACCAGGGAATTATACTCCTGCGTTGTAGGATGGGACAAGTTTTCCAGCAGCTTTAATATCTTAATAGAATAATCATGCAAAACAATGACTTCCGTAAAAGTCCCATCCTTAAATTCTTTATCCACCCATCCGGCTTTGATTAATTTATTCAAAATAAACCGCGCCTTTTGATTTGTGTTCCATGCACTGGCAGTTTCCGGTTCGTTTTCGTCTGTTTCCGGCAAAAGTTCCCGGTCCTCCAATAAAGAAGTCAACCGGATAATATAGTCATTCAATTCAACATTGACGTCATATTGAAACATCTGATGTAAAAGCATCAAAGCATCCGCATATATTTCTTTATTCGGTGACGCCAGCACAGAAAAAAATGTGCTGGGAAGCACTTGAAACAATGACATATGCCGCTCCTCCAAAATGTCATGTGAGTTATGTTTTATATTTATTGTAGCACTTGTATGTGGAGTCATAAACACAGAATTGAATATTTGGATAAAGGCTCTAAATAAATGTATGTTGGGGTGTGACGAATAGGCCTGAGAAAAAAAGTAAAAAAGTAGAGCATATTCGATGAAAAACCTTTAAAATGGAAATTACCACTATCCCATGTTGGAGGTTATCGATATGCTCTATATTTATTCTACCGAAAAACTGCTTGGATTAAAAGAGGTAATCGTAAAAAATGTGAGGCAATTGCCCGATAAAACGGAAATTTTATTATAAAAGACCTCATAAAATTTTGTGTAAAAGCTCAATAGGAGACTTTCTTTCAGGCAAGAAGGAGGTTAAGAAACTATCAGACTATGAAGATTTGTCATGAAGAAACTCCTCCACTTCGCGAAATTACCACAGGGCATTATGTAGCATGCCACTTGCATGCTGCCGAAGTGCACGAATAGCTTTGGAAACTTCTTGAATGTCTTTAGAATCATTCATTTTATCGGAGTCCTAATGACTTTTCTATGCCTTTAGAAAATTGCAAACTTGATTGTACTCCATCCATCCCCTTGGACGTGATTTCATAGCCCACGGAATCCGGACCTACCGTCACACTTCCATCCAGACGCTGGCGCACAATGGATCCGCCGTCAATCATAGCGGTTCGCACCGCACCCACAATGCCGGTTGTCAATTTAAAGTTGCTTCCATCCAGTCCAAAAATTGGGCAGTGCCAACCCTCCGGAATAGGCGTTTATCTCATTGATCATCTGTTAGCACATTGAGCCTCTGCATTTTCACGAATATTTAAACCTGTAATGACAATTTCACTGCCGTAAAATTTATCATTATGAAATATGCCATCCATCAAAAAGAGGGGTCAGTGGATTCCAACACAGAAATAGAGGACACGATTTTCCGACAATCATCTTTCCCCCTCCAGAAATTTGGCTTCTCTAAGGGGAAGCTTCAGCAGAGCTGTCACGGTGACTTCCATACCAGTTTACCTGCACTTTTCTCGCATGGTTAATTGATTTCATATCATAGGCCATATTATAAAAAGGACATATTCTATAAAATACGAATTGCTGTAAATTTTCTACTTGCTGAATTTGTCTGCAATACTGCTTGCCGCAAAAGAATTTGGCTTAACTTTGCAGTCATAGCCGCAAGCTTTTACCCACGCGATCAGTTCCGGAATTAGTTGGCTTGTCTGTCCATTACACCCTGCGTCAATATGAATACAAATATTAACTTTGCTCAAATCCAAACTCATTTTGTCGCACAGGTTCTCAAATTTGGATAACACCCTGTCCGCATATGTCAGACTCATATTGGTTTCATAAAGCAATTTCTGTCTAATGTTGTCAATTCTATTGATTCGCAAAACATCGTAGAAAAAGATTCCGCCATGACCGATATTTTGAACGGCTATTACAACAACAATTTTGGTATCAGAGAAATTCTGACTGTCCGTTCCAAAAATTAAACGAAAACCATGGGACGTCTCGTTATGTGACCAAATGTAATTTGCTATGATATGAATCATTTGCTCATCACTGCATTTCCCGTAGGTTGGACTGATCATCGCGTCATTCCTTTCTGCAAGCAAATTTATGCTCTTGTTCTCGCATGTGTTCATGGTTCACCGATACGGTTATTTAAGGGAAATCGCCTACGACCTATCTGGCACACCAAAAACAAACTGTTTCTTTTATCCCAAATTATATCACGCGGTGAGGGAATGTGCTACATATAATTCAATAGAGTACAATAAAGTTTGCAATTTCATATCGGCTGGATCAATTAATCCTTCCCGCAGTCAAGTTAGTGAAATGACGAAAGGACTTCATGAGCAAGTACAGTACTTCCGCAGCCGGCCCCTGACGGGTCGCTATCCTGTGATTTGGACAGATGCACTGTATGAAAAAATCCGTTTGGATGGCCGGGTCGTCAGCATGGCTGTGATGGTAGTTTGCGGCGTCAATGAACAGGGGCATAGGGATATCCTCGCCGTAGAGCCAATGCTGGAAAAATCCAAAGAAAGTTATTCTCAATTGTTTCAAAGTCTTTTAGATCGGGGGTTGAAAACACCGCTCCTGGTGATTTCAGACGCAAATAAAGGGCTGATTGCTGCGATCCGCGAGAGTTTTCCGGGGGCCTCATGGCAACGGTGCAAAGTCCATTTTATGCGGAATATTTTGGCTCATGTACCCCAGAAGGAAAAAGAATCCTTTGCGGCTCAGTTAAAAGAAATTTGGTTGGCACCTTCCGCTGAAATAGCTAGACAACGCGCAGAGCAAATATCAGAACAGTATGGAAAACGCTTTCCAAAAGCAATTGAGCTCCTGGAAGATGGACTGGAAGATTCTCTAGCCTTCTATGCTTTTCCGGAACTTGATGCCCGCAAAATTTCTTCAACTAATATGCTGGAACGGCTGAACAAGGAAATCCGCCGAAGAACCAGCGTAGTAGGAATATTCCCTAATCCGGATTCCTACCTGCTGCTGGAAACAACATATCTCATGGAATATGCGGAAGACTGGTCTGTTTCCCGAGCATATTCAAACCCAAAATCTATTCTTTCACTGTTAAGCGCAGCCTAATTCATTTTTCGGAGCCCCGAAAGTGCGAACTTCCTTTGACACTAGCGCCGCCCCCGTGGATATGAAACCATTTCGCTGCAACCGTTTTAAAGCGAAAATTTAATTGTTACGGGATTGTTAGCGCAAACATTATGCAGCTGTTCCATAGAGTAAAATATTTCAGGTCAGTCGACGGCGGTTCGACTGACCTGTGTTTTACTCAAAAGGCGATTTGATAGATTTTGCTTTGTGTCTTTCAGAATCTAAGAAAGCTCTCGGTTTATTTTCTGTGTCTTTATGTATTGACAGAATCAAGTTCCAGTGCCTGCTCGTAATTGGTATGGTCACGTTCAAAAATTTCTCGGTCCAGCTGACCTTCGGTCTGCGCAATGCAAGTTGCGATGACCAAGTCTCCCGTTGCATTTGTTGCGGTATGGATTTGGTCAATGATTCGGTAAATGCCGGTTACCAAACCGACGACTTCCACAGGGAGCCCCATGCTGATAATCATAGTAGTGCCAATGACTAGACCAATTTGAGGCACCGCGGCACACCCAACAGACAATAAGGTCGCTTGCAGTACAAGCATAACCATTTGGGTTACAGTTAGCTGAACGCCTGCAATTTGTGCTGCAAATACTACGATAATCCCAAAGAAGATTCCTGTACCATCCATATTTGCGGTCGCACCAAACGGGAGGACAAAGCTAGAAATATCTTTGGATATTCCCAGTTTGTTTTGTGCATTTTTCATGGATACCGGCAGGGATGCGGAGGAAGTGCATGTGCTAAATGCCACCAGCCATGTTTCAAATGCGACTGCTAAAAATTTGAATGGGTTTACTTTCGCAACAAAAATCAGCAGCGGAATATATACAATCAATACTTGTAACAGCGCGGATAGGTAATCGGTTAGGATAAATTTGAATATATTGCCAAAGACCGAGGTGCCGTAAACTGCCATGGCATTCGCCATTAAGGCAAACACGCCAACGGGAATATAATAGACAATGATATCAATGATTTTGTACATAATAGAAGCACCGGTTTTAAATGCGTTTCCTGCTTTTTCACCGCGCGGCCCCAGCAGTAAGATGGCAATGCCCAGAAATACGGAAAAGAAGATAATCTGCATCATAGTCCCGTTAGCGAATGACTCCCCGATATTCAACGGGATAATATCCAGCAGTGTATCATAGATACTGGGCAGCTGATTTACCGTAATGGTGTCTGCGTTGACACCTTCCAATGTCAGCCCATAGCCGGGTTTTATGATATTGCTCAAAATCAAACCAATTGTAATGGCAACTGCACTGGTCAACGTAAAGAATAGAACAGTTTTGACCCCAATATTTCGCAGTTCCCTGATATTCTTTAAATCCACGATGGCAGCCACAATGGAAAAGAAAACGAGCGGAACCACAACCATACGAATGAGTCGGATGAAAACATTTCCTAAAAAGGACATCAGGTCACAAATACCGGCAATCCAACCCACTTCTGTGCCGCCAAGAGCACTTAAAAAGATACCGAAAATCATTCCTAACACTAATGCAATTAAAATAATCTGCCACATTTTCAGTTTTTGCTTTTTTACTATGCTAACTTTATTCATGAGCTCAACCTCTCTTTTTCATAATATTGTGATAATAAATAGTAACCCCCTGGCTAAGCCGGGGGTTCTTCATATGCGGGCAAAGCCCTGTTTTACTGGCTGCGCCTCAAGGCGCTGATACGATCTGCACTTGCGAAAAGTCTGTTACTTGCTACCCGTAAACGGGTCTACATACTCCTTGAGCGTCATTTGATCCTCAATTTGATCTTCCGCTAACTGATTTTTGATGTACTTGGCTATCGCTTTATCGTTTTTCCCTGCTGTATCTACAAAATAACCCCTGCACCAAAATGTGCGATTTCCATACTTGTACTTTAAATTTGCATGTCTCTCAAAAATCAGCAGTGTGCTTTTTCCTTTAAGAAACCCAACAAACCCTGAAACACTCATCTTCGGTGGTATCTTAACCGACATATGAATATGGTCAGGACATACCTCTCCTTCTATGATTTCTACTTGCTTCCAATTGCATAGTTCTCTCAATATTTTTCCTATTTCTATTCGCAGTTTTCCATATGCTACTTTTCTACGATACTTGGGTGCAAAAACTATATGATATTTGCAATTCCAACTCGTATGATTTAAACTATCTATATCATTCGTTTTCATTTCGAATGTCTCCTTTTGATATATTCTGTTGCAGTTGGCAGACCGCAACTTCATTATATCAAAAGGAACTTTTATTTTCTCATCGCTTAAGCTTTTCTGAACATCCCGGCATAGCCGGGAGTTTTCATATGATAAAAATAGGGCGTATGAAATCCATGTGATTTTCATACGCCCTTGTACAATAACCGCTGTTAAATTTTATTTAGTACTTTCTGATAAGCGTTGAGTGTATAGTCGATAACCTGCTCATCATGAGCAATGGACATACTATAACGATTCGTCGGTTTGTTGTAAATTCCTTCTGATAACAGCGCATAATCGATTTTCTTTCTCAGTTCGAGGTCTGCCGTTTGAATATCCCTATATTTTTCAATCTTGTGGTCCGTTAACAAGATATTGAACACGGTTCCTAAACCAACGGTCTGCATTTGGATGCCCTTATCTGCAAAACATTGTTCAAGGCCCTTCCTTAATTGATTCGTTCTTTCTAGAATCAAATCCATTTTCTTTTCCAGCAGTTCAATGGTTGCTAACCCAGCCTTTAAAATTAATGGGTGACCATTGTAAGTGCCGCTGTGAAACAGGACGTCTTTGGCTTTAGAACGTTTGCTTGACGATATATCAAAAACATCGGAGTTTGACAGCGGTGCAGCTTGCATCAGAATATCCCGCTTACCGCCTACAACGCCCATTGGAAAGCCTGCACCGATTACTTTCCCCATGGCGGTGATATCCGGTTTGATTCCGTAGTATCCCTGTGCGCCAGTCAAGCCGCACCGAAATCCGGTTTTCACCTCGTCAAAAATCAGTAAAATACCCAGCTCTTCAGTGGCTTTTCTCAGTCCTTGCATAAATTCTTTTGCAGCAGGAATATATCCGGCTAAAATCGGTTCCATAATGACTGCGGCCATTTCATCTTTATGCTCTTTTAGAATTTCAATACAGGCTTCCAAATCATTAAACGGGAGTACAATGGTATTTTCAAGCTGGTACGGCTCTAAGCCAAGGCTTTCCGGAACAGAGTTTGGAGATTTGACATCTCCTGCTTCCTCTAACGGAGGGTTCACACTGACTAGCACTTGATTGTATCCTCCGTGATAATGCCCCTCAAACTTGCCGATTTTGTATTTTTTGGTGTAGGCGTAGGCCAACCGCAGTGCAAACAATGTTGCCTCTGTACCGGAATTGGTATACCGCAGCATCTCAATGCTTGGATATAATTCCTGAATTTTTTTCGCGAATTTCACTTCCAGTTCATGCGGTGTGCCGTACAAGATTGCTTGATTCTCTTGGAGCTGCTCCATAATGGCGTTTTTTACCACTGGATGTCCGTGCCCTAGGATCAGCGGTCCGTACGATAATAAATAATCTACATATTTATTTCCGTCAACATCGTACAACCATGCGCCTTCCCCCTTTTCCATACTAATAGGATAAGGTTCAAAATATTTTACATTGGCAGTAATCCCGCCCGGAATAATGTTTACGGCTTTCTCATGCAAAGCTTTCGACTTCGGTGTCTTTTGTTCATATGCGTGTAAGATATCCTCCATGGTTATACCCATTGCTCCCGTCTCCTTTTTTGTGCGTTTATATTCCTTGCTGCAGCTGTGTCTTGATGAAAAACTACCCCATACAAAGCAATCGATTGACTTTGCAGTGTCCTGAAATGGGACGATTTTTCCCAAAAAAAGCAAAAAACGGTGCATGCGTTTTTCACACATACACCATTGTATCTTGCGACTATACCATATCATAGCACGACGAATTTGTCAATATAAATTTCATAATTAAATTAAAATGAAATAAAAATTTCTTAAATTTGCAAAAACTAACTTGCAGCAAGCCACAGGAGAAAATAACTGCTGGGCAGGTGGTTATTCGAATATATCCATGCTGCTCCACATTTTTTCGAATTCTGCTGTTCTTTGTTCTATTTTTTTATTTTTCTTTTTGCCAATGTACGTCAGAATCGTATTAATCACCGCAAGCGGCGCCACAAATGAATCAAGGTAGGTGGACATTTTCGTGGCTGCCAGTAAGTAGCAAGATGAATATCGAATAATGGGGGACGTCATATAGTCGGTAATTGCCACAATTTTAGCTTTTTTCTTGTAGGCATATTCAACTAGCTGGATGGTTTGCTTCGTATAGCGTTCAAAGGTAAGACCGATGATTAAATCGTTTTTTCCTAAGCTGATGAGCTGATCTTCATTGCCGTCAAAATGGCTGATTAAATAGGTTTCCCCCAGTATCATTTTTAAATAGTACTGAAAAAAGTAACCTAATGCATAGGCACTTCTGCCGCAAATAATAAAAATTCTTTTGGCCGCTAATATCTCATCGATGACTTGATAAAAATTCTCGTTGTTGATATTATCAAGCGTGTATTTTAAATGTGCAATCTCTTCATGAAACACATCGCCAATGTCTTTGTTTTCATACGCTTCATAGGACATTTCGAGCCGCTCTTTTACAGTCAGTTTCTTCTGTGTTACATCTTGAAATAAATGCTGCAGTTCCGAATAGCCGGAATACCCCAAAAAGTTGCCGAATCGAATGATACTCGCTTCGCTGACGCCTACTCTTGCGGCTAAATCTTTAATTTTAATAAAAGAGATTTCAGACCGGTGCTTTAAGATGTAATCCGCTATTTTCTTTTGGGTTTTACTCATGTTCTCCATTTTATTTGCAATGATTTCATAAATATCACTCATTTTAGTTTCCTCCGCAATATATCGAACTTACGAAACACAGTGCCTTAAATTCAGCGGGCATGCCTAAAATCATTTGGCTGATGGTGTCGGCCGGGCAGGCAGTGGACATACTTTTTCGGAAGAAGCGCCAATATCCTTTTTTGCCAAATGTATTTGCTTCATAAGTCATCGAATCTGTTGGAACAGTTCAGCATTTTGCTCTTGTAAAGATTTCAGTTTTTCATATTCTGCACGGGAGATGGTTATGGTTTCGCCCATATCTCCCTCTGTTTTCAGTTTCTGATTCATGTATTTATTGTACCAACACAACAGCTAGTGTCAAGGGAAGCTCGTACTTTCGGGACTCCGGAAAATGAATTAGGCTGCGCTTAACAATGAAAGAATAGATTTTGGGTTTAAGTATGCTCTGGAAACAGACCAGTCTTCCGCATATTCCATGAGACATGTTGTTACCAGACGTAGAT
The DNA here is from genome assembly GCA_047777415.1 of Oscillospiraceae bacterium. Classification (GTDB taxonomy): domain Bacteria; phylum Bacillota; class Clostridia; order Oscillospirales; family Acutalibacteraceae; genus Caproicibacter. The sequence goes on from JBKEEO010000001.1 coordinate 22,895, forward strand.
AGGAATCCGGATTAGGGAATATTCCTACTACGCTGGTTCTGCGGCGGATTTCCTTGTTCAGCCGTTCCAGCATATTAGTTGAAGAAATTTTGCGGGCATCAAGTTCCGGAAAAGCATAGAAAGCTAGAGAATCTTCCAGTCCATCTTCCAGGAGTTCAATTGCTTTTGGAAAGCGTTTTCCATATTGTTCTGATATTTGCTCCGCGCGCTGTCTAGCTATTTCAGCGGAGGGTGCCAACCAAATTTCTTTCAGTTGAGCCGCAAAGGACTCTTTTTCCTTCTGGGGTATGTGAGCTAAAATATTTCGCATAAAATGAACTTTGCACCGTTGCCAGGAGGCCCCCGGAAAGCTCTCGCGGATCGCAGCAATCAGCCCTTTATTTGCGTCTGAAATCACCAGGAGCGGTGTTTTCAGACCACGATTTCATTGACGCCGCTAACTACCATCACAGCCATGCTGACAACACGGCCATCCATACGGATTTTTTCATACAGTGCATCTGTCCAAATTACAGGATAACGATTCGTCAAGGGTCGGCTGCGGAAGTACTGTACCTGCTCATTAAGTCCTTTCGTCATTGTACTGACTTGACTGCGGAAAGGATTATTTATCCAGCCGACGCGGCCGATAGCCGCAGCGGTAATCACGGCGAGATGGATTGTGTTCATTTTTTGAATGTTTTTCGCACTATTCATTTTATCGGAGTCCCAATAACTTTTCCATGCTTTTAGAAAATTGCGAACTTTATTATACTCCATCGTTGTATTTAACGATGAAACCCGTGAGCTGATAGACAGTTTGCGTTCTAAGACTCAAAAACGGCAAAACCCGCATGAATACTAGATTTCAGCACTCATGCGGGCTTTTTCGGTTGGTGCCGGTGGTGGGACTCGAACCCACACGCCCTTTCGGACAACAGATTTTGAGTCTGTCTCGTCTGCCAATTCCAACACACCGGCATACTTCTATTGTCATTCCCAATGGGAGCGGCAACATAGGATATTATATACTAAAACTTTGCCGAAATCAAGGGTTAAATTAAGAAAAACCGGAAGATCTGCAAAGATCCTCCGGTTTTTGCAAACAATTAGGCGTTATACAGCCCAATGATATGCCTTGGGCATACATCGACGCATTCCCCGCAGCCAACGCATTTTTCGGGGTCGACCGATGCTACGAAATTCTTCACATGGATAGCGTCGTATTTACAGGTCTTTTCACAGCGCATACAACCAATGCAGCCAACCTTGCAGACCTTATTGGTAGCAGCACCTTTGTCGCAGTTACTGCACAGAACAATTGCCTGTTTCTTGACCGGTACCAATGTCAGAAGGTGACGCGGGCAAGCATCTATGCACATACCGCAGGCGACACAATTCTTCGGTTCCACCATTGCAACGCCGTTGCGTACGCTGAGCGCATTGTAATTACAAACATTGACGCAATCGCCTAGGCCAATGCAGCCATAAGTACAGCTTGTGGGGCCTCCCGCGACCGCTGCCGCTGCTGCACAGCTTGTAATACCCTCATATTCTACGCGATCCGTAGTATTGTCATGGCTGCCCAGGCAGCGAACAACGGACATATGTGGTTCCACCGAGGACGCCGCAACACCCAGATAGGCAGCGATAGAATTCGCAACATCACTGCCGCCAACAGGGCACAGGCCCGGTTTTGCCTCCCCTTTTGCAAGCGCTTGTGCATAACCATCGCAGCCTGAGTAACCGCATGCGCCGCAGTTTGCGCCCGGAAGCATTGCACGGATATCTTCAGCTTTTTGATCCTTTGGCACTGCCATCACAATGGAGGCAATTGCAAGAAGCAGACCGGCAACCAGTCCAATTACAGCCAGAATCAGTATTGGAAGTAAAATATCATTCATTGTTTATCATCTCCTAACCCAGCATGCCGTTGACAAGACCCGAGAAGCCGAGAAACGACAGGGATACCAGAGACGCGGCAACCAGAGTAATCGGCAGGCCCTTCATGAAGTTCGGCACATCATTCAGTTCCAATCTTTCACGTACGCCGGAGAACATAACCAGAGCAACCATAAATCCGATACCGGCGCCAAATGCATTCACCAGCGCCTGCAGATAACCGAAACTCGCCGGATCCGCTGTGTGCTTATCAAGCACCAGCATGGTTACACCGAGCACGGCGCAGTTTGTCGTAATCAGCGGCAGGTAAACGCCCAGAGCATTATACAAGGAGGGAATATATTTTCTAAGCACAATTTCAATCAGCTGTACCAGCACCGCAATAACCAGAATGAAAACAATCGTTTCCAGATATTCATACCCATTCGGTACCAGAACTCCGTAATAAATCGGCCATGTAACGGCTGTTGCAATCACCATAACCACGGTAACGGCAACGCTCATGCCGGTTGCACTGCTGCGTTTTTTGGAAACACCCAAAAACGGGCAGATGCCGAGGAACTTATTGAGGATGTAGTTTTCCGTTAAGATAGCGGTCAGAAAAATCGCAAAAAGGGATTTTATCATTTCGTTTCAGCCTCCTTGTCTTTGTCTGCGATAAGGGAGCAATTTGAGGAAAGAGCACACCCTGCGCAGCCGGTAAATCCGCTGCAGCCAATGTTCTCCACTTTTTTGCCTTCCCCGGACATCTTATTGGCAATTGCAATCAGAATACCAAAGACAAAGAATCCTCCCGGAGGAAGCAGAAAGACAATAATCGGCGGCATAAAGCTGGAAAGAATGGGAGCTCCAAAAATTGTGCCGCTGCCGAACAACTCACGGATAATACCCATCGCAAGCAGTGTGGCGGTAAAGCCGATGCCCATTCCAAGTCCGTCTAAAATGGAAGGGAGCACTTTGTTTTTGCTGGCAAACATTTCGGCACGTCCGAAAATAATGCAGTTTACAACAATCAGCGGAAGATAAATACCCAATTTATCTCTCAACGTTGGGGAAAACGCTTCCACCAGCATTTGTACAATGGTCACAAATCCTGCGATGATAACAATATAACTCGGAATACGAACCTTATCGGAGATAACGTTGCGCAGAAGAGAAATAACGGCATTGGAACATACCAGAACAAAGGTTGTGGCAAGTCCCATTCCGATTGCGTTGCTGGCCGCAGTTGTAACAGCCAGAGTTGCACAACAGCCAAGAACCAGGCGCAGTACGGGATTTTCTTTAATGATACCTTTTGTAAATTCTTTTCCAAGGCTGTTTTTGGCCATTTTACTCACCACCCTTAACTTTCTGATATTCTTCAACCGCTTCGTTTACTGCAGTTGTGACGGCTCTGCTGGAGATGGTAGCACCGGTGATGGCATTGATCTGGCCATCCGCTGCTACGCCGTCTTTCACCACTTCAAAGCCGTTTTCCGGAACTTGTTGTTTATATTGGTCACGGAAAGATTCTTTCTGCGCGTTTAAACCAAGACCCGGTGTGTCACTGGTGCTCAGCAAAACAACACCCGTAACTTTACCTTCCGTATCAATACCGGTCATAACCTGAATCTTTCCACCGTAGCTGCTGGCTTCGGTTGTAAAGACATATCCGGCAATGTCGCTGCCTGTTTTGCCAACGTAGCAGATATCGCTCTTGTCGGACTTCTCAAAAGAATCAGCCGTAGGCAAAACCTCTTTGCGGGACTGTTCGGCCAGTTTTTCATTCTGAGCCGCAATAGCATCCTTTGTCAGCAGATTGGTGCCGGCCAAGCAAGCTGTCATAACAAGGCAAATGAGAACAAGAATCAGAGTGGGATGCAGAACATCCTTAGCGCTGAACTTCATCTTTCACAGGCTCCTTTCCAAATGCCACAGGACGCGTTGCGGAGTCAATCAGCGGCACAATAATATTCATGATAACAATGGAGTACGAAACACCTTCCGGCAAGCTGCCGAATTGACGAATCAGCATGGTGATAATACCGCATCCGATGGCGAAAATAACCTTACCTTTCGGTGTAATCGGAGAAGTTGCATAGTCGGTCGCCATGAAGATTGCGCCGAGCATCAGACCGCCGGAAAGCAAATCAATCAATACATCTCTGCCCATCACAGCGGACAATACCGCGGCGGTACCAATATAGCACAGCGGTATAATCGGAGAAATCACTTTGCGGATCACAAGATAAATTCCTCCGAGAATCAATGCCAGCGCACAGGTTTCACCCAAGCATCCGGCGGTATTACCGACGAACATATTCAAAAGGCTGGGCAATTGTTCCACAGAACCGCCTTCCTGTAAAATGCCGAGCGGTGAAGCTGTGGTAACGGCATCCCCCAGATAGGACCGGGGCTGCACCCAGGTTGTCATATCCGTTGGGAAGGAGTTCAGCATAATGATACGAGCTGTCAGAGCCGGGTTGACAAAGTTCTGACCAATTCCGCCAAACATCTGTTTTACAACAACAATCGCTACCATACCGCCAAAAGCAGCCATGACAGGGTTGATGGATACCGGCAGGTTAAAGGCGAGCAGCAAACCGGTTACCACCGCGCTCAAATCGCCAATGGTATTATCCCTTTTCATGACTCTGCGGGATATGTACTCACTCAGTACGCATGATGCAATCGTGACACCGATGATAAGAAGTGCGCGCGGTCCGAATACAATCACTGATGCGATAGCAGCCGGCACCAGCGCCAAGATGACATCCAACATAATTTTTCTGGTTGTTACCCCGCATCTAATATGAGGCGAGGACGATACAACTAATCTTTCTTCCATTATTTCTTCCCCTCCGCTCTAACCAGTGACTTGCCAAGACGAATGGCCTGAACCAGCGGACGGCCCGCCGGGCAGTTGAACGAGCAGCAGCCGCATTCCATACAATCCATGACGCATAACTCTTTTAACTGATCCACTCGTTTGGCAACTGCGTTTTTCTCAAGCAGTGTCGGCATCAAATTCATCGGGCAGCCTGCCACGCAGCGTCCGCAATTGATGCAAGCAGAAGGTTCTAACTTGTGCGCTTCCTTTTCATCCAGACAAATAATGGCGTTATTCTGCTTGATGACAGGCAGATTGTCGCTGACAATGGACACGCCCATCATGGGGCCGCCCATCAGAATCTTTTTCGGTGTTGCCTTATATCCGCCGCAGAAATCAATAATCGTGCGGATATTTGTGCCGATTGGAACAATGACATTTTTGGGCTCCTTAATTGCGGAACCGTCAATCGTGAGACGCTTTTTCACAAGAGGCATCCCCGTTTTTAAATAATTGCCCAGCACAGCACAGGATGTGACGTTCATCACAACGCATCCCGCATCCGCAGGAAGCTTACCCATCGGGACTTTGCGGCCGGTGCAGGATTGAATCAACACCTTTTCCGCGCCCTGCGGGTAGCTCGAACGCAGCTCAAGCACCTTGATTTCCTTGTCGGATTCTTCCTTGCTTTCACTGAGAACAGAATTAAATTTTGCAATGACATCCGGCTTATTTCCTTCCACCGCCAAAATTACGCGATGCAAACCAAGCCAGTGTTTCACTGCGCGGACACCGGTAAAGATATTATCGGTATCTTCTATGGCGCACCGGTTGTCCGAAGTTATGTAAGGCTCACACTCCGCTGCATTGATAATCAGCGTGTCCACATGTTTATCATCCGGAATCTTCAGCTTGACGTGAGTCGGGAATCCCGCACCGCCAAGACCAACCAGACCGCAATCATGGACAGCACTGAGAAATTCTTCAAGGCTGTTAATGACCGGCGGCTTGATATCCGGGGAAACTTCCATTTTTCCGTCCGAATCGATTACAACCGCATCCATATACTGTCCGCCGGAAAGGGTTACTTTTTTGATTGCGCTGACTTTACCGGAAACAGTGGCATGAATCGGCGCACTGACAAAGGCAGTACTGTCAGCAATTTTTTGTCCAATCAAAACAGTGTCCCCAACTTTGACAGTCGGCGTACAAGGGGGACCTACATGCTGCTGCATGGGCAAGACAACTTGCTCAGGAGGCGGCAGCATGACGGATTCCACTTGTGCGGTATTTTTCCTGTGAGGAACCGCCGCACCGCCATGCGTTTTGAATGGCTTTGTGGGAAAAGTCAATTCCATGTTGAAATCCTCCAATACATACTAAACTAATGAAAATATAGAAATATATATTTAGTCACGACGCCCGACCCAGAAAGTCCGGAATCAGAGTCGAAGTGAATCAAGGGAATTAGTCAATCTGTAAGGATATATTTATCATTGGTAATCTGAAAACTTTCTTTTAGGCCATCGGTAACAGTAACCCGATGGCTCGAGTCAATGAACACGCCGTCGGCATTGTATTCTTCCAAAAGTTTTATTCCCTTCTCTTTGCCGAGTATAAAACAAGCGGTAGAAAGTGCATCGCTGACAGCACCGTTGTCCGCCTTTACCGTAACGGAAACCAATCCGTTATTTTCAGGGTATCCTGTTTTCGGATTCAAAAGATGATGATAGGTCACACCATTTTCGGTAAAGGTCTTTTCATAGGTTCCGGAAGTGGAAACAAACCCGGAAGCAAGGTCAATCTGCCCCATGGCACCGGCATTTTCATCCGTTGTATCCGGATCTCGAATGGCGATATGCCAGAGTGACCCGTCCGGTTTTGACCCATAAACGCCGACGCTGCCGCCCACAGCAATCACCCCGTAATCCGCACCGGCGCTGCGATAAGCTTCAATGGCATCGTCACATGCCGCACCTTTGCCGATTCCGCCAAGGTCAATTGCATTGTAGTGAAACTTCAGCGACGCTTGGGCATTTTCTGTATCAACACGCAAATTCCGGTAATCGACATATGCGAGGAAATTCTGCACATCCGATTCGGCCGGTACATGTTGGTTGTCCCCTCCAAAATCCCAAAGCGACGACACCGGCAAGATGGTGGGGTCATAAGCGCCATCCGACTTTTGAGCTATGTCCAAACTTTTAGCGAGCAGGGATACAGTTCGGGGATCGACGGAAATCCAATCAGTGCCTGCGGCTTCGTTTAAGCGGGCAATATCGGAATCTTCAATCCGCCATGAAATTCGGTTTTCCAATTCCTTTATCTTACTCAAGGCTAATGCTGCAGCTTCTTCGCTGTTTTCGCCGTATACAGTTTGCTGGATATATGTTCCCATGGCAAAGCCCGTGCTTTGATATTCCGCATTTTTTTCTTGTATACGCATCCAGAAAAAAACTGCCAGTGCAGCTGCTGCACACAGCAATACAAGTAACGCAAAATACAATCTTTTTTTTGGGTGCATCAATTTCCCCCTGAAAAAGCAAATCTAATAAACAAACCTATGTAGAATTATACCACTTTTGCCGAGAAAGTCCAGCAAAATGAGCGACACATCTGATAGAATCTTCGTTGTTCCATACAAATTTCGGAAGCGAAATATACAAATTTTGCTACTCGATTATACAAATTAGACATTTTCACCTTAAAAAGATAAGATATTTGCTTACCCATCCTTTTCTTTGTGTTATAATCATTTGCATAAAGGAACAGGAGGATGAAAACGATGTCCGTCATCAAGGTAAAACAATATCTATCCCAATTTTCCATGCAGGACAGGCTGCGGGAGTTCTCGGTTTCCAGCGCAACGGTGGAACTTGCTGCCAAAGCCCTGGGGGTGGAACCGGGCAGAATCGCCAAAACAATCTCCTTTCGCAGCGAAAACGGCTGCATTCTGATTGTCGCCGCAGGGGATGCTAAAATAGACAACGCTAAGTTTAAACGTGAATTCGGAATGAAAGCAAAAATGCTCAGTGCTGAAGAGGTGGAACCGCTGACGGGGTATCGAATCGGCGGAGTCTGTCCGTTTGATAATCCGCCCGGAGCGCAGGTTTTCTGCGACATATCCCTCAAGCGTTTTGATACCGTTTACCCAGCGGGCGGCAGTGCAAATTCGTGCGTAGAACTGACTTGCGAAGAGCTGTTTGAGCTCTCGAAAAGTTTGCGCTGGGTGGATGTTTGTAAAAATTGGGAAGGTGTCAGCTTAACATGAGAATGAGAGCCAAACGCTGGGCAACTCCGGAACTGAATGCCTGCCCTTATTTCTACCGAAATGCGGAACAAAATTTAGGCCGCTGGCACAGCCTTTTTGCCCGACAACAGCCGATTTATCTGGAACTTGGATGCGGGAAAGGCCTATTTCTTGCGGGAGCTGCTCCCACCCATCCGCACATCAATTATATTGGAATTGATTTAAAGGATGCCGTTTTAGGACCTGCCCGCAGAAATATTGAGCAGGCATTCCGAGAAGCCGGCCGTCCTGTGGATAATGTCATTTTAACGGCGCTCAATATTGAAAACATTCATAACGCTATGGGGCCCGAAGACCAAGTGGAAAGAATTTATATCAATTTCTGCAATCCGTGGCCTCGCAAAAAACATCAGAAACGCCGCCTGACACATCCGCGGCAGTTAGTCCACTACCGACAGATTCTGTCCCCTGGCGGCGAACTGCATTTTAAAACGGACGACTATGGACTGTATGTGGACACCATTGAATATCTCCAATCCTGCGGTTTCCAGATATTCTGGAAAACAGAGGATCTCTATGAAAATCCTCCTCAGGACAACATACAAACGGAACATGAAAAAATGTTCCTGCAGCAGGGAATTAAAATCAAGGCTCTCACTGCCCGAATGCTGACAGAATAAATTCATATGGAAAAGAGAATCTACATGGAGCAGGACCGGGTATTCGCCCGGCCCTGTTTATTGATGCTGCATTAAGAAACGTCAATCCGGTCGGTTGCCTTTATTGCCCCATTGCGAATTAAATCATCCACTTCTTCACTGCCGGGTAAGGACGCAAAATTATAACGTGCCGGCAGAGCAAAGACATATTGAGAATTGCGGTCCAACTCACTTGGCCCGATGGGAGCCGCACCAATGTGAAACTGCTCATTTTGAATTTCATCCCACTGTTGCAGGGTAAATACCAGAATCGGGATATCCTGCCTTGGATTTTCTTTTGTCCACTTCGGGTGGCGAATAAAGATTTGAGGTCCGGTTTCCGTTATTTTGCCTTCCTGCCCCGGAACCAGCGAATATCCCTGCCATTCTTCCGTGCGGACAGTACAAGCTTTCCAACTCGACGGAAGTGTAACAACGAACCCATATTTGCTGTTTTCATAAACAACATTGTCCGAGGAAGTTTCTCGATCCAGTGCAGCGTCAACGATCATCCATCGGCCTCCAATCTTTTTGACAGAGAGCTTAATGCCCAGTTTATTCGGCGAAGTACCGCCGGACGACTCCGCAGACGCAGTCTCCAGGATTTCTCCGGATACATCATAGTTGTCTTCAGCCAGTCGGTGAATGGAAAAAATATGAATGCCGTCGGGACAGAAACTTGATGTTATCTGACCCGGAGCGGATGACGGATCCGCCTCCCATTTTTCCAACAGCGAAGGCGCAACATAATCGCCGTAATATTTCTGCATATCGCCAGCAGCCGAGGTATCAAGCCCGTTTATAGAAACCTCGCACAATTGCCTTCCAAACTCCGTTACCAATTCTTTTACGGCCGTCTGTTCGGCTTCGGATATCTGCTGAGAAGAAGCCGATTCGGCCGAGGGGGAATTTCCGTTGTGGCAGCCGGTTGCTGTCATACACAACACAAACGCAACAATGAGGCATCCAAACTTTTTCACACCCATTCCCCCTAAGTTTTACCTGATACAAAAATATGCAAATACGATCCGGTTCATTCCCTAGGGTGAATAAAAACACCTAATGCCTGCACGCAAAACAGAAAATTCTTACCCATTAATACTCAAGTCCACCGTATAGCTGCCGTATACCCAGGAACTGGGTGCATTACTGATGCTGAACGTAACCGGCATTTGGACTTGGCCGGTTGCTGTTTCGCTATCCGACATATTCACTTCAGCAATCAAATTGTTAGCCGTGAGTTTCGAAATTTCCTCTTCCGGTCCTACAACCGTCACATCCAAAGCTTTTGTATATATTTTTGCCGTTTTACCGGCACTGAGATTTTTGATACTGAAATCCGTTACCGTGATGTTCCGTGTTGACATATCGCTTAAATCCAAAGTAACCTCCGCGGACGGAATATTGCTGAGATTTTTGCATGTTGACGGAAGATTGACGGCCATTTCAAACTGATTGCTTTGCGGGCTTACATTTGAAAAATCAATCGGTGCAAGGCTTAGCTCAGACAAATTATTCAGCACATCCGCGGGACCTGCTACCTCAATGGTTCGAGGGAAGATGGAAACTTTTCCGTAGCCGAGCTGCAAACCGGCTGGTTTGTTGGTGAAAGTGGCATTCAAGCGCAGAACTTTTCTCGGCAAAACCGGAAGCGTCACTTCAACCTGTTCCTGGCTGAGTGTCAAACTGCTGTCCGTAATCACATTGTCGTTCGCGTCGTACATGATAAGATCGGCTGTGAAATTTTTCGTTTCTCTCAAAGTATCCGTTACTTGATATTCAAATGCAACGCGGTTGACCTGCTGAACCTGCTTTTCCGGCCCGGATACCGTCACTGTATCACTGCTGAGCGTTGGGGTGGTTGAAACAAAGTAAGAATCATCCGCTTGATAATCCGTTGGATACACGATATTGCTCTGGATTTTAAAAGTCTTTTCCTTGTAGCGATCCACAACAACAATGGCCTGTTCCGGCGAAACATAGGACACGGTAAAATCTGTCAGATTCCGTTTTTCTGTTTTCTGCGCCGTTAAAGGAAGAGTGTAAGTATCGGGAGAAGTAATGGAGGCAGCGGAAGGCGCCACCACTTTCAAGTCATCTGCATTTACCTGGTTGACGACCAGACTGTTTCCTTTAATATACACGGTAGCCGTTTTATTCACCGGACTGAACACCTTCAACCCGTCCGCCTGTGCCGCGTCGGACAAGGTAATCTCAATGGGGACATTGGTAATCGCACGCGGGTGGTTTTCTGTATCCGTAGAGGTAATAAACAGCCATAAAAAGATGGAAATAATCAGAGAGAAAAACAGTACAAATTTATTATTATAAAACAGCCGATTGATGGAAAATTTCTTGATTTTCATTGTTTTTTTGTCCTCCGAAAGGAAGAAATCCAGTTCTGTTTTTTCTCATCCGATTCCGCGTTTTGTGAAAGCACCAAGTTCTCCAGCTCGCTGTTGAGCGTTTCTCTGGTGTAATTTCTTGTGATGGTTCCGTTTGTCACAACGGAAATCTGACCGGTTTCTTCCGAAACAACCACGATCACCGCATCGGAATTTTCGCTCATGCCAATTGCGGCCCGATGGCGTGTACCGAGTTCTATGCTGACATTGTCGTTTTTCGTCAGCGGCAAAATACATCCCGCAGCATATACCATTCCATCGCGGATAATCACGGCACCGTCATGCAAAGGAGCTTTATTAAAAAATATATTGCAGAGAATTTGAGCGGAGGGCATAGCCTCCACAATGGTGCCCGTATCTATAATATCTCCCAATTTTGTTTTCAGTTCAAATACAATCAATGCCCCGGTTTTCTGCCGGGACATTTGAACGGCTGCATCAACAACTGCATTCACTGCCTTACGGCTTTTTTGTAGTCTTTCTTCCTCTTCACTTGAAACAAAATTCAGCCCAAAGTTCCACCCTTTTCCGGCGCGGATTCCGCTGCGGCCAATCTGCTCCAAAGCGCGCCGAATTTCCGGCTGAAAAACGATGAGAACCGCAATAAAGGCAAATTGAAATAAATAATTGATAATACTTCGAATTAAAAACAGATTAAGCCAATAGGAAAGGATCCAAACAACTAATAGGATCAGAATTCCACGCACCAGCTGACCTGCCCGTGTTTCACGAACAAGTTTAATTGCATTATAAATCACAAACGTAACAAGGAGGATATCCAATGCGTCGGCAATTCGGAAATTTTTAATCAGCTGAAGAAAGACATTCCATAGGCTGATGATAAAGTCCATATGTTTGACCCTTTCCTGTAGAACTGGGCGCTGAGACCCGATATTTCATAAATTTGCAAAACCGTTAACGGTGTTCATTTAGCGCAAAACAATCCGAACTGAAGACTGCTCTTTATATTCATTTTATCATATATGATTTTAGAATCAATCCCTTCTTACTCAAAATTTCAGTGAATTGACGCCAAAACTTGAACCAGCCGATCCATTTCTGCCCTGCGTGTGAACACGGAGGGGCAGACGCGAACCGCGCCTTGTTCCAGTGTTCCGCAAAATCGATGTGCAGCGGGGGCACAGTGCAGTCCTGCCCGAACCGCTATCCCGTGCTCATTCAATTTCCTGCCGACAATTTCACTGGGCAGGTCTCCCACATTAAAGGACAGCACGGGCGCAAAATAGCGCGGGTCGGGTTCATCGGTATAAAGACGGATATTTTTCATATGCGCTAAACGCCGATACAAATACCGAACAAGGCTGATCTCATGTTCAAAAATTCGTTTGGTTCCGCGTGCACGAACAAATTCGATTCCTGCGTGCAGGCCGGCAATTCCGGGCATATTCTGCGTGCCGCTTTCCATGCGCTCCGGCATAGCTTCCGGTTGCTGAGCCTCGGCGGAGTTCGTTCCGGTTCCGCCTTCCACAAGTGTGGCAAGTTCACTGCCATTGGCCGTTATCAGCATGCCCGTTCCCATTGGGCCGTAAAGCCCCTTGTGTCCCGCAATGCAAAGATAATCGATTCTGCTGTCCTCCATATCGATGGGAAGAACGCCCGCGGACTGTGCACAGTCGACTGCAATCGGAATCCGATATTCGTGGCATAGCGCGGCAATGCGTTCCACAGGCAGCCGAAACCCCCATACATTGGAGGCATGGGTGCATACAACCAGCCGTGTATTGGCACGGATGGATTTTCGAAAGGAATCCACCGTTGTATCATTGTCACCTGGATACACCTGAGCTTCCGTGACTTCCACGCCAGCTAAGGAAAGCGCATAAAGCGGACGGGACACCGCATTATGCTCGATGCAGGACGTTACCACATGATCCCCCGGTTTTAAAATACCTTTTAGAACATAATTGATTGCATGAGTGCAGTTGAGCGTAAACGCAACACATTCCGGTCCGGGCGCGTGAAAAAAATCCGCCGCCGCTGTACGGCAGCGGTAAATTTCTTCCGCAGCAGCCATGGACATACTGTGTCCTGCCCTGCCGGGATTCGCTCCGTATTTGCGAAGTGCAAGAGTCACCGCGTTTCTCACCGAGTTCGGTTTCGGGTACGTGGTGGCCGCATTATCCAAATAAATTATGATAGGCCACCTCTTTCCGCTCGTCCTCTTACCCTGATTCCGTGACGGCGCAAAATAGTTTCAGCTTCATCTGCACGTCTGGGAACATATATACTGTACCCGCAGCCCCCGTTAGGACCGCTGCGGGGTGTTCTTTCCACATAGGAACGAATACCCCTCCACGCCAATAAGTCGCGGCTTCTCAAGGCATTCGTAATGGAGCCAACAATAATTAACGGCTTGCCCACAACAATCACCCCTTTGCTTTTACTAACAGAATATGCTGCGGCAAGCCGTTTGATTATTTCACTTTATCGCATTCTCTTTATGAAGGAACGGAATCAATCAGGCAAATTGCCTGCGCGGCAATTCCTTCCCCTGATCCGGTAAATCCCAAATGTTCTTCGGTTGTTGCCTTCACGCTGACACAGTCAACATCAATTGCGCATGCCTGCGCAATCCGTTCCTGCATCCGCGAAAGATACGGACTCAATTTTGGCGCCTGTGCAACTACGGTGGAATCGATATTGCAAATTTTATAGCCTTTCTCCCTTAACAAAGCATTGACTTTTTTTAAAAGTTCGATACTGTCCGCGTCTTGAAACTTTGGGTCACTGTCGGGAAACAACGCACCGATATCGCCGAGTGCCGCCGCTCCGAGCAAGGCATCCATAATGGCATGGGTCAGCACATCGGCGTCAGAATGGCCAAGCAATCCTTTTTGATAGGAAATCTCGACGCCGCCCAAAATCAGCCGCCGTCCCGCCGTCAAACGGTGAACATCATATCCCTGTCCGATTCTCAACGAGTTTTCCTCCTTTGCTCCAAAATTGCCTGAGCAATCACAAGGTCTTCCGCTGTGGTCAACTTGATATTCTCATAACTTCCCTTGCAAAGGTGTACCCGAACCCCAAGCTGTTCGACAAGCTGACAGTCATCGGTATAGTCTTTCCCTTCTGTTTGCGCCTTTTCTAAGGCACTCCGATAGAGTTTCAGCCGAAAGACTTGCGGAGTCTGCACCGCCCAAAGACTTTCCCTTTTCGGCGTGGAAAGCACACACTGTGCGGAATCAATCTTCTTAATTGTATCTTTCAGCGGCACCCCTAAGGCGGATGCCCCCGTGCGTACAGCGTCCTGCACACATGCGTCTATTTCTTCAGGTTTCACAAGCGGTCTTGCCCCGTCATGAATCGCGATGATATCGGTATCCGGTTCAAGCTGCCGTACCCCTGCGGAAACCGATTCCTGCCGTGAGCTTCCTCCGGGGATAACCGCTGTTACCTTTTTGATATGATAGCGGACGATACACTTTTTCATGTATTCGATATCTTCTTCTCGGCAAACAACAACCACGTGTTTAACAGTTGTCGCTTCATCAAATGCTTTCAGAGTCCACACAATGGCCGGCATACCCAAAATCGTCAGAAATTGCTTTGAGATGCCGCTGCCCATGCGTGTGGACTGCCCTGCGGCCGCAATCACCGCACAACATTTTTCGGCTGAATGAAACGCCATTTCAATTCCCCCAAATCCATCTCATTATAAGTGATTTTTCTCCATGCCGCAAGCATAGCCAAAATATATACTGAAGACTATTGAAAACAAATCCAAAACAGGGTATGATATGAAAAAACAAAACGGTGGTTTTTTTATGGAAGAATTAAAAGCAAAACATGTTTCAGATTCCATTACAGAACAGATTCATCCCGTTTTTAATTCCCACTTAAATCCACAAAATCGCCTGTTCGGTGGGACGCTTGTTTCTTGGATTGACATCATAGCAAGTGCCGTGGCACGAAGACATTCTAACCGCAATGTTACAACCGCGGAAATTGACAGTCTTCAGTTCAAATCGCCGGTTTTTGCCAACAACGTGGTAGTACTGCAAGGTAAAATCACTTATGTGGGGCGTACCTCCATGGAAGTGCGCGTGGATAGTTATGTGGAAGAACTTTCCGGAGAACGTCGGTTAGTCAACACCGCCTATCTGGTCATGGTGGCATTGGATGAAAACGGGAATCCGACACCTGTTCCCGGGCTTATCTGCGATACTCCGGAAGAAAAAGCAGAATGGGAAGCCGCTCTGAAGCGCCGGGAACTGAGAAAACGACGCAGGCTGGAAGCATATTAAAAAAATGACCCCAATGAAACACGGGGTCATTTTTTTATATCTTAAGATTCCCGATTAAAAAGCATCACTGAAAAATTACCGGACGATTTCCATGTAAAGTCGTTTCGGAATCATTTCCTATGTAAAATGGAAACAGGCCGAAATGAACAACCGAATGAAAATCCGCACAGATTTTAAGTGCTCATACGGCTTCTGAGCTTCATTCTTGCGCGCTGCAAAGCATTGTCGGCAGCCTTTGGCGTAATGGAAAGTTTTTTGGCAATCTCAGAATAACTGTATCCGCTCAAATATAACCGCAGCACACGCAACTCACGTTCCGACAGCATAGACCGAATTTTTTTCCAAATTTGGTCAACATCTTCACTGTCGGTAAGCATGGTTTCCGGATCCCATCCGTCGGCCTGGAGTGCTAAATGAGAATTCTCGCTGTCGCTGAGAGATACAAAATTGCTCAATGGTTCATTTTTGCGGCTTAAAGCGGCACGGTAAGCCATAATCATTCGGTTTGCGATACAAGTCCCGGCATATGTTTTAAATGTGGCTCCGTTTTCGGAGTTGTAAGCGCGCGCAGCATGAAACAAGCCCACCAAGCCTTCTTGGCAGAGGTCATCCGTTTCCAACTGAGCCGAATGAAACGGCGCAGCTTTATAACGAATCAACGACATATACCGCGCAGTCAACTCGGCGAATGCGTCCGAATCGCCTTTCTGAACAAGTGCAGCCAACTGACCATCCGTAAAATCGGCCAGTTGTGTATTGTTTTGAACAGTCAATGCAAAACACCTCATGACACTACACTTTTCTATGATTTTATCATACCGTATGTAAGCCGATAAGTCAACGCAATTCTTCATCCTGCGCACCGTTATATTCCAATTTCGAATTCTATTGCGGATTTATGTCGAACAGGGTATAATGAAATAGATTGGTTTAAGGAGGCGGCGGAATGGTTTCTCATTTATACAGCATGGGGCTATACGGAATGGATGCGTTTCCTGTGGAAGTGGAAGCAGATCTTTCCTCCGGACTTCCCTCCTTTGAAGTGGTTGGTCTTCCGGATGCCGCGGTAAAAGAATCTCGCGACCGGGTTCGAGCCGCCATGAAAAACTGCGGTTTTGATTTTCCGGTGAGCAAAATTACCGTCAATTTAGCCCCTGCCGACAAACGCAAAGAAGGGCCGATTTACGACCTTCCATTATTCATTGCGCTGATGAAAGCGAGCGGCCAGCTGAACGCGGACTTAGAAGGAAGTGTGTTTATCGGGGAGCTTTCTCTTAACGGAAAACTGCGGCCTGTACGCGGTGTTCTGCCGATGGCAATACGTGCGTACAAAGAGGGGTTTAAGCGTTTATTCGTACCGCAGCAAAATGCGGCCGAGGGCGCAGTGGTGCGGGGAATATCCGTTTTTCCCGTCACAGATCTTCCAGGGCTTTTGCAGCACTTAAACGGCGGTACCCAAATTGCTGCACTGCAACCGCCTGAAGCTGGATCTGCGAACTTTTCAAACTGCCCGGATTTTGCGGACGTCTGCGGACAGAATGATGCCAAACGTGCTTTGGAAGTTGCGGCCGCCGGCGGACACAATGTGCTGCTGATAGGGCCGCCCGGTTCCGGTAAAAGCATGTTGGCGCGCCGCATCCCCTCCATTCTGCCGGAAATGACATTCGAAGAAACCATAGAAACCACCAAAATTCACTCTGTCGCGGGAACACTTCCGCCCGGAAGCTCCTTGATTCGCACGCGGCCATTCCGTTCGCCGCATCACACGGTTTCTCCTGCGGGTCTTTCCGGAGGAGGCAGCATTCCTCGTCCGGGGGAAATCTCCCTAGCCCACAACGGTGTGCTGTTTCTAGATGAACTTCCCGAATTTTCTCGCAGTGCGATGGAGGTTCTGCGCCAGCCGATTGAAAATGGAACCGTGACCATATCCCGGGTGGGCGGTACGGTCAGCTATCCCTGTTCCGTGATGTTCGTCGCGGCGATGAATCCCTGTCCATGCGGCTATTTTGGGCATCCAACGCGGCGCTGCACCTGTTCGCCGCAGGCAGTGTCACGTTATCTTTCTCGGATTTCCGGTCCCCTATTGGACCGCCTCGACCTGCACATTGAGGTTCCCCCCGTGGATTTTGACCAGTTGGACTCTCACGCGGCCGGAGAAACTTCCGCAGCCATTCGCCGAAGGGTCAACGCAGCCCGCAGGATTCAAAACGAACGATTCCGCGGCACGGGTATCACCTGCAACGCCAGAATTCGGCCGGACCGTCTGCATGAATTTTGCCGTCTGAGCGACTCCGGGCGAACTTTGTTAAAAAAAGCTTTTGAACGTTTGGGGCTTTCGGCACGTGCTTACGACAGAATTTTAAAAGTATGCCGCACCATCGCCGATTTGGATGGGAGCGAAACCATTCAATCCGCCCATGTTGCGGAGGCAGTACAGTATCGCAGTTTAGACAGGAAATACTGGCTTAAGGAACTCTAATCGAAACATCTGTACCACTGTGTAAATTAAAATCCACCGGATGAAACTTCCATCCGGTGGATTTCTTATGAGATTTTTTATTTCAATTGAGATTTTTTATTTCAATGATGAGGCCGAAAGCGGATAACCGTAACCGTATTTGTTATAGCGCAAAGCGCTGTAATCCCCATAGTTATAAACGTTGGCCTCACCGAGCCGGCGGTAGAAAAGCCCCGTGTAGAACTTGCCTCCGGCTTGATTCCAGCGTATCAGTTCCGTACCGAATGCGTATGCATTGGTATAACTAAGGTCATGCACAAATTCGTCCTCATTTTCAAGGCTGACGTAACCGGAATTGACCCAACCGACCGTACCATCTTCCAATTTCACTTGATACCATCCGTCATTTTTGTCGGAGAAATCCCCGTCAATTACCGTGACAGATGTTCCCTTGCTCACCGAAGTAATCGGATCTGACAGAATTCCTGTATTATCCCTTACCTGTGCATCTTTCGTCACAGTGGCCTGGTAGGATGTTCCTTTGGAAAAATCAGGCGGCTGTATCGCATTCTTCATAATTCGGATAAAATCCATCTCGGTGGAACTGTTAAAATACCCGGAGCCGACATTGTAGGCAAAACTAATCAGACAGTCAGCTTGATATTGATTCATCAGGAAATTATTATTCTGAATCATCTTGTTCAATTCCGACGTATAGGAAGAGTTGTTAATACGGTTGACCATAATGGACCAAGCTTCCGTTTTGCTGACTCCGTTGTAAAATTGTGCGTTTGCACTCAATGTATTGCCATAGCCGATTGTTGGAACCTGGCTGGATGAGATAGTGTCTATGTAGACATAGGCACGATATCCTTCCCAATTGGCAATCAGCTCCAGCATCTCATCGCTGACTCTGCGCTCCTCGGAAGTTGTCACAGATTTATCGTTTTGTTCGGTCACATAGGCACTTGTGGTAAAGCCCGTACTGCTGTAAGCGCCGCCGGAACGCGACAGTGCAACTACGGTGTAACTGCCGGGGTCGTCAAAGTTTGTAGTCGCTTTCCAGACCTTCGTAGTCACTCCGTTAATCGTTTCCGATGTACTGCTCACAGCCTCAACTACCGTTGTCCTGCCGGTCGGTTTCGTTACATAAAAGCGTACCCCGTCCCGGCTGTTGTCTGTAATCGCTGTGAGCGTCACTTGTTCTCCCGGCCCCGCAATATTTGGCGAAGCATAGGCCGTGCGCACAGGTTCCGCATCCGTCACGGTTACACTGCAAGTCGCCGTTGCCGATCCGGATTTCGCAGTAATTACAGCGCTGCCCTTTGCAACCGCGGTTACATACCCATTTACAACCGTTGCAACGGACGTATCGCTGCTTGTCCAAGTAACATCCGCACTGCTTGGATTGGTTGTCGCCTTTAGATACAAAGTCTTTCCAATAGGCACAGTTTGCGTTTTGGATGACAATGAGAGCGTGGAAGCTGTTATTCCCGTTCCAGAATTTGAACTATTGTCTTCACCCGTGGACGTACCATTTGAATATTGGAACTTCACATAATCCGTGCTGACGTAACCGGTCTTGCCATCCGCAGTCTGCACCTTTACCCAACCGGAAGCCGGGGCACTCAGCACCTGCAGATTTGTCCCGAAAACCAAATTAGTCAGTATCTTGCAGGAAGTATTTGGCTGTTCGCGCAGGCGCAGAACATCCGCCGTCACAGTCGCTCCTGTGATTCCTTCTGTATCGGTGTCCCCATCATCCCCGTCGGTATCATTGGAATCTTCGTTGCTACCCGATGAAGCTGACGACGAGGAGGACGCCGAAGAGGACACAGAGGAAGATATTTCAGAAGACGATGCAGTTGAAGTTGCGGAAGATGAGGAGGAGTCTCCCCCGGTATTCGTGTTTGTTGTGCTTGTGATAGTAAGATACTGCCGACTGCACCATCCCTGTGTGCCGCTTGGCGTGCGCACCTGTACCCATTCTGAATTAGAATTATCCAAAACGGTGACGGTAAGCCCTTTGCTCATTGTGAGAATGACCTTATAGTTCATTCCTGCGCCGGTGCGCAAATTCAAATAATCGGTCGTCTTTGCCGTAGTGGAACCGATTGTGGAATTGGACTCCGCAGAAGAAGATGTACCTGATAGAATCAAGTATTGACGGCTGCACCACCCCTGTGTGCCGCTGGACGTTTGCACTTTTACCCAGCCGGAATTGGAATTGTCCAAAACTTTTACAGTGGTTCCTTTTGGCATAACCAGCAGTATTTTGCCGCTTAAAGATGATGCCTGCCGCAGATTTAAATTGTCCGTCGTTGTGGCGGTTAAATTAGATGCAGAAGATGTCTGTTCCGAAGAGGATGAAAAACTTAGGTACTGCTTAAAACAGTAACCCGTTTTGCCGCTCGAGGTTTCAACTTTCGCCCAATTGGGATCTGAATTATCTAGAATGGATACCGTAGTACTCTTCGGCAAGACCAATATAACCCCTGTGTTCGTCCCGGCCCCTTGACGCAGATTTAGATAATCCGTGGTTGTAGCCGTTAGCGACGCCGCACAAGATGGAATGGGAAAGGATAATATGACAAGACAGCCTGCGCAAAAAGCGGAGACTGTTTTTTGCAAAAAGCCTATAAAGCTATTCATTTTCATTCAATTCACTCCAGTGGTGTCTGTTCTTCAACATGTGCCACGTTTGTCGCAATTTTCTGTCTAATTCATACGAATAATTTACAAAACCTTTCTTGATTATAAACTAAAATATGACAATTAGCAAGTATTCATTGCTTTTTTAGTCTTTTTTCGCTGTAGGACTACAATACATATTGGACAGTTGAGAAAAAATAAAATACAGAAATGGACACATCGGTTACAATAAAGCTACCCAAACCAAATCATACCGAGAGGAAGTGTCCATTCCTGCATGAATAGTGTAACACAAGATATGAAGTTTAGGCAATCCATAATGATCTACGCTCAAAAGTACGGTGTCAGTCGTGCAAGCAGAAAGTACAACAAAAGCCGTTCCTTTATTTACTTTTGGATGGCCCGGTATGACGGTACATTAGAATCGTTGGCTTGCCGGTCTAGAAGGCCACACAGTCATCCAAACCAACATACACCTGCCGAGTTAAAACTGATTCGCGACATGCGGCGCAGGAACCCAGAACTCGGTATGATTGAACTATGGTCCCGGTTAAAAAAGCGCGGATACAAGCGATGTCCGGAAAGTCTGTTCCGTGTAATGCGCCGAATGGGGATTTTTCCAGAGGCAAAACCGAAGAAAAAATATCAGCCAAAGCCATATGAGCAAATGACGCATCCCGGAGAGCGCATTCAAATCGATGTAAAGGTAGTCCCAAAGCGCTGTATTGCCGACCCTGAGCTTCGGCTTTTCCAGTATACCGCTATTGATGAATTTTCTAGGCTACGTTTTTTGGCAGCATACCCTGAACAGAGTACCTACTCTTCTGCCGACTTTCTTAAACGAGCTGTCAAATGGTTTGCCCGGCGCGGTGTTCATGTGGAATGCATTCAAACTGACAACGGTTTTGAATTTACCAACCGTTTTTCCCCATCAAAGAAACATCTGCTGACGCTCTTCGAGGCCACTGCCGCTCAACTGCATATCCGGCACAAACTGATTCGGCCTTATACGCCCAGGCACAATGGTAAAGTGGAACGCAGCCATCGCGAAGACCAAAAGCGCTTTTACAACAAACACCATTTTTATTCCTTAGCGGACTTTGAAAACCAACTTTCCATCTACTTACGACGCTCTAACAATATGCCGATGCGTCCCCTTCACTGGTTATCTCCTTCTGAATTTTTACAATCCCATACTGTCCAATATGTTTGACAAACCTACATCATTGCTTTTTTAGTCTTTTTTCGCAATGGTGATTCAATGGATACCCCCCATTTCTTGTGCGAAGTACAAACGTATCAAATCATGTGGTCATGTGACAGCAAATACCAAATACCTTTGCTATAGCTATCATTGTATTTTTCGTATGCCGCACAATTGCTTTCTCAATAAAATCGTCTTACACCTCTCCATTTTACAATTTCCATTGAAGATTACTCCAAAGATTCACATGGATTCACCATAAAAAAACACCCCTTACCAGAGTAAAAAATACTCCAATAAAGGGTGTTACTCTTATTCTACGATATGAACATTCAGTACAAACCCAAATTATTCGTGGTCGACTTTGAACATGTGTTTAATCAGATCCAGAACCTTGTTGCTGTAACCCCACTCATTGTCGTACCAGGATACCAGTTTAACAAAGTGGTCGTTCAGCATGATACCGGCTTTCGCATCGAAAATGGATGTGCGAGGATCGCCGAGGAAGTCAGAAGAAACAACCATATCTTCTGTGTAACCAAGAATGCCCTTCATTTCGCCTTCGGAAGCCTCTTTCATAGCCTCGCAGATAGCTTCGTAGGTTGTGGACTGAGCAAGTCTTACGGTCAAGTCAACAACAGAAACATCCAGCGTAGGCACACGCATGGACATACCTGTCAGCTTGCCTTTGACAGACGGAATAACAAGTGCACACGCCTTGGCAGCACCTGTTGTGGAAGGAATGATGTTTCCTGCTGCCGCACGGCCGCCGCGCCAGTCTTTCTTGGACGGGCCGTCAACTGTTTTCTGGGTTGCAGTTGTGGAGTGAACGGTGGTCATAAGGCCTTCCACAATGCCGAACTTGTCATTGACAACCTTGACAATCGGTGCAAGACAGTTCGTAGTGCAGGAAGCGTTGGAAACAACCTTCATGTCTTTATTATACATATCAAGGTTTACACCGCAAACAAACGTAGGAGTATCATCTTTCGCCGGAGCGGAAATAACAACCTTCTTCGCGCCTGCCTTCAAGTGTGCGGAAGACTTTTCCGTGCTTGTGAATACGCCGGTGGATTCTACCACATATTCGGCCCCAACTTCGCCCCACGGAATCTGAGCAGGATCCGTTTCTGCAAATACAGAAATTGCCTTGCCGTTTACAACCAGCTTTCCGTTTTCGGTTTTAACATCTCCTTGGAAACGTCCGTGCATGGTGTCATATTTCACCATGTACACCATATAGTCGGGATCGATAAAAGGATCGTTGATTCCGACAATCTCGAAAGTTTCCGGCTGTGCGACCGCTGCGCGGAAAACAAGACGCCCAATGCGGCCAAAACCATTGATGCCAATCTTAATGGACATAAACTATTACCTCCTAAAATCTTCAGATGTTCTGCCTCTTTTATTTTATTACATTGTAAATACTTTTACAAGCTTTTTTGATAAACTTTTAACTAACCCCTTCCCGCCGTGGATCCTTCTTTCGAATAAAACGGACTGGGGCGTATAGCGGAAAATGTTCTGCCGCTGCCGCAAACTTCGCTTAAAAAGCCTGCATATTCGGCAATCAGGTTTTCTTCTTCGTTCACATTGCTTTCCGCATTCTCAGCTGCTTCTTTTTGTAAATGAATATCATGAGAGGGAGCTGATTCATCAGGCGCTTTTCCTTTTTCAGTTGGGAATACACTTTGCAGTGCATAGAGGAAAGCAAGGATATAAAAAGCCAATATGATATTTGCCATATGCATCCCGATGGAAACAATACCGGCTGTTTTCCCCGCGCTAAAAAACTGGATACAGCTGGGCACCCCCGTCATCAACGCCAGCAGGGCGGCGGGAAAACCTACCATGTAAATCATTTTGCCACTTTTTGTACTTTCTATACCCGTAAGCAATTTTGCTTGCGTAAACAGGAATAAAAGAAGAAAGACAACCGTAAATGTATGGTAGACATTCTCCGGCAGATTGACAATTGCAGAGTATGTGATAAACAAAATCACAAGAAAGAAGCAACCCCATACAGACGGAACCAGCGCCAAAAACGGCCGATTCCCCACAATGCGCGAGCCTGTGGCAAAATCATAGGCTATCAACATCAACACAGCACCGGCCAATATCCCGGTTACAGAAAATATTTTGTAGAAAATCTGTCCTACTTCTAAAAATTCGGTGCCAAGCCCCACAATGGACTGAACGATCACAAAAACACCAGCAAAAGCCCCCAAAACCGCTGTAGTAACATTTTTGAGCGGCTCCGTACCAATCTCACTGACTGCATTTCGCGACGCAAAATACGCCGTTACAATTATTCCGACAAACAGCAAAAGGGATGCTATCCCAACCATTCGGTTTGAATCCGAATAAAACCCTGTTTCAGGATCCAAATATCGGAGCACTGCGTAAATTCTAATTGGAAGCACAAGAATTAAAGTCGTCCAAAAGGTGATCCAGGCCCGCTTCATGTTGGTTTCCTCCAAACATTATTTTCTTTGATCAATCGGTACATAGGGAACATTTTTGGATAGAGAACGATACGCCGGACGCATAATTCTGCCGCAGGTTTCCATCTCCTCTATGCGGTGCGCACACCATCCCGCAATTCTCGACACCGCAAACAGCGGAGTGTACAAATCACTTGGAATTCCCAGCATCTCATAAACAAGGCCAGAATAAAAATCGACATTGGCACACATAATCTTTTGCTTGCCGGTCACCTTTGCGAATACTTCCGGTGCAAGGCGTTCCACCCGCTCGAAGAAATCAAATTTTTCCTCCATACCACGTTTGCCGGCCAGCTTTTTCGCCTGCTTTTTCAATATAACGGCACGAGGATCGGACAAAGTATATACCGCATGTCCCATTCCATACAGCAGGCCGGAATAATCCGGCACTTTTTTACGAAGTATTTGTTCAAGATAATATGCGACTTCCTCGTCGTCTTTCCAGTCTTTTACGCTTTCCATCAATCCGCGCATCATCATCATAACCCGATGATTCGCGCCCCCGTGACGCGGGCCTTTGAGCGAACCTATCGCAGCACTGATTGCCGAATAAATATCCGTACCCGTTGAGGAAAGAACGCGAGTGGTAAAAGTGGAGTTATTGCCTCCGCCGTGTTCTGCATGAACCATCATGCAAATATCAAGCAGTTTTGCCTCCTCATCCGTAAACGACTGATCCGGGCGAATTGCATTTAAAATCGACTCCGCGGTGGAATGTTCCGGATTCAACGGATGAAAATACATGCTTTCTTTGTCAAAATGCCTGCGCTTTACTTGATAGGCATAGGTCATAATGGTTGGCAGGCGTGCAATCAGCTGTATTGCCTGGCGCATGTTGTTTTCCAGCGATGGATTATCCGGATCGTTATCATAAGAATACAGTGCCAAGACAGAACGTGCAAGTTTATTCATCACATTTTTAGAGGGTGCTTTAATAATCATATCCTCAGCAAAATATTCCGGCAATTCACGGCAGCTGCTCAGCACCTCACGAAAATGGGAAAGCTGGCTTCTGGTTGGCTGTTTGCCGAAAAGCAAAAGCCACGCCACCTCTTCAAAGCCGAACCGGTTTTCCGCAATGCAGCCATTAACAATATCATACAGATCAATTCCACGGTAAGTTAGTTTGCCTGGATCCGGCACCAACTCCCCGTCAGCAATCAGATAACCATGAACGTTACAAATCAGCGTCAGTCCTGCCATGACACCCGTACCATCCGGATTTCGCAGTCCTCGTTTCACCTGGTAAAGATCGAATTTTTCCGGTGGAATTTGGTTGTTAGCACGAAACTCATTGCACAGGGACTCCAACTCCGGACTGTGATTTTCCAGATTAATCTCCGACATCATAGCACCTTTCTTTCCAAAATGATATAAAAATAAAACCGCTATACGAGGCGGCAGACAAGATAACCCCTAAAATACTTTATTTTGTTAATAAATGTATTTTATCCCACCAAACTATCAAAGTCAAGTGACGACTTGCATACTTCATGGATAATTTTGCAATAAAATTTGTTTAGTGTTTCATTATTTGCGCATTTTTATTCTAATTTGGTGTTAAGATATGGTTTCAATGAATTCCAATGAGTAAAATTATTTATACGACGAAAGGAGGAAACAGTGTGCGCCGACACAGAGGAGAATTCCTTTTGGGTCTCATCCTTTTTCTTGCTATGTTTTTGATACCATTTGCTGCTCTGGGCAATTCTGCAACCGGAAAGACAAACACGCCGCAGGAAAAATCATCACAATCTCAGCCGCTGCCTGCCAAAACTTCTTTTCATATTCTGGACACATCCACTAATGATATTGTGACCGTGGACGACCGTTCGTTTCTAATCGGAGCCGTTGCTGCTGAAATGTCTCCGAATGCGGAAGCGGAAGCGCTGAAAGCACAGGCAGTAGCGTGTTACACATATTACAGCAGACTTCGCGAAATTCAAAAGAAAATGCCGGACAGTTCCCTAAATGGGGCCGATTTTTCGGCTGACCTTAAAAACGGCCAGATTTATCTGACGGAAGACCTGCGCAAAGCAAGGTGGGGCAGCCACTATGATGAATATACGCAGGCGCTCAATTCTGCCATTGATCCTGTCTTTGGCCAAGTTCTCCGCAGCAACGGCGAGTTGATTGAAGCAACATACTATGCCATTTCGTCCGGAAATACCGAATCTTCCGCAGAAGTATGGGGCGGAGAACGGCCTTATCTCGTTTCCGTCGCTAGTCCCGGCGACCGCTTTGCAGGTGGGTATCAAACGACTGTCACCCTTACGGTTGACAAAATGAAATCCAATATTCTGTCCGTCGCCCCTGAGGCCAATCTTTCCGCGGATCCGTCCGAATGGGTGGGTTCCGCCGTTCGTACCACCGCCGGAACGGTAAAAAGCATCGTGCTCGGCGGCAAAAGTGTTTCCGGAAACGATGTTCGCTTTCAATTCGGACTTCGCTCCGCTAACTTCACCGTAAATTATTCCGACGGCAAATTTGTGTTTCATGTGCTTGGTTATGGACACAATGTCGGTATGAGTCAAGCAGGTGCGCAGTACATGGCAAAACAAGGCGCCGATTACAAACAAATTTTATCTTGGTACTATCCAACTACAACACTTGGAACACTTTCGTAATATTTCCGTCTGAACAGATTTGTCTCTCCCATTGCAGCAACAAGTGAAAAGCGAGCAAAAACAGGATGGTTCCGCACGGTTCCACCCTGTTTTTTATCTTCTGAGCTTATTCGCAATCGACACATCACATAACTGTTTAATGCTGTAAACGGCAGCCGCTTCTTCAATTCCATTTTGTTGTATATATTGATAAATATCCCGATTGTAATATCTTAAATCTATCATATGTATCTCAGAAAAGTTCTGCGAAAGATACGGTATCATGGAATTGGCAAATGAATCTTTGAGCAAAAGAAGCGTTCCACCTTTAGCCTCCGGATTTTTCACAACCGTGACGGACGGATTCCCCCCAAGGTAAACCGAATATTTATCTTTTTTTTCTAAATACTGCTCCCGATAAATCCCAGGCAATGTTTTTTTGCCTATTATCTGTGTAAGCGAAGTATCGCTTTTCGGATACGGCAGAATGAGTGTGTCCGGTTTTTGCCATGTATTAACCGCTTTGGAATAGAGCGTTCCGAAAAAGGGCTGTGGCACTGTCTTATATTCAAATGCACTCTGCGGCACACAGGAAAATCCCATCGCCCGTGACAACGCCTCATAGCCTACATAAGCTCCATAAGTGTTCCAGTGGTGGTCGGTTTTAAAATAATAATCATGCCCCGTACTCAAGCTCAGCTCTGAGAATACATCCACTACCTTCACATGCGGTCCAACAGCCTGCTTCAGTTCTTCAAATTCTTCTCTTTGGTCATGGTTCGGCGCGGAAAAAGGGAGGTTCTCCGGCTGTTCTTGAGAACCCGAGGGCACCGGCAGAATGGTCAGCGGCAAACCGGATTTTTCTGCAAAAGCGGCGAGTGCTGCCGCATTATCTTGAAAGATTCCCGTCTTATCCGGTAACAAAACTTCATAGATATGGTCATTTTTGCCATAATATACGCCGCCCTGCGCGGGAGTCATGCTATAATCCGCCCCAAAGTCACGCTTACCCAATAAGAGTTGTGCAGCCGTATCCAGTGAAACGAATGTGTTTCTAAGCGGGAAGTGATCGCTCACGTAGTTTTCCGCGGACTGCATAAATCGCCCATCCAATACGGTATCCATGGCGGGAATCGGCATTGGCTCTAAAACTCTATTTTCATTCTCTGAAAAAATCTCTTTCGGAGCGATTATCAGCCAAAGGATTCCAATTAAAATGGCGGCACCCAACAAAAGCGTTGCCGAAATCGATACCGGTGTGCAGCTAGACCACTTTTTCATATGCAGCATTTTCTTTCTTCTCCTAATGTTCAGCATCCTTGGCTAGAAGCGGAAATAAAGAAACGGATTATAGGAATTATCAACAAGCGCAGCCACAGAAAGCAGAAACAGAACTGTCATTCCAGTGCAACGAACAACGAGTCCTATTTTTCCTTTTCGATTCAGCCATTGTAAAAATCTATTCGGGTATGATGTGCAAAAAAACGCAGCAAGCAATAAAATTGGCAAACCGGTTATTAGGGTATACACGCCAAGAGCGTCCGCGCCACCGGAAAACCCAAACATAGCCGCCACCATACCGCACGCCTGTCGAATATCCGTATAAGAGAAGAACACCCAGCCTATTACTGCTGCTACAAAGGCATAAAGCCAACGAAAAAAAACGGGTATCCGCTCCAGCCAATTTTGAAGAAACAACTTTTCACAAATAATGAGAAGCCCCCAATAGGCACCCCATACGGCGAAATTCCAACTGGAACCATGCCATAACCCCGTAAGCACCCATACTACCGCGAGATTACGAACGAGTTTCATGGTAGAACATCTGTTGCCGCCGAGTGGGATATAGAGATAATCGCGGAACCAGCGGCCAAGTGTCATATGCCAACGGCGCCAGAATTCCGAAGCACTCTGTGAACTGTATGGCATATTAAAGTTTTCCGGCAGCACAAATCCAAACATACGCCCTAGGCCAATTGCCATATCGGTATAACCGGAAAAATCAAAATATATCTGAAATGTAAAGGCCAATGCTCCAAGCCAAGCACTTAATGCCGTAGGATTTCCGAAATACTGGATCTTGTCCGCAATGAGTGCGAGATTGTTTGCCAACAGGACTTTCTTGAACAGCCCATGCAAAAAACGAAGCGAACCTTCGGTGATATGCTCCATGGATTCCGTCCTGCCGCGCAGCTGCGCCTGCATCTCACGATATTGGATAATTGGACCTGATATCAGATGTGGAAAGAACGAAACATAAGTCCCAAAATCAATCAGGCTTGTCTGTGCAGGCGCTTCACCGCGGTAAATATCAATTGCATAGGACAGAGACTCAAAAGTATAAAAGGAAATTCCAATCGGCAAAGCAACGTCTGGAACCGGTATCGACACAGAAAAGATAGCATTGACTGTGGACACAATCAGCGCTGCATACTTAAAAAAAGCCAGCAGGCTAAGATTTACGCTAATGCCAAAAATCAATACTGCACGCCGAATTCCCGGTCTGCCCACAAATCGTGCCAATAGCACACCAACCAAATAATCAAAGGCAATAGTAAACAGCATGAGGAATACATAAATTGGTTCTCCCCATGCGTAGAATACCAGGCTAAACACAAGCAAACAGAGATTTCTCAATTTGCGCGGCAGAAGATAATAGGCTGCAATCGAAATCGGAAGAAAGATAAAAATAAAAAACAGACTACTAAAAACCATACGACACAAACCTTTCCCCCGATTTTTACTTTAAATATATTTTAAATTATTCATAATAAAAAAGCAAGAGAACGCAAAGAAATCTCTTTGCGTTCTCCCACTTTTGCCGCTATTCTGTCCCAATTTCAACGCGCTGCACGGGATGGAACAATCGGCTCCTTCTCAACATCTCTTCCCATATGATTCGCACAAAGCGGCGGCCTGAGTGCAACTCAAACCGCCGCCACGCAAATACAACTTACTAATTTGTTGAGTCAGTAATTGTTTTGTTTAGGGGGTTTTGCTTAACCAACCTTTGCAACGTTAACCTTCTGGCCATTGACATACACACCGGTTTCAGAACCAGAAGCACCAACAGCTGTAATCTTGTAGAAGTAATCGTTGCCGTTCTGGCCTACGAATGTGTAACTAAACACACCGGAAGAACCAAGAGTGAAGGTCGGAGCAGAGGAAGCAGTAATCTTATACTGGTAAGATTTTCCGCTTGCTACTGTCAGGTCATCGGTTGTGTCGCTTGTGAAAGAAACAGAACCTTCAACCTTTACAACCAGGAGCTTGGTGCCATTTACATAAACACCTGTTTCCTTACCAGCAGCATCCGCAGCAGCTGTTACTTTGATGAAGTAATCATTGCCGGACTTGCCAACATTGGTTACATCCAGAACACCAGCTGTGCCAGCGGTCATAACAGGAGCTTCTGTTGCAGTAATCTTGAACTGATAGGAAGCACCCGGAGCCAGCGTGAAGTCAGCAGTTGTGTCAGAAGTCCATGTAACCTCAGGAGTCTTCAGCGCTGTCAATTCACACTCAGCATCATCATAATCGTCATCTTCATCGCCGTCTTCATCAACAACATAAGCAATCAGAGTTGCTTTGTTTTCATCGGAGAACACTTCATCGTAATCAACAACTGTAACAGTTGCAGTTCCGTTGCCATTGTCTACCAGTTCAAACACGCCGCTGTTGTCTTCAATATCGAACTCGATACTGTAGCCATCCGGCAAAGAAGTACCCGGTGCATAAGCGGAAGCGGTGAAAGTTTCACTCTCGCCAAGAACAATCTTGGAGGAAGTCTTGTTCAGAGCAAGACCTGCAAATTCGAGTTCATCCACAACAAACTTATCTGTTGTTTTGCCTTCATCTTTCTTGACTGTGAAGCCGAAGAAATCGAGGTCATCTTCATCAACACAATCAGCTTCTGCTGTAAATACAACATCGCCTTCCTTCAGGTCTGTATCTGTAATCTTTACCAATACATTGGAAGCGTCATTACCAACATAAAGGTCATTCGCACCAATGTACATGGTACCAGAACCATCAAGATCCTCAACATCCAAAGAACCTTCAAATACTACCTTGCTGTCATCGCCAACTGTAACAGAATCGATTTCAACGTCACCTTTTACGATAACATCGTCATCTTCATCTGTGGTTTCAAAAGTTGCGTTATCAGCAGTTGCATTCTGCGGAGCAGGAATTTCACCCTGGAAATCCTCAGTCTTCAGGTCAACACTGTAACCAGCAAAGTCAATTTCATCAATTGTTGCCATGCTGCCGGTTAATGTCATCTCACTGCCACTCTCAGCATCAGCAGGTGTTTGAGCAACCAATTTCTCTACGGAAACATTACCGTTTTCTGCGTCCACTGTAATCTTTTTCGCAGTTACAGTTCCAACGGAAACAGTTTCGTCTTCTTCCTGACCTTCGAGTCGTACTTCACCGGTGGTAGAAATACTGGATGCAGTACCATTTGTCATAAATACTTTGCCATCCGGGGAGTCATCATTTTCAATTTCAATGGCACCAACATTGTTGTCAGCACTAATTCTAACGGTTGCATCATCTTCCGTGGTAATGCCGTCAACAGTTACATCGGAATCGGTGATATAAACATCTCCGGCGTCGAGGTCAATTGTACCGACCTTCTTTGCATCGTCAACGTTTAACTCACTAACGGAACCTTTGACACCATCGATGCTGGCATCGTCTTTGACGGTGACTTCCGGTGAACCTTCAAACACTACAACATAGCCGCCATCAATTTCCAGCGTGGTTGGGTCTATACCATTGTTTTCGGTATAGTCATCATTTTCTTCATCGCCTACAAAAGCACCACTATCACCAGATGCTACCTTAATGACCGTATCCTTATAATCATCATCTTTAATGATATCATACGCAGAAGAACCATCGTTTACAAGAACTTTCTTGGTAATCTTCAGTTTCAGTTTGATGTCATCATCATCTGCAACGTTATCTTCATACGCATTGGTCACTTTTGCGGTAAAGGTCAAGCTTGCAGTATCATCACCTATTACCTGAACAGAAACTGAGTAACCAGTCGTTGTATCGAGTGAGCATTCAACGTCGTCATCGTTGGAGCACTCTAAGATATAATCAGTAGTTGTGTCGTCAAGGGCGTCATCTTCATCTGCATCTTCAGCATCATCATCAAAGAACTTAGTGTCCAACTTTTCCCACTGTACGCGGCAGTCATTGTTTTCATCGTTGTTTTCATCAACTTTGTAACGTGTTGCCTTGAAGACGGACAAAGTCTTAGAATCGCCCACACCATTTGTTGTCTTCAGTGCAAAGTTGTCATCGAAATCGTCACTGCTGAGTTCCGGAGTGTCAGTGCCGATATCACTTGTAACATCATAAGACGCGTCACCAATTACTGTTGAATTCTCATCCAAGACATGAATGGTGATTTCAGTGCTGGCTGTAATATCAATATCGTTGTCATCGTCATCTGTGTAAGTGCCCTTAAACAGAACAGCAATCACTTCTGTACCTTCGGAGTCACTGCTGCGCAGGCTTAAATCCACATTGCCTTCGTCAGAATCATCCTCATCTCCGATGTCCCAAGAAACAAGTCTGTCACCGGAAACGTGAGAAATGGAATAGATTTCAGGGTCATCAACTGTTTCATGATTTGCGGTTTCCAGCGGGATGTCATCATTTTCATAAATCAAGTTTTGGAAATCGTAGACTGTCCTTTCAGCCTTGCTGTCCCCGCCGTTGACCAGCCAGAATTCATCATTGTCCGGACCATCCACAAGGATGCCGTCAGCGTGGCTTGTCTTTGCGGATGCGAGGGTTACCGGAAGGCTCGATGCAATCAATGCCAATGAAAGCAATGTTGCCAGAGCTTTTCCTCTGAATTTTTTCATCCTTTTTGTCCTCCTTAAAATAGTTCGTTGTGCATTTGCGTGTGCTATGAGAATTTTAACATACATCTTAGCCACAGGCGGTAAAGCCTACGGCTGAAAACGACACCTGCGTTCACCACGCCCCACAGCGCGCCTGGACGCAGCGACCACAAGCACCGCTCATATGTTTAATTGGATTATAAGATATTTGGCACTTAATGTCAAGTAGATAATGGAGATATTTTTAGATAAAATTTACACCAATATTTAAATTTTTACAGATGTCAAGCCAAATTTTTCAATTTCTCCGGAAGAAACTGGAAGAGCCCGTGCGGATTTTTTTACCGAACCGGAACATCCATTTTTAGGATGCTACGTATGGAGAAATTTATGCTAAATTTCCGGTAAAATTTTTGTATGATTTTCCTTGCCGGAATAAAAACTTTGTTATCGGCTAAGGTCACACAGGCAGGAAATATTTTTCCCCCGTGAAACCACACGGATGCGGCAGGGCGTCGGAGATTCGGCATGAAGAACGGACGGGCACCGGACGGGCAGGATTGTCCCCCGGG
Organism: Oscillospiraceae bacterium; assembly: GCA_047777415.1. Classification (GTDB taxonomy): domain Bacteria; phylum Bacillota; class Clostridia; order Oscillospirales; family Acutalibacteraceae; genus Caproicibacter. The sequence continues at coordinate 56,069 of JBKEEO010000001.1, forward strand.
ATGACGCACCGCAAAGGGCAAGACGATTACAAGAGGAACCGTATTCCTTATAATAGGAGCATACGGCGTTACCGGAACAATGACAGACGGCGGGCAGCTGGGCATAATCGCTTGCGATTTCTCCGCCGCCGCGGTACGGCCCGTTGCTGATAAGAATATGATCCGCCGCGATTTCCAGTGGGAACACATACCCCGCCGTGCCGTGATGCGGAGCTTTCAGCACAGCATACCCGTCATACATCCACTCCGAAGCTGCAAGCAGACTTTCCGGCGGTGCATCCCCGGTCATCAGGATATCATCCGGACTCGGCCCATTCCTACGCATATTCTGAAACACTGCGCACGCGGCATTGAGTGCACCCGAATATGCGTTTTGCATTTCATCGTCTGAAAGCAACGCCGCCGCTTCCCCGGCAACGGGAAGAAGCAGCAAATCGGGAATCAGTGTGCAAATTCTGCGGTACCATTCCTGTGTTTCCTCCACATCCTCCTCCCGCAGCGGCGCAGAGGAACACATCCGCAGATAGGCGGCGCAGAAGCACTCCCGAAGTTCCAGAAATTCCCTTGCACACGGCGGCAGAAACCGTGCAGAAAGCATCTCGTCCACTGCGTCTACGGCGTCGGAGAGTTCCGACGGAAACAGAAACCCAGTTTCCGGCGGCCAGATGACTTCATACTCCGTTCCGTCCAACAGGAATGTATCCCCCTGCCGCACGGGGAATACAGCATCGGAACCGGCCAGCTTTGCGGCACGCGTAAATAGTTCCGGTACGGCGGCATTCATCTGTACATAGCCGGTCAGACGGCTTAAAAACACGGTGACATACAACGCAAATTGAAGCAGAATCGGCCGCGAATCCTCCCCACACGGGGGAACGGGCAGATACAGCGAACCGAAATAATCAGGCGAGGCTTTTAAAATCCGCCACAGCCCGCACAGATGGTCGCGGTGGCAGTGGGTCAAAAAAAAGGAACGAGTTGCAGCATCTCGGTAGAGGGGTACAATCGTATCCGTTACATACTCATAGAACCCAGGCCCGTTTTCTCCCAATTTCAAGTTGCTGCTGCCACAGTCGACCATCAAAATTCCGCCGCTGTCACCGCCCAACACAATACATTCGCCGTAACCGACATCGTGCAGATCAATCCAACGCACTCGGTTCCTCCTCTTCGGCGCTGTCGGCTTCTTTGCGAGTCCACCCGGAATAAAATTCGCCGTTTCTCCACTGGCCCGAACGAATGACCCGTCCTCCCCTGTATTCGGTACCGTACCCGTGGCGTTTGCCGTTCTTCCACTCTCCCGTATAGAGCAGATTGCCGTCCATATCAAACGCGGAGCCGCGCCCGGTGGGGATGCCGTCCTTCCATTTGCCGATGAAAACGGAGCCATCTGTGGAACCAAACGCGATACCCATGCCGTTGCGCAGGTTCTGTTTCCAGTTGCCTGCGTAGCACAGTTTTCCGGATTTATAATAGTACACGCCGAAACCATCGCGCTTGTCGTCCCGATATCCGCCCTCATACGCGGTATGCCCGTTTTCCATCTGGGTGCGGCCCTGCCCCTGCCGCAGGCCGTCGATTAACTCCCCAAAATACAGGTAGCTTTCTTCTTCGCTGACCACAATGCGCTTTGCGGGAATCAAACCCTCACCGAACATCGGCTCAATGCGGGCGGATTTCTTGTCCAAACCCTTTGCGTGAATCACTTTGCCGCCAAGGCCCTTTGCGGCAACGCCGTATCTTGTAGGCGCAGGACGCTGTGGATGCGGGTGCGGCAAGGAACGTGGGGACGAATTCGGTTCTGAACGCCCGGCAGGCGGTTGAGCGGAGAATACTTCCCGGTTGACCGCATAATCCGATGAATCCAGACTTTCCCCTATATTGGATGGTTCTTTGCTGGCAGCGTTTGCGGCAAAAGCGGGAACAGCCTCATGCTGAAAGTCATCCGCCTTTCCCTGCTTCATTGAAACCGGAGTAGAACCATCGTTTGGTATGTAGGAAAATTCCAGCTGCTCGTCCTCCCCCATATCCGTCCAATCCGGATTGGGCACACCGCCGTTTTCTTCCAGCCGACGGAAAAGTGCAAGTCGCTTTTCCCTTTCCGCGCGCGGACAATAACAGAACAGACCATTGCCCGTACGCGCCAGTACCCGCGGTTCTTCCCCGATGGCACTGTTGACATAACTTTGAGCCGCCGTCAACGGCCGCACCGGACAGGGCAGCAGCTCCAGCCGTCGGTATCGGCCGGCAGCAGGGTCAAATTCCAGCAGCTCGATTCCATCCTCCCCATGCGGGCGCAGAACCACATCCGGTCTGCCCGGCGTTTCGGTAAAATACGCGGAACGAACCCATTCGAGTTTTTCGTTATAGACCGCCTCCGACACGATTTTCCCGCACAAATCCCAGGTAACCAGCCGGAAACCGTCCGGGCGGCGAAAAGCCTCCTGAACCACAGTTTTACCGGAAATTTTACGCCAGCGGAAATCCCCGCCTCCTATTTTATAACGCGTTCGCACAATGCGGCCGGCCTCCACCCCACGCGCTGAACCTTTTGCCAAACCGCCGGCATGCGCTTTTGCCAGCGAGTCTGCTAAAAGAGAATTCCTTTCCGCACCGCTTTCAAACGGACGGCAGGAAACCGTATGGAAGACCGTCTGCAAAGGACTTTCCGACATCGGTTCAGAACTCCTTTCACGAGAAAACTCTTCCTGTTTCTTTCCTATTTTTATCCTACCCTATTTCATTAGAATTTTCAAGGATTCTACTAATTTTTTCCTGTAAAATAATAACAAGATGGTTTACTGCTATTTACAGTCGCCGTGATTGATTTTATTTGTGTTTATTTTTGAAAATGTCAGAAAAAAAGTTGCGCAGTCAAAAGGGGACGGGCTATAATAAGTCCGTCCCCTTCCATTTAGTGATGATTCGGGCGCTTACTTAAACATATACTGCATATTGTCCATCATTTCGCCGACTGTATGCAGCGTTTTGTTCGCGCGGCGGCGCAGACTGCGTTTGTTCTTCATCATCTGCGTGCCAACTGTCGCCAGTGCCATTCCGGCAACCATGCCGGTACCAATTCCGCGCACAAAATCCATGGTCTGTTTATACATTTTATAATACCTCCAAACACAGAAACAAGTATGAGTGAAATGAATGAAACGGCTTCCTTTCATTATTCTGCCTCTTTTCTCTTGCAATATTGAAGTGAAATGATGGAAAAAGCGCCGCGTTTTCTTACATTTTTTAACAAAAAGGAGAAATACTATGCCAGAACTAAATATTGTCATGGTGGAACCGGAAATCCCGCAAAACACGGGAAACGTGGCACGCACCTGCGCCGCTACGGGAGCGCGCCTGCATCTTGTCGGGCCGCTCGGATTCCGTATCGATGACAAAAAGCTGAAACGTGCCGGGCTCGATTACTGGCATCTTCTCGATATTACCTATTATGAAAGTCTTTCCGAATTTTTCAGCCGCAATACCGGTAATTTTTACTATTTTTCAACAAAAGCAAAGCATGTATATACGGAGCCAAACTATCCGGACGGCTGCTATTTGGTGTTCGGCAAAGAGACCGCGGGGCTGCCGGAAAAGCTGCTGTATGATAATCCCGATACCTGTGTGCGCATCCCCATGCGCAACGATCCTTCCGCACGCAGCCTGAACCTGTCAAATTCCGTTGCCGTCGGTGTGTTTGAAGTTCTCCGCCAGTGGCAGTTTCCCGGCATGCTGTGCAGCGGACAGCTTCGGCAATATCACTGGTAAAAAGAGCTGTTTTCTGCCAAAATTCGTTTTTGCGGCAAGGCAAAATGCTTGAAAATGCTACTCGTTGGTTGTATAATGAAAAAAGTTTGTTAGAATAGTAACAATACGGAAAAAATCTCCCAAAATTCTGTATAATTAAAAAGGAGAGGTACTGGATGAACGCTTTGAACAAAAAAACCGTAGAGGATATCGACGTAAAGGGCAAGCGAGTTCTTGTCCGCTGCGACTTCAATGTTCCGTTTGACGCGCAGGGAAACATTTCCGACCCGAAGCGAATTAACGAAGCAATGAAAACCATCCTCTATTTAAGGGATCACGGTGCTAAAGTAATTCTTTGCTCCCATCTGGGCCGCCCAAAGGGTGAATTCAACCCGAAGTTTTCCTTGGCTCCGGTTGCAGCATATCTATCCAAAAAGCTGGGCACTGAAGTAAAGATGGCTAAAGATGTCATCGGCGAAAGCGCAAAAAGCATTGCCGCCGAACTAAAGGACGGTGAAGTGGAACTTCTGGAAAACGTGCGTTTCCATAAGGAAGAAGAAAAGAACGACCCCGCCTTTGCGAAGGAACTTGCTTCCATGGCTGAAATCTATGTCAATGACGCTTTCGGAACCGCGCATCGTGCACACGCTTCCACTGCCGGCGTTGCGGATTATCTCCCGGCCGTGTGCGGATACCTGATTCAGAAGGAAATCACCATTATGGGCGGTGCTCTTACAAACCCGAAACGTCCGTTTGTGGCAATTTTGGGCGGCGCTAAAGTTTCGGATAAAATCGGTGTAATTACAAATCTGCTTGATAAGGTGGATACCTTAATCGTCGGCGGCGGAATGGCTTACACCTTCACGAAGGCACTTGGTTATTCCATCGGTTCTTCCCTGTGTGAGGAAGACAAGATTTCCCTCGCTTCCGATTTGATGGCAAAAGCGAAGGAAAAGAACGTGAAATTCCTGCTGCCTGTTGATAATATCATTGCCGACAAGTATGATAAGGATGCAAATTACAAGACCGTAGATTCCGACACAATTCCGGACGGCTGGATGGGACTTGACATCGGTGAAAAAACGCGCAAACTGTTTGCGGAAGCCATTCAAGGCGCGGGAACCGTTGTCTGGAACGGTCCAATGGGCGTAAGTGAATGGGAGCATTTTGCGGGCGGCACCATCGCAGTCGCTAAAGCGGTAGCAGAGAGCGGAGCCATTTCCATCATCGGAGGCGGTGACTCTGCGGCAGCCGTTGAAAAGCTTGGTTTCGCAGAAAAAATGACCCATATCTCCACCGGCGGCGGCGCGTCCCTGGAATTTCTGGAAGGCAAGGAACTTCCCGGAATCGCCTGTCTGAATGATAAATAAATCAGAAGGGGCGGCTACACCGCTCCTTCTTTTCAAAATATGTCCATCACTAATATAGGAGGTTGCCGTCATGAATAAAAAACTTAGAAAAGCCGTAATAGCTGGTAACTGGAAAATGAACAAAACTCCGGAAGAGGCAAAAGAATTGGTCAATGCCATTCTTCCCCATGCAAAGGATGCCGACTGCGAAGTAATCGTCTGCGTACCGTTTGTGGATCTGTTTCCTGTCTTAGATGCCGTGAAAGGATCCTGTGTGAAAGTGGGCGCGCAGAACTGCCACTGGGCTCCCTCCGGCGCGTTTACGGGAGAAATTTCCGCACCGATGCTGGCTTCTATGGGGGTTGAGTATGTTATCATCGGCCACAGTGAGCGCCGCACCTATTTCGGTGAAACCGACCAAACCGTCAACCAGAGAATCCGTGCTGCATTGGACAACGGTTTGAACGTCATTCTCTGCGTTGGTGAGTCCTTAGAACAACGCGAACAGGGCATCACATCCGAGCTTGTCGCCATGCAGACGAAAATTGCGCTCGGCGGTGTTTCCCGCGAAGAATTGAAACGGATTATTATTGCATACGAGCCGATTTGGGCCATCGGCACGGGCAAGACAGCAACCGCGGAGCAGGCAAATGAAGTTTGCGCAACCATCCGCTCGGTGGTATCATCCCTGTATGATTCCGCAGCTGCCGATGCCATGACGATTCAATACGGCGGCTCTATGAAGGCAAAAAATGCCGCCGAACTTCTGGCACAGCCGGATGTGGACGGCGGCTTAATCGGCGGAGCTTCCTTAAAGCCGGAGGAATTTGCGGAAATTATCAAAGCGGCCAGTAAATAAACCCATAAGGAGTACTTGAATGAAAAAGCCACTAGTTCTTATGATATTGGACGGGTTCGGCATTGGCCCGCAGAAAGGAAATGCCGTCAAAGCAGCAGCAACACCAAACCTTGACCGTCTCTTTTCTGAAAATCCGATTACACAAATCGGCGCCTCGGGAATGGATGTCGGCCTGCCGGACGGTCAAATGGGAAATTCCGAAGTTGGACATACAAATATCGGCGCGGGGCGTATCGTCTACCAAGACTTTACACGCATCACAAAATCCATTCAGGATGGTGACTTTTTTCAGAATGCCGCCCTGCTCAGCGCGGTTGATGCCGCCGCATCGTCCGACCATGCGCTTCATCTGATGGGCCTTTTGTCCGACGGCGGTGTGCACAGCCATAACAGCCATCTCTATGCTTTGCTGAAACTTGCAAAACAGCGTGGCTGCAAAAAAGTTTATGTTCACGCATTTTTGGACGGGCGCGACGTACCGCCCACTTCCGGTAAAGACTTTATTGTCGACTGCCTCAAACAGATGCAGGAAATCGGAATCGGCAAAATTGCAACGGTGATGGGCCGCTATTACGCGATGGACCGCGACCGCAGATGGGAACGTGTGGAAAAAGCCTATAATGCCATGGTGCTGGGTCAAGGCGTTGAAAACAGCGACCCCGCCGCAGCAGTGGAGGAATCTTACAAAAACGATGTGACGGATGAATTTGTTGTTCCCGTTGTTTGTGACGCCCAGGGCTGTATCGGCGCTGACGACTCTGTCATTTTCTATAATTTCCGTCCGGACCGCGCGCGCCAAATCACCCGTGTGTTTGTAGACCCGGATTTCGACGGTTTCAATCGGTCCAAAGGTTTTTTCCCTCTCCACTTTGTCTGCATGACGCAGTATGACGCAACACTTCCAAATGTCGATATTGCATTCCGTCCCCAAGAACTGAAAAATACACTTGCAGAAGTCATTTCCAAAAACGGCATGACACAACTCCGCATTGCGGAAACGGAAAAATATGCTCATGTTACGTTTTTCTTCAACGGCGGCGTAGAAACCGTTTATCCAGGTGAGGATCGTGTTCTGATTAATTCGCCGAAAGTGGCAACTTACGACTTGAAACCTGAAATGAGTGCTTACGAAGTAACGGATGCAATGGTGGAACGCCTCCGCAGCGGCAAATACGACGTCATTATCCTAAATTTCGCAAACTGCGACATGGTCGGCCATACCGGAATTTTTGACGCGGCAAAAGCCGCCGTGGAAGCCGTGGATACCTGTGTGGGCCGAGTGATTGACGCAGTTCGCGAAATGGGCGGCACCGCGCTGATTACAGCGGATCACGGAAATGCCGAACAAATGGAGGAACCGGACGGTTCGCCATTTACCGCTCACACCACAAATCCAGTTCCATTCTGCGTGGTCGGACATCCCTGCAAACTGCGTTCCGGCGGCCGTTTGGCAGATATTGCTCCTACCATGCTGAAAATTCTCGGTCTTCCTCAGCCCGAGGACATGACCGGCAAAAGCATTATTGAATAAAGGTCAATATAACTTGGGATGTGAACCTGTGTGGTTTGCATCCCTTTTCTTTTTTTCAAGCGGTTTTTCGGGTCATTTTTGTACCGGCGTCTACTCCTAAAAGCATTTCCTATTTTTCCAAATCAGACAAGTTTTAACAACTATCTGACAAGGCCCTCATCATTGAATAAAGATTAAAAAAATGATAGAATATCGGTATTCCAACTGCCGGGAGGAAAATTCATTGGCTTTTAGGAAAATGATTTCCATTTTACTCTCTGTTTTTTTGCTTGTCTTAGCGGGATGCTCAAGCAGCAGGCCATCCAATGCCGATAAAACCATTATTTATGGTCTAGCAAATGATCCAACAACCCTTGATCCGCAGATGGCTTCGGATTCCTCATCTATCACAGCAATTCAAGCTCTGTTTGAAGGCCTGACCAGATTGGACAGCAATGGAAATGCAGCCCCCGGCGTCGCCGAACGATGGCAGGCAAATGAAAACAGCACAGAATTTACTTTTTACCTGCGCAGCGATGCAAAGTGGAGCGATGAAACACCAGTGACCGCCGATGACTTCGTTTTTGCTTTTCAACGAGCTGTTTCCCCGCAGACCAATTCACCGGTCAGTATGCAGATGTTCTGCATCAAAAATGCTCGGCTGATTAATTCCGGGCAATTACCGCCAGAACAGCTCGGAGTTACCGCCGTGGATGAACATACATTGAAAATAGTCCTTGAATATCCCTATCCCGATTTTCCAAAATTGACGGCAAATGCCGCTTTTATGCCGTGCAACCAGGAGTTCTTTGAGTCAACTGCCGGCCGTTATGGCCTGGATTCTTCCTACGTGCTCGAAAATGGCCCCTTTGAAATTGATGGAAGGTACGGATGGGCACATGACCAATATCTGAATTTGAAACGTTCCTCCACATATTCCGGCGCCAGTGAGCCCCTCCCGTCAAATATCAAGTTTTTGATAGACGGTGAGGAAATCGATCTGAGTGACCCCATTGCAGCATTAGAAAATGAAGAGGTGGACGCCGTTCCTGTTTCCGCCTCTCAAGCCGAAGAAGCTAAGGCTTTGGGATGCACCATTGTCTCCTTTCAAGACAGTACCTGGGGGCTTGCATTCAACACTTCATCCAACCTGATGAAAAATGTAAACATACGCAAAGCATTTGTGCAGGCGTTTGACCGCAGCCAAGTTCTTTCGCATAAACCATCTGATACCACAGCAGCAGACGCCATTTTACTGCCGGACACAACTTTTCTGGGCAAAAACTACCGCGAACTTGCCGGCAGTCCTTCCCTTCTCCCACAGGATTCAAATGCTGCGCAGACCCTTGAAACAGGTTTGTCCGAGCTCGGTCTTTCCGGCATGGAATCCGTCATCGTCCTATGCCCGGACGATGAGAATGTTAAGCTAATGCTCAACGAAATGATTATTGCCTGGAATTCGCAATTTCACACTTATTTTAATATGCAGGCGATGGATGAAAGCACTCTGCAAGCCCGGGTAAACTCCGGCAACTACCAAATTGCACTGTTCCCCATCACGCCGGACAGTGACGGTCCCCTGCAGATTCTGTCCCTGTTCCGAAGCGGTGCCAACGGAAACTTTACAGGATACAGTAATGCTCAATATGATGCATTGCTTGAAAAAGCAGAAAACACAGGCGGCACCGAAGCAGCCTCCCAGTATGCCGCAGCGGAAAATTATCTGAGCGAACAGGCGGTCTTTTACCCTTTATATTACAGCAAACGCTACTACGCAATGGCAAAAGGCGTTTCCGGCATTGTATTCCACCCATATCAAGATGGTGTGGATTTTATCAGCGCCGGCAAGGAATAGCGGAAACAAAACTCCTCTTTCCCGATAAAATGGATTAGAGACAGAATCCATTTGGTGAAAGAAGGAGTTTTTATGTATACGAATGATGGACCCGTCGGAACGTTGGAATATATCCGACGGATTTGCGGTATTGACGTCTGTAAAAAGCGCTTTCAAAGAATAGTTCAAACACGGCGGGAAAGTGCTGCAAGAATGCTCAATTCCGCAGATCTGCGCTTTCCCACCCTATTTGCGTTAAAGACCGAGATTGAAAAAGCCGAGCTGACACCGAAACTGAACGAAAAAATTCAGGCTGCGCTGCAAATTTGCAACACCGTACTGGAAGAAAACAAGGCAGTTCCGGGCTGCGGCATTCCCTATTCGGATGAAAATGTACATGCCGCTTTTTTATGGATCTTTCTAACCGGTGCTGAAAACGATGGGCTCAGCAATGATTATGATGAAATTCTCGACCTATCCGCCTCCGTACTGACGCGCAGATACAGAGAAAAATCCATACTTCCTGTGCTGGCCAAACTGATCTTCCGCCGCAACCGAAAAAAAGGATATTTACATGACCTAATCTGGGCATTTTTCCAGGCCCATGACCCTGCTTCACTAAAATATATCGCACCCTACCTGCGTTCTTCCAATGCACGGGACAGGGAGCTGGCCCGCTTGCTGCTGCATCTTCCCGATGTCGAGGAGAATTCAAAAAGCCGAGAAAATCAATACCGTAATTTCATGAACTGGCTGCGTGAAAACAATTCCTACCTGTATTTTACGGGCGAAAGCCTGCAAAGCTCCAATCAGCCGCAAATTTGCAATCTGGATCTTGGAGCGCGGTATCTATGCAAACAAATTTCGCCGCGCAAACACAAGCCGTTGGAGCCATTGAGCAAGCAGGAGGAAGAAGTACTGAGCTGTTTTGCACAGGCGCAGGATGATGACAAAACTGTCCTTTCCGAGTATTCCCGAAAACTTTACACACGCAATCCCCGTTACTGGAGACGCTGGATACACTTGCCGGTATCCGAGCAGCTGCGCATCGCAAAAAGCGGAACAAGGGGGCGCCTGATATGATTTTTATTGCAGGGAAAAAGATGACCTTAGAAGAACTGGAAGGTCTGGCTCAAAACAGCCTAAAACATTCCATTCTCATGCAGCTTGCTTCTGCAGACGAAAAAATCGATTATGATTCCCGGGAACAGCTCATGTTTGAACTAAATCTGCGGGACCAAACCGTAAGCGCGGCAAAAAGATTGGACCGCAGCGGCATGGATTTTGCTATATTCCGAAGATCAAGGTGCAATCCGACTTACTGGAACCGCACCGCAGAGGGCGGTTTCCGACTGAAAAACGGTGTCAGACCCAGTGAAGCGATTCAGGATATCTTTGAAAATGGGCGCAAATATGGAACAGAATGCGCAACTGCCATGGTCATTGTGTATTATGGTGCTTTGCTGGCTGTTCTGGGCCCGGAAAAATTCGACCGCACTTTTTCTAAAATTGAATTAATGAACTGGCATCATATTGACAGGCTCCTGCGCGAAATCGGACTGATGAGAAAATATCCGTTTTACCTTCCGGGTGACCGCCGCTATTTTGCAAACCCGGACGTTGATCCTTTAACGCCGGAGTGGCAGGGTGAAAACGTGATTGACTTAAACGGCGAATTATATTATGGGCATGGAGTGGGCATCTTAGACGCGAAAACCATCATCAACGCCCTGAACAGAAACCGAATTGAGGACGCGGATGATTCCGCTTATTTAATGGATTCCGCAGGCCGACCGAATTACAAAAATCTGTACCGGATTACCAAGTAGGTATGTTTCGCCCAATGGAGCGTATGCATATGGCGTAATTCGAAATGAAGATAGACCGTAAAAAGTGCATCGGCATGCGATACTATACTTTACATGCATGCTGAAAAACAGTAAAAACGGACGCCTATGGATTTTCCACCAAAAGCGTCCGCTTTTTCTATGCTCTTTTACACCGGTATTTTTGTCAGTTCTGGCGGCACCCGCTTCAGCAATTCCGATGCGCTCTGCGCATCCTCCAGCCATCGAAGTTTGGCTTGCTCATCCAACACCACGGGCATGCGGCTGTGCACTCCCTCCATGGAACGGTTCGCCGCCGTAGTCAGAATGACGAATCGGCGTTCCCCTTGAAACTCGTTGTACAGTCCCGCCATATACAGAACCTCAGTATCCGGCAGGTTAAACCGGTATTTGGTCTTTTTTCCGTCGTGCGTCCATTCATAAAAACCGGTGGACGGAATAACGCAGCGCCGATCTGTCAGACAGGCGCGAAACATCGGTTTTTGCGGTGCTGTTTCCGCCCGAGCATTGATAATCACTCCCTTGTTTCGGAAATGAGGAAATCCCCAGCCAACCGCTTCCGCCGTGATGGTGTTTCGTTCCCGAAGCAGAATGGGGGCCCTATCCGTCGGAAAGATTTCTCCGGTTTTAAACGCTTCATTTTTCCGCTGCACTTGTTCCAGAATTTCTCGAATTTCTTGCAAATCAGGATCTGCAAACAACACATATCTACCGCACACGATAGTCACCCCACATTTTGTTTTGCTTCAACAAACCAGCGGTCCTGTTCCCTCCAGAGATACTTTTCCCTGCCATGAATTCGGCAGGTATAGCGGATGCCGGCACCGCCGGCCTTGAGCGATGCACAGGGCCTCACATCCAACACACGGTCAATTTCATAGAGTTCCCCGTCCGCCCACCAAATAGCTAAGGGAAGAATTCGCCCATCTTCATAAAATCGAGCAATTACATCGACATATCGTTTACAGGACATTTCTGTTGCCTCCCGTTAAAAATATCCGACCGGATGAATCGTATGATCTTTCTTCGGGTCAAAGTCGGAGAGCTGCCGATCCATCAGAAGAACCGCGGGCCGCACCGCAAAACTCCCAAAACGTTTTTTCAGCCAGTCCACCGCCTCGTCCAGATGTTCCAACCGCTCTCTGCCCTTCTCGTCGCAATACAGGTTGGCTTGGGATGGAACCGTATCACTCACAAGGTCTGTGATGCTGATTCCAATACTTCGAACGGGCTTTTGCCAGTGGTAATTTCGGCGGAAAAGTTCCAATCCGGCCTTTGAAATTTCTGAAGTGATATTGGTATAACTGCCAAGTGTCCTCTGTCGGGTAAAGCTGTACAGCTGATTATCCCGTACACTGATACAAACTGTACGCCCTTTCAGTCCATGCTCCCGCAGCCGCCTTGCAACACTGTCGGACAAGACCGCAAGAATAATCTTCACGTCTTGATCACAGGTCAGGTCGCGCGGTGTGGTGGTACTGTTGCCGATGGATTTTACGGCCGGCTGATTGTCATACCGCGCCACAGGGGAGCAGTCCAGTCCGTTTGCAAAGGCATGGAGGACTTCACCCCATTTGCCGAACCACCCGCAGAGTGTTCTCTCCGGAACAGCGGCCAAGTCTCCGATTGTGTGGATTCCGTAACGCTCCAGCTTTCTTTTGGTCGCGCTGCCAACATAGAGTAAATCACCGGCCGGAAGCGGCCACGCAATTTCACGGAAATTATCCTTCCCGATTCGGGTAATTGCATCCGGCTTTTTATAGTCGCTGCCGAGTTTCGCAAATATCTTGTTATAGGATACCCCGATGCTCACCGTGATACCAAGCTCAGCCTTGACCCGTTTACGGATTTCTTCAGCAATTTGGATACCGTCGCCCAAAGCTGTACTGCCGGTCACATCCAGCCATGCTTCGTCCAATCCAAACGGCTCAACGCGGTCTGTATAATCCAGATAAATGCGGCGCGCCATTTGGGAAAAGCGCATATAAAGCTCATAGTTTGGAGGAACAATGATAAGGTCGGGGCATTTCTGTTTCGCCTGCCACAAAGCCTCTCCGGTTTTTATGTGGTATCGCTTCGCAATCTGATTCTTTGCAAGAATAATGCCGTGCCGCTGCTCTGCGTCACCGCCGACCGCAACCGGCTTCTCCCTGATTTCCGGGCGGTGCAAGCACTCAACCGAAGCATAAAAGCTGTTGCAGTCGCTGTGGAGAATCACTCGTTCCAAGCTCTCACTTCCAAACACATGTTCTGATATTATTATAGAACATGTGTTCTGAATTATCAATGGCAAATTGAGGAGAAAAGAAAATAAAGTTTATTCGTAACGTTTTCCCACAACGATGAGCGGTATTAAAAAACCAAGCACGGAAAATAACGTAATATACAACTTCCCGAAATTCCATACCAGTGGGAAAAATGAGCTTACTGTGAGATAAATCATCGGAAACACAACAGAAACCACTGTAAACCATGTGCGCGTCACATTCAGAATATGCGGCCAGTTGCTGTTATTAAAATGAACGAAGGCAATATTCATACGAAAGATTCCATCACTGTAATAATGAATTTTGTTTTCATCATAATAAGCCGGCAGTGTTTCCTTGGCAAACAAGCAAAACCAGCCTCCAAATAACAGGCTGAGGAATTCCACCAGCCCAAGATGATTGACGATTTGCTCGCTTGAATAGTCCAGCAAATAAAGCAACGCACATTCTAAAAAGACAATGAGCACACAAGCAAAATAAAAGGTACCCCACCATTTTCGTTGACGTCTGCGTTTTTCTTCTTCTTTTGCAGAAAGCTTCAAAGTTCCGCTTACAACATTCTCCACATCCTGCATACTCATATGCTCGGGTTCTCGGATATATTGACCGCTTAATAATTCTGTTATAGTGACATCGAGCAGTTTGGCAAGCGGAGCAAGCAAAGCAATATCCGGCATACTCAACCCGCGTTCCCACTTGCTGACAGCCTTATCTGAAACAAACAATTTCTGTGCAAGTTCCTTTTGTGTAAAACCTTTCTGCTTCCGTAATTGTACTAAAAATGTTCCAAACTTTTCATTATCAATTTCATACATTGCACGCAACCTCCTTCTGATATTGTAAGTCAGCGAAGGCTCTCTGGCAATCGACCAGCGGTAGAGTTACGTGTTTTAATATCTGAACGAGCAATATACAATGATTCAAATGATATTTTAGAGTGCGAAACCTGCTTTTCATCATGATATTGCTCCAATCATTAAAACAGATAAAACAGAGCCATTTTCTTCTTTTGCAATCGTATTTTCCCATGTTCCATCATTCAACGAAAAATGGAGCAGCTTAATGCCGCTCCATCCTGTGTTTCCATTTTAGGTTACCCCAACGCTTAACATAGGTCCCGATAATCAAAAATGAGGACAAAGATAACATATCTTTGTCCTCATTTTAGTTGGTGGACGTTATAGGGCTCGAACCTATGACCTTTCGCACGTCAAGCGAACGCTCTAGCCAGCTGAGCTAAACGTCCATATTTGGTGCTTGATTATTATAGCGTATATACTGTCGAAAATCAAGTATAATTTTAAAAATTTCTAATTTTTTCAAAGTCTTGTTTTCAACTGAGGATTATCATATAATGAAAGAAAAATAGGAGGATGAACGATCATGTCGACTGGTCTTGTGCTGGAAGGCGGCGGCATGCGGGGATGGTACACCGCTGGCGTTTTAACCGTACTGACGGAAAATAAAATTGATTTTCCCCGTGTTTATGGAATTTCTGCCGGAGCTTCCAATGCGCTGAGTTATATCAGCAAACAAAACACCAGAGATTTTTGCCGCGAGATGATTCGGTATTCTGCCGATGAACGTTATATCAGCATCAAAAATTTGCAGAAAACCGGTTCGCTGTTCGGGTTCGATTTTATCTTTGGTGAAATGTTCCACTCCCTGCTTTCGTTTGACTATCAAACATTTTTCGATTCACCCACTGATCTGAAAGTCGGCGCGACGGACCTAAAAACCGGACAGCCGGTGTTTTTTGACAAATCGCAATTAGACGAGGACATGACGGCAGTTCGTGCTTCCTGTTCCCTGCCATTTGTCGCCAACATTGTTTCTTATCGCGGATACGAGCTTTTAGACGGCGGATGCAGTATGCCGATTCCGATTGAGAGATCCATCTTCGATGGAAATGAGCGAAATGTTGTTGTCCTCACCCGGGACAAATCCTATCGGAAAGGAGCGCGTCCCGAATTCCCCCGGGCAGTTCTTCGCGTAAAATACGGCGACTATCCCCTGTTTGTGGACACCATGATGAAGAGATCCGAAATCTATAATAATGAGCTGGATGTATGCCGCAGACAGGAAAAATACGGAAAAGCTTTTGTGATACGCCCGAGCAAGCCGATTGTAGTCAGCCGGTATGAAAAAGATTTGGAAAAACTGATGCAGCTCTATGAAATGGGGATTCGTGACTGTGAAAATTCGTTAGATGAGCTCAATCAATTTTTGAATCAGCAGTCATTGTAAAAAATTAACGCGATAAAGTCCGATTGCAACGCACATAATAGGTACGGGGTGAAAATATATGGCGGATCAACTCCGGCGCCTGCTGGAATCGGATCAAAATGCAAAAGAATATTTTGAATCCCTTCCGCAATACGCTAGGGAAGCGGTAAAAAAACACGCCGATGAAATTGAATCGGCAACATCTATGAAACTTTTTGCAGAAACCTTTATGGCGGACGATTCCTTCCGGGGCGCTTGAATTCGCGAATAGCGGAGGCGCTGGACATGGAAACCTATTATTATGAAAGTAATCCGGATCTTAGAGATTATTTTAATTCCCTTCCTGTCGACATTAAGAACCAGATTCTGCAATCCGGTGTTGAAATTTCAACGCTCGGGGAATTGATGAAAGTTGCAGAGCATTTTGAACAAATGAATAAGATATAGATGTACTGTCCCGGGTTTTGAATCCGGGGCAGTATTTTTAGGCCATAGGTTCTTTGTCACCAAAGAATCAAGATTCTGCGTTTTTCACCGTTATATTAGTGCAGCATATGATCAGCGGCCAAAAACAACAGTTTCTTGAAAATTTGCCGTGCAGATGGTATGATAATGGCATAGTCTGCGGCTTCCGCCGCGCGAATTGAAAGCTTAGATTCGTGTTCGGCAGGAAAAGGCTATTGAAACAGGGAGGAAAACTATGATAGACTTTTCGATTGCCGTGCCCGCCATGATTGTCGCGGTTTTGTCCTATCTTTTGGGGAGCGTCAGCTTTTCCATCATTTTTACAAAAAGACTTTACAATAACACGGATATTCGAACGCTTGGCAGCGGAAATGCCGGTTTAACCAACGTATTGCGTTCCGTCGGCATAAAAGCCGGAATTTTGACGCTGGTTTTTGATTTTGCCAAAGGTGCCGTTTCGGTTTATGCCGGAAGGGCAATTTTTCAGTGTTTCGTTGCCCGGTTCGGATTGACTCCCTATTTTGCCTCATATGGAGCCTATCTTGCCGGTTTGTTTTGCATCATTGGGCATATCTACCCGCTTTATTTCGGCTTTCGCGGAGGAAAAGGGGTTCTGTCCTCTGCGGCCATGTTGCTTCTGTTGGACTGGCGATTCTTTGTCATTGCCATCGGCGTCTTCGCTGTGGTGGTTGCCATATCCAAAATTGTGTCTTTGGGGTCCATCTTTGCCGCAGTTGCCTTCCCGATTATCAATTTCCTATTTGTTTATTTTCAGGATTACCGTGCCCGTGCGGATGTGCCGCTGTCCTATGTTTGGATTACAACTATTTTTGCGGTTATGATTGCTTCCCTTGTCATTTATAAACACAAGGAAAACATCAAAAGGCTCAAAAATGGAACTGAAAAGAGGTTTACCATCCATAAATAAAACGAATATTTTGCCCTCTCCGGATAATCCGCTGAGAGGGCTTTTGTACTTTATTTCGCTGATTTTCTATGCGATGCTAACAAACATATATTCCCAAATAGATATAAAAAAGGCTCTATGTCAATAGTTGGGGTAACCCAAAATGGAAACACCGGATGGAGCGGCGTTAAGCTGCTCCATTTTTCGTTGAATGATGGAACATGTGAAGAATACGATTGCGGAAGCGACGAAAATTACGATAACCGTAGGCATTGCGTTTGAGTACCTTAATCTTGTTGTTAACCCCTTCGGTAAAACCATTGGTGTAAGGACAATCAAACGAATTTAGAATACCTTTTGACCAGCGAACCATAGTATTTCCACAAGCAACAAATTTCAAAAGGCCACTGTTTTGTGCGGCCATAATCCAATGGGATAGCGCTGTCCGTGCAGACACGCTGTCAGAAGATTCAAGGACTTTGAAAAACTGTTCTTTCAGAGAGTAGGCTGTCAGCAGACGGTTACTGGCATAGAGCATAAGATCGACCTGTTGCTTTTGCTCAGGAGTGAGAAATTGATATCGCTTGTTCAGCAAGATTCGGGAGCGTTTAAAATGAATTCTTCGGGTTTTGCTGAATTTTTTCTGTTCTTCCTTGCGAACGGCTTCAAAGGCCCAAAATACTTGGCGAATGTAATGATATTTGTCAATGACATAATTGGAATTTTTAAAATATGTTTGGGCAATACCGGCATATGTACTCCACATATCGCTGACGAAATGCTTCGTTTTAGAACGGTCAAGCTGGCCGAAATATTCTGTCAGTTTGTGGTTGTATCGAGCAGGAAGAATATCAAGAATTCGGTGACGGACCGGATCGGTCAGAATGCACTGATATTTCTCGCCGCTTGTATTGCCTTTAAACTCATCAATCGATACAACTTCAGGTAATTGCTGCGGTTTTCCATAATGGATACAATCGAAAAGACGGATAATAGTTGAAACAGATAGATTCACCTCACATGCTACACTGGTAAAAGAACGCACGTCGGAAAGCTTTGAAATGATATATACGGCTAAACGGTTTGTCATGCGGTGATATCTAGGCAAAAACGAATTATCCTCAAAGAAACGCTTTCCACAAGAATGGCAGCGATATCGGCGCTTTCGTAGAATCAGGGAGGTATGTTTGCCAAAAGCGGGAATGTCTTTCACGGTTTGACAACGGTAATCATGAACGTAGCTGGTTTGATGGCCACAACAGGGGCAAACATGCGGCTTTCTCGGTAACTCAATAAAAATTTCCGTTTTATCAGGCAATTGCCTCACATTTTTTACGATTACCCCTTTTAATCCAAGCAATTTTTCGATAGAATGAGTACAGAGCATATCGATGACCTCCCAAATGGTGGTGTGGTAATCTCCATTTTAAAGGTTTTTCATCGAATATGCTCTACTTTTTTGTTCTTTTTTCGCAGGCCTATTCGTCACACCCCAACATTTATTATAGAGCCATAAAAAATAAAGACGTTTCGCAAATTATCATTTCCGAAACGCCTTTGTTTTATGTGGGTAAAAATTTCATAGCGCTAGCATCACAAACAAACTATGGTCATAAGTTTAGCATAATTTTCCGGTTTCGTCAAGTCGTTTCTTTGAAGGATATAAGGCTTAAAAGAAAGAATTCTTTTCATTTTTAAACCAATTTCTGCTCGCTTTCATTGCAGGCAAATTCTGTCGCCGACCGCTCCGAAACGGCAACGCTCTCCAAGCTCCTGTTTAAGCTTAGCGGCTGCACAAATTCCCGTACAATGCAATGGAACAATGATATCTAAATCGGACTGCACAAAGTAATCTATTGTTTTTTGCAGACGTTCTTCACTCTCGTTGCTCAAATGCATACCCGCAGCTAAAAACCGAATTTTTTTGCCGGGAAAACATGCCCGCACATGTTCCATGCAGTTGACAACTCCGCGGTGGCTGCAGCCGGAAAATACAGCAAGGCCATCGCCGCACTTTAGCACTAAAATCTGTTCATCCTCCATCGGATCCGGCACCCGCTGCTTGTCTTTCTCGGTAAAAAAACATTTCTGCACCGATTCAAAAGAATTGTAACTTCCAATATTGGAAAGAGTCCAAACACCGGGGAGAATCTCAAACTTTCCCTCCGTGCTGGCAATACGGCTTTCCGATTCCGGTGTATCGCCCGGCTTCCATTGCATACCGATATCTCGGTATGCACCGTTTTTGTCAAGTGTCAGCTTTTTCTGAAACGCCTGCGGTGTGACAAAAACCATCGCATTGCTGTTTTGAAAAGGAAAGTACTGAAGTCCACCGCAGTGGTCATAATGCCCGTGACTCAAAACGACCGCATCCGCGGATTCCGGTTCTAATCCAATCATATTAGCGTTTTTCAGCCATACATCCGTCTGCCCCGTATCAAACAGGATTTTCATACCGTTTCTTTCAATCCACAGTGAAAGTCCGTGTTCAGCCAACAATCGGCTGCGCTTCACATAGTTATCGCATAGAATCCGCATTTGCAGCATGGCTGTATCTCTCCTCCGCCTTTCGGATTTTTCTTTTGTTATATTATACCGAATCTATTTTGACTTTTCCATATGTTTAATGGGAATCATCCTTTTTTTCAGCTGGAAGAACATTTGCAAATTGCCGCTCCGGCATAGGTGGGGAAAAGTAATAGCCTTGTGCCGCAGTGCAATGAATTTTTTTCAGAAAATCCAAATGTTCCCGTGTCTCCACTCCCTCTGCAATGACAGTCATATGCAGTTTTGCAGCCAAATCAATCACTGCAGAGATAATCGCCCGTCCGCGTTTTCCAAAATGAAATCCGGTTAAAAATTCTCGGTCAAGTTTCAGCGAATGTGCAGGAATATCATACAAAGTTTTCAGTGATGAATACTCGGACCCAAAATCATCGATGGAGAGAGAAAATCCTGTGCTGACCAATTTTTGCAGAGTTTCTTTCAAAACCGGTTCGTTCTGCGCAAACGCGCTTTCCGTAACCTCCAATTCCAAAAGATGAACCGAGACACCGTATCTTGACGCTTCCTTGCGATATTCCTCCGCAATGGATGGGTGCAGCAGATTCACGCGTGACAGATTAACAGAAATCGGAACGACGTTTCTTCCTTCCTCCGTCCATTTGCGGATATCTTTGCACACCTGCCGAAAGATATAGCGATCGAGTTGGGCAATTTTCCCATCTCGTTCAAATACCGGGATAAACTCTCCCGGTGACACCAGGGTATTATCCTCTGTTTTCCAGCGCACCAAGGCTTCAGCACCACACAGCGTTTCATCTGAAACCAAATATTTCGGCTGATAATATACGACAAATTCCCCGTTTTTCATAGCGGACTCTAGACGGTCCTCCATGTTTTTCAGTGTCATTTCCCGGATTTTTGATTGTTCCTCATAAAAAGAAACCGGAAGATTTTCCATTTTGACTCCGTCTTTCAAAGCAAAAACGGCACGGCAAATCAGCGTATGAATGTCATCAGCATCGGAATTGGAAAAACACTCACACACACCAAAGGCAGGCACCATTTTGTAGTGAATGCCATAAAATTCGACCGTATTCTCAAGGTCAGCACAAATTTTTTGAATTCTATCTAAGAGATCTGTTCTACTTTGAAACGACAATAAAAGAAGAAATCGGTCTGCGTGCACATGGGCGCTCAATTCTTCCGCTTCCGTATTTTTTTCAAACACCCAGTGGATACCCCGGAGCACTTTTGTTCCGTTTTCATAACCGAACATTTCATTGATAATTCGAAATCCTTTGACATGGAAAGCAATCACTGCGTAATTTTTCTTGTCCGCGCTGCGAAGAATGCCCTGTGCTTGACACATAAATTTTCTTTCATTTGCCCCGCCGGTCAAAGGATCTTCAAATAGGATTTGTTCCATTTTGCATGTCAAGTTTTTCTGTACCTTTCTCGCACGAATCAGAGAATATATCCCCGCCGCTGTCACAACCGGGCGCAATACTTTTCGCAAACATTTGGCGCTCATCTTCCTTCACTCTCCCTATTCGGTTAATTTTCACCGATGAGGAATATTTATACATATCACTCACTTCTCTTAATCCAAATAATTCCCGTGAGCCAGACGCATTGCGAAGTATTGCCGCCCATGCAAGTACGGAACCGTATTAAAGGCACAAAAAGGCTCGCTCGGCAAATTCTTACCGAGCAAGCCTCAGCCTATCTCATTCAAAATTTCTTGCAAAGCGCATATTTAGCTCTGTGGTACCATTGACCGCATTTAAAAAATTTTCAATTTGTTCTCTTGCCGTAACGGACGCATTGTAAAATACGGAAAGCAAATGATCCAGCGCCTGGGAACATTCGGGGTTCAGCACATTTCCTGCCACCAGTCCTCTGCCTTTTTTTAAACGTCTCTCCATGAAAAACAGAATTTTCAGCATTCGTTCCCAAGATTTTCTGGGCGAATACAGAACGGAAAGACAGCACCGCATGAAGAACAGACTTTTGTCCAACTGATGGCGGACGGTACCCGGATAAAATGGTGCAGCGCAGCCTGTGACGCTATTTCCTTTTGGGATCAGATGTTTTGGGGAAACCACATGCGGATCGATTCTCTGCTGGCGCATCAGTAGGCGGTCAAATTGTGTTTCAATCGCAGCATGTGAGATGCCGTCACGTTCCATATAATCGCGAACCACCGGATGACATCCGCTGTCCAGCGTAAAATGGCAGATGAATCCAACCATATATGCCAGTCGGCTCTCGTCGTTATTGCTACGAAGTACAGACGCAGCATATTCTAAAAAAGCAGCGGCAGGTTCCCTGTGAATTTTCAAACCCGTGACCGGCTTAAACCGCAGCGGATGATAATAAAACAAAATATCCGGCCCCTGAAGCCCAAGCAGATATTCCTCTTGATGCGTTTCAATAACGCGCGTCAGTTCCTTTGGCAACAATTCCTTAACCTTTGAGCCAAATAAATAATGTGCGTAAAGTCCCGGCAAACATCTGCCTCCTCTGTTGATTCAATCTTATATTAATATACGCTTTATTTGTTACCAACAGATTAATATTTTATAAATGAAAGTTTTGACATCCGGCAAATTTCCTTCCCTTCATTGATTCAATGTCGCTGACAAAACGCTAAATTTTAAGATTAAAAATTTTCTTGCGGCTAATCATGTGTTCTTAAGTCAAAAGAGTTTCGAATATATTGTAGTAACTAAATTAAAGGATCTGATTAGATGAATCATGAGAGGAATTCAGAATTCCGCACGTTTCGCGGATACCAAATCCTGAATCAGAGGGAAGGGCAGCTCACGCCAGCCATGGAGGATTACCTGGAAATGATTTTCCGCCTGTGCAGCAAAGAAGGCTATACACGGGTTGGAAAGCTTTCCGAACTGCTGCATGTCAAACCGTCTTCCGCTTCCAAAATGATGACGAAACTGACCGAAATGGGATATTTAAAATATGATCGCTACGAAATCATCCTCCTGACGGAATCGGGACGAAAAGCCGGTGAATATTTGCTGGACCGCCACAACACTGTCGAGCAGTTTCTGAGTCTTGCAGGAAGCAGCGATGCGCTGGAAGAAACCGAATTAATTGAGCATTCGCTCAGTAAAAAAACAGTTTCCAGTTTAAAAACATTCCTCAAGTTTTTTCAAACCGATGAAGAATCTCGAAAACGCTTTGAAGAATTTAAGAAGAAACAGTAGCTTGCAAAAAAACGCCCTTAGCCGCAGCCAAGGAGCGTTCAAAAGGTAATCATTATTATGAATTCTTTTCTGACGGATAGTTCGGGTGAAGCGGACAACGATGCCTGCATCGACCGCACTGTTCGCCGCCGGAACAGAGCCTGTAATTACCACCACTGATTTTCAGCATTTTCCCGTTAACAAGGCAATCAGCCAATTTTCGGCGCGCTTCTTCATAGATTCGCTGCACCGTAGAGCGCGCAACATCCATTTCCCCCGCTGCCTCTTCCTGGCTAAGTCCTTCCCAGTCAATTAGGCGTATAATCTCATATTCTTCCACCGTCATCAGCAGAGGCTGCATTGTCTTGATTTCGCCGTCTGGCCGAAATTCGCTGACCGACGGCATACAGCAAACCCTTCTCCATTTTCTGGGCCTTGGCATCGTTGAGCCTCCTAACCGAGTATAAAAATCATTTCTACTACATTATAACAGGTAATCCTCGTTTGTCAAAGCAGTTCAGATAACGCTGAACTGCTTCCATTTTCCGCTTGCAAAACGGATGACAAACACAATTGCGCGAACCACCCAGTCAATAAACATAGCAAACCATGTTCCAAGCAGACCAAACCCAAGCCAATAACTGAGAATATAGCAAAATCCAATGCGAAATACCCACATGGAAATCATGGAAGTAATCATGGTAAAGCGGGCATCTCCGGCAGCACGCAATGCATTCGGCAATATGAATGCCAGCGGCCATAAAATCGCATTGAAAACTGCAAAATACGTCACAATTTCCGTGGCACTGGCGGTCGCCTCGGCACTTAAGCCGAACACACCAATGATCGGTGCAGCAAACAAAAACAGACAGATATTGATAATACCCATAGCAACATAGGCCGCCCCTGTGAGCCGCTTTGTATAGGTAACGGCGTGGTCATAATCGCGCGCACCAACACACTGCCCCACCACTGTAATAAGGGCAAGTCCGGTCGCTATACCCGGAATGTCAGAAAAATTGGACACACTGCCTGCAATGGCATTGGCCGCTATTGCGGATGTTCCAAATGTTGTGACAACATTTTGAACAATCAGTTTTCCGATTTGAAACATGCCATTTTCCAAACCGTTCGGGACTCCTATGGTCAAAATACGTTTGATCATATCCGGATAAAATTCAAAGTGTAAGATTTTTTCAATGAAAATCAAGTTATCCTTTTCTCGGATCAGGACAAGCATAAAGGCAGCAGCAACAATACGTGACAGTAAAGTTGCCGTACCGGCTCCTACAATTCCCAAAGCCAGCCCGTAAATCAGCACTGCATTTCCGGCAATATTGATAAAATTCATCAGAATGGACACCTTCATGGAAATTTTGCTGTTTCCCATGGATCGGTATAGTGCTGCACCGGCGTTATAGATCGCCAAAAAAGGATAGGACAAGGCCGTTAAGTAATAATAAATCTGCGCATTCTGCATGACCACAGGCTCAATATTGCCGAAAACAAACCTTAGAATTTGGGGGCAAAACAACAGAGATAGGGTCATAATTCCAATGGCCAGCCCTGTTATGGTGTACAGCAGCTGTTTTGCCGAACGGCAGGCTTCATCCCTCTTTTTACTGCCCAGATATTGTGAAGCCACAACAGCTCCTCCGGTCGCAAGGGCAGAAAAAATTTGAATCAGCAGCATATTAATTGCATCAACAAGAGCAACACCGGAAACCGCCGCTTCCCCTGCCGTAGCTACCATCACCGTGTCAGCCATCCCAATTGTAACCGCCAAAAATTGTTCTACCGCTAGCGGCCAAAGAAGCCGAATCAGTTGTTCTTTTGAAAATGGTTCCTTTTTTACGTTATTGTGTTCCGTAATACCGCTCCCTTCATGTAATACAAAATATAAAATGAGTTAAATATAATTAACATATCGTTTGACCGACAAGCAACATGTCGGTATGATATAATAAATAATAACCATAACAATGGAAAGGATGATGTTTCATGGATTTTCTTTCTTTGGCAAAACAACGCTTTTCTTCCCGCAGTTACAGCAACAGGGAAGTTGAACAGGAAAAAATAGACCGCATTCTGGAAGCCGGGAGAGTTGCGCCAACAGCCTGCAATAATCAGCCACAGCGAATTCTCGTGATTCGGACAAAGGACGGCCTTGAAAAATTAAAGAAAGCCTACAACACATTTAACGCGCCCCTTGCATTCGTTGTCTGCGTGGATCATAATGCCAGTTGGAAACGCGCATACGATGGAAAGGATTCATCGGATATCGACGCATCCATCGTCACAACACATATGATGCTGGAAGCGACAGATCTCGGTCTGGATTCCGTATGGGTTTGTGCGTTCAAGCCGGATATCATCCGCCAAGAATTTTCACTGCCCGGTTCGGTGGAACCGGTCAATCTCCTTCTCACGGGATACGCTGACGGTCCGCGGAAATCTCCGGATCGATTTAAAACCGAGCGCTTGCCGCTTTCAAAGACCGTATTCTATGAATCCTTCTAAATTCTTCCATCAAAGAAACAATATCAATGAAATTGAGAGACCCGCGGGAATACTCCACCTGCAGGTCTCTGTTTTTTATTTGTTTTAAGCTTAATGATTTGCCATGGAATAAATCCGATACACATCCTCTCGGTCCAGTGCACGGAAACTTCCAACTTTGCGTGCTCCGCGGAAAACACAGCGGTCGGCAAGTTCACGGAGGGTTTCTTCACTTTGCACTCCGATTCCAAGGCTTGTAAAATCAATCGGCATATTTATGGACCGGAAAAAAGCTACCGTCTTTTCAATTCCCTGTGCCGCTGCTTCGTTCGTATCCTCAGCTGTCACGCCCCAAACATTCCGCGCATAACGTGCAAAACGCTCCGGTTTTGTATTGACACAATATTTCGCCCAGGAACCCCATACCGTTGATAGACTGGCTCCATGTGCTACATCGAACATGGCGCTGAGCTCATGCCCCAGCTGATGTGTTGCAAAGTCTTTGACTGCGCCCAGCCCGGTTAGGCCATTGTGAGAAATGCTGCCCGCCCACATTAGTTCGCTCATGGGCTGGTAATCATCCGGATGCGCAAGCGCCTTGGGGCCGTTGCGAATCACCACGCGCAGCAGCGCTTCCGCAATTTCATCCGTCAATTCGTTGCCGTCCGTGGGGGTAAAATAACGATCCAATGTATGCATCATAATATCCACAATGCCACAGGAAATTTGATACTTGGGCAATGTAAAAGTCAGTTCCGGGTCCAGAAAAGCAAAACAGGGACGATTCAGATCTGTGCTTAATCCGCGTTTTTCCGCCGTATCCTGGTTGGTTAAAACAGCAGAATCGCTGGTTTCACTTCCCGCCGCCGAAATGGTTAAAATAACGCCAACGGGCAGGTGCTTCTCAGGTTTTGCCTTCTGCAGCCAAAAGTCCCAAAGCTTTGTTTCGGGATTCGCAGCGCCAAGTGAGATAGCCTTGGCCGTATCGATAACACTCCCTCCGCCGACAGCAAGAATAAAATCCACACCGCTGTCCAGCGCAAGACGGACACCCTTCTCCGCAAGGTCCAAACGCGGGTTCGGTTTTACCCCTCCTAAAGTTTGATAAGAAAATCCTGCTTCTTTTAAAGCTTGTTCTACTTTTGCAAGAAGGCCGCTTCGCTGTGCACTTTTTCCTCCGTAAACCAATAAAACGTTTGTTCCGCCAAACTCCTTTATTTGAGCGGCAAGATTTTTTTCACATCCACGTCCAAACAAAACTTTTGTCGGGTTATAATAAGTAAATTCGTTCATTTCAGTATACTTCCTTTCCGCTGCTGAGATTTTGTTTGGCTTTTTGATTTCCAATTATTATAGCACATTCCTTATTTCATGCAAACCAAATATGATTTCATTTTTTTCAAATATTGCGCAGGCTCTCTGTTCATAAACAGAGAGCCTCAGATTGTCGAAGAACCCATCCAACGCGGTTAAACGAAGGATGGGTTCTCTTGATAATATGCAGGATAGGAAAATAAGCAAAGTAAAATCAATAAAAACCCGGAGGGATGGCCATCCCTCCATTTCCACATTGCCAGCTTTTTGAGATTCATGGCAGCAAACTTAAGCTTAACCCAATTCGTCACTTGAGTTAAGCCCCGGTAGAGCGTGTACCGCATCCCATATTTCACTTTTGCATCGGCGAAGACACGCTCAATGGTTTCTTTTCGTTTTTTGTAAAGCTCTTTGTATTTCGGTGTGTGCCTGATATCTTCCGCAAGCTCCACATAATCCTGCCACACATGCCGCGTTACGGTTTTCGTACAGCTTTTACTCTCGGTGCAACGAGAACGGAATGGACATTTTTCGCAGATGTAACTCCGGCTTTTGTATTCCCGGTATCCCTCACGGTTGGTTGTTGCATAATGCAGAACCTGATATTCCGGGCAGATCACACAGTCATAATATTCGTCGTATACATACTTCCACCATTCCAGATTTCCTGCTTTGGTCATTGGCCGCTTGTATGCTGTGGAAAGTACCCGCCCGTCGTCAAACACCCGTTTACAGATATGCGGCGTTTTGTATGCGGCGTCCGCCACCACCGTTTCAATTTCAGGAAACCGTTGAGTCACTTTGCCATAGACCGCGTCAAATGCTACACTGTCATGTACGTTTCCCGGAGTCACCTCAACGTCAAGGACAAAATTGTGTTTGTCGCAGGCCGTATGTGCTTCGTAGGCAAAGCACTTCTTGTGTTCTCCCTTTTGGAACAACCCGCTTTCCGGGTCTGTTTTGGACACCATGATTTCTTTTTCCTTCGGCGGTTTCGGAGTACTGTCGAATGGCTTCTTCCCATGATCTTCCCGGTCAGCGTTAACCTCTTCCATTAATTCTGAGGCATATCGCTTTGCCGCCTGAGGAACTGCCTTTTTGATCTTTTTGTTGATGTTGGCGTTTGCTTTGATATGCGTCCCATCCACAAATACTGCTTCCGGCTCCAAATATCCGGCGTAATTTGCCTCCTGCAAAATCCACGAAAACACCTGCTCCACGGTTTCCTCTGTGAACCGGTGCTTAAAATTGTAACTCACAGTGGAGAAATGCGGCAGCTCCTCGTTCAGTGTATATCCCAGAAACCACCGATACGCGATATTCATATTGATTTCCTGCATCGTCCGGCGTAAAGAGGGAATTCCGTACAGATGCTGGATCAGAACAATCTTAAACAGGACGACCGGGTCCACACTGGGACGACCGTTGCCCTCACAATACAAATCTTCTACAAAATCATAAATATGGCTAAAATCTACCGCGCTGTCAATCTTTCGCAGCAGATGATTTCCCGGCACCAATAGGTCTGTATTCACAAATTCCACTGCATCTCTGCGTAGTTTTTCCCGTTCCAGCATCTTTCATCACCTGTCTATATTTTACCATTTTACAACGAAAAAGCCCAGCTTTCACTGGACTTTTTCGACAGGCTGAGGCTCTCTGTTCATAAACAGAGAGCCTGAATAAAAAGAAACAATATGAAAAGAAATCCAAGTCAACTTAATCCAGTCCGCACAGCTCACAAGCCACTTTTGCAGCCAGTTGAGCATTATTATAAACCAGCTTGATATTTGCTTCCAAACTTTTCCCGCCGGTAATTTTTTGAATCTTATCCAACAAATACGGGGTAATCTCCTTGCCCTTGATGCCGAGCCGTTTGGCTTCTTCACAGGCCTCATCAATCGTTTTGCTGATATACTCGGGATCCATGGCATATTCTTCGGGAATCGGGTTTGTCACCAATAGTCCGCCGCCCAAACCCAAATCTTGCTTGGCACGGTAAATGCGCGCCAGTTCATTTGGGGTATCGACGCGGTAATCGACATGAAAGCCGCTCTTCCGAGTGAAAAATGCCGGCAGTTCCTCCGTTTGATATCCGAGTACCGAAACACCTTTTGTTTCAAGATACTCCAGAGTTAATCCCAGGTCCAAAATAGACTTCGCCCCCGCACAGACAACCATAACCGGCGTTTTCGCCAATTCCTCCAAATCGGCAGAGATATCCATGGTAACTTCTGCGCCGCGGTGTACCCCGCCGATGCCTCCGGTTGCAAAGACCGAAATACCCGCCAGCGCTGCGATAATCATGGTAGCGGCAACCGTTGTTGCGCCGTCTTCCCCGCGGGCGGCCAACACCGGAAGATCCCTGCGGCTTGCTTTTGTCACGGCCAAGCCTTTTTTGCCAAGATAAGTGATTTCATCCTTTGTCAGCCCCGCACGCAAACGCCCGCCGATGACCGCCACAGTTGCCGGTACGGCGCCGTTGTCACGGATGATTTTTTCCACATTCAGCGCCGTTTCCACATTTTTTGGGTATGGCATGCCGTGGGAGATAATAGTGGATTCCAGTGCAACGACCGGCTTGTTGTTGGCAAGCGCCTCTTTGACTTCCGGTGATACGGTTAAATATTGTTCAAGTGATTTCATGCTGTATACTCCTTTTCGTCATGATTCCTGTTGTTCTGCCTTCGTTTCATTCCCGTCACTGTTCGCCGCACGCAAGCGGCTTAAAAGTGATTCACGGTTTAGCTCCGGGCTGACCGTCTGCGGGCTTTCAATGCAGATAGCAGCACCGGCCAACCCGGCTTCGGCACAGCCCCGAAGTGACATTCCCTCCAGCCAACCCCACGCCACAGCTGCCAGAAAGCTGTCACCCACTCCCGTAGCATTGACTATGTTAGCCGGAAAACACGGCAGGCGGAACTGCTCATGATGGTCCGCGCAGTAAACGCCGTCCGTCCCCAGGGAAAGGAACACGCGCTCCAATCCTGTTTGAAGCAATGCGTCGGCCGCCCGCCGCAGCGATGGTTCATCCGTAATTTTGATTCCACTGAGCAATTCAGCTTCCAACAAATTCGGTTTCAGTGTGTGGAGATGCCCAAGCAAACCGGACAGCTTGCCCGCCTTTGCAACAGATACCGGATCGCAGAAAATAGGACACTGGACATTTTCCGCAAGGTAGCGCACAGTTTCCGCTGTCAGGTTGGTGTCCATGATACACAGCGAGGCGTTATTTATCAAATCAGCTTTGGTTTTCAAAAACTCCGGCGTCAGCTTATCATAAATCTGCATATCATTCACAGCCAGCTCCATATCCCCCGCCTCATCCGTAATATAAAGATAAGTGGAGGTCGCTCCTCCCCGAACGGTTAGGGAATCCGAAAGATCAATTCCGACTTTTCGGCAGCTGTCGCCAAGCTGTACCGCATATGCATCATCACCGAGCGCGGTGATGAATTTTACTCCCACACCCAGCTGAGCCAAATTCGCAGCGATGTTTCTGCCCACTCCCCCGGGAGAAAGCGTCACGCGACCAGGATTGGAATCTTTATGCACCAGCGATGCAAACGGCTTTCCGCCGATATCGATGTTCGCTCCTCCAATCACGACGACATAAGGCTCTCTCTGCAGTATATAGCCCTTGCCGCGTATCAGCCCCTTTTTCATCAAATTGGAAATGTGAACCGCTACGGAAGACCGGGTAATGCCTGCTTTTTCGGCCAGCTCCTGCTGTGAAATCAGCGGATTGTTTTCGATCCAGCGCAAAATCTGCCGCTCCCGCTGTGTGATCATCCGGCCGCCTCCTTAATATTTGTTTATTTATATAATCTTTTGTTTATATCTGTATTCTCATACTAACAAGTGTCTAACATTTTGTCAAGAAAAAAACAGATGAAAGCACACATTGGGATGGATTATTTTGGAATTTCAAAAAATATATTTGCAAAAATATGACACATGTCCTTTTATTGCAGCTATCCTCTGATATAATAACATCATAGACAAAAACAATAGAATTTCGGGGGACGCCAGTTATGAATCTTGCTGAATACTTCCGATTAGAAAGCGAACGGAAACAAAAAGAGTTGAAAACGCTGCTGCATTCGTACCCGGAAGGTGCATCTGTGCTTCCTATTTCTCTTTCCGCAGGGGAGGCGCTGATTCGGGAAGGGGATTCCTGTGAGCGAGTCTACCTGCTGCTAAGCGGACGTGTGTCGGTCATCATCAGCCAACCCCGTCTATCCCGATACACTGTGACCGAATTCAAACCACCGGAATTTTTCGGAGAATATGAATTGCTTGCCGGCAGAAATTCATTTATTGCTGAAGTGAGAGCCAACACTCACTGCCGTTTGCTGGCGTTTCCCGCAGAAGTTTATTTGCAGTGGGTAAGAAATGACCCGGAATTCTTTTTTTGTCGTGTACAAAGTATCATCGGTTCCCTGCTGAACCAAACGACCAATGAAAGGACGCGGCATTTTCTGGATGCTTCCGGACGGGTGATTCAAGTTTTATTGCGTGCGTATGATATGCGCGCAGAAATACAGGAAACCATTAGGCTAAACATCACTCGCGCGGAGATTGCCGAACGGACCGGGTGCAGCGTCCGCACCGTAAATCGGGTGATTCGTGAACTTGCTAATAAGAAGCTTTTGACCCTGGTACGCGGTAAAATCCAGCTGAATGCCGCCGACCGACAAGCACTTATTCGCGAATTTGAAAATCGTTTGTGAAAAGATGTTTATCATAGAGTAAAGCCTTTACCAAACAGAATGGAGGAAATGCGATGTTTGATTCGGAAAACACCTACAAAACGCTCACATCTCGTGAGCTGACCCATGAACAAAAGGTTCTGGGCCTTGCAAAATGCGCTGAAAACGCCTTGGAGGTTTTGAATATCCCACCGAGGACTCAGCACTATTTTGAAACCGGAGCAATTAACGACCTGTTCGAGGGTGCCGCTCCATACCGGCCCCGTTATATTCTGCCCGACTATGACAAATTTGTCCGGCAGGGCAGCGAGTTTCTCCGCCTAGCTCCCCCAAAAACATTGGATGAGCTATTGTTCTCACTCATGATTCTTTACCGTCATGTTCCCTCCATCACTAATTTTCCTGTCTACCTCGGCAGTATTGACAAGCTGATTGACCCGTTCCTTGAAGGCCACAGCGATGAAGAAATCATGGAAAAACTGCGTTTATTTTTTACGTATCTGGACCGAACCATCACGGACTCGTTCTGCCATGCTAACATCGGTCCCGAAGACACACGCGCCACCCGCCTGATTTTAAAGGTAGAGCAGGAATTACAGAACGCCGTACCAAACCTAACCATTAAATATGATCCGAATGTGACACCGGATTCCTTAATGGAAGCGGCGATTGAATGTTCGCTTGCCTGTTCCAATCCGGCCATTTGCAACGACCCCGCGAACCGCGCCCCGTTTGGGGAACGCTATGGTGTGGCAAGCTGTTACAATATTCTGCCGATATGCGGCGGCGCTTATACTTTGACGCGCATCACTCTGACCGAACTTGTAAAGGAAGCTAAAAGCGAAGAACATTTCCTAAACACTTTGTTACCCGAATGTTTAAGTCTGATTGCAGACTACATGAACGAACGCATCCGCTTTATTGTGGAGCAGTCCGGATTCTTTGAATCCAATTTCCTTGTCCGCGAGGGTCTGATTTCCAAAGACCGTTTCCTGCCGATGTTCGGCGTGACGGGACTTGCGGAATGTGTCAACACGCTGATGAAAGACTCTGGAAAAATCTACGGGCGCGACAAAGAAGCAGACGACCTCGGTCAAAAAATTATGGACCGAATTCAAGAGCTGGTAGCCGGTTACAAAGCCGCTTATTCACCCTTGACCAATGAACATTTTCTGCTTCATGCGCAGGTGGGCTTGGACAGCGATTCCGGAATTACTTCCGGTGTCAGAATTGCAATTGGCGACGAGCCGGACTCTTTTTCCGAACATTTGCGCCACTGTGCGCGGTTCCACCGTTATTTTCCCACCGGTGTCGGCGACATCTTCCCGATTGCAAGCAATGTAAAACAAAATCCCGCCGCACTTTTAGACGTTGTAAAAGGTGCCTTTTCCCTCGGCGTACAGTATATGAGCTTTTATTCCGCCGACACGGATTTGGTTCGCATTACGGGGTACCTCGTCAAACGCAGTGAAATGGAAAAATACCGCAAACATCAGCCCGTACTTCAAAACACAACCCAACTCGGGGCAGCCAGCTACGCCACAAATCATTTGGAACAGCGAAAGGTGCGCATGGCATGACAAAAGTGCCTGTTAATAAAATCATACCGTTTAGCACTGTGGACGGACCGGGCAGCCGCACCTCGGTTTTCCTGCAAGGGTGCAACATTGCCTGCGGCTACTGCCACAATCCTGAAACGCAGCAACTCTGCAATTCTTGCGGAGTCTGCGTTTTCAAATGTCCCGCAGGGGCACTTTCCATGCAGAACGGCCGCGTTGTCTGGAACATGACAAAGTGCGTTGCATGCGACACCTGCATTGCTGTCTGCCCGAACCGTGCATCACCGAAAATCCGCGAAATGGATGCACAGCAGGTTATGGCGGAAGTGGAAAAAAATCTGCCGTTTATCCGGGGTGTCACGGTTTCCGGCGGCGAATGTTCTTTGTATCCAAAGTTTCTGACAGAATTCTTTACGTTGGCAAAACAACGCGGCCTTACCTGCCTAATGGACAGCAACGGCACCATTTCCCTTTCTGCATTTCCGGAACTGATGAAAGTCTGCGACGGTGTTATGTTGGACGTCAAGTCCTGGATGCCGGAAGTGTTTCACGCACTGACAGGCGGCGATAATGCCGCCGTCAAACAAAACCTTCAGTATTTGTCATCCTGCGGCAAATTGGAAGAAATCCGCATCGTCTGCCTGGATGGGCATGTTGACGCAGAAAACGTGATTCAAGGTGCCGCTACAATGCTGGGAGCAAACGTTTCCCGCACTCGTCTGGTACTGATTTCCTTTCGACCATACGGTGTGAAAGGGGATTTTAGCGCTCTTTCCTCCCCCTCTGCGCAGCGGATGAACGAACTGCGCGAACTGGCAATTTCTGCCGGTTTTCAACGGATTACGGTGAAATAAACGCTGGGTTAATCTTTGCAAAATTCATAAAATTATTGACAGTCCCGCTGTAGGGTTGTATAATGTGTTTATGAAACCGTTTTCAAATCGATTTTTACACTTTTCCACGCAAACACGAAAGTCTTGGTGTTATCTTTGGTTCATATCAGTGATGTCGCAAAATTAGCCGGAGTTTCATCGGCTACCGTATCTCGTGTCATCAACGGTACCGCAAAAGTTTCCGAGGAAAAAGCTCGGCGTGTACGGCAAGCAATTGCTGAAACGGGTTTCAAGCCGAACGAAATTGCCCGTTCTCTCTATAAAAAATCTTCCCGCATCATCGGGTATATTGTCCCGAGCATTCTCAATATTTTCTTAAATGAAATCGGCCGTGCAATTGAGGACGAGGCTTTTCGTCACGGGTACAAAGTCATCCTGTGCAACACAGACTACAACCCGGAAAAGGAAGCTGCCTACATCAAAATGCTCTCCTCCATGAATGCGGATGGTATCATTATCACAGCAAACAATGAACATCTGGAGGAAGAACTGGAAAACTGCAAACTGCCCATTGTCGTACTGGATAAAAGCGCAGGGACCCGTTATACCGCCTCTGTTCAGTCGGACAATTACGAAGGGGGCAAAATAGCCACGGAGCATTTGATTCGGTGCGGCTGCCGTAAAATTGTTCTGATGCGCGGTCCTCAACAGTATTCCAGCAGTCAGCAGCGCTTTCTCGGCTATGTGGATGTCTGCAATGAATACGGCATACAGCCGCTTTTTGTGGACAGCAGTTTTGACGAAAGAGACACCCATAATGGTGCCCGTGAACTGTTCCGCCGCTTTCCCGACGTGGAGGGAATTCTTGCCGTCAGCGATATGGTAGCACTTTCCCTTTATAAACTTCTGCACGAACAAGGCCGCAGGATACCGCAAGATGTCATGATTGTCGGCTATGACGGTGTAGAACTCGGTGAATTGCTGACACCCGCTCTTACCACTGTGGTTCAGCCAATTGAAGCAATTGGCCGTCGGGCTGTGAATCTGATTGTGGAGCAAGTGGAAAACGGTAAAATCGAACAGAAAGAAACCATTCTTCCTGTTTCCTTAAAAATTCGCGAAACCACAAAACAAATGTGAAAAAAGGAAGCAAACCATGAAAAAAAGAATTTTTTTGATTGTATTGGACAGTGTAGGCATAGGGGCGGAACCGGATGCCGCCGAATATGGAGATGAAGGCAGCAACACTCTCGCCGCCTGTGCAACCAGTTCCCAGTTTCATCTGCCGAACATGCAGAAACTGGGGTTATTTAACATTGACGGAGTTAATTGCCGTCCGAGTGTCAAGGAACCGCTGGCCGCATATGCGCGCCTGCAGGAAAAGTCCAAGGGAAAAGATACCACCATCGGGCACTGGGAAATTGCGGGCATCAATTCTCCAAAACCGCTGCCCACTTATCCCAACGGTTTTCCCGAGGACGTCATCCGTGAATTTGAAAAAAGAACGGGCCGCCGCGTGCTGTGTAATAAGCCTTATTCGGGTACCGAAGTGATTCGGGATTACGGCAAAGAACATGTGGAAACCGGTGCGCTGATTGTCTACACGTCCGCAGACAGCGTGTTTCAGATTGCCGCGCACGAATCCATTGTTCCTCCCGAGGAGCTGTACCGGTACTGTCGAATTGCACGCGAAATCCTCACGGGCGAACACGGGGTCGGACGTGTGATTGCCCGTCCGTTTGTGGGTGAATATCCCAACTTTACGCGCACTTCCAACCGCCACGATTTTTCGATTCAACCGCCGAAAGTTACCATGCTCAATCAACTCTCGGAAAGCGGTTATGATGTTTCGGCCGTCGGCAAAATTAATGATATTTTTGCCGGAGATGGTATTACCGAGGCCATTCGTACAAAAAATAACGCGGATGGGATTGAAAAAACCATCGAGATAACGCAGCGCGATTTTGAAGGCCTGTGCTTTGTGAATCTGGTAGACTTTGATATGCTGTACGGTCACCGCAACGATGTGGAGGGCTACGCAAAGGCTCTCTCCTACTTTGACAGCAAACTTCCCGAAATTATGAAGGGACTGCGGCCTGACGACCTCTTGATGATTACGGCGGACCACGGCTGTGACCCGATTACGCCTTCTACGGATCATTCGCGTGAATATGTTCCGTGGCTGATTTACGGAAATTCCGTTCATGCCGGTGCAAATCTGGGAACCCTGCCAACATTCGCGGATATCGGCGCCACTGTTCTTGACTATTTCGGGATAGCACCGAAAATCACAGGAAGTTCCAGACTCTCGCAAATCATAAAATAGCAAACTGTCCGAGAGCATTACCCGCTTCGGATGACACAGGAGGTTCACCATGTCAAACGTACCCACGCCGCACAATGGCGCAAAACTTGGAGATATTGCAAAAACTGTTCTGATGCCGGGAGATCCGCTGCGCGCGAAATATATTGCGGAGAATTATCTTGAAAATGTCAAATGTTTTAACACCGTACGCAATATGCTTGGATTTACCGGCTCATACCAAGGCAAACCCGTTTCCGTCATGGGCGGCGGGATGGGAATGCCATCCGTCGGCATTTACACCTATGAACTGTTCAATTTCTATGATGTGGACAATATCATCCGCATAGGCTCCGCAGGCGGCATCGCGGACGGGGTTCATGTCCGCGATCTTGTCGCAGGAATCGGCGCCTGCACGGATTCCAATTATGCCGCGCAGTATCAGCTTCCCGGCACTTTTGCCCCAACGGCGGATTACGAACTTTTATCCCGTGCCGTTCATAAGGCAAAAGAACTTGGGCTTCCGATAAAAGTCGGAAATATCTTATCCAGTGACGTCTTTTACGGTGACAATGAAAACGCACTAAAAACCTGGAAGAAGATGGGGGTTCTTGCGGTGGAAATGGAAGCGGCTGCCCTGTATATGAACGCGGCAAGAGCCGGAAAAAGAGCACTTTGCCTGCTGACCATTTCCGACTGCCCGTTTACCGGTGAATCACTTTCCGCCGAGGAACGCCAAACCGGCTTTACCCAAATGATGGAACTCGCGCTGTCACTCGCCTAATTTTTATTGTTTTTTAGCGTTAATCCTCATAATTTTAAAAGTTTTTGCCGTTTTGAGAATGCAAAAACTTGTTTTATGTCAATAAAAAGTGTAATATCACTTATTGTGGTATTTCATTTTATATTTCAAGTTTAGGAGGAAATTCAATGAAGAAATTGGCAGCATTTTTGCTTGCGGCTTTGATGGCTGTTTCCACAGCAGCCTGCAGTTCCGGAGAAACATCATCCAGTGAAGCATCCAATCCGGAAGCTTCCAGCGCAGCGGAAAGTTCAGCCGAAGCAAGTTCAGGAGAAACCTTCAAGATTACAATGGTTACGGACACCGGCGGTGTCAACGACCAGTCCTTTAACCAGCTGTCTTGGGAAGGCCTGCAGAAGCTGAAGGAAGATGTACCCGGCGTTGAAGTAAGCTATGCCGAATCCAAACAGGAATCCGACTATGCCACCAACCTAGACAAGGCAGCAGACGATGGCAACAAGCTTATTTGGGGTGTCGGTTTTGCCATGGCGGATGCAATCCAGAACGCAGCGACACAGAATCCGGATATCAGCTACGCCATTGTTGACAACGCTTACGCTGAAGTTCCGTCCAACGTCACCTGCGTTGTATTCCGTGCACAGGAACCTTCCTTCCTTGTAGGCTACATCGCGGGTAAAACAACCGAAACAAACAAAGTCGGCTTTGTCGGCGGCGTAAAGAGCGACGTTATCGACCAGTTTGAATATGGATACAAAGCCGGTGTTGCTTATGCGGCAAACGAACTGGGCAAAGACATCGAAGTTGTTTCCCAGTATGCAGAGAGCTTTAATGATTCCGCAAAAGGCAAGGCGATTGCAACCTCCATGTTCTCCGGCGGATGCGATATTGTCTTCCACGCAGCAGGCAACGTTGGTGTCGGCGTGATTGAAGCCGCAAAAGAAGCTGACAAATTTGCAATCGGCGTGGATAAGGATCAAGCCTTCCTAGCACCCGACAACGTTCTGACTTCCGCACTCAAGCGCGTGGACGTAGCAGTGGAGCAGGTTTCCAAGGATCTGATCGATGGCAAGGAAATCGGCGGCAAAACTTACAGCTTTGGGCTGACGGAAGACGGCGTCGGCATTCCGGAAGATCACTCATTGATGGCTGATGAAACCTATGATGCGGCCATTGAACTGGAACAGAAAATTATAGACAAAGAAATTGTTCCTCCGGCAAGCGAAGACGACTATAACGCATTCGTTTCATCACTGGAGTAATCTCGCTAACCCGATAATCCTCTTCTTGCGAGCGGGGCGTTCCTCTGGGCGCCCCGTTCCTTGTGAGGAGAAGAATGGAAAGGCAAGGGGGTTCTGTCATGGAAGTCAGCGCGGAGTATGCAGTGCAGATGCACGGCATTACCAAACACTTCGGTTCTTTTTGTGCCCTTGACCATGTGGATTTGGATGTAAAAAAAGGGTCTATCCATGCGGTTTTGGGAGAAAACGGCGCCGGAAAAAGCACGCTTATGAATGTATTATACGGTCTGTATCAGGCCGATTCCGGAGAAATATACTTAAACGGCAAAAAAACTGTAATTAAAAATCCAAACGTGGCCATTAAACACGGGATTGGCATGGTGCACCAGCACTTCATGCTGGTTGACAATTTCACTGTAACGCAGAATATTATCCTCGGCAACGAGGTCACCGGAAAATTCGGAATTATAGATATGAAAAAGGCGCGCGAGGAAATCCTCAACATTGTTAAAAAGTACGGGCTGGAAGTCGACCCGGATGCAAAAATCGAGGACATTTCCGTTGGAATGCAGCAGCGCGTCGAAATTTTAAAAGCTCTTTATAGGGGAGCGGATCTCCTCATTTTGGACGAACCGACAGCGGTGCTGACTCCGCAGGAAATTGAAGAATTGATTGAGATTATGCGCAGCCTAATAAAAGACGGCAAAACCATCATCATCATTACGCATAAACTCAAAGAGATCAAGGCCTCTTCGGATGTTTGCACCATCATCCGCCGCGGACATACAATTGACACGGTCGAGGTTGCGGACGTGGACGAAGAACAGCTGGCCACCATGATGGTTGGCCGCGCCGTAAAGTTGGTGGTGGAAAAGGAGCCGGCAAAGCCGGGAGATGTTGTTTTCGAAATCAACAATCTGACTGTGAAAAACGAACGCGGGCTGGAAGCGGTAAAAAATCTTTCCTTAAAAGTCCGCCGCGGTGAAATTTATGGCATTGCGGGAATTGACGGCAACGGACAGAAAGAACTTGTGGAGGCGATCACCTGCCTGACGCGTGCTGAGAGTGGCACAATCAAAATCAACGGGGTAGAAATCCAAAACACCACACCTCGCAACGTGATTGACCACAAGGTTTCCACGATTCATGAAGACAGGCAGAGACGTGGTCTGGTGCTTCCGTTCACGGTTGCGGAAAACGCAATTATTGAAAAATACCGAACTCCGGAATTCAGTCACCATGGGACGATTGACCGCACAAAAGCCGCAAAATTTACGCATCAGTTAATCGAAGACTATGATATTCGGCCGGCGGGGTGCGAAAATCAACCGGTGCGTGGCCTGTCCGGAGGCAATCAGCAAAAAGTCATCATTGCACGCGAAATCTCCAATGAACCGGATTTGCTCATCGCGGTTCAGCCAACGCGCGGTCTGGACGTCGGTGCGGTGGAATATGTGCATAAAATGCTGGTGCGTGAACGCGACGCGGGCAGAGCGGTTCTTCTGATTTCTCTGGAACTGGACGAAGTCATGAACGTTGCTGACACGATCGGTGTAATTTACGCAGGAAACATCGTCGCTTCGTTCCGGCAGGGACAAGTGGACGAAAACACCATAGGACTTTTAATGGCGGGAGGAAAGCTGAATGAAACTAACAGCGAAAATCCTTAAAAAACCGATCGCTTCCACGCTGATTGCCGTCTTCTTTGGATTTATTGTTGCCGCGGTTGTACTTGCAATTGCAGGATACAGTCCATGGGAATCTTTTGGAGCATTGTTTCACGGAATTTTTGCAAGACCCAAATATATCTCCAACGTAATCATTAAGTCCACACCAATCATTCTAACAGGATTAAGCGTTGCATTCGCATTTAAAACCGGACTGTTTAACATCGGTGCGGAAGGTCAGTACATTGCCGGTGCTTTGGCTGCGGTCTGTGTGGGCGTAAAAATAGACCTTGCCCCCATTTTGCAGATTCCCATTGTCATTCTCGCCGGTGTTTTGGGCGGAATTGTGTTTGGATGGATCGTCGGTATTTTGAAAGCAAAATTCGGAATTCATGAAGTTATCACCAGTATCATGTTAAACTGGATCGGATTATATCTTTCCAATTTTGTGGTAAGCTCCAGCGCCTATCATATGCCGAATTCCACCAGTACCTATCCGGTCAACGAATCCAGCTTTACCATGCTGCTGCCCAACTGGAAAACTTCAGAAGCAGGAATGGCTTGGCTGAAACAACACCCATGGCTGTATGAAGTCATGGTGAAAACCGATGTGAATTTTGGGTTTTTAATTGCCGTTCTAATGGCTGCGCTTGTTTGGTTTCTGCTGTACCGCTCCACAAAAGGCTATGAACTGAGAGCCGTTGGTTTTAACCGTGATGCAGCGGAGTTTGCTGGAATTAATGTAAATAAAAACATAACCGAAGCCATGGTCATTGCCGGAGCCCTTGCCGGACTGGCCGGTGCTTTGACCATTACGGGGACCGCACCTCATAAAATTTCGACCCTTGCGGCATTTGAAAACAATGGTTTCAACGGGCTTTCCGTTGCGCTGATTGCCGGTTCTTCCCCCATTGGCTGCATCTTCGCGGGTCTGCTGTTCGGCGGGCTGCTGTACGGCGGACAAAGCATTCAGCAGGATGTTGGAGCCCCTACGGAGATTATCAACATTATGATCGGCACAGTTGTGTTTTTTGTCGCGCTGACCAGAGTGGTTCCCATTCTTGCAGAAAAGCTGGAAAAGAGAGGTGCCGGCCATGCTCAGTAAACTTATTCTACTTATCGGTATCACCCTGATGTACTCCACCCCGCTGGTGTTCGGTGCACTGGGCGGTGTTGTTTCCGAACGCTCCGGTGTTGTCAACATTGGAATTGAAGGCATGATGACCATGGGCGCGTTTGTAGGTGCTGCTGTAAGCTATTTTACCGGCAATCCGTGGCTGGGACTGCTTGCGGCAGGTGCTGCGGGCGGCTTAATCGCACTGCTCCACGCCGTTGCTTCTGTAACTTTCAATGCGGACCAGACCATCTCCGGTATTGCGCTGAATCTAATCGGTCCTGGATTTGCACTGTTCTTCTGCCGCCTTCTGTTCGAGGACGCCACCATGACTCCTCCGGTGACAACCCTCCCCAGGTTATTTGGAGAAAATGCGTTTGCCGGAACAGCAGCCGCCAATCTGAATGTTGATGTCACCGTCCTGCTGGGTCTTCTCATCACGATTTTCGTTTGGTTCTTCCTTTATAAAACCAAGTGGGGTCTGCGGATTCGGTCTGTTGGCGAACACCCGGCGGCGGCGGACACACTCGGCATCAGCGTTGCCCGCACACGATATTCCTGTGTAATAGCTTCCGGTGTACTTTCCGGATTTGGAGGCGCTTCCATGACTCTGGCCATCATTTCGCAGTTTAATCCCACGGCAATCAGCGGCCAAGGGTTTATTGCGCTGGCCGCCGTCATATTCGGAAAGTGGACTCCCTTTGGAGCATACGGAGCCTGTCTGCTGTTCGGCCTTGCGCAGGCGCTGACCGTAGTCCTGGGCGGCAGCGACAGCGGCGTGACAATTCCAAGCCAGATTCTTGCCATGCTGCCCTATATTTTAACCATCATTGTGTTAATTCTGTTTGTGGGGCGCTCCGTTGCGCCGAAGGCGGACGGTCTGCCGTATGAAAAAGGCCAAAGATAATAGAGCCTGTAATCGGTTAATACAAATATTATCTTGGAGGGAACTATGGAACTAAAACAAATATTAAGCACTGTGGACCATACCCTGCTGACTCAAACCGCCACATGGGATGAAATTCGAGACCTCTGTGATGACGCCGTCAAATATTCGACCGCGTCCGTCTGTATTCCCGCCTCCTATGTGGAACGGGCAAAAAAATATCTTGGCGATAAAATGGCCGTCTGCACCGTCATCGGATTCCCAAACGGATACTCCACTACCACCGTTAAAGCATTTGAAGCAAAGGACGCCATTGAAAACGGTGCGGATGAAATTGATATGGTGGCAAATATCGGCTGGATTAAAGACGGGCTGTATGACAGGCAACTGGAGGAAATTCAGAAAATCAAAGAAATCTGCGGAAATCGCATTTTAAAAGTCATTATTGAAACCTGCCTGCTCTCCCGCGAAGAAAAAATTCGCATGTGCGAAATCGTCACCGAATCCGGGGCAGATTTTATCAAAACTTCCACGGGTTTTTCCACCGGCGGAGCCACTTTTGAGGATGTTGCTCTGTTTGCGGAGCATATTGGCCCGAATGTGCGGATTAAGGCAGCGGGCGGAATTAAAACGCTGGATGACGCAGAACACTTTTTGTCCCTCGGCGCATCCCGTCTTGGCACAAGCCGCATCATCAAGCTGATTAAAAACGAGGAAGCTCACGGGTACTAAGTTTTATAGACACATTGGCACCGGGCGGGCGGGATATCCCGCCTGCCCGGATTTTTTATGATATGGGGAATTCTGCCCCATAGAAAGGAGCCGCTATGGATGAGAAAGAATTAGTACAGGCTGCAATCGAGGCTCGCAAAGCCGCCTATACGCCCTATTCTCACTTCAAGGTTGGCGCAGCTCTGCTTACAAAAAGCGGCAGAGTTTACCGCGGCTGCAATATTGAAAATGCCGCCTTCACGCCCTCCAACTGTGCGGAACGCACCGCCTTTTTTAAAGCAGTCAGTGAAGGGGAACTGGAATTTGAGGCCATTGCCATTGTGGGCGGAAAAGCAGGAGAACCGCTTTCCGACTTCTGCCCTCCCTGCGGCGTTTGCAGACAGGTCATGATGGAATTTTGTGACCCGGATGAATTTAAAATTATACTGGCAAAGTCGCCGACGGAACGCAGGGTTTACTCTCTGCGAGAACTGCTGCCGCTTGGCTTTAGCGGAAACAATCTGGAGAAAGGAGAAGGTTTCCAATGAGGATGTACGATATCATATCAAAAAAGCGCGACGGCGAGGAACTGTCCGCGGAGGAAATACAGTTTTTCATCGACGGATATGTACGCGGCGATATTCCGGACTATCAAGCCTCCGCTCTTATGATGGCAATATATTTTAAGGGCATGACGGAACGGGAAACCGCTGATCTTACGATGAGTATGGCGCGCTCCGGAGAAACAGTGGATCTTTCCTCCATCGACGGAGTAAAGGTGGATAAGCACAGCACCGGCGGCGTCGGGGATAAAACGACCTTAATTATCGGCCCGATTGTTGCTTCACTTGGCGTACGCGTCGCCAAAATGAGCGGGCGCGGTTTAGGGCACACCGGCGGCACGGTGGATAAGATGGAAGCCATTCCCGGGATGCAAACAGCCATCGACCGCGAAAAGTTTTTCGATATTGTACGTAAAGTCGGTATCAGCGTCATTGGACAGTCCGGCAATCTTGTTCCGGCGGATAAGAAATTATATGCCCTGCGGGACGTAACCGCGACCATTGAAAGCATTCCCCTGATTGCGTCCAGTATTATGAGCAAAAAAATAGCCGCCGGCTCCGACTGCATCCTGTTGGATGTAAAAACCGGCAGCGGCGCCTTTATGAAAACCGTGGAAGATTCTATCCGTCTTGCGGAAGCGATGGTTTCAATCGGCGAGCATGTAGGGCGCAAAACGATTGCATTAATTACAGATATGGACAGACCGCTCGGCAATGCAATCGGCAACAGCCTTGAAATCTGCGAAGTATGCGAAACGCTAAAAGGGCACGGTCCGAAAGATTTGACCAGTATCTGTATTGAACTGGCAGCGAATATGCTTTATCTTGCCGGGCACGGAACCGCAGAGGAATGCAGAAAGCTGGCAAAAACGCAGATTGATAACGGTGCGGCATTCCAAAAGCTGCGTGAAATGGTCGCTGCGCAGGGCGGCGATGTAGCCGTACTGGACGACAATTCAAAATTTGCACAAGCTCCCGTGCAGCGTGAAATCACAGCCGATAAAGACGGGTTCATTTTCTCCATGAACACTCAGGAATGCGGCATTGCTTCCGTGGAGCTTGGCGCCGGCCGCGAAAAGAAAGAGGATTCCATCGACTTCAGCGCAGGCATCGTGCTTCACAAAAAAGTCGGTGACCGTGTATCCGCCGGGGAATCGATTGCAACTTTTTACACTTCTTCCGAGCAAAAATGCGATGAGGCTGAAAAGCTGTTCCGTGAAGCGGTTCAAATCAGCAATGAGCCTCCAAAACCATTGCCGCTTGTCCACGCTCGCGTAACAAGCGACGGAGTGGAA
Organism: Oscillospiraceae bacterium; assembly: GCA_047777415.1. Lineage (GTDB taxonomy): Bacteria > Bacillota > Clostridia > Oscillospirales > Acutalibacteraceae > Caproicibacter. The sequence goes on from JBKEEO010000001.1 coordinate 100,247, forward strand.
ACATACAAAAATTAAAACAGCAGATAAAAATAAAAAGCTAACAAGGGATTGTTGCCACCCCTCAAGAAAGCTATTAACAATAGCAAAAAGCTGACGCATTATCGCAATATATAGAAGAAGCCTGAAGGAAAGTTTTAAAAATCCTTCAGGTTTCCTTTTCGTTTAATGACGCTTGACAATGAGCCAGTTTGTGCAGTTCAATGAATTCGTTTAGGTACATTTCAAACTCCTGACGGCTTTTTTGATAGAGTACAATAAAGTTCGCAATTTCATAAAGGTATAGAAAAGTCATTGGGACTCCGATAAAATGAATGGTGAGAAAACATTCAAAAAAGGAGAGATACCCAATGACTCACAAAAAGAATACCACAGATTTGACAGAATTGCTACTAAAATGTATGGCGCAGCCGGATCCAATGCTGTCGATGCTGGAATGGCTGTGTACCCGTCTGATGGAAGCAGAGGTCTCCGGTATTATTGGCGCGGAAAAGAATGCACACAATCCATCCCGCCGTGATTACCGCTGCGGCTATCGGCCGCGTCGACTGGATACTCGTATGGGGACGATGTATCTGATGGTACCAAAACTCCGAAATCAGGGCTATATCCCGTTTTTCGTAACAGAACGCAAGCGCAGTGAAGCAGCGCTGATTCAAGTGGTTCAGGAAGCGTTTGTGCAGGGTGTATCTACGCGAAAGATGGAGAAACTAGCCCGCAGTCTTGGAATTGAAAATCTTTCTCGCAGTCAAGTCAGTGAAATGACGAAAGGCCTTAATGAGCAGGTACAGTACTTCCGCAGCCGGCCTCTGACGGGTCGCTATCCTGTCATTTGGACAGATGCACTGTATGAAAAAATTCGTATGGATGGCCGGGTCGTCAGCATGGCTGTGATGGTAGTTTGCGGCGTCAATGAACAGGGGCATAGGGATATCCTCGCCGTAGAGCCAATGCTAGATGAATCAAAAGAAAGTTATTCTCAATTGTTTCAAAGTCTTTTAGATCGTGGACTGAAAACACCGCTTCTGGTGGTTTCAGACGCGAATAAAGGGCTGATTGCAGCCATCCGTGAGAGTTTTCCGGGAGCCTCTTGGCAACGATGCAAAGTCCATTTCATGCGAAATATTTTAGCTCATGTACCCCAGAAGGAAAAAGAGTCCTTTGCGGCTCAGTTAAAAGAAATTTGGTTGGCACCCTCCGCTGAAATAGCTAGACAGCGCGCGGAGCAAATATCAGAACAATATGGAAAACGCTTTCCAAAAGCAATCGAATTCCTGGAAGATGGACTGGAAGATTCTCTAGCCTTCTATGCTTTTCCGGAACTTGATGCCCGCAAAATTTCTTCAACTAATATGCTGGAACGGCTGAACAAGGAAATCCGCCGCAGAACCAGCGTAGTAGGAATATTCCCTAATCCGGATTCCTATCTACGTCTGGTAACAACATGTCTCATGGAATATGCGGAAGACTGGTCTGTTTCCAGAGCATACTTAAATCCAAAATCTATTCAGATACTATTAAACGTAGCCTAATTCATTTTCCGGAGTCCCAAAATTGCGAACTTCCCTTGACACTAGCGCTTTTTTGAACCAACACATCCAAAATCATCCCACTGAAAAACGATAACAATGCAGATAATCCTAGAAATCCACCAACGATAAGTGTGGGAAGACGGGGAACCAAACCAGTTTCAAAATATTCAACAAACACAGGTACAAGAAGAATCAAACTGACCACCAGCATCAGCGCAGCTATCATTCCAAAAAACTGAAATGGCCTGTTATTCTTATACAGCCGCAAAATGGTCCGAAGAACCTTATATCCATCGGAGTAGGTGTTAAGCTTTGAAAAACTGCCGGATGGTCTATCCCTGTATGGTACAGCTACACTGCGTATCTTGAGATTTTTATCAAGGGCGTGAATGGTCATTTCCGTTTCGATTTCAAAGCCTTTTGAAAGGACCGGAAATGTCTTAACAAATTCAAAGCTAAATGCACGGTAGCCGGTTAAAATATCTTTGATATCCGAACGGAATAAAAAATTAATCATATTCCTAACCATTGTATTTCCAAGGTTATGAAACGGGCGTTTGTTTTCCTGAAAATACGTAGAGGACAGCCGATCTCCAATGACCATATCCGCTTGTTTTTGTAGAATCATTTGCACCATTTGCCGAGCACATTCTGCCGGATAGGTGTCATCACCATCCGTTATAACATAGCATTCTGCATTAATGTCACGAAACATTCTTCGAATTACATATCCTTTTCCCTGCCTGTGTTCGTACCGCACCACGGCACCCGCTTCACGCGCTGCCCGATCCGATCCGTCAGATGAATTATTGTCATACACATAAACAGTTGCTTCCGGCAGTTCGCGTTTAAAATCGGTTACAACCTTTGCAATTGTTTTAACTTCATTGTAGCAGGGAATCAAGACTGCAACTTTATCCATCCAACCTCCTCCAACGTTAGCCGATGTCTGTAAATGTTTCATTTGCCGGAATCAGCTTTTTATATGCAAAACAATTGGGGTATCCGCCTGAAGCAAACATCCCGCGGACATTCCCAATCGTCTGCACAAAAGTATTGTGACATTTATGATTTGCTTGGCTCAGCTTAACTATCCATAATTAGGCAACATAGTATGGCTTGTGAAAACATAAAATCATTTCTCAACAATAAAGTCTCTCAAATTGTCCAAAATATGCGGGTCATCAGAATGAATATTTAACTGCAGCGGTTTTTTTAAATCTAGGCTGAATATTCCCATAATAGACTTCGCATCTACAATATGAATTCCCTCCACCAGTTCACATTCTACATTGAGTTCTGAAATAATGGAGGACATTGCTTTTACTTTTTCTACGCTATCAATCAAAACCTTAACCGTCATCATATTTGCTAACTTCCCTACTTCATTAATTTTCCGTTGACACGGTCGATAATATTCTGTTTAAAATTGATTACCTTATGTTCATATTCCTGATCCATTAACGTGGAATGTATCATGAAATCAGCGGTTGCCTTATTGTTTGCAATGGGAATATCGTAAACCTGTGCAATTCTGAGCAATGCCTTTACGTCAGGATCATGCGGCTGAGCTTCCAGAGGATCCGAGAAAAATACCACAAAATTGATGGTACCTTCTACAATTTTTGCTCCGATTTGCTGATCTCCGCCCAAAGGACCGCTGTTGTAACCCTTCACGGGCAATCCAGTCCTTTCAGCAACAAGCCTTGCCGTTGTACCGGTGCCGCACAAAAAGTGTTTCCCAAGAATCTCCTTGTTTTCTGCGCACCAGTCAATGAGCTCCTGCTTTTTTCCATCATGTGCAATTAATGCAATTGTCTTTTGCTTTCCAATTGTAAACGTAATAAAATCTTGATTCATACTTTCACCTATCTTTATTTTACATTTGCAGACGGTATTCGTCTGGCTCAGGTGTGATCTAATCTTATTATAAAATATCTGACTTAAAAATCAATGAAAACTAAGCGGAAAATTTTACTATTCGGTTAAAAAAACAGTTGCATACACAAATAAATTTATCAAGCAAACTGGATATCGCACCCTGTCACAGAAAGGTTGCCGCACTTTGCCAAGCTACTTCCGCAACACCGCAGAGAACCATAACCTTTACCGGGTCCATTTTCCACTTTCTCAACAGAAACATCGCTCCAGCAAAATAAATAACAGGGCGAATCTGGAAATTTCCCGCTTGAAAGGATACGCTTGCATTTAGAAAGAAAGTGGGAATCAAAATAATCAATCCCGCAGTTGCAATCATTGCGACAACAGCCGGCCGCATTGCGGTCAAAACCCCTTGCATCATGCTTAAACTGCGGTATTTTGTATAAAGCCATGCCAGAACCGTAACGAAAATACAAGAAGGAAGAACACAACCCAATGTCGCCATCAAGGCACCCGGAAAACCGGCAACTTGATTGCCGACAAACGTTGCGGCATTGATTGCGATAGGCCCCGGCGTCATCTCAGCAATCGTAATTAAGTCGGTAAACTCCGTCAGAGTAATCCAATGGTGATGATTGATAACCTGTTCCTGAATCAATGGCATTGCCGCATAGCCGCCGCCAAAACTGAACGCTCCGATTTGCAGAAATGCCAAAAATAGTTTTAAATAAATCATGCTGTTTTATCCTTTCTGCGTTCCCGCCAAACTGTTCTGACCACTCCTATCAGTGCCGTCAGAAGAATGATAAAAATTACATTGACGCCAAAAAAATAGTTTGCCGTAAAGGCCGCGGCCATAATCACCAACAGGAGCGGATCTTTTAACTTTGCTACAGAGCTTCCCATATCCCATACAACGGAAATAATCACAGCTCCTACTCCGGCTCGCATGCCTTTGAGCATCGCCTGTATGACAAAATTTGTTTTGAAAGCCGCATAAAAATATGAAATCAGCGTTAAAATAACCAACGGCGGTATAATGGCACCCAAGATGGAACATAAAATCCCTGCAAAACCGGCCAGCTTGTAGCCAACCACAATAGCCCCATTGACAGCAATTGCACCCGGGGAAGACTGCGCAATTGCCACCAAATCCAGCATTTCTTCTTCATCGATCCAATGCAGTTCATCCACAAACTTATTTTTCAGCAGAGTTACAATTACATATCCTCCGCCAAAGGTAAATGTACTCAGATACAGGGTGGAAAAAAACAATTTCTTCAATATGGCTGTCTTGGATTGCTTCTCCATTCACTCATCTCCATTTCCACAAAGTGTTGATTTTTGAATATCTGGCTTTGTCTTTAAATAACAACATACTGGTTTTCTTTGTCCAGATAACGGCTGAACAGAAATATCCCCATGAGTATAAGCGGATCTATAGCATCCTCCGTTTCCACTGTCCACCCGCCTGTAATACCGTTATGAATCATTTCCAGCTTTTTTTGGCCTTTTTCATCTTCTAAACAGTAATTTTGGCTGTTGCGCATACGCAGATTAAAAACGGTATGATTCATTTCCAAACGGACAGTATCCATACGAGACATTGGAAACATGATTTCACTGTCCACATCCGAATTTTCCTCTTCTGAACACATGGGTTTTCCGATGACAACAATTTGTTCCTGCGCATCAGTAATGACATATTCTTTCCCTTGCGTACCCGGTCTGCCGTCTGTCCGAACCTGTGCAATCAGTTTGCCGCTGCCATCCGGAGAAAGTATGGTTTGCTTTTCCGTGTAAAATGGACTTTGGACAAATGCCAATTTCCCCGCTGTGCGGCCATCTATAACGGCATACAGACTGCCCGCCCGGATTTGGTATTTCATGCACTGTTACTCCTTTCCTCCGAATTCGCTGTGTTTCCATTTACTACTATATCACTTGACCGATTATAACAAAAATAATATACTTTTATTAATATCATATGGATTTGCTTATGATACGGAGGTAAATTGCTTTGACGATACGTCACATCCGTATTTTTCTGGCAGTCTGTCAATGCGGTAACAATATCACCAAAGCCGCCAAAAAGCTATACATGACGCAGCCTGCCGTCACGGTTGCCATTCAGGAAATTGAAAATTATTATAAGGTTCAGCTCTTTGACCGAATTTCCAGACGGCTTTACCTAACTGAGCACGGAAAACAATTTCTTCAATACGCATCACGCATCTGCACCCTTTTTGACGACATGGAAAAAGAGCTGAAAAGTTGGGAAGCCTCCGGGATTCTGCGCGTTGGCGCCAGCATTACAATTGGCTCACAATTTATGCCCAGTTACGTGGAAACGTTTTCAGCTATGCATCCGCATGCAGATGTCCGCGTCGAAATCAGCCCTTCCAATTTGCTGGAAAAAAAGCTGATCAACAATCAGCTCGACTTTGCCTTGGTGGAAACGCCGATTCATGAGGATGCCCTTACTGCAGAGCCTTATATGGAAGATTCTCTGGCAATCATCTGTCCGGCACGTGCCCCGTTTCACCCCGGGCAAGTGCTTTCCAAAGAGGAATTCCAGAAGCAGCGCTTGCTGCTTCGAGAACCCGGCAGCGGCACACGGGAAGTTTTTGAACAGGCAATGCAAAAAGCTGGAATATCCATCTCTCCTGTTTGGGAGGGCATGAGTACCACCGCTTTGGTAAACGCCGTGATTCATGGCCTTGGATTAGCTGTGGTTCCTGCGCGCATGATAACCGGCCCTTTGGAAAAAGGATATGTTTATACGCTTTCTGTAGAAGATCTTATCTTGAAACGCTATTTCTACATTGTCCACCATAAAGATAAACTGCTGACAAAACTATTTCAGGATTTTATTCAATTGTGTAAATATTATGAACTGGATTACCCTGTTCCAAGATACAGCGGATTGTTCTGACCGATATCCGTATTACGGCAAAGCAGAAAATTGGGCAGCCAAGCCAGTTTGGACTGGTTGCCCTTGTTTTTCTCACTAGGAATCACATCCGTTTGGGGTAACGTTACAATTTTATGGATAGATATTTAGGTATATACGAGTTTATACATACTAAAGGAGTAACCTCATGGAACTGTTCCAAACTTGTCTGCTAATTGTGATTTCATTGCTCGCATCGTTTATTCAGGGCTGTACGGGATTTGGCTATGCGATTGTATCCATGTCTCTGTTACCTCTGATTCTGCCATATAAACTTGCTGTGACCGCCACGGCCGCAAGTTCGTTTGTCATGGTCCTTTATTTTGCCGTAAAACTACGCAAACATATTCATTTGAAATTGCTGTTCTGGCCACTGATATCTTCCACTGTGACCAGCTTTGCCGGTGTTTTTCTGCTGGCAAATACTTCCGAAACATGGATACGCCACATCCTCGGATTGGTTTTGTTCTGCCTTTCCCTTTACTTTATCTTCTTAAGCAATAAAATTCATATCTCTCAAACCCCCGCCAATGGCCTAATTGCCGGTACTGTCAGCGGCATATTCAACGGACTGTTTAACCTTGGCGGGCCTCCGATGGTTGTGTACTTTATCTCGGCGGCAGATGACAAAATGCAATATCATGCCACCATGCAGTGCTATTTTGCCATAAACGGTGTAATCGTGCTTTTCTCCCATGCCGTCATGGGGGATTTTAATATGCAAGTGATGCAATGCAGTGGTATGCTGCTTATAGGCGTTGCCATTGGATGCCTTGCCGGTTTTGCACTGTTTCGCCGAATTTCTGCGGACGTCATGCGCCGATTGGTGTACGGCTGTATGATGATCCTTGGGATTTATCTGCTGATTGCCGGTTGATTGAAAGAGGCAACCCGGCCCTGCCGAATATAGAGCAAACACCCTCGTTATGCCATTGGCTTTGCACAGCTCTCACGTGTTACAAGCTGAAAGGGAATTTCAATTTTCATCGGCAGAGTATGCCCTTTCTCAATACGGTCAATTAAGGTCTTAACCGCAATTTTGCCCAGCTCCTCTTTGGGAATATGGATACTGGTAAGCATTGGGGTACAAAACTGGCTGATTTCCGTATTGTCAATGCTGATAATGGATATTTCGTCCGGAATCTTGATATTTTCTTCCTGAAATGCTTTGATTGCGCCGAGCGCCGTACTGTCATTAGCGCAAAAGATTGCAGTGGGCCTTGTTGCAACAAACTCCGACGATCCAAGTATGGCGGAAAGAATCCTTTTCCCGCTCCGATATCCTCCTTGCATGGTCTGCTCCGTTTCAAGAATATATTCCCTGCGCAGCGGCAGGCGATATTCTTGAATTGCGTCATAATAGCCGCGGTAACGAACCTCATCTTCCTTTTCTCCAAAATATCCGATACATTTATGCCCAAGAGCATGCAGATATCTTACGGCAGCTTTGGCGGTTTCGTATCCATTGCATATCACTTGGTCGTAAGGATCATCAATGGGATTCAGCCCTGTATAAATAATGTGTTTGGTCACTTTTCGAATTTGATTCATCACGGAACGGGAATACCTGCCCAAGACGATGATTCCGTCGTAACGGGTGTGCGAAATATTCCGAATGGCGTTTTTTAAATTTATCGCAGTGTAAACACCGGTAACCTCACAGTCGCTTTTGATGGATTCATATTCAATCGCCCGAAATATCTGTGAAAAAAACGGATCGCTTTTCCCGTCCGCAGTGCGGGCAAAAATACAAGCAATATCGTATTTGCGTTTTTGTTTATCAGAATCGCCGCCCTGCCGCAGGCTCTGTGCAGTCCGGTTTGGAATATATCCGGTTTGCCGTACCAAATCCCAAATTCTATCACGAACCTCTTGGCTTGCGGCGTTGATGTCGTTTTTATTCACTACCCGTGAAACGGTAGAAACGGATACACCGGCCATATGTGCCAATTCTTTTAAAGTCATTGGTTTCTCCCCTTTCATGAAATATATCCTATCATAATGCACCTGATTACGCAAACGTTTGAGTAAAATTTTGGGTAACTTTCTTCATTTAATGATAAAATTGAAACAAAGGATTTGATACCGCTATTTAACGCCAAATAAATTCTCCCACGTCACTAATATCAGCAGCATAATTTCAAAGGCTTTGTTTGTATTGTACGAAGGCAACATTATCTGGCACTGGGACGTATGTTCGAAACTTTTTTAAACATACAGAATAACTGATTTGATGAAGGAGGCATAGGGCAATGCAGGGAAATTTGTTGATTATCCACGGCGGCGGTCCAACAGCCGTAATTAACTCTTCCCTCTACGGTTCCATCACAGAAGCAAGAAAGCACCCAGAAATCGGAACAGTATACGGCGCAATTGGTGGAACATCCGGCGTTCTTACGGAGCATTTCATTGATTTTTCAAAAATCCCACAACAGAAAATCGAACTTTTAAAACAAACACCGGCGACTTCCATTGGAACTTCTCGCACGCATCTGCAGGAAGATGACTATTTAAAAATGGTTTCCATCTTTAAGAAGTACAATATCCGGTATGTGCTTTTAAACGGCGGAAACGGCACAATGGATACCTGTGGTAAGCTGTACCGCGCTGCAAGGGATGCCGATATCCGCGTTGTTGGGATTCCAAAAACCATTGACAACGATATTGCCATCACGGACCACTGTCCCGGCTATGGCAGTGCAGCACGCTTTTTGGCACAGGCAACCGCCGAAATCTCCCAGGACGTGCGTGCCATGCCGATTCATGTGTGTATCATTGAGGCAATGGGCAGAAACGCAGGCTGGATTACCGCAGCTTCCGCACTGGCAAAAAAAGAAGAAAATGTCGGGCCTCATCGGATTTATCTCCCTGAGTTTGCATTCAATGAGGATAAATTCCTTGCCGATGTACAGGCTCTGTACAGTAAGTATGGATATGCCGTTATTGTCGCAAGTGAAGGCCTGAAAAAAGCAGATGGCTCCCCCATTGTTCCACCCATTCTGCAAAAAGGAAGGGATACCTATTTCGGAGACGTAGGCGCTTACCTGGCCGAAATGGTCATTAAACGTCTTGGAATCAAAGCAAGAAGTGAAAAACCCGGTATCTTAGGAAGAGCATCCATTCTAAATCAGTCCCCTGTAGACCGCGATGAGGCAATCTTGGCCGGCAGCATGGCATGTAAAGCCGCTGTGGAAGGCAAAACGGGCATCATGATTGGATTTGAAAGAGTGAGTTCGTCTCCCTATTCCATTCGTATCATTGAAATTCCAATTGAGGAAGTCATGATGCATGAGCGCCCAATGCCAAAAGAGTTTATCTCCGAGGATGGGCTTGGCGTCACAGATAAATTTATCGATTGGTGCCGCCCACTGATTGGAGGAAACCTGCTCGACTTTGCCTGGTTCGGCGATTGATAAATCCGTGTGAACTTAATTTCAGTTTACGGCTGTTTGCAAGGCGAAAAGGAGATTGTACCGGATGATAAATATTTTTGTTAATCTGAAACGTTTTGATGTACCACGGGATAAAGGCGGCGTTTGTCCTTCAGAACATCCCGGAAAATGGATTGAAGGAGTCATGAAAGACAGTGTTGCACTTGGCATTGGCTCCGACCCGGACGTCGACGTTGTGTATCTTGTACCGGAAGCGCTAATTCTCCCTGCCCAAGAAACTCTGAAACAATTCCCGGCAGACCAAAGAAAACATCTTTCGGTCGGCTGCCAGGGTGTATTCCGTGACAACATAGAAAAGGGCAAAAATTTCGGTGCCTTTACAACCAATCTGCCCGCGGCAAGCGCATATCAAATGGGATGCCGCTGGTCCATCATTGGGCACTCGGAAGAACGGCGGGACAAACAGGAAATCATCGGGGCTTTTGAACCGGACTGGAACGGCAGTGAATCTCTTCGGGAAAAGTGTGCAGCCGCGGTGGATGGCTTGATTAACCGGGAAGTGCTTTCTGCGCTTAAACAAGGAATGAATGTACTTCTGTGCATGGGTGAAACTGCCGAGGAACGCGGCACAGGCAGCTGGGAAGAACAGCAGAAGAGAATTCGAAACGTTCTTTCAGCCCAGTTAGAACGCGGCTTAACCGGTGTTGCACCTTATCTGGCAAAGCAGAAAATCGTCATCGGCTATGAGCCAATCTGGGCAATTGGCCCGGGAAAAACACCTCCGGGCGCCGAATATATTTCCTTTGTTTCCTCCATGATAAAAGAGATAACCAAAAAGCTCCTGGGTGTGGACATTCCTGTGGTATACGGCGGCGGTCTAAAAGAAGAAAATGCCGCAATGGTTGCAGGAATCGATACCATCAGCGGCGGACTTGTAGCACTTACCAGATTTTCCGGTGAAATCGGATTTTTTGTTGAAGACCTTAAAAAAATTATTGACAAGACAAAGAAAGGAGTCGTAAAATGAAACTTGATTTTGAGTACGGACGAGGAACCATGTCCGCAAATCTGCCCGACGACACGGATGTTTTTATTCCCGGTGTAACAGTTCCGGATCCTCCGTATATTCCGGAGGACAAACTGGTCGAGGCCACTAGGGAATCCATTCTTAATCCGATTGGTATGGAGCCGCTTTCAAAATTAGCCAAAAAAGGCTCAAAAGTAACCATCATTTTCCCGGACCGTGTGAAAGGCGGAGAGCAACCGACTGCACACCGCAAGATTGCTATTCCCATTATTCTGGAAGAGCTTTACAAAGCCGGTGTGGAGAAAAAGGATATTCTGCTGATTTGTTCCAACGGTCTGCACCGCAAGAACACTCCACAAGAAATCTACAATATCCTTGGCCCGGATGTGTTCCACGAGTTCTGGTATTCCCACCAAATCATTAACCACGACAGCGAAGATTACGAGCATCTTGTCGACTTAGGAACAACGGACCGCGGTGATCCGGTGCTGATGAATAAATACGTGTACGATTCCGACGTAGCGATTCTAATTGGCCATACACTGGGCAATCCTTACGGCGGATACTCCGGCGGATACAAGCACTGCGCAACGGGTATTTCCCACTGGCGCAGCATCGCTTCCCACCATGTTCCGGAAGTGATGCACCGCAAGGACTTCACTCCGGTCAGCACTCATTCACTGATGCGCACAAAATTCGACGAAATCGGCATGCATATGGAAAAATGCATGGGTAAAAAGTTCTTCTGCTGCGACGCGGTTTTGGATTCCAAAGCTCGTCAAATTGCAATCTACAGCGGTTATGCGAAGGAAATGCAGCCGATCTCTTGGAAAACAGCCGACAAACGCACCTATGTCAACTGGGCTGATAAGAAATATGATGTTTTGGTATTTGGTATGCCGCAGTCCTTCCATTACGGTGACGGCATGGGAACAAATCCAATCATGCTGATGCAGGCGCTTTCCGCACAGGTCATTCGTTTTAAACGTATTATGAGCGACCACTGCGTGATTATTTGTTCCTCCTCCTGCAACGGCTATTTCCACGAAGAGATCTGGCCTTATATCCCGGAACTGTATCAAATATTCCAGAAAGACCACATGAATACTTTAGCCGACATGATCCGGTACGGGGAATATTTCGCAACCAATGAGGAATATATACGCAAATACCGTTATGCCTATGCGTTCCACCCCTTCCACGGTTTTTCCATGATGAGCTGCGGTGATATCGCCGAGCAAAACACTTCCGCAATTTATATCGTCGGCGCACAGGAACCCGGATACGCGAGGGGAATGGGCCTAAAAACTAGAGCTACTTTTGAAGAAGCTCTTGCCGATGCCAAAAAGAAATATGTGGGAGACCATCCAAATATTTTAGCTCTTCCTCAAACTTTCAAACTTGCGTCCGTCCATCTTTGCATGAAAGATGAACCCTATGATGGAACCAACGGACACGCAGACTGTGGATTTGTTCTATAACAACAAGTACCGTTTTTCCCCGCTCGGCAGCCTAGAAGCATCCTAATGATGCCATCAGGAAGGTGGCATGAGCAGCATGCATGCTGTCCCTTTAGGCCAAGCAGCGGTTCAACCGCCTTTTCCAGGCGGCTAAAGGCTAAATCCATGTGGGGCAATTCCACATGGCGGATACCCATTACGACAACATAAAAAATATCAGGTAGATATTTTCTTTCCCAAGGAAAGGCAAAAAAATTTAATTCCATTGGGAGGAAAAATGATGAAACTCAATTCGGAAACACTCAAACCTGAAGTATCCCGTTCGTCGTCTGTACAAAAAATGATTTTAGCTGCGGTTTTTATGGCATTAGGCCTTTTGCTGCCGTTTGTAACGGGACAAATTCCGCAAATTGGCATGATGCTGCTGCCAATGCATATACCCGTTCTTCTATGTGGATTTCTTTGCGGTTGGCCTTATGGTCTGCTTGTAGGATTCATAACCCCTTTATTTCGGTCTGTTCTGTTTGGAATGCCGCCCCTTTATCCCACGGCTGCCGCTATGGCCTTTGAACTGGCCGCATACGGATTTTTCAGCGGATTCTTCTATGATAAGTTCCCTAAAAAAATTTCCTTTACTTACATCACATTACTTCTCGCCATGATTATGGGGCGAATTGTCTGGGGATTTGTCAGCTTGTTATTCTACAGTGCCATGGGAAAAGGCTTTACTTGGGCAATGTTTATGGGCGGCGCAGTTATAAATGCTGTGCCCGGAATCATCTTGCAAATCGCATTGATTCCTGCATTGGTTGCCGCTTTGCAAAAATTATCCAACAATCATTAAAGAAGCTTTTACTTTTCCATCTCTTCAACTTTTTTGAACATCCACGCACGGCTGCGGATGTTTGCTCTAGAGAAAAACGCGCCGAGACAGTTTCCTGTCCCGACGCGTTTTTTCATGTTTTGCAAAGCGAATGAAATTAATATTTAATCGTAACAACAGGTTTAATCAGATCCTTCGGTTTATCTTTCATAAGCATCAATGCTGTTTCAACATTTTCCAGCCCTTCAAAGCGGTGGGTAATCAGCTTACTCGTATCTAAGCGTCCCGATGTCAAAAGCGATGCCAGTTTTTCCATGCGCAGTCTGCCGCCCGGCATCAAACCGCCCGCAATGGTCTTATGACCCATTCCGCAGCCCCACTCAGTGCGCGGAATCTTAATATAATCACCTTCGCCAAGGTAATTGACATTACCGATTCTTCCGCCGGGTTTCAGCATACGGATCGCCTGGTCAAAGGTATTGACATCGCCGCCGGCAATAATGACTTTATCAACACCTTTGCCGCCGGTTTTCTCCATAATCTGCTCGACAATATCACCCTCACGGTAATTAATAATGTCCGTTGCACCATACTCTTTTGCCACTTTCACGCAGTTCGGACGGGAGCCAACAGCAAACAAACGAGACGCACCGCGCAGAACCGCACCTGCGACACTCATCAGGCCTACCGGTCCGATACCAACCACAACTACCGTGTCTCCGAACTGAACATCGGCTAATTCCGCTCCGTGGAACCCTGTGGGAACCATGTCGGAGAGCATACAAGCCGCCGCTGGATCTACTCCGTCCGGCAGTAATGCTAAGTTACCGTCCGCATCGTTCACATGGAAATATTCACTGAACACGCCGTCTTTGAAGTTAGAGAATTTCCAGCCTGCAAGCATCCCGCCGGAATGCATTTGATAGCCGGCCTGTGCCTCCAATGAATTCCAGTCCGGTGTGATAGCCGGAACAATTACTCGGTCGCCGGGTTTAAAGTCCTTGACCATACTTCCGACTTCCACAACTTCGCCTACAGCCTCATGGCCGAGAATCATATCGTGGCGGTCGCCAATTGCGCCTTCCCAAACTGTGTGAATGTCCGATGTACATGGAGCCAACGCAAGCGGACGGCAAATTGCGTCCATTGGTCCGCAAGCAGGGCGTTCCTTTTCAATCCAACCGGTTTTGCCAATTCCTAACATTGCAAAGCCTTTCATGATTTTTCCTCCTCTATTGTTAAAAATATAACAATTAACTTTGAGTATATTATATGATATTTCTTTGTGTTTGTCAATAAATTATCAAAGTTTTTTATGAAAATTTTAATTACTTTATATAGTATAGTTTGAAAGGCTATGTCCGATATCTTCTAGCATCCTTGTCTTGAAATGAAAATAAAAGATATTGTTTAACATTGTTTATTTAAATGATTGAATTCGTTGGTTAGCCTATTATTTTGCATAGAAAAAGACGGTACTACCGATTTTTCGGTTCGTACCGTCTTTTTGTTTTTCTCTTTTATTTTTTGCTGAGAAGATCCCGTTAATTCCGGTTTTCTACCCTGCAAAAGTCCCATTTTGACGCTCTTTGTAGTGATGCGCCTGCTCGAGCATCATGTCCTTAACCTTCATAAGGCGAATCTGTGTAGAGCGCTCGTTCTCGTCGAGTTTCATCGTAATATATTTGATATTTTCCTGTAAATCCGGAATCATAATATGCTCCAGAGCATTGACGCGGCGGCGGGTCTTTTCGATTTCCGCGGCCATCATGCGGCAGGATTTTTCCACTTCCGCAAGTTTCAACATATCCGGCAGCAAATCCGCCAAGGATTTGACCGCGTCGTCCAAATCGCCGGAAGTAAACGCAAAACCGTAAGAATAAATGTCATTGGGATCCGATGTCCTGGTCTGGTACTGAAATACAGGAACCTCGACGCTCATGACATTGCGCTGGGAAACTTCAAGCGAAACCTCCTGTTTCGGGGCCATCAGGGCAACGTTAACTTCTTCATCCGGCATGCCCGCGCGTGCCAACACAAAATTCTGGTTTGCCGAACGAATCCCCCGTTCTACCTTTTCACGCAGGGAGCGGTTCAGCCGGACCAAATCCAAATACTGGCGCATCAGCTCGTCACGCTTATCCTTTAATAGCTTGTGCCCGCGCATTGCCGTTACCAATTTTCGCTTCAGCCGGGTCAACTCCATGCGGGTAGGATTCACATGTGTGGCGGCCATACCGTCGCCCCCTTCCTAAAACTTACCGTAATATTCGTCAAGATATTCATCCTTGATACGCTTCAGTTCACTGCGCGGCAGAATGGAAAGCAGTTTCCAACCTAAGTTCAGCGTTTCTTCAATGCTGCGGTTGCTGTCGTACCCCTGCGATACATACTGTCTTTCGAACTCATCAGCGAATTTTGCATAAAGCTTATCGATATCCGTCAAAGCAGCCTCGCCGAGAACGACCATCAATTCTTTTGCATCTTTTCCGCGGGCATAGGCGGCAAACAGCTGGTTCATGGTATCCGCATGGTCAACACGCGTTTTTCCTTTGCCGATCCCCTTATCTTTCAGACGCGACAGCGACGGCAACACGTCAATCGGCGGAGCGATGCCCTTACGGTACAATTCACGGCTGAGAATGATTTGTCCTTCCGTAATATACCCGGTCAAATCAGGAATCGGGTGAGTCTTGTCATCCTCCGGCATGGACAAAATAGGAATCAGCGTAATGCTGCCGCTTTTTCCTTTTTGCCGGCCGGCACGTTCATAAAGGGATGCCAAATCCGTATACATATAACCCGGATATCCACGGCGGCCTGGCACCTCTTTGCGGGCGGCGGAAATTTCACGCAGTGCGTCGGCATAGTTTGTAATATCGGTTAGAATAACCAGAACGTGCATATTCTTTTCAAACGCGAGATATTCCGCGGCGGTTAAGGCCATGCGCGGTGTCGCAATACGCTCAACGGCCGGGTCATTTGCCAAGTTGACGAACACGACGGTACGGTCGATGGCACCGGTTTCACGGAAGCTCTCAATAAAGTAATTCGATTCCTCATAAGTGATACCGATGGCGGCAAATACCACGGCAAACGGCTCTTCCGTCCCGATTACTTTTGCCTGTTTTGCAATCTGCGCGGCCAGATTGGCATGCGGCAAACCGCTGGCTGAAAAAATCGGCAGTTTCTGCCCGCGTACCAGTGTATTCAAACCGTCAATGGCGGAAACACCGGTCTGGATAAATTCCTGCGGATAGCTGCGCGCCGCAGGGTTCATGGGCAAACCGTTAATATCAAGCCGTTTTTCCGGCAGAATCTCAGGCCCGCCGTCAATTGGATGCCCGAGGCCGTCGAAAATGCGGCTGAGCATATCCTCTGAAACGCCAAGCTCCATGCTGCGGCCAAGAAAACGCACCTTGCTGTTGTCCAGGTTAATTCCGGTTGCACTTTCAAACAGCTGAACCAGCGCGTTTCCGCCATCGATCTCCAGCACCTTGCAGCGGCGTTTTTCACCGTTAGCCAGTTCGATTTCTCCCAATTCGTTGTAGGCAACGTTCTCCACTCCGCGCACCAGCATCAGAGGACCCGCAACCTCTTGAATGGTTTTATATTCCTTCGGCATCAGAAGTCCTCCTTTCGGTTGAGCAGATCTTCAATTTCTTTTGCTAGTTGAGTTGTAATCTCATCAAATTCCGCCGCGGTCTTATCCGCCGGAACATATTTAAAGCGTCCGATTCTCTCACGGACGGGAAGTTTCACAAGCTCATTCACCGGCGCTCCCCGTTTTAAAGCTTCCACCGCGTCATCGTAGAACCGCAGAACCAACTTCATAGTTAGATACTGCTTTTCCAGCGGCGTAAACATATCGACTTCATTAAATGCATTCTGCTGCAGGAAGTCCTCACGAACGGAACGCGCAGCCTCCAGTTTCAGGCGGTCCGGCGCAGAAAGTGCATCCATACCGACCAGCTTCACGATTTCATCCAGTTCGCTTTCATCGTGGAGCAAAAGCAAGAGACGGGCACGCAAATCCATCCAGTCCGGATGCACGTTCGCGTTGAACCATTTGCCAAGCGAATCGGCATACAGTGAATAACTGGTCAGCCAGTTGATAGCGGGGAAATGGCGGGCATACGCCAGCGCGGAATCCAAACTCCAGAACACCTTGACAATACGCAGGGTTGCCTGAGAAACAGGTTCCGAGATATCGCCGCCGGGAGGCGATACAGCCCCGATAACGGACAGCGAACCTTCACGGTCGTCTTTGCCGACGGTTTTTACACGGCCGGCTCGTTCATAGAACTGTGCCAGACGGCTGCCAAGGTATGCCGGGTAACCTTCTTCACCGGGCATTTCTTCCAAACGGCCCGACATTTCACGCAGAGCCTCCGCCCAGCGGGATGTGGAATCAGCCATCAAGGCTACGGAATATCCCATGTCGCGGAAATATTCTGCAATCGTAATACCGGTATAAATAGACGCTTCACGTGCGGCCACCGGCATATCGGATGTGTTTGCAATCAATACGGTACGCTTCATCAGCGAATATCCCGTTTTCGGGTCCTTCAGTTCCGGAAATTCATTGAGAACGTCCGTCATCTCGTTGCCGCGCTCGCCGCATCCAATATATACAACAATATCAGCATCGGCCCATTTTGCCAGCTGATGCTGCACAACCGTTTTGCCGCTTCCGAACGGGCCAGGAACCGCAGCGGTACCACCCCGCGCAATTGGAAACATTGTGTCAATAATCCGCTGCCCGGTCACCAGAGGCATTTCGGGCGGCAGCTTTGTTTTGTACGGACGTCCGACACGTACAGGCCACTTCTGCATCAGCGTGACATCTTGCTCGGCACCGTCTGCCGTTTTTATTTTTGCCACCGGCTCCTCTACCGTGTAATCGCCTTCCTGAACGGACACTACGGTACCGGTTATTCCGTTGGGCACCAAAATGCGGTGTTCCACAATTTCCGTTTCCTGCACAATACCAAGCACATCACCGGCTGTCACTTCGTCCCCGGCGGATACTTTCGGGACAAAATGCCATTTCACATCGCGTTTCAGAGCCGGTATTTCCACGCCGCGATGCAAGTTATTTCCGGTCATTTTCATAATTTCTTCCAGTGGGCGCTGGATTCCATCATAGATACTGCTGATTAAGCCCGGGCCAAGTTCCACGCTCAGCGGCGCCCCGGTGGATTCCACCGGCTCACCCGGCTTTAGGCCGGATGTTTCTTCGTAGACCTGAATGGACGCCTGATCCCCGTGCATTTCTATAATTTCGCCGATCAGCCGCTGCTCGCTGACGCGAACCACGTCAAACATATTCGCATCACGCATGCCTTCGGCGATAACCAGAGGTCCGGCAACCTTTTTGATCGTGCCTTTGCTCATTTTCCTTCTCACCTGCTTCTTTCGTTTTCGCTGTTGAATATAATATCGGAGCCGACCGCCTGCTCCACCGTTTTCTTAACGTTCCTCATGCCGATGCCCGTATTTCCGGAAACACCGGGAATCGGAATAATAGCCGGAATCTGCTGGGACTCGTACCGGTCAATCTCTGAGCCAAGCCCCTCAAAAATGGCTTCTGTTACATAGATGACAGCGTATTCATCCTCGGCAAGATGCCGAAGTTCCCCGGCAGCTTCGGCAAGATCCCGAACCGGACGAACCTCCAGTCCCAGCGAGGCGAATCCGTAAATACTGTCGCGGTCACCAAGTACGGCGATTTTATACATACGTTTCCCTCAGCCTTTCCCGGACGGACTCATCCGAAAGCTGGTTCAGCTTGCCGGACAAAAGAATCCTGACCGTTTTAATTTCGTTCTCCTTTGCCAGAAGATACGCCGCAATGGGCGCAATGGTGAACGGGTTGTATTTCTGCGGACGAATCTGCTCAATCAGCAGGTTGTCACACCAGCGTTCGAATGCTGAAACCGATTCCTTTAAAGCAGAAGCGGCCCCTGAATAAGGTGTTAAAGCAAGATACTCTAAAACGGCGTCCATACCGGACACTGCCGCACGAGCCAGCTTTTGAACATCCAGCGTTGCACAAGGAGCGAGCGCCCGTTGAAGGAACTGCAGTGTTTTTCCCGTGCGAACAGAGCGCACCGCAATACGAATATCAGCGGAGGCAACCGTTAATTCCGCGTATTTTTGCAGCACTTCATTTTCGGAAGCCATACCTGCTTCCAGTATAGACTCCAGAGCAGCACGGTCGATAATGACGTCGCACATCTGTCCGTCGTGATTTTGAAGCAGCACTTTACAAGCCTCTTCGGCGGCAGCCCGCATCCGTTCCGGCAGCCGAGCAAAATCCTGTTTTTGAACTGCCTGTACAATCAAGTCCGGGTCCACTGTTCCGTTTTTAAAATAGATTTTAGGCGTTTTAACGCCCATGCAAACTTCCTTAACGGCCGCTTTCAAATTGTGAAAATCATTTGCATACAGGAACACATCAAAAACCGAAAGATCATCAACCAGTTCCCGCATCAGATTCCACGTCTTTTCCCGCTCCGCAGTCAAAATCTCCTCTGCGTTGCCGGAAGATACATCCCAACCTTTGTCAGAAAGAACATGCAGGCAATCCTCATAACTTTTACAGGCCATCAGCTGTTCCAATGCCTGTTGGTTTAAAAGGGACAGCTCTTTTGAACGGATGCGAGCTACAGCATATACATAATCCTGTTTTTCGGTCATTTTCAACCTCCCGCAAACACGAGCTGATTTACTTTATCCTGCAGCTCATCGCGGCGCGCATCAAACAAAGCCGAAAAGGAACAGTTTTCCTCAATTCCGCCATAGGACAGCACAAAGCCGCCGTCGATGTTTCTCGTCTTCCCTGAAACTTTCAGCGAGGCGCCTTTATCTTTAAGGGCGTCGTTTAATGACTTTTCAAAACCTTTAGGAAGTCTTTTCAGATCGGCGGGGGAAAAGAGTATTTCCCCCGCGCGTGGCGGTGCATATTTGACCACCATCTTCATAATAAGACTGAAATATTCCTCATCGGGTAGGGCATACAGCGATTGTTTCGCCTTTTCGATGATATCCGCAATCAGCTGCTGCTTCGCACCCAAAATTGCTTTTCGGGTTTGCAGTGCGGCCGCAGATTTGGCCCGCTCACGAATCATGGCAGCCTCCTCTTCGGCGCGCTTTGCAATGGCGGCGCACTGTTCGGCTGCATCTTTTTGGGCCTTACTGCGGATTTCTTCCGCCTGCGCGCGTGCTTTTTCAAGCATTGCGCTCACCGCCGCATTCGAGTCGGATGCAATATCCTGTATGATTTTATCTAACCCTGTCATAGACAAGTACTCCTAACTGTTAAATACTCAGTCCGCTGACGCCAACAATTGACAAGATGGAAATCAGAAGAGCAAGAATCGCATAGGTTTCTACCATCGCGGGGAAAATCATTGACTTACCGAACTGATCCGGGCGTTTGGAAACAAGCCCGATACTTGCAACTGCTGCCTTGCCCTGGTTCACAGCGGAATAATAGCCCACAATGGCCATTGGGATGCAGGCTGCAAAGTACAAAAGTCCTTTTGCACCGGACATTGCCGCAGCAGAACCGCCGAGGATACCGATCTGAGAAAGAGCTACGAATGCAATCAGCAATCCATAAATGCCCTGCGTACCGGGCAGCAGCTGCAAAACAAGCACCTTACCGAACTGGGACGGGTCCTCCGTTACCACGCCGGCCGCTGCCTGTCCTGTTTGTCCAACTCCGATCGCCGAACCGATTCCGGGAAGAAGCGCTGCGAGCGCAGCTCCCAAAAGAGCAAGTGGAAGTCCAATACTGTTGAAAAAGTTCATGATTCATTTTCCTCCTTGAATTGATAAAATTGAGTATGAGCGCTTGCGGAAAAGGGGTTGAACTTCCGCCCGCCGCCCGAATAAAATTTACCGAAAAATTCAACATACTGAAGACGGTTTGTGTGAACATAGGCCCCCAGCATATTGATTGCAATGTTAAGCGTATGGCCAACAACAAAGACCACAATGAAAACAATGGCTCCCACAACGCCGCCGCCAGCCATACTACCCATTTTGTTGACCACGCTGGCAATAACGCCGGTGGCAAGGCCAAGGGCCAGCAAACGTGAATAAGAAAGCACGTCGCTCAAATACCCGGTCACGCCGTAGAGCGAGTAAAGCCCTTTCATGATCCGTTTGATGGGGTTACGGGAATCCCGTCCGCCCGTTAGGATAATTCCTATTGCAGCCGCTATCGCAACAATCTGCGCGGCCTTCACAACAGCAGTCGGAATCACAAAGGTTAAGCTAAACATATCGCGCATCATGCTGGTGGAAAGCAAAAGTACAATCAGCCCGCTGACCAATAGATACCAGAAAACGACATCATACAAAGCATCCTTATAATGCCCTGCTTTTACGGACTGATATAACCCTGCACCCAGCCCTGCAAACAGATGGATAATTCCTACCAGCATGCAGAACACCAACAGCTTCATGGGCTGATTCAGCGGAGTAAACCACGCCGCCGGGATAGTCACATTTACGTTAAAGAACGTTGTTCCAACTACATCTACCACATCGCCGAAATAGCTGCCGAACATCACACCCCAGAACGTCGTGGACAGACCGCAGTAAAAAAACATTTTCATGGTTTCCCGCATGCTTTGTTTCATATTGGGATATTTTTTGATAAGAAACAATGTGACTAAAGTAATAATCAGACCGTACGCCGCATCTCCCAGCATCATACCATACAAGAAGTAATAAAAAGGAGCCATCAGCGTGGTCGGGTCAACCTCGCCTTTTCCGGGCAAACTGAACGATTCCAACACATTTTCCACCGGAGTGGAAAACGCATTATTTTTAAGCTTTACGGGAACATTTGCATCCTCTTCCGGGTCGGAAATTTCCAATGCCAGATCATACCGGCTGGAAAGAGATGCTGTAAGTTCCTCAGCTTTTGCGGCAGGAACATAGCCCATTAATAAAAATGTACGGCGGGACTGCGCTAAATGACCGATAACCTCATACTTTTCGGAACGCATGGTATCGTAATCCACCAGCAGTTCCAAATCATCCCGCTGCTGAGCCAAGTTTTTGATTTCATCTTCATTTTGTTGGATTCTGCGCCGACATTCCTCTTCTGACGCCTTTAAAGCTTCAGCCTGCATCTTTGGAGGCTGATTCGCACGAACGGCCGGCCTTGCAAAGCCCAAAGCATTCAGAGCCGCGGAATAAACATCCTTGTCCTTCTTTTCGCACAGAAGGAAAAAACAGGTTTGATCCTGCGTTATTCCTACAATTTCCACGGTAAACGGCCCGGCCTCAGGCACAGATTCCGCCACACGTGCCGCCAGTTCCTCCTGCGTCAAATTTCCCGGCAGGGAACCGATAAAAGCGGATGTTGTTTTTGTCCCTGAAAAATCCAGCGGAACATCCAGTTCCATCCACGGCGACAGTGCTTCTCGCTCCAAACCCATGCGGACTATCTCGGCACGGTTTTCCGTAATTTCCCGTTCCAACTCTACCAGGCGCTGTGCGGTACGGACTGCATCATCATGCCGATTTGCGAACGACTCATACTGCGCAACGGTCAGCTGTTTTTTTCCTTCCAGGGCCGCCAGCATGGACTGATTTTTGGGGACAACACGGTTTAAAATATCCAGTGCACGTTTGGCCGTGGATACGTTTTTTGCAAACACAGTCCTCGATTCAGACAGGTCGCTTTTTTGAAAGACACCGTCTTCAAGACTGATATCACTGATTTCAACAACGCCGCGGCGCTGAAGATCCTCCAGAACCCTTTTACGGTCCTTTTTTAGGGCGCACAGCACCACGCGTTTCATTTGCATTACTGCCAATTAGACATCCCTCCTTGCGGCCGACACCGACAGGCGTTTATATCAGTTCGGACAATATGAGCTGAACCGCCTCATCCTGCCTGCTCAGCGCTTTTTGACGCATCGATTCAATCTGGGAAGTAATTTTAGACTGTACTTCCTTTTGAATCTCGTCACCTTGGCGCTTCGCTTCATCCAGCCGGGTTTGTGCCTCTTGTTTTGCTTTCTGCAGCATAGCATCGGCATCCTTTTTTGCCTGGATGCGCGCATTTTGCAGAATGTTTTCGCACTCAAGCGCGGCCTGTTCTTCCGCCTTCTGTGCCTCAATCTCCGCTTGTTTGACCGCATCAATAATTTGTGTCGCCATTGTTTCACCTCGAACCGGTCGGCGATTCTGCCGATTAATTTTTAAGACTTATACAATTAATATTTTACAACTAAGTAAAATGATAATCAATGTTTTTTCCTCATATTTTTATGCAGTACATACGTAATTTTGAGAAAAAGTCTCAGTTAAAGCAAATTTTCAAGGTGCAAAAACAGAACTTTGGGGATTTTCACTATTTACAGTATTTACAGCATAAATTGAAAAATAATCCGGTTTTAGCTGCGCCAAAACCGGATCGATTATTTTCTAATTCCCTCTGCGAATTAATCGATTCCTTCTATTTTCGTGACAAACATTCTTTGAGAATCTCCGCCTTTGTAGACGCCTGTATAGGTAACTTTGACATTCTTACCAATTTTAAAACCATCGTCTAAGTTGACCAGTTCCACTCCCAGCCTGCGAACGGTCAAATCGTTCCCGTCGGTTGTGTGAATCTGGACACTCATCATGGCAGCATCCTTCACTACACCCGTCACAGTATGTTCCGTCTTGTCAAACGCCGGGTCCTGCGAAGCGAGTATCGGGGCGGAATCCTGATATGTATATGTGTAGAGCTGCCCGTCCTCCGGGTTGTAAAGAATCAGCGGACCTTCCATATAGTCGTCGTCCCAAGTTGAATAAGTGCGGTAGGTCACCCCGCCTGTGGAAACCGGGTTGTCCGCAAGTTCCTTGAGTGTATACTTTTCCCAATCGAGCGGAATTTCAGACTTAATTTTTTCCACAATTTGGTCATCCGTCAAATCAGCGGCACTAACCGACTCCGACGCAGAGGAAGGTGTTGCAGAAGAATCAGAAACAGAGCTTGTTTCTGAAGACGTTTCCGGCACGACATCGGAAGACAAAGGGCTTTTTTCGAAAAAAGTTCCGTTTGTATACAAAAGAATGCCTCCACAGACAACTACTAGCAAAATTAAAATAACCCATCTTATTTTTTTCATCATATGCCTCCTGCTAAATCTTTCCTAAAATGCTGCAGTGTTCTCACTATACTCTATTTTCAAATCGCCATCCCTCCATTTCCACTATAATTCGAATTCAACAAAAAAAAAGAAACACACAAATCTTATTAAGTCTTTGCAAAGTTTTCGCGCCATGTTATAATTATGTTATGATATAATTATACTATAATAATGATATCATGTAAAAATTAAACCCTCAGTGACTAAGGATTTTTCGGCGATATCCAACACCAAAATGACGTTGCGATAATCGCTTGGATGAATCGCAGAAGGAGCTAAAGAAGATGATTTTGGTAACAACTGACTATATCGCCGGCAAAGAATTGGAAATGCTCGGCATGGTCCGGGGCAGCACCGTACAATCGAAGCATATTGGAAAAGACATTACGCAGGGACTTAAATCCATTGTCGGCGGAGAGCTGACCTCCTACACCGGTATGATGAACAACGCCCGGGCGCTTGCCACAGAACGCATGAAGAAAGAAGCCGAAGCGCTGGGCGCGGACGCAATTGTAGCAGTTCGATATGCATCGTCCTCCATTGTGCAGGGCGCGGCGGAAGTCATGGCATATGGTACTGCGGTAAAGTTTAAATAAAAAAAACTCTATTTCAACACAATCATGATAATGATTTGAAAAGCGGGTGCGGCGGAATGCTGTACCCGTTTTTCCGACAGGAGGATATTACAAATTGCATCAGAAACGAAATTACCCAACAGCAATCGTTACACAAAAAGCAGAGCGCAGCATTCTTTCGGGGCATCCGTGGGTTTACGGCATTGAAATCATAGGCGGGGATGCTTGCGCGGACGGGGCACTGACCGATGTAGTCAGCAGGCGGGGAGCCTACCTTGGCACCGGTTTTTTCAATTCCCATTCCAAAATTCGCATACGGCTGATTTCGCGCAACGCAAACGACAAGTTCGATGAAGCATTTTTTGAGCGCCGTCTGCGCTACGCGTGGGAATACCGCAAATCGGTTCTGTCAAAAGAGGATTTGTCCTGTTGCCGACTGATTTTTGGAGAGGCAGATTTCTTTCCCGGACTAACCGTGGATCGCTTTGAAAACATTCTTGTAACGCAGACGCTGTCCCTCGGCATAGAAAAAATCAAGCCGATGTTGTTTCGGCTGCTGTACCGTATCCTGACGGAGGACGGGCAGCAAATTGACGGTATTTATGAGCGCAATGATTCCGGTCTGCGCAACTTGGAAGGTATGGAGCAAAATTGCGGATTTTTCCCTTTAGAGGGACTGCCGAAGCCGGATTTTAATACAACCGTCATACACGAAAACGGAATCGAATATGCGGTAGATTTCGCAAACGGACAGAAAACCGGATTTTTCCTAGACCAAAAATATAATCGCAGAGCCGTCGCAGCAATCAGCCGGGGCAAACGGGTTCTAGATTGCTTTACCGACACCGGCTCTTTTGCACTGAATGCCGCAAGCGCCGGAGCAGCGTCCGTTCACGCCGTGGATATCTCTGAAAGCGCCATCTCCATGGCAAAGGAAAACGCGGCACGCAACGGTCTTTCGGACCGAATGACCTTTGAATGTGCCAACGTGTTTGACCTGCTCCCTGCTTTGGCGGAAAGCAAAAAGAAAGAATATGATTTTGTGATTCTCGACCCGCCGGCCTTCACAAAGAGCCGCCAAACGGTGGCAAACGCTTCGCGCGGATATCGGGAAATCAATTACCGTGCAATGAAACTTCTTCCGCGGGGCGGATATCTTGCCACCTGTTCCTGCTCTCACTTTATGACGGATGAGTTGTTCCGAAACGTCATCCGACGCGCGGCTGCGGACGCGCAGGTATCCCTGCGGCAAATTGAAGCTAGACAGCAGGCACCGGACCATCCCATTCTATGGAATGTACCGGAAACGTCCTATCTGAAGTTCTACCTGTTCCAAGTCGTTTGACTGAAAACGACGTTATCATTCCGTTTGGTTGTAAAATTCGACTTGATGATTTATAATAATCAGATAAATATCATCATTTACCGAATTTACCGAGCATTTTGCGATGATCAAAAGCCGGTTCTCCGAAAAGATGAGGCAATTGTATGAAAAATAAGTTTTTCCCGTTTCTTGTCGCTATTCTGTTCGCTTTATTGACAGCTTGTTCTGCCGAAACCGATACTGTTTCCATTGTTTCATCACACGAATCTGAAAACAGTATGCAGCCTGCTGACTCTGCACAAACTTCCTCCGCACAGGTAACCTCGGCAGAGGATTCAGAGACTGCTTCCGGCAAGCCCGATACAACTCTTTCTTCATCGGAGTCTCAATTTTCATCTTCCCAGTTATCGAACGAAAATACTGTCAGCTCAGCCACGACGGCTACCGAATCCCAAAATGTGCAGTCGGATGAAACACCCAAAACCGTTCAGGTTACAATTCCCGAGGGATTTACCCTACCCCAGATTGCCGCAAGACTTGAAGCAAATTCTGTATGCTCCGGCGAGGATTTTATAAATGCGGCCCAAACATATGATTTTAGCTATTATCCCCTTGTTGCAAAAATTGAGGATAATCCAAACCGCTGTTACAAGCTGGAAGGTTATTTGTATCCCGATACTTACGAGTTTTACATTGGCATGAAACCGCAGGATGCAGTCGGGAAATTTCTGCGCAATGCGGAAAACCAGATTGGGAATAAATATTCCTTTCCCGGTTTGTCAACCGACGAGTTAATTACGCTTGCCTCCATCATTGAGCGGGAAGCCGATGACCCGGAGAATATGCAAAAAGTTTCTTCTGTATTTCATAACCGGTTGAAAATCGGTATGATTCTGCAGGCGGATTCTACACGCGATTACTGCAACATATATTTAGTGCCACAGTTTGGCGACAAATATAACCAATATTATAATACATATAGAGAGCAATGCACCGCTCTGCCCGCCGGTCCCATCTCCAATCCGGGCGCGGATGCCCTTTATGCCGCAGCACATCCGGCAGACACGGATTACCTGTATTTTGCAACTGGTACGGACCACAAGTATTATTACGGCACAACCGAAACTGAGCGTGATGCATTGATGGCGGACGCCGGCGTTACGCCGCTTTACGCGGACGAATACACCACCCAAACATTTGTCAATACTGAGATGGAGTGAAATGATCTGCATGTTTGCAACAACTGATGCACATAAACAATATGAAAAAATGACAAAAACACCGATTCCGCAACTGATTTGTTCCCTTGCCATTCCAACGATAGTCAGTATGCTGATTTCAGCCGCTTACAACTTAGCCGACACTTACTTTGTCAGTCAGCTGGGCACAAGCGCCACGGGGGCGGTGGGTGTCGTATTCTCTATGATGGCGATTATTCAGGCTATCGGCTTTACGCTGGGCATGGGTTCCGGAGGAGTCATTTCCCGCTTTCTGGGTCAAAAGCGAAACCAAGAGGCTTCACAGGCCGCCTCCACCGCCTTTTTCACGGCTATTACAGTTGGTATTGTGCTGATTACGATTCCGGGGCTGATTTTCAACCGCAGGCTGGTTCAGCTGCTTGGTGCAACGGATACCATACTCCCCTATGCGCAAAGTTATGCACAATACATCCTTTTTGGCGCCCCAATTATGTGCGCTACATTCGTCATGAACAATGACCTGCGTGCGGAGGGAAAGGCCTTTTTCTCCATGGTTGGCATCTCAGTGGGATGTATTTTGAACATTGCACTCGATCCCCTTTTGATTTTCACGTTCGATTTGGGCATAGCAGGAGCCGCAATCGCAACTATGATTGGGCAGAGTGTCAGTTTCGTCATTCTGATTTTCAATTATGTGCGCCGGCGCACAATTATCAGAATTAGTGTAAGAAACATTTCATACAAATGGAGTATGTATGCCGAGATTCTGAAAACCGGCATGCCGTCCTTTTTCCGCCAGGGGCTGGCCAGCATTTCGACCATCGCTCTGAACGTTTCCGCCGCTGTGTACGGAGATGCCGCCGTTGCCGCAATGTCGATTGTGGGGCGTGCGTTTTTCTTCCTGCTCGCCGCTTTAATCGGGTTCGGGCAGGGATTTCAGCCGGTTGCGGGTTATAATTACGGGGCAAAATGTTATGCGCGCTTAAAACAAGCCTTTTGGTTCTGTGTTCGGGTTGGTTTTTTCGGCCTGCTGGTTCTGTGTTCCATTGCATTTATTTTTGCGCCGCAGATTATGGCTCTGTTCCGCAGAAACGACCAGCAGGTGATTGCAATTGGTGCGCTTGCGTTTCGGGCTCAGTGCGCCATTATGCCGCTTCAAGCATTTGTGGTCATTTCCAATATGCTGTTCCAGTCCATTGGCAAACCGAAGCAGGCAACATGGCTGTCCGTTCTCAGGCAAGGCCTTTGTTTTCTTCCGGCAATTCTGATTTTGCCGCAGTTGTTTGGGCTTTACGGTGTACAAATCAGCCAACCTGCTGCAGACTGCCTGACATTCCTTATTGCATTGTTTATCACATTACCCTTCCTTCACACTCTCAATGAGGCAATCCGTTCCGGTGAATGTGTGAATACGACCGAAGGTACAAAAAAACGGAAAAATGAATTGCATAAAACATAAGTATTTATCATAAATACAAAATGACTGGAGGTATGCCGCCGTGTCCCTGGAGCAATCCGATATGAAGTTTTTGCAAGATTCCCTCCCCTTTTGGGAACATCTGTCAGAGCAGGATAAAAATTTAATTCGATCTTCTGCGTCGGTTCGCTGCCACCCTGCCGGCAGCAGCCTTCATAACGGCGCGGCGGATTGTGCCGGACTGTTTGTGGTAAAAAGCGGCCAAGTAAGAACCTTCATTTTGTCGGATACCGGCAGGGAAATCACCCTGTTTCGGCTGTTTGAACGGGATATCTGCATATTTTCCGCTTCCTGCATGCTCAAGAACATTCGATTCGATGTATTCATCGAGGCAGTCCAGAACAGTGAAACCATTCTGATTCCAACCGCCGTTTATAACGAATTAAACCAAAAGTCCATTGCTGTTTCGGATTACACCAATCAGTTGCTGTCTTCCAGATTTTCCGATGTAATGTGGCTCTTGGAACAAATTCTGTTCATGAGCTTTGACCGCAGACTGGCGATGTTCCTGTTGGAGGAATCGGCCATCAGCGGCGGGGACCTTTTAACCATAACACACGAAGAAATCGCAAAAAACATGGGCACCGCACGTGAAGTAGTCACACGAATGCTCCGCTATTTTCAGTCCGAAGGGCTGGTAAAACTGTCCCGTGGAGTGATTCGGATTCTCAACCGCAAAAAGTTAGAAACCCTATCTTTACAGACGCAAACATCAAAAAAATAGCATACAGCAAAAAACAAAAAAGCCTCTCTTTTGCAGGCAAACTGCAAAAAGAGAGGGTTTTCATTTCCGTAGATTTCAAATATAAAACATATAACAGGATTCTTGATTTTGCCTTTCCGCTTCCATTTGAAGATCCATCAGCGTGATGTTTTGGAGAACTTTTTCCACCGCCTCATCAAGAGCGGAAAACACGGATATCTGCATCGCTTTTTCAATATTCTGCGCTTTCTGAGCAACAGACTCCGCTGTCTTCTCAAACAGCGACTGCTCCAGTGCTTGAAGAACATCATAAACAGAAATTTTCTGCGGCGGCTTCGCCATCTTGTATCCTCCCTGCGCACCTTTGATAGCCAAAACCAGCCCCCCGCGCTTTAGAAGGGAAAACACCTGTTCCAAATAAATTTTTGAAATTCCGAGCCGTTCCGAAAGACTGACGATCGTTATACAGGCATCGCTCTCATAACCTTCCGCCATACAGATCATTGCGGCAAGTCCGTATCTCCCTTTTGATGAAATTCTCATAAGAGCGCTCCTTTTTTATGGACTTTTCTAATCATATCGAATCTTTCCGGTTAAGTCAAGCTTACCCGGGTGAAAACATACTATTTTTCTATTTTTAAATTGATTTTACATTGACAGAAAACAGAAAAGGAACCTATAATAAAACAAAACTTGAAATGACAGGGGTGGAACGTTTTGATAGCAAAATCGGTTACGGATCTGATTGGGAATACCCCGATGATGGAACTGAACAATTATAAACGCCTGCACGGGCTGCAAGCGATACTCCTTGCAAAGTTGGAATATCTCAACCCGGCAGGCAGTGTAAAAGACCGTATCGCAAAGTCAATGATAGAAGATGCGGAAAAACGTGGGCTATTAAAGTCTGATTCTGTAATCATTGAGCCCACAAGCGGCAATGCCGGCATCGGCCTTGCCTCGGTGGCGGCCTCCAAGGGATACCGCATCATCTTAACCATGCCGGAAACCATGAGCATTGAACGCCGAAAACTGCTGGGCGCCTATGGGGCCGAGGTTATTCTGACCGATGGAAACAAAGGAATGCGCGGCGCCATCGACAAAGCCCTGGAACTTCAAAAAAGCATACCGAATTCTTTTCTGCCGGGGCAGTTTTCCAATCCTGCCAATATACAGGCACATCTCGATACTACCGGTCCGGAAATCTGGAAGGACACGGACGGCAAAGTGGATATCTTTGTCGCCGGGGTGGGAACAGGCGGCACCATTACAGGAGTTGCGAAGTACCTAAAAGAAAAAAATCCGCAGGTTCAAATTGTCGCCGTGGAGCCTGCAGATTCCGCAGTTCTTTCCGGGAAAAAGCCCGGTCCGCATAAACTGCAGGGCCTTGGCGCAGGATTTATCCCCGAAACGCTTGACACTTCACTGCTGGATGAGGTCATACCCGTACAGGATGAAGATGCGTACCGAACTGGGAGAGAGCTTGCCCGCTGTGAAGGTATTTTGACCGGTATCTCGTCCGGAGCTGCCGTTTGGGCAGCAAATCTCCTTGCACAGCGTTCGGAAAACTATGGCAAACAAATCGTAGCGCTTTTGCCGGACACCGGAGAACGCTATCTATCCACGCCTTTTTATTTAGACTGAATCGGAGGAAATACATGCTGGATCAATTTTCGCGCTCTCAGCTGTTGCTGGGCGGCGAAGCCATGAAAAAATTAAAAGAATCTGCGGTTGCCGTTTTCGGAATTGGCGGGGTAGGTTCCTATGCAGTAGAAGCACTTGTCCGAAACGGAATCGGCTACCTTGCACTATTTGACGATGACCGCGTCTGCCTGACGAATCTGAACCGTCAAATTCATGCCACGCGCAAAACCATAGGTACCCCGAAAGTAGAAGCCATGCGCGACCGAATTTTGGAAATCAATCCCGACTGCCAAGTGGAACTGCACCAATGCTTTTACACACCGGAAAACGCAGGGCAATTTGACCTTTCCAAATATGACTATATCATTGATGCGGTTGACACCGTGACCGCAAAGCTGGAATTAATCACCCGTGCGAAACAGGCGGGGACTCCGATTATCAGCTGTATGGGCGCGGGCAATAAACTTGACCCAACACGCTTTGAAGTGGCGGACATCTATGATACCAGCGTTTGCCCACTTGCCCGAGTGATGCGCCGGGAACTCAAGGCACGCGGAATTCAAAGACTAAAAGTCGTATATTCGAAAGAGCCGCCGCTGCAGCCAATCGACGACTGCGAAATCAGCTGTCGAAACCACTGTGTGTGCCCGCCCGGAACGCAGCGTAAATGTACGGCACGCCGCGCCATCCCGGGCAGCGTTTCTTTTGTGCCTCCGGTTGCGGGAATGATTCTTGCAGGAGAAGTCATCAAAGATTTAGCCAAAATTGAATAATCTGAGCATTAAATAGGTTGTTTTGGAGCATATCCGGATATCATATTTTTAAAACGATGAATTTATTGGAGGTATTGATTATGAATGTGAGATTTTTGCACACAAACTTTACTGTACTGGATCTTGACAAAAGTCTGGATTTTTACAATCGCGCACTGGGGTTAAAGGAGGTCAGCCGCAAAACCGCATCGGACGGATCGTTTATTATTGTATTCCTTGGGGACGGACAGACCGACTATCGTTTGGAGCTGACATGGTATCGCGACCGCAAAGAACCGTACAATCTGGGCGACAATGAAATTCATCTGGCCGTACAAGTTCCGGACAAAAAAGCAGCGTATGCCCTGCACAAAGAAATGGGCTGCATCTGCTATGAAAATCACGATATGGATCTCTATTTTATTTCCGACCCGGACGGCTACTGGATCGAGATTCTGGACTGATACGATGAAACTGCTTCACCTTTCCGACCTGCACATCGGCAAGAGAGTTTGTGAATTCAACCTTTTGGAGGATCAGCGTTTTATTTTGGAACAGATTTTGGGCATTGCGAAGGAAGTTCGCCCGGACGCTGTGTTGATTGCAGGAGATCTCTATGACCGAAACATTCCGTCCGGTGAGGCTGTAACACTGCTGGATGATTTTCTAACCGAACTTGTCGCACGGGAAATTCCGGTATTCGCCATCAGCGGCAACCACGATTCTCCGGAGCGGCTGGATTTTGGCAGCCGCATCATGCGCAAAAACAACGTGACCATTGCGGGAAGTTTTCAAGGAAACATGCCCCATTGTATCCTTACCGACCGCTATGGTTCCGTACATATTTATCTTTTGCCGTTTCTGCGCCCCGCCGCAGCACAGCGTTTCTTTGAAAAAGACTGTATAGATTCCTATGACAGTGCCATCCGTGCAGCGATTGCAACCGCTTCACCATCGCCGAATGAACGCAATATTCTTGTTGCACATCAGTTCGTGGTAAACGGCTCTGTGGAGCCTGAACGGTGCGAAAGCGAAACGATTTCCGTTGGCGGCTTAGACAGTGTAGACATTTCTGCGTTTGACTGTTTTGACTATGTTGCACTTGGTCACCTGCACGGCCCCCAACAAATCGGGCGGCCTTCAATTCGATACGCCGGGTCACCCTTAAAATACTCTTTTTCAGAAACTCGGCAGAAAAAGAGCGTCACCGTGGTGGAACTGTTTGAGAAAGGCAATTTGGAAATTTCCCAAATTCCGCTAACACCATTAAGAGATATGCGGGAAATCCGCGGACCGATTGCGGAACTGACCGCGAAGGAAAACACAGAGGGTACAAACCGTGAGGATTACATCCGTGCGGTATTAACGGATGAAAAGGAAATCGCGGATGCGGCCGGAAAACTGCGCGCCGTGTATCCAAACCTCATGCGGATTGATTTTGAAAACATGCGAACCAACACTGTGAACACCGGAACTGCAGCATCCGGCGACCCTTCCCGCAGGACACCAATGGATTTGTTTGAAGATTTTTACTTTGACCGCTGCGGTGCTGAGATGACCGAACAGGAGCGAGAAATCATGAAGGAAATTATTGAGCAAGCCGGGGAGGAATCCGTATGAAGCCCCTAAATCTTGTCATCAGTGCGTTTGGCCCTTATGCCGGACGTGTGGAACTGCCCTTGCGGGAACTTGGCTCCGGCGGACTATTCCTCATCTGCGGGGACACCGGCGCGGGCAAGACCACTATTTTCGACGCGATTTCTTTCGCCCTGTTCGGAGAAGTCAGTGGTTCCACCCGAACCGTGGATACTCTGCGCAGTAATTTTGCCGCACCGGAAACCAAAACTTTTGTGGAACTTTTGTTTTCACATGCCGGGAAGGAATATCGTGTTCTGCGCAATCCGCGCTACCGCCGTCCAAAGAAAAACGGCAATGGCGAAACCACAGAAAATGCCAACGCCGTTCTGACTATGCCGGACGGATCCGTTCAAACGGGAAGCACCCACGTCACACAGGAGATCAATCGCCTGCTAGGCATTGACCATCGGCAGTTTAAGCAGGTCGCCATGATTGCACAAGGAGAATTTCTGGCTCTCTTGCTCGCGGAAAGCACCGAACGGGCGGAAATCTTTCGCCGTGTGTTTTCCACCGATCTGTTCCGCCGCATGGAAGAACTGCTGAAAGAACGGGAACTTCAGCTCAAACGCAGCTGGGAGGAACAGGCGCGCAGTATTCTGCAGGACGCCGCGCTGATTCGTGCCGAACAAAACAGTCCCCTCGAAAAAAATCTCTCCGCCTGCATAGAAGACGGAGATATTAATCAGGTTCCACAGCTTCTTGAAGTGCTTACAGCAGCGAATAAAGAAGATGCACGAGCGGTAAAATCCGCAGAAGCCGAACTCGCCGATTATCGGACAAAAACAGACAATCTCATTGCAGCACTTACCGCTGCACGTCAAACGGCGAAGGCATTTCGCGCGCTGGAACAATCCAAAAAGCATTGGGAAGAATTGCTGAAGCGTCAACAAGAGATGGAACATCAGGCAAAAGTCCTGCACGCCGCGGAACAAGCTGAAGCGCGTGTAACTCCCGCCCGCCAGTCGTTCCTACGCGAAAAAAACGCAGTCCGCAAACTGGAAGAAAACATTGCCGCTCTTGAGAAAAAGATTTCAGAGGCGAACAATTCCCTTGAAGAGCTAAAATCAGCGTTAGAGGAAGAACAGGCGAAGGAATCGGAGCGTGAACATCTCACCGGAGAGATCCGCTCTCTTACTGATGCGCTTTCCGGATACGCCAAAGCGAAAACTTTGGAAGAGCAGGTTCGCAAATTGGAACAATCCTATCAAGCACAGGAGAAAAAACTTTCTGAGTTAAATGCGAAACTAAAAGAGCTTGCAGAGCAGCGCGAGCAGCTTCGTAAGGAACTAAATACACTGGAAAACGCAGAAGTAGAGCACCTCACCTACAAAACAGCGGTGGAAACAGCACGCAAGACCTGTGATACCCTCTGCGGAATTTTAGATTCTATTGAAAACATTAAAAAACTCATCCATGAATATAAGGGCATGAAAAATAAATATCTGGCAGAGGAACGTTCTTACCGAGAAGCAAAAGCCGCCTACAACACAGCCGAACAATCCTTTTTGCGTCAGCAGGCCGGCATACTGGCCTCCTCGCTGAACGACGGGGTTCCCTGCCCTGTGTGCGGCTCAATCCATCATCCCAATCCTGCTAAGCTGACCGATTCCGCAGTATCGGAAGAAAAGCTGCGGAAACTGAAAGACAATTGTGACCGGCTGCATGATGTTCTCGAATCATCCGGTCTTAAGCTAAAAGCCTCTGAGACCCGCATTCTGTCCGACCGTGAGAATCTTCGGAAAACCGTGGACAACCTGCTCGGCAATATCACGGGGGATGAAAATGTACAAACTTTGGAACGCCGCGTGCGCGATGCCCTTACGCAGGCAGAGATGAATCAAAAGCAAGCTTCGGAAAAACTGAAACTCCAAGAAAAACGGTGCCGCAGGAAGGCAGAGTGTTCCGAACAGCTGCGCGTCGCAGAAGACACCATTGCCGCAGGTAATCGAGAATTGGAAACACTAAATGAAAAGAAAAACAGCCTTTTCGAATCCCTGCAAGCAAAACGCGCCGAAGCGGCAGCAGCCCGCGATGGCCTCCCCTGTGCCACGGAACAAGAAGCGCGTCAGAAACTTGCAGAACTAAAAGACAAGCTCAGCAGTATGAAACAGGCACTTCAAAAGGCAGAGAACGAGTACCGCGCCCGCCTTACGGAACGCGACAGCGCAGCGGCGGTGCTTGGGGATAATCGAAAAAAATTGGAAGCGGCCCGCAGTCAAGCGCAAGAACTGGAACAAGAGTACCTGCTTCGCCTGACGGAAGCCGGTTTTCAATCCGAAGAGGAATATCTGGCTTGTGTTCTCCCCCATGAGAAAATCGAGGCTTTGCGTCAAAGCCAGGAAGAGTATCGAAATGACCGAACATGCACCCAAAATACAATTCGACATTTAGAGGCAGAAACGGCCGGAAAAACACCTGCAGATATCACCGCATTAGAACAGAAACTGGCACAGCAGCAACAGGAACAGCAAACAAAGGAAACCGCTTTTCATGCACTTTCTTCTCGCTTGGAAAACAATCTGGGCATTGAACGGCGAATGGTTGCCGCAATGAAAAGCCGAAAGAAACTGGAAGAGGAATATGCGTGCGTCCGCGGCCTCTCCCGAACGGCCAACGGAGAGCAAAAGGGAAAACAAAGGCTGGATTTTGAACTCTATGTGCAGGCAGCGTATTTTACTCGCGTGCTGGAACAGGCCAACCAACGCCTTGCCGCCATGACAAACGGAAGATATGTTCTTTTGCGGCGCCAAAATCCAACCGATCTGCGCTCCCGGTCCGGTCTGGAAATAGATGTTTTGGACAACTACAACGGCAAAACGCGCGATGTACGCTCCTTGTCCGGCGGAGAATCCTTCAAAGCATCTCTCGCGCTTGCGCTCGGTCTTTCGGATGTCGTCCAAAGTTTTGCAGGTGGTGTTCGCATTGATACGATGTTCATTGATGAGGGATTCGGTTCCTTAGACGAAGAATCGCGCCGGCAAGCCATAGCAACCCTTGCAGGCCTTGCAGAAGGAAACCGTCTGGTAGGCATCATTTCCCATGTGGCGGAATTGCGTGAGCAAATTGATCGGCAAATTATTATACAAAAAGGAGTAACCGGAAGCAAAATACAAATTGTAAAATAATTTTGTTATAAAGTCGTGTTATGTGCTCCAGGATGCTTTCATTCGTTGAAATTTCTCTAA
The DNA here is from genome assembly GCA_047777415.1 of Oscillospiraceae bacterium. GTDB lineage: Bacteria > Bacillota > Clostridia > Oscillospirales > Acutalibacteraceae > Caproicibacter. The sequence continues at coordinate 136,977 of JBKEEO010000001.1, forward strand.
GCCAATTGAATAGACTTTTCTATGGGAATTTATATAACAAATCGTATTTTATTTATAGTTGTATACAATTAGTTATTGTTTTTAATTGCTCTGTTTGGAAAAAAACAGAAAAACTTAAATTGCAATAACAAATTGAACACTTTCACTGGATAAAGTTATCTACGGGTTTAAAGTATAAATTCTGTCCAGTTGAGCATCAAACAGTTCCTCAGGGGTCTGATAACCTAATCGTTTCCTAGGCGTGGCGTTTATCTCGTCTGCAAACATTAAGATTTGTTCGGCGGTAAAGCCATTGATGGAGCGACCCTTTGGGATATATTTTCGTAGTATGCGATTGGTCCTCTCATTTACAGGTCGTTCCCAAGCAGAATAGGGATGAGCAAAGTAGATTGCCGTGCCTAGTTCTTCAAAGGCTGAAAATGCCGCAAACTCACTGCCGTTATCTGTGGTAATACTGCGAAACACCTGCGAAAATTTCTCGCCATACTGTTCCTTTAGCTGTTCCATGGCACTGGCAACACCGGTGGTTGTTTTGCCGTCAATTCGAATTGAAAGATAATATCCTGTCAGGCGCTCTACAATGGTAAATACAGCTGCCTCACCGCTTCTTTTTCGGCCCAGTACCGTATCAGATTCCCAGTGTCCAAATGTGTTTCGCTCTGCTGCCTCAGGTGGCCGCCAATCAATGGATTTCCCATTGATACGCTTAGAAAGCCGTGGTTTTCTGCGAGAATGCCTATTTAATACCTCAGGAAGTTCAAATAGCGTGAGCGGTAATTCCCCTTTCCACAGCATATGATATAGAGTTTTTGTACATGGGATTTCCTTGGCTGGAAAACGATGTTCGCTTCGGGCCCGCCCTACGCACTCATCAAAAGACCAATTATGCTTACGAACCTTTTTAACCATCCAACGGATGAAGTCGGAGTTCCTGGATACCGTTCTAGGGCGATGGCAACGACTGCGATTCGCTTTGTAGACTGCAGCTCCACGTTTGGCTGAGTAGCCGGGTTTGCGACCTCGGCCGGAGTATTCCGGTGTGCCACGTCGTAGTTCATAGCCCACGGTAGAGGGGCTGCAATTGATTGCGCTAGCAATCTTTCGATTGCTAAATCCCATCTTCTTTAACTGTTGGATTGCGCCACGCTCTTCTGCTTTAAGATGCTGTCCCCTCTTGCGTTCTTCGATCTTTATGATAGAATGGTTCTTGTCCATAGTGTTCAGGCCTTTCTGTCAAGATTGAGAGTGGTAACTTTATCCTAACAGTTCCCTGTGCGCTATGGAATCTTTTTATGTGTTCAATTTGATTTTACAATCTACCAAAAACAGAAAAAACGGTTGCACCTATATTTGGTGCAGCCGTTTTGGTTTTTTCTTGGGACTTATTCTGTCGTTACATCAGAATATGTCATACTATCCCCTCGGTTGCGATAAAACAAGAGTCTGTCCTTCCAAACAGCAAACTCCGGGTTGTCCATCAAAGATTCATAAAATTCCGTGTGACCAAATGAATGCATGGGCACAACGGCTTTTGCGCCGATCGTTTTCATAAAATAATTAAAACCGAGCAGCGCATTTTTCTCTTGCCGCGGGTCAACCGTTAGAAATGCAATATCTATATCCTCACCGCGCAGCGTGTCAACTTGTTCCCGATATCTGCGGCCCATGTCTTCGTTGAACTCCTGGAGTTCACCCTCCCAGTGCCACCAGTTCAGGTCACCGGCATGGTACACACACAGTCCGTCCACGTGAATGAGAAACGCAACACCGAGATCCGTTGACTCGAGTGCATGAACGGTTAAATCACCCAAATCGAGCGTTTCTCCGGGAGCGATTTTCAGCGCATCCTCCGGCGGATGAATTTCATCAGCAAGGACATAGCGGATATTGGAAATCGATTTTCTCCAGCTGAATATTTTGGGACTGTAATGGTCCGGATGACTATGGGACGAAAACACAACCACATTTTTGTCGCGGATTTCATCCGGATCGACAACGCCTTTTGAAAATCCACTGCCCTTGGGCGTATCAAGATAATAATCGAAAATCAAAAAATGTTCTTCCGTTTGAAGTGAAAAACTGCTGTGATGCAAATATCGAATGACAGCTTTCATCAGTACTTCCCCTTTTTCTTTATTATTTATTATATCATAGCGCGCAATCCGGAACAATCAGCATCCAAAGCGGCGCTGAACCGCCTTGACCACCTCCACAATCGGCAAAATCAGCAATGCAAGACCAATTGAAGTGAGATACTGCATGGCATTAAGCGATTGCAACGAAAAAGCAAAAGAAAGAAAAGGAATCTCCACCATGGCGAACGTGAGCAGCAAGGATATTAGCATAGTACCCAGCAACGTTTTATTCTGCTGCCTCAAAAAAATCACGGAACCCCTGCGTGAACGCAGATTGAAGGAATGAAAAATTTCGCTCATCGACAACGTCACAAATGCCATGGTCGTACCGATATCCGCGCTGCTCAAACTGCCTACCCCATAAGCTGCAAGAGTCAGAATAGTAACGACAGCACCTTGATAAAACACATCCATACCTAGCCCGTTTGCAAATAAACTCTCTTTCCTGCCGCGCGGCGGCTGATCCATAATGCCGCGTTCCTCCCGTTCCATGCCGAGTGCCACTGCGGGCAAACTGTCCGTAATCAAATTAATCCACAGAAGATGAATGGGACGGAACAAGGAAAATCCAAGCAAAGTCGCGGTGAAAATAGACATCACTTCACTCATGTTGGAAGAAAGCAGAAACTGGATGGTTTTTAGAATGTTGTCATAGATTCTTCTGCCTTCTCTCACCGCATAAACAATGGTGGCAAAGTTATCATCGGCCAACACCATATCCGCAGCATTTTTCGTCACATCCGTACCTGTAATGCCCATTCCAACGCCGATATCCGCTGTTTTAAGTGCGGGCGCGTCATTCACTCCGTCCCCTGTCATGGCTGTCACCAAACCATGTTCCTTTAGTGCACGGACAATTCTGACCTTATGTTCCGGCTGAACCCTCGCATAAACACTGCACTGCATCACAGTCTGCTTGAGTTCCTCGTCGGAAAGACGTTCCAGTTCGCTGCCGGTAAGCACCGTTTCCGCATTGTCACCAATTCCAATTTGCGAAGCGATAGCTGCTGCAGTAATCTTGTGGTCACCGGTAATCATAATCGGACGGATTCCGGCACGCCGACATTCCCGAACGGCATCCACCGCTTCTTCCCGAACGGGGTCAATCATTCCGACAAGGCCAAGAAAGGTCAATCCGGTTTCCAGCTTCTCCGGGGATAAATCCTCCGGCAGATCAGAAAGCGGCTTCTGTGCAACAGCCAAAACACGCAGGGCACGGTTCGCCATACCACGGTTTGCGTCCGATATTTTTCGGCGTAGTTCATCCGTCATGGGAACAGATGTGCCATTTAACATCATCGTATCGCATCGCTTTAGAATTTCATCCGGCGCACCTTTTGTATACTGCATATATCCGCCGTCCGGCAAAGCGTGTAAAGTGCTCATCATCTTGCGCATGGAATCGAATGGTGCCTCGCCCCGGCGGGGAAAATCAGCTTCCAGTTTATTCTTGTCCAGTCCCTCTTTCAGCGCAAAAGCAACCAACGCATTTTCGGTCGGTTCTCCGACGATTTCCCCGGTTTTCGAATTGAGGCGGGAATCACTGCACAAGGCGAAAGCCCGGGGCAGCAAGCCGCGTTCCCCGAACAAATCCACAACCGTCATTTTGTTCTGCGTCAATGTTCCGGTTTTGTCCGTACAGATAACTTGTGTACATCCCAGTGTTTCCACCGCGGTCAATTTTCGGATAATGGCGCTGTGAGCTGACATCTTGGAAACCCCAATGGAAAGCACAATGGTCACGACTGCCGCAAGTCCCTCCGGGACGGCGGCAACAGCAAGGCTCACCGCAAGCAAAAAGGAATCTAATATTGCTTGGGAGCTGTAATCATGATGAGTAAGCAGGTTGAATACAAACACAAACGCGCAAATACCAAGCACGCCGATGCTTAAAATTCGGCTCAGCTGGTTTAATCGCTGTTGAAGCGGCGTTTCCCCTTCTTTTGCTTTTGAGAGCGTATCCGCAATTTTTCCCATCTCGGTTTCCATGCCGGTTGCAGTAACAACCCCACTTCCGCGCCCGTAAACAACACTGCCGCCTAAATAGGCCATATTGGTACGGTCGCCAAGCGGAACAGAGCCGTGATCCGAGGCTTGAAGCGCTTGCGTAGTCTTTTCCACAGGAACAGATTCTCCGGTTAGCGCCGCTTCTTCTATTTTGAGTGATGCCGATTCCAGCAGGCGAAGATCCGCAGGAACGGCATCCCCCGCCTCAAGCAAAACGATATCGCCTTTCACCAATTCTTCCGACGGAATGGAAACAACCTCTCCGCCGCGCCTCACTTTGGCGTGAGAAACGGTCATATTTTGCAGAGCCTCAATGGCTTTTTCGGATTTGCTTTCCTGCACGATACCGAGAATGGAATTCAGCACAACAACAAATAAAATGACGGCAGCATCAACCGCTTCCTCCATCAGCCCGGAAATAAGGGCAGCGGCCAACAAAATAATAATCATCGGATTTAAAAGCTGCTCTTTGAGCCGTTCAAGCAAAGATTTTTTCTCGTCGTCCTTCAGACGATTTGGTCCCCACTGCTCCAGCCGGTGCTGCGCCTCTTGAGCTGTAAGACCTTCCGTTGAGCTGTCCAAATCCTTCAAAACGTAAGCAGAGTCCTTTAAGTATTCTTCCAAGGCAGTTCCTCCTTTGCCATTGATTTTATTCTTATGTTACCCTGTTTCTCAAGCAAATTCATATTCCCCTCTCTTGTTTGCCGCAACAGTTAGAAAAAGAAAAAGGCCTCTGCCAGAAACAACGATTTCTGGTAAAGGTCTTGCTTTCCAAATTGCTTGGATCGGAGGCCAGATGCTTTCGCAACGGTTGTTGACCATCCAAAATTCAGCTACTCCCCTTTACATGGGCATTAAGCAGTTAAGATTTGTATTTATAGTAACATGTAACTATACCATAATAATTCTATATAAGAATTTTTCGTTTCTCCATGAAATATTTTCCTTGACATCAAGCAAAATGAGATTTATACTTACTGATATCTTATAAACTGGGTATTTTCAACTATTTTCTGTCGTATTCGAAAAGTGTTACCTAAAATCAGCAAGGAGATTGCCGATGTTTTCTATATTTCTCAACGTTCTAACCAAAATAGCCATCCTGTTTCTCATGATTGCAGTAGGTTACGCCTGTGGAAAATATAATATTATCTCGGACGGCGGCGCAAAGGAGATGACCGCCGTCCTTTTCTGGATTGTTACACCTTGTCTGATTATTTCCTCGGTACAAGATGTTACCGGGAAAGTCAGCATAGAAAATTTGATTCTTTCGGGCGTACTTTCAGCTGTGTGTATTGCAGTTGCAATTGGTTTTAGCTATTTGCTCTTCCGAAAGCATTCTGCGCAGCGCAAAAATATCCTTCGTTTTGCTGTATCATATTCCAACTGCGGTTTTATGGGACTTCCTCTTGCCAGTGCGCTTTTAGGCCCGGAAGGTGTGGCATACGCCTCCATTTTCATTGCTGTTTTCAATTTGTTCGTGTGGACACATGGCGTTTCCTGCATGAAACAAAAAGCGGAATTCAGCTATCGGAAAGCATTGCTCAACCCGGGAACGGTAGGACTTGCTGTAGCATTGGGTCTGTCCATATTTTCCTACCGTCTTCCGGAAATATTTCTCTCCCCCATGCAATTTTTTTCAGGACTGAATACCCCGCTGGCCATGCTTGTAATTGGCGTTTATATTTCTGAAGTTCCACTCAATGAACTATTTTCAGATTCAGTTTTATATTGGCTTGCGTTGGCACGTCTTCTTGTCATTCCGATGCTCTGCTTCTTTTTGTTGCTTCCCTTCCATGTGGATCAAATTGTGTTTACAACACTTTTAATCCTTATTTCAGCACCGACTGCCGCAAACTCAGTCATGTTTGCGGCGCAGTTTGGCTGCGACACAAGACTTGGATCCAAAGCAGTTGCTTTGACGACGCTGCTGTCTGCATTTACCATGCCGTTATTCCCCACATTGGTAAATTATTTTTCTTAGCAAAAGCAACATGTAAAAATCTATAAAAACTCCACATCACAAAGCTCATCATAGAGCAGGCGCTATCTCAGATAAGCATTTTAACGCATGCCGTGCTATTATGAGCTTTAAACTACCCCTTCACCTTTTGGCACACAGAAAAGTTCATCATACAACTTTTTAAGATAATATCTGCTTATGGCAGGCATTCTCTAATGAGTGACTGTCACAGATTCTCGTGCCTTTGGGTCGCAATAGGATAAGGGCCTGCGGACATTTTATTGGACTATATGGCTCATCCCATTCTGAACTCAATCTTCCAAGAGATATTTTAGTTCTCGTATCCCGATACCATACCATATAAGCTTCAATCTGCTGCATAAAATTCTCTACTGTGATACCTTGCCAAGAACGGCCGTAGAACATCTCATTCTTCATTCTTCCAAAAAAAACCTTCACAAGCTGAATTGTCCGGTGAACACCCTTTCTGAGACATTGATCTGATCAATCCTGCCTTACGGGTTCGATCTATCCAGCCTGGCCATCGGTAGTGACAGCCTCGATCTGAATGAATAATCGGATGTGAATTTTGAGAAAATGCACTGATTGCACGGTTAATCATACGATTCACCCATTGTGCGTCCGGTTTACAGCTAATGTTCCATGCTACCGGCATACCATCACAGCAGTCAATAATGGGAACTAGATATAAGTTTCTCCGAAGATGAGGCTTTTCTTTCTGTCAGTTTCTCTCCGGCTCACTCATTGGATGAATGCATGAACGCCGCAGCACCTTTCCGGATGTATTTGCGCCGCCGGTTTTAACTACTTGCAGTGTTATATCGCACTTCATTTGATACCGATTGTACATCTTCTCTCAGCTCAACGCAGTGATGTAGAATGTCAAGCTTTCATTCTATTCACCTAGCTCCTTTCTTGGGGGATTCAGTTCAACTTTTTGTACGCACCTCCTTTCGCACCTCCTTCCGTATTTTAACTCAATGATTAGGGCGAGTACAGCGCACTCAATGCCGCTCATATCCAGAATTTCTTTTTGTGTCGAACTTTTTTATCCACGTTGGTGCATATAACATCGCTTTTTTACAAACTCACATTGTTAAAATAATGTTCGATATCTTCCATGAAATTTTTTAAAGCTGAAGATAAGTATTTATCCTTATGGTAAATGATTCGGAATTTTCTGAAAAGCTGTAAATCGTCAATCGATAGCTGTACCACATTGGGTTCATGTAATAAGAGAGACTTTGAGAGAACAGAGACTCCTTCTCCGGACGCTACAATATTGATAATGGAATCAGAGCTGTGGCAAACCCACTTTTCCACAATCTGAATGCCGCGGCTTTTTGTCAGCTGAATGAGAAAATCGCGAGTTCCGGAACCCTCTTCCCGCAAAACACAATCCACATGATTTAAATCGGATAAGCGAATTGATTTTTTCGTTGCAAACGGATGATTTTTCCCGCAAATCAACACCATTTCATCTTCATAAATTTCTTTTGAAATAACATCCGCAGAGTTACTCGTGCCCTCTATGATTGCAATATCGAGTGTGCCTTCCGAAATTTTTTGGATGATATTTTTCGAGTTATCTATGTAAACACGAATACGAATTTTGGGATGCTTTTTTTCATATTGAGAAATCATACCTGCCAAAAACGAGCTTCCCACGGTCAAAGACGCTCCAACGTGCAGGCAGAGCTGTTCGGAAGCATGGTGCAAATAGTGCTCCATATCGTGGAAATTGGCAAGAATGTGTCTTGCATACTGCAAAAACTCCCGTCCCACCTCTGTTATGTACAATTTTCTGGACAGCCGTTCAAACAGTTTTACGTGGTAGGTTTCCTCAATTTGTGCAATGGCATGACTGACTGTTGGTTGAGAGATATAGAGCTTTTTTGCAGCTTCCCCCATTCGGCCGCATTCCGCTACTGTAACAAATATTTCCAAATCTCGAATCGTCATTGTAACAATGCCTCCTGATACATAGATAATAATCTATGAAATTATGAATATTTTAGCATTTTACAAATACTAAAACAAGCGATACAATCAAGATAGCCAAATAATGTTATTTTCTTCACAATAATTCGGCGATTATCTGAAAAAACAACAGAAAGGAAGCGACCTGTTTGAAAGACTCAAATACCTATTGGCTCACGCAAAGTGCCTTTAATGAGCTTTTAACCAAACTTGAGAAACAATACGACATCTACGCTCCAGTGAGAATCTTGGCCGGCGGGCGATATGCACACCAGGATTCCATTGTATATCGCCAAATTCATACATATGAAGAAATTGAATTTCGCGAGAGATCGACTTACCCGCTGAAAGAAGTGCTGACCCCGATTACTCAGACGCTTTTCTATTTTACGGATGATGAATTTCATGAGAGCAAAGCGCCGGAAAAGGATATATTAATTTTTGGCAGAGCGTGCGATATCAACTCTGTAAAGATATTGGACCAAATTTATCTTGAAAACGGTGATGTGGCGGATTCGTTTTATCAAAGAATTCGTGAGAAAGCAAAGTTTGTCCTCATGGAATGTACGGAACAGTTCGATGGTTGTTTTTGCTGCAGCGTTGGCTCCAATGTGACTGATATGCATTCTTTGGCGGTGTCTTTTCGGGAAGATGGTGCATATGTCTCGGTCGTAGACCAGTCCATGAGCGGCTACTTTGAGCATGCGGAACCATCCGACTATGAGATTGGATTTCCGCAGGAAAATAAACTAAAAGTTAAGTTTCCCGTCATCGACAGCATAGATTTGGTGAACAAACTAAAAGAACATAAGATGTGGGATGAATTTGATGACCGATGCATTGGCTGCGGTTCCTGCACTGTGGCCTGCAGCACATGCACCTGCTTTGAAACCACCGATATTGTGTACACACAGAATCCCCATATTGGTGAGCGCAGAAGAACTTGTTCCTCCTGCATGGTAGACGGCTTTGACCAAGTCGCCGGGGGGCATTGTTTCCGTACTAAGACCTCTGAAAAATATCGTTATAAAATTCTTCATAAAGTTTACGGACACAACGCAAGGTTTCACACAGGACCGATGTGCGTTGGGTGTGGAAGATGCTCCGAACGTTGTCCGGAACTAATCAGTTATCCGGCTACACTCAACAAATTGTCTAAAGCAATTGAAGAAATAAAATTGGAGGAAGGTTGCACGAATGAATGAAAATCCGATGAAACCTTTAGCAAGAAAAATTCTGGATATTCTGCCGCAAACGGAAACGGAATGGACATTCCGCATTGAAAATGATATTCCGATTCGTCACGGACAGTTTATGCAGCTTTCTTTGCCCAAAATCGGAGAAGCTCCGATTTCAATCAGCGGATTCGGTGACGGCTATGCGGATTTTACCATCCGCAAGGTTGGTAAAGTGACCGATGAAATTTTCAACTTGAAAGTAGGCGACAAGATTTTCCTGCGGGGTTGTTATGGCAACGGGTGGCCGGTTGACCGCTTAAAAGGGAAAAATTTGGTGATAGTAGCCGGAGGCACTGGTGTTTCGCCGGTGAAAAGCCTGATACAAATGATTTATGAGAATCCGGATTTTGCAAAAGAAGTGTATCTGATTTTAGGTTTTAAAAACTCCAAAAGTATTCTGTTTACGCAAGATCTTGCAAAATGGAAAACTGCTGAACATTTTCATACGATTTATACGTTGGACAAAGAGAACATGCCCGGTTGGAACAGTGGATTGGTGACCAACTTTATTAAAGATATTCCTTTTCAGTCGTTTAACGAAAATTATGAATGCATTGTTGTGGGCCCTCCCGTTATGATGAAATTTACCGGAATGGAATTGCTAAAGCACAATGTCCCCGAAGAAAAAATTTGGATGTCCTTTGAAAGAAAAATGTCCTGTGCAATAGGCAAATGCGGACATTGCCGAATTGACGAAACGTATGTATGCCTGGACGGCCCGGTCTTTAACTACACGGTGGGCAAAAAACTCGTGGATTAGGAGGATACGATAGTGGTAGAAGATTGCAATATCAAACAATTAAGAAACAACTGCTTTCGTCAGTCAAAAGTTCCCGGCGAATTTATGCTGCAACTCCGCGTGCCGGGTGCCGTCATAGATGCGAAATGGCTCGATGTCATTCAACACGTTTGTAAAACCTGGGGCAACGGCACATTCCATATCGGGATGCGCCAAACTTTAAACGCACCGGGCATCAAGGCAAAGGACATTCCTGCTGTAAACGAGTACATACGGCCGTATTTGCAGGCTATTGAGTGCGAGATGTGCGGGGTTGAAATGGACACCGAAAACGGATACCCGTATATCGGGCCCAGAAACATTATGGCTTGTATTGGAGCGAGTCACTGCATTAAAGCCAATGTCAACACACAGCATTTAGCAAGAGAATTGGAAAAAATCATTTATCCGAATCCCTATCATATTAAGATTTCGATATCCGGCTGTCCAAACGACTGCGGAAAAGCTCATTTTCAGGATTTCGGCATCATTGGCTGCACAAAGCCCATCTACGATATTGACCGCTGCATTGGCTGCGGAGCATGCGTCAAGAAATGTGAACATGCTGCCACAAGGGTGCTTTCTCTGAACGACAAACACAAAATTGACAAAGACCCGTGCTGCTGTGTTGGCTGCGGTGAATGTGTAACCGCTTGCCCAACGGGTGCGTGGAGAAGACCCAACAAAGACTTTTATAAAATCATCATTGGCGGAAGAACCGGAAAGCAATACCCCAGAATGGGCAAAATGTTTGCAAACTGGCTCACCGAAGAGAGTGTTCTGGCCATTATGAAAAACTGGCCGAAATTCTCTGAATGGGTGCTGGATGGAAAACCGGTTTACCTGCACGGCGGACATCTGATTGACCGCGCTGGATATCAGAAGTTTAAAGAGTTTATGCTCCAGGGCGTCAAACTGAATCCGGAAGCCATGATTGCTGAAAACATCAATTGGGCGGAAACCGAATACCGCAGCAACATTCATGTGAAACCATTGGAAAAGCATTTAACGGCAAAGTAGAACAAAGATGCCTGCCGCAGCAGGCATCTTTCATGCATTTATGAACCGGCCATCAGGATTTATCGGAAAGCAGGTGGAGTGATGGCATATTTTCCTCTTTTTATCGACCTCTCGGCAAAAAATGTTCTGGTAGTCGGCGGGGGGGCGGTTGCAGAACGTAAAATCACAAGTCTGCTGGAGTTTGATGCCGCCATCCGAGTGGTAAGCCCAATAGCAACGCAAAAAATCCATCAACTGTCTAAGTCTTGCGCTATTACATGGCTTTCCAGGGAATATCGGAGTGATGATGTGCAGGGCTGCACTATTGTGATTGCCGCCACAGGCAGCAAAGAAATCAATCGCTGCGTCTATCAAGATGCCGTCCGCAATTCTGTTCCTGTCAATGTAGTGGATGATCCAGAACTGTGCACATTTTATTTTCCTTCCATTGTTCGCAGAAAAGATTTTGTCGCAGGGATGACGACAAGCGGGTCTTACCCTGCGTTTTCAAAATATGCCAGACGAAAAATAGAACAATTGTTTCCGGATCCCTACGGTAATCTTCTAAAAGTCTTAAAAGAATACCGCAAACGAGTCCGGACAGAAATTCGGGAACCAGAGCTGCGCAAAACGATTTTAGAAGAATTGCTTCAAACTGGAATCACAGCGGTGGAAAGCGGGATGGATTCTCAGCATTTGACCGCTCAACTGGACAAAGTGATACTGGCAAAGCAAAAATCGGTTCATCAAAAGGAAGTGTAGTAAACATGGTCATCTGTATGGCTGGAATTGATTTTAACAGAGCGGCGCTTGAGAAGCGGGAAGCATTTGCATTCACAAAATCACAGGCAAGCGCGGGAATGCAGGAACTTTATCAATACCCCGGCATAGACGGATGCATCCTGTATTCTACCTGCAACAGAACGGAACTCTGGTTGTGCACGGAGCACGCAGATTCAGATCCGATTGGTTTGCTATGTTCTCTAAAAAAATTGCCCCGCGCAAAATTTTCTAATCTGATGACACAAAGAAACGGAACAGATGCCATACAGCATCTGTTCGAGACCGCCTGCGGATTGAAATCCCGTATCTGGGGTGAAGACCAGATCATTACACAGATTAAGGATGCGTTACAGCTTGCACTAGAGGCAGGTACCGCCGGAAAAATTCTGACCAAATTGTTTCAGCTGGCAATCACATCAGCAAAAAAAATTAAAACAGAGGTTCGTTTTTCATCCGGAAGTTCTTCCGTTGCAAAGGCCACTGTGGAAAAATGCAGGGAGTTACTGGGCGGTTCCATTGCCGGATTACATTGTTTGGTCATTGGCAGCGGCGATATGGGCCGAAAAGCTGCTCGTGAAATGGCTGCGTCGGGCGCGTCCGTCTGTATGACATTTCGACGGTATAAATATGGTATCAGTGAGATTCCAGATGGCTGTTCCGGCATTTCCTATGATGACCGTGTGCAAGAACTTCCTCGTGCCGATATCATCATCAGTGCCACGGCCAGTCCCCACCGCACTTTGCACTTTGAACAGGTTGCCGGCCCGTGTGAAGAACACCCAAAACGCCGAATTTTTATCGATTTAGCTGTTCCTCGCGATTTAGAACCGCAGATTGCACAGCTACCATCCTGTACGCTTTTGACCATTGATGATATTCCTTGTCGGGTTCGGTGGGAAGAAAAGAAAACAGTGGAATTACAATGTCGAAAAATCATTGACCGATATATACAAGAATTTGAAAAACAAATGGTGGCTTGGACATCTCTCCCCCTCATTCAAGAGCTTTCGGAGAATTTTGCCCAGTCTTTTGAAAACCGGCTTTTGAAAGAATTAGACCCGTTACAACTTCCGTCCAAACGGCAGCAAACACTGAAACTTTTTGCTCGTCAATTTGCGCAGGAAAAGGTCCGTAAGGTGCTGTTTTCCTTCCGCGACTGGATGGTGGAAAACGACAACGGTTTGCCTTTGCAGAAGAGAACTCAAATGCCCGAATCAGAAGCGGAGGAAATTTCATGACAAAACGAATCGTCAAAATTGGCAGCCGCAAAAGTAAACTTGCCAGAATTCAGGCCGAGATGGTTGCGGAACTTCTCCGCCGAAGTCACCCGGAACTGGAAATTAGAATGATTACAATGGATACAACAGGCGACAAGCTCATCGACCGCCCTCTTGATTCCGTCGGTGGAAAAGGTCTTTTTACACTTGAATTGGAGCAATGTCTGCGCCGAGGAGATATTGACCTGGCAGTCCACAGTTTAAAAGATATGCCGCAGGAACTCCCTGAAGATTTACCGCTTCTTGCATATTCCCGCCGCGGTGACCCACGTGACGCATTGGTGCTTCCGCGCGGCTCAGTTTATCGTGGCATGGATTCTCGCTTCTTTGAACAGCCTGTTGGCTGCTCCAGCGTCAGAAGAACGGTTCAGCTGCGGTGTCTTTGTCCCAAAATTCCGATTACACCGATTCGCGGCAATGTACCCACGCGAATTCAAAAAATGGATAACGGGCAATACGGTGCCCTGTTGCTTGCCGCGGCAGGACTGAAACGATTGGGATTAACAGAGCGAATCGCTCATATTTTTTTGCCGGATGAAATCATCCCCGCTGCAGGACAAGGGATTCTTGCCATTCAGGGACGTTACGATTTTGATAAAGAATTGCTAAATGATGTTGATGACCCTGACGGACGCTGCGCCGCGCAGGCAGAGAGAGCCGTAATTGCGGGGTTAGCCTGCGGATGCGGTTCCCCTGCCGCGGCATACTGTACTGTTATGAATAACGAAATCAAAATTACCGGATTTTATATGGATCCTGTTACGAACCAAACGGCTAAAGAAAGTGTGGCCGGCACTCGTGAGGAGTGGCGGAAACTGGCCGACAAATTATCTTCCACTCTGATAAGGGAGGCGACGGAGCATGCCTGAACAGCACGGAAAAGTCTGGCTTGTGGGTGCCGGTCCTTCGGACCCCGGATTGATGACCCTGCGCGGGTATGAACTGCTGCAAACCGCGGATGTTGTGGTGTATGACAGGTTGGTCGGCTATTCTATTCCTGCCATGATTCCAGACTCCGCCGAAAAAATTTATGTTGGTAAATGCTCGGGGCGGCATCCTATTCCACAGCATGAAATTAATCAAATCCTTGTAAGGGAAGCTTTGGCAGGAAAACGGGTTGTGCGTCTAAAGGGCGGGGATCCATTTCTATTCGGACGAGGCGGTGAGGAAATTGCAGAACTCCGTCGACATCATATCCCCTACGAAGTGGTTTCGGGCGTCCCTTCCGCGATTGCGGTTCCGGCATATGCCGGAATACCTGTGACGCACCGCAGCGGTGGAAATTCCCTGCACATTTTCACAGGCCACCATGCTGCGGGAAAAAATGCGAAACTGGATTTCTCTATTTTATCAAAATTGAATGGTACTTTGGTTTTTCTGATGTCCGTAGCCTCTGCGGAATTCATCTGCAAAGGGCTGTTAGAAGCCGGCATGGCGCAAGACACTCCGGCTGCTGTGATTGAAAACGGAACAACCGCACGTCAGAGAACGGTTTCTGCCACACTAAATACCCTTGCCGAACAAATTGTGACTCAGAAAATTCATTCTCCCGCCATTCTTGTCATTGGAGAAAACGCCTCCTTTGCCGGGCAATTTTCCTGGGTGCAGAACAATCCGCTGTACGGCAAGCGAATTATTGTAACACGGCCGCGAACGCACTGTATGGATTTTTGCAGAAAAATTCGGGCACTTGGCGGAGAGGCGGTTGTTGTGCCGTGCATTCAAACAGTTCCGTGTCATCAAAATAAAATGGCCGCTGTCATGGAACGGCTCAGCCACTTTACATGGGTGACATTTTCCAGTGCCACGGGCGTCAATTTGTTTTTTCAGGCTTTGCATAAAGCCGGAAAAGACAGTCGTGCATTGAGTCAAATCAAAGTGGCAGCAATTGGTTCTGCCACAGCAAAAGCACTGAAAAAGCATGGAATATTTGCCGATTTAATCCCTAATAAATTCGACAGTCTCCACTTTTCGCAGGCGCTCAATAAGGTGATGGATTCCAAAGATTGTGTCCTTGTAATACGTCCTTTGGAAGGCTCTTCACAGTTGGAGGAGCAGTTTCTTCGGAAAGATATCCCTTTTGAAGCTGTTTCCTGCTACAAAACAGAACTGGTACAGAATGATGAAAACAGTTTCCCTGAAATACGGAAAATCATTGAGGACGGAAATTTTGATCTGATTACATTTACCAGTGCCTCAACCGTCAAGGGCTTTGTTCAACTGTTTCCAAACCTTGATTTCTCCCATTGCACAGCTGTATGTATCGGTCCTGAAACGGCGGCAGAGGCAAACAAATATGGATTTCATACCATTGTGGCTCGTGTTTCCACAATGGACGGCATGTTAGAAACCATGACACAATAGCAGTAAACTGCAAAATAGAAACCATGTCAATGACAGGAGGAAAATATGGAACTGAGGAAAAGGCCAAGAAGACTGCGCGTCGATTCTGCCATAAGAA
Source organism: Oscillospiraceae bacterium (assembly GCA_047777415.1). Lineage (GTDB taxonomy): Bacteria > Bacillota > Clostridia > Oscillospirales > Acutalibacteraceae > Caproicibacter. The sequence goes on from JBKEEO010000001.1 coordinate 152,619, forward strand.
ATTTAGTTCGAGAAACGCGGGTTTCAAAAAATGCGTTGATGTACCCCCTGTTTGTCAAAGAAGGCACTCATGTGCTGGAAGACATTCCTTCTTTGGAAGGACAGAAACGATGCAGTCCGGACCAGTTGCCCTTTTTGCTGGAACCGGTCGTCAAATCCGGAATTCAAAGCGTTCTGCTGTTTGGCCTGCCACGCAGCAAAGATGAACTTGGCAGCGAAGCGTACAACGAAAATGGCGTTGTACAGCAAGCCATTCGCATACTAAAAAAAGAATATCCGTCTCTAAAAGTGGCAACTGATGTTTGCCTTTGTGAGTACACCAGCCATGGACATTGCGGAATTCTGGACGGGAAAACGGTGGACAATGACAAGACTGTTCAGCTATTGTGCAAAACTGCACTTTCTCATGCTCAAGCGGGAGCGGATATCATTGCTCCATCCGATATGATGGACGGGCGTGTTGGCGCCATTCGGCAGACGCTTGATGAAAACGGATTTTCCGGCTGTGCCATTATGGCCTATTCTGTGAAATACGCATCCGCTTTTTACGGGCCTTTCCGCGCGGCCGCAGACTCCGCCCCGGCATTTGGCGACCGAAAAGGTTATCAAATGGATTATCATAATAGCCGGGAAGCGATTCGAGAAGCAGCGCTGGACGTAGAAGAAGGTGCGGATATTCTCATGGTGAAACCGGCTTTGTCCTATTTAGATATCATCAGCCGGATCCGTTCCTCTTTCACTCTGCCGTTGGCAGCTTACAGCGTAAGTGGAGAATATGCCATGTTTAAAGCTGCGTCCCGCATGGGATTGGTGAATGAGTCGGAAATCGTATGCGAATCCGCTGTAAGCGTCTTCCGCGCAGGTGCCGATATTCTTATCAGTTATTATGCACCGCAGTTGGCGCAATGGATGGATGAAGGGAGAATCGGCTGATGGATAAGTCAGAAGAACTGTTTTATCGTGCGACAAAAGTAATTCCCGGCGGAGTAAACAGTCCCGTTCGGGCTTTTCAAGCTGTGGGTGGAACCCCACGCTTTATTGTTAGCGCTAAGGGGAACAGAATCATAGATGAAGACGGCGTGGAATATATTGATTATGTAGGATCCTGGGGTCCGATGATCCTTGGCCACGCCCGCAGAGAAATTGTAGAAGCCGTGCAAAATGCCGCATCTAACGGCTTGAGTTTTGGCGCTGCAACTGCGGCCGAGGTGAAAATGGCAGAACTCATTTGCTCCATGGTGCCGTCGGTAGAAATGGTACGTTTGGTGAATTCGGGTACCGAAGCTGTAATGAGCGCCATTCGGTTGGCAAGAGCTTTTACCGGCCGAGAAAAGATTATAAAATTTGAAGGCTGCTACCACGGCCACAGCGACTCCATGCTGGTAAAAGCCGGCTCAGGACTGATGACCGGATCACTCTCAAGCAGTTCGGGAGTTCCGCAGTCCACAGCTTGCGACACACTGGTCGCACAGTTTAATGATATTGACAGCGTATCAGCACTTTTTGAACATAACCGAGGGCAAATTGCCGCGGTAATTGTGGAACTGGTGCCTGCTAACATGGGTCTTGTTCTGCCTCAGAAATATTTTCTGGAAAATTTAAGAAAACTATGTACCGAAAACGGCGCTTTGCTGATTGCGGACGAAGTTATTACCGGCTTTCGTCTTGCCCCCGGAGGCGCCCAGGAATTGTTCGGAATTTGCCCGGATTTAACAACCTTCGGTAAAATTATCGGAGGCGGTCTGCCGGTGGGGGCTTTCGGCGGCCGACGAGATATTATGATGCTCGTTGCCCCCTGCGGAGATGTCTACCAGGCTGGTACGTTAAGTGGAAACCCATTAGCCACCGCAGCAGGCATCGCGCAATTGACCATCCTAAAGGAGAATCCGTCTTCCTACACACGTCTGGAATCGCTTACAAAATCTCTGGCTGAAGGCCTCATCCAACTGATTCAAACATACCACGTCCCCGCAACTGTAAATCAGATTGGCTCTCTTTTCTGCGTGTTTTTTACCGATCGGACAATTACAAATTTCCGGGATACCCTTTCTTGCAATGTGTCTGCTTATGCGTCCTATTTTCATCACATGTTAAACCATAGAAATTATATGGCACCTTCTCAGTTTGAAGTAGGATTCGTCAGCGAGGCGCATACAAAAGATGACATCGACCAAACGCTTAATGCCGCTGAAGATTTCTTTAAACATGGCTTATGGAAATAGAAGTGTAAAATGAAACCGGGCTCTTATATATTAAAGATAAGCATATTGGCAGTATGTATACAAATAAATTCAAATGGAGAGATAAGCACTCCGTAATATTTTGTGTAAATTAAATTTTCTTTCAGATAAGAACTCAGATAATTTTTTTGATTTGCAACGTAAATCAAAAGGTTGGATTTGCTCCTAATTGTCTTATTTTCCTCAAAGCTGCCGAGGAATGCGCGCGAAGCGTGAATGCCAAAACAGCTTTGAGAGAATCCTAAATTGCAGAGACAATCAGCCTGCCGCTCGGTTGGCAAACAGGATATTTAACTGATTTAAAACTTTGTCCCAATTTCGACATCTGCATGTCCAATGTTCGACAATCTTTTTCGACGCCAAATACAACTTTTCCCGCAAGGAATCGTCATTCGTAAAGGATGGCTTATTTTTGGTGATCCTCCGGAACTGGCGATTCAAACCCTCAATGATATTTGTTGTATATATGATTTTCCGAATCTCAGCCGGGTATGCGTAAAATGTGGAGAGAATTTTCCAGTTGTCTTCCCAGCTCTTTACACAGGAAAGATAAGATTTATTACAGTTTTCTTTTGATTTTCGGCTCATATTCACCGTTACGGTCACGGGGAATCTTTACAGGAATCTCTCCAATCTGCGTTTTTACGGTCTTCTTGGAATACCCGTTTCTGTAATTTTTCGACCCTGCCGTTTCATCAACATTTGACAGTCTCTTGCTTCTTTCGTAGCCTAATTTTTCCTCCAATTCGCTCTCCATCACTTATTGGAGAACATCGCGGAACATGTCTTTCATTGCTTCCATGATATCTGCAGTGCTGCTAAATTTCTGGCTGTTGACATACTCCCTTAAAAGTTCTGCCGGTACTCTACTCATTAAAAAGACTTCCCTTCAGACTGATATTTTCTTACCCTCATCCTTGTCTGAAAGAAAGTCTCACATTCAGCTTTTACACAAATTTTTATGCAGTCTTTAATATTGTCGCAGAACCATTGCGAATTGCGCTAACTTGAGATGTGTCATTTAACGATATACAGTATTGAGATGATGCAATGCGGCCTCCATTTGCTCCGCGGTGGGCTGTCCTTCAATATCCCCAGGCGTTTCAGTTGCTAATGCACCTGCTATGTTTCCCATTTTGCCACAGATGTCAATATCACGTCCTTGCAGTACTCCCGCTAGGAAACCCGCATTGAAGGCATCTCCGGCGCCAATAGTTTCCAGACGTTGGCATGGATACGGTTCGATATGTTTTCGAATGGCTGAATTGCCCACAACAGAGCCGTTGGCTCCATCTTTTACCGCAATCAAAGCATGCGGATTATTCTCCAGTATTATATCGAATAGATGGTTGATTTCGCGCGTATGAAAGAGAATTTCCGCTTCATCTAAACCCATTAAAACAATGTCTGCCTGTAAGGTCAGTTCCCGGATTACAGATGAATAGTCCGTTGTTTTCCAAAGTTTTTTGCGCACGTTCGGATCAAAGCTGATCAACATGCGCTTTTCTTTTGCAATTTCAATGCTTTCGTTAACAGTTTGCAAACAGCTTGATGACAGAACCGGTGTAATCCCAGTTAAATGTAATATTTCCGCTCCATTAAAATATGATTCGTCTAAATCATCCGGTGACAGAAAACTGGCTGCTGAATTCTCACGATAATAAAAAACACTGGTCTCTCTGGAAGATCGCTGTTTCAGCATTAGCCCCGTACGATGTTGCGAGTCAATTTTAACATGAGTACAGTCCACTCCCTCACTCCTGATATTATTGAGGATATATCTTCCCAATTCGTCATCGCCCAGTTTGCCAATCCATCCGGATGAGCAGCCGAGTTTCTGAACACCAATTGCAACATTACTTTCTGCACCTGCGATTCTTGCAGTGTAATTTGTTACATATCGTAATGGGCCAATGGAATCCGGTGTAAAGCACACCATTGTTTCCCCTAACGTTAATAACTGTGGCATCAGCAGCGCTCTCCTTTCGACCATATCTCGTAAGCGAACTCATATTTGTGGGTTTCCTTACATGAAACTTTGTTAGCTTTTGTGCAAGGCACAACAGAATTCATGCGCTAATGTGGTGATTTGTTCATAGTTTTCGCGGTCAATAGCCTGTTTTGGAAACAACGGAGTTCCTATTCCAAAACCTTTCACCCCAGCTTGTATAAACTCGGGTATATTTTGCGGGTGAATCCCTCCAACAGCGAGCAGTGGAATGTGAGAAAGGGGCGCTGTCACTGATTTAATATAGCTTGCTCCAAGATGAGAGGCAGGAAAAATCTTAATATAGTCGGCACCGAACGCATATGCTTGAGCAATTTCTGTCGGAGTCATTGCACCAATCACTGTAGTCATTCCTAGCTTTTTCGACAGTTCAATGACTTCGCGGTTGGTATTTGGTGTGACAATCATACGTGCACCCGCATCATATGCAGTCTGTACTTGCTCCGGAGTTAATACAGTACCTGCACCGATTAACATTTTGTCACCAAATGTATTAGTAAGATTGGAAAGTTTTCGTCTTAAAACTGCGCATGGGTCAACAGTATCTTGCTCAAATGTACACTCTATGACCCGTACTCCACCATCATACACGGCCTTTGCCGCAGGTATAATTTTTTCAAGCGGAATGCCTCGCATAATTGCGATGATTCCAGTTTGTTCTATAAGCTGATTTTTCATTATCATTCACACTTTCTAAACAACATCATACTGTACTTTCCCAAAGGATTCAGAACCGGCTGGTAAGTTTTACTATTTCGTTCCAAGAGTAGCATATGGCAAGAACGTAACAATCTGCGGCACAAATGTAATCAATAAGAGTATACCTATCAAAAGCAAAATATACGGCCAGATAGCCTTTACAATTTTTTCAAAAGGAACTTTTGCCACAGAGGACAGCACATACAAAACCATCCCAATTGGTGGTGTCAATAGGCCAATCATCAGATTTAGAATGCACATGATTCCAAAATGAATCGGATCAATTCCGAATGTAAGGCAGATTGGCATCAAAATAGGCGTTAAGATAGAAATTGCAGCAGCCGTTTCCATAAATGTGCCGACAACTACCAAAATGATATTGATTAAAAGTAAAGCTACGATTGGGTTATTGATATTTTTGAGCATAAATGTGCTCATAGATTGAGGAACCTGCTCAATGGTAAGAATCCATGCAAAAATACTTGCAGATGCAATAATGAACATTACATTGACCGTGTTCGCTGCGGTTTCCAGCACAATGTTTGGAATAGCACTCAGTTTGAGTTCTCTTGTTGTTAAGGTTAAAATTAAGGCATACACCACTGCAATTACAGCTGCTTCTGTAGGGGTGTAAATACCGCTCATAATGCCTCCAATGATAATCACTGGAGTCAGCAGAGGAAACAAAGCCTGAATAAAGGAATGTCCAACTTCATGGGGAGTGGGAAAAGCACGGTGCGGGTAATGCCTCTTTTTACTTTGAATATAAACGAAAACACCCATAGCAATTGCCATCAGGAGCCCGGGCACTAGTCCACCCAAAAATAACATACCAATGGAAACGCCACCGGAAACGCCAAACAAAATAGCGGGTGTACTTGGCGGTATAATTGGGCCTATGATGGAGGATGCGCCTGTGATGGCCAGACTAAAATCTTCATCATATCCTTCGTCTTTCATGGCCTGGAGTTCAATTGCACCTAATCCACCTGCATCCGCAATTGCCGCACCGGACATTCCTGAAAAGATAACGGAGGACGCAATGTTTGCATGCCCCAATCCACCTGGGATCCAACCAACGATTGTATTAGCAAATCCAAAAATCTTTTTTGTAATTCCTCCGGTATTCATCACATTTGCGGCCAAAATAAAGAAAGGGACTGAAATTAGGACAAAGGATTCACTGATTGCACTGGTAGTCGTTTGAAATGCCATTTGCATAGGAATGTCGTGTGTCATCAAATATAAAACTGAACTGAACAGAAGGGAATTTGCAATAGGTACTCCCAACAACATCATTACCAAAAAAGAAATCAATAATAGTATCATCTCATCTCAGCCTTCTTCTCTTTCAAGTCCCAGATTTGTGCAATCCCCTGCATAACCAGCCGAATGGCAGCCAAAATCAGGCCAATTGGCAATGCTATGTAAATTAGGTGCATCGGAATCTGTGTCGCAGTTGACAAAACATAAGTTTGCGTTTGTAAAAATGAGTTACACTGCGGTGCAAGGAATACAAATATTCCTGCAGAGAAAAACGATATGCAAATGTCTAAGATTTTTCTCACTATTACTGGAAATTTATTAATTAAAAACTCCATACGGATGTGTGTTCCTTTGCTGATGCCAAAGCTGATGCCAATAAAGGTTAAATAGACAAAAAGATATCGTGCAACTTCTTCACTCCAAACTAAAGGACTGTTAAATACATATCTCATCAAAACTTGGGCAAACAGTACCACTAGCATAACTAATATTGTTGTAATCATAACCGCGTTTTCAATTTTTGACAAAATCCAATCAACATATTTTAATACAGCTTTCATATTTACCTCCTTTTTCTGGAGACTTGAAAGGAGTGGATGCAAAGTCACTGTTTTGGCTTTGCATCCAACAATTTAAGGTTTACTGTGCACAAACCGCCTTAATCTTGTCATACAAACCTTTTGTCCACAATCCGTCGTCTTCGCATTGTTTAACCAAAGCCGGGACATTTTCCTGAAAAGCTTCCAAATTGGCTGGGGTGTGAACTTTTGCACCGGCATCCTGCATTTCTTTCAACAATTCATCTTCTGCTTCTAACACCAGCTTATTGATTTCTGGGGCCCCCTCTTGGAAAGCTTCATCAATGATTTTGACATAGTTTTCGGGTAATTTCTCACGGGTTTTATTTGACATAATGGTTGGGAAATAACTGATTTGATGCTGTGTTAGGTTAATATAATCGCAGACTTCATAGAATTTCTGAGTATAAATGGTTGGAATTGGGTTCTCTTGACCTTGGACAACTCCTTGTTGAAGGGCCAGATAAACTTCGGACAGCGCCATTGGTGTGGGAGCAGCACCAAATACATATTGAGCAATGTAGCGGGGAATATTATTATCCGGAACTCTCAACTTCATATTTTTGGTATCCTCTGGAGAATCAACCGGGCTATTGGTGGTCAAATTCCTCACGCCATAATAAAGCATATTTTCCACCGTAAAACCATACTGCTTTGTTTGCTCAAAAATAGATTGTACAACATCGCTAGCTGCGGCCTTTTCTGCTTCTTCAACATTTTTAAACAGATATGGTGCATCAAAGATATTAAAATCTTTCACGCGCTTTGCAACTTCGCCGCTGCCCAGAACCGCAAAGTCAATTGCGCCCGCCTGCAAATTGTTGATTTCCGCAGTTTCGGGACCCAGCTGGGCCGCAGGGTAAATCGTAATAATGACGTGTCCATCTGTTTTTTCTTGAATCTCATCCACAATTTTTTGACAGCCTACATTAAACGGATGATCTGCAGCATAGATGTTTGCCAATTTCAATTGATACACTTCGCCATTGTCTGCTGAATTGCTACTATCTCCCTCTCCAGCAGAAGACACTGCGGAACTATTTGAAGATGGCGATTTCGCACATCCAGCAAATAGTGCCATGCACAGTGTCAGACTAAGTAATGATACAAGAAACCTTTTTATTTTTCATCCTCCTAAAATTGCATGATTATTTATAGTAACAGGCTATTTGTCCTGCTTCCTATCACTTATTAATCTGGTATTTTTCAATCACCGCGCGGTTTACTTCCACACCAATGCCCGGTAAATCCGGAATTATCAAATACCCATCTTCAAACTGGAGACTATCATAAATAAGATCAGAGCGAAACGGATGGTTTGACTGATCATACTCAATCATAGGTGCAATGGGAGCAACAGACATAGGTACAGGTGCCAAATTGCTAATAAATTGCAAAGAAGCAGCCTGACTGATACCGGATCCCCAAACGTGAGGCATTATCATCGTATTGTAAGCCTGTGCTATTGCTGCCATTTTTTTACACTCTGTAAACCCGCCGGCAGAGCATAAATCCGGTTGATATATGTCAACCGCACCGGCTGCAAGCCAGTCTTTTAATGAATATTTACCAAACATATTTTCGCCTGTTGCAATCGCTGCAGACGTTAAATTTCTAATAGCTTTGTATCCCGCCATATCCTCTGGGGGAAGCAGTTCCTCAAAGAAACAAATTTTTTCCGGCTCCAATTCAAGTAATATCTTCCTTGCAATCATCTGGTTATAAGCAAAATTGAAATCAACCATCAGTTTAATATCTGGACCAATTGCCTTCCGAATAGCGCGGATATATGCAATATCGTCCTCCGGAGAAAATCCGGCTTTTAATTTCATTCCTTTTAAGCCCTTTTTTACATAAGAAAGAGCTTCTTCCACACCTGCTTGAGGATATTTTTTACCTTTCACACGATAAAATCCGGTTGCATAAGCCTGTACCTTTTCTAAAAAGCGTCCGCCCAGCAATCGGCTAACGGATTTGCCCAAAAGTTTTCCATTCAAATCCCACAAGGCAATATCGATACCACTTAGCGCATTAATCGCTGCGCCTTGCTGGCCAAACGGCCGACTTCTGTTATAGAGTTTTTCCCATATAACCTCAACGTTGTCACTGTCCAAACCAATTATTTGGGGCTTGTAGCAATTTTCAATAAAAGCAGCAGCTATTTGGGGCGGCTGTTGACCGTGACATAAGCATTCACCGAATCCACTGGTTCCATCATTACCAATAACCTCTACAATTACCGAACTTCGTTGTTTGACCCATCCTTGTGCAAATAAAAAGGGTTCTTCAAGAGGTGCTGAGATCACGTATACTTTAATATCTTTGATTTTCAACAGGGTTCCTCCTTGCCTGATTTTTTCAGGTGCATTCACACGTTTTTCTTTGACTGCAATAGACTTGAGAAGTAAAACTAAACAGAATTTGATTCGTATAGATTGTAAAAATTTTATTTCAACGATTTAACTGAATCCTTGATAGACAAGCTGACCGGATAACAAATACGCTTTGTTTCCGTATCTTTTTGTTCAATTTTATCTAAAAGCAGCTTTGCGCCTGTTTCTGCCATTAGTTCCAAAGGACGCGCAATACTGGTCAGTCTTGGATACATGTTATTTGCATAATCCCCATCATCGAATCCGATAATTGAAATATCCTTCGGAACCGATAATCCAGTTTCCGCAATGGCACGCATAGCCCCATAGGCCATTGCATCTGAAGTAAAAATGACTGCGGTAACTCCCCGATTCATTGCAAGAATCTGTTTCATTGCCGGATACCCACTCTTGGCAGTATAATCCCCTTGAACAACAGGGCAATCCTCTGGAGATAAACCGCAAATTTTCATTCCATCCAAAAAACCAGCAAAACGCCTTTCCGTGGATGAAGATCCTTCAATCCCTTTGACAAAGGCAATTTTCCGATGGCCATGGTCCGCAAGATAGGACACTGTACTTTTAATCCCCATACGCTCATCGCAATATAGGCAACTGATTTCCTCATCTTGTGGAGAACGATTCAAAACAACAAGAGGAATTTTTTCCTGTTTAACGTGTGCAATAAAAGCGTCATCATTCTTACTTTGGCTGACTAAAATAATCCCATCATAATTATTGGCATTAACGGAAAAACGATTATGCATCTTATCAAGACCGTTAATCACGACGTTGTATGGCTCCGAAATCTGTTCACTGATTCCTCGTATCATTGTAAAAATAAAGTCTGATGAAGTACCAATGAACATACTAGTAAAAAACAGACCAATATTGTAAGATCGCACTGTGACTAGGCCTTTAGCCGACATGTTGGGTACATAGTTCATTTCTTTTGCAAGCTCTTGAATCCTTTTTCTGGTTTTTTCCCCAATCAAAGGGCTGTTACGTAAAGCTCGTGATACTGTTGTGTGGGAAACATTAGCTCTCTTTGCTATATCTTTAATAGTAACACTCATATGACCTTCCCACCCCTGTTTATTTTTATGCAAACGTGTGCATTTCTTTGCGTTTATAATATCATAGAAAACAAGTTGTGTCAAGAATGTTATTGAAATAAGATAGAGTACAATGTAGGACTACAATACATATTGGACAGTTGAGAAAAAATAAAATACAGAAATGGACACATCGGTTACAATAAAGCTACCCAAACCAAATCATACCGAGAGGAAGTGCCCATTTCTGCATGAATAGTGTAACACAAGACATGAAGTTTAGGCAATCCCTAATGATCTATGCTCAAAAGTACGGTGTTAGCCGTGCAAGCCGAAAATACAACAAAAGCCGTTCCTTTATCTATTTTTGGATGGCCCGGTATGACGGTACATTAGAATCGTTGGCTTGCCGGTCTAGGAGGCCTCACAGTCATCCAAACCAGCATACACCTGCCGAGTTAAAACTGATTTGCGATATGCGGCGCAGGAACCCGGAACTCGGTATGATTGAACTATGGTTCCGGTTAAAAAAGCGCAGATACAAGCGATGTCCGGAAAGTCTGTTCCGTGTAATGCGCCGAATGGGGATTTTTCCAGAGGCAAAACCGAAGAAAAAATATCAGCCAAAGCCATATGAGCAAATGACACCGGAGAGCGCATTCAAATGCTGACGCCCTTCGAGGCCACTGCCGCTCAACTGCATATCCGGCACAAACTGATTCGGCCTTATACACCCAGGCACAATGGTAAAGTGGAACGCAGCCATCGCGAAGACCCAAAACGCTTTTACAACAAACACCATTTTTATTCCTTAGCTGACTTTGAAAACCAACTTTCCATCTACTTATGCCGCTCTAACAATATGCCGATGCGTCCTCTTCACTGGTTATCTCCTTCTGAATTTTTACAATCCCATACTGTCCAATATGTTTGACAAACCTACACATCTGATTGCATTCTTCGGAAAAGCAGATATGAAAGCAATTAGGCCAATTGACATTCAAGAATTTTTTGATTCCTTATCCGGTTTTTCCGACTCCGTTTTTAAAAAGCTGCATATGTGTTTAAATGGCATTTTCGAGTCAGCAATTGAAAATGATATTTGTAACAAAAATCCAGTGCGCCATATTAAGGCAAAAAGCACCCGCAAGAAAAACACGAAACATGTTTATTCTGAACAACAACTAGAGAAAGTCAAAATGTATTGCAAATCAAGGATGCCGGAAGTGTTCGTACTGCTGAGTTCCGGTCTCCGGCGGGGAGAACTGCTTGGTCTGAAGTGGAGTGACTTCCACAAACGCGAAAAATGTATTACAGTTAACCGTGCTTTGGCAGATATTCAAAGCCGTCACACAAAAGAATCGGACCACGTTGTTGCCCCCGGTATCAAAGAAAATCCGTCCAAAAGGAATAGTTACCGCACCATTCCCATCGACAATGAATGTGCTGACTTAATTGATTCATTACCGCGAAACGGAGAATATATCTTTTCTCATAACGACGGGAAACCGCAAAGTTCTAACACATGGTCTCAAAAGCTCAAGCGCTTTATGACAAAAATGAACAAGGAATATCCGGATATTCCAATTCTCAGTGCCCATGAATTACGCCATACTTACGGAACCATGCGTCGGCGGCGTGGTGTAGACATCTACACCATACAAAAAATTATGGGGCACAAAGATATCAAAATGACCTCTGAAATATATATGCACAATGAGTTGGCGACCCTCCGCAAAGGCCTAAAACTCGGTACAAATGTCGTACAAGTGTCGTACGAGAAAAAATAAAAAGACCGCATAAACAACCGAAAAATCCAGTGTTTATGCGGTCTTGCGAATATTGATTGGTGCGAGAGGCGGGACTTGAACCCGCATGAACGTTTAATGGTTCACAAGAACCTGAATCTTGCGCGTCTGCCAATTTCGCCACTCTCGCGACTCAGCTTGTATATTCTACCATACAGTTTAGGGCTTGTCAACCCTTAGAGTTTTTTACGATTCATAAATTATCGCGCATGATATTTTGCCGTCCAAGCCTGAGCCACAGAGCATCGACCAAACAGGCTAAATAAATTCTAAATACTTTCCTCCAGTGCACATTAAGCATCCAATGTATTTTTATTTGGATCCGAATGAAACGGAATGCCCAAAAGCATAATAATAGCAAATATGATTAAGTAATAAATTACGGACATACCATGAGCTAAACAAGCTGCCACCATCATGAATACGCATCCAAAAACGGAAAGGACCGGCATAATAATCCGTTTTAATGTATTTAGATTTTTTTCTTTTATCATCAGCATAATAAATATTGGAATGTACCCCGCATAAAGCGTGATAATCGGCAGTTCAGAAGTATCAAAGCAAAAAGGCCCAAACCATGGAGTTGGCGCAAGAAGGGCGCCGTAGAAATACAGCAGCCAAAATCCGCAGAGCAAAAGACCCATAATGGAAGAATTACTCGGCATGTTTGTTACAGGGTCAATCTGAGAAAAAATCTTAGGCATTGGTCCGCAGCCGCGAGCTGCCAACGAATACATACCTCTTGTGCAAGCAAGCATCAATCCATTTAAAGTTCCAAAACAGGAAATAATGACAAAAACAAAAATAAATGAACCACCTAAAGAACCGAAAATGTTTTGAAATGCCAGCTTTGCCCCGGCCTGACCGTTCTCCATAAGGATCTTTGTAGGTACAACACCGGCTAGTCCAATATAATAGAATACATAAACAGAAACCACAATGAAAGAACCCCACACCAAGGCTCTTGGAAGATTCTTTTTAGAATCTTTCAGATTGTCGAAGAACCCATCCAACGCGGTTAAACGAAGGATGGGTTCTCTTGATAATATGCAGGATAGGAAAATAAGCAAAGTAAAATCAATAAAAACCCGGAGGGATGGCCATCCCTCCATTTCCACATTGCCAGCTTTTTGAGATTCATGGCAGCAAACTTAAGCTTAACCCAATTCGTCACTTGAGTTAAGCCCCGGTAGAGCGTGTACCGCATCCCATATTTCACTTTTGCATCGGCGAAGACACGCTCAATGGTTTCTTTTCGTTTTTTGTAAAGCTCTTTGTATTTCGGTGTGTGCCTGATATCTTCCGCAAGCTCCACATAATCCTGCCACACATGCCGCGTTACGGTTTTCGTACAGCTTTTACTCTCGGTGCAACGAGAACGGAATGGACATTTTTCGCAGATGTAACTCCGGCTTTTGTATTCCCGGTATCCCTCACGGTTGGTTGTTGCATAATGCAGAACCTGATATTCCGGGCAGATCACACAGTCATAATATTCGTCGTATACATACTTCCACCATTCCAGATTTCCTGCTTTGGTCATTGGCCGCTTGTATGCTGTGGAAAGTACCCGCCCGTCGTCAAACACCCGTTTACAGATATGCGGCGTTTTGTATGCGGCGTCCGCCACCACCGTTTCAATTTCAGGAAACCGTTGAGTCACTTTGCCATAGACCGCGTCAAATGCTACACTGTCATGTACGTTTCCCGGAGTCACCTCAACGTCAAGGACAAAATTGTGTTTGTCGCAGGCCGTATGTGCTTCGTAGGCAAAGCACTTCTTGTGTTCTCCCTTTTGGAACAACCCGCTTTCCGGGTCTGTTTTGGACACCATGATTTCTTTTTCCTTCGGCGGTTTCGGAGTACTGTCGAATGGCTTCTTCCCATGATCTTCCCGGTCAGCGTTAACCTCTTCCATTAATTCTGAGGCATATCGCTTTGCCGCCTGAGGAACTGCCTTTTTGATCTTTTTGTTGATGTTGGCGTTTGCTTTGATATGCGTCCCATCCACAAATACTGCTTCCGGCTCCAAATATCCGGCGTAATTTGCCTCCTGCAAAATCCACGAAAACACCTGCTCCACGGTTTCCTCTGTGAACCGGTGCTTAAAATTGTAACTCACAGTGGAGAAATGCGGCAGCTCCTCGTTCAGTGTATATCCCAGAAACCACCGATACGCGATATTCATATTGATTTCCTGCATCGTCCGGCGTAAAGAGGGAATTCCGTACAGATGCTGGATCAGAACAATCTTAAACAGGACGACCGGGTCCACACTGGGACGACCGTTGCCCTCACAATACAAATCTTCTACAAAATCATAAATATGGCTAAAATCTACCGCGCTGTCAATCTTTCGCAGCAGATGATTTCCCGGCACCAATAGGTCTGTATTCACAAATTCCACTGCATCTCTGCGTAGTTTTTCCCGTTCCAGCATCTTTCATCACCTGTCTATATTTTACCATTTTACAACGAAAAAGCCCAGCTTTCACTGGACTTTTTCGACAGGCTGGAAGATTCTTTTTAGAATCTTTTAATTCCGCATTAATGGAAGTAGCAAGAATCCAACCTTCATATGCAAAGGCGACAGCAACAACCGATTTAAACAGGCCGCCTCCAACGCTGGAACCAGTCTCTACCGCATTGGTAAAATTTTGTACTGTCATTCCGTTTGAAAGCCCGATAGCAGTACCTACAACTGCCATCAACAGCAAAGGAATCAGCTTTATAACTGTAGTAGCAACCTGAAATTTTCCCGCAAGAACAGGAGAAAGCGCATTTAAAGCATAACTGCAAATCAGATAAAAGCAGGTAATCGCCATACAGGGCCCACCGGTAATATCCCACCCAAGCAATACGCAGGTAAAACGAGCGCATACCCAGGCCAGCACCGATGTTAAGGTTGGATTATATATCATTGCCATAAACCATCCGACATAATAGCCGTATTTTCTTCCGACTGTCATCTCCGCATAATCGACAATACCATTTACCTTTTCATATTTTGCGGCCATTGTTGCAAATGTGTATGAACACACTATCATGATAAAACCCACAATCAGCCAAGCAGCAATACCGATGGGCATATTCCCTCCGGTTGCCTTCAGTACCGCTTCCGCTTTAAAAAACACACCGCTCCCGATAACAATGCCAACAACCATAGCAATTGCTGTTAATAACCCGTATTTCTTATTTAGGCCATTTCCCATGAAGTTTGCTCCTCCTCATACCCCTAGTTATACCAAAGTAGAAATAGGTTCTTTTTCAGTATATCAACTAATAGCCGCATAAACAATATCAAATTATTTGGTTTTTATTTTTATTATTGTAAATTATATACAGATAACAGCAAAATCATCGGTGTTTTCCCATTTATTTTCTATTTTATCATGAAAAGAGTCTATCAAACAAAATAACCCAAATGATTCCAAATGTGAAATTTGCAGAATTCCTATATAATTGAAACGGCTAAACTGCGTGCGAACCGACCTCGAAAACGCATCCAAAATTGAATTTTTGAGTCGAAATGATACCAAAAGCAGAGACAAAACCGAAAGATAATGGAAAGGAAAAAAGAGACAAACAAAAAGGTGATAATTCACTTCTTGACATCCGTTCGTAAAAATGACAAAATATTGATAAAATATATGAAGAAAGGCTGAACGGAAAAGCTGAGAATTCACGCAGCTGGGGGATGAGTCATCCGTGTTCATTTATGTTTCATTGATTAGGCTTACGTGAATCCAAACGTGATTTCGGAATCACTTCTGCCAAAATTTTTTGTAACATAGCGGTAAAAACAAAAACAGCATTCGATGGACAAACCAAGCACAATTGACAAACGATTGCTTGGCAAAGACAATCCTGCAATGCTGTATATTTTTTGGCAGATTTCCAAAAACAAGTTTGAATCTTTAAACTTGTTTCCGCGTTTTGAAGGTAGCGCTTTGTCAAACAACTGGAACAGAATACGGACAAAGTTCAACCTGTAAAATCAGAAATTATGTAAAGAGAGTTTGTTATGAAAATTGTAATTGTTGGTGACGGAAAAGTTGGATATACGTTGGCCTCACAGTTGTCAACGGAAAATCACGATATTACTTTGATTGACAATAATTCAGAGACTCTTCAGCGTACCATTGAAGAGCTTGACGTAATTGGCATCAAAGGAAACGGAGCAAATTATCTCACTCAGAAGGAAGCCGGTGTAGAGAATGCAGACCTGCTCATAGCGGTGACATCGGGGGATGAGATCAATATTATTTGTTGCTTGCTTGCCAAAAAGTTGGGGGCAAAACATACAATCGCAAGAATACGGAATCCGGAGTATGCCGAACAGCTGGCTTTTTTGCAGGAGGATCTGGGGCTGAGCATGACCATTAATCCGGAAAAAGCTTCCGCTCGTGAAATTGTCCGTATTATCAATTTTCCTCCCGCAGTTTCTGTTAAAAGCCTTGTGAAAGATCGAGTAAACCTTGTCGAATCAAGGATTATATCGGGCAGTGAGCTTTGCGGTAAAAAAGTCATAGAAATCCATAAAAAATACAAATTAGATATTCTGATATGTCTTCTGGAAAGAAAAGGTGAAATATTCATTCCAGAAGCCAATGATGTTTTGCTTGAGGGCGACAAAGTCCATGTTACAGGCAATATCAGTGATATTGTTACGTTCATGAAACTGGCCGGACACAAAGACCACAAAATTCGAACCGTTATGATGATTGGCGGTGGCAAAATTTCCTATTATCTTGCCCAGCGAATTTTAAAAATGGGCTTGCAGGTAAAAATCATAGAAAAGGATAAAAAACGCTGTGACGAACTCTGCGAGCTTTTGCCGCAGGCCATGATCATTAACGGCGACGGAACCCAGCAAAGCTTGCTGGAGGAGGAAGGAATCGCCAGCACCGATGTAATGGTTGCACTTACCGGAATCGATGAAGAAAATATTATAGCATCTTTATTTGCCTCAAAACGCGGTGTAAAAAAAGTAATTGCAAAGATTGACCGCACGGAATATATGAATGTTATTGATGATACGAATATTGATAGTGTCATTAGTCCCAAGATGATTACTGCATATCAGATTATCCGGTACGTCCGCGCAAAACAGAACACCATTGGTTCCAAAGTAAACACCATGGTAAGGATTGCAAACGAACGCGCTGAAGTACTGGAGTTTATTGTTGCAGAAAATACCCTGCATCAAAACGAGCCGCTCAAACAAATCGCTTTAAAAAAAGGCATTGTGGTCGCATTGATTGTGCATGAAAACAAACTGATGGTTCCACATGGGGACACTGTCTTTACAAAAGGCGATTCCGTCATCATTGTAACAATGAACCATAAATTCACGGACATGAATGATATTTTCAACGACAATAATTGATTATAATGCGGTTAAAACCAGCCGCATTAAAGGGGCCACTGCCATATGAACCGTAAAATGTATACATATATTTTAGGGGTTGTCCTCAAAGTAGAAGCGTTGTTTATGATTCCTGCGGCGTTAATTTCCGTAATTTATCATGAACAGCAAGCTGTTATCGCGTTTCTTGTCACGATTCTTCTTGCTTTGTCAATAGCAATTCCCTTTACACGGCACGAACCAACAAATAAACTGATTTACATGAAACAAGGACTGTGCATTGCAGCATTGTCTTGGATCTTAATCTCCTTAGTGGGAGCAGTTCCTTTCGTGATAAGCAATGCCATTCCTTCCTATTTAGATAGTCTGTTCGAAACGGTTTCCGGTTTTACCACAACCGGCGCCAGTATTTTAAAGGATGTTGAATCCCTGCCGCATGGGATACTTTTTTGGAGAAGTTTTACCCACTGGATTGGCGGCATGGGAGTTTTGGTTTTTCTTCTTGCTGTTGTTCCGTTTTCGGGCGGCTCCATGCTTCATATCATGCGGGCAGAGTCTCCTGGGCCTTCTACCAATAAGTTTGTACCCAAGGTAAAACAGACTGCAAAAATCCTGTACGGTATCTATATTTTCTTAACCGTGATGGAGGTTATCCTGCTTCTTGTGGGAGGAATGCCGCTTTTTGACAGCCTGATTAATTCTTTTGGCACCGCGGGCACAGGCGGATTTGCCATGAAAAATCAATCCATCGCAGCTTATCACAGCGCATACTTTGAGTATGTGATTGGCATTTTTATGATTCTGTTCGGTATCAATTTTAATATTTACTTTTTACTGCTGACAAAGAAATTCCGGGAATCTTTTCACAATCAAGAAATCAAAGTCTATCTCAGTGTAATTGGAGCAGCTGTCCTGCTCATTACACTTAATATTTATCACACCAACTACCGGACAATCTCCGAAGCATTTCGGAATGCTTTTTTCCAGGTATCTTCCATCATTACAACAACGGGTTTTGCAACCGCAGATTTCAACAAATGGCCCCAGTTTTCACGCGTCGTCTTGCTTTCCTTGATGTTTTGCGGCGCATGTGCCGGTTCCACCGGCGGCGGCATGAAAATTTCAAGGCTGATTATTGCTTTTAAAACCGCAAAAAGAGAGCTAAAACGAATGCTCCATCCCAAGGTAGTTGATTCAATCCGTATGGACGGAAAGCCAGTCAATGATGAAACCATTTCCTTAGTGAATGTATTCATTATTTTATATATCGGCATTTTAGCATTGTCCGTTCTGCTGATTTCTCTTGAAGGGTTTAATTTTGATACAACTTTTTCGTCCGTTGTAGCCTGCATCAACAATATTGGCCCGGGATTGGGAATCGTCGGGCCAACCGGCAATTACTCCGGTTTCAGCCCATTTGGAAAAATTGTGCTGATTTTGGATATGCTGATTGGAAGGCTTGAAATTTTCCCTATCTTAACACTTGTTTCGCTGGCTGCTCGAAAAAGAACCTCATAACAGAAATATTTATTCTGCTTTTTATAAAATCCGGCAAACAGATATAGACAACTTTTTCTTTGCTTCATTTGTTCCATATGCTATACTGTTTTTGTTACAGATATTACTAGGAGGAATTTATCCATGAATTACGAAGCAGCTGCAGCCATGGAACAAGAATTTGAGCCAGAACGAGCACAAGTTAAGAAATGGTCTGCTTTTGTCGAGTCTGATGTTGTGAATTTTTTTAATGCCCATAATATTGAAAAAATGACCATCGACGACGGAAATGGAAACAAGGCAAAACTTTCAAGAACAAAAGACGGCGGCATAAAAATTGACTCAACTTCTTCCGTCATTCTTTAATTTCTTTGCTATTCATTCCATCAGCTTTATCCCTCGTTTACGGAGAACTGCCACCGATTTTAATATTGGCATATCTTTTTTATCCGTCATTTCCTTGCCAATTTGACAGGCTCTTGGCTCTATGCCAATAACCTAAAACGAAAATTACCGCATGGAACGGCAATATGCTGTTTCACATACTGTAGAATAACCCATCCAACGCATACAGCGAAGGATGGGTTATTCTAGAATCTGGAGTCGGCATCTAAAAGGTGCCGACTCGAATTGTATGAAACGAAAGTGCGGTTGAAGTCTTAGGATAAGAAATCCTGTTCCCGAAAAAGCTCTTTATCAAGTGACTTATAATCAGTTTTCTGGCTTGCCCAGGTTTTTGAACATATAGCTCTTATAATCTTCTACGCCTGGCTGATTAAATGGATTTACCCCCAATATGCGACAGGACAGATAGCACGCAAACAGGAAAAAATAGAACATCTCACCCATCGTATGCGCATCTAACACCGGCACACTCAGTTCCAAACAGGGAATACCTCTTTCACTATGTGCGCGCATCGTGGCACGGCAAGCAATATTGTTAATCTCCCAGAAGTCCATACCTGTCAGATAATCAAAATAATCTTTTTTGTCATCTTCTGGCACGATGACTGAAGCATCATGGGCACGCACTGTAAGAAAGGTTTCGAACATAATAGGACTGCCCTGCTGAACAAACTGGCCTGTTGAATGCAAATCCTCTGAGTTGGATGCCACAATGGGATACAGTCCCTTCCCTTCCTTTCCTTCGCTCTCAGCAAAGGCTTGTACCCACCAACGGGCAAAATAGTCAAGGCGCGGCTCAAAGAAGGTTAACATCTCTGCTCTGTAACCGTGTTCATACATCAGATTACGCAAGCAGGCGTAGCGTAATGCAAGATTCTCCTTTGCAGGTTCTTTCAAAAGCTGGTCCTGCATATCACGCATTCCATCCACCAGTGCACGGATGTCTATTCCAGCCACGGCCATGGGAAACAACCCCACATCGGTTCCTACCGAGTATCGTCCCGCAACCCGTGGCGGAAAAGTGAGAAACGTATACCCATTGTCATCACACAATTGGTGCAGGGATGAACCCGGTGTTCCCGTGGCAAAGATGCGCCGCGCGGCGTCCTGCCTGCCATACCTATTCTCCAAATACTGCCGCATCACGCGGAATGTAACCCCCGGCTCCAGGGTTTGAAAATTTTTCGCAATACAGTCGATGAACACGGACTCATATTGATCGAGTTCCCGCAATGTGCGGGCCACCTCGGTGGCTGAAAGGGTATTGCCGCACCATACGATAGTTGGGCCGTTTCCCGGTCGCAGCGCCTTTACGGCGGCACGTGCTGCTTGAATAGACCCTCCAACACCGATTACAACGAATGCATCCGCCTCAGCACGCACTCGCGCGGCCTGTTCCAATAAAAAGTTCAGGCGGGTATCATTGGCGCACTCATCTACATGGAACCAACCCAGCGAATCTTCATACTGTGCTTCGCCCGCTAAAACCTGTGCAAGCACAGGCTCGGCAGAGGCAAGTTTTGTTTCCAGCTCTCCCAGAGCAAGCACCGAGCATCTGTCAACAAAGGACAACTGCAAATCTTGCTCCAATCATCTCACTCCTTTGAATAACGGGCAGCCATTTCCTCCAAACTAACCATTTCCACCAACGGCGCACGGCCCACACTGCCAAATTCAACAATCAGTGTACCCACGACCTCGCGCACACCGCGGCGTATGGCGTCCGTAACCAAAGCCACGGTACCGTCATCGCCGGTGCCGTACATAACGGTATCCATAATAGGCGGCAGGAATGCGCGTGGGTCATATGCGCTACGCTGCTTGTCCAACAGTTCCCAGATGCCTCCGATACGTTTGTCGCTTTTCAGTTCGGGGCGTTCTTGGAACAGCTCACGCAAATTCCGTGTGACGGCCAGGCGGATGTCGGTATCGACGTTGATTTTGCTGATGCCGCACGGAATAGCTGCTTTCAGCTCTTCTTTCGAAATACCGTAAGCATTTTGGATATCTCCGCCGATTGCATTGATTTCATCCACAATGTACTGCGGTACCGTTGAAGACCCATGGGAAACCAATGCGCCGTGCAGGCCTTCATGGTTCATACATTCTCGGATCGCAATGGGAATTTCCTTACGCAGCTTAACATTTTTTCCTTTGTTAGCGCCATGCATAGTACCATAACTGATAGCTAATGCGTCCACCCCTGTTTTTCGAAAAAATTCCACAGCGGACAATGGGTTTGTATAGGTGGAATTAGCAGCAAAAACGTGATCCTCCACACCGGCCAGTACGCCCAGTTCACCTTCGACGGAAACACCCCTGGCATGGGCATACTTTACTACTTCCCGTGTAAGTTCCACATTTTGGTCAAACGGCAGTGCGGAGCCGTCAATCATAACCGACGTATAGCCGCCTTCGATAGCTGCCACGCAGGAATCAAAATCTTTACCGTGATCCAAGTGCAAAACAATAGGAATCGGGCTGTTTTTTGCATATTTCTGAACAGCAGCTGCAATGTTCTTGGCACCTTTTTTCTTGTCTTCCAGTGTGCCATTTGTAAAGTCCGTTCGGCCCCCCATAAAGGCATTTGCCAGATCGGCACCTTGCAGGATAGCCGGCGAACGAAACATCTCGTGCACGCCGATAACCGCTTCGGCCTGCGCAACAGCATTAACGTTGAAAGCCCCCTGCGCATAGCCATGGGCCATGGCAGCATCAAGTACGGGACGAAGAGAAACAAGAGGCATACAAAACACATTCCTTTACGTTAGATTAACATTTACGTGAATAAACAAAACGGCCGCCCACGACTGTATGCACAATACAATCCTCACTGTCTAGAAACACGAGATCGGCGTCCATTCCTTTATCGATTGTCCCTTTTAAGGTCCAGCCCATCAACCGGGCAGGATTGGCAGTAAGCAGGGGCGCAACCTGCTCTGCGCTCTCTCCGGTAAAGGTCATAAGATTGCGCAGCGCTTGAATCATAGTAAGGGTGGAACCGGCGCGTACACCGTTAGGCAGCTTAGCATCGCCCTGCTCCACAATAACATTGTTTACACCCAGTTTATATTCACCGTCAGGCAAACCGGCTGCCATAATGGAATCGGTCACAGCCAGCACACGATTATGTCCCTTTACTTTCAGATACAAGCGCACCGTGCCGGGATGCAAGTGACGACCGTCACAGATGGCCTCAACATACACATCCGATTCCAGTGCCGCACCAAAAATTGCCGGATCATGCTGATGAAATAATTTCATGGCATTGCCCAGATGAGTAACAGATCGCACCCCCGCATGCACACAAGCCATCGAGCGGTCGTAGTTCGCTCCGCTATGCCCCATAGCGCATACAATACCCAGTTTGGTAAGCAGCGGAATCAGTTCGGGTACACCCTTGTTTTCCGGCGAAAGCGTAACATACCGCACATGGCCGCCCGATGCTTTTTGATATTTTTCAAAAAGTTCGGCGTTAGCCTTGTGCATTAGAAGATGTTCGGGCATGGCCCCCTTATATTCGCTGGACAGACACGGTCCTTCCAAATGAATACCCAAAAGAGGGGCTCCATCGTAAGAACCACCTTCTATCACTTGCCGTGCCTGTTCCATACACCAGAGCGTGTGTTCCACCGTGTCGGTGATAACTGAACAAAGCCAACCTGTCACACCCTGTGAGGCAAAGAAACGACCAATTTTCCGCAGACCTTCGGCGTCGGCGGCGTTAACATCCACACCATTCGCGCCGTGAGTATGTAGGTCCAGAAAACCGGGCAGCACGCGCAACCCCTCTCCATTCACTTCCGGCAGCTTTCTCCCATTGGCATATTCCGAAGTCAGTGCCGTAATGACGCCGTCTTCTATCGCCGCATCCATACGCTGAAAAGTTCCGTTATACAACAGTTGAGCATTTCTCAGATAAAAAGTACCTGCCATAATTTCCCCGCCGTTTCAGTATGCTGTCTGCGCTGCGTTGGAATTGACATATAAACGTGCATCAGGATGACGCTGTGCCAGCGTGGCCGGAAACGCTGCCGTTACCTCTCCGTAGGCGGCACGACGACATACAGCACGGTGCCAGTCGCGGAACACCGCCAAACGCAGCTTCCGCGCACCGAGAATTTCTTTCATGCCGATTGTGACACATTTGCGCGGCATATCTTCCAGCGCGCCGCCCAAATCGTTCACACAATTAGTGGCACGGGTCTCGGGTGAGATAGTCAATACACGGGTGGTAAGCTGCGCGAATTGTTCTGCAGTCAGCTCCGGCTGCGGCTCATTAAACGCCAGATGCCCGGTGATACCAATGCCGCCAAACGCAATATCAACGCCGCCAAGTTCTTCGATGAGCGCCGGTATACGTTCAGGATGATGCGGATCTGGGAAAACACGCTGCGTCTTCGGCATCAGAAGTTCAGAATCAATTTTTCCGTACACCTCACGATTCATAAAGCCACGAAAGGAAAGCGGGCTGGATTCATCGATCCATTCTCCATCATCAGTGAGATATTCGTCCATGTTGATAAACCAACAATTCTTCAGCGACAGTTTTTCCCGATTAACAAGCCGCACAAAAATTGGGTACTGCCCCACTGGGCCGACGGGGCAAATGAATACCGTACGTTTCCCCGCAGAGTTATTAGCGCGAATCTCAGCGCACATTTCCATTGCAATTTCATAAAACACTTCACCAGAATCCCCCATTTTTACAATGGGCAGCTTTGCGTTTTTTCCTAAATCTTCAGCAGAAATATGATAGTAATTCAGTGCAAACACCTCCTGTTTATCCAAACAAATGCTCAAGATGCATTCGACGAATCATCTGAACGATTTCCTTACTGCGTGAACAACCGAACTTATTATGAAGACTTTTGATTTGCGTTTTAACTGTCACAACTTCCACACAGCGCAGCCGCGCGATTTCTGCTACCTTTTTGCCCTGCAGCAATAATCGTACCAATTCCCGCTCTGTAGGTGTAAGGTGCGCTACGTTATTGATAAAAAAAAGCAATGAGCGTTCACTGCGCTGCAAACGGGCATATTCCTGCATAACCGTGTTATGTACTTTGGGTTCTAACTGCGCACATCCTTCGTGAGCCCGGCGGATATGTCTTAAAAGATGCTCGTCATCACAGCCTTTCACAACATAGTCAACCGCACCGGTTCCCATACCATCACGAATCATCTCGTCCGTTTCATGGGCTGTCAGAAAAATTATTTTCACATTCGGTTTCATCTGGTAAATCGTCTCTGCGGCACGGATCCCCGCATCAATGGTTTCCATTTCAATATCCATCAGAATAACATCACAGTCTTTTTCTTTGGCCTCCCGCACAATCTCGGCACCGGATTCGGCGGAACCCACCACTTCCATATCTTCCTGGCTGGAAACAACGTCGATGATATCCTCCCGAAGAAGCGCTAAATCTTCTGCAACCATCACTCGAATTTTCTTCATAATTTCTCACCCTTTCTGGCACGTGTCAAAACGGGGAAGTAAAATAAAGAAACTTGTCCCAGCTCCTGGTCGGCTTTCCAAACGAATTCGTCCCAGATGACTTTTAACGATTTTACGTACGTAATATAGGCCCATGCCCCAATTATAATTGGTGTTCTTATTTGTAAAGAAAGGTTCGAAAATTTTGTTTCTCATCTCGTTGGAAATTCCGGGGCCATTATCACTTACTTCGATGACCGTCCACATGCGTTCGCCGCTAAGACGCAAAATCACTTGCGGTTCATCACGTCCAGCCTGAACGGCCGCTTCGTAGCCGTTGCACAGCAGGTTGCAAACTGCCTCGCTGAGATGTCCTAAGTCAGCCAAAACCTCCCGTTGAGTCAACATCTCAACCGTTATTTTTTGTTCGGGATATTTTGCATGGAAACGATCCACCGCTGCGTTGACCAACAGTGAAAGGGATACCGGTCTTAGGGAAATACTGCTCTCTCGAATCAAACGGTACAGTTCATCCATACGCTGCAACATTCCCTCGTTCAGCTCATTGAGCTGCCCTACATAGCGCCGAACATCCTCTATATTCACCGGCTCAGTGCTAAGAGTGCGCGTCAGTTTTTTATGCAAAACTCGGCTTGACAAAAGCTGATTTTTCATGCCGTGCACAAAAACCGAAGCACCCATACCCGCTGCATCAAATTTTCGTTGCAAAATCATATCCTGCTGCTCATCATCGTAGCTGATTCTAGTATATCGCACCATGTTGTAGCTGCCCAACACCACAAAAAACACTGTGCACAGGCACAAGATAAGCCATTCCACCGCCGGCATCGTAGAGCGAATATAGCTTGCGATTCCCAAACGAATATATTCGGTGATGAACATATTATAAATTTGGGCAGGGTCTTTGCTGGCATATAACAGATATAGTAATGAAATGCTTCCAAACGACAAAAGCACATGCTGGAAATTTTTCTTGAACATCAAAATGGAAATACACCGATACTCATAAACAAGCAGTATCATTGCTATGAGCAAGTATGCAACAATCCAACTGAAGGAAAAAACGATAGTAGGCTTTAAGAGCCAAAAACGTCCGCGTACCAACATGCGAAACAACGGCGGATAGTAGTAAATCAAACTTCCCACCGGCAAAATCGCCACCAGCAGTCTAATGTATTTTAGGCGGCGCCGCAGGACACCAATCATGGTTGTATCCAGCGCTGTGTACAGTGCGAACATGGGAAACAGTGAACGGCCCACAGCCACATAGTAACCGAGCTTATCCATTGAAATAGGCATATACTGCAACCACGTCTGTATCTTCGGAATTAAAAACAAAAAAACGCAATTCAGAGCAGCCATACCGCCCATCTTAGCGATATAGACAATAACACCTGACAGCATAACGGAGTTACACACGCTCATCCCTAAAAGATACAATGCCAAAGAATCTCTGCGCCATAATGCTACACAAAAAGACGTGATTACACATAAAACCAAAACAATAATTAGCATAATCTTCCTCCTATTTGGTATTATACCGCACACAGGAAGAATTGCCAACGCAGATAAAGAAGGCCGGGACTCCGCCACAACGGAGACCCGGCGGGGTCAAACAATATTATTTTGCAGCACTGTAAGCGTCATATGCTTCTTGCATAATATCAAAGAGGACATAATCGTCTACAGGAACCGCTTCCGGAATACGGCCGCTTTCAATGAAAAGCTTTTGTTGCGTCTCGTAAATTGTCTTAATTTCGTCCATATCACCGCAAATGTGGGTGATGGTTTCCCAATCGGCTTCACCCAGAGCGCGAAGCATTGTTTCTTCCGGCGCATCCAATTTGCTCGCAAGTAACTTGGCCATTTCTTCCTGATGGGCTAAACGATAGTCGTGTGCTTTGTTCAAAGCCTGCGCAAAACGAACGAGGATATCACGGTGTTCTTTCGCATACTCGTTAGTTGTAATGTAACTGGATGGGAAAATAGCACTGTCCAGGAAGTCGGCGTTGGTACCCAAGTCCACATAATTGTCGCCCAGAGCATCCTGCAAGGTGATGGTATTGGGAGACCAAGCTGCACAAGCATCGATCTTATCGGAAATCATAGCGGTAGTCATGCCGTCTACGTTCATTTCAACCGTATTAATATCATCCATGGACAGGCCAGCTTCAGCAAGTGCCAACTTCAGAATGATTTCAGAAGACGTACCCGAAGCAACAGCGACAGTCTTACCCTTCAAATCCGCAGCCGTCTCAATTCCATGGGCACGATTGCCCACCACAACGTCTGACGTGCAGGTGGTATGATCCATCTGGAAAATCACTGCCTGACCTTCGATGCACAGCGCATGTGCGCCATGGCCGATCTGGGCAATATCAATATCGCCGGAAGCCATTGCGGTAATTTCAGCCGGGCCGCCCTGGAACTCGTAGGGTTCAACGATCAGGCCTACTTCTTCAAAGTATCCCTGATCGATACCAACAAACAAGGAACCGGCGGAACCCAAGTTAGGCATGTAAGCAACGCGGACGATAGCCTGCTCATATTCCGGAGCAGAGGACTCGCTGGCAGAACTCGGAGTTTCAGAAGATGCGGAACTTTCCGCAGCACTGTCCGAATTACTGCCCGAATTACTGGAACATGCAGTAATTGAAAACATCATAGCCGTGGCCAGGAAAATTGCCAACCATTTCTTTTTCATCATTTCTCCTCCTTAAATATGTACTGTATTCTGCTGTCCTGACGTCACGTTTATTTTCGGACTGCCAGATATTCTTGGTAAACTTGACCCCAAATATGGTTTTTCAGCTCAAGAAACCGAGGTATCATTTTGGTTTCCTGTGTTCGGGGGTACGGAATATCGATATCCACAATCTCTTTGACACGACCCGGACGGGCACACATAATCACCACACGTTCTGCCAACATAATGGCCTCTTCGACATCGTGAGTAATAAAGAAACATGTCTTTTGCTCTTTTTCCCAGGTTTCCAACAGCTCAGTTTGCAGTTGGGCGCGTGTCTGTGCGTCAAGTGCTCCGAACGGTTCATCCATTAATAGAACTTTCGGATTTACCGCATACGCTCGGGCGATTGCAACACGTTGTTTCATGCCGCCGGACAGTTCTTTTGGATACGCCTTCGCGAATGCTTCCAAATCGACCATCTTTAGGTATTTATGCGCCAATTGAGCACATTCTTCTTTACTTTTGCCCTGCAGCTGCAGACCAAACTCAACGTTTTTCTGCACGGTAAGCCATGGAAAAAGCGCGTACTGCTGAAACACAATGCCGCGATCCGGGCCGGGGCCTTGCACTTCTTTGTTGTCCACAAGAACGTGTCCTTCTGTGGGGGACTCCAGACCGCCAATGATATTAAGCAGCGTGGACTTGCCGCATCCGGACGGTCCCACTACGCACACAAATTCATTTTCATATATCTGTAAATCCACGCCGTTGAGTGCCACTATTTCACCGGTGCGGCCGTGGAACTTTTTGACAACGTGATCGATATTTACCTTTACTTCTGAATGGTTTCCTGCCACCCTGTAAGCCTCCTCTCAAGGAATCGAACAATCTTTTCAAAGCAGATACCGATAATGCCCAGAAGAATGATACCCAGCAGCATCACATCCATCTGATAATAACCGCTGGCCTTTTGAATCATCATACCAAGGCCTTTATCACCGCCAACAATCTCAGAGGCCATCAGAGTGGTAAGCGAAGTAGACAGTCCCAAACGGGCAGCCACAAGAATGAATGGAGTAGAAGCGGGAATCGTAATCTTGAAAAAAATATCATTCTGATTTGCACCCAAAACACGGGCCGCCTTAATTAGGGTGGTATCAACTCCCTTGACGCCCTGATAGATTGTAATAACCATCACTAGAAATGCAGCGATAAAAATTACCGTAATCTTACTGGTTGCACCGATACCAAGCGCCGCAACAATCAAGAATACGTAAGCCAAAGGCGGAATGTTACGGATAAACTGGATCCAAGGCTCCACGACATGCCGAAACGGATCATACCAAGCCATTAAAAATGCAACGGGGATTGAGGTTACAAAGGCAATAGCAAAACCGGTCAACACGCGGGAAAGGCTGGCCCATGTATGTTCCCAAAGTGTTCCATTTGAGGTTTTTTCCAAAAAAGCTGCAAGCACCTTTGCCGGCGAAGCAAATACCATAGGCCAGATTGACGCGGCAAACAGCCATAAAATCACAGCAACGGAAACAGAAATCACTAACCAAACGCCCTGCGGTATTTTGCTCCAAAAAGATGAATTTTTCTTCTTCATCAGGTTTGCACCTCCTTTTCATCATTCTAATTTACCTCAATTATATCCATAAAATTTAAAGCTGTATAGTGTGAAATTTTATCATACCTTTACAAAACACGTGCGTGATTTTACGCATTTGTACAACCTTACAAGGTGAAATACGAGCAGTACATATTCCCGCCCAATTGTCAAAATAAATAAAGGCACACGTCCTTTTTTCAAGGAGGTGTGCCTTTATCGACCATGTGCAAATCTTGCTGGTACGATAGCCCCTAACTCCGAATTTATATGTATTCTATTTTCCCATCCGGCCCCGTACATACAAGAAGCTCCTGGCCCGGAGCAAAATCATGTTCTCCTTCCAGGTAGTATTCCGCACCACGGTCATTCCCGGAAAGCACAATCACCACTGCATATGGAAAGGCTTTCAACACCGTAGGCTTATTTAACTGAATACGGCGCATAGAAAAGCGGCTTGTCTGCCGTGGACCAATCAATATATCATCCTGTGCGTGTACACATAGCTGTTTTTCGACCTGTTCCCGGGTTAGTGGATCATAATTGAAGCAGTCAAACAAAGCTGTAAAACCAGCACCGCCATGCAGCTGTTCGTCAGTCATGCTGGCACCGGTTACGGAAACACGTTCTGTACGAAGAGTGATATCGGTTGGCTCCTGAACCTCTGCAAAAAATACGCCCGCACCCATAGCGTGCGGAACACCCGCCGGCACAAAAAAAGTATCGCCCGGATGCACCGGCAAGCAGTGCAAACATTCTATCATTTGCTGAACATCCTGCTGTGCAAACAGCTTTTCCCAGCGTTCCCTTGTGATACCGGGACGAAAGCCCAGGTAAACGCAGGCATCTTCTCCACGCACACCTAAAATGTGCCAAGCTTCTGTTTTACCATAAGGCCATCCAAAATATTTCTTTGCGCGTGCCGCATCGGGGTGAACCTGCAACATCAACCGCGTACGGCTGTCAAGCAATTTTACCAACACCTCTATTGGATGCCCTATCACATCCCTCAAAACTCTACCATCCTGCGTAACGGATAAACCGGTGCCGTCAGCAGCCTGTACAGTGGAGCAAACCCATTCTTCCGGCGTGTCCCCATCGCGCGGATTCGGATTTCCCTGGAATTCTTCCAACAGCTTGCCGCCTTGAAAAGGGCGCTTGACTCGATTGCTTTTCATCTTCAACAACATTATTTTGCACACTCCTCTGTCTTTTTAGCCGCCAGCCCCGGCATTATTTGTTAAAAATTATAAATCCGTCCCTGAATTTTGTCAATTATGACATCATAATCCGAGGGTATTGCATAAGCGTCTGCACCTTACAAAACATGAAGGGTCACAAAATAATGACGTCTGAAATATATGTTCATAATAAGTTATGTTCCTTTCGCAAAGGACGAAACTCGGGACAAAAGTTGGTACGGCCAAAATGCATCAGAACAAAAACAGACCTTTTTTAAAGTCTGTTATGGGCAACATCAATTCTAGTACAGCCTGTCGAAAAAGTCCAGCGAAAGCTGGGCTTTTTGATTGTAAGATGGTAAAATAGAAATGGGTGATGAAAGATGCTGGAACGAGGAAAAATGCACAGGAATGCAGTAGAATTTGTCAATATAGACCTATTGGTGCCGCAGGAGCATTTGTTGCGTAAGATTGATAAAGCGGTAAATTTGAGCCATATTTATGAGTTTGTAGAAGAATTATATTGTGAAGATAATGGCCGTCCCAGTGTGGACCCAGTAGTCCTATTTAAGATAGTGCTAATCCAGCATCTATATGGAATTCCTTCGCTGCGTCGAACCATGCAGGAAATCGATATGAATATTGCTTATCGATGGTTTTTGGGATATACGCTAAACGAAGAATTGCCGCATTTTTCTACTGTAAGTTATAATTTTAAACACCGGTTTACAGAGGAAACTGTAGAGAAGGTGTTTTCATGGATATTGCAGGAAGCAAACCGCGCAGGGTATTTGGCACCGGAAGCAGTATTTGTGGATGGGACACATATCAAAGCAAACGCCAACATCAATAAGAAAATCAAAAAGGCGGTTCCTCAGG
Source organism: Oscillospiraceae bacterium (assembly GCA_047777415.1). Classification (GTDB taxonomy): domain Bacteria; phylum Bacillota; class Clostridia; order Oscillospirales; family Acutalibacteraceae; genus Caproicibacter. Next base: position 183,733 of record JBKEEO010000001.1, read on the forward strand.
CGGCAAAGCGATACGCTTCAGAGTTGATGGAAGAAGTCAATGCAGATCGGAAAGAGCATGGAAAGAAGCCGTTTGACAGTACCCCAAAACCGCCGAAGGAAAAGGAAATAACTGTCTCCAAAACGGACCCGGAGAGCGGATTGTTCCAAAAGGGAGAACACAAGAAATGTTTTGCTTACGAAGCGCATACGGCCTGCGACAAACACAATTTTGTACTAGGAGTTGAGGTAACTCCCGGAAATGTGCACGACAGTGTGGCATTCGATGCAGTCTATGACAAAGTGACAAAACAGTTTCCTAAAATTGAGACAGTGGTGGCGGACGCTGCCTACAAAACACCGCATATCTGCAAACGGGTCTTTGATGACAAGCGAGTACTATCTACAGCATACAAAAGACCGATGACCAAAGCCGGCCATCTTCAATGGTGGAAATATGTATATGACGAATATTATGACTGTGTGCTATGCCCTGAATATCAAGTTTTGCACTATGCAACAACCAATCGTGAAGGATACCGAGAATACAAAAGTAGAAGTTATATTTGCAAAAAATGTCCGTCCCGTTCCCGCTGCACAAACAGCAAAAGCTATACGAAAACTGTGACAAGGCATGTGTGGCAAAATTATGTAGAACTAGCGGAGGACATTCGGCATACTCCAAAATACAAAAAGCTTTATCAAAAGCGAAAAGAAACCATTGAACGTGTATTTGCTGATGCAAAAGAAAAGTATGGAATGCGATACACGCTCTACCGGGGCTTAACTCAAGTGACAAATTGGGTTAAGCTTAAGTTTGCTGCCATGAATCTCAAAAAGCTGGCAATGTGGAAGTGGAGGGATGGTCATCCTTCCTCTTTTGTCTGGATATTATATCGCTTTTTTCATTCCTGCAAAAATAACCCATCCTTCGCTTGATGCGTTGGATGGGTTATTCGACAATCTGTAGTAATTGTATTGCTATGGTATAAATTTTTTACTGTTTCTCTATAAACGCTTCTCGCTATAGAGCATTCTTAAAATGAGCTGTACCCAATAGTAAACTACTTTTCTACCTATCGCTCTTACAACAGTCGAATATTTACTCATTAAAGCAAATAGACGCGTGCCTCGTATGGCTTTAAGATTTGGGGTATTTTGTTTGAAGAATCAGAATAATTTCCAATCAGCATTTTTCGGGGAACAATATCATCAGAGAGTACTAAGTCCGTTTCATTTTCACTAAAATTTAAAAGAACAAGAAGTTTTTCATCGTTTAAAGTCCGCCGATAGCAATACAATGGGCCTTCATCTTTTACAACTTCAAAATCTCCGTAAACTATTACCTGATATTGTTTGCGCAAGCGAATCAGTTTTTTATAATAGTTCAAAACTGAATTTTTATCTTTTAACTCATCTTCCACATTGATTTCCGTATAATTTGGATTGACTTTAATCCATGGCTTGCCGGTTGTAAAGCCCGCGTTGACGGAATTACTCCACTGCATCGGAGTACGGGCATTATCCCGGCTTTTTTTATGTATATACCGCATAACTTCGTCTTTTGAATTCGGATCGCGCTGTGTAAATTCTTTATAAACGTTCAGTGTTTCAATGTCGCGGTAATCCTCTATGGAGTCAAATTCAACATTTGTCATGCCAAGTTCTTCACCTTGATAGATAAAAGGCGTACCTTGCAGTGTGTGCAGCAATGTGCCGAGCAGTTTGGCTGACTCTACACGGTATTTTTCGTCATTACCAAATCGGGAAACTTGTCTCGCCATATCATGATTGCTCAGAAACAGGCTGTTCCATGCTTTTCCGTTCAGTTCGGTTTGCCACTTCGTTATGATTTTTTTAAACTGGTCAATCGGCACAGGGATATCGTTCCATTTTCCATTTTCATTCATACCTAAATCGATATGTTCAAACTGAAATACCATATTAAGTTCCTGGCGGGATTCTGCTGTATACTTGATGGCTTCCTGTGTAGTAACGCCGGCGGTTTCACCGACTGTCATAATATCATAATGGCTTAAAACTTTTCTATTCATTTCCTGCAAAAACTCATGTACACGCGGCCCATTGTTCGTATTTAAAACGCCGGAGGAATATTGACTTCCGGGAATTATTTCCCCGTCCGGAAAACGCTGGTCTTTTGAAATGCAGTTGATAACATCCATACGGAAACCATCAATTCCTTTGTCAAGCCACCATTTCATCATGTTATAAATTTGATTGCGCACTTTTTCATTTTCCCAGTTTAAATCTGGTTGTTTTTCTGCAAAAAGGTGAAGATAGTATTGCCCTGCTGCTTTATCATATTTCCATGCGGAACCGCCAAATGTAGAGCCCCAATTATTTGGTTCTTTGCCATTTTTGCCGTTGCGCCATATGTAATAATCGCGGTATTCGTTTTGGGGAGTTTGCTTGCTTTTTTGAAAGAACTCGTGTTCGTCCGATGTATGATTGACCACTAAATCCATGATAACGCGAATGCCTTTTTCATGTGCATAGGCAAGAAGTCTGTCGAAATCTTTCATTGTGCCAAATTCCGCCAGTATTTTTTTGTAATCACGAACATCATATCCATTGTCGATGTTAGGAGAATCATAAATAGGACACAGCCAAATAACGTCAATTCCTAAGTCTTTTAAATAATCCAATTTTTCAATAATACCGTTTAAATCCCCTATGCCGTCACCGTTGCTGTCCATAAAACTCCTTGGATATATTTCATATATAACACTTTCTTTCCACCATTTCTTTGTCATGAATCAATCTCCTTTCTCTTAACACGTTATACTTTGATACATTATACACCAAAATTTTCAATTTTGTATAAGAATTTTATTAATATAATTTTATTCTCTTGAATTATGTTTGAATATCTTTACTTTTCATATTTAAAGAGGCAAAACCATAGACTACCAACTGAATGATTCGTCATATTTTGTTAAAATTTGTATATTATTTATATATTACCATGAATATGAATAAGCAAAATTTTGCATCAAATTAAAATTAAAGTAAAAATTAATTGAATTCAAGTATTCGCAGTGGTACTTTAATAACAAAGAAATAATTTTTGATTGACTTTATATTCTTAATATTAAAATTCAATACATTTTTGGAGTGGTATTTGCAAATGTCCACAAACGTTAGAACATGTGATCAACTAATCAAAGAATTCCCATACCTTGAGGCAAAACAAACGAACACCAGACTTCCCATGCTTCTCAGCGATAATGACAACAGAGACATCTATAATATTTCTGCCCCGTTTTTTCATAAAGGAAAACAAATTCTCTTAGGCAGAGTTGAACCAAGGGACACGGAAGACAGCGATACAGCCTTTTTTGTAAATGATAAAGGTGTTTGGAAATTAGATACCCGATACACCCCTCTAAAGCATCTTCAAGATCCATTTTACTGTTACATAAATGGTGCATTAATCGTAGGAGGGGTTGAAATTGACAAAGATGCAACAGACGGACATATCGTTACATACCGCACGGTATTTTACCGTGAAATTGCCCCTCACAAGTTTGAAAAATTTGCTCAAGGGCCGGAAAAGATGAAGGATATACGTCTTCTCGAATTGCCAGACAAAAAAATTCTCGTTGCGACAAGACCACAGGGAATCGACGGAAGCAGAGGCAGAATCGGATTTAAAATCATAGATTCCCTGCAAAAGCTGAACAGTCAAACTATTTTATCTGCCCGTATTTTAAACGATCAATTTATTAAAGAGGAATGGGGCGGCGTTAACGGTTTATATATCCTTGAAAACGGAAAAATAGGAGTGCTCTCGCACATTGCTAAATATGACGAAGAGTATAATGTGCACTATTATTCATCTTGCTTTGTATATGATGTAAACACAGGATATTATTCTCCAATGAAAATAATAGCAACACGAAATAATTTTGAAAACGGCCAAAGTAAAAGAAAAAGTTTAGAAGATGTTGTTTTCAGCGGCGGCATTGTACGTTCAGGAAATGGCACGGCTAAACTGTATTGTGGCGTTGGAGACGCCGAAGCACATTGCATTTCGATTCTAGATCCCTTTTTACATATTTGGTAAATGAAACTAATAAAATATTTTTGCAGTAACCGAATATTGGAACCCTGTTTTGGTGTAAAGAATCTTGCCTTATGTTTTACTGCATTTACCATTGCATTGTGTGAGGAAAAACTATGACATCCCCGTATGCAGCCGCAAAATTGGCCTTGGTGCTCTCATTGTGAACGAAAGCTTTTATGAAATTCTTCTTGGTTACCCAGTAATTGTTATATGGCAACTGCTTGTCTAATAAAGAATCTATTAGGCAGGTTTGTCACAGATTGTCTTTCAATACCATTATTACATTACGTTACGGGAGGTTTTCATGTTGAAAAGATTTCTAAGTTCGCTTTTGGCTTGTCTCATTTTATCTACGGCCTTACTTGGATGTCAGTCCGGCAACAGCAATAACAATAATTCAGCCGCAGAAGAGCAATCCGGTGAAACCGGAGAAACCGGCGGAACAATTACCGTTAATTTTTGGTCTGCTCCGCAAAAAGTCCAATACGATTTTTGGGTTGATAAAGCTGAGGAATTTAACAAACAAAACATCGAATACAATGGTAAAACTGTTCAAGTAAAAGTGCAGCAAATGCCTGAGTCACCCTCTTCAGAAGCAGGTATCCAAAATTCCATTGTTACAGGAACCGCACCTGCCATTTCTGAGAATATCAGCCGCAGCTTTGCAGCAACTCTTGCACAATCGGGTGTCATTTACGATTTACAGGACGAACAGTGGTTTAAAGATATCGTTTCGGAAAAAAAGATGGAAGATATTATAAAAGGTTGGGAAATTGATTCTAAACAATATGTCATTCCGGAATACGTTAACCCAATCACTTGGCAATGGAATGCGAAGGCACTGAAAGCGTTGGGATTTACACAAGTGCCACAAACAGTCGAAGACTTGGATCGAGTTTTGGAAGCGTTTAAAGAAAAGCAAGCAGAACTTTCTGCAATTGGCGTGACTCATACATTATATCGTCCTGCCTTGCTGCGTGCAGATCAATGGTGGGAGAGATGGTTTGATTTTCAAATGGCGTATATGGCGTTGACCAATAAAACATCTTGGGTAGAGAATGACAAACTTACTTTGGACCGTCAAGGAACCATTGATACATTTGAACTGTTTGGCAAGTTTGGCGACACCATACAGACAAGCGAAGTTACAGATTTATGGACCGGTGAAACCACGCCTGTGCTGTTAAGCCCAAGTGCACCATGGGAAATCCAAGCTTTAGAGGAAGCCGGTAAATCATATGGTATGGACGGCGACTATGTTTACGGTCCATCCCTTGTGAAAAATGAAGGGGATATTCCATATAACTTCGGTGACTCCAAAGGCATTGTTCTTTACAAAAACAGTAATATTACAGATGACCAGCACAACGGTGCCGTTACATTTATAAAATGGGTTTACAGTGATGAAAATTGCACACAGACAGACGTAGAATGGCTAAAAGCAACTACAATGCTGCCCGTGCGCGGAGATATTTCGGACAATGATGCATTTGATGAAGTCATTAATAATCATCCGGCACTGAAAGACCTTGTTGAATATTCTAAATATAGTATTCCATGCATGGCATCGGATAAGATGACGGACATACAAACCCAATTAGGTGAAGCAGGAATGTGCCCGTATATTGAAAAAGCCAAAGAGCAGCCTGTGCTAAATGCCCCAGACGCTTCCGAATATGTGGATGCAGCATTTGAAGCGATGAAATCTGCGGGTAACTTAAGTTAATCTCCAATAGACCTTATCTAAGAACCTCCCAGATTCACATCTCAGGAGGTTCTTAGATAATATTTACAACACTTGACCGCAAGAAATCTTTATGCACTTCATAATTCTTGCAGCTAATACTCTTGGATTTTACGCTTAAATTGTTCTGTCATCTTTGGCAGTAAAGGGTGAATTTATATGAAAAAAACATTGAGCAACAGAAAGGAAACCCTTTCCGGCTGGCTATTAAATGTGCCTTTTATCGTGTACTCCATCGTATTTTTTTTAATCCCACTCATATGGGCTATTTGGCTTTCCACTTTGAATTGGAATATGATGTCTCCGAATAAAACTTTTGTAGGCCTTCAAAACTTTAAAAATATGTTTACCAATAAGAGTATTCGGGCGGCATTTATCAATTCCTTTCGTTATTTAGTGCCAATAGTGATATTATGCTTTATCGTCGCACTGATTCTTGCACTTTTGGTATCCAGCTTACCTGATAAAATAAAGGGTATTGTTGCTGTATTATTCTTCATTCCATATTTAACATCCGGTGTAGCAACTTCTGTAATCATTCGATTTCTTTTCAGTTATAATTCTTCATTAAATGTATTCTTAAGACAAAAGTTTGATATCAACATTGATTGGTTCCAAAATCCTCATTCCGCTTTTTGGATTATTGTATTCATCATCGTTTGGAAAATGTCAGGATATTATGCACTGTTTTTACTGTCCGCCATTGAAAGCATCGGCCCGGAAGTGAACGAAGCCTGCGCGTTAGACGGTTCTTACGGATGGCACAAATTAACTCATATCACCCTGCCGATTATTTTGCCCACTTTAACAACAGTTATCGTATTAGCAGCCGGTCTGTCCTTTGGCATTTATACAGAGCCATTCTTACTAACAGGCGGCGGCCCAAATAATGCAACAACTACATGGCTGCTGGAAATTTATAAAACATCATTTACGAATTTTAGGTCCGGACAAGGTGCTGCGATCGCGATTGCAAATGCAGTACAGATTTTTGCAGTGATACAATTAATAACAGTGGTGATGAACAAACTAAATAATAAATTCGGTTGTTAAGGGGGGGAAAGTTATTATGATAAAAAGAACTAAAAGGATAACTACCATTTTCATTACTGCTATCGTAATACTATTATTAATTCTATCGTTATTTCCGCTGTTTTATATGTTAATACAATCCTTGATGCCGTGGGATTTAGTGGATAAATCATTCTTTCCTGCCCACCCCACATTAAGAAGTTATAAATATTTAATCAACACGGACGATCCATCCAATATGTTTATGTGGATTAGGTCACTTTTTAATTCTATTGTCGTTTCATTACCTACGGCTTTAATTTCTGTGCTGGTTGGTTTAAGTGTTGGATATTCCTTAACGAAGCTGAACTTTAAAGGCAAAAAAATCATTTATTATTCCCTTATATTTCAAATGTTCTTCCCCGTTGTGATACTGCTAGTTCCAAGATACATACTGATAAAACCTCTGGCAAATAGCTATTTGGGAATGATTTTGCCGCTCTGTATATCAACATGGGCCATATTTATGTACATCAATTATTTCAAGACTCTGCCGAATGAAATTTTCGAGGCAGCTAAAATTGACGGCATTAGTGAATTGGGAATGATCGTCAAAATTGCGATGCCAATGACAAAATCCGTGACTATGATTGTGTTTTTGTCCATGTTTATGACTCGCTGGAATGAGCTAATGTGGGATATGCTTGTTTCACCGGACATCAAAATGCAAACATTAAACGTACTGATTACAACCCAATTTAAAGCAATGGGGAATTTCCCGGGCCCATTATACGCAGCTTCTGTACTGCTTACATTGCCGATTATTATCATGTTTTTGTGTGCCTCTAAATACTTTAAAGAGGGCATCAGCTTTATGCTGAAATAAAAAAGCAAGTAACAAATGTGAGATGGAGAATAAAATATGATAAAATATAGAAACAACCCTATCATTGCAAAAGAAGATGTAAACCCTAGCCAAAGCAATTTAAAAGTGGACGGCGTTTTCAACTGCGGCGTCTGCAAATATCAAGATGAAATTCTTTTGCTCTGCCGAGTTTCTGAATCGGCCGCAAGCAGTCAAGGCGATATTAATGTGCCTGTTATGAATATGGGTAATAATAAAATCCATATTGTAACTGTTAAAAATGATAAAAGTTTAAATTTAGATTTTTCCGATCCACGCGTCATCACAATGAATACAAACAGCGGACCGAAAATCAAATATTTAACTTCATTTTCACACCTAAGGCTTGCACGTTCGAAAGACGGTTACCATTTTACAATAGATGAAAAACCTTTCATTTGGCCTGGAACGGAAGAAGAAAGCTGGGGCATTGAAGATCCCAGAATAACGCAAATCGGCAATACATATTATATTTGCTATACAGCCGTAAGCCGCAGTGGTCCTGCTGTTGGGCTGATTAGCACAGAAGATTTTAAAGAGTATAAAAGACATGGAATTATTTTTGCACCGGACAATAAGGACACCGTGATATTTCCTGAGAAGATAGGAGGCATGTATTATGCTTTAAACAGACCATGCAGTGGAGAATTCAACTCACGTGATATGTGGATCAGCGAATCCCCGGATTTAATCCATTGGGGCAATCAAAAGCATTTTTGCAGCACATCCAATGAAGGATGGGAATGCGAACGCATCGGCGCAGGTGCCGTTCCTTTTAAAACGGAAAAGGGTTGGATAGAGATCTATCATGCAGCAAATGAACAAGGCCGTTATTGCTTAGGTGCAATGCTCCTTGATAAAATGCAGCCATGGAAAATGATTGCCAAGACGAAAGAACCCATACTGGAACCAACCAAACCATATGAAACTAACGGCTATTTTGGAAATGCAGTGTTCTCATGCGGATGCTATGTTCAAAATGAAAATGTGATCATCTATTATGGTGCTGCGGATGATAAAATTTGTCGGGCAGATATATCACTAAAAGAGATTTTTGATGCTTTATGTTTCTAACACAATATGCACCCGACTCTAATAGTTCCACAATGATTGCCGCCCCTTGTTAAAAGAGAGCGGCTTTTTCTAACTTTCGTGTATCAATTATAATAGGTGGAAGTGCATAATGAAAAAGAAAGTAACCATGAAAGATATCGCGACACGACTTCATGTATCAATCAATGCCGTGTCGCTTGCATTAAACAACAAAGGCGGTGTGAGCAGTGAAACGAGAAACCGCATTATTGATACAGCGGAGCGGATGGGATATTTTAAAGACAAGAAAAAGTACACGAATGTAGTAGCAAGTAAAAATATATGTATTTTAATTAAAAAACAATATTTCAGAAATTCAACTTTTTATGCTAAGATTCTTCTAGGTGTGGAACAAGAGGCCAAAAGAAAAGGATATGATGTACTCATTCATTTTGGGGATCAGCTATGGGAAATTCCGGAATGTGTCAAAATGAAAAGAGTGTGTGGTATTATCTCCATAGGCCAAATCAGTGACGAATATTTAATGGAATTGAAAAAACATTCTATACCAATCATTTTGGTTGACCATAGTTCCATGTGTGTCCCTGTTGACTGTGTATTATCTGATAATAAATTAGGCAGTTATCAAATGACTCAGCTGCTCATAGAACGTGGATATAGGCGTATTGGTTTTTTTGGTGATTTAGATTACTCAATGAGTATTAAAGAACGCTTTTTTGGGTATTGCCAAGCAATACATTCTATGGCATTTGAAAAAAACAACAACCAATTTGTTGATTATATATTACAATTTTCAGTGCTCAATGACATTGAAAAGAGTATCATACAACACGATACAATAAGGATTGTTCAAAAAATAAGATTGCTAAAGCAAATTCCTCAGGCTTTTGTCTGCTCAAATGATGAAGCTGCCATACAGTTAATCTATGCTCTCAATCAACTAAACTACAATGTGCCGGATGATATTGTAGTAACAGGTTTTGACAATGCTGCCTCGACCAATTCTCTTATGCTTAAATTGGCAACTGTCAATGTGCGTAAAGAAGAAATGGGACAAATTGCAGTCCGCAAACTTCTAGATAGAATAGAACATTTATATAAACCATTCGAAAATACGGTACTCAGTGTTGAAATCGTAAACAAACACTGTATCAAACAAATTTAGGCACCGGCAACCGGAATGGCGTACAAAGATAGGGGCCTGCGCAAAGGGCTAAAACTCGGTACAAATGTCGTACGATCCAAAATAACATATCAAAAAGAAAAATAAAAAAGCCGCACGAACAACTGGAAAATCAGTAAGAATCCAGTATTCATGCGGCTTTTCGCTTTGGTGCGGGTGACAGGACTTGAACCTGCACGAGGATTACTCACAAGAACCTAAATCTTTCAAAAAGTAAAAATAGAATGTACGATAATGCTCAAAATCGCATCAGAATCGGTATTTACACAAATGTCGATTCATTATAGAACATGAAAAAACACTTTTTATGTCGTACAAGTGTCGTATAAATTAGGGTTCGGACCATTATGTTTTTTTGTGCGTTCAAGGCTTGTACACGGATCACAACATCGGCTCGGCGTGTAATATATTAAATTTGTCACCTCTGCCATAAGATGCATCTGAAACATCGTCCTTGGTAAGGACGAGGTCACCAGTTCGAATCTGGTTAGCAGCTCCACAAAAATCCGCATGGCTCTAGGCCTTGCGGATTTTTTGACATTTATTATTAATTTTAAAGATACCGCTTTTGACCGCATTTGACCTTACACGAAGGGTCAAAATAGGGTCAAAAAATTATGCTTGATTTGTAGTCTCTATGCCAATAGTTTGGATAAATTTAAAATAGAAAAAGAAATAGAGCGGCGCTAAGCTACTCCATCCGATGTTTATATTTTGGATGACCCTAAACTTATTGGACATAGAGCCCAAAAGTATTAACGCAAATAATGTACGGATTCAGTGCAATAACTTACCACGGTCGCCACATTGCATGTCGAGGCTCTCGACCTACTATCTATGAAGTAAGATGTAGGACTACAATATTTGAGCTATTGAATGTGACAAATAGATTGAAAAACTGCATTTCTAAGTATATAATGAAAAGTAATGAAAATATAGATCTGTTTGAAAAAGTATGGCGCTACACTTTGATGAATAACAAAAATTCTTATGCAATTACTTGTCCATTAAGGTTAAATGATTTTCTGGATATTTGTTTTTCATGAGTTTAAGAAATCTCTGGTGTGTTCTTCCAGGATAGCAGGGCTGTATGAAAGAATATGAGACGCTTTCATAGCACACCAAAACCGACCCAAAAATTCCAATTTATGTTAACTTTGAGTAGTGTATGAATGGATGAACATTATAACCATGATGAACTTCTTCTTACTACCTACCCCATCAATAAATTGAAAGGAGTGCTACAATGGGTTATGGAGTCAGAGTAGAGGTATGGGGTTCACTGGCGTTATTTTGTAGGCCAGAAATGAAGGTAGAACGGGTTTCCTACGATGTAATGCCACCGTCAGTAGCACGAGGTATTTTGGAAGCAATTTATTGGAAACCTGAAATACGATATCGAATTGACAGTATTTATGTGTGCAATCCCATTCGATTTACCAATGTTCGCCGAAATGAGGTTTCAGAAAAATTATTACGGAGTGATGGTTTAGCTGCCTTAAATGGTGATAAAGTGCCATATCTGTATGCACACACCCCCCAGGTTATTCAACAACGTACCGCTATGATATTACGCAATGTTCGATATGTAATTGATGCTCATTTTGAATTGACAGGTAAAGGTGGACAAAATGATTCAAAGGAGAAACACTATGCTATTTTAATGCGGAGGCTGAAAAAAGGGCAGTGCTTTCATACTCCATATCTTGGATGTCGTGAGTTTCCGGCTTTTTTCCGCTTGTTTCAAAGTGAATCTGTGCCAATTGCAAAAGAAAATCTAGGAAAAAAAGATTTAGGATTTATGCTGTATGACATGGACTATTCAAATCCTCAAGATATATCTCCTATGTTTTTTCGCGCCATGATGAAGGATGGTAAAATAGACGTCGCCAATAGTGAGGTAAAAACATGATTTTGCAGTCACTGGTGGAGTACTATGAATTAATGGCGGCAGAAGGTAAACTGCCAAAACCCGGTTACTGTATAGTGAAAGTCTCTTACGCACTAAATTTATCAGAAAATGGTACTCTTCTGAATATTGTAAATATAAAAGCAACGAAACAACTTAAAAAAAAGGTAGTTCAGGTACCGCGTGATATAGAAGTTCCGGAGCAACTTCCACGCTCTGCGAATGTTTCTGCCAATTTTTTGTGTGATAATTCTACATATCTACTGGGGATAGATCGTAAAGGCAATCCGAATCGATCTGCCAAATGTTTTGCAGCTAGCCGTAAATTTCATATAGAATTACTCCAGGGTGTACATACTCCCCTAGCGAAGGCGGTAACGGCTTTCTTCCAAAAATGGGATCCGGAAAAGGCTTCAAAGAATTCTAACATAGAGGAAAATTTGCAAGAGGTTTTAGAGGGTGGAAACCTAATTTTCATGCTAAACGGTAGAAAGTTTGCACAGGATGATCCAGAGATTCGCTGTGTGTGGGAGAAACATTATATTTCTCAACACACAGAAATAAAAAAGCCTTGCTTAGTCACTGGAAAAGTTGAACCTGTAGCCATTCTCCATCCTAAAATTAAAGAACTTGCAGGAGCACAGACAGCCGGAGCTAATTTAGTTAGCTTCAATGCGAGAGCTTATGAGTCCTATGGTGGCGATTGCGCACGGGGAATGAATGCACCGGTGGGACAATATGCTGCGTTTGCTTATACAACTGCACTGAACTATTTGCTTTCTGACAAGAAGCATTGTTTGCAAATAGGCAATACAACAGTGATATATTGGGCAGCAAGTACTAAACGTGCCTATCGAGATATTTTTTCAGCTTTCTTTGATCCCGAGAATGAAAAAGCAAAGCAGTTATTGCAAAACATCATGGAGAATATGGTGGCAGGAAACGCAATTGCCAAAGATATGGACTTAGAAACATCTTTTTATATCCTAGCTTTGGAACCGAATGCAGCTCGGATTTCTGTGCGTTTTTTTTTACACGACAGCTTTGGAAACTTTCTTAAGAATCTTAGCCAATATTACAAAGATATTGAAATTATTCATGCTCCTCAGGAGTTTTCTTATCTTACACCCTACTGGCTACTGCATGAAACCGTTGCTTCACACTCAAGCGATGAGTATGTGTCACCTCAGCTGATCGGAGAAGTTCTGCGAGCTATTCTTTTAGGCTATCCGTTTCCAAAGACGTTGCAGAATGTAGTATTACTGCGCATTCGTGCGGAACGGAGCGAAAAGGAGAGAAACATTCGAAAGATCACTCGTGGTCGAGCGGCTATTCTTAAAGCCTATTTGTTACGACAAATTGACAAGCATGCATATATGGAAGTCCTATCAGTGTCATTAAATGAAAATAGCAATAACTGCGCTTATCTATTAGGCCGGTTGTTTGCCATGCTTGAGAAAGTACAAATAGATGCGACTCCTAGTATTAACACAACCATTCAGGATCCTTATTTTGCATTAGCATGTGCTATGCCACAAAGAGTTTTTCCCTTACTTTTCAAATTACATAAAAATCATATTGCGACGATCCAGAAAAGAATGAAGAGCATGGCATTTAGCAATTATGAGAATAAACTGATAGCTGAAATTATGGATAAGTTAAAGTTAAAGAAAAATTCGTTTCCTGAACATCTTTGTTTAAATGATCAGTCGATCTTCGTTTTGGGGTATTATCATCAAGTACAAAGTTTTTTCACTCCAAAAAATAAAAAGAAATAGAGGTGATATAATATATTAAATCCGATTAAAAACAGATATGACTTCATTATTTTTTTCGATGTAGAGAATGGAAATCCAAACGGTGATCCGGATGCTGGAAATATGCCACGTATTGATCCAGAAACTGGTTTTGGAATTGTTACTGATGTCTGTCTTAAGCGAAAAATCCGAAATTATGTTGAAGCTGTAAAAAAGGATCAACCTGGCTATCGTATCTATATTAAGAACGGGCCACCGCTTAGCATTAGCGACCAAAATGCATATCAAGCGCTCGGTATAGATGGAAAAAGGATAAGTAAGAAAAATAATCCCAACATTGACTACCAGATCAGAGATTATATGTGTAGCCAGTACTATGATATTCGAACCTTTGGAGCAGTTATGACAACCTTTGTCAAGGCTGCCTTGAATTGTGGGCAGATACGAGGTCCTGTGCAGATCTCATTTGCTCGTAGCATTGATCCGATTCTGCCCCAAGAAATTACGATTACCCGTGCGGCAGTTTCTACTGAAGAGGATGCTCAAAAAAAGAACAGAGAAATGGGGCGGAAATATATTGTTCCATATGCACTATATCGTGCGGAAGGATTTGTTTCTGCGAACTTGGCACGTTGTGTTACTGGATTTTCCGAGGATGATCTTTCTTTGCTGTGGGAAGCAATTATAAATATGTTTGAAAATGATCGTTCTTCAGCTCGTGGAAAAATGGCTGTAAAAGAATTAATTGTGTTTCGCCATGAAAGTGAGTTAGGCAATGCTCCTGCATATAAACTTTTTGATCTTGTAACAGCAGAAAGGAAGAATAAGGCAATGCCTGCCAGAGCCTATTCTGACTATATTGTAACAGTACATAATGAAAATTTGCCTTCAGGGGTCATCTGCACCAGAATGATTTAAAAACAATGGTGTAGATGTTGACCTGCTATTTAAATGTCGTTCATTAGATGAACGTGGGTTGAAATCGCGCTGGAGGTCTTAGAGTCGTCCCCAAAATGGGGGCGTGGATTGAATTTTTTCGCAGGACTCCGGGAAAATAAGATCTCTGGGGTCCTGTTTTTTTTAAGTTTCTTAAATTGCAATAACAAATTGAACACTTTCACTGGATAAAGTTATCTACGGGTTTAAAGTATAAATTCTGTCCAGTTGAGCATCAAACAGTTCCTCAGGGGTCTGATAACCTAATCGTTTCCTGGGCGTGGCGTTTATCTCGTCTGCAAACATTAAGATTTGTTCGGCGGTAAAGCCATTGATGGAGCAACCCTTTGGGATATATTTTCGTAGTATGCGATTGGTACTCTCATTTACAGGTCGTTTCCAAGCAGAATAGGGATGAGCAAAGTAGATTGCCGTGCCAAGTTTTCCAAAGGCTGAAAATTCCGCAAACTCACTGCCGTTGTCTGTGGTAATACTGCGAAATACTCGGGAAAATTTCTTGCCATACTGTTCCTTTAGCTGTTCCATGGCACTGGCAACACCGGTGGTTGTTTTGCCGTCAATTCGAATTGAAAGATAATAGCCTGTCAGGCGCTCTACAATGGTAAATACAGCTGCCTCACCGCTTCTTTTTCGGCCCAGTACCGTATCAGATTCCCAGTGTCCAAATGTGTTTCTCTCTGATACCTCAGGTGGCCGCCAATCAATGAATATTTCCCATTGATACGCTTAGAAAGCCGTGGTTTTCTGCGAGAATGCCTATTTAATACCTCAGGAAGTTCAAATAGCGTGAGCGGTAATTCCCCTTTTCACAGCATATGATACAGAGTTTTTGTACATGGGATTGCCTTAACCGGAAAACGATGTTCGCTTCGGGCCCGCCCTACGCACTCATCAAAGGACCAGTTTTGCTTACGAACCTTTTTGACCATCCAACGGATGAAGTCGGAGTCCCTGGATACCGTTCTAGGGCGATGGCAACGACTGCGATTCGCTTTGTAGACTGCAGCTCCACGTTTGGCTGAGTAGCCGGGTTTGCGACCTCGGCCGGAGTATTCCGGCGTGCCACGTCGTAATTCATAGCCCACGGTAGAGGGGCTGCAATTGAATCTTTCGATTGCTAAATCCCATCTTCTTTAACTGTTGGATTGCGCCACGCTCTTCTGCTTTAAGATGCTGTCCCCTCTTGCGTTCTTCGATCTTTATGATAGAATGTTTTTTGTCCATAGTGTTCAGGCCTTTCTGTCAGTATTGAGTGTGGTAACTTTAGATAGAGTACAATAAAGTTCGCAATTTCATAAAGGCATAGAAAAGTCATTGGGACTCCGATAAAATGAATGGTGATAAGACATTCAAAGAAGGAGAGATACCCAATGACTCAAAAAAAGGATACCACAGATTTGACAGAATTGCTACTAAAATGTATGGCGCAGCCGGATCCAATGCTGTCAATGCTGGAATGGCTGTGTACCCGTCTAATGGAAGCAGAGGTCTCCGGTATTATTGGCGCAGAAAAGAATGCACACAATCCGTCCCGCCGTGATTACCGCTGCGGCTATCGGCCACGTCGATTGGATACTCGTATGGGGACGATGTATCTGATGGTACCAAAACTCCGAAATCAGGGCTATATCCCGTTTTTCGTAACAGAACGCAAGCGCAGTGAAGCAGCGCTGATTCAAGTGGTTCAAGAAGCGTTTGTGCAGGGTGTATCTACGCGAAAGATGGAGAAACTAGCTCGCAGTCTTGGAATTGAGAATCTTTCCCGCAGTCAAGTCAGTGAAATGACGAAAGGCCTTAACGAGCAGGTGCAGTACTTCCGCAGCCGGCCTCTGACGGGTCGCTATCCTGTCATTTGGACAGATGCACTGTATGAAAAAATTCGTATGGATGGCCGGGTCGTCAGCATGGCTGTGATGGTAGTTTGCGGCGTCAATGAACAGGGGCATAGGGATATCCTCGCCGTGGAGCCAATGCTCGATGAATCCAAAGAAAGTTATTCTCAATTGTTTCAAAGTCTTCTCGATCGTGGTCTGAAAATACCGCTCCTGGTGATTTCAGACGCAAATAAAGGGCTGATTGCAGCCATCCGTGAGAGTTTTCCGGGAGCCTCTTGGCAACGGTGCAAAGTCCATTTTATGCGAAATATTTTGGCTCATGTACCCCAGAAGGAAAAAGAATCCTTTGCGGCTCAGTTAAAAGAGATTTGGCTGGCACCTTCCGCTGAAATAGCTAGGCAACGCGCAGAGCAAATATCAGAACAGTATGGAAAACGCTTTCCAAAAGCAATTGAGCTTCTGCAAGATGGACTGGAAGATTCTCTAGCCTTCTATGCTTTTCCGGAACTCGATGCTCGCAAAATTTCCTCGACCAATATGTTGGAACGACTAAACAAGGAAATCCGCCGCAGAACCAGCGTAGTCGGAATATTTCCCAATCCGGATTCCTACCTACGGTTGGTAACAACATGTCTCATGGAATATGCGGAAGACTGGTCTGTTTCTAGAGCATACTTAAACCCAAAAACCATTCTTTCACTGTTAAACGTAGCCTAATTCATTTTTCGGAGCCCCTAAATTGCGAACTTCCCTTGACACTAGCTAACTTTATCCTAACAGTTCCCTGAGCGCTATGGAATCTTTTTATGTGTTCAATTTGATTTTACAATCTACCATACCACCCTATCTTTTATTTATCCGCATCAGCGAAATAATATATTTTACTTCAATCGCACTATAAACTACGGCCCCAACAAACGGACCGTACTTTTTTTTGTAATGCTTCCGATAAAACAGTTTCATTGCATTGTAAAAATGATAAAGCACCTTTGGGGATTTCGTATGTAATCCGCTCTGTCCTTTGAGGTGAGTGATGGAAACTTTGCCATAGTAAATCACTTGATAGCCTTTTTCTTTCACCCGATAGCACAAGTCCAAATCTTCGCCATACATGAAAAATGACTCATCAAACCCACCGATTTCTTTAAAAAGCTTTGCCGGCATCATCAAAAAAGAACCTGCAACGGAATCCACCTCACCAACCGACCGCTCATCCAAAAAGGTTTGCCGATAAGCCCCAATTTTTCGGCTATGAGGAAACTTTTTATCCAAACCGGTAAAATAATAAAAAGACGCGGAAGGAGTCGGGAATCCGCGTTTACATGCATGGTCAAGCGTGCCGTCTTTTAATAATGTCCTTTCTCCGAGCACTCCAACTTGAGGATGTGCCTTTAAATACGCAACACACTGCTCCAGCGTGCCTTGATGCATGATGGTGTCGGAATTTAAGAAAAGCAGATATTTGCCCCGTGCGTTGGCCGCGCCGATATTGCAGGCATTTCCAAAACCATTATTGTCCACATGATTAAAAACACGGACTCCGTCCCTTGTCAAATCGTATTGCTGTGTGGAATCACTGCTGTTGTCCACAATTATAATTTCAAAATCCAATGCCGGACTGCAATCAAAAATGGATGCAACAGCTTGTGCCGTTAATTCTTTGGTATTGTAATTAATCATTATGACTGACAAATCCACAATTATCATTCCATTCCAATTACTTTAAAAGGCACCTAAATAAAAAGTACCTGACCGCACTTTCGGTAGAATCCGCTTTTCCAAAAGCCGTGCTTATAAAGCATTCTTATCTTCTGTATTTTCGAAAGATAAGGTATTGTGGCAAAGTCTTTTACTAATCTTAACGACTTTTCATCCAGCATACGGCTATAGTGTTCCATGAATTCCTGCGCCTGCAAATACGTGTTGTTCAAAGCAGTTTTGGCTTGCATGGGCTGAATCAGCCTTTTGAAATTATAGGTGATACTATTTGCATTTTTCGCACCCACTGCATTTTTACCGTGCTGACGATACAGTACTGTTGGCGTATCCACAAATGCAATGGTTCCAAACGCGGAAGCAATCAGCGCAAACCACCAGTCGTGCATAATGGCTTTCTCCGGCATCTCGGTTTTGGTAACCATCCGAATAAGAGACCGATTTACTGCCATAGTACAGCCGGTTACAATATTCTGAACTAAGATATTGTGAAGCCGACATCGTTTTGCGTCAAGATTCTGGCGCTGAAACATGGAACGAGACAGCATATTCAGATTTTCATCCACAACCACTAAATCCGAATGCACCAAAACAGGCTTGTCTATTCCGTTTTTTTGTTCCTCTTTTCGCATCATTTCCATGCTTTTTTCAATTTTATTCGGCAGCCAAACATCGTCATCATCACTGAACATGATATAGTCGCTGTCGGCATAGGCAAGCATACTGAAAAAATTCTTTTCCGCGCTGCCCGAATTTTCAGCACGCCGAAAAACTGCAATTTTTTCCGGGTATTTTGCGGCATACCTGCATGCAATTTGATAGGTGGCATCTGAGGAACAGTCATCCTGTATCACCAGTTTCCAGTCCGTTTCCGTTTGGCGCAGAATGGACTCGATTTGCTCACCGATATATTGGTCTCCGTTATACGATGCCATTAAAATTGTAATCATATTTATGTCCTCGCCTAAAAATCATCTAAAAATTTGCTTATTTAGGGCAATTTTGTCCCCCTTCATCAGGTATAGTGAAAATACTTATACAGGGGGAAAATATATGTTTGCTAACATACCGGTGTATCTGTACAAAAACAATCCGAAGAAAAACTGGAATGGAGAAGACAGCAACTGCGGGCAACATGAGTATATCAACGTTCTACAAGGAGAAACCAATTCAGAAATTTTGAATTTTCAACTGTTTTTAGATGATTCGACGCCATTGGATCTAACCGACAAAACTGTCACGTTTTATTTCACAAAACCGGATGGAACAAAAATTTTCTTGCAAGCGGATATACCCCAAGAATCCGCGGCAAACGGAATTGCGCTGGTTACGTTGACTGCACAATGCACCGCCGTAAGCGGTTTGACGAAGAATGGTGTAATTCGCGTGACCTATCCTGACAACAGCGTGTTAAAATTTCCTACACCCAACCTATATATTGCATCATCAAATTATGAGAATGCCATAAAAAGCACCTCAGAGTTTCACGCTTTGGACATTGCTATAAATAAAACACAAGAGGCCCTAAACGCTGCATCTGATGCTATAAAAACCTCTCAAAGCATCTTACAAATGAATCAAAATACAATCACCGAACAAATCAATTCACAAAAAGATATTGCCGGCGGGCTTGCAACACTTAACGCTCAAAAAAAGCTTGTACAAATGCCAACGGCGGCTGATGTTGGCGCTACACCAGATATGATTTCAGGTAATTGGACTCCAATCCTGAAAGGTGATACGGTGGCCGGCTCGCCAACTTTTGCTATTCAACCAGTCGGTAAATATTATAAATTTGGAAAACTCGTGATTATCAATCTTAATTTTGAGCTTTCGAATAAAGGCGGAATGGCCGGTCGTGTACGCGTATTTGGGCTGCCATTTACAATTGCTAACTACGGTAGTCTAAATATTACTTCATCATGCGGTTTTACCCCCGCCATAAACAATGCGTTGGTTTTATGCTATAACAATGCAATTGAACTATGTGACGCTTCTAACATTGCGGACTATGCTGCAATCTGGGCATCAACAGGATTTTATATTTGCGAGTAATAAAGGGTTAAGACGGCATTATGATTTTTGCACTGCCGTCTTAACCTTTCTAATTTTTGTCGTTTGGCACCTTAAATGCAAAAAATCTTTGCCCTGCATAGTTCAACAAAGTAAAGAACCCCATACCGACCAGCATTGCTACGTTGTCTTGAACCTTTTGCGATTGACCGGAAAGAATCCACAACACAGCCGGTTTTGCAAGTCCATATGCCACAAGGTAGCATACTGCAATATTTAAGATAAATTTGGCTACAATTTTCCATGAACGATTTTTGTTTTGAAAAGTAAAATATTTATTTAAAAAATAGCTTAAAATACTGCCCACAATGTAATTTGCAGCTGTTGAAAACCAATAATTACAGCCTGCTAAATTATATAGAGCAAACATAATCGCTGTTCCGACAAGGGTATTA
The DNA here is from genome assembly GCA_047777415.1 of Oscillospiraceae bacterium. GTDB lineage: Bacteria > Bacillota > Clostridia > Oscillospirales > Acutalibacteraceae > Caproicibacter. Next base: position 204,335 of record JBKEEO010000001.1, read on the forward strand.
ATGACACCTACAAAGATGAACTTTATGAACCGCTTATCAAAAATGTTTCCTATCTCTTTTATCATTCTGCTTTTTCTCCACAATGTTAGTCTTATCAATCAAAAAGTGCGGTCGCTTCTTTACCTCATAGTAGATTTTCCCAATGTATTCTCCAATTACCCCAATAGAAATCAATTGTACTCCACCAATGATTAAAATTGCTAAAATGATTGTGAAATAACCTGGTACAGTAATGCCATATCTGATGATATCGATAAAAGTCCATAAGATATAAAAAAAGCCAAGTAAAATTGAAATTGCTCCAAGCATAAAACAAATGCGAAGTGGTTTATTATTAAAAGAAGTTATGCCATCAATTCCATAACTGAGCAATTTTTTAAAATTCCATTTAGTTTCTCCAGCTATCCGTGGCGAATTCTCATATTCTATTATTTTCTTCTTAAAACCTACCCAAGAAAATAACCCCTTAGAAAAACGGTTATATTCATTTATTGAGAGTAACGCATTAACAGCTTTCCTGCTTAATAAACGAAAATCACCGATACCATCGGTTAAATCAACATCGACTATTTTATTAACAAATTTATAATACAAATTTGCTGCTAAAGATTTGGATTTTTTATCCCCATGCCGATTTCGTTTTGCAATAACCTGATCATACCCCTCATGATAATATTGAATCATTTTGGGTATTAATTCCGGCGGATGTTGCAAATCTGCATCCATAATTACCACACAATCTCCTTCAGCGTATGTAAGTCCCGCAAGCATAGCAGATTCTTTACCAAAGTTACGGCTAAAAGAGATATATTTTGAATTTGGTAGATTGTAAAATCAAATTGAACACATAAAAAGATTCCATAGCGCACAGGGAACTGTTAGGATAAAGTTACCACTCTCAATCTTGACAGAAAGGCCTGAACACTATGGACAAGAACCATTCTATCATAAAGATCGAAGAACGCAAGAGGGGACAGCATCTTAAAGCAGAAGAGCGTGGCGCAATCCAACAGTTAAAGAAGATGGGATTTAGCAATCGAAAGATTGCTAGCGCAATCAATTGCAGCCCCTCTACCGTGGGCTATGAACTACGACGTGGCACACCGGAATACTCCGGCCGAGGTCGCAAACCCGGCTACTCAGCCAAACGTGGAGCTGCAGTCTACAAAGCGAATCGCAGTCGTTGCCATCGCCCTAGAACGGTATCCAGGAACTCCGACTTCATCCGTTGGATGGTTAAAAAGGTTCGTAAGCATAATTGGTCTTTTGATGAGTGCGTAGGGCGGGCCCGAAGCGAACATCGTTTTCCAGCCAAGGAAATCCCATGTACAAAAACTCTATATCATATGCTGTGGAAAGGGGAATTACCGCTCACGCTATTTGAACTTCCTGAGGTATTAAATAGGCATTCTCGCAGAAAACCACGGCTTTCTAAGCGTATCAATGGGAAATCCATTGATTGGCGGCCACCTGAGGTAGCAGAGCGAAACACATTTGGACACTGGGAATCTGATACGGTACTGGGCCGAAAAAGAAGCGGTGAGGCAGTTGTATTTACCATTGTAGAGCGCCTGACAGGATATTATCTTTCAATTCGAATTGACGGCAAAACAACCACCGGTGTTGCCAGTGCCATGGAACAGCTAAAGGAACAGTATGGCGAGAAATTTTCGCAGGTGTTTCGCAGTATTACCACAGATAACGGCAGTGAGTTTGCGGCATTTTCAGCCTTTGAAGAACTAGGCACGGCAATCTACTTTGCTCATCCCTATTCTGCTTGGGAACGACCTGTAAATGAGAGGACCAATCGCATACTACGAAAATATATCCCAAAGGGTCGCTCCATCAATGGCTTTACCGCCGAACAAATCTTAATGTTTGCAGACGAGATAAACGCCACGCCTAGGAAACGATTAGGTTATCAGACCCCTGAGGAACTGTTTGATGCTCAACTGGACAGAATTTATACTTTAAACCCGTAGATAACTTTATCCAGTGAAAGTGTTCAATTTGTTATTGCAATTTAAGATATTTTGAATTTGCATCACTTGCACAAAAATTTTGAATAATTTTTAATGTTTCATCATTACTGCCATCATCAATAAAAATTAATTCATACGAATATCCTTCTTTGTCAGATTCAGCTTTTATGATATTTGTGATTGTACGATATGTCTGCATAATTGAATCATATTCATTATAACAAGGAATTACAATGGACAATAACATTTAACTACCCCTTACAAACTTAAAAGTTTCATCCTGCCGTTTTTGAAAGAAAGCATATCTAAACATAAAACTTCTTATTAAATTCCAGCCCTAAAATAACCTTACGACTATTTTTACATCAAAGACATAAGATACGGTTCGCATAATCTACTATATATGCCAAAACCATTATTCCAGCAAAAACCACCATTCCAAATACCATTTTTTTAAAATATGATGTTTGACCGATATTCGAATCGGTTATTATTTCTTTTAGCAGTATCCCAATAATAAGTAAAATTAAAACGTCTCCTATGAAAAACACACGGCTGCCACTTGCAAAAATAGTAGGAGAAATAGCCATGATATATCCTGTAGTCAAAGCAGCTAAGTATAAAATTGTTGTAAAAAAGTTCAGCGCTTTATTAGAAAAAGCATTCATCAATAACACCGCAGCAAAAAGCAATACAGTCAGTGTTAAAATAGACGGCAATAGAGAAGACCAACCTGTATTAATATTGTTGGGGCCAGCAGACATAGTATTATAAAATAACTTATCAAGGCTTTTTTCAATATCAATTGTAATTTGCTTAGTCGACTCATCTTGATAAAAATTTGGAGTCATACCGTGCTGGTAATTTGCAACACGACTTAGCAAGACATTAAATGGAATCAGTCTTCCTAAACAGAACAACGCAGGTAAGGATGATGCTATCACAAGGCTTGTATTTTCTTTTCTGTAACGATTAAAATACACCGCGAAAATTAATACTGTAAAAATAAAAAACAATAAATTTGATGCCGTTATATAATGACGATTTGTCCAATTGACAGCTTGGAAAACCTTATCTACAGGAGTCAACATCTGGAAATCTAGATACCACTGAATTTCCTTCCCTGCACGAACTCTGGTTCCGGGAGCCAAAATGTAAACTGTAATATTGATTAATCCAAATACATACTGGCCTACAAGTTTATTGGCAATTTTCATTTTATTTACTTTTAAATAAATGAATGTCAAAAAGCCAAAGCAAGCGAAAACCGCGAGTGGCTGCTCTACGTAACAGGCATATGCCGTAGCAATATAATACAGAATATAAGTAATTTTATACACAGTTCTTTTCCCAATAAGAGCATAATAAAAAGGTAACAAAGCACAAAGCAAAGCCACTGTGGGCCATAAATAGAAGAATGATCCTGTGTACCAAACTACACTGGAAGTGATGGTATAAGGGTAAATGGTAAAGAATGCACAGCATAAAATGATATTTATTATTTTCCTTTTATGTGGATCTTCAATTTGAGCTGTTGCGAACTTGGAAAGACAAAGCATCAGGAAAGCCGCCATACAAGAATTCAATATTTTCCATAACGGCAAATTAAAATTCATTAATCCTAAGACGGCCTCAGATGACATCCGACCGCTCCAAGTAAAATATCTTTGTTTAAGGAATGGAAATATTCCATACTGTGCAAATGCTTGTTGAAAATATGTATCATCACCGTCTTGAAAAGTGACTCTGCATATCATTAGGAAAACTGCAATCCCAAACACAGCAAACGGCATGTATTCACTATGATAAAACTGTTTAATTTTTTGCTTCCATGTTTTCTTTTCCATCATAACTTCCTCACCCGCTGACGGTTTTATCTGTTATTAACAAAGACGTCGAACCGTCTTTTTCTCGAATAATGACTCCTACTTTATAAGTCTCATCTGGCTGCAAATCGGATAACATACACGCTGCACAAATTCCTGAGTGATCATAATCATGTCCATCGTTGAAATATTCTGTAACACTAGTCCGAACGACCATAACCGTATTTAAATGATAAAGTTGGCCCTTAGTATCTATCAATACAATTGTGCGGTTAACATAATCAATATCTTGCCCAAGTTTTGCAACCCAGCCTTCTATCCGAACTTGTTTATCATTTTTTGTAATGCTGTCTATGTAATAAGAATAATCTTCTGCCGCAGCATAATCTGTTTCATGCCCTGATATGATAACTTTTTGGTTATCATATCGATAGACAGCTGAAAATGCAACAGATATGAGGAAACAACCTAGCAATGCTAATATGATTTTCGTTTCTATTCGTTTTAGCATCTCATACACCTTTCAACAGTCACTCTTTTAAATCTATTCTAATCCTCTGACCAAAATAAGTTATCCCTTCCTCAACCATCTGAAATTCCAAATAATTGTTGTCACCTACATATTGATCAATGTTATCTATTGTAAATGTGTAAGTCTCGCTTGGTTTTATTTCCAAATTATCCGGAATATTTACACGATAACCAGCCTCCTTGCCATCCGGAAAAATACATAAACGGACCCAGCCATCTTCACTCATACTTGAATTTGATAAGTTTTTCATAGTGATTTTGATGGATGTATTTTGATTTTTATGAATTTCATCATAATCGGAGTGTAGTTCTGCATTTGGATTTTCTAAGGGCTGTGTTAGTAACCTTGGATCGCAGTCCTGTGCCAATGTATTGATATATCGTTCCGTTCTTTCAAATATTAGTATATCGGGTTTTGTCTTTTTCACGATATTATCTTTAATATAATCGGACCAGATAAAATCAAGATGGGAACAATTTTCTGCAACTAATTGTTGCACTTTCCATCCTCCAAAATATGAATCGCCATACATCAATATTTTTTTATTTGCGCAACTTGTATTTTCATAAAAATGACAACCTGTTGAAAAGAAATTATGTCCTGTTTGTTCGTTACAAATTTCATTTAATAAATCTTCATTTTGAACCTCAATAGCTTTCGGATTAATAATCTTGGTTGCATTTATTTCCTCAGGAGGTAATAAATTACGATTCCCCATCATTGAGGAAAATTCTCCTTTATAAACACTAGGAATCTGCTCAATTTCGATTGGCGGGACATCTATTAAACCATTTTGATACAGATGCTGCATCATTGTTTTATAGCCTATAAAGGCACCTTCCTCATTCCAATGGGTATCCGTTTGAAAAAATACAGTTTGATTATCCTTGGCGTCAATCAGTGCAGGCTTCGTGTTAACTACATTAATAGTAGTATTTTTCTTTAAATAATCTGTCACAATATCAATCGGTGTCTGCCGCACCGAAAAATTACATCCACCAATCATTTCCGGATATACGCTTGCCTTGCTGGGAGTTAGGACAAGTACATACTCAATTCCCTTCTGTTTTAAAGCCCTCTGAATTCTTTCTTGAGTTGACTTGATTTTTTCTAGCATTTCCTGTGTTAAGGGATAGGTTCCTTTTGCTATGTCAATATTATGGTCCCAAGTATAAAAAAACCAATCATTTTTTCCAACCATAACTCTATCCGTTGGCGACGTATGAAAAAGCCGATAATTCAAGAAAGCATTTGTATTTAATAACTGCTCTCGAAATCCCACATTATCATTGATCCAATTTTCCACATCGTCTCTTATGTTTTGCGTTGAAAAAATTTCTGGAAATTTAGCCAAAGTACGGTTTTCTGTCGGGGAAATTCCTCCCCCTTTTTTATCCGCAAAAACAATGGGTAAAAATATACCGATTAAAAAAACAGTTGCTAGAAATATAGAATTCATTTTTTTCATAGACATCTCGTCCACCCCCCTAAAATTGAAAATAGATAAATGCATTGTAAGCTGAGGTTATTACAAGCATAATAGAAACCGCCAAAAGAACAACCATCACCATATCTTTAAGGATAATTTGGGCATTAGTACCCTCAAAGCTATTTAAGAATCTCGGCATAATTCTTTGCCAATCTATTGATGCCAACACTGCCACAATGAGTAGGAACATTAGCTTAGGCGACAAATACCAAGAAAGCAAAATCCCGTTTGCATTTGTATGGGTTACACCCAACATTACACCAAACATTTTCATAGCATAAGTTAGACTGGGTGCACGGAACAAAACCCACCCAATGTTGACAATGAAAAACGTTATGAAAACTTTTACTACGTTAGGCAATTTAATTTCAATGTGCTTGTTTTTCATGAAGTGGTCGGCTAAGATAAATACACCGTGAAACAATCCCCAAACTACAAAATTCCACGCTGCTCCATGCCACAACCCGGTCACGGCAAAAACTATCAATAAATTGATATATACATTGCCTGTCCTGTTTCCGCCAAGCGGTATGTAAAGATAATCACGAAACCATGTGGAAAGTGATATATGCCACCTGCGCCAAAATTCCGTCATAGTTTTGGAAACATACGGATAGTTAAAGTTTTCCATGATATCAAATCCAAACATTTTGCCCAGCCCAATGGCCATATCGGAATATCCGGAAAAGTCAAAATAAATTTGGAAAGTATATCCAATAGAGGCGAGCCATGCAATTGCTGCTGTGTTGTTTTCGGCCGGGTTTGCATAGATTCTGTCTACCATGACGCCCAATTGATTGGCAATCACCATTTTTTTGCAAGACCAATGGTAAAACGCCATACCCCTTCACTGAATTTTTCCAGTGTACAGGTTCGGTTTTCAATTTGCCCTACCATATCGTCATAACGCGTGATAGGTCCCTGCGCCAGTTTCGGAAAAAATGATAAATAAAGTGCTATTTTCAAGGGTCTTTTTTGTGCCATGACTTTGCCATTGTAGACATCTACAATATAAGAAATGCCGCAAAACGTAAAAAATGAAATTCCAAGCGGCAAGGCAATTTCTTTTAATGTAAAGGATGTTTTGCCAATCGTATTTATTGTACTGATAAAAAAGTTAAAATATTTAAAGTAAATCAGCATCGCAAGGTTTGTTGCAATACCCAAAAAGAGCATCGTTTTTCGCACCCAACTGCCACTGCTTTGAATGCGGAAATATATCAGTCCAAAAATATAATTAATAAAAATAGAGACTAATAAAACAATCAAATATTTTGGACCGCTCCAAGCATAAAATGCCAACGAAACAAGTATGAGGAAAACATTCCTGTAATTTTCTTTCAGAAGATAATATCCTAATAGAGTGAATGGCAAAAATATAAATAAAAAGACTGATGACGAAAATACCATGCTATCCCGCAGCCCTTTCCCTTTTGAATGAGTGGTAAACCTTTTTCATAGCATTCCAAATTGGTCTGGGAAAGTACTTTTTCATAAACTCCCAAAATGGCTTTGGACAATGTTTTTTCAGCCAGAATTTTGGCCCCATTCCTTTGGACCAGTTAAACTGCATATTGGTTTGCATTTTTTGAGTCATATCCAAAAGGTTACTTGTAAAATACTTTTGGAACAGTTGACCATTCAGTTCCCTTAGCATAAAATGAAGATTTGTCAATTCAATCTGTGCAAACTTATCTGACATAAGCCATGCGGGATAATACCCTTCATGCTGTACAACAAAGCCATAAATTCTCTCAATAGCGTGAAGTAGGGTACCGTCATAGCCATTAGGTTCTTCCGGAAAATCTTCGTACTTCCAACCATAGTCGAACAACGTTTTCAGGGCTTTGGGTCTGAACCAAAACATTGTACCCAGGGGAGCAATGGGCTCTTTGGTCCAATAAACGTTTATATGTAGCTTCAATTTATATGCCAGGGCAAGGGTATTTTCATAATTACTTGCCCATTCCGTACCGATGATTTGATAAAAACAGCCATGATTCGGCGGAGGCGGAAACAGCATACCTAATCGCGGATTCTTTTCAAAAGTTGCAATCACATTTTCTACAAATTCCTTACTTGCAAGATTATTTTCAAAGCATTTATAGGAAAAAGAATCTCCGTTTGCATATGGTTGTACTTGTTTTGTTTTCTTATCATGCACAAAACAAATATAATCATATTGATAAACATAAGGGGCTAAACCCACTAAAAGCGCAGATACATCACGTCCCCGATTATCAATCAGTAGAACTTTGCAATTTTTAAATGGTAGACTTTTTAATTTTCCTTCAATAATTTTTTTCGTGTCCTCGCGAGGAGTTGTAATGATGAGATCAGCGTTATCCGGCATAGAACGAGCGTACTTTAAGCAGTAATCAACCAAATCCGGATAATACAAATGCATCATCAATGCAATTTTTTTATTTTTTACTGTTTTGCACGGAATGGTATAATTTTTAGGAAGAATATAATTGAGATGCATTAAATTTTTAATATCTGCCATATTACAGGTACGCAAGATATTATCCCAAATTAAGTTAACATCATAGTCGGTATGTTCATTAATAAAATCAAAGGTATCCACGGTTGCGTTGCCCACAGTATCTGTGAGTATATCATAATAATTTTGGGAAAATGATTTTTGCTTTATCACAGGACATTTTCGATTTATAACTAATTCACTTGACATCATCATTAAGGGATATCTGGTATAGCCCTCTAAATCGTCTGTATTAACATATACATCGGCTTTAAATCCCTTTTCTGTGAACTCTTTTGTAAAGATAACTTCAAAAAACCCAATGGCCTCAGCATACGAGTGTATTTCCGGTAATTCACGCCACATCTTTTGGTATTCTTCGCTTACAAGCATACTGTTACGAATTACCAAAAAGCATGATTGAATATGTTCGGGAATATAATGATATTTACAAGTACCAAAACAGTCATAACTTACTTTATGATGCTTCGTAATACCCCAGAAGTCCAAATCCCTAGCGTTCATAGTATCAAACATATCCTTAAAAGGATAAATTGGACCATACAAAGTCGAATTCACTAAAATACATTCGTCAAATTCCGACATTTTATCCCATGTAATATGTTCAATACCTTTTTTATATCCGGTGATGTCATAGCCGGTGTTCTCACGAATCAGCAGATCATCGCATACGGACAGAAGTTTCTTCTTTCCAATTTCATTGACTGTACCGTTTACCACCACTAACAAGTAAGTTGTGTATTTTTTCAATTCAGTCAAAAAGGTAGGGACATAATCGTCGACAATCCCGTCTTTGTCATAAAACACATAAATGGCAGCTCGTTTGATATCCCCTTTATTTGTCAGTATCATTCCCTATTCTCCCCTAAAGCAGATAATTTTAATCTTTCCGTAAAAATTTGGTAATCCTCCACGAAAAAGAATTTTCCATGGATAATATTTGTCTTTGCAACTCGGATACTTTTGCCTTTAAATGTTGATTTTCATCTGCATATTTTTCAAGTTCACTTATTTTTTCACACTTTTCCAGAATAGTACTCTGTTTTTCTGCATCGCTCTTTTGATACCCCTCAAGTGCAATATTTAGTTCTCTAACCTGACTGGCATGACGCTGTAAATTTTGTTCCAGTTCCTCGATATACCGGTCTTTCGCCGCAAGCTGTTCTTGTTTTTGAATTTCTGCGTTTTGGTACCCTTCCAACGCAGCATTTAATTCTTTCACCTTACTGGCATGACGCTGTAAATTTTGCTCTAATTCCTCAATATACCGGTCTTTCGCCGCAAGTTGTTCTTGTTTTTGAATTTCTGCGTTTTGGTACCCTTCCAGCGCAGCATTTAACTCTCGCACCTTACTGGCATGGCGCTGTAAATTTTGCTCTAATTCCTCAATATACCGGTCTTTCGCCGCAAGCTGTTGTTGTGCTTGAATCTCTGCGTTTTGGTACCCTTCGAGGGCGGCATTTAATTCTCGTACCTTACTGGCATGGTACTGCAAATTCTGCTCCAGTTCATCTATATACTGATTTTTCTTCTGGATAATTTCATAATTTTTCTTGTCATTGCTTATATGTGAATCAATCTGTTGATGAAGCAAATTGATCTTCTCTTCGTAAAAAAGACGCTCCCCTTCTACCAGTTGTATTTTCGGCAGATCCATGCAAATTTCTTTTAACGTCTTGCCTAATATTTCCACAACATCGTTAGGAGTTTCATTAAGTAATGATTTAAGTTTCTTGGGCTCTTGCTTGCTATTGATTTTTTTTAGCTCAAACAAAATCTGTAATCCATTATGATTTTCACACCGCTCGAAAATGGAATAAAGCTCACGATATTGCGTTTTGATTTTATGAAGATATTCATTTTCATAAAACGTTGCGCCCAAATATTCACAATCAAATTTAATGCTTTTAAAATGATCATTAATTTGCGCAATCCACTGGACAAAAGAATTTTTTGTAAAAAATTTTAAATGTGTATTATCCAGAATCCCCATATCGGAATAATTGAATCTTCCATTGATTAAATTTAATATGATATCCATATGGGCTATATTTGGTACACTGACAAGAACTACGCCGCCTTCTTTGAGCAAAGCTGCATATTGACATAAGGCGGCGGTGGGATCCACAAGATGTTCAAGCACATCGGATAGGATAATAACATCAACACTTGAAACCACGCTCAATAAACGGTGGTATTCCGGAGTGTTTTTATTTGTCAAGTCCATGACAAATACTTCTTTATAGCATCCTGTTTTCCTGGCACATTCAGCAGCCTGCTTGTCCATTTCTATTCCATAAACGGTGCAATCCCGTTTATGCAATGCTTTACCAAAATTCCCCTGGCCACAACCAATGTCTAAAACCACAGATTGATTTTTAATTCTTTCTGTTAGAATAAAAAGATTATTTAACCCCTTTGTGGTTTCTATATCAAAATCTTCGGTATAGTATTTGTTTTGACTTTCTGATGCAGGCGTAAAAAACTTATTTATTTTACCATTGGCCAGTTCCATAATGCACCTCATTTAAAATTGCACATGATTTTTTGAATTTTGGTATTGTCACCCCAAATTGCCGGCGAATCGTATGGCCTGTCCGGAAAAGCGCCATAGTTTAATCTTATTTTAAAATTATGTTCGCGTATAAATGTTTCAACTTTATCTGCAAGACTGATCGGCTGTCCCGTGCAGCAATTAATAATACCATCAATCTCAGTCTGCATGACAGCAGCTGCAATCATCTGGGCAAGATCGTCCACCTTGATAAAATCGTATTTATTTTTCCCAGTATTAAAAGGAAATTGTGTTTGTCCCGCTTTTTCCGCCTGGATTATTTTGGCGAAGATAGAATGATTCCGTTCATCATCACCATAGATGTAATAGGCACGCAGCCATTGCCAAATAACACCTCTATCCTTCAGCATCAGCTGTGTGCTGCGCCGAAGTGCATCCTTGGCAATGCCATACATGGTAATGGGATTGCATGGAGTATTCTCATCAACCGCCCCCTCGTAATAGCCTATTTCATGCATGGTCCCCATCACCGCTATTTGTTTTAAGCCTCTGTCAGTCATATTTTTAATAAACTCATAATGCTTATATAAACATCTCAAATGTTCATCTGAATTATGTACAAAGCCGTCTTTCCATGCCATATGGATACATGCGTCCGGAGAGCCTAGCTCACTAAAAATATTAGGATTACCTGAAAAAATATCCTTGTTTATGATCTTAGCTCTGCTGTCTATTCCATCTGTAAACAAATCCACCGCAACTACATTGGCACCCATATCCAGTAAAGCAGTTACAACATGCCTGCCAATGTACCCGCCCGCACCGGTAACTAATATCTTTTTCAATTTATTTTCCCTCCATAATCAGATTGAGTTAATATATGCATTACAAACTTCTTTTGCAGGTCCGGTCAATTTCACTTTCCCCTTGTCAAGCCACAATACCGTAGTGCACATATCTGATAATGTTTTTACATCATGGGAAACATAGATGACCGTTGTTCCCCCGGTCATCAATTCTTTCATCCGAGCATAACTCTTTTTTTGAAAGGCAAGATCCCCAACGGATAAAATTTCATCCACAATCAAAACATCGGGGACGACAATGGTTGAAACCGCAAAAGCAAGCCTGGCGACCATACCGGAGGAAAAATATTTTACAGCAATATTTTTAAAATCCCATAGTTCTGAGAAGTCAAATATATCTGCAACCTTAGAATCAATAAACTTTTTACTGTACCCTAAAACCGCTCCGCCAAGATAGATATTTTCGAGTGCAGATAGTTCAAAGTCAAAACCGGTTCCAAGTTCAACCATGGGGGCTATGGTACCATTCACCTGTACTTTGCCGCTTGTCGGTTTCATGATGCCTGCTAAAATTTTAAGTAACGTTGACTTTCCCGCGCCGTTACTACCAATGATTCCAAATATTTCACCTTTTTTTACATGGAGGCTCACCCCATCCAACGCACGGAACATCTTTTTTTCCTTGTATTCATCTTCCACTTTCGCAAAAAGACGTTCCTTCAGTGTGCGCACTTTCCCGCGGTTCAAATCAAATTCCATTACAATATTATCAGCAGTTACCATTTTGCACTCCTAATTTAGGTATAATAGATAAATTTATCTTGGTTTTTTACAAATATGATGCCACCTACTATGAACATTCCTACCGCCCACAAAGCACAGTACAAAAAACTTTCTCCTGTTGGCACTTTTGAATAAAGCGTAATTTGCCTTAAAAAATCAATGAATATATAAAGAGGATTTGCTTTAAATATCGGGAGCAAATTTTCGGGTATTACATTTAATGGGTATAAGATTGGTGTCGAATACATCCAAATGGTTATAATGACACCGTACAAGTATTGCGTATCTCTGAAAAAAACCTGCGAAACAGAAAGGACAAACGACATGCCTGCGCAAAATACCAGAACACACACTAAAACATATGGAATGATAAAATATCCTGCCCATATTTTTATGCCCATAAAGCTACCCAAAAAAATAAAAACTACCAAGGATATGACTAAATTGATAGCACTGGAAAGAGTTTTGGATAGCGGTAGGATAAATTTTGGAAAATATACTTTCGTTATCAATCCGAAATTATAGACAATTGATCCGATAGCTGCACTTGTGGCTTCCGCATAAAAATTAAAAATGACTAAACCTGAAAGCAAATACATCTTATAATTATCAACGGCGCGAAAAACTTGGCTGAACACAATACTGAGAACAATCATATTCAGCAACGGATTTAGCACACTCCATAAAACGCCTAAAATGCTTCCCCGATATTTAATTTTGAAATCCCGCCTTACAAGCTGGGCCAACAGAAATGAAAATCGCCTCATGGACAATATTTTTTTGATTAGATTCACACTCTCAACCTTCCTGATTTTGCTATCTTGTGCCAATCTGCTTTAAAAACCTTTTCAGCCCATCCTGCCAATCCGGCAATTTATAAAATCCTTCTTTTAAAAGTTTTTCCTTTGAAAGGCGTGAATTTTTTGGCCGCACGGCTTTTGTTGGATACTCTGAACTTTTGATGGGAATGACCTTACAGGAAAGCTGCGATTGCTTTATAATCTCCTTCGCAAACTCTGCCCACGAACAAAAGCCTTCATTTGTCGCATGATAAATTCCATATTTTTCATTTTGTGCCATGTTGACAAGTAGCGGCGCTAGATCCGCTGTATATGTCGGACTTCCGACTTGGTCGTAAACCACCGTAATCTCTTTCCTTGCTTTGGCTAAATTTAATATTGTTCTAACGAAATTTTTTCCGGACTCACCAAAAAGCCAGGAGGTACGGACGATATAATATCGGTCCAGTAATTCCATGACGACCTTTTCCCCATCCGCTTTTGATTTGCCGTATACGGACAATGGACCCACGGCATCTTCCGTGTCATATATTCCTGGTTTTTCGCCATCGAACACATAATCCGTACTGATATACAACATTTTTGCACCGACCCTTTTACAGGCCAATGCAACATTTTGTGTTCCTTCCACGTTGACAGCACGGCATAACTCCTCGTTTTCCTCAGCTTGGTCTACACTGTCATATGCCGCACAATGAATAACAGCATCTGGATGGTGCAAAGTTATGAAATCATCAACCGCGACGCGTTCCGTAACGTCAAGTTCACTGTGGGATGCACCAATGCAGGTTATTCCTGTTTTTTTGCAATAAGTTGTAATATCGTGCCCCAGTTGTCCTTTTGCACCCGTAATTAATAATTTCATATAACTCTCCTTACGCTGCCATTACTTTTATTTTAAGAAAACAAGAAAAATAGAGGCGATTTGCCGCATATGAAATTATATAAAGTCATCATACATTTCTATTGCTATATCTTATGTTCAGCAAACCATTCTATTCCATAGAATCCATTTACATCAAATACTACCGACGCGCATACATTCTATCGTAATAGTCCTGATATTCTCCCTTGAGAATATGTTCCCACCACGGCTTGTTTTTTAAATACCATTCTATAGTCCTTTTAATCCCGTCGTCAAATGCCGTAGTCGGTTCCCAGCCAAGTTCTTTTTGAATCTTAGTGGGGTCAATCGCATAGCGCCTGTCATGTCCCGGACGGTCAGTGACAAATTGAATCAAGCTTTCCGGTTTTCCAAGTTCACGAAGTATGGCTTTGACCACTTGCAAATTGGTGCGTTCGTTATGACCGCCGATATTGTAGACCTCTCCCTCTCGTCCTTTGTGCATGATGAGGTCAATCGCGCGGCAGTGATCTTCCACATAGAGCCAGTCGCGCACATTTTCTCCTTTGCCATAAACAGGGAGAGGCTTATTATTCAGTGCGTTTGCTATCATCAGAGGAATTAATTTTTCCGGAAAATGGTATGGACCATAATTATTGGAACAGCGTGAAATCGTAACCGGCAAATGGAACGTACGGTGATAGGACAAAACCAGAAGATCCGCGGATGCCTTGGAGGCCGAATACGGGCTGGAAGTATGCAGTGGTGTCTCCTCTGTAAAAAAGAGATCCGGCCGATCCAAAGGCAAGTCCCCATACACTTCATCGGTTGATACCTGATGAAAACGCTGAATTCCGTATTTGCGGCACGCGTCCATCAGCACACCGGTACCTAAAATATTGGTACGCAAAAACAGCCCCGGATTTTCAATGGAACGGTCCACATGGCTTTCCGCGGCAAAATTCACGACAATATCCGGTTTTTCAATTTCAAACAGAGCGTATACTTCATCCCGATTTGCAATATCCCCTTTTACAAAAGTAAAGTTGGGGTTCTCCATGACATCTTGCAGTGTTTCCAAATTTCCCGCATAAGTCAACGCATCGTAACAAATCACTTGATCATCAGGATGCGTGTTAAGCATATAATGGACAAAATTTCCTCCGATAAACCCGGCTCCTCCGGTGACTACTATTTTCATATTCTTACCTCACATATACAAAATCAACATCACTTTCTGACAGCAGCGGTGCTTTTTTATCCTTCTCCGATAAAATCGGATTTTCAATGTTCCAATTTATCCCTATTTCAGGGTCATTCCACCGAATATTCCGGTCGGAGGCTGGAGCATAATAGTTATCCGCTTTATACATAAATTCCACATCATCTGTCAGAGTAAGGAACGCATGTGCAAATCCACGTGGAATCAAAAATTGCCGTTTGTTCTCCGCGGAGAGCTCCACCCCTGTCCATTTTTTATAAGTGGGTGAACCTTTTCGTAAATCTACCGCTACATCATAAACTGCGCCGCGTGTACAGCGTACAAGCTTTGCCTGCGAATCCTTCCCTTTTTGGAAATGCAAGCCGCGGAGAGTTCCTTTTTTTGCAGAATACGAATGGTTGTCCTGCACAAATCTATAAAAAAGCCCCACCTCTTCCATTCTCCTCTGAGACCAACTTTCCATAAACCAACCACGGTTATCGCCAAATACTTGTGGCTCCAGTATGTAAACATCTAAAACATCTGTTTTAATAACTTTCATTTAGAAGTCTCCTAATATAAAATTTTACCTTCCGCAACTTGCTTTAAATGCATCCCGTAATCTGATTTACCGTACTTTTCCGCAGATGCCAATAATTTTTCCTTCGGTATCCATCCATTTCGGTAAGCAATTTCCTCTGGGGCAGAAATTCTGATTCCTTCTCTTGTTTCAACAACCTTAATGAATTCAGAGGCATCATTCAGCGCAGTTATTGTACCTGTATCCAGCCACGCAAAACCACGGCCAAGCCTAACGACATTCAAACGGTCTTGTTCCAAATAGATACGGTTTAAATCAGTAATTTCCAGTTCTCCTCGTGCCGAAGGCTTTAGTGTTTTCGCATATTCGCATACGTGATGATCATAAAAGTAAAGGCCTGTAACAGCGTAATTTGATTTAGGATTTGCCGGTTTTTCCTGAATAGAAACGGCTTTTCCGTTTGCATCAAACTCCACAATTCCAAACCTTTGCGGATCCTGCACATAATACCCGAAAACGGTTGCGCCTTGAGACTGTTCGGCGGCATTTCTTAGCATTTTCACGAATCCGTTTCCGTAAAAGATATTGTCCCCCAGTATGAGCGCACAGGAATCGCCGTCAATGAATTCTTCCCCAAGCAGAAACGCTTGCGCAAGTCCGTCCGGTGACGGCTGTTCCTTGTAGGATAAATGTATCCCGAATGCCGATCCATCCCCCAAAAGCTTTTGAAAATTCGGCAGATCATGCGGCGTTGATATAATCAAAATATCGCGGATCCCGGCTAACATCAATGTGGAAAGCGGATAATAAATCATTGGTTTATCGTACACTGGTAAAAGCTGTTTCGACGTAACAAGTGTGAGAGGATATAACCTTGTTCCACTTCCTCCGGCCAAAATAATTCCTTTCATATTCTCTCCCTATCTCTATCTCATATTATCATTTCATCCTGCATTCACCCACAAAATTCGGTAATGGGACGAAAATTGTACTGTACCTTAGACAACACACAGTGTGGCAAAGGATATTTTCCATTGGTTATTCTGTATTTGACTACAGCGTATCCTTATACTACAAACCACCACAAATTTACAATAATTATGATAAAATTATACAATACCAAGGTATGTTAATCAAGTGCTGTTAATAATTTTCAAATACAAATGTTGTAGGACTACAATACATATTGGACAGTTGAGAAAAAATAAAATACAGAAATGGACACATCGGTTACAATAAAGCTACCAAAACCAAATCATACCGAGAGGAAGTGTCCATTCCTGCATGAATAGTGTAACACAAGACATGAAGTTTAGGCAATCCATAATGATCTACGCTCAAAAGTACGGTGTCAGTCGTGCAAGCAGAAAGTACAACAAAAGTCGTTCCTTTATTTACTTTTGGATGGCCCGGTATGACGGTACATTAGAATCGTTGGCTTGCCGGTCTAGAAGGCCACACAGTCATCCAAACCAGCATACACCTGCCGAGTTAAAACTGATTCGCGATATGCGGCGCAGGAACCCAGAACTCGGTATGATTGAACTATGGTCCCGGTTAAAAAAGCGCGGATACAAGCGATGTCCGGAAAGTCTGTTCCGTGTAATGCGCCGAATTGGGATTTTTCCAGAGGCAAAACCGAAGAAAAAATATCAGCCAAAGCCATATGAGCAAATGACGCATCCCGGAGAGCGCATTCAAATCGATGTAAAGGTAGTCCCAAAGCGCTGTATTGCCGACCCTGAGCTTCGACTTTTCCAGTACACCGCTATTGATGAATTTTCTAGGCTGCGTTTTTTGGCAGCATACCCTGAACAGAGTACCTACTCTTCTGCCGACTTTCTAAAACGAGCTGTCAAATGGTTTGCTCGGCGCGGTGTTCATGTGGAATGCATTCAAACTGACAACGGTTTTGAATTCACCAACCGTTTTTCCCCATCAAAGAAACATCTGCTGACGCTCTTCGAGGCCACTGCCGCTCAACTGCATATCCGGCACAAACTGATTCGGCCTTATACGCCCAGGCACAATGGTAAAGTGGAACGCAGCCATCGCGAAGACCAAAAACGCTTTTACAACAAACACCATTTTTATTCCTTAGCTGACTTTGAAAACCAACTTTCCATCTACTTACGCCGCTCTAACAATATGCCGATGCGTCCTCTTCACTGGTTATCTCCTTCTGAATTTTTACAATCCCATACTGTCCAATATGTTTGACAAACCTACATGTTAATAATTTTCAAATACAAATGTTTATTTAGTTGTTTGTTTTACAGAATAATTCTGACAAAATGTACCGGTTATTGCATTTTTACATGCCATTAACAGACCAGCCTATTTTTAGCAACCGACTCTAAAATTGTCGGATGACCCATCCAATGCATTAAACAAAAGATGTATTGTTTTGTAAGTAATAAAAAAGCTCGTGCTGCAGAAACGGGCATTGTTGAAACAAGAAAGTGGAAGCTTTGTTATATATTGTTTTGGGACTTATCGCCCTAAAATTCCTCCATCCCCTTCTCCAAATTCAAATAAGGCAAAGGGTCAACGGCCTCACCATCGATTCGAATTTCAAAATGTAAGTGTGGCCCTGTGCTGTCGCCGGTGCTTCCCACTAAAGCAATGACATCTCCCTTTTTCACTTCATCGCCTTCTGAAACCAGCAGCTGACTGCAGTGGGTGTAAAGGGTACTGTATGTACCGTTATGCCGAATTAAAATAACTTTGCCATAACCGCCGAACCCGCTTCCTGTTTTGCCATACTGTGCATACTCCACCGTTCCGGATGCGGCCGCGATAATTTGAGTTCCTTCCGGAGCGGCGAGGTCAATACCCTTGTGCAGTTTTCCGTTGCGATAACCAAATCCGCTGGAAACAGTAAACGAACCGTATGGCAGCGGACAGGAAAAGTATCCGTTCCCCGGCAACGCTAGAATAGAGTAATAGCGCAAAACATGAGAAACGTAATCCACATCTCCATAGCTGTTCCAGCCGAGCTGCTGTGCTTTCATCTGCGAAAACTTTACAGCATTTTGCTTGGTATATCCGCCCCGTTCTTCCGCCCAACTGATATATCCGCCGCCGAAGTTGTACCCCTGTAAGGCAAGGCTGATGCCCGAAATATCATCCGGCGCTTTCACCTGTGCCGCACGCAGACAGCTTGCAAAATATTGAATTCCCACTTTAATCGAATATTCCGGATCGGTAATCCCGCCGGGTTTTTGCGGATATTTTAAATTTGCCGGACACTCCGAACTCTGCATCGGGTCGCTGCCCATTCCCCCGCTTTCCTGCTGCATGATTGCCAAAACAAGAGGCACATAATCTGAAATACCATATTGCTCACAATATTCTTCCACCAACGGCTCATAAGCCAAAACTGCTTCGGACAATGTGCCTCCCTCTTGTAAATATCGGTACTGCGCAATGGTATTGGAGCCTGCGATAACAGCAGCTAACATCATTAGAATTGTGATAATAAAAAAGGCCGGGGCAAACACCCCGGCCAATATCAAAATCAATTTCTTTCGCATTCCAATCCCTGCCGTTCCTGTTCCCAATCGATGTTCTGTTGGAGTCGTTCAAACTCCAATCGGTTTTTCATCTCCGACACTTCCTTTTTCAGAGCTTTCTTTAATTGATAGATGCTGCCGGACCGAACATGGAGCAGCTTCTTTTTTGCACGAAGTTTCTGCTTTACCGGAAGCTTTTTCCTCGGTAAGGCTCGTTCCTTCCGCACAGTCTTGTCATACTCCCGCAGTTCTCTCAGCACCGCATTGCCCATCCGGGTGTACAGGTCCTTCCACTTGGTCTGCGCATACTGTTTATACTGATGTGTTGTTCCGACTCCGTACGCTGATTTCAAAAATTGTTCCTGCCTTTGTAAGAGGTCGGATAACTCAGCTATATCCTGACGGTGATAGAGACGAAGATAGCGTTTTGTAAAAGCATCTATCTCCGGCCGAACAGCATTCAAAGCATTCATATTGTAAAACCACAGTCGTCTGTCAGCGGGCAGTTTTCGGTACAGATTGAGAAATTCTCCCTGTAAATTCCGGTCGCGTGAAACCATGGTTTCCCTCTTTTGCGCTACGATGTTTTCACGGATAATCGTATTGATTTTCGTAAGCTCCGGCGATCGGTTCACAATGCTGTTGACGATTTTTGATTTTACTTTTTGGAGCGTACTGTTCTTCATAGCAGCCGCATACTGGCGCTCTGTGACAGTTCCGTTGTCTGCCGTTTTCACCACAAATTCCTTCATCTTTCGCGTAGGGTTGGGCTCGACCACAGCGATGTGAACATGAATGTTGTCGGTGTTGTAGTGAATGGCCGCACTCCAAACTGCAGCGCCTTCCATGTGCTCCGCCTTCAGCATTTCCTTTACCGCCAAACGGGTAACGGTACGAATCGTGCCTTCATCCAGTCTGCCGGATGAAGAATCATAAATACCGGCTTTCTCCAAAAATTGATTTGAAAAACTAATGACCTGCTGCCACATTGGGCTTCCCGCCTGTTGCGCGAGTTGAAACTGCCGTTTCAGGATTTCCTTTTCCTCTTTGGTCAGCCTGTCCTTAGTTGCAGTAAACAAAGCGGACGTATTTTTCGGACAGCCAGGCTGTTTTTTCGGGTCATCCATATATCCATCCATGTAAACAGAATACAGACCGTAGGCTCTGTTTCGTACGGCCTCCGGTCTGTTGATGTAGTTGATATATTCGGTAAATTTCTGTTTGGACAGCACGAATTTGGATTTAAAAATCACCCCGGGCGATTCCTTTTCGGGCATGGCAGCACCTCCTTTTGTTAGAGTAAATCGTCTTCTGAAATCTCTTCAGGAATAGGAGTTTCTTGCTGTTTTTTCATTTTCTTTTTGGCCGCATCCAGCTTTTTCTGTCGGAAGTTTGCGATGCGGTCTTTTTCAATTTGCCGTGCTTTGGAAAGCTGGGGTGTGTCATCCACAAACAAAGTTTGATACGGCGAATACGCAAGCAAAGTGTTGACAAGTAACAGAAGAATATCACTGTTGCGGTCCGCATTGTTAACGCCCAAGCGTATCCGAGTCAGCGGAGTTTTCAGTTCCTCGGCAATTTGTTTTGCCATCTCTTTTGCAAAAAATTCTGCCGCCGGAATGTCATTTCTGTGCTGATGCTCCCGTATAATTTGAGAAAGCGCAGCCGTAAAAGATGGTAAGTGATTTTCTTTTTGTACCTGCCTAACGTATGCAATAACGGAGTCGTCCAGATAAAAATTCTTTCTATGTTTCATCGCTGTCCCCCACTATGTTCAAAACTTTTTGGAGCAAAATACTGTTTTGCCGAATGACATTCAGGCACTGCTCCAGCGCTGCGGCATAGCGCTGTTCGAAGTTCTGAAACTCTTCCAGCGCTGCGTAGTTATTGATTAAATTGACGAGAAAAAGGTTGCGTGAAATGTTCTGCCTGCGGGCAAGTTCATCAATTTTTTTGACGGCTGCCGGGTCAGCGCCGCGCACTTTTACGTCCATTTTTTCACCTCTCTCTTGATACTTTTTCTTTACGAGTTTGCCCGAACAGGGCAATGTGGTTTTCACCGCCGTGAGGAGTGAAAGAGCATAAGGGGATTCTGTCCCCACACAAGGTGGGGAGTTAGGCAAAGCCTAACGAATCGGTGGGGTCACCAAAAATCGGCATTTACGTATGTTTTTACGTATAAATTTACCCCTGTTTACGTATGTTTTACGTATATTTTCGAGGTCATTTTTTCACGTTTTCGTCCCATTTTTCAGCACGTTTTTGACTTTAAGACGAGGAAGATACCGTGCTTTCCTGTGAGTTGGAACGCAGATACGGAGAAAGTGTTCCGCTCTTAATATCGCTGAGTTTTTGATTGAGTTTTTTCAATTTTTCCTGCGCAGTTTCGATTTGCGTTTGGTAGTTTTCAATCATATTTTTGAGGCTGTTAATGCGCGAGGTTTTGCTTTCAATGATGGCATTGGATTGCTGAATCTCGTCCTGTGTCTGATATTTTTGGTCCGCTTTTAAAGCGGCAATATCAAAATTGAGCTGTTCAATTTCAAGGTTCGCCGATTCAATTTTTTGATTTTGTTCGTAGATTTCTTGTTGCACCGCATCAATTTGATTGTACACAGATTGAATTTCATAGTTGAGTTCCGGCTGCGGTTTCAGCGAGTTATTAATCTCCACTTTGCGCGCATCACAAAGGAAATTTGCGCCTGTTAGCGCAGCGGGATCCGACCTGTTTTCATTTGGTTCCGTGTCCACCCAGAGGGAAATAACCTGCCAGTTTTGCGGCACATTTTTAATTTGCAGCAGCAAAAAATCAGCGCTGCTGTACGCAACACTTACGTCCATCGGAACATTTTTGCTGACATTGGTATGCGCGGTCGGATAAAAGGAAAGTCTCTGCGTTTTGTCAGAAGTTTGGACCGTAAAAGCCACTTCCATGTATCCGTCGTTCCGGTTATATTGCCAGCTGTTTAAAATCAGCGACGTACCGGCGGACACCGTTTTCTTTGTCCCCGGCTCACTGTTTTGTATCTTGACATCACTTGGCAGCCAGAGCTTACCGGTTACAAATACGGTCATCAGAACAAAAAATACCGTCAGCACAATTTGGTACTGACGGTTCTGATTACGATTCGATTTTTCTTTGACCTGCTTTAATTTTTCTCGTATCATCTATCAAGCTCCTCCCTCAAACAACTGTGCTTCCTGACGGGAAAGGGCAATCTGCGTATGTAAAATTTCCTCGCCGGTTGAAAGAAAACATTCGCCAACGCCGAACTGCGGAATCTGTTTTAACTGCGTTTCCGTCAGCCGTCCGCCGAATACGGTTCTTAGAATATCATGGCAGTTAGACTCCTGCTGCATAATGATTTTGTACTGCATCAGTTCAAACAAAGTCTTTAGTTTTTCCACCGCCTCACTGTCGTTATTCTGCGGGGCATAGTCGCGGATGGACTGGCTTGCGAGCGTCAGACCGGTAAAATATTTTCGGCCCTGCCGTGTGATATCGATGACATAATCGAGTGCGTACGGGTTGCTGGTATTGATGAATTTATGTGCTTCATCAATCATGAGAAACAGTTTTGGTATCTCATGGATGGGCGTTCCTTGTTCGTACATCCGCTTTGACTCAAGCCCGATTCGAATCATATCATCGAGCATCAAAGAGAGGACATTAAACAGCATGGCATTGAAAATTTCAGGCTTGAGGCTGCTGATATTCTGCACATTGTAGACGATAAAACGCTCGCCGGTTAAATCCGGAAATGACGTATGGCCGTTAAACATTTTTCCATAGCTATGTACAAGATTGCTGATGGTCAGTTCAATATTTTCCAGACGGCGCCGCCTTTCGGCAGATAAGTTCGGATTTACCTGCCGGGCATCCGCATCGAGATACAGCATGCTTCTGACCAAAGCAAGCAGGTCGTCAAATGTCGGATAGACTTCCGGCGGAAGACCGGTAATCCGGCGATGCACCGCCGGGTCTGCGCACCAAAGTCCCTTCATTTCATACAAACGCCGCACACATTCTTCAAATTCAATGCGCTCTGTTTCATCCGATGTGGGAGACAGAAATTTATACAGAGAATTTAACTTGGAGAGATGATTTGCAAAACTGACGGAATCATCTTCATCCGTTTGAAAGACTTCAAGATAATTGATGATTCCATCCTTGCCGTTGAGGGTGACAACCTTTCCGCCGAGCTTTTTTGCAAGAGGAGTGAATTCCCCGGTAACATCAATGACGCGTCCATAGTTGCCGATGATGACGTTGTACTTGATAATTTTTTTCATCGCCGACGATTTTCCGCTCCCCTTTTTTCCTGCTATTATCATGTCATAGGACAGGCGGTGTTCTGTCTTGCGAAAGAGGTCAAAAATAACATTGCCGCCGGTGGATGACGTGCCGAGCAAAAAGCCATATGGGTCGTTCAGCTGTTCATGATTAAACGGATATCCTCCGGCGAGAGATAGAGCCGGCAAAGGGTTGCCGACTCGTTTGTTTCTAGCTTTTATCTGTTCGTGATACGGCTGAAACAGCGCCTGATACATAAATTCCGTTTCGTTTAAAAAGACAGCTGCACGGAATTCACAGCTTTCCAAATTCCGAATGATTTCGGCGACGCGTTCGTCCACTTCCTGCTTTGTCCTGCCTGCCACATACAGCCGACATTGAATCAGTTTAATCACTTCTCCCTGTGTCTTTATGGAGGTCAGCATGCCGTTGAGCAGTTCATACTTTTGCTGTGCTTCGATTTGTGTGGATTTATCGGTGGCAGTTTGATACCGGACATCCAGCTCGTCCAAGCTGTGACTGATTTCATCCTGTGTATCCTCTCCGGATTCTGTGCCGACATCCAAAACGGCAAACACCCCCTCGATATTCATCAGCTGCGTCAGCCAGAAGTCATACGCCTGAGCGGGATATTCATACACCATCACGCAGCTGACATACCCGTCGCCTGTTTTGATATATCGTTCATCATCCAGCTTTAAATTGCCCTGCGGCTGAATACGGGCAATGAGGCTTTCGTTGCACTGCTGCTCCGGCTGAACGCTGGATACTGCCGGCCGTTTCTTTCCAAATATCACGGCAGAAAATCTCCTTTCTGAGTCACAATTTGTTTATTCATGTTATTGAGCTGAAAGATGATATTCTCCTTTTTCTGCCGGCTGAGCGGTAAAATTCTGACGCAGTTAAGCTGCCAAAGAAGTTTGCACAGGGACTGATATTGGTTTTCGTTATCTGCAAAAATCATCAGGAACGATTCTCGTTCGGTGGTAGACTGCTCCAATTCACGCAGTTTTTCCAGCTCTTCCTGCAGCAATTCGGAATACTGCTGCAGCTGCGGCTGCCGCAGTTTTTCCGTTAAAAAAGTCTGCTGCACTTTGGTACTGGTCGGGTAATTCATGCTGATGAATTTCATATCCGCAGAATACATTCGGAGAAAGCGTGCGAAGCTGTACACCATAGCTTCGATTTCCTCATCGGAGGAATCATAGTAAGAACGTCCCTGTATCTGAAATAAATCAATAATCCGATTGTCCACTGTCACAAAGTAACCGTTGCAGATATCCCGAATCGGAAAAACTTCCAAGATACTTTTTCGAACGGGCCCTCGGCGGGCGGCAGATGATGTTCTGCCAAACCGAAAAATTTGCCCGCCTGAAGTTGATTTTTTCATCGCCTTTCGGGCCTCTTTTCGCATGGATTTCTGCCATCTTTTTGTTTGTCGGTGCAGCTTTTCCTGCTGCTTATATTTTCGTTCCTGTTCTGCTAATAATCTGCGCTCTTCTTTAGTCAGCATGAAATTCCTCCTTGTGCACCGGATTGAGGGATGTATAGACGGTATAATCCTTGCAGAGGAAAAGGAGAATGGCCTCCCAGTTCCTTTTGCGGGGATTCCCCGCCGCAGGATGGATGAGATAAAGACTGAACAGCGCGGCTGTCAGCCAATAAGGAATGACGAACCATCGATGCACAAATCCCCGTATCATCAAAAAGATGCCCAGCAGAAGCGTGCAGGTGACAACATCCTTCCACCAGATGCGGGGTCTGTCGAAAATCTTGTTTTCTTCTTTTAACTGCTTCGGAATCAGATATATCATTGTTTCATCTCACCCTTTGTCAATAAACTTTGTGCTTTGGCGGTGATATTCTCCTGCTTTGCCTGCCGAACTGCCTGACGATACGATAAATCGGGATTTTGCAGTTTCTTTTCAACCGCTTGTTCACCTAAACTGACCTTTTTATCTCCATGTCTTTGCATGCTGCCAAGCGTCAAAGAATAAGCATGGCGCGCTTTGGTATATGCATTGGATTGGCGAATCCGATTAGATGCCTGAGAATGCAGATATCCGCCCAGCGTTGCGGATTTCTCAGAAACATTGGCCGGTTTTGCTTGAGTTGCGTTGCCGGCTGTTTCTGCGAAAATATTAGAAGTATTTGCCGCATCTGAATTTGACGGCTCCGTAGGTTGACTGTGAAGATTTGTAGTGTCCGGTGTTCCGGTCAGTGCTGCCGAATGTATCGAATGGTTTTGGACTTGATTTGTTCCTGCTGTTTCATTTACGGAGACGGGTCGGGTTTTCACATTGTCGGTCCGTACAGAATTTCCAGCCGCTCTCTCGGCTCCGCCGCTTGTAACTCCACCGTTTGTTCTTGTGTCAGACGTTTTATTAGATGCATTGAAGGTTTCTTTTACTGCTTGTGCGGCCCCTGCAGCACCGGCTCCGGCGGCCGCAAAATTCTGTTTTACGGCAGCCGTACGGCGATGATTTTGCATAGCTCCTGCTGCAACACCGGCAGCCGCACCGCCGAAGCGTCCAACAATACCTGAGGCTTTGCCAAGAGCACTGCGTGCAGCACCAACCATACCTTTTGCCCGCAGAGAATCCAGTGCGGCTTTTCCTCCGGCCATGGCAACTGCTCCGGCGGCCATACTGCCTGCGGCCTTCAGACCATAAAGAGTGCGGACCGCACTGTGAATACCGGCGTCAATGCCGAAAATCTGTTCAAACAAACTCGGACCGTCAATGACGGCAAAGGCTAGGGCAATCATCAAAATGATGCGCACCACAAAATTGATGTTCTGGTTATCTGAAATATACGCCATACCCAAGATATAAAGCTGGAGCATGAAAAACACTGCAAACAGCGTGCCAAGAGTGGAAATCAGCATTCGAATACATTTTTTCAGTCGCTGCGCCGTCACAATATCCAGCAGTGCAATCACCTGTGTCATGGTTTGATGAATAGCCAGCTCATAAATAAGCCGTGCGATTTTGATTCCGCTGAGCAACAAGGCAAACGCCGATACCAACAGTGTGCACAGGATGGTCAGCCAATCCACATTCCAGCGGTAATAATAGTTGGAAAACATCGGAAGATTCACAAACGCAATTTGCCCGGAATTGAGTTCCTGAAGGGTTTCATTCCCGTTTGCATCAATGACAATCCGATGTTTCCATACGTCCGGATACTGCATATCATCCGGGTTGACCAATTCGTTAATGTCAATTTTCGTAATGTCGCCGGCATTGGCTCCTTCCATCTGAAATGCATTTTTATATTGCAGAGTTATACTTTTAAATCCCTCGGCATCATAGCGCGTTGTATCCGTGATGTTGTCTGTCAGAATCCGATCGGACAGAATTCGCGCGTGTCCCTCCGAGTCACTGTTGAGATAATCAACTGCCTGTGTGGTCAGCGTGTATGCGGCGGAAAGGAGATACGGAAGTGAAACCATGGTAATAACGCCAACGATGAAGTTTCCCGCAATTGACGTAAATTTTGCCGGCTTTATCATGGACTGCACGCCGACAAACAATAGGACCAGCACCAGAAGGGCAAGGGCAAGCGGGAGAACTTTTTGGTTCAGCGCTGTTACGGTGTCACCGGTAAAAAATCCGCCAATTGCATCATTGATATCGTAAATACAGCTTTCCAATCCGCCGACCAGCCAATGCAGTCCCAGTATCACAGACCATCCGATACTGCGTATTGTATTGGTCCAGATATCATTTGACTGAAGCGGAAACTGATTTAAAATCGATTTTGTGTCGGCGCAGACGTGAATCGGTATCACCGTCACAATGAAGATAGTCAAAATAAAAACGGTGAGAATTTTTTTGCCCGCTGCTTTACGTCTCCGTTTCACATTTCTCACTCCTTTCCGTGTCAGTCACGGCAGAACCTGTTTGCACAACGGTATAAATATCGTCAAATGTCTGCTGGGAGATTTTATCCTCATCCAAAAGTTTCTGCACAAAAGCGTCAAAGTCTGACAGAGTACAATGAAAAGAAATCGTATCCTCATCAAATCCGTTTGCAGCAAAAAAGCGACGAATCTGTGCTTTCTGCTGTTCGGACAGCATCTCTTCAAGCATCGGTTTCTCGGGCACCGTAACCTCATTGATAATCGGTTCTGATGGTTGCGCCGCCGGCGGAACATACAGAATGTCTTCCAGCAAAATGTTTTTATGCCGGCAGGTGTTTGATAAGTTCAGGGATTGAAAAGAACGCCCGGTGTTAAATTCCTCTCCCAAATATTCGTACCGGTATTTCATGATGGTTTCGTCGTGGTTGTAAATGGGGTTCGGATGGATTTTACGCCCTTTCAGGTCCGTCCGCTTGATAATCCGGACGACGGCACTTTCCCCCGGCTTAAATTCCATCAGCTGGTTCGGGTTCAGCAGCGGCTGCGTATCAATATGTTCGGAAATCTTTTTGTCCAGCGAAAGGTGATGGTTCCCGCTTCTGGAAATCACCGTAATGGTCTTGTTTCCAATTAAAGACGAAAACTGCTTTGCTGTGTTTTCCTCAATGGTCAGCAGATAAATCTGATTGCCGCAGTTTCCGATGATGGTTTTGCCGTCCTGCTCCCCGTACAGCTTGTAAATTTGAGAATACGCCTGAATAATCAGGTCAAACCGAATATTTCTGCCGAGCGACACCGTGAGGATGTGGGCCATATCTGGAATGGGAGTGATGTTGCCGAATTCATCGAGAAGAAAGATAACCTCACGCGTACATTTGCCGCCCTCGGTCATAGAGCTTTTCTTTGACAGCGTATAATACAGCTGACTGATGAACATGGTAACCAGAAAATGATTGGAGGTATCATAGTCCGGCATCACCAAAAACACCGCCGTCGGATATTTGGGATGAAAGCCGATATCCTCCAGATTCACCGAATTTCGCGATGTCATTTTCGCAATCGGTTCCATAGTAAATTTGATGAGTTGTGAGAGTGTGTTGGCGAAAATATTGCCCTTTGTCTTTCCGCTTGCATAGGCAACGGAGGCGTATTGAATGCGCGCAATATCATTTAAACTGCGCGATGCAAAAAACAGGTCCAGTTGATTGGGGCCATCGTCCTTCGGTTCCCCCATGTCAATCAGAAGGCGGGCAACCGAATACATATTGATTTTGTCGTACCATTTCTGCTTTTCTTCCGGCTCAAAACACTGTTCCGCTTGTTTGCAGCAGTCAATCACAATGGAGAGAATGAGTGCGTTGGTAAGGGCGATGCTCCAGTTTTCCCACGTCTTATCCTTTGCGGTTGGGTCGTGAAACAGAATATATGACAGTGTATTGGTCAGAAGCTGCGCTTCCGCCCTGTCGCCCCGCAAATAGGCGTCGAGCACCAACTGCAGAGGATTAAAGGACATACCGAGGAAACTCAGCAAATCAAACACATGCACCCGGTATCCGCGGCGTTCCAGTTCTTCTTTTGAAGCCGCGGCTAATTCTCCTTTAGGGTCCGCAATCACCATGCTGGCCTTATCTTTCATAGCCTTTGGCCGGCTGTAAATATCGATGGCCGGAATGACAAACAGCTCCCCTTTTCCGCTTCGGGTCGTGCCGATAATCAGATTGTGGACAGGGCTGTCGTCAATAAAAATCCGGTCTTTATATCGGGAAATCGGAAAACCTCCCTTTCCTTCAAACGGTTCCTTTTTTTCGGGAACACTTCGGTATTCCCGCTTTAATTCACGCACACTTGCAAACTGTCTGCTGCCTTTCTGCCCGGCATTGGACAGAGGCGTTAAGTCATTTTTCATTAAAATTCCTAATCGGACCGAACACATCAGCGACAAAAATCCCCCGATGAGGTACAGCCATTTCAGCCGTGCGCTGAACCGAAACGGATTGGGCTGCAGCAGGTCCAGGTGATTGGATTCGATACTGCCCGCCTTTAGAGAAACCAAAAGACGGTCCCAGTTATTTAAGGTAAAGATTCCGATGAAATTGACAAATATCATGAGTGCAAAAAAGCACAGGACGGATACAATAACGACAACTTTTGTGTTGGACAGAAATTGCTGGATTTTTAGCCGAAAGTCGGCCATTAAAACACCTCTTTTTTATGTAAGCAAGTCGGACATTTTGTCCGACTTGCAGCTTGATGCTTTCAAAAGGCCATAAGGCCGTCAATGAAGGTTTTGATGACGCTGCATCCGGCTACCAAAATCATGCCGACAATGACACAGATAATTCGGGTTTTGCTGACTTCCACATTGTTTCGGCCGCCCGTCATAAACTGGATAGCCGCAATGATTAAGAATACACTCGCCAGTGAACCGCCGATAATTTGACCTGCGGTGGTCAAATTGTTGATAGTATCCGTAATTTCTGCAGGCACGGTAACCGCAAGCATCCGCACAGGAAACAACAGATTCATATCATTCGTCTCCTTTCCTTTGTAACGCTGATAAAACGAGGTCGGAATTCTCTGCAATAAATTCCATTTGTGTTTGATAAAGCCATTCATCGTAGCTGCGCCCTTGCTCAATTAAAATTGCTTCCACCAGTTCCTTGACACGTTTGTCCTTTTTATCCGCCATTTACCGCGCCACCTCTCTTTCCAAAGCTTTCTCTTTTGGGGAATTGGTCACCATACAGAGATATTCGTTCATGTCCTTGCCCTGTTTTGGAATCAGACACGAAATATGGATTTCCGGATAGTTTTCCCGCAGCCTCTCAATGATTTTCTGATTAGCCTTCCTGCCCGCATCGTCGTTGTCGTTTGCAAGCACAACGGTTTTGATTTGCGGATTGTGGTCCAGCCGAAAGTACAAAGCAGCATCTTTGCCCGTTCCGCCCGTTGCAAGGTAATTCGCCTGTTCCACGGGCTTTCCCTGCTGTTTCATAAGCGTCATGATGGACAGAGCATCAATGGGGGCCTCGCAAATGTACAGTTTTTCCGCATGATGATTGACATAGAAACCGACATCCTGCCGCGCCCCGGCTGCGTCACATTTAAAAGACGAACCGGTCAAAGTAGAGCGTTTGGTCGCATAAACAGGACTGCCGCTTTCGTCCTTTCCCACAAAGACCACATTGTGCTTGTTGTCCTCATAAATGAGTCCGTCTTTCATGCACTGCTGAACAATACCGGGATCAATGCACCGCGTTTTCGTCAGATAAGCAAACGCACGGGAGAACATTCCTTCGGCCTTTGGAGGAAGTATGAATTCCTTTTGTGCCGGTTCTCTTACCGCTTCATTCGGTTTTGCTACGTGCGGAAGGACTTCCAGTTTCCGGCCAAGATATCGCTCCTTTAACAGCCGAATTGCTTCCGCTTTATCGTAATTGCCAAACCGCATGACAAAATCGATCGTACTGCCTCCGATGCCGGACGAAAACTGCATAAAGCTGTTGGTTTCCGGATAAATCCGGACGCTGTCGTGTTCTTTTAACGTGTAATAACTGCCGATTGGTTTTGGCGTAAATCCCATGTCGGAGGCAAGGGTCAGAATCGGGATGCCGTACTTGATATAGTCCAGCGTTTCAGCACTTCGGTCATGAAATACCGGCTTCTTCTCCCTGTCAGCCACCTGTTCAGCCGGCATTGATGTTTCCTGTTTTGCTTGTTTTTCAGCAAGGACTGTTTTTACTTCTTTTTGCGGGATTTTTGCCTGCTCCAAAATAGGTTCCAGTTCCTTTAAAAGATTGTGGTACGCCAAATTGACGTCCTTTAAAACCTCTTCCAGATTAAAGTCTTCTTGCAGTTTACATACCTTATAGTGCTGGACAAAATGCCGTTTCCTGCTCTGCGTCAGCTCAATGCCGCAATACTGCTGCAGCATAATGGAAAGGCTGTCCGCCTGTAATTCCAACACCTCATCGGAATATTTGATTGTTTGTTCATTGTTATGCAGCAGGGCGTGGCCAAGCTCATGTGTCAGGGTCGAAAGCTTTTCCGTATCGTTGAGCTTGTCGTTGATGCGGATCATGTTGGGAGTCGGAAGATAGTTGCCTCGCAGAGAAATGGACCGCAAGTCCGCCTCTAAAACCTGAATACCTTTTTGCTGTGCATACTCCTTAATGGTTCGGTACAAAGCGGCGTGCTGTTCGGAAGAATACCCCATGTGAAAGTATTCCGGGTATTTTTCAGGCGGGCAATCGGTCTGTGAAATATCAAAAACCGTACCGGTCCCAAAACGGATACGCGATACGGTTTTCAGTGTTCCTTCTTCTATTTGCTGCCGTTCTTCCGGCGTTGCGTCTGCGACGCGCTTGTAGTGTGTCTTTCCGTCCTTTTCAATTGCAATCAGTTCCGTCCGGATGGGAAAGCGCACCCGAATCCCGTGCTGTCCTTTTAAAACGTGGTATCCTTTTTTCTTCCAGTCCCGAAAACTTGCCACATAGGTAGCACCCGGATTTTGGTTGTAAATAAGGATTGTATTGTGCATGGAATAAGAGTGAAACTGCCCTTTAAAGGCAAGCAGCTCCGCGATTTGCTCAGGATTCTCCTTGTATCGTTCCAAAATATCATCGAGGGTTTTCTTGAGTTCTTTTAGCTTTGCAGACTGATATTTGTATGCCGAGGCAGACAATTACGCTTCCTCCTTTCCCACAGATGCGTAAATTTGCCGCCGCAAAGGCTCCGGTGCGTCGTCCGCACTTAAGAGACCTTCTTTTGGCTCAACGACGCCGATGTCAAATCCGGACGGGTCGGCCATTAAATAGAAAAGAGCGCCGTCATCGTCCTGAAAAACAACCGCGTCATCCAAAAATGCAACAGCTGTTGCAATGTCTTTTTCGTCTATCACTTTTCCATCTTCAAACGGGGCAATGTTTTCTTTGATCATGGCGATATCTCCTTTCTTTGAGAAATAAAAAAGTAAAGCACGGTGCTGTCCGCGCTCTACGCCATCAAATCATCTTCGCTGAGGGTATCGACCAATCCATCATCCTCCTGGGAGGTAGATTCCTCGGAAGGCTGTGCGGACGGTTCCTTTTTCTTGCTGTCGCAAAACTCAAACGTATATGCTGTGATATACGGCTCAAACGCACGGCCTTTTTCTTTGTTAAAGGGCGGAATTTTCAGCTTCCCGCTGATATATACTTTCTGCCCTTTCTCCACATGGTGAAAAATGAAGTCTCCCATTCCGTGCCATGCGGTCACTTTGATAAAATCAACCTCATCCTTTCTCTGCTGACAAGCAAGGCGGAATTCGCACACCTTGTAGACTGTGTCATTCTTTCTGATTTCCCGCATCTGCGGGTCCGAAACCAGTCGGCCAATTGCTTTCCCTTCCAGCATCGTTTTTCTCCTTTCCAAATCATAAATGCGGCCTTTCAGCGACCTGACAATTTACCTCTAAACTTTCTGTCCATAAATAGGTTAATGGCAGGCGGTTTTCCGCCTGCCATATTGCCCACAGTTAACTGTATCTCACCAATTTTTTAAATGGAGCCCGGTATATCTATGGAGCGTAACGATGTGCATCCATCAAAAGCACCAATTCCAATCTTCTGAATTGAAGACGGAATATGAATGGTTGTTAATGATGTACAATTCATAAATGCATACGCACCAATTTCAGTAATGGAATCCGGAAGATAGATTGACTGTAAAGATGTGCATTTTGCAAACATAAAAGCTTCTATCTTGGTCAGCGAATGAGACAAGGTTATTTCTTTTAAAGACGAACAAGATTCAAATGCACTATCATCAATAGAAACAACAGAATCGGGCACGTTGATGGATGTTAAGGATGAACAATAGGCAAATGCAAGATTCCCGATAGAAGTTACGGAATCGGGTATATGAACGGATACTAAAGATGAACATTTGTAAAATGCACACCTGCCTATGGATATAACGGAATCAGGAATCGTAACGGCAGTAATAGAATTGCAATTAATAAATGCTTCCTCTCCAATTGATGTTACTGTGTTAGGAATAGTAACTGTTTTCACATGATCATTCCAATAAAAGATTCCAATGCTCCAAGAACCTTCCAATGCAACTACCTTTTTGCCATCAATATAAGATGGAATCACGACATTGGGAATATCGGCATCAGAATCAAATCCAATGACAGCACACGTACCATCTCCATAATCTTTGATTCGGAAGAGGGATTCCTCGGTAACCATTCGGAAACTCGCTGTCAAATTAATGTTATTTGTAACAGTAATGCTGCGTTCTGCCTCCGTACTGCCATCCGACCATTTGCTGAACTCATAACCGGAGTCCGGCGTTGCCTTGATTGTTACCGTCGTACCATAAGCATAGGTCCCGCTTCCGGTTACGCTTCCGCCTGTTCCGGCCTGAACCACAACAGTAAATAGTTCAGGTGCAAAATCGGCTTTTAATGTGGTGTCAGAACTTAGGTCATGTATGGTATAAGTTTGACCAACTCCCACTATGCTGCCGTTATCATCCTTCCAGCAAATGAAAGAATAGTGTGGGTCAGGTTTGGCGGTTAAAGTGACGTCCGTTCCTGCAGGATAACTGCCTTCACCTAATACGGATCCTCCTTTGCTTGTGATGACAGTGACTCGGTATGTACTAGGTTCAACGGTGACAACACAGGAAGAGGTATATCCTCCGTCATTGGTCGTTGCTGTAATGGTAGCCGTTCCAACATTGACCGCAGTGACATTTCCGTCAGAGTCGACCGATGCAATGCTGCTGTCCGAGGAACTCCAAGAAATTGTTTGATCCGTAGCGTCGTCAGGCAAAACAACTGCGGAAAGTGAAGCGGATGTTCCCTGCTTCAGTGTAAGTGCGGATGGAGTGACCGTTACTCCGGTTACCGGAACAGCAACGTTAACATGGCACGTTGCCGTATATGCCCCATCTTTAGTCGTAGCTGAAATAACTGCTGACCCGACGGCATTTGCCTGAATATGCCCCGTCTCGTCTACAGAACAAACAGATGAATCCGATGAAGCCCACAACACATCCGGACAACTGGCATTGCTCGGCCAAATGGTTGCCG
Source organism: Oscillospiraceae bacterium (assembly GCA_047777415.1). Taxonomy (GTDB): domain Bacteria; phylum Bacillota; class Clostridia; order Oscillospirales; family Acutalibacteraceae; genus Caproicibacter. Next base: position 238,912 of record JBKEEO010000001.1, read on the forward strand.
TCAGCGTATCCGCGGCACCTTTCGATAACTTAAGTTGCGTTTTGTCCAATGTAATGCCGGTCACCGGGACTGTGACCTGTATGACACACTCGGCATAAAGCCCGCCGTCGAGCGTCATGACCGTAATGGTGGACTGTCCTGCACTGACAGCCGTTACTTTCCCTGAATTGTCCACCGTACAAACTTCAGGGTTTGAGGATACCCACAGAACCGATTTGTTATCGGCATCCTCCGGGAATACCGTTGCCGTTAATTGTTCGGTCGCCCCCGGGATCATAGTAATTTGCGATAAATTTAAAGAAACTGATGTAACGGGAGAAATCACTGTGACACGGCACACAGCCATCGCCCCGCTTTCGGCAATTGCAGTAATGGATGTTTCCCCGGGTGCGATAGCGCTGACAACACCGGTCTGTGTAACGGTGCACACCGAACTATCCCCACTCGACCAAGTAATATGACGATTCTGCGCATTCACCGGAATAAGGGTTGCACCCAGAACAATGGTATCCCCTTTGCACAGTGTCAAATCTGATTCCGATAACCGGAGTTCGGACACCTGCACGCCGTTTGTATTGTCTTCTTCCGAATGAAACGATGCACTTCCCTGCGGCGAATACCCGGATTTAACCGTCATGGGAATAACCAAAGGCGGAAAGTGAAATCTGCCAAAAGAAAGCGGTACGGTCAGTGTATATGAAGCTGTACCATTCAGTTGAGAAACGTCATCGGACGGAGCTAAGGGGGTATTTTCAAGGTGAACGGATAAATCAGAAATTTGATACACTGTTTTTCCGTCAACGGTTTTTGTCCCATTAGACGTGCCCAGTTTTTCATCAACTTTCTTTAGAATACCGTCTGAATCAATGTTTTCCCTCCAAACAGAATTTTCAAGGCGGTAGCCGCCCGCATATCCTTCCCGCACACCGGGGTAAACGTTTCCGGTATTCTGGGTGCAAACTTGTGTAACTGCTGCTTGTACTGCGTCACGTGTTTTGGCGGCAATGGAAAGCATGCGGGAATACTCACACAAAGAAAACAGTCCCGTTAAGAAAACAATCATCAGAACAGGTACCCAAATAACCAAATTACCCTCTCGGTTCTTCAGGACATTCATTTCCAATAAACCTCCGATTGCCCGGTTGCCGTGCTGTGAAGGGTAATGGGAATGGAGCCTAATCCTCCAAACAAATCGATATGCTCTGTCAGTGAGCAAGTAACGGTAATATCATCGTTTAATTGGACTTTTCCTGAAGTGGACCATGAAACTTGGGGTTCCAAATGCATCGTTTGATTCAGCTTTTCCTGCTCCTGCTGAGTTTCCGGACCCACGCGGCCCGATATTTCTGCCACCCGGCATAATTCGTTTGCATAGGTGTTTAACTGCTGCTGATGCAAGAATATGGGATACAGCCGAAATCCGACGGCAATCGCATACATAACGGCCATTGTAATCACAGCAACCGTTATGATTATCTCACCTCTGTCAGACTTCAAAAGTTGCACAGATAAGCCTCCTTTTAAAACAGGTTGCCGGCAGTTGTGACAATCTGAACCAACAGAACATAGGCGTAAACCGAAATGAAACAGCCCAGCATCAGATAAATATATTTCTTCAGCTGTTCCGGTCTTTTGAGCATTTTCTTTTCCAGCTTTTGTTCCTCCAGCGTCTGAAAATCGTGAGCCAACAGTGTAAAATACATGGTTCCGTCACCGCCCTGCAAAACGCCTAATAATCCCCGAACGACCTGACTCAGCATGGCACTTCCGACACGACCGGCCAGACGATTCAACGCCTGCTCTTGGGAACCTGATTTCATATCCGCAATGGTAATTTCCAGCTCGTCACGGAATAATTCTCCCGCACTGTCGTGATAACCTTCCAGTATTGACAGCACATCCCTGCTCGACTGCAATTCCGTTGCAATCGTAGAGGCAAAGCGCGGAAGCTCACTGTCAATTTTGGAGCGTTTCTCTGCAACAATTTTCTCTGCCTGTTTAACACCGTTCATATATTGTTTCAGCGCCAGCAAAACAAACAGAGGAATTCCAAGCGGCACTGTAAAAATGCACACCACGGCGGGAATCAGACAAAGTGCTGTTTTCACAACGACATTGGCATAATAGGTTTCCGGGGTCAGTTCAATTCCGGCATATTTCAAAGTTGCTGCCATAGTACGGCGTTTATACGGCGGCAAATGAATATGTTGTGACAGGTCTGTCGCAAGCCGGAGAACAGCAGCGTGGAAACCTTTAGACTTTTTTGCCTGCGTCAATTTCAAAACGGTTTTTGTACTGGCCATGGTCGGTACATGGAACATTTCACTCAAAATCAGGTAAATGGCACAGAACAAGCAAACAAACAGCAATATCAAAATCAACATCATGTTATTCACCCCCATATTCAATGGGCCGGGTTTTACTGATGCATGCAACCAGCGAAATAAACATAACCAGAAAAGAAACTGCCACCAAAATCTGCCCGGTTGGACGGTCCGTCAGATAATGAAACCATTGGGGATTCATCAGAGCGATCAAAGGGAAATTCAGCACGGACAAAATAAGCATGGAGATAAATTCCTTAACCGATCCATACATCAAATTGCTGAGTTTCCCGGAGATATCGCGCATGGAGGAAAGCCTTGACACAATCGGCTGCAAAGTGCTTTTCAGCGTTCGGTTCGACAGACATAAAATAATCTGGTCAACCCACGAGTGAAACACCTCATTGTTCAGCTGCAGTTTCATTTCTTCCAGCAAACGTGGAATGTCAGCGGAGATCATGTCCGCCTGAACGAGGAACTTTTCAAAGATATCCCGAATGGGATAGTGAATACTGTTCACACTTTCGCGTACCGCCTCCAAAATATTATCCGTACGAAGATAGGACGTTGTAATCATGCTCAGCGCTGTTTCCAACTCCTCATTGAGCTGTCTTTGAAACGATACGGCATTCATCAAAATTGATAGCCAAGGCAGCAGTGACAAACCGACCGCAAGCACCGGCATTAAAAAGATGTTGCCAAGCAGATAGGAAAGAAAAATACCCACAAAAAAAAGACCGACAGAAGCAGCTGTATAGAACGGAAGCCGGTCCTTTCTTCGCGTCAGCTCCAGTACATTCTTTGAATCGAGCAGAATTTTTCGGATGCCGCGGATTCGTTTTCTCCGAACAGTCTGCCGTATTTTTCGCTTCATACTGACATTCCGCCCGGCGTTAATCCGTTCGAATCGTTGCTTGATGCCGTCAAAGAGCTGAATCGGTGACATGTGCAGCAGAGTAAAAATACCCACTGCAAACAGCAAAAAAGCGGTAATATACAATAGTCTCATGATGAGGTCCTCCCGATGATGGATTGCAGCGCCTCTTCCGGGATACCCTGCTGACGCAGCCGCCTCTGCAGGTTAGCGGAAATAATGCCGCATTTTACAAACTGCCCGTGTACGATGGTTTTTCCGTTTTTTACCTCGTTATATTGGGTATCATACCGCCAAAGAGGGATAACTTTCGGGCGGTCATTTTCCAGCTGGCATTCGCAGATTTCCGTGACACGGCGAACACCGTCCGCCATCCTCTGGGCATAGAACAAAATGGGAAATGCGCGGGTTACCATGGAATAAAGTGTTTTATCACTGAGATTACTGCTTTGCATGGACGCAAGCTGGACCAATCGATCCGGAATTTCTTCCGCACTGTAAGTATGTGTTGTTCCAATGACCGGATGCCCCGTCAGAGCGGCTTCAATGGTTTCAAATGCTTCCGAACCTTTGACCTCAGCCATGCAGATATAGCCCGGATTCATCGTCATTCCGTGTTCGAGCAGCATCTGCTGGGTAACCGCCAGTTTCGGGTCATCGGATTCCTTGGTTACGGTATGGACTACATTGTTGATAATCTGCCCGCGGTCGTTGCGCCGCACCAAATCAAATTCACGGGTTCCATTTTCAATGGTATACAACTTTTCTGTATAAGGGACAGCCTCCTGCATAATAATGCTCATCAGCGTCGTTTTGCCGGAATTGACTTCTCCTGCAACCATCATGGACAAACCGTACCGATAGGCGTTGATGAGAAAGTCCATCATTTCCGGCGTCAGCGTGCCAAAACGAAGAATATCTTCTTTTGTCAGGTGTGTCGGATTGACAAATCGAATAGACGCCGCAACGCCTACGTCCTCGTCCAGCGTTCCTCCGCCGCCGTTAACGGTGATGCGGATATTTTTTCCCAAATGACCTCGGACAAGAGGCTTAGAGTTATCCATGGTGATTTTGGACTGGCGGAGCAGTCGCGTCAGAACGTCTTTTGCGTGTTTGGGCGAAAAGAAATGCCCCTTAGCCGGTTCACTCCGCCCTCCGGCAAATTTAACATTCACGCTTTCCCATGAGTTAATTTCAATTCCTTCCACGTTTTTAATGGTTCCGTTGAGATATGGAGTCAAAAACGAAAATTCCGCCATTTCCGTATACAGCCGATCCACAGTTTCTTCCAGCGACATTCCGTCCACACTCAGTCGTTTTTTCGTCAGATACTGGCGAATATATGCTTTCATTTGACTTGGATTGTCCGAGCCGCCTTTCGCCATAAGCTCCTTGTAGTTTTCCGACAAATATTCCTGTGCGCGTTCCAGCAGTTTGGGAAAATCCATGTTTCCTTGGTATCCGATATACAATTCCGCAAGGTTATTCATTGCATATTTCCTCCTGCACAATGGTTTTAATGCGGGGCTCATACAGCCGGCCTTCCTTTCCGGTAACCGGCTCCATCAGTCTGGCTTCCTGATACTGCATCTGCAAAGTCGGCAGATGGGGAAGTATGTATGTTTTGCCGCCGAATACATCCTCATAGGTATTGGCATCCTGCTTGGGCAGCACATTATTGATGATACGGATATGCTGGTCAAACCGGAATCTTGGGTCCTGTAACAGAGAACGCTGCGACTTAATAAAAATCAGGCTTTTCGGGTCGGCGTTAACGACACGCAACACCAGGTCTGCGTCCTCCAGCGCCGCGGCGGTCATGACGCTTGACAGTAAATGATGGGGACAGTCAATGACCACGAAGTCCGCAATATTTCTCAGCAGAGCAATCAATTCCTTTGCACGGCTGATATCGTATTCCGGCCATGTTTTTTCGTTTTCACCGAGCAAATATCCCAGCAAACTCAAATTTTTGCCGACCGGGATAAAATGCTGAAAAACGCTGATTTGATTGAACGTTGGCATCGAAAGCAGATTGCCCAGTGACTGTACTCCCTTCGCATCCGGAACCACCAGCGGAACTGCGGGCGTTTCGCTGTCGCAAAGGACTACAACGACATTTTTCTTCCTTGCCGCCAATTCACGCGCAATTTTGATGCTTGTCAGTGTTTTCCCGCTTCCGGGACTTCCCCAAACGGTTATAACCTGTTTATTCGCCATTCGATACCGCACCTTCCGCAGCAGAAACATTTTCCGATTCCGCAGACCCGGAATTCTCAAAGTACTTGGCCTGAATGTCAAGATATTTTTGACAGGTTTGTTCGGAACCACGATAAACCAGTGTCGCGTATAGCTTTCCGTTCATTTCGTAATCAACCAGCTTTTCTGCCTGTATTGGATTGACCAGCAGAGTCAGCGTTGCAGGAATATCATCCTCACTTTTCTGATCATCGCTTTGATTCGATTGTTTCATCTGGTCGGTATCGACTCCTTTAGCAGTCGTCGCCGCCAAAAGTTTTACATATTTGAGTTCCGGCGGAGCAATGGTCTGTTTGCTTTCGCCGTAATCACTCACAATTAAGGAAATAATGTCGCCTGACTGCAGCTTTCCGGACAAGCCGGCCGCAAAACTTTTAATAGAAATAGAAATGGCCTGTTGTTCGCCGTTTAAGTTGGACAGATAAGGACTTTTCGATTCTGCAGACACCTTGGACGAAAGAATATAATCTCCCGGCTCCAGTCTGGCGATTGCATATTTTCCTATGACATCCTGTGTGTCTTTCAGGACATTGGACGGAAGATTATATCCGCCTACGCGGACAGTCTGCACCATATCTTTTGTAATCATCGTATTCTCGGGAATGGTTTTCACAACACGCACAATTTCTGTTTGCCGATTTGATGCTTTGGCAAGTTCGGGCGCCGCAACAAAGCACAGCACCGCCGCTAAAATCAGTGAAAACACAGCCAGAAACATACGGTTGCGAAATAATTTCATTTAAGTCATCCTTTCATCAGGTATGCAAGACAGCACCCTATGCCGAAATAGGGTGCCATCGCATACTTTTTCTTTATCGGTTTTTGAAAGATCCATTGCACCATAACAGACAGCAAAAACAGGATACTGCTGACCGCCATTCCCGCCAAAATACCAGACGGACCCAGCACAAAACCGCAGGCCGCCATCAGCTTGATATCTCCGCCTCCAACGCTGTTTTTGAAAACAAGAGCAATCAAATACAGAGGAAGTGATACGGTGAACAAACCAATCAGCGACGAAATAAGATTCGGCTGAATCAGTCCGTCCAGCATAATAGCGGCGCATATTTCGTTTGGAATTCTGTGAGTCATGGCGTCACAATATCCGGCTGCTGCCAGCAATTGGCCAAAAAGAACGCCCTTCATGATTGTGATCCAATCAGGAAGGGCAAAGATTAAAGCTGCCGTATAAAAAGCGGTAATGAGAGCAGTGTATGGATATCTAGGCGAATGCAGCTGACGATTCAGACTGTCATCGCACAGATACCCAACCGTCAATACAAATAGCAGCACACAGGCGATTACTGGAACAGACTGTTTGCCTGCTCCTGTGCCGAAGAAAAAACGCTGTTGAGCAAGTCCTGATTTTTTGAAAGAACCAGCACACCACAGACAACTGCAATGCCGATACCAATGGCAATTTCAAATGCTTCCAAACCATGCGTATCACTTACAACGCTCATAGCCTTATACAAATAATTTGTAACAGTGTTTTTCAGGTTGTTGATTTTATTTTTCACAGTGTACATATCCAATACCTCCAAATAATTAATAAATGAAATTAATAGATTGATTAAAAAATGGACAATTAGACGATGAACGGTCAGCCGGCTCTTCCAATTTCACCTCCTATTGACCGGCTGAAAAAAATATATAAATGCCTTGTGAAAATCACTCGGCATTCGTATAGCTGGCATTTCAGTCTTCTCCGACTGCGTCGGGTGTTCCGTCAGACAGAGAATTCGTTCCTGAGACGATTGAAACTGCAAGATGAATTGCGCCTTTTTGTAATTCTATCCGGTGAATTTCTCCCTGCAGTTCTTTTCCGTCGAAAAGCACCGTACAGGTTTTACCCGGCGCTGTCGGCAATATCTGCAAAAGTTCCGGATATCTCGTATGATTCGGACAGGGGCTGTATTCCTGCTCGGTTTGTTGCTCCGCGTCCGGTTTACTGTCCTCAGGAAACTGGAATTCTCGTTCGATAGCCGGCGCATCTGCCGGAGAATCCATTGGACGAATTGGACTAACCGATTCCTTTTGGTTTTTTTCATCTTTTAAAGCGGAATTTTGCTCAGCCAATTGCCTCCAGTGAAGGGCCGCGTTTTGGTCGGTTTCTCCGGTCAGACCCTTTTCATACAAAACTGCAAGTTTCAGTTCAACCGCAGGATTTGGTTCTTCCTGCTCTAACTTCAAAAATGCCTCACAGGATTTTTGATACAGATATCGCGCGGTGGTTTCATCTTTCTGAAGTCCGATTCCGCGTTCCAGCATTTTTGCCAGCTCATAATCGGCAAATGGACTACCTGCAGAAGATGCTTTTGCGTACCAGAGGCTGGCCTGAAATGGATTTTGATCTGTTAAAATTCCCTTGCAGTACAGTTTTCCCAGCGTATACTGGGCTGCAGCATCTCCATTTTCCGCCGCCTGTGTATACCACAAAAGCGGATCGGTGTCACCAATATTTGGGACAGTGTTACGGAATGCCGCCAACTGATACCACTTTTCTGCCCTCTGATTGTCAGGCAGTGCGTTCCAGTCCTGCGGCTCATCTTGATATGGTTCGAAAATTGGCGGCTGAATTGTGCTTTCTTCCTCTCTGTCTTCCACGATTTGATATTTTTGTCTTTTCCCAAACACACAAGATTCTCCTCTCACTTAAGTCTTTTTTGGAAAACTAGCTGGTATCACAATATTCGGGATGCACGCAACAACGCCTGTCCAAAAACAGTCGCACCTGCGTCCCGTCTTCCGCAGTCAATCGAGTAATGAGCAGATTGTCATCCGGTTTGGCATAACCGGTCATGCGGCAGGCGCACTGCGCGGCTTCCATCAGTTCTTCTGCCGTTACGATGAGATCCATTTTCATCACCCCTTGCTTTATCCATAAACTGTTCATAAAAAATCCCATGAAACTTAAAATCGGTTTCATGGGTCCTTCATAATCTCAGGGTATTATATCATCAGTGAAAAGAAGTATACTGCATCCGGTCAGTGGTGTGGACAGATTACCGGACCACAGACCCGCAGACAAATTACAAACCCTCACGTGAGGTTTTATATATACCTTTTTCATAACCTCCCCCTCTTTCCCAAAAATACCACCCGATACGGGCGGTATTTTTATTTTGGAAACAAACTGAAACATGCGGTTTATTCCAGACGAATCCGTTAATCGACCAACATTGGTCCAATGTGCCAATCGTCATAAACATTTCCTTTAATTGTCACGGAATCATTCAGGCCAAGTGACAGCATCCCGGCCGGTGTCCATGCGTCTGCCACATAGGCATAGACAGTGTATGGTCCGTCCGGATACCATAGCGGCGTGAAATGCACCCGGTCATTGTAAGTGGAATACTGGTTGTGTTGAAAATGGAACACCGTATCCAGCTCGTCCACAAATGGGTCAAGAATTCTCCAATATGCAGCATATTCAAACTCCGGGAAATATGTGACTGCAGTTTGTGCCGCCGTCACGTGAGAATCGGGCGCTTGGGAACTTACAGCGCTTGTCACGTTGATTTCCACACCATATCCGGACTTCATTTCTTTCCCTGTCGCGCTCCAAGCACGGGAACTTGGCATCAGCGACATGCTTGCGGAAAGTGTCGCACGGTAAGAATGGAATGTGTATTCCCAGTTGCCTTCGTCAACCCATTCTCCGTTATCCTCCCAATGACCTCCGGTCGGAGAATCCGGATCGGAAACCCAATCCCAGTCTTCGTGCCATACCCAATGTGGAACCCAGTGTCCGGACCATACGCCCCATGTTCTGGTCGATATTTGGGGTAGGTTAGGTAAATCCGGAATCGTAAAATCATCATTTCGGTCACTGGCTGTCGGGTCCGGTGGCTCATGACCGTCCATGGAAACCACTTCAGCTGTGAGATGCGTGCGGCTCAGTTCCCCTTTGGTCGCTGAAACCCGAATGTCAACGGTCTGCGGAGTTTTCGGCGTGTGCCATTTGCACCAAACCAGCTGGCTTTCTCCCTCCGGAATCACAATGTTCGTCATCGTATAGCTTCCGCCGTCAATGTAAAATGTCACTTTTGCCGGATGGTCCGGACTGATTTCATCATCGGAGCTGAGCGTCACGGAAGTAATGACATCGGTGTCCACACGATAGGTTGCTGTGGAATCAGACGGAGACGTTGAGTCTGAGTCGCCGTCTTCCGTAAATTTTACAATTCCCAGCCCGAGTTCATTGATAATCGTTGCGTCGGACTGGGGCTTATTGGTCGGCCCGGAATAAGCGGGGTATCCCATGTCCGGATGCTGCAGAAACATGGAAAGCGGCAGATTCTGGTGTGAAAGAGAAACCATTCTTCGGCGTAATCCTCCGCTCAGCTTCTGGTCGTACAGAGCGGCCTCTGTCGCCGTCATGGCCACTTTAAATCCTTCAAACGTAAAATACGCGATTGGCTCTAATAACAGCTTATACTCGCCGCTTGTTAGTTTGTTGTAAGTGATGTCAACCCTAGAAGCCAAGCTTTTTATTACCTGCTGATCTGTAAAATAACTGCGTATTTCATCAATGTTTGTATTTCCGCCGCCGTCACTGATAATTTTGGGCAACGGTTCGGATGGATTAAAAGCTTTGTATTCTGATTGTGATAATGTAAGCGCGTTACCGTTACGGTAGTGCAATTTGCTCTTTTTCCCGAAATGTATTTGAATATCACTTTCATCCTTATTGGTGAGATCAATAGGGGTGGTTACTGGCGTGTTATCTGCCGCCCGGACCACGGTAATACGCACGCCCTCCTCACCGGTATGCCAGATATTACGCGCAGTACCGCTTCCCATACTGCCTCCGCCGTTGTCAATGTTGCCTTCACCGGTTCCGGCATAGGCAGGCATTGCAATGAAAGACAAGCATAGTGTCATGCAAAGCAGTACCGATAAAAGACGTTTCATTGTTTCCCTCCTAAAAACAAAAGGACACAGCTTGCTACTACAAACTGTGTCCTCAAATCATTTAGTTTTAATTTATTCCATGATTCCGACTTTTACACCATCTTGGTACATATCATCGATAGTTTCCATTGAACCTCCGGTCGGATATTGCCAACCGAAACCCGGAACGTAGATTTGTCCCGGCTTTCCGCCTGAAGGAGTTTCGCTCGCAGAGTCCGATGAAGTTACGGTAGGTTGGCTGGAATAGGTTGGCTTTTGGTTTTTATTTGTCAGTGCGGAACTGGATGGAGGTGTTGGCTTCGGCGGTGTGGAAGACGGTTTCTGTATGTCTGTTAGTGGTTCACTGACCTCCACTCCGGAAGAAGGAGTAAATGTAGAACTATTTATGATTTCAGAACTAACTGCAGGCTTTTGGATTTCATGCGGTGTTTCAAAAACAATCTCGCTTTCGGATGAACTGGATTCCTCCGGTGTATCGTCAACATTAAGGCGCGTTTGAATCATCGCAACGACGCCTGCGCACGTAATGGCAGCGGCCGCAATGATAAGAATTTGTTGTGCCCTATAACTTAACTTCATTTTGATTCCTCCGTTCATTCATGATCCATTTCATAGGAGAATGCAGTATTCTCCATGAACCATTCTTTAATGTCCGGTGTTATCTTCACTGTTTTTTCTAAATTCCTCGATTATATATTATCACATCTTGACCTGCTGGAACACGCCGATTTCTGCCGATTTCCGCCGGAAAACGCCGGAATTTTGAAAGCGTCAGCCAACCATACCCGGGAAAACAATTTGGTCGGACAGCATGAGAAGGTGATGCAGTGCAATCCGCGCCCGTTCTCTTGTTTGACTTTCACTGTATTCTACCTTGTCCGCAATGACTTTCCATGGTGGTCGGCGGTACACATGCGTACGGTCCTTCGGGTCTCCCATATAGGCAAGCTCCAAGATGTACCGGTCCGTCTTATCCAGCTTACCCAGCGCAACATCCAGCCAGTCCCTCTTTTCACGCAGTTCCGCAATCCTGCGGCGGCAGCGTCTGATTTCCTCTTCATAATATCTTGCCTGATCGTTCAGCGCCATGCTGGCCGTTTGATCCCCATGCCGGCCTTTGCCGACCGGCATCCCGGACAGTTTGACAGACTGTACGGTTATTTTGTTTTTCTCCTCTTCACAGTGCCGGATGGCAGCAAATTCTTCGGCAATCATCTGCGGAATATCATAATAGATTTTGAGCAATTCCTTCACTTCTTTTGCCGTCATATGGTACCACCCTTTCTTCGGATTGTCTTTCTCTAGGCAGAGAGTCATCCGTTCCGGCACGTTCTTCACAAGTTCCATGATTCATACCTCCATACTTTTCAAGGATATCATGGGATTTGGACTGTTCTTCCGCACATCGCTTTTACTTTGCGCCGTGTAACCTGTAGTTTTTATATTCCTCGCGGGATATGGTCAGGCAATAGTCTTTTGACCTCTGATACACGCGTCCGCCGATGGCAGGGTCAATGTCCTGCAGTTCATCTATCGTCCATTCACTGGATATAATCGTGATGAGGTCCGGATGAATATATCGGAAATTGAGCAGTTCAAATGCCAAACGGATATCTCCGGGATTCGGCTGTCTGCGCTCTCCTGTGTCGTCCTGAACCGGTTTGAATAAATCGTCTATGTACAGCACCGAAACTCTTTTTAGCGGGTCAATCAGTTTTGCATATTCAAACTCATCATTGATGGCCGCCTTGATTTGAACAGACTCGTCGCTCCACAGCATATACCGTACCGATTTCCCGCGGCACAGCAGTTCTCTCGATATTGCTGTACAAATATGGGTTTTCCCCGCCCCGGATTGCCCGCCTGCGAAGAACCATTTACCGGCGCAGTCATCTAAAAACTTTAGTGCCGTGTGCTTCATCTTTTTCTGCAGCGGCATATCCGTTTGAAACGACTCAAAGGTATAGCGATTCAGCAGAGTTTCCAGTCCGCTGTTGCGGATTCTCTTCATGCTGTTCCGAATTTCCCGACAACGACAGGGCTTTGCTCGGATTTCATCATCTTCACCCACAAAATAGACCACGCCTTTGTTTTTACATATGACACAGTCATACCCGGTCAAGTGCCCCGGAGTGGCGTTGAGATAGTCGCACTGTTTTTGCGTATATTCTCTATATGACAGTACCGAGCGGTCTCCTCGGCGGCGGTGCTGCCGGAATACCTGAGCTACATTGCATCGCTCTGTTCCCATAGTGAATCCCTCCTCTGTCCTGTTCGCGGGCCAGCCATCCTGTGATGAATTTCAGGATTCCCCGCTTCGTTTTCCGTCTGCGCGGATTGGCCATACACCAGCCGGCCATTTTCCTCAGTTCCTGCCGAACGTCAACGGCCGGATATAACCGGCTCCATTCGTCAATCTGATGCTCATAAACCGGATATTCCGTTCCGTCATTCAGAATGAGAGAAAGAAATGGACGCCGATCCGAAGCCGCGTCTGCGGGTTCGGATACTTCTTTCTTTTCTCTATTCTTTTCTTTCTTTTTCTCTTGTTTTATTTTATTTACTTTACTTTGTGGATTATTGTTCTCATTTACGGGGTTTTTGTCAGCATTTATCCAGACAATGTGTGCTTTTGGCACGATTTTGGCAACATCAACTAAGAGGTATTCTTTTCGGACTTTGACGCACTTACGGCGGCTTACAGCTTCAAAATACCTTTTCTGTATCCCACGTGAAGTGAGAATATGGTATTTTTCAAACATGTCCTTGTCAAAAATACCTCTTCTGACCGCGGCTTTGACTATTTCAGAGACGGCATTGCCACCCGACCCGGCGCGATTTAATCCCACGCTCCGGCCAAACAACAATGCAACCTCTTTTGTCCATTCACAGTAGTAACCTCGCGCATACACTCTTTGGTACAGCTTAACGACTACCGCAAACCCTATTAATCCAAATTCGGCCTCGATTAGATCAAACTTCTCGTCCAGCATCACATCGAGTGGAAAGTAATCTACCCCGTCCTTTAATGGACGAGCCAAGTGTTATCACCTGCCGAATGATTACAAACCATTTGTTCAAGACACAGCCACTGCAATGCAGTATCTATCGGCCGACTTTTTCTCAAAAAATGACTGCGTTTGAGCCAATACCCTAATATGTAATTTTCCTTTCAGCAAAACTGTTTTTTATCCTCTTGACGTTTAAGCAAAGAAAAGCTATATTAAAAACGAAGATGTTGTTTGACCGCCTTTGGTGCTTGCAGTACCGTGGGCGGCCGTTTCTATATAGTGTTGTTCGACGTTTGCAACAAATTTGTTTATGTTTTTGCATAGCTTTCCGCCTTAAATGGCTTCCGGAAATTTTGGCAGCTTCCTGCATCAGCTATGCGGTAAACATCACTTAATTTTTCCAATGTTTCTGCCGCCTGCAGCATCAGTGCACAATTTCCTTGTTTGCAGTTATGTTCGTAGCCACAGTTTAGGCACATCATAGTCCGCTTTTCACGCAATGCCTGAATTAATTCAGATATCTCCATCGGCCTTTTGCCTCCTTATGGTAGGTATCCTATCGGTGGCTGTTTCGCATTTTAAATTCATGCGATTTCTGCCCCGTTTTTGATAGAAGTGCTCCTGTCTTTCTGATTGAGTTCCCGTTCCGCCTGAGCGATCGCCAACGTTCCGCGGGACAGTCTGTCCTGCCCCACCGCCTCTGCAATCAGATAGCTGATATATTCCGGATTTTGGCGGTTCATCGGTAACCCGCCGAGGTCATCCAAACCATATTTTTGGATGACATACTGAATCGCCCGGTCAAATTCTTTTTCGGTCAGCTCGCCGGGCACCTGCCGCTCTACCATTCGGTACAGCCTGACGGCATTGAGCGTTTCCCGACGTTTTCGGGCAGAACGAAGCTTTTTGATTTTCTCCTTCGCCCAGACAATACCGCCGAGAAGTCCTCCGCTTACTGCTGCCGCTCCACAGGTCACCGTGAGTTCCAGCAAAAGGTCAATCGCAGGCTTGTCCATTGTGAAAGTCCTCCTTTCTTCCAAATTAGGTGAATTTCTGTTCGTCCAAAACCCGTTTGGCTGTTTTTAGCACATCCGGAGCATATCCTCCAAGGTAAGATCCATTGATAATTTCACAAAACCTTGTGTATGCAAGCGTCCGATATTTTGTTTCTCTAACCTGACGCCATAGCCATTTTAATGTGTGATCGCCATCAATCAGCATTTTTTTGATCTCTTTGCCTTCTACCAACTCTATACCTCTTTTCTGTTCAAGTTTCTGTACCATAAATAAAATTTTGCTGTTGGAATATGAAATCCTCGATTTGCAGCTTTTTCTCTTTTCCAGCCTAAACCCAAAGCGTTAAGCGGATTCATAAGATAGGATTTCAGGCTCCGCCCATCCATTCCCAGAAAATCAGCAGCGGCGGAGACAGGAATATCTTTTGGATATTTTTCCACCAGTTGATTAAGCTCTATCAGTTTATTTGTGATGCACTGGGGAACTGGGATTTCAGTCATGACACAAACCACTCCTTGATATTCGTCTATTCATGTCCATAATATTAAAACTGGTGTCAATTATCTGCACTTTCATTGATTTAAATATCACTGTCTTCAATCCTACAATTTATCTACTCTTTTCCTCATTTCCATCATCCCCTTTCTAAAAAACTAGTAAATCTCTTATTCGCCCATATGAATTCCCTTCTTAAATTGCAATAACAAATTGAACACTTTCACTGGATAAAGTTATCTACGGGTTTAAAGTATAAATTCTGTCCAGTTGAGCATCAAACAGTTCCTCAGGGGTCTGATAACCTAATCGTTTCCTAGGCGTGGCGTTTATCTCGTCTGCAAACATTAAGATTTGTTCGGCGGTAAAGCCATTGATGGAGCAACCCTTTGGGATATATTTTCGTAGTATGCGATTGGTCCTCTCATTTACAGGTCGTTCCCAAGCAGAATAGGGATGAGCAAAGTAGATTGCCGTGCCTAGTTCTTCAAAGGCCGAAAATGCTGCAAACTCACTGCCGTTGTCTGTGGTAATACTACGAAACACCTGGGAGAATTTCTCGCCATACTGTTCCTTTAGCTGTTCCATGGCACTGGCAACACCGGTGGTTGTTTTGCCGTCAATCCGAATGGAAAGATAATAGCCTGTCAGGCGCTCTACAATGGTAAATACAGCTGCCTCACCGCTTCTTTTTCGGCCCAGTACCGTATCAGATTCCCAGTGCCCAAATGTGTTTCGATCTGCTACCTCAGGTGGCCGCCTATCAATGGATTTCCCATTGATACGCTTAGAAAGCCGTGGTTTTCTGCGAGAATGCCTATTTAATACCTCAGGAAGTTCAAATAGCGTGAGCGGTAATTCCCCTTTCCACAGCATATGATACAGAGTTTTTGTACATGGGATTTCCTTGGCTGGAAAACAATGTTCGCTTCGGGCCCGACCCACGCACTCATCAAATGACCAGTTTTGCTTACGAACCTTTTTGACCATCCAACGGATGAAGGCGGAGTCTCTGAATACCGTTTTAGGGCGATGGCAGCGACTGCGATTCTCCCTGTAGACTGCAGCTCCACGTTTGGCTGAGTAGCCAGGTTTGCGACCTCGGCCGGAGTATTCCGGTGTACCACGTCGTAGTTCATAGCCTATAGTAGAAGGACTGCAATTAATTGCACGAGCAATCTTTCGATTGCTAAATCCCATCTTCTTTAACTGTTGGATTGCGCCACGCTCTTCTGCTCTAAGATGTTGTCCCCTCTTGCGTTCTTCGATCTTTATGATAGAATGGTTCTTGTCCATAGCGTTCAGGCCTTTCTGTCAAGATTGAGAGTGGTAACTTTATCCTAACAGATCCCTAAGCGCTATGGAATCTTTTTATGTGTTCAATTTGATTTTACAATCTACCTATGAATTCCCTTGCATAATTTCAGGGAAACAGTATAATAAAATTGTGGATTTCATTTCTGCTTTTGAAGCGAAATTTTTATATGTATTTTTGTGAATAATTCGTTTACATGCATAAGTATAGTCACTATATGGTTACCTGTCAATATTTTAGGGTAACTAATTAGTAACTTCTACTTATTGCACAATATGAAAGGTCGATATTTATGTTTTATGACCAATACGTGAAACTATGCTCTAAGAAAGGCATAACACCATCTAGAGCCGCTATTGAAAATGGAATCAGTAAAACATCCGTCACCAGATGGAAGAATGGTGCAATCCCAAATGCCGCAATATTAGAAAAATTGGCTAAGTATTTCGGTGTCTCAACAGACTATCTGCTTGGATATAGTCAAGAAGAAAACGAACTCGTAAATGAAGATGAAGAACTAACAGAATATTTGCAGGAATTAAAAACTCGCCCTGAAATGCGCATGATGTTTCAACTTGCCAAAGGAGCTACAAAAGAAGACGTAGAAAAAGCCGTAAAAATTATTGAGGCTTTCTTGAAGAAATGAAGGATTCCTGTTGGACGAACTTTTCTTCCATGAGTTACAGCTCCCGGCAAGAGTAAAAGCAGCAACAATTATAGACGAGAACGGCGATTACACGATTATCGTAAATGAAAACTTAAGTCCTTCCGCAAAGCGTGAAGCGATAATGCACGAAATGATTCATATAAAACACGACCATTTTTACGATAATGATGCGCCTGTTGGACTTGAAGAACGGGATGCAATAGATAACTCCATCTCAGCTAAAAAATATTTACATAATCTCAGAATAAAATAAGCCGCTCCCGGCTGGGAACGGCTGTTTTTATAGGAGATGATATTATGGGCAGACCCAAGAAAGAAAAACCAAATCACGGAAAACTGTACGAAATCAAAGTTACGGTTGGACATAACCTCCATGGCGAACCAATCCGTAAAAGCTTTTACAGTCGGATCAGCAAAGAGGATGCCCGTCAGCGAGCTGAAAAATGGAAGATAGAAAAAGCCATTGCTGAACAGACAGGTCAAACTTTTATTGACAAAGATACGACATTCGCCGAATGGGCAAAAAAATGGCTTGAAGTATATAAAAAACCAAATGTGGATGAAAACACCTATCATCTTACTTATGAGCAAAATGTCAAGAAGCATCTGATTCCATTCTTCGGGAAAGCAGATATGAAAGCAATTAAGCCAATTGATATTCAAGAATTTTTTGATTCTTTATCCGATTTTTCCGACTCCGTTTTAAAAAAGCTGCATATGTGTTTAAATGGCATTTTCGAGTCAGCAATTGAAAATGATATTTGTAACAAAAATCCAGTGCGCCATATTAAGGCAAAAAGCACCCGCAAGAAAAACACGAAACATGTTTATTCTGAACAACAAATAGAGAAAGTCAAAATGTATTGCAAATCAAGGATGCCGGAAGTGTTCGTACTGCTGAGTTCCGGTCTCCGGCGGGGAGAACTGCTTGGCCTGAAGTGGAGTGACTTCGACAAAGATGAAAAATGTATTACAGTTAACCGTGCTTTGGCAGATATTCAAAGCCGTCACACAAAAGAATCGGATCACGTTGTTGCTCCCGGCATCAAAGAAAATCCGCCAAAATGGAATAGTTACCGCACAATTCCCATCGACAATGAATGTGCTGACTTAATTGATTCATTACCGCGAAACGGAGAATATATCTTTTCTCATAACGACGGGAAACCACAAAGTCCTAACACGTGGTCTCAAAAGCTCAAGCGCTTTATGACAAAAATGAACAAGGAACATCCGGATATTCCAATTCTCAGTGCCCATGAATTACGCCATACTTACGGAACCATGCTCCGGCGGCGTGGTGTAGACATCTACACCATACAAAAAATTATGGGGCACAAAGATATTAAAATGACCTCTGAAATATATGTGCACAATGAGTTGGAGACCCTGCGCAAAGGCTTAAAACTCGGTACAAATGTCGTACAAGTGTCGTACGAGCAAAAATAACATATCAAAAAGAAAAATAAAAAAGCCGCACGAACAACTGGAAAATCAGTAAGAATCCAGTATTCATGCGGCTTTTCGCTTTGGTGCGGGTGACAGGACTTGAACCTGCACGAGGATTACTCACAAGAACCTAAATCTTGCGTGTCTGCCAATTTCACCACACCCGCATAGTGTCCGGTAAAACCGGACTTTTGTATTATACATGAAAACTAACGTTTTGACAAGGGCTATTCTTTAAGAAATCCTTGCTCCAACATGGATTGTGCTGCCAACATCGCGCCAAGCCGGCCGCTGTGATAATTAAGTCCTCCTTGCATCCATACGGCATATGGCTCACGCAACGGAGCATCCGCAGAAAGTTCGATGGAAGCCCCCAGCGTAAACGCACCCGCTGCCATGATAACCTTGCAGTCATAACCCGGCATATCCCAGGGTTCCGGAACAACAAACGAGTCAACCGGAGAGCCTTTTTGCACACCTTGGCAGAAGGCGATAAGAGCTTTTTCGTTTTCAAGCAGTAACGACTGAATGATATCTGCGCGCGGTTCGTCATATTTTGGGGTAACCTGATAGCCCAAATGCTGAAACAGTGCTGCAGTAAACACAGCCGTTTTTAATGCTTCACCGGTTACGTGCGGCGCATGAAAGGCACCCATAAACAGTTCCCGGTTATTGCCTAGTGTAGCACCGATTTCACGGCCTGTTCCTGGAGTTGTCAGCCGGTAGGAACACATTTCCACCAGTTCTTTCTTTCCAGCAATATATCCTCCGGTCGGCGCAACACCACCCCCCGGATTCTTAATGAGTGAACCGGCCATCAAATCCGCCCCGCGGGAAACCGGTTCTTCCCGCTGGACAAATTCCCCATAACAGTTATCGACCATTACAATGCAGTTCGGAGCTTTGCTCTTTGCAATTTGTGAAATTTTCTCAATGTCTTCCACAAACAGCGATGGCCTTAAACTGTACCCGCGGGAACGCTGAAGATAAACCATCTTGATACCCGGATGAATTCTGCGCTCTATTTCCTCATAATCCGGCTTGCCTTCCGGCGTCAAATCAACCTGTTCATATCGAATACCATATTCTTTTAAAGAGCCAATGCCGTTACCGGTGAGTCCAATGACTGAACGGAGCGTGTCGTACGGAATTCCCGTAACACTCAGCATGGTATCCCCCGGGCGCAGCACCCCAAACAACGCAACCGTAAGAGCATGCGTTCCGCTGACAAAGTTGTGGCGCACCAACGCATCCTCAGCACCAAGGGCATCCGCAAAAACACGGTCGAGCGTATCGCGGCCGCGATCCCCGTAGCCGTATCCTGTTGAAGCCATAAAATGACTCTCACTCACGCCGTTTTTGATAAACGCCGCAAGCATCTTTTGCTGATTGTACTCGGTATTTTCTTCAATAGCTTGCATCTGTGGGCAGACCATATCTTCAGCATGCTCTGCCGCATCCAAGATTTTCTGATTCATTTTAAAAAACGGATACAAACGATCGACCCCTATTCCTTCTCCAACTCCATGCGAATCACGTGGATTTTTCCCACCAAAACGCAGCCAACGCTTCACCGTCGGTCCAGAAACTCGGCTTGTCCTTACAGTCCAAAAGCGGTGCTAAACCTTCGGCCCAGCCCGATTACATTGCCACGCACTGCACACCGGTTCCCATGCTGACAAGTATTTTCACAACATCCACAGTTCCCTGCAAGTAGATGACTTTAAAGCATTTTGCTTTCATTCTATCCGCTTATAACTGGATTTGTGCCCATCTGCCCTCCGGCACAAACCCAAGAGAACGGTAAAATTCTTCATTCTCGCCGTCCGCCCTCATAAGATAGACCGCTTCTCGGTTCAGCATGGATATCAGCGCGGTGACTGCAGACCGTCCCAGTCCTTTTTTTCGATACTGTGGCAACACGGCAACGGCGGAAATAACAGCGGCGTGCTCGGTTATGGAAGAGCAAAGAGCACAGGCCACCAGTTCTTCTCCTTGACGAATCCCGACAGACATAGCAGCTCCGTGCCGCGTCCGATAAGACATATCCATATAAAAAGGCTCAAACTCCGGAGGGACAAACGTTTCGCTCTGCGCTGCGCACAGTAAAGCATAAATTTCGCGCAGTCCCGGATTTTGTTCCACGTCCGTCGGATACAAATTTTCCGACGCACCGCGCAGGCACATAATTTCGCCGCGTCCGGAAATGGGAAGTTCCAAACGCTCGGCAACTTCTTCCGGGCATAATACATTTTTTATGTCCAGCATGCGAAGAAACTCCCCCAGTTCCTTCCAGTCGGCACTGCCTGTATCCAGAATAATCGTATCGTCTAGCTTAGCAATGCAGGGCCCGCCGTCTTGAACCCAAAACTGGGAGAATGGTTCGCCAACACCATAGGCATGAGCTATGGACAGAATTTTACAGCCAAAAAGGTTTTCTTCAGATGCGATGATGTCGTTCTGAGATTCAATGAGTTTTATCATATTGTATCGGTTTCAGCAATCCTTTCAGCCAAAATAGCAAGCAATTTTTTTGCCTCGATATAGTCGTTCTGTGAAATCATTCCCACCGGGGCATGCAGATAGCGGCATGGCAGCGAAACTGCGGCTGTTCGGACGCCCGAACATGCGGCATGGATGGCCCCTGCATTATTGCCTCCGGCAACAGCACGCTTTGGTTGGCATTTGATTCCTTTAGTTTTCGCCGCTTCAAATGCCATCTGATAATATTCTCGGTCATAGATAGTGCGTCGATCCATAAAAGTGAGGACCGGTCCATCCCCCAGCCGGCACACGTCGCTTCCGGGTTCAACTCCGGCAACGTCGGCCGCTGTGGTACATTCCACAGCAATCGCCGCCTGAGGTTTTACCGCAAATGCGGCTGTTTTTGCACCGTTTAAGCCAACTTCCTCCTGAACAGAGAAAACAAACGTTGCATCGTACTTTAATCCGTCCCGCATCAATTCGATGAGCAGTGCACAGCCGGCACGGTCATCCAGTGCGCGGCTTTTAATCATCCCGTGCGACAGGTCGAATACAGAATCAAACACAACCGCATCGCCCGGACGGACAACTTTCTCGGCTTCACTGCGGCTAACAGCTCCAATATCTATATACAAATCCTTTATTGGAACGCTTTTGGACTTTTCGTCCTCTTCGAGAAGATGAATGGGCTTCGATCCAATAACGCCCGGGATCTTACCTTCAATCCACACGGATTTTCCCGGAAGAACACGGCGGTCGATGCCGCCAACCGTTGAAAACTTGAGCAAACCGGATTCGGTGATGTCAGTAATCATCAGCCCGACCTCGTCCATGTGCGCGTCGAGCATCAGATGCGTTTTGGCCCTCTTTTCTCCCTTTTTCAACGCAATAACGTTTCCCAGCGGAGTTATCTCAACCGAATCCGCAAGGGGTGTGATTTCTCTTAAAATAATTTCCCTGACTGCGTCCTCCCGGCCGGAAATGCCGTGTGCCTGGCAAAGTTCTTTTAACAGTTCAAACTGGCTCATCAGCCCACCTCCCGCAAATACGCGGCGAGCAGCTGTGCCGTGTTTTCTATATCATTTAAATCCACAACCTCCGCTGGTGTGTGCATATACCGCAGCGGAACAGAAACAAGGCCTGTCGGAACACCGCGTCCCGTTGTTGCAATACCATCAGAATTCGTACCGGTTCGGCTTCCCATGATTTCACGCGTCCAGGGCATCTGTTTTTCCTCCGCAAGAGAAATCAGCCTGTCCGTAATGCACCGATTTAAAACCGGAGAAATACCAATCATCGGGCCGCCGCCAAGACGACCACGGTTCACATCCGAAATCCCCGGCTGCTGGGCAAAACTGACATCAACTGCGATGGCCTGCGTCGGTTCTATGGAATATGTACCGGTTTTCGCACCCGCTCCCCCTGTTTCTTCCTGCACACTGAGCTGAACGGTGATTCGACAGTGCAGTTTTTCGCCGTTTAGGAGCTGTGCGCAGCGGCACAGCGCCGCAACACTGGCACGGTTGTCCAGTCCTGCGGCGGACACACGCGTTCCAAGCAGGCGCTTGGGACGGGTCTGAAACAAAATACGGTCACCGGGCTGTATCAGTTTTTTCGCCTCATCTCGGGACAGGCCGACATCCACCGCCATTTTATTAACAGCAGACACCTTGTCCTCACCGCCCTCCTGCAAATGCGGTGGTGTACTGCAGACAACGCCGCAGAGCGTTTCTTTGCCATATACCGTAACCGCACCGCCCGGCAAAACCCTCGCATCCGCGCCGCCGCAGCGTGCAATTTTCAAAAAACCATGTTCATCAATATCAGTAACAATCAAGCCAATCTGATCCAGGTGTGCATCCAGCAACACATGTTCTTTTGCATCCGCGTCACCGAATTCTGCTAAAACGTTTCCCATTCGGTCAATTGTCACCTTTGCCGTATCTGCAAGTTCCGCCGCCGCTGCTTTTGCCGCGGGTGATTCCGCGCCCGGAGTACCCGGCGCCTCGCAAAGGCGAAACAAAAGCTGTTCCAAATCTTCCAAATGAAAGTGCCTCCTATATTGTGAAATCCTATTTTAGTTTATTGACAATATCTTTAAACATCTCGCCGCGTGTTTCATAATTTGGAAACATTCCAAAGCTGGCACATGCCGGGGAAAGCGAAACGATATCCCCGCTTACAGCTTCTCTGCGGCAGATATTCACTGCTTCTTCCAATGTTTCAGCATGGAATATTTTTGTGTTCTCGGGATTGTAATTCGGGGCGGAAACAACAGCCTGCTCAATTTTATCCGCCGTCTGACCAATCAGTACAAGCGTTTTGACTTTATCCGCAATCACAGGGCCCAAAGGGTCAAATGGAATATTTTTGTCGTACCCACCCGCAATCAGCAAAATTCGCTGGTCAAACAGAGAAAGTGCACCGTTGATGGTTCTGCTCGGCGTTGTACCGATGGAATCGTTATAATACCGCACACCCTCGAATTCCCGAACAAATTCATTTCGATGCTCCACGCCGGCAAAACTTTTTGCAACGCTCACGATATCGTCAATGCTCACATAACCCCATACGGCACAAATTGCGGCCAAATAGTTTTCAATATTGTGCCTGCCCGGGATACGGATATCGGAAGCGTGCATGACGCGCGTCCGCTCTGCCCCGTTTACAAAATAGATTTGACCGTCGGAATCCATAAACGCCCCGTGCTCGACCGGATGCCTCCGGCTGAACAGCAGACACTGACCGCGCACGTCCTGCACAAACGATGCGGTAATTTCATTGTCCGCATTTAAAACCGCACGTCCAAATGCATTTTGGTGCAAAATAATATTCCGCTTTGCGTCGATATACTCCTGCATATCCTTATGCACGTCCAAATGATTCGGCGTTATATTGGTAACGACAGCTACATCAGGACTGCAGCGCATGGAAATCAGCTGAAAACTGGAAAGCTCAGCGGCCACAACATCTTGAGGCTGCATCTGTTCCACGCGCGGCAAGAGCGGTTTTCCGATGTTTCCCCCAAGATGCACACGCTTGCCCGCATGTTCCAAAATCTTGGATATGACGGTGGTTGTGGTTGTCTTGCCGTCGCTGCCTGTCACGGCAAAAATTTTGCATGGACAGGTATCAAAAAAAATTTCCATTTCAGAGGTAACGGCTGCACCGCGTGCACGAGCGGCGTTCAATTGAGGCATGGTATACCGCATAGCGGGTGTGCGAAAAATGATTTCCTCACTAAGGTTTTCCAGATAATTTTTTCCGCATTGCAGTTTAACACCTGCCTTTTTCAGTTTTTCGCCTGCCTCACCAAGTTTTTCCTCCGGCCGCTTGTCGCGCGCTGTGACGACGGCTCCTTTGTTGGCAAACGTAACCGCAATCGGCAGATTGCTTTCTCCAATGCCGCAAAACGCAATGTTTTTTCCATTTATCATTTGATAAAATTCCTGAATATTCATATACGATGCCTCTTCTCCAAGAATTTTGGTCAGCCAATTGTCCTTATTATACTTGCCCATCTTGGAAATATCAAGCGAAATTAGGCGTCAAAAATGAAAAGCCGACGGTCTTTCTCCGCCAGCGAAACAGATTTTTGAAACCGTTAGCCTCCCTTTTTTGTTCAGATTGTCCTGCCACGATTTCGGTTGCTCCGCTTAAATGGCTTGCCGCCCAAAATAGTCCATTGCACGGCTGACCGGCATAGGTTTTGCATAGCGGAAACCCTGAATTTTATCGCATCCGCATTGATGGACAAATTGGTCATGTTTTTCGGTTTCCACCCCCTCCGCTACCACAGTCAAATCGATGTTGTGAAATGTACGAGTTAATTCTCGGATCATAATGTTGCACCGCTGATTTTTCATAGAATCCCAAATGAGGCTTTTATCAATTTTGACCACATCAAACGGTAAATCTATCACATTGATAATATTCGAATAACCCGTGCCGAAGTCATCCAATGCAAACTGAATGCCTGCACGGCTCAGTTCCATAATTTTTTCGGCAATCAGCGTATAGTTGCGTATCAGAATACTTTCTGTAACTACAAAAAGAATGCGATTTGGCGAAATACCGTTGTCTCGAATAATTTTCAGAAGGCGCGGTACAGCGTTTTCACCCATGAGCTGCACTACGGAGAGATTAACAGATATGGTGTCTATATTAATGTTGCAGGAAAGCAGATGGCTGATATATTGGCATACATGTTTCAAAACCATACATCCAATTTCAATGATTTGTCCGGAGTCCTCCGCAATTGGTATAAATTTTTCCGGTGAAATGTATTCGCCGTTTGGATCCTTCAGCCGAAGCAGTGCCTCCGCCTCTGTAAAGCGTCCGTCACAGACCGTATAGAGCGGCTGATAATAGATTTCAAAACGATCGTTGCGTATTGCATCATCCAGCCAATGTGCGATCCGATGCTTTTCCTCTTGATTGAACGTCCAAAAAGACTGTTTTGTTAGAACGTTTTCCAGTTGATTATTTTCTGAACCCGGCATCTGAATCACTTCCCCGTAATGCTCTTAAATCCCATGCAGTCAAATAAAGTCTGACTGTTAGATAAGCCCACTGAACGGATTCTTTTAAAGAATATTCTGTGAGGAAATGCAGTCATTTTAAATAAAACACTATCATCAGTATATAATTCTTTATGATAATTTGCAATAATATTTTATACCTGAGAGGGTGTAATGCTTCGCTTGAACAATTCATAACCTTATACTTTAAGTAATGATTGCATAAAATTTAAATTACTATCATTCTCGTTATGTAAATCTATCTTAAGGATATGGAAAGAGCAAAAGAATGTACTCCTACAATAATAAGTGTATATTTGAGGGCAATCAGTCTGAAAATAATCCAGAGGTGAAACTATGAAAAAGAAACAGATTGCAACGCTGATAATTGTCATAACTATTATTTTGTCTCTGGGCGGAGCAACCGTATATGGTTACTCTCAGGCAGAACATTACAAAAGAAATTTGCAGTACAGCTACACACGTGCATTAAGTGACCTGCGCGACTGCGTTGACAACATGCAAATTACACTAAACAAGGCAGTTTATGCGAACACAGCCACCGAGCAGAACGGTCTTGCCGCTGAACTGATGCGGCAATCCAGTATGGCAAAAGCGGCAGTTTCTGTGTTGCCGCTGACGGAAAATTCCATTGATAATGTGAGTAAATTCATCACACAGGTTGGTGATTTCTCCGCCAGTATTTCCAAAAAAATTTCAGAAGGTCAGTCCATCAGTGAGAGTGAATTTCAATCAATAGAAGCACTGGAAACCTATGCGAAAAAACTGCAGCAAGACCTGCAGGAGGTACACCCGGACTTTAGCTCGGCCAACTTTAACGATTATTTAAAAAACACAGAAGAGGATTTTACAAATTTTCCTTCGATGATATATGACGGGCCGTTTTCCGACCATATCGGTCAGATGAAACCGAAATTAACCGAGGGAAAGGAAAGTATAGCGCAGGGTAACGCACAAAATATCGCAGCAGATTTTTTAGGTCTGAACGAGTCCGAATTGACCCACACGACCGATACAGCCGGCAATATGCCAACGTATAACTTTACTGCAAACGACGGAACCATCCGCATTTGTGTAACAAAAGCGGGCGGCTTTGTTTCCGACATGGCAAATACCCGAGATATTGGCGATGTTAAGCTGGACTGCAATGCCGCTTTTGAAAAAGCCCGTGCTTTTTTAGACAGCAGAGGCATTCAAAATATGAAGGAATCTTATTACATTATTAACGACGGAATCTGCATGATCAATTACGCGTATCAGCAAGACGAAATCATTTGCTACCCGGATTTAATCAAAGTCGGCGTGGCGCTCGACAACGGTGACATTGTGCGTTTTCAGTCAACAGGTTATTTGATGAACCATACGGACAGAACACTGAGCGCTTCACTTTCTTCTGCGGACGCACAGGAAAAGGTCAGCGATATTTTGACCGTTCAATCCCGCCGCCTTGCGTTAATTCCGACCCCCGGCCTAAACGAAGTATTGTGTTGGGAATTCCAATGCACAGGAAAAAACAATGACCGTGTCTTGGTCTATATCAATGCTAACACCGGATTTGAAGAAAACATTCTCATTTTGGAATCCTCCGATAAAGGCGTTCTGGCAAAATAAACACGCAATGGCATATCTTTTTTGTAAACTGAGCAACTCATTCTTTTCCGTTTCATATCTGCAACAACTGCTTTCTAGAATTTGCATAGTCGTTCTTGGCTGACCCTGCTTTGACAATCCTGTGGTATAATGTGGATAACAAGTAAAAGACTTTGTCTTTCGTTTGAATATATGAAACAGCAGGGTGAAACGATATGTTGCTTTCTGCCCAAAGTGCTCAACAAATCGCACAGGAAATCAGTTCCATTGTAAAACAGCACGTCAATATAATGGATGAAAACGGCTATATCATTGCAAGCACGGATTCAAAGCGTATTGGAGATTTTCACGCCGGCGCGAAAAAAATTATCGATGAACATCTTACTGAATTCTATGTAAAAAAAGAGGATGAAACACCTACAACTCGTGCCGGCCTAAACCTTCCAATCACTCTAGCTGGTAAAATCATCGGTGTGGTTGGTATCACCGGCGAATATGAGCAGGTTTATAATTACGGACAAATCGTCCAGAAAATGACGGAAATTCTGGTTCGCGAAAGTTATATACAGTTACAGGAACGTCTCGATAAAAAAATTGTCAACCGTTTTTTAGAAGACTGGATTCTAGGGGACGGTATGGAAAACGGGCAATCCTTTGTCGAAAGAGGACTTGCCTTACATATTGATATTTTGCGTCCGCGCCGTGCAATGGTTCTTCGGCTGGAAAATTTTCAAACTCTTTCAGCAACAAACGAGGGTCAAAAATTGATTGAAAAAGTTGAAAAATCCATCCGTAAGTTTATCTGCGCGGAACCGAACAATGTTTTCCTTCGGCTGACTACCAAACAAGTTTGCCTTGTCACCCCGCGGGATGACCATCAAATGAATCAACTGGCTCAAGCATTGATTTCGCACATCCGAAAAACCTGCCATATTGAACTTTTAATTGGGATTGATGATAATCCAAACGGAACTCTGGACGTCAAAACCGCATACTTGCGAGCGGATAAGGCTTCCCATGCCAGCAGAATTTCTCAACAAGTTACTTTTTACAGCCAAATGACAACGGAGATTTTTTTAGGGGAAATCCCTCATGCTGTTAAAAGAGAATATATTCAAAAAATATTTCCGGGATTTAATTCGGCTGAAATTCGGCACTGGATTCGCCTGCTGGAAGTATATTTTGCCTCCGACGGATCCATTAAACGGACATCGGAAAAGCTTTTTATGCACAAAAATACATTGCAGTACAAACTAAAAAGGCTTGCTGCCATAACCGGTTATGATATCCGTCTGCCAAGAAACTGTGCGATTTATTTTATTGCCATTCAGTTCTTTCACGATTTGCAGAATGAACATGAATTGTTAGATATGTGAGATGTTTTCCAAAATATTGTTATATATAACAGAATCTAAGTTAAAATTCTGTTATATATAACATAGACGTCTGGCATCAAAAAATATAATATGTATAATGACAGAATGATAGATCCAATTAATTTTGTCTATCATGCCGGTTTATAAATGTTTGGAGGTGTCTGCTAAATGTCCGGATTTGGGTTGATTATCGCATTTATCATTGCTGTGATTTTGATGATTCTGGCAATCTCAAAGCTAAAAATTCACCCGTTTTTAGCTATCATGGGAATATCCCTTTTGCTTGGGCTTGCCGCGGGAATTCCTCTGGTAAACATCAAAAATGCTGATGGCACTGTTGCTGTGCAAGGGATTGCCAATGTCATCGGAGCAGGTTTTAGCGGAACATTTACGAGTATCGGAATTGTCATTATTTTAGGTGCTTTGATTGGTACGGTTTTGGAAGCCACAGGTGCTGCGCTAAAACTGGCAGATATGGTAATTCATGTCGTTGGACCGAAGCATCCTGATCTTGCCATGCTAATTATGGGATGGGTGGTATCCATTCCCGTCTTTTGTGACAGCGGATTTGTGATTTTAAACCCGATCCGCAAAGCACTGGTGCAGCGCACCCGTAACAGCAGCGTTGCGCTTACAGTCTGCCTGTCGGCGGGACTGTATTCTGCTCATGTATTCATCCCTCCCACTCCTGGTCCGATTGCCGCAGCAAATACACTGGGCATCGGAGAAAATTTGCTTCTGATAATGGGGCTGGGTGTGATTGTTTCCATTCCCGCTTTATGTGCTGCTTACTTTTATTCCAAATTCATAGGCAAACGCGTAAAATCCGCAGACGAAGCGGATACAAAATCTGCAAATGGAGAAATTGTAAAAACATATGAAGAAATCCTAAAGGAATATGGGAAACTTCCGAACGGTGCGCTGTCGTTAAGTCCCATCATTGTTCCCATTATCCTTATGGCTTTGGGATCCATTTCCTCCATGGCGCATTGGACTGGTTTCGGTGCAGATCTGTGCGCTTTCCTTGGCACGCCGATTATCGCGCTTGCCGTGGGTACAATCTTTGCAGTGTGGCTTCTGCAGAATATGAATAAGATGGATCGTTTTTATGAAGTGACAAACGAAACACTGAAAACAGTTGGTCCCATTCTGTTCATCACCGCCGCTGGTGGCGTTCTGGGCAAAGTGATTGCCGTTTCTGGTATGGTTGAATATATTACAGCCAATGCATCCTTGCTGGAAAGCGTCGGAATTTTCTTCCCATTCCTGCTTGCAGCCATTTTAAAGACAGCACAAGGTTCATCGACCGTTGCCATTACAACAACAGCGGGCATCATGGCGCCGCTGATGGGAGTTCTTGGCCTGCAATCCCCTGTGATGAGTGCATTGACAGTTATGGCAATCGGCGCAGGTGCTATGACAGTTTCCCATGCAAATGACTCTTATTTTTGGGTTGTAACAAATTTTGGGGCCATGAAACCGGAACAAGGATACAAAACGCAAACTATGGTTACCCTTTTGGAAGGCCTTACATCCATGGCTGCAGTATTTGTTTTATCACTCTTTTTGCATTGATGAAAGAAGAATCCGATTTTGCATTCGTGTAAATTCAGGAGAATTTAAGGAGAGAGTTCTATGAAAAAAGTATTACTGATTCCCGATTCTTTTAAAGGCACAATGTCCTCAATTGAGATTTGTGGCATCATGAAAGATACAATTCTCAAATACTTTCCTCATGCTGATGTCCTAAGCATTCCCGTCGCTGACGGCGGCGAAGGCAGCGTAGATGCCTTTTTAGCAGCTAACGGAGGCGAAAAAATTTCTCTGACTGTAAAAGGCCCATACTTTGAGGATATTCCGGCTTTTTACGGCAAACTTCCCGATGGAACCGCTGTAGTGGAAATGGCAGCGGCGGCAGGGCTTCCGCTTGTTGGTGAAAATCGGTCGGCAGGAAAAACCACTACTTACGGTGTGGGGCAGTTGATTGCCCACGCCGCGGAATCCGGATGCCGCAAAATTATTGTTGGTCTGGGAGGAAGTGCTACAAATGACGGCGGAACAGGCGCTGCCTCTGCCCTAGGTGTGCGTTTTCGCGACAAAAACGGTAAGGATTTTATCCCGGTTGGTGAAACGCTTGGAAACATTGCGTCTATCGACGTAAGCGGTATGAATCCGGCCCTGCATAATGTTGAACTAATTACCATGTGCGACATTGACAATCCTTTATGCGGCCCCCGCGGAGCCGCCGCTGTTTTCGGCCCACAAAAAGGTGCTACTAAAGAGGAAGTCCTCCAACTTGACCGAAATTTGGAGCATTTGGCTGAGGTTGTCCGCAAAGATCTTGGAAAAGACATTCTCTCCCTGCCGGGTGCGGGTGCGGCCGGCGGTATGGGCGGCGGCATGGCGGCATTTTTCGACAGTCATTTGCAAATGGGAATTGAAACCGTACTCGACACAGTACATTTCGATGAGCAGCTTTCAGGTGCAGACTTCGTCTTTACCGGCGAGGGCAAACTGGATTCCCAATCAATGGGTGGTAAAGTGGTGATTGGGGTTGCCCGCAGAGCTAAAAAACAGGGTGTTCCCCTCATTGCCGTAGTGGGTGACATTGGCGACGAAATTACGCAGGCCTACGATGAAGGTGTGAGTGCTATTTTTAGCATCAACCGTGTAGCAATTCCGTTTTCAGAAGCAAAGCTCCGCTGCCGGCAAGATCTAACCCTTACTATGGATAACCTCATGCGCTTTTTTGCCACCATGGAAAAGAATACATAATTATATATTTAATCTACTAATCATATGTATCATGAACCCCGACGCTTTCATAGACTTTTCCCTTCTTGTGAAACACATGCATAGCAATGCCGGTCTGCAGCCCTTCGTGGGCGGGCAGACCGGCATAAGTATGTGCATACCATAAAGGATTGTTATTCGTTCAGCTTTAGGGCGCTTAATGCTCCCTCCAGTTGCTTTGCCAGCCGATTTAGTTCCTGACTGGTTGCTGCACTCTGCTCCGCTGTGGCAGAATTGGATTGAACAACGGCAGAAATCTGTTCTGTCCCCTGATTAATTTGACCGATGGCTTTAGCCTGCTCTTGTGAAGACTTTGAAATAGATTCAAACAATGCAGCCATTGATTTCACGCCGCTGATAATCTCTTGCAAAGCTGCGGCTGTATCATCCGCGATTTTTCGTCCTTCCTCCACGGCATTGATAGAATCCTGAATGAGACTGGCCGTGTTTTTAACCGCCTCTGAACTTTTTCCGGCTAGATTTCTCACTTCGTCCGCAACAACAGAGAATCCTTTTCCTGCCTCTCCGGCACGCGCAGCTTCTACCGCTGCATTGAGCGCAAGAATATTGGTCTGAAATGCTATATCTTCAATGGTCTTGATGATTTTTTCGATTCTGCTGGAAGTGTCCTCAATTCTGGACATTGCATCGATCATTTTTTTCATCTGTTCGCTTCCCTTAGTAACCTGATCCATTGTATTGGAAGCCAACGAATCCGCTTGCTTGACATACTGCGCACTTTCTTCTACTTTCATTGTAATTTCTTTCATAGAAGCGGCAAGCTGCTCTATTGTTCCTGCTTGTTCTGTGGCGCCCTGGGCTATTGTATGAGAACCCTCCGATACCTGCTGTGCACCGCCTGCAACCTGCTCGGCCATCCGTTTGATATCGCTGAACATCAAGTTCATGGATTCAATGATGGAGTTCAATGCATCTCTGATTGCGACAAAATCACCACGGTACTCACGCCGCGTGCTGAGAGTAAAATCACCCTGTGCCATACCGCCTAGCACATTTGAAATCTCTGCAATATATCCATTTAACGATGCCACAGTTGCATTAAATGTTTTGGAAAGGGATTCAATTTCATCCTTGGTATGAACAATGGGAACTTCGGAATGCAAATCTCCTTCTGCCAATGTTTCAATGCGACCTGCAAGTGACAGTACCGGTTTGACAATCGGAACTGCAATGCTTCTGGAAATCAAAATAGAAAGAATTATAAACGCGGCAATAATGGCAAGTGCTATGTAGATTGCACGATACATACTTTCAAGCATTTCGGATTTGACCGCCACTACACCAACGGACCAATCGCTTAATCCAGGTACCGGCAAGTAGGAAATATAAACATCCTGCCCGTTAAATTTAACGGACTCTCCTCCTGTTTTCCCAGCTGCCATTTTTTCTACGACTCCGGCTATTTCAGCATAAGCCGGGTCTTGTTTTGCTAAATCTATGTAATTTAAGCGCTCTAGAACATTGCTGATATTTTTATCTGCTATAATGGTGCCGGTTTGATCAACCATAAATCCGTATCCGGATTTTCCTATCTTGATATCATAAATTAAGTTATTGAGTGAGCCAATGGCTAAGGAACCGGTAATAACCTTCGTAGAATAATCTTCCGGATCAATAATCGGGGTGGCCATTGTTGCTACCATTCCGCTGGCTGAATCTGAAACATAAGGACTGGAGATGGCAAAATGCCCATTCATTGCTTCCTTAAAAAAATCCCTATCGCTGATATCTTCACCCATGACTGTTATCCCGGTGCTGTCAGCCAAATCCACCCCATAAAAGCCGTGACCTCTGGCCTGGGTATTCAATTCCTTTCTAATATCTTCAATTGAAGCAGATTCGTCATGCCAAATATCGTTTTTAGCAATATCGGTAAGTGCCGATTGATATTGCTTTAAGTAAGTTGTGATCACTGTACTGTACGCTTTGGCGGAGGAGTTCACTTCATCTTCCATGAAACTCATAGCATTTTGATAAATAAGAAACAGCGTAGTTCCTCCAAAAATAATACAGATCGAAATCGTAATCAGCATAATGCGGATCAGTAATTTCTTTTTTAAACCTTGATTTCCGAGTTTTTGCTCAAATTTATCCGCATTCACTCGCATTTTTGTTTTTGTTGGAATGAATTTTAATTTTTTTGAGAATTTCAAGAATGATGTGAGGAAAGCTTTAAAATTTACTTTAATCAATTTTTACAACTCCCGGTAAAAAATTATGTAAAACGGCGAATAATAAGATTCGCTATTTTTTGTAACGGAGCTTGCGTTACAACGGCACCCATTTTATAGGCCTCCATCGGCATGCCATACACCACACTGGTTTCCTGGTCTTGTCCAATGGTATAGGCTCCTGCCTGCCTCATGTGCAGCAAGCCTTTCGCACCGTCCTTTCCCATACCAGTCAAAATTACCCCGATTGCGTCCGGTCCGGCTGTTTTTGCCGCTGAATCGAACAAAACATCAACGGACGGACAATGTCCATTCACGCGTTTGCCTTTGATGCAATTGACGTAATATCCATTCTTGTCTTTTTTAAGCACAAGATGCAGTCCTCCCGGCGCAATAAGGGCACTCCCGCGTTTTACCCGGTCTCCGTCCTTTGCTTCAGAAACATGGATTCCGGATAGACCGTTTAATCTATCCGCATAGAGTTTTGTAAAGCCCGACGGCATATGCTGAACAATAACAATACCCGGAAGATGATCGGGAAGGTGCTTGATAATTTCCGCGGTAGCGTCCGTTCCGCCGGTGGATGCACCGATCACGATAATCTGCTGCGACGAACTTTCTGCAGATTGCTTTTGCGTTTTAGGACGACCGGCATCGGCCGGTGATGAAACCGCAGCAATTTTTACTTTAACGCAAACTTCACTGCAAAACGCCTGCCAACTCTTCTCCTCGGAATGTTCCGGAAGCAAAACAAAATCAGCAGCGCCCTTCAACTGACAATTCGGGCCATTTTCGCTGTGATACATGACAACAACCGGAACACCGGCAGATTTTATCAGATCCTCTATACACCCTCCTTCCAACTGATCCCCGGCAAGTATCACATCCGGTTGATATGTGTTCAGTGCGGAAACCGCTTCTGAAAAATTATGCACAATTTTGACTTCTTTAAATGCAGAATCGTGTGGCATTGCTTTGCTGAGTCTAGAGAGAAGTTCCAGCGAACGATCCACTATAAGTACTTTGATTTTCTGAAATGGCATACAGCCTTATCCTTTCTGATAAATGGAAGGTTCAATATAACGAAACGGGATGGTATCACGCTGAATGGTTTCTGAATGTCCTATCAGCAAATATCCCCCAGGTTTTAGACTGTTGTAAAATTTTTGTACGAGTCTGTTTTTTGTTTCTTGGTCAAAATATATCATGACATTTCTGCAGAATATCAGATCAAAAGGATTCTGAAACGGAAAAGAATCCATTAGATTGAGTTTTCGGAATATAACTTCTTTTTTAATCTCGTCGCTCAACACATAGGTCTGTTCATCTTGCTTTTGAAAATACTTAACTTTCCAGGCCGCGGGAAGATTTTGCAAATTCTCCGGTGAATAAACCCCCATAAGAGCCTCCTGCAAAACTTTAGTGGAGATATCCGTTGCCAAAACGCGGTAATCCCAGTCGGTTGCAGGGCCAAACCAATCTTTCATCACCATAACCGCTGTGTAAGCTTCTTCCCCTGTGGAACAGCCGGCACTCCAAATTCGAAGGCATTTATCACGGTTATTTTTCGTTAGATCAGGAAGCATAACCTCTTTTAAAAATTCAAAATGGCGCGGCTCCCTCATAAAGTAGGTGTGGTTTGTAGTCAAGCGGTTGAGCATGATATTGAGTTCATCCGGGTTATTCCGGACTAAATTTAGATACTCTGTAAAGCTGGAAACATTTTTCTTGGAAAGAATGGAGAAAAGCCGAGCTTCAATTAAAAGACGTTTTTTTTCAAGATTAATACCAAAGTTTGTCCGGACAAATTGGACAAATTCCTGAAATTCTTGGTCGGTCAAACGAATCATAGCAGTTTCTGTTGTCATATCAGCTTGCATTGTAAAGATTTTGAACATTCAGGATCAAACTGATGCTGCCGTCCCCAAGAATTGCGCAGCCGTCGATCCCTCTTTTCTTCACTTTGAATTGATTCAAATAGGCTGGAATAGGCTTTACAACAACCTGCTGTTCACCAAGAAGCGCATCTGCAAAGATGCAGTAGGAATTGTCGTTTGTACCAACCAAAATCATAATACCGCTGCTGATATCCTTGACCTGCGTTTCAAGATTGTAAACTTTATGGAGCCGAACAACCGGATAATATCTGCCACGAACCATAATAATTTCCCGCATTTCTGTGTCGTATATAATATTCTCATCCTTTGTCTTAAAAGATTGCAGAATATTCTTAATCGGAATGGTAAACGTGGTATCACCAACAGAAATCTTCATTCCGTTGACAATGGCTAGGGTCAGAGGAATTTTAAAGACCACTTTGGTCCCTTTCCCTGGCGTACTTTCCACCATGACATCCCCGCCGATTTTCTCCACGTTCTCTTTCACAACATCCATGCCGACTCCGCGTCCGGAATATTCCGTGACCACCTCATTGGTGGAAAATCCAGGCATTAAAATAAACTGATTTACCTCGTGATCCGTGTATTCATCAGCAGGTTTCGTCAAAAGGCCCTTCTTCTGCGCCTTATCAAGAACTGCCTGCCGATCAATGCCGGCACCATCATCGGAGACGGTAATCAAAATCTCGCCCCCGGTATTTTGCGCAGAAAGCGTAATAGTTCCCTTTGGGGGTTTAGAGGTTTTTGCGCGCTCCTCCTTGGGTTCAATTCCGTGGTCCATCGCATTGCGGACAAGATGCATAATCGGGTCACTAATACTGTCCACGATGGTTTTGTCCACCTCTGTTTCCGCTCCTATGAGGACCAGCTGCACATCCTTGTCAAGTTTTTTGCTCATATCCCGAACAATTCGATTCATTTTCTGAAACACGGTGGAAACGGGCACCATCCGTATTGACATAACAATTTCCTGCAGCTCATCCGTCAGTTTGCGCAGCTGCCGTGACGCTTTGGCAAAATTGTTATCCAGTCCGGCCTGCTGGAACACCGGATTTGAAGTGACCATCGACTCCGTAATAACAATTTCACCCATTAAATCCATGAGACTGTCAAGTTTCGAAAGGTTGACATTAATCAAATTTTGTTTTACCGGTGTATGAGACTGTGCTGTTGTTTTAGTTTTAGCCTGTGTGTCCCCTGTTTTTTCCTTTTTGGTTTTCTTTGTTTGTTCTTCGGTCACACCGTCCAACACGGAATATGTCTTGGTGTAAGTAAATGCCTCAACAACCGAAACTGCTTGCTCGCGCGCCTTCTCGTTGCGAAAGAAAAGATAAAATCCGTCTTTTTGAATCTTAGCGGCCGTTTCTTGGTCGGTTTCAATTTCACGGGGAATGTAATCAAATTCCGCACCCAAATCCTGCAGATTGTGCACCAACATAAAGGCACGCAAATTTTCCATTTGAGATTCTTCGTCAAAAACAACGCGGATAGCAAACGGAAATCCCTTCTCGGATTCTTTCTGAAGCATCGCAGCCTCTTGTCCGGTGACTGCAGGCACAACTTTTTGCGCTTCGGTTTTTACCGGGGCGGTCTCAGCTTCATCCACTGCATCCGCTTTATTGGAAATCTTTTTGAGAAAATCATTAATTTCCCGCTCTAATGTGCCGATATCTGTTGTAAGGGATTCCCCATTTTGAACCTTTTGTACCTCCTCCTTCAAAAAATCTCCGGAGCGGAACATAAGGTCAAACAGATCATCCAGATCTTTCTCATCAATTCCATTTTCCCGGACAAATGCAAAAAGATCTTCCATCTTATGGGAGATGACCGCCAGACTATCAAATTGCATCATAGCGGAGGAACCCTTAATGGTGTGCATGATTCGGAAAATCTCATTGATATTGTCCTGACTCAGTTGTTTGTTCTGTTCGCTTTCAATTAAGATATCATCCAAATGCTCCAGCAAATCATTTGTTTCAAATAAATAAACATCCAGCATGGATTCATTGCCGTTGTCCATATTTTGTTTCTCTCCCATCCCACTTAGTGAAAACCTGAGAATTGATGAAAACAGGTTCTTCTTTGACCTGTTTCTTATTAAAATATATCGACCATTTTACAATAAAATTAACAATTTTCTTCTTATTTTATGAAAGAGGTGCTTTTATGCCGGAAAACCTGCGCATTACCACCCCTGTTCCCAACAGTGACGGTGTTATAAAACCAAATCCATCCGCCCAAACTCCACTGGTTGAGCCCATGGATCCGGCTAGGGTAAACCGGCCCAACACACAGGATCAAAACGCGAATTCCTCATCTCTGAATCTACTGCTAAGCAGGGATTCCGTCTTTGGAAAATTCATACAGCAGATTAGGCAAACGCCTTTGCTTACCGAAACGCTGGAAAAAATACTGTTTAGTACCATTCGCCAGCTGAAAGCCAACCCCGATTCGTTCTCTGAAGATAGCGCACTGCGCGAACTGGTATCCGTGCTTTACAAGGAGCAAGGCGAACTTGTCGACGACCTGATGTTGCAAGAGAAAAACAGCACCCTCTTTTCCGGGCCGCTGTTTGAACATCTAAACCGTGTTTCAGAACAAGCCGGCGATCTTCAGCTTGACCTACGGATAGCTTCATTCTTAAAGGCTTTCGACGGTTTTTCTTCTGTCAAAGAAACAACCAAATCCATTCTTTCAAATCTCGACAATATTGGGAAGAATATTCCCTCAAACGATGCGCGTCAGCTTGCTCTTCTCTGCGAAAAACTCAATACAGAAGATCCCGCCGGAAACATCAGCCACAACTTGAATGTTTTGAAAAATGAAATAATTCCATTTCTTTCGGCATATGTTTCAAAGAGCAGTGATTACGGGAAAATGAGAGAAACCATTTCTCTTTTACTGCAAAATATCTCAATTTTGAATATCAGCACACGGGATAACTTAGAGGCAAAGTTTCTGGATTTGGTTCGTTACTGTGAGCGTCATACCACAGAGCCACAGCTAAATTTGATGCGCTCTTTTTTTGAAGATGCGGTGAAAAACAACAGCGAAAAAGAACAAAGCAATATTCTCCATTCCCTGCTTCATCTGCTCTCCAAAGCAAGCAGCGGAGAAGCGTCCGAAGCGGATAGGACAATGTATGGAGATATCTGCCGTTCCCTGCTTCTGGACAACAGCGTCTATATGCCGTTTACCCATCTTGTCCTTCCCGCAGTGCTGCAAGGTAAATTTTTGTTTTCGCAAATTTGGATCGAAAAAAAAGATGACAAGGAAGAAAGCAGCATACGCCCAACGGCAGCAGAGTCGCCGACTCGGCTGTATTTAACCTTTGATATTCAGGACTTGGGATATTTTGAAGCACGTATCGAATTAACGGGCAAAAAAATAGACCTCTCCCTTTCCTGCCCTGAAAAACTTCTTGGACAAAGCAGAGCAATCACAGCTTCGCTGGCGCAGATTCTTACGAAAAACGGATTGTCATTTGGCGATATTCGCCTATCCCGCTGCGAAAAGCCAACAATTCCGGACCTGATTGTTCAAAAAATAATGGAGAGGAGGCAGGCTGTCAATGTCTCCGTTTAAAAAACTGCAAAAAGCTGCTGCGCTGAAATACAATCAATCATCGGACAGTGCTCCCATCGTTGTAGCATCCGGTATGGGGAGTACTGCTCGGGAGATTGTCAACCTCGCGGAACAAAACGGTGTTCCCGTTTTTCGCGACGACTCCCTTGCTACTCTGCTTTCCAAAATGAATGCCGGAACCCAAATTCCTCCCGAACTGTACCAAGCAATTGTAGACATTTATGTTTACTTTCTTGGATTTCATGTGGATGCCAACGGCAACGTTACACGCAAAGATATAAATGAGGAAAACAAACAGAAAAAAGAAAATGAAGAATAAAAATTTAGAACTTTTGGATTTCTCCTAACATTTGAATTTGAGCAGCCGATATAGTATATTGGAAGTATATTTATAGGGCAGCTTTCAGCATATCTAAGCAGAAATACAAAAGGTGAGTGCACATGAAAAAAGTCAAAAAGAACGCAAAAGGTACTTTTTCAATTGTGGAAAACGCACCTGCGGAAAAATATTTGACATTTTATATTGACAAGCAACTTTATGCCCTGCCAACCAAGGAAGTTGTGGAAATTATACGGCTGCAGCCCATTACCCTAATCCCGAATCTTCCGGATTACGTAAAAGGTGTAATCAACCTACGCGGAAAGATTGTCCCTCTCATTGATATGAGATTAAAATTTTCCAAGGAACCTGTTCCGTATGACAACTTAACGAGTGTTGTAATTGTGAACAACAGCGATATGACAGCGGGGTTGATTGTCGATTCCGTCAAGGACGTGCGTGATATTGCCAAAAGTCAGATTTTTGATTCTCCAAAATACAAAAACAATACAGGGGATCGGTATGTTTGCGCCATTGCGTCACTGGAAAAGGAATCGGCAATGGTGCTTGACATTGCGCACGTTCTTTCAGAAAACAATCCCAAATCTTCATCGGAACACACATCCCCAAGTCAAATGCTGCAAACCGTAGCTGAATGATATCAAAATCAAGAAATTAAAAAAAACTCTGCAAATGCAAGGGCTAAAGTTGGGAGGATTATCATTGCATGCTTGCAGTACCTAGTAATTATGTCGGTTCGGTTTGCGAAGTCAAGTCCATGGACAACAAACTGATTTTGACCGGTTATCTTGGCAAAATAGGGCCGGAAGAAATTCAGATTTCGCGCAAATTCGACCCGCTGCCGATTATTCATTGCAATACAACCGTCAAAGTCAGCATATATAACACATCACTTGGTTTTCGCATTCTGGTTGGAAAAGTCTATCTTTCCACACAAGAATTCATTAAAATTGCGGATATTCAATCCGAAGTGGAATATGAAAAGAGGAATTTTTTCCGCGTAAAAGTAGAAATAAAAACAGAGGCATATCAAGAAGATGAGAACGGTCACCCGGTTAGGAGCGAACCTCCTATTCCAGTTTTCATAAAAGATTTAAGCTTAAGTGGTCTGTTCTTCACAACACCCAGAAAGATGAAGATAGGTGACCAAGTATCGATTCGGCTGGATCTTTATAATACCCGCATGTATTTAAGATGCAAGATTGTTCGCCAGATTGTAAGTGAATTTGGTCCGGAAAACGGCTATGGGTGCGAATTTCTTGACAACACCGGGTACAATACGGATCTTTTGTGCAAATATCTCTTTGACTGCCAGCGAGAAGAAATTCGTAAGATAAAAGAGCAAACGTTAATTTAAACTGTCAAATTAAAATTTTCCATTTTTTAAAGGGGAACAACTATTTACTCTACGAGGTGAGTTACATGCAAAACACTTTGGCGGAAGATGAAAATGCTCAAGTGCCTGGTCAGGATGCTTCCGCGAGCAAATATCTGACTTTCTGGACGGACAGGGAACTGTTTGGTATTCCCATTTCCGATGTGGTACAAATCATCAGCATGCAGGAAATCACGCCGCTTCCCGATTTCCCCGACTATTTAAAGGGTGTTATTAATTTGCGGGGAAATATCATACCGGTTATAGATATTCGGATTCGGTTTGGCAAACCTGAAGCAGAATACAATGAAAATACATGCATTATTGTCACAAGCATTGAGGATTCCTATATAGGTTTTATTGTCGATTCCGTGGACGAGGTTACGGATTTGGACGAGGACAGCATTTCTCCTGCACCAAAAGTGTCAAAAAACATTACCAACCGCTATTTATCGGGTATCGGGCAAATTGACAACCAAGTGGTTCTTTTGCTGGATGTTACAAAGATTCTTGCGGAAAATGAATGGACTCAGTTGCAAGAAGCCGCATCGCAAAATCAAGACCCATCTGAAACGGACAAGCCTCAGGAGAAGCCGGAAAACACTGTTGTGGAATTAAAAACGCCGCAGAAATAACAAGGAGCAAAGGGGAGTAATCGTTTATGAAAAGATATAGGAACATGAAACTTCGCGGAAAATTAATTTTTATCATGTCAATCATTTCATTACTGTTTTTCATTCCATACATCGTATACTGTGCTGTTTTATTCTCCAGCGGCGGAGATATACGGCAGCTGGGAGGAATCGTACGTACGATGACCCCAATCACGATCGCATTTTTTATTGCTATCTATCTGCTCGCTATTTTTTTGTTCACGCGTTTCTCCAAACGTATCATAGAACCAATTCATCAAATTTCAAATGTTGCGGATAAAATAGCTGCCGGCTCTATTAATGAACATATCGATTACGAAGGGACGGATGAAATAGGCGAACTTGCCAACTCCATTAATCAGCTTGCCGAAAAGCTAAAAGTCGCTATACACGAAGTCATTTTCCTTTTAAACTCGATGGCTAAAGGTGATTTTACAGTCGAAACCAAACTGGAGTGGCAGGGAGACTGGAAACAGATAGATGCTGCGTTAAAACAAATACTCAATTCTTTGAACCAGATTTTCTCAAAGGTCTTAACTGCATCTGAACAGACTGCCAGCGGCTCCGAACAAGTTGCAAGCGGATCCCAAGCCTTGGCACAGGGTGCCACAGAGCAAGCCAGTGCAATTGAGCAACTTTCCGCAACGATTCTTGACGTGTCGGAACATGTAAAAAAGAATGCTGCAAATGCTTCGGAAGCAAATCGTTTTTCCAGTGAAGAAGAGCAAAAACTGCAGGATGCCAGCACCAAGATGAGCGAAATGTTGGACGCTATGGCTGAAATAAGCGAAACTTCCAAACAAATTGGGAACATTATTAAAACAATTGATGATATTGCGTTCCAAACCAATATACTTGCCTTAAATGCGGCTGTTGAGGCTGCACGTGCCGGTTCTGCCGGCAAAGGGTTCGCCGTTGTCGCAGATGAGGTACGTAATCTTGCAAGCAAAAGTGCGGAAGCAGCCAAGAATACAACCAACCTGATTGAAAATGCTATCAAGGCAGTCAGCAACGGAACAAAGGTCGCGGATATCACGGAAAAGACGTTGCGTGAAGTGATTCAATCCGCCAACCGTACCAACGAACTGGTAAACGACATTGCAACAGCTTCCAATCAGCAGGCAACATCCATTAGTCAAATCACACAAGGCGTTCAGCAAATTTCTGCAGTGGTACAAACAAATTCGGCAACTGCTGAAGAAAGTGCGGCCGCAAGCAGTGAACTGGCAGTTCAGGCAAAGGAACTGAAAAACGCTGTATCAAGTTTAAAATTACGCAGTACTGTTTCGCCTGCATCTCAAACGAAAAAGACTTCAAAACAAGGAACTCAGCCCCAGACAGAAACCAAACAAAGCATAGAAAACAAAGCAGAAAATTCCAAAATGTCCACCGTTGCAGCAGCATCTGTTTCTGCTGGTGCAGATGATAAATACATTTAATGGAATATCAAATGTAACAGTATTGGAGTGTTTCTTTCAGAAGAAACACTCCACTTTTTATATGTAGTCACAGTCCATTCCACTTGTCCGCACAAAAGTCCGTGAAAATACCGGAAAAACCATGGATAGTTCTTAAATATTTCGCATGATATGCCGATATATAATACAAAGAATGTTATGCTGAGCAACCTGCCGGTCATAAGGAGGAATCATTATGAGCTCATCCACAAGCCTTGATACTTCGTCGGTTTACAGACTGACCGGTACCGACTTGTACTCCGGTCTTGATACGGACGAAATCATTAAAGCGTTAGTTTCGGATACGCAAAGTAAAATTGACAAACAACAACAGTTGGAACAAATTGCAAAATGGAAAAGAGAACTATTGCGCGATGTAATTTCAGATATGCAGGAGTTTCAGGATACCTATTTTTCCTATACCAGCGGAACCAATCTTTTAAGCTCAAAATTTTTTGAGGCAGATGAAATTATCAGTTCATCCAACGTTGTCAGCGCAACGGGGGACTCTAAAAATGCCAGTAATATAGTTATTAATAAAATTTCCCAGCTGGCGACAAAGGCGTCTTACCAATGCAACCATATTCTTTCCAATCATACTATTACTTCCGGTGAAATAGATAACACCAATCTTTCTAGTCGGCTGGAAGGAGACACCGTCACTTTCAACTTGGACGGAGTGTCTAAAACCATCACGTTTGATTTCGATGATGATTCTACAGATTACTCCGATCTTAATAATGTTGCTAATTATTTGCAGACGAAATTGAACAGTGCATTTGGTCTCGATAAAATCACGGTAAGTACAAATGGTAACACCCTGCAGTTTACAACGCAAGACTCATCGGTCCTCACTGTTA
Source organism: Oscillospiraceae bacterium (assembly GCA_047777415.1). Classification (GTDB taxonomy): domain Bacteria; phylum Bacillota; class Clostridia; order Oscillospirales; family Acutalibacteraceae; genus Caproicibacter. The sequence goes on from JBKEEO010000001.1 coordinate 282,384, forward strand.
CATCCAGCGACGACACTTTAAAAATAGCTTCTGACAGAATATACGTAAACAGCTCCTATGTGTTGAAAGACAGTACCGTCACTTTCAATTTGGACGGTGTGTCTAAAACCATCACGTTTCATGAAAATTACTCGAGTCTTGACGATATTAAAGATTATTTGCAGCAGCAATTAGACAGCGAATTTGGTTCCGATAAAGTCACGGTAAGCATAAGTGATGGCGCCCTGCAGTTTGAAACTACAGAAGAATCATCCGATTTCTCTGTTGTATCCAGCGACAACGATATTTTAGAGATAGATTCAGAGAGCGATAAAATAGTTGTAAACAGCTATGTGTTGAAAGACCGCACCGTCACTTTCAATTTGGACGGTGCGTCCAAAACCATCACGTTTCATGAAAATTACTCGAGTCTTGACGATGTTAAAAATTATTTACAGGAGCAATTAAACAGCGAATTTGGTTCCGATAAAATCACTGTAAAAACCAGCGGTAACGCCCTTCAGTTTACAAAGCAAAACGACGCATCCGACCTCACCATTTCATCCAGTGATAACGTATTAGGAATGGAATCCAGTAAAAGCAATCGCATTAGTCTCAGCACCACTTTGAAGGACTTTATGGGGGACGAATCGGAATCAACAACATATTCCCTCACAATCAATGGAGAAACTCTATCCTTTACTGGCGACCAAACACTGTCCAAAGTCATTTCTGAAATTAACAGCAATGGGGACATGGGTGTTACGGTAACATATTCTGAGACGACCGACTCATTTTACATAACAGCTGATGAAACAGGTTCGCAAGGAAAAATTGAATTTGAAGGTGATTTAGCTACTGCGCTGTTTGGTAACACTCTTGTAGATTTCAGCAAATCTTTAGCAGAATCATCCGATATGTTAGGATCTGCGCTCACCGCCAATGATGATGGAACATACTCCCTCTCAATTAATGATGACAAAACATTATCTTTCAGCAAAGACCAGACATTGTTCGGTGTCATTTCTCAAATCAACAACAATGATGATTTAGGAGTTACTGTGGCCTATTCCAACGGCCAATTTTACATATCCGGTGATAGCTCTAAAGTTCTATTTAATTATACTAATGTGGATGGCACTTACACTGCCGGCCAAGACTTGAAAATGAATGTTACGATCAACGGCTCCACAATGGATTTGGAGCGTTCTTCCAACGTCACCACCATAGACGGGGTTACTTTAAATATCACCGGCACTACCGATGAAACCGTGTCATTTTCAGGTAATGACAGTGTGGATGAACTTGTTTCCAAAATTGTAGACTATGTCAATGCATATAATAAAATCATTGATAAAATTAATACCTTGGTAACGGAGACCAGAGAAAGAGACAGCGATAACAGCATTGCCTATGAACCACTGACAGATGCTCAAAAAGAAGAAATGACCGATGAAGAAATTGAGAAGTGGAACGAAAAAGCCAAACAAGGACTGCTGCAAAATGATTCCACACTCAATAGTATTTTGCAGGATATGTACTCCGCTATGACGAATGAAGTAGACTCGGTCGGAATGACGCTGTATCAGCTTGGTATTGCCACACAGCCACTCGACTACACATCCGGCGGTCAGTTCGTTGTAGATACCGAGAAACTGAAAGAAAAACTTCTAAGTGACCCGGATGCCGTTGTAGAAATGTTTACAGGCGAAAAAGGTATAGCATCCCGTGTAAATGACGTCTTGAACAATTATGTAGGCACATTTGGCGGCGACGGAATTCTGATTGCTCGGGCCGGCACTGATTCGGATGTATACGACGACAGTGAACTTACATTACAAATTCAGCAATATTCAGAGATTATTTCCGACTTAAAAGAGCAACTTGAAACCGAGGAAGAGAGATATTGGAGCAAATTCACCGCTATGGAACAGGCACTTAGCATATTAACCTCACAAAGTAACTACCTAATGTCCATGTTCAGCAGTGACTACTAATCTAACGATAAGCCATGAAAACTAATACAGGGGGCACTATGAAAATGGCGGACAATTACAATCTGATTAAGCAGTACCAGGAGCAGTCTGTTCTCACCATGTCGCGGGGTGAACTTTTGATTAAACTGTATGATGAGCTGCTGAAAAATTTAAAATATGCTTCTATGCTTCTGGGGAAAAAGCAGACAGAACCTGCGAAAAAATGCACCACCAAAGCAAAAGATATTATAAATTATCTTTTCGCCATTCTTGACGATAAATACAGTGTTTCCGCAAACCTAAAACAAATTTACAGCCACTTTTTAGCACAAATTATCAAAGCTAATGTATCCGGTGAACCTTCCAGTTTAGATGAAATCATTCCAACTGTACAGGAACTTAGGGATGCATGGGCAAAAGCGGAAAAAGCTACTCGGTCACAAAAATTGTAAAAAATGAAAGGCCATCCATTAAGGACGGCCTTTCGTTCTTCAGAGGTGTTAAAACAATGATAAATGAACTCCGTACCTGTATAGAGCAAAAACAAGTTCTTTTAACCAAAATCCTAAACCTTTCACGACAGATTAAAAACCAATGTAATCAACCCGAACAAATGAATCCATCTTTCTTAATCGAGCAGCGTCAGATTTATCTAAACAGACTAAAAAAATGTGTGGATCGCATCGGTCTGCTTGTGGGAAAACTGCCTCCCCAAGAACAAAACCGAATCAACACGATTCTTTCTGCCCCATCACCAAAACCCATATGTACTCCGGAGGAATCCGAGCTTTGGGATCTAGAGGTTAAATCCCGTTCCCTTTTGCAGGAAATTTGCTCATGCGACGAAGAAAGCAAAAAGAAAATGAAAGAGGAATGTGAGCGGCTTCGGAAACTGGTCAATGACTCGCGCAGCAAAAGGAACAACAATTCCCTGTATTTTTAAAAACTTTTTTCTCCTTTGGCGAACGACTTGACAACCATGATGCCTGTTTCTGTATAAAAATAAACGGTACGTCCATAGTTTAGCCCCGTGTCCTCCGCCACAATGCGAATATTAAGACTGGCAAGTGTTTCTTTTACTGCAATTATATTCCGTTTCCCAATATTGCCGAACGTGCTGTCATCCGGAATTTCAAACATCTTGGCTCCGCCTGCAATTTTTGCCTGTATTCTGGAACGTTGGCAGCCTTTTGCCTCCATATCACGAACCATAACCGGAAGACACGAATCAGCATACCGATAAATTTGATCTTTGACATTTCCGCTCTGCGGATGATAGGGAAGCATAATATGCGCTAATCCGCCTATTTTTAAAGCGGCATCGTACAGACAGATTCCAATACATGACCCCAGCGCGTAGGTTACAAGCGCGCCGGGGCTTTCTACTATTTTTACATCTGCAATGCCCACCGTGATTAATTCACTCATACCTAAATCCCCAGACTATTCATTAATGTATTCAGTGACGCAATGTCCGGGATCAGCATCATATTTGCTGAAATCGTTTTACTCTCGCTGAGAAAGTCGTCCTCAATAAAAATAATCTTGTCGGACACTGAGCCCATTGCGGCTGCCGGAACGGTGAGCAAGGCTCCTACCATATCTGCCTTAACTGCTGGAACAGAAATTTTTAGCTCAAGATGGGATAACGATGAAATCGAATTGGCATAGGAGGCTATCATAATATTGCCTATCTCCGATAGAGCAGAATATTCCATATCGGAAAGATTTGCGCAATCAGCCCCACACTCTCCTAACAGAGTTTCCAACAGCGACTGCGTAAATTCTTGTTCTATGACAAACATCATAATTCCGTTGATGTCACCGTGTAACTGCGCAAGAATTGCTACAACCGGAGTTTCCGGCCCGCCAAGAGCACGGTCTGCCTGGCTGATATCCAAAATGCGAACGACGGGTGTTACCATGTTTACCTGACGATTCAGCATCTGAGAAAGTGATGTTGCAGCGTTGCCAGCGCCTATGTTTCCAATTTCTTTTAGAACATCAATATGCATTTCATTTAACTGACCCAAATTTTCAATTGGCATAGGCCCACCTCAATGTATTTTTTATATGCGGTCAACAGGTTGGATCGCCGTACTGACAATACGCTCATGGTTAGCGTAGAATTTCGTCGCATTATAATCTGTGGATAGAGTTTCCATAAATCCACCGATTGTCAACTTGGTACCCGCATAGACAGTACGCAGTGCCGAAATTCTAAAATCCAAATTGGAAAGGCCTTGTTGATCTGCTTTTCCAAGAGCTGCTACCTTGGCCTGCAGGTATTTAATATTTGATTCAGCCAATTCTTTTTGAGCTCGCGCATTTCTCAGCAGAGTCTTTGCTTTCAGCGAGTGTGGATTCTTCTTCATAACAGCTAAAATTGTGTTAATCTGAGAATTTAAAATCTCTAGATTCTTCTGTTCTTTTTGCAGTTCTTCCTTAGCGGAATCCGGATTTTCTCCCTCTTTCCCTGCAAGAAGACCATCCAATAATTTCGAAACAATTAGAACCTCCGTGTGTGCGCCACCGCTGCCAATAACATTTGCGGTAATCGAGCGGCCTGCCTGACATTTTCCCCCTGCTAACAGACCTTTTCTGCCGCGCACCAAAACCGAATTTCCTGCCTTAACGATGCTGTTAAAGATAACATCGGCACGCACATCTCCCTCACATTCCACTGTGGCATTTTCAATATATTGTGAGGTAACACTCCCTCCGGCGGTTAACTTCCCATGGCTCATTCCATTCATGCCGCAAGCGATGACGATATTTCCGCCAGCCTCAAGCAAAGCGCCTTCCACCATGCCGCGGACATTGATATCTCCACCCGCCTTGACAGAGAAACCTTCCAGCACATCCCCCTGCACGACAACCGTACCCAGAAAATCAATATTGCCGGAAGAACTGTCAACATCACCGTGCACAGTAAAGACCTCATTCACATTGACAACTGCATTTTTGTATTCGATGCATCCGTCCACACCGGCGGTTAAGGTCATTTCATCTTCTGAAATTACAGTGTTCTTTCCTGCCGGTAAATGCGGAAGTCTGCCGTGCCGATACGGTATTGGTTTCCCGTAAACGTCTATCCCATCTTTTCCGGGTTCCGGCGGAATAATTTTGCAAAGGGTATCGCCTTTCTTTACGTTTTGCACAAGACCTAAGTTTCGGTAATCCACCGTTCCGTCTTCCCGTTCGGCAGGTACATGATTCGGTTCCCTGTTAAACAGATACTCAATTTGACCGTCGTGCTCATCTTCCGGAGGCAAGCCTTTCGCACAGAGACAGTCAATAAAAAATTTCCTGTTCTCGCAAAAATCACGAATCATGCTTTCCAGAATTCCATAAACAATCCCATTTTCCTTCAAAAAAGCCATAACCTCTTCAAAGGAAACAGTTTGCTCCCGTTCTGTGAGCTTAACCCGAATATAGGCCTCCAGTCCGTCAGATGAAACGTTCAATTGTATTTCCGGCTTTTTTGTCTGTTCCTGCTCCGATCCCACCCTGTTCACATCGGTATTTTTTTCATTCATCTCATGCCTCTCCCCCTTAAATTACAGTCAACCGGCAAACATTTAGCGTAAATTATTGACTGTCTGTGTCGTACTGTCCGAAATTTGGAGGACCTTGGCGTTAAATGCAAATGCCTTCTGTGCACTGATTAGATCTGTAATTTCATCCGTCATATCAACAGTGGACTCCTCAATGCTGCCTTGAATTGGTTGTACGTTGGAAGTTAATGCTTGCCCTGAAACATCAGTTGCTTCAAAATAATTTTGTCCTGCCTTTCTCAGGCCATCACAATTTACAAATGTATACACTCCAACATTATGTGTATCATTTTCATTCTCAACAGAAATGGCATTACCTTCCCCATCTAGCACAATCCCGCCATATGAATCCGTAAGAAAAAATCCTCCGTCCGAGTTCTCTGAAAGCTGAAAACCGCCATTTCTTGTGTAGCGCACCTCACCATCCGTACATCTTACAGCAAAAAAGACATTTTCCTCCGGAAGGGCATAATCGAGCGGGCGGTTTGTTTGTTGGATATTGCCCTGCGTAAAATACGTATCCGTTTTGTCAAGCTTGCTTCCGTGACCGACCTTTAGACTATCTTCTGTTTGCGGCCCATGCACGCCCGTATACACTAGGTCCGCAAAAGATACCTGATCCGGTTTATAGCCCTGTGTGGAAGCATTGGCAATATTGTTGGAAGTAACCCCCATTTTCTGTTGCTGGGCAATAGCGCCGGCAGTTGCCGTATAAAACGAAATCATCATTGGAATCCCAACCTCCTATCTATTAAAGTTTAGAAATATCCACGGCCTGATCCAGAACATCGTCATACATTTTTATTGCTTGCGCACAGGTTTGTAGTCCCCTCTGCGAAGCAAGTGCATTCGTCAGTTCTTCCGTCATATTAACATTGGATTTTTCCAGTGCTTGCCACAGCACGTTTGGATTTGTGATACGTGCGGCAGGTGTTCCCTGAAACATTCCTTCTCCCGCCGTTTGAAGTGCCGCATTGTCTTCAAATTGATAAACTGCCAATTGTCCGATAAAATTTTCGCCAACGAACAAATTGCCTTGCCCGTCCGCCGTGATATCGTCCGTGCAGGGACGAATCGGATTGCTGTTTCCGTCGAGCACTCTGCCCTGACCTTTCAGCACCAAATAACCGTCGCTGTCTATATTGAAACTGCCGTTTCTGGTATAAACCACTCCATTTTCTCCCTGAACGGCGAAAAAGCCATCTCCGTTAATGGCAAAATCCAGTTTACGGCCGGTTTGGTCAATGTCCCCTTGCTCATAATTGATGACCGCTTCGTCAGCCGTATTCATCAGTGCAGCCGAGCCAATTGGCGTTCTATGTTGATCGATTCGTTCAATAACCATATTTCCAAACGTTTCCGTCACGACGCGGGATTTTTTAAATCCATTGGTTTCTACATTGGCAACATTGTTGCTTATCGTATTCAGTACTCTGCTCTGCGTCAGGATACCGGAACCCAGCATATAAAATCCTCTAACCATCAAGATATCCCCCCTTTATCCTTTATTGCTTTAAGTAATTTTCCAAACTCTTTTTTAACTTTCTCAAGGCGCTGGAATGAATTTGGGACACCCTTGACTCACTGATCCCCATAACAGCGGAAATTTCTTTGATTTTTAGCTGTTCTTTATAGTAAAGCGATATGACAAGTTTTTCTTTCTCTGCAAGCTTTTCTATATCTTTTTCCAGCATACTGCGCAGCTCTTTTTCTGCCATAGCCTGTTCCGGACCTTCGATACATTCGGAAGAACTTCTCAGCGCAAAATGTTCAACACCCTTTTCATAAACCAGCTCTTCAAAGGACAACATATTCATCGAGCATGTTTCCGCCAGCATTTTTTCATACTCCGGCAGACTGATATTCATGTAATCCGCAATTTCCTGTTCAGTGGGACTTCTCCCCAAACGCTGATTCAGTATTTCATCCGCTTCATTAATTGCTTTTGCGATTTTCTTCAGCCTGCGGGGAAAACAATCCTGTCGTCGTATATAGTCGATCATGGCACCCCGGATTTTAATGGATGCAAAAGTCTCGAACTTTACATTCTTCATCCTGTCGAACTTTGCAATGGCATCCATCAGCGCAATTAAGCCTTCACTTATTATATCGTCTAAATAGTTAAAATACTGATAGCGTCCGACAATTTTTATCGCTATGCAGCGAACGAGGTAGCTGTATTGACGAATCAGTTCGTTGCGCGTTTCCACATCACCATCTCTGCTGTACCGCGCCCAAAGCTCTTGAACCGGTATTTCCTTAAGACCGTACTGTTTCGTCATGCAGCTCTCTCCTTTCTGTAATGGCCTCATCATGAAAGCGTAACGTTAGCAACCGCCTGAATCTGGATATTATTATCCAGCTCACTGAAAGAAAGAACCACAGCACGCGGGTAAAACTGCTGCAGCAGCTTGCTGAAATAAATTCGCACCACAGGAGAAGTTAAAATCACAGGGGTATTGACAACATCACGCACTTTTGAAATGCAGTCTGTAAGATTTGTGAGAATCTTTTGCGTCGTCTGGGGATCCAGTGACAAATACGTTCCGTGTTCATTTTTGCTGATTGCATTGACAATTGTCTTTTCCACGTCGTTATCCAACGTAATAACCTTGATTTGGCTGCCTTCCGCCCATTTGCGGGTGATTGTGCGGTGCAATGCCTGCCGAACATATTCCGTCATCATATTCGGGTCTCGCGCTGAGGATGCATTATTCGAAATCGTTTCCAAAATAGTCTGCATATCACGAATAGGTACACCCTCTTTGAGCAACGAACAAAGAACTTTCTGCAAATTGCTGTATGTAATGATATTCGGCACAACATCGGACACCAAAGATGCATCGTAAGTTTTGACACTTTCCAGAAGTCGGCTGACTTCCTGCCGCGACAGCAGTTCGTCCGCATGCTGGCGTACTGTTTCGGAAAGGTGGGTAACCACAACCGAAAGGGGATCAATCACTGTATAACCGTAAATTTCCGCCATGTCTTTCTTGTCAGGGGTAATCCATTTGCTCGGGATTCCATAAGCCGGTTCTATGGTGTCGATACCGTCAATTTCTCCCGTCAGATTACCGGGATCCAGTGCAAGCAAATAATCCACAAGAATTTCTCCGCGGGCAACTTCTTCTCCCTTAATTTTAATGACATATTGGTTTGGATTGAGCAATCCGTTGTCTCTTAGCCGCACACTGGGAACCACCATTCCCATCTCCACGGCAAACTGTTTGCGGAAGGACACCAAACGCTCAATAAAACTGCTTCCGCTGGACTCGTCCACCAATGGAATTAAGCTGTATCCAAATTCCATTTCAATGGCATCCAATGGGAGAAGATCATAAATATGGTCAATATTTCTGTAATAGTCAGTTTCATCCTCTTGCCCGGCTGCAGTTGCAGCACCCGCAGTCTGCTCTGCCGGAACAGCCGACTGTTCAACTTTTCTCCTTAGCATTAATCCGGAACCAATCAAGAAAACAGAAAGAAGTATAAGCTGAACGTGGGGCATGCCGGGGATTAAGTTTAGCGCAAATATTCCACAGCCTGCCAACAAGATAACCATGGATTGCGATGAAAACTGACGGGACACATCGGCACCCAGCGTAGAGTTGGAGGCCGCCCGGGTTACGATCATACCTGTTGCTGTCGAAACCAGAAGTGCCGGAACCTGGGAAACCAGCCCATCACCGACAGTTGCTATGGAGTAGATATTCAATACTTCTCCAAAAGAGTGCCCTCCCTGCACCATGCCAACAATTAATCCGCCGATAAAATTAATAAAAGTAATCACGATGGACATAATCGCGTCGCCTTTAACGAACTTGCTGGCGCCGTCCATCGAGCCATAGAATTCCGCTTCCCGTTGAATATCTTCACGGCGTTTTCTTGCCGTTTGTTCATCAATCAATCCGGAATTTAAATCCGCGTCAATGGCCATCTGTTTGCCGGGCATCGCGTCCAAGCGGAATCTCGCTGCCACTTCGGAAACGCGTTCTGCACCTTTTGTGATAACCAAGAACTGTACGAGTACAATAATCAGAAACACCACAAACCCAACGACGATATTTCCCTGCAGCACGAAACTGCCGAATGTTTTAATCACTTGGCCGGCCTCGCCGGAATGGGACAAAATCTGCCTCGTGGATGATATATTCAGCGCAAGCCGAAACAGCGTGGTAATGAGAAGGACGGATGGAAAAACGGAAAAATCCAGTGCATTCTTGATATACATGGTAAGGAGCAAAATAACCAGCGACAAGGAAATATTGATAATAAACATCATATCCAGTATAGCTGGCTGCAGAGGGATGATGATAAGCGCAATGATTAGAATGACAAACAGTGAAACAATATGACTGAGCGGTTTCATCTTTCCTCTCCTTCCTGTTTCAAACGATATACCCACGCCATAACCTCGGCCAGTGCCTGGTAAAATTCCGGCGGAATCTGGTCATTGACTTCAACCGACGCATAGAGGGCTCGAGCCAACGGCCGATCCTCCTTCATGGGGATATGATACATTTGAGCAATTTCTATAATCTTTAATGCCAAGTAATCCTGCCCTTTCGCAACCACAACAGGTGCGGCGTCCTCCTGAGCATCATATCGGAGCGCTACGGCAACATGGGTGGGGTTCCTGATGACAACATCTGCTTTCGGAACTTGCTGCATCATACGCCGGTTGGATATTCTTCGTTGAACTTGGCGAATTCTTCCCTTAATTTCCGGGTTTCCTTCCAGTTGTTTATATTCTTCCTTGACTTCCTGTTTTGTCATGCGGATACTTCGTTCATATTCCCACCATTGATAAACGTAATCCGCGGCGGAAATTGCAATAAAGACTAGCGTCATTTGAAGAACCATATCCATAATGGCATTCATCATGGTAACGCTGGACTGAAAAACATCACCGTACATCATTGCAATGCATCCGGCAATGATTTTTTTAATTTGTATATATATGACATACCCAATGGCAATTGTTTTCAACATTGATTTAATCAGCTCCGCAATGGAGCGAATGGAAAATAAACGCTGAAACCCTTGAATAGGGCTGATATTGGAGAGTTTAAACTTGATTTTTTCTCCGGAAAATTTAAATCTTGTCTGAGCACCGGTAGCCAACACTGCGGCCAGCAGCGATGCAATTAACACGGGAGCACAGACGAGCAAAAGTGTCATCCAGGCATCCCGAAAAACATCCATGGCGGTCGCTTGCGTTACAACAGTTTTTGTGCCTACATAAGAGAGATATTTGACAATAAAATTGAATAAGTAACGGTAGAGATAAGGGAATGTAACGCGTAATATAACGAACACCGTCAAGATGGAGACAGAACTGACCACATCTGCGCTTTGAAAAATATTACCTTTTTTTCGCTCATCTTTTCTTTTTTTCGGCGTTGCTTTTTCCGTTTTATTCTCTGACGATGTCTCCGGCATTGCAATCCCCCCTTTGTGCTAGACCAGCATGGCATAAAGGCTGCTGATCCTGTCAAACATGAGGGTTATTAACCGTTCCAAGAAAGCAGAGTAGGACGGAACCAGAATAAGCATAACCAAAAAACCCAGCAAAAGTTTCAAATGAATCTGAACAGTAAAGATATCAATCTGCGGCACTGCACGCATCATCAGACCCGTGCCAATTTCCCCGATTATCTGAATTGCCACCATGGGCAAAGCCAGTTTCACCGAGTAAATCAGCATCTGCCCCAGCAAAGCAGCCAGGGCACCAAACTGGTCCGCACCAATCTGCAGGCTGTCGCCATAGGGGACAACCGCTCCCAATTTGACAAAGACCTCTACCAGCGTTAAGTGCGCATTTGTAATAAAGAACAGCATCAGAAGCATCGCATTGATCAGTGACGCAGAAAGCGGCATAGAAATATCGCTTTGCGGGTCATAAACCTTTGCCATCGAAAGACCAACCTGCACGTCCGAAGTTTCACCGCCCATAACCAACACGGAAAAAAACAGCTGAATGATATAACCAACCATATAGCCGACCAAAATCTCTTTTAACCCGGAAAAGAAAAGAACAATAAAAGAGTGAATTTCAATGGATCGATCCGGCGTAAGTTGATAGGTAAAGAAGGAAAGCATCAAGGTAAGTCCGATTTTAACCATATTGGGCAGATTCCGTCTGCCAAGGATTGGGTTAAAAAAGACACAGCCCGTCATGCGCAGAAAAATCAGCATAAGAAGCGTGTAATTATATTCCAGATTCATATTCGCCCCCAGTTTCAGTTCAGGGCAGCAATCAAACTAAAGATATACTTCATAAAATCATTCATCACCTGCATAATCCATGGTCCAAGCATTACCATGACAGCGGCAATGGTGAACAGCTTTGGAACAAAGGTAACGGTTTGTTCGTGGATCTGGGTAGCTGCCTGCAAAATAGCAATCACTAGGCCCACCAACATACTGGTGACGAGTATCGGACCCGCTATTTTCAGCACCACTATCATTGCGGCCTGGGTAACTTCCATGACTTTTTCAATCGTCATCTGTGTGCCTCCTTAAGCCCGGTCTACAAGTTAAAACTTGTAGCCAGTGTTTTAAACAACAAATCCCAGCCATTCACAAGGACAAAAAGCAACAGTTTAAACGGCAGGGAAATTGTTGCCGGCGGAAGCATAATCATGCCCATGCTCATTAGGGTGCTGGATACAATCATGTCAATAATCATAAAAGGTATGTACAGGAGAAAGCCGATGATAAACGCTCTCTTAAGCTCGCTTGTCATGAACGCCGGAATCACCAGCGTGATCGGCATTTGTTCAACGGGAGTAGAGCTATCCTGTTTTGACAGATTAATAAATAGATTTAGATCCTCTTTCTTGGTATTTTTCAGCATAAACTCCTTAAGAGGTTCTCCCGCCTTGTGCAGGAATTCCTCCTGTGTAATTTGTTCTGCCTTATATGGCTGATACGCCTCCGTGTTGATTTTGGAAATAACCGGAGACATGATGAACAAAGTTAGAAACAACGATATTCCTATCAGCACCTGATTTGGCGGGGTTTGCTGCAGTCCCAGAGCATTGCGCAGAAAGCACAGGACTATTATGATGCGCGTAAAGCAAGTTGTCATAATAAGGATGGACGGCAGGAGCGAAAGAATGGTAAGCATGGCGATAATTTCCAGCGTATTCGCACCATTGCCGTTGATGTTGACATCGACTGCTGCCGCCGATGCCCTCATGGGTAAAAATAAAGCTGCAGCGAAAAAAACTCCCATGAAGAGCAACACCTTTTTCAGGATTCTTCTCTTATGTACTCTTTTTTCTTTAGTTCCTGTCGTTTTTGTGCTTTCTTTCATTGCCAGTCAAATCCAATCTGCCCTTGAGTAATGCATCGTTCAGGGCTTTTGCAAAATTTCGCCGGGCTCCAGGTGTGGAGATGTGAATCTCCGTTTCATCAATTTCCTTTAAAATTTCAATTCTCTCGGATGAAAAGCCAATTAAGTAACAGTTTCCGCAAATTTTTGCGATAACCAGTCCCTTATCCGGTGCCAGTGCCACACGTTCCAGAATCTTGATATTGGCGGTATTCGCAACACTATTTGCTTTTTTGGCCAAATAGCGGCTGAGAATATAGCACAGATACAGTACTGCTGCAATGGCAATCAATGCGAAAACCAGCGGCAATATGTCCGAGGCGTAGTTCATGCCCAGCTTCATGGAATATCCTCCGCGTTTTCTCTCATCCCAAGATACTCTTGACGGTTTTCATTATGCGCTCCGCTTTGAAAGGTTTGACAATAAAGTCCTTTGCCCCTTGTTTCAAGGCATCAACCACCATAGCTTCCTGACCCATGGCTGAGCACATAATGACGTTGGCATTTGGATCTTGGGCTTTAATTTCTTTCAGCGCCTGTAATCCATCCATAACGGGCATAGTAATATCCATGATAACTAAGTCCGGCTTTTCGGTTGCGTAGTTCGCAACAGCAACCTGCCCGTTATTTGCTTCCACAATGTTGGTATAGCCGTTTTTCGACAAAGTGTCCTTAATCATCATGCGCATAAAAGCAGCATCATCCACCAACATGATTTTCTTTTCCATCGAGTATCCTCCTATAAATATTGTAATGCAAGTTCGATTCTTAAACCAGTTTCATGATTTCATCACTGTTGATTACTTCTGTAATTCGAACACCGTAAAAATCGTCCACCACCACAACATTCCCTTTTGCAATAGCCTTTCCATTGACATAAACATCAACCTGGGAACCGGCCTGCTTATCCAGCTCCACAATTGTGCCAACAGAAAAGTCTAAAATATCTTTAATCTTTTTGGAAGTCCGTCCGATTTCCACTGTAACTTGCAGCGGAACGGACATAATCATGTTAAGATTGTTGGCTTCTTCCTTAGTAAGAGGAGACTTGGTTTCATCAAAACTTGGATAATGTGCTTTTTTGATCTTTCGGTCAACCTGCGGTTGAGATTTCGACTGAGGCTGCGGTGCATCGGGCATAACCGGAGCAGACGAATCTGCCGGTGTAACTTTTTCAGGTTCAGACTGAGCTTGAATTGACGAATTAGCCATTGGGGATTCTTCCCTTTCTATCTGTTTTTCCTCCATGACAGGTCCGGATTCGCTCTGGTTCTCTGTCTCTGAAGTCAATCCAAAATAGGAAACTAACTCCTTTGCAATGTCAATCGGCATAACAAAAATAAAGTCACTGTTTACCAGATCACCAATCATCAAGTTAAAATAAACAGCACAGATATTGTCGTAATTCTCAAAATACTTTTGCTTAAACTGCTCTGAATTTCCGACCGGAAAAGAAGCCGGAGGGGAAATATTAATCTTTCTGTTCAAAAACTGAGAAAGCGCTGTGGCAGCGGCTCCCATCATCTGGTTCATTACTTCACAAATTGCACCAATATTCATCTCATCTAACACGAATTCTTCATCGGAAAAATCAGTTTGAAGCAACAAACCTACAATAACTTTGACATCCGACTGCTTCATAATCAGCATGTTTTTCCCGGAAAGTCCCTCAACATAATTGATTTCTACAGCAATGGCTGGTTCGTATGTTTTAATGTCGAATTCGCTGGTTTGCATCAGCTTTACTTCCGGTGTCGTTATGTTTACCGGCTGTCCAAGCAATTCCGAAACGGAGGTCGCGGAGGAACCCAGACTGATATTTAAAATTTCGCCGATCGCATCGATCTCCATATTGGAAAGAAGCTTTTCTTGCTTTGGCTCCAAGACAATCACCTTTTTTCAAATAGTTTAATAGAGGACTTTCCCGATTCTTACGGCGTAATTTTTCTTTTTTACCCCGATTTGACCTGTAAACCACTTCTGCTTTTCAACTTCCAGAACGATGGAGTCACTTCCTGCAGGAGTATCAAGCGGAATAATGTCTCCTTTCTGAAGTTCCAGCAAATCTTTTAGCGTAACTTCCGCTTTTCCAAGCAACGCCGAAACAGTCAGCGGTGTATCCTTGAGGTTTTCCATAATTTGTTCTCTTCGCCGTTTTTCCTGTTCGGGATCAATCTTTCTGTTGACCTTGACATATTTGGAATCGAATATTTTAAATATTTCTTCCAATGAACTGGCGGGAAGACAAATGTTGAGGTTTCCCTTTAGGTCATTTAAAGTGACCTCTATTACGACAATAGCAGCCGACTCATCCGGCTGAATAAACTGAATCAGCTGCGCATTTGTCTCAATCCCGTCCATTGTATGTTCCACATCAATATAATTTCCCCATGCATCCTGCATAAGAGGAGAAATTTGCTGAAAGAGGTATTCCAGAATGGAAATTTCTATCTCAGTATAATCACGATCTACCTTGTAACCGCTTCCGTTCCCCCCAAGCATACGATCCAAGATGCTAAAAGAGATCGGTCTGGACATTTCTAGCAAAATTTGCTTGTCGTCAATGTTGTAATCCGAGTTATGTAACCCTATAACCCCAATCAGCACGGAATCGGTTAGGGCATTTGCGAATTCCTTGTATTCCTCTTCCTCAATCTGCAGCACTTCCGCTTGGCAATTCATACGCAGCATTCCAGACATGTGCAAACTAAACAGCCGTGAAAAACTTTCAAATATATTTTCGAGAAGCCGAATTTGCTCCCTTGTAAACTTTTTAGGAGAAAGGAAATCGTAATCTCTGACTTTCTGTCCGGACGTCTGCTCTTCAATCTCTTGGAAATCCATGCTGCCGCTCTGCAGACTTCCCAACAGGTCGTCTATTTGCTGCTGCGACAATACTTCCGCCATATGTACCACCATTCTTTGCTAGGATTCTGTAACTGCGCTCGGCCGCCGCCGAGGCAGACGAAAAGAAAGGATGCTTCAGCCTCCTGATGAAGCTTGATTGGCGGCTTTTATCTCCTCATAGACCCGTTCAAGGACGTCCGCCGTTTTTCCTGTTTTAGAGAGGTAAATTTCTACCCTTCGGTTTTTTGCCCTGGTAGCCTCAGTGCCGTCATCCGGAACAATCGGACGATATTCACCATATCCTGCACTGACCATTTTAGCTCCACTGATGATTCCTTTGGCCTGAACGTAAAGTAAAACGTTCTTTGCCCTGTCGTCCGAAAGGCCGCGGTCAAAAGCCTGCCGTTCCGGTGTATCTGTGGCTGACACCTTGGCAGTGTGCCCATAAAAACGTATTTCACCAATTTGATCCGGAATATGAGAAATTGCGTCACAGAGGAAATCGAGGATCACCTTGCCTTGCGGGCGAAGAACGGCACTGTTGCCATCAAAGAAGATACTGTTTTGAAAAGAAAGGAATGTGTAGTCATCCCCTTTGTAAATTTTGACACTGCCTTCAAGGTGGTTTTCTTCAATATAGTGCTTCAAATAGGCATACAGCTGATCGAAATCCGTTACTTCGTCCACTGGTTTTTCCTCCTCACCCAGGCCCTCATCCACGGCGGCCGCATCCGGCGCCTGTGAACTGACATTGGACTCGGGATCAATCACCACTGACTGCTGACTGGACACGGGTGTTTTTGCAAGGTTTGCCGACAACGCTGCTACTAACTTTTGCCACTTGTTTGAATTAATGGTTGACATGGAAAACAGAAACACAAAAAAGGTGAGCAACAGCGTGACCATGTCGGAGTATGTTTCCAACCAGCTTGGTCCTCCCCCGGGTGAGTCATTCCGTTTCTTCTTTCTCATTTTACCACCTCATTTCCCCTACTTATTTCATGAGCACTATTTTCTGCCTCTTTTTTCCGTTTGATGTGTTTCTACAGATTGCTGCTCTTGCCCTCTGCGCTTTTCGGAAAGAAAGGCTTCCAATCTCTGCTCAATATGTCTGGGGTTATCACCCGCCTGGATGGCAATTACACCCTCTACTACAATTTCTTTGCAAAGCCGCTCCTCATTATGCCGCATATGCAGCTTGTGTCCAATGGGCGTCAGGATTAAATTTGCAAATAACGACCCGTAAAACGTTGTAACAAGCGCGATGGACATTCCGCGGCCCAAAGCATCCGCGCCGCTGGAAGAATCCATATTGAGATTCGCCAGCATATTGATAAGACCGATTAGCGTACCAATCATTCCAAAAGCGGGTGCAAACGAGGCGGATTTCTCAAAAAACTGCCAACCCTGCGCATGGCGTTCATCCAGGGAATCCAATTCGTTGCTCAGCATTTCCTTTACTTTTTCTGGGTCGATTGCATCCACAATCAGCAAAATACTGTTTTTTAAAAAGGAATCTGAATCGCTCAGGGAATTTGCCTTGTCTTCCAGGGAAAGCAAACCCTTTCTCCGGGCTTCCTGTGCAAAGTCAACAATAAGATCAATATATCGTTTTGGGTCATACCGGTTCCTCTGCATCGCGATTTTTAGCTGAGACGGAATTTTTTTAAAATAAGAAATCGGGAAAGCGATCAGTGTGGAGGCAATGGTTCCGCCGAAGGTGATCGCCATGCTCTGATAGTCGATAAAGCCCTTTATCGCGCTGATGTCGGTAAAGCTGGTGATGCCGAAAAAGATCAGACCTAAACCGGCAATTAGCCCGACAATTCCTGTAAAATCCATGAACAAACACTTCCCTGAACCTTAGATTTAATCCTGAGGCCTGAGCCCTTCAATACAGATCATATTTTTATAAATCTTCCGCTTATAAGCAATGATTTTCTGAAGAATTTCTTCACGCTCTTCTTGAACCAAAAAGTACTTCCCCGTAGTGAGCGACACTTTCGTCTCAGGAATGTTCTCAATTGTTTCAATCAGATTGCAGTTGAGCATAAATGGTTCGCCGCTAAGCTGAGTTAGTTCAATCATATTTTCCCCCCGGCAGAAAAACTGCCTCCCTTCCCGGGTTTATCCGGGAAGGGTCAGTGCAATTTCTTAACGTACCATATTTACAAGAGTTTCCAGCATTTCATCAGCAACTGTGATAATTTTAGTATTAGCCTGGTAGCCTCTCTCGGTGGTAATCATGTACGAAAACTCATTTGCAAGGTCAACATTGGAGGATTCCAATGCACCGGTGACAAGGCTGCCGGTGGCACTTTCTCCTGCTGTTTCATAAGCCGGAGACCCCGAATTGTCAGTATCTTTATAATAATTTCCGCCCATTTGCTCCAAACCGGCAGGGTTGGTAAAATGCGCCAATGCTATCTGTCCGATTGTGACAACAGAGCCATCCAATAATGCCGTAATGGTTCCGTCCGCAGCAATAGAAATATCGCTGAGCAATTGTGTTGTATCATCTGAGGGATTTGGGTTGTAATGAATGTATTGCGGTGCTTGAGCAGAGTCGCCTGAAAGTTCAAAATCGGTGGGCATCCCCTCCGTCAAATCATTCGGATTTTCGCAAGGAATACCGCACACGCGGTTGCCGTTTCCGTCAACGAGATAACCGGCGCTGTCAAACGATAGTGCACCCACACGAGTATACTTATAGCTTGAAGGAACATTACTATCACTATCTGTAGGAGCACCGTCCGCAACAACAAAATATCCCTCTCCGTCAATGTAACAATCACCGGAAAAGCCGGTGGTCGCCATGCCAGCACGACCTGTATCCATTTGAACAGCGGAAGCAGTAGAACCATAACCAATCTGGCTTGGATTCAGTCCGCCCGCACCTGTATCATCATTCGGAGCAGTGGCGCTCTTCATTGTTTGATAAAGAACATCGCTAAACAAAGTACGTGAAGCCTTAAAGCCATAGGTGTTCACATTGGCAATGTTGTTACCGATAACATCCAATGCCGTCTGATGTGCCTTAAGTCCGGCAACGCCGGAGGACATAGCTCTCATCATAGCCATAACTATTTACTCTCCTTTTTTCAGAACCGCCGGGCTTCTCTGTCATTCAAAGCCCGATAACCCCCTTTATCAGGTCCGGTTATAAAATCACGGCTCCATCGATATTCGTAAAAATATTTTCTTTCATTTCCCCGCCGTTCATCATTGTGACGACCGTAGCACTTGGAATATTCACGATGAAAGCAGTGTTTCCGCTCATCATCAGTGCGTCGCGGACGCCTTTTGCTTTTGCCTGTTCTACCGCGGTATTCATCCGCATCATCAGTTCCGGGGAAATTTCAATTTTTCTTGCATCCATGCGCTGCAAAGCATGTTTTGAAAATGTTATGCCGCCTTGCTGCACATTTTGCAGAATTTCAGAAAAGCTTTTTGTATTTGTACTGCTGGAGTTTTGAGCGATTGAAGTTTTTTCTGCCTGCTGAATCGGATAATGAGCACCGATCCAAGCGGAATAGTTTTTACGAAACTGAATATTGTTCATTATTTTACCGCCTTTAGGTTGCTGAGACTCCGTCATCCCCGTCAGCGGAATCCTGTGATGATGAACTGTCCTGCACCACCTGCACCACGGAAGAAAGTTCGTAGGCACTGTTGTCTACAATAATGGAACATCCGTCTGAGGAAAAGGCTGCGCTTTGAACTACACCTTGTTTTGTAACGTAAGTACCCGTCTGGTCATATCCGCCAACGACAACCGTTTTGCCTACAAGCGAAGACGCGTATTGACGTTCGGAATATTGAGTCAGCTGACTCATTGCTTGAAGGGACGAAAACTGGGCCAATTCCGCAATGAATTCTGTGTTTTCCGTGGGATTCATGACGTCCTGATTTTGAAACTGTGCCGCAAGAAGCATCAGAAAGTCATTCATATCCAGTGTGGAACCGGAAGCTTGGCTTGAGGAATTGTTCGCCGAAGATTCCAGGCCGGGAGCATAAGTATGTCCAAGAATCCCATAACCGGTTACTCCAAGGTTATCCATCATTTTCCCCCTTTTTTTGTTACCGCGCGTATGCGCCAATCTGCTGCATCATTGTCAAAAAATCCTCGGTGTGAAGTTCTGAGGAAACAGCCTTGATGCCGCTTAATCCATGCCTGCGTGGATTCTCCTGTTTTTGACGCCGGCCGTTGGAATCTCCTCCATTATCCTGCGGCTGGCCATTCCACTGCGCCGCCTGATGATTCGGAATCACCGTCTGTACATTTTGCGCTGTGGCCGCCTGCAAAATATCGCGGATTTCAGCGGAACTAGACAAAATAAGGCTCTGCGTTTTGGGATTGGACGCTGCAATCTCCACTGTCAGCATTCCGCTGTCTGAAATCAGCTTTACGGATACTTTTCCAAGAGACTCCGGATAAAGATCCACTGTAAACTCTTTTTTTCCGTTTTGCATTTGGTAAATAGCCGTATCTGCAATCTGGCGAATCGGAGATGCCCTTTCTTGTCCTATTTCGTTCGAAACACGGATAACCACGTTTCCGCTGTTGTAAAGATTGGATAAACTTTCGGTTGCGTTTGTACCACTGTTTCCCTCAGCATGTTTTAGTTTTTGGAATGTGTTGTGTGTTTCTAAAATCTCTCCGGTATTGGATTTTGCTGAAGATGATGACATTTCCTTTTCTTGCATAACAGTCTGCGCATTTGGCTCTACAGTAACAAAATTCTGGTTCTGATTCGTCTCCCTGTTTTCACCAGCAGCTGGAGAAGGTTGATCCCCGAAGGATTTCACCGATAAGTAAGCATCCACTTGTCCCGCATGCGATGTGCTGTCCGTTTGATAGACTGCCAATCCATCATCATTCATTTGCTTTTCTGCAAGAATTTGTTCCGCGGCGGAAACTGAATCGGACAAACCAACCTCAGTCTGTGCAACGGCTTCTGCAGAAGCTGTATTGTTTTTCTGTCCCATTTCGTTGAACAGCAGCTTCTCACCGACTTCAGTGCCAATATCAGCCTTCAGCATCTGCAATTTCTCAACCGACATTTCCGGAGTCAGATTATTTTCCGACAGCGCGGAATCCTGAATGAACGAATTTGTTTCGTTCCTTGCGCCGGAAGCAACTGCATTCTGTAAGACCGTGGCATCCTGTAAAGCCATCTGTACTGTCTGAACAGCATCCATCTGTTCTTGACTCGTCTTGTCTGAAGTATCCTGTTCCGATGTTTTATTTCGAGTTTTGTCTGCACTTTTGTTCTTTACATCTGCCTTCGAAGTCGTTTTTTGAGCAACAGTCTGCAGCATTGAATGAAACTGATCCGTGTTTCCCTCCTGCTTGGAACCTGTCGTTTTTACGAAGGATACATCTGTGCTTTGTACACGGATCTGCTGTACCATCATTTCCTTTCACCCCCTTTCAATAAAACTAAATCTATCTAAAAACTTTAGATAGCAGGTTTGTTAGGCTGTAAGACCTTTCATAGAATCCAACCGGTGTGAGATAAACTCCTCCACCATCAGTTCCTGTTCCTTACGGTCCTGAGCCTCATAGACCTTTTTTTGGGAGTCCCGAAGTTTTTCCAACCCGGAGATATCTTTATTCATTTTCACAATCTCCGCTTGTTTTGCTGCAGCTGCCTTTTGCAGCGCCGATTTCTGTGCCTCAAAGTTTTTTGTGCGTCGATCCAGCTCCGCAAAATAGCGCTTGTACACCCCGATATTAAAAGGCTCAACGCCGGTCTTCATCTCCAGTATGAATGCCTTGTTCAAGCTGTCATATTCCTGCTTTAATTGCGTAATTTTCTGTTCTATCTGATGAATTTTCATCTGAATCTGCGCCATTTCATTTTTAAGCATATCCAACGTTTGTTTTTTGAACCGCAATACGTTTTCAAGGGAAAAAACAAACTTTTTCATTTCTAAATTCCTTTCATCAGATTCTCAGTATCTTCAAAACGAAACGACTCATCGACCTGCTGCATCAAAAATTGATTCACTTTGTCGATTTTTCCTACCGCCTCGTCTAGCCTTTTATTCATCCCAGGTTTGTAAGCCCCAATGGAAATCAAGTCGGAGTTTTGGTTATAGACAGAAAGAAGATTTCTCACCCGAGCTGCCGCCTTTTGATGTTCTTTTGTTGTAATGTCCGTCATCAAGCGGGAAATGCTGGCCCCGACATCTATAGCCGGGTAGTGATTCTTTGCTGCCAGTTCTCTGGAAAGAACAATGTGTCCGTCTAAAATGCCGCGCACCGTATCGGAAATCGGCTCATTTGTGTCGTCCCCTTCCACAAGGACTGTGTAGATACCCGTAATGGAGCCTGTTTTAAAATTCCCGCTCCGTTCAAGCAATCGGGGAAGCTGTGAGTAGATAGATGGTGTATATCCCCTGGCAATAGGAGGCTCTCCTGCCGCCAATCCGATTTCACGCTGTGCCATAGCAAAACGTGTTAAAGAATCCATCATCAAAAGCACATCTTTGCCCTTATCACGGAAATACTCCGCAATGGCCGTAGCCACAAACGCGCATTTGGCACGAAACATAGCCGGCTGGTCGGATGTAGCAACAACAAGAATCGAACGGGACAATCCTTCCGCCCCCAGATCCTTCTCGATAAACTCCTTGACTTCCCTGCCGCGCTCACCAACCAGGGCGATGACATTGATATCTGATTTGACATTTTTCGCAATCATGCCCATCAGTGTACTTTTCCCGACGCCGCTGCCGGAAAAAATGCCCATTCTTTGTCCCTTACCGATGGTAAGAAGTCCATCTATCGCCTTAATTCCGAATGTCATTGTCTCATTGATGCGGGGCCTGTCCAACGGATTAACACAGGTAGAATCCACATCATAATATGTTTCCGGTTCAAAATCGCCCAAACCGTCAATCGGTTGGCCTAAAGCATCAACTGTGCGGCCCTTCAGTCCTTCGCCGACCGGAACCCGCAGCTTATGTCCGGTTGATTCCACAATACTGCCCGGGCCTACACCGCGGATATCACCGTAAGACATGAGTAAGACGTTCCCGTCACGGAACCCAACCACTTCCGCTTTTACACCGGGTTCCCCGAGCTTGCCTTCCAGCACACAGATATCGCCAACCTTGGCATCAAGGCCGGTGGTTTCAATCATCATTCCTGCAATATTTTTAACTTTTCCCTTGTAGCAGAGCGGATCCATTTTTGTAACAATTTCACAGGCAGCTCGCAAATCCAACATCTAACTCTGTCCTTTCGGAAATTATATGCTTTCTGAGGGGTCAGCGCCATTTAACGCTGACTGAATCTTGTTCAGCTGAGTTTCAATCCCAGCGTCAATTACCTGATCCGGCATTTCAATTACGCAGGATTCATCGTTCATTCCCTCCGTCACCACAACCTTAACATGGTCGGAAACGGATTTTAATTCCTGCGCAATGGCAACGTCGGCTTTTGTCAACAGATCCGCTGTCTTGCCTGACACATGGATGCGTACCCATGCTTGGTTTCGATAGGAATCCACCGCATTCCGAATAATGCTGTGCATTGTTTTCGAATCGATTTCCAGTTCTTTTTTTATAACGGTCCGCGCAATGGTCACTGCCAGATTTTTAAGGTCGGTTTCAAATTTATGCAGAATCTCCGTTTTGGATGCTTCAACGGATTGGAGCATTTCGGCAAGCTCATCAAGATATTTTTGATTTTCTTCCTCGGCTTTTTGAACGCCTTCCGAAAACCCTTGACGCATGCCGGATTCCAAACCTTTTTTTTGCCCCTCTGCAAACCCGCGGTCCAAACCTTCTTGGTATCCCCGATTTTTTGCTTCCTGGAATTCTGTTTCCACCTGTTTTGCACAGCTGCGCATAACTTCTGCTCGATAGTTCTGCGCTGATTCAACGATTTGTCTGGCTTTCTCGAATGCCTGGTTCAGAATCGTGAGGGCTTCTTGATTTTCTGCATTTTCTGCATCACTTTTCCCATCTGCAAACTGTACAGTTTGCTCTTCAATGGAAGGATCGTACTGGGATGCTTTAATGATATTACTCAATAATTTCATCCTTTCCGCCCTTAGAAATCACCAGTTCACCCTCGCTTTCCAAACGGCGAATAATTCCAACAATGCGTTGCTGTGCCTCTTCCACATCTCTTAAGCGAACATTATGTGTGTATTCGAGGTCGGATTTAATGGTTTCAGCAGAACGCGAAGACATATTTCTGAAAATTGTATCGGAAACCTCTTTATTGGCACCTTTAAGCGCATAGACAAGGTCTTTCGAATCGACCTCCCGCAAAAAGCGCTGAATGGACATGCTGTCAAGAATAACAATATCTTCGAATACGAACATTTTCTGTCTGATTTCTTCCGAAAGCTCCGCATCTTGGCGGTTCAGTTCATCGAAGATCGATTTTTCGTTTGCGCGATCCATATTGTTCATGATATCGGCAACATAGTCCACACCGCCAAACTGTGTCATATCAACACTCAAAACATTGGAGAATTTCTTCGATAAGTTGCTCTCTACAATTTTCACTACATTTGGAAGAACTCGATCCATAGTAGCAATACGCTGAACAACATCCACCTGTTTATCCGGCGGAAGATCTGCAATAACAGTCGCCGCTTGATCCGCTCGTGCATAAGAAAGTATCAATGCAATTGTCTGCGGATGCTCATTTTGTATGGCAGCAAGAAGATTTTTATTATCCGCCTTACGCAGAAATTCAAAAGCTTTGGAGCGCAGGGATTTCGTTACTCTTTCGAGAAGCGAACTGGCCATTTGTGGGCCGTAAGCTTTTTCAAGCACATTGCGCGCATATTCCACGCCGCCGTCCGTAATGACCTTTTGTGTGACGCACAGATTGTAAAAATCGTCTAGGATACCTTCCACTTCGTCAGGAGGTAATCTGGTTGTCCGTGCAATTTCATATGTAAGCTGTTCGACTTCATCCTGCCCTAAAAATTTATAAATCTTGGAAGCTACATCAGACCCCAATGCAATGATTACGGAGGCAGCTTTTTGCGCTCCGGATAACCGGCGTTCAGGCATTGTCTTCATCTCCCCTCAACCAACTGCGAATCAGCTGCGCAGCAATTTCCGGGTTATCGTTAGAAAACTCCTGAAGAGCCTTTCTCACTTTTTCCTGCTTTTTACCGGTCAATTGACGGAGCTCTTCAATGGATTCGGTAGAAATCTCTTCTTCGCCGGGATTTTCCGCAGTATTGGCTTCCGCCCCCTGCATGAGCTGCTCTTCCAGTTCCTTCGCCCGTTTCTTCCGGCGGCGATAAAGCAGAACCGTAGTCAAAATTATAATGAGTAGGAAGCCGCCTGCTCCGGCAGCCAGGATTTCCCAATTAATTGGAAGGTCATATCCGGCAGGCTCAACGCTTACAGGCTGTTCGGGGGTGAAGAAATTCTTGCTCATGACATTCACTTTGTCCGGGTTTACACCGGAGGCAAAAGCTACCGCATTTTTCAGATTATTCGCTTCAGTCTCCGTCATTTCGGGATCGTTTACAATAACAGACACCGTCACGTCCTGAAGCACTGCGGCATCGCCTTGAATCTGTTCTTGAACCTGACTGACAAGATATTTGTAGGATTTGCTGTCCTTTGTTGTGATAATGTTACCGTCAATCGTTACGCCGGGGTATGTGGTTGTAGTTTCCGTATTGGTTTCCGTTCCAGGAGTTCCGCCCTCTGCATCTCCCTCACGGGTTTCCTCATGCTCTTCTTGGCTTTCGCTGACAATTCCTTTTCCATCACTTGTGGTTGGTTCATAAGTTATAATATTTTTGATTGTCTTATCCAGATCCATCTGACTTTTTACGCTAACGCTGATATTGTCAGGCCCGTAAATGCCTGCAAGATGATCCATGATTTTTGCCTGCAGGCTGTCTTCGTACTGCTTTTCAACCTTCAGCTTAAATTCTGTCAGATTCATCTGAATGGTACCAGAATTATCGGAATCCTCAGACTCCAATTCCTCACCGGTGGAATTATCAATGACGGACACATTCTCCGGCTGTAGGTTTGGCACACTTTTGGAGACCAATTGCTTTATGCCATTGACTTGTTTGGCGTCCAGACTCTGCCCCGCCTTCAGTTTAACCGTCACAGAAGCAGCCGGGGCGCTGTCATCGTCATCCCAAGCATAATCCCCCTCATCTGGAATGCTGATGGTTACATAAGCATTCTCAATGGGATCCAAAGTTTTAATAACGTCTTCCAGCCTTTGGTTCAGCTGATATTTTTCAATCACTCTTTTTTCATAATCCGTGGTCATTACATTGATATTATTGGTAAAGAAATCATAATTTGGAGCCGATGTAGGATAGCCCTCGTTTGCAAGCTGCATCCGTACGGAGTTTTCCTTGTCAGCGGGAACGTAAATGGTATTGTTTTCTTCTCTGTAATCAATGCCGCTGTCTGCCAATTCTGCCATTACTTGTACAGCTTCATCATGATCCAAACCAGAGTACAAAACTACAAATTGCGTGCGATTGAGAAGAAACGCCAGCACAACAGAAAGCAAAACCACCCCGCACAGAGCTGCCAAAACGATTTTTTTCGTTTTCGAGGACAGTTTTATCCAGAAATTTTTAATCGGCTGTATGTATTTGTTTATTTCGTTCATCATTCGGCTGCAAACCGCCCTTTACGAAGATTCGTCAGATACTCATGCGCATAATTTCATTGTAGGAATCTAAAAGTTTATTCCTCATTTGGACAAGAAGATCGACAGAAAGACTGGCTTTTTGAGATGCAATCATAACGTCGTGTACGTTATCTGTCTGACCCGTTGTGAGCTTATAAATTTCTCCGTTAAGAACGGCATCCGTCTCTTTTACATTATTAATAGCCTCTTGGAGCACCGACTGAAACGGCAGCTCCACTGACTGAGCCGCACTGCTTTTAGGTGAACTCAAATCCTCCAGTGAATGAATTTTCTGTATTGGCACAATCTGATTCATGAATTATCACTTCCCGATTTCCAGCGCTTTGCTGGCCATATTTTTCACCGCGTTGAATGCATTAATATTGGCAGAATATGCCCGAGTTACTGCCATCATATCAAGAGTTTCCTTCGTTATATCAACATTCGGCATTTGTACATATCCATTTGCGTCCGCATCCGGATGGGATGGATCATAGACCGTGGTAAATGGCGTCTGATCCTCCACAATTCCCTCCACCTTCACGCCTCCCAGCGCTTTGGAGGCGGAGTCCAGTGTATTGCTGAGAATGGAACCGAAACTGTGTTTTTCAGAATCAGCAGAACGGTAAACAACCATTTTCCTTCGATAAGGTCCTCCTGTTTCAGTACGGGTCGTGGTGGCATTGGCAATGTTTTCAGAAATGACATCCATTCTGAGCCGGCTTGCCGTCAATGCTGAACCACTAATATCCAGCGAACTGAGAAAAGCCATAAACAAACTCCTTTCAATAAATTATGCACCGCCGCCAATCGCTGTTTTCAGCCGGGAAAAGGCATCTGATAGTTGTTCAACGGAATAATAATAATTCAGCTGAGTCCTTGCAAGTTCTATGTTTTGCTGTTCTAGGTCTACTCCGTTGCCGTCTGCTCGGAACATCTCGTCCTCAGCAACAACTGTGGTGGGCTGCACACCTTCAATATTCTTGATCCGTTCCCTGGTTGAGCTGTCGCGGGCAATCTGTTCGCGAAGCTGATCTTCAAAAGAAACCGTTTTTGTTTTGTACCCAGGAGTTTCAAAATTCGCGATATTATCAGATATGGCCTGCTGCCTTGCCCACAGTCCATCCAAATTCTTCACGAGCAGCGATGTTGAAATACTGTCAATCCAGTCCAACAAAATCACCTACCTTTTCCTATTACTATATATAAATGTATATTAAATGAATGTATTTTACATATTTTGCATATTTATAATTTACATATTCAAAATTACTTTGTGCACTGATTTAAAGAATACCTAAACAGCAGCGTTGACTTGGATTTGCATATATTTTCACTAAATGTTGGATGAATTGCAGGTAAATTATTCTTGCCATTGAAATATATTATCATACATTATCCGACAAAAGTCAACATCTTTCACTGCACAATATTATGCGTTTTTTTATTTATCCTGTATAAAAATTAAGTAAGCACTTACAATTCAATTGTGAATTATTAAGCACTTATTTTATTGATTAGAAATATTTGCTGACTTCTCTCCTCAAATTGATCGAATTAATATTTATTGATATCAATAAACAATATAAAATACACTTGAGCGAATATTAACTTAATTTATGTGCAGGTACAAACTAAATTTTTCAAACAATGAGCCGATAAATGGTTCAGAGGTGAACAGCGGATGCGAATTGAAGACACCGGATACGCCAGATATACTTATTCACAAATCAAAGGGAATAAAGGGCCTGCACAGTTGAAGGCCTCTGCAAAAAGCGGCAAAGACACTTCGATGTTATCTGCTTGGGCCCCGGAGCATACGGATCGGACTGATAAAGTTGAGCTGAATTGCCGCTCGGCTCAGCTTGATACTTTCCTTGCCAGTTTAAAAGAAAGTCTCTGCGAAGAAATTAACTCCGATGCGGAACCATTCAGGCTGAAGGAGTTAAAAAATGCTGTTGAAAACGGAAGTTACTCCTTGGATTCCGGTGCTCTTGCTGAAACACTTTTATTTGATAAATAGCATGGAAGTGATAAAGGGGGATGGACAAATTGATGGACACAGAATCATCCGGCCGTCTGATTTCCTATTTTACAAAACTGTTGGAGTTTTACCGAAAATTTAAAAAACTCGAACAAGAAAAACGGGAGTATTTGATCCAAAACAAACTGGATCGGCTGGATGAATGTATAAAGCGGGAACAAGCCTTTGTCTTAAGAGCAAGGGGTCTTGAACGGGAACGAATCGATCTTTTGCAAAAGGTTCAGTATCCCAATGCAAAATTCAGGGAACTGATTCCCGAGTTTCCTTCCAGCAGCAGGGATCAAGCTCAACATTTATATGACAGTTTGTCCTCCGTTTTAACGGACATGCAAAAAATAAATCAAGAAAGCCAACGTTTAACAGAGCAAAAACTCCGAAGAGCATCTGCTGTGCTGGATAGGCTCAAAGGCCGACCGGAACTGCAAAAAATTTACAGCGAAAAGCTTAAAAATAAAAATCAGTTTCCCGTGTTACTTTCCAAAAAAATATAGAACAGGCGGTGTATGCCATGGGTTCAACATTTGATGGGTTATATATTGCAAAAAGCGGGGTGCAGACTGCACGCACCAATCTGAATGTAACAGGTCAGAACATCGCTAATGCCAATACCGACGGCTATACAAGGCAGCGTGTGGATCAAAGCGCTATTGCCCCTACAAGCATTGACATGCTCTATGCTGCGACCGGTGCTATAGTCGGCGAAGGTGTGTCAGCAGACGCAATCAGCCAATTGCGCAATTCATTTCTGGATGTTCAGTACCGCACGCAAAATGCACAGTGTGGCCTAACTTCCACGCAGCTGAGTGCGTTGCAGGATATAGAAGATGCACTGAACGAAACATCAACGGAAGGAATCAGTGCTGCATACAGTGATTTGATTGAACAATTGGAAGGTTTGACCTCCACCGGCAATTCAACTGCGACCGAAAGCACAGTCAAGGAAGCGGCATCTGTTCTAGCCACGAAGTTCAACACAGTGGCCGGTCAGCTTGAGACAATCAGAAATCAACAGTATGATTACCTAAGCACATTCGGCGTAGAGAAGGTAAACGATCTCCTTCAGAATATTGCAAGCTTGAGCGACGAAATTAAAAACGCCGATATCGCCGGTAACCCGGCGTTAGAGCTAATGGATAAGCGCAACTTGATGATTGATGAATTGTCCGAATACATCAATATAAAGGTTGTTGAGACACCAACGGACGTCGGTTCCGGCAAAACGGTTGATACACTGTCAATTTATTTGGCAGACAGCAACGGAGATCTAATTACCAGTCAGTATTATGACAGTGACAGCGGTAGCATTGTGACCGATAAAGAGCCAATATGTCTGGTAAACGGTGAACAAGCAGGCAGTCTTTCAATGTCCTCATCCAGTTCGCCAGACTATGCAGTTATTACCGTTGTAGATACAAATGGTAACACTTGCGCAGACAGTTTAACCACGGATGCCAGTGGAAATTTGATAGATGCCGACAGCAACAGTCTGTTTGAAGCAGGAAGCTTAAGCGGATACTTAAAATTGCTCAACGAAAACGGCGAATATGACACCCCCAGCGGCGGTATCACTGAATCTTTTCGCGGCATCGGTTACTACGAAAACATGTTGGACACACTTGCGCAAAAATTAGCAGCGGTCATGAATGCAGACAACAGCACGAATGATGCGGAAAATAACAAGCCTTTATTCACCGATTCCAACGGAACTTTAAACATTACTGCTGCGAATATTCGGGTTTCGCCATCGTGGACCAGCGGATACCTTACACTGTCTAAAGACGCCGAAAATGCGGGTGATGACGCAAGCGGTTCCAACAGCAATATTACAAAGATGATCTCCGATCTGACTTCAACCGAATACACATTTTCCACTTCAGAGGGCATTGACCTGTTTGCGGGTACCATGCAGGAAGCGGTGGATAATGTTTCTCTCACACTGGGGCAGGATATCGGTGGCTTGGATGCA
The DNA here is from genome assembly GCA_047777415.1 of Oscillospiraceae bacterium. Classification (GTDB taxonomy): domain Bacteria; phylum Bacillota; class Clostridia; order Oscillospirales; family Acutalibacteraceae; genus Caproicibacter. The sequence continues at coordinate 312,746 of JBKEEO010000001.1, forward strand.
CAGGATACCGCAAATTCCACCATGCTGAACAATATTGATACTCGGCGTCAGTCACTGTCCTCCGTGGATATTAATGAAGAAGCGATTAATCTGGTTATTTATAATCAGGCTTTGGCGGCATCTGCGCGGTTTATGACAGCAGTGGATGAATGCTTGCAGACAATAATTAACGGCATGGGCATCGCTGGAAGGGGGTAATATGTTATGAGAATTACAACCAAGATGATTTCAAGTCAATATTACAGTAATTTAAACAGCGTGACCAATCAATTGAATAAGTCCGCGACTACCGCTTATGATTTTCGCGCGTTTGAGAAGCCCTCTGAAAATCCGTTTTTAGCGGGGCAAACCTTTCAGGTACGTCGTCAAATGGCATTAAACGATAATTATGCTTCCAATATCGAGAATTTAATGGGCGCTGCCTCATCTGCGGACAGTATTCTGCAAAACGTCTCGCAAATTTTAACAAGAGCAAACAGTTCCGAAGTATTAGCAGGCATTAACGGCACTTACAATCAATCCGACCGGGATGTTATTGCAGACCAGCTTCTTGCCATGCGCGATGCCATCATTGCAGACATGAACGCCCAGTATGGCAACCGATATTTGTTTGCCGGTGCGGGCGGATCCAAGGATGCTCCATTCTCAGTGGACGACGATGGTAATTTGCTGTACCGCGGCATCAATGTGAACACGGGTGAAAATATCAACGGGGCCTCGGCAACCATCACTTTCGATCAAATAGAATCAGCAGAACCGATACAGATAAATTTCGGCACCGGCATTGGCAGCAAATTGAATGACTATAAGGTGAATATTACAACAAACCAACCCTCAAACCAAATAAGCGTTGATGCTAGTGCAAAATCGATTAATATTGACCTGCAAACCGGTGCTACCAAGCAGGACCTTCAGGATCTGCTGCAGGGAAGTTCGTTTCTAACAGAGCTCTCTGCCGCTTCCGCAACTGACACAAACCTTTCTGGCATCACTGCCGATGGTCTGTCACAAATCACAATCAGTGGTATTGATGAACCCGGTGTAAAAGATGAAGTCATTGGTGCGGCCGCCGCGGGCGTTACAGACGGGAAAGCTTCTATTCCCTATTTAAACGGCAGCGGCGACTCAAAAACTCTGTCAATTGATTTCGGTGAAGCATCATCATCTTACAACGGATACTCAATATATCTAAGTACGGTGTCTACAAGTCCCTCTGTTTCTGTAGATAAGGATGCGCAAACAATCACCATATCACTGCCTGACGGCGCAACACAAAGTGATCTGGAATCCCTTCTACAGACAAATGTTGATGGCAACATTACCGTTGCTATGGATTCAACAGATCAAATCTATGAAAATTCCACTGCCAATTCCCCTCAAATCACCAATATTGTCAGCTTGGATGATTTAGCGAATGAAACTTCTTATGTGGATATCGGACTTGGAATGAAAACGGATGATGACGGCAATGTAATTGACCAAAGCGCTTTTGACGCCTCCATGCCGGGCATTAAATTCCTTGGCTATGGAACAACGACGATAGACGGTGTGGAAGTTCCAAAGAATATTTGCTCTCTGCTAGGGAAGATGGCAGATATTCTGAAGGATGATTCTTTAAGTGGTGAAACCCTGGTAGAGGCAATACAACCCTACATGGAAACTTTTAATGAGTCACAGGAGGAATTTACAGCTCAACTTGCACATGTGGGAACCAATGTCAATTTCTTAGAAAGTATAGATAGTTATATTACAACCGTTGATTTAAATTTGACAAAACGGGATGAAAGCGTTGAATTTGTCGACGCAGCAGACGCCATCACAAACTATTCCATGCAGATGTTTTCTTATCAAGCGACATTGCAAGTAGGAAGCAATATCCTACAGCCAACTTTGCTTGATTTTATGAAATAACTGAACACAAAAGCAAATGGTAAATGTGCTTCCTCGCTTTTTATGGAAAGGGTATCTATATGCTGATTGCCATCGAACACCAGGACAGTCCGATTTGCGAAATCATTCATCGAAACCAGCCAAGTACCGGTGTTGCGTTTTTGCCTGCCATCGCAATGCACTTTTTACACACCCCCCGCGAGCTTCATTTGCAATATCAAAATGGTCGGCTTCGTTACGACCTTATGCCCCACAGCTCCGACATCTTTCAACCGGAACCAGGTGATGCCATTGAGCTGTACCGAGAAACCGCCGCATCATTTGCTCCGAAAACAAAGGACAACACAGAGAAATCATTGAACGAGTTGGCTTAAATATCCGATGGTCTGTCAGCATCAAGAAAGGAGCACCTATGGGATCGTTATTTTCCGGTATAGAATCAGGTGAAAAAAATCAGAAGAATATCATACGATTTGAAGATGGAATTTACGGTTTTGAATCCGTTAAGGAATTCATTCTTCTGCAGCGCGATCAAACACAGACCATATGGTTTCTGCAGGCAGCCGATTCCCCCTATCCATCTCTGATTGTCATAAATCCATTTCTTGTTTTTCCGGATTATGCACCCACCCTTTCAAAGCAAGATCTGAAGCTTTTAGGCAACCCATCCAAAGAAGACTTATGTTTCCTTGCAGTGGCTGTAATCAAGCAAAACTTGGCGGATTCCGTTGTGAATTTGAAAAGCCCGATTGTCATTAATGTTGAAAAAAAAATCGGACGACAGGTGATTTTGGAAGATTGCTCTTACCCCGTTCGCTGTAAGTTGTTTCATAATGCTGCCGCAGGGGGAAACTAATATGCTAATCATTACAAGAAAAACCTCCGAATCCATTCAGATTGGCAGCGATATTGAAATCACCGTCACTGAAATCAGTGGTGAACGGGTAAAAATCGGTATTAATGCACCGAAAGGCATTCCAATCATGCGAAAAGAATTGCTGGAAACGCAGGAGCTTAACAAAGAAGCAAGCACCGCTTCCAGTCCAGATAAAGTAGATGCGTTCCTTCGTTTGGTGCAAAGAAATGAAATACAAAAAAATGAAGAAAAATAGAAAAATAGCCTAATATTATTGACCTATGTGTCGATATATAGGATAGATTCAAATGGAAGAAGTTTCCGAAAGGATTTCATCTTCACTAGGGCCCGTGAGTTGAACCTATGGGAAATACTTCCTAAAATCCAAACCGGAAAGAGAACGGATGCTCTTTCTCTACAAACGGCTTATACGCCGCGTAAAAACAAATTCAGGAGGAATAAAATTATGCGTATTAATCACAACATTGCTGCTTTGAATGCAAACAACCGTTTGAAAATCAATGACAATGCTATCAGCAAGAACCTGCAGAAACTGGCTTCCGGCTACCGTATCAACAACGCTGCTGACGATGCTGCTGGCTTGGCGGTTTCCGAAAAAATGCGTCGCCAGATCAACGGCCTCAATCAGGCAACTGACAATGCAGAAAACGGCATCTCCCTCATTCAAACAGCTGAAGGCGGCATGAACGAAATTTCATCCATTCTGCAGAGAATGAACACACTGGCTGTGGAAGCCTCAAACGGTACCTATGATGATACGGACCGTGAGAACCTTCAGGCAGAAGTCGACGCTCTTATTACCGAAATTGATCGTATTGCCAATTCTACGGACTTTAATGGAATCAAGCTTCTGGACGGTAATACGATTACTAATACGGGCGTAACTTTCCAGATTGGTTCTGAAAATGTTACTGATCAGCAAGTTAAACTTACGATTGCTAGTATGACGGCTGGCGCTTTAGGTGATGACACGAATAAGATCAAGGATGTTGATATCAGCACTCAGGACAATGCAAAAACTGCAATTAACACAATTAAAGGTGCAATTGAAGATGTAGACACCGCACGTGCAAAGCTTGGTGCTATGCAGAACCGTTTGGAGCACACAGTGAACAACTTGACCACCATGAGCGAAAATCTGACCAGTGCAGAAAGCACCATCCGAGATGTGGATATGGCTTCCGAGATGGTCGAACTAACCAAGAACCAGATTTTGGAGCAGGCTGCTACATCCATGCTCGCACAGGCAAATGCTCAGCCGCAGAGTGTTCTTTCGTTGCTCAAGGGCTAAGTTTCCACCAAAATCTTACATTCAATCTGAAGAGGACTACCGGAGTTTTCCGGCAGTCCTCTTTTCGTTTCACATGTACTGTAATTCCATGAATAATCATGTAATCTTGTTTCAGCATTGTGCTTACAAGCAAGTACTATTGCGGCAGATGTGCGGCCACTTCTTTCATATTCGGTTCCGTATGGGTGAGCGTCCGGAATCGAACCACATCAGGATCATTTGGCAGCAGTTTAGCAAGCTGTGCGGTAATCTGTCCTGCCTCTTTTAATTTGCCCTGCTCAATCATAGCGCGAATACGTGCTTTTACTTGTTTTGCAAGCATGTTAAATTCCTCCGCTTTTTCACGCCTCTCTTTGTCTTTTTTCTGGAAATCCTCCAGCATCAGGGAAATCGGCTGCTCCATAATGGGATAACTGTGCAAAGCTAACCGCATGTTGGCAATATAGGCTGTATCATCCCCCGTATCACGTGCGGAAAATGCCAGCCCCATATAAAAACCAAAACGGTTTGAACGCGGCAAGACGGATACGGTGGTTGGCTTAAGCACATCCTGGCTGTACAACATACGATTATATCGGACACTTAGGCGCGCATATTCTTCGAAAATTTCAATTTGTTCCGCAATGTCATCTCCCTTCGTATAAGACAATACCACTTTTTCCAGTAACGCAAGGGTCCAACGGATTCCCTGAATTGTTTTAGCGGAAAAGGATTTGAAATATTCTTTAATCACTTGCACATAGTCTGCGTGGCGTTTTTGCATCTCTGCTATATAATACACAAGGTCGTCCATGTCAATTTTGGAAATAGGCAATGTCAAATCACGCTTTTCTTTCATTCCGTAATAAAGCACATCGGAAAAAATAGGACTCCATTCACCCTCCCATTGGAAAAGCCAATCCATTTCACGGAGTATGACTTCATGATTATTTTCTGTTTCCGCATTACGCAAGCGGTTAAGATGCATATAAGGGTCTGTATCATCAGGCAATGATGCCAGCTCTCGTACCGCTTCCTGTGCCTTTTCCACATCTTCCAAAAAAACTGTCTCCAAAGATTTCAACATTGCAGTTCGGGATGTTTCTTCGCCTACCTCGTTTGCTCTCTGATAAAACTCAGACAATACTTTCCACCTTTCGGTTTTCATACCGATTCGCCATGCTAATAACGTGCCCCGTTTGATGGAATCCTCCGTGGAATAATCCAGTTGTTTGAGCACCTTCTGTGCCTCATCAAAACGTTCAAGATGGATATAGGCATCTCCAAGAAAATAGAGTACATTTTCCCTGTGCTTCGGCTGGTTATAGGTTGGAATAGCAACTAACTCCAGAGTTTTATTAATACGTCCCTTTTGATATTGCTCATAAACTTTCAGATACGCTTTTCCATGGTTGACAGAACGTTCATAATCCCCGAGTGCCGCCGCGGCTAACTGCGCATAGCCATGCAAGTCCAGCCAAATCACTTCCATTTTAGGTTCAGCTTGGATAATTTCTTCGGCCAGCGCAAGTGTTTTTTCGTATTTTTTGGAATAATAGTATGCTCGAACAAGAATCTGCTGCAAAGCCAGTCGGTTAGGCCTATCTGCATGATTCTTTTCCACCTGCAAACCACGCTTGCAGTATTTTTCAGAAAGTAGCGGATCTTCTTTTTCATAATGCATAGACATTTGAATATAAAGTTTCAAATTCTCCGGATCATCTTTCAGTGCCTGTTTTAACATTGTTACGTTCCGCTTACTCTTCTTTTGTTTTTCCGCAGCGTTACGGAAAATATAACCGTCATGATGAGCACAGGTGTTTAGAAATTTAGTTGGACTCATACAAACTATTGCTTCATGAATGCTACCTGAAAAGCGTATATCCGGATGCATTCTCGTAATACGTGGGGAATAAAATTCGTTATATGTTTTTCCTTGAAAATCCTGATAATTTCTGATAATATAAGCCGCTGAAGCGTACTTGTCACATTCGCCGCTTGTAAAGAAATGAATCAATTCGGTGGTGTCCTCAAACCATTCGTCGCCGTCGAGGAACATAAACCATTCTCCGCGCGCTTCTTTCAGACCCGTATTACGTGCTGCAGCAAAATCGTTGCACCACTGAAAATGGATAATATGGTCCGTATATTTTTTTGCAATTTCCACCGTGCGGTCGGTGCTTCCGGTATCTGTGATAATCAGTTCACTCTCCACCGCCTGCATTAAGGGCTGCAGCGAACTTAAGCAACGGTCCAGTGTTTTTTCCTCATTTTTAACAATAAGACCAATCGTCAGCCGGATGGGATGCCCATGGTACGGACCCTTTCCGGTCAATTGAATTGTCTTGTTGGCAAAAGTATTTTGCTTGGAACTGTCTTTTATGATATGAGCTTTCAAAAATGAATTCCTCCATTCTGCTGAATAAATACTTATCTTTTATATATCGGCATAAAACGACAAAGTCTTACCAATTTCGCTAAAATGGCAGCCCACATTCATAGAATATACACCCAACGCTTATCAGACGCTATTATTTGCTTTGCCTTTATGCCATGCTGCAGCGCTTTTGCGGATATATGGTATCCCCGTTGGCCGAGAATCAGTAAATCAAAAATATTATCATAGAACTTTGCTTGACTTCACATAATAGTTATGCTATGTTAAGAGCAGAGTAAGTTATAGCTAACTTATTGTGAACGGAAAGAAGGTAAAAAGTATGTCCGATTTTAGGATTAAATCCGTAAAAGGTCTGGAAATCATCGATTCACGCGGAAATCCCACTGTGGAGGCCACAGTAGAACTGGAAAACGGCGTCACAGGACGTGGGGCAGTACCCAGCGGCGCCTCCACAGGAACGTATGAGGCTTTAGAACTTCGCGACGGGGATCAGGCTCGTTTTGGCGGGAAAGGTGTTCTAAAAGCGGTTGGTAACATTAACGGCCCAATTAACAATGCCGTACATGGGCTGGATGCAACTGACACAGCTGCAGTTGACAGTGCCCTGCTCGCCGCGGATGGTTCACCGGACAAATCCAACCTAGGGGCAAACGCGATTTTGGCGGTTTCTCTTGCAGCAGCCAGAGCAGGGGCAAACGCGCTCGGATTACCGCTGTACCGTTTTCTGGGCGGTATCTGTGCAAATACTTTGCCCGTACCAATGATGAATATTTTAAACGGCGGCGCGCACGCCGCAAACAATGTCGACATTCAGGAATTTCTGATTATGCCGGTCGGAGCATCCACCTTTGGAGAAGGTCTGCGCTGGTGCGCCGAAGTATTCCATACACTGGCGAACATTCTAAAATCCAAAGGGCTTTCCACCTCCGTTGGCGATGAGGGCGGATATGCGCCCAATCTGGATTCGGACGAAGAAGCAATTGAACTGATTTTGCAAGCAATTGAAAAAGCCGGCTACAAACCCGGTAATGATTTTGCTCTGGCCATAGACGCCGCAGCCAGTGAATGGGCCTCCACTGAAGGCTATCGGCTGCCGAAACAGGGCACACAATATACAACGGATCAGCTCATCAAGTTTTGGAAAGATCTTGCCGGCAAATACCCGATTCGATCCATTGAAGATCCTCTTGGTGAGGAAGACTGGCAAGGCTGGGCAAAAATCACAGATGCACTTGGATCCAAAGTTCAGCTGGTCGGCGACGATTTATTCGTAACAAACACCAAACGATTGGAAAAAGGTATTACCATGGGCTGCGGTAATTCCATTCTGATTAAACTCAACCAAATCGGCTCTCTGACCGAAACCATCAGCGCTATCAAGATGGCACATAATGCCGGTTACACAGCTGTGGTTTCTCATCGCTCCGGTGAAACGGAAGATACCACGATTGCCGACCTCGCAGTAGCCATGAATGCAGGGCAAATCAAGACAGGCGCCCCAAGCCGTAGCGAACGAGTTTCAAAATACAATCAACTTCTGCGCATCGAATCCCAATTAGGTTGCTCAGGCATATATCCCGGCGCCGAATGCTTCCACACCAAGTAAAAAAACTAAATAGAACAACAAAAAGGAGCTCCGCTTTCGGCGGGCTCTTTTTTTGACCATGCAGTATTATTACTATATACAGATATTTGCAATTTACTTCCCATTCGCTGTTTTTCGTTTCTGCATATGATAAGCAATCCTCACAACAGCGGATCTAGGCAGAAAGCGTTCTCCGAACAGTGCAGCTTTCATCGTAAAACCGGGAATGATAACCTTTTTCTTTTCAAACATTTTGTCCAGTGCATAACGTGCCACAAATTCGCTTGATAATCCTTTTACGCTGAAACGCACGTTTGCGACAGAATCAAATTCCGTTTGAACAGGGCCCGGACACAGTGCACCGATATAAACCCGGCTTCCGTCGCGCCGCAACTCTTCCGCTAACGCTTCAGTAAGGTGAAGCACATAGGCCTTGGAAGCATAATAGCCGGAGAGCAGGGGCCCGGGCTGAAACGCTGCAGAAGATGCCACATTTAAAATATAACCGGAATCACGCTTTTTAAAGTCGCGATAAAACAACTTTGTTAAAATATGAACGGCACGGATATTGACATGAATCAATTCGAGTTCACGCTCTAAATCCGTTTCATCAAAAGGGCCGAATACCCCAAATCCGGCGCAGTTAATCACAATGTCAACAGACTCATCCCTAGCCTGACGGTACAGCTCATAGCACTGATCCTGATGGGAAAGATCCACGCCTACCACGCTGACATGTGTCTTTAATTCCCGTGCCAATTCCTCCATGCGCGGAACACGGCGGGCAGCTAGAATCAGGTCATATCCTCTTCGGCTGAGGTCACGCGCAAAGTCCCTTCCAATGCCCGAGCTTGCTCCCGTTATCAGCGCTTTCATATTTCTTCCCCCAGTAATAAAAATCTCTCATAAACAGGCGTATAACGGAGTTTCCCAAATTGACGTTCCGATTGAAACAGCGTTATTTTATCCACTAGCATTTTCATGGTGGGTACAACAAAAGCGCTGTGATTATATTTTTGCTTGAGAATCGCCTGCCGTGCTAGGGTCAGGTGCGGACAATATGCGCGTTTTTCCAACTGAAAGCCGCGGTTTTGTAACTGAGCGGAAGTTTGATGATACAACCTCATGAGCGGTTTAGATTTTTCCACCCCGGCCCAGAAAATATCACCGCCATTCCTGCGGAAATAGCCGAACCCTCCCACATGCAGAAAAAACGGCGGAATATTGACGGAGTCCATTGCTTCTCTAACAGCCGCAAGTCGGTCCGTGGATATTTCTCCCAGAAAGACAAGCGTCAAATGCAGGTTCTCAGGCCGCGTAAATTTTGCGGTTTCACAGCAAGGCTGCAGCTCTTTTATCACTCCTTCTAAGGTATCCCTGATTTGAGGACTCAGCGAAATGGCAATAAACAGACGCGTAAGATCACCCCACCCAAAAATTGCGTTTTTTTTATTATATCACATTTATGGGACAATTCCGCGCAGAACATTTTGTGATTTGTGTTAGCTTAAATCTCATCATACAGTTTTTACTGCTTATTGCTAGATTACAATATTTTATATAACCCATTTCATGTAAAATAATAATATCATATCTATTTTCAAAGGAGAGTAACATGAGCGTTTCAGAAAATAAGTTTTTAAGAATTGGCGTTTTTTATGATGGGCAATACTTTTTCAATGTCAGTAATTATTATGCTTATCAGCATAGTAAAAAGTCAAGAATATCCGTATCCGGTTTGCATAGCTTTATTATTCAAAAAATTTCGGAATTAACTTCTACTGATTCTAATTTATGCCAAATTGTGGACGCTCATTATTTTCGTGGTCGGCTTTCAGCCAAAGAAGCAGACAGCCAAAACAAACTATATCAGGAACGCGTTTTCGACGACATTTTAATGGGAGAAAATGTTATCACTCATTACCTGCCGCTAAGAAGCACTAACTCCGGCGACAAGCAAGAAAAAGGGATTGATGTTTGGCTGGCTTTGGAAGCTTACGAACTGGCTATTTATAAACGTTTTGATATTCTTGTTTTAATTGCCGGAGACGGAGATTATGTCCCGCTTGTGCGAAAACTCAGTACTCTTGGGACCAGAGTGATGTTGCTGTGCTGGGATTTTAAATATACAGATGAAAACGGTAGAATGAGAGAGACCAGAGCTTCTCAAAATTTAATTGAAGAAGTCCCCTATCCTGTCATGATGCACGAGGTCATTGACAACAGGGTAAATAAAAATGATGTTTTAATTAGAAATTTATTTGTATCCAAATTAGACCATAGCAGTTCTTGGAAACCTTCCATGTATCCCTCCCGTGACGAAAATTCACCAACATTTGAAGAATATCAGGAGGATGAGATTCATACATCTGAAATCATCTCTATAAATGCAGGTTATGGATTTATCAAATCACCGCCAAATAATCTGTTCTTTCACTTTTCTACTTTGGAAAATTGTGACTTTAACGAGCTAGAAATCGGTATGAAAGTAAAATATATCAGTACAACAAACGATGGCAGAACACAGGCGAAAAAAGTCTGGGTCATTGAAGAGTGACGAAGCACAAAAAAACGGCCGGAAAATTCCGAGCCGTTTTCTATTTGTAAAAGCAATCTATAAACTACTCGATGTTTTTTCGGTCCCCGTAAAACGCCTCATGATACTGGAACACATAACGATCCGGTCTGCAAACCTTTTCATCCGGACTGGCAGGACGCCGCACCGCACGATCCCGGCGATCAGGCCAATAGTTGACGCGATCATTTTCCAAAAATACAAGTTCATTTCCAAGATAGTTCATAACTGCCTCCTTCAAAAGAACCGTCATCGCATTTTTTCCAGTAAAACTCATAAAATTGCCCGTTTCAATCTCATTGGAACTATTACAATGGGCATATTCCACACAGCAATTTCTGTTTCGCAAGCCAAATCGTCTAGCGTCGGCTTTTTCTATCACTAGAGTAACATGTTTACCCAAACCCGTAAATAGTTTAGGTGCCGTTCCTTTATTTATTTTTAATTATCAATTTTTGCTTTCGATATGGAAGTTTGGCAGCATTATACTTAATTATTTAAAGAACATCAACAATTCGCAATTGCACCGATTGACTGAACTTTTCTCTTTTTTAATTTTTCACAATCAGCCACAGCATGTTGAAAATTGATGAATAAACTGAAAAAAATTTAAAGAGATTCAATTTTTTACTTGCAAAACTTTAGAAATGATTTTATAATAAAATTAAATGCAAAGGGGCATGTCAGACTGATTTTCTGGCGCGCCCCTTTTTTTATTTTTAAATTAGCTATAAAGCGTATATTTTACGAGGTGATGACACATGGATAAAATTGATGCAATTTTGATTTCCGAACTGCAGAAAAATGCTCGGGTTTCTATCAAAACATTGACGAATAAAGTATTCCTATCTGCGCCGGCGATTTCTGCCCGCATTGAAAAACTGGAAAAACAGGGGCTTATCAGCGGATATCACGCAACGATTGACCCATATAAGCTTGGATATCATATCAAAGCATTTATTAACTTACAGATGTCACCAAAACAAAAACCTGAATTTTACCCATTTATTCGTTCCTGCCCCAATGTTACCGAGTGTAATTGCGTCACCGGAAACTATTCCATGCTGATTAAAGTAATTTTTCACAGCACAATGGAACTGGATGAATTTATTGGTCAGCTGCAAAAATTTGGACCTACTGAAACACAAATCGTCTTCTCCACACCCGTAGAAGCTCGAGGTATCACTGTGACAGAAAGTGACTTACAGTAATAATTTTGTGTGAAAAGCTCTGTTACAATAGGCCATGTTCATGGCTTTCGGACCATATAACATTTTATTTGATATTCTGTTGCAAGCTTGTCCAATAATACATATACAAAGTAAAAGTCCCTCTGTTTCCATCTGATCCCGAATATATGCACATCGGGCTCCTCGAAAACAAAAAGGGGCTTAAACGTGTCATAACCCATATAAATTTAAATAAAATGAAACATTATCAACCGGCAAGTCCAACGATTTACATCTTTTTTTTATATTTCCTTCGTGTGGCAAGTCCGCCTCGGATATGTCGTTGTGATTTATTATAGTCAAGAATACGTTTCACTTTTTTATATAATTGCGGATCAATGGTTTTCAGCCGTTGTGCTACATCTTTATGTACAGTGCTTTTGCTTACTCCGAATTTTTTAGCTGTACTGCGTACGGTAGCTCCGTTTTGAATGATATATTCGCCCAATTCCACAGCGCGTTCTTCCACAATACCTTTCACTGCTCCACCCTCCAAACGAATCCGATTGCTAATAGGTATGCAAGGGCGCAATAAAATAGTACAGGTATAGGGTCGACAGCCGAGAAATATGACGATTTTTAAATTTGTATAAGAAAAAGACCGTCTGCATAAGCAGACGGTCATATATGGCTCCCCGTGTTGGACTCGAACCAACGACCCTGCGGTTAACAGCCGCATGCTCTACCGACTGAGCTAACGAGGATTATGCAATGTTGGCACCACCTATTGTCCCAGGCCGTTACCAGCCAAGTATCTTCGGCGCAGATGAGCTTAACTTCCGTGTTCGGTATGGGAACGGGTGTACCCTCATCGCAATCGGCACCAACTATTTAACTTATTTAATTTTTTCATCCAATACTGGTGACTCGTGGGGGAATCGAACCCCCGTTACCGGCGTGAGAGGCCGATGTCTTAACCGCTTGACCAACGAGCCATATCCATCCTTACAGCCGGCCCGGAGGTCAGGGTCCCTGACCCCTTTCCGACTTCCTTTGGTGCACCATCAGGGATTCGAACCCGGGACACCCTGATTAAGAGTCAGGTGCTCTACCAACTGAGCTAATGGTGCATACGTCAGTTTCCGGCGCTAACACCTTGTTTGTTTTCTTTCAGGTTTCATACCCTGAAAACTGAATAAAGGAAAGAAGCGAAAGGAGAAAACTAATTGGGCGAACCAAAAATATGGTCAAGCCCTCGGCCTATTAGTACTGCCAAGCTGAACACGTTACCGTGCTTACACACGCAGCCTATCAACCTTGTAGTCTACAAGGGGCCTTACCAGCTTATGCTGTGGGATATCTAATCTTGGAGTCGGCTTCACGCTTAGATGCTTTCAGCGTTTATCCGATCCGCACATAGTTGCCCAGCTGTGCCACTGGCGTGACAACTGGTGCGCCAGAGGTGCGTCCATCCCGGTCCTCTCGTACTAAGGACAGCTCTCCTCAAATATCCTACGCCCACGACAGATAGGGACCGAACTGTCTCACGACGTTCTGAACCCAGCTCGCGTACCACTTTAATCGGCGAACAGCCGAACCCTTGGGACCGAATTCAGCCCCAGGATGTGATGAGCCGACATCGAGGTGCCAAACCTCCCCGTCGATGTGGACTCTTGGGGGAGATCAGCCTGTTATCCCCAGGGTAGCTTTTATCCGTTGAGCGACGGCAATTCCACTCTCATACCGCCGGATCACTAACTCCAACTTTCGTTTCTGCTCGGACCGTCATCCTCGCAGTCAGGCCAGCTTATGCGTTTACACTCTCTGGCACGGTTTCCGTCCGTGCTGAGCTGACCTTTGAGCGCCTCCGTTACTCTTTAGGAGGCGACCGCCCCAGTCAAACTGCCCGTCTAACAATGTCCCCCGGCCGGATTCACGGCCGCAGGTTAGAATTCCAGCAACTTAAGGGTGGTATCCCAAGGGCGACTCCACTCCGGCTGGCGCCAGAGTTTCTCTGTCTCCCACCTATCCTGTACATAAATTACCGAAACCCAATATTAAACTGCAGTAAAGCTCCATGGGGTCTTTCCGTCTTGTCGCGGGTAACCGGCATCTTCACCGGTACTACAATTTCGCCGGGCGGGTAGTTGAGACAGTGCCCAGATCGTTACACCTTTCGTGCGGGTCGGAACTTACCCGACAAGGAATTTCGCTACCTTAGGACCGTTATAGTTACGGCCGCCGTTTACTGGGGCTTCGATTCAATGCTTGCACATCTCCTCTTAACCTTCCAGCACCGGGCAGGTGTCAGCCCCTATACGTCATCTTTCGATTTGGCAGAGACCTGTGTTTTTGCTAAACAGTCGCCTGGGCCTATTCTCTGCGGCCACATTTCTGTGGCACCCCTTCTCCCGAAGTTACGGGGTCAATTTGCCGAGTTCCTTAACTACCCTTCTCCCGTTGGCCTTGGAATCCTCTTCCTGTCTACCTGTGTCGGTTTGCGGTACGGGCGCATCGGATATACCATAAGACTTTTCTCGCCCTGCTCTAAGCATGCTTCCCTACTTATTTTCGGTCCCTTACGCCCGGGTCAACCATCGCCCGGGTCATGCCCTTCGCAGGTGTCATCTTACTTAAATCCTTCTGCGGCTACGGAATTTCCACCGTATGTGCATCGGCTACGCCTTTCGGCCTCACCTTAGCTCCCGGCTTACCTGGAGCGGACGAACCTTCCTCCAGAAACCTTAGACTTTCGGCCAATATGATTCTCACATATTTCTCGCTACTCATTCCGGCATTCTCACTTGAATGAGATCCACCAGCGCTTCCGCTCTGACTTCAGCTCTCATTCAACGCTCTCCTACCATGCTCAGCCATTCTCCACGCTCTCAATTGATTTAGCTTATGGAATTTCGCGTCGCTTCCGCGCCGCCGGATTCCTTTTTGCTTCCTCCATTGAGTTTATGGAGAACGACTGAGCATCCTAAGCTTCGGTATATGATTTAGCCCCGTTGAATTTTCGGCGCAGGGTCACTCGACCAGTGAGCTATTACGCACTCTTTTAATGAATGGCTGCTTCTAAGCCAACATCCTGGTTGTCTAAGCAACCCCACATCCTTTTCCACTTAACCATATTTTGGGACCTTAGCTGTGGGTCTGGGCTGTTTCCCTTTCGACAATGAAACTTATCTCACACTGTCTGACTCCCGTACATCGATTATCCGGCATTCTGAGTTTGATAGGTTTCGGTAGCCTTTCGGCCCCTAGACCATTCAGTGCTTTACCTCCGGTAATCTAATACGAGGCTAGCCCTAAAGCTATTTCGGAGAGAACCAGCTATCTCCGGGTTCGATTGGAATTTCTCCGCTACCCACACCTCATCCGCTACCATTTCAACGGGAGTCGGTTCGGTCCTCCATGGGGTTTTACCCCCACTTCAACCTGGACATGGGTAGGTCACCCGGTTTCGGGTCGAATACAACTGACTTCATACGCCCTGTTCAGACTCGGTTTCCCTGCGGCTCCATCCCTGAAGGACTTAACCTTGCCAGTTACATTCACTCGCCGGACCATTCTACAAAAGGTACCCGATCACCCTTTGACGGGCTCTCGGTGCTTGTAAGCACAAGGTTTCAGGTTCTCTTTCACTCCCCTCCCGGGGTGCTTTTCACCTTTCCTTCACAGTACTCTGCACTATCGGTCACTGGGTAGTATTTAGGCTTGGAGGGTGGTCCCCCCGTCTTCCCACCGGGTTTCACGTGTCCGGCGGTACTCGGGATACAGCCCACTGTGTTCACCCTTCGCATACGTGACTTTCACACTGTTTCGTCGGCCTTTCCATGCCGTTCTGCTCGAGCTTGCACAGATTTTGGCTGTCCACACCCCGAAGGCATTGCTGCCCTCGGTTTGGCCTCTTCCGCTTTCGCTCGCCACTACTCACGGAATCTCGGTTGATTTCTTTTCCTCGCCCTACTTAGATGTTTCAGTTCAGGCGGTTCCCCCCGTACAGCTATGGATTCACTGCACGGTGACTGGACATGACTCCAGCCGGATTGCTCCATTCGGAAATCTATGGATCAATGCCTGCTTACGGCTCCCCATAGCTTATCGCAGTTTGCCGCGTCCTTCTTCGGCTCCCAGTGCCAAGGCATCCCCCTTGCGCTCTTTGTAGCTTGACCATGTGATTTTGGTTCTCAAAATTGTAGTTTCCTAAATATATTTAGAATAACAACTTTTCTCGCTTATCTGCTTCTCGCTTTATTCAGTTTTCAAGGTACGATTTACATACAATATCCTTTCGAATATCATATGTACTTCTTATTTTGGGCTTTGGCAATATCTTTTTATTGCCCTACACTCCAAGGTTGCCCTCGGGTGCTACCCGTGGTGGGCTTAAGTGGACTCGAACCACCGACCTCACGCTTATCAGGCGTGCGCTCTAACCGGCTGAGCTATAAGCCCATATTTCCCGGCATCGAGGCTATCCGGTGTTACTTCAGCCACAATAGCCGTTTTTTGGGACTTACTCTGCGGTCCTTTCCGCGTCTGTTGTCTTTCGCTCCAACGCGTTCGTAACCGCGGACTTTCGTCCGCTGGTGGAGATAAACGGGATCGAACCGTTGACCTCCTGCTTGCAAAGCAGGCGCTCTCCCAGCTGAGCTATACCCCCATATCTCTTAGGAGCTCTATTCAACTGTTGGCCGTTCTCGACTCCACTTTCTTGAAGACTCTTTTCAGCTTTCTTTTCGAAAGCTGTTCGGGGCCTTCAAAATTAAACAACGATTCAAAGAAGAGTTCTCCGTAACTGACCTTGGATTTTGAACAAACCTTCCGTTCGTTCTTCTCTCCATAGAAAGGAGGTGATCCAGCCGCACCTTCCGATACGGCTACCTTGTTACGACTTCACCCCAGTCGCCAATCCTACCTTCGGCGGCGCCTCCCTTGCGGTTAGGCTACCGACTTCGGGTATTACCGGCTCCCATGGTGTGACGGGCGGTGTGTACAAGGCCCGGGAACGTATTCACCGCGGCATGCTGATCCGCGATTACTAGCAATTCCGGCTTCACGCAGGCGAGTTGCAGCCTGCGATCCGAACTGGGACCGTTTTTGGGGTTTTGCTCCACCTCGCGGTATTGCTTCCCTTTGTTTACGGCCATTGTAGTACGTGTGTAGCCCAGGTCATAAGGGGCATGATGATTTGACGTCGTCCCCACCTTCCTCCGTTTTGTCAACGGCAGTCTGATTAGAGTGCTCTTGCGTAGCAACTAATCACAAGGGTTGCGCTCGTTGCGGGACTTAACCCAACATCTCACGACACGAGCTGACGACAACCATGCACCACCTGTCTCAACTTTCCCCGAAGGGCACCTAACGCATCTCTGCCTCGTTAGTTGGATGTCAAGACCTGGTAAGGTTCTTCGCGTTGCTTCGAATTAAACCACATACTCCACTGCTTGTGCGGGCCCCCGTCAATTCCTTTGAGTTTCAACCTTGCGGTCGTACTTCCCAGGTGGATTACTTATTGTGTTAACTCCGGCACGGAGGGGGTCAGACCCCCCACACCTAGTAATCATCGTTTACAGCATGGACTACCAGGGTATCTAATCCTGTTTGCTACCCACGCTTTCGTGCCTCAGCGTCAGTTAAAGCCCAGCAGGCCGCCTTCGCCACTGGTGTTCCTCCCGATCTCTACGCATTTCACCGCTACACCGGGAATTCCGCCTGCCTCTACTTCACTCAAGCCCCACAGTTTCAAGTGCAATCTATGGGTTGAGCCCATAGTTTTCACACCTGACTTGCAGAGCCGCCTACGCACCCTTTACACCCAGTAAATCCGGACAACGCTTGCTCCCTACGTATTACCGCGGCTGCTGGCACGTAGTTAGCCGGAGCTTCCTCCTCAGGTACCGTCATTATCGTCCCTGAGGACAAAGGTTTACAATCCGAAGACCTTCTTCCCTCACGCGGCGTTGCTGCATCAGAGTTTCCTCCATTGTGCAATATCCCCCACTGCTGCCTCCCGTAGGAGTCTGGGCCGTGTCTCAGTCCCAATGTGGCCGTTCAACCTCTCAGTCCGGCTACCGATCGTCGCTTTGGTGGGCCGTTACCCCGCCAACTGGCTAATCGGACGCGAGCCCATCTTTCAGCGGATTGCTCCTTTGATTCCATCGTCATGCGACAACGGAATGTTATGCGGTATTAGCGTCCGTTTCCAAACGTTATCCCCCTCTGAAAGGCAGGTTACTCACGCGTTACTCACCCGTCCGCCACTAAACCATCCCTAAGCAAGCTCAAGAATGGTTCCGTTCGACTTGCATGTGTTAGGCACGCCGCCAGCGTTCGTCCTGAGCCAGGATCAAACTCTCTAAAATATGGTATATACTCGCCCTTCGGCGTCTATATCTATCTTAGAGCTTTTAGGCTCTTCTCCGATACACTAACGTATCGCTCTTCGGTTTTTTCAAAAGAGTTGTCCTTCTCTTTCGTCCGAAAGTACTTTGAACTCTCGTCCTTTACGGGTTCCTCTTCTTCTCTCTCGTTGTTTAATTTTCAAGGTCCCATGCGGCTTTCGAGCTCTTTCAAACTCTCTTTCCGCAGCGCCCTTTCCGTAAGGCGCTCCACTATAATACCAAAACACCTCCCTCTTGTCAACCCTTTTTTTCATTTTTTTATCACTTTTTAAAATGATGGTTTTGGCAGAGCTTTTACTGGTACGATATAAAAACATTGAGTCCCCTATTGGCGTCATCGGTCACATAAGAAATGCTCTTCCAGTTTAATGTCACCCCGGCCTGCGCCGCGGCATTCTTTAAATAGGAAGCCATCTTGTAAGGCTTGGTAGAAATCATACCTTTGATGGTTGCGTCATAATCACTGGAGGTTACGTGGAATGCGAGTGTTGTCTTGCCCATTTTCATTTGAGTTGCAATGGCCGTTACTACTGCCTTATCTTCGGAAGAATCCAAAGTAGATATAGAAACCCCTTTTTTCTGAAAATAATTCTCTTCAGAAGATGAACAAACCGGAAGTGTAAAATTAAAGATAGAATCAGAGCTGCAAATCTGCTCCTCCGTCAGTTCCGAAAACATGGGAGCTATGGTGTGCGTCAATTTGAGTGTTTCATCATTAATATTGAAGTAATTATAAACGAGATTTGAACTATCACACCATGTTAAGTCGAGATGATACCAGTTGCCATTAATTTTGACGCCATTCCACATATGTGGAATCCCATCCCCTGTTCCGCGAATCAACACGCTTGGCAAACCAACATAACCGCTGAGCAAGAGCATAGCCCTCGAATATCCTTCACATACCGCTTGACCGTTCACCAGCGCACCGTACGCTGTATATAGTTTCCAATCCATATCACTTTCATTCATAGTATCAGCATAAACACAATTCTGTGTGATATAATTAAAAAGATATTCTTCCCTATCAAATTCACTTAACCCGGAGGGGATTGATTGAAGAATGGACTGTACCTTTCCGTTAAATGCCAGCAAAGCGGCATTACATTCGCTTTGTGTTAGCTCTGAATATAACTGTATTATGGTTTCATTTCCCCGCAAAGCATACGAAAAAGCATTGGCAATCCAGAACACCTGAGGATTGTCATCAATATAAGCTGTTACTGTCAAACGGATTTGCGCCTCTGTAAGCTTTGCAGGAATGGAAATTTGTCCAACCGGAGCATAACCGCTGGAAGTTTTGGCATCTGCAACTTGATAAACACTGTTTCCTATCAACTGATAAAGTGTTCTCTCCGCGTCAGAAGTCAGTGATAGGTACCCATTATTCTGGTCAACCGCAGTATAGCTTTCCGCAGATATATCAGCTTTTTGCACACTCAACCGTTTGATTGTTTGCAGTTCTTCCGTTTCCGCAATAACCTGAGGCGTTTTCATTTCAGTTATCGTTGTATCAGAAGCCGCAGAAGATACAGAAGATGCTGCGGAAGATGAAACCGTTGGTTGGGAAGATACCGGAAGAACTGCGGATGATACGGACGTTTCCTGTTGTAGAGCGGATGAGGCAGCAGAAGATGTCGGTGCAGCCGGAGGCGCCGTACTGTCGGATTGAAAATCAGAGTATTTCCCGCATCCTGTCAACTGTAATGAAAGAGCACATATCATCAAAAGCGCAACAATTTTAAATGTATATGTATGTTCACTTTTCATTTGCTTTTCCCGCCCTTTTCCTAGTGTCAAGGGAAGTTCGCAATTTCGGGACTCCGGAAAATGAATTAGGCTACGTTTAACAGTGAAAGAATGGATTTCGGGTTTAAGTATGCTCTGGAAATAGACCAGTCCTCCGCATACTCCATCAGATGTGTTGTTACCAGCCGTAGATAGGAATCCGGATTAGGAAATATTCCGACTACGCTGGTTCTGCGGCGGATTTCCTTGTTTAGCCGTTCTAGCATATTGGTTGAGGAGATTTTGCGGGCGTCGAGTTCCGGAAAAGCATAGAAGGCTAGAGAATCTTCCAGCCCATCTTGCAGAAGCTCAATTGCTTTTGGAAAGCGTTTTCCATACTGTTCTGATATTTGCTCTGCGCGTTGTCTAGCTATTTTAGCGGAAGGTGCCAGCCAAATTTCTTTTAACTGAGCCGCAAAGGATTCTTTTTCCTTCTGGGGTACATGAGCCAAAATATTTCGCATAAAATGGACTTTGCACCGTTGCCAAGAGGCTCCCGGAAAACTCTCACGGACGGCTGCAATCAGCCCTTTATTCGCGTCTGAAATCACCAGGAGCGGTGTTTTCAGACCACGATCTAAAAGACTTTGAAACAATTGAGAATAACTTTCTTTGGATTCTTCCAGCATTGGCTCTACGGCGAGGATATCCCTATGCCCCTGTTCATTGACGCCGCAAACTACCATCACAGCCATGCTGACGACCCGGCCATCCATACGGATTTTTTCATACAGTGCATCTGTCCAAATGACAGGATAGCGACCCGTCAGAGGCCGGCTGCGGAAGTACTGCACCTGCTCGTTAAGGCCTTTCGTCATTTCACTGACTTGACTGCGGGAAAGATTCTCAATTCCAAGACTGCGAGCTAGTTTCTCCATCTTTCGCGTAGATACACCCTGCACAAACGCTTCTTGAACCACTTGAATCAGCGCTGTTTCACTGCGCTTGCGTTCTGTTACGAAAAACGGGATATAGCCCTGATTTCGGAGTTTTGGTACCATCAGATACATCGTCCCCATACGAGTATCCAATCGACGTGGCCGATAGCCGCAGCGGTAATCACGGCGGGACGGATTGTGTGCATTCTTTTCCGCGCCAATAATACCGGAGACCTCTGCTTCCATCAGACGGGTACACAGCCATTCCAGCATCGACAGCATTGGATCCGGCTGCGCCATACATTTTAGTAGCAATTCTGTCAAATCTGTGGTATTCTTTTTGTGAGTCATTGGGTATCTCTCCTTTTTTGAATGTTTTCTCACCATTCATTTTATCGGAGTCCCAATGACTTTTCTATGCCTTGATAAAATTGCGAACTTTATTGTACTCCATCGCCCTTTTTGATTGTTTCTTTAAAAGTATATCATAATGAAACAAATGTTGACTATGAAAACAATATTTTTTATAGAAATCTCATTTTCCTTTTTAATAGGATCTTGACAACTAATGCTATTTCCCATATAATAGTGAAGCTGCACAATTTATTATTTTGTCGAGGTGTAGCGCAGTTGGTAGCGCGCCTGCTTTGGGAGCAGGATGTCGCAGGTTCAAGTCCTGTCACCTCGACCAAGCGAAAACCCGCATGAACACTGGATTTTCCGGTGATTCATACGGGTATTTTTATTGCTTAATTCAACATAAAAGCACGCAAAAAAACACTACAAATCGCAAAGATACAAGTCAGAACGCGAGTTAGAAGCTAGTGTCAAGGGAAGTTCGCAATTTTGGGACTCCGGAAAATGAATTAGGCTACGTTTAATAGTATCTGAATAGATTTTGGATTTAAGTATGCTCTGGAAACAGACCAGTCTTCCGCATATTCCATGAGACATGTTGTTACCAGACGTAGATAGGAATCCGGATTAGGGAATATTCCTACTACGCTGGTTCTGCGGCGGATTTCCTTGTTCAGCCGTTCCAGCATATTAGTTGAAGAAATTTTGCGGGCATCAAGTTCCGGAAAAGCATAGAAGGCTAGAGAATCTTCCAGTCCATCTTCCAGGAATTCGATTGCTTTTGGAAAGCGTTTTCCATATTGTTCTGATATTTGCTCCGCGCGCTGTCTAGCTATTTCAGCGGAGGGTGCCAACCAAATTTCTTTTAACTGAGCCGCAAAGGACTCTTTTTCCTTCTGGGGTACATGAGCTAAAATATTTCGCATGAAATGGACTTTGCATCGTTGCCAAGAGGCTCCCGGAAAACTCTCACGGATGGCTGCAATCAGCCCTTTATTCGCGTCTGAAACCACCAGAAGCGGTGTTTTCAGTCCACGATCTAAAAGACTTTGAAACAATTGAGAATAACTTTCTTTTGATTCATCTAGCATTGGCTCTACGGCGAGGATATCCCTATGCCCCTGTTCATTGACGCCGCAAACTACCATCACAGCCATGCTGACGACCCGGCCATCCATACGAATTTTTTCATACAGTGCATCTGTCCAAATGACAGGATAGCGACCCGTCAGAGGCCGGCTGCGGAAGTACTGTACCTGCTCATTAAGGCCTTTCGTCATTTCACTGACTTGACTGCGAGAAAGATTTTCAATTCCAAGACTGCGGGCTAGTTTCTCCATCTTTCGCGTAGATACACCCTGCACAAACGCTTCCTGAACCACTTGAATCAGCGCTGCTTCACTGCGCTTGCGTTCTGTTACGAAAAACGGGATATAGCCCTGATTTCGGAGTTTTGGTACCATCAGATACATCGTCCCCATACGAGTATCCAGTCGACGCGGCCGATAGCCGCAGCGGTAATCACGGCGGGATGGATTGTGTGCATTCTTTTCCGCGCCAATAATACCGGAGACCTCTGCTTCCATCAGACGGGTACACAGCCATTCCAGCATCGACAGCATTGGATCCGGCTGCGCCATACATTTTAGTAGCAATTCTGTCAAATCTGTGGTATTCTTTTTGTGAGTCATTGGGTATCTCTCCTTTTTTGAATGTTTTCTCACCATTCATTTTATCGGAGTCCCAATGACTTTTCTATACCTTTATGAAATTGCGAACTTTATTGTACTCTATCAGTTAGAACAAACGTTCTAAATTTATAAATTTTATGGTGTACCATGGCTATACCAATTATGTTGTTACATTTTCTTTCAATTTCTTACTATTGAGAGGTCTATAAACAACTAAAAAATAAGTCCCAAATGATAATTTACAAGAAACAGGTAATCATATGTAAATTTTTACTAAAATATTTACTTTTATAGTTGGTCTTTCTAAGTGTATTCAGTCCTACTTTTCGTCCGATTCCGCCGACCATCAATAAATTTGCTCTGTTCTGATATTAAATCAACGCGGACATAATCAGAGCGATAATTGCTACGTTAAACGAGTGCTCTGATTTGTCCGCACCATTTTCGCCGATATTTACACTTCAATACGCGGTCACACAGTTATTTCGACATTGACTGCATTAATCGGTCTGCACCATAGATTGAAGCAACCCTGTAAGATTTGTGGATAAATTATCGAGTACAAAATAAATACTGTTTTCACCAATTAATTTCTTTATCTAAAAGTCTTGTGAATTTTTCAGCTCCTTTTAAATTCAAATGTGAGTAATCCATAAAATCTGATTCTTCAAAAAGGCTGGATTCAAAATAATCAAGGTACTGAAACTCATACCGGTTTTGAAATGATGTGATTATCTTTTCAAATTCAGCAATAATCCTGTCTCCGTCTATATTCCTTCTGTAAAATTCCGTTACTGGACAGACAACCACAATTGGTTTTATTTGATTTTCTTTTAATAACTTCATAATTTCCTCGAAAATTTGTTGATTTTCCTGAACCGTTTGTGGGTAATCCTTATTAAAATCCTTTTGCATCTGCGCTATCAGTTTTGTTTTTAAGTCATTATTCAGATAGCTGCTGTCAAACTGCCTATTATTGTACAAATAAAGTTCTTGCTCAAACAAATCCTTGTAATTTAAGGCAAAACGATTGGTATGGTTTTCTATAAAAATAACATCTTCAAACAAATTGATCCGGTCAATCTGTTCTTTTTGCGTTGTATCTTTGTAATTATGAATACTGTTAGTCCGATAATAGTAATAGGGTAAAATTACACTTTGTGAACTTAAAGATAAATCATATTCAAAGCTGTATTTAGCAAGAGTTATTATGCAATATTTTAATCTTGATCCAGAAGCAGCCAACACTTGCCTGAGCAACATGAGATCGTAATATAAGTCCTGACTAGAAGCTGCTATATTGCATATTTTTTTACTAAAGTATTTTGTATTAATACCCCTCATTCCATATGAGATTCCAAGAACTAAACCTTCGCTGTCATTGATTTGTTCCAACTCATTTATGTATACGCACCAATTATGGTGATTGGTAGAAATGAGATTCCAGTACGCCTCATAGTCAATTATTTTACTATAATCTTGGATCGATAGTTTTCTAACATCCTTTGATTCCGCTATTATTAAGTAATCATACTCTTCTTGTACCAGTGAAGAAGATGAGATTATCGGTACGTTTCCGATTTTATTCATATGAGAATCATCGGAAACAAAAGCCTTAATACTTACGCTTTCAGGAGATATAATATTATATATATATAAAGTTTTCTCTCCTATGCCACAAATTGCGACATTTATTTTGAAATATTTGCGCAAACTATCTTTTAAGTCAGCAAAATCGCTAATAATGTTAATCATAAATTCATGATTTGTATCTGTTTGTGCCACAGTTTTATATTTTACACAATTAAGGAGCAAATTCATTGTAATTCGTTTTATTGCCCACGGCACAGACAAGCATTTTGTTGAAACAAGAGATAACTCATAGAGATTATTCATAATCTTGTCTGCATTATCGTCAATGCTATTATGCAAGTCATTGTTTTCTCGTGCCCAAATCCAATAAAAAAGTTTTGCCTGCGTACTGGACATTTCCGAATAGAAAGACAAATCACAAATCTTGCTCAATGCATTCAAATAATATTGAACATCATTTCGCGAAGCGGAACTATTGAAAAAGTAATCAGTAAGACAAAAATAGATGTACGCCAATTTGTAGTTCTTTTGCTCAAAATATATATATCCGGAGTTATAAAGCAAATCAGATATATTTTCAAACTTGGCTATTCCTTTTTTCATACAAGACAGCGCACGGTCGTAATCTCCAATGTACTCATAAAATACTGCTTGCATTGAAATATATTCCGCATTTTCACCGAATTTATTTCGGTATGACTCTATTAAAAACCGCGCCTTTTCTGTGTCGCCCTTGTTGAGTGCTTCTTCAATTTCATGATTCAAATGTGTGATTTCATCAGATCTTGTGCTCGTCTGTATACTGTTTAAAAAACTTGCAAGGGCTCCTGTTAAATTTTTTCGCTCGAATTTTTCTACATCCTTCGTGACCTTATATTGTGGTAAAGCTTTATTATCCCATAATTCATAATAATGTAGTATTGCCTGATATATTCTTTG
Source organism: Oscillospiraceae bacterium (assembly GCA_047777415.1). Taxonomy (GTDB): domain Bacteria; phylum Bacillota; class Clostridia; order Oscillospirales; family Acutalibacteraceae; genus Caproicibacter. Next base: position 338,166 of record JBKEEO010000001.1, read on the forward strand.
CTCGTCATTCAATTCGACAGTAATTCCTCTGTCGAGTTCTTGTATCAACATTGCTGCAAGACTGTCTTTATAACCCAAATTCAATATAGGTTTACACAATCTCAAATATTCAAATATTTTGCCTGTTAAGACACCTTTCCACTCCTTGCCCTGCCCCGTTATTAAGAGCAGAAGCGACGCCTTTGCAGAACGAATAATGCTGCTTTTATGGTCAAGATAATCCATAACAAAAATATCACTCAAATTTCGTTTATTAATATACTGCAGATAGTGATCATCATTATCACCAAATGAAGCTTTGCCGAGATATACTTTTATTTTATCTCTGCTTATTTTTTTATTATTTATTAATTCACTGACTGCGTCAATAAACTTAAAAGGTTCTCTCTGATATAGGATTCCATTGTGAACAATAACAAACTTTTTTTCATCAGATGCGTTATCAGTGATTGAAGAAAAATCCGCTTCATCATAACCGTTCGTAATTGACTTGACTTTATTTTCTGGCACATTGAAATCGTTGATGTAATTCGCTTTCATTTGATCGGATATAACTGTCATTCCATCGCAATATTCAACAACCGATTTTTCAAAGCTGCGCAGAATTCTGAAACCCAATAGATTTTTGTCAACATGCGCGACCAACGGATTATTTGTCCATTCATCACGAAAATCAGCAATCCACGGCTTGCCGCATTTCTTTTTTAACATATATCCCAAAATATGTGAAGAATATGGACCTGAAGTTGAAAAAATGCAGTCATATGAATCAAGATTGAGTTTATCAAGGTGAGTTAGTACGCTGTCCACCCATAAAATAGTGGGATCTGGCCACAAAACGGTTCTTATATCAACATTCTGCTGTTTTGTCAAATTGTTAATGATTTCATTAAATAATTTTGGATCACAAACTTCCTTATAATAGGTAAATAATCTATTAACTGTAAAATTGTTGATTTTTGAATCTGCTGGTATACGAATAATCTCGATATCTTTCGGAATTTCTTGAAGCATCGCAAAATCCTTGAGTTCAAAGTCGCTGTCCTGAACGGTAAGGACAACCGGTTCCCATCCGAAATCACGCAGATATTTTATAAATTTCACCGGCCTTTGAACTCCTGAACCGGAAAGCGGAGGAAAAAAGTATGCAATAAACAAAACTCTTTTTTTACCCTTTGATATTTCTGCATTTTCGGTATTAGTTTTATTGTCGATACCGTTCATAAAATTTTTGTCAGAATCGGTGTTCAGACCTACCTGCACGTTTTTATTAACTTCCTCCGACTTCTTTTTCAAGTGCCTTATAGTAGAAAGAAGTTCATTAAGATCTGCATCCTCAGGCATTGTTTTAATGAGTTGACTTACTTTATCATATGCCTCGTTGACCATTCCTTTTTCTATCATCTGATTTATTGTTTGTTTTAACGTCATTAATTTATCGTCACACATTTAATAATAACTTCCTCTCAGCTATATTTAATTGTAAACTACAATACATATTTACTATTATTTAATATCGGCTAAAACTGAGTAATCATTAACAATGTGACGTATAATGTTTATCAATACCAATATTGGCTAATGGTGATTGTCAAAAAGGAAGAATCTTATAAAATATTACGAAAGACCAACTATAAAAAGTCAATAACCAAAGCAAAAAGCATTGTCGGATGGTTCGATTCCGGCGTAAGCTAGCGGTTTGGCAGGAATTGAAAAGCGAGAAATATCACCGATTTCGCCAAAAATAGTCGCACCGTTAATAGGTCCAATCCGGGGAATTGCAGTAATAGGAGAATTGATTTTATTAAGTAATTGGACATGCAGATGTCGAAATTGGGACAAGGTTCTAAACCAGCTAAACATCCTGTTTTCCGATCGATTGACAGGCTGATTATCTCTGTAAATTAGGATTTCCTCAAAGCTGCTTTGGCATTCACGTTTCGCGTGCATACCTCGGCAGTTTTGAGGAAAATGGATTAATCAGGAGCAAATCCAACCTTTTAATTTGCGTTGCAAATCAACAAATTACCAGAGTTCTTATCTGAATGGAATTCACAATTTACAAAAATATTACGGAGTGCCACTAGAAAATGGAGCTGCTTAGCGCCGATCCATCCGGTATTGCTATTATAGGTAACCGAAACGATTAAACCCATGTATCTTAGCTCATTTATTGCCAATCCTACAATAAAGTTCCCCCGAACTGCTACAAAATCAGGTCAGGAAATTTGATATAACTTTTCGCATCTGTTAGCTGCTTTTTTCAGATAATCGCTGGCAAACTGCGCGTAAAACGCAGAGCTGCGCTTTAAAGCTTCTTCATCGTCTTTGAATTTGTCGTCGCTGAGGTTAGGATAGATTGCTCCTTTCTCGGTGCTGCCTGCACCTAGAAACGCAAAATATCCGGGTACTGGTATTTTTTCGCCAGTTCTTTGATTGACAGGAGATGTCCCTTCCTTTTTTATAAGTTTAAGCTTTCAACAAAATTCGAAATTCTTTTTATCCCTTCCAAAAGATTTTTTTGAGAAGTGACATATGAAATCCGTACATACTCTGTTCCACCCGGTCCGAATGCGGTTCCTGGTACCAAAGCAACTCTTGCTTCCCGTAACAATCGCATTGCAAATTCCTCTGAAGAAAGTCCTGTTTCTGAAATATTTACGTAGAGATAAAATGCTCCATTCGGTTTAACACATTTCAATCCTTTAATTTTTTCAATTCCTTCAACCAGCAGATCCCTTCTGATACGAAATTCATTAATCATTTGCTTAACAGAATCTTGCGGACCGCTTAATGCTTCCACCGCAGCGTACTGTGCCATAGTGTTGACGCAGGAAATGCTAGTGTCAAGAGAAGTTCGCAATTTCGGGACTCCGGAAAATGAATTAGGCTACGTTTAACAGTGAAAGAATGGATTTCGGGTTTAAGTATGCTCTAGAAACAGACCAGTCTTCCGCATATTCCATGAGACATGTTGTTACCAGCCGTAGGTAGGAATCCGGATTGGGAAATATTCCGACTACGCTGGTTCTGCGGCGAATTTCCTTGTTCAGCCGTTCTAGCATATTGGTTGAGGAGATTTTGCGGGCATCGAGTTCCGGAAAGGCATAAAAGGATAGAGAATCTTCCAATCCATCTTGCAGGAGCTCAATTGCTTTTGGAAAGCGTTTTCCATACTGTTCTGATATTTGCTCTGCGCGTTGTCTAGCTATTTTAGCGGAAGGTGCTAACCAAATTTCTTTTAACTGAGCCGCAAAGGATTCTTTTTCCTTCTGGGGTACATGAGCCAAAATATTTCGCATAAAATGGACTTTGCACCGTTGCCAAGAGGCTCCCGGAAAACTCTCACGGATGGCTGCAATCAGCCCTTTATTCGCGTCTGAAATCACCAGGAGCGGTGTTTTCAGACCACGATCTAAAAGACTTTGAAACAATTGAGAATAACTTTCTTTGGATTCATCGAGCATTGGCTCCACGGCGAGGATATCCCTATGCCCCTGTTCATTGACGCCGCAAACTACCATCACAGCCATGCTGACGACCCGGCCATCCATACGAATTTTTTCATACAGTGCATCTGTCCAAATGACAGGATAGCGACCCGTCAGAGGCCGGCTGCGGAAGTACTGCACCTGCTCGTTAAGGCCTTTCGTCATTTCACTGACTTGACTGCGGGAAAGATTCTCAATTCCAAGACTGCGAGCTAGTTTCTCCATCTTTCGCGTAGATACACCCTGCACAAACGCTTCTTGAACCACTTGAATCAGCGCTGCTTCACTGCGCTTGCGTTCTGTTACGAAAAACGGGATATAGCCCTGATTTCGGAGTTTTGGTACCATCAGATACATCGTCCCCATACGAGTATCCAATCGACGTGGCCGATAGCCGCAGCGGTAATCACGGCGGGACGGATTGTGTGCATTCTTTTCTGCGCCAATAATACCGGAGACCTCTGCTTCCATTAGACGGGTACACAGCCATTCCAGCATTGACAGCATTGGATCCGGCTGCGCCATACATTTTAGTAGCAATTCTGTCAAATCTGTGGTATTCTTTTTGTGAGTCATTGGGTATCTCTCCTTTTTTGAATGTCTTCTCACCATTCATTTTATCGGAGTCCCAATGACTTTTCTATGCCTTGATAAAATTGCGAACTTTATTGTACTCCATCGATCGGATTTGAAGGAGAATTCAGCAAAATAGCTTTTGTTTTTGGTGTAATAGCCTTTTCCAAATCCTCACAATCCATAATGAATCCGTTTTCCTCACGTAAAGTGACAAATTTCGGTACAGCACCTAAAGAAACTGCCTGACCAAGATAGTTGGAAAACAGCGGAACACCGATGATAATTTCATCTCCTGGATTTAATAAGGTTTTCATGGAAAGATATAAGGCTCCTGTCGCTCCGTTTGTGACTATCACCTGCTGTTCCGGATCGACGCGGATTCCTTTTCTTTTCTGTACACTTTTGGCAATTAACGCTCTCAGCTGCGGAATTCCCGCACTTAAGGTGTAACGCGTTTTTCCTTCATGCAGTGCTCTGCAGGCAGCTTCCACAATATTTTTCGGTGTTGGAAAATCCGGCTCTCCGACCATCAGCTTGATACAGTCATCCATTTTTACGGCTATGTTAAAAATCTTGCGAATGCCGGAAGTCGGCGCGGCCAGCGCATTTTTGGATAAGCTTTTCATTCTATCTCTCCCTAAATCGACAATATTTGATAATACAACTTATCTGAGTGCGGCAGGCTGTACTTCTGGAGGAATCGGACAAAGATAACTTTCACCATTTAAAGTTTCTTTCCATTCCTCTCTCGCCCGATCCACAATTTTAGGTTCTTTAAAAAAGCTCAGCAGCCGTCTATGCGATACTTTTTGCAGCCAAAAGCCTGCTTCGCCGCAGTTAACTGGGCTGTAGGCACAAATTAACTGACATCACGCACACCGGTAGGATTTGTCCGAGTTATGGAGTTTCCAACGGTTGTCATATCGTAATCCGGGCCGCAAAGTTACTCATAATAGTTGGGAAGTCATATTTTTGAATTTGTACGTTTAAACCGAGCGCAGTTAGGTTGCTCTGCACAACATTTGCAACCGATTCACGGGTTGTGTTGCCCGTGGGGATATTAAATTGATCTGTTTCACCACTCTGAAGCTCTGCAGTGATATGACTGCCCTGCATAATCTTAAATTTGCTTGCTTATCATCATAGTAGCGGAATCAATATCCTTAAAAATATGCTGAGGAACCGTCTTCATATTTTGCAAATTGACTCTTCAAAACCTTCCATGCTAATGGTGCTCTTCAATGTAAATGGAACGGTATGGCCATCGATTTTCTTTACGCCGGAAACTAGCTCCTCGGAAAACGATTTTACTGCTTTAGACAGCGGAACTTCCTCCTGCACATGCTGCCGGTGTGGATAGGACTATCGCAGTGAAAAGCAGCACAGAAAGTTTTTCATAGACTTCATGACTTTCACTCCATTCTTAAATTCTTCAATTTATGAATATCATGGACTTTATAACTAATCAGGTGAAATCGGAGATGCCGACCAAATTTTAAGTTTAATTAAGTTTAAATTATAATAGCCCTAGTCCAATTGATTTGGATTAGGGCTTCTTTGCCTCTATGATACTGTTTGCAAAAAACAAAGCCCCATATCTTTTTAAGATACAGGGCGTCATTGCCACTTCTGAGAAAATCTTGTTCAACCGATATTTTATTAACATGAATTTACTAACTAGTAATAACGTGTTAAAAATCATTTGTCAATAGAAAATTTATAATTTTAACGATTCCTCCAAAAAAATAATTTATTTGAAACAAATCAGTTGTAAGAAACGCAAAATAATTTTGCAATATCAAAAAACTTCTCGCATTGCAAAAAATACGCTGTCAAAATTTAAAGCCATCACTTAGCGCATGAACGCCGTTTCCATTTCGGAAACCCTTTGGTGGTCACCGGGTCTTCCAACTTTGTTTTTTAAACTTGTACTGCAATTCAAATTCCGGGTGGCTGAATACAGAATGATTCTGAAAACTTTTGACACAACCAGCTTTTATCCCATATTTTATACAGACCTCCCGAGCTTTGCCGGAGGTACCGTTTTATTCCCAGTTCTCTTCTAAAAATTTCAATATATCTGCAGCGCTTGGAGGACAGCCTTTTAAGTTTTTATCAAAACGATTCGTACAGCTGCCTATTCCAATCTCACCGGATTTTCCTTTAAATCCTTGGCCAATAGAAATCTTTTCTTTATGTCCCCGTAATTCGTTTCGGCGATCCAACTTATCCAGTGCATGAATCAACATACCGTAACAAGCACTGCAAGCCTCTTTTGACTCCACATAACCAGCCAGCTTACTCACCCTACGGCTAAGATGATGCGGCGGCACCGCAACGCCTTCATTGAGCTGGGTAATTTCTGCTTTAGTAATATCCGCGCAGCCTACTCCTAGTGCTTCTGCCATTTGTATATAGGGAACTTCTGATATGGGCACTCCCATCGTTTGACAGACAAAAGCATCACACAGAACGGGATCCGTACAGCAGAAAATCCGATTCATCGGAACCGGGTTGCCGCCCTCTTCAAAATTAAGATCACCGCAAATATTGTCAACTATGATGATTCCCGTATGGATAGCTGCTCCCAGGTAAGCTATTGGCTTATGCAGTCCCATTGCGTGAAAACGACGTTTCTCTGAATTTGGGATCAACCCTTTCAAGTTCTTTAAAGCACAAGTTACAACAGTTTGGCAATGGCCTTTTAAAACGGGTAGATTAATCAAAAAATCCGTTTCATAAACCTGCTTACATATTTTAAGTTCCATATCAGCGACCTTTTTAGATACGTAATCGTCCTTCTGCAAGTCAATGAAGGGAACTCTGTGCTGTTCGCAAACTCTTTTAAGGCCTGAACTCCGATAGGCGTCAGAAGTCCTTGCCCCCACCCATGAACTTTCTATCACCGATAAGTTCCTCAAGCCGTTGCTCTCTAGGTAAGTTAGCACTCCATCCACAATTTCGGGATGAGTTACCGCTCCGCTAGCGGCATCAGTCGCAGTTACAAGATTAGGTTTTAGTGCAACCCTGGCATTCTTATCTCCGATCATCTCGGTCAACCTGACATGCTCCAGCAGCTGCATTGTCATTGCCTTATAATCGGTTCCGTGAATCAAAACTATCTGCTGGTTTGTCATAATACGCCCTCCTTATATATAAAAGCAGTGGTTTTAAAAGGCCTCTTTCCATAAGCTGACCGTGCTCAAAAAATTTGCAACCTAGGAAATCCGAAAAATGTAGGCAGCGCTTAACAGTGACAGAAATGAATTTTGGGTTGAAGTATGCTCTGGAAACAGACCATTCCTTTGCATACCCCCACAGCTAAATTATGACCAACTGATGGCAAGAATCGAAATGAGGGTGATTTTTGATTACGCCTGCTTTACATGAATAGGAATATCTTTGCTTTGGATTTATAAAGCATCAGATTTGCGATTAGGCCATACTTTTAGTAGTAATTCCGTCATTCTGTGTTATTCTTTTTGAAATCATGGGGGTTTGTCTCTTTTTAACTTCCACGCATCATTAATTTTATCGGAGACCCAATGGCTTTTCAATTCCATATACAAAAATGAGAACTTGATTGTACTAACCACCATGCCGCATAAACTATACTGCACATAAGGTGTTTTGATTGATTATGACCCTTTTTTCCAAGCCGTTTCGGCGTTTTCAGTTTTGGCTCGTTAACCTTTTCGTGATGATTTTCCAAATCTGGGACCCTATCACAAGAATGGCAATATCAATGATAACACCGGAAATTGGCCCTGTGAAGAAAGAGCGGATATTCAATATTGATAACATCGGTTTTCTTACCCCAAATGGCTGTGAGCTTATCTGCGTTGCCACCCACATGGACTAGGTTGAAATCAACACCCAAGTTACTACTCTTTCCTCACAGCTAGAATCTGATATATTAGATACAAATAACAGTTCATTTATTGTCAATAAAATACCTAACGTGTATATGTGTATTGTCTAAAATTTATGAAATTATTATCTTATTTCGCGGCTATAAATAAAGGCAGGAACGGACACTTCAGTTAAAGTATGACAGCCAAATTATATTGAACAGAACGGAACTGCCCGTTCCTTCATGAAAAATTATAGAAAATTGAGGCAATTAATGAATATCTAGATTTTGTAGTACTGCATCAATTGTGCAAAAGGGATTAACGACAATTAACGACCTCTCCTTTATTGCTTAGCATAGGTACAGTAATCAGTTCTTTCGTTGCCCAGACCATTGCTTTGCTTATTACTTTTCAACAAAGTTATGCAAAATCTCCCTTTGACGTTTCATTGAGATAATGCTAGTTTGATGGTCTTAATAAACAAAACGCCGTTTTAATTATTAAGATTACTATCATATCCCAAAGCTTCTGAGATGCGATTCGTTGTTTTCATCATCTCATCCAAAATTTGATTGATCTTTTCATCGGTCATTCTGCTTGCCGGTCCCGTTACACTCATTCCAGCCACAATATCTCCGGTATAATCCCGGATAGGACAAGCCAAACATCGCACTCCTTCTTCACTTTCTTCATTATCATAGGCATAACCTCTTGCCCGAATTTGTTCCAGTTCCGCAAGAAGTTCCTGACGGGTTGTAATGGTATTGGCGGTAAAACGAGTTAGCCCTTTTTTACGAATCAGTTCGTCCAATTGCTCCGGGGTATAATTAAGCAGAAGGAGTTTCCCATTGCCCGTACAGTGCATAGGACTGGTGTTACCAATACTTTGCATGCTCATCAGTGTTCGATTGGGACCTGTCGCTACGTCAATATACACCATGGTCATATCTCTCTCCACAGATACACACAGAGATTCCTGAAACTTGTCTGACAAAGCAATCAGATATGGATGTGTTATTGTTTGCAATTCCATATGCCTGCTGACACGGCTGGCCACTTGACAAATCTTATAAGTGAGGTAGTAGCGTTGGCTGTCCCGTTCCTGCTCTACATAGTGGCAATTTTGCAACGAAGCCAAAAAACGCAGGGTCGTACTGACGTTCAAATTCAGCGCATTGCTGATATCCCGCAGCCGCATGGGACTGTGGGCCTTCGCCAACAATTCTATAATAGCCATCGCTTTTTCGGTTGACTGATTTGTCATAGATGGTTTCTTGTTCTGATTTGGCATGTTCGTTCTCCCAACTTTCTAAAGTTGTTTTCATATCTATCCCAATGACTCAGGCAAAGCGATTGGAGAATATGTATCTTTGGATACACTTTATGCACAATCCGATGTAATCTCTCTGCACTGCAGCCTAACACCTTAGAATGAGAAAATGATAAACAAGGACGCAATCGCAAAAATAAAAGACGGCGTTATTATTATTAACAATGCCCGCGGTATGCTTATTGATGAACAGGATTTAACAGATGCTCTGAATAGCGGCAAGGTAGCGGCTGCCGGCTCGGATGTTGTTTCCACCAAGCCCATCAAGAAAGATAATCCTCTGTTGAAAGCGAAAAATTTCATTATTACACCTTACATCGCTTGGTGCCTAAGGAAAGCCGCCAGCGCATCATGGAATGCACTGTGGAAAATGTCGTGAATAAATAACTTATCTCCCTGTCAATTAACCCGTCCTTCGCGAAATGCGTTGGATGGGTTATTTCATTATCTGAGAAAAGATGAATCAGCAACTAATCATCAAAATGATTTTTGCAAAATTTTACAAAGAAAGCATATTTCTGATTTTTCTCCAATCTTCACATTGAGCGGCCAGCGGATTTTTTATGGGGGACTTGAGAGAACGATTGCGATTCAATGTGCCCATCAAGCCGCAATGCGCAAGCGGGATCACCTGAACGGAGGCTGTCTTGTACTTTGCTCTGACCGCACCCTTTTTCATGACATCATGATAGGAGCACTGGATTACAGGTTCTGAGGCATCCGCAATATGCAGCGCGGCATCAAACACCGCTTTTCCCAGACACAAAACAACTCTAGGCTGAATGAAATCAAAGCAGTGCAAATCACCTTTATTGCCAATAGCAGCAAATGGATTTTACCCATTTAGAGCTTTTTGAATCAATGCTAAAATATAAGCTGAATTTCTGGATTTCTTACAGATTACTTGCCTTATCCCCGGTTCACCACTCTGCCATTGCTCATAATAAAAATACACAGATAAAAACTCTTTTTTGGATATTGTCCTCGGCATGGATAATTTACTCCGTGGTTCATGGTCAGCAGCCGCATTAACAACTATTTTTCCGTCGTGGGATGAAGCTTTGAACCAAAAACCTCTCGTAGTTTGAACTTCTTTTGCAGAAACCGAAAGCTCTGATACAACTTGATTCCACAGTGTTTCACCATTCATCATACCATACACCCCTTTCATACAAAGTTTTTTATCTAGCTTTTGGAAAACAGCAAAATTTCATTGCACCCACACACCAACTTGAAGGAATTTTGGAGTCGAAAAGACGAAGATAGGCTATCATAAATATTGTATATGTAAATTTTACCATAATAATTTAAATAAGTCAGTATTCGCCTAATTTTCCCTCAAAATGCTATAAGGAGTTTGTTCATTCGGAAAATGCCGTCAAAACCAAAATACGCCAATCGATCAGTTCTATTATTATGAAAGTATGCACCTTGTTTTCTTTTGAATGTTTAAGTCAAATATCGCTAAATGATAATTATACAAGAAACAAAACAAAAAGTATTTAACTTATCCGGAAGTTGTGGTAAAGTTTCAGCATTAAAAGATTCCCAGTAACCGTTCCAATCCACAAGAAATAAGGAACGAATTTTAGCAGTCACTATAAAAAGTTCCATACCGGATTTTAGTGAAAAGAGGTCAGCAAGATGGAAAGCAGGGTTGAGCATGATTCCATTGGCAGCATGAAAGTACCTGCACAAGCGTATTTTGGTGTGCAGTCTTTGCGTGCAAAAAACAACTTCCCAATTACAGGACGCACATTGCATCCTGAATTTATCGTATCGCTTGCGCAAATAAAAAAAGCCGCTGCGATAACGAACCGCAATACGGGCAATTTGAATGGTTCAATTGCAAATGCCATTATTCAGGCTTGCGATGAAATCATTGAAGGACATTTGCACGAACAGTTCATTGTCGATCCGATACAGGGCGGCGCCGGCACCTCTTCTAACATGAATGCAAATGAAGTCATTGCCAACAGAGCAAGCGAAATTTTGGGAGCAGCAAAAGGGGAATATAAAGCAGTTCACCCGAATGACCATGTAAATATGTCCCAGTCTACCAATGACGTATTCCCAACAGCGGGCAAATTAACCGTATTAAAACTACTGCCAGGGTTGATCCATGAGCTTAGCAGACTCGCTGATGCCATGGAGCAAAAGGCTCAACAATTTGACGGGATAATAAAAATGGGCCGTACCCAATTGCAGGATGCTGTTCCCATACGATTGGGACAGGAATTTGCTGCATATTCATGTGCGATTAAGCGCGATGTGACACGGCTGCAAAAAGTGCAAGACGAGATGCGCATTGTGAACATGGGGGCAACTGCCATCGGCACCTCGTTAAACGCCTCCCCCGCATACGTATGCAATATTACGCCAACTTTACAAAAAGTCACAGGAATTAAAATTTATCAAGCTGATAATTTGATTGACTGTACTCAAAATTTAGATGCCTTCACGGTCGTTTCCGGCGCACTGAAAACTTGTGCCGTAACCCTCTCTAAGATTGCAAATGACTTGCGTCTGCTGTCAAGCGGCCCCAAAACCGGTCTGATGGAAATTTGTTTACCTGCAACGCAAAACGGTTCGTCAATTATGCCCGGAAAAGTAAATCCGGTCATACCCGAAGTTGTATCCCAAGTTGCTTTTAACGTAATTGGCAACGACTACACCATAACTTTAGCTGCAGAAGCCGGTCAGCTGGAGTTAAATGCTTTTGAGCCTGTTCTGTTCTACAAAATTTTTGAATCAATAGAAAGTTTGCAAGGGGCAGTGAAAACTTTTGTGGACAATTGTGTTGCAGGAATCACTGCGAACGAAGAAATTTGCCAAAAGCATGTAGATGAAAGCGTCGGAATTGTCACGGCATTATGTCCATATATCGGCTACGCAAAATCAGCCGAGCTTGCCAAAAAATCGCTTCAAACCGGAATACCGGTCGCTGCTCTGGCTTTGCAGCAGGGCATTTTAAACGAAAAGCAGCTCAGCAATATTCTCTCCCCCGAAGCGATGACGGAGTGCAAAAAAAATGCGGCTATTCATAAAATATCCGTATAAGTAAGCAGATTTGCTCAACCATAAAATGCGGCACAAAATCGCAAAAGCATTTTGTTATTTCACCGACGATGTGTCACAGCAATTTTTCCGAAAGCAGGAATCCAAGTGGTCGTTAACCAAACCGGTCGCCTGCAGGTAAGAATACACAATAATCGGACCGAGAAATTGAAATCCGCGCTTTTTTAGGTCCCGACTGATTGCTTCAGAAAGTGCCGTCTTTGACGGAACCTCATCCAGTGTTTTATAATGCCCCACAATGGGCTTTCCTCCGACAAATTCCCATATATACCGGTCAAAGCTGCCGAATTCCTTCTGAACCTCCAAAAACCGCCGTGCGTTGTTAACGGCGGTTTCTATTTTTCTTCGGTTGCGTATGATACCGGGGTTTTGCAATAATTTACGTATTTTATTATTGTCGTAAGCTGCCACTTTGCGCGGGTCGAACCCGTCGAATGCCTCTCGATAGGCTTCCCTCTTTCTCAGAATAGTAATCCAGCTCAGTCCCGCCTGCGCCGATTCGAGAATCAAAAACTCAAAATGCTTTTGGTCATCATGAACAGGAACTCCCCACTCTTCATCATGGTAGGCACGGTACAAAGCATCCGATTCGCACCAACCACAGCGCGTTAGTTCCAGTTCCCCGTTCATACTAAGTTCTCCTTCCGCAGTTTTTCTCATTTTTTCGCAGACGTATTGCCGGTGTTCAGTGCGCGGGATGCATTCAAAATCGCCAAAACAGAAACGCCGACATCCGCAAAAACTGCCTCCCACATGTTTGCAAGGCCGAACGCTCCCAGAACCAACACCATAAATTTTACGCCGAGTGCAAAGACAATATTTTGCTTTGCAATAAACAGCGTTTTTCTCGCAATGCGGATGCCCTCTGCAATTTTGGACGGACGGTCATCCATCAGTACAATGTCCGCCGCTTCAATCGCGGCATCGGTACCCAAACCGCCCATAGCGATTCCAACATCTGCGCGGGACAGCACAGGGGCATCGTTGATTCCGTCGCCGACAAACACCAGTTTGCCACGTTCCGATTTTTTATTAAGCAGCCGCTCAACCTGTTCTACTTTTTCAGAGGGAAGCAGCTGAGTGTGTACTTCATCCATGCCAAGCTGCGCCGCAACATCTTCGCCAACATCTTTTGCGTCACCTGTCAGCATAACGGCGGAACGAACCCCAAGCTGCTTGAGGGAGGAAATAGCTTCTGCGGAGTCATCACGGATTTCATCAGAGATGACAATATGCCCCATATAAGTTCCGTCAACAGCCACATGTACAATGGTACCGGTCAGTTCACAGGCCCGCGCATCCACACCTTCCTGCTCCATCAATTTGGCGTTGCCAACACTTACAACCTGTTTTCCAATCTGCACCCGCACACCCCGGCCCGTGATTTCCTGCACATTGGAAACCTGCGAACGGTCCTGCTCCTTTCCGCAGGCCTCTTTGAGGGAACGGGAAATCGGATGTTCGGAGTAACTTTCCGCCAGAGCGGCAAGTTCCAAAAGCTCCTGTCCCGGCATCCGCTCCGGATGAACCGCTGTCACACGAAATGTCCCTTTTGTCAGCGTACCGGTCTTGTCAAACACAACGATTTCAGCTTTGGACAGAGCTTCCAGATAATTGCCGCCTTTGACGAGAATTCCTCGTCGGGATGCTCCGCCAATGCCTCCGAAAAAGCTGAGCGGAATGGAAATAACAAGCGCACAGGGGCAGGAAATCACCAGAAAAATCAGTGCCCGCTGAATCCATTCACTCCATATTCCTTGAAAAAGCAAGGGCGGCAGTACCGCCAAAAGCAGTGCACCTATGACGACAGCGGGCGTATAGTAACGTGCAAAACGCGTAATGAAATTTTCAGTCTTTGCTTTTTTGGAAGCCGAATTTTCCATAAGTTCCAGAATCCGAGAAACTGTGGACTCCTCAAACGGCCGATTGACACGAATACGCAGCAGTCCTGTTAAATTCACACAACCGCTGAGTACCTCATCTCCGGCAGCCACTTCTCGTGGCAGCGATTCGCCGGTCAACGCGGAGGTATTGACTCCGGAAACACCCTCCAGCACAATGCCGTCCAGAGGAATTTTTTCACCGGGCTGAACCACAATTGTATCCCCCACACTGATTTCTTCCGGGTCCACTCGGCGCAGTTTCCCGTCTGCTTCCACATTGGCATAATCCGGACGAATGTCCATCAGAGCTGAAATTGACTTTCGGGACCGGTCCACCGCATAACTTTGAAACAGCTCGCCAATCTGATAGAACAGCATCACCGCTGCAGCCTCCGGATACTCCCCTATCAGAAAAGCGCCGATGGTTGCCACACCCATCAGAAAGTTTTCATCAAACACCTGCCCATGCGCAATGTTTCGGACAGCTCTCCATAGAACATCTCCGCCAACTGCCACATAGGGAATCAAAAAAAGCAGGAGTTTAAAAGTACCCTCCACCGGAATCAGCAGCGAAATTATAAATAAAACAATACTAAAGCATATGCGAAGGAGTTTCCTTTTTTGTTTGGAATTCATCAGGCACCTCTTTCAATATAATCTAATTGACGGTTCTAAAAAACGAGTTTACAGTCCGGTTCAATTTTTTTGCAGATATCGGCAGCCTGCTGCAAAATATCTTCAAAACGGCTTTCCTCTGCATCCAACGTTAACTTTTGCGTCAAAAAACTGACTGTTGCACTGTTAACACCTGGAATTTTCCGAATTCTTTCTTCCATTTTTGCCGCACACGCCGCGCAGTCTAGATGGTTCAGTTTAAATCGTTTTTTCATCCTATATAACCTCAGCTTTCCAAATTATTCTTCAACATGTTCCATACCCTGATCAAGAATGGTACGAACATGTCCATCCGCAAGTGAATAAAGAATCGTCTTTCCGTCCCGGCGATATTTGACCAGCTTGCTTTGTTTTAACACCCGCAGCTGGTGCGAAATGGCCGATTGATTCATTTCCAGCATTTGTGCAATATCGCAGACACATAGCTCCGATTCCAGCAGCGCGTACAAAATTTTAATACGCGTGGAATCCGCAAAGATCTTAAACAGATCCGCAAGGTCATACAAAATTTCGTCGTCAGGCATAATGTTTTCCGTCTGCTTTCTTGGTTCTGTAATTATTTTATCTTCCGACATATTATCAACGTCCAATCATATGAGCCTTTGTTCATATATATTATATACTTTTCCTCGGTAAAGTCAAGATTTTGTACTCCCACTTTCCATACCCGACGTGCAAACAAAACCTAATTCTTACAATGCAATGTGTATGCTTGATTAAAATATAAAACCATTTGTGAAAAGCATTCAAATTGAATCGTTCAGACACTCGACAGTAGCCTAATGTTACAGTAATATGAAGTATGCTTCATGTGAAGTTTGCTTCATGTAAAGAAAGGCGAACCATTATGAAAACCAAAGTGAAAGAATTGCGAACCAAGGCAAATTTAACACAGGAACAGCTGGCAGAATTAGTGCATGTTTCATCCAGAACCATTATTTCCATTGAAAAGGGACAGTATAAACCTTCTCTCATGCTGGCCTATCGAATGGCACAAGTATTCGGAACAACTGTGGAGGATTTATGTTGTCTGAAAGAAAATAAGGAATTGGAGGATCGGCAATATGAAGATTTATGATAAAAGAAAGTTTGGCTTTGGGGTAATGTATGTTCTGTTAGGCGTATGTATACTGATCCTTGGATTTTTAAAGGGATTTGATGTAAAAGGGATTATTTTGAGCATTTTAACGCCGTCCATTGGTATGAGTGAGATATATGTAAGCATGAACCGAAAAGCGCTAAAAAAGGAGAGATTCGAGAAAACCGAAGAACGCAATCAACTCATCGAACTTACATCAGCAAGCAAAGCATTTAAAATAACAAGAGAAATCTGTTTTACTGCCATGCTGATATGCTTTGGTGTGGGAGCAAGGCTAGATGACAGCCTATTCATAGGCATCGGAATTGGTTTTGGGCACTCCGTAATATTTTGTGTAAATTAAATTTTCTTTTAGATAAGAACTCAGGTAATTTTTTTGATTTGCAACGCAAATTAAAAGGTTGGATTTGCTCTTGATTGATCCATTTTCGTCAAAGCTGCCGAGGTATGCGCGCGAAGCGTGAATGCCAAAGCAGCTTTGAGGAAATCCTAATTTTCAGAGACAATCAGCCTGCCACTCGGTCGGCAAACAGGATGTTTAGCTGGTTTAGAACCTTGTCCCAATTTCGACATCTGCATGTCCAATGTTCGACAATCTTTTTCGACGCCAAATACAACATTTTCCGCAAGGAATCGTCATTTGTAAAGGATGGCTTATTTTTGGTAATCCTCCGGAACTGGCGATTCAAACCCTCAATGATATTTGTTGTATATATGATTTTCCGAATCTCAGCCGGGTATGCGTAAAATGTGGAGAGAATTTCCCAGTTGTCTTCCCAGCTCTTTACACAAGAAGGATAAGATTTACCCCATTTTTCTTTGAAACGACTGAGATTTTCTAAAGCTTCCTCTTCTGTCACAGCTTGGTAAACCAATTTAAGGTCCTTCATCAGCGATTTGATGTCTTTATAACTGACATAGCGGGTACTGGACCGAATCTGATGGATGATACAGCGCTGAATCTGCGCCTGCGGATATATGGCTGAAATGGCATCCTGAAATCCTTTCAGGCCATCTACGCAAAACAGGTAAACATCAAGCACACCGCGGCTTTTCAAGTCATTGAGCACACTGAGCCAGAATTTGCTGCTTTCATGTTCTCCTATCCAGACTCCCAAAATATCCTTACGGCCATCCATATCAATTCCCAGTACCACATAAGCGGCCTTCGTTTGATATTGATGATTCTCTTTCACCTTGTAATGAATCGCATCCATGAAAATAAACGGATACACCGGATTTAAAGGACGGGATTGCCACGCTGTAATTTCCGGCATAATCTTGTCTGTGATTTTACTGACTAGTTCCGGTGATATTTCTACATCGTACAGATTTTTAATTTGTTCAGCGATATCCCTCTGGCTCATCCCACAGGAATACAGAGCCAAAATTTTTTCTTCCATCCCGTCGGCGTTACGGTTATATTTGCCGATGATTTTCGGCTCATACTCGCCGTTACGGTCACGGGGAATCTTTACAGGAATCTCTCCAATCTGCGTTTTTACGGTCTTCTTGGAATACCCGTTTCTGTAATTTTTCGACCCTGCCGTTTCATCAACATTTGACAGTCTCTTGCTTTTTTCATAGCCTAACTTTTCCTCCAATTCGCTCTCCATTACTTGCTGGAGAACATCACGGAACATGTCTTTCATTGCTTCCATGATATCTGCAGTGCTGCTAAATTTCTGGCTGTTGACATATTCTCTTAAAAGTTCTGCCGGTACTCTACTCATCAAAATGACTTCCTTTCAGACTGATATTTTCTTACCATCATTCTTGTCTGAAAGAAAGTCGCATATTCAGCTTTTACACAAAATTTTATGGGGTCTCTGGTTTTGCAATATCGTTTTCTATTATGATATTTTTAGATCTTTTTGCAACGATTTATTACGAGGAACATATGTAAAAAGAAAAACAAAAAGTCCATGTATCATCTATACAACTGACACACGAGCTCTTTAAAAGTGAATTGTTTTTCTTTCATTATATTTTAATTTATGACGAATTACTTTCACTATAAACTATAGATTGATTTTGTATTCGAACATGATACATTTTATTTGCCTGTATACTGAACTATCTCCATAGAAAGAATCTATATTCCATAATGAATCAAATATTTATTTTCTCTAATAGCTTCTGTTATTTTTTTGATGATAAGCTGAAATTCTTTTACCTTAAAACGATTATTTGCCTTTATAATAACATTTCTAAACTGTTGAAGAGATTCCGGAGGGATAAGCGTTACACCGCAATAATCTAATCCAGTACCTGGCTGGGTTGTCGTCTGAAAATAAGTCTTGATCGCCATTAATTCTTCATTATACTTTATAATTAATTCTTCAACTAAATCGTCGTTGACAGAAATACAGTTATATTTTTTAGGTTCATAATCACTATACCATTTGTTTTCTTCAAAGGAATCTATTATTCCAAACTCATGTTTTGCCACGGTATCACCTCAATTAAAATGTATCTTAATTGTTGTGTATTGAATTTAATCGACTTAATCTATCTGTCACTGGTGCTATCATCTTATATCCCAAAAACCATTCTTGACTTTAACTATTTGATAATCCTAATATTTGTTTCTGTAACTATTATGCCCTCAGGATTAAACCCCTTATCCCATATGCTGTTGGCTTCTATAAAAATAGATTTTTCCTTTTTTGTTACAAAGCCAGCCAGCATATATTTTTTGCCATCCTCTATATATGGAGTATAAAATACCATCCTTTTATCCAGACTTAGGTCTTTTTCCTTTTCTTCAATGTGAGAAAGGATATTTTGTTTTGCCTTATTAAAATCCAAACCAAATTGTTCTAAATTACTAAAAAATCTGTTTGAAAAATTTATTACTTTTTTTCTTTCCATAATCTTCACCCTTTCAAACAAAGTCTATTTATCTCATGAAAATCCCCACTTATTTACAATACAACACAATTCTTATTATTTCAATTCAGTCAAATGCTTTTGCTGTATTTTTATTAACAATTTATATTAAAGAAGGGATTTATCATACATTTATATAAGTACCTCCCCCCTTTATCCCTGTTCCCGTAATATACCCTAAATGCTCTCGGAAACTCATTAATTTTGGAATAACTTTATTTCCATAGAGCCAACTTTATTATTACAGAACTTACTTTATTATCACAGAGCAAACTTTATTATTTTATATACAGCCCCTTATTCCTTATCCCTAAAAATCCTTATCACTAACTATGTATATTTAAAATAAACTCCGCTCCAAACGACTTTCCCTCAAACCCTTATGCCTTCTAGCCTTAACCCTATTCACCTAATCTCTTCCAGATAATAAAGTCGGTTCTAAAATTCAATATTTTCATTCCATTTAATAACATTTATTCCTTAATTCTTGTGGTAATTTTTAAAATAAAGTCGGTTCCAAATAGGGGTAAGGTGAAAGGAAAAAGGTATAAGGTTGCATGTTCTCTTGTGCTTTTTCAATTCTTTTTTCAATCCAAGTATCAATATATAATACTCTCAATCTCTTTAAAATCAATACCTATGGCCTTATTCCTTACTCCTTAACTCTAACAATCTTAACCCTTACACTTTAGCCTCTTCCCCTGTAAAAAAAGCAAATCCCGCAGCCAATCAGGATTTCTCCTGCATCTGCTACGGGATTTTGGAACGAACTTTATTTTTATAGAGCGAAGTTTATTATTATGGAGTCAACTTTATTTGAATTATACAACAACAACATGAACTTTATTTTAATTATTCAACCGTAACGGATTTTGCAAGATTCCTCGGTTTATCCACGTCACAGCCCTTTTGCACAGCGGTATAATACGCCAAAAGCTGAAGAGGAATTACGGATAGAACCGGGGTCAGAACATCTGTTATATTTGGCAGGTACAACACCGCATCGACCACCTTTTCAATGCCGATGTTGCCTTCGGTTGTGAAAGCTAAAACTTTCGCGCCTCTTGTGGTAACTTCCCGAATATTGCTGACCATTTTATCATACAGACTGCTTTGCGTTGCCAGAGCAATTACGACAGTTCCATCCTCAATTAAAGCAATTGTTCCGTGCTTGAGCTCCCCGCCTGCATAGGCCTCCGAATGGATATAGGAAATTTCCTTGAGTTTCAAAGCACCTTCCATTGCAACAGCATAATCAATGCCTCTGCCGAGGAAAAACATATTGCGATGCATATAATTGTTAGATGCAAATTTTTGCAGCGTTTCGCGGTGTTCCAGCATTTTCTCCGCCTTTTGCGGAAGGGTCAATAAGTCGCTCTTCACCGCTTCTATCTCCTCATCGGTCATCGTCCCCCGATGTTGTGCAAAATACAACGCCAAAATATACATGGTGACTAACTGAGTTGTGTATGCCTTGGTGGACGCAACCGCAATTTCCGGGCCTGCCCATGTGTACAAAACATAGTCCGCTTCGCGGGAAACGGAGCTGCCGACGACATTCGTAATGGCGAGCACTTTCACTCCCTTGCTCTTTGCTTCCCTTAAAGCTGCCAGAGTATCCGCCGTCTCACCGGACTGGCTGACAACAATCAGCAAGGTCTTATCGGTCATCAGCGGATTGCGGTAGCGAAATTCCGAAGCAATATCAACTTCCACAGGGATTCTTGCCATCTTTTCAATGACGTATTTTCCCACAATCCCTGCATGATAGGCAGTGCCGCAGGCCACAATATAAATTTTTTCGATATCCTTGATTTCTTGTTCCGAAAACGTAATATCATCCAATTTGACGGGTTCCCCGGGCAGAATACGGGAGGTCATGGTCGCTTTGATAGCGTCCGGCTGTTCACAGATTTCTTTGAGCATAAAATGCTCATAGCCACCCTTTTCGGCAGCGTCCGCGCTCCACGTGATATGTTTGATCGGCTTTTCCGTCTTTTCGCCTTCCGGCGTATATACCGTAACCGAATTCTTCTCAATGACGGCGATTTCTTTATCTTCCGGATAAATAAAGTCCCTTGTATAATTCAAAACCGCGGGAACATCCGACGCAATGAAGTTTTCCCCACTGCCAAGACCGATAACCAGCGGGCTGTCTTTCCGCACCGCAATGATTTTATCCGGTTCATAAACAGACATTACACCCAGTGCATAACTGCCTTCCAGCCTGGCAACCGCTTGTGTCACCGCATCCAGCAGGTTGCCTTTGTAGTAGTAATCAATTAGGTTTGGAATTACTTCCGTATCTGTTTCGGAATAAAAATGATATCCCTTTCCGATTAGGAATTCCCTCAGATGCAGATAATTTTCGATGATTCCGTTATGCACGATGCTAATGGTCTTTTTTTCGTTAACGTGGGGATGGCAATTTGTTTCCGAAGGTTCCCCATGTGTCGCCCAGCGTGTGTGCCCAATGCCGACTGTACCGGACAGCGGTGCTCCTTTCAGTTTTTCCTCAAGGTTTGACAACCTGCCCTTGCTTTTTGCAAGGCCCATTGCTCCTCTGTCACGAAGCACTGCAATTCCTGCAGAGTCGTACCCTCGGTATTCCAGCCGGCGCAGACCGCTCAGCAAAATGGGCTGTGCCTCCTGACCTCCGATGTACCCAACAATTCCGCACATATTTTTGCCTGCCTTTCATAAAAAAGTTTCAGGCTTTCAAGGTACCCTATTGACTTTGTTCAAAAATCGCTTTTTGTTTTTCGTCAATATTTTACGGTAGTACCATACCGCAAGGCATCCGCCGAATCTTCGATTCTCCTTGTCCTCGTCAACTCGCAGGCAAAGTTTCTTGCTCGCGAGTCCTGGCGCTTGAATTTTTTATTTTGAAAGCCTTGACATATCATACATTACCACAACAATATTTTCAAGCAAAACGATTTTGAAACGGTAAAATACAACATATTACCTGTTAAAGTTTTGAAAATGAAGATCATCCATAATAAGCGGATCAGCACACAATCTCCCAAATTATCTCACAGCAGCATAAAAGATTCTTTGTTTCATGCTTTTACCAACCGCTATAAACATTGTTAAAGAATCCATCCAGCACATTATGTGAAGGATGGGTTCTTTAAACGTATTAAACCATTTTAACCGCAATTTTTACACCTTTTTTACGATTTGCTGAATCGTTTATGCAGCGCTGACAGGGATTTTTTCTCAATTCGCGAAACGTAAGAGCGTGAAATCCCAAGCTTTTGCGCCACTTCGCGCTGGGTAAGCGGATCGGTGCCATCGAGTCCGTACCTTAGGCGTATAATGGTGCGCTCACGTGGGGAAAGTACGCTGTCTATGTATTTTTTCAGTTGTTCGGTTTTCATTTTATAGTCCAAGTCATCGATGATATTATCCTCCGTTGCCATAACATCCATCAGTGTAAGTGTATTTCCGTCCTTGTCGATATCAATCGGCTCATTGATGGAGACATCCTGCGCACTTTTTTTGGTTGAACGGAAATGCATCAGTACTTCATTTTCAATGCAGCGGGCCGCATAGCTGGAAAGCCGGATGCCTTTGGAACTGTCAAACGTATTGACTGCTTTAATGAGTCCGATTGTACCAATCGAAATGAGATCATCCTGCTCGTTGGAATTGGAATAATATTTTTTGATAATATGAGCGACTAACCGAAGATTGTGTTCAATCAGTTTCGCTTTCGCATCTTTGTCCCCTTTCTTCATTTTTTCCAGACATTCCTTTTCTTCCTGCGCTGTCAGCGGGCGGGGAAAAGAGCCGGATCCAGTAACATGGAGCACAAAGAAAAGAATCCCGGACAAGGCAAGACCAATAATTGCTCCAAACATAATATTCCCCCTTACTATAACCATGTACCCACAGTATATGCGCCGTGCCCCTCAACTGTTGCACGTCCTCCCGCCCTTTCTTCGTAGTCAGAGGAATTTTTGTGAATTCTTCATGCTTGTTTTATTGTAAGTTTCGTCAGAATCAGATACAATAGAAAGTACTTAAAGGAGGTCAATTTATTTGGAAGAAACTAAGCAAAATAAAATGGGCATTATGCCTGTTTTTCCTCTCATCGTTTCAATGTCCATTCCTGCCATTCTCTCCATGATGGTTCAGGCTTTCTATAATATTGTGGACAGCTATTTTGTGTCGCAAATTAGTGAAAACGCTTTGACTGCCGTATCGCTTGTATTTCCCATTCAAATCCTGCTGATAGGGGTTGCCGTAGGAACCGCTATTGGTCTGAATTCCCTAATTGCGCGCCGTCTGGGTGAAAACCGAAGAGAAGAAGCCGACCAAGCCGCTACACATGGATTGCTTTTAGGGCTTATGAATGGCTTGCTTTTTTTGGTCATTGGCATATTTTTCTCCAAACTGTTCCTTCAGTCTTTTACCACGGATGCTGAAATTGTGGAAATGGGTTCCGTATATATGAGTATCGTCTGTGTATATTCCTTCGGCGTCTGCATTGAAATTAATATTGAAAAAATACTGCAAGCAACCGGAAACATGTTGTTCCCAATGATTTTCCAGCTCATCGGCGCCATCAGCAACATGCTGCTTGACCCGGTTTTTATTTTTGGTATGTTCGGTATGCCCGCAATGGGCGTCAAAGGGGCAGCGATTGCAACCGTAACGGCACAAATTATTTCCATGTGCGTTGCCCTTTTGGTTCTGCTGCTCAGAGAACATGAAGTGAGAATAGAGTTTCATTCGTTTCGTTTCAACTGGCACATTGTAAGAAATATTTATGCCGTGGGACTTCCCGCTATAATTATGCAGTCCACGGGTTCTGCCATGGTTGTGGGAATGAATGCAATTTTAATCAGCTTTACAGAAACAGCTGTTGCTGTTTTTGGCGTTTATTTTAAGCTGCAGTCATTCGTTTTTATGCCCGTCTTTGGCTTAACGCAGGGGCTGATGCCTGTGATAGGCTATAATTTCGGAGCAAAAAAGACAGACCGTCTTCTAAGTGCCGTTAAAATTGGATGCATTATTGCACTGGCGATTATGGGAATTGGTATGGCCGGATTCTGGCTTTTTACCGACAAGCTTTTGATGATTTTTAATGCTTCGAACCGAATGCTTCAAATCGGAGTTCCGGCGCTGCGTACCATATCACTTTGCTTTTTGCCGGCCGCTTTCGGCATTGTTTTTTCCACCACGTTTCAGGCGGTTGGCGACGGCGTAAAAAGCTTGATTATATCACTTCTGCGGCAGCTTGTTGTGTTGCTTCCCACCGCGTATCTGCTGTCTAAAATCGGTCTGGATGCAGTGTGGTTTGCTTTTCCAATTGCAGAGATTGTGTCGCTGACTGCAAGCTTCGTATTCTTTGGAATCCTAAAAAAGACAACCATCCGTGCCCTAAACACGTGAAAACGGACGAATGTTGCTGTCCTTTCATGAAAAATATTATTAGAATCAGATAAATTTATTTCTACCTATAGGATACTGCTCCAGTTTTTCATCGCCCAGCAGATAACAAGAATTAGATATAATATAAATAATAATCTAAAATGGAAAGTGAAACTAATGCGCAACGTAAGTTTTCAAAGGAAGCTTTCACCCGCGCAGATTTTGATTTGGCTGGATTCAAAACAAAGCAATGACATGGCGGGTCGACTTTACAGCGGTTATTATCACCGAGTTTATAATTTTTCCAATGTCACCGAGCTCATGCTGGCGATTGACCGCTTATGTGACGCTATGCAATTTCCACAGGCAACCTCTCAAAACCGGAGTTTTGAGTCCAAGCATATGAAGACGTTTGTCAGAAAGGTGGAAAACTTCATGGATTCAGAAATTGAAACAGTTTGTAAACCGGAAAACGCTACTTTTTTAGTGCATATCAAATTTCGCCAAAACGCATCCTGGCAAGGCAGCATTACATGGGTGGAAAAGGAAAAAACGCAGAACTTTCGCAGTGCACTGGAAATGCTCAAGCTAATGGACGAGGCGCGGCAGCCTGCTGTGGCAGAAACCATCGGTTGGGATGATAACCCTTAGATACACCGCATCGCATTACAGTTTCACATTTGCCAGAAGGACTGAGCGAATATGCAGTACCGTAGCCTTCTTAAGTATTTTGAAAAGAAATAGCCCGAAAAACGTCTTGAACGTTCTTCGGGCCTGTTTCTATTTTGCTGCATTTTACTTCTGAATAAATTGCCTTACAGCCACTTATGTTCTAATTCCAGCATCATATTTTCATACAGTCTTTCACATATTTGCGGTTTTTGCTGTTTGAGCGCAGAGATGCATGGCATAAGATGACTCTTATAAATCCGTTTCCATTCCTCCTGAGCCTTGCCGGAGCGTTCCACCGCACTGACAATCATGGGTGCAAACAGATAATACTCATTAATTTTCTGCATACCATGTGGCGACTTGGCAAGATATCCGTCGCGGAATGCACGAAGCATCTGGAGTTCCTCACAGTTATCGCCTTTTCCAAGCTGCGTACAAACAGCAGTCGTGACAAAACAGAGTTTTTTGCGAAATCCGTTTAATATGGTGGAATAGGTGGCCTTCCCAAGCGACTGCTTATGGGCCTCATTCCACTTTTTTAAAAAAAGATCCGCCAAATGATCCGCCGCAGGTGTGTTTAGATCCAGAATCGCCGGCACGGTCAACGCGGTTATGCAAATTCGGAGGTCGAACGCTGCGGCGGAGGAAGCCCTGATGTTTTTCTCTATCCGTTCAAATCCTTCCACCAGAGCATCTGCAAATGTTTCCGCTGCCGGCTCTCCATACGCTTTTTCCTCTTCGAGATAAGCAAGCAATGCGGGGCTAATCACATCGCGGTAAGATTCAAAGATACCGGGATAGTTTTTCGCATTCAGCCTTTCCAGGGGAACTCTTGTGGAAAAAGCCTCATCGGGCAGCAAACGCACCGACTCCCCCATCTGCACAGATGGTTCATCAGGCTTTTCCAGCATAATCGGCTGCGCGCAGAACATACAGACAATTTGCGTTGCATCTTCCGGAACTTGAAGTTCTCTGCCGCAGTACGGGCAGGAAATAGCACGATAATTCACCAGAATCCCCCTGTTCATTCTCTGATTCAACTGGTTTTGCTGTTAGCTGTTATTTTCTACATATTTTTTCATCAGTTGAAAGCTCTTTTCGCTGATGACATGTTCCATCCGACAGGAATCCTGAACTGCTGTTTCGTGGTCAACACCCAACGTCTGCTCCAAAAATTTCGCAATGAGCGTGTGGCGCTCGTAAACGGCCGATGCCTTGCGCATTCCGGATTCAGTCAAAACCAGATTTCCGTTTTGTTCCATGACAAGAAGGCCCGCTTCCTTCAAAATGCTCATGGCGCGGCTGACACTGGCTTTGGAGAAACCCAATTCATTTGCTACGTCAATTGAGCGAACCGCTCCATTCCTGTTTTTTAAAATGAGAATCGTTTCAAGATAGTTCTCTCCCGATTCCTGAATTTTCAATACAGACCCTCCCGTCACCGGATTTACATGGTAAATTATATCATTCCATATACTAAATAACAAGGGCACAGCCCGGTGATTTTCTTGACAGATGACAGTCTATAGCCTATACTCATTTTAATATTAAAATACAGGAAGCGATAAACGTGAATGAAATACGGGAACGCATTTCTGCGTTAAGAGAACTAATGAAGCAAAACGGCATTTCGGCCTATATTATTCCCTCTTCCGACCCTCACTTGGGAGAATATGTGCCGGAATATTGGCAGGCCAGAAAATATTTTTCTGGATTTACCGGCTCGGCCGGAACACTGGTAGTGCTGCAGGAACGAAGCGGCCTGTGGACCGACGGCAGGTATTTTATCCAAGCGAAAAAACAACTTAACGGCAGCGGCATCGAGCTGTTCCGTATGGGAGTTAACGGAGTGCCTTCTTACCAGGAGTTTCTTTTTGATACACTCCAAAATGGAGAAACAGCAGGTTTCGACGGGCGAATGCTCTCGGCTGCAAATGTGGACTCCATGAAGCAAAAGTTTGCTGAAAAGGGAATTAAAATTCGCTCCGTGGATTTCATTACCCCGCTTTGGAAAAATCGACCCCTTCCCCCGGCGACTGAGGTTTTCCTGCACAATGAAAAATATGCAGGACTTTCCTGTTCCCAAAAGCTGGAACAAGTGCGCGCAGGACTGAAAAAAGCGGGTGCAGACTGCCAAATCTACTGCAAGCTTGAATGTATCGCTTGGCTGTTCAACATCCGTGCCTCCGATATTGCTTACAATCCGATGGCTGTCGCTTATGCAGCGGTTTTTCGGGACAGTGCCGTGCTGTTTATCAACAGTTCACGCCTTCGCCCGGACGTACGGGAATACTTGGAGAGTAATGGCGTAACCCTTCGCGATTACAGTGAAATCGAATCCTATCTGCAGCAATCAAACGATAAAAAGACGGTACTGGTGGATATGGATGGCATCAATTATGCACTTTTCCGCATCTTGCAGGATAATCCTTCTTACACAATTAAAAAAGGGTCTGACCGTGTTATCGAGTTAAAGGCAGTTAAAAACCAAACAGAAATTGAAAACATTAGAACCGCCCATATCCGAGACGCCTGCGCAATGGCTGAATTCTGCGCCGATTTGGAAAAACGGCTGCAGAATGGAGAAACGGTGACTGAATGTACGGTCTGCGACCTTCTGCGCGAGGCAAGGGCACGGCAGGAACACAATCTCGGCGAAAGCTTTGCAACCATTGCGGCCTACCGTGAAAATGCCGCGATGATGCACTATTCCCCAAAACCGGAAACCTGTAAAACTCTGGATAAGAGCGGTCTGCTGCTCATTGACAGCGGCGGGCAGTACCTTGAGGGTACAACCGATATTACGCGAACATTTGCCCTAGGTCCGCTAACGCAGGAAGAAAAAAAACACTACACCTGGGTATTAAAAGCCCACATTGCGCTCGCCTCCGCAGTTTTTCTGGAAGGGTCGACCGGCGGAAATCTGGATATGATCAGCCGCGGCCAAGTTCAGAAGCACGGCATTGATTACCGATGCGGCACCGGTCACGGTGTCGGCATGTTTGGCGGAGTTCACGAAGGCCCGCAGAGCATCCGCCCGCAAAACGATGTTGTTTTACGCAGAGGCATGATTGTCACAAATGAACCAGGCATCTATGAAGAAGGAAAGCATGGCATACGCACGGAAAACATGATGTTGATCACCGACGCCATGGAAAACGAATACGGCCGTTTCCTTCGGTTTGAAATTCTGACCTGTTTCCCAATTGATACGGCACCGATTTTGCCCGAACTGCTGACAAAGGACGAAATAGCTTGGCTGGACGAATACCACGCCCGGGTGTATCGAATTTTAGCTCCTCTGCTGTCCGGCGAAACGCTGGAATGGCTGAGAAAAAAGACTCGCCCGTTAAAGCGCCAAGTTTCGTAAATTTTCGTATTTCGCATATTGAATATGGGATAATTCTCCTTTATAATGAATTCGGCGGCATGCTTAACATCTGCATGCCGCCGAATTTTAAAGGGGGTATCTCCCATGCAGTATGGATATTTTGACGACGCGAACAGAGAGTATGTGATTACAAAACCGGATACGCCGGAGCCATGGGCCAACTATCTCGGCTCGCCTGAATACGGTGCAATCATTTCCAACAATGCCGGCGGATACAGTTTTGTCCGCTCCGGTGCAAACGGCAGACTCCTGCGATATCGTTTTAACTCCATTCCAGCGGATCAGCCCGGGCGGTATATTTATATCCGTGACAAGGCAAACGGTGATTTTTGGTCCGGTTCTTGGCAGCCCGTAGGCAAACCTTTGGATGTATACAGGAGCGAATGCCGCCATGGGCTTTCCTATACGGTTATCACTTCATCCTATTCCGGCATTTCCACAGAAACACTGTATATGGTTCCTTTAGGAAGAACCCATGAGGTCTGGCGGTTTAAAATCCGAAATGACGGGAACAAAAAACGCTCATTATCTGTGTTTGGCTGTGCGGAATTTACAAACGACGGCAACTACGAACAGGACGGCGTCAATTTGCAATACACCCAGTTTATCACCCGCACCTGTTTTAAGGAAAATCGGATTATGCAGCTTCACAATGAATTCTGGGGAAGAAAACCGAACGGTTCAAACGGAGAAGAAAGATTTTTTGGCGTTACAGGTGCACCCGTTTCCGCCTGGTGCGGGGATCGTGAGGAGTTTATTGGCCCTTACAGAAGCTATGCAAATCCAATTTCCGTAGAAAAAGGCCAATGCAAAAACACACCCAATTACGGCGGCAATTCCGTCGGTGTACTTCAAATCGACTTCGAACTTGCCCCCGGCGAGGAAAAACAGCTGTGCTTTGTTTTAGGGCCCGGCGCGGACAATGAAGCGAAAAAAATCTTGGCGGAGTATGAGGATCCGCACTGCGCTGAAACACGTTGGGAAGAAATCAAAGATTTTTGGGAAGAAAAGCTCTGCCGCTTTTCTGTGAGCACCCCGAATGAAAATTTCAACCATATGGTAAACACATGGAACGCCTATCAGTGTTTTATTACCTTTATTTGGTCGCGTGCGGCATCATTTACCTATTGCGGGCTGCGCAACGGCCTCGGTTTCCGCGACACCGTTCAAGATATTCAGGGAATTCTACATCTGGTTCCCGAAATGGCGCTAGGACGCATTCGGCTGATGCTTTCCGGGCAAACATCCTGTGGAGCAGGACTGCCCCTGGTCGGGTTTCATCACGAGCCCGGTAATGTAAAATTACCAGGAGACCCCGACTACGATTATGACCCCTACCGCTCGGATGACGCCCTTTGGCTGTTTCCGACAATTTCCCAATACATAGGAGAAACCGGGAATATCCAGTTCTTGGATGAGGTCATTCCGTTCGCGGACTGCGGCGAAGCGGATGTATATGAGCATCTGTGGCGGGCAATCCGATTTAGTCTAGACCACATCGGCGCGCATGGACTGCCCGCCGGTCTGTACGCCGATTGGAATGACTGTTTGCGCATGGGCGAAAAGGGCGAATCCGTCTTTGTTGCTTTTCAGTTGTATTACGCCATGCGGATTCTTCATGATTTTGCCCGCATGCGGGAAGACCATGAATCCATGGCTCAGTTGGACGCTGAATGTGCCAAGCTGAAAAAAGTCTTGAACGATGTTTGCTGGGATGGTGACCGTTACCTGCGCGGTATCCGCGAAAGCGGAGAAAAGGTCGGTTCCAAGGATGACCCGGAAGCAAACCTGTGGCTGAACCCTCAATCTTGGGCAGTTATCAGCGGATGTGCAGACAAGGAACAGGCTGAAACGGTTCTTGAAACAGTTTATCAAAGGCTGAATACCGAATACGGTGCGGTGATTCTCGACCCTCCTTACCGGGAACATGGATTTAACGGCACCCGTATGCTGCTTTTTAACCCCTCAATCAAAGAAAACGGATCGATTTTTTCGCAGACGCAGGGTTGGCTGATTCTGGCCGAAGCAATGGCGGGGCACGGTAATCGTGCGTTTGAGTATTACAGAAAATGCAACCCCGCGGAACAGAACGAACATGCCGAAATTCGCCGTCTGGAGCCATATGCGCACGGTCAGTTTGTGGAAGGGCCGCAAAGTCCTCATGCGGGCAGGGCTCATGTTCACTGGCTGACAGGTACTGCCTCCACCGTCATGACTGCCTGCATCCGGGGTATTCTGGGGCTCTTGCCAACCGTGGACGGTCTGAAAATTCGACCGTGCGTACCGGCTGACTGGAAAGAATTCAAGATGGAAAAGGTATTTCGCGGAAAACGGCTTCACATTACGGTCAAAAATCCAAACGGGGCGCAGAGCGGGGACGTCCAAATCATTTTAAACGGTGAAACCCTTCCTGACGATTTGATTCCGTTTGGCCAGATGGAAACTGAAAATAATATTGTTGTAACTCTGCTTGGCACAACGCAATGATTATAACAACACCCTTCCGCTGCTCTATTGCGGAAGGGTGTTGTTTCATACATTCCACGCATTCTCAATACTGTTTAATGAACAAGCAATTTTATCGAGAAATGAGGGGTACAGGTGCAGCACAAACAACAATATGTGGCACAGCTTTTTTTGGCTAAACTTTCGTTTCTCCTTCTGTTTTTGCTTTTGGCAACAAGATGCGGACAAAACGCGCTGAGGATAACAGAAGATGCCGTACAGACCACTGCAAACTTCAGCGGAGAAAAAATTCTGCATGTTAAAAATATTCAGCAGCTTCCGGAACTTCCGTCCGGATGTGAAGTCACCTCATCGGCCATTGTCATAAATTATCTGGGTTTTCAAATCAGCAAAACTGAATTGGCAGACTTCTTCCCCATAGGTGGCATGCCGCATCATCAAAACGGGGTGATAGTTGGACCAAACCCGTGGAAAGAATTTGCGGGAAGTCCCTACGAAAATGGATATGGATGCTTTGCTCCGGTTGTAACATCCGCACTCAATCAGTATCTCTCGTCCATCGGCAGTAAAATGAGGGCTGTAAATTTGAGTGGAACCAATGCCCGCAACTTACTTGGCTATATTGATAATGGTATACCGGTCATCGTCTGGGCAACCATCTCTATGAAAGAGCCTTACGATGGCAACAGCTGGTATTTGCAGGATACCGAAGAGCTTTTTACATGGCCTGCGCGTGAACATTGTCTGGTTCTAATCGGATATTCCGGCGGCAATGTAATACTCTGCGATCCGCTGAATTCACAGGGAACTACCCGATGTGAAATGTCTCTGTTTGAAAAGCGATACAAACAGCTTTACTGTCAAGCTGTGGTCGTGCAATAGCAGAGTACAACTTACAAAAGCCGTGTTTCATTGATTATCAGCTCAAACTGCAGGCCAAGGTACTGCGCTGCCTGACGGCACAGCACCATGCGCGTCATGAAAATTTCAAAGTATTCCATGACGGGGCAGATGGTAGTGTCAATCGTGATATTCAAAGTCGCAGTTTTGCGTTCGGTATCGATTTCCGTAACGGCGTGTTCCACGGCGTAATTGACGCGGTCATGGATATCATCCGTTACGGTTTCCCTGTTGCGCACACGGGTGCGGCGAACATCCCCTTTGTCGGATAAAATCAGCGCTGCGGCAATCGGGCTGACCGGCGCGGCTGTCCCCTCATCGTGATTTCCAATGGCTGCTGAAATTTGTGCCACTTCATCCGGCGGCATATTGAGCCGGTTCAAAATTTGAAAAGCCATCAATGCACCGCTTTGCGCGTGATTATATCGGTTTACCACATTTCCGATATCATGCATATATCCGGCGATGCGCGCAAGCTCGCAGGTACGCGCATCGAATCCAAGCTGTTCAAGAATGTTCCCGGCATAATTGGCCGAACGCTTCGCGTGAGGAAAGCCGTGTTCCGTAAAACCTATTTCGCCCAGATTACGGTTGCCCACTTCAATATACGCCTTGATTTCATCATTCTTTAAAATCTCAGAAAACGTGATATGGTTATATTTTGGCATCTGTCCCCTCCGTTAGGCTGTGAACATACGGTACATGGCTTCCAAACAAATCTGCGCATGAAGCATAAAGCGGTCAATATCAATGTGTTCATTCGTGTTGTGCAGACGCCGGTCCGGCTCATCCGGGAAGAATGGGCCAAATGCAACCGCATTTCCTTTCATGGCGCGCGCATACGTCCCGCCGCCCGTTGCATAAAGCTCCGCCGGCTTTCCTACGATATTGGCGTACGACTCTTGAAGAATGGAAATCAAGCGGCTGTCGCCCGGAAGATACAACGGTTTGGAATTTTCGTGTATCACTGCGGACAGGCCCGCTTCTTCCGCCTGGCGTTTGATTTGGGCAAAAATCTTATCCCCGTCGGATGTAACCGGATAGCGGATATCAATTCCGGCCTCCATGTGGGCTTCATCTGCATGGACAATTCCGAGGTTTAAAGTCAGCGGGCCGGACTGCTCATCGCTTTGGTTAACCCCGATGCCCGAACCGTCATAAAGGAATCCGATTTTCCTGTCCAAAAACGTGAACACTTCACCGAGCTCCTGCTGCGTGAGTACACCGGAAAGCAAGCGGAGCAGTGCGGCAGCAGCATTGAAACCGACCTGCGGCTGCATGGCGTGGGATGCCTTTCCCTGCGATACTATCCGGACTCCTCCCTCGGAAGGTTCAAAGGTAAAGCTACCTTCGGCAGTCTTTGCTGCGTCTTTTAGGGCTTGAATGGTCTGCTCGGAGCAACTTAAAACAGCACAAGCGCGGTCCGGAACAGCATTATACACAACGCCTGCATCAAACTTTTTGACAATCCCGGAGTTTTTATCATTGGAACTTAGTTGAATCTGGAGAATTCCCTTTTCCCGGTTACAAATTCCATAATCAGAATCCGGGGTAAAGCCCATAGTCGGCATTTCTTCCTTCTGAAAATAGTACGCCAAATCTTCCATGCCGGTTTCTTCCCCTGCGCCGAAGATAACCCGAAGGCGGCGGTTCCCTGTAACATTTGCGTCTTTTAGGGCTTTCAGACAATACAATGCAACAACGGCCGCTCCCTTGTCGTCCGCTACGCCGCGCCCATAAAGCAGGTTTCCTTTTTGCGTGAGCGTAAACGGATCGCTGTCCCAACCTTCGCCGGCGGGAACAACATCTATGTGCGCTGCAACTGCGGCTATTTCATCCCCGGAGCCGTACTCCGCGTGACCTGCGTAATGATCCACATTTTTAACGGTAAGACCCATTTTTTCAGCTTTATCGAGAATCAACCCGAGAGCCTTGGCCGATTCCTTCCCAAAAGGCATTCCTTCCTGCGCCGGACCGCGTACGGAAGGAATTGCCACTAACTCGGCAAGGTCCTTGAGAATCGCTTCGCGGTATTTTAATATTTCAGTACCAAATGTCAATCAAATCATCCTCCTTGTTTCTTTCAACATTATACCACCGAGATAAAATAAAAAAAGTATATTTTGGTGCAGTATGTAAAATTATACGTAATAAAATGAAAAAGACCGAAGTTTAAATTTCTTCGGTCTTTTTCGCAGATTCGCTGTTCGCTTCCGCTGTGCTGCAAAAAGTCCCCGGGCGCCCCAACAATAGCAGTGCCTTTTCCTCTTCAACAGGCTCGCTGATAAGGTATCCCTGAATCAGATGGCATCCGGCTTGTAAAACACATTTCATCTGGTCCTCTGTTTCCACACCTTCCGCAATGACTTTTAGTTTCAGCCGGTGTGCAAGACTTATAATCATGCGTACAATGTCCTTTTCAACGTCATCGGTCGCTATTTCATTAATAAAGCTTTTGTCAATTTTCACAGCATCAATCGGCAAATTTTTCAGATAGTTAAGAGAGGAGAAACCGGTGCCAAAATCGTCCAAATGGATTTGTATGCCGTGCCGTCTTAGAATTTGCAGTTTTGTCGTAACTTTATCAAAAGATTCAATCAAACAGGATTCCGTTATTTCAACCGCAACGCTGTTCGGCGTCAGGCCGTAATATTGGTATCGGCTGATAATGTAATCCGCATAATTTGCTCCTAAAAGTTCCATGGGAGAGGCGTTAAAGGAAACCGTAATTCCCCGGCCTTGCAATTTTTTAGCAAAAGCAAAGGCATTCTCTATCATATAACGGCCTAACTCTTTAATAAATCCGGATTTTTCAGCCATAGGAATAAATTGGATGGGAGGTATCATGCCAAATTCAGTGGTTTTCCAGCGTGCGAGCGTTTCAAATCCTGTAATCGTTTTGCTTTTGCAGTTATATTGCGGCTGAAAGCAACAAAACAGCTCCCCTTTCTCTATGGAAAATTTAAGCGCGCGTTCCAGCCAAAGTTGCCGTTCGATCCGATTTTTATAGTCTTCATTGAACAGGACATAGCTGCCTTTGCGTGTCTTCTTTGCCTCAGTAAGGATATATTCCGCTTTTCCTAGAACATCATCAAATTGCAGCGGCTCTTCCTTGCTGTTTTGATTGCAGGAAATCAGCATTGCCCCTACGCTGCAGGAAAGCTGAATGACAATCCCATTAATTAGATATGGTTCGTGAAATATTTTCATTGCCTTGTTAATGAGAAATTCCAGTTTGCCTTCCGAATCCACCCCGTGAAATAAAATTGCAAATTCGTCACTGCCTATACGCCCCACAATATCCTGACTTGTTGCGAACCTTTTAAGCCGAGACGCTGCTTCACAGAGCAGCTGATCACCGGCATCGTGCCCAAAGGTATTGTTAATGGATTGCAACCCATCCACATCCAACAGCAACATACCGCCGCTTTGCTTATTTTTGCAGCAGTTTTCAACCCATCGGCTGAACTGTTTCAGAATGCCCTTTCGATTTGGTAGGTTGGTAAGAGTATCAAAATATGTAAAATACTTTTTCTGTTCTTCGCATCTGATTTTCGCTTCGTAACGAAATCGCTTCCACTTAAAAAAATAAATAGATGCCAACACGAAAGCTATCGTGAGAATCAATAAAAAGGGGACACTAAGCAGTAGCATGTTGTGTGTGTGCGCAAAATGAATAGTTTCATGTAAATCAGATTGCTGTACTTGAACTGAGGTATTCGCAACATGTCCAGCTGTTTTATTTAAATCAGGCTTATCCGCAATTAAAATCCTATCTCCTAAATGTATTATAGTTGTACCGGACAGATTGGCATAAACTAGAGAATTCAATTGCGTTTTTCCCGTTTCTTCGGACAGTGCATGAATTTTCTTTTCATCCATTGTCTGGTGGAGAAAAACAGCCTGATTGGTTGGGATTTCTAAAGAAATTTGCTGCTCTGATTTCTCCTGTGTAACCATCATGTGTTTTATGAGAGTGCTGTGCAGCTTCATAGACAAACTGCCGCAAGTCAGCAAGAAAGCAGCAGGAACAATGATTAAAAAAATTGCTTTCATCTTTGAAAAATTCATGCTATCATCCTTTCTGTCCGACGTTTTTATTATACATGATTTAGAATTATAATCCATAAAAAATGGAATGAATCGTTATAATCATCAAAAAAACAATGGATTAAATGCTGAATTTGAGGTATTTTTTGTCAATCAATGGAACGCAAACATTTTTGCAGCATTGACACACAAGTAAGTAAAATGATTCTCTTTGCTGCGGAAGTTTGACAGGGAATACCAAAGAAAATCCGGAATAAACCAGCTCCTCCTGCAAACAATTTTTGCAGGAGGGTAGATGCATGAAAAAACAACTATCTTTGTTTTTAACCGGTGGAATTATATATCCCTGTTTGGAAATTGCATGCCGAGGGTTCAGTGATATTTCTATGGCGGTAGCAGGCGGCATCTGCCTATGTCTCATTGACAAAATCTGCAACTGCCGCCTAAAGTTCAGACCGCTGATTGTAAAATGCGCAGCCGGATCTGTCATCATCACATCGGTGGAATTTGCAATCGGGGTTTTGGTAAATCTAGTGCTGAAACTGAACGTTTGGGATTATTCGCACCTGCCAATGAATATTATGGGGCAAATCTGTGTTCCATTTTCACTTCTTTGGAGCCTGCTCACCATTCCTGCTATGCAGCTTTGCCAACTCTGCGACCGTCTGATGCAAAAATCTGCTGAAAAAATAAAGGAATAGTTCAAGCCGCGTCCTGTTCTTTTTACATGGGCGCGGTTTTTATAGATACTGCAATGTTTTATTGGATTTTTCGTGTTTTTGTAGGTTTGTCAAACATGTTGGACAGTATGGGATTGTAAAAATTCAGAAGGAGATAACCAGTGAAGGGGACGCATCGGCATATTGTTAGAGCGTCGTAAGTAGATGGAAAGTTGGTTTTCAAAGTCCGCTAAGGAATAAAAATGGCGTTTGTTGTAAAAGCGTTTTTGGTCTTCGCGATGGCTGCGTTCCACTTTACCATTGTGCCTGGGCGTATAAGGCCGAATCAGTTTGTGCCGGATATGCAGTTGAGCGGCAGTGGCCTCGAAGAGCGTCAGCAGATGTTTCTTTGATGGGGAAAAACGGTTGGTAAATTCAAAACCGTTGTCAGTTTGAATGCATTCCACATGAACACCGCGCCGGGCAAACCATTTGACAGCTCGTTTAAGAAAGTCGGCAGAAGAGTAGGTACTCTGTTCAGGGTATGCTGCCAAAAAACGCAGCCTAGAAAATTCATCGATGGCTGTGTACTGAAAAAGCCGAAGCTCAGGGTCGGCAATGCAGCGCTTTGGAACTACCTTTACATCGATTTGAATGCGCTCTCCGGGATGCGTCATTTGCTCATATGGCTTTGGCTGATATTTTTTCTTCGGTTTTGCCTCTGGAAAAATCCCAATTCGGCGCATTACACGGAACAGACTTTCCGGACATCGCTTGTATCCGCGCTTTTTTAACCGGGACCATAGTTCAATCATACCGAGTTCTGGGTTCCTGCGCCGCATGTCGCGAATCAGTTTTAACTCGGCAGGTGTATGTTGGTTTGGATGACTGTGTGGCCTTCTAGACCGGCAAGCCAACGATTCTAATGTACCGTCATACCGGGCCATCCAAAAGTAAATAAAGGAACGGCTTTTGTTGTACTTTCTGCTTGCACGACTGACACCGTACTTTTGAGCGTAGATCATTATGGATTGCCTAAACTTCATATCTTGTGTTACACTATTCATGCAGGAATGGACACTTCCTCTCGGTATGATTTGGTTTGGGTAGCTTTATTGGGCTCTATGTCAATAGTTGGGGTAACCCAAAATGGAAACACCGGATGGAGCGGCGTTAAGCTGCTCCATTTTTCGTTGAATGATGGAACATGTGAAGAATACGATTGCGGAAGCGACGAAAATTACGATAACCGTAGGCATTGCGTTTGAGTACCTTAATCTTGTTGTTAACCCCTTCGGTAAAACCATTGGTGTAAGGACAATCAAACGAATTTAGAATACCTTTTGACCAGCGGACCATGGTATTTCCACAAGCAACAAATCTTGAAAGACCACTGTTTTGTGCGGCCATAATCCAATGGGATAGCGCTGTCCGTGCAGATTGACTATCGGGAGAATCCAGGACTTTGAAGAACTGTTCTTTAAGAGAGTAGGCTGTCAGCAGACGGTTGCTGGCATAGAGCATAAGATCGACCTGTTGCTTTTGCTCCGGAGTGAGAAATTGATATCGCTTGTTCAGTAAGATTCGGGAGCGTTTAAAATAAATTCTTCGGGTTTTACTGAATTTTTTCTGTTCTTCCTTGCGAACGGCTTCAAAGGCCCAAAATACTTGGCGAATGTAATGATATTTGTCAATGACATAAATTGAATCTTTAAAATATGTTTGAGCAATACCGGCGTATGTACTCCACATATCGCTGACAAAATGTTTGGTTTGAGAACGGTCAATCCGGCTGAAATATTCTGTCAGTTTGTGGTTGTAACGAGCAGGAAGAATATCAAGG
The DNA here is from genome assembly GCA_047777415.1 of Oscillospiraceae bacterium. Classification (GTDB taxonomy): domain Bacteria; phylum Bacillota; class Clostridia; order Oscillospirales; family Acutalibacteraceae; genus Caproicibacter. Next base: position 376,407 of record JBKEEO010000001.1, read on the forward strand.
ATTCGGTGACGGACCGGATCGGTCAGAATGCACTGATATTTCTCTCCGCTTGTATTGCCTTTAAACTCATCAATTGATACGACTTCGGGTAATTGCTGTGGCTTTCCATAGTGGATACAATCGAAAATCCGGATAATAGTTGAAACAGATAGATTTACTTCACGTGCTACACTGGTAAAAGAACGCACGTCGGAAAGCTTTGAAATGATATATGAGGCTAAACGGTTTGTCATGCGATGATATCTAGGCAAAAACGAATTATCCTCAAAGAAACGCTTTCCACAAGAATGGCAGCGATATCGGCGCTTTCGTAGAATCAGGGAGGTATGTTTGCCAAAAGCGGGAATGTCTTTCACGGTTTGACAACGGTAATCATGAACGTAGCTGGTTTGATGGCCACAACAGGGGCAAACATGCGGCTTTCTCGGTAACTCAATAAAAATTTCCGTTTTATCAGGCAATTGCCTCACATTTTTTACGATTACCCCTTTTAATCCAAGCAATTTTTCGATAGAATGAGTACAGAGCATATCGATGACCTCCCAAATGGTGGTGTGGTAATCTCCATTTTAAAGTTTTTTCATCGAATATGCTCTACTTTTTTGCTCTTTTTTCGCAGGCCTATTCGTCACACCCCAACATTTATTATAGAGCCCTTTATTGTAACCGATGTGTCCATTTCTGTATTTTATTTTTTCTCAACTGTCCAATATGTATTGTAGTCCTACAATGTTTTATTGGATTTTTCGTGTTTTCTAGTTGACAGAATGGTATACAATGTGCTATTATAATTTCCGCACCTGCAGTTATGTTTTTAGAGGTGGAGAGGTGTCCGAGTGGTTTATGGAGCTAGTCTTGAAAACTAGTGATCCCGAAAGGGACCAAGAGTTCGAATCTCTTCCTCTCCGCCAAATCATTTTTTATTTATCAAACATGAATCATACTCAAGGAGAAATACCCAAGTGGTGAAGGGGCTCCCCTGCTAAGGGAGTAGGTCGGGCAACCGGCGCGAGGGTTCAAATCCCTCTTTCTCCGCCAAATATAGCGAAAAACCGCATGAACACTGCGTTCGTGCGGTTTTTCTTTGCATTTATTGCTAATTTTATATATTCTTATATTTTAAAAAATTTTATCTTATTCCCATTCTATTCCCACTTGAATATAGTATAAAATAGGCTCCCAGATTTCTCCGTGAGCCATTCTTTTCATTCTGTCTGTTCCTTGACTTGTTGCATTTTCTTTTCAATTTTCTGTAGCTCTTCATAAATCATTACCTGATTTTGTGCAAGGGTATTTAAATTCTCATTTATCCATTCTAGTTGATTCTTTAATTCTTCACACATTTTCCTGCCTCCTGAAATTCCGTATTAATATATTTTAAATGAAATAATAAAAAAATGAGCATTTATCGAAAAAACATCACATAAAAAATAAGCTTATCGGAACATGCCCGATAAGCTTTTTTCTTAATCAGCCCATACATCATCCATCAATTTTTTTATGTGCTTTTCACGCTGAGACGTTGTTTCCTTATCAATTTGAACTATGATAACATCCCCTTCTTTGGCTTCATTTGGAATAGCCAATCGAGGAATATTGACAAATTTTCGATTTTCTAATTCAACGACTGCATAATTTCCTTCAAAACGATCGATGGTATACTTCATATTCTTCCCCTCTTATTGTGGCGGATCGCAAACCTTGCACGGAGTATAACCTTTTTCTTTTGCTTCTTTTAGCGTTATTGCATACTTGCTCTTATTTACAAAACGACAATTAGACGTATGATATTTAGTTCCTGAGTCTGTAATATAAACAATTGTTTCATCGTCACTGCTATCTACTGTCGAACTTGAGTTATCTTGTGTTATAGTCGATGTGGTATTACTCGTTTCCGGTGGCGCATTTTCTTGAATAGTGGATGCTTTTTTATTAACAGTGATTGTCTTAGCATCTGACGTAAAAATAATTGTGCCATCTTTGTCTGTGCGGTAAATGGTAGCGCCAATATTTTGAAGCTTAGATATCGTTGCCGCAGCTGGATGCCCATATGAATTTCCTGCGCCCACTTCAATCACGGCATATTTTGGGTTAACCTTATTTAAAAACGCTTGTGAAGTGGATGTACTGCTACCGTGATGGCCTACCTTTAACACATCCGCAGAAACGTCTGCGGTTATTTGTGCTTCTGACTCGGCTCCAGCATCGCCTGTAAATAAGAATTTGTTGGCGCCGTAAGTTACCTTTAGAACTGCAGAATATTGATTTAAGTCATCGTATGAAGTGCCACAAGGCGCAATTATATCAATATTGAGATTACCCGACTTTAATAAATTGACACCAGATTTTGCAGTGTTGACCTTTAACCCTTTATTCTGGATTGCTGTCAGAAGTCCCTCAAAGGTTTTGGTGTTAGTTGAAACTTTTGGCATGTATACAGAGCCAATATCTAAACTATTTACAACCGTTGCCATACCACCAATGTGGTCTGCATGTGGATGTGTGGCAATAAGATAATCTATTTTGTTGTAACCTAATTCCTTAATATAATTCACAATTTGGGTGCCATTTTCAGGATTTCCCGCATCTATCAGCATCGTTTGCCCGTTTGGGAGTTCCAGAAACTCTGAGTCACCTTGCCCGACATCAATATAATGCACTGTAAGTTTTGCGCCTGATGCTGGTGCTTCAGCTTTTGTTGTTACTGAAGCATCATCTGGTTTGGATGAAGATGACGACGGAACTGCACTGGATGACGATTCCAATAATTCAGATGACGTCTGCGAGGAAATTGTCGACGAGATATCCGATGACAAAGCATTTTGAGATGAAGTGGCAGCCACACTGTCAGTAGTTGTAGCTGGTGGCGCAACTATACTATAAATAATGAATGGGATAACTACCGAACAGACTCTAATCCAATTTTTATTATCAAAACCTAATTTCTCTTTGATTAATTTGTTCGCATATGGATTAAGCAAAATCGCTGGAACAATGAAAAAGATAGACACCCATGTTGTTGAAAACATTGCAAAGGTACTTAGTAAGAAAAAAATCGATAAAAACCATAAAAGTATATTTGATATTTTTCCTTTCAAAACAATTCTCCTTTCATTTATTTCATAATAGATAATAACACAAATGGGAACAATTTCAATCTTTTCTACAGAGAATCGCAAAAGGAAAATATCGCTTTTCACATTACAACTTAGTTCCTTGCTGTTGTCATCACTCAAAAAATGCACTATGATAAATACAAGGAGGAACGAGGATGCGGCAGATCGTAATAATGGCACTTGTGGGATTATTGCTGGGACTTATTGCAGGGCAAGTTATCCCTTTGATTTCATCGCACGCCAATAATAAACTTCGGGCTTGTGCTTATGGCTGTTTGTTTGGAATTGGCTTATCAGTTGCTGTACTCTTCGTTGGTTACTGCGTGTATTTCAATAACACACGGGGGATGATATCTATGATTATAGTACAAATATTTCAGTACCTAACAAAGAAACTTGGATCATTCTATATGCAGTTAACCTCAAAATTATTTGTAGACTTGTTTATCTATATGTAGGACTATACGGCAATAATTTTTGTTTATATAGTATAAAATATTTTTTCTTTTTAAATTTACATAAAACTATTGTATTTGTATTTTGATTAAGGTAAGCTAATAAAGAGGTGATTTTATGAAAATTGAAATGGGAAAATTATTCCGAAAAGGTAAAGAAATCACCATAATGAAATATGACCCAAAGCTTGAAGTGAATTATTATAATTTTATAGATAAATATCATCGCTTAGGATTTCGCCAAATAATTTTGACATCCGAAATAATGATAGAATTAGCAAATCATTATTTTCTTACTAAGTATTTTAATGTAACAAAAATAGTTTTCATGGAAACAGATGATGAGCTTAACGATGAAATTTCTTATTTGCTTAGAATGATCCAAAAAGATAGAGCATATTGGGGAAAATTAATTGAGCGCTTATCTTTTTTGTCAAATGATGAATCTATCGATATTGAAAGGATAGAATTAATTGGAAAAGATAACGAACAAAACAATGTTCGCATGTTTTATCAAGTAAATGGAATTTTCGGAATTAATGACAATTCATTTAGCAAGGAATCAAAAGCCATTATACCTATAATAACAAAAAAGTTGCTATAAAATTATGAACGTTGTGTTGAAATTGTTAAAACCATTTATTACGGTAATATTAGGAATCATATTAACGAATAGCTTTAATATTAGTAACTATTTTGCGTTCATTCCAAGTAGCATTAAATATGAGACCGCTCTAACAATTTATACGGGTTTTTTTAATATACTCTTTGAATGGCTTATTCAAAAATTCGAAGAAAGTCTTCTTGTTAAAGTAGAATGTATCTTTTATACCAATAAAGATACTATTAGTATAAATAGCATACCACTTGTCAAATTAAACAAGGATGACTTTGGAAAAATATTTTGTAAAATAATGATCAAAGGAAATCCTAAAAGATTGCTACATAAACAACTATCAATTTATTTTCCAGATTGGGTAGATGTACAATCAAATGGAGTTGCAGATGTAGAAAACGGACGCATAATTATTCGATTTTATAAGATGCTAACAAACGCAAAAAAAGACGCCAACGTAGAAAGAGAAATTTGTATTTCGATGCTTCGTTCTGCGTGTCCAGACAATTGTTTAGAAACAATAGAAGCAAGATTGGAAAACAGGTATGGTCTTGAAGCATTGAATAAGCTATTTTGTAAATATTCTGGCAACTCGTTTCAGTTAAAAAATTAGGAGGGAGTTTTATGCAAACGACAAGATGGGCTGATTTAGAAACTGACGATATCAATGAGGCGATTAAGCTAATACTTAAACCGAAACAACCTGATAAATCGTATAATAATTGGGACATTAAAAAAAAATTTGAAGAGAACCAATCAATCTTACTGAATGGGAAAAAAATAACTTTTAATTACATCTCCTATTCTTATGACTATATTTTATCCTCTGATAATTCGTCAATAGAAGATATGATAAGAAGGCAAGATGGGTTCATTATAGTCTATGATAATGGAGTAAAAATAAACTATATTATATCTAAAAACTCCGGAGCCCTTACTTTTATGCGAAAATTGTTGGGTTATACTGGACGCAACCAAATTGTTGTAAACAATTTACCTATCAATAGTGAACTTTTCGTTTGGCTAATCAGCAAAGTTTATAATTCAGATAGTACAATTGAAAGTGAAGACTTTGAAGATAATGATGCCCAAAATTTGACTATTGATGCAATTAAGGGATTTAAAGGTAATTCTGATGATTTACTTACTAAAGTTTCCGCTAATGGTGAGTCTGTGATGAACATACTTAGTACGCTTTCTTTCTTATTAGAAAGCAGATCATTAAATCAAATTATAATTGATTTGCAATGCAATAAACATAAAAATTTGGAGCTTACATTAACTGCTAAATCCACCTTAGCAATTTCATTGGAAACTTATATAGGGGAGTTCGAAAATGACTGCAAAGAACTCTGCATTTCCAAACTTTACTTACTTGTATATTTAGAATTGCTTCCATTGATAATTCAAGCCATGCAAAAAGAAAAAGAAGATGGTCTGTGGAATAATGTACATTACGTAGAATTTCTAAAGAATGTAGCAGCTGAATTATCCCAACGAGTAAAGAAAAAAATTCAGTCATTAGAATAACACAAAAATATTAAAGTTTTATGCATCCTAACGATAAAAATAGGGTTTCGGGCATTACTCCCGAAGCCCTTAAACGTTTTTGCTCTATTCCGCATGAGCTACCGACTTCGCTATCTTGTCCACCTCAGCGGTAAACTCGTATTTATTTGCCGTCTGAATCCCCATCCACCGCCGCATCCGCGCTATCCTCGACTTTGGACTTTAACTGTGATACCAGTTTCATCATAAACGGCGGCAGCGTAACGCCAATATCGCTGATATTTTCCAAAATGCTGATAAGCTCATTACAAATTAACCACACAGCCACCAGACAGGCAACCACATACCCGAACGGAACCGTAATGCCGGCTGATTGGGACGCAAATGTCAGGAGCCAATCAATCACCGCGCCAAGGCCAACCAACAGCCACATGCAAACCTTCTTCGCGATTCCTCGGAAACCAACATACGAACTGATTTTTTGACTGCGATATTTCGCGGCCACAAGACCGGTTATGTAGTCCGTAATGTTCAGCAGCACTAACACAAACACCGGAACCGCTAAAACTCCCAACCATGCGGACAGGGCCGTTACAACTGTAATAAAAACAACTTTTACTTTATCCATATGTACCTCTTCTTTCCGCCGGGTAAACCCGGCAATTATTTTACTTTGAATTTAAATTGCAGAATATCATTTACGTAAACACCGGTTTCAGTCCCGGGTTTCCCGTAGGCAACGATATAATAAAAATAATCGCTGCCGAGCTGATACCGTGGAAGAATTGTGGCCACTCCGTCAGAACCGACATTGACCTTCGGGTTCTTGTCCGATGTCACCTTAAACTGATACCATCCGCCGGGTGCCCGTGTAACGTCCATGGTGGTATCGCATTTAAATTCAGGAACGCCGATTGGAATAAACACAGTATCCAAATCGACGTTCCCGGCAATTCTTGGAATGCGGCCGTCGCTCCCGGTCTGCTGGATTGCGCAGGGGATGTCCGGCCCGCCTGAATAATCAGCAAGCCACAGATAGTCAGGCGCTGCCAATGTGGACGTGTTAAAGACATGCAAGCGATAATCGTTGTTTGTGTAAAGGCACGTTTTCCAACCATCGCTTTTGGCTGCATTCAGGAAGGCTGTTACCATGGTGTTGATGAGCGTGTTCGGCGGAGCAGCTCCATGGATTCTTTGATAATAATTTACGGAGTCATATTCATAGTCGTAGCAGACGAACAGCACTTCATCTCGGTACCGCTCAATAACCTGCTTGCAGATTTCCCATTCTCTTTTGGCATCATCGGCGCTGTCCGGATACCCAAACCAGTACACGGCAACTTTCAGGCCGGCAGCAATCGCACCGGCCATATTTTCATCAAAGCGTTTGTCTTTCTGTGTAAGCTCTCCGCCGTATCCCGCTCGAATAATGCCGCCTTTGATACCGGATGCGGCAACTTTTTTCCAGTCAATTTTGCCGTTGTGGCTTGATACATCAATCCATTTTTCGCTCATTCATATCCCGCCTTTCCAAATATTTCTGATCATGTAATAGAGCATAATTTTAGCCGCCCCGTTTTTTGGAGCGGCTATTCGCTGTAATCTTCGCCGGTGATTGCTTTGTAATCGGTATCCTTTATAAGGCCATACTCGACTGCCTGTTTCAGCTGGTCTTTGGTTGCCCAACCCTGTTGATATGCTAAATTCCAAAAACTCACGACGCCGCACCTCCTTTCAGTGCCGCGATATCAAGCTGTGCCTGCACAAGCTGCGAACCCAGCTGCGCAATCAGTATGTTTTTTTGCGCATCGGATAGAGACAGAGCTGCAAGCTGCTGGCCGAGTACATCTATTTCCGTCGGCTGTGATGCCGGGCGAGCATCAATCTGCGCCTGCTTCTCTTCATCGGTTGTTTCAACTGGTTTGCCATTTTCCAATTTATAATTGTAACAACCGTTTTCATCCACAAGCGGCTTTTGAAAATAGTTGCCTTGCGCGTGGGCGTATTTGTCGCCGGTACCCCCATCAATCTGCGTCCAGCCGGCTGTATCATTCAGAAAAACATCACTGTTGACAGCGGTTATATAGCCGTTTTCGTCTGTTTTAGCGTAAACTGTATGATTTAATTTTTCCACGGTATCACCCCTTAATAGATTTCAGCGTCAAGCGTCAACAAAACAGAATACTGCGAACCTGCGTTCAGCGTCGATGTTGTACTGATAAATGTTATATATTCATCAGTACCATAAGAAATACTTGGATTTTCAAAAGGAACTTCTCCAATACCGTATTCATCAGCTGTATTTGCTGTATGTGTAACAGGTGATTCGACGGAAACAATTGTAGGGAATGTCCTCATGGAAGGATTCAACGCAACAAGTAAAGCATTGAGATTCAGTGATGAACATAAACCTTTGGCAATTATTCGTCTATAATATTTTTTACACATCTCCAATTCTTCCGCATATGGGCGTGGAGAAAATTCGGTTGCGACTGAACCGATTTCAAGTTTACATTCTGCAATATCAATTGCTGTGCCAACATCATTTGCAGTTAGTGAACGGGAGCAGGCAACACCAAATTCAAGCTGTTTTGCGTCATATGGAATGTCAATAGATACACTGTAACGATTTGCGGAATACTGTGGAATTCCAGTAAATGAAGCAACCAATTCACCATCATTTGTCAAATACGCAAGATACAATCGCATGTAATCAGCACTTGTATGACACCATGCTGAAAATGTGACAGTTTTGCTTCTTAATACCTTTCTTTCACTAGAAGTTAAATCCAACTTCTCAAGAAAATTAAATCCGCCGTTATCTTCATTAGAAACAGACGATAGAACAACATGTGCATAATATCCACCTGAACCATAATCACTTGTAGATTCTCCACGCTTAACAGTTGGTCCAACTTTTGATTCATCAAACGATAGTAGCCACCGGTCAAATGTATAACCAGGTGAATCGTAAATATATTTTCCACGTTGATTTATCCTAAAATCTCCGTTAATCAGCAGATTCGGATTGATTGCTCCCACTTGGTCCGCCATCACTTTATGTGGGTTCGACGTACTCCCCCTGTGATCCTGCGCTTTTTTCAATTCCGCATCAATTTTGTCCATGTTATCATTCTGTATCTCGATATCGTAATAGTCGTTTTCATCGGGTTTCACCAGATTATAGTTTTCAGTATTCGTTGCCAAGGTTCAATCCCTCCCCGTTTCGGATTTGTGTATGGGTAAAAGCTGCTAGTTCAGCGTGGGTAAGCTGTTTTAACTGGCGGTGTGTAACATAGGTATACACATAGGCAAAATCCAGATGCGCCGGTTTGATTTCCTCAATTGCCGCCGTTAAATCGTCCATGTTCGGAGGAATACCCAGCGTGCCGATAAATTTGATTTCAAACCGATACTCTTCCGGATACTCAATAACATCGACCTCACCGTTGCTAAAGCTCTCCGCAACATTCTTTATCATTGCAACCGTTGTCACGCCCTGGGAACGCATTTTACTTTCTATCCGTGACCTACGGAAAGCATATGATTTTGACACATCGGTTTGAATTCCATATGCTTTTTCCCACAGGTCAAGTCCCCATGTGGCTGTTTCAACATTCAGCTGTAACAGCAAGTCATCCTTTGCACTGCGTACTTTTTCAACTTCGGCGTTTATTGCATTCTGCAAGTCGGCTACTTCCGCACTTTCCTTGTAATAGGTCGGTAACATTTCAAGCAGTGTCATAATACCGTCACCGTCCCCAGCACAGGCACCTCGTCATCGGCTATGGTGATATTTGCCGTACCGCCGTTTACGGTCAATGCTGTATAATCTATCACGCCCTCAATTCCTAACAGCAAATACGCGATATGGTTATACAGCACCGTGTAGTTTTCAAATGCAATGCTTTTCAGATATGCGTCAACTGCCTCATATAGCGCAGCCTGTACTGTTTCTTTCGTCGTACTGCTCTCAATGCTCACCGTGGCGGAAACGTTAATCGTAAGTCCCTTTGCGCTTTCCACGGTAACCGTCGCTCCAATCGGTCGGTTTTCGTCAATATGAGCAGCACAGGCTGCCACGATTTCGCTGTCAACCGGCTGTTTTTCCGGACCTGCAATCAGTACGCCGACTGTCCCGGGGCCATTTTGCAAAGGTGTCACTTTGACTGCTCCCACACCGTCAACTTCCAGCGCCCACTGCTCATAGTGATGCGCATTCCCGCTTGTCGCCGGCTTTTGCAGATAGGCGTAATACCGATTCACTAAGCTTTCATCCGTTTCCGGATCCGTGCCGCCAACGGCCGCCGCTTGATTTGTAACGGAAGAAAGCCATGCAAGACTGTTATACTGATTTGTAATACTCCCTGCCGGCACATTGTACGCTTCTCCGACTTCCGCAGCATTGACCGTTACAACTGCTGTTCCCGAACTGTCCAGAACCACGTCGGCAGCGGTTTCATATTCCAAACCATCAGGTGTTAAAAACACGGTTCCTGCCGGAACAACCGTCCTTGCGGTACCGGTCAGCGTCAATTCTGCATGAGCCTTCGTCCCTGCTTTACGGGTAATACCAACCTCTGCTGCACGCTTGTCTATGTATTCTCCGGATGTTTCATCCACAAAGGCAATCGGAAGCAAAGCGTTCATGGCATCATAGACTTTCCACAGTTCCGTTGCCACGGGTGCCACCATATCGCTGGTATAGCTGCCCTCGCGCTTATCAATATCGGTCTGCATCGCATTCAGAATATTTTGTTTGATGCTTTCGGCCGTTATATCCTCAAACACTGATGTTCGCCTCCCCGTAAATCGTTTCCAGAGTACCGGTGATGGATATTTTATCTCCGGACTGGTTAACCGTTATATTTTTTACGTCTGTGATGTACGGGTTAATCAGCAAACATTCCCGCACATATCGGGCCGCCTCGGATTCTTTTAATGCTTGCGAATAACTCTGTCCAATCAGGCTTTCCAGTTCGTTTCCGTAATCCCAGCTGTAAATTTCATATCGGAACCGCGGTGTATGCAGCGCTTTCCATGCCCATACTTTTATCGCTTCCAAGCCTTCCACAATCACAGGATTGCCGTTTTTGTAGACAGGAACGTTATTCTGAAAGTCCCACTTTACTTCCCGATACATCGGGTAATCCGAAGAATCTTCTGTTTCCCCGGTGACCTCCGGTTGAATCAGCGGGAATAATGTCACGCTCACACACCCACCACCTTGCACAAAACCAAAAAACGCTGGTCTCCGTCAAGTGGAACCAGCATTACAGTATCGCCGGAATACAGCGTCCCAATGGTTGCATTTTTGAGTAAGTCTGTTCCGGATTGTTCTGTTCCTCCGACCGTAACTTTCAGCGGATTTACATTGACGACCTTTCCAAGCCGAAAGGTAATCGGAACCTGTCCTTTTGCTCGGCTTTCTATCACCTTCAATATGCCGGAATAAGGGTTTTCCTGCATCATAACCACCTCATTCTATCCCTGCGATGCTGTCCCACTGCACGTCGCTTCCAGCAGTGGATTCTGTGGATGCCGTTTTGCTGCCTGTTGCGTTGGGCAGCGTTCCGGCATCCTCTTCGTCCATGATGTTTTTAAAATTTACTACTAATTTGTTTAAGTACAGCCCGTTTTTCCAGGTATGCACATCGCTGTCAATATAAAATAATCCGTACAGTCCGGTATAAGGCTCGCGCACCACAACCGTACCGCCCGTCACGTTTGCAATGTTGCCAAGATTATTGAGCGTAATTTTCTGTTCCACTCCGTTATCATCCAGCAGCTTCTGAGCCTTTGCGGCGGTATCTTCGCTTTCGGACTGTTTTAAGTAACTTTGCATGACACCGTACAACCGGACAGCATCGGAATTTTTAACGGTTTTGATGAGTTTATCGTTCTTGTCGTAGATGGCCACCTGATTGACCATATTTTCAATACTCTCGGACATCGTGGCATCCATCAAATTGGAACCGCCCTGAATGATTAGTGTGCTATCCGTAACCGTTTTCTCCACAACACAGAGTTTAGCTCCGCGGAAAAGAATGTGATACTTTTTCCCGTTCTTTTCCGATGCCAGCGTATACATCGTTTCTATGATGTTATAGAGGGACACACCTAAAAAATTCCGGCTGAACGTTAAGCCTGTGGACGCAACCTCTCCGACTGTAAAGCCAAAATCAGCCGCCACACGTTTCGTGACGGCTTCCGGGGTCATGTTTGTAAATTTATAAGATGCTTCATTTTTCTTGAGGTAAATCCCACGGTCATGGCAAACAACATCAATAATGCTGCTGTCCGTGCTTTTCGTCCGTGAGAACACCCAGCCTTCAAATAACTCCGTGCTGTCCTGATACAGTATTACAGCGTTTCCGAGCTCGCATTTTACAGCCGGGATATTTTTGTCCACAGGTGAAGACAACAAGCCGAATTCCAGGCTTCGAGCACATTGCTGGTAATCTCCGGACCATGTGATGTATTGCGCCAATTGCGTAATATCCGTTGTGCCGTTGCTGTTTTTCACCAATAATTTCAGCATATCACAGCTGTCCTTTCGGCGGGATTTTAATGGTGCTGCCTGCATAAATCAAATTGGGATTTTTGATTCCGTTATACGCCGCTAATTTGCTGTAATAGGAGGCGCTGCCATAGTATTTTTTGCTGATTGCACTTAAGGTGTCGCCAGATTTTATCGTGTACGACTGCTCCGTGGTTGTAACCTTACCGGACGATAAAGAACGGCTTAGATTGATGCTCTTTGAAGTGGTTTGTACCTGAACCGGTTTGAGTTCTTTTCGTTCATGCAGCGTCATGGTGACATAAACGTCATTGGTGCCATCCTGTTCTCCGTAATCGATGCTTTCCATATAGACCGGCAGATTGATGGAAGTTCCCGATACCACATAGCGCAGGTTTGCCCGATTGTCGATGTATTTTTGCCACAGGTCAATGTAGTAGTATGGCTGCATGGTTTCTCTGAAATTATTAAACGGATAATACTGTGCCGGCAGCATCAGTTCCAGCTTAATAGTCGCCAGTGTCGGATATCCGGCGATTGCCACGTCGCCCAGCGTATGGATATTAATGGTTTCAATGTTGATTCCATGGGACACCTGAAAGCTGGAAGGCGTCACCGGTAAAGTCATTTCCGAATTCATATCCTCGTTTTTAATGATAACCAGTCGCTTCGTGCTCACATCAATCACCGCCTTTCAAGTATAAAAATAGCGGCCACACGAATGTGGTCGCCGCTAGTTTAATCAATTCAAGTTAGCTTTTAGGAGTAATTGTAAACATAGCAGTTCCGCTATTTACAATATAAGAAAAATCACAAAACTGCGTTTCGGCAACTTTTATGCTATCCTCCGAAATATTATATATTTTTAACTCTTCTAAAAGAGATTCCGCTTCAGCTTCACTTGTTGCCATATATGCCAGCGTATTAATGACGCTCCAATAATATGTTGGATTAGCTTTTTCTAGGTCTATTGCTTTTGATTTATTATTAAAAAAATAAGAAATTGCAATCAATTTATCATTATTTTTGTCTACCATTAAATCAAGGCTACCAGTATCCCCAAAGGAATAAGTATAGCCCAGACAGTTTCCAACGTCGGGCCAATCAGTCTCTTTTACAGAAGACTGAATATCCGATAGCAAAGTTAAATTTTTGCTTTTTAGTGCGGAATCCTGCGCCTTCACGAATTGTTCTCGTGTCAAATCAAATTCCTTGTTTGATGGTATTGAACTATTTTGAGCACTTGAATTATCCGGTGCTTCTGATGATGCAACTTCTGAAAGTATGGCTTCTGAAGATGGTTCAATGTCGCTGGAAGATACCGATTGACTCGAACTACAAGCAAATAAAAAGGTTGATATTGTCCCCAACAAAAACAAGGCTAAAATTCTTTTCATGTTCTTTCCCTCCTGCACGCATTATAGCGATATAAGAAATAAAAATCAAGGAGTTACCGCATCGGCTTGCTTTATTTTTTGATAAAGCCTATACGCAATCGCATCAAAATCAGATTCCTTGCGGACAGTGACAGGGCCAGTAATCGTAACATTTATACCACCGCTCTTTTGCGAACGTGCCTCAACGCCGGTTAATACCCGTTCGTCCTCATGGAGCAGTGCGGGATAGTTATTGTATGGCACACGGTTTAATCCCGTGGCATACCCTCCCAATCCGATTTCTTTTTCGTGTCCGGATAATCCGGTCGGAGTTTTTTCGCCGGAGCCGGAACTCCAGCCAAACAAAGAGGCCGGGTTTAGCCCATTTTTATACGCATTTTTTATAGCGTCTAATGTTCCTTCGGATAATTTTTGGCCAAACTGGTACCCAGTGTCATAGTATGCTTTATTTAGCACGCTATCCGTTTGAATACTGTCAATCAGGTCTAAATTACCCTGTAATTCCAGCTGATACCCTTCTGTTAATTTATACTCGTTACCGGCTATGATTTTGGCTTTCATAATATCACGTGCAGCACGTTGCTCGGCTTCTTTGTCCCCTTTGGCTGCCTTGGCCATTGCGTCTTGATAATCTTTTGCCAGCTGTTCCAGTTCTTTAACATGGTTTTCATCTTTCCAGTCTCCGGTTATTTTACCGGTCGTTACACTGGTATACGCATCTGCTTCCAGCTGTAACTGCGTGTTTTGCAAATCGGCTTTAAATTTACCCTGCATTTTGTAGGCTTCTTTTAAGGCTTCCCCAGCCTTGCCGCTTAACGTCTGAATTTGCGCCTGTATCCCATTTTTGGCTTCTTCATTAAATCCTTCGCCAAAGGAAGCCAATAAATCATTTTGCACATCTTCCAGTGTGCTTTGCAGCCCGGCATAAGTTTGGGACTGCAATTCCATGCTGTTTTTATTGGCTTCGCCCATTTTATCGGCTAGGATTTTAGCGGCTGCGGCACCGGGGACAAGACCTTTTGACACCATTTCCTGTATGTCTGCTTTTGATTTTCCGGTCGCCTCCGATAAATAATCGAGAGCGGGGATATGGCGTTCCATCAACATATTTAAGTATTCAGCCGTAACTTTGCCCGTGGAATTCATACGGCCTAAAACAGTGGCAACCATATTCATGTCTTCCAGACTCATTCCGGTTGCCGAACCGGTGTCACCGATTTTGGTAAGCAGAGGAATGATTTCCTCCTGGCTGTACCCATAGTTCAGCAGCGTTTTGCTTAGATTCGTAAGCTGGTCATATTCAAACGGTGTTTTGTTGCCGAATTCGCGAATCGAGTCAAGGAATTCTGTTGCTTTATCTTTACTGCCCAGAATCGTGGTAAAAGAAATGACATCCTGCTCTCTTTGTGCCGCAATTGCACTGCCGCTTTCTAGGTTGCTGGTTTCTTCGTTTTTCACCGTATTGTATTGCTCTTGAACAGCGGACTTAAAATAATCGTCTTTCTTCTCAAAGTTCTGTGCCGCCGCGTTAATAGCGCCGGATGCCGCACCAACAGCTGCCCCGATCACAGTACCTACCGGTCCTGCGATGCTTCCCATTGCCGCTCCTGTTGTAACACCGCTTAGCACACTGCTGACAGCTGTTCCGGTTTCGTCATTAAAGGCCGATGAAATAAAGGTTTGCGCGGCACCGGAGAGGGAATCGCCTAGCATTTTGGTAATACCGGCGCTCGCTAATTTGGATAAAATTCCGGAACTGTCAAACCCTTTTGCAGAAGAGCCTCGGCTCGCCCGGTTGTCGGCTTTTTCCACAGCATCGGTCATATTGAGAATGTCTTTTTCTGCCTGCCGCGCGTTTTGTGACACCAGATTCAGATTGCGCCTTGCATTCTCATAATTTGCCGCAGCCATATCCCGCGCCATCTTGTCTGCGGCGTCTCCGGTCGCATTGTATTGCTTTTCCGCCGCTTTCAGGGCCTCTCTGGCTTTGGCTGTGTCAACTTTTAACTGATATTTTGTTTTATTCAGCGCGTCCAGCTTTTGCATGGTGCTGACAAGATCCTTATTAAAGGATAGATTTGCCGTGCGCATCTTCGTAATTGCATCGGAGAAATTGTCTTTTGCGCTGATTGCAATACTGACATCCCGTGCCATTAGGAACGCGCCTCCTTAAAATAATAATCAGTAAAAGTCAGTAAAAGGAGCTTTTCCCCCGCTGAAAGCTCATAATACTGGTGCGGCAAAATCCCGTATTTTGTAAACAAATAATAGAGGAAACCAATTTCCGGGTCATCCTCTATTTTTTTTTAAGATTTTCAACTGCTTCAATGGTGCTGCCGCGGTATCCGCATAAGTCGGCCACCACATTGGATAAATCCTGTATTTCCCCGGGCAAGAGCATCTTTTTCAGCAGTTCTGCGGGTGTAACTGCATTGAATTTCTCCAATAAATCCTTGTTTTTCAGGTTTGGCGAAACCGTGGCAGCCAGCACAATAAAAACAGACAGTTCGTTGTCAAACCGGTGCTGCTCAATAATTTCATTCAGGCGATTATAAGACAACTGCCTGATTTTAAATACAACCGGCTTTCCGCAAATCTTGCTCAGCCGTTTGATTTTTACTTTCTTCTCCGTTGGAGATGGAATATCCATTTGTAACAGTAAATCCAGTGTATTATCTTCCATTTTTTAATCCTCCGGCATCAAATCAAGGAATGTGTAATCGGTGTACGTAAACGGACATTCTACCTGACCAAGCTTTCCGCTTTCCCAGTCCGCCAGGGTCAAGTCGTCAAAAGAAACTCCGGTCGCACTGATTCGTTCCGCGCCATATGTATCCGGGTCGTCCAGTTTTGAAATGAGGGTGAATCGCACGTCTTGACCATTTTTCAGCTTTTCGCCGATGAGCCTTGCCATTCGACTGCTGCACTTATACAGCTTTACGGTTCCGGTCAGTTCAATGCCGGTAATTTTATTGTCCACAGCCATCTTGCCGGGAATATACACCTTTTCTTTGGTCGGTTTGACCGCTAGCTTGCAGCCATAGCACTCGGACACAAGGTCACCATCCAGCCAGACCTGCCCAAACGTGCCGTTTGCCACTCTTTTTGCACTATCCATGCTGTATCCCTCCTTAGATATTCAAATTTAGGGTAATGTCTTCCATGGCGTCCAATATGCTCACATATCCGGTAAGGAAAACCTTACTGCCGGTGTTTGCCTTGCGGATTTCCTGACTCGTCATCTTGGACACATCCGTTCCATTGGATTCCAGATAATTTTTAATCGCCGTTTCGTCGAAGTCCACTGAATAATCGGACAGGATGTTTTCTGTAACCAGCGTGTCAAAATATCCGCGAATTGCTGTCAGCAGTAAACATTTGCTGTCATAGTTGTTCGGATATTTTCCGATATAGCTATCCTGCGCAGTCTTTCGGATGTCGCTTTGAATCATGTCCACAGCTTCCACGATTTTGATTTTCTTAAACGCCTCGCCTTTGTCCGATGTCGTGGTTTTCATGCTGTTGACACCGCGGCCGGTTTCCACTTTTTCGCCATCCCACAGCAGCACCAGCTGTCCGTCATCGATAGCGTTGTCGAGTTCTTCGTTAGTCAGCCGCTTGACATCCGAAACCTCCGGAAGGCTTGCGTAGGTACAGGAAATTGTCATGGGCGTTCCGGCAATCAATCCGGCAATACGGGAGCAATACTCCGACGTCGAATAGGTGTTGTTCCCGACTTTGATTTCATCACCGGTGAAGTTGATAATTCCCTCACTGTCTGCGGCCGTGTTCGGAAGCACCGCTTTATACGTGTAATTATTTTGGCGCATGGACTTAATCCATGTTGCAATGGCGGCAGCTTCTTCCTCGGTACAGTCGGGTGGTCCCACAAGATAATCAAAGGTCTGTGTTGCCATAAAGTTCAGAGCATCGGTCAGGTCCGCTGCATCCGTAGGCAGCACATAGGCAATGACTTTCCGCGGCACATTTACATACCCTAAAAAAGCCTGTGCAATGTACGTCTTGTTTTCAGCACTCAAGTCTGACGGAATTTTTGTCGCGTCCGTTAAGGAAAGTTCACCGTTGTGGGTACTGTCCTTCAAAATCAAAGCCACTACACCTTTTGAACTTTGGTTAATAGATGCAGCGGCCGTGGTTGTAAATGCGATATTGATATTTGGCAATCCCATATAGATACCCCCTTATTTTGCTCTCAAATCGGTTTCCACTTCTTCTGCAAGTGGCACTGTTTCCTCTATTTCACCGCGGTCGTCAAAAAATTCAAATTGCAGGTCCACATAGGACCGGTCATTGTCATAACCTGCCGTGTTTGCTTTCACTTTCAGAGAACGGTCTCCGACTTTCAGATATCCGCTGCGGAACAGATTCACAACAGCATCCTGCACATTCGTTAGTTCCATGCTGTCACTGTTGCCATATGCGTCCATTCCGATAAAGCAGGTAATAGAAAAATAAACGTTTACTTTTATCGTGCTGAAGTTGACGTCATCCGTATCCCGACGAACCGTTTCCAGCCAAAAGCTGGGACGCTTAAAATCCTTTGGGCAACGGTTGATATAGACGGTTTCCGCCTGCAATTTTTCGACTAACAATTGATTGATGGCATCTCGTATCTGCTCCGTTGTAATCATCCGCGCTCCAACCTTTCTGCTAATCGGTCGGCAAACTGCTCGGCTATTGCAATTGCTTTTGATTCCATCGCGGAGCGGGATGCCTCATAAAAATGCCGTCCTTCGACATATGGCACTTTTATGTTTGGCTTGTAATGCTTCGCGTTGCCGGATGGTTTGCGAATTTTGTGGCCGTTTTCCAGGTAGTTTGTAATTGCTCCCGGGCTGTTTGCTCCGGTGCTGCTGCCCGACGGGCGAACGGCGGCATATCCGCCGCCGCTGCCAACGTGTGGCTCCTGCCATGCTCTGATTTTTCCGCTGGCATCGTTTACAGAGGCGGCAATCTGTGAGTCAACCTCTTCTTTTGCAGCCTGTGCAAGTTCTTCGTGCAGTTCTCGCCGCATCTCAGGGATCTCATTTAACAGGTTGTTCAGTTCATCAGAAAACTTCTCGAGGTCGGAATTCTCTATACTCTGCATGGCTATGCCTCCCTCGTGGCGGCAATCTCATACTCGTTTTTGAATTCATCGAGGTCGTGTACAATCTGAACGTTATAAATCGTCTGACCCACTTTGACCAAATCCCCAAGGGCCAATTCGATGGGTTTCGGCGTCACCAAAACATACTGCACGTTAACCTGTGACTGAGGATTCGATTTCTGAAATCCCATATACTTTTCCGTAAGGCAGGCAGGGAATGTGAGGACCGCCTGCGGCTCCGAATAGACAGGGCGATGTAAAGTCTCGTCCATGGTTTTTTCTGCTTTCATCAGCTGGCAGGTTTTCGGTTCTACCATGGCCGCCGTGACCTCATAATATAGGCGGTTTATCTCGGTAATGTCGGTCAAAAAGCAGAACTTTCCGTTCCATCGAAATGCGTTGTTTAACGTTATATCATGCTTCCAAGTAGTAAAAGTTACCGATTTTGCACCAACTCCAATTTGTGAAAACAGCGCTTTTTGTGGCTGAACTTCGGCTTTTGCAAAAATTGTGCCTTTTTCAGTCCAACTGTAAACCGTATCATTTTTTTGTAGTTCAAGCAGTGATATGATTTCTGTCATTTCTCCGGGGTCATTCATACCGGAATCACCCGGCCCTTGCCAAGCAATGCATAAAATGCTGCTGGAATTGGTTCATCTCCGCCACGGTGCATCCATGCCCATGTTGCGTACAGCAAGATTGCCTGCTTTACTTTATCCGGCACGGTATCATAGCCTGCAGTATAAACAATTTGGAGACGCCAAAAGTCTGGCATATCGCCATCAGTCTTTAACACCAGCATTGCAAGTCCTCCGTCATTGCGGACTTCAAATTGCTCCGTTACATCTTCCTCCGTACCATCCGGCAAAATTGCTGTAACGCTTTTTAGCTCGCGAAACGGAGGCCGTGGAAGGGTAACAGTGAGAGGAGCATCACTGTGCCAACGCTCCTCTCTGCCTACCGTCAATTGTAAAGTTTGTTCACAATATGCAACATTCTGATATGCTTCCGCTTCCTCACGTCCGGCTTTCAGCATTACATTGACAATGGATTCCTGCTCTGCTGTAACCGGCAAACCATTTGCCCATTGTTTAAATTCATCAAGACTTACCGGTTCTTTTACCGGCGGAGTTATTACCTTTACCACCGGACTTGCCCTCCTCCACTTGCTCGACTTTAACCTCCTCCACTTGCGCAGCTTGAACTTCCTCCGCGTACCCAGCTTGAATCAAGTCTTTTGCTGTTTTATTATCGGCATCCACCGTTTCGCCGGCCGAATATGAAAATTTCAACCCTGCACAGCATTTTAAAACTTTAATTCTCATGATTCACCTGCTTTCATCTGCAAAACCTTGACAGCTTCCTTAACAATCAGTCTACCGTCAGTGCGTTCGTTGCCCTTAAAGCCTACCTGTCCGTTTTCGGCGTAAAGCTGGTCGAGAACCTGCATCTGCATACCCAGGGTATCCTTGATGATATACTGGCTGAAATCACCAAACGCAATCGCCTTCGCCCCTGCTCCAACAGTAGGCATATAGTCCGATACAGCGACAGGGCGGCCGAGCAGTGTATTAGGCTGTGATGCAGTCAAGCCGGGCTGCCACATATAGTCCCCCGTCGTAGCGTTTTTCAGCTTCCGGATTACTTTTTCCATGCTGTCGCTCATCAGGAATGTAGCTTTTTGGCGATAACCGGGTTTTAGGCTGTAGAACAAATCCAGCAATTCATCGGCAGTAACAGCAGATGACGCAGCTGTTGTCACGCCTATCTCTGCATCAACAAGAACACCTTTTGGCTTACCGTTGCCGTCACCGGTAAGGAATGCAGATTCTTCACCTTCCGCAAACGAACGGGCAAAGCTCGTGGAAATCAAGCCGGTTAAATCAAACTCGGAATCATGCAATAGTTCCTCGGAAACTTGAATGATTTTACCAAGTTTGTGGCTACCAATTGTCACAGTATCATATTTATCATCGACCTTCGGATATGCACCGTTTTCTCCAATCCATTCCGCCGCTCCGTAAGAAGACGCAAGCACAATTTTTCTGTCGGCTGTCAATGTAAGTGTGCTGGCCAAGCGACGCATTACAACCTGCTTTTCCAGCAATGCACGCACGGAGTTTTCCATCTCTTCCGGCATGACAAGCATTCCACCGCTGTCAGAACCGGTAGACATCACATTTTCAAGCAGTTTTCTTTCTTCACTGGTGAGAGAAGATTTCCCACCGCGCAATGCGTGAAAGAATGCGCTTTTGTACTCGTCGGTTGCGGTAATTTTCTGCTTTTGCACTTTATCCTCCGGTTGTGCTTTACTTTTTGCAGGCTCCGGAATTTGATTCAGCGTATCCTCGCGAGCCTGCTGCTTTTCTTCTGCTTTGATTTCTGCTTCCAATTTGTCGATGTCGGCATCCATTTTGTTGTAAGCATCCATGTCGCCGGCATCCAGTTTTGCTCTTGCATCTTTGATCAAAGCCGCCATTTTCTGCTTTTTCTCAATTAAATTCATGTCAATCCCTCTTTCTTAAATGAATAATGATTTTTCCAAAAGATTCAACTTGGCATAAGCAAAATCTTTTTTTGCCTGAATTTGCTCGGCAGTAGGTTTGCCGGCATCAAGGTACTCTTTTGATATTTCTTTGCTTTTTGCCTTTCCTTCTGCAATCATCGCGCGGGTCTTTTCAATCACCGCACGCGGAAGTGGAAGACCATATGCTGCATTGATAAGCTGCGGTGTGGCAGCATCTGAAATTTTATCCACCAGTCCAAGTTCTACGGCGTGGGCCGCTGTAATCCATGTCTCGGCATCCATCAGTTTCAGAGCATCTTTTTCAGACATACCTGACTTTGCAACATAGGCTGCCGCAATTGCCTTATCTGCCTCTTTTAAATCATTGGACGACTTATCCATCGCATGATAATTTCCAGCGGCAATAGACGATACGCGATGCACCATCAATTGAGCAGTAGGAGACATTTCATTAGGGCCTGCCATTGCAATCACTGACGCTGCCGACGCTGCTAAACCTGTAATGCGAATATGGACACCGCCGGAATACCCACGCAATGCCGAATATATCTCGGAGCCGGAAAAAACATCTCCACCGTAGCATGTAGATATTTCAACATCCAGCGGAGCACCATTTGCTTCTGCAATTGCTTTGCGTATATTTTGCGGTGCTGTCGTCGCAATACCAAACCAGTCATAAATTTGCTGGTCACTGTCACGCACAATGTAGCCTTTAATTTCAATCGCCATTCTTATCACCTCCACTCTTAGTAGATTCCGCCGAAGCGTCCATCAACTTTTTAAGACTGCGCAGGTTACCATTTGCAAGGTAGGCATCTCCTCCCTCTTCGGCTGGAATATGGTCCATATCCTCCAGTTCTCGAATATCGTTCGCCGACATCCAGCCATTTTGACGGGCGACGGCGTAGCCTTCCATTCGTGATTTGTAGTCTCCGCGTAGCAAGCCTTCTACCGAGAACTTTGGAAAATAGATTGACCGTTCCTGTGGCATCAAAAGCTGTGCTGTAATAGCCCGCTCAATACGCACAAGATACGGCCGTAAAGTATAAATCACATAATTCAGCGACATCTGCTCAATGTTGCTGAAAGTCGCATGCTCAAGGTCACCAACCATATGTAAAGGCACATTATAAAAGCGCGCGACTTCTTCAACTTGGAATTTTCGCGTCTCGAGCATTTGCGATTCTTCAGGAGTATTGCTGACTTTTTGAAATTTCGCACCTTGCTCCAAAAAGAGAAGCCTTGCTGCATTGGATAATCCGGAATACTCTTTTCGAACATCTTTTTTATATTGCTCTAGGTCGTTATCTCGCAGCACATCCGGATATTCTATAATTCCGCCGACGTTTGCTCCGTTTTTGAAATAATTCGATGCAAATTCCTCAGCAGCTTCACTTAAACCGATTGCGTTCTGTGCTAATTCAAGTGGACGAAACGCATTCAGTGAATCCATTGAAAACCAATCTACCCGAAAGATTTGGTCCTTTCTGAGGATAAACCGTTCTTTTCCGGACGGGGTAATGACATACTCCAACTCCTGCGTTTCAGAATTCCGCTGTACTCGAACAAAGGGCGTGGTGATATTCCACATCTGAACAATGTGCCCCGCATTATTTCGTACTACCTCTGCATATCCGCGACCGTAAATCAGCATATTTGCCACAAACGCCTGCCAAAACTGAAAGCTGTCTGTTTCCGGATTAGGCACATCGTGGAGCACCTCATAGATTGGCATGTCGGTCGCCTTTTCTTTGCCAGTTTCTGTTTTCCGATATAAAAACAACGGCAGGGACGCAATGCTTTCGGACAAAAGCCGAACACACGCGAACACAGCCGTTGTTTGCAGAGCATTTTGGGCATTGATGTGAATACCAACCTTTGAGAGGATTGTACCCATCGCAGATTTCAGTTCCGGAGATGGTCTTGCCAAAGTCGAAAGATTTTTAAACAAGGTCTTGATCCGATTTAAAAATTTCAAATTGCAATCACCCCGTGTTCAGCATAAGCGTTTCGCCGTGCCATATGCGGCAACAGTCGAGCCATCGCGTCCACCATCGCGACAAAAATATCGATACGCTCCGTCTTGCTGTCCTTAATCGGCATATAGTTTTCCTTGCCGTCCATGCTTATATTTACATTGCCAAAGCACCAGCGCGCTGCAGGGTTTGCTTCATGTGTAATAAGCGGCGGCTTTTTTTCTTTGATATTTGCTTCACTTGTTTTAAACATAACTTCAAGCTCCTTCATGGACGGACTCATTCCAAGTATTGTTTGGTCAACCGGTACCATTTTGATACCCGCTGCCTGCAGCATAAGCGCCGTTTCAGTGGCGTTATATTTATCGTAGCCAAGTTCCCGTATTCGGTACATTTTCGCGTATTCCTGTATCCTTGCCCGTATCGCGGAATAATCCGTGACGTTCCCTGATGTTGGATGAATAAAACCGTTCCGCGCCCATTCATCATACGGAACATGGTCGCGCCGAACGCGTTCTTTCATATTTTCTTCCGGTATCCATGCGTCAAATATAACGCGATAATCTTTGAAATCTCTTTGTGGTGGAAAAATCAAGGCAAATCCATTCATATCCCATGTGGTCGCTAAGTCTAATCCGCCATAGCAGTAGCAGCCTTGTAAATCTTGCCTTGTCCATGTTCCCACCGTTGCGTCCCATGATGTGAGCGGCAGCCATCCGCGTGATTTATTCTTATTCCATTGATTCAAGCGAAGCCATCTAAACAGCCGTTCCGAGGCCGGGTCATTCTTCGCGGCAACAGCCTCCTGCCTTACTTTGTCAATGTCAATGCTTACCCCCAGTGACGGATTGCACTCATACCATGTCTGCTCATTAAAAATATCCGCATTTTCTGGCGCACCGTAAATTTTAACGTACCAATACGGATCTTCTATTTCACCATCTCGTATTCTGCGGGCATATTCATGCTTTTCCCAGCCTATGGATTTCCTATCAGGGTCATCCCCTGCCGTTGTAATAATCCAGTACAGTGTTTCTTTACGCGCTGCACCGGCGCCAAACGTCATGACATCCCACAAATCCCGATTGGGTTGGGCATGGAGTTCATCAAAAATAACGACCGTTGGATTAAGACCGTGCTTTGTATATGCTTCTGCGGATAACACCCGAAGAAAAGTTCCAGTTTGGCAGTTGCGTATCAATTTTTTGCTGTCCGTGACCTGCAAAATTTCTTGTAAAGTTTCGTCCTGGTCTATCATTTGCAGCATTGCTTGATATGCAAGTGATGCCTGATCTCGGTCCGCCGCACAGCAATAAATTTGTCCGCCGGGGCCGTCACATACCAGGTGATAAAGGCCAAGCCCAGCAATCAAAGTTGTTTTGCCGTTTTTCTTCGGAATTTCAAGGTAAGCGTAGCTGTATTGTCTATAACCACGTTCGTTTAACGTTCCATATACATCGCGGACGACTTCTTTTTCCCACGGCTGCAAAATAAACGGTTGTCCGTAAAAGTCGTCCGTAAGATGCAGAAGTTGAATAAAATCTATTGGTTCATTGGCTTTCTTTGCATCGTACATTAACCTCCACCCGCTCTATGTTCCATGAATGCAGCCATGCCTGTTTTTTGTTTTTTCTCAGGCTTTTTGGGAATGGAGCGAAGTGCAGACTGCACGGTCATGACATTCTCCTTATCGATATCAAGCAGCATTTTTCGCTTCGCCATAAGTTGTTTATCGCAGCTCATAATACTTTGCGACAACTTTACAAGCAAACGGTAATATTCCGCTGCACTAATTCCATCACTTTCAGGATTTCCGGTGCGGCCGGCCTGATAATCCGCCTGTAATTCTTCTTTTGACCTTATGAACTGGTTTCTAATATCCTCAATCTGTTGGCATTCTTCCACAAGAAGACAGTGTGTGTTAATAATTTGCTCATAGAGAGCATCGTCTTTACCAATAGTGGCAAGTAACTTTTTTATACGTTCAAATTCTTTGGCAGCAATTTTATGCCATTTTTTCTGAAACTGCATCTTCATTGGAACGCCTGTAAGCATTGCAGCTTCAGCTTCACGCCTAGCGGCGAGTTCGTCTTTTGTACGGTGCCCGCTAACAAGGGCAACCGGTTTTGTTGGCCGTGCCATATCGAGCACCTCCATGTTTTATTAGTTTTGGGAAAAAGTTTCACGCGGAGCGACGCCAGCGGTCTCCTGCAATTCTCTTGTAGAGATTTGACCTCCCCTATGGGTGTCATTCTCCTCGCGCTGTCCTCTTGCTGTGGCATTTGTGGCACAGTGCCATGAGATTATCTTCCGCATATTTTAACTGCGGGTAATCCTTCAGCTTCCGAATATGGTGCACTTCTGTTGCCGGCGTCAATCTGTGCTTTGCCCGGCAATCCACACACAACGGATGTTCCCGCAAATATCGCGCCCGAAATCGCTCCCAGCGCTTGTCATAGCCGCGCTGATATGCACTGACTCGTCTATCTGCTTTTCGTTTCTTAGCAAGTTCTTGATGCTCATCGCAATACCCGTTTGAATTGCTCGTTGTGTTCGGACAAAGGTACGCACGGCAAGGACGTTCTATGCGCCTTGGCAACTCTCATCGCCACCTCCTAAAAATGGGTATAAAAAAGGACGGCCCGAAGGTCGTCCAATATATTGTTGTTATGTAATTGACAAGTACTATATGTTGAAAAATCGGTTGAAAGTGTGGAGAAAACTTGATCCTGCAGTGTGGAATACCCATATGTTATTAACTTGATAAAATTTATTTTTTATTTAATAAGTTTCTCAATTCTTCAAGTGAATTCTCCGAAGCTTTTAATCTATGTATCATTCTATGACAATTTGAACACAGCATAATAATGTCCTCTACTTTTGTTTTAGCGCCATCAGGAAGATCGCGTACTGGTATTTTATGATGCCCTTCTATAAAACCTTCTCCAAGTCTTCCATATGTATCGGTAAAGGAAAATCCACAAGCTTCACAAAACAGTTTTCCGTTGTGAGATTCTTTAAATTTCTTTTTCGCTTCATAGATAACTTTTGGATTTCTTTCTCGGCAAATATGCTTGCGCAATAACTGTTTCCCTTCTGGATAACCGCTATCATCTTCAGTCAGATTTACATCGTTTTCTGAGGGTTCAAAATTTCTAAGTCCCCAATGCCCTTTTCCAATACCTTCAACAGAAAAAAACATATCTTTTTTTCCGTTATACGCTTTAGAATCGCTAGAAAATTCTTCGATTGTTGTCCTAACTCGGTCTTTCCAGTGCTTTCGCTTACTTAAATCAATATTACCTCTTTTTTCAATTTGTCTGTATAAATCTGTATAATTAGCATCTCCGCCCAGCTCTTTCATTGCAGCAATTACTTCATCTAGCCATATACTGGACATCGTATCTAACTCCTATACCTATTTTTAATTTCATGATAGCATAAATGCTGCATGTTGTAAATGCGATTAATATATTCTTCCATGCGGCTCCTTTCTGTCGGTCCCGCACGTTCTAAGGCACGAAAAGGCGCCCGATTTGTACCGGACGCCTTTTGCGAAATTCCTTGATTATATAGTACCACAAATAAAATTCCGGAAATGACCGATTTAGTCCGGAAGTGTCCGAAAGTGTCCGGTTTTTTCAGCAAGCATTCCCGGAAAGACTATTTGATCGGACATCATAGCTAGTTGTAGAAGTGAAACCCGAACCCGCTCCAGTACTTGGCTTTTACTGTAATGCACCAGCTCAGCAATTTCTTTCCACGTCGGCCGGCGTTGATGTGCCTGCTTTCGATTTTTCGGGTCACCCATATACCGCAGCTCCAATATGTACCGGTCCGTCGGATCCAGCTTGCCGAGGGCAACACCCAGCCAGTTCTTTGCATCTCGCAACTCTGCGATGCGGCGGGTGCAGCGTTTAATTTCATCGTCATAATACCGTACTTGGTTGGCCAGTGCCATGGATGTCGTCAGGTCTGTGGTCATACCCTTGCCGCCCGGCAGCCCTGAAATGTTGGCAGGCGGCAGGACAACCTTGTTTTTTTCCATTTCACAGTTTCGGATGGTGGCAAATTCCTCGGCGATCATCGTGGGAATGTCATAATAAATTTTCAGCAGATTCTTTACTTCATCGACCGTCATTAAACCATCCTTTCTATCCTTCACAACTTTAGATAAATATTTGAATGAACCCTTCAGCTTTTCGGACAATTATCCGCATTATTTGCAAAATTTTAAGTTCAAAATTGCAACACAATATTCTAAGATATATCATTTTCCTCATAAGTTCCCTCTTTTGTTTATAAGAATTTTGTCATATAATGTTTTTGAGGTGAAAAACTATGGATCCACAAACATTAATTGATGGTGCCGGAAAGGCTCTAAAAACAATTCCCGAATTATACAAAGATGGATTGCAACCCAGTGTTCAAGAGACAGGCAAAATGCTAGCCAGAATCCCCAAGGCAATAAATGCGGCCCTTAGTGGAGTCGATATTTGGATTGCTAAAAAAGAATATGCGGTTGGTGAAACTAAAAAGTTACTTGCTCAAAAATTAAAAAACATGGATCCTGAAAAAATAGTCCAACCGGAATCATATGTAGCAGTACCGGCCATTCAGGCCATCTCCTATTCAATGGATAGCAATGAATTAAGAAACATGTATGCAAATCTTCTCGCCAGATCAATGTATGTTGATGAAAAAGATAATGTCCACCCAGCTTTTGTTGAAATCATAAAACAACTTTCACCAGTGGATGCCAAAGTAATGAAAGCTGTGGTTGAAAGACCTATTAGGCCAATAATTAACATAAGAAGAGAACATCCCGATAAAACGAAAGGAGGCATAACTCTTGTTCGAAATATCACTTGGATGACTTTTACATCGGCCGAACAAATAAGTATCTCTCTCGACAATTTACAAAAAAACGGCCTAATTTCAATTAAAAATGATGTCTCATATGTCAACAAAATTAATTACTCTTGTATAAAAAATAGCCCGCACTATTTAGAAGCCAAACGCTCTTATAAGTGTCAAGCGGATGAAGTCATATCTGATCAGTTAGGTTCGATTAGTATTACGGATCTAGGAAAATCTTTCTATAATATTTGCATTAGAGACATTTAAGCATTTGTTCTTATATCTCCCATAGCTTTACATCTGTTTTCGGAATATCGGAGTACTTTTTCTTGATTTGCACCTGCGTAATCTGTGCATCGTCCTTGTATGCAAAACCATTAAGAGCATCGCAGATAATTTTCACGATATTGTCACAGTCTGGCTTTTTTGTCGGGTTAATCCGCCCTGACAGCATAGCAGTTTTGACTTTTTTGCTCTTGTTGTTTGGAACTGGATACCATGCAACGATCTGAACTGCAACTTGGGCGTCCTTCGGGAATTGGAAACCTTTGGCCGCAGCCTGATATCTGATCCGGACCAGTTCTTCATAAGCAACGGTCTTATCCGGGGTATATGTAAGGCTGCGCCCGTTTTTTGCCCTAACTACGCGTGGCCTTGCTTTGCCTTTTGGTGGTCCAGGAATAGTAAAACAAATCTCGTTCATATCTTTCGCCTCCTGTAATCTCCCGCTGTCAGTGCCACTGCTCGGTAATGGTCGGAGCACAACCGGCTGTAAGCGCGGTCGCCGCAGGTTTTTCGTAGTTCATTATCCGTCAGCATCAAGTTGCTGGTAATGATGGTCGGCTTGTTGTTGCGGTATCTCTCATCGAGTATTACCGTAAGTTCCTTGCGTGTCCATTCGCTGGATTTTTCGGCCCCGAGGTCATCGAGGAGCAACACCTGCGACAGAATTGCCTTGTCCAAAATCCGAACCTGTTCCTCCTCGTCGGAATGACCGTACATCATCATCTCAAGCTGCTGCGGAACGTTCCAATAGACCGCTCGGTATCCGTCTTGCAGGGCGCAGTTCAGGATTGCACAGCCAAGATGCGTTTTTCCGCAGCCGACAGCACCCATCAAGATTAATCCGCGCCCTGTGCGGAAGTTTTCCTCTCGGTTCAGAAGATAATTTTTTACGGCCTCGAATGCTTCTTCCGTCCCGGGAACACGGCGATAACCTTTCAGCGTTGCGCCTGAAAACATTTGCGGAATATCCGCCCATTGACGGCGGCGCCGGCGTGCCGCTTCCAGTTCACGCGCTCGTCTTTTTGCATCTTCAGCCTTAATCTCAGCATCGCGGCAGGAACACGGCTTTTTAAAAATTGCCCGTTTGCCACCCACTCGAATGCCAACCGCGTAGATATGTTCGCCGCACTTTGGGCAAATTTCTCCGGTGTCAAACACGTCCGAACGCTGCAGGATTTTTTCGTCAATCATGTCATGCACTTCCCAAAAGCTTTATAGCGGTTCGGGTCTGCCAGGTTCAGCCCTTGCGTCGGTGACCGTTCCTTGTTTTCCCTGTCTTCGTTTTGCAAAACACTGCGCACGTACGAAGCCGACCGTCCCTTGCAGCGACAGGTTTCCTCTATCGCTTTCAGAATCCGCGACACGGGATAGGTCTGAAACAGTTCCTGCAAAATGCTCCCATCTTTCGCTGACGGCATCGGATTGACTTTTTCCTCAAACGCCTGACAGACCGTTTCAAAATTTTTCTCCACCCCACCGTTCGATGTAACGTCCGATGTAACGCCTTCTACCGTAGAAGATGATGGGGTATTTATTACACTAAGCTTATTATGGTTAGGTACTTTTAGGTTAGGTAAGGTAGTACCGTTACATAACGTTTCTGTAACGTTACAATCACTGTTACAAGGTGTTACAGGTGCGTCTTGTTGTGGCGTTACTGTAACGCTTTGTTTCTTCTTTTTCCGCTCCCTGCATTTCTGAACCCGACGACGTGTATTTTCACGCTGCTTTTCTATGTAATCCAAAAGAAGTGTTGCACGCTGTTCCCAATTTCGAATATGTATCGTTCCGTCCTCGTGCTTTTCTAAGAAATTAATTCTCATCAGCTCATTGTAAAATTTCAGCGCACCTTTTGAACCGCCTTTGTCCCAGCCCGCAGCCCGTGAAATCGCTCTTGGAGGGAAATTTGTGATATCGCCATCCGGAGCTGCCGTAGCGGCCCATGTCCAAAAGCAAACCATCAGGCCAACGGCGTGTGCGTTTGTGATACCCAAAGCATCTGCCAAATTGTAGATTTTATCGTGTTCTCGGATTCCGTCGTCCACCTGAATCCATGCCATTTTTACACCGTCCTTTTAAAATACCGTTACAGGCTTTCCGGTTGCCCGCTCAATTACCCTTTGAAATTGTTTTGAATTTGCATTATTGGAGGAAAGATGCAGTAAATAAATCTGTCTTACTGTCCGCATATCGTTTACCTTGACGAAATCCAGCACATGTTCCAAGCCAAAGTGAGAACGCAGCAGTCTGGACTTCATGGACTCCGGCACCAGTCCGTTCCGAATGTTCTGCTCTAAAATCGGAAGGCTGTAGTTGCATTCGACCATAATCACATTCAGGTTGTTAAACCGGCTTGGAATGTAATAGGTATCTGTGACAAACAACAGTTTTTCCTTTGCCGCCATGGAATAGAGCAGATACCCACACGGTTCCGCTGCATCGTGTTTTGTTTCGACCGGCAAAACAACCCAGCTTTTTAAATAAAACTGCTCATTGACGCGGATTACATGTTTGCGGTAGGGCCTGTCTATGTCTTTGATATTTGAAAATGTACCTGCAGTCGCGTAAAGGTCAATTCCTCTGGAAGCCAGTCCTGCGGCGCCTTTTGCGTGGTCCATATGTTCATGGGTTATCAGGCATCCGGACACACGAGGCAGCAAGTCCAAATAGCCGGATAACATCTTTTTAGCGGGAATGCCCGCTTCCAAAAGCAGGACACTCTCACCGTCGTCGATGGCGTAGGAGTTGCCGGAGCTTCCGGAAGCAAGGCACATAACTTCAATCATCGATTAAAACCCCGGGTCATAACCGGCATCGGATGATTTGTCCGCAGGCGCGGGTTTCTGTTGCTTCTGCTTTTTCAATGCCTGTGTGGGCGTTTTCTGTGCCGATACATTGGCCTCTTTCTGTACTTTTTGCGCTTGTTCCTTTACCTCACCGGTGTCCTGATCTACATGAATATCAACTGGCTCCTGATTTGCTTTTTCTTGAATTTCTTGCTGGACTTTCTCGGCGGGATCGATTTCCCGATATGCGTCCGGTCCAAGTTCCACAACCTCGTCGGCGCTGTAAATACCCATAATCATGTCCGGACAGTTTAAACGGCCGAAGAAGGAAGCCGCACGATACCGGAGCATAACTTCCGGCATGGTTTTCCATTTGGAACCGTTCTTATCCAGCCATCCTTCATCCTTTGCCATCTGCATGGTGATAACCGGGCCTTTCACAATATGCCCGTTATGGTCCTCCGCATAAGCGTAACAGGACATATTCATGCCGGTGCCTTCCAAATGATACTGCAGCTCCGTCTTGTATTTTCGGCTTGCATTAATCATCCCCACAATATACTGGCTGCTCCAAGCCGGACGGCCGTTGACGATGTAGAGGTTCTGCATCACCATCATGGGACTGGTGTTCAGCCTGTTCGCCATTTCCAAAGCAATGATGCAGTTGCCGATATTGCCTTGATAATCTTTCGGTACGATAGTAGAACTGGCAAGCGCCTGCGCCATGCGCTGGGCCACCTGAAACTCTTGGAATCCGCTGAAAATGTTGGTTCCAAGCGTAATATCTTTTGCCTGTACTGCAGCAGTCATTTCTTTTGCGTTACTCATATAGAATCCTCCTTATCAATTTTGGAATTGGTACACTCACTCTTTCACTTTCACTCGAAGTTTTCGGTCCGACGCGGACACATGCAGTCGGATGACTTGTGATTGAATCGGAAAATATTTCGTAATCGATTCTGCATTGTCAATCCATACAGGAACCGATTTTCCAAACACACCGGAAAGCGTATTGATAATATCCAGTCCGGCGTTGAGCCGTGCGGCACTGTTCAAGTTGGTTCCGTATTCAATCCCGTTGACCGTTGCCTCACAGCAGGGCTTTATGCCGCCGTTAATCTGCATATCAAACAGTTTCCACCGAACCAGCTGAAATGCGCTGTTGACTTTTTCCTCAATATCCTTCGCTTTCTGCTGCGTAAACTGCTCTGCAAGTTGTAAGCCTTTATCATATGTAGCCAGCATCTCGGACAGTTCCGTCTCCCGCTGTTTCAATTCCTCAATCCGCTTATCCTGACGGGCTGCAATCTCTTTGTTTAACGCACGTTTTTTCAATTGATCCAAATCAGCTGACACATTTTTAAGCTGTTCTTTAAGCATAGCCTCCCGCTGTCCCGAAGCTGATAGCACTGTCTCAAGCTGCTTTTGAGCATCCTGTAGTTTTCGGTTCAGCTCATGAAATTCATCCGTAGATTCAAACGGTGCAGGCTTCACATATTGCTTGATGCAGTGGTCAAGGCGGGACTGTAAGGCCTCCAACTTTTTGGAATCTTCTTCAAGCTGCTGCTTTAGTTCCGTGGCATCCTGTACCATACTGTCCCGGGTGGATTTCAGGCTCTTGCCTTTCTCAGAAATTTCTCGAAGCTTTCGCGCTTTCTGCTCATTGAAATCACTCAAAATCTGCTCTTGCTTGTCCGGAGGGAACTCTTGTCCACAGGTGGGACAGATGTTATCTTCCGGGTTTAGTTTCTGTTCGAAGATTTGTTTTCCCTGCTCCCGTAGGTCATCCATTTCCTTTGTCATGCGGGAAACAAATTCCTCATCGGACTGCAATTTAGTTTGAGTGGAAGCTATCTTTCCGGAAAGTTCTGCAATCTCGGCTCGGAGCTTTGCGGCTTCCGCTTCTATTCCGGCATTTCCTGCAGTTGTTCGGCGATTGTACTCTACCGATGCCTTTGAAATGTCAGCCTGAATTTCGGAAATCTGCCTGCGAATCGAAGAAAGTGATTCTCCGTTAAGCAATGCACTGATTTCACTTTCGAGTTTGATTTTTTGCTTTTGCAGCCGTGCCATGGCCGGTCCGTCATTCGGCTCCGGCAAATCCACAGGCTTAGCCTTTTCAGCCTCATCAATCCGTTCGGGCATCCCTCGCAGCTCATCATTGATTTTGCGGCGCTGCGCCTTGGTTATCTCCACATATTCATCAACGGATTTAAACCCTATGTAACCGCCGAGAGGTTGCAGTTCTTTATGTGCATTGATGATTTCCCTGTCATCTAAATTCGGAGCAAACGCTTGGATTAACATATCCCGCCGCTCATTCCATTTGAGTTTCCCTGCAAACATATCCGGGTCGGTCAGCAGTTGAAATGTCTTTTCCTCACAGAGTCCGGCGACAAACGCGTTATATTCCTTCTGCGGTTTTGGAACATCATTAATGTAGAATTCCGTTGTATTTCCTTTGAATTTCCGTTCCGCCTCACCATTCTTGCGCGTAAACACTTGATGGTATACCCGCCGCAGAGTAAATGTTCCTCCGGCATCGTCCTCAAATTTGCCCGTAACAGATGCTTCCAGTCCATCTATAACATGGCCCATCTCGTCTTTTGGGAGAATATCAAAATTGGAACTTCCGGAGGAATCCTTCCCAAACAGAAGCCAGAAATACGCGTCTGCTACCGTTGTTTTTCCGGTTGCATTGTCACCGTAGATATCCGCATCATGGCCATTGGGCGCAAATTCAAATCGATTTACACCCTTAAAATGGTCAAGAGCCAAATACAGCAATTTCATGCAAATTCACCTTCTTTCTTGACGTTTGAAAGGATGATTGCTATACTTAAATTAAAGGGATTTGTTTTGCCGTTTTCGGTGTTGTCAGCGCCGAGAGCGGCCTTTTTTTCTGCCACTTGCAATGCTGCCTGATATCGGGCCTTGATTTGCTCTTTTCTTGCCACATTGTCAAATATGGTTTTCTTTGTCACGCTGTTTCATTCCCTTCCGATTTTAGATATAAGTTCCGGTCGTTACGGGCAATATCAAGCGTTCCCTCCGATAGCCTTGCCTGTCCGACCGCTTCGGCCACCAGCGCCGCTATATACTCAATTGCCATATGATGTTTCTGAGCGGTGTACCGAAGCGCATCATGGTACTCCTCTTCCGTTAACTGAGGAACCTGCTGCTTGACGAGTTCCCACAGCAAGGCCGAGGCAAAGGATTCGCATCTGCGCATTTTTTATCCCTCCTAATCGTTTTATATTGACATTTTCTTCTAAATTGCTAAAATATATATTGTTTCTTTTTCACAAGAACCGCTTTTTCCGATACCGATCGGAGAGCGGCTATTTTTTTGCCCGTACAATTCGGTCATGCTGGTTGCGAAAAATCTCCACCATACCAATATGAACATCCTTTCGCACTGCCGCCTTATAGACGGTACAGAATTTGCGGCATGTTTGTTTATGTATATTGCACGGGCAACGAAGGCATGGATCAATCATACTCAGGCCTCCGTTTCGATGCACCCTATAGTGCCGGTTGCAAATAGTGTAATGGAACCGATTAGGCCGATGACATTAAATACCGGAGCGCTTGCTACAAACAATGCCGTACCAATCAATACGGCTGCTTTTGATGCGGTGCGGATGTGGCACACTGGTTATCAACTCCTTTTAAAAATCCCGTCTGAATGAGCCTGTCACGTAACGCGCATGATGGACATATGTACCGGTGCTTGTCTTGCCGGACGGAGATAATCCATTGACGACCGCAGACTGTGCAACGGGCGGTCATGGTGTAGGCTCCAACTTCTGATTCAGTATCTGAACAGCGGCCTCCAGCACTGCTTTGTCATGCGCAAACACACTATCGCAGTCATCGTCCATCAATGCTTCTCGGTCTTTAATTAAATCTTTGAGGCCACTTATGATTTCAGATATTTCCATTTGGTTGTCCTGCCGGGATTGGCTACCCTCAAAAGCGTTCAGCCGTTCCAGCTCGTCTGCCGCCTGTACCATTAATGCACAATGTCCATCTTTGCAGTTGTGTTCATATCCACAGCCGTTGCACCCAGCCTTGTGGCTCTTCAATGCGCCAATCAGTTCATGTACATTCATGTTTTCTTCTCCTTTCGCTTTTCCTCGTATTCATACAAGTCATCAAGATAGGCTTTATCAACTGCACGATATGCTACGCCAAGCATGTCAATCACACGGTCCTCATATGTCTCGCTGGCTTTCTTCGATAATTCCCTGCCGTCCCATAGGTCAAGCAATCGGTCCCGTTCTGATTCTGGGATAATTCCATATCCATAGGCCTCTATGATGTCATCTCTGCTGCCGTAATCATTGAGGTCCGCATATGCTTCTTGCAGATTTTTTAATTGCCGCTTTTTTTGCAATCCAAGTTTGCGCTTACGGTATTGGGCGGTCGCATTTGCAATGATTTTACGGGCGGTTGCGATGTCCTGCTTAAGTTGACGGTATTCACTGTCAGATTGGATTTTCATGCTTGTCCCCCTAGCATCTATCAAATCTTCTTTTCACAAACACGCATCGCGCTCATCGCTCAACCTGTCCGTCTTCCACAAACTTAAGAAATGCTTTTCTGGGTATCTTAACCCGCCGACCAATCACGCAAACTGGAAACCCGAAGCTGTTTGTGTGGTTTTTGATGTCCTCATGTGCTTGCACGTTGATGCTGTATGCATTGCAGCCCAATAGCGGTGCTATATCGGCTGGCAATAGAAAATCTTTTGGGGATTTTTTGATTTCATCCAGCGTCACGCTGATTTTTCTCCTTCCTTAAGAATTTGCTTTGCGGTTTGAATCACGTTAGGCGCATATCCGCCAAGGTACGAGCCATTGAGAATTTCAATGAAGCGCGTATAGGCCAGTGTGCTAAATCCACGTGTGCGGACAATGCGCCAGAGCCATTTGATGGAGCGTCCTTCGCGCTTAAGTTCTTGCTTAATCTTTTCGCCTTCAAACAAATTTAAACCTCCTTTATAAAAACATTAATGTTCATAATGAACGTGATAAGCCTTATCTAATTTGATTGGGTTTGGATAGCAGTGTCCTACAATCCAGTCACGCACCATATCAAGTACGGGAGCCTTGAACCTGTCGTAATCATCTGAATGACCGTTAGCAGCAAAAGGTGAATGCTCAATGCAATCCGCCGGAATATTGAGGGTCCGGATAATTGCCGCTATCGCCTGCGAGTGTGGTCTCCCGGATTTCGAGTACACCCCGAGAGCTTTTGCAATTTGTTCTTTGTCGTAAGTCTTTTCGCATCTAACAGGGATGCTTGGGATGTCTATTCCTATGTCGCTGTAAACTTGTTTGTAGATTGCAGACACAGCTGCAGCGGCACGCTTTTTATCCACACCGGCGGCAATCCACGCTTTTTGCAAGATTTCCACAGAATGGTTGACCGGCGGCAGAGCGCGGTACTTTGATTTTGTGGGCGGTGTCTTGTCTGGATGCAAGAACGCATTGGCAAGGACCTTTTGCGCTTTCAGCTGGTACTGGACCAGCTTGTCCGCAACTTCCGGATGCTCTTTTTTCATGGTCGGGGTGATGCTGATTTTTGCAAGCCAGAGTGGGATGAAGTCG
This sequence comes from Oscillospiraceae bacterium, assembly GCA_047777415.1. GTDB lineage: Bacteria > Bacillota > Clostridia > Oscillospirales > Acutalibacteraceae > Caproicibacter. The sequence goes on from JBKEEO010000001.1 coordinate 413,179, forward strand.
TTGTCGATGGCAATCGTCTCATTGTGCGGGTCAAACACCCCTGCGTCAAATTTGACGCACCCCTTTTTCAGCACAATGTCACGCTGTACGCGCTTGACTTCAGCATCCTTGAAGTTTTTATCAAACCCAATCCCCCTGCATATGTAGGAAACACCAGCATAAATCTTGCCTGTTTTTTCATCCTTTGCCGCCATGAGTTCATCACCCATGAACGGGACTGTTTTTACAGATAGCTGATTGTTCACATTAACACTCCTTTTCTTAAGAATTGTAATATTGTCAATATCGATGTGCTGAATATTACTGTCCTGCCCCTGAAATTTGAGGGCCAGTTTTTGTAGTGCAATGTTTCGATAAATCTGTTTCGATTCTTGGCTTGTTTCATTTCTTGAAAAATCACGTCTATCGCTGTAAAATTGTGGTAGAAGGGAGGTGAATAGAATGGGATTAGATGAAATTCGTGAACTGGAAGATTTGAAAGCTGAATATAGCGATCTAGTCCAAAAATACAATGCTATGGTAGATTCAGAAGAAAAAGACCTTATAAGCAAAACAGTCAATGAATTTGCAAATTATTTTGGTAAAGCAAAATTCAATGTTCAGCGTTCTGAAACTTCCATAAGTGCCAAATATGGAGGCTCATCTGCCACTCTGGATTTTGGTAAGCCTACAGGATATGTTGGCGTAAAAATCAAACTAAAGTTAGACGTTTCCATGCCCTCTGAAAAATCTCAGTTTATCGTTGCGCTTAATCCAAACAAACCTGAAGTTATGGTAAGCTTTGGAAAGCCACACCAGAAAACGATTGTAGAAGAAATTGAAGATTATAAAGCTAAAATCGAAAAAATGAAGCTTAAAATTGAGTCTGGATCTATTGGTCCGTATTTTCTTTATGTAAAGCGCGAGAAATCTTCCGATCCTTTGAAATGCTATAACTCATTGACGGATTTGCTCAATGAAATTACAGCCTAATATCAAAAGCTCCTTCATTAGCAGCTTCTTGAATTTTGGCTTGTAATGCAGCAATGTTAACTAGTCCATCATTTTCAGCTTTCCTTAGAATTTTTTCATTTTCAGAACTGATATAATGGACGCATTTAATAGGAATTTTGATAAAAATGGAGTCTTGTTTGGTAGCAGGCTCCATTTTTATTGGTTCTGCATCAAACGGTTTAATATTGCTCATTTTTCTCACTCCTTTGCATTTTTTGCCATGCTGACGCAAACGCATTGATGTTAAATCAACAATGGTTTTAAGTGAAAGCTCTGCCGTGCCATCGGTGGAGCTTTTTAAATTGAACTCTTTCACACACTCAATCTCTGTGCCATTTAAAAAAATATGCCCATCTTGAATAGTGAGCTGATTGAACTTTAATTCACTCACTCTATTTTTCCTCCCTTCTCCGGTGTTATCGCTTCTCTTAACTGGCCGTCTGCTCACCTCCGAAGCCAAAAATTTCATTGGGCGTTACACCGAGGTTGTTGCTGTTTCCATCTTTTCAGCGATTTCCTTTGCAACGCTATCAACATCGCAGCCGCTTTTGAGTGCCAGCTCAATGACGGCTATTTCTTTAGGTTCACCCTCAATTGTGATTTTCATTTCTTTCATCTCCTTTATCCGTTAATCTGCCTAAATTTCCACATGCTAAATAGTTAAAAAGTCGATTTCCTCCTTTCCGCCCTTGAAATTTTTCAAAAGGGAAAGTATAATGTTTTTGTTAGTTACATATACTTGCTTTTGAAAAATGGAGTTTTTCAAAAGCCTAGTTTTTTATTGTCTTTTAGGTGAATAACTATTTACAAGCAATAGTATATTAGAGTTTTCTCAAATATTCAAGTGGTATTTTTGAGATTTCTCTAATTTTGTTGTTATATACAGAAAGGCCGTGCTTGCTTTGGATACAATAGACAAAATTTTAAAGTTAATGGAATCTCATAATGTCTCTGCTGCGCAGTTAACAAAAGAAGCGGGGATTACGAACGGTCTAATTACACAGTGGAAAAAACATAAACAGAAACCATCTATGAAAAGCTTAATGAAAATAGCAAAGTATTTTGACGTATCAATAGAGTATTTTATGGATGGTGCGGAGCAAACCGAAAAGCCCACTACGCCAAGCAACGAGACTCCTGATTTAAAACATCTTCTTGAAAATGCACATGGCCTTATGTTCAACGGAGAGCCGCTAAGCGACGATGATCGGAAGCAAATACTTAAAGTTATACAAGCATTACAAGACAAATAAAAAAGCCGCCCGTAATCGGGTGGCTATAATTTTAGGTGGTTGTATGAAATGTAAAAAATGTATGACCGAGATACCAGATGAATCCATATACTGCATGTACTGCGGCGCCAAACAAACAGTAACGCAGCGTAAAACAAAATCACGTGGGAATGGTACAGGTACAGTTTATAAACTACCAAATGGAAAATACAAAGCAGAAGTAGTTATTGGATACTATATGGACGGCAGTAAACTAAAAAAGCGTCGTAGAACTAAAGTGTTTGAGAAGAAAAAAGACGCGTTAGCGGCTATACCAACGTTGAAAAACGCGCCTCCAGAAGTTAAGACGCCAACATTATCTCAATTATACGGAATGTACCAGAACACGAAGAAATATGATAAACTAAGTCAATCACAAAAAGATAAAATGAGATTCGCATGGGACAAGCTGGAACCGATACAGCTATATAAAATCTCTGATCTGAACGTACAAGTTATGCAATCGGTGATTAACAAAGCAACGGATAAATATTATCCCGCGCGTGATATGAAAGTACTGCTGTCCCATTTATATACCATCGCAATCCAGCACGATTATGAGAAACAAAATAAAACGGAATATATAGAACTTCCGGATGCGCCAACAGCTAAGCGACAAGTGTTTAGCGAAGAAGAGATAGCAAGATTCTGGGATGATTATAATGGGCAGTGCCCAGAAGGACCATCAGAAGCGCATGAATTTACTGGGTATATACTGATTATGATTTATACTGGTATGCGGACAGGCGAACTGTTTGGAATCAAAAAGGATAATATCTTTTTGGACAAACATTATATGATTGGAGGAGAAAAAACAGCCGCAGGCCGCGACCGTGAAATACCCATAAGCGATCTGATTTATCCAATTATAGAACGGTTTTACAATCAAAATAATAAAAAGCTAATCCACATGAATCTTGACAATTTTTATGAAAATTATTGGAATACAATTGAACGGCTGCATATACGTCATTATCCTCCGCTCACGTGTCGGCATACATTCTTTACACTATTGGCGCAAAACAGGGTACACCCAGCACTAATCGCAGCTATGGGAGGTCACGCACAATATCAGACAGCAATAGACAATTACAACAGACTTCCGGTTAGCGAAAAGATAGCTGCAGCAAATAAAATCTGATGTATTCCCACTTTATTCCCACTTAATAGCTAAAAAATCCAGTATATAAGCCATTTTTATGTCCCCTGCTAAGGGAGTAGGTCGGGCAACCGGCGCGAGGGTTCAAATCCCTCTTTCTCCGCCAAAATAGTGAAAAACCGCATGAACGCTGGGTTCGTGCGGTTTTTTTCTTTTATATTTGTGGTAAACAACCCTGTAAAATTGCTTGTGATTGATTGTTATTGCTTAGACGGTTGCTTATGATTTTACAGCTTATCGGCTACCGCAAGTTTACGCGAAACAGGAGCATGGTTATCATAATTTTCACGGCTTAGACAAATAGTATTCTTATATTCAAGAATTCAACGAAAAACAGAGCAGCTTAATGCCGCTTTATCCGGTGTTTCCATTTTAGGTTACCCCGACTATTGACATAGAGCTTTTTTACGGTAACAGCAAAGCCCGCATGATTCTCAGAATCATGCGGGCTTATCTCTTTGGTGGGAGAGGATGGATTCGAACCATCGAAGCCGAAAGGCAACAGATTTACAGTCTGCCCCATTTGACCGCTCTGGAACTCTCCCATATATAGAGTTTTGTCTTTCGCCAAAACTCTTACTTTAAGTTGTACATGGAGCTGGCAGACGGACTCGAACCCCCGACCTGCTGATTACAAATCAGCTGCTCTACCAACTGAGCTACGCCAGCATTTTGGACACCTCAATGTGACTTGATTAATATAACATTTTATCCCGTTTTTGTCAAGATATTTTGCAACAAAAATTGACTTGATTTACATATCTCCACCTTGCACAAATCATCATGACAAATTACTGGACGATTCTATCTAATTTCATTATTTCTCTATTTCACGTAAAGAATAATAGAAAAAAAGCGTGCAACCATATTCCCTCTAAATGATTTTACGTGCTACAAAAAGCTGCAGATGTTTTTTTAAATCTATACATCTGCAGCTTTTCTTGCTTACCCCGAAATGCGATCAAGATGCCAAAATTAATTATAAGATATTTCGTGCTACGCGCAAAGCCGGATATCAATTTCTATACTGCCAACATTTGACTGGATTTGCGTTCGAATGCCGCTGTCGAGGGCTTCTGATTTGGAGTCTTCGGTTTCCGAAAGAATTTTGGGCGGCAAAATATCGCAGACAATTTTCTGTTCAGAAAGGGAAATCAAAGCTTTTCCGCTGATAATATTTGCTATTTCACCCACTGCGGATGTGACAAAATCGTCCACTTCTTCAAAATCCATTCCTCCGCTCATGATTTTAACCATATTAAGGGATGTTTCTTTTGGAAAGCGATAAATGATTTCACCCGTTAAGCTGCCCGTAACTTGAATTGAGATGCTGAGTTCTTCCTTGTCTTGCAGTCCGCCCGGATTTTCTTTCATACTGTTCACATCAAGCATCGTTTTTAACACATCACGCGTTGCAGAAAGGAAGGTTGAATAAAGTGCATTATCCATGAGTGACATTCTCCTTTTTGGCGACAAAATCCGCTATTCTTTGGTCTTCCGAAGCAACGTGGTTGATCAGCCATGCCAAAAGTTTTCCGGCAAACTGCTGAATCAACTGTTCCTGACAGCCGTTTTGCTCAACCTGTCGCGCCACGTCAGCAACATAGCGCACCATATCATTATGTATTTTGCGATGTTTCTCCACATCCGGATAGCCAATCTGCTTTTGATATTCTTCCTCATCATGAAAATGCGTGATGACATAATCTTTCATAAAATCCAGCGTTTCCTGCACCTTGCGGGTCTTTTCATCCCAGGCAACCGGCTTGCGAACTGTTTCCACAAAATCGGTAACCCTGCTGAAAAGTTCCCGATGTTGTTCATCAATTAACGGAACTCCTAGTTTGTACTTATCTTTCCAAATCATTCCGACTCCTTTCCTGTGGCCTGCAATGCACCACATAAACAGCATTAATAATAGTGATTATTTTTATTATAGCACTTTCGCCAGTATTTGGCAATAATAGGTATATTTTTTTCATTGTCTTTGTCTACAAAGCCAAACAAAACGCAATTGCACAGATGAAATACATGCCTAGCCGTAGCAGCATGAAGCGCAGTAAGACATATTGACAACATTTACATCCCTAACATTGGGCCTTGACAAAACCCATTCAAATCGATAGGATAAAAAACAAATATGGTAGATTGTAAAATCAAATTGAACACATAAAAAGATTCCATAGCGCACAGGGAACTGTTAGGATAAAGTTACCACACTAAATACTGACAGAAAGGCCTGAACACTATGGACAAGAACCATTCTATCATAAAGATCGAAGAACGCAAGAGGGGACAGCATCTTAAAGCAGAAGAGCGTGGCGCAATCCAACAGTTAAAGAAGATGGGATTTAGCAATCGAAAGATTGCTCGCGCAATCAATTGCAGCCCCTCTACCGTGGGCTATGAACTACGACGTGGCACACCGGAATACTCCGGCCGAGGTCGCAAACCCGGCTACTCAGCCAAACGTGGAGCTGCAGTCTACAAAGCGAATCGCAGTCGTTGCCATCGCCCTAGAACGGTATCCAGGAACTCCGACTTCATCCGTTGGATGGTTAAAAAGGTTCGTAAGCATAATTGGTCTTTTGATGAGTGCGTAGGGCGGGCCCGAAGCGAACATCGTTTTCCAGCCAAGGAAATCCCATGTACAAAAACTCTATATCATATGCTGTGGAAAGGGGAATTACCGCTCACGCTATTTGAACTTCCTGAGGTATTAAATAGGCATTCTCGCAGAAAACCACGGCTTTCTAAGCGTATCAATGGGAAATCCATTGATTGGCGGCCACCTGAGGCAGCAGAGCGAAACACATTTGGACACTGGGAATCTGATACGGTACTGGGCCGAAAAAGAAGCGGTGAGGCAGTTGTATTTACCATTGTAGAGCGCCTGACAGGATATTATCTTTCAATTCGAATTGACGGCAAAACAACCACCGGTGTTGCCAGTGCCATGGAACAGCTAAAGGAACAGTATGGCGAGAAATTTTCGCAGGTGTTTCGCAGTATTACCACAGATAACGGCAGTGAATTTGCGGCATTTTCAGCCTTTGAAGAACTAGGCACGGCAATCTACTTTGCTCATCCCTATTCTGCTTGGGAACGACCTGTAAATGAGAGGACCAATCGCATACTACGAAAATATATCCCAAAGGGTCGCTCCATCAATGGCTTTACCGCCGAACAAATCTTAATGTTTGCAGACGAGATAAACGCCACGCCTAGGAAACGATTAGGTTATCAGACCCCTGAGGAACTGTTTGATGCTCAACTGGACAGAATTTATACTTTAAACCCGTAGATAACTTTATCCAGTGAAAGTGTTCAATTTGTTATTGCAATTTAAGAAAAAACAAATATAGGGAATATATCCCGAAATGAGATATTATTTTGGAATCGAGGGAATTACATGGGAAAAGTGCCAACACTTGAAGAAGCGCAAAAACTTCTGGAAGAATACAACAAAGATTCATTTCATTTGAAGCACGCACAGATTGTTTCCGGTGTAATGGGATACTTTGCGCAAGAGTACGATCCCGATAACGTGGAGTTCTGGAAAGTTGTCGGCCTGCTGCACGACCTTGATTTTGAGCAGTTCCCTGAAGAACATTGCAAAAAAGAGCAGGAGATTCTTCGTGACTTAGGCATGGACGAAAAACTGATTCACGCTGTGGCCAGTCATGGTTACGGTCTGACCGTTGATGTAAAACCGGAGCATTTCATGGAAAAAATTTTGTTTGCAACGGATGAGTTGACCGGTTTGATTGGCGCAGTTGCGCTGATGCATCCTTCCAAAAGTGTATCGGATATGAAATTAAAATCGGTGAAAAAGAAGTTTAAATCGCCGAGTTTTGCCGCCGGCTGCTCACGCGACGTGATTCAGCAGGGGGCGGACATGCTTGGCTGGAGCCTTGACGATTTAATTTCCCGCACCATTGATGCGATGAAAACCCTTGTGCCAACACTGGGCATCTAATCGAGGTATCCATAAGGCAAAAAGGGCTGCCGTATTGGCCATCGGGCTGCCGTCAGCTCAATTGAGTTCGAACTTATCCGTGTGTTTTCAATGCCTATCTAAACTCTGCTACCAAATTTCAGACTATTCAAATAGCAACAGCGCCGCAGGGAAACTCCCGCAGCGCTGTTGCTTTCTGATTCGGTTTAATATTTATAATGTAACAATTCTCCAAGCCACTGTATGCACAGCGGGAACCATTCTGAACAGTGTGGGTTTGGTGTGCCGACTTCTTCTTTACATATGGATAGACCGTGCTGCCCTTTTTGGAAAATATGGTATTCAAACGGCACTTGAGCACGCCGAAGAGCCGCAGCAAACAGTAAGGTGTTTTCCAGCGGAACAGCTTCATCCTCATAAGTGTGCCACAAAAAAGCAGGAGGAGTATTTTCATTCACTTGTTTTTCCAGCGAAAAAAATTGAACCTGTTCTTCTGTCGGCGAGCCGCCACATAAATATTCCGCTGTTTGACGATGTGTATACTGTCCTGCGGTAAGAACCGGATAGCACAATATCATTGCATCGGGCCGATTGTTGCCATTCTGTGCTTCCGCCCTGCTCTTGAGCTCCGGGTTATCCCACAAAGTGCCAAGTCCGGCAGCTACATATCCGCCGGCGGAGAATCCGCAGACAGCAATTTGATTTGTTTGAATTCCCCATTGAGCACTGTTCTTTCGTATGGTCTGTACCGTGCGGGACAATTCTATCAGCGGCTGAAGATTTTTGGCATGTTCCGCCAGAGAGTAATATAAAACAAAAACTTGATAGCCTTTTGAAAAAAACGCAAATGCCGGCGGGTCAGATTCACGTTCTGACAAAATAGCGAACCCGCCTCCCGGGCAGATGACGACGCATGGCCGAACCGTACGATTCGGCATTTCCTCGCTGGCTTCATGAAGATAACCTACAACACGGGCCTGACTGTTTGGGTCCGGAGAAAATTCAACCTTGCGCATGAGAAATCGCTCCTTTTCGACAATCCGCTTAGTTGTGATTTTCTTCTCCTTCAATCGCGTTTTCCAATGTGTGCCATCCCAATACTGCGCATTTGACGCGTGCGGGCATATGGGAAATATCTCTCAAGGCAATGGCTTCATCCAGATCCTCCAGCTGGGATTCATCCGTTATTTCATTCTTAATCATTCCGAAAAACAGATTTGCCAGCCTTAGAGCCTCTTCTTTCGTTTTGCCCTTAATAAGGTCAATCATAATGGAGGTAGATGCCTGCGAAATTGCACAGCCAACGCCGGTAAACGCAGCGTCCTCAATGACACCGTCCTGTTCACGCAGTTCCAACTCAATTTCATCCCCGCAGCTGGGGTTTACCCCTTTGAGCACAATGGTTGGATTTTCTATGTGGTGTTTATTGCGATTGGAGTTGTTGTGCTCCGTTAAAATCTGCGTGTATATATTTTCAAGTCCCAAGGCCGAGCCACCCCCTGACTTTTTTCAGACTTTCAAGGAAAATATCGATATCTTCCTTTGTATTATAAAAATATAAACTTGCTCGGCAGGTAGCGTTCACACCCAAATAATGCATCAGCGGTTGTGCGCAATGATGTCCCGCGCGAATTGCCACACCGTCGGAATCCAAAATGGAAGAAACATCGTGCGGATGAACATCATCCACATTAAATGAAATCACGCCGCAGCGCTGCTCGCCGGCCTTTGTGTCGCCGTAAACCGTAACATGCGGAATTTTCGCCATACCTTCCAGCGCATAGGCCAGAAGTTCTTCTTCGGTCTTAATGATGGTATCGTAGCCGACCTGCTTTAAATAACAGATAGCGGCTGCCAATCCGACTGCGCCCCCGACATTCTGCGTGCCGGCTTCGAATTTCTGCGGCAAAGGCGCAAACGTTGCGTCCTGCTCGCTAACATATTCAATCATTTCTCCGCCGGTTAAGAACGGAGGCATTTTATTGAGCAGTTCCTCTTTGCCGTACAGAACGCCGATGCCCATCGGGGCCAACATTTTATGTCCCGAAAACGCCGCAAAATCCACATCGAGCTTTTTGACGTCCACGGGATAATGCGGAATGCTCTGCGCGCAATCCAGCACCACCACCGCGCCGACGGCATGCGCTCTGCGGACAATCTCTTCCACGGGATACACGGTTCCCAGCACGTTGCTGACATGTGCAACCGCAACCAGCGCTGTTTTCGGCCCGATTTTATCCAGTTCTTGTTCGGGCAGTCGTCCGTTTCGGTCCGGGTGCAGATAAATCAGCTTTGCGCCTTTCGCCCTTGCAACCATCTGCCACGGCAAAATATTGCTGTGGTGTTCGAAAACCGGCAGGACAATTTCATCGCCCGCCTTAATAAAGTTCATCCCGTAGCTGTACGCCACAAGATTCAGCGACTCCGACGCATTGCGAGTAAAGACAACCTCCGCATCCTTATCCGCGTTGATGAACTCCCGAACAACCGCACGGGATTCTTCATACATCTGCGTTGCGCGAATGCTCAGCTCATACAGCCCACGGTGCGGGTTCGCATTGGAGGTGCGATAATACTCATCCACCGCCTGAATTACAGAAAGCGGCTTCTGCGTTGTGGCAGCGTTATCCAAATAAACGAGGCGTTTGCCGTCCCGCTTTTGATTTAAAATAGGAAAATCTTTAAGATACGGATTCAATGGCTTCCAGCCTCTCTTTCACATACTCTGAAATCGCATCCCGCAGCTCCGGATTCGGAATCCGGTCTGTTACAGGTCTGAACTGCGCTTCAATCAGCAGTTTTCTCGCTTCCAACTCACTCAGTCCGCGAGACATGAGGTAAAACAGCCTGTTGCTGTCAATCTTCCCTGCGGATGCTGCGTGCTGACCTTCCACATCTTCTTCCGCACACAGAATCAACGGCGCGGAGCGGTTGACCACATTCGGGCTAAACAGAAGGCTGTATTCACTTTCATGCCCGACCGCCCGTTTGGAGCCTTTGACAAAATCAATGGTTCCGCGGAACGTTTTACGGCTTTCATCCAAAAGTGCACCGCTGGCGTGAATTTCACTGTGCGAAGAACGGCCGGTATGTTCAGCCACATAGTTAATATCGATGGAACGGCTGCGGTCGCCGAAATAAATTGTATCCAGATTCAGCAGACTTTTATGCCCTGCAAGCTGTGCTTTCAGACCTGCTGCCGAATTCTTCCCGCCCAGTTCCGCTTGAATCACGCTGATTTCACCGTTATCGCCGCACTCTGCGCCAACGTCGTCATAGTGCACGCATTTGTCTCCCAGCATCTGGACTTGAATGAGGCGAATCACGGCGTTTTTGCCCGCATGGAGAATGGTCAGTCCGCCGTGGAAACCGGAAAAGTCCGTCGGCGAAGTGTAATTCATCACCACCGTTACCTCGCTGTTCTCTCCGGCCACAATGGTGTTCACATCCAACACGGACGGATTGGTTTCATCCACACGGTAGGAAAGAAAAATCGGCTGTTGTGCTTTTACGCCGTCGGGCACTGTCACGGTGACGCCGCAGGTACGATTTTTCGCTGTAAAGTTCCTCACCTTGTCACCCATGCCAGTGGAAATCTCAGCGACGGAAAACGGTTCGCAAGAAATTTCAACATTTTGGGGCAATTCCGTGGAAAGATATTTCCCCTCATAAGGATGTATTTCCGGAATCGCTTGTTCTATTTTTGTATCATTGATACCCAGCCGGAACCACGTGGGAGCAGGCAGGGTATTGACATGTGTTAATTCTAGATTCATGGTAATTCCCTCACCGGTCTCAGCCGATGGAGCCCTCCATTTCCAGCTTAATCAAGTTGTTCATCTCAACGGCGTATTCCACCGGAAGTTCTTTGGCAATCGGCTCCGCAAAGCCGGTCACAATCATTGCTTTGGCATCCTCTTCGGAAATACCCCGGCTCATGAGGTAGAAAATTGCATCATCGCTGATGCGGCCGATTTTCGCCTCATGTCCGATGTCCACGTCGTCATTCCGAATGTCCATAACCGGAATCGTATCGGATCGGGAACGGTCGTCCAGCATCAGAGACTCGCAGGAAACCGACGATTTGCAGCCGTATGCCTTCGGCAGAATACTGACCGAGCTGCGGTAAGTGCACCAGCCGCCGTCCTTGGAAATCGATTTGGTGTTGATGCTTGAATACGTATGCGGCGCCGCATGGACTACCTTTGCGCCTGTGTCAAGGGATTGCCCTTTACCGGCAAAAGTGATTCCGGTAAACTCCATGCGGGAATGTTCCCCCTTTAAAATGCTCATGGGGTAGAGGTTGGAAATATGGGAACCGAACGAACCGGAAACCCATTCCATCGTTCCGCCCTCTTCGACCACCGCCCGCTTGGTATTTAAGTTAAACATATTCTTCGACCAGTTTTCAATTGTGGAATAACGCAGACGTGCGTTCTTGCCAACATACAGTTCCACACACCCGGCATGCAGGTTTGCAACATTGTACTTCGGTGCGGAACAGCCCTCGATAAAGTGGAGGCTTGCGCCCTCGCTGACAATGATGAGTGTATGCTCAAACTGACCGGCGCCGGGCGCGTTCAGACGGAAATAAGACTGAAGCGGAATTTCCACATGGACGCCGGGCGGAACATACACAAATGAACCGCCGGACCAGACAGCGCCGTGTAAGGCTACAAATTTATGCTCCTCCGGCGGAACCAATTTCATGAAATGTTCTTTGACCATCGGCCCATACTGCGGGTCGCGGATGGCACTTTCCATATCGGTGTAAACCACACCCTGGCGGCGAACTTCTTCCCGCACATTGTGGTAAACAACCTCGGAATCGTACTGCGCACCGACACCCGCAAGCGATTTCCGTTCCGCTTCCGGAATACCGAGACGCTCAAAAGTATTCTTAATATCATCCGGCACCTGGGACCATTGGGCCTTCATGCCTGTATTCGGGCGAATATATGTGACAATCTCGTCCATATTCAGTTCATCCAGAGGCGGCCCCCACCCCGGCAGGGGCAGGCGGTTGTAAACCTCCAGGGATTTTAAACGAAACTGCCGCATCCATTCGGGGTCATTTTTCGCAGCGGAGATTTCTTTCACAATCTCCGGTGTCAATCCCTGCCCTACTTGATAAGAAGCGTTGACTCGGTCGCGGATATCGTAAACCGTGCGGTCAATCTCCTCAACCTGTGTTTTTTTTCTATTAAAAGCGTTCAACTCAAATTTCCCTCCGCATTCTCAAACGGCGGGGGCCTGCAGCCCCTGGAATCCGGATTCGTTGATTCTGTCAATCAGCGAACGGTCGCCCGTCTGTGCAATTTGGCCGTCCATCAAGATATGCACGGCATCAACCGGCAGAAAATCCAATATTTTCGTGTTGTGTGTGATAATCAGCAGGGAATTTTCCTTGGTGCGGAACTTTTCCACGCCCTGCGAAACAATTTTGACCGCATCTACGTCAAGCCCGGAATCCGTCTCATCCAAAATGGCGAGTTTCGGGTTGAGCATCAACATCTGAAGAATTTCCGACTTTTTCTTTTCCCCGCCGGAAAATCCCACATTTAAGTAGCGAGAGGCATATTCCGCATCCATGTGAAGCCCCTGCATTTTTTCCGCCAATTCTTTTTTGTAAGCGAACAGTTTCACGGGTTTTCCTGTGACTGCAAAGCGCGATGTGCGCATGAAGTTTTCAAGCGATATCCCCGGCACTTCCTCCGGATTTTGGAACGAAAGAAACAGCCCTGCTTTTGCGCGTTCGTTTGCAGGAGCATTGGTAATATCTTTGCCTTCAAACAAAATGGAGCCGTTGTCCACATGATACTGGGGATGACCCATAACGGTATTGACCAATGTGGATTTCCCCGCACCGTTTGGACCCATCAGCACGTGGACTTCTCCTTTGCCTATGGTAAGATTCAGCCCGCGCAGAATCTGATTGCCCTCCACGCTGACCGCAAGATCCTTGATTTCCAATAGTTGCACTGAATTTTCCACCTCTTCGATTGTGTACGATGAAAAGGGCATTTACCCTTAATGTATACTAAATTGATGTGTATTTACATTATAGACGGAAACACTCCATTTTGCAAGCAGAAAACGCAATGTTTTTATCTTAATTCCGAAGGGCTGCAACCCAGCACAGACGCGATTTTGGCAAGGGTTTCCTCATCCGGTTCCTGTTCATGGTTTTCCCACGCATACAAAAGCTTTGGCTCCACGGAAAGTCGTTTGGCAAGGTCCGAGAGCGTCATGCCTGCCATCTCTCGGTACGATGCGATTTTCTTTACCTGCTCGAGCAAATACGCCCGTCTTTTTTCACTGTCCACCAAAAGCGGGCATCCATTGTGAAGCATCAGATCACAAAGGGTACCATCTTTATTGAAAATTGCCGGCTCGCCTCCGGGTGCAATTCCGGTTCCATATCCTTCCGGCAAAACATACTCTCTGCCGCCGTCGTCCCTGCCGCGTAACCCCGGCAAATTCCGCCATGGAAGCAGCGAACAGCTTTCTCCTTCCTGTTCCGGATCCGGTGAGGAAAAGCAGTTAATTTTATAAATAGTTACAATTTCACCCATGGCAAAGATCCCCCAAGTTAAGATTTGTATTATTATAGCATGAATGTACAAAAAAATCTGTTTACGCACGGACAGCTTTAAAATTCGGCAAAGTGTCGGGTTACAGTGTATATGTGACGAAAAATTTCATCGGAATGAGGCTTACAAAATCAAAAATTTCGTATTATAGTGAAAATAACAGAAAACACCAAAGGAGAATAGGAATGTCAAAAGTCATTTTTCACGTGGATGAATCCAGCCGCTGGCAGATGGTACTTGCAAATGCGACAAATATGATACAATACGGCCGCACGCAAGACATGCCGTTTGAAGTAGAAATCTTGGCAAATTCGCAAGCAGTTCGTCAACTTACCATACAGGGTGCCGAAGAGGCGGAAATGAGAGAACGCGCTGAGGTTTTGTCACGTTCCGGGGCACGATTTGCGGCTTGCCGCGTTGCGATGGGGAATTTAAAAATCAAAGAGTCCGATTTGCTGCCGTTTGTCCAAACCGTTCCGTCCGGAGTGGTAGAACTGGCACAGCGCCAAGATGAAGGTTACGCTTACATACGCCCTTAAAACACACCACAAAGAGGGGAAAAGCGGTTTCGCTTTTCCCCTCTTTTTATTTGGTTGGCTGCGCGCGTTTTTTTCCGTGTTTTGCCTTTCCCTGAAGTTCCGGCACAGGGTGCGTATTTTTCGGCACATGCGCCTTTTTGCTGCTCTGTGTCGGCTCCCCGGAATCGGGGCGGCGCATTCCCGCTTTTGCCATGAGCCGTCCTCCCTTTTAGACGTCATTATTCTTTACAGACTGCTTTTTGCTGTTTCGGTTTTGATTTTGGTTTTCCTTTGTAATCGGCGTTTGTCCGTTTGCCTTTTGCAGCCGACTTCGTTTATTATCCGGCTGGCTGTCTTTGGACATTCGCACCACCTCCGGCAATATTGTTTCTTTTGCCGGCGCAGTTATGCATGCGGCTCCATCTTTCCGCCTTAATGGTTCTTATTGAGTTTTTGCGTGTACGCCGGGAGGCCCTCCTCAAAATTAACACCAAATCGGACATCCGTACCGGCCTTATGGGTTCTGACAATCGCACTTTGGGTAAAACGAACTGCTTCCTCTGCGGACTGTTCCAATGAAAATCCTCTCATCAGGCCGCCAATCAGCGCACTGGCGAACACATCCCCTGTTCCGTGATAGTTTCCTTCCACCTGCGGCGCAAACGAAAAACTGAACCGATCGGCAGTACGGTCGTAAGCAGCGCAGCCCGTTTCGCCCGGATGGAATGCAACGCCGGTCAGCACCACCTGCCGAGGCCCGAGCTGAGAAAGCCTGCGCAGCAGTTCTTCCGTCTGTTTTTTGTTCTGCGGGCCATCATCATAAGGATCCCCCAACAGAAGCGCCGCTTCCGTTCTGTTCGGCAGAATTAGGTCGGCGTTCCGGCACAGCTGACCCATCCCTTTTGGAAAATCCGTGCTGAAAGAGGAATACAATCTGCCATTGTCTGCCATAACGGGGTCCACGCAGACCAAAGTTTCCGGCGTGCGGAATTCATCAATCAGTTGGGAAACCAGTCGAAGTTGTTCGAACGAACCTAAATACCCTGTGTATATTGCGTCGAATTTTATACCTAACGTTTTCCAATGATCTATTATATTAGGGATATCTTCGGTTAAATCACGAAACGTAAATCCTGTAAAACCCCCTGTATGTGTGGAAAGAACCGCCGTAGGCAGTACACTGACCGTGCAGCCCGCCGCGGAAAGAATCGGCAGCGCCACCGTAAGAGAACATTTTCCCACACAGGAGATATCATGTACGGCAAGTATATTTTTTTGCAACCGCATATGAAATCCTCCGCCCTGAAAACATTTTTCTCATTGTAATCCTCTTTCCAAATAAACACAAGTCCGGCGGAAAAATCCGCCGGACAAATTGATGCCACTTAAACTGTCTTTCGTTAATATTTTTCTAAATAGTTTTTGATTTCCCAATCTGTAACCTCGCGTGTGTAGCACGCCCATTCGCCTTGTTTATCCAACAGGAAATTGTGCAGCGCGTGTTCACCCAGTACATCGGTAATCACCGTGTCTTTTTTGAGTTCCTCCAACGCGTCATAAAGACTCAGCGGAAGAGTTTCAATTCCCTTCTCCCTTATTTGCTCATTGGAAAGATTCATAAGTTCGCAGTCCATCGCCGGCGGCGGTGTCATCTTTTTCTTAATGCCATCCAATCCGGCGGCCAAACAGCACGCCAGCATCAAGTATGGGTTAGCGGACGGGTCCGGGGAACGGAACTCAATGCGGGAACCTTTCCCGCGGGAGGCCGGAATGCGAACCAGCGGGCTGCTGTTCCTGCAGGACCACGTGATGTGCACGGGAGCTTCACAACCGGTTGCGAGACGCTTGTAGGAATTGACAGTCGGGTTGCAAATGGCCGTCAAAGCTTTGGCATGCGCCAAAAGACCTGCCATAAATTGATAGGCTATTTCACTGAGGCCGTTGCCTTTTGGATCATTCGGATCGTCAAATAAATTCTTGCCGTCCCGCATCAGCGACATATGAAGATGCATGCCGGAACCGCTGAAGTCCGAACGAGGTTTCGGCATGAAAGTAGCATAGCTGCCGGAAGCCTTTGCGATGGATTTTACCGCCATTTTGAAGGTCATGATATTATCCGCAGTCTTAAGCGCCGTATCATATTTAAAATCAATTTCATGCTGCCCGGGCGCCACCTCATGGTGGGAAGCCTCCAGCTCAAAGCCCATGCTTTCCAGCGTGAGGCATATTTCGCGCCGGATATCTCCACCGATGTCCACGGAATTTAAATCAAAATAGCCGGCGGTATCCCGCGTCTGCGTGGTTGGCCTGCCATAATCGTCCATTTCAAACAGGAAAAACTCACACTCCGGACCCACATTGAATTCCATTCCAAGATCCGCAGCTTTTTTTATTTCCTTTTTCAGAATCTGGCGCGGGTCACCGTAATATGGTTCTCCGTGGGGGGAATAAACATCACAAATAAAGCGCGCCACCCCATTGTGCGTAGGCCTCCAGGGCAACATGGCAAACGTATCCAAATCCGGATGCAGGCACATGTCGGACTCTGCGTCCCGTGCAAAGCCGTCTAGGGACGAGCCGTCAAACGTGCATTGGTTATTCAGTGCCTTTTCCAGTTGATTCTTAGTAATTGCGACATTTTTCATCAGTCCTGAAATATCCGTAAACTGAAGCCGGATAAATGTAACATCATTTTCATCCATAAGCCTGCGGATATCCTCTTTGCTGTATTGGCCCACTTTCCATACCTCCCAACGGTAAAATTAAAAATAAAGTCAAAAAAAGCCGGCACACTGTGTCGAACTCCATTGCTCAATTAAGTTAATGATAGTCTGCACTTTTACATCTTTATTTTATACCTAAGTACGATTCGGTTGCAAGCCTAAATTGGTTGAAGATAAAATTATTATGAATTTTCTTATAGTATTGGCAAACAGACTGCGATGAATTATAATTAATGAAGTAAAAGGACTAAAAGACGACCGTTTATCACACAAAACGCCCCAGCTATGCGATAAACGCGAAAACATAGAAAGGACGTGCCGATTCCCGATGAAAAAATTCGGAAAAAAGCCACTGAACCGTATTATACTTATCGCCATGATTCTGCTCGTCGGTGCCGGAGCCACCTGTGCTTTTGTAAATCCTGCACAGTTCCGTTTAGGGATAAATTCCGTTGCACAATGGATGAAAATAGATTCATTCGCAAAAGCCGCTGAACAAGAATCCTCATCATCACAGCCGTCATCGTCACAAACGCCTGCCTCCTCCGCTCCTGTTTTCTCCATGCCCGCACAAAATTCCGAGGCTGCACCAACAGCTTCCAGCGAACCCGAAACGGAGTACGTTTCGCTTGAGCAGGCAGAAAAACCTCTTAAAATCGATGTTTCTTTGAAGGAACAGAAAGTGTTAATTCTGGACGCAAAAGACCGTATCGTTCAGGAATATATCTGCTCTACCGGCAAAGAAGGCCACGAAACACCGACTGGAACCTTTACGATAACTGACCGCGGTAAATCATTCTACAACCCGGAAGTAAAAGAAGGCGCCTATTACTGGACTCGTTTCTACAAAGCTTATCTGTTTCACAGCCTTCCGTTCGATGAAAATGAAGAAATGGAACCGGAGGAAGCAGCAAAGCTCGGTACTCCGGCATCCCACGGCTGTATTCGACTGGAAATAGAAAACGCCAAATGGATCTACGATAACATTCCCGAAGGAACCACGGTCGTCATTCATTAACTCATTCTGCACACCTTAAAAACAGGGGTTAGGCCGCACATCTCTAAGTCTCTAGCAAAATGTAAGTAGGCAAATCAATCTCACACGTTATCCCCACTGCTTTCCCCACATCTTCATAGCAATAATAATCGGCTTCAGACTTTTTCCTTTGTCCGTCAGTTCATATTGCACCGTTGGCGGAACTGTCGGAAATGCCGTGCGCTTCACAACACCCTTGGCCTCGAGTTCTTTCAGACGAGCCGACAGTGTCTTCGGGCTGATTCCATTTAAGGATTTCTTGAGTTCACCAAACCGTTTTACACCTTCAAACAAATCGCGAATAATTAAAAAAGTCCATTTACCGTCCAGTACCTCAAGCGTTTTCTCAATGGAGCATTCCACTCCTTCCGGACATTCACTGATATTTTGCTCCAGCACTTGCTGAATCTCCAAACAGTATGCCTCCTCTCCCAATAGTAACTTTTATGTAACTACTTTCCATAATAAATCCTCAATGTTATAATGTCAATGAAAGGATATAAAACATTGTACTGCGTGCTAATAAGGAAACATGGAAGCAACTATGTAACGGAGGCTTAAAAGAATGGAAAAGTCAAAGGTTTATTTTACTGATATGCATACAGCACTCAACGAAAATCTCTTACAGAAATTGAAAAGGCTCCTCAAAACTGCCGGAATTGGGCAAATTGATTTTAACAAAAAGTATGCAGCGATTAAAATACATTTCGGTGAACCTGGGAACCTCGCTTTTCTCCGCCCTAATTACGCAAAAGTGGTTGCCGATACAGTACGTGAACTCGGTGGCAAACCTTTTCTTACCGACTGCAATACCCTCTATGTAGGCGGGCGTAAAAATGCACTTGACCACCTGGACTCAGCGTATGAGAACGGATTTTCTCCCTTCTCTACCGGATGCCACATTCTCATTGGCGACGGCCTGAAGGGTACGGACGAAACACTTGTACCCGTAGAAGGCGGCGAATATGTCCGGGAAGCGAAAATTGGACATGCGATCATGGATGCGGATGTTTTTATCTCTTTGACCCACTTTAAGGTACATGAATCAACCGGAATCGGCGGTACATTAAAAAATATTGGAATGGGATGCGGTTCGCGCGCAGGTAAAATGGAAATGCACAGCAGCGGAAAGCCCCATGTCAATCAAGATGCATGCATTGGCTGTGGCTCATGCCAAAAAAACTGCGCACACAGTGCTATAACAATTGAAAACCGCAAAGCTTCCATTTATCACGACCTTTGTGTCGGCTGCGGTAGATGTATCGGCGTCTGCCCAATGGACGCGGTTTTGCCCGCATCTGATGAATCCAACGATATACTCAATAAAAAAATTGCCGAATATTCCTATGCGGTACTGCATAACCGCCCGCAGTTCCATATCAGTCTGGTCATTGATGTTTCTCCCTTCTGTGACTGCCATGCGGAAAATGATATTCCGATTGTGCCGAATGTGGGAATGTTCGCCTCATTCGACCCTGTGGCACTCGACCTTGCGTGCGCCCGTGCGGTAAACAGTCAGCCGCCCATTCCCGGCAGTCTGCTGGATAAGAACAAGGACAAAGAGCACGACCATTTCGCCGCCATTCATCCGACAACCGACTGGAGTACACTGATTGACCATGCTGTAAAGCTTGGTTTAGGCAGCAAAGACTATGAACTGATTCAAATGTAAATTCGAATCAGTTTGCACGAAAAACATCCCGGACCTTACGGTTCGGGATGTTTTTTCTTCTGTTTTCATATGGTGTGCAACTGTGTGCGCCAGTTTTATACTCAACCAAAACAAATTATGATTCGTCTTGATAAGAGGACAAATCATAAAGTGTCTGAGCGGTGTTTTGCGCACCATCTCTCATGGAAGAACTCCACAAAGACGGATCCACAGCCTCACCGTGCTCTTTCACCCATTGTGTTACTTCATCCGCAGACTTATCAGCATCAACCAAGTAATATTTTAATTCACCGTTTTTTACCATTTGCTCCAATTTTTCCGCTGTCAGTGTTTGCATATTTCCGCTGTAACCTCCAACAGCCATGACCGGTTTTCCGGTTGCCAGTATAATTGGTTCCGCTTCTTTCGAGCTTTGGACAGCAATCAGAAATTTTTCTCCTGTATTGGTCTCTTCTAAAAATCGAATAAAAGCCGTATTTGAAGTAAAATCGTCATTATTTTTACTGTTGCCGTCATCTTTAGAATCTTTTACCCCCACCTGATTCTCATGGCTTTGTTGCCTTTGGTTTCCGTTTGGGCGGTTAGAAGCAGATGTCTCCTCCACCGTGGGCCCGGCAAACGGAACGGATGAGTTAAAATCCTGGTCAAACACGGTGTAACCCGTCCATACGGCAGGGGCAAGCAGCAAACCTGCCACACCGATTGCAGTGCAAATGCGTGCAATTTTGTCTTCGATGTTTCTGCTCTGCGCCCGAAACAAAAGCAAAAGTATCGTTGGTATTCCTGAAACCACGCAAATTAGCGGAATTAAAATTTTGGAATAGCTCGGATAGGCTCGGAGCATTACCGCCTGTACAGCCGCCGTTACACCGATAGCCACCGGAAGCAAATAACCGGACAAGCCGTTTTCTCTGCGATACAATTTCCAAAGTTCCACTGTGCCGATGCCCACCAACGCCGCAAGAAAAGGCGCCATAACCGAAATATAATACGGATGAAAAAATCGTGACACACTGAAATAGCCAACCATGGTCACAACGGAACCGCCCCAAAGCAGGATTGCACTTAAGAGTTTTCTGCGGTGCTCCGCTTCAACTTTTTGCATTGCAAGTATCATTGCCAACACCGAGAACAAGCCAAACGGAAGCAGCCAGCTGTCCTGTCCTCCAATTTCTGTATTGAACATGCGAAGAATTCCTGCGTCACCGTTGGAAATTCCTCCGGATTTTCCCGCTTTTGTTGTTCTGGTTGGTGAATTCCCGATTCCATCGGCTTTTGCGTTATTCCCGCGATTCTGCGCATCCATTCGTAATGCCTGACGTTGGACTTCATTTAAATCGCCATCATCAGCCCTTGCATTCAGTTGAGTTGCGTCGCTGGCCCCCGTACCGGTCCGATTACGGGATGGCCCTATAATCCGCTGTATACCATTATATCCAAACGCGAGTTCCAGTTCGGAGTTCGTTTCGCTGTTGTCCACATAGGGTCGTTCGTCCGCTGGCGTCATATCCACAATCACTGACCAAGACAGTGATACCACCAAAAGAACGAGCGTTGCTGCCGCAAGCTGCCAAAGTCTTGTTCTCCATCTAAGATTTGCAGCAAAAAAATACGCAGCATAAAGTGCCGGAAGAATCAAAAATGCCTCCAAAGTCTTGGCATTATAGGCAATTCCAAGAAAAACCATGGACAAAATCAAATACCGAAATTTCCCGCGGTCACAGGCTGCTAGCATGGCCCATGCGGACAGAATCATGAAAAATATCAAAATAGAATCGGTATTATTGGTTTTGCTGACAGCAATGAAAATGGAGGAGAGTGCAAGCACCAACGCAGAAATCAGTCCGGCAGCTGCGCCAAATCGGACCCTTACGGCACGATGGATAACCGCAACTGAAGCCACAGCTGCAAGACACTGCGGCAAAATAATGCTCCAGCCATAAAAACCTAACACCTTCGCAAATCCCGTCTGAATCCAGAGTGAAACGGGCGGCTTATCCACCGTAATCCATCCGCCAGGATCCAAAGAAGCAAAAAAGAAATTTTTCCAACTCGTCAACATACTTTTGACGCTTGCCGCGTAAAAAGCATTGCTGTAACCAAAAGTCCAGATATTATAAATGGATAAAAAAGCCGCGAGAAGCAAAATCAGCAACAGTGCCGCTGTTTCGCGGTGTTTCCGTATTGTGTTCATTTTCCCGCACCTTTCCAAAAAACCGAAATCGCCTTACACGACCACCGGAAATATAAATCCTCTAAGTCATCCTGTGCAATTTGAGGCAGCAGACTGCTCTCGCCATTGTGAAACAGATGTTGAGGTCGACCTGTTATATTTTTGTAGGATACCATTTGTTTATGACAGGAAAATGACAATTTCATGAGGCACTCATGAGAATACTCAGCAGGTAACTCGCCAATTACCTTTTATATATGGAACCATTGAAAAAAAGGCCGTCTTGCCCGCTCAAAAACGCAGGCAAAACGGCCATAGATATGTTTTGTATATGAAAGTATGTAGAGATGTGTAAATTCCAAATGCTCTATCAAAAATGCAACGGTTACATTCACTGTTTAAAACAATGCAGAAACAGCATGAAAGAAGTTTGTAAGGTTGCGAACGCAGATGAGCAACGTTACAAATATAACAATCGAACCCAAAATATTTTGCACAGCGCCGTTTTTATAGCGGCCAAGACTGCGGTCATTCATACAATACATTAAAAACAGTGCAATGATAGGCAGGATAATTGCGTTTGCCGCCTGTGCAAGCAAAATAATCTGCGTGGGGCTTGATTTTCCCAATCCGGAAAAAATAGTTCCAATGGCAAGCACAATGGCCCACAGGCCTTTGAACTTTAGGTCTTTCATGTCTTTGCCTAAACCCAAAACACCGGAAGTGGCAAATGCGGCTGCCAGCGGCGCAGTAATTGAGGAAGTGAAACCGGAGGCAAAGAGTCCGATACCTAGAAAGATTCCAGACCATTGCCCGAGAATTGGATTGAAAGCTTTTGCCATGTCCGCACCATTTGCCACTTGGTTGCCGGTTCCATACAAATTGGCCGCTGCGGCAATAACAATCGCCATGGAAATGATGCCACCCAGCCCAATGGATAAAATGGTATCGATCCGTGCGTTCTTTAAGTCCTCAACGTTTTTCCACCGTTCAGAGGCAGAGGAGGCATGCAGAAAAAGGTTGTACGGCACCACAGTCGTGCCAATCAGCCCGATAACAGTCATCCATCCGGTTTTGCCTGAACTTGGCACAAACAGACCTTTTAGGACTGCACCCCAGTCCGGTGATGAGGCCGCCGCCGTAACGATGAACACAAAGCTCATGATTAAAACAAGAGCGATTAATGCCTTCTCCACATAGTAGTAGCTGCCGGTCCAAAGCAACAGGAAAGCCAGTGCCGCCAAAATCGAAGCCCATGTGTTTACAGAGATGGAAGGCTCAACCGTGTTAATCCCCAGCGCGCCGCCGACCAGATTGCCGGTTTCGTAAGCAATGTTTCCCACAAACACGGCAAGCAGCACAATGATTACCGTAATGGTTTTTAGTACGGGCGAAGATACTTTTTCACGAATATTTTCACCCAAACCCTTTTGGGTAATGATTCCCAGCCTAGCAGACATTTCTTGCAAAATGATGGTTGCCACGGTGGAAAACAACAACGCCCAAAGCAGTGTATAACCGTATCCGGTCCCTGCCTTCATACATGTTGTTACCGTACCGGGACCGATAAACGCTGCCGCCACCAGCGCCCCCGGACCGATATTTCTAATTCGATTCTTAATTTTTTCCATACATTCTTTCCTCCCTACTAAAAGCAGCGGCAGCCCGCTGAAAACTAAAAATTACCCCTTTGCCGCAAAAACAGTGCATATTTTGATTTTACCGTATATATCAGCAAAAGCAAAGGCGCGTATTTCCCCTCCGCGGGGAAAAACATGCCTTTGCAATTAAGCTGGTACTAATAAGATTTTACAATACAATAAATTGAACTTACACCACGCTGAACAGCAGTTCACCATAGGTTGGATAGGGCAGATATTCTGAGCCAATGAGCGGTTCTAACTGATCCGCAACTGCGCGCGTTTCAGACATTTGTTCAAAGACCGTATCACGGAAATACCTTGCCTCCTCCAGAGTATCTTTAAACTCCTGCTCTGTGTTGACCGCAGCATCCAATTTTTCACACTTTTGATACAGATCATCGGTCAGAGCGGAAAGCTTTTTAAGCAGGGATTCCTCATAACTGCAGCTCAAATCCGGAGAAAGTTGTTTCTTGAAGTTCGCAGTTTCACTCAAATCCTTCATATAAGAGGCAGCTGCAGGCAGCAAATCCTTGCGAATCATATCAACCATGGCTAGTGCTTCAATCGCAATCTGCTTGTAATAATTTTCTAACTGAATCTCATAACGGGAGTAAACTTCCGTTTTGGTCAGAACGCCGTGTTTTTCAAACATGGCAATGTTTTCCGGTTTGATATAATACGGCAAAGCGTCCACCGTGGAGTGCAGGTTCAGCAGACCGCGTTTCTCGGCTTCTTCCACCCATTCCGGTGCATAGTTGTTGCCATTGAAAATAATTCTCTTATGCTTCTTGATCGTATCCTTTATCAGCTCATTTAAAGCCTCTTTAAAGTCATCGGCTTTTTCCAGCTGATCCGCAAATTCACACAGAGTATCGGCAATAATGGTGTTCAAAATCATATTGGGGCATGCGATGGAATCGGAAGAACCAACCATGCGGAATTCAAATTTGTTGCCTGTAAAGGCAAACGGGGAAGTACGGTTACGGTCCGTGGTGTCCCTCGGAATTTTCGGCAGAACGTCCGTGCCGATTTCCATAAAGACACGGTCCTTTTTCCCGCACGACTTGCCATTTTCAATCGCATCAAGAATTTCAGCCAAATCCTCGCCGACAAACATGGAAACAATGGCCGGAGGTGCTTCATTTGCGCCCAAGCGATGGTCATTACCTGCGCTTGCAACGGAGATTCTGAGAAGGTCCTGGTGCTCGTCGACTGCCTTAATCACAGCGGCGAGGAACAGCAAAAATTGTGCGTTCTGATTCGGAGAATCGCCGGGCTCCAAAAGATTTTCGCCCTTGTCTGTGGACATACTCCAGTTGTTGTGCTTGCCGTTTCCGTTGATGCCCGCAAATGGTTTTTCATGCAGCAGACAGGTCAGCCCGTGACGCACAGCAACCTTTTTCATGATCTCCATGACTACTTGGTTGTGGTCAGTGGCAATATTGCTGGAAGTGAAAATCGGCGCCAGTTCGTGCTGGGATGGTGCAACCTCATTGTGTTCTGTTTTGGCAAATATGCCAAGCTTCCACAGCTCTTGGTTCAGGTCCTGCATAAAGGCCGCTACGCGCGGTTTGATTGCACCAAAATAATGGTCGTTCAGTTCCTGCCCTTTCGGGGGTTTTGCGCCCAGAAGAGTGCGGCCGGTATAAACCAAATCTTTTCTTTTTTCGTACAGTTCTTTGTCTATCAGGAAATATTCCTGCTCCGGACCCACTGTGGTGGTTACCCGTTCCGCCTCTGTGTTTCCGAACAAACGCAGAATACGCAGTGCCTGCTTATTGATGGCATCCATCGAACGCAGCAACGGGGTCTTTTTGTCCAAAGCTTCCCCGCCATAAGAATAGAAAGCAGTAGGTATGCATAAGGTATTTTCTTTTACAAAAGCATCACTTGTGGGGTCCCAAGCAGTGTATCCCCTTGCCTCAAAGGTGGCTCTCAGGCCGCCGGACGGGAAACTGGAAGCATCCGGTTCTCCCTTGATGAGCTCTTTACCGGAAAATTCCATTATTACTTTTGCTCCGTCCGTAGGAGAGATAAAGCTGTCGTGCTTTTCCGCCGTAACGCCGGTCATCGGCTGGAACCAGTGCGTAAAATGCGTCGCACCCTTTTCCAAAGCCCATTCCTTCATGGTGTTTGCCACAATATCCGCCACTTTGGAATCCAGAGGTTTCCCTTTTTCCCTGGTCTCCTTTAGGGCCTTATATACCGACTTGGGAAGCCTGGCCTTCATAACGGAGTCATTAAATACCATGCAACCGAACAATTCCGGAATATTGCTCATCTGAAATCCACTCCCTATATAAATTGCGTTAAATGAAAAAAGATGCTGCTGAGCCCTTTGAAAGTAAAGCCTCAACAACATCTTTGTTGTATGTATATTATTATATGCTTTCGAAAATGAAATGTCAATAATGAAATGATTAAAGTTGCAAAAATTAAAAGAAATAAGTCCACACATGGAATTTCCGCGCTTAGAATGAATTTTCAGTTTATAAATCTTTCATTTTAAGGAAAGCTTAGAAAAAATTATTGACTTTGCCAGATAAACAATATATGATGAAAAAACATTCAAAAAATAAGTATTTTCGAAATTTAGCTAAGATAATTAATAAAATCTTCCGTTTTAGATGTTTATTTAAGTTGTGCAAACATTTCTGAAACGCAAGCCATTTCTTTTCTTGCAGGGGGGCTTAATAAAAAATGCAAAAAGAGGGAGAAATCAGAATTCCATCCGGGTGTGCCATCACGGGTGTAATTTCAAAAAGCGGAGAAAGGTTCAGCGGTGAAACGGCTATCCGTTCCATTGAACCCATGCACGACCGTTCAAACGGCCTTGGAGGCGGATTCGCGGCATATGGAATTTATCCGCAAAATCGCGATCTTTATGCATTCCACGTCTTTTATGACAGTGTCCGCGCAAAAGAAGAATGTGAGTCCATCTTGCAATCGAGTTTTGACGTGTCAATTGCGGAAAAAATCCCCACTAGGAAAATGCCGCAGATTACGGACGAACCGGCCATTTGGCGCTACTTTGGTCTGCCGTATGAAAAACTTTTGCAAAGCACCGGTCTCGATGAACGGGAATTTGTCGCCCGCTTTGTCATGAAAATCAATACGCAAATCCGCGGAGCATATGTGTTCAGCAGCGGAAAAAACATGGGCGTATTCAAAGCAGTGGGATTTCCTGAAGATGTTGGTCGGTATTATCGGCTGGAAGAATACGAGGGATACTGCTGGACGGCGCACGGACGCTACCCGACAAATACGCCCGGATGGTGGGGCGGTGCACATCCGTTTAATTTGTTGGACTACACAGTTGTACATAACGGAGAAATTTCTTCCTATGATGCCAACCGCCGGTTTATTGAAATGTTTGGCTATCGCTGCACGCTGCTGACCGATACAGAAGTTATCACCTACATCATAGATTATCTGAACCGCAGACAGGGTATGAGCCTTGAGGAAACTGCCAACGTCATCGCTGCTCCGTTCTGGAGTGAAATTGACGCGATGGATGAAGCAGAGCGCAAAAGATTTACGTATCTGCGAAATGTGTATTCGAGCATGCTCATCACAGGGCCGTTTTCCATCTTGCTAGGGTTTACCGGCGGCATGATGGCCTTAAATGACCGGCTGAAACTGCGCAGCATGGTGGTTGGAGAAAAAGGGGACCGTGTATACGTCGCAAGCGAAGAATGTGCAATTCGCACGGTGGAGCCGGAACTGGATAGGCTGTGGTCTCCGCGCGGCGGGGAACCTGTGATTATCAAAGTCAACCAGGGGGTGCAGGTATAAATGGCAATTAATTATAATATTCCCGAATATGATGTGCTCCGAGATCCGCAGCGCTGCATCGCCTGCCGTGTATGTGAGCGCCAGTGTGCAAACGAAGTTCACTCCTTTGATCCGGATACCGGTACGATGAAAAGTGATGAAAGCAAATGTGTCAACTGCCATCGCTGTGTCGCACTGTGCCCGACACATGCGCTGAAAATTGTGAAAAATCCGGACACATTCCGCTTAAATGCCTATTGGGGACAAAACGATATCAGCGAAATTTATAAGCAGGCAGATACCGGCGGCATCCTGCTATCCTCCATGGGAAACCCCAGACCATACCCCATTTACTGGGATAAAATCCTGATTAATGCTTCCCAGGTCACCAATCCGTCCATTGACCCGCTGCGTGAACCGATGGAAACCCGCACATTCCTTGGCAAAAAGCCGGATTGTGTTGAACGCAATCCGGATGGGAGCATCAAAACAGACAGCCTGCCGCCCCAGCTCGAATTGGAAGTTCCGGTTCTCTTTTCCGCCATGAGCTACGGCTCTATTAGCTACAACGCGCATTTAAGTCTTGCAAGAGCCGCAAAGGAACTAGGTACCTATTACAACACCGGAGAAGGCGGACTGCATGAAGATTTTTATCAGTACGGCCCAAACACCATTGTGCAGGTTGCTTCCGGGCGGTTCGGCGTACATCACGAATATCTGGAAGCCGGCGCGGCAATTGAAATCAAAATCGGCCAGGGCGCAAAGCCCGGCATCGGCGGCCATCTGACAGGGGCAAAAATCACGGACGCGGTCTCCCGCACCCGCATGATTCCGAAGGGAACGGACGCCATATCCCCCGCCCCGCACCATGATATTTATTCGATTGAGGACCTGCGGCAGCTGGTCTATTCCCTCAAGGAAGCCACGCAGTACAAAAAGCCGGTGATTGTAAAAATTGCGGCAGTGCACAATGTGGCAGCCATTGCAAGCGGAATCGCACGCAGTGGGGCGGACATCATCGCCATTGACGGATTCCGCGGCGGCACCGGTGCCGCACCGACCCGTATTCGCGACAACGTAGGAATTCCGATAGAACTTGCGCTTGCGGCGGTGGATGAACGTCTGCGGCAGGAAGAAATCCGCAATAACGTATCGCTGATTGTTGCCGGCGGCATTCGAAATTCCGCCGACGTGGTCAAGGCTGTTGCTCTCGGCGCGGATGCGGTCTATATCGCTACTCCGGCACTGATGGCGCTTGGATGTCATCTGTGCCGCACGTGCCAGACAGGCAAGTGTAACTGGGGTATTGCGACGCAGCGCCCGGATCTGGTCAAACGCTTAAATCCGGATATCGGGTATAAACGGCTTGTAAACCTCATTTCCGCTTGGCAGCACGAAATCAAGGAAATGATGGGCGGCATGGGCATTAACTCGATTGAAGCTCTGCGCGGTAACCGTCTGATGCTGCGCGGCGTAGGACTGAACGAAAAAGAGCTTGAAATCCTTGGAATTAAGCATGCGGGGGAATGAGCGATGAAACGGGTTTATGTAAATGAAGAATGGTGTTTAGGGTGCCATTTGTGCGAATATAACTGCGCTTTCGCCGCCACCGGGGAAACCGATATGGCAAAGGCGCTCAAAGGGGTGACAATCCACCCGAAAATCCAGGTGGAGGGCGACAATAAAATCAGCTTTGCCGTATCGTGCCGCCACTGTGATGACCCTATTTGCATGAAAAGCTGCATTGCGGGGGCCATATCCAAATCAAACGGCGTGGTTCATGTGGATAAAGAAAAATGTGTGGGATGCTATACCTGCGTGTTGGTCTGTCCCTATGGCGCTGTAATGCCCGCTCCCGACGGTCACGCCATTCAGAAGTGTGAGCTTTGCACCGACAACGCATGCGGCGAACCCGCCTGTGTGAAAGGATGCCCAAACAATGCCATCGTGTTTGAAGAGAGGTGAACTGATTTGCATTATGTGATTATTGGAAATTCCACCGCGGCAATCGGCTGCATTGAGGGAATCCGTTCCGTTGATACGAAAGGCGCCATAACGGTTATCTCAGATGAGCCGTATCCGGCCTATTCCCGCCCTCTGATTTCCTATCTTTTGTACGGAAGCACAACGGAAGAAAAGATGCGCACCCGTCCCGCGGATTTCTATGAAACGCAGAAAGTAAAGACTTTGCTTGGAAAAAAGGTCGTTCATGTCGATTCCGCCTGTAAAGCTGTTACACTTGACAGCGGAGAATCGATTTCATTCGACAAACTTCTGATTGCAACCGGCTCCCGTCCGTTCATACCTCCGATGGAAGGCTTGGAGCGCGTGGAAAAAAAGTTTACCTTTCTAAAATTGGATGATGCCAAAGCATTGGAAGAAAATCTTTCCCCCAAAAGCCGTGTTCTGATTGTCGGTGCCGGATTGATCGGCTTAAAATGTGCGGAAGGGATCCGCGACCGCGTCGGTTCCATCACGGTGGTTGACTTAGCAGACCGCATTTTGCCCAGTATTCTAGACCCCACGGGTTCTAAAATGATTCAGCAGCACATTGAAAAGAACGGCATTCGTTTTCTGCTTGGGGACAGCGTGGCAAAATTTGAAGAAAACCGTGCCCACCTAAAGAGCGGAAAAACCGTGGACTTTGACTTGCTTGTCATTGCCGTAGGTGTTCGGCCGAACACAGAGCTTGCAGCGGAAGCGGGCTGTCAGGTTGGCAAAGGCATTGTCATTGACGAGCATTCAGCAACCAACGTGGCGGATATTTACGCCGCCGGGGATTGCTGTGAATGCCGCGACATCACCTCTGGACAAAGACGCGTGCTGGCAATCCTGCCGAATGCCTATCTGCAAGGGGAAACGGCGGGAGTAAACATGGCCGGCGGCGAAAAATCATTTGCAAACGCCGTTCCGATGAATGCCATTGGCTTTTTCGGACTTCATGTTCTAACCGCCGGCAGCTACGACGGTGAGGAGATCGTGGAAAGCGGGACCGGTACTTACAAAAAACTGGTTGTTCGGGATAATCTTCTCAAAGGTTTCATCCTAATTGGCGAAATTGCACGGGCAGGCATTTACACGTCCCTCATCCGCGACCAAATTCCGCTGGATACCGTCGATTTTGAACTTCTTAAACAGAAACCGCAGCTCATGGCGTTCACTGCAGAACGCCGTGCGGAAAAACTTGGAGGTGCAAAATGAATCGGATCAATGCAAGCGGCAGGGACTTTCGAGCGCTGAACGAAGAAATTCTGGCAGCGGGTTCTGAAATTCTGCTTGAAAACTGCATGGGACAGAGATACATTGCGGCTGGAATGAGCGGAAAAAACATGACCATTCACGGCATTCCCGGCAATGCATTGGGCTGTTATCTAAACGGCGGCATGATTCATGTTTGCGGCAATGCGCAGGACCAAACCGGCGATACGATGAATGACGGTACCATTGTCATTGACGGTTCCTGCGGAGATGCCACCGGCTATTCCATGCGCGGAGGCAAAATCCTAGTGCGGGGAAACGCCGGCTACCGTGTAGGTATTCATATGAAAGCGTACCGGGAACAACAGCCTTTGATTGTTATTGGCGGCGAAACAGGCAGTTTCCTCGGTGAATATCAAGCGGGCGGCACAATTATCGTGCTCGGAATCGGTTCCGAGAAAAAGGCCCCGGTGGGAGCTCTATGCGGAACAGGCATGCATGGCGGCAAAATGGTTCTTCGCTGCCGTGAGCTGCCCACCGACCTGCCGCCGCAGGTGACCGCAAAAAAGGCAACAAAAGAAGATATGGCGGAAATCGACACCTATTTGGATGAATTCTGCGCAACATTCTCAATTGACAAACAGAGTTTGTTTGACCGCCCGTTTTATGTGCTCCGCCCGAATTCCGCTAGCCCGTATAAAAGCCTGTATACATTCAACTAAATCCCAATTATACTTGCTTTCTTTTATATAATATTGTTTTTAATAACTTGTTGAAAAAACCGCGAGCGCTCTTTTGCGTTCGCGGTTTTAAACAAATAGAACTCTATTGTAAAACAAACAGTTTGCTGCGCGATAAGAACAGAAAATCGGAAACCATTCACGCATCTATTTTAGGCTATGAACTAATCAGTTTGCAGTTGTTTCATTCCCGCAAAATGCGCTGCAATCACGCGGTCACACCAGGCATCAAACCCCGGGTCAGCTATCTGCATCTCCGGGTGGGACAGAAAATATTCCACACTGCGGCGAACACCGTCCGCAAAACGAATTTCCGCATGAAAGCCCGGTACCAGGTTTTTGATTTTGGAATTATCGAACACCCCGCAGTACGCCTTGTCCCCCAACAAAGTCCCCAGCAACTGCGGGTCAGCTGCCGCGAGAAAATCCGATGGAATGTGGACCAAATTCGGTTGTTTACCAAGCGCTGCACCAATTGCCATATATACATCGTTCCATGTGATTGCCTCGTCGCTGGTAATATGAACCGCTTCCCCTATCGCATGGGGATTGCCGAACAAACCGTTCAAGCCCTTTGCAAAGTCATCCGCATGTGTAAGCGTCCATAAGGAGAGACCGTCGCCGTGAACGATGACCGGTTTGCCTGAACGAATGCGCTCAAGAATCTGCCAAGGCCCCTTTTGGCCGTGCACCGCCAGCGGGATACTCCTTTCCGAATAAGTATGGCTGGGACGCACAATGGTGACCGGGAAACCGCTGGAACGGTAGGCGCCTACAAACATTTCCTCACAGGCAATTTTATCGCGCGAATAACGCCAGTACGGGTTACGCAGCGGAGTGCTTTCTGTAAATGGATACCGAACAGGAGGCTTTTGGTAAACGGAAGCTGAGCTGATAAAAATAAACTGCCCGGTTTTTCCGGTGAAAAGAGAAATATCCCGCGCGGCCTGTTCCACTGTTTTAACGGTAAAATCTACAACAACGTCAAACGTCCGTCCGGAAAGCAGACCTTTTGCTTCTTCCTCGTTGGATATATCTCCTTTGAGAAGTTGAGCGCCTGCGGGAACCAACTCCGGGTGACTGCCGCGATTCAGTAATGTTACCTGCGCTCCGCGTTTGACGGCAAGGTCTGCCGAGGCTCGGCTAATGATTCCTGTGCCGCCTATAAACAAAACTTTCATCTCTTGCACACTCCATTCTGCTGTATTATAATGTAATAGTGGACGTATATTTTAAATAGAAAATACATACAGTAAATTATTTGGCTATATGGAAAGGAAGTGACCGCTGTGCTGAAGAATTTATCCTTTTTGAATATGCTGATCTGGAATCTTGTAATTGTAGGTCTTTGGCATATAATTGTTTTTCTTCTCTGCATTAAACTGCCAAAATCAGCATTTGATCCTACAAAAGAGCGGTATGCACCAAAGCAGTGGGAACATGGCGGACGTTGGTACAGGGACACCCTAAAAATACAGGTTTGGAAAGACAGAGTTCCGCAATATATTGGAAAAAACGGTTTTTCCAAAAAGCATTTAGAAGATATTTCTATCGACTATCTCGATGAGTTTATTATAGAAACCTGCCGCGGGGAATGGATGCATCTGAAAAACTGCATTTGTGCAGTCGTTACGCTGATTATTAATCCGCTCCTGGTTGGTCTGGTCATGTCATTTTTGATTATGCTGGCCAACGCACCTTTCGCAGCCGTTCAGAGATACAACCGTTTTCGTCTTTTAGTTCTGCGCAAAAAACTCCTTCGGGATATCCGTTCCGGGAAAATGGAGCAAACAGTTACCGCTTAAACATCCTATTTCTTTCAGACAGCCATACCCACCTGCGGTTCGGCTGTCTTCTTATTTTAGTGAGGGAACATCATATGAATTATAGGAGGCTTTTTAAAATTGCCTGCCTGTTCTTTTTACTTACCAATGTTCTTACAGTATCTGCGGCAGCCAGTTCACAAACATATTTCTCCTACTCTCTTGACCCCATTTCTGCAGCACAGGCAGAAATGATACGGCTGAATGTGACAGCCTATAAAACTGAAACTACAGCCGCGGCATTTCGGCTGAAGATTTATTATGATGAAGACAAACTTGAATACGTAAGCACGGAAACTTCAGGCGCTGTGAAGAGCGGAACCATGAGGACAAACTGCAGTTCCGGTTTTCTCAGCTGCGTCTATGTCTGCAACCCGGAAAAAGGTTATGCACCAAAACTGTCCGGTACAGTGGCTTCTTTTTTATTTCAAGTAGAACCGGATGCCCGTTCGGGAAAAACTTCTTTGACGATAACAGCGGACCAAATTTGTGATTACGACGGAAATCCGCTTGAAGCAGCCAACACGGAAAAAGAACTGACTTTAAAAATTCTGCCGCAGCTTTCATCTCAAGCCAGCTTAACAGAATTGACGCCATCGACAGGCACATTGGTTCCGGAGTTTTCTCCTTCTGTTTTTAACTATGCTCTAACCGTTGGCAGTGAAATCAATACGGTGGAATTTAAAGCCCGCGCAGCAGACGGCGGAACAGTCCACGTCAGCCGAAGCAAACTAAACGGTGCGGGGAAAGAAACCCTCATCACCGTTACGGTCACTTCTGAGGATCAGACACAAACTGCCCAATACACGATTACTGTAAACCGAGAGGAGAAAGAAGCAAACCTTTTCTCCGCTCAGGTAAGAAACGCCAATAACAGCACACCTAGTAGCATTGAAAAAATAGAGGAACCTATCGAGCAACCTAAAGGTACCAGCTCAAACACTTCTTCGCGCCCCCTCGTACACAGCGATGCGGTGCAGATAACCCAACCTTCCACAGCGGGTCAATCCACTTTGACGCCTAACAGCACTGTTGGACAAGCAGGCCAAAATCAGCCGGAAAAGAGCGTTAAGAAAACACTGGTTCTGGTCGGCGACCGCATGCCATCCTTTTTTACCGGCATGCTTGCGGCGGCTCTCTGTATCACAGTCGGTATTGCGGTTAGTCTCTGGTTTCCCATCCAGCGGCGCAAACCGTAATCCTTTAAGTTTTTTTGATAAATTCCGTATGGCATACAGGACAAGTGATAACTATTTTTCCCTTGCCTTTCGGTACACGCAGCGTATTTTTGCAGTTGGGGCATCGATAATACCTGTGCGTCTTTTTATCATGCATGCGGTACAAAGTTTTTTCCCGCCAGCTTTCAAAGCGCCCCGAACTTGTACGGAACCACTGCAAAAACCGATGCCAATACTCTAAAAAAACAACGTTTTCATGGTATCTTTTAGAAATATTCCTTGAAAATATTCGATAAATACCCCAAATTAGGAGTGCCATTGCTAAAAATGAAAATATAGCACCGCGAAATATATTGGCAAGGAAATTCAGCAAAAAATAGGCAACAATTAGGGCAATGCTTAGTTGGTCTGAACCGTACCTGCCAGCCATCACTCGGTTGTACCAGTAGGTAAATCGCATCAGCCAGTTCAACATTTCACTTCCTTTCGGCAAACCACTCATCTATTTTCATCATAACATAGAATTTCCCAAAAAAATTGAATAAACTGTAAAACTCCCCGATACATTTGGCGGACTTCCAGCTCTCATTTATGAGCGTAAAATCAAAAGTTCGCTTTTTAAAGGCCGGCGGTTCATGATGAACGGCCGGCCAAGTTTTGCACTATTTGAATGTTTCTGCCAATTTCATGATATGATTCTCTATCGACTGAATGACGGAGAGAAACTCTGCATCTCCCTTACCGGTTGGATCATCCAGCCCCCAGTCCTCACGGCGTTTACAGGGCAGATATGGGCATTTTACATTGCATCCCATTGTAACAACCACATCAATGGGCGGAAGTTCTTCAAGCAGTTTTGGGCGCTGAGTTTGCTCCATGTCAATGCCATACCGCTTTTTCATCAGCCGAACCGCATTCGGGTTAATGCGGTCTTTCAGTTCTGTTCCCGCAGAGTAGCTTTCAAACACATCGGAGGCAAGACGTTTTCCAAGCGCCTCCGCAATTTGGCTGCGGCAGGAATTGTGAACGCAAATAAAGGCTACCTTTGGCTTATTCATGTTGAAACCAACCTTTCGTATTGTTTGCAATCCGAACAAGGATTAGCATAACGGGCACTTCCGTAAGGACTCCTACAATGGTGGCAAGCGCTGCGGGTGATGTTGTTCCAAAAAGTGAAATAGCGACGGCAACGGCAAGTTCAAAGAAATTGGAAGCCCCAATCATTCCCGCCGGTGCCGCAATGTTATGCGGCAGCTTCAAAGCTCGGCTGGTAAGATACGCGATGAAAAAAACAAAAAATGTCTGAATAATAAGCGGAACTGCAATTAGCACAATGTGCAGCGGGTTATTCAGAATGACATCCCCTTGGAAGGAAAATATGATTACAAGGGTAAGCAGCAGGCCGCTTGTGGTGACATTCCCGAATTTCGTGATAAATTTATTTTCAAAGTAATCCAGACCATACTTTTGAACAACGGTATGCCGTGTAATCACTCCTCCCGCAAGGGGAATCACAACGAACAGTACCACCGAAAGAATCAGCGTATCCCAGGGAATTGTCACGCCGCCTACACCAAGCAGAAATGCCACAATGGGGGTAAAGGCAACCAGAATAATTAGGTCATTTGTCGCCACCTGTACGACGGTGTACGCCGGATTTCCATGTGTCAGATGACTCCAAACGAAAACCATGGCGGTGCATGGTGCCGCACCCAACAGAACGGCGCCTGCCAAATAACTGAGCGCAAGGTTCTCCGGAATCAAGTTTTTAAAAATAACAAAGACGAACACCCACGAGATTCCGAACATTGTGAAAGGCTTAATCAGCCAGTTTGTGACCCAAGTGACAAATAATCCTTTTGGATTTTTCCCAACGTTTTTGATGCTCTGAAAATCGACTTTCAGCATCATGGGATAAATCATGAGCCAGATGAGTATGGCAATTGGTATTGAAACCTTTGCATACTCAAATTGCCCCAGAAAAGTCGGGATGCTCGGAAGAAATTTGCCGATAAGCACGCCGAGAGCCATACACAGGATAACCCACAGCGAAAGATATTTTTCAAAGAAGCCGATGCCGGATGTATTTCTCTTTTCCATGTAAATCCCCCTCGATACAATTATAATTTTTGCAGAATGCTTACAACCTCGGGCGTTTTCAGCACTTTGCCATAGGACACAACTTTCCCGTCAACCACCAGTGCCGGGGTGGACATCACGCCATAAGCGGCAATTTGTGAGAAATCCGTCACATGGTCGATTGCCGTATCCATACCCAGCTGCTCCAGCGCAGCTTTCGTTGCCGCTTCCAGTGCATGACACTTTGCGCAGCCGCTGCCGAGAATTTTGACTCTTGCACCTTTCATTGGTGCGCTTTCCGTTTTTTGATTATTTTTCGCATTACAGCTGCATCCTTCGCAGCAATTATTTTTTTCCTTCTTCCTTCCGAATAATGACATACTCATAACTCTCCTTTGCAAAATGTTCATATGATTTGTTACCGACAGCTCTTGTGTAATAACTGCCAATGTACGGTTTGTAAAAAACCCCTCAATTCGGTGGGACATATGATTGCCAAAGTGCTCCTTCTTTATAAAACAACTGCCTGTATCGCGTTGAAGAAATAGCCTACAAGGACTATTCCCACAGTGCATATTGCAATAAACAGTGCCAATAATTTCGGCTTCACTGCCTTGCGAAGCATAATCATGGAAGGCAGGGACAAGGTGGTAACTGCCATCATAAAGGATAGAATGGTGCCGAGCTGTGCCCCCTTGGATAACAGTGCCTCCGCAATCGGGATAGTGCCGAAAATATCGGCATACATTGGAACACCCACGAGGGTTGCAAGTATAACGCCGAACGGGTTTTCGCTGCCAAGCACGAGCGATACCCATTCCTCAGGAATCCAGTTGTGGATGACAGCGCCAATTCCCACCCCGATTAAAATATAGGGAAACACCTTTTTGAACGTGGACAGCATCTGCTCTTTTGCGTAGGAAAGGCGGTCTTTTTTCGTTAAATTCGGCGATTCAATGTCTACATTGCCGCCGGCCGTTAGAATAAAGCTTTCCACATACCTTTCCATGTGCAGTTTTTCAATGATTGTTCCGCCGACAACTGCAACAACCAATCCAACGACCACATAGATGATCGCCACTCTTGCTCCGAAAATACTCATCAGCAGAAGCAGTGATCCCAAGTCCACCATTGGAGAAGAAATCAAAAATGAAAACGTCACGCCAACGGGAAGTCCTGCGGATGTAAAGCCGATAAACAGAGGAATGGAAGAGCAGGAGCAAAACGGCGTCACGGTTCCCAAAAGTGCCGAAATGCAATTTGCCCAAATGCCGTGAAACTTTCCAAGAATCTTTTTGCTGCGTTCCGGCGGAAAGTAACTTTGAATATAACTGATGAGAAAAATTAAGAAACACAGCAGGATTGTAATTTTAATAACATCGTAGAGAAAGAATTCTATGCTGCCTGCCAATCGGGTGGAGGTATCAAGCCCGGCAGCAGTCAGTCCTTTGGCGATTAGGCCATCGAGCCATTTCATTCCGAGAATTTGATACTGGAAAAAATCCCAAACTGCTTGTAGTATTTGCATTGTAAAGCAACCTCATTTCATATTGGACTGTAAACTATTCACAACATATCAAATATTTTTGATATGTTGTGCTGAATAAAAGCCATCCGAACGATGGCCTTTATGATTTGCATTTAACATGCTCCGGCGCTCCTGCTTTTGCTGTTGTCAGTTCTTTAAGCAAATTGCAAGCATAGGCGCTGCCTTTTTTGCTGATTTTGTAATACGTCCATTTGCCTTCCTGTCGGCTCTCCACAATTCCGGATTCCACTAAGATTTTCATATGATAGGATAATCCGGACTGCCCACAGTCGAGCTGTTCCTGCAAAACACAGGCGCATTTTTCACCGCTGCGCAGAAGTTCCAATACCTTTAAACGTTTTTCATCACACAGTGCTTTAAACACCTTAGCATGATGCTCATAATTTCCCGCCAAGTGATCGCCTCACATCAAAATTATTTGATATGTTATTAGTATATGCAGGAAATTGGATTTTGTCAATAGCAAATTTATTTCATAAATCACTCAAGCTAACCCAAACAAGCGCGCAGTATTTGCGACGATAAAGCAGAGAAGCATTCCGGTGACGGTAGGAATTGCAAAAGCAAGCAGCGTCCATTTCAGGCTTTGAGTTTCCTTATGAATGGTTAAGCATGTGGTTCCGCACGGCCAGTGCATCAGCGAAAACAGCATCACGCAAACGGCCGTCAGCCAAGTCCATCCATTGCTGACAAGAAGCGTATGCAGCTCAGCTAGGCTGGAATAATCCGTCAACGTACCGGTTGCCATATAACTCATGATGATAATGGGTACAACAATCTCGTTGGCAGGAAATCCAAGAATAAATGCCATAAGAATATATCCGTCCATGCCAATAAGGTGTGCAAATGGATTTAAAAACGCGGCACAAATTTCCAGCAAGCTGGTTCCGTCAATTTGGATATTGCCCATCATCCAGATGATAAGGCCTGCGGGCGCCGCAACAACTACCGCTCTGTGCAGAACAAAAAGCGTTCTGTCAAAAATGGAGCGAATTATGACTTTTCCAACCTGCGGGCGGCGGTATGGCGGCAATTCCAAATGAAACGAGGATGGAAGTCCTTTCAGTATGGTATTGGAAAGAATTTTGGAAATCAGCATGGTTATAAGGACACCAAAAATAATCACGGCGGTCAAAATCAAGGCGGAAACTGCGGTCTGAAAGAATCCCGTTGCAGTTCCGACAAAAAACATGGTAATGATGGCGATTAAAGTGGGGAATCGGCCATTGCACGGGACAAAATTATTGGTCAAAATAGCAATCAGCCGCTCGCGGGGAGAATCAATAATGCGGCATCCAATCACGCCGCAGGCATTGCAACCAAAACCCATGCACATCGTCAGCGCCTGCTTCCCGTGGGCACATGCTTTTCTAAAGAAATTGTCGAGGTTAAAAGCAACACGGGGCAAATAACCGAGGTCTTCCAAAAGCGTGAACAGTGGGAAAAAGATTGCCATGGGTGGCAGCATAACGGAAACAACCCAAGCCAAAGTTCGATAGATACCGTTCACCACAGGATCGCTGATCCAAAGCGGCGCGTTAATCCAAGTGAAAAAGTCCGCCAAGCGGTCTTGCAGCCAAAATAATCCGGCAGCAATCAGCTCCGATGGATAATTCGCGCCTGTAATCGTCAGCCAGAATATCAAGAGCAGCAATAGGAGCATAATGGGGATACCGGTTATGCGGGACGTGAGAATCCGATCAATCTTTCGGTCACGTTCCGCGTATTTCTTCTCTTCACAGACAATCGTTTTACGGCTGATTGTTTCACACTTTTCTATGATTTTTGTGACAATTCTGTCCCGAAACGCATCTCCAAAAATTCCTTCCTTTTCAAGTATTGCCTTTGCCTTCGCAAGCTTTTCCGAAATATCCGGTAAAGACATGATGTCATATCCGAGGAATCTTTCTAAAGATTTTAATACACTGCTGTCCCCTTCCAAAAGCTTTAAAGAGACCCATCGGCTGTTGAATTTTCCGTTAAGCAATTGCTCAACTGATGGCTGCAAAATTGCAACTGTTTTTTCGAGTTCGCTGCCATAATCAATGATAATGGGTTTTGTTTCTTCGTCGGATTCGGTCATCTGCATAACGGCATCCATTAAATTTGTCAGTCCTTTTCCACTGCGCGCACTTGTACCAATAACGGGGATTCCGAGTTCTTCCGACAGTTTTTTTAGGTCAATCTTGATTCTTTTCTTTTTCGCTTCATCCAGCAGATTGACGCACAAAATGACATTTCCTGAAATTTCCATTGTTTGAAGTACAAGATTTAGATTGCGTTCCAAGCAGGTTGCATCGGCTACAACAACTGTCGCATCCGGTTGGCCAAAACAGATAAAGTCGCGGGCAATTTCCTCTTCCTCGGAATTCGCCATGAGTGAATATGTTCCGGGAATATCCACCAAGATGAAATTTTTCCCCCGATGATGGCAAAGTCCCTGCGCGTTGGCCACCGTTTTCCCCGGCCAGTTTCCCGTGTGCTGATTCATCCCTGTTAGATTATTAAACACAGTGCTTTTCCCCACGTTTGGGTTACCCGCAAGCGCGATTACTTTATCTTGGTCGGTCTGTTTATTGATCTTCAGTATGCCATCACAGCAGCTCAATACTCCTGTTCCGGTGGATGATCCGGACAAGCCCATGAGACTCTCCCCCTAATGTTACGATATGATTAATACAAAGCAGGGCAAACCCAAGTGTAAGGC
Organism: Oscillospiraceae bacterium; assembly: GCA_047777415.1. Taxonomy (GTDB): domain Bacteria; phylum Bacillota; class Clostridia; order Oscillospirales; family Acutalibacteraceae; genus Caproicibacter. Next base: position 453,966 of record JBKEEO010000001.1, read on the forward strand.
ATCATAGCAGTATTTTCCTCACCCTGCCCGAACCAAACGGATTTGCCCTGTTTAGTTACGCATTTACCATAATTTTTGCAGACACGTCTGATCTAAGGGCGATGACGGCACCGCGAATCAGGTAAGCAACCGGATTTCCGGATGGACTTTTATAGAGCGATTGTATCTGCGTGCCGTTAATGACCCCCAGATCCTGCATACGACGTCTTGTGCTGCCGTCCGAAAGCAGCTCGGTAACGCTGGCTTTTGCGCCAATAGGCAGCTGTGTTAAAGGTATTTGATTTCTGTCCATTGTGATTTTGCCTCCCATTTATTTTCACTGATAGCTGACATTAAATTTATTTCACTAGGCTAATCTATGGTTCTTCCTCTTAAAATGTTCCTATTTTTAAAAGTTTAGTCTGCGTATTTATCAGGCAAAAGTGGGGTTACCGTAAAGGAAAACAGTAAAGGCACGCTGAATATCTTTCATGAAAATGTAGGTTTGTCAAACATATTGGACAGTATGGGATTGTAAAAATTCAGAAGGAGATAACCAGTGAAGAGGACGCATCGGCATATTGTTAGAGCGGCGTAAGTAGATGGAAAGTTGGTTTTCAAAGTCAGCTAAGGAATAAAAATGGTGTTTGTTGTAAAAGCGTTTTTGGTCTTCGCGATGGCTGCGTTCCACTTTACCATTGTGCCTGGGCGTATAAGGCCGAATCAGTTTGTGCCGGATATGCAGTTGAGCGGCAGTGGCCTCGAAGAGCGTCAGCAGATGTTTCTTTGATGGGGAAAAACGGTTGGTGAATTCAAAACCGTTGTCAGTTTGAATACATTCCACACGAACACCGCGCCGGGCAAACCATTTGACAGCTCGTTTAAGAAAGTCGGCAGAAGAGTAGGTACTCTGTTCAGGGTACGCTGCCAAAAAACGCAGCCTAGAAAATTCATCAATAGCGGTATACTGGAAAAGCCGAAGCTCTGGGTCGGCAATACAGCGCTTTGGAACTACCTTTACATCGATTTGAATGCGCTCTCCGGGATGCGTCATTTGCTCATATGGCTTTGGCTGATATTTTTTCTTCGGTTTTGCCTCTGGAAAAATCCCCATTCGGCGCATTACACGGAACAGACTTTCCAGACATCGCTTGTATCCGCGCTTTTTTAACCGAGACCATAGTTCAATCATACCGAGTTCTGGGTTCCTGCGCCGCATGTCGCGAATCAGTTTTAACTCGGCAGGCGTATGCTGGTTTGGATGACTGTGTGGCCTTCTAGACCGGCAAGCCAACGATTCTAATGTACCGTCATACCGGGCCATCCAAAAGTAAATAAAGGAACGACTTTTGTTGTACTTTCTGCTTGCACGGCTAACACCGTACTTTTGAGCGTAGATCATTATGGATTGCCTAAACTTCATATCTTGTGTTACACTATTCATGCAGGAATGGACACTTCCTCTCGGTATGATTTGGTTTTGGTAGCTTTATTGTAACCGATGTGTCCATTTCTGTTTTTATTTTTTCTCAACTGTCCAATATGTATTGTAGTCCTACAGGCACGCTGAATATCTTTCATGAAAAAGTCTTGAAAACACGGCCAAAATATGCTAAACTAATATTCACATGAAAGAAAGGTGCGGGAGTAGTTCAGTGGTAGAGCGTCAGCTTCCCAAGCTGAATGTCGCGGGTTCGAATCCCGTTTCCCGCTCCAAAGAAAAAATCCCGAAAAGCCTCATGGTTACTGGCTTTTCGGGATTTTTATTTTATTTTTTCATAACGGAAAAACATGCAAAAAAAACTCTAAAAATAGCAAAGATGCAAGTCAGGATGCGAATCAGAACAAACGTTCAGGTAACCGCAAATTTCCTTCCAGTGCTATGCCAAGGAGTTTTCCGAAAAAAATGACGCCGAAAATAATGGCAATGGAGACACCTACAATGCCGGCACGGGAGGTACTTCCAAGAAGAATCCAAAGAGAAAGCAACGCCATACTCCAAAGGGCAACTCTTGTGCGCAGCGATTTGGCAGCCAGCGCCAAAACAAAAAATACGGGTACGGCAATGGCGGCAAAACTGCCGGCATAATCCCAATGATAAAAGGTACTGTACAGTCTGCCGGATTGGGACAAAAAACTGAAATCTTCGATTTTATTGCGGTCCCAAGGCGATATGGTGAAAAATCTGCCTAAGTCAGTGGTAATCAGGTCGTGACCAAAATATTGGAATGTTCCCAATACGGCAGACACGGTTACAACAATACCGAGAGCTACAATGATATTTCTATAATCCCTTTGGGTACGGTAAGCATACATAGAATATAAAAACAAAAGGATATAACAGCACCAAATTAAGGCTCCCTCCGCGCGGTCATGTACGCCCCAGAACGCGATGGAGGAATATTCGGAAAAAGCAGCCGACAAGAGGGTAAACAATACAAAAGTCCCGCCGGCAATCACGTATGTAGTAATCATTCGGCTATGCTTATGAAATATCTTTTTATAATGGCTCTATGTCAATAGTTGGGGTAACCCAAAATGGAAACACCGGATGGAGCGGCGTTAAGCTGCTCCATTTTTCGTTGAATGATGGAACATGTGAAGAATACGATTGCGGAAGCGACGAAAATTACGATAACCGTAGGCATTGCGTTTGAGTACCTTAATCTTGTTGTTAACCCCTTCGGTAAAACCATTGGTGTAAGGACAATCAAACGAATTTAGAATACCTTTTGACCAGCGAACCATAGTATTTCCACAAGCAACAAATTTCAAAAGGCCACTGTTTTGTGCGGCCATAATCCAATGGGATAGCGCTGTCCGTGCAGACACGCTGTCAGAAGATTCAAGGACTTTGAAAAACTGTTCTTTCAGAGAGTAGGCTGTCAGCAGACGGTTACTGGCATAGAGCATAAGATCGACCTGTTGCTTTTGCTCAGGAGTGAGAAATTGATATCGCTTGTTCAGCAAGATTCGGGAGCGTTTAAAATGAATTCTTCGGGTTTTGCTGAATTTTTTCTGTTCTTCCTTGCGAACGGCTTCAAAGGCCCAAAATACTTGGCGAATGTAATGATATTTGTCAATGACATAATTGGAATTTTTAAAATATGTTTGGGCAATACCGGCATATGTACTCCACATATCGCTGACGAAATGCTTCGTTTTAGAACGGTCAAGCTGGCCGAAATATTCTGTCAGTTTGTGGTTGTATCGAGCAGGAAGAATATCAAGAATTCGGTGACGGACCGGATCGGTCAGAATGCACTGATATTTCTCGCCGCTTGTATTGCCTTTAAACTCATCAATCGATACAACTTCAGGTAATTGCTGCGGTTTTCCATAATGGATACAATCGAAAAGACGGATAATAGTTGAAACAGATAGATTCACCTCACATGCTACACTGGTAAAAGAACGCACGTCGGAAAGCTTTGAAATGATATATACGGCTAAACGGTTTGTCATGCGGTGATATCTAGGCAAAAACGAATTATCCTCAAAGAAACGCTTTCCACAAGAATGGCAGCGATATCGGCGCTTTCGTAGAATCAGGGAGGTATGTTTGCCAAAAGCGGGAATGTCTTTCACGGTTTGACAACGGTAATCATGAACGTAGCTGGTTTGATGGCCACAACAGGGGCAAACATGCGGCTTTCTCGGCAGCTCAATAAAAATTTCCGTTTTATCAGGCAATTGCCTCACATTTTTTACGATTACCCCTTTTAATCCAAGCAATTTTTCGATAGAATGAGTACAGAGCATATCGATGACCTCCCAAATGGTGGTGTGGTAATCTCCATTTTAAAGTTTTTTCATCGAATATGCTCTACTTTTTTGCTCTTTTTTCGCAGGCCTATTCGTCACACCCCAACATTTATTATAGAGCCTTTATAATTAACTCCACACAGGATTATGAGAATGCCGCCCGCTATCAACAGCCACAAAGCTTTTGCCTGGGAATAAAGATCGGCCATAATGCTCTGTCCAAACAGACAAGCCTCATTGTAATCCAGGTGAACGATTGTCCAATGCACAATCAATGGAATAACAGCCATCACAAGGACAATAGGAAGGCCATTTATCAATATTCGCAAGGTACCGATTGACAATCTATTAAACAGCTTTTGTAAACGTTCTTTTGACATTGTATGCTCCGCATTGGGGCTGATTGTGCTTTCTCCGCTGATGCTTTTAACCGCTGTGGGAGTAAAAATCACGTCGCCCGGTCCGATCATATACAAACAGGAACGCATTGGCAAAAACACCTAGTGTCAAGGGAAGTTCGCAATTTCGGGACTCCGAAAAATGAATTAGGCTACGTTTAACAGTAAAAGAATGGATTTCGGGTTTAAGTATGCTCTGGAAACAGACCAGTCTTCCGCATATTCCATCAGACATGTTGTTACCAGCCGTAGGTAGGAATCCGGATTAGGAAATATTCCGACTACACTGGTTCTGCGGCGGATTTCCTTGTTCAGTCGTTCCAACATATTGGTCGAGGAAATTTTGCGGGCGTCGAGTTCCGGAAAGGCGTAGAAAGCTAGAGAATCTTCCAGCCCATCTTGCAGAAGCTCAATTGCTTTTGGAAAGCGTTTTCCATACTGTTCTGATATTTGCTCTGCGCGTTGTCTAGCTATTTTAGCGGAAGGTGCTAACCAAATTTCTTTTAACTGAGCCGCAAAGGATTCTTTTTCCTTCTGGGGTACATGAGCCAAAATATTTCGCATAAAATGGACTTTGCACCGTTGCCAAGAGGCTCCCGGAAAACTCTCACGGACGGCTGCAATCAGCCCTTTATTCGCGTCTGAAATCACCAGGAGCGGTGTTTTCAGACCACGATCTAAAAGACTTTGAAACAATTGAGAATAACTTTCTTTGGATTCTTCCAGCATTGGCTCTACGGCGAGGATATCCCTATGCCCCTGTTCATTGACGCCGCAAACTACCATCACAGCCATGCTGACGACCCGGCCATCCATACGGATTTTTTCATACAGTGCATCTGTCCAAATGACAGGATAGCGACCCGTCAGAGGCCGGCTGCGGAAGTACTGCACCTGCTCGTTAAGGCCTTTCGTCATTTCACTGACTTGACTGCGGGAAAGATTCTCAATTCCAAGACTGCGAGCTAGTTTCTCCATCTTTCGCGTAGATACACCCTGCACAAACGCTTCTTGAACCACTTGAATCAGCGCTGTTTCACTGCGCTTGCGTTCTGTTACGAAAAACGGGATATAGCCCTGATTTCGGAGTTTTGGTACCATCAGATACATCGTCCCCATACGAGTATCCAATCGACGTGGCCGATAGCCGCAGCGGTAATCACGGCGGGACGGATTGTGTGCATTCTTTTCCGCGCCAATAATACCGGAGACCTCTGCTTCCATCAGACGGGTACACAGCCATTCCAGCATCGACAGCATTGGATCCGGCTGCGCCATACATTTTAGTAGCAATTCTGTCAAATCTGTGGTATTCTTTTTGTGAGTCATTGGGTATCTCTCCTTTTTTGAATGTTTTCTCACCATTCATTTTATCGGAGTCCCAATGACTTTTCTATGCCTTGATAAAATTGCGAACTTTATTGTACTCCATCCAAAAACAAACGCCCTTTCCAAATGTATAAATTTCGCTCCATGAAAGTAAGTGAAAGAAATTCCAATTTGACAACATGGGGAACAAAACGCGACGACAGCCGCACAATATTCGGCGCCTTTATCCGGAAATACAGTATTGACCAACTGCCGCAGCGCCGCAGCTTTGGAATGTGTTAAAAGGTGATATGAGCCTCGTGGGTCCCCGACCGGAACGTTCCTATTTTGTAGACAAGTTTAAGGATGAAATTCCTCTGCATATGCTCAAACATTTGATGCGTCCGGGAATCACCGGGTGGGCACAGGTAAACGGCTGGTTTTAAAACTTGTTATGTCAAGGACAGAAATTAGCTTGTTGGCGGTCAATGGGACGAATGAAATCTTAATCGAATGGCTGCAACAAAATATTTCAACTGTATGCCCAGATAAACAAAAGCGGACAGAAACACCCCATATTTTTTCTGATAATGCTTCCGATAAAACAGTTTCATGGCGTTGTAAAAATGATAAAGCACCTTTGGGGATTTCGTATGTAATCCGCTCTGTCCTTTGAGGTGAGTGATGGAAACTTTGCCATAGTAAATCACTTGATAGCCTTTTTCTTTCACTCGATAGCACAAGTCCAAATCTTCGCCATACATGAAAAATGACTCATCAAACCCACCGATTTCTTTAAAAAGCTTTGCCGGCATCATCAAAAAAGAACCTGCAACGGCATCCACCTCTCCAACCAACCGCTCGTCCAAAAAGGTTTGCCGATAAGCCCCAATTTTTCTGCTATGAGGAAACTTTTTATCCAAACCGGTAAAATAATAAAAAGACGCAGAAGGAGTCGGGAATCCGCGTTTACATGCATGGTCAAGCGTGCCGTCTTTTAATAATGTCCTTTCTCCGAGCACTCCAACTTGAGGATTGGCCTTTAAATACGCTACGCACTGCTCCAGCGTTCCTTGATGCATGATGGTGTCGGAATTTAAGAAAAGAAGATATTCGCCCCGTGCGTTGGCTGCGCCGATATTGCAGGCATTTCCAAAACCATTATTGTCCACATGATTAAAAACACGAACTCCGTCCCTTGTCAAATCGTATTGCTGTTTTGGGTCACTGCTGTTGTCCACAATTATGATTTCAAAATCCAATGCAGGGCTGCAATCAAAAATGGATGCAACAGCTTGTGCCGTTAATTTTTTCGTATTGTAATTAATCATTATGATTGACAAATCCACAGTTATCATTCCATTCCAATCACTTTAAAAGGCACCTAAATAAAAAGTATCTGACCACACTTGCGGTAGAATCCACTTTTCCAAAAACCGTGCTTATGAAGCATTCTTATCTTCTGTATTTTCGAAAGATAAGGTATTGTGGCAAAGTCTTTTACTAATCTTAACGACTTTTCATCCAGCATACGGCTATAGTGTTCCATGAATTCCTGCGCCTGCAAATACGTGTTGTCCAAAGCAGTTTTGGCTTGCATGGGCTGAATCAGCCTTTTGAAATTATAGGTGATACTATTTGCATTTTTCGCACCCACTGCATTTTTACCGTGCTGACGATACAGTACTGTTGGCGTATCCACAAATGCAATGGTTCCAAACGCGGAAGCAATCAGCGCAAACCACCAGTCGTGCATAATGGCTTTCTCCGGCATCTCGGTTTTGGTAACCATCCGAATAAGAGACCGATTTACTGCCATAGTACAGCCGGTTACAATATTCTGAACTAAGATATTGTGAAGCCGACATCGTTTTGCGTCAAGATTCTGGCGCTGAAACATGGAACGAGACAGTATATTTAGATTTTCATCCACAACCACTAAATCCGAATGCACCAAAACAGGCTTGTCTATTCCGTTTTTTTGTTCCTCTTTTCGCATCATTTCCATGCTTTTTTCAATTTTATTCGGCAGCCAAACATCGTCATCATCGCAAAACATGACATAGTCGCCATCGGCATAAGTAAGCATGCTGAAAAAATTGTTTGCAGCACTGCCCGAATTTTTCACACGTTTTACGGCTGTAATCTTATTGGGATGCTTTTGTGCGTAACGGCTCGCAATTTGATAAGTTGCATCTGAGGAACAGTCATCCTGTATCACCAATTTCCAGTCCGTTTCCGTTTGATTCAGAATAGACTCGATTTGTTTCTCGATATATTTTTCACCGTTATAGGCTGCCATTAAAATTGTAATCATTATTACACCCTCATCTTTTAACCGATTTAGGCAACGTGTAAATATTAATCCGAAAGTTTCCTCCCGGAGGGCAATTTTTGTCTGTTGCAACCGGTATTGTGAAGAAACATATAGAGGAGGCAACGCATATGTTTGCAAACATACCGATTCATTTGTACAAAAACGATCCGAACAAAAGCTGGAGTGGGAAAGTTGGAAGCTATGAAAAACAGGAGTATATTAATATTATACAGGGAGAAACGGATTCAGAAATCTTGAATTTTCATCTGTTTTTGGATGATTCCAAACCATTGGATTTGACAGACAAAACCGTTACCTTTTATTTTACAAAACCAGATGGGGAAAAGATTTTTCTGCAAGCGGATATCCCACAGGAATCGGCAGAAAACGGAATCGCACTGGTCACGCTGACTGCACAATGTACTTCCGTAAGCGGCTTGACCAGAGATGGTGTTATTCGTGTAACGGACACAAATGACAGCGTTTTAAAATTCCCTGTACCCAGCATGTATATTGCAGCCTCTGATTGCGAGCATGCGGTGGAAAGCACCTCTGAGTTTCACGCGCTGGACATCGCATTAAACAGTGCTTCCCAAGCACTCACCGACGCCAAAGCAGCAGCGGAAAATGCCCAAAATGTATTGGAAAGCGACCGACAGGCGTTAGCAAATATTGAGGCGGCCATTGCAGATGCCTACAATGCATCTGAATCCGCAAACACGGCTGCCGACAACGCAAATGACAAAGCGGTGCAAGCCGACAATGCAGCTTTGTCTGCGAATTCCGCCGCAGCTGACGCAGCCAATGCAGCAACCGCTGCCAATACTGCCGCACAGGCGTGCAACAGTGCAGTATCCGATATGAATGCAATAGCACAGGCAGAAGTTGAAAAACATGCCCAGTTGACCAATAACCCGCATCATATAACCGCAGCGCAAATTGGGGCTGCAAACAAAACTGCTTCTATACAAAACCTGGAACCTATGGACGGGTTAAAACTCGGCAACAACAAAGTTTGTAAGGCCATTATCTCCGATTTAAATAAAGTTGTGTGTGCAGAGCTTTCTTCCACCGAGTATTTAACTGCAGGTTCACAGCTTTTGCAACTTCCGAATGTAACTTTCGGCTATGTCCCGAAAGGTATTTTTGTCAACCGAGCCTTTTGTTTAGCTTGGATTTACAGTGACGGCTCACTAAAAACGTTGCAGGATATCCCTGCCAACGCGGAGATTATCATTGATTTTTCGTATATATAATCTTACAGCTGCTCTTATCATCAGGGGCAGCTTTTTTTATGTTTCGCTTTGCTTAAATGCAAAGAATCTTTGGCCCAGATAATTTAGGCCGGTAAAGAAACACATGCCAACGAACATAGCGGCATTTTCCTGTATTCTTTGTGGTTGTCCATTTAACACTGCTATCGTCAGCGGTTTTGCAATTCCATACGCTAAAAAATAGCATACCACAATGTTGACAATAAAGCGGATAACGGTTTTCCATGAACGGCTTTTATCTTGAAATGTAAAGTATTTATTTAAAAAATAACTTAAAATACTTCCAATGACATAGTTTGCAGAAGAAGAGAACCAATAGCTGCATCCTGCCAAATTATACAAGCCAAACATAATCGCCATCCCAACTAAAGTGTTGATGATGCCAACCAGTAAAAATTTTAAGAGCTTGATATCAAATATCTTCTTACGCACTCTAAATTCTCCCATTTTATATCTCTACATAACACCATTATCGATTTAATTGAAAATATAAAATAACTATTATGACAGTTTTTAATAAACGCTGATATTTTTTCACATCAATCAATGCGTGGTCATTCCTCTTGAGTAATAACCCAATCAATACTATAATTGAAACATTGAGTGGAAAGAATATGCGTAAACTGGAAGCATATATAGTAGGAGAAAAACCTAAAATAAAGCTCGTACATAGCCCGGCACAAAGTGTAAGAATACAAATAAATGTATACATAGATTGACCATATAAATTATAAAAAGATATGAATAGAAATAAAAAGGAAAGAACACCCAAAAATGCTGGCACATAAGTACTGATGAAAACAGGATTTTGATTGGCATTTAATGTATCTAACGAAATTGTTCTTAGAAACCAGTTGTTTTTGATGGAAACTGCAATTCCAATGATGGAAAGAAGGAGTGGAAATCCTGCAACAAAATCCATTATTGTGATTTCCCCATCTTCATGATTTTTTTGCAGATTCAAAAGGCATAATGCAGTAAAAAGGAGACTTCCACGCCGATAAAGGTAATTAACCGTGTTTAAGACACCTATATATATCTTATCATTAATATTAAGCATCATATAATTCGGATACCATGTGACTATTTCCTGTGCCTTTCTTACTGAATTACCTGGACAAATCATAATGAAAACTAGCCCAATGATTGCAAGAATAAAATGTGAAAATATAAACACATTAAACTTTTTTAGAATCAGCAAATATATAATTGTAATAAAGCCCAATATAAACAGTACGGCACAGTATTGTTCTGAACTGACAGCTAGTATGGTTGAAAAATAGCTGGCAACAAGAAGAAAGCCTTTTGGCTTTTGACTGAGCGAGGTTTTGCAGGCATAGATTGTAAATACACAGGCGGCACCCGGCCATAAATAGTTTAATGTTGTTGCACACCAACCAGCATTTGATAATTCTATAAAAGGATACAGAAAAAATGCAATACAGAGAATCCAGTTTGCGCGAGTGTTTGCATAGCAGCCAGTTAACTTAGAAATGCTATACAACAAAAGAGCTACGGCTCCAGTATCCAATAACTTCCAAAGAATAGGAATATGAGTTATCGTGACCTCTAAGGATTCAATAACCATGCGCGATGTCCAAGTATTCCATCTCATATTTAGATATGGAAACAACCCATATTGGTCTAATTGGTTTGCAAAAATAAGGTCATCGCCGGTATTTAGATTCAAAAATAAATGATAAATAAATATAAGCAATGTTAAGCATATGAAAGGAAAATACGATTTTTGAGTTAATAGTTTTCCCTTTTTTATGATACTTTGCATTTTATTTTATCCTTTCGATTGTTTGATTCGTCTCAGCAAAGTACGCATCATTATTTATGATTGAAATGATGCCAACTTTATACTTTCTTCCTTTGATTAGCCAGCGGCTATCAATCTGAGCACTAAATCCGCTTTGATCATAGTTATGCCCATCATGAAACCAATTCGTCACATCTTTTCTCGATAAGGATTGGGTATTATAAATTTTGTAGTATGTGCCATCTTTCAAATCCTGTAATATAACATACACTTGTACTGTGCTAATATCTTGCCCCTTATTATAAAGCCAGCCTCGTATATTCCAGTATCCCTTTGGCATCATTGATGAGTATTGAATGCTACACTCATCCAGATAAGCCATAGTAGGAGTTTTTGCATCTGATGGAATATCATATTTTGTCATACAAAACACGGAAGAAAAATAAAGTAGAAATAAAGCAATTGTAATGACGAAAGCTGCCATTACTGCAATCATGATTTGCTTCTTCCCTTTTTTGTCTGCAACAAGCATTTTGATTCTCCAATTCTAGTCATTAACAAAGTGCTTCACAATAGCCTGCGCAATTCTCTCGCTCGCATGGCCGTCACCGTAAGGGTTGACGGCTTTTGCCATTTCTCGGTATTTTTGCTCATCGGTAATCAATTCTTTTGCCATGTAAAAAATCGTTTCCCGTTCGATTCCCGCCAGCTTTGCCGTACCGGCGGCAACAGCCTCCGGCCGCTCGGTTTCTGTCCGCAGTACAAGAACCGGTGAGCCAAGGGAAGGCGCCTCTTCCTGCAATCCGCCGGAATCCGTCATGACAAGGAAGCATTTGGCCATCAGATTATGCATATCCGTTACATCCACCGGGTCAATCAGATGAATTCTCGCGTGCCCGCCTAGGGACGGAAAAACCGTATTGCGAACTGCGGGATTTAAGTGAACGGGATAAATGACATGGATATCCGGAAATTCTTCAACGATATCTTTTACCGCATTGCAGATATTCTCCAACGGCTGTCCCAGATTTTCGCGTCTGTGGGCGGTTAATAGGATATAGCGCCCATCTGAAAAGTTGATGTGGTTGAGCAGTTCATCATGGAATACGTAATCCTTTTGAATGGTATACGCGAAGGAATCAATCACTGTATTTCCGGTAACATAAATATTCTGCGTGATATTTTCATGAATCAGATTTTTCTTATTGTTTTCCGTGGGCGCAAAATGAAGTTCCGCAATACGGCCGGTAAGACAACGATTCATTTCCTCCGGGAAAGGAGAATATTTATCAAAAGTGCGCAGGCCCGCTTCCACATGCCCCACCGGGATTTTTGCATAAAATGCCGCAAGCGCCGCCGTAAAAGTTGTGGTTGTGTCGCCATGAACCAAAACCAAGTCCGGACGAACTTTTTGAAAAAGGTCGCCAAGTCCCGACAGCACGCGTGAAGTGATGTCGTAAAGTGTCTGACCGCTGCTCATGATGTTCATATCATAATCCGGCTGAATATCAAAAACTTTCAACACTTGATCCAGCATTTGGCGGTGCTGTGCGGTCACGCAAACCATGCTTTCAAATTGAGAACGTCGTTCCAGCTCCTTGACTAAAGGGCACATTTTTATTGCTTCGGGTCTTGTTCCAAAAATCGACATTACTTTTATCTGTTTCATGAAATATCTCCTTCGCCCCGTGTTTCTTCCAATGCTTCTTTAGTGGCCTGCAGATACGCGTATCCGAACCGCTTGTCCGGCTCCAGATAAGCACCTTCACCCCACTCGTTCCACGCATTGATAAAGACCATTTGGTCATCCAGATCCTTGCGGCTTCTTTCCTCGTATATCACATCTTTCAGCCATTGCTTGTACAAGGCGGGCGTTGAACCGTGGAAAATCATTCCCTTGTTGTTTCTGCGCGCGGTATTGTCCCACATGGGCATAACAGCGCGGTAAAGTTTCGGCAAATGGTATTGAAAGTATTTCTGATTTTCCACAATATCGCGGTAGTCGAATACTTCACCGCCAAAATCATCACGCACATATTGAATATCGTTCGTTATGTTTTTGCAGTATACGTACAGCGTACCGGGATGGAATTCGGTAATCGCATCATAGCCCATATGCAAAAGGTCAAGGTCAACCTGATTGACTTTAACGGCCATCACATACAATTCACCGGCCCCGTGTTTTCGGCAATACTCACGCCAGTAATTTAATACCTTCTCCGTTTCCGGCATTTTATCCGGCCGATAGACCGTGATTACCTTTTTGCCGCCGATTTCAATATACCGATCGTCTTTTAGAAAGCGAATCATATCATGGATAACATGGCAATAACTCTCCACTGTATCGGACTGTTCCATTAGCACGTCAAAGCTGGTGCCGTCGAAACGCTTTGTCCAATTTTCATTTGCCCAACAGATAGAAAACGGAAAATCCAGTGTTTTGTCTTTTAGGAACGCTTCCAAAGGCTTTTCCAAAAGTCTTTCGCCGTCAAACCAATAATAATAAAAACAGAACCCATAAATGCCATACATTTTTGCCAGTTCAATCTGCCGTGCCATATTTTCACGAATCCGAAGGTCATAAAATCCCAATTCCCCCGGCAAACGCGGCTGATAATGTCCTACAAACTGAGGAACCGCTCGGCAGACATTGTTCCATTCCGTTACACCTTTGCCCCACCACTCTTCATTATGTTTGTCAGGATGAAACTGCGTGAGATAATATGCAATAATCTTACAATCCTTTGCTTGACGGGAATAGGGCGTTTCTGTAATTGGAACATAGTCTTTGCTTTTATTCGGTATATTCAAAATTTGATTGATGTACGCAGACTGAATAGGATGCTCCTGCGGTGCAATTCCGATTTCCTGCGATATTTCCTGCCGTACCGACTCCAATTTGTGCGCCGGTGTACTTCCATCTTGCGGCGGATATTGCAGCAGTGATGGACAAAATGTTTTTTTGACCGAATACAGGAATTTTTGTTTTGCGTTTGGAGTGAGAAACGGCAGATGCCAGAATACGCTTTTTAATGCTTGATAGGCGCCGCTTTCCTGCGGATAACGCCGCGGCGTCTTCTCCACGGGCGGAGCGGATGGCGCTTGCTGATTTTCTTGCTGATAAAGACTATGATTCTGCTGCACCAGCGCGACCGTTTTTTTCATAATGGACTGCCATGTATTTTCCAATGCTTCTTTTTTAAGCAGGGCACGATACTTTTTGTCAAACCTTAACTCAAGCGCTTTATGGACAGCTTCAATGAACTCCTCCTGCGTATTGGCACAAAGACAAGAACGATATTTTAAACATTCCGGCAGTGCATAGGTTACCACCGGCTTGCCCAGTGCCATATACTCAAATATTTTTACGGGGGAAACGGATTTTGTCAGATCATTGAGCACAAACGGCAATATGGCAATATCGTAAAATGCTGCATATTTATTTAGTTCTTGATAAGGGCGGGGGCCGATGAAATGCACATTTTCATAATCCAACAGGCCGCTGTTTTTTAAATATTCATCATGCGCGTACCCAATGAGAAGAATTAAGAACCGTTGATCTTCCGCCAATTTTTTCAGCAAATCATAATCGAGCCATCTGGCAAGCGCGCCATGATAGCCGATGATAATTTTGCCCTGCCCGACAATTTCTTTTAGATCTTCCGGGCATTCAATATCGTCCCTCTTGATATTCCAGTGGTCATAATCCACGCCGTTGTTAATCATAGCCATATTTTTTGAACGGTATGGTTTTACCTGGTCAAACAATTTGTCAGACGTTGCAACAACGGTGATGCGCTCATTTTTCAGGACATATTCATGCCTTTCAAATACAAATTTCGGAATATTTCCAACGATTTGCGGTGTCAATTCATCAATGTACTCATAAATAATCTCATAACCCCTTGCGAGGAACGACTCCAATTCTTCTTTGGTTGTGGCAAGGTCGATGGACTGCAGACGAATGAATTTCAGGCCCGGTTTTGCGTCTAGAATTTCAAATAGCTTTTGTTTTACCTCGTAATTATCTAAATTGACAATACAAAGCGTTGGCGTAATGAACTTGCAGACTTTAATATCTTTATCTACAAGAGGGTGTGCCCCATAAAATGAAATGCCGCCTACTGCACCTGCCTGAAGTGAAAGATGCTGAAAACGCTGAAAAAGCGGCGTATCCCATCCCATTGGCACATGGAAAATATCGATGAATGAATGGGGTGTTTCGTCAATCCAACGGCTGATTTGCTCCCATACGTCGCTGCTTTGAACCTGCTGAGCAATCTTCCCGGATTCTTTTACATTAGAAAGGCAGGCACCGCCTTTCTTGAAAATTTTAGCAACGGTTTTCTTGACCCCATAGGTTTTAAGATTATGTTCTGTTTTAACCGCCAATTTTGCAAATTCCCGAAGCAAATTTGCCGCCTGATGCTTACCTTTTTTACAGGTATCCAAAAATACGCGCAGGGGTTTTGTCATTTTCCAACATGCGGAATTCAATATGATTTGGTATTCCAACGCAACCGCATCACGCTGGGCCTTGATACCCTCGTTTTCTTTTAAAAGTCTGCTGTTCTCTGATTCCAACTGCGTAATTTGTTCATGCAATGAATCTAAGTCCCGCAGGCATTTTTGTTTTGCGTCCTCAAGTTCAGCAATGTGATTACGCGACAGTTCTAATTCCTGCTCGCATTTTTCTTTCGCATCCTCAAGTTCAGCAATTTGATTGTGTGTCAGCTCTAATTGCTGTTCACACTTTTCTTTTGAGTCCTCAAGTTCCGTAAATTGCCTATTGAGCAACTCATATTGTTCTGCAGCCTGCTGAATTTTGCTTTCCGCTGTATTCCTCGCAGATAATTCTTGTTGGATACAGTCAAAGATTAAAGGGAAAATGTCTTTCGATTCCAGAAATTCAATTTCAAATTGAATATGAAGTTTGGATTTTCCCTTCCAGTCCCCTGTGATGTGGTAAACCGGATCAACCGTTAGGAACAAATCCGATTCTTTATAAAAAGGAAAACTATTATAAGCACAATGCCCGCAATCCACATCATCCGCCATAACGGATAGAATCTTGCATTTGCACAACTTTCCTTCCAGAGGATCAAACCGCAGATGAGTAATATGAGAAAAACGACCCAAATCAAAAGTCAAATCCACTTTTTTTGATTTCAGAGTGTAGTGAACGGAAATCTTTTCGTCTTGATGAAATCCGTTTCCACTGTCCACATAAACAGTTGCCACGTTTCTGTTTTGGTCAAACTCTTCTAAAGACCCTGAAAGGGGCAGCAATGCTTTTTGATAAACCTGCAAATTGGTCATTTGCACGTAATGAGAAGAAAACCATTCTTCCCACCGATAAAAAGCTTGAATTTTTTTCTCGGTTATCCCGTATTTTGAATATAATTCCTCCGCCGGTATAAAATGGCTGCATTCGGGATTATTAAGGTAAAAGTTGTTTATCGATCTCCAAAAAACAAATAAAATTGGCAGATCACAGTTTAGGCACCATTCGTAGTCGATAATTGTGAACTTATGTTGCTGATAGAACACATTTCCAAATAGAATATCGATATTGTGAAAAGAAAAGAATTCTAATGTTTCCTCACATTGAAACGTCCCAAAGCACTTTTGGTACTCCGGTTCATATAAATTTACCCCTGTCTTTGGGAAAGCACACAAAGATTGATAAAACTCATCAAGCACCTCAAAAAACAAGTCTTCATTTTCATGATTGCTTGCATCCAAAAGCAGATTTTCCACTGTTGAACCTTTACAATAGTCATAGACAACCCCGTCATGCTCTTCTTTCAACGGAAGGAGGGAAAAATTTGAATCCTTACTGCTGTTTTTATAATGTTGTATCATCTTTTTCAGATGACTTTTCGCTTCCTTGGTCAGTGCCTGCTTTCGAACCTTTATCTTGTCACCGTCTTGATAAATCATGGTGAAAATTTGAAATTTTGGGTGGCGATTTGAATTTATCTTGACATAACAGATGCTTTGCTTCGGTTTTTCAACATTTTTTGCAATCTCAACTAAAAATGAATTTGCAAAAATTCCATTTGCGTTCTCCTTGAGTAAGGTGTTTTGCATCTGAACTTCATCAAACAGCAGATATCTGTCGGAATCAAAGCTGTGCATATCATAATCCAAGGGCACCATGGAAAAACCTTTATCGGTATAAATATACTGAGGCAATTTATAGTCCGGGAACGGATAATAAAATTCATTGATATGCAGTCCGCTTTTTTGAATCAGATCCGTTAATTCTCCTCTTGAAAAGGTTTTGATTTTGTGGTGACGATAGTTGTTAAGGCCTGTAAAATATTGACCGGTATGGTCCTCTTTTGCTCCCGCAAAATATTTCATGCCAAGCCTGTTTTCAATGGCAAGAAGTATCTTTCCGTCTGCCGCTAAAAAAGAAGATGCCAGATTTAAAAAACGGTAATACGGATCATCATCGGAAATAAACTGCGCCGCATATTCCAAAACGCCGTTGATAATCACATAGTCAAACTGCTCATCAAAGCGCATATTTTCCAGATTGCCAACAAATATTTTTAAATTCTGACAGGATTTATGCCGTTCAAAATTAATCCGGGCACGTTTTTCCGTCAATTCTACGGCCGTAACGCGTTTTGCCTTTCTGCAAAGCAAGCCGGTAATAGCCCCGCAGCCGGCACCTATTTCAAGTATGGTACAATCTTTTTTAAAAGGATACCAGTTTAAAATATTTTCACGCAAAGGCGAAAGATGATAAAAAGCAGGCCAACCCATGTTCCGTAAATTTTCCGTATTGATGGAAGGGTTATTTTTGACAAAACCCATAATTTCATCTTCAACTTTCGCCCCATCTGAATATTCGGTTTCATTCTGATAGTAGTCTAAAATTATCTCTGCCATATAACCCTCCATATGAATGAAAATTTCAACCCCATCTATTCGTTCAGCAGTCTTTTGCGTCTTTCCTTAGAGCTTTCATTCGGTGCCCCGAAAGAGTAATGCATCTGCATATTTTGTATGACATCATTCTCAATTTCAAAGGATAAAATTGCGGAAAACGTATCTATTTCCGTCAAAAAGACTCTGCCGTCGATGAAAGAAAAATAATATGGCACGCCCTCCAAGTTCAGTGCATTGTAAAGGTCTTCATAGTCACCGTTTATCAAATCTTCCAGATTTTTAACTCTAACCAGCTTTGGTTTGATTGCGAGCGAACCGTCTTGGTAAACACTGATGTAATAATAAGAACCGAATTTTGCGATATCATTCATGCCCTGCAGTTCAAACGGCACCTTGAACGTTTTTACGATTTTAAAATCTTTATTTTCATACGTCATAACTGTGATTTCCGCAGGCCCTGAAACACAATAAATTTGCCCGTCAATCAAACTGAGGGAGCGGACATAGCTATTTACAAACGACTCTACCGTAAAGACCTTTTCGACCTGAAACTTTTCCCCCACGCGTTTGAGCGCAAAAACCTGACCGGATTGGGAAGAGACTCCAAAAAATCTTTTGCTTTTTTCATCGTAAACGATTTTATGAGGATTTTTCCCAATCCCTGTGATGACCTGTACACATACAAAACCTTTCTCCGTCTGCTGAAAACATTTGACCAGATTGTTAGCTGTGTCCTCCACTAAAAAATATTCGCCGTCACTGGTGACGGATTGTGGGTTTTGCAGCTCATCGTTCAAGGTTTTCCAGTTCTTAATAGGGTCTTTTATATTTTGATTGTAGAGCACCCTGTGATGCCAGCAATCTACAATAAAGTACAGATTTCCGTACTTTTTAATATCCGTTGGCGAATACAGTCTTTCCGACCAGTGCAGACGATCTGTTTTGTTTCGCTTCGGCGGCACCTTACCCATGAAGCGCATATAAGCATCGCACACATCATCCGTTTCTCCAATCATTTGCACCTTCCCGTGGTCCAGCCAAAGAACACGCGTGCACATTTTCCGAATCTGCTCAAGACTGTGCGAAACTAAAAGCACCGTTGTACCGCCGCTCATAAGCTCTTTCATGCGCTGCAGGCTTTTTTGCTGAAAATGTTCATCTCCAACCGAAAGAATCTCATCCACGATTAGGACATCGGGATTTACTAAGGTTGCAATGGAAAAGGCAAGGCGCATTGTCATGCCGGAAGAAAAATTCCGAATAGGGGTATCCATAAATTCTTCCAATTCCGCAAATTTTACAATATCATCATAACGGTCAAGCAGATATTTTTTGGAGTAACCCAACACGGCACCATTTAAGAAAACATTTTCCCGTGCGGTCAAATCAACATCAAAACCGGCGCCAAGTTCCAACATTGGAGCAATACTTCCGTTTACTGTTATATTGCCGGAGGTGGGCGCAAGAATACCCGAAATCAATTTCAGCAATGTGCTTTTTCCTGCACCGTTGCTGCCGATAATCCCAAAAACTTCGCCTTTTTCAATGGAGAAAGAAACATTTTGCAAAGCTGTGAATTCTTTATATTTCAGCTTATTGGTTATTTTTTTGATAAAAAATTCCTTAAAGCTGTTGATTCTGTCATTTGCCATACGAAACGTCATGGTTACGTCATCGGCGCGAATTATCATCTGCTCTCCCTCCTTTTGTTATATATTTAATATGAATTTATTCTGTGTGCGTTTAAAGACATACGCCCCTATGAACATAGGCACAATGGCAAAAATAGCACAAAAAAGCCACTCCCTTGCATCCGGCAAACCACCGTTTAGAATAATCACCCGAATAAAGCGGATGAAATGATACATGGGGTTGAATTTGACAAGAAGCAGCACATTTTTGGGAAGAATCGTTTCCGGATAAAAAATGGGAGTCAGATAGTTCCATATGGTTAAAGCCACAGAATAAAGAAACTGGGTGTCACGAAAAAACACCATCATGGAAGCAAGCAGCAGAGATAAACCACATGTAAAAACAAACAGACAGCCGATGCCATAGAGCAATGCAAAATGATAGATGGTAATGCGCATGCCCGTACACAAAATCACAATATAAAGAGCTGCAAGGGAAAACAGAAAATTCACACCGCTGGATAAAACGCGTGAAAACGGATAGATATATTTTGGAACATAAACTTTGTTAATGAGCGAAGCATTTTGAATAATGCAGGTCATGGACTGTGCTGTAGCTTCGGACATATAGTTAAACATGACGATGCCGCTCAACAGATAAACTGCAAAATTTGGGATATCCCACCGAAACAAGGTAGAGAAAACCATGTACTGAACAATCATAACAAGCAGAGGATTTAAAAGGCTCCACAAAATTCCTAAAAACGAGCGGCGGTATTTCGTTTTAAAATCACGCTGCACAAGCTGGGAAAGCAAAAAACCATATTTATGATAAACATTATACATTTTATGAAACATAAAAATCCTCACACATCAATTTCTTTTAAATATCTTGTCAGCGCATCCTGCCAGTCCGGCAGTCTGGAAAAGCCCGCATCATCCAGACTTTTTTTACTGAGTCTGGAATTAAAAGGCCGCTTTGCTTTGGTGGGATAGGCCGATGTCGGAATCAATTTCACTCTCGTTTCATACCCTGCCTGCTTAAAAATTTCTTGCGCAAATTCTGCCCAACTGCAATATCCTTCATTTGTTGCATGGTACGTTCCGTATTTTTCCGTCATCACCATATCACACAGCAATGGTGCAAGGTCGGCAGTATAGGTGGGTGAACCAATTTGGTCGCTTACAACATTGATTTCGTTATGTTCTCTGCCGAGCCGCAGCATGGTCTTTACAAAATTATTCCCATTTTTACCAAACACCCATGAAACGCGAACAATAAAATGTTTGTCCACAAGTTCCCGAACGGCTTCTTCTCCTCCCAGTTTCGTACGGCCATAAACATTAAGCGGTCCTTTCGGATCATTGACCTCATAGGCATTTTGCCCTGTTCCCGGAAAGACATAGTCCGTACTGATATACACCATTTTGGCGTCGACTGCCCGACAGGCTTTTGCAATATTGCGCGGCCCGTCGGCATTAACGGCCCGACAGAGTTCTGCATGTTCCTCGGCCTTGTCTACCGCTGTATATGCAGAACAGTGAATCACTGCACTCGGATGATACCCCACAATATACTCAAAAGCGGCTTTTTCGTCTGTAATATCAAAATCATTGATATCAACGCCCATGCACTCAATCTTTCTCGCTTTTAGGACTTTCATCACATCGCATCCCAATTGCCCATTTACGCCGGTTACCAACATTTTCAAGGGAGTTCACCTGTTTTCATACATTTTTTTGTAGTAATTTTGATATTCACCTTTCAGGATATGTTCCCACCACGGCTTGTGGTTCAAATACCACTCTATCGTCTTTTTAATTCCATCATCAAATGCTGTGGTCGGCTCCCAGCCCAATTCTGTATAAATCTTAGTAGGGTCAATCGCATAGCGTCTGTCGTGCCCGGGACGGTCAGCAACAAATCGAATCAGACTTTCCGGCTTGCCCAGTTCACGAAGAATCGTTTTCACTACCTGCAAATTTGTTCGCTCATTATGGCCGCCGATATTGTAAACCTCGCCCTCTCGTCCTTTGTGCAGAATGAGGTCGATCGCGCGGCAGTGATCTTCCACATAGAGCCAATCACGCACATTTTCTCCTTTGCCATACACGGGGAGGGGTTTGTCGTTCAAAGCATTTGCAATCATCAGTGGGATCAGCTTTTCCGGAAAATGGTATGGACCATAGTTGTTGGAGCATCGAGAAATTGTCACCGGCAATCGGAATGTGCGATAATAGGAAAGAACCAATAAATCCGCCGACGCCTTCGAGGCGGAATATGGACTAGATGTATGTAATGGGGTCTCCTCCGTAAAAAAAAGGTCCGGCCGGTCCAAAGGCAAATCTCCATAAACCTCATCCGTAGAAACCTGGTGAAAACGCTGAATGCCGTATTTGCGGCACGCGTCCATCAGCACACCGGTACCCAGAATATTCGTACGCAAAAACAGCCCCGGATTTTCAATGGAACGATCCACATGACTCTCCGCGGCAAAATTCACGACAATATCCGGTTTTTCAACTTCAAACAGAGCGTATACTTCATCCCGATTTGCGATATCCCCTTTTATAAATGTAAAGTTAGGGTTTCCCATGACATCTTCCAGCGTTTCCAAATTTCCCGCATAGGTCAGGGCATCGTAACAAATCACTTGATAATCAGGATGCGTGTTAAGCATATAATGAACAAAATTTCCACCGATAAATCCGGCTCCGCCGGTGACTACTATTTTCATGTTGCTACCTCACATATACAAAATCGACATCACTCTCAGAAAGCAGCGGCGCTTTTTTATCCTTCTCCGATAAAATTGGATCGGTAATACCCCAGTCGATGCCAATTTCTGGGTCATTCCAAAGAATATTCCGATCGGAAGCAGGAGCGTAAAAATTGTCTGCCTTATACATAAATTCCACATCGTCTGTCAAAGTGAGAAATGCATGGGCAAATCCCCGAGGAATTAACAACTGACGTTTGTTTTCTGCAGAAAGTTCCACGCCGACCCATTTTTTATAAGTGGGAGAACCTTTTCTCAAATCTACTGCCACATCATAAACCGCACCGCGCGTACAGCGCACAAGTTTTGCCTGCGCATCCTTCCCTTTTTGAAAATGCAGGCCGCGCAGAGTTCCTTTCTTTGCGGAATAAGAGTGGTTGTCCTGCACAAATTCATAAAAAAGCCCGGCCTCTTCCATCTTTTTCTGAGACCAGCTTTCCATAAACCAACCGCGGTTATCTCCAAATACTTTCGGTTCCAGTATGTAAACATCTAAAACATCTGTTTTAATAATGTTCATTGTTTTATACCACCTAATAAAAAATTCTGCCTTCCGCAACCCGCCGCAAGTGGATACCGTAATCCGATTTTCCATATTTTTCAGCGGACGCAATCAGGCTTTCTTTTGGAATCCAGCCATTGCGGAAAGCAATTTCTTCCGGTGCGGAAATTTTGATTCCTTCCCTTGTTTCAACCACCTTTATGAATTCAGAGGCATCATTGAGCGCAGGTATTGTGCCCGTATCCAACCATGCAAAACCGCGGCCAAGCTTTACAACATTCAGTTTTCCTTGTTCCAAATAAATACGGTTTAAATCGGTAATTTCCAGTTCCCCTCGTGCCGAGGGCTTTAATGTTTTCGCATATTCGCATACATGATTGTCATAAAAATAAAGGCCTGTAACAGCGTAATTCGATTTCGGGTTTTCCGGCTTTTCCTGAATGGAAACTGCTTTCCCGTTTTCATCAAATTCGACTATTCCAAACCTTTGCGGATCCTGCACATAATACCCAAAAACAGTAGCACCTTGTGACTGCTCAGCAGCATTTCTCAAGATTTTCACGAATCCGTTTCCGTAAAAGATATTGTCTCCCAATATGAGTGCACAGGAATCGCCGGCAATAAACTCTTCCCCAATCAGAAATGCCTGCGCAAGTCCGTCCGGTGACGGCTGTTCCCGATAGGATAAATGAATGCCAAATGCAGATCCATCCCCTAAAAGCTTCTGGAAATTCGGAAGATCGTGCGGTGTTGAAATAATTAAAATATCGCGGATACCTGCTAACATCAAGGTTGAAAGTGGATAATAAATCATTGGTTTATCATACACAGGCAAAAGTTGCTTTGACGTCACCAGCGTAAGGGGGTACAGCCTTGTGCCGCTTCCCCCGGCCAAAATAATTCCTTTCATATTTACTCCCTAACTCTATTTCTTATCGTCATTTCATCCTGCATTTACCCACATCATCCGGTGATAGGACGAAAAATTTGTACTATACCTTAATAAACCACACAGTGTGGCACTGGATATTTTTCATTGCTATTCTGCAATTAGCTACGGCATATCCTTATACTACAAGCCACCACAAATTTACAATAATTATGATAAAATTATACAATACCAAGGTATGTTAATCAAGTACAGATATAACTTTTCCTGCGGAATTGAGAACTCTGTCACATCAGTCAACCACTTCTGATTTGGCTTGTCAGCTCTGAAATTTTTTTGAATAACATTTGGTACTTCAGGGCTAATTCCCCCTTTGTAAGAGCAGTATTTCCTTGCCCTTCTGCCTTTCACAACCAAGCCATTTTCACGCTTAATTTGACGTATCACCTTTTCG
This sequence comes from Oscillospiraceae bacterium, assembly GCA_047777415.1. GTDB lineage: Bacteria > Bacillota > Clostridia > Oscillospirales > Acutalibacteraceae > Caproicibacter. The sequence continues at coordinate 477,931 of JBKEEO010000001.1, forward strand.
GATAGGATATAGCCCTCTCGGTTCAATACTATTTTAATTCTACGATATCCATATCTTTCCTTATTGTTGTGAAATATGGCCGCAACAGCTTGATAATCATCTCTATGCTTCTTTGCAAAACTGACACGTTTGTTTTGATAGTAATAGCTGCTCTTGGCCAGTTTGAGCTTTTTATCAATACAGGCAGCGGATACTTCTCTTTTAAGGCATCAACAATCACTGCCTTCTCCCTGTTGTTCAAGGGACTCTTATTGACACCGGGGTTTTTCTTAAATTTGTATATCTTCTCCCAGCTCAAAGCAACGGTGTAAAATCTCAAGCTTTCATTCTATTAGTGGATGGCGAGGGTACCCCGGTGTTTTATATCCACAAAAGGTGCATCGGTCTTCCGGCAAGGTTCGTTTTCGATTAATCAAGTTGTATAGCGTTTGCCTGCATGCCGGATATCTCAAAATCGTTATTGTCTTTGTGACCGATTTCGTTTCTTCATAAACCTCCAGGGCTTTGCGATATTCTTCCTCTGAATATATCCCCTATCTCCTTGCTGAGTGTATTCAGTCCAACTTTTTGTCCGCATCACCAACCCCAAAAATTATTTCATATCACTGCATTATTTTTATGATACGATTTTTTTCAGCCAAAAATTTTTCAATAATATAGGAAATTGCAATTGTTTCCCAAGGTGCTAGTTTATAATCTCCCTTGTTATTTCCATTGATTAACGATATGAAATCACTTAATTCATATCGAAGACCTTCTCCATCAAACTTTGAAAAAAACTTTTCATTTTGCTCCATATTTTCATAACAAATCTCAAAACTTTGAGTTTTCCACCATGGAGCATCTACATAAATATATCCGTTTGTTCCCGAAATAATAAGACTTCCTTCCGATTTTACACCTAAACCCACTTTAGCAGTTGAAATCGCATCATCATAGCTCAAATGAATTTTAGTATATAAATCCACACCTTTATCATTTGCAAATGATTCAAATCGAACATCGTTATATTTTGTTCCTAATAATTTGATGATAGCTAAAAGAGGATAACTTGCTAATTCGGTTACACTTCCTCCATTTTCACTTGCTCTTAATTCTCGGATATTTCCTGAAACCAACTTTGTAAAGCAGGCTTCCACATCACAGATACGGCCGATTTTACCACTTTCTGCTATTGCTATGAGTTTTAAAAATCCGGGAGAATATGCAGTCTTAATTCCCTCTAAAAGGACAAGTCCCTTTGCCTGAGCTAAAGCATACAGTTCTTCTGCTTCTTTTCCACAAAGCACCATTGGCTTTTCACATAATACATGTTTTCCATGTTCTAATGATTGTTTAATATATTCATAATGAGTATTGTGTGGAGAAGCAATGTAAACTGCATCGATATTCTCAAAAAAAGTTTCTATTTGATTCGTTGCAAACTTCAATTCAAACTCTTTAGCATAATTTTGTGCACTTGCCAAATGAGGATTAAATACACCTTCAAGATTCACGCCGCTTACATATTTTACTTCTGGCGCAAAACGTCGCGCAATTCTGCCTGTCCCGATTGCTCCTAGTTTAACAATCTTTTTTATGCGCTTTGATGTACTTGAAATTCCCTTGGTACGTTCAAGATAAACAACACTGCAATATTTATTTAGATAATCAAATTTTCCTTTCCAGTCGGAACCAATCGTGAAAATATTTATGCCATATTTTTTAATATCCTCAACTTTTTGTCCTTCATGATCCTCTACTATAATTTTATCAGCAAATCCTGTTTGCCTTACATGTTCGATCCGCTCCATTAAGGAATCTACTATATTTAATTTACCCCGATATTTATCATATTGTTCTGTTGTGACTCCTACAATCAGATAATCTCCCAATGCTTTTGCTCTTTTCAATAGATTATAATGTCCTTCATGGAATAAATCAAAAGTACCATATGTAATAACCTTTTTCATTTTGTTAATCTCCTTAATTTTAAGAAATCTCAAGACGATAATCTTATGCATATATTTCATAGTATATTGGCATCTTTATGGAGCCCTTATGGAGCCCTTATTCTAATTATCGTATCTATATAAATTTAATTTAATAGAAAGCACTGCTGTTTAGTTTTTAAACTTTAAAAGATCTTCCGAATATTCTTTGTGATTACCGCAATTATGTTAATGATAAACACCATTGATACAGTAATTAACAAAACAACTCTTTGCGTTTTGAACATAATCATTTGCGAGTTTATTAAAGGAGTGAAACCTTCATTACAAACCGATTAAATAATAACGGTGGGCACTGACACCGATGCAGAAACACCTAGAATCCTGCCGAAAATACACGCTTCCAAAATTAGGCGAGTGCTTTTGTGATGAAATGAAATATCAAAGCATTTAATTTTATTGAATAAAAGTGAAATAATCGAATTCTCTTGCTTAACAAAGTGGCATAAACCGAACACTCATTCAAAAATCCTAAAGAGAAATCAGCTGCTTATCGATAAGTCCATTGTTCAAAAACTATTATCACTGTTACTTTCACCGGCAAAAACTGAGTATCTTACTTCAAAGATACTATCGAGCAGAAATGGGCAAAAATCGTATATTCAAAACAAAATTGATGAACCCGAACAGATCTATAGGCTTCTGAAACCGTAAAAACGATGCTTTCAGACCATGATCTAAAACTACACTACATTCCCGCCCCTTAGAACAAAACCATAAAAAGCCATGCCTGTTTACAGGACATGGCTTAAAAATTGCTTTCAAATCACGCGAGATATTATATGAATGATAATTCTGCCGGACATCGGAATTCTCCTCTGATGAGCCAAAAAGGATTTTAAGGAGGGAATTCCATCAGCTCGTCCGACAAACTGCAAGCCTAACGATAGGAATCTTTTAAAATAGACAAAACATCGTCATCCGAAAGTTTTAACGGATCCACGTCATAAAGCGAACCCATCGCCTCTCTGGAATTTTTGATCAGCTTTGGAAATTCATCTTCGGTAATACCATAGTCGCTCATTTTTAGCTGATCCACCCCGCAATTCTTTTGCAGGTCACATAAAGCTGTTACGAAATCCATTGCGTTGGTAGCATCTGTTTTTCCAAGCGCTTTAGCCATTTGTATCATACGCGCATCACAGCTGCCGGTTTTGGCAAGCAATGTATAATAGGCACGGCTTATCATAATTAATCCGGCTCCATGCGGCAGTTTGGGGTGGAAGGCACTCATCGCGTGTTCAATGGCATGCTCCGAAATGCATCCCGAAGTGGACTCCACCATACCTGCCAACGTATTTGCAAGGGCAACATTTCCCCTTGCTTCTTCATCTTGGCCATTTTGAACCGCGTCTGCCAAACTTTGCCCCAGTAATTCAATACTTTTGTATGCGTAAAGATCACTGATAGGATTTGCTGTACGGTTTAGGTAGCCCTCTGTGCTGTGGAACAGAGCATCAAATCCCTGATAAGCTGTGAGTTTTTTCGGAACTGTCATCATTAAATCCGGGTCAACAACTGAAAGAACCGGGAAAGTCTTTTCATATCCAAAACCAATTTTTTCGTTGGTTTCTTCCTTCGTGGTAACCGTCCATGGGTCGGCTTCTGTTCCGGTTCCCGCTGTGGTTGTAACTGCGACAATGGGAAGAGGGTCATTAGGTATGGGCTTGCCTTTGCCGGAACCGGCAGCGATATAATCCCAATAATCTCCCGGATTTACTGCCATAATGGCAATCGCTTTGGCAGAATCAATACTGCTTCCTCCTCCAAGACCTATCACAAAATCGCAGCCTTCTTTTTTAGCTAATTGTGCCCCTTCCATAACATGGCGCTTCACCGGATTCGGAAGAATTTTATCGAACAAAGCATAGGAAACTCCCGCAAGTTCCAGTTCCTTTTGCAAACGGTCGAGATACCCAAAGCGTTTGACGGAATGGCCGGAAGATGTAACAATGAGTGCTTTCTTGCCCGGCAGCTTTTCTTTGTGTAGATTTGATAACTGACCTTTCCCAAACAAAATTTTAGTAGGAATAAAATAGTTAAAATTCATAAAAATAATTCCCTCCATTTCTTTCATGATTTGATTTCCTGAAAATACTTAATAATTACCTTGCCGCCCCTGCTAAAAGGGGCGGCATCGTTACCGTACTTAAAACACGACTTAAAACATGGCAATTATAAATTTTCCTTGATTTTGATTACCGTTTTTGTTATATGGTCTTCGGGCGACAGGCGTTTGTCGCTGATGAAATAATTAAACAAAATCTGAATCGCCCGATATCCCTGCTCCACCGGTTCTTGTCCAATTGTGAAATCAATGACGCCTTTCCGAATTAACTGCCGCGTCGGTTCAATTTCATCGTAGGAAACAACAATCAATTTATGTTCCAAGCCAAGCTGTTCAATGGCGCGGCATACACCGGTAACACCGGCAGCTGCAATGAATACGCAGTTAATTTCCGGATGTTTTGTTAATACCTTCATGGCCATTTCATAAGCGTGCTCGTCGTTATCCTGGGATTCAAATACTTCGATGAGCCGATAAGGGACACCCTTGTTTCTAAGAGTGGAAGAGAATCCGCGAATGCGATCATTATGACCTTTCATATGAAGAGAACCGGTCACAATAAGTAAATTGAGTGTTTCCCGCGGGGACATAAGCGAAAGCATCCCCGCTGCCGTACTGCCGGCTTCTAAATAATTGCAGCCGACATAGCACAGACGTTTGGTGTGCGAAAGGTCCGTATTAACTGCTATAACAGGTATATCAGAATCCACCAGTTGATTAACCAAGTCATGAATCTTAGGAATATCAATGGTAGAAAGACAAAGAGCTGAACACCCTTGTTCGACAAGAGAATGAATAGAATCGATATGCTTTTGTGCATCAAATCCGCAAATATTCTTGATAACTAGCGAAATGCCGAAATCGGCTAATTCCGCTTCTGCTTTTCGGTAACCCTTTATCACATCATCGAAAAAAAGGTTGCCGACACCGGGAAGGAGGCACCCAATTTTGATTGGCTGTTTACGGGCTGCTAACATTTTTCCCGCTCTATTAGGGAAATATCCGAGACTATTAGCAATTTTCCGAACATGTTCGGCAATCTCCGGTTTGACTCCGGGTCGATTATGCAATACGCGATCCACAGTTCCCCGAGAGACGCCTGCGGCTGCAGCAATCTGCTTGATTGTAACGGCCAATGAGGGTCCTCCTTTTATTTGCCCGTTTCGGCTTTTCAATGTAAGTTTATCATAATACTATGTATACAATTCTGTCAATAAAAAGGAATGTTTTTATTCAAATGGATTCTCAGTCTTGTATGGAATTTCCGGAGGCTGATTGTACGAAATGTCCGGAATACCAAGATACTGAAAAACAGTATAAAGAGCACGGCCGGCATGACCAAACGCAACCGCTCCGTGATGTGGGAAGCGCTTTTCAATCAGCACATGGCGATAGAACCTGCCCATATGCGGAATTGCAAAAATCCCGATGCCTCCGAACGAACGCGTTGCCACCGGCAACACTTCTCCCTGAGCAATGTAAGCCTGCAAGCTTCCATCCGGATTGCCATGCAGCCGGAAGAATGTAATATCCCCTGCGTTAATATCGCCTTCCAGTGTTCCGCGGGTGAAATCCGGTTCGCCTCCGTTTTCCAACAGTCTGTTCTGAATCAGCTGGTATTTTAAGGCTCCGTCTTTCAAACGGCAAAACGGTGTGTTCCCGCAATGGAATCCCATAAAGGTATCTTTCTGCGTATAGTTAAACTTGCCCTTGATATCCTCTTCATATAAATCCCGTGGAACGGAATTGTTAATATCGAGCAATGTGACCGGTGCATTAGTCACACAGGCTCCGATATATTCCGACACAGCCCCGTAAATGTCAACCTCACAAGCGACAGGTATGCCTTTGGAAGCAAGACGAGAGTTTACATAGCAAGGCTCAAATCCGAATTCTTTTGGAAAAGCGGGCCAGCATTTGTCTGCAAACACCACATACTCACGCGAACCGCGGTTTTGCTCAGCCCAATCCAGCAGAGTCAGTTCGAACTGTGCCATTCTGGGCAGGAGGTCCGGATAGCGATTTCCCTTTACGCCAAGTTCACGAGCCATATCTTCTGCGACTTCCGGAATACGTGGATCATTTGCATGACTGCGGTATGCAACGAGCAAATCAAGTTCAGAATTTTCCTGAATTTCAATTCCTAAATCATACAAACCCTTAATTGGCGCATTGCAGGCGAAAAAGTCCTGCGGACGCGGTCCAAACGTAATCACTTTAAGAGAAGACAGACCAATCAAAGCGCGAGCCACCGGGATAAAGTCAAATATCATCTTGCTGATATCCTCAGCAGTCCCGACAGGATACTCCGGAATGACCGCTTTCAGCTTACGCAGCCCCAAATTATAGGAACAGTTCAGCATTCCGCAGTATGCATCGCCGCGTCCGTTGATTAAGTCCTTGCCGGTTTCCTCCGCAGCTGCAACGTAAAGAACCGGACCATGGAATTTTTGTGCAAGCAGAGTTTCGGGAGTTTCCGGACCAAAATTGCCAAGGAAAACGACCAGCGCATTACAGCCCGCCTGCTCCACTTCCGCAAGTGCCTTGCCGACATCATTTTCATTCTCCACAATGGTCTGTGCCTCAAACAGTTTTCCGCCTTGCCCTACAAAGCATTCCGTTATCGCCCGGCGCCGGCGCTCCGACATGGAACGAATAAAACAGTCCCTGGAAACCGCGACAATACCAAGTTTCACTTCTGGAATATTATTCATGAATAATCCCCTCACTTTACGGATAGATTTTCTCCCCTAATTCCTACAAACGCCCCTTGAGAGGCCTCAGCGGAATCGGGATGGGCAGTCAGCCACTTGTTGCGCGCCCACAGCAAACGATTCTCCGGCGCCTGATTTGGTTTCTGAGAAATTTCCTCATTTGTTCCTTTGGGAAGAACAACTGCCACTCTGAAACTGTCGTTGCCCGGAGCATTGCAGGGAGCATAGTGCAGGGTGGTTTCATAAAGCTGGACCGCTGTCCCCGCCGGAACCAAAAAGGCCCGTGCCGCGGCTGAATCGATGACACCATCTTTCATCTCCTGCAGCGTGGCAAGAAGCAAGACAATATCATTTGCAGCAACATTGACCTCGCTGCCGCGATGGTACTCAAAGCAATTTAACATATGGTTGCTCCCATTGCAGTATCCAATCTGAATCGGCATCCCGCCATAGAATCCTTCGGACAATTCTTTAAAAATCGGCAGCGCTTCCAGTGCAGCGTCACTGGGAACATAAATTGTTTTGTCCAAAGGACTTTCCGTGCCCTTTTCCAAGGCACTCAACAACGGTTTAAAATCATATCCTTTGAGCACCGTACCATATTTTAAAAAAGACGAATCATAAACTGATCGAATTTCCATTTTTGTCCTCCTTACAAAAGGGCGAGCGCCGCAAACGACTCTTTCATGTCGTCATAAAGCTGAGAGTAAATCCGATAATATTGCTCATATTTTTTAGAATTTTCAAGGTTCGGCTTTTGCTCCGGATTCGTCTTTATGACGGCATGGCATCCCTTTTCAACACTTTCATAGATACCGGCACCAACTCCGGCAAGTATCGCCGCACCCAGTGCCGGGCCTTCTTTCGAAACGACCGTCTTCACCGGGCAGCCATACACATCCGCCAGCATCTGCCTCCAGAGCGGACTCGTACCTCCGCCTCCGCAGGCGAGCATTTCACTGGTCTCCACTCCCATGCCGCGCAGAATATCCAAACAACTGCGCAGAGAATAAACGACTCCTTCCATCACCGCACGCAGCATATCGTATTTTGTATGGATTGCCGAAAGCCCAAAGAAAACACCGCGGGCGTTTGGATCGAGCAACGGAGAACGCTCGCCCATCAAATAGGGAAGAAAGATCAGCCGATTTGCACCGATTGGTACTTTCTCCGCCTGACGATCTATTAAGGTATAGGGGTCAACACCCATACCTGCAGCGGTTTCCTTTTCAGCGGAAAAGAAGTTATCGCGCATCCATTTGAGAGACAACCCTGCCGCTAGTGTGCACCCCATGACCGTCCACTTGTGCGGAACGGCAGAGCAGAACGTATGAACCCGTCCCATAGGATCAATGGACGGCTGATCTGCGGGTGCATAGATAACGCCGGAGGTACCGATGGTTGTAAATGCCTTTCCGGTTTCAACCACACCTGTACCCACGGCAGCCGCGGCATTATCCCCCGACCCATAAACAACCGGTGTACCGGCGGCAAGGCCCGTTTGACGTGCCGCATCTTCTGTAACGGTGCCGGCTATCTCGCAGGATTCATGCAGCTCGGGCAAAAGAGAAGGATCGATTTCCAGTTTCTTCAGCACTTCCGTACTCCATGTGCGGTTTGTCATATCCATCAGATTCATTCCGGAGGCATCGGAAACCTCTGCTCCAAAGCACCCCGTAAGCTTATAGCGAATGTAATCTTTCGGCAATAAAATATGCCTGCATTTTTTGTAGAGTTCCGGCTCATTTTCCCGTACCCACAGAATCTTTGAGGCGGTAAATCCGGCAAGTGCAGGATTGGCTGTGATTTCAATCAGCCGTTTTTCTCCCACACGCTCGTTGATTTCCCGGCATTGGGCACCGGTTCTGCCGTCACACCAAATGATGGAACGCCGCAAAACTTTTCCGTTTTCATCCAGCATGACAAGGCCATGCATCTGCCCGGACAGGCCGATTCCGGCTATATCCCCCGGTACAATACCACTCTCTTCCAATACGTTTTTTACTGTTGCTGCACATGCGTGCCACCAATCATCCGGTTCCTGTTCCGCCCATCCGTTCTTAGGCTGATACATCGAATATTCCTCGGTTGAGGAGGCTATGACACGCCCGAGTTCGTCAAAAATAACGGTTTTGGTGCCGGAAGTTCCAATATCAATGCCAAGAAGATAATTCATTCTGAATCGTTCCTTTCAGGTATTACGCTTTTGCCGCGCGCTTTTTGGACAGAACATCAAAGATGACAGCTGCCAGAAGAACCAGACCCTTCACTGCCTTTTGCCAGTTGGCATCAATGCCGAGAATTGACATACCATTGTTTAAGACACCCATGAAGATGGCCCCAATGACCGCACCTTTGACGGTTCCGGTACCACCGTACGCGGAAGCACCGCCAATGAAGCAGGCCCCGATTGCGTCAAGCTCGTAGTTAGTTCCGGCTGCCGGCGCCGCAGAATTGAAACGCGCAATGCAGACCATAGCGGCAACTGCTGACAGAAAGGCCATGTTGGTGTAAGCGAAAAACAGCGTCTTATTGGTATTAATACCGGAAAGTTTGGCCGCTTTCTCGTTTCCGCCCATTGCATACAGATAACGTCCGGGAACTGTATTCTGTGTATAGTAGTTATAGACAAAGACGATGACCGAAAGAAGAATCAGAACAACCGGAATACCCTTGTTTTGCCCCAGCAAAATGGAAAGGGCCATAATGACAGCGCTGATGAAAATCACACGTCCAAGAAAGATTCCCATCCCTTCCACTGCATATTTTTTGCGCACACGTTGTGCACGGCTGATAATTTGCGCCACTATGTAAATTGCACTGACAATTGCGCCTACAACAACGGTAACCGCCATAACAGTGTTCGAATTTTGCGTTACCGGCAAATAACTTGAAAAGTATTGCAGATACTCTTCCGGGAACGGAGAAATTGTTAAACCATTCAAAATAATCAGCGCAAGTCCGCGCCATAACATCATGCCTGCCAAAGTGACAATGAAGGACGGTATGCGAACATAGGCAATCCAGAATCCCTGCCACATACCGATTAGCAATCCGGCAATCAGGCAGATTAAAATGGAAAGGTAAATGTTAACCTTCATATTTACAATCAGTGTACCTGCTATCGCGCCGATTAACGCAACAATGGACCCCACTGAAAGATCGATGTTGCCCCCGGTTAAAATACAGAGTAACATACCGGTTGAAAGAATAACAACATAGCTGTTTTGCAGAATTAGATTGGTCATATTGGAAGGTGAAAAAAGATTTCCTTTTCCGGTTGCTACAATCATAAACTCAAACAACAGCATTACTACAATCAGTGCAATCAGCATTGTATTTCTTTTCAGTGTGCTTCTTAAATTTACCATTGAAGTCAAGCTCCTTTTATCGACCGCATAATGCATCCCATAATCACTTCTTGACTGGCTTCCTCGCTTTGAAGCTCTGCGACAATTTTGCCCTCATTCATCACATAGATTCGATCACACATACCCAGCACTTCAGGAAGCTCAGAGGAAATCATTAAAACGGACTTTCCTTCTGCAACCAATTGGTTGATAATGCAGTAAATCTCATATTTTGCCCCTACGTCTATTCCACGGGTTGGTTCATCCAGTATCAGAATTTCAGGATCCGCAAACATCCATTTGCTCAACAAAACTTTTTGCTGGTTCCCACCGGAAAGATTGCCAACCTGCTGTTCTATGCCGGAGCACTTCACCCTTAATTTATCCCTGTAATCATTTGCAACCTTAATCTCAAGGTCTTTGTCCAGTACTTTATGTCGGCTGACTTTTTCCATTCTGGCCAAAGTGATGTTTTCACGAATGGTCGATTCAAGAATTAACCCGCTCTCTTTGCGGTCTTCCGTAACATAGGCCAATTTATTCCGAATGGCATCCGTTACCGTACGCAAATGAACTTCTTTGCCGCCAATGAAGATTTGACCGCTGATCGAGCTGCCGTAGCTGCGGCCAAAAATGCTCATTGCCAATTCTGTCCGCCCTGCGCCCATCAGTCCGCTGATGCCGACAACTTCTCCGCGGCGCAGCGTAAGGTTTACGTTATCGCAAACTTTTCGATCTCTGTAAATCGGGTGATATACCGTCCAATTTTTGACTTCCATACTGACATCGCCGATATGACGTTCGCGCTTTGGAAAACGATCCGTCAGCTCTCGGCCGACCATGCCTTTGATGATACGGGATTCGCTGCAGTCGTCAGTTTTCTTTGAAAGTGTTTCAATTACTGCTCCGTCACGTATTACGGTAATTCTGTCCGACACATATTCCACTTCACTGAGCTTGTGGGAAATCAAAATACAGGTCATTCCCTGTTGTTTAAAACGCAGAATTAAATCCAAAAGATGTTTTGAATCTGCCTCATTTAGCGAAGCCGTCGGCTCATCAAGAATCAGCAGCTTCACATTTTTAGCTAGCGCTTTCGCTATTTCCACAAGCTGCTGCTTGCCCACGCTGATGTCCTTGACCATCGTTTGGGAGGATTCTTTTAGGCCAACCATTTTTAGAAATTCGTCGGCTTTCGAGTAGGTTTCGTCCCAATCGATACGAGATTTTGTCCCCCGCTCATTACCCAAAAACATATTTTCGCCTATGGTCAAATATGGAACAAGAGCCAGTTCCTGATGGATAATGACAATCCCTTTTTTCTCGCTGTCTCTAATCCCTCCAAATTTGCAGACATTTCCCTCGTAAATAATGTCTCCTTCATAAGTACCATATGGATAAACGCCGCTCAAAACATTCATCAAAGTGGACTTTCCAGCGCCGTTTTCTCCCACAAGAGCGTGGATTTTATTTCTTTCCACTTCCAAATTCACATTGTCAAGTGCAGTTATACCGGGAAATCTTTTTGTGATATTTTTCATTACCAGTATAGGATCTGCCAATGGAAATCCCTCCAATGCCATCTATGAAACAGGCGGGCAGAGCTTTCTCCGCCCGCCTGTTGGGAACCCCGGCTGCCTAACGCAACTGGTTGGTTCTGTCCCTAAAGAACACCGAGAATAATCAATTAGGAAACATCGGCTTCCGAATAATATCCGCTGTCGATAAGCAGCTCTTTGTAATTGTCGAGTGTGCATACGACCGGTTCGCAAAGATAAGACGGAATAATCCCTGTGCCATTGTCATAAGTTTCTGTATCGTTGATTTCAACTTCTGTTCCGCTGACAATGGAATTAACCATCTTTACAACCTGAGCGGCCAGTGTACGGGTATCCTTAAAAATTGACATACTTTGCGTACCCGCAAGCATGTTTTTCACTGAGGTTTTGTCGCAGTCTTGACCGGTGAGAATCGGGAAATTGTCTTTTGTATAACCGACTGCAAGCAAAGCGTTTGTAATGCCGTTTGCAACGGAGTCATTGGAGGACAGAACCGCATCCAGTTTTGTGCCATTTGAACCATATCCAACGGAGGAAATCAAGTTCTCCATACGTTTTTGTGATTCCTCTGTGCTCCAGTTTGTGGTTGCACACTGAGCTTTGCTTGTTTGACCGGATTTTACAACCAGTTTGCCTTCATCAATATAAGGCTGCAGTACCTCCATTGCGCCGGACCAGAAGAAGTTAACGTTGTTATCATCTGTTGGGCCGGTAAACAATTCAATGTTAAACGGACCGGATTCACTGTCGAGGTTGAGCGCGTCACGGATATATTCACCTTGGAATTTGCCCACCTTGTAATTGTCAAATGTTGCATAATATGTAACCGCGTCACTGTTCATAATCAGGCGGTCATAGGAGATAACGGGAATGTTCTTATCTTTTGCACCTTTAAGAACTTCCGTAAGCGAAGAGCCGTCGATTGCTGCGATAACCAGTACGTCGCATCCACTTGAAATCATGTTTTCAATTTGGGAAACCTGCGTTGGAATGTCGTTGTCCCCAGCATACTGCAAATCAACAGTATAACCTTCTTTTTCAAACTGCTGTTTCATGTTCATGCCGTCTTGATTCCATCTCTGCAAACTTTGGGTGGGCATCGAAATGCCTACTTTCACATCTTTTGCTTCCTTTGCCGAAGCATTTTCTTCAGACTGGGTTTCAGCCTGCGAAGCTTCCGATTCCGGAGCAGCACTGCTTGCCGAAGATTCCCCTCCCGAGCACGCTGCCAATGAGAGCGACATTGCCACTGTCAAGAAAATTGCCAAAAGCTTTTTCATTCTCTTCAACTCCTCATTTTTTATGTTAAACCATTCCGGTCTGCCCGGATCTGGTTTACAAACGCAATGTGTTCGCGCACAAAAACATCTAAAAACAAAGAACAACGAATAAAATTTCAAATAAGAAAATGTGTTCGAGCACGAACCAATCAACAATTTCTTCTTTTGTTTGCTTAATTATAATATTGCATTATACAAAAGTCAATCCGATATCACGATTTTCATATAATTTTACAAAAAAATTACCATGATTTGTTTATTTTGCCGAAATATATAGACAAACTTCTAACAAAGCACAGATAACAAAAATAGGCTTTGCTATGCATGAGAACAGGCTCACAAATGTTTTCATCTAACCGCATGAGCGTTTTCTTTTAGCAACAAATAACGGAAAGTTCCTTATAACGATTCTTAAAACTGTATCATAGATTTACATCTGTTCTTTTAATTCCCTGCGATTTTCATAATTGACTGCAATACCAACTCCAAGGATAATCCAAAACACCGGCGCAACACTGATCACAGAATCATTGAACATACCCGCACATAAGTATCCAACCACTCCAAGGCAAAGGGCGATCCCAAATATTTGTTTCATTTGATACTGTTTCTTTAAGGCATATAAACGAAAACTGTCGACTAGGTAAAGAATGACAATGGTCAGGAAGGCAAGCAGCGTGATGCCTCCCGCTCCGAACCAAATTTGCAAATACAGGTTATGGGGCTTGTCAACAAGCATATTCGCCGTTCCGTATGCCCAGTATTTTCCGAGTAAATCGTTCTGCGGAAAATAAAGCACAAAAGTATCCGGACCGGCGCCAAGCAAAAAATGGCCGGCAAGCATAGGAAAAGTACGGGACCAAATATAACCGCGGGCGGAACCGAGTTGTTCTTTCCCCTTAAAGCCAAAATGAGGTGGAGTTTCCAAGGAATCGATATCTGCGGTTCCAGCGCTGTTGGTAAGGTACAGCTTATTGTCATCTCCAATTCGGAAATAAAACTGCGGCACACCATTGATGCGCACCACAATGCCCTGTGACTCTTTTTCGAATCCCATTTTCACCAACCCGAAACTAAATTGGGAAAAGCGCTCATCAGAAATCACACTGCTTCCATTCTCGTTTCGGATAGCGACATTTTGCCCGTTACCGTCCAACAATTTCAACGTATTGTTTTGAAGTACCGCTTTCAAGGTATCATTTTGCTGCGTGACAAGAATAATGGTATTATCCTCTGCAGAAACATCTTTAACCGGCAGTTTTGATAAATAATCTTCTGTTTCACTGGTCTGAAATATATTTGTAATATCGGATACTAAGCTCGGGATTCGAGAAAAAATTGTTCCGTTGCTGACAATATTGATTGCGATGAGGGCTATCACAAAAATTGCGAATCCGGAAACAGAAACTTTCCAGTGCTGTGCAAGGAGTTTCCCGAAAAAAATGATACCGAAAATAAATGCAACCGAAACACCCACGATACCGGCACGGGAGGTACTTCCAAGAAGAATCCAAAGAGAAAGCAACGCCATACTCCAAAGTGCAACTCTTGCGCGCATCGATTTGGCAGCCAAAGCCAAAACAAAAAACACGGGAACGGCAATGGCGGCAAAACTGCCGGCATAATCCCAATGATAAAAGGTACTGTACAGTCTGCCGGATTGGGACAAAAAACTGAAATCTTCGATTTTATTGCGGTCCCAAGGCGATATAGTGAAGAATCTGCCTAAGTCAGTGGTAATCAGGTCGTGACCAAAATATTGGAATGTTCCCAATACGGCAGAAACTGTTACAACGATGCCGAGAGCTACAATGATATTTTTATAATCCCTTTGGGTACGGTAAACATACATAGAATATAAAAACAAAAGGATATAACAGCACCAAATTAAGGCTCCCTCCGCGCGGTCATGCACGCCCCAGAACGCGATGGAGGAATATTCGGAAAAAGCAGCCGACAAGAGGGTAAATAGTACAAAAGTCCCACCGGCAATCACGTATGTAGTAATCATTCGGCTATGCTTTTGAAATATCTTTTTATAATTAACTGCACACAGGATTATGAGAATGCCGCCCGCTATCAATAGCCACAAAGCTTTTGCCTGGGAATAAAGATCGGCCATAATGCTCTGTCCAAACAGACAAGCCTCATTGTAATCCAGGCGAACGATTGTCCAATGCACAATCAATGGAATAACAGCCATCACAAGGACAATAGGAAGGAACAATCGATTTTGTTCCATGTTATCAATGGCCGGATTTGGATGTTTCCCCTTTTGAGATACAACGTTTTTATTGGCAGCAGACTGTTTTTTCTTAGATGACATTTTGTTGCACCCTCATTTTCTTAATAACTCTATAACTCTTTGCAAAAAGATCTATTGGTCGTCTGTGACACGCTATGATCTAAACTAAGAAAATCAAATTCCTTATTTATGCGGATTATAATGGGTAAATTATACCATTGAAGCCGAAAATATACAACCGCAGCAAAGGGTTTCCTTTTACAAAAAGCGGTCTTGTATTACTATTCCAAATCCCTTACAATAAATAAGGATATTTTTTACACCGAGGAATGCGTATGATAAAAGAAAACCAAAGAATTCTAAATGCACTTTTTGCTTTGATAGATGCGGCACTCTGCTTTGCTGCCATGATACTGGCTTTTTACTTGCATTTTCGCAATTATAACCAAAGCGGATACCTTGGCATAGACTATTACATCAATCTTCAAAAATATGTTATCCCTGCCTACTTTTTTTTGTATCATTACTTCGATCTGCATGATTCTTTTCGGCATAAATCTCTGCTGTCCGAAATCGGGAAAATCATGCAAGCTAATACTGCCGGTATCGTTTTCATTTTTCTGTTGGTTTTTTTCCTAAAAGAAGTACATGTTTCGAGAATGGTAATTCTCCTATTCGGAATGTTAAACACAGCTTTTTCTTCCATCTTTCGCTTCTCACTGCGCAAAACACTTCGAAAAATACGGGCAAAGGGCTACAATTTAAAACATCTTCTGATTGTTGGGTGGAACGAAGTTTCCGCCGAATTTTATGACAGAATCACATCGAATCACAATCTTGGATATGAAATTGTGGGATATGTAGACCACTCCAAAGCATACACCGCCGGAAGAAAGATTGCCTATGCAGGGGGATTTGGTTCACTTCCGTCGCTGCTAAATGGTAAAAAAATCGATGAAGTAATTATCTCTTTAGATTACAATGAATTTTCAGAACTCGGGTACATCATTGACGAATGCGAAAAAGCAGGCGTTAAATCCACTTTGCTTCCGTTTTACATCAAATATCTTCCAACCAAACCTTATATTGATGAAGTGGAAGGAATGCCTCTTATCAATATTCGCAAGGTACCGATTGACAATCTATTAAACAGCTTTTGTAAACGTTCTTTTGACATTGTATGCTCCGCATTGGGGCTGATTGTGCTTTCTCCACTGATGCTTTTAACCGCTGTGGGAGTAAAAATCACGTCGCCCGGTCCGATCATATACAAACAGGAACGCATTGGCAAAAACAAACGCCCTTTCCAAATGTATAAATTTCGCTCCATGAAAGTAAGTGACGGAAATTCCGATTTGACAACATGGGGAACAAAACGCGACGACCGCCGCACAAAATTCGGCGCCTTTATCCGGAAATACAGTATTGACGAACTGCCGCAGCTTTGGAATGTGCTCAAAGGTGATATGAGCCTTGTGGGCCCCCGACCGGAACGCTCCTATTTTGTGGACAAGTTTAAGGATGAAATTCCTCTGTATATGCTCAAGCATTTGATGCGTCCGGGAATCACCGGGTGGGCGCAGGTAAACGGCTGGCGCGGCGACACCTCTATTGAGGAACGGATTAAATGCGATATTTATTACATAGAAAACTGGACATTTCTGTTTGATATCAAAATACTGTTTTTGACAATATTCAAAGGATTCATCAATAAAAGTGAAGAAATCTAAAAAGTACAAAAACCAGCCTGTCCAATTCGTGAAACGGCTGGTTTTAAAATTTGTTATATCAAGGACAGAAATTAGCTTGTTGGCGGTGCCATCGATTGTGTTTTCCGGCTTTCCCTTCCGTATGAGATTCTCTTTAAAAATCTCGCCATCTCATCCTTTATGCAGAATAGAGTCAATCGTGCGGCCGCGGCAGTGATCATTTACATAAAGCCAATAGCGCACATTATCTCCCTTGCCATAAACGGGAAGAGGCTTATTGTTCCAACTCATTCAACCGTCAAAGGTATCAGTTGTTCCGCAAAATAGTACGAACCATAATGAGCCATTCCGGCGTCACCAGCGTCAGAGGGTAAAGTCTTGTACTACTTTCCACAGCCAAAATAATTCCTCACATACATTCCCTATTAGCATGATTGATGTATTTTTCATACGGCTGCGCTGCTATGAGAATAACAAGTGCATTGACTTTGTTTAGATAATCTGATTGCCCAGGCAAGTATTTTTTTCCATTCATTTTCTCTTCCCTCCTCTCCTATGGGTGTTTTGCATCAAGCAAAGCGGATATGTCTGCCGACAATAGCAGTATTCACATTAATATAAAACTGAGAGACCTTGATATTTTTATCAAAATCATTTTAAATTCCAGCTGCAGAGCAAGTCCATTTTGCCAATTTATGTGCAAGCATATGTTAGAACTTTCACAGGAATGATTTCTAAAGCCGGGCATGATATAATAGGCTCGAATATGACCGCGAAATGATCGCGTAGGAGGATAAAACCACATGGCAGCAGTCGGAAAAATGCCGGCGGAATGGGAACAACATGAACGCACGCTCATTCAGTGGCCGGTACGGGATTCTCTCGTTCATCCGGAAAATTATGAAGAAGTTTGTGCAGGGTATGCGGCGGCAGCGCGTGCCGCTGCGGAATTTGAACCTGTAACGGTGATTGCGGACAGGGATACCGTCGAGCAAGCTGAACGCCTTTGCGGAGACGGTGTGGAGGTTTTTTCCGCACCCCACAGTGATGCATGGGTAAGGGACAGCGGGCCCACCGTTGTACGGAACAACAGCGGAGAAAGGCTGGGCGTACGGTGGCAATTTAACGCGTGGGGTGAAAAATATACTCCGTATGAGCCGGACCATGAAGCGGCACGCGCAGTGCTGGAACATCTGAAAATTCCGCGCATTGATGCGCCAATCGTGCTGGAAGGCGGCTCAATTCATACAGACGGGCAGGGCACACTTCTAACCACGGAGCAGTGCCTTCTTAACCCGAACCGAAACCCGAATCTAAGCCGCGAGGATATTGAAAAAACGTTGCGGGATTTTCTGGGCGTTGAGAAATTCATCTGGTTAAGACGCGGGCTTGCGGGCGATGAAACAGACGGACATGTGGACAACCTCGCCTGTTTTGCAAAGCCCGGTACAGTGATATTACAGGTATGCGACGACCCTAATGATGAAAATTACGCTATCACAGAAGAAAACCGAAATATTTTGCGCGCTGCGCGTGACGCACAGGGACGAGCACTGGAACTAATTGAAATTCCACAGCCGCCTGCACGCTATTATAACGGAACACGGCTGACGTTAAGCTACCTAAATTTTTACCTTGTCAACGGCGGATTGATCCTGCCGATTTTCGGCGAAGACGCCGCAAAAACGGACGAAACAGCAATTCAGATTTTACAAGAAGCATTTCCAGACCGTAAAATCAGAACAGTGGACGGAATTCCCCTTGTGCGTGAAGGCGGAAATGTCCACTGCATCACCCAGCAGATACCGGCCGAATGTCAGAACACGAAGGAGGCAGACACATGAGAAACGTAACGGTAGCCGCAACGCAGATGAGCTGCAGCACATCCCCACAGGAAAACTTAAAAAAGGCGGACTCAATGGTTCGCAAAGCCGCCGCACAGGGCGCACAGATTGTTTTACTGCAAGAACTATTTGAAACCCCGTATTTCTGCCAAAAAGAAGACGCGAACATCTATCAATGGGCCACGGAAACTCAACAGAATCCTGCAGTTCGGCATTTTCGTGCTGTAGCGAAAGAACTTAACCTTGTGATTCCTGTGAGTTTCTATGAGAAGAAAAACAATGCCCGATATAATTCCGTCGCCATGATTGACGCGGACGGCAGTCTGCTCGGCGTGTATCGCAAAAGCCATGTTCCGGACGGGCCGGGCTATGAAGAAAAATTCTATTTCAGCCCCGGCGACACGGGCTTTCGGGTCTGGAACACAAAGTTCGGGAAAATCGGTGTCGGCATCTGCTGGGACCAGTGGTTCCCCGAGGCCGCCCGCTGCATGGCACTGATGGGCGCGGAACTGCTTCTGTATCCCACCGCTATCGGCTCCGAACCGGAAGCCCCCGAGGTGGACTCCAAAGACCACTGGCAACGCTGTATGGTGGGGCATGCGGCCTGCAATTTGGTTCCGGTCATCGCCTCCAATCGTGTGGGGAAGGAACAGGCAGGCTCTTCTTTCATTGAATTTTATGGCTCTTCCTTTATTGCCGGGCCAACCGGGGAACTCTTAGCGCAGGCCGATAGAACTGAGGAAACAGTGCTCACCGCCTCATTCGACCTGGACGCACTCGAAGCACAGCGCGCGGAATGGGGCGTGTTCCGCGACCGCAGACCGGAACTGTACCGCCCTTTGTTGACGTTGGACGGCGTAACGGAACAAAAATAAACAAACGAGTTCGCATTGATATCATAAAACAAAAATGATACAAAAGCCAAAAAACCGTACGGCGAAATCGCTGTACGGTTTTTTATATGTCTGTTTCTCTGCCGTAAAACTGACTTGAAAGAGAAAGAGGGTCAAACAGTGCGGATTACGCCTTTTTCAACACCTTTTCAATTTCACCTATGAATACATGATGATAGTCTTTGTTCGGATAATTCGCGGCATCCAGTGACGAATCGATAAAACATGCAGGTTCCATCGTCTGCTTATAGAGTTTGCGGCAAATGAGAACAAGTTTTGCCTCACTGAAATACGGCGCATTTTCCGTAAAAACGGGAGTAAGTCCCGTCGCTTGAATTTTATCGCCATCGCGACCGGAGTGACTGCCGCAGTAACTGAGCGCCTGACGGTGGACCTCATCGAATACGCAAAGCGAATAATGGGATTCCTTATCAAGGAATTCCAGCGTATAGCGGGAGGGGCGGATATAAATTGTGGAAACCGGTTTGTTCCACAGAATACCAAGCCCTCCCCAACTGGCGGTCATAGTGTTGCATTTTTCTGCATTGCCCGCGGTAATCAGCATCCATTCCTTGCCGATCATGGTAAAAGGATTAAATTGAAGATCTGAAATCGGAACTTCTTGAAACATGTTGATTCCTCCTTTGCAAATTTCAGGCTCTTTCAGGGAAATAATAGCTAGAGCACGGCGGTTTAGACTCCGCTTTCTTATTCTAATCTTTTTTCTTTGCAGGCGCAACCGGAGATAACAGTGACAATACTGTAAAAACTGCAATGAATAAAGATTGTATTTTTATGCAAAACGCGGAAATGAATAAATATACAAAAAACACTTGAATTTCTGTATAATCAGTGTATAATGAAACACAGGATAAAATGTTAAACAGATCGAATTTTAAAAAGGTGGCTGTGTGCAATGTCAGATAAAATTAAAAAAGTAGTGCTTGCGTATTCCGGCGGACTGGATACTTCTATTATTATTCCATGGCTGAAAGAAAATTACGATAACTGCGAAGTTATCGCCGTAGCGGCAGATGTCGGTCAAGGCGCGGAACTGTCCGGTCTGGAGGAAAAAGCCAAAAAGACGGGTGCTTCCAAACTGTATATTGCAGACCTGAAAAAGCAGCTGGTGGAAGACTACATCTGGCCGACTTTAAAGGCAGACGCTGTGTATGAGGGAAAATATTTGCTCGGCACCTCTTTCGCAAGGCCGTTAATTGCGAAACGTTTGGTGGAAATCGCCCAGGCGGAAGGCGCGGACGCAATCGCGCACGGGTGCACCGGTAAGGGCAATGACCAAGTTCGGTTTGAACTGAGCATCAAGGCTTTCGCACCGAACATGAAAATTATTGCACCGTGGAGAATCTGGGATATCAAGTCCCGCGACGAGGAAATCGACTATGCCGAAGCGCATAATGTTCCGCTGAATATCACAAGGGAAACCAACTATTCCAAAGACAAAAACCTTTGGCATCTTTCCCATGAGGGGCTGGATTTGGAAGATCCTGCGAATGAACCGCAGTATGACAAAATTTTGGAGCTGGGTGTTTCACCGGAAAAAGCTCCGGATCAGCCGACTTATGTGACAATTTCCTTTGAAAAGGGCATTCCCGTAAAACTGGACGGCGAAACGCTGTGCGGGGTCGATTTGATTGCAAAGCTGAACAAAATCGGCGGTGAAAACGGAATCGGTGTTATTGACCTGCTTGAAAACCGTCTGGTGGGCATGAAATCCAGGGGCGTGTACGAGACTCCGGGCGGCACCATTTTGTATCATGCGCACCGCAAACTGGAAGAACTTTGCCTGGATAAGGATACATTTCATTTTAAACAGCTGATTGCGCAGAAATTCTCCGAGCTGGTGTACGACGGCAAATGGTTTACTCCTCTGCGTGAGGCACTTTCCGCTTTTGTGGATTCCACCCAGCAGAATGTAACCGGTGATGTAAAGCTGAAGCTTTATAAGGGCAATATCATTGACGCAGGTGCAACTTCACCGTATTCACTTTACGACGAAGAAATTGCTACCTTCAGCGAGGACCATGTCTACAATCAAGCAGACGCAGAAGGATTTATCAACCTGTTCGGTCTGCCGATTACAGTACAGGCTATGAAAAAACAGAAAAACGAAAAATAAGAAAACACCTATCCTATAATGATTTGTAATGATTTGAAAAGGGGAACGTCCCGAGAACAAGTCAAGCGGTTTTCGGGACCGCCCCCCTTCCTTTTATTTTCATTCTGCATAAGGGGGAAACCTTTTTGAAACTTTGGGCGGGCAGGTTCCACAAGGAACTCGACAGCAAAGTAAACGATTTTAATTCCTCAATTTCCTTCGACAGCCGTATGGCAGAGGAAGATATCAAGGGCAGTATGGCTCATGCAGCCATGCTGGGAGAGTGCGGCATCATAGCAAAAGAAGAGGCGGATAAAATCCGCAAGGGTCTGGAAGAAATTCTGACGGATTTAAAGAGCGGAGCGCTTTCCATTGACCCGGAGGCGGAGGATATTCACACCTTTGTGGAAGGAGAACTCACGTCCCGTCTGGGAGACACCGGAAAACGCCTGCACACCGCGCGCAGCCGAAATGATCAGGTTGCTGTGGACTTGCGGCTTTATCTGAAAGAGCAGTGCGCAGGGCTCCAAAAACAACTGCTTGAATTAATTGAAATCCTGTGCAAAAAAGCGCTGGAACACAAAAGTGATGTCATGCCGGGGTATACCCATATGCAGCGTGCGCAGCCCGTCACATTCGGGCATCATCTGCTGGCCTACGCGGAGATGTTCCTGCGTGATGTCTCCCGTTTGGAAGACGCGGTAAAGCGCATGGACTATTCCCCTCTCGGTTCCTGCGCTCTGGCGGGAACCACCTATCCGATTGACAGGGAACGCACCGCCTCTCTGCTCGGTTTTTCCGGGCCTACACAAAATAGTTTGGACGGCGTTTCCGACCGCGATTTTTGTTTGGAACTTTCCGCCTGTATTGCCATTGCAATGGTACATCTTTCCCGTTTCTCGGAGGAAATTATTCTTTGGTGCTCCTGGGAATTTAAATTTATTGAACTGGACGATGCTTTTTCCACCGGGTCAAGCATCATGCCGCAGAAAAAAAATCCGGATATCGCGGAATTGGTTCGCGGCAAAAGTGGCCGTGCCATCGGCGACATGACAACGCTATTCACCATGATGAAAGGACTGCCGCTGGCGTATAACAAAGATTTGCAGGAGGACAAAGAAGCAATTTTCGACGCGGTTGACACTCTGCGCATGTGCTTGACAGCCTTTATTCCAATGATTGACACCATGAAGGTCTTGCCAGAAAATATGCGGGCTGCCGCCGCAAAAGGCTTCATTAACGCGACGGACTGTGCGGATTATCTGGTAAACAAAGGTATGCCGTTCCGCACAGCGTATAAAATCACAGGGGAACTGGTTGCTCGCTGCATTGAAAAGGGACTGACGCTTGAAACCTTGGAACTGGCAGAATACCGCAAACTCAGTGACCTGTTTGATGAATCGGTTTACGATGCAATTTCGTTGGATCGGTGCGTAAACGGGCGCAATGTATTGGGCGGCCCGGCCCCGCAAAACGTGGAAAAACAGGCAAATCGTATTTTGAAACTGCTGGAGGGAAAACAAAAATGATTCAGGCCGGGATTGTCGGCGCAACCGGATATGCAGGAGCCGAATTGGCACGCCTGCTCTCACAGCATCCGGATGTCCAACTTGCAGCAGCCAGCTCCGTCAGCTTTCCGGGAGAACCTCTCAGTGCGATATACAATTCGTATTATCAACTTTGTGATATACAATGCGGAACACAAGAAGAAGTGATAGAACGCAGTGATGTCATATTTGCAGCACTGCCGCACGGACTTTCTCAAGAGCTTGCGGCCGCATGTGTGGAACAGGGAAAGGTATTTATTGACCTCGGTGCGGATTTTCGCCTAAAAAGCGAAGAGGATTATAAAAAATGGTATCAAGGCACTTTTTTATACCCCGAACTGCATAAGCAGGCAGTTTACGGACTGCCTGAGCTCTTCCGTTCAGAAATTCGGGGCAAAAAAATTGTTGCTAACCCCGGGTGCTATACAACGGCGGTGCCGCTTGCTTTGGCACCTGCATTGCGCGGTGGCTTCATTGAGCCGAATGGTATCATTGCAGACTGTAAAAGCGGCGTGACCGGCGCCGGGCGGAAACTGACACAGAATACACACTTTGCGGAATTGAACGAGGGCTTTTCTGCTTACAAAGTAGCAAACCATCGGCACAATCCGGAAATGGAACAGTCCCTGCGTCTTGTTTCCGGTCAAGATGTAACCGTTACGTTTGTACCGCATCTGCTGCCGGTCAACCGCGGGATTCTGGCAACTTGCTACGCACGGTTAAAAGACGGCACAGACCCGAAACAGGTGCGTGAAGCATATGAAAAGCAGTATGCAGATGAGTTTTTTATCCGCTTGCTGCCTAAGGGGCGTGTGGCAGACATTAAAAATGTAAGACTGTCGAATTTCTGTGACATCTCGCTCCATTTTGACCCGCATGATTCGATGCTGATTGCCATTTCCGCCATTGACAACATGGTAAAAGGCGCTGCGGGACAGGCAGTTCAAAACATGAATATTCTGTTCGGCCTTGATGAGAAAACGGGACTAACGGCAATTCCTCCTGCTTTTTAAACAGTTGACAGGAATGGTTTCAAGAAATTTAAAAGACAGCATGAATCAACTTCTCGCGGCGGCGGGTAAAGACATCTTCGCACAGACAGAAAAGACTCGGGAGGCATTAC
Organism: Oscillospiraceae bacterium; assembly: GCA_047777415.1. GTDB lineage: Bacteria > Bacillota > Clostridia > Oscillospirales > Acutalibacteraceae > Caproicibacter. Next base: position 502,370 of record JBKEEO010000001.1, read on the forward strand.
AATGGCAATTCAATTTGTGGAAGGCGGCGTGACCGCCGCGCAAGGCTTTACAGCGTGGGGAATGCACTGCGGTATCCGAAAAAACACATCAAAGCCGGACCTTGCGATGATTTTTTCTTCGGTTCCCTGCACAGCTGCAGCGGTATATACGCAAAATCTGGTAAAAGGAGCGCCGATACTGGTCACAAAAGAACACCTAAAGGACGGCAAAGCCCGCGCGGTGATTGTCAACAGCGGCAACGCCAACACCTGCAACGCGGACGGAGTGGAAAAAGCGAAAAGAATGTGCTGCTGTGCCGCGCAGGTTCTCGGCATAGAGGAAAATGATGTGATTGTCGCTTCCACAGGGGTAATCGGTGTACCCCTTCCCATCGAGCCAATCGAAAACGCGGTTCCAAAGCTTGCGCCTTTGCTTTCTCGGGATGGTTCGCTGGAAGCGGCAAAAGCAATTATGACGACCGATACTGTAGTAAAAAACCTTGCTGTTCAATGTACTCTTGGCGGAAAAACCGTTACCATCGGAGGAATTGCAAAGGGTTCCGGAATGATTCATCCCAACATGGGTACCATGCTCTGCTTTTTGACAACGGATGCCGCTGTTTCCGCTCCGGTGTTGGACTCTGCACTTCGTGCGGCGGTGGAAAAAAGTTTTAACATGGTCAGCGTAGATGGGGATACCTCCACAAATGACACCTGCACCGTTATGGCCTCCGGCCTTGCAGGAAATCCGGAACTAACGCAAACATCGGGCAAGGATTACGAAGTATTCGCAGAGGCACTTCTCGAACTTTGCACCGCGCTTGCAAAAATGATTGCGAAAGACGGCGAAGGCGCATCACGACTGCTTATCTGCACTGTAACCGGTGCAAAGGATGAAGAAAACGCCAAAAAGGCTGCAAAGGGAGTCATTACTTCCAATTTGTTCAAATCGGCGATGTTTGGCGCCGATGCAAACTGGGGCCGGGTTCTCTGCGCCGTTGGATACAGCGGAGCCGAAACAGATATAAACAAAATCAATGTGTCTTTTTCCTCCAGCGCGGGCAACATCACGGTTTGCAAAAATGGTTCCGGAATTGAATTTAGCGAAGAGCTGGCAAAAAAGGTCTTATCCGAAGACGAAATAACCGTTCTGGTGGAGCTTGGCGATGGCAGTGCACAGGCGACGGCTTACGGCTGTGACTTAACTTACGACTATGTAAAAATCAACGGGGACTATCGTACCTAACGGAGGGATGGCCATGCAGATTTCCAATACGGACAGGGCGCAGGTTCTGGTGCAGGCCCTGCCGTATATTCAGACGCACGCGGGAAGAACGATTGTGGTAAAATACGGCGGCAGTGCAATGGTGGATGAAACGCTCAAGGACGCCGTCATGAGCGATATCGTCCTCATGCAGCTGGTTGGTATCCGTGTTGTAGTAGTACACGGCGGCGGGAAAGAAATTAATGAGATGCTGAAAAAAATCGGCAAGGAGAGCCGCTTTGTGGGCGGACTGCGCTACACTGACCGCGAAACAATCGATATTGTTCAAATGGTGTTGGCAGGCAAAGTCAACAAGGACCTTGTTCAGCTTTTAGAACAGCATGGCGGACGCTCCGTGGGGCTTTGCGGGCTGGATGACGGCATGCTGATTGCCGAGCGGCACCGCGGAGAGGAAGATTTGGGTTACGTCGGCGATATTTCCCACGTAAATCCCGCCGTAATTCAAAATGCGACGGAAAGCGGATATATACCGGTGATTTCCACCATTGCGGGCGGCGAAAATGGCGAAGTATATAACATTAACGCGGATATTGCGGCATCCCGAATTGCGGCGGAGCTTGGTGCAGAAAAGCTAATTTTGATGACCGATGTACGCGGACTGTTACGGGATAAAAATGACGAAAGTACGCTCATCCCTGTTTTGAACGTCAGCGACGTGCCGAAACTGCGGAATCAAGGCATCATCAGCGGCGGCATGATTCCAAAAATTGAATGCTGCGTGGACGCGGTTCGGCGCGGCGTGGAACGGGCACATATTATCGACGGTCGGATTCCTCATTCCATTTTGGTGGAACTGTTTTCAGATGAAGGAATCGGGACCATGCTGTGTTAGAATGGAGGGAAAATCCAATGACTTTTGAAGAGATTAAAAAGCAGGAACACAGGTACATGATGCCTGTTTTTTCCCGTTTTCCCGTGGCGCTTGTTTCCGGAAAAGGTGCAACGGCAGTCGATGTGAACGGAAAAGAATACATCGACTTTACCAGCGGAATCGGTGTCAATTCGCTGGGATTCTGTGACCCGGAGTGGTCCGCTGCCGTGACAAAGCAGGCAACAAGTATTCAGCATATTTCAAATCTATATTACAGCCCCGTGCAGACGGCGGCAGCGCAAAAGCTGTGCGAACTCAGTGGTATGTCAAAAGTATTTTTTTGCAATTCCGGTGCTGAAGCGAATGAATGTGCAATTAAACTGGCAAGAAAATACGGTAATGATCATTTGGGCACCGGATGCACGGAGATTATTACACTGAAAAACTCCTTCCACGGGCGGACTGTGACCACATTGGCCGCAACAGGTCAGGACGAATTTCATGAGTATTTCACACCGCTGACGCCCGGATTTACCTATGCTCAACCGAATATGGAAAGTATCCAAAATGCAGTCACAGAAAAAACTTGCGCCGTTATGCTCGAACTGATTCAGGGTGAAGGCGGCGTAGTGCCGATGGAGCAGGAATTTGTTCATCAGCTGCGCGAATTCTGCACAAAACGAAATCTTCTCATGATAATCGATGAAGTGCAGACCGGCATGGGGCGCACAGGGACATTTTACAGCTATCAAAATTACGGCATCCAACCGGATGTCGTTACAAGTGCAAAGGGAATTGCATCCGGCCTGCCTCTTGGCGCATGCTTGTGCGCACAATCGCTGGCCGATGTTTTGGGGCCGGGCACGCATGGCTCCACGTTTGGGGGAAATCCAATTGCCTGCGCGGGGGCCTTGGTTGTCATGAAACGGTTGTCCAGTCCGGAATTCTTAAAAGATGTGCGCGAAAAAGGCCTTTATTTGGAAGAAAAACTACATGAAATGAACGGGATTGCCTCCGTGCGCGGCATGGGAATGATGCTGGGTGCGAAGCCGGCGAACGCGTCCGCTGCCGAAATCGCCGGCAAATGTCTGGAACAGGGACTTTTGATTTTAACCGCCAAGGACGTACTCCGTCTGTTGCCGCCCCTAGTGATTACCAAAGAGGAAGCGGATAAAGGTCTTACAATCTTGCAAAATGTTCTGAACACCTATCAATCGTAATGAATGGCAGGAGGGAAACCGCTATGAAGCACTTATTGAAAATGATGGATTTGACCGCAAACGATATTACAGAAATTTTAAATTTGGCGGACCAGCTTAAGTATGAGCAAAAGCATGGAATCGCACACCCGCATTTGGCGGGAAAAACGCTGGGCATGATTTTTGAAAAAGCCAGCACGCGTACGCGCGTTTCGTTTGAAGTGGGCATGTACCAGCTCGGGGGACTGCCGATTTTTCTTTCCTCCGACGATTTGCAGATTGGCCGCGGTGAACCGGTACAGGACACTGCCCGCGTGCTTTCCCGGTATCTAAATGGCATCATGATTCGCACCTACAAGCAGTCCGAGGTAGAAGCACTCGCCGCAAACGGTACCATTCCGGTTATCAACGGCCTCACGGATTATGCACACCCCTGTCAAGTGTTGGCGGACTTAATGACCATCCGCGAATACAAAGGAACATTAGAGGGTTTGAAAATGTGTTTCATCGGGGACGGAAATAACATGATGAACTCCCTGATTGTGGGCGGACTGAAAATGAAAATGGAAGTTGCAGTTGCTTGCCCGTCCGCTTACAAACCCGCACAGGATGTATTGGATTTTGCCGTAACGCATCCGGCATTCAGCATGACAACGGATCCGGCTGAAGCCGCAAGAGGTGCAGACGTGGTGATTACGGACGTTTGGGCCTCCATGGGAGAGGAAGCTGAAGCTGAAAAACGCCGTCAGGACTTTGCGGGTTACCAGGTGAATGCCGATATTTTGAAAGTCGCAAAACCGGATGCCATTGTTCAGCACTGCCTGCCCGCACACCGCGGTGAGGAAATTACAACGGAAGTGTTCGAAAGCCACGCAAAGGAAATCTTTGACGAAGCGGAAAACCGCCTGCATGCACAGAAAGCCGTTCTGGTCAAACTGCTGGGGAATCAATAAGCCGCGAGATCCTCTTATCAGCAAAATAAAAATACAAAAAAGGAGCTGCGTAACGCCGCTCCTTTTTTTGAGCAAACTCTTTCTACTATTCCGGAGTTTTTAATTGAAATTTCTTTGTCAGCGCGTACAGCCGCTGCGATTGCAGTGACAAATCTCGGCTTGCCGCCGCGTTTTCCTCCGAGGCTGCAGAATTTTTCTGCACCACTTCGGAAATTTGTGCAATAGAGGCTGTAACCTGTGATACTGATTCAGCTTCATCGTTGGTTGAATCAGAAATTTTTCCGATTAATACGGTTGATTGTTCCGAACTGCTTTTAATCTTTTGGAAAGAAGCTGCAGTGGAGTTGACGGCTTTCATTCCCCTATTTACTTGGGCAATAGAATTTTCAATTAAAGCGGAGGATTGTTTTGCGGCTTGTGCGCTTTTGGCGGCTAGATTTCTCACTTCATTGGCTACAACGGCAAATCCCTTCCCCGCTTCACCGGCTCTCGCAGATTCCACTGCAGCGTTTAAAGCCAATAAGTTGGTTTGAAAAGCGATATCTTGAATTGCCTTGATGATCTTTCGAATCTCCGCGGAAGATTCATTGATATCATTCATTGCAGCCAGCAATTCTTTCACATCACGATTTCCCTGTTCCACAGCTTCATTCGATTTTTCAGAAATTTCACTGGCAACCGTGGCATTTTTAGCCGTGTTTTTAATTTGGACTGAGATTTTTTCAATGGTATCCGATAATTGCTCTATTGCGCCGGCCTGTTCTGCAGCTCCTTGAGACAGCATCCCTGCATTGTCCGCAATTTGCTTGGAACCGTCATCTATGGACTTTGCAGCGGCGTTAATTTCACAAAACGTTTCATTCAGAGATCGAATTATAGAATCCAATGCCTTTTTTATCTCGATAAAATCCCCAAAATACTCCCGCTTTGTTCCTGCGGTCAAATCGCCACGGGAAACAGCGTCCAAAATATCCTTAATTTCACCGATATAGATTTGAAGGCTAATCACCGTATTTTGAAGCGCTGTTACAACCTGCCCCACTTCATCTTCCGAATGGACTGTAAGTGAAACAGCGCTTTCATCAGTTAGGCCAATTTGCCCTTGTTCCATCTTCCTTGCAAGGGACACAACTTGTTCCAGCGGTATTTTCACTCTTTTTTTAATGAATTTGTTTAGTACGAATGTTACACCGAGCATTAAAACAATGGCAAACAATATGGTAAACAGAATAATATTCCGCTGTGCTGCCTGCGTACTGCTAATATCCTTACCTGCAAATAAGGCTCCAATCGCATTTCCATCGTCGCCCAATATAGGCATATAACCCGAAATAAAACTTTTCCCCAAAATGGTTTGTTTTGTAATATAAGTTTGTTTTTCTTGGAGCACTTTATCGGAAATGAAGCTTTCCATTTGCTGGCCGTTCTGCCGTACTTTATCAATTGCAGTTGTTGTATTAATTTGTTCATTTCCCAGGAACACGGAAAATTCACAGCCTGTGTATGCCTTTAACTGATCAAGAAAATTTGTTTCAACTGTTGAGTCAGAAACACTTTGCAGGGAACGCACGGCGGATACACATCCAATCACCTCGCCATCGTTCAAGAGGGGCGCGCCATAGCAAACGCAAAGCATTTTTCCCGTTAGAACTTCATTTACAAGAGCTTTTTGGTTATCCAGTGCCTGTTCGACATGCTTGAGGCCAGAAAGCTCCTCTAGGTCAAGTTCGCTGGTTGATGAAGCAATTATCTTACCGCTTTTATCCGTTATGAATCGTAACTCAAGTCGTGGGCAAGTACATTGCTTTTTAAAGCCGATACCATGCCGTAATTGTTTTTTTCTACTACCGCGCTGATTAACTCCGGATTCTCCGACAACTCATTGCCTGCACTTTGCACGCTATCGCTAAAGCCTTTTAATGTTTCGGAAAGTCCGTTTAGTGCCACACTGCAATCTTGGCGGCAGGATTGTTCAAATGCCTGACTTGTAAAGGCAGAAACAACAGCTATGGCAATGGTTAAAATGACCAACAGCATGAAAAGCTAGTGTCAAGGGAAGTTCGCAATTTCGGGACTCCGGAAAATGAATTAGGCTACGTTTAACAGTGAAAGAATGGATTTCGGGTTTAAGTATGCTCTGGAAATAGACCAGTCCTCCGCATACTCCATCAGATGTGTTGTTACCAGCCGTAGATAGGAATCCGGATTAGGAAATATTCCGACTACGCTGGTTCTGCGGCGAATTTCCTTGTTTAGCCGTTCTAGCATATTGGTTGAGGAGATTTTGCGAGCATCGAGTTCCGGAAAAGCATAGAAGGCTAGAGAATCTTCCAGCCCATCTTGCAGAAGCTCAATTGCTTTTGGAAAGCGTTTTCCATACTGTTCTGATATTTGCTCTGCGCGTTGTCTAGCTATTTCAGCGGAAGGTGCCAGCCAAATTTCTTTTAACTGAGCCGCAAAGGATTCTTTTTCCTTCTGGGGTACATGAGCCAAAATATTTCGCATAAAATGGACTTTGCACCGTTGCCAGGAAGCTCCCGGAAAACTCTCACGGATGGCTGCAATCAGCCCTTTATTCGCGTCTGAAACCACCAGGAGCGGTGTTTTCAGACCACGATCTAGAAGACTTTGAAACAATTGAGAATAACTTTCTTTAGATTCATCCAGCATTGGCTCTACAGCAATGATATCCCTATGTCCCTGTTCATTGACGCCGCAAACTACCATCACAGCCATGCTGACGACCCGGCCATCCATACGAATTTTTTCATACAGTGCATCTGTCCAAATGACAGGATAGCGACCCGTCAGAGGCCGGCTGCGGAAGTACTGTACCTGCTCGTTAAGACCTTTCGTCATTTCACTGACTTGACTGCGAGAAAGATTTTCAATTCCAAGACTGCGAGCTAGTTTCTCCATCTTTCGCGTAGATACACCCTGCACAAACGCTTCTTGAACCACTTGAATCAGCGCTGCTTCACTGCGCTTGCGTTCTGTTACGAAAAACGGGATATAGCCCTGATTTCGGAGTTTTGGTACCATCAGATACATCGTCCCCATACGAGTATCCAATCGACGCGGCCGATAGCCGCAGCGGTAATCACGGCGGGATGGATTGTGTGCATTCTTTTCTGCGCCAACGATACCGGAGACCTCTGCTTCCATCAGACGGGTACACAGCCATTCCAGCATCGACAGCATTGGATCCGGCTGCGCCATACATTTTAGTAGCAATTCTGCCAAATCTGTGGTATCCTTTTTGTGAGTCATTGGGTATCTCTCCTTTTTTGAATGTCTTCTCACCATTCATTTTATCGGAGTCCCAATGACTTTTCTATGCCTTTATGAAATTGCGAACTTTATTGTACTCCATCGAAACTAGCGGTGCTTGAAAGCAGGTCAAATAAATATAATAATTGTCATTTTAAAAAATTAGGGCACAGCCTCAGAACAAGAAGTTCAAAGGCTGTGCCCATTCATTTTCCGGTCAGGTTCTTTGGAGGACGATTATTCAGGCTGAGCTTTTTGACCACGTAGCTCCGCTGCAGGCGGCATTCTGCACTGATGCTTTTTGTGCGGAGCACCCGAAAGACAGGTCCGTTCCCGACCGATTTGCCAGACAAATTCGTGAGTTTCCTATAACGAAACATTGCGGACGCTGTCGATTTATTTTTTCACGTCCTACTGTCATTCTATTCATGATCTCTTGTTTCGGTGTATTACTTTTGCCATTTTGGCTGAAAACACCACTTCTTAATAATCAAGCTTGCTTTCCAGATAATCGGTCAGCTTGTCAATGGAAATGCGCTCCTGCTGCATTGTATCGCGGTCACGCACGGTCACACAGGCGTCTGTTTCACTGTCCATATCGTACGTGATGCAGAACGGTGTTCCGATTTCATCCTGGCGGCGATACCGTTTGCCAATAGAACCCGCATCATCATAATCCACCATGAAATGCTTGGTCAGCATGGTGTAAACCTCCAGCGCACGGTCGTTCAGCTTTTTGCGCAAAGGAAGCACTGCGGCTTTATACGGAGCAAGCGCCGGATGCAGATGCAGCACGACACGAGTGTCACCATTCTCCAGTTTTTCCTCATCGTAGGCATCACACAAGAAGGCGAGCGCAACACGATCCGCGCCGAGGGACGGCTCAATGACATAGGGAATATAGTGTTCTTTGGTTTCTTGGTCAAAGAATTCCAGACTCTTGCCGGAATGTTCCTGATGACGCGACAAGTCATAATTCGTGCGATCGGCGATACCCCACAGTTCACCCCAGCCGAATGGGAACTTAAATTCAATATCCGTGGTCGCCTTCGAATAGAATGAAAGCTCCTCCTTCGAATGGTCACGCATGCGGGTATTGCTTTCCGTCATGCCGAGGTCAAGCAGCCATTTTTTGCAGAAATCTTTCCAGTAGTGGAACCAATCCAAATCGGTGTCCGGCTTGCAGAAGAACTCCAACTCCATCTGCTCAAACTCGCGCGTGCGGAAAATAAAGTTTCCGGGTGTAATTTCGTTGCGGAAGCTCTTGCCAATCTGCGCGATGCCAAACGGAATTTTGCGGCGTGTGGTTCGCTGCACGTTCGCAAAATTGACAAAGATCCCTTGTGCAGTTTCCGGGCGCAGATAAATTTCGTTTTTCGCATCTTCGGTTACGCCCTGAAAGGTTTTAAACATTAAGTTAAATTGGCGAATATCCGTAAAGTTCTCGCTCCCGCAGTTTGGGCATTTGATGTGGTGTTCCCGTATGAAATCCATCATCTTTTCGTTGCTCCAGCCGTCCGCGCTTTCGCCGGTAAAGTCTTCAATCAGTTTATCCGCGCGATGGCGGGACTTGCAGTCGCGGCAATCCATCAGCGGATCCGAAAAACCACCCACATGTCCGGATGCCACCCAGGTTTCCGGATTCATCAAAATGGCTGAATCAAGACCAACATTGTACGGGTTTTCCTGAATGAACTTCTTTCTCCACGCGCTCTTGATGTTGTTCTTAAATTCCACGCCAAGCGGGCCGTAGTCCCACGTGTTTGAAAGTCCGCCATAGATTTCGGAACCGGGATAAATAAAACCGCGGTTTTTGCACAGTGTGACGATCTGATCCATGGTTTTTTCTGTAGTTTGCATGCTGTTTCCTCCATTTTGGCGGAACGCTGGCTGCGCTCCCCAATTTATTTTTTTCGGAATATTAAAAGCTTGCTGAAAATATAATTAATCACTACAACTATTACATTGTCGGCAATTTTAGCCAGAAGGCCGCTCCACAGAAGAATATCAATAAAGATCCACATACATAAATAGTCCACGCCAAGAGAAAAAAGTCGCGCCGCAAAAAAACTAACAAGTTCCCTGAGGACGACATCTTTGCGCAGACTCTTACTGCGAAACACCCATACTTTATTTGTAATAAAGGCAAAAGTTACCGCAAGAATCCAAGCAAGCGCATTTGCAACCTGCCACGACCAAGAAAGATGATTATAACAAATTTCAAAGACAACAAGATTAATAACGGTTGTCAGAACACCGAATACCAGATATAATATCATTTCCGGGCTGGTAAGAAAGCGCCATAATTTCAAAAACCGATTCATGCGGGCCTCCATGTGTGAGCGAATAGATATAGTTTAACATTCCGGCAGAATTCTTTCAACCGAATCAAACACATTTTCTGCTAATAGACATAAAAAAGAATTAATACAAGCTGGAACACGGAGCATTTCGCCGTTCCGTCGGGGAAACTTGTAGGTTTGTCAAACATATTGGACAGTATGGGATTGTAAAAATTCAGAAGGAGATAACCAGTGAAGAGGACGCATCGGCATATTGTTAGAGCGGCGTAAGTAGATGGAAAGTTGGTTTTCAAAGTCAGCTAAGGAATAAAAATGGTGTTTGTTGTAAAAGCGTTTTTGGTCTTCGCGATGGCTGCGTTCCACTTTACCATTGTGCCTGGGCGTATAAGGCCGAATCAGTTTGTGCCGGATATGCAGTTGAGCGGCAGTGGCCTCGAAGAGCGTCAGCAGATGTTTCTTTGATGGGGAAAAACGGTTGGTAAATTCAAAACCGTTGTCAGTTTGAATACATTCCACATGAACACCGCGCCGAGCAAACCATTTGACAGCTCGTTTAAGAAAGTCGGCAGAAGAGTAGGTACTCTGTTCAGGGTACGCTGCCAAAAAACGCAGCCTAGAAAATTCATCAATAGCGGTATACTGGAAAAGCCGAAGCTCTGGGTCGGCAATACAGCGCTTTGGAACTACCTTTACATCGATTTGAATGCGCTCTCCGGGATGCGTCATTTGCTCATATGGCTTTGGCTGATATTTTTTCTTCGGTTTTGCTTCTGGAAAAATCCCCATTCGGCGCATTACACGGAACAGACTTTCCGGACATCGCTTGTATCCGCGCTTTTTTAACCGGGACCATAGTTCAATCATACCGAGGTCGGGATTTCTGCGCCGCATATCGCGAATCAGTTTTAACTCGGCAGGTGTATGCTGGTTTGGATGACTGTGTGGCCTTCTAGACCGGCAAGCCAACGATTCTAATGTACCGTCATACCGGGCCATCCAAAAGTAAATAAAGGAACGGCTTTTGTTGTACTTTCTGCTTGCACGGCTAACACCGTACTTTTGAGCGTAGATCATTATGGATTGCCTAAACTTCATATCTTGTGTTACACTATTCATGCAGGAATGGACACTTCCTCTCGGTATGATTTGGTTTTGGTAGCTTTATTGTAACCGATGTGTCCATTTCTGTTTTTATTTTTTCTCAACTGTCCAATATGTATTGTAGTCCTACACATTTCGCCGTTCCGTCGGGGAAACTCAAATTGACAAACCAGCGCCGAAAAGGTATCATAAACCTATTAGCGCATAGGGATTTATATGATTCCCACAGCAATCTGGTATTGAGGAGTAGAATATTTATGAAAAAAAAGAATCTGCGGAAAACGGAGGGACTCCCCTTCAACCTTGGAATGGCGGCCGGTGTTGCCCTTGTGTTGCAAGCCATTCTTAGTTTTAACCTGTCCGAAATTCAAACACAGGCCACTCTGACCGCGATGGGTCTGCCGGACACTACTGCCGGCGTAAGCAATCCCCTTTGGTCGATTATTTCTTTTCTGGTTAATCCCGGCATTTTTCTGTTGCTTCTTTTCTTGGGCAAAAATAAAGAAAAGCGCGGCAGCGCATTCGCTGTTGTATGGATTGTCATCCCGGCAATCAGTCTGATTTCAACGATTGCCTCCATATTTGCTATGAAAAATGTTACCTTACAAGTAGCTGCCGCAGTGGATTTGGTGATGCCCGGCGGATACTGGATTGAAAACGGTCTGGCGTTGCTCGGATGGGGACTCATGATTGCCTCTTGCATTGTCTTGTGGAAACGCTTGCACCAACCGCCCGTACTTGAGACTCCGGAAGTATATTCAGTGGGCAACAATCCTACAAATGGGCAACAGTAGCCCGCAATTAGTGAAACGGTGTTTTGCCGCTTAACCAGCCGTGGGCTTGCCAGTACTGTTGGTCTATGGAGGGATTCTTACCGTTTTTATTCATCCTACGGCTAAGATAAAAGAAAAATCGGGAAAATACATAAGGCGTGCTGTCCCCTTTGGAGACGGCACGCCAAAATTTTTCCGCGCACCGATCCAGCTTCTGTTCATATTTTTCCTGCTTTTCCTCCGGCATGGAGTCCCAGTTTAATGCAAACATACGAAAGCCTTTTTGATACACACGGTTAATGCCCCAGTATTTTAAACAGGTTGCAATCGGCTTCATGGCTGATTTCATCCCCGCGCCTGCGGCAGTGGAAAGCAGAAACGCCTTCTTATGGAAAAATTCTGGACGCGGACGATGGTTAATAAACAAAAACGGATAATGGTCCAGAAAATTTTTCATTCCGCCGGAGGCTGACAAAACATAGACGGGCGTTGTTAAAACCAACGCATCTGCTTGGAGCATGGAATCCAAAATTGGTTTAGAATATTTTCTGTGCGGGCAGGTTTCCTCGCCGCGGGTTACACAGCTGCAGCAGCCCCGGCAAAATTCCGGCAGGTCCTTTGGAAGAAAAAATTCCGTTACCTCTACATCCCCGCGTTTGGACATCGCTTGAAGGAAAATCCGAGCAGCGCGGTATGTATTCCCTTTGCGCGGACTGCCGTGGATGACTGTAATCTTCATATTGCCAACCTGCCTCTCTGTCAATGTTATTTTATTAGTATAGCATGAAAAAAATTTAGCAGCAAACACAACAAATGGAATATTATGAAAAAAACGGAGCGTCCGACAAGATCGGATACTCCGTTTTTTAACGCGGTTTTCCCGCACACTGATATACTTTGCTGATGATTCAGACCGGAGCAAGAAAATTAAATGAGTCCTTGGTCCTTCAAAAATGCGGTCGCAACTTCTTCGATACTCTTCTTTTCATTATCTACTTGATAGTTCAAGTCCTGCATGGTTTCTTCATCAATCTTGCCGGCCAAACTGTTCAGAACTTCTCTGAGTTCCGGATATTTCTCCAAAGTATCGTCACGAATGATAGGTGCGGCATAATACGGCGGGAAGAAGTTTTTGTCGTCTTTTAGCACCTTCAGATTAAGTGCTTTGAGCTGACCGTCCGTTGTGTAGGCATCCGTCACGTCCATCTTTCCCTGCCCAATTGCCTGATATTTTAGGGAATTTTCCATTTTTGCCTCTTCTTTAAACTTCAGCCCATATGTGTCTACCAAACCATCATATCCATCCTCGCGGTTAAAGAATTCATGTTCCGCACCGAAAACGAATTGATCGGATTTTGCCGCCAAGTCGCTGATGGATTCAATTCCGTTCTCCTCGGCAAGATCTTTCGGCATGGCCAGCGCATAGGTGTTATTATATCCAAACGGATCCAGCCATGTAATCTGGAACTGTTTTTCAAATTCTTCACTCACGGTTTTGTAAACCTTGTCCGCATCGGAGTCCACGGGGAGTTTCAGATAAGCAGTAAGCGCCGTTCCGGTGTACTCCGGATAAATGTCCACTTCACCTTTTTTAATTGATTCAAAGCAGACAAACGTGCCGCCTATATTCAGTTTGCGCTCCACGTTTAAGTCCGTTTTGTTTTCAATCAGCTGTGCCAGTATTTCCCCTAAAATTTTATTTTCCGTGTAATCTTTAGAGGCAACGACAACACTGTCTTTTTTAGAGCACGCCGCCAGCGCCGGAATTAAAAGAAGCAACGCCAGAACAGGTGCTATTTTCTTTCTAAAATTAAGATGCATTTGTTTTCCTCCTTTTTTTGCCCGAAATTTGAATTTTGTTAAAGAGCATTTGCGCAAGCAGGGACAAAAGCACAACCGGAATAGTTCCTTCCATAATCATACCCCAGTCCTGCTGTTGTATTCCGCTGTAAATAACACCGCCGAGGCCGCCCGAACCAATGAGCACGCCGATGACTGCTGTTCCGAGTCCCTGTACAAAAGCGATACGAATACCGGAAAAAATCATGGGAGAAGCAAGCGGCAGCTCCACCCAAGCCAGTGACTGCCAGATATTCATCCCCATGCCGCGAGCAGCTTCCCGCACGGAGGGAGCAACCTCTGTAATGCCTGTGTATGTGTTGCGGATAACCGGAAGTAAGGAATACAGGCAAAGCCCAATAATAACCGTTGTATTGCCCAACCCGAACAAAATCATTAAAAGTGCGAGCATGGCAAGGGAAGGCACAGTTTGTATAATATCCGCAATGGTCATAATCGGTGCTGCGAGCCCCATTTTTTTGGAGATTAAAATTCCCAGCGGGATTCCAATTAAAACAGCAATACCGACACCGCCGATTGTAATGAAAAGGTGTACGATTGTTTCAGTGAATAGGCTCATTTCGCGGCACCTCCTTTCTTTTGCAGACCTCTGGGCGTAACAGCTTTTTGAATCAGGTCTATGGCAAAACCCGCAAAAACGGCAAGAATCGAAGCGGGAATTGCGCCGGCCAAAATCATGTTTGTGTCATAGCTGGACAAGCCGGTCCAGATTAAATCGCCGAGGCCGCCAGCGCCAATCAAGGCGGCAAGGGTTGCCCAACTGATGGTATACACTGTGGAAAGACGGATACCGGCAACAATCGCCGGGAGGGCAATTGGAATCTCCACTTTAATCAAAAGTTGCATATCGCTCATGCCAATTCCCCGTGCCGCTTCCACATACAGGTTGTTTACCTCTCGGATGCCGGTGTAGGTGTTCTGCAAAATAGGGAGAACCGCATAAGCCACCAACACAATAATGGAGGGAACTTCACCAAGACCGAACAGCATCAATCCGATGCCAAGCAAAACAAGCCCGGGAATTGTCTGCACAAGCCCTGCAAGTGCTAAAACGGGTTTTGCTGCTTTATCATTCCGGGTTAAAATAATTCCGAGCGGAACGGCAATGATGATGGCAATGAGGATGGAAATACCGGACATGCGCACATGCGTTCCAAGTGCTGATAAAACAGTCTGCCAATCAGACTGCAAATATTCGAAAAAACTCATTCGTCGTCACCGCCCCAAAGAGCCTGCGCCATGGAGCGAACCATACCGGTACGGGTCACGATTCCAACGACATGATTCTTTTCGTCCAGCACGACCAGATATTCTGATTTGTTGGCCGTCAGCGTGTCAAACGCATCTTTTGCGCTGCTAGCCAGTGCTACGGTGGGCGCACCCGGATTCACAAGTGCAGAAATGGTTGTACCCGGTTTGCCGGATTTCCGGATATCTTCGATGGTGATAACCCCTTCAAAAATTCCGTCCTCGTTTGTAACGATTAGACTGTCTATGCCTTTGCTGTTCATCAACGAAATGCATTCCAATGTCTTTTTATCCGGAGTAACGGTAACGGGATTTGGACGCATGACTTCTAATACGGACATATCACGCGCTGTTGCGGAGGTGTGCATACCGATAAAATCACGCACAAAATCATTTGCGGGATGTTCCAGAATTTCTTCCGGCGGAGCAATCTGGATAATCTGACCATGATCCATAAACACAATGACATCCGCCATTTTCACCGCTTCTGACATATCGTGTGTGACAAATACAAATGTTTTATTGAGAGTCTTGTGAAGTTTTTTGACTTCATCCTGCAGGCTGTCCCTTGTGATTGGATCTAATGCGCTAAAAGGTTCATCCATTAAAACCAAAGACGGTTCTGCCGCAAGTGCGCGCAGTACGCCAATGCGCTGCTGCTGACCGCCGGACATTTCCGAAGGATATTTGTTTGCAAACTCGTCCGGATCCATACCTACCATTTCCATCAGTTCCAGCGCACGTTTGCGGCTTTTTTCACGCGGCCATTTCAGCAATTTGGGCACTATTTCAATATTCTCCAGCACCGTCATGTTAGGGAAAAGCCCGATCTGCTGAATCACGTAGCCAATATTGCGGCGCAGTTCAACGGGGTTCATGGTTAGAATGTCCTTCCCGTCAATCAAGATCTGACCGCTGGTTGGCTCAATTAAGCGGTTGATCATTTTCAATGTGGTTGTTTTTCCGCAGCCGGACGTACCGACCAGAACGACAAACTGACCGCTTTCAATATTCAGAGAAATGTTGTTCACTGCGGTTTGTGCTCCATATTTCTTTGTAACGTTCTTCAAGTTTACCATATGAAGTGATACCTTCCTTTCCTGTTGCTGATCCTTTACACAAGTGCAACACGGCGCGGCGGGGATTCAGAGTTCCGGTCAAGGAAATCCATTAAAATATTCTTTAGATTCATAGCGTCTTTCATTTCATATATTCCGGTTTTATCCTGAATAAATTCCGCCGCAAACAAAGCGCCTTCCGCAAAAGCATCCCGTGAAAAGCTTTGATGGGTAATTTCAATCATATCGTTTTCACCAACTAGCATAACCTTATGGCAGCCAACAATTCCGCCGGCGCGAACTGAGGATATGGGGATAGTCGGGCGTTGCTCTGCCGGGAAGGAATTTCGCATCTGATTTGCAAGCTTGTTAGCGGTTCCGGATGGAATATCCACTTTGCGCTTGTGATGCATTTCAATAATTTCAACGTCGTAACCGGACAAGATTTGGGAGGCAAGTTCGGTTAACAGCATCAGCGTACTGACTCCGCGTGTGATGTTTGGCGCATAGATCAGCCCGGCTTCGTATCGGTCGGCAAGATTATAGAGTTCCTCTTCCTGCACTTTGGAAAAACCCGTGGTTCCCATGACAACACGGACATTGAAGGAGAAAAAAACCGGTGCGTTTGCAAGTGCCGCGGATGGATTGGAAAAATCCAGTACAACATCCGGGCGGGTGTTGAAAATACATGATTCAATCTGGTCTGACGGATACACCGGAATTCCGGTGTTTTGGCATCCTATTACTTCTCCAAGATCGCGGCCTGATTTCATACTGTTCGGGCTACAAATTCCTGCCACAAGCTGAGCCCTATTATATGTAAGTAAATATTTGGCGATTTGATTTCCTGTCCGCCCTAATCCGGAAATACATATTCTCATTGTGCAAAACGCTCCTTTCAAATGCGACAATTTTCTTACAAGTTGTAAGTTGTTGGTTAAGGCACAATTTTCCCTCTAAATTTTTCTTCTGGTGATATAATAAAAGACAGCCCGCCATCTATAATTTACATTAATTTACAGGCAACTTATTGATGTGTTATAAGTTGTTACTTTACTATTATACAAAACAACTCCATGGTTGTCAATTGTAATTTGTTTTGTGGTATCGTAAGAAATGTAGGACTACAATACATATTGGACAGTTGAGAAAAAATAAAATACAGAAATGGACACATCGGTTACAATAAAGCTACCCAAACCAAATCATACCGAGAGGAAGTGTCCATTCCTGCATGAATAGTGTAACACAAGACATGAAGTTTAGGCAATCCATAATGATCTACGCTCAAAAGTACGGTGTCAGTCGTGCAAGCAGAAAGTACAACAAAAGCCGTTCCTTTATTTACTTTTGGATGGCCCGGTATGACGGTACATTAGAATCGTTGGCTTGCCGGTCTAGAAGGCCACACAGTCATCCAAACCAGCATACACCTGCCGAGTTAAAACTGATTCGCGATATGCGGCGCAGGAACCCAGAACTCGGTATGATTGAACTATGGTCCCGGTTAAAAAAGCGCGGATACAAGCGATGTCCGGAAAGTCTGTTCCGTGTAATGCGCCGAATTGGGATTTTTCCAGAGGCAAAACCGAAGAAAAAATATCAGCCAAAGCCATATGAGCAAATGACGCATCCCGGAGAGCGCATTCAAATCGATGTAAAGGTAGTCCCAAAGCGCTGTATTGCCGACCCTGAGCTTCGACTTTTCCAGTACACCGCTATTGATGAA
Source organism: Oscillospiraceae bacterium (assembly GCA_047777415.1). Classification (GTDB taxonomy): domain Bacteria; phylum Bacillota; class Clostridia; order Oscillospirales; family Acutalibacteraceae; genus Caproicibacter. The sequence continues at coordinate 519,939 of JBKEEO010000001.1, forward strand.
TTTTCTAGGCTGCGTTTTTTGGCAGCATACCCTGAACAGAGTACCTACTCTTCTGCCGACTTTCTTAAACGAGCTGTCAAATGGTTTGCTCGGCGCGGTGTTCATGTGGAATGCATTCAAACTGACAACGGTTTTGAATTCACCAACCGTTTTTCCCCATCAAAGAAACATCTGCTGACGCTCTTCGAGGCCACTGCCGCTCAACTGCATATCCGGCACAAACTGATTCGGCCTTATACGCCCAGGCACAATGGTAAAGTGGAACGCAGCCATCGCGAAGACCAAAAACGCTTTTACAACAAACACCATTTTTATTCCTTAGCTGACTTTGAAAACCAACTTTCCATCTACTTACGCCGCTCTAACAATATGCCGATGCGTCCTCTTCACTGGTTATCTCCTTCTGAATTTTTACAATCCCATACTGTCCAATATGTTTGACAAACCTACAAATTTGTTTTGTGGTATCGTAAGAAAGGAATAAAAAGCAAAGCATATTGGATAAAAAACCTTTTGAACAAAGTCCCCACATCCCTAAAAAGGATGTGGGGACTTTGTTCATATATATCCGTTTTTATGATATTCCATTCACAAAAGCATTGAACCTCTGAATGACATTTTCATCGCCGACGACTAAAACTCGATCCGAGTCACAAAATTCATAGTACGGACCCGGCGAAAGAATAATGTCTTTTTGCTGCACCACGCCGATAACAGTTGCACCTGTATTATGCCAGATTTGTAGCTCACCGATGCTTTTTCCGATGATCGGAGAGTTTTCTGGCAGAGGTATTTCAACGGGTTTAATCAGGTCGGACCGTTTGTAACGGTACATATCGATGATTTGTTTTGTAAGAGTAAGAATTTCTTCGTCCATGCGGCTTCGCTGTTCCATCAGCTGCGCGAGTTTCATTCGCAGGTCAGCCACACGTTCGTCGTCCTTGAAACTTTTCAGAAATTTAATGGCATTTTCCCTTGAAAGAATCACCATTCCGCTGCCGAGCATGATTTTCAGCACGTTTTTGTCGGAAAGGAGGGATACGGATCGGCGGATCGTTTCAGGCGAAACGTTATATTCCGTCGCCAATGTAGAGCGTCCTTTCAATCGAGAGCCTTCCGGTATTTCTCCCGATGCGATTCTCGCAGCAAGATCCATAGCGATTTTTAGGTATCTCGGCATGGCATAGCTTTCCCAACCCGCCATGATTATCATTCCTCCGTTTGAATCAGCGGATGATCCGTAGTTAACCGAATAACACGGCAAAAATGATTATAGCATGTTTCTGTCATATGGGCAAATAAAATTTTATATTTTATGCAAAAATCAAAAAACGCCGGCTGTCTGCTATGAGACAATCGGCGTTTGTGAATTTTATTGTGATACGGTTGGAAGATTTCCAAGATTGTTGTTCTCCGAACCGTCCGGCAAGGAACGAAGATACTCCGTGCCTTTTTTGGTTGCTACAGCAACACCGCGAATCTTATTTTGCTTGGCGAGTTGGACACCCTCTTGACGAGTAACCTTACGCCCATCGGAAAGCTGATATCCCGTAATTTTACCGGAAGATTTCACAAGTCCGGTGATGGAGAGGGCATCCGCAGTGGGCTGAGGTGTAAACTCGTTGATGGATTTGGGCAGTGGATTGTTATATTCTCTATTGTTGTCTTGTTCCATTTGTCAATCTCCTTTCCGTACTGTTAGTTTACACCGGCGGTGTTTATTTATTCCCGCCAACCCTCTTGACTATCAACCGGAACCTCACAGTTTCAAACCAAGTGCGTATTATAAAACAGAATCAAAAAAGGAGGAAAATTCTTTTCTATGGATATGGACATAAATATGAAAACGAACAATCTAAGCCATTGCGGTCATTTAAGCATAGGAATGGAAGCGCCGGATTTTACTGCAAACACCACCTTTGGTCCCATTCGTTTTTCGGATTACCGGGGAAAATGGGTTGTTTTCTTTTCCCATCCAGGCGATTTTACACCTGTTTGCACAACGGAATTTGTGGCTTTCGCACAGGCGTTTCCAAAATTTCAGGAACGCAATGTTCAGCTTTTAGGGTTGAGTATTGACAGTAACCCCTCTCACTTGGCATGGGTGCGCTCCATTGCGCGAACCACCGGAGTTTCCATACCGTTCCCGGTGGTCGCAGACCGTTCGGGAGAAATTGCACGGATGTATGGCATGGTTGCGCCGGATGTGAGCACACAGGAAACGGTTCGAAATGTTTTCATCATAGACCCGAATCAAATTATTCGAGCCATTTTGGTTTACCCGCTGACAAACGGGCGCAGCATTCCTGAAATTTTGCGTTTGGTAGATGCGCTGCAGACAACGGACGCCAACAAGGTGGTTACTCCTGCAAATTGGCAGCCCGGCCAGCCGGCACTGGTTCCGCCTCCGCAAACATACAGTGCCATGCTGGAAAGAGAAAAAGATCAGGAACAGCTTGGACTAACTTGCAAAGATTGGTTTTGGTGCTATAAGAGCCTTCCCGGCGGCAAATCGAATTGAGCTGATGATAAAAGCCCGAAAAAACGCTAACTGTGTTTTTTCGGGCCAGATTGTCGAATAACCCATCCAACGCATTAAGCAAAGGATGGGTTATTTTTGAATAAAATTCGAAAAATAAAGCAAGCTATCATGCTAAACTTTAGGATGTATCATATTATCACTCAAGCAACGCTTTGCAGAGAGAGTAGTTTTTACATGGCTGCTATAGCATTGCAGAAATACAATGCTGCATTAGACTGTGCCGTGAAGGGAATTTCTCATTAATTCCATTAATCGGAGTGCAGAGCGAGGCAAATATTTCTTCCGATTATGGCAAACGGAAATGGAGCTTTTAAAGTCTCCCAGATCGAATTGATAACAATATACTTGATATTGAGAGCGAAGCAAATCAACTGTCAATTGGTACAATATAGTAAATCCCATGCCATTGGCAGTAAGCTCAAGTGCTGTTCTTGGATTCTTAGTTTCTATAAGAATATTGGGTTTGATACCATAAAGTCTAAAAATTTGATTTGAAAATTTTCTAATTTCCTGTTCCTCTGTTAGAAAAATGAAAGGCTGATTCTTTAGGCTGGTCAAATTGATTTGCGGCCAGGAATTGGGGGCAGCAGATTTTTGACTACTTTTCAGCGGGCGTGGAGAAACCAATAAAACTCTATTTTCAAAGATTTCAATAAACTTTAAATTTGGGTCCGCGTTACGAACCAGCTCAGTTTCGTTCAGCAGAATCAGATCTGCCTTTCCTTCAGCCAGACTTTGAAGAAGCTTTTCTCTGGTATCCTCAATGAGGCGTAATTCGATATTGGGATATTCTTTCCGGAAGGTAGGAAAGACATTGGGAATGATACGCTGACTCATGAACTGCGAAATCCCAAGGATAATTCTTCCACGCTGACCTTCCGAAATGTCCTCCAGTTCATGGCGCAGATTATTTTCAATTTTCAGAATCTCCCGTGCCGCATGTAGGTATCGCTCTCCAGCATAGGTAACAGACAACGGAATTGTGCTGCGGTCATAAAGTTGAACGCCCAGTTCCTTTTCAATCGCGCCAATGGTTTGGCTCAGTGAAGGCTGAGAAATATAAAGTTTTTTTGCAGCCTTGGAAAAGCTGCCCTCTTCCGCAACGGTCAGAGCGTATTCAAGTCCTTTTGTGTTCATAAGCAGGCTCCCTTATAAGTATCAACTTATATGTTTCATCATAATATTTATATTTTACTTATTATATTCCCAAGTATAAAATAAAATACTGTAAGGATCAATACGAATTCGACGGAAGGAGTGACTACAATGGCAAAACAGTTACGCATTTTAGTCCCTACGGGGATGCTGGGGTATGGTTTTTCCTTGGAAGAATTTGAAAAAGGGTTGGAGAAAAAACCTGATGCCATTTGTGCGGATTCTGGATCGACTGACAGTGGCCCGCAGAAACTTGCGCTTGGCAGCATGACTTGCCCCGAAGAAGCATATGAAAAAGAACTGGAAATCTTAATTAAAGGCGGACAAAAGAATGGCATTCCGGTAATGATAAGCTCTGCGGGAGGCGACGGAACTAATCAGCATGTGGATCTTTTTGTTGAGATTATAAAGCGGATTGCGCAGAGAAACGGCCTCAAGTTAAAAGTTGCGGTTATTTATAGCGAAATAGACAAAGATTTGATTAAACAGAAGATAGACGAAAACAAGGTTAAGCCATGCGGACCGGTGGAATCCCTTTCAAAAGAGGAGGTTGACAAAGCTTCGGTTGTTGTCGCTCAAATCGGCGCAGAACCTTTTTTAAAAGTATTAAGAGAACATCCCGATTGTGACATTATCCTAAGTGGCCGGGCCTATGATCCTGTTCCCACAGCTGCCATGGGAATACATAATGGGTTTGATCCGGGTCTGTCTTGGCATATGGGCAAAATCATGGAATGTGGCGCTCTGTGCGCGGAACCTTCCGGCAGAGTGATTTTCGGAACACTTACGGAGGATTCGTTCTTGCTGGAACCTTTGAATTCAAAGAGTCGCTGTACGACTTACTCAGTTGCTGCACATACCCTTTATGAAAAATCCCATCCTTATCTTTTACCCGGCCCAGGTGGCGTTTTGGATCTTTCCAAATCCAAATTCGAACAAGTGACAGATCGCACTGTAAAAGTCAGCGGGAGCAAATTCCATCCGTCCAATCCCTACACCGTAAAACTTGAAGGTGCTAAAACAGTTGGGTACCGTACAATTGCCATAGCGGGTATTCGGGATCCCATTTTAATTTCACAGATTGATATTTTTTTGGACAACGTACGAAAATTTGCAGAAGGAATCATGGGAGAGAGAATGCGGGATTGCAAACTGATTTTCCATGTTTATGGCAAAAATGGCGTTATGGGGTATCTGGAGCCAGAAAAGGATTTCACTCCAATAGAACTCTGCGTCATCATTGAAGCAGTTGCCAACGACCAGAAAACAGCATCTTTCCTGTGTAATAAGGCTAGGGTGGCCATGCTTCATGACCCATATGAAGGAAGAATGGCTACAAGCGGAAATGTCGGATTTCCTTTTACCCCGCTTGAAATTGATTTAGGGCATGTGTGCGCCTTCAATATTTATCATCTGATGGAAATTGACAGACCTGACGATTTGTTCCCCATCAAATATGTGGAGGTGTCATGATGGAACGTTACAAAGAGCTAAAAGATATTGCAAAGATCATTCGGTCAAAAAACTCCGGTCCCTTTGAAATGACAATGGATATCATTTTTAAGAATTCTTCCACCTATCAAAAGATTCTTAACATGGATGTAATTAATAAGGAAGTAATCTCAAAACTTTAGGTAGATTGTAAAATCAAATTGAACACATAAAAAGATTCCATAGCGCACAGGGAACTGTTAGGATAAAGTTACCACACTAAATACTGACAGAAAGGCCTGAACACTATGGACAAGAACCATTCTATCATAAAGATCGAAGAACGCAAGAGGGGACAGCATCTTAAAGCAGAAGAGCGTGGCGCAATCCAACAGTTAAAGAAGATGGGATTTAGCAATCGAAAGATTGCTCGCGCAATCGATTGCAGCCCCTCTACCGTGGGCTATGAACTACGACGTGGCACACCGGAATACTCCGGCCGAGGTCGCAAACCCGGCTACTCAGCCAAACGTGGAGCTGCAGTCTACAAAGCGAATCGCAGTCGTTGCCATCGCCCTAGAACGGTATCCAGGAACTCCGACTTCATCCGTTGGATGGTTAAAAAGGTTCGTAAGCATAATTGGTCTTTTGATGAGTGCGTAGGGCGGGCCCGAAGCGAACATCGTTTTCCAGCCAAGGAAATCCCATGTACAAAAACTCTATATCATATGCTGTGGAAAGGGGAATTACCGCTCACGCTATTTGAACTTCCTGAGGTATTAAATAGGCATTCTCGCAGAAAACCACGGCTTTCTAAGCGTATCAATGGGAAATCCATTGATTGGCGGCCACCTGAGGCAGCAGAGCGAAACACATTTGGACACTGGGAATCTGATACGGTACTGGGCCGAAAAAGAAGCGGTGAGGCAGTTGTATTTACCATTGTAGAGCGCCTGACAGGATATTATCTTTCAATTCGAATTGACGGCAAAACAACCACCGGTGTTGCCAGTGCCATGGAACAGCTAAAGGAACAGTATGGCGAGAAATTTTCGCAGGTGTTTCGCAGTATTACCACAGATAACGGCAGTGAGTTTGCGGCATTTTCAGCCTTTGAAGAACTAGGCACGGCAATCTACTTTGCTCATCCCTATTCTGCTTGGGAACGACCTGTAAATGAGAGGACCAATCGCATACTACGAAAATATATCCCAAAGGGTCGCTCCATCAATGGCTTTACCGCCGAACAAATCTTAATGTTTGCAGACGAGATAAACGCCACGCCTAGGAAACGATTAGGTTATCAGACCCCTGAGGAACTGTTTGATGCTCAACTGGACAGAATTTATACTTTAAACCCGTAGATAACTTTATCCAGTGAAAGTGTTCAATTTGTTATTGCAATTTAAGTCTCAAAACTTTATCATATTCCAGTGGAAAAAATTATCACGCTAGATAAATTCGATGCTGCAAATGCCATCAAAATTACCATTCCTCGCCCACGTCCGCAAGGTTCTTACGGAGAAACTGATATGCACTGTGCCCAACAGCATGTCCCGCTGATGCATATTAAAGTAAAGTGGAATGAATAAAGCGGTTATGCTAACTTCCCAACAAAATCTTGCGCAGGAATAAGACTGTGGTTCGATACAAGTCAAATCTCCACAAAAATGGCCGCTGATACCAATTCAGCGGCCATTTTTATATGCAAGTGTTCACATGAAATATACTGCCAGAAAAATTATCCACACGATATAAAGATACGTATTAAAATCATAAAGGCATGCGGCAGACTAGATGGAGTACAATAAAGTTCGCAATTTTATCAAGGCATAGAAAAGTCATTGGGACTCCGATAAAATGAATGGTGAGAAAACATTCAAAAAAGGAGAGATACCCAATGACTCACAAAAAGAATACCACAGATTTGACAGAATTGCTACTAAAATGTATGGCGCAGCCGGATCCAATGCTGTCGATGCTGGAATGGCTGTGTACCCGTCTGATGGAAGCAGAGGTCTCCGGTATTATTGGCGCGGAAAAGAATGCACACAATCCGTCCCGCCGTGATTACCGCTGCGGCTATCGGCCACGTCGATTGGATACTCGTATGGGGACGATGTATCTGATGGTACCAAAACTCCGAAATCAGGGCTATATCCCGTTTTTCGTAACAGAACGCAAGCGCAGTGAAACAGCGCTGATTCAAGTGGTTCAAGAAGCGTTTGTGCAGGGTGTATCTACGCGAAAGATGGAGAAACTAGCTCGCAGTCTTGGAATTGAGAATCTTTCCCGCAGTCAAGTCAGTGAAATGACGAAAGGCCTTAACGAGCAGGTGCAGTACTTCCGCAGCCGGCCTCTGACGGGTCGCTATCCTGTCATTTGGACAGATGCACTGTATGAAAAAATCCGTATGGATGGCCGGGTCGTCAGCATGGCTGTGATGGTAGTTTGCGGCGTCAATGAACAGGGGCATAGGGATATCCTCGCCGTGGAGCCAATGCTCGATGAATCCAAAGAAAGTTATTCTCAATTGTTTCAAAGTCTTCTCGATCGTGGTCTGAAAATACCGCTCCTGGTGATTTCAGACGCAAATAAAGGGCTGATTGCAGCCATCCGTGAGAGTTTTCCGGGAGCCTCTTGGCAACGGTGCAAAGTCCATTTTATGCGAAATATTTTGGCTCATGTACCCCAGAAGGAAAAAGAATCCTTTGCGGCTCAGTTAAAAGAAATTTGGTTAGCACCTTCCGCTAAAATAGCTAGACAACGCGCAGAGCAAATATCAGAACAGTATGGAAAACGCTTTCCAAAAGCAATTGAGCTTCTGCAAGATGGGCTGGAAGATTCTCTAGCTTTCTACGCCTTTCCGGAACTCGACGCCCGCAAAATTTCCTCGACCAATATGTTGGAACGACTGAACAAGGAAATCCGCCGCAGAACCAGTGTAGTCGGAATATTTCCTAATCCGGATTCCTACCTACGGCTGGTAACAACATGTCTGATGGAATATGCGGAAGACTGGTCTGTTTCCAGAGCATACTTAAACCCGAAATCCATTCTTTCACTGTTAAACGTAGCCTAATTCATTTTTCGGAGTCCCGAAATTGCGAACTTCCCTTGACACTAGGGCAGACTAATGAAGAAATCCCGCAGCGCCAAACCCTATCCGCTTGCATTTTAAAATCTCAAGTGTTCTAATTGATCCAGAAAAAGAACAGCAGAAAGCAAATCTGCACACCCTCCCGGACTGATATTTCGCTTAGTAAAAATTGGATCAAGGTGCGTAATCAAAGTCATTCCTTTTTCTGAATAAGCACCCCCCGCTGCCAAAACCTGTATTGCCATTTTCTTCATCCATCTGAGCGTCTCGCTTCCGCATCTGGCCAGCACATTGGTATCCTCAGTAATCGCCATTAAACGAAACAGAGTTTGCAAATTTACATCATTTTGCTTTCTGCCGGCTTCCACTTCCTTTTTAAATTGATGAAAAACGGCTCGTACAGAAGGATAACCACTTGCCGCTTCTCCGCGAGCTCCGCGGTTTCCATACCTGAGAAACAAAAGCTCTCCGTTAGTATGTACGGGACGCTGTATTACATTATTCCATTCCTTTTCTATTTCCGGCCCAGCTATTTGCGAAGAAAGGGAAACGATTGCTTTAGCTGTTACACAGTCCTGATTCCGCAACAATAATCCTGCTGCCGCGCTCAATAATCCTATTGAAAAGATTGCCCCCTTATGAGTATTGACCCCACCTGTAGCGGAAAACATAGCTTTTTCCGCTAGGACGCCTATTTTTCGGAGCTTTGGAAAAAGCTCCTGCGGTGATCCCGAATGAGATAATCCTGCAGCGGCCATTTTTTTAAAAAAAGGCGTAATAGCACGGATGCTTGCCCGAAAAGTATGTATATCCATATCACGGTGTGCTCCCGGGGTGATCGGGTCGACCAGCCCGGGTTTTGGCACAGTTTCAACTTCCATGGTCAGCGCGCGAAAAGCGGTCATTGCAATTACATAAGCCGTGTAGTTGAAATATTCCTGTTCGGGCGCACCGTATTTCTGTAACCTGGAGTCGACAGTCAAAGGACTATTCATTTGTATGATGGAAACAACATTTCCCTGTAACTTCATCTGTTTACCTCCGGACAGCTTACTAATAATGAATCACATCCGTAGTGCTTTGAATATGCCGAATAATGGGCAACGCCTCTTTGCTAGTAAAGTAATTCAAGGTAGCGGGTGGAAGCATTTCTTTTAGTTGCGCAAAGTCACCGTCATGAATGGATTGTCGTACGGTAGACGCGCTGATTACCTTGCCGTTAACCTTTTTTCGTGGAATAACGATACACTCAATTCCAACTTCGGGTAATTCTTTCTTCATAATGCGGTTATAAATACTTGTGACCTGACTTATAGGCTCCTCTCCCACATAACGCCGGGTGATGCCAAGAGCTTTAGCAATTTTTTGAAACACTGCCAAATCCAACTTTGCATGGCTTTCAATGACAGATAATTCATCTTTTTGAAAATAACTTGGGAACGTGGCATGACTAATCATATACGATCCGCTTTCATGATAGATAATATTGGGCAGCGCAGCGGTTCCTTCAATCACGAGGCGTTTTCGTACAGAAAACGGGATCAGACTGGTATCTTCGCTTATTACAAACAGATGAAGAATTCGATTTTCCTGTGATGCTTTTTTCACAAGAAATTGATGCCCCAAAGTAAATGGATTCGCATTCATAACCACTGCGGCGGCTGTCGGCTCCGTTGTATAACTTTCTAACTTGAGTTTATTTAAGTAATTTTCAAAGCCTGCGCGTTGGTTCTCCATAAAAACAATATTTTGACAGTCCACTCTGATAATTTCGTAAAATCCTAACGTTTTAAAAAATTCAGCAGTATCACACTTTGTGTATAGAAATAAATGATAATTACCGCGTTCGTACTGTTGCTTAATTAAATGAGTAACAATCTTACACAGCAGTCCCTCACCCTGATAGGGTTTGCTAACCGCCAGACAACGAAGTGTATTGGCCAAACAACTTCCTGTAGCAAGGAGCTTTCCATTGTCATCATACAACCCGCAAATATAATCTAAATGAGGGTCGCGCCGGATTCCCTCCCGAGACAACAGAGCATCCAACTGTTCGATTGCGCGTTTGTCATGGGGACTGATTGGAACAATCTGATAATCCGGCATGATCGTCACCCCTCTACTTAAAGTACAATAAGCCTGTTTTTTCTACACTGAATAAAACTGCGGCGCTTACACGTTTTGTACTTGACGTATTAAATCCATGACAGTTCCATCACGATATGTAACGACGCCGACTACGCGATCTGTATAAGAAATGGATTCCGGTCTACCGACAATGCGTTCTGCCTGTTTTTGTAACTCTTCAATAGATTGAATCGGAATGCCGGATCCTTTTAATTGATCCATTAGATCTTTTCGTCTGGGATTGACCGCGACTCCACAGTCCGTTACAACTACGTCAATCAATTTTCCGGGTGTTACCATGGTATTGACCTTTTTCACCACACAAGGAATACGGCCCCGGGTTAGTGGAACAACCACGATTGAAACAGCAGCACCACCCGCCGCATCCTGATGACCTCCGATTGCACCGCGAATCACACCGTTGGAACCTGTAAGGACGTTGACATTGAAATCACAGTCCACTTCCAGAGCGGAAAGCACGACAAAATCCAACTGGTTTACCGCAGTGCCCTTGTTACTGGGGCTTGCATAATAAGAAGCGGAAATTTGCTGATGAAAACGATTATCTTTCAAAGATTGTGCCGCTTTTATATCAAAACTCTGCACATCCAATAACTTTTTTACAAGTCCTTCTTGATACAGGCTAACAACGGAAGCAGTAATCCCGCCAAGTGCAAAGCTAATTTTTATCTTATTTTTCAGCATCTTTTCACGCAAAAATCGAATTACAGCCAAAGATGCCCCACCGCTTCCCATTTGAATGGAGAATCCATCCCGGAAGGCGTTGCTTGCGGCGATCACTTCCGCAGTAGTACGCGCAATGAGAAGCTCCTTTGGGTTTTTAGTAAAGCGCGTAGCGCCAGACATTATTCCTTCTGGGTTTCCAATTTCCGGAACTTTAACAATGTAGTCAACGTCCGATTCCGGAATCCCAAATGGGGAGTTCGGATAGGAGACGATATTATTTGTAATAATGATGGTTTTTTTCGCATAATGTGCGTCGCATTTTGCATATCCCATCGATCCGCACATAATTCCGTTATCATTTTCCCTAGAATAGCCGTTTGCGTTACCAAATGGGTCGCAGGAAGGAGCTCCAAGAAATGCCACATCAATAGGAAGCCGACCTGTTTCAAGCGCGTAGGCACGGCCACCGTGGGACCGAAAAACCACAGGTACGTCCATTAAGCCGGAAGAAATAGCTTCTCCCAGTTTGCCACGCAGGCCACTGGTTTCAATACGGCGAATTACCCCACTTTTAATCTGACGGATTAACGATGCATGACAGTCAGAAAGAGATGACGCCGCCAACACCAGATCGCGAAAGCCCATTTCCTCTAGTTTTTGCATTACCATGTTGATAATATAATCGCCATTGCGAAAATGGTGGTGAAATGATATTGTCATGCCATTCTTCAGGCCGGAAAGGCGAATGGCCTCCTCCAGACTGCCAACAATTTTATTATCTGATTTTTCACGTTCCGAAAGAGTTGTTGTGCTTTTTACTGCATTTTCGTCCGAGTAAAAATCATGCAAAGATGGGATTTCATCCAGATGCGGGATCATATTCCAGTCCATTTTCATTCCTCTACCTCCCGTGACAATGCACCGACTGCTTTTGCCAATTCCAACACTCTGCGAGCTCGCTCAACAATCGGTTTATCAACCATTTTTCCGTTCAATGAAATGACACCGGATTTATTTTGGTTTGCTTCTTTGATTGCCTTCATTACAGCAATGGAGTGGTCAATCTCTTTTTGGGTTGGAGTATAGATTTCGTGAACTGGATCAATTTGGCGTGGATTAATAATACTTTTTCCATCAAACCCAAGCTGTTTAATCAGCTTGACTTCGTCCCGGAAACCTTCTTCATTGTTGACATCTGAATAAACGGTGTCAATAGCATCAATGCCCGCAGCCCTGGCAGCAAGCAAAACCATGCTGCGTCCAAACAAAAGCTCGATGCCTTCAGGAGATCGTTTGGTCTTTAAATTCGTGACATAATCTTCGGCACCAATCGCAATTCCGATTAGACGTTTACTGGAGAATGCGATTTCTTTGGCATTTAGTACGCCAGCAGCACTTTCAATAGCAGCCATCATTCGTGTGGAACCTACCGGAATTCCATTTTCGCGTTCAATGCGTTCGATTTGTTGTTCACAGAAAAGCACATCCTGTGCACAGTCCGTTTTCGGCAGCCGAATCGCTACTTTACGTGTGCGTACCATTGCCTCTAAGTCTTGAATTCCGACTGGCGACGCAGGAGAATTGATGCGTACAATCAATTCTTTCCCCGGATATTCAAGTGTGCGGAGCATTTCGTACACCAAAAAGCGTGCTGAGTCTTTTTCTTCCGGAGAAACTGAGTCCTCAAGGTCGAACATAATACAATCTTCGTCATAAATGCCCGCATCCCGTATCATTCCGGGATTGTTCCCGGGGACGTACAGCATAGTTCTTCTTAATTGCATGAATCTGCACCTCCCCATTTGTATTCCTGACCGCATGCGCGGCAGACAGCCGTTTCTGTTCTAGCGCGAATAACGCAGTCCAGTGCACCTTTATCCACTGCTGTAACCTTCGCCGAGGAGATGTTAAGCGTTTTTAGAACGTCTATGATGGTTTTCTTAATCTCATTGCCGAACTGCTTTTCTACCTGACTTTTCAGGTCAATTTCAATTTTCTCCTCCTGCGAAGGAGAAACGGTAACCATAATATCGCTCGATTCCAGCGTTCCTGAAACCGCCGTTTGTTTAATTTGCATGATAAACCTCCAAACTATGTGCTTATGCGTTAACCGCTTGTTTCTTGTTTCCATTCCTTTTTAATAGTATCTTGATAATGGGATAGAAAATGGCGAGAATCACTATGAGTGCAAGAATTTTGTCGATGGTTGATGAAAGGAAAATGGAATAGGCGCCATTGGATACAACCAAAGCTTGGCGGAAAGAAACTTCCATGGTGTTGCCCACGATGACAGCTAGAATCATGGGAGCGGTTGGAATGTCCACCTTTGAAAAGAAATATCCGACCAGGCTAAAGATAACAAGCAAGTAAAAATCTGATACCTGGTTTGAAATGGCGTAACATCCTATAAAGGCGAGTGCCATGACAATTGGATAAAGAATTTTGGGTGGAATGGATAGAACGCGAACCAAAACACCTGCCAGCGGAATATTGATAATTGCTAGGATGATGTTCCCTACAAACATACTGGCAATCAGACCCCACGCAACATCTGGGTGTTGTTGAAACAGCAGTGGACCCGGCTGTAGGCCCAGCATTAAAAGAGCCCCCATCATCACTGCGGTGGTTCCGGATCCAGGAACACCCAAAGTCAGCATGGGGATTAAAGCCCCAACGGACGCAGAGTTGTTGGCCGATTCCGGAGCGGCAAGACCTTCAATAGCACCCTGACCGAATTCATCCGGATGTTTGGAAAGGGATTTCTCAACGTTATAAGAAACAAGAGAAGCCATGGTACCACCAGCGCCCGGCAGAGCGCCGATAATAAACCCCAAGGGAGAGCTGCGTAAAATCCCTTTCCAAGAGCGTTTCCAGTCCTCTTTGGAAATCCATATCTTTCCGAATTTTGTCTGCATGTTTTTGTTGCCTTCTCGAATATCTTTAAAGCTTTTGTAAACCTCTCCTAATGCGTACATTGCGATAATTACGACAAGAAAATCAATGCCCGACTGAAGAGACAAACTACCGAATGTAAAGCGTTCCACTCCCGACTGGGCATCCAAACCAACCGTTGAAATTGCCAACCCAAAAAGCATGGAGATAAGCCCTTTGATAGCTTTCCCTTTGTTCATGGATGCCGTCATTGCGAGGGCCGCAAACATCAGCAAAAAATATTCGGATGGACCAAATTTCAGCGCCAACATGGCTACCGGTTCAGCAGTAAACGTGATGAACACATTGGAGATTGTGCCACCGATGAAAGAAGCGATGGCAGACATTGCAAGGGCGGCTTCTGCTCGCCCTTTCCGAGCCATTGGATAACCGTCGAAGGTGGCAGCAATTGCTGCTCCGTCTCCTGGCGTGTTAATTAATATTGACGACCGCGAGCCACCATACATCGCCCCATAATAGACCCCGCACATAGTAATCATGGCTCCCGCCGGGCTCATTGCGTATGTCATTGGCAGCAACACGGCAACTCCTGTAGCGGGCCCTAAGCCCGGAAGCATCCCAATGGCGGTGCCTAGCACGCCGCCCAGCGTGATGAGCAGAAGACTGCTCGGCTGTAGGGAAACACCAAAACCTAATCCTAAATTTGCAAATATCTGACTCAAAAGTTTTGTTCCCCCTTTTTAATAATTTAAAAACGGCGATGTGGGGAGAGGTATCGCCAACAATTTAGTGAATATGAAGTAGACCGCAACACTGAAGATTAATGTAATAATAAGATTTGATTTCCATTTTTTTAGTCCGTTCAGGGCAAACAACAGAACACCTAGGAATATGAATGTTGCAATAATATAGCCCAGAGAGTTAAACGTAAATGCATAGAACAGTGAGCAGAGCACAGTGATAAATATCATTTTGTTTTCATAGCGTATGGCCCTAAAACCGTGGAACTTAAATTCTATGCTATTTGTTGTTCCTTGTCCCGCTCTTTGTTTCCGAATTTCCTGAAACATCATCAACAGACCGATTAAAAACAAGGCAATACCAACCATGATTGGGAAGATAGACGGTGCGACAGGATCGCCGACGGTTGCAGGCGGAATATTTAGTGCTAACAATGTATAAACTAGGCCAAACAGCGTGCTTACTAGGCCTGCTAGAATGTTTGTATTAATAAGCATAATTTCCCCCTTCACAAGAACTACGGATTGATGTTCAGGGATGCGGGCGCTTTGCGCCCGCATTTGACTCTGATTCGTCTTCCGTATAGATCACTGATTTTTCAGCATGCCAATGTCTTGCAAAAGTTCCATGTACTCCTGATTTTCCTCGTCTAAAAATTCTTCAAAATCGTCGGAGTTGGCGTACGAAAGGTCCCAACCATATTTGTCACAAGCGTCTTTCCACTCTTGTGTCTGGCACATCTTTTCTAAGGTTGTTTCCCAGTACTGCCGTGCATAGTCCGGCATATTCTTTGGGCCGAACAAGCCGCGCCAGTTATAGAAGGTAACATCGATTCCCTGCTCCTTGCAGGTGGGCATTTCAGCAATAAGACCTGAACCAACCCGGTCTTCTGCCGTGATGGCAAGAACTTTGACGGAACCGCTTTCCACCAAACCTATGGTATCGCTGATGCCGCTGGTCAACAAATCAATGTGCTTGCCCATTAGTTCGGCCGTCGCTTGACCGTCCTGAAAACTGACGTAATCAATTTTGTCGATATCTTTGACTCCTGCAGCCTTCGCCACTTTTAAAAATTGGATATGATCCATAGAACCCGCACCAGAAGTGCCTCCAATTTTGACTGATTTGGGATCTTCCTTCAGTGCATCCATGACTTCTGTGATTGTGTTGTATTTAGAATCTTTTGCTACAGAAAAACAACCGTAGTCTGTAATCAATCTTGCAATTGGAGTGGTATTGTCCTTATAGTTCAACTCTGTGGAACCATTTAAATTGATAAGGCACAGTGGTGGCGAATAGACCGCGATTATATTATCCGCATCTTTGTGCTGTTCCAGATATGAAAGTGCAATACCTCCGCCTCCGCCAGACATATTGGTAACAGGCATAGGCACATCGACCAACTGGGTGTCCTGAAGACATTTTGCAACAGTCCTAATCGTTAGGTCCCACCCACCGCCTGCGCCGGCCGGGGCAATAAACTGCATGGCTTTCTTCGGGTATTCTACCGTTTGCGACTCACTGTTGCCAGAATTTGTGGCAGCGCTTTCGCTAGCTGTTGCATTTGAGGCTGTCCCTGCAGTGGAGCTGCAAGCTGTTACAGAAATAGCCAGCAGGCCAGCAAAAGTTGATGCTAGCAGACGTTTTTTTAAGCTTCTCATAATACACCCTCCTAAATTATAATCAGGGAATGCTTTTCCCCGCTGATTATATATATCAGCTCAGCAACTTATAAACTTGCTGGGCTAAATCAGTGTAAGTAAACGGTTTAATAAGAATTTCATCCAGTATTTTTTTCTCTTGCATCTGAAAAACCGCATCATCCGGTAACCCAGTAATTAAAATAACCGGCATGCTGCAACGCAGCATTTTTAACTGTTCTGCAAATTTTATGCCTCTACAATTCTGCAGTTGATATTCCACAATTGCTAAATCAAATAGATCCGGATTCTCTCTGAAACGCTTTAGAGCCTGTTCCGGAGTTTTGTAGAATTCTGCATTCCATCCTCCTCGGCTCAGCTGCTTTTTCAAAAGGTTTAGAATCTTTTTGTCACTCTCCAGCACTAAAAATTGAAATGTATCTTTGTCCTCAGCCTTGGACTGAATGGGTGTAATCGCTTTCATCGGCAATTGTTCTATTTGCTGCGCAACGGGAAGATAGACCGTGAAAAGGCTGCCTTTTCCCACGTTACTTTCCACAGAAATGGAACCACCGTGATCAACCAAAATATCGCGTACCACAGAAAGCCCCATTCCGGTTCCCTGACCGTGCTTTTTGGTTGTAAAAAATGGTTCGAATATTTTGGAAAGAATTTCAGGACTGATACCGCATCCGGTATCTCTGACCTGAATCTCTGCATATTTTCCACATTGATTTAAAGGACAGGCGGATTCGGGCAGTTGATCCGCGGAAATCAATCTATTTTCAACAGTTAAAATGCCGCCGTCCGGCTCCATCGACTGAATTGCGTTCGTACACAAATTCAGCAATACTTGATTCAGCTGAGTTGCATTTCCAAATATATTCGCTGTTGTTTTATGAAGGTTTGTTTGCAGTTGCACATTTTTTGGAAGAACGACACTGATTGTTTTTATTGCGTCGCTGAGAACACCATCCAAACTAACTAAAGAATAAGCATTTCCGCCTTTTTCCCTTCGATAAAATGGAAGCAACTGTTTCACAATTTCTTTTGCACGCATTCCTGCGCCATATATTTGATAAACATCATCGTAAAGCTCACTTTCCTTATTGATAGCATTCAAAATCAATTCCGAATATCCTAAAATAGGGGTAAGAAGATTGTTGAATTCGTGAGCCACACCACCCGCAAGAGAGCCTATGGACTGCATCTTTTGATAGTGCCGAACTTGTTCCCGGCTTTCTTGGAGTTCCTGTAAGGTATGATTGAGATTTTTCAGGTAATCTGCGCGGATTTTTAGTCGCTGATGTTTTTTCTCCATTCGATATGTCTGTAGGATAAAAAGTGCAAACAACAGGAATAGTGCCAAAACCAGAGCTGCGAAGCGCCCAAGATTTTGTTTGGCAGGCTCCATGGCATCTTCACTTGGCAAGACTGCCATCACGCTCCATGAAGTATCCCCCACGTTCATGTGAGAAAAAGCGGCAATCTTTTCTCCAGCAATCCCGAGGTTGTCTTCATCCATCCAATATGTAGCTGTTCCCACTTCATATTCCTGCTCCATGCTCATTAGCTGTGAAAAGGAATTGTTGCGATCCTCTCCGAGTTCTTCCGGCGTTTGGCCGATTCTTTGCACTTGGGGATGCATGAGAATTTTGCCGTTATCATCCTGAACCACCAGATATCCTTGCCCCAAGCGTTCTGCAGGGGAAACGTATTGCTCATAGAGAGTTTGGAGATCCACAATTCCAATCACCGCACCCATATAACAATCATTTATGTATATACTGTTGACGAGTGCCATCTCATAATGATGGGGGGCAATAGCAAATACAGTCCCAATTCCACTGATTCCACGCTTCACCAGTGCATCGAAATCAATTGAAAAATTATCCGTTTGATTTGAGTAAGGATACTGCCGATATTCAAAAATTTCTTTACAGTTTCTGTCAAACAAATAAATTTTGGAAAGCTCATGCTGTTGGTTCGTCATATAGGCTAAAAGGAATCTTTTCAGGCCAACTGTTTGTCCAGTGCTATAATAGTTATATGTTTCTTCAGCAAATCCTGGTGTTCCAGTTAAGATTGCAATATCGCTAAGCTGTTCTGATATTGCAAGATTCAGGCTGGTTGAAACAGACCTTGAGATATCCAAAAGCTGTTGCTGCTGTTGACGAATTAAGGTTGTTATATAAATGTTATAAATGGAATAAATCCCCCAGATTAAAGTAGAAAATAAAACAGCCATTCCAGTTATAACTGCAATCACACAAAATCTTCTTCTCTCCACTAATTGCACCGTCCTTCCACTGCATAGTATAAAGGCAAAGTAGGGACGCGACAACTATTTTGTGTGATATTAACAATTTGATCCAACATCGTAAATATAATTTATTAATCTTAAACTTTTTAATTTTTTATCTTAAAAAAGATTAAGAATTATAATTTTATGCTATTCTAATAAATTGGGAGAGTGATCAACTTGGAATATCCTAACATCCTAGTAGTGGACGACGAAGATTCTGTTCGCAGGCTGATTTGCAAAACCTTAGCTAGCGAAGGGATGGTTTCGTTTTCAGCTTCAAACGGTACGGAAGCCTTGAAAATGGCACAAACCCAAAATTTTGACCTAATTATATTAGATATCATGATGAATGGCATGGACGGCTTTGGCGTAATCCGCGAACTGCGCACACATGGAGTCGTAGTCCCCATAATAATATTAAGCGGCCGCGGGGAAGAACGAGACAAGGTATTCGGTTTGGAAATTGGAGCCGACGATTATATTACAAAACCGTTCAGCCCCCTGGTGCTGACTGCTAAAGTAAAGGCCTGTTTGCGACGCGCCAGGTTGGACAGTAAGTCTTCTTCCCGTGTCATTGAAGCGGGTCCTTTTCGCTATTTATGCGAGGAAATGAAACTTTTTAAAAATGGGACTGAAATTTCTTTATCCAGCCGAGAAAGTATGTTGATGAAATACTTTTTGAGTAATCAAAACCATGTGCTAACAAAAGAGCAGATTTATACCCATGTATGGGGCAATCATATTGTGGATGACAACACTATCATGGTACATATCCGCCATCTCCGCATGAAGATAGAAGATAATCCGAATCACCCAATTTTTTTGAAAACGGTT
Organism: Oscillospiraceae bacterium; assembly: GCA_047777415.1. GTDB lineage: Bacteria > Bacillota > Clostridia > Oscillospirales > Acutalibacteraceae > Caproicibacter. Next base: position 539,393 of record JBKEEO010000001.1, read on the forward strand.
CGCGGCATAGGTTATCAGTTTTACGTTGCACCTGAAAAAATTTAATTCTTTTACAAATTAAAAATTCGCAAAAACAACCGTCACCTTCGTTAGAAGATGACGGTCCAATGATAAAACAGTATTCTTGACAAAAACCAAATAACCGCTAAGTGTTACAGTGCAGAATGAGCTTTGATTGTCCGTTGATTTCCAATAGGTTGTCCTCCCAATGAGCTATAATGTGAGGCCATTGTTTTGGATGATCATTATGAGCCTAGCATTCCCCTATTCCTCATTTATAACTTCAACAATTCTTCTATCTTTTTTTGCAATTCCGAAGCAGAGTGCGTGCGATTTCTTGCACATTCTTTTGCCGGCTTTTCACAAATAAAGCATTTTCTGCAAGGTAAATTTAAGCACTCCCTACTAAGCTGCTCGCCGTTAGCATTGTAAACATCTATATCAAATAAGCGCCCCTTCGGATTTTTATCCTCAACGTCTATCATTTTTATTTTCAATTGCTTTGAATCTTTATCATCTACAACAAAAAAAGATATAAGTCCTTCTGTTCTCATGATATCCTTAACCAACAATATTTTTACACTCATAGAGTTTAATGCGCATTGTATCTGCTTTTTTCCTTCTAAGAATGCACAACGTATCAATTTATTTGTTTTTTTGCCACCGGGTATATTCATTCCAAGAGTAATGATTGAACAAGGATTATATTTATTCAGTAAATCGTTTATACATTGCACTTTCAATTCTCTGAAATCCAAGATCTGTTGCAGAGTCACACTTTCTTTAATGTCTTGCATAGATAATCACCTTTCTTTAGAATGTCCATAGTAAGCAATCATTTCATAAATATTTAAGGAAGCCCGAAAAAACGCAGTTAGCGTTTTTTCGGGCGACTTTTTTATAATCATAAATTACTGCTAAATCTGTTTTCAAGCTTATATCAGCGCTTAGTTCCCAAGAAGAAAAGCGCCATGGTTCCCGGGCCGGAATGTGTACCGATGACAGGACCGACATATCCAATCACAAACTTTTTAACCCCCATGCGGCGTTTAATTTCTGCCGCCAGATATTCCGCGTCTTCCAGGCAGTCGCCGTGACTGATGAATACCGTCTGCGCAGCCGGGTCTATTGCAGTTTCTTCCATATGGTCTACAAGTGCGTCAAGCGAGGCACGGCGTCCTCGCACTTTTGCCATTGGGATTAAATGTCCCTCGTCATCTACGTGCAAAACAGGCTTAATATTCAGCATGGTGCCCAGTAATGCCGCCGTTGAGGATACTCGACCACCGCGTTTTAAATGGTTCAAATCATCCACTGTGAACCAGTGGCACAAATGAAGCTTGTTTTCTTCCAGCCAGTGGCGCACTTCATCAATACTCTTTCCCGCTCGCTTTTGCTGTACGGCAAGATAAACCAGAAGCCCCTGTCCAAGAGATGCGGCAAGCGTATCCACAGCATAAACTTTCCGTTCAGGATATTTTTCAGAGAGTTCCTCACAGGCAATTTTTGCGGCATTGTAAGTTGCAGACAAACCGGAGGAAAACGCGATATCCAAGATATCTTTCCCCTGCTGAAGCAGCGGCTCCATAGCACTTTTATAGGCATCAACATTGACAGCGGAAGTGGTGCAGGGTTCGCCGGCACGAATATGCCGGTAAAACTCCTTGATTGGCATATCCCTCTCATCGAGATAATTATAGTAATCCGCCCCATTTAAATGATAGGAAAGGGGCAGAACAATCACGTCAAGTTCCTTTGCCAGCTCATTCGGCAAATCACAGGAAGAATCCGTTAAAATCACATAATCCGCCATGGTTTACTCCTTTTGATAAAAATCATACAAAAACGTTATATGTTAATTATTGTATCACTTTAACCCAATATATTCAAACAAAAAGAGTTTTCCCCTGTTCGCATTGCAAAACAGGGGGAATAAACCTGTGCCTGCTGTTCCTAAAAGTGGAGCAGCAGGCATTTAGATTGTTATCGCAAACCTTGTCAGTTGTCTTTTGACGCATAAAAATGGCAGGAAATCCAATAAGAAGCGAAGAAGACCAATGCCGCAGCGACGGGAAAGAGCCGTATCAACAAAAGAAGCGATGATTCGCTGGGGGCCGGAATGCTAATGGGTTGAAACAGTGCGATACCAAAAGAGGGAATTAAAAGCAGCAAAAGCAAAATAAGCCGTGCTTTTTGCATCCCGTACCGATAGAACAACGGAAATAAAATTGAGCAGAGAAGCAGTGAGACTCCCCATGACACCGACAGAACTGCAACATTGTCCGCCGTAATGTCACGAAAAATAATCCATTTCAATAAACAAGACAGCAATGTTAATACAGTGACCAGACCCGCAGAAAACAGGTATCGAGCCAATACAATCTGTTTTTTGCTCACAGGAAAACTGAGTTCATACAATCTCCATTTTGCGGCCTCGTCATAGCTAAACGCACTGGAGCACAGAACCATCGTTAACATGATAGTGACACCGGAAAGCATTGTGTCGACTGAGGACCTGTTCGAATTTGACATGAAGACAGCATAAAAAATCAGCAGGGCAGCCAATACTTTGCCCATACGTTTTAAATACAGAAGGTCTTTTAGCATCAGTCCTGTCACGAGGCATCCCCCTTTGCATACAAAAGCATGATTTCATCGAGTGTGGCGGCGTCTACCACCATGTTGGGATATTTTTTTTGAACAGCGGCGCGGTCCTCCGCCAATGCTGCACATTCATAGGTTCCGCGGCGCACACGCACAAAATCGGAGCGGTTCAGTTTTTCAAACTGAGAAGGCCCGCATTTTAGAATTCCCATATGGTCTTGCAATTCATCTTTTGCCAGACTGAACACAATCCGACCTTCATGCAGGAAGGTAATATAATCCGCCACACGCTCTAAGTCGGAAGTGATGTGCGAGGAAAACAGAATTCCGCAATTTTCATCTTGGATAAAATCCAGCAGCAAATCCAAAATATCACTGCGCATGACGGGGTCCAACCCGCTGGTAGCTTCATCGAGAAGCAGCAGGCGCGGACGATGCGCAAGCGCTGCCGCAATATTCAGTTTCATCCGCATACCGGTGGAATAGTCTTTGATTTTTTTCTTTTCGGCGAGTGAGAAATCCTTAAGATAGCGATAAAACAGGTCTTTATCCCAAGATTTATAGATTCTTCTTAAAATCAGGTTTACATCTTTTGCCGTAAAGTCGCCGGGAAAACAGTTTGGATCCAGCACAACACCGATTTCTTCTTTTACTTCGATTTCATTCTGAAGATTATCCTTGCCGAAAATGCGAATTTCGCCAGCATCACGCTTCATTTCGTTTAAAATCAGGCGAATGGTGGTGCTTTTTCCCGCTCCGTTTTCTCCAATTAACCCCATGATACAGCCGGCCGGCACGGAAAAACTGACATCACATAGGGAAAACGAGGGGTAATTTTTACAGACACCGTTTAATTCCAATAACTGTTCCATACACATCTCCTTTTACGATTTTTCCGCGTACAACCGATCCACCATACGGTGCAGGTCTTCGGCAGAAATTCCACTTTGCTTTGCTTGCTCCACCGCACGACGCAAGAGTTCCTCGGTACGCCGATGTTGTTCCTCTCGAATACGCTCTACATTTTGCCGAGTGACAAAGCATCCCTTGCCCGCCACCGTTTCCAGAAACCCTTCCGCTTCCAGATCTGAATAAGCGCGCCGGGTGGTTATGACACTGATATGCAGCTGCCGCGCTAAAAGTCGCATGGATGGCAGCATCTCGCCCGGACGCAGCGCACCGGAAAGAATCTGGCTTTTAATCTGCACGGCAATCTGTTCATAGATGGGCCGTTGGTCCGAAGTGCTGATGATAAGATCCAGAGAGCATCACCACTGCTTTCTAACTGTATATATCGTGTATACACAGTATCATCATTTACTTGAAAAGTCAAGAAAAATTTTTTTACTTTGTCCTTTCCAATGCAAAATTTTCGAATGAGCGCGGGGGAAATGAAAGGAGGCCTGACTATTGACCCGCAAAAGACGAAAAAAAACAAGCCTGCAAAGCGGATATGAAAAGCTCGCGTTCGGCAGCGTAAACGACGCTGTACGCCTGCTGTTTGGGGAAGAACCGAATCCACAGGAGCTGCAAGCCATGGATTTTGACAACATTGCGGAAATTCGGCGCCTAAAAGACGGCGGGCTGGAAATCAAGTTTTTTGACCGCCTGCGCGCGCTGGAATGTCTGCGCAATCTGCAGGAGCAGGGAGCGGAAGAATCCCCTCTGTACCGCGCACTGCAAAAATGCGCAAACGAAACGTGGCAGGAGAAAAAGGATGGAGTTTAACTCCTTTTCCCGGCGTCAGCGGGAGGCGCTGAGCTGGTGGTGTCCGTCGAGCCCTTATGCACAACGTGATGCGATTATCTGCGACGGAGCTGTAAGAAGCGGCAAAACGCTGTGTTTGGGAATTTCCTTTGTCATGTGGGCGCTCGCCTGCTTTGACAAATGCTCCTTTGCCATTTGCGGAAAAACCATACGCTCCCTGCGGCGGAATCTGGTGACAACCCTTTTGCCCGCTCTGACAGAATCGGGGTTTACTTGCGTATACCGTTCAACAGAAAATCGGATTGACATTTCCTTAGGGAAAAGGAAAAACCGATTCTTTTTGTTTGGCGGAAAGGATGAGGGTTCGGCGGCACTGATTCAAGGGGTAACGCTGGCAGGTGTTTTTTTCGACGAAGTCGCTTTGATGCCGCGTTCATTCGTTGAACAGGCGCTGGCGCGCTGTTCGGTGGAAGGTTCCAAATTCTGGTTTAGCTGCAATCCTGAAAGCCCGGGGCATTGGTTCTATCGGGAATGGATTGAAAAGACGGATGAAAAAAACGCACTGCGCCTGCACTTTACCATGAATGACAACCCGTCTTTAAGTTCGGACATCCTCGCACGGTACCGTTCCCTTTATTCCGGAACATTTTATGAGCGGTTTGTCCTTGGCAAATGGGTGGCAGCCGAAGGGCTGGTTTATCCGTTCATGACCGGCAGCATGTTCTGCGATGTTCCGCAAGGCGGATTTTCCAACTATGTGGTTTCCTGTGATTATGGCACGGTAAATCCCTGCTCCATGGGTTTGTGGGGGCTGCAGAACGGAATATGGTACCGCATTGCGGAATCCTATTATGATTCCAAGCGGACAGGAGAACCGCGCACCGACGAGGAACATTATGCCGAGCTGGAACGGCTCTGCGCGGGAAGAAAAATCGACCGCGTGGTGGTAGACCCTTCTGCGGCAAGCTTCCTTGAAGTCATTCGGCGGCATGGCAAATACCGCGCGCGAAAGGCGGATAACGCCGTACTGGACGGAATTCGCAGAACCGGTGCCGCACTCAAGCAAGGGAAAATCAAAATCTGCCGCTGCTGCACGGATGCCGTGCGTGAATTCGGACTGTACCGCTGGGATGAAAACAGAAAAGACGATGCACCGGTAAAAGAAAACGACCACGCAATGGATGATATTCGCTATTTTGTAACTTCACTTCCGCGTGGTAATGACGGATTCTTTGCCGTTGCGGCGCCCAGAAGAGAGGGGGGAAAGCATGCTTTTTAAAAGAAAACATCCGATAGCTGCGGCGCAGGCCGTGCAGACAGCGGAAAGGAACACCCCATTTTCGGAACTTTCCTCCTATGTGCCGCTGACTGTCGGAGAACGCCGTCTGTACGATGCCTTGCGGGAAGCCGTGCCGATTATTGATGCGGCAATCGGAAAAATTCTGCGCCTTGTCGGCGGATTTTCGATTTCCTGCCCTGACCGCTCCGTGGAAAGGAAATTAAACCACTTTCTTCAGAATGTGCAGGTGGGCGCGGACCGACAGGGAATGGAAAGTTTTATCACAGGATACTTAGACCAGCTATTGACCTACGGCAACGCTGTTGGGGAGATGGTGGTAAGGGGCGGAGAACTTTGCGCCCTCTACAACGCGTCACTGGACGACGTGGAACTTCGGGCGGTATCACCGCTTTCCATTGAGGTTCGTCGGCGTGAAAACGGAGGCAGTGTACCGGTGCGCTACCCGGAACTGGTGTTCTGCTCCGCGCTGAATCCACCGCCCGGCAGTGCCCAGGGGGTATCCCTGCTGCGCGGACTGCCGTTTGTCAGCCGCATTTTGATTCAGATTTTCCACACCGTGGGGGTAAATTGGGAACGCCTTGGCGGAGTGCGGTTCGCAGTCACCTACAAACCGGATTCCGACACCGCCGACCGCGCGTTTGCAAAAGAAAGAGCGGAACAGATCGCTTCTGAATGGGGACGCGCCATGCGCGGAGACACAGTGAGTGATTTTATCGCGGTTGGGGATGTCAATATCAAAGCAATTGGTTCCGATGTGCAGATTCTGGACAGCGAAGTGCCTGTGCGGCAGATTTTGGAGCAGATTATCGCAAAGCTGGGAATTCCGCCGTTTTTACTTGGGCTCACGTGGTCTTCCACAGAGCGAATGTCCAGCCAACAAGCGGATATCCTCACCAGCGAACTCGAGTCGTACCGTCGGATACTCAACCCGGTGATTGGAAAAATTTGCGGCATGTGGATGCGGCTGAACGGATATTCGCCGCGCTTTTCCATCGACTGGGACGACATTACGCTGCAAGACACAACGGAACTGGCGGCGGCGCGCTACCAAAACGCACGTGCCGCACAAATTGAAAGAAGCATCCAAACAAACAACTCCCAGTAACAATTCCGTTTCCTGCAGCACGGATGGCGTATCAATACAGGAACATATTCAATGAGATGTATAAAAAAGCCGCAGATAATGGCTGAAAGTTTTAAAAGGGAGATGATTGCCATTCTGAATAAGTCGTATCCGCAAAAGGACGAAACGGCAAAAACGCCACAAAATGGTTCGGCTCCGAATGAGGAGGAACTCCGAAAAATCAATCAATTTACACGGCGGACATTTTCAGCGGACGAATTGTATGTGTTCCCCGTGGTACTGTGCGACAACGAAATCGACCGAGACGGGGAAAGATTCAGTATTTCGGCTCTGAAAACACTTGCGGAACTGTTTGTTGGCAAAACAGGAATCTTCAATCACAGCGGACGGACGGAGGATCAAGCTGCTCGAATTTTCGACTGCCGTGTGGAAAGTGACCCCGAGCACCGCACCTCGGCGGGAGAACCTTACACACGTTTGACAGCGAGTGCCTATCTGCCGCGCACATCTAAAAACGAAGATTTGATTGCGGAACTGGAAAGCGGAATCAAAAAGGAAGTCAGCGTAGGCTGCGCCGTGCGGCGCATCACATGCAGCATCTGCGGGGCTGACTGGAAGTCGGGCGACTGCAAGCACATACGCGGGCAGGAATATGACGGAAAAATCTGCTGTGCGGTGCTGGATGAACCGACGGACGCCTATGAGTGGTCATTCGTAGCCGTTCCGTCCCAACGTGAAGCGGGCGTCATTAAGCATTATTCCGGGGCGTCTGAAATGGGCACACAGGATATTTTAAAAACATTGCGTGCAGGAGAAGCAGTAACACTAACGCGCGGCGAGGCGGAACAGCTTGCGTGCCGCGTGGAAAAGCTGGAACAGGAGGCCGCCTGCGGACGCGCCTATCGGCAGGAACTGACCAAAGAATTTGTTCGATACGCGGCGCTTTCCAAGCCGGAGATACCAACGGAATCTCTGCGACGAGCAGCGGACGCAATGAGCCTTGATGACCTAAAATGCTTTGCTGCTGCCTTCCGTCGGGATGCGCAGCGGCTTGTCCCGCTCACGCCGCAGTTGGCGGGACAGCAAAAAGAAAATCAGCGAAACAGCAACTTTGCTTTCAAAATATAAAGGAGGAACGTTCATGAACGTATCACTTAATGGGTTTCGGGAATCCACGGTGACTTTTGAGGCAGAAGAAACCCTTGCCTCAGGCATACCGGTAAAAATTACGGCCAACGGAACCGTCGGCCCGTGCGAAGACGGGGACGATTTCTGCGGGGTCTGTGTCAACACAAGATGCGGCTATGCTGCCGTTCAGCTTGGCGGCTATGTCTGCCTGCCTTACGACGGCGCGGCACCGTCGGTCGGATATCAAAATCTATGCGCCGCGGCGGACGGCAAGATAAAAGCAACGGAAACCGGAGGAAGAAGTTTATTGGTGACTGATGTGGATGAATCCGCTCAAACATGCGGTGTGATTCTTTAAGGGAGGAATGTGGAATGAAATACGAATCCATACGGCTGGAAAAGGGTATGTACAGCGTACCCGGAAAATCTTTTACACAGGTTCTGGAGAGTCTGGACCCGTCCGCCGATTACGCGGGCACACCGTTGGAAGGACTGGACGCGTATCAACGGCAGCTCAAACGCTTTGATATCAAAGTCGGCGGCCCCTGCTCCGACAAGATAGAAAAGTTTTTTCAGTCTTCCGATTCCGCCGCGCTGTTCCCGGAATATGTTTCCCGTGCCGTCCGTCAGGGCATGGAGCAGGCCGATTTGCTGCCCGATTTGGTTGCGGCAAAAACGCAGATTGACTCCCTGGACTACCGCACAATTGAGTCTGACCCATCCGAGGACGACCGTGCGCTAAAACCGGTTGCGGAAGGCGCTCAGCTCCCGCAGACCAACGTAAAAATAAAAAGTCAGCTTGTGCAGCTGAAAAAGCGCGGAAGAATGTTGGTGGCAAGCTATGAAGCACTGCGCTTTCAGAGGCTGGATTTATTCACTGTAACGCTCCGCCAAATTGGTTCGGCAATTGCGCGCAGCCAACTGGCGGACGCCATCAGTGTGTTGATGAACGGTGATGACGGAGCATCGCCTGCCCAAACTTTGAAAGCTGGCAGTGCAGTGCCAACATACGGCGATATCGTAAACCTGTGGAGCAATCTGTCCCCCTACACCTTGAATACGATGGTGGCCTCGACCGCGGCCATGAAAGATCTATTGTCTATCTCAGAATTTAAAGACGCGACCGCAGGGCTGAATTTCCAAGGCACCGGAAAACTGATTAGTCCGCTGGGTGCAAAACTGTTGCATGTTCCGCAGATGGAAGAAGGAAAAATCATCGGACTTGACAAGACCTGTGCACTTGAAATGGTGCAGGCCGGCGGTGTGACGACCGATTCCGACAAACTGATTGACCGACAGCTGGAACGCACGGCTATCAGCGTGACAGCCGGGTTTGCAAGGCTGTTTGACGGAGCCGTCCGTGTTCTGACGTATGGAGGCGAATCGTGATTACCATTGATACAGATGACGTGCTTGCACGCTTTTCAGTTCTAACCGGACTGCAGGACGTGGAGAAATATCTGCCGCTTTGCACGGACACGGCAAGGGAAATTCAATCGGCCGAACGCAACACATGCGGTGAAGATGGATACGATGCTCTTGCAGCGGCGGCAGCGGCACTGGCTTTCTACCGATATACCCTGGCGCGGGCGGCATCCGGTGCGGAATCCTTTTCCGCCGGAGATGTCAAAGTGACACAATCAGCAGGCAGTACGGAATCTGCCCTAATGCTGTGGAAGGAGGCGGCAGCTGCTGCCGCCCCCTATCTTGTTGATTCAGGAAGCTTTCTCTTTGGGAGGATTTCAAAGTGACGCGGCGCTCTGCTGTGAATGCCATGTTGCAAAAGTATGGTTCCCCCGTCATGCTGAACAATACAAAAATACGAGCGGTCATCCGGCCCTTGCAGATTCAGTCCGGTGCGGACAATGAGATAACCGGCGGAGACTCTAGCCTCTATTACCGCTACACAGGGCCGGCAGAGTATCCTCTTTCGGAAGGGGATACGGTGATATCCGATGAAGAAATTTACAGTGTTCGCAGAGCAGGTACTGCGGTCATAGCAGGAGAGCCGCTGTACGAATGGGCAATTTTAAAACAGCTTTCATCTTCAGCAACCGAAGAAATCATATTGATTGCTTCAGACGGAACTGTTTTGGCGAAAGCGAAAGGCTATGTAACAAAGACTCTTCACAGCGCAGACAAAGTCCGCTCATGGGGCGAAGGAACTCCTTTAGAAATCGAAGAGGGAGAAACCTCTTATGAACTGCATTTTTACGGTGTTACGCCGGAAAATGACACGCCGCTTTCCGAATTTGGAGAATTCCGAGTTGAGATACGGGAACAGAACCGACAAACGGTTTATTCCGGCTGCAGGGTAAAAACAGAAACGGAAACAGGCGGTGTGTTATTGCAGCCGCGATGCTCTTTAATTGTCTTGGCAACTGGAAGAACGGAGGTGAAACCGATATGACGGAAGATACAGCGGCCGAAATTTCGCAGGCAATCGAGCGTGACTGCAGAAGGTATCCGCGCAATCTTGACATAGAGGAGGAAGGTCATGCGGCTGAGGCCCATGAGTTTTAAAAACTATATCTGGCCGCGCAACCCTGAGACCGTGACGATTTCACGGGCAAAAAATATTGGGAAATATCAGGTTCCGTACGAAGGGAATGTGCTGCAAGACCTCGGCGCGGGGAGCCGTGTGGTAACAGGGTGCGGTGTTTTTTCCGGACCTAACTGTGCGGAAGAATTTCAAAAGCTTGCAGCAGTGTTTGCGGAGGAAGGCGTTGGACAGCTGATTCTGCCGGATATGGCTCCAATTTTCGCAATGTTTACAACCCTCACCCGAAAAGGAGACCCTCGGCCGAATCACATCGGGTATGAATTTGAGTTCCTGGAAGACGGTTCGGCGCCGGAGATAGAATCGGTGGTGAGCGATCCAAAACCATATATTTGCCAAGAGGGCGACACGCTGTTCTCCATTGCGGCTACATACGGAATCAGCGTGGACGAACTTCTGGCATTAAATCCAAATATCCAATGGCCGAATGCTCCGGGAACGGGAACTGTGGTGATGGTTCCATGATCTATGTGGGTATCGGACCGGATGGAGATATCAACCTCCCTGCACCAATCCGCATCCGCTTGGACCGCGATGCGGACGCCCCGGCGGATGCTTTTGAGGGAGTTTTTCCATCCACAGCGGGATTTAAACCGATAACTTTCCTTAAAATTTTTGATTCGGAAGGCAACACATATTTTGACGGAATCGTGGACGAACAGGAGTACAGCATATCAAATAGGGTTCTCACGCTTTCTGCCAGAAGCCGTGCGGCGTTGCTGCTGGATAACGAGGCAATGCCTCAAAACTATATGAATCCTTCGCTCGCGACTATCTTTAATAGGCATATTCTCCCCTACGGATTTACACGGTATCGGGGGAATGCAGCAAGTTTCCATGGCACATTGGCTATAACCAAGGGAATGAGTGAATGGACTGCAGCGGCACAATTTTGCTCTCTCTTTCTAAAAACGGAGCCGAGAATGATTGACGGTGTGTTTGACGCTTCGGGTCAGCTCCCGCAAGAGGAAATCGTGTTTGGAAAAGGCGGTATCCGTTTCCATTCCGGGGTTTTGCAAAGCCGATACTGCAAACTGTATTCGGACCTGTATGCCCTGGATGAGGACGGCGGAACTTACAAACTTTCGGCTAGCAGTTCACAGGCACATTCGCTTGAAATTACACGAAAACGCTTTTTAAGCAACGGGGTGGATGCTGCCGCGGTGCTACAACAGTCGGAGCAAGATACGTTTGAAGCTGTGCTGGACTGCCCCGGAAGAATTTCTGCGCCGCTTCTCTCCCCTGCGCGCATCGCCGGTATAACCGCTGCCGAATGGAACGGTATGCGGATTTTTTCGTTGCGCTATGTTCTGGATGCCGAAGGAGAACACACCCGAGTGATTTTGAGGAGGAAATAGACATGTGGATTACACAGAGAATTCTCTCTGCACAAACATCAAAACCCGCCGCCGAAATGGCTAAGGTGACAGGCTCCGCACAGGCGCAGGGTGCAAACGAATATCGCAGCCTGCCGTTTGCGGGACCGTGGGGCATTGCATATCAGCCGCCAAACGCAGCACAGGCCGTCATCGTTTCAACCAGTGCAGGGGACACCTGCATTGGCACGTTGGCGGAAAAAAAACGATTAAATCCGGGAGAATTGCTTTTATATTCCTCCGGCGGTGCGGAGATCTATTTAAAAAACAACGGCGACATTGTCATCAACGGACAGGTCTTTCAAAAGGAGGCGGAGAATGGATCTTGAACTTTTCGAAGGTGATTTTATCACCGATGAAAACGGCAAACCCAAAACGGTTACAGGGGCAGAGGAACTGTTTCAGCGCGCAAAAATCCGATTGACGGTTCCGATTGGTTCATTTGCATTAAATCCCCAGCTAGGAAGCCGTTTGCACACACTGACGGCGGACACGCCTTTGCGGGATGAAAAAGCTCTTTCCATGGCGCAGGAAGCACTGCGTAATCTGCCGCAGCTTACAGTGGAATCGGCAGCATTTCAAGAAGGAAACCCGCCGAAAGTAATCATCACATTAAATTACGGCGGCGAATGCCGCGATGTGGAGGTGCAGCTCTGACGGAAAGCTATGACACGATTTTAGCCCGCATGAAAAAGAAATATACCGAGCTTGCGGGATATTCGCCCGACGATGCATCCGATATCGGCATTCGGATGCGCCTTCTGGCGGGAGAAATTTATTCGATATCGACTGCGGTTGATTGGCTGAAACGGCAGACTTTTGCACAAACCGCAAGCGGACAGGAACTGGAATACCGCGCACAAGAAAGAGGTTTGACCCGCAAGGAATCCGTACCGGCACACGGCACACTGACATTTTCCCGCGAAACCGCCCTCTGGTTTGACCTGCTGATTGAAGCCGGCACCGTTTGTTCCACCACCGGAGAAAACCCGGTGCGATATGTGACAACAGAAGATGCAATTCTCAAGGCAAACACAGTGAGCGTGGAAGTACCGGCCCGTGCAGAGGAAGGCGGCAGTGCCGGAAACGCCGAAGTTGGAACCATCACGGTCATGGTCACACCGCCGAATGGTATAGAGTATGTAGTAAATACAAAAGCCTTCGTGGGCGGTGAGGATCGGGAAAGTGACGAATCTCTGCGCTCTCGGCTGCTGCAGAACACCAGCGTACCCTCCAACGGCGCGAACCCGGCATTTTACCGAGATTTTGCACTCAACTTCGATGGAGTCGATTCCGTCCGCGTTGTTCCACGGGCAAACGGAGCCGGAACAGTTGCACTGTACCTTGGAGGCAAAGGATGCGCCCCATCGGATGCAATTGTCAGCCAGATTGAACAAGAACTCAACACGGTGCGTGAAATCTGCACACAGGTTACCGTTTCGGCCGCCCAAACAATACCCTTTTCGGTAACGGCATCGGTAACGGCTAAAGCCGGTCTGGACTCCGGCGAAGTGAAATCTGCGTGTGAAACAGCAGTGCAAAACTATTTTTACAGTCTTGGTGTGTCGGATCAAGTGGTACCCTCCGCACTGAATGCTGCACTGTTTGCAACCGGCATGATCAGCGACTGTACGCTCGATATGGAAACATCGAATATTGCAGAAAATCAGTTAGCGGTGTGCGGCAGCATAACGGTCACCGTGCAATAGGGGGAATGAGTTCTGGATACACTGGACTCTATGAAAAATCAGCTTGCGCCAACCGGACTGTATCGTTTGGACGGTACAACAACGGTGGATTATGAATTGGAGGCCTATGCCGCGGCTTTGAATGCAATTTGTGAAGAGCTTCTGAAGCTCCAAGCCGAAAGCTATGCTGCCACAGCTTCCGATTACGGCCTCCGTGAAAAAGAGCGCGCTTTTGCACTGCCCCCTTCCGGGGATATTGCGTCAAGGAGGCAGGCACTGCTCAAGCTCTGTGCTGTGCGTGAGGGAACCTGTACCAAAGCCGGCTTGGAATCGGCCCTTTCTGCCTTTGGCATTGATGTGAATTTGGAAGAGGATCCCGCAAATTCAAAAATTATTGCTCATTTTCTCTCGATGCCTGCATGCGGAACGGAAGAGGCTCAAAGAAAACTGGAAATATTTTGTCCCGCGCATTTATCGGTAGAATCGGATTTCACCGCCGTTTCGTGAAATAATAACCGTATCTCAGTAAATCTGTGTGTTTCGACAGAATTTGATTGCCTTTTCCTTTAAAACGCGGTATTTTAATAGGGAATCGTAGAAGAAATAGGGGAAATAGACACAGAAACCAACAGGAAAGGAGCTGCGGCTCGAAAATGCACGAAAACAAAGTAATGCAGGAACGCGCCCTTTTGGTAGAGGTGGATACGGGAGAATATGATGCACAGGCTTCTTTGGCCGAGCTATATGAATTAACCAGAAGCGCAGGTGCGCAGCCATTTGGTGCAATCACCCAAAAAAGGCACTCTCCGGATGCCGCAACTTGCGTGGGAAGCGGTATGATGCGACAAATCGCAGATTTTGTTAAGAAATATGAGCTGAATTTGTTGATTTTTGACTGCGAGCTCTCTCCGACACAAATCCGCAATATTGAGCGAATCAGCGGCGTTCGCACAATAGACAGGACAATGCTGATTCTGGATATTTTTGCCTCCCGCGCAAAAAGTCGGGAGGGTAAACTTCAGGTGGAACTTGCTCAGCTGAAATATCTGCTGCCGCGCCTTGGAGGACGTGGCAGTGAGCTTTCCCGTCTTGGCGGCGGAATCGGAACGAGGGGACCCGGCGAAAGTGAACTGGAAACTGACCGACGTCATATACGCCGCCGCATTGAGGCGCTGACCAATCAGATTCATGATGTTGAGCAGCATCGCATGCAAATCAATCGGCGGAGAAAAAAGAACGGTTTTATCACGGTGGCAATGGTCGGCTATACAAATGCCGGAAAATCAACGCTGATGAATGCATTGACCGGCGCCGGAGTACTTGCTGAGGACAGGCTATTCTGCACGCTGGACCCGACTGCACGGGCTCTTCGGCTTCCGCGCGGAGAAACCGTAATGTTGATTGACACCGTTGGTCTGGTGCGCAGACTTCCGCATCATCTGGTTCAAGCGTTCCGCTCCACTCTGGAACAGGCCGCGGATGCGGATATTATTCTAAACGTCTGTGATGCATCCAACCCGGAGGCCCAAACGCATCTGGATGTGGCAAAAAATCTATTATTGCAGCTCGGTTGCGCAAACCGTCCGGTTATCCCTGTTTTAAATAAATGTGACCTGATTCCGGACATCAGCAAAATGCCCATGATTGGGCATGCTGTTCGAATCAGCGCCCGTACAGGGGAAGGTTTAAATCAGCTGCTAACGACAATTGAAAAAAATTTGAAAAGGCCTTCGCTGCATCTTCATTTATTGCTTCCGTTTACAGAATCGGGCCTTGCAGCAGAAATCCGCAAAAACGGACACATAGAAAGTGAGGAATATACGGAAAACGGGGTGCTCCTTACTGCAAATGTTCCTGCGGGTCTTTCCGGAATGTTGAGCAGATATATCATCGAATAAAACAGAATACCTGAGCAAATAAACCATAAATAAAATCCATCAAAGAAAAATGCCTTGATGTGGTCAACCGCACCATTTCAAGGCATTTTGTATTTTAGTGAAAATTGAATATTTTGCATAGAATCAATTTAAATATAAAATCAAATTAGTGATTATTGTAGTAAATATTATCATATTGACGCAAAATACAGCGGCGCAGATTTCGTGCAATGTGGCCGGATTTCTCCAACATAAAATAACTGAAATAAAATATTTGGTAGATTGTAAAATCAAATTGAACACATAAAAAGATTCCATAGCGCACAGGGAACTGTTAGGATAAAGTTACCACACTAAATACTGACAGAAAGGCCTGAACACTATGGACAAGAACCATTCTATCATAAAGATCGAAGAACGCAAGAGGGGACAGCATCTTAAAGCAGAAGAGCGTGGCGCAATCCAACAGTTAAAGAAGATGGGATTTAGCAATCGAAAGATTGCTCGCGCAATCAATTGCAGCCCCTCTACCGTGGGCTATGAACTACGACGTGGCACACCGGAATACTCCGGCCGAGGTCGCAAACCCGGCTACTCAGCCAAACGTGGAGCTGCAGTCTACAAAGCGAATCGCAGTCGCTGCCATCGCCCTAGAACGGTATCCAGGAACTCCGACTTCATCCGTTGGATGGTTAAAAAGGTTCGTAAGCATAATTGGTCTTTTGATGAGTGCGTAGGGCGGGCCCGAAGCGAACATCGTTTTCCAGCCAAGGAAATCCCATGTACAAAAACTCTATATCATATGCTGTGGAAAGGGGAATTACCGCTCACGCTATTTGAACTTCCTGAGGTATTAAATAGGCATTCTCGCAGAAAACCACGGCTTTCTAAGCGTATCAATGGGAAATCCATTGATTGGCGGCCACCTGAGGTAGCAGAGCGAAACACATTTGGACACTGGGAATCTGATACGGTACTGGGCCGAAAAAGAAGCGGTGAGGCAGTTGTATTTACCATTGTAGAGCGCCTGACAGGATATTATCTTTCAATTCGAATTGACGGCAAAACAACCACCGGTGTTGCCAGTGCCATGGAACAGCTAAAGGAACAGTATGGCGAGAAATTTTCGCAGGTGTTTCGCAGTATTACCACAGATAACGGCAGTGAATTTGCGGCATTTTCAGCCTTTGAAGAACTAGGCACGGCAATCTACTTTGCTCATCCCTATTCTGCTTGGGAACGACCTGTAAATGAGAGGACCAATCGCATACTACGAAAATATATCCCAAAGGGTCGCTCCATCAATGGCTTTACCGCCGAACAAATCTTAATGTTTGCAGACGAGATAAACGCCACGCCTAGGAAACGATTAGGTTATCAGACCCCTGAGGAACTGTTTGATGCTCAACTGGACAGAATTTATACTTTAAACCCGTAGATAACTTTATCCAGTGAAAGTGTTCAATTTGTTATTGCAATTTAAGAAATAAAATATTTTGCTCCATTGACCGATACATAAATTGGCTGCGTTTTAGGAACTTAAATTACAAATACAAAAACATTTCTGTAACGAAGGAGTATGAATTCAGGGATGATATTGAAACATTTCAAATGCAGAAAAAAGTGATGAAAAAACCGCAAAGGAAACTTACTTTTAACTGCAAAAGTCTAACATTGAAATTGTTAACATGGATTGGCGTTCCGGTGCTTAGCGTATTTTGCATCTCGGCTTTGCTTGTCCAAAACAGTGTACGAAGTTCCGTTTCGCAGATGGCCGACGATGAATTGAAAATACAATCTCAGTTGGTTGCCAATCAAATCAGTGAATTTTTCACCAGTTATATAACAGCTGCTCAAAGCCTGTCTACGAATCTACAGATTCAGCAATTGTTGTTAGATTCGAAGGATGCTTCCATTATGAAAAGCAGTGAATATATGTCCGTTTTATATACACTTGTAGATATTAGGCAAATTGATCCAGACAATATTAAATCTGTTTGGGTAGCCGCCGCAAATTCAGGCCAGCTGTTAAAGTCCTCCGGTCAAGTGCGAACCTCTGGCTATGACATCTCAAAGCAATCCTGGTATCAGTCCATTAGCAACAGCAATAAAGTTGTACTGACGGAACCATATGAGGATATTGTATCAAATAACTTTATTGTCAGTATGATATGCCCCGTATATCATACTGATACCAACTCCCTGCTGGGGGTTGTAGGGCTGGACGTTACTATTGACAACCTGCAAACCCTAGTGAGTTCTTACAAAGTAGGAAAAAATGGTTTTCTGATTTTGACTTCCAAAGATGGTACCATTATCAGTTCCCCGGTTCAGGAGTGGAGCGGGGTAACAATGGACGATGCGGGACTGCCCGGCAATCTGGTCGAATCTATTTCCAACAGAAGCTCGAAAATCATATCATACAAATTACTTGAGCAGATGAATTACGGTTATATTTCACCGGTAGGACAAACCGGGTGGGCTGTCACAACAGGTCTGCCTGAAAACGAATATACCAGTGCCGTTTCATCCGTGCGTTTCACTATGGAGATTCTGTACGGTATTGCCCTTATCTTGCTTTGCACTTTGCTTATAGTGATTGCGCGCTCAATTGTAATGCCTTTAAAGAAACTGAAAACTTCGGCGCAAAAGATTGCGGACGGGAACCTAGATGTCGTTGTAGATGTGCGTTCTGCTGATGAAATCGGTCAAGTTGGTGTTGCTTTCTCAAATGTTGTGAGCAGACTAAAGGATTATATCCAGTATATTGATGAAATTGCTTTCGTGCTGGAGCAAATTGCGCATGGAAATATGATTTTTGAACTAAAATGTGACTACTCCGGAGAATTTTCTAAGATTAAAACATCCCTTTTACATATTCATAGCACACTGTCCGATATGTTGGCTCACATTGCAAAAGCAGCTGATGAAGTTGCCGCGGGTGCCAATCAATTGGCGGACGGTTCTCAGTCCCTTTCTCAAAGTGCCTCGGAACAAACAGCATCCGTGGAAGAACTTACCGCTTCTGTTACAACAATTTCACAGAATGTTGAGAAAAACGCACAGCAGGCTAATCGGGCAAATCATCTTTCCGATGTCGCTTCAAAGCAAATGGAATTTGGCTCACAACGGATGAAGCATCTTTCAAAAGCTATGGAAGAAATCAGAGAATCTGCCGGTCAAATCAGCCGAATTTTAAAGGCTATGGAAGATATCGCTTTTCAGACCAATATTCTCGCTTTAAATGCCGCGGTAGAAGCTGCACGTGCGGGTGAGGCCGGAAAAGGGTTTTCCGTGGTTGCGGATGAAGTGCGCAGCTTGGCTGCGAAAAGTGCACAGGCCGCAAAGGAAACTTCTTCCCTGATTCAAAATTCTCTGCATGCCGTTGAAAACGGAGTGCTTGCCATGGATGAAACGGAGGAATCCTTCACAAAAGCGGCAGAAAGTGTCCGACAGACATCGGAACTGATGACAGGGATTGCAGACAGAGCAGCGGAACAGTCTGCTGCCATCCAACAGATTCAGCAAGGGCTGAACCAAATTTCCGCAACCGTTCAAACTACTTCCGCAACATCGGAACAAACCGCCGCTTCCAGCGAAGAACTGAGCGGACAATCACAGCAGCTCAAATTATTAATTTCCAAATTTAAAATTGAGCAGTGAATGTTTATATTGAATTTTGTCATCAAGAATTGAAAAAGGGCCGTTTCGCACTGCCCTTTCCAGAGTATCGAATAACCCATCCAACGCATTGAGCGAAGGATGGGTTATTCGACAATCTAGCAAAAAAACCGCTTTAAAAGCGGTTTTTTGCTAATATATGTGCGACCAGGTCTGTAAGCCGAGTTCTGTCTTAAGCAGCCATCTATCTTGGCCGGGTGTTGCCACCTCGGCTCGATGCCACCTTCTCGGGACGCGCCGGGCCGACGCTCTGTGTCCCTCTGCGGTGTTGCTCCGAATAGGGTTTGCATAGCCGCGCGGTCTCCCGCGCGCTGGTGGGCTCTTACCCCGCCTTTCCACCCTTACCGCAAAATGCGGCGGTATCTCTCTGTTGCACTTTCCCTGGGGTCACCCCCGGCGGCTGTTAGCCGTTATTCTTGCCCTGTGGAGCTCGGACTTTCCTCGCACGCGCGCTTTCGCGCTGCGCCCGCGGCTGCTCGGCCTGCTCGCATAGTATCCGTATTCTAAATGATTTACGACAAAATGTCAAGCATTTGGCCCAAAAGAAAATTCGGATATCATTTTATTTTTCAAATCCCACAGCTTCTGGGAAAGGTCTACATAATAACGGTGTGGATTTTCAAAACGCTTTACTTCATCCCAAAGCGTGTCCACCTGTTGGCGGCAAAAATCCTGAAGTTCTTTTAGGGACTTCTTCTTAGCTACGGAGCGACCATTGCGAAACAGCTGTACACGGATTTCTTCTGCCCGGAAATTTGTAAGCATCTTGCGCTTCCAAACAAAATTCGGGTCAAAGATTTCATAGGGACGTGTGTCATCAATCACTTCATCAAAGAGAGTAATTACATCCGCAATTGCCTTACCGCTTGCCCGGTCGTAAAGTCTCCAAAGTTTTTTAAATCCCGGCGTGGTGATTTTTGAAACATTCTCGCTGATTTTAATCTTGGGAATAATGTTACCGTTGCGGTCTTCCACCGCACTGAGTTTATATACACCGCCGAAAACCGGATGGCTCGAGGAAGTAATCAGACGCTCGCCTACACCAAAGCTGTCCACTTGTGCCCCCTGAATCAACATATCGCGGATGATATATTCATCGAGGGAATTGGATGCGCAGATTTTACAGTCCGGAAAGCCTGCGTCATCCAACATTTTTCTTGCTTTTTTGGAAAGATAGGTGATGTCACCGCTGTCGATACGAATCCCGACGGGACGATAACCGCGCGGCACTATTTCTTCACGGAACACTTGGATGGCATGCGGAATACCTGATTTGAGCACATTGTAGGTATCCACCAGCAAGGTACAGTTCTGCGGATATTCCCGTGCATAAGCGCGGAACGCTTCCAGTTCCGAATCAAACAACTGAATCCAGCTGTGCGCCATTGTGCCAAGGGCGGGAACCCCGTATTCTCGGTCACAGATGGTACAGGCCGTGCCGCAGCATCCGCCGATATAAGCAGCACGCGCGCCAAGAATCGCGCCGTCCGACCCCTGGGCTCTGCGGGAACCAAATTCCATGACAGGTCTGCCTTGCGCCGCACGACAGATACGGTTGGCTTTTGTAGCAATTAAACTTTGATGGTTGATGGTAAGCAGAATCATGGTTTCGATAAACTGCGCCTGTATAATCGGCCCACGCACAGTGATAATCGGTTCTCCCGGAAAAATAGGCATGCCTTCGGGTACTGCCCAGACGTCACAGCAAAAACGGAAATTCTGTAAATACTGGAGGAATTCTTCATTGAAAATTTTACAGCTGCGAAGATATTCAATGTCCTCCGGGGTAAACTCCAGATGTTCCAGGTATTCCACAAGCTGCTGCACACCGGCCATGATGGCATAGCCGCCGTTGTCCGGGATTTCACGGAAAAACATATCAAAATAAACGATGGTATCCCGATAGCCGTTCGTGAAATACCCATTTGCCATGGTAATCTCATAAAAATCAGTGAGCATCGTTAAATTTGTTTTAATTTGATTCGAATTTTCCAAAAAAACATCCCCCGTAACTAGATTTGAAAAATTACTGTGACTTCTTATCCTTGAACCGACATATTATAGATTGACACGAAAAATCTAACCATGCACAACTGCAGCGTGTCACATAAATGAACAGTTTGCAGTGCCGGACAACAAATTGACGTTTCAATCCGGTTCTGCGGCGCCAGCAAATAAAATCTAAAAGCTTTTTAAAGTTCTCAACAAGGAATAATTTTTACTGATCGTGATAAAATAATAAATGCCATATATTATTTTTGTCAAAAGTATAGATGATTTTTAAAGAATATCTCCAAACAGGTGAAAAAAATCCACTTTTTTATTGCAATAATCACAAAAAACTATTATACTAAACATTGTCAGTGAAATAGATAGATTTGGTTCGGCAAATGTAGATTGTTGCCGAATCCTGCTGGCAAGAACAATCTTGTGAAAAAGAAGTGTATGCGAAACTACTATGCTACGAGGAGATGAATGAATTGAGACTGCGTAAACAAGCGCTCGGAACCCGCAATATGGTAGGTGCACGTGTTGAAAAGGCACGCAAGAATCAGGGAATGAAGCAAAAGGAGCTGTTAGCTCAGCTTCAGGTCAATGGAATTGACATGAACGCTTCCGGCCTGTCCAAGTTAGAGGGACAGATCCGTTATGTTACAGACTATGAATTATCTGCACTTGCTAATATTCTCAACGTTTCTGTAGACTGGCTTTTGGGCAGAGAGAACTGAGTTCCGCTAGAGAGTGTCCCGCCATTTTTGCGGGACGCTCTTTTTTTCTTCTTTCTTTTTCCAGCATTCCACGTTATAATAAATCATACTCTTTTCCCACAGAATTGACAAGGGGGTATCTCGTTGTTCGACAAGCGCCAGCTGATTAGAATGAGGCCGCTGCTGCTGTTCCTCATCTTTTATACAGCCGGATTCATTCTGTTTGCCGCTACATTAAAGTATACCTTTCCCTTCCTGGCTGGCTTTCTGCTTGCTCTGCTCGCTCAGCCTCTGATCGAACGGCTGCGCAGCCGGCTCCATTTTCGCCCCGCCGCTGCGGCCGCAGTGGCAACCTTGCTGGTTTATGCGGTTTTGTTCGGTGTTTTGTTTTTAATCGGTTTATTCCTCATTCGAGAAATCAGTAATCTCATCGCCTATATTTCCAGCCTGTCCCCGGAGGACATGGGCACGCTAATCCCCCAGCTTAGCAAAATGATAAATCATCTGGACGATTTGCTTAACCGCATCGACGCCGGCTTTGTTCAGCAGAATCAGGAAAAAATGCTCGATATTGCGCAAACCAGTCTTTCCCTAGCAACCACAGTGTTAAGCACAGTGCTGGGATTTTTGACATCGCTGCCGGCCATATTTACCATGTTCATCGTCATGATTTTTTCCACCTACTTTTTTTCAAAAGATATGCGCAAAATTAAGGACTCGCTTCTGGGACTTTTTACCGCCGGAGGCGTGAACGATTTACGCAACTATTCCCGCAGCGGACGCAGCCTCAGCGGAAAATATATCGGTTCCTACCTATTAATCTATTTTATTACATTTTTAGAAACCTTGATTGTTTTTGTCATCCTCGGCGTGCCATATCCCCTTGTTGTCAGTCTGATTACCGGATTTGCGGATATTCTACCCGTGCTAGGGCCCGGAACCATTTATATTCCGCTGTCTTTGGGTTATCTTTTTTCCGGCAACTTTTTTACCGCCGGTGCACTTCTTGTGTGCTGGTTGATTATCACCGCCGTGCGGCAAATTATTGAGCCGAAAATTGTGTCGTCTTCCATCAATATTCATCCGCTTTCCATGCTCGCTGCCATTTACTTTGCCTTGGTTTCCAAAAATTTTTGGATTTTGATTTATATTCCGCTTCTGATGATTTTATATCAGATGCTCACAAAATCCGGAAAACTTCCCACATTATTCCCTCTCACGAAAAAGAGCGACACCGACTCACAGCAGAAATGACCGGCTGTTGTTCAGTTGACAGTCACTGAGCAAGGTGCTAAACTGAACACAACACAAGTAAGCTTAACCTAACTTGATACCGGTTTCGCCTGTGGCAAACTGATAGAGCCTTTGATTGGACGCAGGACCATTATGGGAGGTGACAGGATGGCCACTTTAATTATCATAAGCCTGATTATTGCCGCGCTGGCTTTCATTGGATTCCATTCCGTGGATTCTCTAAGTCATGGAGGCTGCGGAGGTGACTGCGGCTCGTGCGGCGGATGCGGC
The DNA here is from genome assembly GCA_047777415.1 of Oscillospiraceae bacterium. Lineage (GTDB taxonomy): Bacteria > Bacillota > Clostridia > Oscillospirales > Acutalibacteraceae > Caproicibacter. The sequence goes on from JBKEEO010000001.1 coordinate 562,630, forward strand.
GGTTTTGAAGAACCCGCGGATATCAATAATCGCAGATCCTGAACCACCGAAAAAGAGGGTCGGCCGGTCAATTCCGGCCGGCCCTTTTTTGTGTTCTGTTTATTTTTTTCGCACATGTTCCCACGCTGCTTTCTCTGCTTCCACCACAGCTAACGGCATGAAAGACAGCACAGCCACCACAATCCACTGCCGCCCTGTCAGCACCGCTGTTTTGAACACGGCAGCCAACGGCTGCACCGCAATAACGGCAACTTGCAATAACACACACGCAACTGCCGCTAAAACCAATTTGGGATTTGCGAACAATCCCGCACGAAACACGGAACGTTCAGAACGCATATTAAACGTATGTACTACCTGGGAAAGGCTCAGTACGGCAAACGCCATTGTCCTACCGATAAACGGTGAAGCGGGGTCTACATCGAAAAACACGCGGCCGATGCTGTACGCCAACAGGGAAAGCGAACCAATTAAGCACCCCTCCACGACGATATTGTAGCCCATTCCGCCCGAAAAAACACTTTCACCGCGGCGCACAGGCTTTCGATTCATAATGTCGCTGCTAATCGGCTCCATGCCAAGTGCCAAAGCCGGAAGAGAATCGGTAACCAGATTCACCCACAAAAGCTGTATGGCAAGCAGCGGACTGGGCAATCGAAGCAGAAATCCGACGAACACTGTAAGCAGTTCCCCTATATTGCAGCTAATGAGAAAATGCACTGTTTTGCGAATATTCTGATAAATACCTCGGCCTTCCTGCACGGCGGAAACAATCGTTGCAAAATTGTCGTCGGTCAGAATCATGTCGGAAGCGGCCTTGGCAACATCCGTTCCAGAGATTCCCATTGCACAGCCGATGTCCGCAGCCCGCAATGCAGGTGCATCGTTGACACCGTCGCCCGTCATGGCCACAACCTCTCCGCGCGATTGAAAAGCCCGCACAATGCGCACCTTATGCTCCGGGGAAACCCGTGCAAAAACAGAATAACGACTGATGTTTCTGCGAAGCTGAGCATCCGTCATTTGATCGAGCTGCGCTCCTGTTACAACATTCTCACCGCTCTGCGCGATTCCCAACTGTACGGCGATTGCCGCCGCAGTTGCCGCATGGTCGCCGGTAATCATGACAGGGCGAATCCCTGCACGTTTGCACATTTGAACAGCCTGTTTTGCCTCCGGACGGGGTGGGTCAATCATTCCTACCAACCCCAAGAATACAAGGCTGCGTTCGGCCTCCTGCGCGTTTTTCGGCATATGATCCACATCCCGCACCGCAACACCGATTACCCGCAGCGCCCGCGAGGCCATCTCCTCGTTTCGGCGGATTATGCTCTGTTTGCTTGTTGACGGAGAGCAGTACTGCAGCAGAATGTCCGGCGCGCCTTTGGTAATGATTCGGTAACGGCCATCCGGCAGACGGTGCACAGTGGTCATCCTCTTGCGTTCACTGGAAAACGGAAATTCCTGCACGCGCGGATACCGCCGTTTGAATTCGTCGGGCTTTACACGGGCCGCCCGAACCAGTGCAATTTCGGTGGGGTCCCCGCGGAGTGTTCCTCCTGTATTGACACAATTTGTACACAGAGCGGCGGTTTCCAGCAATCGTCTGCCTTCGGCAGAATTGATTTGCAGTTTCCTTTGTGGACTCTGCAATTCAACCACCGTCATTCGATTTTGTGTCAATGTCCCCGTTTTATCCGAACAAATCACGCTTGCGCTTCCAAGCGTCTCAACAGCGGGCATTCGCCTGACAATGGCGCGTTTTGCGGCCATTCGGCGCACCCCAATAGCCAGCGTGACGGTGACAACGGCGGGCAGCCCCTCCGGAATAGCGGCAACAGCTAAACTGATGGCAATCAAAAACATATCTATCGGGTTAATCCGCTGAATCAGACCCATAATAAAGATGATAAGACAGATGACAAGCGCCCCGGTACCCAGCATGTGCCCCGTTTGGGCCAGTTTGCGCTGCAGCGGCGTCTGAGGCGCATCCTGACTGCCAATCATGTGCGCGATTTTTCCAACCTGTGTGTTCATTCCGGTCGCCACAACGATTCCTCGTCCCCTTCCCGCCGCGACGGAGCTGGAGGAATACAAACAATTCCGCCGGTCGCCCAACGGCGTTGAAGCCGGATATACGGATTCTGCGTCCTTTTCCACCGGAAGACTTTCCCCTGTCAGTGCGCTTTCCTCCGCCTTTAAATTCACCGATTTCGTCAATCGAATATCCGCCGGCACAAGGTCGCCGGTTTCCACCACAACCAGGTCACCGGGAACCAGCTGCTCGGCCGGAATTTCATACTCCTTTCCCGCCCGAACAACGCGCGCTTTTGGGGTGGAAAGTTTTTGCAGAGCCTCAATTGCTCGCTCCGCACGGCTTTCCTGAATCATTCCCGTTATCGCATCCACCAATACAATCACCAAAATGATGATGGAATCAATATAGTCGCTGTCGTGCTGAAAATAGGACGTGAAAAAGGAAATTCCTGCCGCAATCAGCAGGACAATTACCATGAAATCGGAGAGCTGAGCCGCAAAACGCAAAAACAAACTTTTTTTCTTTGGCCGCTCCAGTTCATTTTTGCCGTATTTATGCAGCCGCTCGGCTGCCTGCCGCGGCGTCAATCCGCTGTGAAGGCTTGTGTTTAGCTTTTTTGCACAGTCTTCTTTTGTCAGGCTCTGCCATTCCAATCCATACCATCTCCTGTTTTTTAGTATAAGTATATTCGCATTAGAAAGAAAATATGGTATAATAATTAGCAAACAACTCGGACCGGAGGAACAGGAATGGATGTCAGAATTATCAGTTATGTTCAAGAGCATTGTCATAACCGATTTACAGATTTTATTTTTCCACTGCTCTCCAGAATGGGAAATGCCGGCGCAGTTTGGCTGGCTGCTGCCATTCTTCTTGGCCACGACAGACAAACTCGCTGCTTTGGAATTATGTTGTTTTTCTCCCTGGCGCTGTCACATGTTATCAGCCAGATTTTAAAACCGATAATAGGGCGGCCCAGGCCGTTTGTTACAAATCCTGGCGTCCCCCTGCTGATTCATACTCCGGGCGGCTATTCGTGCCCCTCCGGGCACTCTGCCTCCTCTTTTGCGGCAGCAACGATCATTTGGCTTTTTGATAATCGTTTTGGCACAGCCGCTTTAATTCTTGCTCTTCTCATTGCATTTTCGAGGGTGTTTCTATTTGTTCATTATCCCTCGGACACAATTCTTGGTTCATTACTGGGCGTATTATGCGCATTTATTGTTCTATATCTATACAAATTGTAAAATGATGATGAGTAATTTTAGATACAATATCTATCTGATTATCCCATGCAGAAATATATATATTGCGCATTTAGCAATTTAATGCCAAAATCCGCGCTTTTTTGCTTGATAATTTCCTTTTTGTGAATTATGATAGTACCATGATCAGGTAATGTGATTATAATTCACAGAGAGGATGGTGGTGCATGTTCAGATTTGTAGGTTGTGCAGATATGCCAGGCATCTGCCTTAAGTACTATGTATTTGGAGATCGCAAAACAGGATACGGGATTAAAATCGTTCGTTCGGGAGATGATTACACGGACCAGATTGTTTCAAGGAATCTCTTACGGGTTCTGAACCTGGCCCACCAGCTTTGCCGTTGCCAGGTGTTTCCGGAAAATCTCAGCGAAATCATTGAAGATATGCTGTATGATTGGTGTTCTAATTGACAAAATATTCTTGCTCATTTATACTATGGATAAATCATCTGTACTACGGTGAAAATTATATTTGAGGAAGTGAAAAAGATGAAAAAGTACGTTTGCACAGCATGCGGATATGTGTATGACCCAGCTGAGGGCGATCCGGAACATGGAATCAAACCCGGGACAGCTTTTGAAGACCTGCCGGATGACTGGACATGCCCGATATGCGGCGTGGGCAAGGACATGTTCTCGCCAGAAGACTAATAAAGGAAGTTTTCTAAACCATGAGTGTTAAGAAGCTAACTGACAGCGTATATTCCGTAGGCGTTTTAAATCCCGGCATGCGTGTTTTTGACATTATCATGCATGCAGAATATGGTACGAGCTATAATGCTTATCTCATTACCGGTGAAAAGAATGTTCTTGTTGATACGGTATTGGAATCCTTTTTTGATGAATATCTTGAGAACATTCAAAGCATTGTAGATATTTCGAAAATTGATTACCTGATCGTAAATCATACGGAACCGGACCACTCCGGTTCGATTGAAAAGCTGCTGAAACTTAACCCAAACATTGTTGTTTACTCAACCTTTTCTGCAAAGAAGAATCTTTCGGCGATTACCAACGGCAAATTTGAAAGCGTTGTTGTAAAACACGGTGACAAACTGCAAATTGGTGACCGCGAATTGGAATTCATTGTTGCCCCGTTGCTGCACTGGCCGGATACCATGTTTACATGGATGCCGTCTGAAAAAGTTCTCTTTACTTGCGACTTTTTGGGATGTCACTACTGTGAGCCTACAATGACGGATACAAAGATCCATTATCCGGAAAAGTACTGGAGTGAATTCGAGAACTATTACCGGTGCATTATGGAGCCGTTTGCGTCGTCGGTTTTGGCCGGTCTTGATAAAATTGAAAATCTCCCGGTTGAACTGGTTTGCACGAGCCATGGCCCGTGCCTGACGCAAAATATCGAGCGGTGCAAAGAGCTTTACCGAAAATGGAGTACTCCGGCGTCCCATGAAAAAAAGATTGTTGGAATTCTGTACGCTTCGGCATACGGCTACACAGAACAGCTTGCGCAAGCCGCTGCGGAGGAACTCCGCAAGAATGATTCATTGGACGTTGAGCTTGTCAACATTGTGTTTGAGCCATTTGAAAAATCCGCGGATTTGGTGAAACGCGCAGATGCAATTTTGTTTGGTTCCTGTACCATTAACCGGGATGCTCCGAAAATTGTATGGGATGTGCTGGCCAGCGTAGACCCAATTAATACCCGCACAAAACCGGTTGGGGCATTCGGCTCATACGGCTGGAGCGGTGAAGCCGTTCCAATGATGAAAAGCCGGCTGGAACATCTAAAATTCCGTTTCATCGGGGACGGGCTCAAAGTGAATTTCAAGCCAACAGATGAAGATCTTGCCAATATGAAACAATATGCCAATCAGGTAGTTTCACAAATAAAGGCTTGATTGAAGAACAGCAGGATACAGTAAACAATATTTCTCTGCAAAATTCTATATAAAAAATATGCCCGAAAGGTCGCTTGCAGCGCTTTTTCGGGCTTTTTTATATCCTTTTTATCTCGTTTCTTCTTTTTTTAAGGCTCTATAATAAATGTTGGGGTGTGACGAATAGGCCTGCGAAAAAAAAAAAGTAGAGCATATTCGATGAAAAACCTTTAAAATGGAGATTACCACACCACCATTTGGGAGGTCATCGATATGCTCTGTACTCATTCTATCGAAAAATTGCTTGGATTAAAAGGGGTAATCGTAAAAAATGTGAGGCAATTGCCTGATAAAACGGAAATTTTTATTGAGTTACCGAGAAAGCCGCATGTTTGCCCCTGTTGTGGCCATCAAACCAGCTACGTTCATGATTACCGTTGTCAAACCGTGAAAGACATTCCCGCTTTTGGCAAACATACCTCCCTGATTCTACGAAAGCGCCGATATCGCTGCCATTCTTGTGGAAAGCGTTTCTTTGAAGATAACTCGTTTCTGCCGAGATATCACCGCATTACAAATCGTTTAGCCGCGTATATCATTTCAAAGCTGTCTGACGTGCGTTCTTTTACCAGTGTAGCACGTGAAGTAAATCTATCTGTTTCAACTATTATCCGGATTTTCGATTGTATCCACTATGGAAAGCCACAGCAATTACCCGAAGTCGTATCAATTGATGAGTTTAAAGGCAATACAAGCGGAGAGAAATATCAGTGCATTCTGACCGATCCGGTCCGTCACCGAATTCTTGATATTCTTCCTGCTCGATACAACCACAAACTGACAGAATATTTCAGCCGGATTGACCGTTCTCAAACCAAACATTTTGTCAGCGATATGTGGAGTACATACGCCGGTATTGCTCAAACATATTTTAAAGATTCAATTTATGTCATTGACAAATATCATTACATTCGCCAAGTATTTTGGGCCTTTGAAGCCGTTCGCAAGGAAGAACAGAAAAAATTCAGCAAAACCCGAAGAATTTATTTTAAACGCTCCCGAATCTTACTGAACAAGCGATATCAATTTCTCACTCCGGAGCAAAAGCAACAGGTCGATCTTATGCTCTATGCCAGCAACCGTCTGCTGACAGCCTACTCTCTTAAAGAACAGTTCTTCAAAGTCCTGGATTCTCCCGATAGTCAATCTGCACGGACAGCGCTATCCCATTGGATTATGGCCGCACAAAACAGTGGTCTTTCAAGATTTGTTGCTTGTGGAAATACCATGGTCCGCTGGTCAAGAGGTATTCTAAATTCGTTTGATTGCTCTTACACCAACGGTTTTACCGAAGGGGTTAACAACAAGATTAAGGTTCTTAAACGCAATGCCTACGGTTATCGTAATTTTCGTCGCTTCCGCAATCGCATTCTTCATATGTTCCATCATTCAACGAAAAATGGAGCAGCTTAACGCCGCTCCATCCGGTGTTTCCATTTTGGGTTACCCCAACTATTGACATAGAGCCTTTTTTAATAACTAAATCATCGAAAAAAGGGCTGCGGCAAAACTTTCGTTTTGTCGCAGCCCTAATTTAATTTAAAACTTACATCTTAGAAAGTTTTACAAGATGCTCGTAATCCTCTTTTGCCGCCTTTTCAGCTTTCTGGAACAATTCCTCAGCGCGATCCGGGAAGGAACGGGTCAAGGAGTTGTAACGTACTTCGCCCATAATGAAGTCGCGGTAGGATTCAGTCGGAGCTTTGCTGTCAAGCTGGAACGGATTCTTGCCCTGCTCTGCAAGACGAGGATCGTAACGGAAATTCTTCCAGTAACCGGCAGCCACAGCTTTCTTCTCCTCCAACTGGGAGATACCCATGCCGCCTTTAATACCCTGGTTAATGCAGGGAGCATAGGCAACAATGAGGGACGGGCCTTTATAGCTTTCTGCTTCTGTAATGGCCTTGATCGTCTGATTATAGTCTGCACCCATCGCGATATGGGCAACATACACATAACCATAGGTCATGGCCATACCCGGCAGATCCTTCTTCTTAGTAGCCTTACCGGTTGCAGCAAACTGAGCCACAGAACCAATCGGAGTTGCCTTGGAAGCCTGACCACCGGTATTGGAGTAAACCTCGGTGTCGAACACAAGAACATTGACATCTTCGCCGGAAGCAAGAACATGATCCAGTCCGCCGAATCCAATGTCATATGCCCAACCGTCGCCGCCGAAGATCCATACGGATTTCTTCGCCAGATAATCTTTATCGGCAAGTGTCTTCTTGGCAAGCTCTGCAATTTCACCGCTGCCGGAAGCAACTTTCTCCAGTTCCGCAATCAGTTTATCAGTCGGCTCACGGTTTTCTATGCTGCTGTCAAATGTATCAAAGTATGCTTTGCAGGCAGCTTTTAAGGACTCGGAAGCCTCACTGGACTCTGCAATAGCCTTGACGTAATCAGCAAGCCGTGCACGGATGGCTTTGTTTGCCAGAGCCATACCATAACCGAATTCGGCGTTATCCTCAAACAGGGAGTTGTTCCATGCGGGGCCATAGCCTTTGCTGTTCTTGGTGTACGGAGTTGCCGGCTCAGAACCGCCCCAAATGGAGGAGCATCCTGTTGCATTGGCGATATACATTCTGTCACCGAAGAGCTGTGTAACCAGTTTCGCATAAGGAGTTTCACCGCAGCCTGCACAAGCACCGGAGTACTCAAGCAACGGCTTCTTGAACTGGCTTCCCTTTACGCTGGTCGGCTTGAACTTGGCGTGTACTTCCGGTTTCTCGCTCAGCGTCTGGGCATAATCGTAAGCTTTCTGGCTTTCCATCTGGGTTGCCATCGGTTTCATGACAAGAGCCTTGTTGCCGCGCATGCCCGGGCAAACCGTTGCGCAGGAACCGCAGCCCGTGCAATCCAGTGTGGAAATGGTGATACCGAATTTGTAGCCCGGCATCAGTGTCATATCTTTCATCTTCATGCCTTCCGGCGCGTTCTTGGCCTCTTCCTCAGTCATAACAGCGGGACGGATAACAGCGTGCGGGCAGACATAGGAGCAGGTGTTGCACTGGATGCAGTTTTCCGGAATCCATTCGGGAACGTCAATGGCAATTCCGCGTTTTTCATACGCAGCGGAACCGGAAGGAACTGTGCCGTCCGCCATCTTCAATACATCGGATACCGGGATCTCGTCACCCTTATGGCGGTTAACCGGAATCAGTACCTTGTTGACATATTCGACCAGCTCTTTGTCTTCTCCGGTCACCTGTGGAATAGCGGAATCATCAACAGCGTTCTTCCAAGCCTCAGGAACATCGACTTTCTTAAAGTCAGTTGCACCGCGGTCAATAGCGGCATGGTTCATGGCAACAACCTTTTCGCCCTTGCGGCCGTAAGTCTTTGTTGCGGCATCTTTCATATATTGAATTGCCTGATCCTTCGGAATGATGCCGGTAATTGCAAAGAACGCGGACTGCAGAACTGTGTTGATGCGTGCACCCAATCCCAGTTCTTTACCGATCTTCACACCGTTGATGATATAGAAGTTGATATTGTTTTCGGCAATATATTTCTTCATCTTACCGGGCAGGTTCTTGTCAAGCTCTTCCACGGTTTCCCATTCGCAGTTGAGCAGGAAGCTTCCGCCTGGTTTAATATCCTGAACAATGTCGAAGGAATGGACATAGGATGGTTTGTGGCATGCGACAAAGTCCGCCTTTGTAATATAATAGGTGGACTTAATGGGCTTGTCACCAAAACGCAGGTGAGAAATCGTCAGACCGCCGGACTTCTTAGAGTCGTAAGCGAAATAGCCCTGCGCATACATATCGGTATGGTCACCGATAATCTTAATGGAGTTTTTGTTTGCACCGACGGTACCGTCCGCACCCAAGCCCCAGAATTTGCAGGAACGAGTGCCCTTCGGGGTAGTGTCCGGATTTTCCTTAACTTCCAGCGACAGATTGGTCACGTCGTCGGTAATGCCGATTGTAAAGCGTTTCTTCGGCGTATCAGACTGCATATTGCGGTATACAGCAACAATCTGACCCGGATTGGTATCCTTAGAACCAAGACCATAGCGGCCGGTGTAGACCGGAATTGTTTCAAACTCAGAATTCTTCAGTGCAGCAACAACGTCGAGGTACAGCGGTTCGCCGATGGAGCCGCGTTCCTTTGTGCGGTCAAGTACACTGATCTTCTTGACGGTCTTTGGCATCACATCAAGCAGGTATTTCGAAACAAACGGACGATACAGGTGAACCTTGATCAGACCAACCTTCTCGCCCGCGGCGTTCAAATAATCAACAACTTCTTCAGCGCATTCGCATACGGAACCCATGGCAATGATGACTTCCGTCGCATCCGGCGCACCGTAGTAATTAAACGGCTTGTAATCGGTGCCGATCTTTTCGTTGACTTTGTTCATATATTCCACAACGACTTCCGGGAACGCATCGTAGTGGCTGTTGCTGGCCTCATTGACCTGAAAGAACAAGTCGTCGTTTTCAGAGGTACCCTTTGTCACAGGATGTTCCGGATTCATTGCACTGCGGCGGAATTTTTCCACAGCATCCCAGTCGAGCATATCTGCAAGATCCTTGTCATCCCAAATGTGGATTTTCTGAATCTCGTGAGAAGTGCGGAACCCATCGAAGAAGTGCATAACCGGCATTCTGCCCTTAATGGCTGAAAGATGTGCCACAGCACCCAAGTCCATGCACTCTTGCGGGCTGTTGGAGCACAGCATGGCAAATCCCGTCTGACGGCATGCGTAAATATCGGAGTGATCACCGAAGATGCAGAGAGCCTGGGTGGAAAGTGAACGGGCTGAAACATGCATAACGGCCGGAAGGAATTCGCCGGCGATTTTGTACATGTTCGGAATCATCAAAAGAAGGCCCTGGGAAGCGGTGTAAGTAGTGGTTAATGCGCCCGCGGCAAGGGAGCCGTGAACGGCACCGGCAGCGCCGCCTTCCGACTGCATTTCAGTAATCTGAACCTGACGTCCAAACAGGTTTTTCTTTCCGGCGGCGGCGTATTTGTCCGTTTCGTCCGCCATGACGGAAGAAGGCGTGATTGGATAGATGGCTGCAACATCGGTAAACGCATATGAAACATATGCGGCGGCATTGTTGCCATCCATGGTTTTCATTTTTCTTGAATCCATAGTCCTTATTTTCCTCCTTACGGATAATTGATCCCAATTGGCACAGTTATAAGGTCTGTACTTAATTTAAAGTTTAGCATTTTTTGCTTACCATGTAAAGGATAATTCATGATGAAATTCATAGAAATTCATTAAAATAACTATTTTTTAAGATGCACATATTCAATTATATATAAAAAACTAAAAAACGCTATCTAGAACGAAAAATCAACCTTACAATTTCCGCCTGAGAAATGTACATAGGCGCAGCGCACCGTAGCACCGTAACGCTCGGTGCCTCGGCCTTAACGGTACATTGACAGTAGAATGATGAAAGGATACAATTAAAATTAAAAAAATAAATTCCGAAAGGGGTAAATTCATGTCATCCGACCCTGGCGATGCAGCCATTCCTTTACGTCTGTATTCCATTGGCACTCAAACCGCCATGCAGCATCCATTTTTGTTTGCGGCGATTCTGCTCTTTCTGATTTTTGCCGGCGCTTTTTTTACGGCAAAAAAAATTGCCGTCCTGTCCCTTGGTCAATCGCAAATGAAGAAACTTGCTCTAGAAGACGACGATAAGGCCAAAAAACTCCTTGCGCTGACAACGGAAACCGCACGTTTGCTTACCGGTGCACGCACAGTTACAGCGGTTACCGGTATGTTGGCTGCAGCGGTCGCCGCTGCCGGTTTTGCCGGCTATGTGGAAAAACTGCTCTCTTTCCTTCCTATATCATCCACAGCGGCATACATCGTTTCGGTTATTCTCATTACGTTGTTTTTTTCCTGTATTTGGGCAGTGTTTGCGGACATACTGCCAAAGAAGTTTGTCCTTAGCCATTCCGGCACACGGCCGCTCCGCTTTGCCGGAATCTTTTCTGTTTTTTCCCGCATGTTTGTTTCGATTTCTTCTTTTTTGGTGCGATGCGTGGACACTTCCGCAAGACTTTTCGGAGTAGAACCTCCTGCTAGCGGACAGACCGTTACGCAGGAGGAAATTCTTTTAATGATGGAGGCAGGCCGTCGCAGCGGGCTGCTGAACGACGACGAAAAGGACATGATTTCCAACATCTTCGATTTTGACGAAACACCGGTGGATGAGGCGATGACCCACCGCACCGATGTAATTGCCGCAGAAGATACGAGTTCTGTGGAAGATGTTGTAGCAATGGCCATGGAAAACGGCTATTCGCGTATTCCAGTTTATCACGAGGATCTTGACCACGTAATCGGAATTATCTATGTAAAAGATCTGCTGCCCTATGTAGGCAATACAATTCCCGGGGATCTTAGTTTAGGGCAATTGATGCGCCCCGCCTATTTTGTGCCGAAAAGCAAGCCGTGCGGAGAATTATTTACCGAAATGCGGTTACGGCGGATTCAGATTGCTGTGGTAGTGGACGAATACGGCGGCACGGAGGGAATTATCACGATGGAAGACCTCCTTGAGGCAATTGTCGGAAATATTCAGGATGAATATGACAACGAGGAAGGGGAAATCCGACGGGACGGAGAAAACCGATTTGATGTGGAAGGAACGGCGCCCGTTGATGAAGTTTCCGAAATGCTGGGGATTGAACTGCCCGAAGGGGATTATGATACCATCGCCGGGTTGATGATGGAATACCTTGGACGCCTGCCGAAAGAAAACGAGCATCCACAGGTAAAAATCGGTGCCGTTACCCTCACTGTCGCCGCGATGGAAGATCGCAGAATTGCAAAAATTCTGATTGAAAAAGATGCATCATCTCCTGAACAGCAGCATTTTGAAAATAATAGCGAATTAGACGAATGATAAATCACTCTAATACCAATCATACTTTTAGAAACAGTTTGCATTTTACATAAATTTGTAGTATTTTTATTGATAACCGCCAGAACACGGCGGGGTCAGTCGCAACATCCTGACCTAAAACAAAACTACGGAGGACTTTTCTATGAAAAATCAAACAGATCATACACGCGCGCTGGTGCGCGCAGCAATGATTGCAGCCCTTTACACTGCACTGACCCTTCTGTCCGCCCTTTGGGGGCTTGCCTATGGCCCGGTTCAGTTTCGGGTTTCCGAAGCTCTGACTATTCTTCCCGTCTTTACCGCTTCCGCGGTGCCGGGTCTGACCGTGGGGTGTTTTTTGGCAAACTTATTCAGCGGTTACAGCACGGATATGATTGTGGGTACGCTTGCTACGCTGATTGCCGCGGTAGGAACACGGCTTTTGAGCAACATCCGCTGGCACGGTCTGCCGATTTTGGCTCCCCTGCCGCCGGTTTTAGTCAATGCGGTGTTTGTCGGGGCTGAAATTGTCATTTTATCGCCCGGAGGTTTTGCCTGGGCGGAATTTTTTACGCAAGCTATTTCCGTTGGATTGGGTGAATTGGCCGTCTGTTACGGATTGGGGCTTCCGCTCGCCGCCTTGATTAATTCCCACAAAGCGGTGATAAAATTATTTGAATAGTTTCATGGCGACGAGGTGAATGAAATGGAAGAAGAGATCCCTTCCTTAAAAAAGAAACTGAAGGGTATCCCTCCTGTTCGACTGATTGTGGTAAGTTTTCTGCTGATGATTTTAGCAGGTGCAATTTTGCTTTGCCTGCCGGTATCCGCAAGAAGCGGCAGGCCTACCCCACCGTTGGATGCACTGTTCACAGCAACATCCGCGGTCTGTGTTACAGGGCTGGTGGTGTTTGACACCTGGTCCCACTGGAATCTTTTCGGACAAGCGGTCATTTTGCTCCTAATTCAAATCGGAGGGCTTGGCCTTGTGACGTTCACCACCGGATTTACGCTTTTGCTGAGAAGGAAACTGGGTTTTCGGGATATGCAGCTTGCGGTGGAAAGTACAGCGGGCAGCGTCCTGCATGTCCGGCGCCTGATTAAAATTATTCTGTTGTTTACATTTCTGTGCGAGGCCGTCGGCGCAATTCTTTTGATGCTGCGTTTTGTGCCGCAGTACGGCCTTCACGGCGTATGGATTTCTATCTTTACTGCAGTTTCCGCCTACTGCAATGCCGGATTTGACATTCTTGGATTTATAAAACCAGGAATCAGTCTGACAGGCTTTGCGAATGACCCTCTTGTTTCCCTCACCGTCGCCATGTTGATTATAACCGGCGGACTTGGTTTCGTCGTGATTAACGATATTTTCTACGCAAAAATTTACCCACACCTAAAAAGGCAGCGCTTACATTCGCTGCAGTTTCACAGCCAGATTGTTCTGGGTATCACGCTGCTGTTGCTTGTAGTGGGAACCGTGTTGTTTTTCATCGGTGAAAACGGCGGCACGCTGTGCAATATGAGTCTCGGAGAAAAACTGAACGTATCCTTTTTTCAGTCCGTCACGGTTCGCACGGCGGGTTTTAATATGGTTGACACAGCTTCTTTGCGCGACATCACCAAATTGTTGATGGTGATATTTATGTTCATCGGAGCTTCCCCGGGTTCAACCGGAGGTGGCATTAAGACAACTACATTCGTTGTGCTGGCCTCGGCCGTCGTGAGTGTCATGCGCGGCAACGAAGACGCTGTTGTTCTAAAACGCAGACTGGATAAGTTCACGGTATATCGTGCCCTGACCATTCTAACCATCGGCGTATTGATCATTATTATTACTTCGGCAATCATTATGGCAACCAGTTCCGCAATCAGCGGTGTGGATGCCCTGTTTGAAGCCACCAGTGCATTCGGAACGGTTGGACTGACGGCCAATGTCACTCCAACCTTAAAGCCCTTCGCCAAACTGGCGGTTATCTGCGCCATGTATATCGGGCGTGTAGGCCCGGTTTCTCTTGGTCTGGCGTTTACCCTTCGCAAAGGACGCTCTTCTTCCGGTTCCGTATTGCCGGAAGGCAAAATCGTGGTAGGCTGACTGTTCTTGAATATCCGGCGTTTCGGAAAATTCCGAAGCGCCTATTTTTTTGCATTTTAGCGGTTAAACTTTCCTTCTTATTAAAAAATAATAAAAAGCAAAAACACAGAACAGACGGCGGCGGAATTTGGACATTTGGGCTGCATATTCTTCCATGTTTCAGGCAGAATAAAGGTAGCTGAAATGAAAGGGGAAAAGAACATTGAAAGTTACGAAAATAGAATATAAAGCGATGGCGCAAAAAGCTTCCCCTCCAACCAAATGGGGTAAAAATATGCTGATGGCCTTCCTCTTCGGCGGCAGCATCTGCACCTTGGGGCAAGCATTTCTCCACCTATACATGTACTGGGGTCTGGATAAGAAAAGTTCCGGCACATTCGTTTCCATAACCCTAATCTTCCTCAGCGCGCTGCTGACCGCACTGCGTGTCTATGATAATATTGCCAAACACGCGGGGGCGGGCTCGCTGGTGCCAATCACCGGATTTGCAAACTCGGTTGTTTCGCCTGCCATGGAATTTAAAAACGAAGGATATGTCATGGGCATCGGCGGCAAAATGTTCGTCATTGCCGGGCCGGTGCTGGTATATGGAACAACCGCATCGATTTTGTACGGACTGATTCTATGGTTCTTCCATTTATATTAACGGGGGAGTGGAACGTATGCCGCAGAGAAAAGGAAAGTACACGTTTGAACTGACGACAAAACCTGTTATTCTTAGCTATGCGGCGGTCGTCGGCAAAAAAGAGGGTGAAGGTCCTTTTGGCAGCTATTACGACCAATGCCACAACGACACAACTCTTGGGGAAACAAGCTGGGAAAAAGCTGAAAGCCGCATGCAGAACGAGGCTGTGAATATTGCCCTGCGCAAGGCCGGCCTCAAAAACACCGATATCAACTGCATCTTCGCCGGAGACCTGCTCAACCAGTGCATTTCCTCAACTTTTGGATTAAAAGGCCTAAACATCCCGTTTCTCGGTCAATTCGGAGCCTGCTCCACCATGGCGCAGACGCTTGGCATTGCCTCTCTGTTCGTCGAATCGGGTGCCGCAAAACGCGCCGCTGCAGTTACCTCCTCCCATTTTTGCTCCGCAGAACGCCAGTTTCGCTTACCGCTGGAATACGGGGGACAGCGTGCGCCGACCGCTCAGTGGACAGCTACGGCCGCCGGAGCTGTGCTGCTCGGAAACCGAGAGCACAACCCTTCGGCGAAAGTGAGCCTGAATGCCATTACGTTTGGCAGAATTGTGGATTTCGGCATCAAGGATGCAAGCAATATGGGCGCGGCTATGGCTCCGGCCGCAGCACAGACACTGCTGGACTTTTTTGAGGACACCGCCACATCACCACAGGACTACGACCTGATTCTGACAGGGGATTTAGGCTATGTGGGAAGCGAACTGCTGCAACAAATCCTGCAAAGGGAAGATATTGATATTAAACCGGTGCACAACGACTGCGGCCTGATGATCTACGACCGGGAAAAGCAGGACGTCCACGCCGGCGGTTCCGGCTGCGGGTGCAGCGCGGCAATCCTATGCTCCGCTATTTTGCAGCAGATGGAACATGGACAGCTTCATAAGGTATTGTTTATCGGTACGGGTGCGCTGATGTCCCCGACTTCCTCTCAGCAGGGGGAAAGCATTCCCAGCGTTGCGCACCTTGTTTTCCTAACCGACGAATAACTGCCTCAATGGACGGTTTATCGACCCAAACCACTGGGGAAAGAAATAACCGCCGCAGGCGCGAAAGTTTTTTCACACCGGGCGGCGGTTTCTCTGTGTTTCAATTTATAAAGCTTTTTTCAGCGGGGAAAGATCCAGTTCCTTGCAGGTGTTTAGATACTTGGCCAATTGTTTTAGAATCAGTGCAGTACCTCCCTTGCTGTCGCTTTCCACATTCAGCGGCATAATCGGATCGTGTACGCTCAGCCGAAGCAAAAACCAACCATCTCCATGCTCCTTATCCAGTGAAACACGCACGCCTTCAAAATTATTCGGTGCCACAGTCCAGCCGGGCTGTTTGCGCGCGTATTGCTCAAGGCCGGAGATAATGCTCTCTCCGCATGCGCGAAAATCCTCTTCCAAAATCGGGAACCGCAGTTCCATGGCCTCGGCAGGCTCGCGCAGCGGCAAAAGCAAATCCGCTATGGTCTTGCCCTTGGCACGCAGGCGTGCGGCAAGAATGATAATCTTTGTCACCAGATAAGCGCCGTCATCAAGGAAATAGTTATCCCTCATGGCCGCGTGGCCGGAGGTTTCAATCGCAAGCGGACAGTCCACGCCGTTTTGATTCAAGCGTACAGCCTCATTGATGACGTTACGGTATCCGCGCTTAAATCTGTGATGTTTTCCCCCAAGCGTTTTTTCGATGTATTCCGTCAGTCCGCTGGATGTGACCGAGTCGGTGACGACGGTTCCTCCGGGGCAATTTTCCAGCGCAATGTAAGAGGCCAGCGCAACCAGGCGATTGCGGTTGATTTCCTCTCCGGATGCGTCAACAGCACCGCCGCGGTCTACGTCGGTATCAAAAATAACGCCAAGATCCGCCCCTGCATTCAGCACTGCCTGGCATACAGAATGCATCGCCGTTTCATTTTCCGGGTTTGGAATGTGGTTTGGGAACATACCGTCCGGCTCTAAGAACTGACTGCCGGAAATATCGGCTCCAAGCGGCTCCAAAACATCCCGTGCGTAAAATCCGCCCGCGCCGTTTCCGGCATCGACTACAATATGAAAGCCGGCAAGGGGCTTTTCATAGTCGGCAACATTGACCTCCCGGCGAATCATCTCGCGCAGGTCGGCACAATAACGGCTCATGTAATCGACCTGTTCTAATACGCCCTCCCCGGGGGCTGGCTTGTCCCCGTTCTGCGCATGGAGAAGAATCTGTTCAATATCCGGCCCATCCAGTCCGCCGTCCGGCGTAAAAAACTTTAGGCCGTTGCGGTTCCACGGATGGTGGCTTGCGGTAATCTGCACAGAACCGTCGCAGGAAAGAGCGCGTGTGACATGGAACATGGAGGGCGTGGAGGCAAGTCCGCAGTCCAAAACCCGCACTCCCGAAGAAAGCAGCGCGCCGGAAACAGCATGGAATATGCGCTTTGCTGAAACGCGGCTGTCATGCCCGATTGCGATGGTTAATTCCGCAGCACTTTTCCCTGTGCGCTCTGCCAGCCACAGCACAAAGCCGTCCGCCAGTTTTTTAAGGGTGTCATCGGTTAAATTTACGTCTTCTCCGGCAACACCCTCGCTGGCAATACCGCGGATATCCGTCCCGCTTTTTAAATTTTTCCAGTAGGCAGTCAACAAATTCATGGCCCCTTTCGTTGTTTGTGTTCTTTCATTATAGAATTCGCACAGATATTTGTAAACTATGGAGAAGAAATGAAACCTCTCATTACTGTGAATCATTTAACAAAAGTATATCATATGGGAGAATCTCAAGTCTACGCGCTAAGCGATGTCACCCTCCGCATTAACTGCGGCGAATTTCTCGCCATTGTGGGACGCTCCGGCAGCGGAAAATCCACACTGATGAATATCATCGGCTGTCTGGACACACCCACTTCCGGCGAGTATTATCTGGAAGGCGTAGATGTTTTCAAACTGAGCGAAAGCAAGCTAACACAAATCCGCAACCGAAAAATCGGTTTTATCTTTCAGAATTTTAACCTGCTTGGCGGGCAGGATGCGCTGGAAAACGTTGAGTTGCCTTTGTTTTACCGTAAAATTCCCCGTTCCGAACGGCGTGCGCTAGCGCAAGAGGCCTTGGAGCAAGTGGGGCTGGGCAGCAGAATGCATCACCGGCCCGCACAGATGAGTGGCGGGCAACAGCAGCGGGTTGCCATTGCCCGTGCAATTGCCGCAAAGCCGCCTATCATCCTTGCGGATGAACCGACCGGCAACCTGGATTCCCGCTCCGGCAGCGAGGTCATGGAGATTCTTCATTCACTGCACCGTTCCGGGCGCACTGTCGTGCTGATTACGCATGACGACCGAATTGCCGACACAGCGGATCGAGTGATTCAAATTCAAGATGGAAAAATAATCGGAGAGAAAAAACGGAATTGACAAAATAACCCGAGTGTTATAATATGAAAATAATTTATTTCTCAGATAAAAATATGTAACGCATAAAAAGGAGGTATGCTTATGCCCTCTCCAGTTCAACTTCATGATGTGGATGTAAAAGCATTTTTGAAAGTTCTTGATGAATGCAAGGGCAAAGTTTTCCTAGTCACTGATGAAGGTGACCGGCTTAACCTAAAAAGTAAACTCAGCCAGCTAGTCGGCCTTACAAGCTTGATTGAAGGCGGTAAAATCGTGGAAGCTTCTGTAAAGTGCGAAAATCCCGAGGATGAAACCAAGCTATTCCGTTTTAATTTGTTTGGAAATGATGGAAAAGAGCCAAAATAACAAGATATAAAATCAGCCGGAGTGCATAACCGCTCCGGCTGTTCCTGTATTGTATTTATCAAATATCGTCGTTAAAGAACTTATCCCAGTCAAACTCTTTCTTTTTTTCTGCAGACGGCCTTGTTTGCAGCCGTGCAGAGTCTTGACTGCTCGGCTGCCGTATTTGGCGGACTTGATGAGGAATGGGCATGGTATCTTCATTGTCCGAACTTCTTCTCGGCGTCTGGCTGGGTTTTGTGCTGTCATGAGGAGTTTCGCTGTGCGAGCTGATATCGATAAATTCCATACCGTCGTAATCATCGCGGCCTGTGCGCGGGCCTCGTCCGCGCGGACCGGGATCACTGAAAAACTGTAAATAAATGAATGTTCCAATGCCGCATGCGGACAAAACAATGAGGGTAATCCCGAGCGGAAACAGCCACGACGAACCGCCTCCCTGTGACGCGGCAGAGGATGTTTGTTCAGAGGCAACACCTGCAGCGGAACCCAATTGAGATTCCGTGGAGAGAATGGACTCCCAGTCCTCAGAAGAAAGAACGTCCGGATCGCTTGTGGCCGCTTGAGCCTGAGAAGCCGCACGTTCAATTTCTTGCTGATGCGTGTCCACACTTGCATAGCTGGACGGCTTTGCGCTGCTGGATTCTGAAACCTGAGTCCACTGCGCGGTCAGCGTCATTTCCGAATATATTTGAAAAGTAGGTGAAACCTGTGTACCGTTCACCGTCCAGTAATCAAATACATATCCATCGCGCGACGGAGTAGGAAGATCCTGTACCAGCGTCCCGGGTTCTACATTGACAACCCTGATGCCGTTGCCGTCGTTGTAGTCCAACTTGACAGAAACACTTGCATTATCCTGCGGCACATCCACATTCCCCGTGCCGTCCATTCCCGGGGAAACTTCCACCTCGCTGTCGGGATTATCTTGATTTTCCTCACCATTGACCGGCGTTTCATCGTCGTTTGGTTGATTTTCTTCATCATCCACTACGGTATCGTTATCATGTTCTTGATTTTCATCGTCAATCCCTTGGTCTTCTTCTCCGCCGTTTTCTTGATTTTCCTCATCATTGTAGGAAGAGTCTCCCTGTAAAGATGTATTCTCTTCCCACACAACAATTTGTCCCTCGGTAGGCACTATAATGTCAGATGAAGACGATTCGTCTTCCCTGGGAATTCCCTGCTGCGCATACGCGGTCATTGTCAGCAACACCGTACTGAGGAACACCGTAAACAGCACAACTATGTACTTTTGTACTTTCTTGCTCATGGCATGCAAATCCTCTCAAAACGAACTTTATTCATATTATCATAATTTTGAGCCAAAATACAACCGGAATAGTGGGAACCGAAACAATATTTTCCTCATAATGTTTGATTCCCATACCGCGCAGTGTTATAATAATGCTTAATTCAAATTGGAGGAGATTCTTTCATGGCGGTTTTGATCAGCGCTGACAGCGCCTGCGACTTGTTCCCGGATTTATACAAGCAGCGGGAAATCACCATTGTACCTCTGTCGATCAACATCGGCGACGAGTCCTATAAAGATATATTTGAAATCGAGCCGGATGAATTATTTAGGGATTATGAACAGACAAAGCAACTTCCAAAAACCGCAGCGCCCCCTCCGGTCGACTTTTTTGAAGTATTTCGCAAAGCTGCAGAAAATGGCGACAGCGTGGTGCATCTTGCCATGAACTCCAAATTTTCCTCATCGTATCAAAATGCTTGCATCGCCGCTAAAGAATTTGAAAATGTCCATGTTGTAAACACATACACATTAAGCTCCGCACAGGGATTATTGGTACTCCGCGCGGCAGATATGCGCGATGCGGGCTGCTCCGCACAAGAAATTTATGACCAAATGGAGCAGGACAAAAAAAAGATTCGTGCCTATGTGCTGCTGGACACGCTGGAATTTGCATACCGCGGCGGCCGAGCGACCATGCTGCAAATGTTCGGCGCAAATCTTTTAAAACTGCGCCCCTGCTTGCTTTTAAACAACGCAGGGGAACTCTCCGTGCACAAAAAGTTTCGCGGAAACTTCCGGCAAGTCTGCCGCGAATATGCCCGGTTTATTTTGTCGCAGCCAAACAAGGACACTCAGCGCGCCTTTGTGTCCACCACCGGAATGGATCGGGCGCTTTTTGACGAAATTGTGGAGATTGTAAAGGACAGCGGACAGTTCGAAGAAGTGCTCACATCCCGTGCAGGATGCGCAATGACAACACATACCGGGCCGAACACCCTGGTGATATTTTACATGGAAAAATGAAGAAAGAGATGTGATATCATGAGGTTTCTGCAAACGAACCGACTTCTGCTGCGGCCATTTCAGATGGCAGATCTTAATGATTTCTACGCCTATGCGAAACATCCGGAAGTCGGTCCAAATGCAGGCTGGAAACCTCATGCCTCGATAGACGAAAGCCGTGAAATACTCAAGACTTTCCTCCGCAACGAGGAAATCAGCGCAATTGTATTAAAAGAAACCGGACGGGTGGTCGGTTCCATCGGGCTGCACTCCGACCGACTTTCTCACGAAGGTATGGGTCCCTGCCGAGAGATCGGCTATGTACTGGCACGTCAATGCTGGGGCCGCGGATTGATGACGGAAGCTGTCAGACGCCTTCAAAAGTATGCCTTTGAGGAAATGGGTCTTGCACTTTTAACTGTTGCTCATTTTCCATTTAATACACGCTCCAGCCGCGTGATAGAAAAATGTGGGTTCCGCTACGAAAAGACACTCCCTGGAGCATACATAGATTATCGCGGCATCGCATTGGATGAAGTTTGCTATATTATGACGCGAGAAGACTATACCAACCTGTTATATGAGAAATTAAACGGTTGAATTCGGATATTCTTCTGTTCCGTTTGCGGCTATGACATCTTTGGTCAGCGCTTCGAGTTCCTCCATGGAGGAAAGCAACGACGCCCGACGGCGGAATTCGGCGGCATTGCGCAAACCCTTTAAATACCAGCCGACATGCTTTCGCGCTTCGTTCATGGCGCGGCGCTCGTCCTTATAGCGGCACATCAGTTCCACATGCCGCAGAAGGACGAGCATTTTTTCATGTATGCTTGGCGGAGGGAGTATGCGGCAGGAATCCGTTAAATATGCATTGATGTCCCGAAACACCCACGGATTTCCCAGTGCGCCGCGCGCGACCATCACAGCGTCGCATCCGGTCTGCTCCAACATCCGCGCAGCAGACTGTGCATCCGTAACATCTCCATTACCAATAACGGGAATGGCTACGGCATTCTTAACCGCCCGAATGATTCCCCAGTCCGGCGAAGGTGCATACATCTGGGCACGGGTGCGCGCGTGAACCGCCACAGCTGCCGCGCCGGCAGATTCGCAGATTTTTGCAACCTCGACGGCATTTTTACTCTTTTCGTCCCAGCCTGCGCGGATTTTGACTGTGACCGGCACGGGCACGGCTTCTTTTACTGCCGCGACAATTTCGCCGCACAGCGGCGGATTTTTCATCAGCGCGCTGCCCGCCCCGGGCCCGGTAATTTTCGGTGCGGGGCACCCCATGTTGATGTCAATGACATCCGGTGAAAATTCCATCGCACGCTTTGCGCCCTCTGCCATCACATCCGGCTCGCTGCCGAACAACTGAATTGCCGCCGGGCGGGCGATGTCACCCAATTCCATTAATCCACGTGTCTTTTTATCGTTAAACTGGAGCGCCTTCGCGCTGACCATCTCGCTGACGGTGAACGCCGCGCCGAACTGAGCGCAGATTTCACGGAAGGCACGGTCGCCCGCCCCGGCCATCGGGGCTAACAGCGCGCGTCCTGAAAGCTTTACGTTTCCAATTTGAATACTATCCATAAAAACATCCCTGTCTGTTTTCTAAGTCATTCTGGTTCCTCGGCCATGCTTTTTACCAAACCGAGAACTCGTTTATTATAACGCCTGTCCCCCGCCTTGTACAGGGTTTGCACAAAGCCGCCGAGGAACATGTAAAAAAACAACAGCATGCTGTATGCTTTCTTTTTCCTTGGTTCCTATGCGAACTCTTAATTTTTCCACCGGAAAGTGATATAATACTTCCATAACTTGTTATCGGGGGAAAGACAATGAAATTATTGGTACTGGACGGCAACAGCATTTTAAACCGAGCGTTTTATGGGGTGCGGCTCTTAACAACAAAAGAGGGACTATACACCAACGGAATCTACGGATTTTTGACAATTCTGGAAAAGTTGAAATCCGAGCTCTCCCCCGATGCGGTGGCTGTCGCGTTTGACCTGCGCGCCCCCACGTTTCGGCACAAAGAATACGCGGGCTACAAGGCAAACCGCAAGGGTATGCCGCCGGAGCTGGCTCAGCAGGTTCCAACGCTCAAGGAACTTTTATCCTTGCTCGGCTATCAGCGCGTGGAATGTGAGGGCTTCGAAGCAGACGACATCCTTGGCACACTTGCAAAAAAATGTGAGGAAACCGGCGATGAATGTATTCTTGCAACCGGCGACCGGGACAGCCTTCAGTTGGTGGGGCCGCATGTTACCGTGCGCCTTGCCTCCACAAAAATGGGTCAGCCGCAGGTTACACTCTATGATGAAGCGAAAATCAAAGAGGATTACGGTGTCACCCCGAAGGAAATGATTGAAATTAAGGCTCTTCAGGGAGATTCCTCCGACTGTATCCCCGGCGTTGCAGGCATCGGCCCAAAAGGCGCAGGCCAGCTGATTCAGGCGTACCACAGCATCGACTATATTTATGAGCACCTTGATGAACTTGATATCAAAGAAGGAATGCGCAAAAAGCTGGCCGCCGGCAAGGAAAATGCCTTTTTAAGCCGACGTCTCGGCACCATCCGCACAGACGCACCGATTGACACCAATCTGGAACATTATATCATTGCCCCGTGCGACTGTGCCGCAGCCGCAAAACTGATGGCGAAATTGGAGTTCTTCGGTCTGATGGAAAAAATGGGGCTGAACGCTCCGGAGCAGAAACAAACACCGACGGAGCTGTCCATCACAATTGCAGAGAATACGGATACAGCAAAGCTGCTCAGCACTGCCCGCCAAGACGGCCGTGCCGATTTTATTGCGGATATTTCAAACGGGAAAATCCGCCTTTTGTGGAACCAAAACGGAACCATCCACACCGTGGAGGACAAAGCCGTGCTGCGTGCCCTGTTTGAAGACGAAACGATTCGCAAGAATACGCATAACATGAAACCGTTGACTTCTCATTTGCTCAAAGACGGCATCCGCCTTGCCGGCCCCGTATTTGACACCCTGCTGGCAGGGTATCTGCTTAACCCTTCCGCTTCCGGGTATGAACCGCTGCGCCTTGCCAAGGAATATGGCGTTGCGGAGCCATCCGGTGACTTGGATGAATGGCAGTCATCCGCCGCCGTGCTGCCAGACCTTGCAGACCGACTTGCCGAAAAAATTGCGGAAAACGAGCAAACAGAACTGCTTGACAAAATAGAAATACCGTTGGCGCAGGTTTTGGCCGATATGGAAAACACCGGTTTCGCGGTGGACGCGGAAGGAATTCGTTCTTTTGGTTCACACTTGGAAGAGCAGATTACGCAGCTTAAAAAGCAGGTCTATGATTCCGTTGGATATGAATTCAATATCAATTCGCCAAAGCAGCTTGGCGATGCTCTGTTTGAAAAACTGGGGCTTCCACACGGTAAGCGGACAAAAACCGGCTGGTCCACCAGCGCGGAAACACTGGAAAAACTGCGGTATGCTCACCCGGCAGTGCAAATGGTTCTGGATTACCGTGCCCTGACAAAGTTAAAATCCACCTACTGCGACGGACTTTTGAAAGTCGTCGCGCCGGACGGACGCATTCATTCCAGCTTTAATCAGACGGAAACCCGCACCGGACGCATCAGTTCCACGGAACCGAACTTGCAGAATATCCCTGTTCGCACGGAATTGGGGCGTGAAATGCGCCGCTTTTTCGTTGCGCGTCCTGGCTGGGTGCTTGTGGACGCAGATTATTCGCAGATTGAACTGCGGGTGCTGGCGCATGTGGCAAATGATAAAAATATGATTCAGGCATTTCTGAATAACAGTGATATCCACCGCAGTACGGCGGCACAAGTATTTCATATGCCGGAAGAAATGGTTACACCATTGATGCGAAGCCGAGCAAAAGCGGTCAACTTCGGCATTGTGTATGGCATCGGCGCATTCTCGCTTTCAAAGGACATCCATGTCTCCGTCGCGGAAGCCAAGCGGTATATTGAAGATTACCTGGCAAACTTTTCGGGCGTGGATTCTTACATGAAAAACGTGGTGGAAGAAGCAAAAGAAAACGGATACGTCCAAACACTGTTCGGTCGGCGGCGGTACCTGCCGGAACTGAAGTCTTCCAACCATAACTTGCGCGCATTCGGGGAGCGCGTGGCGCGGAATATGCCAATTCAAGGCACGGCGGCGGACATCATCAAAATTGCAATGATTCGCGTGCATGAACGTCTGAAACGTGAAAATATGCAGGCAAAGCTGATTTTGCAGGTGCACGACGAACTGATTGTAGAGGCGCCGGAAGAAGAAGCCCAACGGGCAGCTTCCCTTCTCACCGAGGAAATGCAGAATGCCGTATCGCTTTCCGTGCCAATGATTGCCGAAGCGAAAATCGGAAAAACCTGGTTTGAGGCAAAGGCGTAGCGTATGGGAATTTTCGCCTGCCCCGTCTGCGGAAAACCTCTTTTGAGGAAAGAAAAAGTTTTTCACTGCCAAAACGGGCATAGCTACGATATCGCCAAAGAAGGGTATGTGTATCTGCTGCCGCCGAACAAAAAACATTCCGCAGATCCCGGGGACAACCGTCAAATGGTCGCCGCCCGCCGCAGGTTTCTGGAAAATGGCTATTATGAGATTTTCAGCAACCGCCTCAACACCCTGCTGCTGAATAACCTTTGCACCGAAACCCCCGTGATTCTAGACGCCGGCTGCGGGGAAGGATACTACACCGGACGGCTGCGGGATTTTCTCTTGAAGCATGGTGCAAAACCGGAGCAATATGGCTTTGACATTTCAAAGTCCGCAGTGCGGTACGCAGCGAAAAAATACAGGGAAATTTCCTTTGCCGTGGGCACTCTGTTCTCCATTCCGGCTGTTTCCGGCACGGCGGATGCCGTTACCGATGTATTCGCGCCGATAGTACCGCAAGAATTTTTTCGAGTACTGCGCCCGAGCGGTCTGCTGATTCTTGCGGTACCGTCCCCGCGGCATTTATACAGCTTAAAAGAAGTCCTATACGACAAGCCGTATGAGAATGAGCAGCGGGATATCGAGTACGACGGTTTTGTTTTTTTGGAACGTGTTCCTGTCCGCGGTGAAATCACGCTCAACAGCCCACAGGAAATAGAAGATTTATTCGCCATGACCCCTTATTTTCGCAAAACCCCGCGCGAAGGCTGTAAAAGGCTGGCCCGCACGCAGACGCTTAGAACGGAAATCGGATTCGATTTCTTACTTTATCGCAAGGTGGGAGAACGATGAGCAAGCGCAAGGCATTTGTCAATTTTGTCAAAGCTGAAAACATCCTCTTCATGGTCGCCGTAACGATTCTTGCCATGGCACTTCGGCTGAAATTTTTCAGCCACATTTCCAGTGACTACCGTCAGTTTCTCTCCGGCTGGTTTGATATCATCCGCCAAAACGGCGGCTTTGCGGCCGTCGGCATCAATTTTGGCGACTACACGCCCGCTTATTATTATTTACTCGCTCTTGTTTCCTATCTTCCGTTTTCCGGTTTATACTTGATTAAAGCGCTTTCCTGTGTGTGGGATATCGCGGCGGCTTACTTTGTCTTTCGGATGGTAGATCTGAAATACGGGGAGTTCTGGGGTGAAATCGCTTATGCCATTACGCTATTTCTTCCAACTGTCGTTCTGAATTCCGCAGTATGGGCTCAATGCGATTCCATTTATACCGCCGCTCTGCTTGCCTGTGTTTATTATCTCATAGCGGGCAGACAATACCGTGCCGTCACGGCATTTTCCATTGCGTTCGCGCTGAAACTGCAGGCGGTGTTTCTTGCTCCCTTCCTGATGCTCCTGCTGCTGAAACGAGAAATCAAAGTGCGCTGTCTGCTGATACCGCCCTTTGTCTATGTGGTTTCCGTTTTGCCGGCCGCGCTTCTGGGCCGAGATTTCGGTGAATTGATGACTGTCTATATCCGTCAGGCGCAGGAATACAATCAGCTGACTATGAATCTCCCGAATCTTTTCGCCTGGTTTCCGTCACATGCATCGGAATCCGTAAGCACCTCAGCAGTTTTGGCAGCCGGAGCCATTGTATTGTTTACCTTCGCGTATCTGTGTTCGCAGCGCTTCCCCATGACGGATGAGATGATGATTTCGCTCGCCTTGTTTTACACCATGCTGCTGCCGTATATCCTTCCGTTCATGCACGAGCGTTATTGGTATCCGGCGGATATCCTCTCGGTTGTGTTTGCGTTTTATTTTCCCGAGAAGTTTTATGTTCCGGTCATCACCGTCCTCTCTTCCCTGTATGCATACAGCCGATTCCTGTTTGGGTTTCATTTTATCAGCATGAAACTGTTTTCTGTTCTGATGCTTTTTAACCTACTCTGGGTAGCTATCCATATTATTTACTGCATTCGGGACGGTTCGGACTGGAAAGTAGCGAGGCGCGAATGGAATCGTTGAACTTGGTACCGATGTCATTTCGCCACCTTGAGGATCTTGTTAAATTGGAACAGCTCTGTTTTTCTGAACCGTGGACTCGGGAAGGCCTTGCAGCCGAGCTTTCCAGTGACACCGCCGTCTTTCTGGTTGCGGAATCTGATGGCAAAACAGCAGGCTATGCCGGAATGCACTGTGTCTGCGGAGAATGTTATGTGGACAACATCGCGGTTTTTCCAAAATTTCGGCGCAGGGGAATCGGCCGCGCGCTAACACTCGAACTGCTCCGTCGGGCACAGGAACGGGACGCAGAATTCTGCAGTTTGGAGGTTCGGCCCTCCAACACTGCTGCCATCACACTTTATCAATCGCTTGGTTTTAAGCAGGTTGGAAAAAGAAAAAATTTTTACCGCGGCCCCACAGAGGACGCGCTCATTTTAACACTTTTTTTCAATGCCAAATAAATTTCTCAAAAACATCTGTCTTTTCATGTTGTCTGCAATCGGCTAAGCCCACATTTGCACTGCATGGCGAAAAAAACATCATTATGAATATTACGGAGGAAACATGCGAATTTTAGGAATTGAAAGCTCCTGCGATGAAACCGCTGCTGCCGTGGTGGAAAACGGAAGAACCATCCTTTCCAACGCGGTCGCCTCGCAGGTGGAGGAACACAGGCTGTACGGCGGCGTAGTGCCGGAGATAGCCTCACGCAGACATTGTGAGGCAATTTCCGGCATTGTGCAGAAAGCGCTGGATGATGCAAACACCCATCTCGATGATATTGACGCGATAGCGGTCACATACGCTCCCGGATTAATCGGAGCATTGTTGGTCGGTGTCAATTTTGCGAAAGGACTGGCTCTTTCCACCGGAAAGCCGCTTGTCCCGGTGCACCACCTGCGCTCCCATATCGCGGCCAATTACCTCACCTTTCCGGAGCTTGAACCACCATTTCTGTGCCTTGTGGTTTCGGGCGGACACACCCATTTAGTCGACGTGCGTGATTACACCGAAATGCATATTTTGGGACAAACCCGGGACGATGCTGCGGGTGAAGCGTTCGACAAAGCGGCCCGTGCCATGGGTATGCCTTATCCCGGCGGTGTGGCGCTGGATAAAATTGCGGAGCAGGGAAACGATAAGGCATATAAGCTGCCGCGGCCTTCTGTGGACGGCGCACCGTATGACTTTAGTTTTTCCGGACTGAAAACCAATGTGCTAAATCTGTTGCACAATGCCGCGCAGCGCGGCGAAACGGTGTCCATTCCGGACTTGGCAGCGTCTTACCGCAGAGCTGTTGTGGATTGCCTGGTTCGCAATACCCTTCTGGCGGCGGAAAAAACCGGTGCAAAAAAACTGGTAACAGCGGGCGGTGTTTCCGCAAACTCCCTCCTCCGCCGAGAGCTAAAAGCACTTTGCTGCAAACGCGGTCTTTCTTTCTACTGTCCGAATCTTTCTCTGTGCGGTGACAACGGGGCTATGGTCGCTGCTCAAGGTTATTACGAATTTGCCGCAGGGAATACTGCCGGTCAGAATTTAAATGCCCATGCCGAACTCTCTGTGGAAGCAACATTGGTTTAATTTTGCAGGATTCCTTTTCAAATTATTTATTTTTCTTAAAAAGGATTTTTTATTAGCATTAAGCTCAGAAAACAGAATCTATTTATTTTTCTTTTCATAATGTTGCACAATCTTATTTCAAAGCTTATTGCACAATACAAAACCATGTATTATAATTGCAGTATATTCTATAAGGCCATTGGGCCGAAAGGAGAAGCATATGACTCAGAATCAATCGGTACTGGAATGGATGGAAAAGATGAAGGAACTCGTCTGTCCAGACAAGGTAATCTGGATTGACGGAACAGAGGAGCAACTTGAATCATTGAGGGCTGAAGCTTGCAAAACAGGGGAAATGATTAAGCTCAATGAGGAAAAGCTCCCCGGCTGTTATCTTCACCGCACGGCCATTAATGACGTGGCTCGTGTAGAGGGACGTACGTTTATTTGTTCCCGCAAAGAAGAGGATGCCGGCCCTACCAACCACTGGATGGAACCATCAAAAGCCTATGAAATGTTGTACAGCATCGCAAAAAACAGCTACAAAGGACGCACTATGTACGTCATCCCGTATTCCATGGGACCAGTGGGCTCACCGTTTTCCAAGATCGGCATCGAGCTGACCGATTCCATTTATGTTGTTTTGAATATGGCTATTATGACCCGTGTTGGCACAGAAGTCTTAAAGGCTCTCGGCAACAGCACTGACTGGGTCCGCGGTCTGCACTGCAAGTGCGACATTGACGAAGAAAAACGCTATATCTGCCACTTCCCGGAGGACAACACAATTATCTCCGTTAACTCCGGCTACGGCGGAAACGTTCTGTTGGGCAAAAAGTGCTTTGCACTGCGCATTGCCTCCTACCTTGGCAAAAATGAAGGCTGGATGGCAGAGCACATGCTGATTCTCGGTATTCAGAACCCGATGGGCGAAATTAAATATGTGGCAGCGGCATTCCCGTCCGCATGCGGCAAAACAAACCTCGCCATGCTGATTCCGCCGGAACTCTACCGCAAGAAGGGCTACAAAATCTGGACTGTCGGCGACGATATCGCTTGGATGCGCATTGGTCCGGACGGCAGATTGTGGGCCATCAATCCGGAGAATGGGTTCTTTGGCGTAGCACCGGGTACCAATGAAAAATCCAACCCGAATGCGCTCGCTACAACAAAGTCCGGCACAATTTTCACAAATGTTGTGTATAACAAGGACGACGGAACTGTCTGGTGGGAAGGTTTGGACAACAATCCGCCGAAGAACGGTGTAGACTGGAAAGGCCGCCCCTGGGATGGGACAACCAGCAAGGAAAAGGGCGCACATCCGAACAGCCGCTTTACCGCACCGGCAAAGAACTGCCCCTGCATCAGCCCCGAATTTGACAGCGGCCGCGGTGTGCCGATTTCCGCTATTATTTTCGGCGGCCGCCGTGCCCACACAACCCCGCTGGTATATCAATCCAGAGATTGGAACAACGGCGTGTTTGTAGGCTCCATCATGGCTTCCGAAACAACAGCCGCCGCAACCGGTGCTGTGGGCGTTGTACGCCGTGACCCGATGGCTATGCTGCCGTTCTGTGGGTATCACATGGGTGACTACTTCAAGCATTGGATTGATATGGGCGCGAGACTCGGCGACAAAGCTCCGAAAATCTTCAACGTCAACTGGTTCCGTCTGGATGACGAAGGCCACTTCATTTGGCCGGGCTTTGGTGACAACCTGCGTGTATTGGAGTGGATCATTGACCGCTGCGAAGGCAAAGTGGACGCTGTTGATACTCCGATTGGATATGTTCCGAAGCCTGAAGACATCAACCTCGATGGCTTGGATTTGACGATTGACACGCTCAAATCAATTTTGGATGTTGATAAGGAAGAGTGGAAGAAAGAAACAGAAGGAATCGAAGAATTTTACAAGAAATTCGGCGATAAACTCCCGCAGGAACTCAAAGACGAGCTAGCAAAGCTAAAGGCAAAGCTCGCATAAGCTACCACTTTGTTTAACAGGCATCACCGCAAAACAAATGTTTTGCGGTGATGTTTTTTATTTCATTATGCTTTGTATAAATAAAAAACGAATATGAGAAGCTTAAGATGCATAAAACAGCGGGGCAGTACATACTCCTTTGTATGACTGCCCCGCTGTTCTGCTGTCTGTCATTTCTATTCAAATACAGTGAATTAGGAACCGGACGCCTGTGACAGTTTCACCGTTGCGGTAAAGGTCTGACCGGTTAAAGCCCTTGAAACGGTCAGGGTGACGGTATCTCCCGGTTTCTTTGTAGCAATCTCTGCCGTAATCACATTCAGGCTGGTCACATCTTTTCCGTCTATCTTTGTAATGACGTCTCCCTTTTGAATACCCGCGTTGGTTACTTCCGAGTTGGAGATAGACGAAATATACATACCGACCGGAAGACCATAGAACCGTGAAGTCATACTGTCAATAAACTGCCCGGTAACACCGAGTACCGCACGGTCCTTCACATAGCCATATTCCTTTAAGTCGCTGATAATCGGCTGTGCTTCGTCTATCGGAATAGCAAATCCCAGTCCTTCATACCCGGTTGCAACAATTTTTGAGGAGTTGATTCCGATGACCTGACCTTTCATATTGACCAGCGCTCCGCCGGAGTTGCCCGGGTTGATCGCCGCGTCGGTCTGAATGCACTTCATGGTATATCCGGTTTCAGAATTCGTAATTTCACGATTTAAAGCTGAAATATAACCGACGGTTACAGTGGAATTAAACTCCAAACCTCCCGGATTGCCGACTGCCATTACTTGGTCTGCAACCTGCAACTCGCTGCTGGAACCGAATTCCGCGGCCGTCAATCCTGTAGCATCAATTTTGATAACCGCTAAGTCCGTAACACTGTCGCTTCCAATCAGTGTGGCTTGATAGGTTGTGCCATCGTACAAAACCACTTTCAGAGAGGATGCTCCGTCCACTACATGCGCATTCGTGATAATATAGCCATCACTGGTTGCGATGATTCCGCTGCCTTCGCTTGCGGGAGAAACCTCACTGTCGGAACCAAACCCGCCTACGGTAAAAGCCGCGTTTTGGTTAATTTGATAATTCTGAATACACACAACCGATGGAATGACTTTACTTGCAACCTCTTCCAAAGTCAATTCACCGGTTGTTCCCGTGTTGGTTACGCTCACGTTGCCGGTGCTGCTGTCGCTTTTTACAATGGTGAATGCCGGCGGAGTGCTGTCGGAGCCTAGCTGTATGGTTCCGTTTTTAATGAGGTAGGCAAAGCCTGCTACGGAACTCGCGGATACAACCAGGCAGGCTGTCAATCCGGCAATCACCTTCCTTACAGTATGCTTTTTCTTGGGAGTTGTTTCCACGGCATGAACGTTGGCGGTGTACGTCTGCCGATGTGTATAGCCATCCTGCGGAGTCGGCGTACCCGGAGCTCGGTAGGTGTGGTAACAGTCCCCATGCCATACGGTCTGGGCCGGCCGTTCCGAAGAATCCCTCCAGTCACTATGATAATCCGCATTATAATTTTTATTGACGGAAATATCGGAATCGTCATCATGCTTTCTTCTGAACGGATTCCTCATGGCAATCAATCCTTTCTCAATGGTTTAGCATTATTATGACGGATGACTATGAAGAAGTTGTGATAACTAAATGATATTTTTATGAATAAAAAAATAATTATACTTAAATTGCAATAACAAATTGAACACTTTCACTGGATAAAGTTATCTACGGGTTTAAAGTATAAATTCTGTCCAGTTGAGCATCAAACAGTTCCTCAGGGGTCTGATAACCTAATCGTTTCCTAGGCGTGGCGTTTATCTCGTCTGCAAACATTAAGATTTGTTCGGCGGTAAAGCCATTGATGGAGCGACCCTTTGGGATATATTTTCGTAGTATGCGATTGGTCCTCTCATTTACAGGTCGTTCCCAAGCAGAATAGGGATGAGCAAAGTAGATTGCCGTGCCTAGTTCTTCAAAGGCTGAAAATGCCGCAAACTCACTGCCGTTATCTGTGGTAATACTGCGAAACACCTGCGAAAATTTCTCGCCATACTGTTCCTTTAGCTGTTCCATGGCACTGGCAACACCGGTGGTTGTTTTGCCGTCAATTCGAATTGAAAGATAATATCCTGTCAGGCGCTCTACAATGGTAAATACAACTGCCTCACCGCTTCTTTTTCGGCCCAGTACCGTATCAGATTCCCAGTGTCCAAATGTGTTTCGCTCTGCTGCCTCAGGTGGCCGCCAATCAATGGATTTCCCATTGATACGCTTAGAAAGCCGTGGTTTTCTGCGAGAATGCCTATTTAATACCTCAGGAAGTTCAAATAGCGTGAGCGGTAATTCCCCTTTCCACAGCATATGATATAGAGTTTTTGTACATGGGATTTCCTTGGCTGGAAAACGATGTTCGCTTCGGGCCCGCCCTACGCACTCATCAAAAGACCAATTATGCTTACGAACCTTTTTAACCATCCAACGGATGAAGTCGGAGTTCCTGGATACCGTTCTAGGGCGATGGCAACGACTGCGATTCGCTTTGTAGACTGCAGCTCCACGTTTGGCTGAGTAGCCGGGTTTGCGACCTCGGCCGGAGTATTCCGGTGTGCCACGTCGTAGTTCATAGCCCACGGTAGAGGGGCTGCAATTGATTGCGCGAGCAATCTTTCGATTGCTAAATCCCATCTTCTTTAACTGTTGGATTGCGCCACGCTCTTCTGCTTTAAGATGCTGTCCCCTCTTGCGTTCTTCGATCTTTATGATAGAATGGTTCTTGTCCATAGCGTTCAGGCCTTTCTGTCAAGATTGAGAGTGGTAACTTTATCCTAACAGATCCCTAAGCGCTATGGAATCTTTTTATATGTTCAATTTGATTTTACAATCTACCAAAAATAATTATATGTGAAATCGTATGTATCCAATGCCATACGAAACCATTTCTCCTTACTCCCATGACAAAAATCGGGACAGTCAATACCTCTTGGTAATGACTGCCCCGACTCCTTTTAAAATCTCATTTCATAAAACCTTCAAGCTGCGTAAATCAGCCACACTGAAAAATGGAATTAGAAATGGATGTATTGCAAAATATAGCGAACAATAAACAGTACCGCGATGGTGTACATGATTGGGCTGACTTCTTTTGACTTGCCGCGCACCAATTTGATGAAGCAATAGCTGATGCAGCCGAACGCAATTCCCTCGGAAATACTGTAAGCAAACGGCATCATGGCAATGGTTAGGAAGCAGGGAATAGCCGTTTCCATATCATCCCAATCCACATCCTTGACACCGCCAATCATCATAACGCCGACAATCAGCAGTACCGGATAAGTTGCAGAACCCGGAATAAACCCGAGGAACGGTGCAAGGAAAATGGCAAGGATGAAGCAAATGCCGGTTGTAACGCTTGTAAGGCCTGTTTTGCCGCCTTCGGAAACACCCGCGCTGGATTCCACATAAGTTGTCACCGTGGAGGTTCCGAACACAGCACCGATTGAAGTTGCAATTGCATCGGCCATCAATGCCCTTGTTGCATTCGGCAGTATTCCTTCCGGTGTGAGGAATCCCGCTTTTCCTGCTGTTCCGTACAATGTTCCAACCGTGTCAAACATATCGACCATGGTCAGGGAAATGAGAACAGCAATCAGCGAAAAGACCGCTACGCCAAGGCCTTCATTGGTACGGAGCAATTCCGGGAATCCATTGAGGAACTGACCAAAAGTAGGTGCCAATGAACCGCTTGTGGAGAGTCCTTTGGCAATGCCAACATCCATGCCAAATCCAAACTGCATAATTGCACCCACAATGCTTGTAGCAATGATGCTGATAAACAGACCGCCTTTTACACCGTACACAACAAGCAGCACCGTAATAAGAATCCCGATAATAGCAAGTGCAGTTGTCGGGGCGGTAAAGTTTCCAAGCGTAATAATCGTTGCTTCACTCGAAACAACAAGTCCCGCCCCTTTTAGAGCAACAATCGCAATAAACAGCCCGATGCCGCCGCTGATTGCCTTTTTAATGGAAAGAGGAATAGCGTCAACAATCTTTTCCCGAATTCCACCGGCGGAAAGCACAATGAAAATAACGCCTGAAATAAATACAGCGGCCAATCCAGCCTGCCAAGAATAGCCGTAAGAGCCGCAGATTGTATAAGCAAAAAATGCGTTCAGACCCATACCGGGAGCCAGCGCCAGCGGATAGTTTGCCAAAAGACCGCTTATCAAAGTACCAATTGCCGAGGCAATACAGGTGGCCAACATAACCGCACCCTTGTCCATGCCTGCGTCACCAAGAATTGCCGGATTGACAAAAATGATGTACGCCATGGTGAAGAATGTGGTAAGTCCCGCGATAACCTCCGTGCGGACATCCGTTTTGTTTCCTTTCAGGTTGAAAAAATCACCCTTGGGATGGATGACCGACGATGTACTGTCTGCCATATTCGATTCCTCCATAAATTAATATTGCCCGACATAGAAGACGAGCCCCACTCAACAGATTAAGTATACCGATTTATCCTTCTTTAAGCAATGTGCCCTTTACACAAACTTTTCAATTTTGAAACAATTTATTCATACTTTTTATAAAATACTTAGCGTTTTGTGGCGAAATCTTCGATTTTGAATTGGAATTGAATCCGACTTTCATAAAATACAAATACTAAATATTTTTGTCATCTCTAGAAAGCAGAAATGCTTGACAATATTTTGATATCCATGTATAATTCGTATAATTTGATGTCAAAGTAATTTATGTAAAACAAAACTGTAAAGGACAAAACCGTATATGGATAATACCGCAAATTTGATTGCAAAATTAAACTTTAAAATGCAGCAATTTATCATCAAACGTTTAGATGATCAAGGGATTAGAGGAATTGTCCCTTCTCACGGAGGCATTTTGCTTTCTCTTCTTCAATATCAGAGTTTAACGATGAATGAACTTGCTAAAAAAATCAGCAAAGACCCCTCAACGGTAACTTGTTTGGTTAAAAAACTGACCGCTTTGGGATACACTAAAATCACCAAAGATATGTTTGACAAGCGGGCCAACCGAGTTTCTTTAACAGACAAAGGTCTGGAGCTTGTCGATGTTATCAAGCAAGTGTCCGAAAAACTGTACCAAAGGCAGTATTTGGGGTTTTCAGAAGATGAAATTGCTGCATTTCGAGCCCTTGTAGAAAAAATGACCGCAAATTTTGAGCAGGATGTGACTGAATGAAAGAACTTCAATTTTTGAGAAAAATAAAATCAGTTGCTTTTGCAACCGTAGAAAACGGACTGCCCCGCGTACGAATTGCTGATGTGATGCTGATTGAAAACGACAAAATTTATTTTACCACCGCAAGGGGAAAATCGTTTTATCGGCAGCTGACTCAAAACAAATATGCCGCCCTTACCGGAATGGACGAAACCTATAAAGCCATCCGTGTCAGCGGGCCTGTGGAACTTGTGGACAGGGAATATGTGGACAAAATATTCGAAGCAAACCCCATGATGAACGACCTGTATGCGGGAGAAAAGCGGGATATTTTAGACGCGTTTTGCATGTATCGGGGAAAAGGGGAAATCTTTGATCTATCCGTTACACCGCCTGTTCGGGAGCGGTTCGCGTTTGGCGGGGAGCAAATTGTGCCGCTCGGATACCACATTACAGACCGCTGTGTCGCCTGCGGTGTTTGCAAAGAAAGCTGCCCCGAACACGCCATTTCGGAGGGCGAAATTTATAAAATCAATCCGTCCATCTGTTTGGAATGCGGGCGCTGTTATGAAGTTTGCCCCCATGATGCAATAGAAACCCAAAAATTATTTTAAGAGGTGTAAAAATGAAAAAATTAGGCGTATTAGCTTTGTCCATACTTATGATTCTTTCCGTGTTTGCAGGCTGCGTCGGCAAGGCACAGGAAGAAAACCCACTGGTCGTTGGCATGGAACTTGCCTATCCCCCATTTGAAACGAAGGACAATGACGGCAATCCCGCCGGAATTAGCGTGGATTTGGCAAAGGCGTTGGGAAAATACCTAGACAGGCCGGTACAAATTGAGAACACCGCATGGGACGGCCTGATTCCTTCTCTTCAAACCGGAAAAGTCGATGTTGTCATTTCTTCCATGACCATCACCGATGAACGCAGCAAAGTAGTGGATTTTTCCGTTCCTTATGCGCACGCGTACCTTGCGCTGCTCACCAATCAGGATTCCAACATCAACAGTGTGGAAGATTTAAACCAAAGTGATAAAACAATCGCTGTGAAAAAGGGAACAACGGGGTATATCTACGCAACAACCAACCTTACAAATGCCAAAATCAATGCCTTTTCTTCCGAAAATGCCTGCGTCACTGAGGTCACCCAGGGCAAGGCAGATGCTTTCATTTATGACGAACTCACCATTTACCGCCAGAACCAGAACAATCCGGATACCACAAAAGCAGTGATGATTCCGAATCAAGAGGGCGAAAGCTGGGGCATGGGAGTGAATAAGGGCAACACCGAACTGCTTACAAAAATCAATGAGTTTATAACAGAATATAAAGAAAACGGTGGATTTGACGAACTGACGGAAAAATATCTTTCCGAGGAAAAGCAGACTTTCGACGAACTCGGTTTTCCGTGGTTCTTTGATTAAGGTGTCCCTATGGAGAGAAAAGAAGGAAAAAAACTCGGTGCGGCGCATAAGCTTTTCAGCGCCGCACTGGTGGCCGGTATCCTGATTGGATTTACTCGGTTTTCCGTTGGCCTTGTGGGGATACAGCTTGACTTTTCCACGTTACTGCAATACAAGCTACGGTTCTGGCAGGGCTTTGTCATGACGATAAAAATTTCCTCAGCAAGTCTTATGATTAGTCTTCTCATCGGATTGATTACCGCATTTCTGCAAAGGTCGAAAGTTTTGGTTGTCAGCTATCTGTGTAAAACCTATGTGCAAATCATCCGAGGCACACCGCTGTTGGTACAGATCTATTTTTTTTATTACATCATCGGCACCGCATGGGGAATCAACAACCGTTTCCTCGCCGGTGTTCTGATCCTTTCCCTGTTTGAAGGTGCCTATATCTCCGAAATCATCCGAGGAGGCTTCGAAAGCATCGATGCACAAAACTACGAAATCGCTAAGGCAGTTGGATTAACACCGGCTCAAACCTTTCAGTTGGTCACCCTGCCGCTTCTGCTTTCCAGAATTTTGCCCGCGCTTGCGGGGCAATTTGCATCCATTATTAAAGATTCCTCCCTCCTTTCCGTCATTGCTTTAATTGAGCTAACACAAACCACCCAGGAAATTTCGGCGGATAACTTCAGAATGTTTGAAAATTACATTTTGGTCGGCCTGCTTTACTTTATTCTGACATTCGCGGTTTCCCTGTTTTCCAAAAGGCTTGAAAAGAGGTACAGCCATGGATCTAGAACTCATTAACATATGCAAGACCTTTGAAAAGCAGGTTGTTCTGCAGGATGTTTGTTTTCATGCGGACATCCACTCGGTTGCAGTGCTCGGCCCTTCGGGCGGTGGAAAGTCGACACTCCTCCGCATTATCGGGGGATTACTTTCACCGTCTTCCGGAACACTGCGAGTGGATGGGGAAACGATTTCATTTAACAAAAGTGCCCTGCAGAAATACCGCAGAAACATCGGTTTTGTGTTTCAATCCAACGGACTGTTTGAACATTTAACCGCTCTCGCCAATATGACACTGCCGCTGATTTACACTTTTGGGATGAACAAATCCGATGCCGTCCGAATTGCGGACAGACTATTTGACCGATTTGGCCTTTCGGAGGAGAAGAACAAATACCCAAGCCAACTCTCGGGCGGACAGCAGCAGAGAATTTCCATTGCGCGTGCGGTTGCCATCAAACCGAAACTTTTGCTGCTCGATGAACCGACCTCTGCGCTTGACCCCGAATACACAACGGAAGTTTTGGATATGCTCGGTGAACTGCAGGCGGAGGGACTTAAAACAATAGTGGTAACCCATGAGATGGGATTTGCGAAAAACGCTTGTGAAACGGTTATGTTTCTGACCAACCACACCATTGTGGAAAGCGGAAAAAGTACCGAATTTTTTCAAGCGCCAAAAACAAAAGAGGCGCAGCATTTTTTGGACAAGATTCTGGAATGGAAAGTATAAACCCACGTTTCTTTCCCTCATATCACCCAAAAATCAAACCATGACATTTATTTTTAAACAAAAAGACGGAGCAGCCCATACCTTTCGGTACGGCTGTTCCGCCTTTTTGCTCGGGATGCTTTTTTAGCATCCCGTGAGTTTGTTTAAGATGAAATTTACTTATACTCTATTCTGAAAACCATCCCAGCTCTTTCAAAAGCTGGGCGGTCTCACTGTCCCCACTAACATAATACATACCGTCGGGAACGTAAATTTCGCCTTCATAGCCGTTCAGCAGTGCTTTCAGTTCTTCACTCTTGGGCGTGATGCTGTCTTTGTACGTAATACGAAGATTGACAACATCGGATTCCTCCGACTCACTATCATACCTATAATATGTTCCTGACATCCGGTCTACCTTCTTGCCACGGAAATCCTTCTCAAGTGCCTTCTTCAATCTCTCCGCAGTCTGCTCATCCGGCACAAATGTTTTTTCGACCATTTTATCATCACCTGCATCGACGTTCTGAATGGTATACACATCGATACTCTTGATATCCTGCGGCGAGAGATAGAAAATTAAATCGCTTGTTATCGTAAATTCCGGTATGGCGGACAGTTTTTCATATGCCGGTGTTATCACGTCATACAGGTTTATATCATCGGAATAACTCTGATAGCTCCTTGTGAACACACTCCCGTCTTTCAGTTTGTAGGTCAGGGACAATCCGATGCCGGTGTTGTTTTTAAACCGATAAGGGAATTGTTTGCGGTACTGTTGTATGATATCCTTCTGTACCTCAATCACCGTTTTGATATTGTCCGGTTCTTGAATGGTTGGTGCCAGCTTGAGAATGGTATGATGGGTAGTATCATTATTACCATATACCAACTGTGTCCCGGAGCCGTTCCAGAATGTATCCTTGTTAATGGTAACGCTTTCAACTTCGGAAACATCCGGAACGCGGGTGTCATAGCCGAACATACCGGTACACAGCACGCCGTAAAACGCGACAAACGCAACGACAAACGCGCCGTACCACAGAAAACTCTTCTTTAAGTTCTTAAATCCGCGCGAATAAATGGTTTCCAAGATAATATGGGTGGCTAAAGAGCCGAAAAGAACCCCGATGAAAAATGCGGTATCCGATGCCTCACTCAACATAAGCCCGAACCAAATGCCTCCGACGGCCGACACCAGAAAGCGAATAATAATTTTCGGAATAGGAAATGCAAAGTTGTCTTCCGCCGTTTCACTTTTGCGTTTACGGTACAACCAAACGCTTCCCGCCAGCAGCAGAACTGTCATCGCAATCCACCAAATCAGAAATCCCATGGAAAAAGGCTCATACAGCGAGACAAACGCTGCGGCAATCGGTGCCAATGCAGTAATCAGCTGCATATGCTCCGCCATTCTGATGCTCATACCCGGCACAAGCATTTGCGCAATCCAATAAACGCAAAGAATTAAAAGCGGATAGCCTGCGTTGATGCCGAGTGCGGAAAGGATCGCGTCCAGCGTAGTACCGGCGCACATCATCATGAACAGAGCAAAAGTAAATACCGCCGTGCCCATCAGCATGACCCAAAGCATAGTCGCCATTGGCGCACGTGCACCGTCCGTGACGGTAACTCCGTAAGCTGCACCAATGATTTGCAAGGATAGAAAGTCAAGAAGTACCGGCACAAACAAAATGGTCAAACCCGCGCACCAGCGCCCTAGCAACATCTGCTCACGGCTAACCGGCAGCGCGTGGTAGAGATCCACGCTGCGCTTGTTCTGTATATAACCGAACAGTATCACACACAGTACCGCGCAGAACAGCAGAACAAGCATTACTGCAAAGGTTGGCAGTACCTCATTAACTAGGTCGGTATAATTCCCGGCAAGGATTTTCATCTTCTCCGCCTGAGATATTCCCACCTGCTGTGACAGGGACTTCGTCTCATTAGACATAGAAATCAGCAAAATGAGTGGGTTTACAAGGAACAACAGCAGCGCCAGCAGCGCCATCACGCCTATATTTTTTCTCAGTGCCCACAAATAAGTTTGACGAAACTGGGCTGCACCGTTAAGAGAGGATGTTGTTGATGTCATAACCTGCCACCTCCATTTCACTGATAAATACCTCTTCCAGCGTAAGCGGAAGCGCCTCTGCAAAAAGGGGATGCATGGAATTGAGCTTTTGCATAATTTCCTCCTGGCTGCCGCGCACCACAAGGTTCAGCAGAGAACCCCTTTCTTCCCACTGGAGTATTTCCAACGGCTCAAAGGTACTTTTGTCCGGCATTTGCTTAAACGCCGCCTGAACCTTGCACACACCGAGCCGCAGCGCGTCAATATCCTTTTCAAACAGGATGCCGCCCTTATGAAACAGTCCCACATGGTCGCACAAATCTTCCAGTTCCCTTAAGTTGTGGGACGCAATAATCACGGTCATCTGTTTGTCGACAACTTCCTGAGAAACCAGCTTCTTTAAAAGCTGCCGCATGACCGGGTCAAGCCCA
Organism: Oscillospiraceae bacterium; assembly: GCA_047777415.1. Classification (GTDB taxonomy): domain Bacteria; phylum Bacillota; class Clostridia; order Oscillospirales; family Acutalibacteraceae; genus Caproicibacter. The sequence goes on from JBKEEO010000001.1 coordinate 604,041, forward strand.
TCAAAAATTTCATCCATTAAAAGATAGTCCGGACGCGCAGAAAATGCACAAATCAGCGCTGCCTGCCTTTGCATTCCTTTTGAAAATGTGGAAATACGCTTCTTTGTTGGAAGTGAAAACAGTTTGCATAAATCGTCAAATTTTTTTGGATCCCATTTAGGGTAAACCCCTGCATAAAACTTTGCCATATCATAAAGTGTGGATTGCGGCGGAAAATACGGGTAGTCCGGAATAAAGCATATTCTGGATTTTACCGGAGTGTTTTCAAACGGCGCTTTTCCGTCCACAAATATATTGCCGCCGTCCGGAGCATAAATCCCCGCGCAAGTCCGCAGAAATGTCGATTTTCCCGCGCCGTTGGAACCGACCAGCCCAAAAACGGAACCTCCCCCGATTTGAAAGGTCACTCCGTCCAGCGCGGCTTTCGTCCCAAACTTTTTCGTCAGATTCTTTACCTCAATCATGTGTATCTTCCCTCCCGTCAAACGTGCCGGATATCTGCGCCAGAATCTCTTGTTTGGTCACACCGAATGCGATGGCTTCCGCTGCAGCCTCCCTCACTTTTTCCAATGCTTGTTCCTTTCTGCGCATAATGGCGGTCTCATCCCCGGCAAGAAAAGAACCCTTGCCCTTTACCGAAAAAATGATGCCGTCATGCTCCAGCATTCGGTAGGCTTTCTGCACGGTATTTGGGTTAATGCCAAGCTCCTGCGCCACTGTTCGAACACTCGGCAGGGCTTTGCCCGGCTCCATGGCACCCAATGCCGCCATCCGCGTGATGGACCGATACAGCTGCTCATAAATGGGAAGCCGGCTTTTGTAATCCAGCACGAACATTTTCTTCACCTCACTGTATGTACTGTATTATCTTTATTAATACAGTTGCAGTATAGCACCTCTTCCATTCTTTGTCAACAGGAATTTTTAATTTTTCGCCTGCTCTGCTTGTTTCAGTCTGCTTGCCAAATAGGCAAACAGTCCTCCGAATACGATATTGGCGTAATAAGTAATTAGGCGCCAAAGGACGATGGCCGGGAAGATTGCGGATTTAAAATAAAGACCGAAGAACAGGTAGAAACTGCTTTCCGCACCGCCGGAACTACCGGGAAGCGGCACAAAGGCGGAAACCATCGCCACAAACACCTGTGCGGCCACCATCGCGGTTACAGAAGCCCCGTGCAGATTGAAACTGCGATAGATGAAAAACGGAATCAGACTGTTCAGCGTAATCTGCACCGTGGCAGAAACCATAACGGCAAGATACAGCGGAGCGGAGTTCCCCATTGTTTTGGAGGCATCGTGGAAAATTTGCAACTGATTGTGGATTTTCTCATAGCGCTTTTTAGGGCGGCGGCACAGTTTCATGCGGTGCAGCAACGCCAGCACGGAACGAAGAATCCGATCCGTTGTTTTTTCACTGACCATGAAAAGGATAACCGTTGCGATAAAGATACAGTTGGTAATCAGACCAATGACGGTTAAAAACGCGAAATTGGTAACATTCGTCTGAAAATAATGGAGTTTCATTGCAACCATGATGAGTGCATACACAACCATGACAATTTGGTATGCCAGGGTTTTCACCGCTACCACGGAACCGGCCATACCGGTATCCATGCCCATACTGCTTAAGGTATACATCTGCATGGGCTGCCCCCCGGTTGCAAACGGAGTCACCGCGTTGTATAGAAATCCAATCATTCCGGTTGAAAAGGAATGTGAAAACTTCCATTTGGGTTTTAGATGCCGGCACAGCAAATGAATTTCCAATCCTTCCAACAGCCAGCACACCACTGCAGCGAACACCGCGGCAAACAGCCAGGAATGTCGGAGTGTTTTTGCTATGCGGGCCAGTGTTTCGATTCCTCCGCCTGTTGTAAACAGAAAATACAGCAAAATGCCAACGGAGAGAATCAGCGTAGCAGCCACAAAAATTTTTTTACCTAACTTTCTGGTTTTTTCCGCCATGTTACAACTCCAGACTTTAAAATTTAATTCGATTAACTTTTATATTTTATAACAACACGCCCGATTATACAAGCAAAACTCATTTTTGGGCAATACCATCCCTGCAATCTGTGGATTTTCGCAGCGTACTGTGTGGGTTATTTGAAAGGAAAAATCTCCTTTGCCATGTTCACTGCATGATAAAAAACGCCAAACTGCGACAGATTTATTTTTCTACTGTGTCATTATATACGGCAAAATGGGAAATTTGATAACACCGCCCTATCCTTCCTGCATAATATGTGATGAGAAACATCCAGTTTCGCGAAAGGAGATTCATCATGTTAGAGAACGCAAATACCTCCAATAATATGGTGGCGGAATATAATAACAAACCAAATGTGCGGACGTCTCCCAAGGTTTCATCGGAAGCGGCTGCGAATCCCCGTACTGCCAATGTACACGGCAGCAATGGGGGAGTCATCTCGGAGTATTCCAGCGGTCAAAATCCAAAATCGAGCGGAGCGGTTTCCCCGACAGAGACGAACGGCGAAAAAGTTTCAACTGAAACCGCCAATGCGCAAAATAAAACGGCCACCGCCACCTCCCCGGCGCAAACCGGGACGAAGGACAGCGACGTGAAGAGCAGCTATATCAACGGACAGGGCTGCACGCCAAACCGGTCGCGGTTTCCCGCTCAAACCCCCGTCGCAATGGCTTATGTTCCGTTCCAGAACATGGACACAACGTATTCCCCGGAAGAGGGTTTGAACTACGGAACAATTTTCCCCGAATTAAATAAACCATTTTTAGGCGGAGGGATGGAAAAATGAGCGAACGCGAGCGTCTGATGCGTAAAATTAACGCAAATCAGTTTACCATGTGGGAGCTTCATATTTATCTGGACACCCATCCGGGAGACTGCCAAGCGGCCGCCCGTCTGGAAAAGTGCCGAAAGGAAACAGATGCCCTTGTAGCAAGATACGAAGCGGCATACGGCCCGATTAACGAAAGCACAAATACCACCAACCGTTGGGCATGGATTGCCGAACCATGGCCCTGGGAGCTTGACGAGGAGGAGGACAAATAAATGTGGACTTATGAGAAAAGGCTTCAATACCCCGTAAAAATTAAAAACCCGAATCCGGCGCTCGCCAAGCTGATCATATCACAATACGGCGGGCCGCACGGAGAAATGGGGGCTTCTCTCCGGTATCTGAGCCAGCGGTACACCATGCCGTACCCGGAGTTAAAAGCCATTTTGACCGATATCGGCACCGAAGAACTTGGACATTTGGAAATGGTGGGAACCATTGTCTATCAGCTGACGCGCAACCTGACCCCGGAGCAAATTAAGAAAGCCGGATTCGATGCCTACTTTATTGACCACACGACCGGTATTTATCCGAGCGATGCTTCCGGCAATCCGTTCAATGCTGCCACGCTTTCTTCCACCGGCGATTCCCTCGCGGATATCCACGAGGACCTTGCGGCAGAGCAGAAAGCACGCCTTACCTATGACAATATCCTCCGCTACTGCACAGATGACCCCGATGTGCGCGATGCCATTCGTTTCCTGCGGGAACGTGAGGTCGTGCACTACCAGCGTTTCGGTGAAGGCCTGCGGATTATCACAGACAACATGGATTCCAAGAACTTCTATGCGATTAATCCCCAGTTTGACAAGAAAAAAAATAAGAATCGATAATTTCATTTACCCAAACGGAATGATTTTCAAAACACCGCCCCTTGTGGCAAAAATCGGTGGTAAACCCCCGATTTCATGAAAAAATACGCTTTGATTCGGAGCAAAAACCGAACAAAGCGTATTTTTTATCAATAATTTTACTATTTGTATATTTTTCTGTATTACTTAGGTCTAAAAATAGATTGAAAAAGCGGAAAGTTAATTCGACGCTGTCCTGCGCAGATAGGGCCGCCGTTTAAACGGCTTATGACAGAAGGACTTCGTCCGTTTCCTCCTGCACGCCGGCAATTTCCGCGAATTTTTGGAGCAAGTCGGCCTTCTTGAGCTTTTTCTTGTCCTCTCCGGAAATATCCAGAATAATTTTACCCGCGTTCATCATCAATAAACGGTTCCCATGGCGGATGGCGTCCGACATATTGTGGGTAATCATCATTGCTGTCAGATTGTTTTCCGCAACAAATCGGTCGGTCAGTTCCAAAACTTTTGCAGCGGTTGCGGGATCAAGCGCCGCCGTATGTTCATCGAGAAGCAGCAGTTTCGGCTTTTGAAGCGTCGCCATCAAAAGCGTAAGTGCCTGACGCTGGCCTCCCGAAAGCAGACCCACTTTGGTGGTCATGCGGTCCTCCAATCCTAGCCCGAGCCTTTTCAGCGCTTCGCGATAGCGTTCTCGCTCCGATTTTGTGACCCCCCAGCGCATTATGCGCTTTTGGCCGCGCCGAAATGCCAGCGCCAAATTCTCCTCAATTTCCATATTCGCGGCAGTACCCATCATCGGGTCTTGAAACACCCTTCCGATGTACGGTGCACGCCTGTATTCGGGCAAACCGGTCACATCAACGCCGCCGATAGAAATCGTTCCTTCATCGACGGGCCACACTCCCGCGATGGCGTTTAGCAAGGTGGATTTCCCCGCGCCGTTGCCGCCGATTACGGTGACAAAATCTCCCTCGTTTAAGTGAAGATCAATTCCGCAGAGAGCTGTTTTTTCATTGACCGTACCAATATTAAATGTTTTGCAGACTTGGTTTAGTTCAAGCATTTTTTTGTGCCCCCTTCTTACCAGCGCGCGCAAAGGAATTTTTCGATTTCGCCCTAAGATAGGGAACAGCTAAGAAAACCGCCACGATTACAGCGGTGAGAAGTTTGAGCAAATCGGTCGGCATTTTCAGCCACATTACCAGACCGATGACGAGGTAATAAACCACGCCGCCAAACACCACAAAAATGAGCCGATAGGCAAAATTCATATGTTTGCCGAGCAGTGCGTCCCCAAGCACTTCTCCGATGATGACAGCGGCCAAGCCGATAACGATGGATCCCTGTCCCATTTTAATGTCCGCAAAGCCTTGATACTGGGACAAGAGCCCGCCGGAAAGCCCGACTAACCCATTGGACAAACTAACCGCGAGGACCTTCATAAAGTCAATATTAATGCCCTGCGCCTTTGCCATATGCGGGTTGCTTCCGGTGGCTCGGATGGCGCTCCCCTGCTCGGTGCCAAAATACCAGTACAGAATGCAGATGAGAACCGCTGCAAAAATAAGCGCGGTGACAATGGAACTTGAAACATTGCGCAGAGTGACAATCAGCGGATATTTATCCACGTTTACGGCCTTGTTCGCACCGTTGAGGACCAGCAGATTCACCGACCAAAGTGAAATTTGCGTTAGTATTCCAGCAAGGATATCCGGAATTCCAAAAACGGTGTTCAAAAGGCCGGTGACAAGTCCGGCAAGAAACCCTGCAGCCACCGCGGCGGCAAGAGCCAGGGGAACAGGCACGCCGGAGAGGATGAGGACGACCGTAACGGCGCCGCCCGTCGCGAAAGTTCCGTCAACCGTCAAATCCGCAAAATTCAGCAGCCGAAATGTAATGAACACACCCAGCGCCATGATTCCCCAAATGATTCCCTGGGCGACATTTCCCGGAATGGCCGAAATTAGGTTCATGGGATTGAGAGCAAGGAGATATGCCATTTGTTCCATAGTGTTTTCCTTTCCTTCCGATGGATATAACGACCAAAACGGCACCCCGTTGGGGGTACCGCGGATTTTAGTCAGTCACAATGAGGAAATGCTCAATCGGTCTCCTCAATTGCTTCGTAGCCGTCGGGTATCGTGATACCCAAAGCCTCACAAATATTCGGGTTATATTCCTTCGTAAATTTCGGGGCAAATTGAATCTCCATCGTGGAGGGGTCCGCGCCGTTTACAAGAATGTCATATGCCATTTCGCCGGTGGTGTAGCCTAAGTCATAATAGCTGATGGAAAGCGTTGCAACGCCGCAGCCGGCACAGATGCCCTCCTCACCTGCAATGATTGGCACTTTTTTGGGCAGGCAAACGTTTTGGATGATGCCTGTATTGGAAGCTACCGTATTGTCCGTGGGAAGATAGAGCACGTCACTTTCGGAAGCCGCTGTTTGGGCAACGGTCTGCACGTCATTGGAATCGGAGAACGTATAGCTTTTGCAGGTGTATCCCAGCGCAGTGAGCTCTTTGGTAATAACCTCATCCTGATACTTGGAGTTTGGTTCCGCGGAGCAGTAGAGAATCCCAACGTTCTTCGCGTCCGGGAAAAGCTCCTGGAGCATTTTTGCCTGCTGGTCCAGCGGAGCTAAGTCAGAGGTTCCGGAAATATTTCTGCCTGTGGTTCCGGTCCAGTTATCAATATCAAGAGCGGTGCCGTAATCGGTGACAGAAGTGCCGAGAATCGGAATTTCATTCGTCGCCGTTTGGGCAGCCTGAAGCGCCGGTGTGGCGTTTGCCATTATCAAGTCCACGTTAGAGGAAACGAATTGGTTGCAGATGGTAGCGCAGCTGGCGGTGTCGCCCGAGGCGTTCTGCTCGTCAAAGGATACCTTGTCTCCGAGCTTATCGGTCAAAGCCTGCTTAAATCCTTCGGTGGCGGCATCAAGAGCCGGATGCTGCACCAGCTGGCAGATTCCAACCGTATAAGTTTTATCCGCGGATTCGGACGCATCCTGTGCTGATGTTGCGGAAGCCGCCTGTGATGACTCTTCCGCAGATGAGGCTGAATTTCCGCTGCATGCTCCCAGTGAAACCGCCATCAGCGCGGTCAGCAGGAGTGCTGTAATTTTCTTTTTCATGTGATTCCTCTCCCTTATTGTCTTATTCATGAAGCTTTTCAATAAAAACAGCGGCCTGCCCTTTTTAAACAAGCCGCTGTGTTTCATAAAAGTTATAGAGGCTTTATCGTTCTGTCATGGCATGTCTATTTACTTTTATCTCGGTGAAAAGTAATGATAGACAGCATAAATCGGCCCGCTTCCGTGTGGGCTATTGGATGGAACTTTTTGCTGAACAGACCGCCGCACATATGCAGACCTTCCTCCCAAAATTTTTAACATATTTAATTTATCACTTTAAACCTCTAAAATCAACTGTGGAAATACCCAAAATAACCTTTGTATTTAGCTTTTATTTCTCAAAAACTCACAGAATCAGCAAAATTCCACCTTTGTTTAAAATGAAAAAAGCTCAGAAACGCACACGATATTCCACTCCCGCAGAAAGGAACTTCCATTTGACGCTGCGTCAATCGTATGTGCCTGCGGTTTTTATTGACTCTTGCGAATTATGATAAAAGAGTGTAAAATTCAGTAAGATATGCTTTTTAAAAAAAATATTTAATTTCATCATCAGGGGGGCACAAAGGTGGCAGAAACATTTATGAGGGTAAAACGAAAGATACTTCCAATCATAGCCTGTCTATTATTGATTTCTCAACCGATAGGCTGTGCGGCAAATCATACCGATATCAAATCGGAGAGTACCGCGAGTACCGCGAGCGACTCCGAAAGCAGGAATACGACAGAAAACACAGAAGTTCAAACCGAAAGCAGTACGAGCGAACCGAGTTCGGAGAGCCCTGCAAGTTCAGCGAGTGCCGCGGCAAACAGCACTAACAGTGAAGCGAGCAGTTCGGTAAGCAGTGAGACAAGCAGTGAAGCAAGCAGTGAAGCAGAGAAGGCACCATTATTATCGGATGTAGAAGAAGAATCCATGACGAAGGCTGGAATTCCCGAGGATACAAAAGAGCAAATACGGAAGTTAGTAGCCGAGGGTAAAACATTTAAAGAGGCGGTAAAAACATTTTATCCGAATGCAACATTTAAAACAAAAACAGTAGAAACTTACAAGACAGTCAGTTCCCCGGCACAGGATAGTAGTGAAGAAACACAAAGTAATGAGGAAGAGATTGCTCCGGGTATTCCGATGTATGATAAAGATTACCTCGATCAGAGTACCGAGGCTGATTATGAAGCACTTAGAAAAGAACAAAAGAACAATCCAGTTAGCGGACCATCGGATCCGATAGAAGACCCCGGTATTACTTTGCATTGATAGAATCAAACGCACGATTATGATAAAAGAGTGTAAAATTCAGTAAGATATGTTTTTTAAAAAAATATTTGATTCCTTCATCAAGGGGGCACAAAGGTGGCAGGAACATCTATGAGGGTAAAACGAAAGATACTTCCAATCATCGCCTGTCTATTATTGGTTTCTCAACCGATAGGCTGTGCGGCAAATCATACCGATATCAAATCGGAGAGTACCGCGAGTACCGCGAGCGACTCCGAAAGCAGGAATACGACAGAAAACACAGAAGTTCAAACCGAAAGCAGTACGAGCGAACCGAGTTCGGAGAGCCCTGCAAGTTCGGCGAGTGCCGCGGCAAACAGCACAAACAGTGAAGCGAGCAGTTCGGTAAGCAGTGAGACAAGCAGCGAAGAAGAGAAGGCACCTTTACTATCGGATGCTAAAGAAAAGGCAATGGATAAAGTGGGAATACCAGAAAATATACAGGAGGAAATACGTAAATTAGTGGCAGAAGGGAAAACATTTGAAGAGGCAATAAAAACATTTTATCCAAACGCAAAAGTTGAAGTTAAGACAGTGAAGTCCTATGAGACAGTCAGTTCCCCGGCACAGAACAACAGCGAAGAAACACAAAGTAACAGTAATACTGGAGGAACATCCTCGAGTGGTTCAACGTATCATAATGATTATCTTCATCAAGGAACACAAGCTGATTTAGAGGCACTTAGAGAAGCTCAAAAGAACAATCCAGGTAGTGGACCATCGGGTCCGATAGAAGACCCCGGTATTACTTTGCATTGATAGAATCAAACGCACGATTATGAAAATACGCTTTGAATCGGAACGCAAAATCCGAACAAAGCGTATTTTTTGTCAAACATTATACATATTGTATTACTTCATTCCATAATTTTCTGTTGTCGACCCCGAACATTTGTCGGCTGTTTTGATTTCTGCGGAAAAAAGTATTTTTTCTGCTATACTGGAGGAAACAGAGTTTTTAAGAAAGCGGTGATTGAAAACGGGTAAGAACGTGAGGGAAAAAAATTCGGATCATTTTTGTTTTGTTTACGATACCGCAATCGGCAAACTGACCATTGCGTCTAACGAGGGAGCGATAACCATGGTTCGGTTCGGGGCAGCGGAAAGAAAAACGCTGTGCCGTTCTCCGCTGACCGACCGAGCCGCCGCAGAGATTCAGGAATACTTCATCGGAAAGAGAAAGCAGTTTGACCTGCCGCTTTCCCCGCGGGGCACCGAGTTTCAAAAACGCGTCTGGCACGCCCTGCAAAGTATCCCCTACGGCGAAACCCGCAGCTACCGACAAATCGCGGAACAAATCGGCAGCCCGAAAGCATACCGCGCCGTCGGCATGGCAAACAATAAAAATCCGATTGCCATTCTGATTCCCTGCCACCGCGTCATCGGTTCGGACGGCTCACTGATTGGTTACGCGGCGGGGCTTGACATAAAAAGCCGCCTGCTTGCACTGGAACAAGAAAACCGCACTTGTGCAAAGGAAACGTAAGATTCTCGTTCATTTCTTCAGCCCCCATTTATGCAAGGTCGTCCTTGTCTCCCGTTTTGCGTCGCAGGGAAGGATAGCAGTATTGCAGAATCTTTTTCAGCCGCAGCCGCGCTTTTTTCAGATGTCTGCACACCGTGGAGGGGGATACCCCCAACTCCTGAGCAATCTCGACGATTTTTTTCTGCTCCGCGTAATACAGGCGCACACACTGCATTTGCCTTGCCGTCAGTTCTCCGCGCGCGGCCAGCATCATGGTGCGCAGCATTCTTTTATGCTCCCCGCCGTCGTCCAATCCCTTTGGGTTGAAATCCAGCCTGTCCCCAAACAAGTCAAGACTTAAGTTAGACCTGCGATTCATCCGCGTGCCCCCTTGTTCAGCAAATCATTCCCCGTGTGGTACAGTTCCAGACGCATTTCGTTGAGCATGGATACCCTACGGTACAGCATAATATATTCTGGACCGGAGACCTTTTTCAGCTGCTCTCGAAGAGGTTTTAGGTATTCCTTTAGCCTTTGCGCCTGCCGCAGATATTCCATACCCCATTCGCAGTAATCCATATGTCTCCTTTCTCTACACAATACGTGTAGTTACAAAGTATAATAAAGCGCCGGATGAATTGTATCCCCCGTGCTGTTAATTCATCATATCACCGTGCAAGAATGATTTCAAGATTTTTTAGAACAATTGTTCTGATTCAGTGACCAAGTGGACAAATTTGGGACTTTGCTCTTGGATTCAGAAAAAACTCTTGAAACAACACATTTTGTGTGCTATAATACACCTCCATAGAAGGTGATCCATGTGATAGGTGAAAAAATTCGTCAGCTGCGTGTGGAAAACGGAATGACGCAAAAAGAACTGGCCAAAAAAGTAGGTGTTTCCGCGTCCGCCATCGGTATGTATGAGCAGGGCAGACGCATTCCGGACAGCACGGTTCTCACGCGCCTTGCCCGCATTCTGAAATGCAGCACGGACGAACTGCTTGGAGCACAAAGCTCCAGCGATATCGGAGATGTCATTGACAGTTTCGCGCGCACGCTGGAACGCCAGCAGGGGTTGATGTTCAACGGTGCGCCGATGAGCCGCAGTGACCGAGAAAAGATTGCGAACGCCATTCGCATTGCGGCCGCGCTGTCCTCTCCGAAGGAATAAACTTTGGGAGGTTGCAATGAACGGAATTGAAAATCTGGCGCACAGCATTACCGCGCGTTTCGGAAGCAATTCCCCGTTTGAGCTGTGTGACCGCATGGGAGTTTATGTGCATCGACTGGATTTACCGGCGAAAGTGCACAGTTTTTGTTTTCGCACGGAAACCGGCATTCCGATCATTGTATTAAAAGATACGCTTTCCGAAACAGAAAGCGGTTATTGCTGCGCGCATGAGCTGGGGCATCTGCTGCTCCACCCGAAACTGAACGCGCAGGTGATTGCGGACCTAACCTATCTGTATGCGCCCCGCTATGAACGCGAAGCGGATTTATTCGCCGCATGCCTGCTGATAGACCCAAATCTTCAAGAATGGAGCATCACTTACAATCCCCTGACACAGGAACAAATTGCAACACTGACAGGGCTTCCTCGGCGTGTGGTGGGTCTCCGTTTTGAAAATCATTGAGTTTGACTCAATATGACTCGGCCGCACAGAAAGGAAATGGTCCCGTTTTGTATGGATAAGGGGGCGGTCTTTCATGAAAAAGTGGATTTTGGCAATACTCACGGTCATTCTGCTCTTGCTTTCCGGATGCAAAACCGCTCCGCCCTCAAAATCGGACAGTATTGCCGGCGTTTGGAAAGATACCTGCGGGTTGACGGAATACCGCTTTCATGCCGACGGAACCATGAAAATGAAAGTTCTGAACTTAGGCTCCTTTCGTGGAACTTACAACATTCAAGGTTCCGAGATTACCATTGAATATAAAATCATGGTTAAGAACGTCAAAGATGTTTACTCATTTCAGTTGGACGGGGATACACTTTACTTAAACAAGCAGAAATTCTTACGAAAAGAATAAAATTTGCGGTTAAGATTTTACTAAATGAATACGGCATACAAAATAAAAACGCCGCAACGGATTTTTGTCCGTTGCGGCGTTTTGCCATATATGTACATGATTCAGCTGCCAAAATGAAATAAAATTCCCACTGCTGCGGAAATAGCGATAAAGCACGCGGGATGCCATTTTACCTTTTTCATCGCAAAAAACAGTGCAGCGGCAAGCAAAAGTGCTTTCCAGTCCGCAAAGAACAGCGGATTGCCCGTAGCTGCGAATTGATCCATTGTCAGAATGGAAATATTGGCCACGCCGAGACCTGCTGCCGCAATCAAGCCGGTGGACGCGGGGCGCAGTCCGTAAAACGCATCCTGCACCGTCTTGTTCTGCCGAAAGCGCCCAAGCATATGCGCGACAATCACAATCACAACAATGGACGGCGTAATCAGCCCCAGCGTTGCGAGCACCGCCCCCGGAAAAGAGGCAACATGGAATCCCACATAAGTTGCCATATTCACGCCGATTGCGCCCGGTGTCGACTCAGAAATAGCGAGCATATTGGCAAGGTCCTCCGCCGTAAACCAACCTGTGCTGTTGCCAAGATCCGTTAAAAACGGCAGGGTAGCCATGCCGCCGCCGACGGAGAAAAGACCGATTTTGGCAAACTCATAGAATAGTTTCAGGTAAATCATGCGCGCTTCCCGCCTTTCGTCAAAATTCCGGCCGCAGCGGCCAGCAAAACCCAAAAAATCGGGGATATGCCGGTGAAAAACGAAAGCAGAAAGACGCACAGAAAAATAGCTACCGTGATTTTATCTTTGACAGAGCTTTTGCCCAGCTTGATAACTGCATTGAGAATCAACACGCAGACACAGACACGAACAGCGGCAAAAGCATCCTTTACCACCTGCAGCTCGGCAAAATTCCGCAGAAAGGCCGCAATTGCCGTAATGATAAAAATTGCCGGAAAGACAAGCCCAAGGGTTGCCACAATTCCTCCAATGACACCCCTTCGCTTACATCCGATAAACGTGGCAGTATTCACGGCGATGATACCGGGTGTGCACTGCCCAATTGCGTAATAATCCGCCAGTTCCTTTTCCTCAGCCCATTTTTTGTCTTCCACAATCTCCCTTTGTAAGATGGGAAGCATCGCGTATCCACCGCCAAAGGTCAATACGCCGATTCTGGAAAAAGTCAGAAACAAATCAAGCAGTTCAGGCATGGAGCAGGGTCCTTTCACTTGCATTTTTGGGGATTTGCTTTCCTCAGCCGCCGGAAAAAGTCTTTCAAGAGTGCAGAACACTCCTCTTCCAGAACACCTCCCAGAAGCTGGGGCTTATGGTTATATGGCAATTCAAACAAGTTTACAACAGAGCCGCACGAACCAGCTTTGGGGTCTCGGGCACCGAATACCACACGGCGCAAACGGGCGTTGATGATTGCCCCGGCGCACATGGGACACGGTTCCAGCGTAACGAACAGTTCGCATTGCCACAGCCGCCAGCCGCCCAGTGCACGGCAGGCCCCGTCAATCGCTTCCAGCTCTGCGTGATACAGCGCGTTTTTTCCGTTTTCCCTGCGGTTTCTTCCGCGCGCCACAATTTCCCCGTTCCGAACAACCACCGCTCCCACCGGAACTTCTCCTTGTGCACTCGCCTCCCGCGCCAGCAAGATCGCTTCGCGCATAAATTCTTCATCGCTGCGCATCGGTCAAGCTGCCGTTAGAATATACACGGAAGTAAAAGCCGAGTATAACACAATCATGATAATGCCGGGATTGGAAAACAGTGCGCCAAGCTTTTGGGAAAAACGGAGCGGTGAAGCAGAAACGCGCGGACGAAAAAAGTTCCTGTCTTTAAACCAAAAATACAGCAGAGAAATCAGCGCTAGCACAAGCAGAACGTTCGTTTCTATATTATTCACATAAACCGCCGCATCGGTTCCGCGGTATCGTTCAACAAACTGGATTGCCACAGAAATGCCGTTGTTCAGCGCATGAATCAAAATAGAAGGAAGAAGGGAATTGGTTCGTATTACGACAAATCCAAGTATAAGGCCGCAAAGAAAAGCAAACACCGTTTGTGCCAAATTTCCGTGGTACAAGCCGAACAGCACCGCTGACGCCACAATTGCAAACCCGTTTCCAAAGCGGCGCAATCCCTGCAAAATCATACCGCGGAACATCATTTCTTCCACAATTGGCGGAATTACAACAATGCTTAATACATACAAAATCAGTACAGCCGGATTATCGTTGAGCGGCATATCCGGAATATTCCCGCTGAAACCGAAAAACTGCTCCAAATTGATGACAATATTCGCCGGAATATTTGCCAACATACACCCGGCGCCACCCAAAAATATCAAAGCACAAGTTTTAACAACGCCGATTTTGCGAAACGGCAGTCCGGCCGAAAACGGTATCCGACGCAGCGCAAAATACAGCAGAACGGGAACTGCAAGCCCCAGCAAATAGCCCAGAGAAAAAATCAGGTAATACAAAACCGGGTTAACCCCTCCAAAAGCCTCAAAACCAGGCTGATTGGGCTGCAGCATCCGAAGATATCGCATAAACACAAGCGGCAGCGCCGAAAGGAGAAAAATCCCCAGAAATGCAGTCCACCCAAGACGGTTGGATTCTTTGCGTATCTGCTTTTTTTCTTCCTGCACAGCCATATAATAACGCGGATCCCCATAGGGCCAGAAAGAACCGTACGGTGTATAATATCTCATAGAATATCTCCCAAAACATTAATATAAAGCCATATCTGAATTTTCATTATATCACAAAGCTATGTCAATATCACTACCATGGTAAAACTTTTCAAATCACTTACTCATTCGTATTAGTCGGTGTTTTTATTCCACTTTAGATATTTTATGATATGATATTATTATAATCGAATCATAATTTTTCCGTGTCATAAGACGAATACAATAAAAGGAGGTGGTATATTGACTGCTGAAGAATTAAAAAGACTGGACAAAAAAGTGATGGAGATTCAAGACCCGCTGGGAACCGGGATGCCCACTTTCAAAAAGATATGTAAAGATTTCGCAGAAAAAAAGCAAGTTCCGGCAGGCGATGTTTTCCACCAATACATGCGTTGGAAATGGAGTAAAATCTAAGCACAAGCACCGGATGCAAAATTCCATGCAAAACAATAGGCGCTGCAAACGTTCCAGTCTGCAGCACCCGTCCTTTGCGTGTAAATTTAACGTTTTTGATTGGATTTATAGTAAGAAGACGGCATATCAATTTCCAGCCGTTTACCGGTGCCGTTGACCACGCAGTCAAGGGGATCGTCCGCCACATGAACCGGCATCCCAGTTTCCTGTTCTATCAACTTGTCCAACCCGCGCAGCAACGCGCCGCCGCCGGTGAGCATAATCCCGTGATCTATGATATCCGCAGAAAGCTCCGGCGGGGTTTTCTCCAGCGTGCTTTTCACCGCATCAACAATCATAGCAAGGGGATCGCTCAAGGCTTCACGGACTTCCTCCGCGCTGATGTTCACATTCTTGGGAAGGCCGTCGACTAAATTGCGTCCCTTAATTTCAACGGATGCATTTTCATTGTCCTCCGTTGGAAAAGCCGAACCGATTCGAATTTTAATGTCCTCTGCCGTACGTTCACCAATGAGCAAGTTATATTTTTTCTTAACATAGGAGATAATCGCTTCATCAAACTTGTCCCCCGCACAGCGAACGGAAACGGACGTGACAATATCGCCAAGCGAGATAACCGCAACCTCTGCTGTCCCGCCGCCGATATCCACAACCATGCTTCCGGTCGGCTCAGAAACAGGGAGTCCCGCTCCAATTGCGGCAGCCATCGGCTCCTCAATCAGTTCCACATTATTTGCGCCTGCCTGGCGGGCGGCGTCTTCCACAGCGCGGCGTTCCACCTCTGTTACTCCGGAGGGAATACAGATGATGATATGCGGCTTTGAAAATGCGCTTGTTTTCACCGCTTTGCGAATGAAATGTTTGAGCATGGTGGCTGTAATATCAAAGTCCGCAATCACGCCGTCTTTCATGGGGCGGACAGCCACAATGGAACCCGGTGTGCGTCCGATCATTTCCTTTGCCTGCGTTCCCACTGCCAGAACTGTGTCCGACCGCACATCCACCGCGACAACGGACGGCTCGCGCATGACAATTCCTTTTCCCTTCATGAACACCAGGGTATTGGCAGTACCCAGGTCTATTCCTATATCTTTTGAAAACATCTGTTTTTCCCCTTTCAAGGCATCCGGGCCGGGTCCGGTTCCGGATTTTCCAATCTTTTTTTATTATAACCCGAAAGACGGAGATTCTCAATAAAAATTTGGGCATTTCCCGCCGCTGTCGATAGCTACTCTGTTTTCTTGCTCAATCCTGTCAATATCCTGTTAATTTTTGCAATTGGTAAACCGACTACATTGTAATAATCTCCGTTAATTCGCTTGACAAACAATGCTCCCTTCCCCTGGATTCCATAAGCACCGGCCTTGTCGAGCGGTTCTCCCGTTTCCACATATGCATTGATTTCCGCCTGCGACAGCGCATAAAATTCCACAGATGTACATTCATGGCCGCAGATTAACTGTTTGCCGCTGATAACGGTATAGCCGGTATAAACCTGATGCACGTTGCCGGACAAAAGCTTCAGCATAGCTTTTGCAGCCTCGGCGTCCTTCGGCTTTCCAAGAACTCTTCCTTTAAACACCACAATCGTATCAGCCGCCAATACAACGGCCTGGGGATACTGTTTTGCCACTGCCTGCGCTTTGCGCATGGAAAGCTGTTCCACAATCTGCATCGGCGGGGTTCCGTGCAATACTTTTTCACTGACGTTTGCCGGTACAACGCTGAATTCATAACCGGCCATCTTCAGCAGTGCTCTGCGGCGCGGTGATGAAGAAGCTAACAGTAACATGGTCTGGATAACTCCTATTCATTTGCGAATTGTTTTCTAGTTCAGTTTATTCTGTAATAGACCAAAATGGCAACAAGCAAAAGCAATGCCTGTGCAACATGCAGATCAACAGCCATTCCGAAGGTAAAGCGGAGAACGGCTAGGTCGACTGTCACAGTTGAAATTCCAAAGCTGGCGCCGGCACTCAGAAAGGACAAAAAATGCGTGCCCGCCGCCGCATCCGAAACCGCTTTGCCAAGAACAACCGCCAAAGCCAGCAGGACAATCAACAGAAGCGTCTTTAGGATTCCCTTTTTCATATGAAAATCTCCGAACCTTTATTCTTATTTTCCGGTGGAGCCAAATCCTCCGTCGCCGCGCTGCGTTTCGCCGAGGTCGTCCGTTTCCTCCAGTTCCGCCCGGTAAACGGGCATAACAACCAACTGTGCAAACCGCTCCCCCGGAGACAACAAGTACGGGGTTTCGCCCATATTACAAAGCCCAACGATCAACTCACCGCGGTAATCACTGTCTATGACGCCGACGGCATTGGAAAGCGACACACCGTGTTTGACTCCAAGTCCACTTCGGGCAAAAATCAGTCCGACTGTTTCCGGGCCGGGAAGCGCAACAGCCACACCCGTTGGAATGCGGTAAAGCCCGCGCGGCTCAATCAAAATCGGCTCATCAATACATGCGTATAAATCCAGCCCGGCCGCCCCTGCACTTCCGCGTGTGGGCAGGATTGCGTTTGGCTTTAATTTTTTAATCCGGATTTTCATATTACCTCCCGCCGGAAGCAAACCCGCGGTAATAAAGACCCCTTGTAAAGGAATTCGGCGGTGCTTTGGTTCCGGTTCCGTTTAATATATTTTCTATGATTTGTTCCGTTTCGCGCCGAGTTTCCGTTGAAAAGCGGAGCAACCCGAAATCTATGTTATCCATTTCATTCAATCGGTCCGCCATGGACAGCGGAACAGAATTGAGCACCTCGCTGCAGGCACCGTAACACCTCACAGGGAATTTTACCCCCCGGCGGTCGGTCAGTGCTGATTCCTTCTTGCAGGAACGACAGCCTCCCGGTGAATTTGCGGCAGGGCAGGTACGGCAGAGCATCAGCGGCAGGCGTCCGTATATCATCAGCCCGCGCGGCATGCTCCCACCAAGGCGTGCCGCTTGACGCAGCGTCAGCTCAAACGAAAGCTCCGCGTCTTGTACGCCCAGCGAGCGGTAAAACTCCAGAGCAAATGTGTTCGTAATATTGAGCGAAAAACCTCCGTGCACGGTCAATCCGCAGTCTTGCGCAAGTCGCACACCGTCGAGTGTACCAGCCCAAACATCCGTAATGCCGGCGGCTTTCGCATTTTCAAGGTGTCGGCGCACGGCCTTTTCGATGCCGAACATTCCGCGCGGCAATTCAATTGCCGCCGGAAAACCATCCGCAAGAAGCCGGGCAAGACGGTGCGGCTCTGTGGTATAGGGAACATAGCAGAGTTCCAGCTTCTTGGCGTTCAACGGCAAATCCGCATGGGGAAAGCGTGCCCGAAAGCGCATGGATTCGGCATGATGTGCATTGGGTTTCTCATCTGCACACTCCACCCACGGAATTTGAGGGCGCTGAGCAAGACGCTCGAGCAGCTTATCCAGTGCGTTGCGCCGCATGCGGTTTAATTCCGCTGCCGGCACGGCAAGACCCGGGTCCAATTCCACTTTTGCAGAGTTAACATAGAACGGTGTTCCGCCGGTTTTTGCAAGCTGTGCGGAGCATCGTTCCGCATCCAACGCCCGATGTTCGGCGCGCTGTGCAGCGGCGCCGGTAACAGTCACCGCAATGCCGTTCCTCACCGCAGCCGTTAACTGCATCGGCTTATTATATGTGATTTTGAGAATAAAATCAACGGGAATTTTCATTCTTTCTTTGGAATAAAGATTCCGCAGTTCGGAAAGGACTTTTCCCGTTGCCGCAGCTGCATCCTCTTTGGAGCGCACACCGAACATTTCCCTCCCGCGCTTACCATCAGGATAGCCCGTGGTAAAACCTGAACGGGAAAACACCGCACCCAGATTTTGCAGGAGTTTCTCAGGAATTTCTTTCCCATCCGCCGCAAATCGGCAGGCCGCCGAGGCAGCTGCAACGTATTCCGGGCGCTTGAGCCTGCCTTCAATCTTTGCGCAGACTGCCCCCGCTTTGCACAATTCCGGCAATCGTCGAATCATGGAAAGGTCTTTTAGGCTCAAATCGTGCCCCGTACCGCCGGGAACAGAAAACGGCAATCGGCAGGGCTGTGCGCACATGCCCCGATTTCCGCTGCGGGAGCCGAGGACAGAGCTGAAATAGCACTGACCGCTGACGGACATACATAAAGCGCCATGCACAAACGTTTCCAGTTCAATCGGACAGGCGCTGTGTATCTGCGATATTTCCTCAAGCGAAAGTTCCCGCGCAAGCACAACTCGTGAAAAGCCCAATTCATACAATGCTTTAGCGCCGGACGGTGTATGGACACCCGTCTGTGTGGATGCGTGCAATTGTAATTTGGGCGCGTGCCGCATCAGCAGGGAGGCAAGTCCCATATCCTGCACCAAAATGGCATCCACCGGCAAAGAGCAGGCAAAACGCGCAAAATCAAGCGCCGCCGGCAGCTCCTCTTCCAGCATCAGAGTATTGATGGCAAGATACACTTTCACATCTCGCGCATGGCAGTACCGAACCACAGATTGCAGTTCTTCTTCTGAAAAATTCTTGGCTCCCGCCCGCGCGGAAAACCGCGTGCCGCCCAGATAAACCGCGTCCGCACCCGCGCGGACAGCCGCTGTAAGGCTCTCCTGCGAACCGGCCGGTGCAAGAATTTCTATGTTACGGCTCATCGGTTTTCTTCTCAAAGAAACTCATAAAGCCTTCGGGATCAGGGTTATCTTCATGGTGGGTCACACGTGAAAATTTTCCCGTGTGCGGGTGCGGAACTTCCGCGCCCGGCGCAATCGGAGGTGCTTTTTCGGCGGGTGTTCCCTGCGGGACTTCTTCTCCCGCTGCGGACAAACGTGCGCGCAGCGTTTGAATCTCGCGCTTTAAGCGTTCAATCTCCCTGCGGGACTCCTCCGCCTCTAAGCGGGCATGGGAGGAATCCTCCAGATAATCGCGGATTTGCCCGCGCAGATTTTCCGCTGTATCAGCAGCCTTATGGGCTTCATCACAGAAGCTTAACGCGGCGATGATAGCAGCCATCGTGGTGGAAATGCGCTCATTCCTGGCCATAATCTCTTCGATGGTTTTCTGAACCTCGTCCCCGACGGAGCGCATGTAGCCCTCGCTGTCCTCAGAACTAATGACGCATTCACAGCCGCATATATTCAGTTTAATCCTGTTCTTGCTCAATCCATTCATTCCCTTTCGTCAAGCCGCGTTTTTTCTATGCTTATTTTTCTATGCTTATTATAATCTATTTTCGTATAATATGAAAGAGATTTTCTTTACTTTTCTCCTTCATTTTTGCGCTGCGGTGCCGTCAGTTCAGGGCTTAATTCAAGGCTTTTTATATATCGGCACTTTTGCGCATTTTCAGCATATTATACAAAAATACAGAGATATTTCTTCCTAACAAACCCTTTCCTTATCGAGAAGATACTTTTCTGAAATTTCGCATAATAAAGCGAATTTTCGGCTATATCCATTACCGTTGATAGCTAAATCTTTTATTCTTGATAAATGGTATACTTTGATGTACTATATACAGAATACAAATTTTGTTTTCGGGAGGCCGTTTAGATGATTTACAGACAGCCGATTAAAAAGATACAAGAATCTATTTGCAGGATGCTGGAGCTGGTTTTTGGGGTCAGCCTAAATAACGCCACCGACGAGCAGTGTTATAAAGCCGTGGCGCTCTGCGTGCGCGACCAAATGGAGATGGGCCGCAGCGAGTTTATTCGGCTTGCGGAAAAAACGAAAACCAAACAGGTTTATTACCTGTGCATGGAATTTCTTTTGGGACGATCTCTGAAAAACTGCCTTTTTAATTTGGGACTTGAAGAGGATTATCGCCGAGCTCTTGCGGGGCTGGGGCTCAAACTGGACGCCCTGTATGAGCAGGAGCCGGACGCAGGTTTGGGAAACGGCGGTCTTGGTCGCCTTGCGGCGTGTTTTCTGGACGCAATGGCCTCCCTCGGCATTCCGGCAACCGGATATTCCCTGCGCTACGAATACGGCATTTTCAGACAAAAATTGGTGGACGGCTGGCAAACGGAGCTGCCTGATTTTTGGCTGCCCAGCGGTAAAATTTGGCTGCGCAGCGAGCCCGAAAAAAGTATTGAGGTGCGTTTTAACGGCTGGATTGACGATTTTTGGAACAACGGCTTCCATGTGGTAAACCACAAAGATTTTACAAAAGTTATTGCGGTGCCCAGTGACCTTTATGTTCCCGGCATGGACGGACGCGGCATCAGTCGGCTGCGGCTCTGGTCGGCAACCAGTGAGGATTTTGACATGAAACTGTTTAACGGCGGGGATTATCTGCGCGCCGTGGAACAAAAGGCAATGGCGGAAACCATCACGAAAGTCCTGTATCCGGAGGACAATCACCCGGAGGGAAAAAGTCTTCGCCTTTCTCAGCAGTATTTTCTGGTTTCGGCCGCCGTACAGGATATCATTCGGCACCACCTGTTCCGCAACCGCACGCTTGACAATCTGCCCGACTGCATTGCAATTCATTTAAACGACACGCACCCTGTACTGGCCATTCCGGAAATGATGCGCGTCATGATGGACGAATGCGGTTACGGCTGGGATCCCGCGTGGGAGATTGTGCAGAACGTGTTCGCCTACACCAACCACACCGTGATGGCGGAAGCGCTGGAATGCTGGGGAATTGACCTGTTCCGCTCGCGCCTGCCGCGGATTTATCAGATTGTGGAGGAGATTAACCGCCGATTCTGCGCTGAAATGCATAACCGCGGCGTTGACGGATATAAAGTGGGTCGCATGGCACCGTGGAACGACGGATTTGTAAAGATGGCAAATCTTGCTGTCGTCTCCTGCCACAGCGTAAACGGGGTCTCCAAACTGCATTCCGAGATTTTAAAAAACAGGGTATTCCACGATTTTTACACCGAAATGCCCCAAAAATTCAAAAGCGTGACCAACGGAATTGCCCATCGACGCTGGCTTTGCCAGGCAAACCCGGGGCTTTCCTCCCTGCTGACGGAACTCATCGGCGACGGATTTGTGCATGACGCTGCCAAACTGCAAAAGCTGATGAAATATAAAGACGACCCGTCCGTTCTGGAAAAGATTGCGCAAATCAAGCGGGAAAACAAAATCCGACTGGCACGATATGTAAAACGGGAAAATGGGATAGAAATTAACCCGAATTCAATTTTTGACGTGCAGGTTAAGCGTCTGCACGAATACAAGCGACAGCATTTAAATGCACTGCAATTACTCACAGACTACCTGCGCCTGCGTGAAAATTCCGATATGGACTTTGCCCCCCGCACCTATCTGTTCGGCGCAAAAGCCGCCCCCGGATATTACTTTGCAAAGCAGATTATCCGCTTTATTGTAAACCTTGGCAAAACCATCAACGCGGACACAAGAGTGAATCAGAAGATGAAGGTTGTCTATCTGGAGGATTACCGCGTGACGCTCGCAGAACTGCTGATGCCTGCGGCCGATATCAGCGAGCAAATTTCCCTTGCGGGAACGGAGGCCTCCGGAACCGGAAATATGAAATTCATGATAAACGGCGCTGTCACGCTCGGCACGCTGGATGGCGCAAATGTGGAAATCCGCGATGCCGTGGGGAAAGAAAACATGATTCTCTTCGGCATGACAGCAGAAGAAGTGCAAACCTTAAAGCAAGCAGGATACCATCCCTCTGTGCTCCTTGAAAACAATACTGAGCTGAAAGCCGCTCTGGAAGCGTTAAGACAAGGCTTTTGCGGCGTCGAGTTTCAGGATATCGCGGATTCCCTCATGACCACCGACCCGTACATGGTACTGGCGGACTTTGCGGCCTATGACAAGGCAAGGCACGCTTCCCAACAACTGTACCGTGATACGGCAAAGTGGAGCCGCATGAGCCTTATCAACACCGCGCAAGCGGGTATATTTTCGGCGGACCGCGCTGTACGTGAATATGCTCAACACATTTGGAACGCAAAGCCGGTGCCGACTGTGCGCAGAAAACACGGCTTTTAGCGTTTCAATTCCACAGGGAGGGAAATAGCATGTTCAATTCCCGCAATCCTTTGCATCGGGACCCGGTTGGAGCAGTTCCCTGCGGAACCCGTGTCCACTTTAAAATCACCCTGCCGCGCAGTTTGGGTTGCTCCGGTGCGCGTCTTGTTGTCCGCAGCGGCATGGACGGCAAGGAACAGAGCCCCGGTCTTTTCTGGTGCGGCATGAACGGTGACAGCGCGGAATGGTGGGAATGTCACTGGGAAGCTGAAGAACCCGGCGTATACTTTTACGATTTTCTTTTGGAAACACCCTGCGGGCTTCGCCATTTAACACGCGGGGCAGGAGGAGAAGCCGTATTCGACAGCGGCTCCCTCTGGCAGATGACAGTATTCCACAAGGATTTTATCACGCCGGACTGGCTTTCAGGCGGGGTGGTATATCAAATTTTCCCCGACCGATTTTTCAATTCAGGGCAGGCAAAATCCAATGTTCCCGGTGACCGCAAGCTGCACGGCAGTTGGGATGAGACACCGGAGTGGGAACCGGACGCGCAGGGAAACATTACAAACTCCGACTATTTTGGCGGTGACCTTTCCGGAATTCGGGAAAAACTGCCGTATTTAAAATCCCTCGGTGTTACTTGCCTGTATTTAAACCCGATTTTCGAGGCGCATTCCAATCACCGCTACAACACGGCCGATTACACCAAAATCGACCCCTTGCTGGGAAACGAGGATGACTTCCGTTCCCTCTGCACAGAGGCCGCAAAACTTGGTATCCGCATCCTGCTTGATGGCGTATTTAACCACACGGGAAGCGACAGCGTTTATTTTAACAGGCAAGGGCGCTACGCGGAGGTGGGCGCATATCAATCGAAAGAATCGCCGTATTTTCCGTGGTACCGCTTTCAGAACTGGCCAAACACCTATGACTGCTGGTGGGGCTTTGACACACTGCCGAATGTCAACGAGGAAAATCCCGATTATCTGCATTTTATCTGCGGCGAAAACGGAATCATCCGCCGCTGGCTCCGCGCCGGGGCAGCTGGGTGGCGGCTGGATGTCGCCGACGAACTGCCGGACAGCTTTTTGGAAGCTCTTAGAGCTGCTGCTAAAGCGGAAAATTCGGACGCCATCATCATCGGAGAAGTCTGGGAGGACGCCTCCAACAAAATCGCTTACGGCAAACGGAGGCGCTATTTGCTGGGCCGCCAGCTTGACAGCGTGATGAACTACCCGTTCCGCAACGCAATTCTCGGGTTTCTGACCGGCGGGGACGCGGCCGCCTCGATGGAAACGATTCTTTCCGTACTGGAAAACTATCCTTCCCAAGTGGTACGGGTGTTGCTAAATAACATCGGCACGCACGACACGGAACGCGCTCTGACCGTTTTAGCCGGGGAACCCCGCCGAAACCGAGACCGCCGGTGGCAATACGAAACTCATTTGTCCCCAGAACAGCGGATTCGGGGGAAGGCTTTGCTCAAATGTGCATCGCTTCTTCAATACACGCTCCCCGGTGTTCCGTGCCTGTATTACGGGGATGAAGCAGGCATGGAGGGGTATGCAGACCCGTTTAACCGAGCAACCTTCCCGTGGGGGAGAGAAGACACGGAGCTGCTCGAATGGTATCGTATGCTTGGAAATCTCCGCGCGAAATGCGCCTGTTTGAAAGACGGTGATTTGATACCCGTGGCGGCTTTCGGCGATGTGCTGGCCTATGTGCGTTCCGGCAGCTCAGACGCGCTGCTCTGCGCCGTCAACCGCGCTCCGGAAGATCGGGAAATCGTGGTACCGCCGGAATGGAGCACGGCGCAAATGTTCTTGGGAAACGCTCCGAATGCACGCGGGGTTCTCTCCCTGCCGCCCTACGGCTGCGCGGCAGGACGGCGTGTATCAAACACGCAACCTGCCAATATGCTGACAAACTAATAATTGTATTCTTCCCTAGTTATATAGTAATATATTGTCAGAATTTAAATTCTTTGAACGCCACACACATATACTAAGTAGTCAAACGCATACAAAACTTTAGAAAACTCATGGAGGTATTGCCCATGTGGAACGGGTCGATCTTAAAATCAAATGCAAGAGTTGCGCTGAGCGGGCGATACTGGATATCTTTTCTTGTTACTTCTGTTTTTATCTTACTTGCGGAAGGACCCAACCTGCTTCTGCCGAAATTCATGTGGTTTTCTCCCTTTCATTCGTGGTGGCGGATTTGGTCAGAAACTCCCTTCTTTTTCCCGTTTCATATGAGTTTTGAGTGGCCGGGTTTGCTCTATGTCATTTTTTTGGTTCATCCGCTTGCTATTGGAGTATCGCGCTACTTTGTCCGCAATCATTATGAATCCACTCCGGCAGAAACCATGTTCTCCGGTTTTCGATGGGATTATTTAAACGGCGTGGCAGTCATGTTTTTAACCCGTCTGTTCATTCTTTTGTGGACCTTTCTGTTCATCATTCCCGGCATTGTAAAATTGGTGCAGTACAGCATGGTTCCGTTCCTGCTTTCCGACAATCCTTCTCTGCCGGGCGAACGTGCGAGGCAAATCAGTCGGCAGATGACCGACGGGCAGAAAGGCGAAATTTTCTTGTTTTGGCTGTCTTTTCTGGGTTGGTTTTTGCTTGGCGCTATGTGTTTTGTGGTTGGAATACTGTTTGTCATCCCATATTTTGTCGCTTCCCAAACGGAACTTTATCTGATGTTGCGTGACCGAGCACTGAGCTTAGGGTTTGTCCGTCCGGAGGAACTCTGCCTCACCCCGCCTAAACACGTTTAATCCCATCCGACAGGCCTGCTTTGTCTAGATTTTATACCGTCAGAATGAACAGTATCAGAAAAATTAGAAAAGTATTAGAATTGCCTAAATATTCCAGTCTTTTGGCCGATATGCTTTATGTGAAGGTAATCGAAATTACAGTGTAAAGCAGGGTTGTTGTATGGAAGTAGAAGGAATTTCAGCATCTGTGTCGGTTGTTTCGGGGGATATCAGCTCCGGAAGTACGCAGAATCGTATTTCCGAACTAGTCCGGCTCGAACAGGATGTTCAGAAGCTCAAAGAAAAATATAAAAACAAAGCAAACACCGACGGCATGTCACAGATTGAAATCAATGCAAAAATCAGAAAATATGAAAAACTGATTGCAAAAATTGAGGAAGAAATTCGCCAGCTGAAAAAACAGCAATCCTCAAAACAGGTAGAATTTCATAAAGGGCAGAAAAATAAAAATGATGTTTCCAAAAGGCGCGACAATTCCATGCTTTCTGTTGCCGCGCTGAAGGCCTCTTACCGAATGCTCCCCGCTGCCGCCAGTCTTTCGGTTCAGGATATTCCACAAAACGACAAGTCGGACTTGGATTCCTCGGTGGATAAGCACACAATCAACGAATTGATTTAATTCCCCTTTTTCCGGAAAAACACGGTGCCGGATGAAACGGCCGGAGACAGATTGTATTCGGCACAAAGAGCCCCCTCTCTCCGCAATGCCCATGCGGAAAGAGGGGGCTCTGTATTGGTGCGGAAAGGCCCTCAAACTCACCGTGTCTTGTCGTATAGATTCTGAATCAGCTTAAGTATATTTTCTGCGGAACGCGATTTGTCAAATCCTTTGCAGGAAGAGCGCATCTCGCTGAGCTTGCGGTTGTCCTCAAGCAAAGTTTTTATTGTTTCCCCGCAGTCCTCTCCATTCTGCAGTTTAACCGCCATATTGTGGTTCAACAGAAAGTTTGCGTTATCTTCCTCCTGCCCCGGAATTGCGTCAAAAACAGCAAGCGGAATCCCGCATGCAAGTGCTTCGGAAACGGTTAATCCGCCGGGTTTTGTTATCAGTAAATCCGCGGCGTGCATGTAGTTTTCCACTTCATTTGTAAAAAACACCAGTTTCGTCGGCTTCGGGCTGTTGGGAACTATCTTTGAAAATTCCTCATACAGTTTTTCATTGCGGCCTGTAATTACAATCATCTGAAAATTCTGTTCCAAACGAATAATCTGCCGGTAAATTTTTAATATATTGGTCACGCCGAAACTACCCGCCATGATGAGAATGGTCGGAAGATTCGGGTTCATTCCGATTTTTTTCAAAAATGCAGGCCGGTCACTCGCTGTGAAAAAAACATTTTCCACCGGTATGCCAAACGGATAAATTTTTTCTTTCGGAACACCCATTGCTTCCATTTGGGAAATCATATCCCCGTTAGAAACCACATAGGCATCCACCCGCTCCGCAATCCATGCGCGGTGCGGCCCATAGTCGGTCATCAGACAGATAAGCGGCGCTGCTACGGTCCCCACATCTTTCAAATGTGAAATCATCTCTGTGGCAAACGGATGCGTGGAAATAATCACGTCCGGTTTCTCCTTCTCCAGCAGGGGAACCAGTTTCATGCTGAACACGCCGCTGAACCGAAGCATCAAGTTGGAAAGCAAGCTGTTTTCATTGGTTCTGCGGTAGAGCTGACCGAACACCTTTGGTGTTTTTGTTGCAAGGAAACGGTACCCATCGCAAACCGTTTTGTCCAGCACGCTGCTGATGCTTTTCAGAGCGTCCACCATAACAACCTCGCTGTCTGCCGAATGTTCAGATATATAAGCTTGTATGGCACGGGATGCACGCACATGTCCACCGCCGGTTGCTGCTGTTAAGATTAGAAGTTTCACTCAAACACCCCTGAACTGAATCTTTCAACGGAACTTTCTCCGGGTTATACCGGAGATTTATTATATCATATATTTAATGAAGATGCATCACCGGCCCATTTCCTTAACTTTGACATTTTGTGCCAAATGGTAAAAATAATGTAACTTCTTTCCAGA
Organism: Oscillospiraceae bacterium; assembly: GCA_047777415.1. Classification (GTDB taxonomy): domain Bacteria; phylum Bacillota; class Clostridia; order Oscillospirales; family Acutalibacteraceae; genus Caproicibacter. The sequence goes on from JBKEEO010000001.1 coordinate 631,459, forward strand.
CCTGAAAAGGTTATAATGAAACTGTTGGTATATGCAGCCAAACAGGAGGTTTGAAATATGATTGCGGAAAACAAAACCACTCAAGCAAGTGTCGCGGCAAAATCCGGCTTGAAAGTTAAAGTGGCCTCTGTTGCTGCGCTGCTTTTGCTGCTTGCCGCAGGCGCCGTGGCGGGACAGAAAATTTACGCAGGATATCGGTATTTGAAATCGGTGTCCAATATGATAGATACAGATTTATTTTATCCTGGTATAGTTGTACAAGGGGTGGATTTGGGCGGAAAAAGTATGAGTGAAGCAAAGTCCGCTGTGGAAGCTGTCCTTTCCGATTCTGTACCTTCAGTAAAGATTCGGGTATTCCACGAAAATCAAGAATGGCAAATCACAGAAAAAGACCTTAATCTTCAATATAATACGGATGAAGTTCTGCAAGAGGCCTACGCCTATGCACGCAGCGGCGACCGAGAAGAGCGCTATCGAAAGGTGCTGGCACTGCAGACAAATCCAAAGAACTATTCCGTGACATGGAAAGTGGATGAAACCGCCCTGAAATCCGCAGTGGATACCATCGCGAATCAGGCGGACACCGCTCCGAAAGGCCCCAGTGTCACCGCTTTTAATACAGATACCAAGCAGTTTTCTTTTGCGGACGGTGTCAGCGGAATCTCCGTGGACCGCACAAAACTGCTGACCGACATGCAGTCCGTACTAGACTCCGGCGGCATGGGAGAAATTCAGCTGCCCGTCAAGGAAATTCCTTTTGAAGGAACTCTGGAGGACTTAAAATCCCACATGAAAAAACTGGGTTCTTTCAGTACCGTGAGCAAAAATTCCGAAAACGGAACATATAATATGACGCGCGCGCTTTTGTCCGCAAACGGCGTACGCGTGGATCCGGGCGAAACGTTTTCGTTTTTCGGCACAGTGGGCGAATGCGGCAAGGCGCAAGGATATAAACCGGCCGGCGCAATTTTAAACGGAAAGCTTGTGCAGGATTACGGCGGCGGCATCTGTCAAGCTTCCACAACCATTTACGGTGCTGCGATTCGCTCCGGCATGGAAATCACCGAACGACACAACCATTCCATCCCCTCCAGCTACTGCCGCATCGGCCAGGATGCCACCGTCAGTTATCCCTATCTGGATTTTAAATTCACCAACCCAACCGATTACCCCGTGTTCCTGGTCACGTCAGTGAAAAACCGTGTTTTAACGGTGACTTTTTACGGCTACCAGCCCGATGATTATGATTCCATTGACGTCATCTCACAGGTGACCGAAACGATCGCGGCGCCATCCCAGCCCCAGTACACGTTGGATCCGTCACTCGGGCAAGGGGTTATCCGTCTGGATGCCAAAGCGCGGAACGGCTATCGGGTGAAAACACAGCGTATCTTCCGCAAGAACGGAACTGTTGTAAAAACCCAAGACCTGCCTGCCTCCTATTACCGGCCCAGTCCGGCTTATTATTCTTACGGAGAGGGAACTAATTTGCCGGAGAATTCTTCTGGTCCGGACTCGAATACTTCTTCATCACAGTCTTCTGCCAGTTCGTCACAGGCTTCTTCCAATCCCTCGGAGGAAACCTCTTCCTCTGTATCCTCTCAGCCGGTGACTTCCTCACTGCCGCAAAGTGCCCCCGATACATCTTCGTCCCCAATTTCTTCTAATCCGGAGGAAGATACCCCCTCGAGCACATCTTCTCAGCCGGGGACTTCCTCTTTGCCGCAAAGCTCCCCCGACGCTGCAAACACCAGCGCCGCACCGGAGCAAAGTAACGCTGCCTAATAGAAATACAGCTTGACTTTTTCCCCCTAATCTGCAAAAATGGGGATGGCAGCGTGCTTATATTTTAAGCCGCATATTTCAATAAAAAAATCACTGCAAGCGGAACCGCGCCCGCGGGCCGCCGTCTTGGAAAGGAAGAACGGATTTGGCTCAGACGCATACGCCCGAAATCAGTGTTGTGATTCCAGTTTATAATGTTGAAAAATATGTGGGCAAATGCCTGCTTTCACTTGAGGAGCAAACTTTTCGGGATTTTGAAATCATCGCTGTCAATGATGGTTCTACCGACAGCTCCTTGGAAATTTTACGCCATTTTGAAAAAAAATACGACAATATTACAGTCATTGACCAAAAAAACAAGGGAATGTCCCAAGCACGGAATGTGGGAATGGCAAAAGCACGCGGTACTTGGCTGACCTTTGTGGACAGCGACGACTATGTTGCCCCCACATTTCTGGAAGAACTCTATCAAGCCTGTATCAACAACGATGCGGATATTGCTTGCTGTTATTATTATTTTCATTTCATTGAAAATGATTTCCTGTTTGAGTACCCGTTTCGCTGCAAAGGCGTGTTTACCAGCACACAGGCCATGAACAAATTGCTGCGGGACGTGCAGATTCAAAGCATGGTGTGGAACAAGCTATATCGCCGCAGTCTGTTCACAGATTACAATATCACATTTCCTACGATGTGTTTTGAGGACATGGCCACCACCCACAAAGTTTTTGCCCACGCAAACCGGGTTGTTGTGCTCGATCGTCCTCTTTACTATTATAATCAACATTCCATGAGCACCCTTGCGACTATGAACGCAAACAAAATCAATGACTTTATCCGGGCAATCGCCATGGTTCGCCTTTCACTGGAAAAAAACGGCCTGTACGAAAAATACAAAAAAAGTTATCTGGCGTTAACGAGAAAAACTTGCAATTGTTGTTATTTGTATGTATTAAAAATGCATGGCGAGAAAAAATGTATGCGTGGGTGCATGACAAACATGAAGCGGATTTCCAAAGTCATACGATATTGCACAGCGGATAAATTCAATTCTGCAGTATTGCGCGAGTTGTCCGAAATTGTTGCTCCGCCTGAAAAACTGGAAAAAAACTACTCGGTTCGTTAAGTCCTTGCCGAGGCATAAATGAGGTGAGCGATGGGTGCCGTCTCAACGGTTGGATCAGGAAAAGACACGGAATCGCAAGATTGTCCAGGCTTTTCTGTTTTTGCTTACACTGGGCTTTCTTGTGTATTTTTGTATTTCCTCAAACAATCTTGCCGTCTTAATCCAAAGTCTGCCAACCATCAATCTTTTTTGGATTGCCTGTGCCGTGGGCGGCGTTATCCTCAACTGGATGATGGACAGCCTCGTCCTTCACACATTAATCTTTCATTCCAGCGGAGGCCGGTACGGGTTTGGCCGCGCGTTTCATGTTACGATGGTGGGACAGTATTTTAACTCCATTACTCCGTATGCACTGGCCGGACAGCCAATGCAATTTATGGCACTGATAAGGCAGGGAATCCCGTCCGGCGTCGCTGTTTCCACGCTGGTGAACAAATTCCTTGCATACCAAACTTCGCTCACCGCTTATTCCCTGCTGGTTATCTTAATAAAATATCCATTTTTTCGCAGCAAGATTCAGGGCTTTATGGCACTGGCTTTTGTCGGTTTTTTATACCAGGCAGGCATTGTCATCGCACTAATTCTTTTTTCTTACAGCCCCGGCTTCACAACGAAAATCATCCGGGGTGCCGTTTGGGTTTTGACAAAAATTCATCTTGTTAAAAATCCTGAGAAAACAGGAGAAAATGTGAAAAAGCAACTGGAATTTTTCCTGCAAAACAACCGTGTCATCCGCGGAAAGCGCTTGGTCGGAGTAAAAATATACACAATCACAGTCATTCAGTTAACATCGCTTTTCCTGGTGCCTTTTTTTATATATAAAGCATTTCACAATCCCGGAACTCCGATCTTCGATATGATTTCGGCGCAGAGTTTTGTCACCATGATTTCCAGTTATACACCGCTGCCGGGTGCGGCAGGTGTGGCGGAAGGCAGTTTTTTGGTCATTTTCCAAATTTTCTTTGCTCCGGAAATCATTCAGCAGGCCATGCTTTTGTGGAGATTGATTGCCTATTATTCCTGCATCGTTGTCGGAGCCTTTTTTGCGGTTCCGGAACGCAGACATGCCGGAATAAAATTTTCGTTTGGCGATACGCCCCAAACATCCCTGAAGACAGAGCAGGCAACAAATGCGGAGCAGAGTACAAACAGCGGAGGAATGAAACATGAATGACGGTTTTATAAAAATAGCAGCGGCCACGCCGACAGTTCGGGTGGCGGACTGCAAGCATAACCTTGAATCCATTTGGACACTGATGCAGGAGTGTGAAAAGCGCGGCGTTGCGGCTGTTGCTTTCCCGGAACTGTGCCTGACAGGCTACACCTGCAGCGACTTGTTCCGCAGCCGAACGCTGATTGCCGGAGCAGAAGCGGCACTTTCCGAACTTCTTAAGCGCTCGGCGCAGATGAATCTGCTCACGCTGGTCGGGCTGCCTGTTGCGGTTGGCGCAGACCTTTATAACTGTGCGGCGGTTTTCTGCCGCGGAGAACTTTTAGGCCTCGTTCCGAAAAAGAATTTGCCAAACTACACGGAATTTTATGAGGCAAGACATTTTACACCCGGGCCGGATTTTCGGACGGTACAGCTGTGCGGCCGTGAAGTCCCCCTTGGAACGGATTTGGTATTTTGCTGCAGCAGCATGCCGGACTTTAAGGTTGGTGCGGAAATTTGCGAAGATTTGTGGGTTCCGAATCCACCATCGATTCATCTGGCACAAAGCGGCGCTGCTGTTCTATTTAATTTATCCGCAAGTGATGAAATGATTGGAAAGGCGCCCTATCGACGCGACCTGGTTCGTATGCATTCGGGGCGTCTGGTGTGCGCCTACTGTTATGCGGACGCAGGGGAGGGCGAATCTTCCACAGACCTTGTGTATACCGGACACAGAATCATTGCGGAAAACGGAACAATTTTAGCGCAGTCCGAACAATTTTCCACCGGGCTGACTACTGCGGATGTGGATATCGAGCGTCTTTTGCAGGAACGGCTGCGCATGACAACTTGGCGCAATGAGGGACAAGCCCATGAAATTATATTTTCTATGGATCTGCCTCACTTCCAACTGGAACGCAAGTTCCCCGCAACGCCCTTTGTGCCGGGTGATGTTCGCGACCTTTCGGATCGCTGCGAAATGATTTTGAATTTACAGGCTGCCGGCCTGAAAACACGGCTGAAGCATACCGGTTCCAAATGTGCCGTTATCGGTGTTTCCGGCGGTTTGGATTCCACTCTGGCTCTGCTGGTTACAGCGCGGGCTTTCGACCTGCTCCATCTAGACCACAAGGGAATTCTCGCCGTAACGATGCCCGGTTTCGGCACCACGGGACGCACCCGCAGCAACGCGCAGAAACTGGCCGAGTATCTGGACGCAAGGTTTCTGGAAATTCCTATCGGCGAATCCGTTTCCATGCACTTTCGTGATATTGGACATGATCCGGAAAATCGCGATGTCACTTATGAAAACGCACAGGCCCGTGAGCGCACCCAAGTACTGATGGATTTGGCAAACCAGTACGGCGGCTTGGTCATCGGTACGGGCGATTTGTCGGAACTGGCGCTCGGCTGGGCAACCTATAACGGGGATATCATGTCCATGTATGGAGTCAACTGTTCGGTTCCGAAAACCCTGGTGCGGCATTTGGTGCACCACGCGGCGGTGACGGGTGCTGATGAGCTGCGTGCCATTCTGGAGGATGTTCTGGACACACCCGTCAGTCCGGAACTTCTCCCGCCGGAAGAAAACGGCCAAATCGCGCAGAAAACAGAGCACATTGTAGGGCCTTATGAACTGCATGATTTCTTCCTCTACTATATGATGCGTTTCGGGTTTCGTCCGGGCAAAATTTACCGCATGGCGCTTACCGCTTTCGAGGATAAATACGACGGAGACACCATTAAACATTGGCTGCGCGAATTCTACCGCCGTTTCTTCGCAAACCAGTTTAAGCGTTCCGCCCTGCCGGACGGACCAAAGATTGGTTCCGTTTCGCTGTCACAGCGGGGTGACTGGCGCATGCCAAGCGACGCTTCTGCCGCGCTGTGGATGGAAGAAATCGAAAGCTTATAATTACCAATTTTGCTCATAATCAGGCACATATCCCTTTATTTCCTAATTTTTGCAAAACTGGATTTACCGTCTGCATCTCTTGACAAAGCAAATGGCGCTTGCTATACTTGATAACAGTTTAATTCCAAAGGCGGAAGTTGAACTCTTTGGAGCGCACGCCTTTTTATAGGTTTTAATAGGGATCCGATGTTTGATATCGGATCCCTTTTTTTATGATTCCGCCTGTACAAATGTGGGTACCCGTATTTTACGGGGAGGAAATTAGCTTGACAAAGGAGTCGAGAAAAATGGAAAAGGTAAATGCCTGGATCGAAATAGTTGACGGATGGGTCTGGGGAGTTCCGCTAATTACAATGATTCTGCTTTTAGGCATCCTTCTGACTGTGCGCCTTCGCGGTGTGCAATTTCGGCAGCTGCGCAATGCTTTTCAATTTATGCGCCATGATGGTACGAACTCCGCAGGAGAAGTCAGCAGTTTCGCCGCGCTTTGCACGGCACTTTCCGCAACTGTAGGTACGGGCAACATTGTGGGCGTCGCGACGGCGATCGGCATAGGCGGTCCTGGTGCCCTGTTCTGGATGATTCTGGCAGCATGCTTTGGTATGGCTACGAAATATGCAGAGGCCACACTTGCTGTAAAATATCGCGATGTGGATGAGGACGGACACGTGCTCGGCGGTACCTTCTACTACATTGAACGCGGCATGCAGGAACGGTATCATATCAACTTCCGTTGGCTTGCCAAGATGTTTGCATTTTTTGGCGCGGCAGCCGGCCTGCTCGGCATTGGAACCATGACGCAAATTAACGGAATCACCAACGTAATTCAGGATTTTGCCGACCCGGAGCAGGCGCACACCGTTACATTGTTCGGTATGCAGTACACATGGGCAGTGGTCATTACCGCCGTTATTGTCACAATTCTGACGGCTTTGGTTATTGTTGGGGGTATCAAGCGCATTTCAAGCGTGGCGCAGGTTGTGGTTCCATTTATGTTCGTCGTCTATGTGATATGCGGGATTTACGTACTGTTGTACCACGCACCCGCCCTGCCCGCGGCAATTGGTGCTGTATTCTCCGGTGCATTCCACGGAACGGCCGCTGTGGGCGGATTTGCAGGCGCTGCGGTATCCGCGGCAATTCAGAAGGGTGTTTCCCGCGGTATCTTTTCCAATGAAGCCGGTTTGGGCAGCGCGCCGATTGCAGCTGCTGCCGGACAGGTGGAATGGGCTTCTCAGCAAGGGCTGGTTTCCATGCTGGGAACCTTCTTCGATACAATTATCATCTGCAACATTACAGGTCTTTGCATCATTGCTTCCGGCGCATGGTCCGTCGAGGGACTGGAAGGTGTTCAGATTTCCACCGAGGCCTTCCGGCACGGATTCTTCTTTGCACCTCAAATCGGCGAATTCGTCGTCATGTCCTGCCTTGTCCTGTTCGCTTTTACTACCATTCTTGGCTGGAACTACTACGGCTCCCGGTGCGTGGAGTACTTGAGCAACAAAAATCGCACGGCCGTGCGGGTTTACGGCTGGTTCTGGGTTCTGTCGGTTTTGGTCGGCCCGTTCCTGACGGTCAGTGCCGTGTGGAATCTTGCGGATATTCTCAACGGCCTAATGGCGTTCCCGAACTTGATTGCCCTGTTCTTCCTAAGTGGTGTGGTTGCTCGGGAAACGGATCAATTCATTGACCACCTCAAAGGAAAGTCCTTGCGATAATTTTGTATTGACAGCAACATAGGCACGTGGTAAAATGTTGTTTTGTAAATTCCCGGTTCAGCCGGGAGAATATTTGGAACAGAAAGCACCGCCGGGAAATTGCCTGGCGGTGCTTTGCTCCATGGAAGTGAGGGACGCAGATTGGGAAACTATACGGCGGCGATTTTTGATTTGGACGGCACGCTGCTCGATTCACTGAATGTCTGGGAGCAGGTGGATATCGATTTTCTGAAAAAAAGGGGGCTGCCCTTAGCACGGGACTATACGGAAGCCGTTTCTGCCATGAGTTTTGAAGAGGCCGCGCGCTATACCATAGAACGCTTCGGGCTAAAAGAAACTGAGGAAGAATTGATGCGGGAATGGAACGAAATGGTTGCACACGAGTATGCACACCGTATCAAACTCAAACCCGGTGCGCGGGAATGCCTGCAATTTCTGCAAAAACAGAACTTCAAGTTGGGCGTGGCAACTGCACTTCCAAAGGAGCTGTATGTTCCCGCTCTGCAAAACAACGGCATTTTAGATGATTTCCATGTGTTTGCATCCGTAACGGAAACCAAACGAGGCAAAGGTTTTCCGGATATTTACCTGCTTTGTGCCCGCAGGCTTGGCATCCCGCCTGAAAAATGCCTTGTGTTTGAGGATGTTCTGCCCGGACTGCAGGGCGCAAAAGCCGCAGGAATGGGCGCAATTGGCGTATTTGACAAATGTTCCAATCTTTCCGAACAAGACGCGCTATCCGTTGCCGATGGGTACATACAAAGTCTTGCGGAAGTAACAAAAGCATATTTTAACAAAATTTTTTCGTAATTCTATTTACTTTTTTGTAATATTTGATATAATACAAAATTAATTCATATCAACAATGATACAAAAACATTTCAATATAGAAAGGCGGGTGATTCTGTATGGGAGAAAAGAACAAAATAATGCAGCACAGTCAAATTACAAGCCTTGTGTTAGAACGAACTGAAAAAATAGACTATTCTTCCGTGCTCAATGTCGGCTGTGGGCGCGGGGAACTGCTGGAATCGCTGCTTTCAACACACCCGCACGCACGCACCTGCGGCATTGACCTTTCAGAGCGAAAAATTCTCTTTGCTGCTCAAAAACTGGGGGAAACCGCAGAATTGACCGTTGGTGATGCCGAAACTCTGCCATACCCGGACTGCAGTTTCGATCTTCTGATATGCGGCAATTCCATTCAGCGTTGTTTGAATCCGGCACGGGCTATCAACCAGTTTTACCGTGTTCTGCAGGCAGGCGGCATACTGATTCTTTACGGTTCCGGAAGAATTTCAGCCAAACGTCTCCTTGCGGGCGCGGTTTCCCGATATGGCGTAGCTGCTGTTCGCCGACATTCTCCCGCGGAAATCCGGCGGGTATTGGAACGTTCGGCTTTTCGAAATTTCAAGTGGGAAGTTCCTTTTCGAAACATATTTTTTGCAATCGGAACCAAGTAAGCCGTTTATTTTCTGGCGCTCAACGTTTTCATCAGGCTTTTTTCACTGCTGCCGTCACACACCGCGACAATCTCATCGTTCGGCAGAAAGGAAGTAAAACCGTTCGGAATAATTAAGTTTTCGTCGCGCACAATGGATATAATCAGTGAGCCTTTCGGCAGAGTTAAGTCACGCAGCTGCACGCCAGCAAGCGCTGTATCTTCCGGAAGCTTTAATGTGTTAATGGACGCTTTCCCTCGGTTTAAAGTAGCAAGCAGATGCATCTGAGCGCTGTCCACTTCTTGCTCAATCATGTTGGTGATAATTTCCGTACTGCTCACGGCGATATCGGGGCCTAGCTTTCGCAGAGCATCCAGATTGCGCGGATCATTATTCCGCGCAATCACTTTTTTGATTTTAAACTCTTTCTTTGCAAGCTGAGAAGCAACAAGATTATCCTGGTCACTGCCAGTCACGGCGATAAAACAGTCCGCATCTTTCGCACCTGCTTCTTCCAAAGTCTGCATCTCCGTGCCGTCACCGAAAATGACTTCCGCATCTAAATCGTTGGCAAGACGCATGCATTTTGCCTTGTCTTTTTCAATCAGCTTCACACTGTATTTCCTGTCCAGCATATTATGTGCAATCTGATTCCCCAGTTTTCCGCCGCCAACTATAATAATTTTCATGACAAATCCTCCTCCGCTCAATCAATCGTATTGTAAAGTTAAATGAAAGTTGAGGACTCGTCAGCCCTTCTGGTACAATGGTTTTGACACAAAACAATGTACTCCCGAAAGGAGACGAGTCCTCATGACAAAATCATACCAGATTTGCTGTCCGAAATGCAACAACCATCAAAACTTTTATCGTTATGGCAAAGATAAATATGGAAACCAGAAATATCTTTGCCGTGTATGCGGGCATCAATTTGCGCCGGATGCCCATGCGGCTGACAAACCCGGAAGGCCGCGCGTGCGTCCTTATCCGACTTGCCCTGTCTGCGGAAAAGCCATGTTCCTTCACCATGACCACAAATACTACTCAAACTACCAATGCTGCGACAAGAAGTGCGGCCATTCCATTTTTGTGCCGAAACCGGCTGCCGTTACGGCACCTTCCATGTCGAAGCTGTCCGGGAAAACAGATTTCAAGCGGATGCGTTATCCAGTGCATGTTATCCTGACGGCACTGTCGATGTTTTATCTGGGAAAAAACTCTTTCCGTAATATTGCTTTGATTCTGCGTACTGTCATGAATATTCAGGTTTCCCACACTACTATCAGTAACTGGTGTACGAAATTCGCGCCTTTGTTTCAAAACATCGCGCTTGAACTGATGCCAACGCTCAATTTCAACTCCGACGAATGGCACGCGGACGAAACTGTAGTAAAAATCCGAGGCATGAAGTATTACCTCTGGTTAATTGTGGACAGCGAAACCCGCTTTGTTCTCAGCTTCCACCTTTCCAGGCACAGGGACAGCCCTCAGGCGTTTTCCTTACTAAATTCCGTTAAACATCTCGGTAAACCCGGAGCCATCGTCACCGACCGCTACAGTGCTTACAAAGTTCCTGTAAAAGCAGTGCTTGGCGTGAAACATATCCGGGTCCAGAGCTTCAGCGATGATATTACCAACAACCTGATCGAATGCTTTAACAAGCAATTCAAGGCGTGGTACAAAACCAAACAGGGATTTGCCTCGTTCGATTCCGCCAACAATCTTATCGCGGTTTTTCTCTTCTTTTACAATTTTGTCCGCCCTCATTCCGCTCTTGACGGTCTGACCCCGGCACAAGTTGCGGGCCTAAACCTTTCTGCCAGAAGCAAACGCAAGCTTTTCCTCGTCGCTTGAAGCAATTGGCTGATTTCCCTTCTTAATCTTTCATGTTTACTTTACAAAGCCTCAATCAATGACGGATGCGAGAACGACCCGGTCGCCCTCGGACAAAATCACGTTTTCTTCATCCCCGCGGCACAAATTCATGTGACCATCAGCACCAATCAAGCCGAAAATAACTTCTCCTTCCTTCTTTGGCACATCGGAAAGCTTGATGCCACTATGATCACGGTCCACTTCCTTTGTGCGAAATGACGCGGTGGAAGTTCCAATTGTAAGTGTCTGTGGCTTGAACGGCATGGTCAGCGCAATCGACATCGCGTCCCCCGCTAAATTGGTCGGGCAAACCGTATTCAGGCCGAATCTTTTAAAAATGTTTTCACGCAGCGGATCCGAAATGCGGGCCACCACGTTTTCAATCCCAAAAAACTCACGCGCCATTTGTGACACGGTAATGTTCAGATTATCATCAGACGTGACAACCGCCATAGCATCGCAGCCCTCCACACCCGCACTGCGGAGAACTTTGCTGTCCATCGGCATTCCTACAATGGTGATTCCGCTGAAGTCCTTTTTCAGCCGGTGAAAAGAATCCGGATTTGTGTCCACAATTGTGACATCGTGCCCCTGTTCGTCCAAAATTTCCGCAAGGCGCGAACCGAGACGCCCACATCCAATGACCAGTACGTTCACGTATATATGCCCCCTGTATAATAAATGGATACCCTATGATTTAAAACAGACCATTTTTAGCCTTTTCAAATTAGAATTAATCATACAATAAACAAAAAAACAAACAGGCGGGTTATAGCAACCCGCCTGTGATTTTAGTCCGCCCGGAGGGATTTCCCCGGCAGTTTCCACCGCCGCCGGCTTAGCAGTACAACCGCTGCGCCGCTCCGCACTAAATTTAAGCCACCGGCTCAATTTTTGTGCGAACCCTTTCGGGTTTAAATCCCTCCTAGGAGACTCTTCTATTTTTTGGCCCGCCCGGAGGGATTCGAACCCCCGGCCTTCAGAATCGGAATCTGCTGCTATATCCAGACTTAGCTACGGGCGGATGACTATCCGTATTATATCACAGTTGCGGCAAATGTCAAATATCAATAAGAGAAAAGAAGGCGGATATTGTCTTTCATCATTTTCGCTTAGATAACGTATACCTTTCCGAACATGATTTTCCGTAAAACGCTCAAATTTAAGAGAAAATCAAGCCGCCCGAAGCTGACCGGACGGCTTGATCGATAATAAGTTGAATCTTAGTTGTTCTGAGCTTGCACTGCTGTAATAGCCACCACGCCGACGATGTCTTCCGCTTTGCATCCGCGGGACAGGTCGTTGACCGGTTTTGCAATCCCCTGCAAGATTGGACCATAAGCATCCGCCTTTGCAAGACGTTCCACCAGTTTGTAGCAGATGTTGCCTACGTTCAGATCCGGGAACACCAGTACATTTGCATGCCCTGCAACTTTGCTGCCCGGGGCCTTTGACTGACCGACGGAAGGAACCAGCGCGGCGTCCGCCTGCAGTTCGCCGTCGAGCAGCAAATCCGGTGCCTTTTCTTTTGCCAATTTTGTGGCTTCCACAACCTTGTCGACCAACGCGTCCTTACCGCTGCCGTAGCTGGAGAAGGAAAGCATGGCAACCTTCGGCTCCGCACCCACTAATGCGCGGAACGATTTCGCGGAATCAATGGCAATCTCAGACAGTTCGTCCGCGCTCGGATTGATATTCAGTCCGCAGTCCGCAAATACAAAGGTGCCATTTTCACCATATTCGCAGTTCGGAACGTTGATGAGGAAGAAACCGGATACCATTTTGGCTCCCGGCGCAGTACGGATAATTTGGAGCGCCGGACGCAGAGTATTTGCAGTGGAATGGCACGCGCCGGACACCATGCCGTCCGCAACGCCTTTTTTCACCAGCATAACGCCAAAATAGGTGGTATCCTTCATCATTTCATCCGCTTTTTCCGGGGTCATACCCTTCGCTTTGCGCATTTCATAGAAAGTCTGCGCATAGTCGTCATGAAGGTCTGTATGTTCAGGATCTATGATCTTTGCACCTGACAGATCCAATCCTTCCGCTGTTTTCTTGATTTCCTCCTCGTTGCCAAGCAGAATGACATTTGCTATTCCGCGTTTTATCACTTCCGCGGCCGCCGTTACCACACGTTTATCATTTCCCTCCGGAAGAACAATCGTTTTTTTGTCGGCTTTCGCTTTCTCAATCATCTTGTCCATAAAATTCATAGTTGCAGACATCCTCTCTACTTTATCTTAAAGATAGTTATAATACTGATTATGCTACTTTTTGCAAACCTGAACGCTTTAACCATTATAACTCTTTTATCCCTTAAAAAAAAGAAAAGTTAATATTTTAACAGGTTTAAATGGGAGTTGTCAATCGTGCAAAGCAAAAAAATAACCGCCCGGTCTGGGCGGCTTCATCATAATGTTTAATACATCATTCCCGAACTGGCTATACTGGCAATGCTGGCGAAAATAGCTGCACTGAACAAAAATGTAAACACGATTCCTATGGCTAAAAATATCAGTTGAGCGCGGGCAAAATTTTTCTTGTTGATGTTGCTGTTGCCAAAGCCCCACACAAACAACATCACTATGTTGACAATGGGAATGACGCCGATAAGAAGCATGACAAGATAGTTTCCCACGCTAAGCGGCGAAGTATCCTCGTACATGTAAGGATTTGCATAAGGCTGCGGCGGCTGATTCTGATATGTACCGGCCGGCTGATTCATGTTCTGGTTTTCCATGTTCTATCCCTCCGATTTTTTTCGAAAGTAAAATTATTATAACAAGAATTATACTTTGATAGCAATATTCAACACGGATAAATTGTAAATAAGAATTCTGCGTTACGATACATATGATTCGAAAGAGAAAATATCTAAAAACTTTGCTTTGGTTGCTCATCAATTTCATGGGATTAGATATTGATAAGTTTTCTACAATCCGTTATAATGAAAAAAATGTGTAAGACCTGCAAGGGAAGTTTTTAGGGGATACAAAACCGAAAGGAGCACCGATATGAATTATTCCGCAGAAGTGGAAAAAATGTGTGTGGTAAAAAAGGGACCCAATCACGGTCCGGCACCCATTCCGGAAGAAGGGAAATGGGTTAAAGCATATGAAATCAAAGACCTGTCCGGTTTGACGCACGGCGTTGGCTGGTGTGCACCGCAGCAGGGAGCCTGCAAACTGACATTGAATGTAAAGAACGGCATTGTGCAAGAGGCTCTGGTGGAAACCCTCGGATGCTCTGGCATGACGCACTCCGCCGCCATGGCAGCCGAAATCCTGCCGGGAAAAACTTTGCTGGAATGTCTGAACACGGACCTTGTATGCGATGCGATTAACGTTGCGATGCGCGAACTGTTTAAACAGATGGTTTACGGCCGCAGCCAGACAGCATTCTCTGAGGATGGTCTGCCTGTTGGCGCCGGTTTGGAAGATTTAGGCAAGGGCCTGCGTTCTCAAGTGGGCACCATGTATGGAACAGTGCCGAAAGGCGTTCGCTATCTGGAAATGACGGAGGGCTATGTGACGAAATTAGCTCTGGATGAAAACAACGAGGTCATCGGCTATCAGTTTGTCCGCCTTGGCAAAATGATGGAAGACATCCGCCATGGAGTCAGCCCAGACGAAGCTTACAAGAAAAATATCGGCCAGTACGGACGCTTTGATAACGCGGCGAAATACATCGATCCGCGTGAAGAATGAGACCAGTAAGGAGGACAAACGAAATGGCTAACGATGTAAAATTTGAAAATAAAGAGAGAAGAATGGCCAAAATCGAAAAGTGTCTTGCCGAGTATGGCCTTGCAAGTCTCGAAGATGCGCGTGATCTATGCCTCTCAAAGGGAATTGATGTGGAAAAAATCGTCAAGGGCGTTCAGCCCATCGCATTTGAAAATGCTGTTTGGGCCTACACGCTCGGCTGTGCAGTAGGTTTAAAATCCGGCGTAAAAAGTGCCGCGGAAGCAGCTGAAAAAATCGGCATCGGACTGGAAGCTTTCACAGTGCCCGGTTCTGTGGCCGAGCAGCGCAAGGTTGGCCTGGGCCATGGCAATCTTGGAGCTATGCTTCTGCGTGATGAAACAAAGTGCTTCTGCTTCCTTGCCGGCCATGAGTCTTTTGCAGCCGCGGAAGGCGCAATCGGAATTGCCCGCACAGCAAACTCTGCACGCAAAGAGCCGCTGCGCGTCATTTTGAACGGACTTGGCAAGGATGCGGCATACATCATTTCCCGCATCAACGGCTTTACCTATGTAAAGACTGATTTTGACTATTTTGCAGACAAACTCACCGTTGTGGAAACCCGCCCGTTCTCTGACGGTGAGCGCGCTAAAGTAAAATGCTACGGCGCAAACGATGTGCGTGAAGGTGTGGCAATCATGCAATTAGAGGGTGTGGACGTTTCCATCACCGGCAACTCCACAAACCCGGTGCGTTTCCAGCATCTTGTTGCAGGCACCTATAAGAAATGGGCAATTGAAAACGGCAAGAAATACTTCTCCGTTGCCAGCGGCGGCGGTACCGGCCGTACACTGCACCCGGACAACATGGCTGCCGGTCCTGCTTCTTACGGCTTGACGGATTCCATGGGCCGCATGCACAGCGATGCGCAGTTTGCGGGTTCTTCCTCCGTACCGGCGCACGTTGAAATGATGGGCCTCATGGGCATGGGCAACAACCCGATGGTCGGCGCTACGGTTGCTTGCGCCGTTGCCGTATACAAGGCTCTGAATTAATCGAAGATGGCGCGGCCTCTTAACTTGGCACGCCATCCCAGTATTATTCCGTACCAATTGCATAAAGTGACAACGGGCTGCCCGACTAAACTGTCAGGCAGCCTTTTTAGGCTCTATGTCAATAGTTGGGGTAACCCAAAATGGAAACACCGAATGGAGCGGCGTTAAGCTGCTCCATTTTTCGTTGAATGATGGAACATATGAAGAATGCGATTGCGGAAGCGACGAAAATTACGATAACCGTAGGCATTGCGTTTAAGAACCTTAATCTTGTTGTTAACCCCTTCGGTAAAACCGTTGGTGTAAGAGCAATCAAACGAATTTAGAATACCTCTTGACCAGCGAATCATGGTATTTGCACAAGCAACAAATCTTGAAAGACCACTGTTTTGTGCGGCCATAATCCAATGAGACAGCGCTGTCCGTGCAGACACACTGTCAGAAGATTCAAGGACTTTAAAAAACTGTTCTTTCAGAGAGTAGGCTGTCAGCAGACGGTTGCTTGTATAAAGCATAATGTTAACCTGTTGTCTTTGCTCTGGAGTGAGAAATTGGTATCGTTTGTTCAGCAAGATTCGGGAGCGTTTAAAATAAATTCTTCGGGTTTTGCTGAACTTTTTCTGTTCTTCCTTGCGAACGGCTTCAAAGGCCCAAAATACTTGACGAATGTAATGATATTTGTCAATGACATAATTTGAATTTTTAAAATATGTCTGAGCAATATTGGCATATGTACTCCACATATCGCTGACGAAATGCTTCGTTTTAGAACGGTCAAGCCGGCCGAAATATTCTGTCAGTTTGTGGTTGTATCGAGCAGGAAGAATATCAAGGATTTGGTGACGAACCGGATCGGTCAGAATGCACTGATATTTCTCGCCGCTTGTATTGCCTTTAAACTCATCAATCGACACAACTTCAGGTAATTGCTGCGGTTTTCCATAGTGGATACAATCGAAAAGCCGGATAATAGTTGAAACAGATAGATTTACTTCACGTGCTACACTGGTGAAAGAACGCACGTCAGACAGCTTTGAAATGATATACGCGGCTAAACGATTTGTAATGCGGTGATATCTCGGCAGAAACGAGTTATCTTCAAAGAAACGCTTTCCACACAAAGAGCAGCGATACCGGCGCTTTCGGAGAATCAAACTAGTGTGTTTACCAAAAGCAGGGATGTCTTTTACTGTTTGACAACGGTAATCATGGACATAGCTGGTCTGATATCCACAGCAAGGGCAAACATGTGGCTTTCTTGGTAACTCAATAAAAATTTCCGTTTTATCGGGCAATTGCCTCACATTTTTTACGATTACCCCTTTTAATCCTAGCAATTTTTCGGTAGAATAAGTACAGAGCATATCGATGACCTCCAATATGGGATAGTGGTAATTTCCATTTTAAAGGTTTTTCATCGAATATGCTCTACTTTTTTGTTCTTTTTTCGCAGGCCTATTCGTCACACCCCAACATTTATTATAGAGCCCCTTTTTATTGGAGATGATAACAATAAACACCTCAAAAGACACCGCAATAACTTACTTACAAAAGAATCCGATTCTCCATGCGGATATGCTCGAATGCATTCGCCGCGGCAGCGCACAAATTTTGGCAGCAAGTGATTTTGGAGTCCTGTTGTATGAGAGCGGCGTTCATATGCTCAGCGCGGAAAATGAGACAGAAGCATATAGGCTGCTTTCCAAGTTGAACGCATCGGAACTCATGGTAATACACCAAGCATACGGCACTGAATTTGCAATGAAAAAATATGGTTTCAGCCGCAGAATACCTGCCTGCAATGCTGTGTATCTGCGCGGCGTCCCGCTGCCGCAAAATGAAAAACCTGCTGAAATCCGCCCATTGGACGAAAGTTTTCTTCCGTTTGTCAAAGCGCATTATCAGAATATATCGGAGGATGAATATCTTCTCGACCGCTTAAAAGCCGGTGTGGTATTCGGTGCTTTTATAGGTGGAGAGCCTGCCGGATTTATTGGCATTCACACGGAAGGTTCCATCGGCATGCTGGAAGTTTTGCCAAAATTTCGCCGCAGGGGCATAGCCCGAATACTAGAATCTTTTCAGGTTAACCGTCTGCTGCAAGCAGGATGTATTCCTTACGCGCAAATTCAACCTCAAAACAAAGCATCCATAGAACTGCATCGCAAGTTAGGATTTTCTTTTTCTGACTTTTCTGTTTCCTGGCTGTTGAAATAATTGGACAAATTAATTACAAAAATTTAAAAGAAATCTCAATTTTGTCATTCTTAGAATTTTCCCTTTTCCACATGATATCCATGGAGTATAATATTTTTAAAGAGAGTTATCCACACCATACGCCATGAAAGGAAACAGTTCGCATATGCAGCTTGGAAAAGAAAAAGTATTGCGCCCCAAAAAAAGACGCAGGAGACTTTTGCTGTGGCGAACTTCCATGTTTTTGTGCGCTGTGATTCTGTTGATTGTCGCGGTAGAGGATACGTCTGCAGTCATGAAAGATCTTTCCTCTGCGGCGTCTTTCACTGTGCCTGTTTCATCGGCGCGGCCGATTTCTTCCGGGCCGCCTTCCGTTTCATCGCAGGTTTCGATTTCGTCGGAACCGCGTACCGCATCGGCTCCGGGGAACGCGCCTTCCTCGGAGTCCGGATTATCCGTTTCTTCTACAAAATCCGAAGACTGGTTTGCGGACGCTCTGTTTATCGGTGACAGCCGCACCGAAGGCCTTCGGAACTACGGCGGGCTTGAGGGCGCAACCTATTATGCCCTGAAAGGATTAACAGTCAACACAGTTTACACCAGGCGCGAAATTTTGGAGAACGGGTCGAAAATGACCGTCATGCAGGCTCAAGCTTCACATTCATTTGGAAAAATCTACATTATGCTGGGTATTAATGAGTTGGGATGGTCCAGTACGCAAACTTTTATTGATAATTATACGAAAATGGTGCGGGATATTAAACAAGCTCATCCAAATGCAAAAATTTACCTTCAAGCGATTTTTCCGGTTTCTGCAAAAAAGTCGGCAGAAAGTTCCATATATAAAAACGATAAAATTGTTTCCTATAACCATATTATTAAAACCATTGCCGAAACAGAAAATGTGACATTTTTAGATACGACACAGGCGGTTTCCATAAACGGTGCCCTTCCTGACGACGCCTCAACGGACGGAGTACATTTAAACTATAAATACTGCGCTAAATGGTGTGAATACCTCAAAACACATATTAAATGATAGGGGGAAAGAAATGAAAAAGATTCTTAGCATTGCCGCAGCTTTGCTGATTGTGTTAACGGGCTGTGCGAGCAGCGGGAATATAAAAGATGTGGATGTGCAAAAAATTGCGGACGAATTGATCAACACCATAACATTTCAAGATGAGATGTCCGAACTCAATCAAGATACGGCCATTGGTATTTTCGGAATTGAAACGGATGACGTTGTGAAAGCGGCCGTATATGAAAGCACGGGTGCCACGGCCGAAGAAGTAGCTGCGTTTGAATGCAAAGACGAGCAGGCCGCCGGGCGAATAAAGAAAAAAGCCGAAGATCGGATCGAAACCCAAAGAACGGGATTTCAGGACTATATGCCGGCCGAAATGGAAAAACTAAAAGATCCCGTATTGATACAGCAAGGAAAATATGTGATTTTATGTGTTTCAGACGATAACGAAACCGCAAAACAGACGATTGATCAATTCTTTTCATAAAAAGCAACAACCGCCCGGGCTTTTCGCCGGGCGGTTGTTATGATTGCCGAACAAATTATTAACAGTAAATAAACGTATCGATTACTCTGCTTTGCCTGCGCAGCCAAGAACCGCTGTAATTTTATGTTCTACCATTCCCTTAATCGCTTCACGCGCAGGGCCAAGGTACTGGCGCGGGTCAAAGTGATCCGGATGTTCCGCAAAGTATTTACGCACACTCGCCGTCATGGCAAGGCGAAGATCAGAGTCAATGTTAATTTTGCAGACGGCCATGCTTGCGGCTTTGCGCAGCATATCTTCCGGAATTCCAATCGCGTCCGGCATCTTGCCGCCATATTGGTTAATCATCTCTACAAATTCCGGAATTACGCTGGAAGCGCCATGCAAAACAATCGGAAATCCCGGCAGACGCTTGGAAACTTCCTCCAAAATATCAAAGCGAAGCTGGGGCTTTTGTCCCGGCTTAAACTTATACGCTCCGTGGCTTGTCCCGATGGCGATGGCCAAGGAATCCACACCGGTACTTTTCACAAAATCCTGAACTTGCTCTGGATCGGTAAACTGTGCTTTATCTTCCGATACATTAACCGCATCTTCAATTCCGGCCAGTCTTCCAAGCTCGGCCTCCACGGTTACGTTGTATTTGTGAGCGTAGTCCACTACTTTTTTGGTTTCTTCCACATTCTCCTCATACGATTTAGAGGAACCGTCGAACATCACGCTGGTAAATCCCCCGTCAATGCAGTCCTTGCAAATCTCATAGGAAGCACCGTGGTCCAGGTGAAGTGCAATGGGTAAATCAGGATGTTCGGCAACCGCCGCTTCTACCAGCTTTACAAGATAAGTGTGAGATGCATATTTGCGCGCACCCGCGGACGCCTGCAGGATAACCGGAGCCTTTAATTCAGCGCAGGCAGCGGTAATACCCTGCACAATTTCCATATTGTTTACGTTGAACGCGCCGATTGCATACCCGCCTTGGTATGCTTTTTGAAACATTTCTTTCGTGTTGACCAACGACATCGGCTTTCACTCCTAAAATTTTAATTTCAATTTATTATACCGCAGAATGCGGAAAAGATAAATATGATATCATGACAGTTTATTTATTATTCATTTCATTATGAAAATAATTCCGGATGATTTCGGCTGTAATGGAAAATATATTGCTGTGCAATTCCCGCATACTGCCCAAAATCCTCCGGTTTTTTGCCCGGGAACAACACTTTCATTGCACGTTTCATCCAAACATCCATCGGGAACGCTTCCAACCTGTGCAAACCGTAAAGCAGTACACAGTCCGCTACCTTCGGGCCGACTCCGTCAAGCTCCATCAATTCTCGGCGCGCCTGTTCCAACGGCAGACGGTGCAAGCGGTCAAAATTCAGTTTTCCCTCCGCCGTTCTGCGCGCAGCATTGATTAAATATCCAGCGCGGTATCCGCAGCCAAGTGCGCACAGATCCTGCTCTGAAAGCCGGGCAAGCGCGTCCGGTGTAGGAAAAGAAGCCAACGCCCCCATTGGTTCGCCATACGACTGGCACAAACGGGAAACAAGGCTTTTAATCCTTTTGATATTGTTGCATTGGGACAAAAGAAAAGAACAGAGTGCTTCCCACGGGTCTTGATTCAAAATTCGGATGTCCGGCGCATAGCATACGGCTTCCGCAAGTACAGGATCCTGCGCGCTGAACTGCCGCCGAATCGCGTCGTAATCCAGTTCCATATCAAAATAATGGGCCCAAAACGCATCGCTGAGTACAGTTTTCAGATTTTCCTGTGTAATATGTACGCATCTGTTCCCCGCACACCCCCTCCAGGAACCGTCCGACAAGCGTTCCCAGCGAAAGCACTGCCCACAATCCAATGTCTGGCCCAATGTGTCCAGATTCATCCTTTTCCCCCGTCTCCATTTGTTTAATCAGCGCTTATTATACCATGCACTGCAAGTGCCTTCAACCGCCGCAGCAAATACGCACTGTTATTGCTAAACCATTCGAAAACAATAAAAATTGTTTACATAATATTTTATGTGAATTTATCAATTCACACTTTCCACATTAGATACAACTAAGTTATCCACATTTTCCACAGGGTTTTCCACAGCTTGTTAACGAATATTATGTCAACCTGTGTAAATACGGGGCGTATAATCGGCTCATTCACGGCATTTTTTGGCCGGTTGACTATTGCATATACTTAAATACATATATTCCCAGACAACAAATAAACTTCCGTGAAAAGTCTGTTGAATTGTGTAAAATATGGTATAATATCGATTATTAAAGGGATAACAAATTTGGAGAGGTGCAAGTTGAAAAAAGGCGGAATACAACAAATGGACAACGGCGTAATTGCCGGAAGAAATGCCGTGGCAGAGGCTCTGCGCAGCGGCAGAGCGATTGATAAAATTTTTTTGGCACGCGGGGAAAGGAACGGTTCGGTGACGGCCCTGATTGCAAAGGCGAAAAAGAAGGGCATCCCCATTAAAGAAGCTGACCAGAAAAAGCTGGACTTTTTGTGTGCCGGAGCAGTCCACCAAGGAATTGCGGCCATTGCGGCAGTGAAGGAATACGCAACGGTTGATGATATGTTCCGCCTTGCTGAGGAACGCGGGGAGCCGCCGTTTCTCATTGTGGCCGACGGGCTGGAAGATCCGCATAATCTCGGCGCTGTGCTGCGCGTTGCGGAATGTGCGGGTGCGCACGGGGTGATTCTTCCCTCACGGCGCAGTGTTGGGCTGACATGGGCTGTTGGAAAATCGAGCGCCGGGGCAGTGGAATATGTTCCGGTGGCACGGGTGACAAACCTTGTCCGCACACTGGAGGATTTAAAACAGCGCGGTGTTTGGATTTACGCCGCCGATATGGACGGCCAACCCTGGTGCGGTGTGGACTATTCCGGACCTGCTGCGGTGGTCATCGGCTCGGAAGGCTTCGGAGTCAGCCGGTTGGTAAAAGAAACATCGGATTTTGTAATATCCCTGCCGATAAGGGGAAAGATAAATTCGCTTAATGCTTCTGTCGCATGCGGCATTATCTGTTACGAAATTGCCCGGCAGCGGCTTGGAATTAAGACAAAATAATACGGGAGAGCGGATCGAATGGACGAAAACGGAAAAACTCCGCAGAAAGATTATTCGGTCGAAGAAATCCTTGCGGAGGCACGTATTATCAAAAACCGTGAGCCTCCACCGGCTCACGATACCGCGCGGGACGAGCCATCAAACCGTGAAGAAATTCTGCTGAAGGCACGACGCGCACTGAATATGGAGGCAGGTTCCGAAGGGCCGCCTTCCGACGGCGGGAAATCGGAGCCGGAACCGGAAAAAAAGAAGAAGAAAAAACATCGTTTTTCCCTCTTTGGACGCAGAAAAAAGCGTGAAGAATGGCGCGAAGAAGACGATATTTACTACGGCTTGCAGCTGCGCCCGTTGGAGGAATATAGAAAAGAATACGAAAAGACCATCCTCGCAGAGGGAAAGACTCCCAGCACGGATCATACCGGTTCCAGCTTCCCTTATTTGTTTGACGGCAGCGGGCAGGACGACGGCCCCGGCATGGCCGAAACCTTTGAGCGCATCCACAGGGAACGCCATGAGCGGCTTGAGAAAATCATGCGTCAGGCGGGTCTTGACCCGGAAGAAATCCTTCCCCAGGAGGCTCCTGTGCAACAGCCCGAAGTTCCCGCACCCGGTCCGTCAGAACCGGAGATTCCACAGCCGGAACCCCCGCATGGTCCTGCGGTAACACCCGGTCCGCAGCGGGAACCGGAGCCGCATCACCCTGCTACACAGCCTGTGCCGGAGCCCCCCGCCAAGCCTGAAATCACTGCGGACGCTGGAAAAAATGATACGCAAAAGGGTGAATCCCCCTCTGAATCGGAGAAAAATGAACCTTCCAAAGCAGAGAAAACCCCTCCACCTGTAAAAGAGCCTGCAAAAGTTCCGCCAAAGGCGAAAGAGGAACGGCGCATCCCGCCGCCGCGAACGGAACCAACGGATCACACAAAACCCAGCTATCGGTGTATCAGCGCACCGGTACACACGATAGAGCCAAAATCGTTGCAGGAAATTCTGGAGGCGGAGGCTGCAGCGTATCCCATGCCGGAACCGCCCGAACCCATTCCATTCCCGCAAAAGGGCCCTGTTAAGCCGGAGGAACCGGACAACGCACCTTCTGATGGCCAAGAACAAAATCCACAGCCGGATGCATTGCCGGAATCTCCGGATATTTTGGTGAACACCTCATCTGCGGGCGAACAAATGTCGATTCCTGCTGCGGAATCTGCAAAGGAAGTTCCTGACCACAGCAGTTCTCGGAAATTTCGTTTATTTGGTTCGGATGAACCGGTTGACCCATATGATGAGCCGCCCCCCGAACCGGAGGAACTGGACGATTATACAAGTCCTTCTGACGCACCCTCCATTCGGCATGACCTGCTGAAAAACCTCACGCGGCTGTCACTTCGGTTGGCTGTTACGGGGATTGCAACTTTGATTCTTCTTGCAGTCGGGATTTTGGCAGAGTATCCGGCGATTTTGCCGCCGGATCTACATACAATGTTAAGCAGCCCGTCCTATCCGGTGATTCAGCTTGTGTTTCTTCTGATTGCCGTCGGTTTTAACTTTTCCACTGTATGGAACGGAATCAAAGGGATGACCTCATTCCAGGCAAACTCGGATTCGGCAGTTTCCATTGCGGTTTTAACCGCCCTGATACAGAATGTTGTTTTACTCATTCTCGGTATTCCGCAAGGAATCTACCTGTATGCTCCGCTTGCCGCAGCAGCGATATTTCTCAATACTGTCGGCAAATTCAGCATGATGCGGCGCATTTATTTAAACTTCCGCGTCCTATGCTCCAAAGACCGTAAATATGCCGTCCATCTTTACAATGATTACAATACAGCTCTTCGTCTGGCTCAAGACTGCGTACTGGGCGAACCGCGCATCGCTTATCAGTCGGAAGCGAAGTTTCTGCGAAATTTCTTAAAGATTTCTTACGCACCGGATCCATCCGATCATCTTTCCCATATTTTAGCTCCTGCGGGACTTCTACTCAGTCTGGCTCTGTGTGCCGCATCGGCGTTCCTTGCGCCCGGCGGCGGGTTTACTGCGGCTGTGACGATTTTGGCTGTCTCCTGTTGCATCTGTGTTCCGTTTACCAACATGCTGTGCGTCAATCTTCCTGTCTCCCGTCTGTGTTCCATCGCCCGCCGCAGCGGTTCCCTGCTGTCCGGCTGGAAAGCAATCGACCGATTCAGCGAAACAAACGCCGTCATGCTCGATGCACAAGACCTATTTCCGCGGGGAACGGTCATTCTCAACGGAATCCGCACATTCGCAGGGCAGCGCATCGATGAAGCTATTTTAGACGCCGCCGCACTGATGTGTACCATAGGCGGACCGCTTGCCGACGTATTTGACCAAATTATCAAAAGCCGGCGGGAGATTCTGCCAAAAATCAGCAAGCCCGTTTATGAGGATGGCAAAGGTGTAACGGGAACTGTTTCCGGCCGTCAAATTCTCATTGGAAACCGAGAATTGATGCTGGCTCACGGCATTCAGCCACCGTCACACGATTATGAAAAAAAATATATCCAAAGCGGAAAAAGGCTGGTATATCTGGCTTCCGAAGGAACCCTTGTGGCGATGTTTATCATTAACTACCGTTCCGATTTGCACCGTTCACAGGTGCTGCGGCGGATGGAGCGCAACGGAATCGGTCTGATTGTGCGCACAAGAGACCCGAATATCACGCCGCGCTTTTTAGCTGAGTGTTTCGGCCTTTACGAGCAGGAAATCACCGTTCTGCCGGAACATCTCGGAAAAATTTACACCGATTTGGTATCCGCCGAGCCCGAACGGGCAGACGCGATGATTGCCACAAAAGGCCGCGCTTTTGCAATGATACGCCTGCTGACCGGGTGTATTCGACAGCGTTCAAATATTACCGCCGCCGTCGCACTACAAGCTGCGGCGGTTGGGCTGGGATTCGCACTTGTTGCGTTTCTGTCGCTTTATTCCGGGCTTCAACAGCTCAGCTTAACTGCCTTGTCGGTTTATGAGCTGTTCTGGGCCGTTGCCGTCCTTCTGGTTCCACGCATCCGTCGGCCTTAACTTCCCCCATGCGGACAGCCTTGGACTGTTCTTTCTGCCCGCCCAAAAGTTTAAAAAGCGCCGTTCGGAGCAATTCTCCGGACGGCGCTTTTCGTGATACTTTCACACAGAAATGAAACCTGTGCGCATAACTTGCTGGCATTTTGGAGCAGAGTTGTGTTACCATGAAAGTGACAAATGCTGAAAGTCCGGTGGGGAATAAACCCGTTACCGGCAGAAATTTATTGAAAAGGTGGGTTATCATATGCTGCCTGAGGAGATGGAAGCCCTCATCCGTACCCGTCAGTACACAAGGAAAACCAAACAAAAAAATCAGGTACCCTATGCTGCCGCTGTATTGTTTTTGGCCTGTGCCGCGGCGGTGCTGCTGTGGTTGTTCCGAAAAAGTTACCTTGTGTTCTGGGTCGTGGGAATCGCTATCGGCATTGTGTTAAGGTATTCCCGATTCTGTTTTGCGGCGGCTTTTCGGGACCCCGTGCTGATACATAACACCAAACTGATGCGCGCTCTGCTGCTTGCTCTGATGATAAGTTCCGCGGGATTTGCCGCTGTGCAGTATCGCTACCTGCAAAACCATCCGAATGTAAATTACTCCGATATTCCGGGAATTCTGAACTCTGTCGGACTGCATACAGCGGTTGGCGCATTCCTGTTCGGCATTGGGATGGTGATTGCCGGGGGATGTGCCTCCGGCGTACTGATGAGAATCGGAGAAGGGCACTCCCTGCCGTGGTTTGCCCTGCTGGGGTTCTTTGCCGGAACCGTCCTTGGTGCAAATCATTATTCCTTTTGGGTTGACAATATCATTCATAACGCCGCAGTCATTTATTTTCCGGAACACTTTAATTTTGGTGTTGTTTTGCTTTTGCAGACAGCGGTTTTAATCGCACTATATTTCCTTGCTTCCTGGTATCAGCGCCGGAACGCCAAGGGTTAGCACGCGGAGGTCACTGATGAAAGTAAAAGATTTGGATTGTCTATATGAGGCCTGCCCGATTCCTCTGATTAAAGCCATTCGGGAGTTAAAATCTCTGGAATCCGGAGATATTCTGGTTGTTCATTCGGATGAAAGCTGTGTCGGCGTTATCATGACCGAATGGGCGGAGCAAAACCATTACCCCATTCGGGTGATTGAAACAGACGCCGGGGAATGGGAAATCTACCTTCAAAAGCCGTAATATCGGCGGAAAGGAAGGGATCAATCAATGAAACAATGGCTGAAAAAGCCTTGGCCGTACTGGTTCGGCGGAATTTTGCTCGGTGTGCTCAATGTGGTTCTGTTAGTTTTCGGCGGCACCCCCTGGCAGGTTTCCGGCGGCTATCTGCTGTGGGGTGCACAGGCACTGGACTTTGCCGGATTCAATCCGTTTGCATGGGATTATTTTACGCTCTACAACACAAGGTACCGGGAGATTATTGAAAACGGCCATGTTCTGATAAACGAATATACACTTTTGAACATCGGCGTGGTTGTAGGGGCGCTGGTTGCCACTCTGCTGGCTTCGCAGTTTAAATGGGGAAAAATAAAAAGCCGCCGGCACGCCGCGTTCGCCTTTTTGGGAGGCCTCTTGATGGGGTACGGCTCCCGGCTGACAGGCGGGTGCAATATCGGCGGATTTTTCAGCGGAATTCCGTCCTTCTCCCTGCACGCCTGGGTGTTCTGGATTTTCATTTCTTTGGGTGCATGGTTTGGAACGAAAATTTTAATCCGATATCTAACATAAACAGTGCGCTCAACAAAAGCCCCGTCGATTGGAAAGAATAAATTCCACGAATTTCCTTTCACATTCCGTGAGCATATCCTCCTTGCGGTATGCAAGACGATAATGAAAACAAATGTGTAGGTTCTGCACCATGATTTGCTTCAGCGTACCGTCCTTTAACTCCTTTTTAATCATCAGCTTTGGCAAAAACGAAAATCCATCTCCCGCCGAAACCGAAGATTTAATGGCGGCGGGAGCATCAAGGGTGTATATCACATTCATCTGATCCATACTAACCCCTGCTTCCTGCAAGGCTTTTTCCAGCAAATACGCAGTGCTGGATTCCTTTTCCCGCAGGATCAGGGGTATTTTTTTTAACTCTTGAAGGGAAATAGGTTGTTTGCCGTCCCAATTGTGGCCCACTAAAACCAATTCATCAGAAATAATTGTCTTGGTTGCAACTTTGTCCGTTTCCGGTCTGTCTTGAAGAATTCCTACGTTGATTGTGTGGTCTAACAGTCTTTCAATCACCTTGGAAGAGTTCATCAGTTTTATCTGAATTTCAACCTCGCTGTAAAACTTTTTAAAAATATAAATACTGCACGGAAGCGCATATTCCCCCACGGCTCTGCAGGACCCCACAATCAGTTTCGGATGGCTTTCCTTTAAACTGTTCAGGTCCCGTTTGATATTGCCTTTAATGGACAAAATGGTACTTGCATAGTTATAAACCACTTTGCCCTCTTCCGTTAGTTCCACCCCTTTGTTGCTGCGCTGCAGCAGTTTTGTTCCCATTTCATTTTCCAGGTTTTTCAGCTGCAAACTCAGCCCCGGCTGCGTCATGTGAAGCGCTGCCGCCGCTTTGGAGATACTGTTATATTTCACGGCTGTATAAAACGATTCCAGATATTGCAGATTCATTTTAATTTCACATCCATAAAGGAATTATTCAAATAGCGCACTTTTATTTTAGCATTAGTCCGAACAAAAATAAAGGTCAATCCCCATATTACCGAAAGAGCGTTCCTCCTATTACCATAGTAAATCTTTATACAGTATAACAAACCTTTATTATAGATTCGCAATCGTTTGTATTATAATTAACGTAGATTGAGAGAAATTTAACAAATATTTGTCAATTTAATGTCAATTCAAAAGATTTGAAATGATATTGTACACTGCGATGAAACGAACGGAGGCGTTCAGGGATTTTCCAAAAAAAGCATGGTAAAACGGAAAAAATATTAACAACAGCAACCGTTTTTGTGGTCCTTGTGGTATGGCTGACCGCAACCGCCTTCGGATGGGTGGATCCGAAATTGGTGCCCTCCCCACGCTCGGTTTGGGAAGCATTCCTGAGTATCACACGTGACGGATATAAAAATCATACACTGCTCGAACATCTTGGCGCAAGCCTGGGCAGATTGATGGCTGCGTTTTTTGGTGCGGCTATTCTTGCGGCTCCTCTGGGTTTTGCAAGCGGTTACAGCACAAAAATTCGGGCTATTCTGGAGCCGATTGTTGAATTTTATCGGCCTCTGCCGCCCCTTGCCTACTACACCATTTTAGTTCTTTGGATGGGAATCGGTGACGAGTCAAAAGTTGCGCTGCTGTTTTTAGCCTGCTTTGCCCCAATTTATGTGGCCTGTGTCTCCGCAGTCATCAGAATCAATGAAGATTACATCAACAGCGCGTATACAATCGGCGCAAATAAACATCAAGTATTTTTTCATGTCGTATTTCCTGCCTGCCTTCCCGACCTGTTCACCGGTTTGAGAACGGCTCTTGGAGTGGGATACACCACGCTGGTTTCAGCGGAAATGGTGGCGGCTGTTTCGGGAATCGGCTGGATGGTATTAGATGCGGGCCGGTATTTAAGAAGCGACATCGTCTTTCTCGGTATTATCCTGATGGGTATTACCGGAATATTGCTCGACAGAGGGATCCGTTTGATCGAACGCCGGGTCGTTCCGTGGAAAGGGAAAGAATAACAGCAAAAGTGAAACCGCGAAGACAGGAGGGACACCATGAAACTGACGAAAATTCGAAATTTTGCCGCACTCATAGCGGCTACCGCTGTTATGCTGACGGGCTGCAGCGCTTCCGAAACGCCGTCAAAGGACACTAACAGCACCGCTGCCGCATCCTCCCTCCCGGAGGTTGTCAATATCGGCACGCAGCAGATTCCCGATGACGAAAGGCTCGCCATAGAAAAGGGATTCTTTGAAGAGGAAATGGGTGTCAAAGTAAATATCCTGGAATTTCAGGCCGGCGACATCCGCAACGCGATGATTTCAAAAGATATTGATTTTGCCTTGCTCGGCTCCTCTTCGGCAACGCTTGGAATTGCCAACGGTATGGATGTTCAATTAATTTGGATTCATGAAGTACTTGGAGACGCGGAACAGCTGGTGGCGCGAAACGGCACGCAAATCAGTTCCGTAAAAGATTTAAAGGGCAAACGAGTTGCAACGCCTTTTGCCACAACAACGCATTACAGTCTGCTGAAGGCCCTGGAAGAAAATAATATCTCCGAAACGGATCTTACTTTATTCGACATGCAGATGCCGGATGTTTATGCCGCATGGCAGCGGGGCGACATCGACGCCGCCTATGCTTGGGAGCCGACCCTTTCCAAGCTTTTGGAAAACGGCACGTCCATTCTTTCCAGCAAGGATATGGCGGCCAAAGGGGTGGTAACTTCCAATGTGGAAATCGTCCGCAGGGAATTTGCGGAACAATATCCAGACTTAGTTGCAAAGTACATTCGGGCGCTCAACCGAGCCGTCGAGTATTACCGCGAAAATCAGTCCGACGCGGTAAAAACAATTGCACAGGCGATGAATCTGACGGAAGAAGAGGCCAAAAAGCAAATGCAGGGCTCCATTTGGCTGAACGCAGAAGAACAGCTAAGCCCCGACTATTTTGGAAATGAAAACGAGCAAGGGCATTTGGCGGAATCTTTAAAAGACACGGCAGATTTTCTCTACCAGCAGAAAAGCCTGCTTTCACAGCCAGAACTTTCAACCTTTGAAAAGGCAGTCAATCCCGCCTATATCCAAATGGCATTACAGTAAATTAGGAATGGAGCACTCGTTGTGAATCAAGAACAGGAAAGTAAAACGGAATCCGTCCTTTCGCTCAGCCATGTAAATTTCATTTATCCAGGGGAAAACGGCGGCGTTTCCGCTTTGAAGTCGATTAACCTCGAAATTCCCGAGGGGGAGTTCTTATGCCTTCTCGGCCCGTCGGGATGCGGGAAAACGACGCTGCTGAAAATTATGGCGGGGTTTCTGCAGCCGACTTCCGGTCAGGCGCGGATGGACGGAAAACCCATTCAGGGTCCCGACTGGCACCGCGGCGTTATCTTTCAGTCTCCGCCGCTGTATCCATGGCTGAGTGTGCGGGATAATATTGCATTCGGCCTTAAAATGAGAAAATATCCCAAAGGTGAACGAAACCTTTTGGTCGAAAAATACATTGACTTAGTTGGGTTAAAAGGCTTTGAAAAAAGCAGGCCATATGAGCTTTCCGGCGGCATGAAACAGCGTGTTTCCCTTGCGAGAGCCCTTGTGAATCAACCGAGAATCCTTTTAATGGATGAACCGTTCGGTGCACTGGATGCCCTAACCCGGCAGAACATGCAGGATTTGGTTCGTAAAATTTGGAAAGAAACGGGCAATACCGTCCTGCTGATTACCCACGACGTTGATGAGGCCTTGGCTCTCGCCACAAGGGTCATCGTCCTTTCCGGCAGACCGGGGCGGATTTTAAATGATTTGAATACATCCTTTACCCGCCGGATTTTAAATGGAGAAGAACAGGTGGAATACCTGTTGCAATATCGGGAATTGAAAGAAAAAATATTGCAGACCATCCGCTGCAAACATACCGCGGCGGTGGATTAATAAATCATTCTGTTCAGCGCAATTTAGCAGAAAAGGATTAAAGTCCCCGTATTGTTCGTTTATTGACAAACGAACAAGTTCGGGAATGTTTTGCGGAGGAGGCGGTTGGAATCCTGACTGTTAAAGACGGCACGCATAACTCATAACATCATCATTTGAGGAGTGGAAGTATGGAGAAGAAAGAACGAATTTTAGGAGCCGTAATTTTCATCGGCGCATTATTGCTTGGAAAAATATTTTTAAAGACAGATATCCTATTTCGGCTTGTGGTTGGAATAGGCCTTGGTTACTCGTTGATGAGAGCTTACACGGGATTTGCGGGCAGTGTGAACCGTGCCTATCGCACAGGGTCGACCAAACTGATGAGAGCGTTAATGTTCATGTTTTTTGTTTCCAGTGTGCTGACCACCGCATTTTTGTTTAATACAGACCCCACTACATATAATCTGTGGGTCAATCCGATTAATTTCGGCCTGATGATAGGCGGCGTACTGTTCGGCTTTGGCATGGCGCTTTCCTCCTGCTGCGCGTCCGGTGTTCTCACCGATTTATTGACCGGGCTGCCGCGAGCGTTTGTAACATTGATTTTCTTCGGCATCGGCGTATTTTTGGGTTTCCCAATACAGCATACCGCATCATGGGTAAAAAATTCATGGTTTTCAACTCCGTCCGGTGAAAAACTTTCGGGCGGCGTATTCCTGCCGGACCTGTTCTTGTGGGACGGATTCAACGGGTATCTCGGTGCGCTGCTCCTAACAGCGCTGTTCTGCGGGATTACTGTCTATCTGGCTTTCCGTTATGAGAAAAAGCGCAAAGAAAGCAACACGTATTCCGGCTGCGACACAGAAATCATGCAAGAGAAGACAGAAACTTTCGACAGCAAAGACTACAAACTGTTCAGCGAAGAAACCTATTATCGTTTGTTTGCCAAACCGTGGACATTAACGCAAGGCGCCATTGCGCTGAGCATTCTGTTCACCATTCTGATGGGCGTCACAAAAGCGGGTTGGGGCGCTTCCACACCGTACGGAATTTGGTTCGGGAAAATTCTGATTGCCTTTGGCGTTTCGCCGGAAGCTGTGGCCAATTTTGCACAAATGTCACCGGACACATATGTTCTGCCGTTTTTCCAGCATTCGGTTTCCGTTCAGAATTTCGGCATTATCCTTGGTACGCTCATCTATCTGCTGGCGGCGGGCGTGTTTACCAAGACATTCCGCGAGGGTTTGCGCATGACATTCCGCGAGGGTCTTGTCTTTGCTCTGGGCGGTCTTTCCATGGGCATTGGCACAAGACTTGCAAACGGCTGCAACGTGGGTGCGTTATACACACCAATCGCAAACTTCTCCCTTTCGGGTTGGATCTTCTTTGTGTTCTTGATTATCGGTGGTGTTGCAGGCAATCTGTTCGGCAAAAAAGCATTTCCATCGGAAGAAAAAGCCGGTCTATTGGGCTGAAGTTATTGCAAAAATCCGCGGCATCGGGCGGTTTTGCCCTGCCGCGGCTGTTTCCATTTAAAATAGTTGAATAGAAAGTTGTTGTATTGAAGAAAGGAGTTACTAGAATGGGTAAAAAGATTCTCATTATCGGAGGAGTTGCCGGCGGCGCTTCCGTTGCCGCAAGGGCACGCAGACTGGACGAGTCTGCAGAAATTATCATGTTTGAAAGAGGCCCTCATGTCTCTTTTTCCAACTGTGCACTGCCGTTTTTCCTAAGCAGAACGGTTCAAAACAGCGACGATCTGGTTCTGATGAGCCCGAAACAGTTCCATAAACAGTACCGCATCGAGGCAAGAGTCAACTGTGAAGTTACAAAAATCAACAGGAAAGAAAAGAAAATAGCGGTCAAAAATCTGGCCACGGGGGAAACTTACGAGGAATCCTATGACAAGCTGGTTCTCTCGCCAGGTGCGGTTCCCATTCTGCCGAAAAGCATTGAAGGTATTGACCGCCCGAATGTTTTCACCGTCAGAAATGTTGTGGACATCCGCAAACTTGACGATTATCTCAATCAGCATGGCATTAAAGACGTTGCGGTGGTAGGCGGCGGGTTCATCGGTGTGGAGGTTACGGAAAACCTTCGGGAATCCGGCAGAAATGTCAGCTTGATTGAAGCGCTTGACCAAATCATGGCGCCCTTTGATTATGATATGGCACAAATTCTTCACAAAGAAATGCTGGACAACGGCGTAAACCTCATTTTAAGCGACGGGGTTAAAAAAATCACGGAAAACTCGGTGGAATTGGAATCCGGACGCAAAGTTTCCGCGGGAGCCGTCGTTATGGCCGTCGGCGTACGCCCGGAAACCACGCTTGCCAAAGACGCAGGTCTTCAAGTCGGCGAAACCGGCGGCATCAAGGTTGACCACAATTATCTGACCAGTGACCCGGATATTTACGCCGTCGGCGATGCAATTGAAGTTTACAACCGTCTGACCCATCGTCCTTGCAGATTGGCCCTCGCCGGCCCTGCCCAAAGACAAGCAAGAGCCGCAGCCGACCATATGTATCAGATTCCGCACAACCATTTTGGCGTCATCGGCTCGTCCGTTGTGCGGGTGTTCCAATTAAATGCCGCTTCCACGGGTCTAAACGAAAAGGCTGCGAAAGCTGCAGGAATTCCCTATGATTTTGTCTACGTAATACCCGCGGACAAAGTCGGACTGATGCCCGGCTGCAGCCCGCTGCATTTTAAGCTTCTGTATGAATATCCAACGGGCAAGATTCTCGGTGCACAGGCAATCGGCAAAGGCGAAGCGGACAAGAGAATTGACGTAATTGCCTCCATAATCTCCATGGGCGGTACGCTGGAAGATTTAAAGGAGTTGGAGCTTTGCTACTCACCACTGTTCAGCACCGCCAAAGATGTGGTAAACCATGCGGCATTGGTCGGACTCAATCTTCTGTACGGCAGATTCAAACAGGTCCCTGTCACAAAGGTACGCGAATTGGTGGAAAGCGGCGCATTCATTGTGGATGTACGGGAAAAGGCTGAATTTGAAAACGGCCATCTGATGAACGCCGTCAATATCCCGCTGAGCGAACTGAGGGACAGATTGGATGAGATTCCGAAAGACAGACCGGTTTATCTGCACTGCCGCACCAGCCAAAGAAGCTACAACGCGGCGATGGCCTTGCAGCATCTGGGCTACAACAATGTAATCAATATTTCCGGCTCCTTCCTCGGCATCTGCTACTACGAGTATTTCCAGGATCAGGTCAGCGGGCGGAAAAAGATTGTAACGGCTTATAACTTTAATTAAGTACCCTAATTAACTCATATAGTTCTTTTCATACTTTTCATACATCCCCGGACGGATGCATCACATGACATCCGTTCGGGGTTTTTTATTTGTCTTAGACAGAAATTTTAGCTAACAGTGCCAAAATTTCCATGTAAGAATTGTATTGCGCAAAGAGGACAAAATCTGTCAATTCCATTGTATTTTTTATGGTGATAAGCTATAATATTCATAAATCTTCGGTTTGACAATGATGAGTAAATTCCTCTAGTTGTCAGCCTTTGAAAGGAGCTGCTATAAGTGAAACAATATGAGGCGAAGCATATCTTGAACATTGCGCTTAGCGGGCACAGCGGCGCAGGAAAAACCAGTATAGCTGAAGCAATGCTGTATCTTTCCGGTGCCGCCGACCGTCTGGGAAAGGTGGGCGAAGGAAATACCGTCTGCGATTTCGATCCGGAGGAAATCAGGAGGAAAACGTCCGTATTAACTTCGGCGGCTCCGCTTGAGTGGAAAAATTATAAAATCAATGTACTGGACACACCCGGACTTTTCGACTTTGAGGGCGGAGTACGTGAGGGGGTACGCGCCGCAGACTGCATGCTGATTGCAATTTCCGGAAAGGACGGCGTTGCAGTCGGCACGGAAAAAGCATTTGCCGCTGCGAATTCCCGCGGATTATCCAAAATATTCTTTGTCAACGGCCTGTGCGACGAAAGCGCTGATTTCTACAAGGTATTTGAACGCTTGAAATCCCACTTTGGCCCGTCCGTCTGTCCGGTCGTTGTTCCGTTTATTCAGAACGGCAAAGCAAACATTTATGTGAATATCCTCGAATACAAAGCGTACGAATACCACGACGGCAAAGCGGTTGAAGTGAAGATGCCGGATATGGGCAGTAGGCTGGAAGGTCTGCGCACCGCGATTTACGAAGCTGTTGCGGAAACCAGTGATGAAATGTTCGACAAATACTTCTCCGGCGAAAGCTTTACGCCTGAAGAAGTCATTACGGGAATCAGCAAAGGTGTCAAATCCGGAGCAGTCTGCCCTGTTTTCTGCGGGGACGCCGTTTTGCTCAACGGTATTGACCAGCTCCTCAACGGCCTGGTTTGGCTCGCACCCTGCGCCGCGGAAAAAGGCGGTGAAATCGGGACGGATGAATCCGGCGACCCGGTAGAAATCGCAGTGGACGAATCAGCACCGGCATCCGCCATTGTTTTTAAGACGGTGGCCGATCCGTTTATCGGCAAACTGTCCTATCTCAAGGTGATATCGGGCAAAATTTCTTCCGACTGCTCTCTTGTCAACATGACAACCGGACATACGGAACGAATCAGCAAGACCCTTGTTCTGCGCGGCAAAAAGCAGATAGACGTTCCATACCTTGCGGCCGGGGATATCGGCGCGGTGCCGAAACTCTCCGCCAAAACCGGCGACACTCTCTGCTCCCCGGAGCGCAAAGTAAAACTCGAGCCGGTCGAGTATCCCACTCCTTCCCTCATGATGGCCGTGATGCCCAAGAAAAAAGGCGAAGAGGACAAAGTGGCTCAGAGTATTATCCGTTTAGAGGAAGAAGACCCCACCATCCGCTTCCAGACAAACACAGAAACGCACCAGATGACCGTTTCCGGCATGGGAGAACAGCATTTGGATGTTCTTGCCTCCAAGCTGAAAAAGAAATTCGGCGTGGAAATCCTGCTGGAAACACCGCGTGTTGCCTATCGTGAAACCATACGCAAAAAAGTGCAGGTACAGGGCAAATATAAAAAGCAGACCGGCGGCCATGGTCAATACGGAGATGTGTGGATAGAATTCGAACCGTGCGATTCCGACGGACTGGAATTCGGAGAACGCGTGGTTGGCGGCGCGGTGCCGAAGGGCTTCTTTCCTGCCGTGGAAAAAGGACTGCGCGAATGCATTGAACACGGCCCGCTCGCTGGATATCCTGTGGTTGGGCTGCGCGCTACGCTGTACGACGGTTCCTATCATCCCGTGGATTCTTCCGAAATGTCGTTTAAAATGGCGGCGGCATTGGCGTATAAATCCGGCCTGCCGAAGGCTTCGCCTGTCTTATTGGAACCGATTGGAGCACTGCGCTGCACCGTGCCGGACGACAACATGGGCGACATGATGGGCGAAATCAACAAGCGCCGCGGGCGCGTTCTCGGTATGGAACCCGCAGGTGATGGATATCAGACGATTGAAGCTGAAGTGCCCCAGGCAGAAATGCACGATTTTACCACTTTTGTGCGTCAGATCACGCAGGGACGCGGCTCCTTCACATTCGAATTCGTTCGGTATGAGGAAGCCCCGTCGCAGGTTGCGCAAAAGGTCATCGATGCCGCAAAACAATCTGCCGATGCATAGATTTTAAAAATATCATTTACGGTGGAAAATCGCCGCTTTGCAGAGCATTTTTTCCGCTCCCTCAGCATATGTATTTGCCTGAGGGGGCGGATTTATGTTTGTCATTTCTGTAAAAACGGGAAAAAGGAAAACTATTGCCTTTTTGGCGGCCGCACTTGCGGTGGTTACCGCCGTCACCGTTGCGGTAAAATGGAGTCATTCTGCGCCGGAGGCTGTAAGCGGCGGCACGAAATACAGCCTTGCCGCATCGACCAATGAGGAACGAATCGCTTTCTTTCAGCAGTTTGGCTGGGAGGTAAAACCGCAGCCAATTGCCGACGGTGAAGTGACAATTCCGGAAACATTTGACGATGTCTATACAAAATACAATAACCTGCAGCAAGAACAAGGACTGGATTTGACACCTTACGCAGGCAAAACCTGCCATCAGTGGGTTTATGAAATCACCAATTACCCTGAGCAGGAATGCATGCGCGGCACGCTGCTTGTTTACGAAGGACGCGTTATCGGCGGCGACCTTTGTACCCCGGCGCTCGACGGCTTTATGACAGGCTTTGACGGGCAATTGACCAGCAGTGATTACTGTGTCAACGAACCGACTCTGGGACGCGAAACCGATGATTCCTTAACTTTTGCTCCGGCAGAAACGATTACATCCACAGTGGAAGAAACCCAAGCGGAAGTATCTTCGGAAATTCCTGCAAACGCATGGCCGACGGACTGACAGGACATTTGACCTTTCACGCCGGAATCGGTATACTGATTTTGACGGAAAGGGGGGGCGGCATATGAGCGTGGAAAGACTGGATAAAATACTTTCTTCTCAAAACTTGGGAAGCCGAAAGGAAGTCGGTGCGCTGATCCGTGCCGGACGGGCGGCTGTAAACGGTGTTACAGCAAGACACCCGGCACAAAAAGCCGACCCGGAATCTGATGTTATAACGATAGACGGCAAAATCCTAAATTTCAAAAAAAACATTTATCTCATGCTGAATAAGCCGGCGGGCGTACTGTCGGCGTCACGCGACCCACACGCCCGCACGGTTGTGGATTTGCTGCCGCCCGAACTTCGGCGCCGCGGCATTTTTCCCGCCGGACGGTTGGACAAGGATACCCGCGGACTTTTAATTCTGACCGATGACGGCGACTTTGCACATCGGATGCTTTCACCGAAAAGTCATGTAACAAAATGGTATGAAGCCGTGTTGGAATCCCCTGTGTCAAAAGAGGACATCCTTATGTTTCGCCAGGGCGTAAAACTTTCTGACGGTATGACCTGTCTGCCTGCCGAACTTTCGGTTTTGCAAGATGGAAAACACCCTATGGCGCTCATCGGCCTGCATGAGGGTAAATTTCATCAGGTCAAGCGCATGTTTGCAGCAAGGGGAAACCGCGTGCTTTCGCTGCGGCGGGTGCGCATCGGCGGACTTTCGCTGGATTCCGGCCTTGCGGAAGGCGCTGTACGGGAGCTTGATGAAGCGGAAGCCTCGCTGGTGTTTCAGAACCAGCATAGATAAAATACACGAAAATAGTTCATTCTTTTTGTATTGCTCCTGAGTATAAATTAGACAAATTTAATTCCTACGTTTTGTTTTTCATCAAGTTTTCATAAAGCAAGAAAACAAAGTTTGGATAAAAAGAATCTGTTCTTCCTGTAGGCGTTCTGCTATGATTGATTCAACAAAGCAGGCAGCACTGTTCTTCTCTTAGGAGAGCAAGTAGATTCAGGAGGTTATTTGAATGGCAAGCGTAATCCTCAAACACGTTTATAAAGTCTATAGTGGAAACGTTACTGCAGTTACGGATTTTAACCTAGAAATTAAGGATAAAGAATTCATCATTTTGGTCGGTCCTTCCGGATGCGGAAAATCCACCACTTTGCGCATGATAGCGGGCTTGGAAGAAATCACAAAAGGCGAACTGTATATTGGTGACACACTTGCCAATAATGTGGCGCCGAAAGACCGCGACATTGCCATGGTGTTCCAAAACTATGCGCTGTACCCGCACATGACGGTGTTTGACAACATGGCGTTCGGGCTAAAACTGCGCAAAACTCCGAAGGATGAAATTAAGCGCCGCGTGGAAGAGGCCGCACGGACTCTTGACATTTCCCACTTGCTGGACCGCAAGCCAAAAGCTCTTTCCGGCGGTCAGCGTCAGCGTGTTGCTCTGGGCCGCGCCATTGTCAGAAATCCAAAAGTATTTTTGTTAGATGAGCCGCTTTCCAACCTGGATGCAAAACTGCGCGCCCAAATGAGGACGGAAATTGCAAAACTGCACAAAAGACTGGGCACAACGTTTATTTACGTTACGCATGACCAGACAGAGGCCATGACGATGGGCGACCGTATTGTTGTGATGAAGGATGGATTCATTCAGCAGGTCGATACTCCTCAGAATCTGTATGATTACCCGGTGAACCAATTTGTTGCCGGTTTCATGGGATCCCCGCAGATGAACTTCATAGACGGCACCCTGCAAAAATCCGGCTCCGATTATGCGTTTAAGTTTGGCCAGTACAGCATCGCAATACCCGCTGAGAAAAACAAAAATGACGTACTCAAGGACTACGTCGATAAACCGGTCGTGCTAGGCATCCGGCCGGAACACGTCCACGATGAACCCGAATTCTTGGAAAAAGCAGCAGGCGGTATTGTGGAAGCGGATGTTGAAGTAACCGAGCTTATGGGTGCGGAAACATATTTGTATCTCAACTGTGAAGGTGTCAACCTCACCGCAAGAGTGGATCCCTCATCGAAAGCGCAGTCTGGTGATCATATTAAGGTTGCGTTTGATTTAAGGAAAATACATCTGTTTGACAAGGAAACAGAAAAAACAATTATAAATTGATTTTAAAGACCATATCATCTTAACAGATTGGATCGCGCGGGAACTGAATTCCCGTGCGATATTTTTATCTTTTTAACTCGATGATTGAATTTTTCATAAATCTTCGAAACTTAGTGCAATAATTTATTGCTTTTTTCCTATAATATGAAAGATACGGTTGAAATCTCGCTTATCTTTATGTAAAATGAATATAGTATAGTTTGTTTTTCGTTAAAAATGTGTTAACACAAAAAAGTCCAGACAGATTTGGAAATGAGGGAGTGCCATGTCTAACAGGCTGTTTCAGGGTGTTATACACCAAATGAAAGATGCAATTGACCGCACAATCGGAGTAGTTGATGAAAATGCCGTGATAATTGCGTGCAGTGAATTGGGACGAATCGGTGAAGTCAATGACAGTATCACGTCGGAGGCTCTTGTTTCACCCGGAACTTTTGTGGTAAATGGATATACTTACCGGTCTTTTGGCAACCGGCCTCGCCCGGAGTACGCAGTTTTTGTTTCCGGCAGCGACCCTGAGGCCAGCCGCTATGCTTCAATTTTGGCAGTGTCGCTTAGCAGCATTAAACAGTACTATGATGAAAAATATGACCGCAGTAATTTCATCAAAAATGTGATTTTGGACAATATTCTGCCCGGTGACATTTACTTAAAAGCCCGGGAGCTTCGCTTTAATGCTGATGTAAGCCGAGTGTGCATGCTCATTAAGGTAACAAATAAAACGGATATTTCCGCTTTTGATGTCATCCAAAATTTATTCCCGGACAAAAATAAAGACTTTATCATCAACATTAATGAAACCGATATCGCGCTTGTTAAAGAAGTAAAGCCCGGTATCGAAATGAAAGATTTAGATAAACTTGCCAGCTCGATTGTGGATACTCTCAGCAGCGAGTTTTACACACACTGCGTCGTCGGCATCGGAACCATTGTCGTTGGCATTAAAGATCTTGCACGTTCGTTTAAAGAAGCTCAGGTTGCACTGGAAGTGGGAAAAGTCTTCGATACGGAGCGGTCAATTGTCAGTTATGACAACCTCGGGATTGCGCGCTTGATTTATCAGCTTCCCACTACGCTGTGTGAAGCATTCTTAAAAGAAGTGTTTAAACGCGGTTCCATCGATGCGCTGGATCATGAAACTTTGTTCACCATTCAGCGTTTCTTCGAAAATAACTTGAATGTTTCCGAAACCTCCCGCAAGTTATTTGTGCACCGCAACACCCTGGTGTACCGTCTGGAGAAAATTAAGAAGATAACAGGTT
This sequence comes from Oscillospiraceae bacterium, assembly GCA_047777415.1. Taxonomy (GTDB): domain Bacteria; phylum Bacillota; class Clostridia; order Oscillospirales; family Acutalibacteraceae; genus Caproicibacter. The sequence goes on from JBKEEO010000001.1 coordinate 672,377, forward strand.
TAGATTTAAGAGAGTTTGAAGATGCCATCATCTTTAAAGTCGCTCTGATGGTCAAAAAATATCTTGCATCTAATCCCGTTAAATTTTAACATCTATTTTGGAAATAAAAAAATTACAAAAATATTACAAAATTTTTCTTTATGAGAATAATATTTTTTGAGCCCGTTGGTATTATGAAAACATACCAACGGGCAATGTTTTTTTAGCCCATAAAATAGTAATTACTTGGTAATTATTTGGGAATTTGGAAATATGGAGAGATAGCATTGATTGAGTTTCGGAATGTGAGTAAAATCTATTCCAACGGCACAAAAGCGCTCGAAAACATAAATCTCCACGTGGATGACGGAGAATTTGTTTTCATTGTAGGGTCGTCTGGGGCCGGCAAAAGTACTTTTTTAAAACTGATTACTTGTGAAGAACGTCCCAGTTCCGGTGAAATTATTATTGGAGAAAAGAAACTTTCTGAGCTAAAGCGCAGTGATGTTCCTTATTTGCGGCGCACCATGGGCATGATATTCCAGGACTTTCGGCTCATCCCGAAAATGACGGTATATGAAAATGTGGCGTTTGCCATGCATGTGGTCGGGGCTTCCAACCGAGAAATCCGAAAGCGTGTGCCGTACATACTGGGGCTTGTAAACCTGCAGGACAAAGCAAACTGCCACCCCAGGGAACTTTCCGGCGGTGAACAGCAGCGCGTTGGCCTCGCGCGTGCACTGATTAATTCCCCGCGTCTTTTAATAGCGGACGAGCCTACCGGAAATATCGACCCCGCGCTCTCCTTTGAAATAGTAGATTTGTTCAGCGAGATCAACAAACGCGGCACAACCATTTTGATGGTAACACATGAACATTCGCTTGTGCGCCATTTTGGAAGAAGAGTAATTGAAATTCACGGCGGCACCATTGTTGCCGACAGCTGCAACTGGGAGGCACGCCATGCTGAATAACATGCGTTACCTGTTCCGCGAAGGAGTCAAAAATATTTGGAGCAACCGAACCATGTCGCTCGCGTCGATTGGTGTTCTGATTTCCTGCCTGCTTTTAACAGGTGCGGCAATTCTTTTTTCCATGAATATCAACGCGGCCATGGCTTCCATAGAAGGCAACAACTCAATAAAAGTTTACATGGATAAAGACCTCCCCGTTCTGGCTGCACTACAGGCCGGCGAGGAAATTAAAAGACTGGATAACATAAAAAGCTGCCAGTTCATTTCCAAAGATGACGCAATCCAAAATGTCATCAGTATGCTCGACAGCGAGAACACCGAGTTGATAAAAGATATGATTGGAGAAGACAATCCGCTGCCCGACGCCTTTCAGGTTTCGTTCGAAGATCTCTCCAAATATGAAGAAACCGTAGAACAAATTAAAAACATCGACGGGGTGTCCTCCATCAATGATTACTCCGACGTAGCGGAAAAACTGACAAGCCTGGATCGTTTGGTTACAACGGTGGGTTCTTGGATTATCCTACTGCTCAGTGTGGTTTCGCTGTTTATTATCGCGAATACCATCCGCGTAACCATGTTCTCACGCCGGCTGGAAATCAGCATTATGAAGGCCGTGGGGGCTACCAACTGGTTCGTTCGTGTGCCTTTCATTGTGGAAGGCATTATTATCGGAATGATTTCAGGCGTCATTGCAAGCCTGATTTTACGCCTTTTCTATGATAAGCTAACCAGTACCATCACTTCCATTATGTTGTTTTCACCTCTTTCCATCGGGCCAATTCAATGGAAAATCACACTGTTGTTTCTGCTGGCCGGTTCTTTGTTCGGCGCAGTCGGCGGAGCGATATCCATTGGTAAATATCTGAAGAAAGAAGGAGGCGATATCGTTGATTGGTAAAAAAGCCGTTAAACTTCTGGCAGCAGTACTGGCAGCGTTTCTTTTGATTCTTTCCGTTCCGGCAGTTCAGCCGGCCGAAGCCTCCACTTTGAGCGAACTGCAGCAAAAACAGGAAGAACTGAAACAAAAAAAGGCCGAAGTGGATGCACAGCTTGAATCTCTTAAAAACGATAAATCGAAAAAACTACAGTATAAAGAGGTGCTCCTGTCGCAAATTAACACTGTGGAGGAACAAATTGACAATTTAAACGACCAGATTGCACAACTGAACAGTGATATTAAAGAGAAAGAGCAGCAAATCGCGCAGAAACAGCAAGATATCGACTCCGATATTGAGAAGTTGAAGGAAAGGCTGTATGCCATTTACTTAACCGGGGATGCTTCCACACTCGAAATCATTTTAAATGCGAAAAATTTAATGGATTTAGCTGATAAGGCTGAAGTGCTCAAGGCTATTACAGAGCACGACACCGAGCTTATTAACCGTCTCAAAGAAGAAATGCAGTCCATTGCGGATCAAAAAGAGGAAATTGAACAACAGCGCGATGCCGTTGCGGAACACAAAAAAGAGTACGACCAAAAACAAGCAGAACTGACAGAGCTGGTCAATGAAGTCAATCAGACCATTGCTGAACTTTCCGAAGACGAATCCGCCATGGAAGCACAGAGCAAAGCACTGGCACAGCAGGAGGCAGAGGCTGCAGAGGCAATTGACGCATGGTATGCACAGTATTACGCCTCACAAGGCGGGGGAACCTCCAACAGCGGCGGGTATGTCAGCACGGGGAACTTTACTTGGCCGGTGCCAAGCTGTACCACTATCACAAGCGGGTTTGGCGCACGCTGGGGCACCGTCCACAAGGGAATTGACATATCCCGTTCGGGAATTTACGGGGCGGCGATTGTCGCGGCGGATTCCGGAAAAGTAATTAAAGCCGGATACGGCAACTACGGTACCGGCTACGGTGGGTACGGAAATGTAGTCGCCATTGACCACGGCGGCGGATATTCCACCCTGTATGGCCACATGAGCCGCGTTGCGGTCAGTGCCGGTGAGTATGTAACAAAAGGCCAGGTTATTGGATATGTCGGTTCCACAGGACAATCCACCGGACCGCACTTGCACTTTGAAATTCGTGTCAACGGTGTTGCAAAAGATCCAATGAATTGGTTTTCCAAGTAATGGATAAGGAAGGAAAGGAATGGGCAAAAAATTCTCACTTGGTGCGGTTGTGTCGATTTCTGCCATTACCGCGGCCGTCACAGTTTCTCTGAGCTATCTTTATGCAATGGATAGTTTCAACGCAAAGGTGGCAGATATCAATCAGCGCCAGGCCATGTATCAAAAGCTGAGCGAAATCGACCAGAAAGCACGGCAGGACTACATCGGCACCATTGACGAATCCACGCTGACAGACGGCATTTGTGCCGGGTATGTAGCCGGCCTTGGTGATGAAAACGCAAAATATCTTTCCGCACAGAAATACAAGGAATATGTAGCAGCTAACGGAGCAAAAAACGTGGGCGTCGGCATTAAAACCGTGCAGGATGAGGACGGCAACATGGAAGTCACGGACGTTCTGCCAAATTCTCCCGCGGAAGAGGCCGGTATCCAAAAAGGTGATGTCATTGTCTCCATGGACGGCAAAGAAATTGTCCGCATCACCTACGGCGACGCGCTGAATAAACTCGACGGCAAGGCGGGTACGACGGTAACGTTGGGTGTTCTTCGCCCAATAGAAAATGAAGATTCCGCCTCATCCGGAGAACCCTCTTCTCAATCCCTTACGTTTACCATCACGCGTGCGGAATATACGGAACCCACCATTACCTATGACATGATTAACGGGAATGTTGCATACCTTAAAATTTCCGAATTCAATGACGATACACCAACAAATTTCAGCACGGCACTGAACAAACTGATGGGTGAAAATGCGTGCGGCGCGGTGATTGACCTTCGCAACAATCCGGGCGGCAGTGTTGAGGCCGCGGCGAAGGTATTGGATATCCTGCTGCCGGCCGGAAACCTAGTCAGCAGCCAGGACAAAAGCGGTGAAGTCACCGTGGAATACACCTCAAAATCCGGAGCGGTTGACCTGCCGCTCAGTGTGGTCATAAACGGGGACACTTACGGTGCTGCGGAAATTTTCGCTTCGGATATCAAGGACTTTAAAAAAGGACTGCTCGTTGGAGAAACCACAGCCGGGTATGGCACGAAAGACGAGGCTGTTCCGCTTTCCGACGGCTCCGCCATGATTCTCTCGGTTGCGTATTATCTCACTGTCGGCGGTGAGACATTTAACGGAATCGGTATCAGTCCGGATATCAGCAAGAGCCTGACCGAAGAGCAGGAATCCTTGCTTTTGCGCAATCAGCTTTCGGCGGAGGATGACCCACAGGTGCAAGCGGGCGTAACAGCACTCATCCGTCAGGGCTGTGCAGTGGAACAGGTTCCCGGCGTTTCTTCTTCCTCTTCGGAGGATTCTCAAGAAACTTTGGAGTGATTTGCGGTTTTACTGCGCACTTGTAGGACTACAATACATATTGGACAGTTGAGAAAAAATAAAATACAGAAATGGACACATCGGTTACAATAAAGCTACCAAAACCAAATCATACCGAGAGGAAGTGTCCATTCCTGCATGAATAGTGTAACACAAGACATGAAGTTTAGGCAATCCATAATGATCTACGCTCAAAAGTACGGTGTCAGTCGTGCAAGCAGAAAGTACAACAAAAGTCGTTCCTTTATTTACTTTTGGATGGCCCGGTATGACGGTACATTAGAATCGTTGGCTTGCCGGTCTAGAAGGCCACACAGTCATCCAAACCAGCATACACCTGCCGAGTTAAAACTGATTCGCGATATGCGGCGCAGGAACCCAGAACTCGGTATGATTGAACTATGGTCCCGGTTAAAAAAGCGCGGATACAAGCGATGTCCGGAAAGTCTGTTCCGTGTAATGCGCCGAATTGGGATTTTTCCAGAGGCAAAACCGAAGAAAAAATATCAGCCAAAGCCATATGAGCAAATGACGCATCCCGGAGAGCGCATTCAAATCGATGTAAAGGTAGTCCCAAAGCGCTGTATTGCCGACCCTGAGCTTCGACTTTTCCAGTACACCGCTATTGATGAATTTTCTAGGCTGCGTTTTTTGGCAGCATACCCTGAACAGAGTACCTACTCTTCTGCCGACTTTCTAAAACGAGCTGTCAAATGGTTTGCTCGGCGCGGTGTTCATGTGGAATGCATTCAAACTGACAACGGTTTTGAATTCACCAACCGTTTTTCCCCATCAAAGAAACATCTGCTGACGCTCTTCGAGGCCACTGCCGCTCAACTGCATATCCGGCACAAACTGATTCGGCCTTATACGCCCAGGCACAATGGTAAAGTGGAACGCAGCCATCGCGAAGACCAAAAACGCTTTTACAACAAACACCATTTTTATTCCTTAGCTGACTTTGAAAACCAACTTTCCATCTACTTACGCCGCTCTAACAATATGCCGATGCGTCCTCTTCACTGGTTATCTCCTTCTGAATTTTTACAATCCCATACTGTCCAATATGTTTGACAAACCTACAGTGATTTGCGGTTTTACTGCGCACTTTTATTGACAGAACAGACCCTGCTCACTATAATAGAATTATTCTGAATAGAACGCTCGATTTTCGCGTCTAAATAAAAAGGTGGTAGTATAATGGCTCAAAAGCAGATTATTTTGACCAAGGAAGGTCTTGCTAAGCTGGAAAGTGAGCTTGATGAACTAAAAGGTGTCAAGCGTAAGGAAGTAGCCGAAAAAATCAAAGTTGCCCTCTCGTTTGGTGACTTGTCCGAAAACAGCGAATACGACGAGGCAAAGAACGAACAAGCTATCATCGAAGCTCGCATTGCGGATATCGAAGCTATGCTGAAAAATGTCCGTGTCATTGATGAAAGCGAGCTAAGCAGCGAAAACGTGCATATTGGCTCCAAGGTGGAGCTTCGCGTGGTAAATCCCAAAACGGGAAGCAGTCAGGTAGTCAATTATCGGATTGTCGGCTCCAATGAAGCGGATCCCGTCAACGGCTGTATTTCGGATGAATCCGCAGTTGGCAAAGCCCTTTTGGACCATGGAATTGGCGATAAAGTTACGGTGGAAGTACCTGCCGGAGTAATGGAATATGAAATTTTAGCCATTTCCAAATAAATTGCGGGCAGGAGCGGCTGTAATACCGTCCTGCCTTTTTACCGCTCAGGACACAGAGCCCTGCTTAAAGGGGGCTTTTTTGTGTGAGTGGAAATCATTATTTAGATTTAGGAGAATGATCATGAACGACAGCACAACGGGACTGACCGAAAGCGCTGAAAACAAAAGCGAAGCTGAAATTCGAAGGGACAAACTTGCCGCACTGCAAAAAGCAGGAAAGGATCCCTTCTTTATTACAACCTGCCCTCAGGACATTTTGGCGGAGGAAATCCGCAGCCGTTTTACGGAATTGGAAAATCAAGACGTCTGCATTGCTGGCCGCATTATGGGCTGGCGCGATATGGGCAAGGCCAGCTTTATGGATATCGCCGACCGGAGCGGACGTATTCAAGTTTATATGAAAATCGATCAGGTTGGGGAAGAAAGCTATACAGAACTGAAAAATTACTGGGATATCGGTGATATCATCAGCGTAAAGGGTTATGTGTTCAAAACACGCCGGGGAGAAATTTCCGTTCACGCAAAGGAAATCCGGCTGCTGTCCAAATCGCTGCTGCCATTGCCCGAAAAATTCCACGGATTAAAGGATACGGACCTAAGATATCGTCAGCGGTACCTGGACCTGATTATGAATCCGGAAGTTCGGGATACTTTCCTCAAACGCAGCACCATTATTAAAACAATTCGCTCCGTTTTGGACAACAGAAATTACATCGAAGTGGAAACCCCGGTGTTAAATACCATCCCCGGCGGCGCGGCAGCCAGACCGTTTATTACACACCATAACACGCTGGACATTGACATGTACCTGCGCATTGCAACCGAACTGCATTTGAAACGGTTGATCGTCGGCGGACTGGAGCGCGTGTATGAAATCGGGCGCATTTTCCGCAACGAGGGAATGGACGTCAAGCACAACCCCGAATTTACCACGATTGAATTGTATGAGGCCTATACGGATTACCGCGGCATGATGGATTTAACCGAAACGCTCGTTCGCGAAAGTGCGTTGGCTGCATGCGGTACCGATAAAGTCATCTACCAAGATGAAGAAATCGATTTTTCCACACCGTTTGCCCGCATCACCATGAGCGATGCAATTTTAAAATACACCGGAGTTGACTTTTTGTCATTCAAAGGGGACACGGAGCGCGCAAAGAAGGAAGCGGCTCAGCTTGGTGTGGAGTTAAAGGCAACGGATACTTGGGGAGACATTATGGCACGCACCTTTGATGAAAAGGTGGAAGACAAGCTTTTGCAGCCAACATTTGTGTACGATTACCCCGTGGAGGTTTCCCCGCTTACAAAACGTAAACGCGGTATGCCTGAACTGGTAGAACGCTTTGAGCTGTACGTGGCCAGATGTGAACTTGCAAATGCCTATTCAGAACTGAATGACCCCATTGATCAGCGTGAGCGATTTGTCCGTCAAATGGAACTGCGCGCCTCCGGCGATGAGGAAGCTAACATGATTGATGAGGACTTCATCACGGCGCTGGAATACGGCATGCCTCCAACCGGCGGCATGGGTATGGGCATCGACCGACTGGTGATGCTGCTGACCAACAGCGCTTCTATCCGCGACGTTCTGCTGTTCCCAACCATGAAGCCGCGTGAGGACTGATGTTTCCATGGCAAGGGAAGGTCTGCTGATTGGGGTAAAGGAGGAGCCGCCGGAACCCTCTCCTCCCGAACCTGAAACGCCGCGCAAAAAGGCTGAAAACTTTTGGTATTATCATAAATGGCACATACTCGCGGCAATGCTGGCAGTCATAATTCTGATTTTTCTCATTCGTGACTTGACAAGGCCGGGGGTGGATTATCATATTGGGATGATTACATCCAAATATTATCCGGAAGAGGCCGTCGAATTGCTGGAAGAAAACATAGCAACATATGCTGAGGATCTCAACGGAGACGGCCGCGTAATGGTTGAAATCATCCCTTATCCCATTACATCTGAAGACAGTGACCCCAAAATGAAGCTTGCCAATCTGGTGAAACTGGATGCGGATCTTGCCGCCGGAACCAGTCTTTTGTTCATAACGGATGAGGAATCCTTTGAAACACAACAGGAACGCAAGTCAATGTTTGCATATACAGATGGCAGCACACCCCAAACAAGCAGCATTGACCAAAGTAGGATAAGAATACCAATTTCAGAACTTAAAGCCTTGTCCGGGCTGTCTTACGCGGAAGAGAATGGGAGCAATCTTTTCGATGAGCTTGGTCTGTCGCTGCGAATTTATGAAGACTCCGCAATAGAAGGACAGGAAGATGATTACTGGAACGCCTGCCGGCGTCTGTTTCAAAAACTGGCTGCCGGTTGACATGTGCCATATAAGATTTTTTATACGAACTTTCCGACAAAAAAGCGCGGTGCAGTGATTGCTGCCGCGTTTTTTGCATTTTTCCGCAAAATCTTTTAAAATATATTCATATATTTATTTTAAAATCTATTATAATCAAATTATATAGGACTTTTTACTTTTGAAAATGTTAAACTAATGAATATGGAAAATACCGCGGTGGATACCGTAATATCAACAAAAGCGGGCAAGCTTTCCAACTTTGTGAGAAGCTTGCATGCAGGCAAAAAGAGGGAGGGACTTTCAATGGGGACAGGAAAAATTCTTGTGGTGGACGATGACCAGAATATCTGCGAACTTTTACGGCTGTATCTGGAAAAAGAAGGGTACGATGTTGTTCTGGCCAATAACGGCAAACAGGCTTTGGTGGAATTTGACAAAGAAAACCCGGATCTGATTTTGCTGGACATCATGCTGCCGGAACTGGACGGCTGGCAGGTGTGCCGGGAAATTCGTAAGAAATCACAGTGTCCCATCATTATGTTAACCGCGAAAGGCGAAGTATTTGACAAGGTTCTGGGGCTGGAACTCGGTGCGGATGATTACGTTGTAAAACCATTTGAGACCAAAGAAGTCGTCGCACGTATCAAAGCGGTTTTGCGTCGACTGGGGAAAAACGGCAACGATGTCGTCAAAGAAGTCAAATACGATAAACTTTCCATTAACCTAACCAATTACGAGTTAAAAGTAAACGGCGTGCAAATCGACACTCCGCCAAAGGAAATGGAACTCATTTATCATTTGGCCAGCAATCCCAACCGCGTGTTTACGCGTGACCAGCTTTTGGATGAGGTGTGGGGCTTTGACTACTACGGCGACAGCCGAACCGTCGATGTCCACGTAAAACGCCTGCGCGAAAAGCTGGAGGGCGTTTCCGACAAATGGGAGCTTAAAACTGTTTGGGGCGTCGGCTATAAATTCGAGGTAAAGGAATAGTCGTGCCGTTTATTTGGGGGAATGCAGTTGCAAAAGACTCTGTTTAAAAAATATTTAAGAATTACTTCCCTTATTATCCTTGTCAGTTTTTTTCTGCTCAGTTTTGTCATGCTGATTTCGATTTCTAATTACTGGCAGTCAGAAAAAAGAGCACTGTTGCGCAAAAATGCGGAAAGCGTCGCGAGGATTGCATCGGACAGCGTGATTACGGTAAACCGAAATGAGTATCAGGTAGATGGCTTAAGAATGCAGGCATTTATTCTTGCTTTTGCCGATAACATCGACGCTGATATCTTTGTCACCAAACTCAACGGGCAGGCTCTTCTGGCAGCCTATGGCAGCGGGGGAAATGTGGACGGTACCAAGCAGATTAGCCCGGCCATCATGCAAAAAGCACTCAACGGAGGATATTCCTCGCAGGGAACATTGAACGGTTTTTACGATGAAAATTATTATATTGTCGGCGTACCGATTCGGGTCACCGCAAACGGCGAATCCGTCCAGATTGGTGCGGTGTTCACTGCGTACAGTGTAAAAACGTTCAACGCATTCCGCTTGGATGTGCTGAAAATGATTATCCTTGCCGCTCTTGCCGCTTTTGCCATTTCATTCTGCGTAATTTGGCTGTTTACCTATAAACTGGTGCAGCCGCTGCGCAACATGGCAGCTGCCGCAAGGTGTTTTGGGGAGGGAAACTTTTCCGTCCGTGTGCCGGTGACCAGTCAGGATGAAATAGGTCAGCTTGCTGTTGCTTTCAACAACATGGCTACCTCACTCGCCTCGGTAGAGCATGTGCGGCGCGACTTTATTGCGAATGTATCCCACGAATTAAAAACGCCCATGACAACCATCGCCGGGTTTATTGACGGAATTCTGGACGGGACCATTCCCCCTGAAAAGCAGAACTACTACCTGCGAATTGTATCACAGGAGGTAAAGCGTCTTTCCCGCCTTGTACGCACTATGCTGGACCTTTCCCGCATAGACAGTGGAGAATTAAAACTGCATCCCGCACGGTTTGACTTAACGGATACCGTTCTTTCCGCTCTGCTTTCGTTTGAGCAGGCTATCGAAAACAAAAAAATCGAAGTGCGCGGTCTGGAAAATACGGAGAGTCTGTTTGTAGACGGCGACCCGGATATGATTTATCAGGTTGTGTATAATCTAATTGACAACGCCGTAAAATTTACAAATGAAGGCGGCTATATCGAAATTGGTATTCGGCAAGAGGATGACCGCACAACTGCTGCCGTGGAAAACAGCGGGGAAGGCATCTCCCCGGACGAACTGCCAATGGTATTCGAGCGTTTCTATAAAACCGACAAATCTCGCAGTCGGGATAAAAACGGTATGGGGCTTGGGCTGTATATCGTGAAAACCATCATCCGTCTGCACGGCGGAGAAATTTCTGCACAAAGTGTCTGGCATAAAAACTGCCGGTTTGAATTCTGGCTTCCCAGACATATTGAACCACCCCACGACAATAATCCTCGCTTGGTGGAAACCAGCGGTGAAGAACCAACAGAAGATTCCAATACGACGAAATGAAAGGGTTTTTGTATGAACGATAACGGCTTTGATCCAAACAAGGAAAAAGACCCTTGGGAATATGGTGACGATCAGCCGGACACCGAAAACCAGCAGCCGGCTGCGCAGGAAACCAATGTGCCGCAAGAACCGAAGGAAAGCTTCGCCGGCACTGAAAACGAAGAAAATACTCCAACGGATTCCCAAGATAAGAGCTCTGCTGCTAGTGATACACCCCACACACAGGAAACCTCCAGTGAGGAAACATCTCAGGGAAATGATGCCGGACAATCCGCTCCGAATTACGGTCAGCCGCCGTTTCCTCCCTATGGTCAATATGGTCCCACCTACGGTCCGGGGAATTACGGCGCATACGGCGGTCAACCCTATGGTCCCACATATGGCCAGCCGGGCCCACCCCCCTATGGGCAGCCAAATGCCGGAAACTACGGCGGTTATGGGAATCAGGTCGGAAATCAGCCGGGCGGCCAACAGTATTACGACAATCCATATGGGCAGCCATACTGGAATTATTCTTATAACGGGCAGTATGGCAAGCAGCCAAACAGTCCTGTACCGCCCCCGAAAAAGACGGACACAGGTCTGAAAGTATTTCTCTGGGTACTGGGTGTGCTGGTTGTAGGTTTGATTGTTGCAACAGCTGTTTACAGCATCCAAATTGCCAGCAAACTTCCGGCAGAGGATTCCACCTCTTCCTCATCATCCTTATCCTCTGCCCCATCGGATAGTGGCGAAGCACCTTCGGCGTCTTCCGAGCCAATCATCGGCGGCGTGGAAGGAGACGGAACCAACCCGGATTCAGCAGGGATTACCATTGAGCCCCATCCCACCGGAGAGCCATTGACCGCAACGGAGGTCTATAAACAGGTCATTCAGAGCGTGGTTGGTGTTCAAACTGCGGTGGATACGGATGAAACCAGCGAAGGAACCGGCATTATCGCATCGTCGGATGGATATATTCTCACGAACGCTCATGTCATCAATTATTCCAAAACCTACCCTGTGAAGGTGGTTCTGCACAACAACAAATCCTATGAAGCGAAAGTGGTTGGATACGATAAAACCTCCGACATTGCGGTGCTGAAAATCAACGCAACCGACCTTGTTGCAGCAACATTCGGTTCTGTGGATGGGATGCAGGTCGGCGACCGTGTTATCGCAATTGGCAACCCGGGCGGTCTGAGCTTTGCGGGTTCCTTAACGGGCGGCTATATTTCGGCCCTTGACCGCACCATTGAAGATTACAGCGAAAACGGCATGACCTATATTCAAACGGACGCGGCAATTAATCCCGGTAACTCCGGCGGACCGCTGGTCAATCTCTATGGGCAAGTCATTGGCATTAATTCCAATAAAATTGTAGCAACAGGCTATGAGGGTATGGGATTCGCCATTCCCGTAAGCCGGGCAAAGACCATTATTGACGATTTGATTGCCCAAGGATATGTTTCCGGCCGAACCCGTCTTGGAATCAAGGCAAAAACGGTCGAGGCCATGTACAGCCAGCTTTATGGATATCCGCAGGGTGTGCTGATTGTGGCAATCGACCCGGACAGTTCCTTAAATGACAGTGGCGTCGTCCAGGGCGACATCATCATAGAGGCGGACGGTACAGAAATTGTAGATTTCGACAGCTTGTCTGCGGTTCTCGCACGTCATAAGCCTGGAGATACCATTTCCATGAAAGTTTACTCCACATCCCTTTCTGAAACAGCAGGAGGGGGCAAAGCCGGAACCACGCGGGAAGTGGAAGTAACCTTGCTGGAAGACAAGGGAGAAACACAATAAAATTAAAAAAGAAAAGTCGGCTCTGTGCTTGCACGGAGTCGGCTTTATTTTTTTCTTAGCAATTGAAAGCCGAAACAAAAAACACACGAAACGGCAATTGTAACTTGGCGGCTATCCATACGTTTGCTGCAAATTAATTGTATTTGTCCGGTGTCATTTTGCCGTAATTTATCTATTATGGTATTAGATGTGCAAAAAACAGGAACTGCAGCGAATGCAGCTGAAAAAACACCTTCAGTAAATTTAAAAGATTGTTTCTTTGTTCAAAAGACTCATTTGGAAATTGGATTTTGGTGTTGCGGCCAAAAAGGGGAGAGGGTGCGCTATGGTCGCGGGTACTTTTAAACAGGAGATCCTCAAGGTCTACAACCGTGTAAACAGACGGATTTTCAATACCGGGGTTCGGCAGCAAAACGTGGAATTCGCCGGTAATAAGATTATCATTTTATCCCTGAACGCCCGGATTCCCGCTTTAAAACTTTTGGACCGCAAATATACCGGAACCACAGAGTATATGGATCACTTACTCACACAAATTTTTAAAAAGCAAATTAAAGCAGAATTGGAACGAGAGTTTCACCTGAACATTATCGCCGTTTTCAAGGACTATGATGCGGTGTCTGAATATTCCGGCACGATTATATGCCTTGACCGCGATGTAGAAGCCTATCTGAATGAACTGCCGGAGCTTTGACGAAAAGAGCCGGTAACAACGCCCGCCCCATTGAAACAGATTTGGGTTAGGCGTATGACTCAGTTCAAGAAAGGAAGAGTTTTGAATGAGCGAACACTGCAAAATCGAAGTGACCGGGGTCAGCAAGATTTTTCGCAGAAACGGAAAAAACGTAACCGCTCTGGCAAACACAAATCTTGCCGTTGAAGAAGCGCGCTTTGCAAGCATCATAGGCCCTTCCGGATGCGGAAAATCAACCCTGTTCAATATTATCGCCGGGCTGATGCCCCCCACAACAGGAGACGTCACCGTAGACGGGCAGAGTATTATCTGCAAAGCCGGAACGGTTGGCTATATGCTGCAGAAAGATCTTCTGCTGCCCTGGCGAACAATTCTGGACAACATCATCCTGGGGCTGGAAATCCGTGGCATACCGCGCGCACAGGCCGTGGAACGCGCCCTGCCCCTGATGGAAAAATACGGACTAAAAGGATTTGACAGCCATTATCCTAACGAGCTTTCGGGAGGAATGCGTCAGCGTGCCGCGCTGCTTCGCACCCTGCTGTATGACCGCGATATCATGCTTTTGGATGAACCGTTCGGTGCGCTGGATGCCCAAACCAGACTTTCTATGCAAAACTGGCTCTTGGAAATCTGGCAGGACTTCGGCAAAACGGTTCTTTTTGTTACACACGATATCGATGAAGCGCTCTATCTTTCCGATGATATCTACGTGTTCTCACCAAGACCCGGACGGGTTAAGGCCAGAATTTCCGTACCCATAGAGCGACCGAGAAAACCGGAAGATTTGACCACCCCACAGTTTATGGAACTGAAACACTTTTTGCTGGAACTGCTGTCCGTCGGGCGGACTCCTGCGGCGGAAATATCGTAATAAGGACGGGAGTGAAATCAATGGCTGTCATGAATCGTGAAACCTATTATGTGCCGCGCCCGTCGGGTGAGGAACCTGCCGGACGCAAAACGGATCAAACGGCGCAACGCATTGAATCTTATGACGGAGAAACGCAAGAGAAGAAACGCAGACGGCGGGTGCTCGCCGGAAGAATTCTGGTGGGCGTTTTTTTATTTGCCGGCTGGGAATTTTTCACCCGAATCGGCTGGATGGACCCCTATTACTGGAGCAGGCCGAGTGCGATACTTTCCACTGCGTGGATACAGCTCATCCACGGAACTTTGCTGCGGGATATTATTTACACATCCGGTTCCACCATTATCGGTTTTATCACCGGAACGCTGACCGGCTCTCTGCTGGGCCTTTCTTTCTGGTGGTCTAAAACCTATGCGGGAATCAGTGAACCGTTCATCATCGTGTTAAACGCGCTGCCAAAACTGGCATTGGGCCCCGTGCTGATCATTTTATTTGGAATTGGATTTTTCTCCAAGGCAGTCCTCGCCTTTTTAATGACGGTGGTTACAAGCGCAATTTCCGCTTACGGCGGTGTCAAAAGCGTGGATTCCGCGCTGGAAACACTGATGATTTCCCTTGGTGCAAAGCGTAGGCAGGTTTTTGCCAAAGTTGTGGTGCCGTGGTCCATGCCGTGGATTATTTCAAGCTTGCGGATTAATATTGCGCTGGCACTGGCCGGTTCCATTGTGGGAGAATTTATTTCTTCCGAACAAGGTGTGGGCCGCATGATTATTTACGCCGGAACCATTCTGGATATCAATCTTGTCTGGGTGGGCGTGTTCGTCCTTTCCATCCTCTCCATACTGATGTATTGGGGAGTCATCCTTTTGGAAAAATGGTTGTCTAAACGACTGGCAATCATTTCCTAATAAATCTATTTTTGTTGGAGGGAAATTAACATGAAAAACAAGTGGAGTCATTCCGCTGGAAGGAAAATCCTTGCCGCGGTGATCGGTCTTGCGGCCGTACTGCTGCCGGGATGCTCGGCCTCCACGTCCACGCAGAGCACCAAACCGGCGGAAATGAAAGAGTTGGTAATAGCGGAACCGGTACATTTAATCGGCTATCTTCCGCTGTATATCGCACAGCATGAAGGGTATTTTGAGGAGCAGGGCCTAAATGTCAAAGTGATTCAGTCCACCGGCGGAACCCATGTGACCGCCGTTGTAAGCGGAGACGCCTGGGGTGTCATCGGCGGTGTGGACTCCATCGCACTGGGCAACAAAAATAACTCCGACCCGGTCACCGCTGTCTGCAACTGCGTCAACCGTGCAAATGTGTATTTGTTCGCCAAAACGGGAATGGCGCCCAAGAGCAACAGCGATGCGGACTTAAAAGAATTCCTAAAAGGAAAAACCATCGTTGCCGGCCGTCATGGCGGCAGCCCCAATCTTTTGACCCGCTATCTGCTGATTAACCTGGGGTTAGACCCGGAAAAAGATGTGCAACTAGTAGAAAATGCGGATGCTTCCACTGTGGTTGCCATGCTGCAAAACGGCAACGGGGATATCGGCAACGGCGCGGAACCGCAGATTTGTGAAGGTATCTCCGAAGGAATCTGGGAAGAACCGTTCTATAAATTTACCGACCTGGGCGATTTCTCTTATTCCGTTATTAGCGTAAGAAAATCAACAATTGATAACGACCCCGAAACCGTCCAAAAATTTGTCAACGCCATGAAAAAAGCTCTAAAGGCTGTTCAAGACGACCGAGATTTGGCTGAAAAAGTTTTGAAAGAGGAATTCCCCACTCTGTCCGATGAGGAAATTAAAGCTTCCTTAGACCGCGCCTATGCGGATAACTTATGGAGCCCGGATGGAGTTATCAGCGAACAGGCTGTTACCACCGATATGGATATGCTCCTTAAGACCGGTATTTACTCCGGTTCTTATTCCTACGATGAACTGGTGGATATGCAGTTTGTGAAGAATTAAATCCTGATTACACGCCCAAGCGCGCCTTCCCGGGAAATAACTCGGTTTGTCTCGGAAGGGCGCGCTGTTTCTGAGTTTGTGAGAATAGTTTTCCTCCCTGCACCGTAAGATTGAAATAACCGGTGCTGGGGGGAAGTATTATGAACATACTGGCAGGTGTCACAATTCTGTTGTCATTCATTGGGCTGTTGGTCGCCGTAAGGGGTGGGGAGCGTGAATCCCTGCTGCAGGCGATAACAGCTCTGCTGTTGTTTGTTCTCTCCCTGTGCGGCGGCTCGCTTGCTTTCCTGTTTCTTATTTGGTATTAGGAGTGGAATCATCTTTTTGATGCGAACCTAATTTTTGTGCCTTCCTTGTCCTGATAATTTTTCGCAGATAAAGAATCACTGCCACGATGACTGCCGCTACGGCAAGAAACGGAATGGCTGCTGTAACCGCGAGCACAAGATAGCGGCAGACTTCGGTCAGCGTATGCAGCGAAACATGAAAAACGGAAGCTATCTGTCCTCCAAGTCCATCTGCCTTTGTGGGAATAATATCCCGCACTTCATGAATGGTTACCGTTACGGTGGACAAACTGATGAGTGAATCCCACCGCTTGAGCTGTCCTAAAAGCTGCTCGATTTCATTCTGTACCTCTGTCAAGCGCTGTTCAATGGCTATAATATCCTCGATTTCCTGCGCCTTTTCCATCAGCTCTAAAAGTCTGTCCTGTTCCATTCGCAATGTTTTCAGGCGCGTTTCGGAATCAAAATAGTTTTGCGTGATATCCTCTCCGCTGATGCTTTTGTTTTTTACAGTTCCGATATTACCGGCACTGTTGAGAAATTCTTCCAACCGGTTCGATGGTACACGCACCGTATATATGGCACTGCGGAGCTCGTCACTGCCGGGAATATCCCCCTGCACGGAGGAGCTTTCTATGTATCCGCCGAATGATGTAACCAGCGATTCCAACTTTGTACTCGATTCATTATACTGAGTGGTTTGAAGTACCAAATCCGCCCGTTTGATAACCTTGCGAGCATCAGTTCTTTGCTGTACCTGCATAGCGGACTCATTTACCGCACCCTGTTCCATACCAATACCATCGGTGTCCATCGAATTTTCCTGCGCAACTGACGTAGAGTGGTCCTCTTTTTGCCCATAAAAAGCCACTCCGGAGGAACATCCTGCGACGACGGTTACACACAAAAATACCGAAAACAGTAATAATGCTGCTTTTTTCAATCCAATTCCACTCACTTTCATGCAATTTTACATATTGATGTTATTTTACATGATAAGCAAGAAAACTGCAAGGAATAAACTGCTCTTTACGTGCTCACACCGCGTGGGCTTTGTCACCTGGTAAGGGGTAACGTGATATTTTTCCGCTCTTTGCTGCCCATGAAACGGTTGGCAGCCGTACGCTGTATACCAACCACAGACGATAACTTTAATAAAAAGAGGGCACCCCCGCTTTGGGAGCGCCCTCGAAAACTATGGTGATTCAATGAATCCGTAAGTAAGGAAATAATTCCACTGTGCCAATCGATTCTTATATGAGATTGGAATATCCTTAGTCGATGGGTTCATCGTTCCAAGAATACATCTTGCGCAGTTCCTTGCCGACAGCTTCCAGCTGATGTTCGGCTTCTATGCGGCGGCAGGCGTTGAAATGCGCGCGTCCGTTCTTGTTTTCGGCAATCCACTTGCTAGCAAAGGAACCGTCTTGAATTTCGGAAAGAACTTTCTTCATTTCCTTTTTGGTTTCTTCCGTAATCAGCCTCTTGCCGGTTTCGTAATCACCGAATTCCGCTGTGTCGGAAATGGAATAACGCATCAGAGAGAATCCGCCGCGGTAAATGAGGTCAACAATCAGTTTCATCTCATGAATGCACTCAAAATATGCATTTTCGGGAGTATATCCGGCTTCCACCAGCGTTTCAAATCCTGCTTTCATCAAAGCGGTGACGCCGCCGCACAGCACGCACTGTTCACCAAACAGGTCGGTTTCTGTTTCAATCTTAAAGGTTGTTTCCATGATGGCCGCCCTTGCCGCGCCGATAGCCGCACCATAAGCAAGACCGATTTCCAGCGCGTGGCCGGTATAATCCTGCTCCACTGCAATCAGGCTCGGAACACCCTTGCCGGCCTTATATTCGCTGCGTACCGTATGGCCCGGTCCTTTCGGAGCAATCATAAATACATCGACGTTTTTCGGCGGTATAATCTGTTTATAATGAATGTTAAATCCATGCGCAAATGCAAGAGCCTTGCCCTCTGTTAAATAAGGAGCAATTTCCGTTTGATAAACTTGCGCCTGTTTTTCATCCGGAATGAGAATCATGACAATATCCGCGGCCTTGGTTGCCTCCGGCACAGTAAGGACTTTCAGCCCCGCTGCTTCCGCTTTTGCACGGCTTTTGCTGCCTTCGTAAAGGCCTACAATCACATTGACACCGCTGTCGTGAAGGTTTAGCGCATGTGCATGACCCTGGCTGCCATAGCCAATAATCGCAACAGTCTTTCCTTTTAACAGATTGATGTCGCAATCAGCTTCGTAGTAGATCTTTGGCATATTACATTCCTCCTGGCCTTTCGGCTAAAATTTTTATAAACAAGGAATACGTTTGGGTATCCCTTATTGTTACTGTTCCTTTTTTAATATCCCTGAACCCTTTTCAATAGCAAGGGAACCGGCACGGACAACCTCGCGGATACCGTAAGGGGTGAGCAGATTCAACAGGGTGCGGCTTTGTTCCTCATCGCCCGCAAAACGGAGCGTAATCGAGGAAGGCGCCACGTCAATCACATCCGCGCCCATTAGCCGCGCAACATTGAGTACTTCCGCATGTTGTTTGGATTTACAGGCAATTTTAATCAGCATCAGTTCGCTGCTAACAAAGGTGCCCGGCTTCAAAACTTTGACTTTTATAACAGGAATCAGCTTGTTAAGCTGTTTTTCCACCTGTTCCACAATGTACTCATCACCGTCAACCACTATGGTCATGCGGGAAATTTTCGGGTTTTGCGTGGTTCCTACGGCTAAACTGTCAATATTGAATCCCCGCCGTGAAAACAGTCCTGCCACGCGAGACAGGACGCCCGCATGATTTTCCACTAAAACGGAAAGCGTATGTTTCATATGCCTCCCCCTCCCTTACAGCGTCGGTGCGCAGGGATCCACCCGGCACACCAACAGAAACGGTTCACGGCTCTTGATCATATCCCGTGCCATGCGTTCGGCAGCGTCATTGGAATCCGCCAGCGCAGACCGGATGCCATAGGCCTTTGCCAGTGCGACAAAATCCGGGTCACCTTCCAGCTGCGTGGCCGGGCAGCGCCCCGCATAGCGTTTATTTTGGATTTCCCACACCATGCCAAGCCTGGTGTTCTGCATCAAAATAATTTTCACATCCGCGCCGCTTTCACACAGCGTGGCAAGTTCGCACAGCGACATTTGAAACGCTCCGTCCCCGCAAACACAGATAACCTGTCGGTTTGGTTTGCCCAACTTTGCGCCGATTGCGGCCGGCAGGGAATACCCCATGGTTCCCAATCCTCCGGAGGTTAAAAAACGCCCCCGCTTTACATTAAAACTCGATGCCGCCCAAATCTGATTCTGGCCAACGTCAGAAACTACAATTGCGTTATCATCCAGCATGCCGGAAAGCGCACGGAAAAAGGAACGAGGTTCAACAAATCCTGTGCCGTTCTGCGGCGTCCCATGCGGGACAAATTCCGCTTTTTCCCGTTTCACCCGCTGCGTCCATTCGCTGTCCTGTTCAGTAGGTTCTGTCTGCTGCCTAAGGCTTTTTAATACCTGCCGAATATCTCCGACAATCGGGATATCCACCGCCATGTTTTTCCCAATTTCCGCAGGGTCCACGTCAATGTGTATGATTTTCGCCTTTTTTGTGATTTGTTCCGGATCACTGACGGCGCGGTCTCCGACTCTGGCCCCACAAAGCAAAATGCAATCCGCCTCGTGTATTGCCCGATTCGCATTTTCATGCCCGTGCATGCCGATCATGCCAAGGTAAAGCGGGCTGTTCATCGGCATGACGCCAAGACCCATCATGGTAGAAACAACCGGAATGCAGTTTTCTTCCGAGAACGCCATCAGTTCATCGCGCGCCGCGGCGCTGACCACTCCGCCGCCGCAAACAATCAACGGGCGTTCGGCGGCATGAATGGCTTTCGCCGCGCGTTTAATCTGCACGGCATGTCCCTGCGTGCGGGGCTTGTACCCGGCGATTTCCGCCTTCTGCGGATAGGCAAAAGATTTTGCTTGCGCGGTCTGCACGTCCGTCGGGATATCAATCAGCACCGGGCCCGGTCTGCCGGTGGAAGCGATGTGAAAAGCCTCTTTAAACACGCGCGGTAAATCGGCAACATCCTTGACAAGGTAAGAGTGCTTTGTAAACGATTCGCACGCACCGGTGATATCAGCCTCCTGAAAAACATCGCGCCCCAGCAGCCACTGATTCACCTGCCCGGTGATTGCGATAAGCGGAATGGAATCCATATACGCAGTCGCAATACCGGTAATCAAGTTCGTGGCGCCGGGGCCCGATGTAGCAACGCACACACCCGGTTTTCCACAAGCGCGCGCGTAGCCGCTCGCCGCATGTGCTGCGTTTTGTTCCTGCCGAACCAGCACATGGCGAATATTTGACTGAGCCAAAGAATCATAAAAAGGGCAGATGGCCGCACCCGGATACCCGAATACCAGCTCGACCTGCTCGCTTTCAAGGCATCTGACCATGATTTCGGCTCCGGTGATCAAACGTACCACTCCCTTGCTTTCGTTTGAATATTTTGACTTCCATTATAAAATGAAATTTTATACAAGTCAACATTTTATTTTTGAAAGTGATGGAAAAGTCATGAATAAAAAATCAGAACGTAAGGTGTAGGGTTTTGCCCCGATATTCCGGAGTAAATAAAACATTTTTTAGCCGCGATTTTCCACAGTACTGTTCATTCCTTTTGCGCAGTTGCAGCGCGGTAAATCAAAACGGCCAGCACGGCAGGAACTGCCACGGCGCATAAAAACACAGCTGCCCTCATGTAATCCCCATTGCCGAGCGCATGCCCACCAAACGAGCAAACAAGCAGCGATGGAATACGCGCCAGTGTGCAAACTGCAAGAAAATTTGAAAATTTTTGCGGCACCAGTGCAGCAGAAAAAATAAACATCCGCTTTGGCAAGCCGGGAATCAAAAATACAATCCATGTGGCAAATCGGCGGGCCTTTTCATTGCGGAGAATCCATGGCTTTTGTCCATGTGGAAACAACAGCAGAAAAAAGCGTTCTCCAAACATCTTGGCTAGCGTGAAAATCAGCGTTGTGGAAACTGCAGCGGAACCGATGGTCAACAGAAAACCGCCCAACGGCCCAAAAATATACCCGGCGGCAACCGCTGTCACTTCCAGCGGAATCGGAAGGAACCCCTGAAACACTTCTAAACCAAAGAACATCAAAAGCCCTAAAACACCTTGCTGCAGAACAGTCAGGCGCAAGCGTCCCGGATCGGAAAGCATACCGGCCACCGGTCGGCACAGTGCAGCCGTTAAAAGCACAAATAAAGCAAATATCGCAGCTAAAATCAGAATACCCAGCAAATCTTCCTTCTGTTGGGCACGTTGTTGCAGTGTTTTTTTTGCCCGCCTGTGTGATTTCATCCGAATGAAAATGGTTTTCAAACAAACCAACTCCCGCCCCTATGTATCATTATCCGTGTTCTACATTATATGGCGGGAAAAACGGGAAATGCACCGGAACCCCTTTGAGTGATTCAATCGTATGAGGCAAATATCATGTTTCCAATCGAAATCAACAGGGAAATAAAGATGCACACCCAAAGTCCGCGTATCACAATTCCCGGAATCAGTGCCGCGGATAAAGCCACTACCATCCCATTCACCACAAGACTGAACAGCCCGAAAGTCATAATTGAAAACGGGAGAGCTAAAAACTGAAGGATCGGGCGCAGAAACATGTTTAGAATCCATAGAATGGTAGCACATGCAATCATCGCCGCCATTCCGCCCCACAGAATAAATCTTGTGGGGAACATCTGTGAAGTTAAAAACAGGGAAACAACACAGATCATCCATTTTACAAAGAGTTTCATAAGCACCTTGCCCTCCAAGCACACGCTTCTATTTACTTTCATCCGTACTGCTGAATTCACACCAAAATCTACAACCCCACCACCTAACCTTAGGGGTTCAGGTTATTACAGTTTGTATAACATATAGTAATTATTACATATTTCGATCTAATTTTTCCCACGCATCGGAAATTTTTAAAATTTCAGCCCCATGTCCTTTTAGGTCATTCGGTGTTTCAAGAATCAGGGGAAGATTGCGCAGGGCGGGAAGGCGGACAAAACGGAGCAGCGCCTCAAAACCGATTTGACCCTTGCCTATGAGTTCATGACGGTCTTTTCGGCTTCCGATTGGATTTTTACTGTCATTGAAATGAATTGCCTTTAATCTGGACAAACCGATGATGCGGTCAAATTCTTCCAAGACACCGTCCGGATTTCCCACAATGTCATATCCTGCGTCAAACACGTGGCAAGTGTCGAGGCATACGCCGAGTTTCTCAGAACAGTCCACACAGTCAATGATTGCGCGAAGTTCCTCAAAACTGCGCCCGACTTCAGATCCCTTTCCTGCCATGGTTTCCAACAAAACCGTGGTATTCTGTATGTTTGGAAGAACCTTGTTGAGTGCGTCCGCAATCAATCGGATGCCCATATCCGCCCCTTGTCCTGTATGACTGCCGGGATGGAAGTTGTAATAGTTTCCGGGCAGGCGCTCCATGCGCATTAGATCGTCTTGCAGCATAGAAAGCCCAAACGCGCGGACTTTTTCGTCGGCAGAGCATACGTTCATCGTGTATGGAGCATGCGCCACAATTGGACCTATGCTGTTGTCCCGCATCAACTGCAAAAATGTAGTCTCATCGTCCGCGTCCAAAGACCGCGCCTTGCCCCCACGCGGATTTCGCGTGAAAAACTGAAATGTATTCGCATGAATGGAAAGTGCGTCACGTACCATCGCGGTATATCCTTTTGCCGCGGAAAGATGACAGCCGATTTTTAGCATCATGTCCTCCTTTTCATATTATAACAGGAAGGGGCGGGGTATTATGCCCCGCTCCCTCTATATAAAAAATCCCCATACATAAATCAGCTGTATTATATACTTTATTAATACATTTGTAAAGATAAAAATTTATGAGTCGTCAGTATACCAAATGCTTCTTATGTGCTAGGGTACATAGTCTTTCATGGAACACTGTATGTCAAACGTGGATGAAAATAAAATCCCCTGTGCCCATACTTCGTGTACTTTCGTACGGAAGCGAAAGTACGAGGCCGCACGGCAACCGTCAAGCAAAAAGGACGCCCCTTTGAGAGCGCCCTTTGCCTGTCAGCAACCGTTATGTTAACCGATAAAACACCGAAAATTACACTATTGCACTGAAATAAACCGCTTAATCTGCTTATAAAGAACCGCACTTACTACAAGGCAGATAGCGAAATCCGGCAACAAAAAAGAGCCGTTGTAAGAAACAGAGTACAAAAAAGGATGTTCAGCCCATTCTTCCGGCACCCAAGAAACAAAAACCGTGACACCGGAAATCACATGGCTGACAAATCGCAAAAATACGGCGGTAAACGTTCCCATTACAAACTTTTTGTAACTATGGCCGTAAATTCCCGCAAGACCAAGAAATGTGAACGCAAGCAAATAGTCAAGAAAAAACGACGCCGCCACTGCCACAGGCGTTAAACCCCAAGACATAACTGCACCAACGTCCAGCAAAAGCTGAATCACGCCGTATGTAAATCCAGTGAGCATTCCCCACTTCACGCCGTATTTGTAGCCCATCAGCATAATCGGCAGCATGCTGCACAGCGTGACCGAACCGCCAAGCGGCATTTGGTATATTTTTACAAGACTTAACGCCGTTGCAAGTGCCAACATAATGGCGCTTTCCACCAATCGAAGTGTGCCAGGATTCATTTCAGATGTACTTTTCTCATTTTGCATAACTGTAGTCCCTCCATTGCGTCCGGATTTCCGCTTACGGAGAACAAAAAAGGCTCTATGTCAATAGTTGGGGTAACCTAAAATGGAAACACCGGATGGAGCGGCGCTAAGCTGCTCCATTTTTCGTTGAATGATGGAACATGTGAAGAATACGATTGCGGAAGCGACGAAAATTACGATAACCGTAGGCATTGCGTTTGAGTACCTTAATCTTGTTGTTAACCCCTTCGGTAAAACCATTGGTGTAAGGACAATCAAACGAATTTAGAATACCTTTTGACCAGCGAACCATAGTATTTCCACAAGCAACAAATCTTAAAAGGCCACTGTTTTGTGCGGCCATAATCCAATGGGATAGCGCTGTCCGTGCAGATTGACTATCGGGAGAATCCAGGACTTTGAAAAACTGTTCTTTCAGAGAGTAGGCTGTCAGCAGACGGTTGCTGGCATAGAGCATAAGATCGACCTGTTGCTTTTGCTCTGGAGTGAGAAATTGATATCGCTTGTTCAATAAGATTCGGGAACGTTTAAAATAAATTCTTCGGGTTTTGCTGAACTTTTTCTGTTCTTCCTTGCGAACGGCTTCAAAAGCCCAAAATACTTGGCGAATGTAATGATATTTGTCAATGACATAATTGGAATTTTTAAAATATGTTTGAGCAATACCGGCATATGTACTCCACATATCGCTGACGAAATGCTTCGTTTTAGAACGGTCAAGCTGGCCGAAATATCTTGTCAGTTTGTGGTTGTATCGAGCAGGAAGAATATCAAGAATTCGGTGACGGACCGGATCGGTCAGTATGCACTGATATTTCTCGCCGTTTGTATTACCTTTAAACTCATCAATCGATACAACTTCAGGTAATTGCTGCGGTTTTCCATAATGGATACAATCGAAAAGCCGGATAATAGTTGAAACAGATAGATTCACCTCACATGCTACACTGGTAAAAGAACGCACGTCGGAAAGCTTTGAAATGATATATACGGCTAAACGGTTTGTCATGCGGTGATATCTAGGCAAAAACGAATTATCCTCAAAGAAACGCTTTCCGCAAGAATGGCAGCGATATCGGCGCTTTCGTAGAATCAGGGAGGTATGTTTGCCAAAAGCGGGAATGTCTTTCACGGTTTGGCAACGGTAATCATGAACGTAGCTGGTTTGATGGCCACAACAGGGGCAAACATGCGGCTTTCTCGGCAGCTCAATGAAAATTTCTGTTTTATCAGGCAATTGCCTCACATTTTTTACGATTACCCCTTTTAATCCCAGCAATTTTTCGATAGAATGAGTACAGAGCATATCGATGACCTCCCAAATGGTGGTGTGGTAATCTCCATTTTAAAGGTTTTTCATCGAATATGCTCTACTTTTTTTACTCTTTTTCTCAGGCTCTATTCGTTACACCCCAACATTTATTATAGAGCCACAAAAAACGCTCCGCGGCCTGCGCGGAGCGTAACTTTCGTTTTCCTACGCTGGCATTATCCAGATCAGGTTATGGGTTTCAGGCTTCCATTCGCCTGCTCTCAGCCGGGAAATACCCAGCACCCCTTATTTATATTTTCGTAGCTATCATACAACGGCTCTTAGGATTTGTCAATAAGAAATCTGCCCAACTCCGGCACCGATTCCACGAAATTGACCGCACTTTCTTGCTCCATCTCCTCGCGCGTGCCAAACCCGTACAGTACACCCACAAATTCTGTGCCTGCCTTTCGTGCGCCCGCCGCATCATATTTTGTGTCCCCAACCATAATGGCATGGGAGGCGGGTATGCCGAAGTGTTCCAGCACAGGCAATATGAGCATTTCTTTTCCGCCGCCGTATTCAGAATCACTTTCCCCAGAAATATATTCAAACCATTCAGAAAGCTCAAAATAATCCAGCACACGCTTCGCCTGCGTTATGGGCTTTGAGGTTGCAACCGCCAGCTTTGTGCCGCTCTCTTTCAGCACGGAAAGCAGGTCAAATATGCCCGGATAAACTGAGTTTTCATAGGCACCTTGACGGCTATAATACTCTCGATAATACTGAATCATTTTTGCAATGGTTTCTTCCGGCATCTCGGGGTACGTTTTGCGAAGTATATTCCCAAATGGCGGTCCGATAAAAGTACGTAGGACTTTCTCATTTGGAACCGGCCATCCAACACGGCGGAATGCTTCGCATTGTCCGTTGTTGATGCCACGGGCAGAATCTGTCAGAGTGCCGTCCAAATCGAATAAGACCAAATCATACCGGCATCTCATTCTGCCACCGCACTTTTTCTGTCATTCGTTTTTTCAAGAAAACGCTGACTTTTCACACTGACGCGCTCATGTGTTCCGGTGGCAATAAGGCCCGCATTGTCCCGTGCCTGAAGACGGAAACGAAACAGGCGTTTCTCGTGGGATTCCAGCTCCGCAGTTACCGTGACTTTACAGCCCGGTGCAGTCGGAGCCAGATGTTCCACAGTGATTTTCGAACCGACCGTTGTTTCTCCTTCGGTAAGGTATTTTGCAGCAAGTTCCATAGCTGTATTTTCAAAAAACGCCGCCACCGCCGGCGTTGCCAGCACGGGGAGGGACCCGCTGCCCATGCTGGATGCAAGCAGTTCCTGAGAGACGGCATATTCTTTCGTCAACTGAGTGTCCGGCATTGTAATTTCCTCCAATTGCATGATATAATAATATGATTTTCATCGCGCCGCTGAAAATAGCTGCGCTTATGGTCGCTGTTATTATAGCATATCCAAAAAAAGATTTCATTCTTTTCCTCAATGGTCGTTAAAACAAAGGAGGCGGCTCCATGCCGGAAAACAGCCATGCGCAAAATGGGCGCGGAAGAATTCATCTGATGGACGAGCTGCGCGGATTCGCTGTATTTTGCATGGTATTTTACCATGGATTTTACACATTCGGCTATTTGTTTGGCAACGATATCGGCGTTTATTTTTTTCGATTTTTTATGCCCGCCGAACCGTTTTTTGCCGGACTGTTTTTGTTTATTTCGGGGATTGCTTCCAACTTAACCCATTCCAATCTTGCGCGGGGTACAAAATTACTGGCTGTCGCGCTTGGTGTAACCCTGGTCACCTGGTATTTTGTGCCGGAGGACATCATTACATTCGGCGTACTGCATTTTCTCTCGGTGTGTATGATTTTGTTTGGGTTTCTCAAACCCTTTGCCGATCGGTTTCGTTTTTCATGGACTGCTGTGATTGTTTGCTTTTGCCTCTATTTTTTGACACGCGGCATTCCGCGCGGATTTTTGGGCTATGGCCCCGGTTTTGGCATACCGCTGCCGCAGAGTTTGTATGTTTCCGCATGGCTGGCACCCTTTGGTTTTCCGGGCGCCGGTTTTGCAAGTTCAGATTATTTTCCGCTTTTGCCGTGGATTTTTATATTTGCGGCAGGCACCATCGTTGGAAAGCTGGCAAAAGCGGGCAAGTTTCCGGAAATCGCCTATCGTTCCCAAGTCCCCATCCTTTCCTGGTTTGGAAGACACGCACTGATACTGTATCTCATTCATCAGCCGGTAATTTATGGTTTATGTTTACTTTTAAATCCATTAGCGCCTTATTTTTCTTAAACCGATTCTGTTATCCCGCTGTTATTTCCACCCGATTACCGTCCGGGTCCAACACGCAGCTTTCAAAGTATCCGTCTCCCGTTCTTCGGGGTTCGCTCACAACGGATACGCCGGCTTTTTTCATGCGCGCCGTCAAGTTTTCCACATCTTGCTCCGATTCTGTGGAAAACGCAAGATGTGCGTACCCTGCATCATACTGGCGCCTTACGACTTCCGTCAAATACGAGCTGTTCATCAGCTCCAGTTTTGCGCCTGTATCAAAACTGATAAAATAAGAAGAAAACCCCTTATCCGGATTTTCATATTTCGGCCCCGATTTACCGCCAAACCATGTGCAGTAAAAATCGCGCAGCCTTTCCAAGTTTTGCGTAAAAATTGCTACGTGGGTAATCGTCATATTCCAACTCCTCCGTTCTTTCCCGCGTCATGGCGCCGCTTTTCAGCTCCATGCAGGTGTAATGATATTATTTATTTTACCATATTTTTTGTCCATTCAGAACTATTTATAGAGGATTTTTATAGTATTTTTGGAGGGATTTTATGAATCTCGTCACCGCACTTGCCCATCAGTTTCACTTAGAGGAATGGCAGATACAAAATGTAGTGGAGCTGATTGATGCCGGCAATACAATACCGTTTATCGCCCGCTATCGCAAGGAAGCACATGGCTCCCTGGACGACCAGAAACTCCGTGAAATAGCGGAACGCCTGACTTATCTGCGTTCTTTGGAAAAACGACGGGAGGAAGTCCGTGCACTGATTGAGCAAACAGGCCTGTTAACACCGGAGATAACCGCTGCTCTGCAAAAGGCGGAAACGCTGGCGGAAATTGAGGATATCTACCGCCCGTTCCGTCCTAAACGCAAGACGCGTGCCTCCGTTGCAAAAGAAAAAGGACTGACTCCTCTGGCGGATGAAATAGAAAAACAGGGCAACATTGACCCTCTTACCCTGGCGGAACAGTATATTAACCCGGAAAAAGGACTGGAAACGCCGCAGGATGCACTTTCCGGCGCGCTTGATATTATTGCGGAACGTGTTTCGGACAACGCGGAAATTCGCCGCCGATTGCGGGTGGTTGCAAAAGCGCATGGTGTACTGGTTTCCAAAGCCGCAAAACCGGATGAAGACAGCGTCTACACCCTTTATTATGATTATCGCGAACCTGCCAGAAAAATTGCCGGCCACCGCGTTCTGGCCATAGACCGCGGGGAAAAGGAAGGCTTTCTAAAAGTATCATTGGAACTGGACCGCGTTCGCGGTATGAATATCGTGCTTTCGGAATATCCGGTGGGGAATACCCCCTGTGCGGAGGCAGTGCGCACCGCATGTGAGGATGCATATGACCGTTTGATTTTCCCTTCCATCGAAAGGGAAATCCGCAGCATGCTCACAGAAGCGGCGGATGAATCCGCCATCAAAGTATTTGCGGTCAATCTGCGCCAACTCTTTATGCAGCCGCCGGTACGCGGCAAGGTCACCATGGGGCTTGACCCCGGATATCGCACCGGATGCAAAGTGGCGGTTGTGGATGCGACCGGACGGGTTTTAGAAACGGGAGTCATCTATCCGACACACTCACAGGCAAAGGTGGAAGAATCAAAGAAAACGATTCGTCGTATGATTTTAAAGCATCATGTGGAGGTCATTGCCATTGGCAACGGAACTGCTTCACGCGAAACAGAACAATTCACCGCAGACGTGATTCGCGAGCTGGACGCAAATGTTTCCTATATGGTGGTCAGCGAAGCGGGTGCCTCCGTTTATTCGGCCAGCAAATTGGCTGCACAGGAATTCCCGGATTTTGACGTCACACTGCGCAGTGCTGTTTCCATTGCGCGCAGACTGCAGGATCCTCTGGCGGAGCTGGTGAAAATCGACCCAAAAGCGGTTGGCGTCGGGCAATATCAGCATGATATGCCGAAAAAAATGTTGGATACAGCACTGTCCGGAGTGGTGGAGGACTGCGTCAACTCCGTTGGTGCGGACCTGAATACAGCATCGCCGTCCCTGCTGGAACATATCGCTGGAATTACGCCGACAGTTTCGAAAAACATTGTGAAATACCGCGAGGAAAACGGAGCATTTCACAGCCGCGAAGAATTGCTTCAAGTCCCGAAGCTCGGGCCAAAGGCATTTAAACAATGCGCGGGATTTCTTCGTGTTCCGGAAAGTGATAATTTTTTAGACCACACCGCCGTACATCCGGAATCCTACGAAGCAGCAAAAGAACTGTTAAAACTCTGTGACTATAATGCGGAAGATTTAAAGCGGGGCAGTTTTCCGGGGCTTTCCGAAAAAGTAAAGCAAATCGGGTATGAAAAGGCCGCCGCAGCTGCTGGTGTGGGTGTGCCGACTTTGCTGGATATTGTCGCGGAGCTGGAACGCCCCGGACGGGACCCTCGTGATGAACTTCCAAAGCCGCTGCTGCGCACCGACGTGATGAAGTTGGAAGATTTAAAACCGGGCATGCAGCTGACCGGAACCGTGCGGAATGTCATCGATTTCGGCGCATTTGTGGATATCGGCGTACATCAGGACGGTTTGGTTCATATCTCGGAAATCTGTGACCGGTTTATTAAACACCCCTCCGAAGTGCTGAAAGTGGGCGATATTGTCAACGTCCGCGTGCTTTCCGTGGATGTAAAGAAACAGCGCATTTCCCTTACCATGCGTTCCACATCATAACCGCCGTAAAAACAGTACGTCGATTCACAGCAAACCAAACGCCGTGCACGCGGCGTACGTTGCGATTTTTTCCACAACGTCTTATAATATTGTTGAAAGATTTCGCATTACTGTAAAAAGATTGAACAATAAAGAGAGGATTTACCGATGAAGCTGGGTATTGTAGGACTGCCGAACGTCGGCAAAAGCACACTGTTTAATGCCATTACCAATGCCGGCGCACAGGCCGCAAACTATCCGTTTTGCACCATTGAGCCGAATGTCGGCGTGGTTGCCGTTCCTGACAAACGTCTGGACAAGCTCGCCGAAATGTATCACCCGAAAAAATACACGCCCGCAACCATTGAATTTGTAGATATCGCCGGATTAGTCCGCGGGGCTTCCAAAGGTGAGGGACTTGGCAACAAATTCCTCGCTAACATTCGTGAATGTGACGCCATCGTGCATGTGGTACGTTGCTTTCAAGATGACGACATCGTCCATGTGGACGGCAGTATTGACCCAAAACGCGACATTGAAACAATCAACACAGAATTAATTCTTTCCGACCTTGAAGTGCTTGACCGCCGCATGGAACGCACGAAAAAAATGCTCAAAGCGGATAAAAAATATCAGGCTGAGCTGGACTTTTTCCAGAAAGTAAAGGATGTTCTTAATGAGGGAAAAGCCGCCCGCACCTTGGAATGTGACGAAGATGAAGCAGCACTGCTTGCATCCGTTTCCCTGCTTTCAAACAAACCGATTATATATGCTGCAAACATGAGCGAAGCGGATTTTTCGGCCGGTGTGGAACAGAACCCATATTTTCAAGTCGTAAAGGAATTTGCAGAAAGTGAACATGCGGGTGTCCTGCCCATTTGTGCCGAAACAGAAGCACAAATCAGCGGTATGGAGCCTGAGGAAAAAGAGTTATTTCTCTCTGATATGGGTCTGTCCGAATCCGGTTTGGATCGCCTGATTCGTGCCTGCTATTCCCTGCTTGGCTTGATTTCCTTTTTAACCGCAGGGGAACAAGAAGTTCGCGCATGGACAATTAAGAAAGGTACAAAAGCACCGCAGGCTGCAGGAAAAATTCACACGGATTTTGAACGTGGTTTCATCCGTGCGGAAGTGGTCGCTTATGAGGACCTCATTGCCTGCGGTTCCATGACCGCCGCAAAGGAAAAAGGCCTAGTCCGCTCCGAAGGCAAAGATTATGTGATGAAAGACGGCGACGTGGTGCTGTTCCGATTCAATGTTTAATGGGGAACATGAGTCTGCCGGAGAATTGCAATGAAATTTAAGGAACTGGGCAAACCGGAAAATCCGGTTGTCATTCTGCTCCACGGCGAAGGGCTTTCGTGGTGGTCCACAGAAAGTGCCGCACGCCTCTTGATGACGAAATATCGCGTTATTATGCCCATCCTCGACGGTCATGGGGAGGACGCGGAAACGGAATTTGACAGCATTGAGAATTCCGCAGAAAAACTGATTCATTTTGTCGACCGCAGCTGCGGCGGGCGCATATTTGCCCTTTGCGGTTTTTCCCTTGGTGCGCAGATTGCGGCCCAAGTTCTTGCCGAGCGCTCGGACATTGCCGAATATGCCGTGCTGGAAAGTGCTCTGGTTCAGCCCGGACACAGCCGAGCAAGAGAAATTCCCAAAACACTGATTCGTGTTTTTCTTCATTTCATGCGCTTGCATTGGTTTTCTGATTTACAAGCGAAAATGAAATCAGTTCCTCGTGAATTGTTAGAGCAATACTACCGCGATGTACAAAAAATTTCCATGCCTTCACTGATACATATTCTCAATAGCAGAAGGAATTTTCATATTCCGGTTACCTTGAAAGATACCCGTGCAAAGGTGTTGGTTTTGGTGGGTTCTCGAGAAACCATCGAAATGAAATTTTCCTGCGGATTATTAAAAAAGGCAATTCCAAATAGCAGGATGGTCGTTGCACGCGGAATGCGGCATGGGGAGCTCAGCATTTCCCACAGCCAAGAATACGTACGCCTGTTAGAGGAATGGTTTTCCAAAAAAACTTCATCAGATAGTTAAATTGAAACAAGACGCGGCTTCCAAAACTGTATGTTGAGGATTGACCGCGTCTTTTCATATACTTTATAATATATTTTTGTAATCCTTGCACAAAATTAATGTAAAAATTTTTAAGAATAATTCTTATTATTATATTGATTTTCAATTTTTACCATGCTATAATAAAACCACGATAAAAAACGGTGACAACAACATAAATAAGGAGGAACTGAATTATGGAGTTAAAAGGAAGCAAAACCGAAAAGAATCTAATGCAGGCATTCGCAGGTGAATCACAGGCCCGGAATAAATACACATACTATGCATCTCAGGCAAGAAAAGAAGGTTATGAGCAAATCGCCGCCATTTTTGAAGAGACTGCAAACAACGAAAAAGAACATGCAAAACTCTGGTTTAAATATCTGTCGGGCGGGTCCATCAAACCGACTGCTGAAAATTTGCTTGATGCGGCTGCCGGTGAGCATTATGAGTGGACGGACATGTATGAAAATATGGCAAAAACCGCAGAAGAAGAAGGCTTTAAAGAGATTGCTGCAACAATGCGCATGGTTGCTGCCATTGAAAAAGCACATGAGGAACGCTATGCAAAGCTGACCGCCAATTTGAAGGATAATCTTGTCTTCCAGTGTGGAGAAGAAACCGTCTGGGTGTGCCGCAACTGTGGTTACATTCATGTTGGAAAGACTGCACCAAACGTTTGCCCGGTTTGCAAACATCCGCAGGCATTCTTTGAGCGCAAGGCAAATAACTACTAATAGTAATATTAAATACATTCAATACGGCTGGGATACAAAATCCCAGCCGTATTCTTTTATTATGAGGAGAATATTCGTACTCTGTGAACTTTTTTGCGCTGTATGTGCTGCATTCTACAACAAGGAGGACAGGTTTACACCTGTCCTCCTTGTTGTGAATTTCTGCACTTAAGACACTTCCTCACCGTTTTCCAGTGCAGTAATGGAATTTGACAGTGTATCAATATCATCCTGTGTAACAATGCCGTATATCTGACCATTGAGTACAGCAGTGTAACGGCGGTCTCCGCTCTGATAGAATTCAATCGTATCCGTCTTGGAATCATCAAAATACTGATATTTCACAGTGAACACCGGATCCCCTTCGGGATTTTCCTTAGCGTCTTCCAGGATGGTGATGCCAATTAACTTTTCATAAAAATTCTTATAGTTTGTATCGTAATCCAGAGATTTGCCTCCGTTACCGGTCAGCTTATAATCATAATACGTTTTATCTTCCGTAGACTTTTCCTCATTTTTTGTGCGTTCAATATTCAGCACATGTTCTGTGCCGCCGGAAACAATCGTCAGGCCTTTAACCGTTTCAATATTTGGCTGCAAAATAAATTTGCTTCTCAACGCAAAGAGGTTTTGCAGTGCCCAAGATTTAATACTGTAAGCGGAAACTTTATACACAACATTGACACCGTCAAGCATCACATAGTAGCTGTCGTCGTCCTCTGCACCTACGGTCAAAGTGTAAGTATCCCCGTTGACCGTAAATACCGCCACGGCGGTTGGATTATTAAATCCATATTGTTCCAAAGCGGCTTCATCCGGATTCACAGCCACCACTTCATTAGCCGTCAAACTGGTCAAATCGCTTTTTATATCGTAAAGTATATCCGGTTCCGCTTCATAAGAAGCGGGTGAAGTAATTTTCAGATCCTCTTCATCGCCGGAAAAAGTAATAGGTTCCGGATAATTAGACCCGCTTAACGTAATCTTTGTAAAAACATTATCGCCATCTGAGTTGGTGATTGAAAGGATTTCCTTGCTGACATAATATTCGGGACCTTCCAGTAACCCTTCGTCAATTGGAACAATATACACTTGATTGGAATCCAATCCACACATGTAATACATCGATGAATTGGTAGGGGAAGGATTACCGATTTTATAATTATAGCTGCTTCCGTCTTTAAAACGCACTTTCACAGTCGCCTGTGGATTGTCCAGACCGTAATCTTCTAAATTGCTCACAGTACCAAGATTTTTGCTGGCCACCAGACTAAAACCGTAACTTACAGCAGATTCTGTTGCGGAGGTGTTGATGGGACAGCCGCTTAATTCTTTGATTGTATAGATGATTTCATCCGATGCATCCGAAGAAGCTGAGGATGAAACATTCTCCAACACAGTTTGAGAAGAGGAAGAAGCTACCGGTTTTTCAAGAGGCACAATGGTATAGCTGCCCTTTTCATTTTCTACTGTCATGGAAGCAACATCTTCGCGTGTTTTTGAAACCAGCTCAATATTGGCCGTGCTGGAGACAGAGGAGGAGGCTGCTTGGTCGTTGCCGGTCAGTTTTAATGTAAGAAGTGCGCCGCCTAAAACGGCGATGCAAACCGCGACAATAATCAAGTTTCTAAGGTTTCTCCTCATACTTACAGATGCCTCCTTTTACTGTAAACTACAATTCCGATAACCGCAACAAGAGCCGGAATCAAAATGATGAACACGCCAAGCCCAAGGAACGTGCTAACCTGTGACGTCATTGTAATGTCCGTTGCGTTTAAAGGTCTTGCATTGATTTGAACATCTGTAGAAGTATCAACGGAACCGGTCGCGAATTTCGCAAGGTCCACCATGTATGCGCCATTGCCAAATGTGCCGGAATTGATAATTCCATCTGTAAAGATTGCGGAGCTTCCAACTGCAATTACACTGGCATGATAAATTTCATCGTCTTTTGTCACTGTTTCCCGTGAAAGGGCAACCGTATTGCTGGATTGCTTCGGCAGGTCATCTGTGGACTGTGTACTGCTGTCCACCAAATAACAGGAATCGGAGCTTTTTGCCAAAGAATATGTTTGTCTGCTGTTTCTTGCTTTATATAGCAGATTCACCGGGCAGGACTGCGGTGTTATAAAATATCCGTAATCCCACGAATTTTTATCTTCCCTAAGCTGTAAATCGCTCTGTATATCGGAAAGAATATCCGTTGGGTTACCGGAAATAAATTTGGATTGATCCGATTCTACTACAACTGCCTGCGGTACCTGAAGCCCCCATTCTTCCAAGAAGGTAGAAAGCTTTGGCAGTTCTGGCTGGGAAGGATCAAATGTTACCATCAGAGAACGATCCTCATCTAAATCATCCGTGCTGAGAAAATCGGAAAGCTTTTGAATCTCATCGTCCGTATAGTCGCGGGTAGGCATTCCAAGAACAATCATCTGTGTATTTTCCGGAATTTCCTCCGTCAGAAGATTAAAATCCGTCGTTTCAAAATTATTGTCATCCAATAATTTTTTATAGGCGGACATATCCTGCTGTTCACTATGGCCGGTATCAAACGCCACAATGGGCAGTTTATCGGAGATTACAGCGTTCAGAGCCGTTACCAGCGCACCTTCCACATTGGAGTACACCTTGGTGGATGTATAGTCTGACGAATACTGCGTTTGGAATAAATCAGAATACGTTACCACACGGTAGCGTTTGTCTGTTTTGACGACAACATCGCCAACAGAAAAGTCTTCATCTTTATATTCCGCTGCAAAAGTCGGACTTTTATCAAGATCTAAATAGTTCACTGTAATATTTGAATTGCGTTCCGCCATTTTGTCAAGAATCGTGCTGACCTCACCGTATTCGGACCCCAGCAAGTTGCTTTCAATCTGCTGTTTGGTTGCAAGTACCGTGATTGTCGTTGGAATATCCACTGTGTCGACTGTCTTTATCCCTTCGGCAGACAGGGAATTTGCGCCGGTCGTTGTTAAATCAAGATTGACGGACGGAAAACGCTCACTAAGTATCCCAACTAAAATATTAACGAGGATAACCACCACAATGAATCCGGCAGTGAATACGGTAGAAACAGAGCCATGGCGGAATTTTGCGCTTTTTAGAAATTCCGACCTATTTTGCTTGGTTTTCTTTTGCTTTTTATCTTCTTTAGATGTCTTAGATTCCCCACTTTCTTTTTCCGTTTTCGAATTTTGAATTGTTTCGGTATTCTGATTCTTCGTTGCAGGGGATTGATTCACTGTTTCCTCTTTCGCTTTTTCGTTTTCGGCTGTCATATCTTCCGGGCGTTCTTCTTCCGGAACAGCTGCACTTGTACGTGGGTCTTTTTCCTGATTCATCTTCATTAATCCCCCTTAGCCCCATCTTCTGCTTTCCAGTTTGCGTGCGGTTAGAAATACAAAAACCGTCACGATACTTAGAAAGAATACAACGCTTGAAAAATTGAATATTCCATTTGTAAACGGCTGATACCGCGTGCGAAAAGAAATCCATGTGAGGAAAGTAGACACGGCGGAATTTGTAACTAAGTTCCCAATTTGATTGATGACCAACAGTAAAATAGAAACGCCAAATGTTGAAATTGCCGCCACAATCTGGCTTTGTGTTAGGGAGGAAATGAAAATTCCGATGGATATCATCGCCGCCCCGTACAACAAAGCACCGATAATCGTTCCGATAATCGTCGCCCAATCCGGGGAACCGAAAAATGAAATAATGACAACCGGAATCAGACTTAATCCCATTGTAATGGCAAATACACAGAACGAGCCGAGAAATTTTCCAAATACGATGCTTCCCACACCGATCGGTGCGGTTAGAAGACCTTGGTCCGTGCGGTTGCGGATTTCATCGCTGAAACTGCGCATGGTCAAAATCGGCAAAAATGCCATACTCCAGAAAAACATGGTACCATACACATCCGGAAGATAAGAAGAAGAACCAATCCGTATGACTTGATAGAAATAAAGTCCATACAAAAACAATATAACCCCCACGAACACATAGCCGATAGGGGACAAAAAATAAGATTTCAGTTCCTTTTTCGCAATAGCTTTCACTGAGCGTCCCCGCCTTTCTGAAGATTATCCTGGAAATATTCCGAACCGGTCAGCCGCAAGAAAACATCTTCCAACGAAAGATCCGAGCTTGTCATGGAAAGCACCGGCCAGTTTCTCTTCGCTGCAAGCGAAAACACAGCTTTGCGCAAATCATGACCTTCACTCACATGAATCTCATATTCCCAGACGCCCGGTTCCTTTTCTCCCAGATTTTGAACGCCTTCCACAAATTTCATGCCGCGCAGTGATTTTTCCACTTCCTCCACAGCGCCTTCGATGCGCACTGAAATATGGTGTTCGGCGGACATATTATGCTCCAGTTCATACGGTGTTCCGTCCGCAACCAGTCTTCCGCGGTTCACAATTAGTATGCGTTCGGCAACCGCCTGCACTTCCGGCAGTATATGGGAGCTTAAAATGACCGTATGATTTTTTCCAAGACTTTTAATCAAATTTCGAACTTCAATAATCTGCTTCGGGTCCAGACCTACCGTTGGCTCATCAAGTATCAGGACAGGAGGGTTTCCGACCAGAGCCTGAGCAAGACCTACGCGCTGCCGGTACCCTTTGGATAAATTACCGATTAGTCTTTTGCTGACATCCTGTATCTTTACCAGTGCACAAATTTCACGGATATGTTTTTCACGGGGAAGAGTCACTTTTTTTAGTTCATACACAAAATCAAGATATTCCCTCACTGTCATATCCGGGTAAAGCGGCGGAAGTTCCGGCAAATAACCAATCAGTTTTTTTGCCTGATTTGGCTGATCGAGTATGTCGAATCCACCCACCTTGACGGAACCGGAGCTCGCTGAAAGATAACCTGTGATAATATTCATTGTCGTGGATTTTCCTGCACCGTTTGGTCCTAAAAATCCAATAATGGTATTTTTCCCAACGGAAAAACTCATGTTGTTTAAAGCTACATGATCTCCGTACCGTTTGGTGAGGTTTTGAACCTCAATCATTATTTTTCCCTCCTGTTACATCATATCAAGCGTACTTTTTCATTCTAGCAATCTAAAATTAGAAAAATGTAAACATTTTTTTAAATATTACGCATTATTTTAAAAACTTTACATCTTTGACAACAAATCTTTATTTCGCTATAATAAAACCATTCTTAATGGGCGCCGGCCGCGCGCGGCGCCATCGCCGAGAACAATTTAAGTTCACGCGCGGAGAAACGGTGAAACACATATGGCAGAAATTAAACCCTTTCGCGCTTTGCGTTTTACGGAAAAAGCAGGACAAATTTCATCCCTCACCTGTCCGCCGTATGACATTATCAGTGAGGAAGAACGCAAAGAACTGCTCCTAAAAAATCCCTATAATGTAATTCGGCTGGAACTGCCCAGGGAGGGTGAAGATCCATACGCCCAAGCCGGAGAAACTTTAAAAAGCTGGTTGAATGAGAATATCCTGCGCCGCGACACAGACCCGGGGTTATATATTTACGAAGAAGAATTTAAGGCATATGGTCAAGTCACAAAGGTAAAAGGATTTATATGCCTTGTAAAACTAGAAGAATTCTCCAAAGGAATCATCCTCCCGCATGAAGAAACCCTCTCCAAGGCAAAGGAAGATCGCTTTCATCTGATGAATGCAACCGGCTGCAATTTCAGTCAAATTTATTCTCTTTACAACGACGACGGTCACGTGACCAGAAACCGCATTGATGCGCTTTCCTCCGGCGAACCTCGTTACGAATTTTGCGACGGTGACGGCGTAATCCATCGGTTGTGGCTTGTCAATGATCCGGTTGCCATCCGTGCAATTTGTGAAGATTTTGAAAACCGCAAGCTCTACATTGCGGACGGTCATCATCGGTACGAAACCGCGCTCAATTATCGCAACAGTCGCCGCGAACAGGGAACCGCAACGGGCGGGGAAGATTATGTTATGATGATGCTCGTCGATATGGAAAACGACGGTCTGGTTGTTTTTCCAACCCACCGCATGGTGCGTGGTCTTTCGGAATTCAACGGTGAAAAATTGATGGAAGCCTGCAAAGCTTATTTCGATGTAACGCAGCATTTTGCAGTTAATGAAATTGAAACAGAGTTGGAAGCGCTGTATCAGCAGGGCAAAAAAGCGTTTGCTTTCTATTGCGGCGGCGAAGAGTGGACTCTGCTCGTTTTAAAAGACACATCCATTATGGCGCAGCTGCTGCCCGAAAAAAGCGAAGCATATCGGGGACTGGATGTTTCCGTTCTTCATTCGCTGATTTTGGAACGCCTGCTCGGCATTGACAAAGAAAACATGGCAAATCAAAAAAATCTGGTCTACACCCGTTCTATGGAGGAGGCAATTAACTCCGTAAAAGCCGGTGAAAGCCAATGTGCGTTCCTGCTCAATCCCACACGCGTAACTGAAATCCGCGACGTGGCGGCGGCAGGGGAAAAAATGCCACAGAAATCAACCTATTTTTATCCAAAACTGATTACCGGTTTGGTGATGAACCAAATTGATATTGAATAAAGGCTCTATGTCAATAGTTGGGGTAACCCAAAATGGAAACACCGGATGGAGCGGCGTTAAGCTGCTCCATTTTTCGTTGAATGATGGAACATGTGAAGAATACGATTGCGGAAGCGACGAAAATTACGATAACCGTAGGCATTGCGTTTGAGTACCTTAATCTTGTTGTTAACCCCTTCGGTAAAACCATTGGTGTAAGGACAATCAAACGAATTTAGAATACCTTTTGACCAGCGAACCATAGTATTTCCACAAGCAACAAATTTCAAAAGGCCACTGTTTTGTGCGGCCATAATCCAATGGGATAGCGCTGTCCGTGCAGACACGCTGTCAGAAGATTCAAGGACTTTGAAAAACTGTTCTTTCAGAGAGTAGGCTGTCAGCAGACGGTTACTGGCATAGAGCATAAGATCGACCTGTTGCTTTTGCTCAGGAGTGAGAAATTGATATCGCTTGTTCAGCAAGATTCGGGAGCGTTTAAAATGAATTCTTCGGGTTTTGCTGAATTTTTTCTGTTCTTCCTTGCGAACGGCTTCAAAGGCCCAAAATACTTGGCGAATGTAATGATATTTGTCAATGACATAATTGGAATTTTTAAAATATGTTTGGGCAATACCGGCATATGTACTCCACATATCGCTGACGAAATGCTTCGTTTTAGAACGGTCAAGCTGGCCGAAATATTCTGTCAGTTTGTGGTTGTATCGAGCAGGAAGAATATCAAGAATTCGGTGACGGACCGGATCGGTCAGAATGCACTGATATTTCTCGCCGCTTGTATTGCCTTTAAACTCATCAATCGATACAACTTCAGGTAATTGCTGCGGTTTTCCATAATGGATACAATCGAAAAGACGGATAATAGTTGAAACAGATAGATTCACCTCACATGCTACACTGGTAAAAGAACGCACGTCGGAAAGCTTTGAAATGATATATACGGCTAAACGGTTTGTCATGCGGTGATATCTAGGCAAAAACGAATTATCCTCAAAGAAACGCTTTCCACAAGAATGGCAGCGATATCGGCGCTTTCGGAGAATCAAACTAGTGTGTTTACCAAAAGCAGGGATGTCTTTCACGGTTTGACAACGGTAATCATGAACGTAGCTGGTTTGATGGCCACAACAGGGGCAAACATGCGGCTTTCTCGGTAACTCAATAAAAATTTCCGTTTTATCAGGCAATTGCCTCACATTTTTTACGATTACCCCTTTTAATCCAAGCAATTTTTCGATAGAATGAGTACAGAGCATATCGATGACCTCCCAAATGGTGGTGTGGTAATCTCCATTTTAAAGTTTTTTCATCGAATATGCTCTACTTTTTTGCTCTTTTTTCGCAGGCCTATTCGTCACACCCCAACATTTATTATAGAGCCTGAATAAATAACAGAAAAAAGGGCGGGTGAAAACCCGTCCTTTTTTTGTTGATTTAAATGCGGAAAATGCGGAAAAGTTTTCAACAGATGTGGAAAACCATGTTGATAACTTTTTCGCACTCCTTTTATTTCTACAAAATAATAAACATATAGTGTATTAATAACTAAATAATACATTATGTTATTATAATTTTCCGTTTTTTACCATTTTTGCCACTTTTAAAACCAATACTTGCGTCTTTGCATCCGGTATGTCACCGTTG
Source organism: Oscillospiraceae bacterium (assembly GCA_047777415.1). Classification (GTDB taxonomy): domain Bacteria; phylum Bacillota; class Clostridia; order Oscillospirales; family Acutalibacteraceae; genus Caproicibacter. Next base: position 713,916 of record JBKEEO010000001.1, read on the forward strand.
AAAACCATTTGCTCTGCCTGATGAAGCGGTATCTTTTCCACTTCTAAAAATTCACCTTCATCAAGATTTAAATCCCCATCAGAAGCTACACGGCAAGCGTAAAGATAAATCACTTCATTGGTATACCCCGGCGATGGATACAATTTGCCGAGATTTTTGTAATTTTTGCCTGTTGTTCCTGTTTCCTCACGCTGCTCGCGCTTTGCCGCTTCGAACGGATCCTCATCCCGTTCCAGTTTTCCGGCGGGTGCTTCCAGCACAGCCTCGTGATAGGGGTACCGATACTGACGGACAAACAGCATTTCATCTTGTTCCGTCAGCACGGCAATACTGACCCCGCCACGGTGGTCGACACATTCGCGGGTGACAACACGGCCGCTGATTAATTGCGCTTTATCCACATGAAAATCGAGTATTTTTCCACGATAAATATAGTTTTGCTCCAGTGTCTTTTCCTCTAGTTTCATACAACACCAGCTTTACAATTAGTGTTTTAAAACATATCTTATACAAATAGTATTTAAATATTTCTTTCTAGCTGCGTTACTAGATATGTTTTTTACTACCTAAAAAAGCATACTATTCCGACATAGGTAAACCAAACACATATAATCTATTCGTCCGAATAGGCATAGGAAAAGTTCTTATCGTAGTCATAAAGTTCGCGGTAAAGCTGCGCTGCACGACTCCGGTAAAAATCCATGACCTGCGAAATAGCGTTAACCTCCGCCAGACTTCCGCCTGCATTTAAGGCTTCACTGGTAATTTTCTGAATCTCTGCGTCTTTTGTATTTTCCCATTGTTCCTGTTCCGCCTTCAGCTCTTCGGCTTTTGCATCGGTTTGAGTGCTCAGTTTTGCAGAAAGCTCTTCCCAAGCATGTTCAACTTCTTGCTGCCAAAGTTCAGTATATTTCTGAGATACTGTAACCATATCCACGGTTGAAATCGCTTCATCGGATTCTTTGATATAAGCTTTATCAATCGGGTTTTCTGCAAATTTTTTGTTAAACTCTTCGTTATCCGTTGTAATTTCGAGGACGCGGCCCGGCTGTGAATCGGATGGTTCCACAGGCGTCGCAGATTCGGTATCATCAGAGGAAATCTGTTCTTCTTCGGAAGACGTCGGTTTGGAAGAAGACTGAGACGACGCCGCAGATGAGGACGCCACCGATGCAGCCGTTGGGGTGCTTTCTTCATGTTTTAAGATTGAACAGCCAGGCAGCAGCACTATCAACATGAGTGCCGCCGCAAGAATGGATGCGGGCAAATTTTTTTTCATCTGCGTTCCTCCATTACTCTTCCTGTTTCGGTTCTTCTTTCACTTCGTTATCTGTGTCATCGTCGGCTCCTTCATCCGCGCTTCCGTCGTCCACAGCTTCCTGTGTTTCTTCATTTTCATCGTGCTCGGTGCATGCCACCGTGACAACACGGCTGTCCTCAGTCAGACGCATCAGTAGTACACCCTTGCTGGGTCGTTTGCATTGGCGAATGGACTGTGCAACGATACGAATGATAATTCCATCCGATGAAATCAGAATCACATCATCATCCAAGCTTACTGCCTGGATTGCAGCAACATTTCCATATCGCTCCGTGTGGTAATTGAGCAGTCCCTTGCCGCCGCGGAACTGCGGTCGATAGTCGCTTTCCGGTGAAAGACGTCCAAAACCTGTTTCGGAAACGGTCAACACCAGCGTATCGGGATGCAAAACCACCATGCCAACAACGCAGTCACCCTCTGAAAGGGAAATGGCCTTCACGCCGCGCGCAGTGCGACCCAATGGTCTTGCGTCATTTTCATTAAATCGGATTGCCATGCCTTGTTTTGTTGCAACCAAAAGGTCATCATTGCCGCTGGTCAGTCGAACCCAAGAAAGCTCGTCGCCTTCGTCCAGAGAGATCGCAATGACACCGCCCTTCCGTGTGGTATTGTAAGCGGAAAGCGCTGTACGCTTGATGATTCCTTTTTTCGTTACCATGACAAGGAAGCTATCCTCGTCAAATTCAGGAACACGAATCATTGAGGTGACCTTTTCTTCCTGCGCGATGGGCAGCAAGTTTGCGATATTAATTCCCTTCGATGTGCGTGCCCCTTCCGGAATTTCATAACATTTCAGACGATACACGCGCCCGAAATTTGTAAAGAACAAAACATAGTCGTGTGATCCGATAACGAACATATCGGTGGCGACATCTTCCTCGCGCCGCGTCATGCCGCTTACGCCGCGGCCGCCGCGCCGCTGTGTGCGATAAATTTCTGTTTTTTGTCTTTTCACATAACCAAAGCTGGTCATGGTCAGCATACATTCTTCTTTTGGAATTAAATCCTCAATATCAACCTCGCCGCTCACCGATACGATTTCTGTGCGGCGCTCATCACCAAATTTATCGCGGATTGCGATAGCTTCCTGTTTGATAATAGCCAACACACGTTCCTCATGCGCAAGAATATCCTCATAATCGGCTATTTTCACAAGAAGTGCCGACAGCTCATCCTCCAGCTTTTGACGTTCCAAACCGGTTAAACGTCCAAGCGGCATCTGAACAATGGCCTGTGTCTGCACATCATCCAAATCGAAGCGCTTGGTGAGTCTAGCGCGTGCTTCCGGAATGGATTTAGAGGAACGAATAATGTGAATGACTTCATCAATATGGTCCACCGCAATTTTGAGGCCTTCCAAAATATGAGCGCGGTCCCTTGCTTTCTTTAAATCATACTGTGTGCGGCGGCGAATAACATCCTCCTGGAATTTTAAATATTCCAGCAGAATATCGCGCAGGGTTAGGGTTTTCGGCACACCATTGACAATGGCGAGCATATTTACCCCGAAAGTCGTCTGCATCTGTGTGTAAGAATACAGCTGGTTAAGCACAATCTGCGGGGAAGCATCCCGTTTGACTGTGATAACAATTTGCATGCCTTCGCGGTCTGAATGATCCTCAATGTTCGAGATGCCGTTGATACGTTTCTCTTTCACAAGGTCTGCAATCGATTCAATCAACCGTGCTTTATTCACTTGATAGGGCAATTCCGTCACGATGATATTAAAACGCCCGTTTTTTTCTTCCTCAATCTCCGCACGGGCACGCACAATCACTCTGCCGCGGCCCGTTGCGTATGCTGCACGGATTCCGCTGCGGCCCATAATGATGCCGCCGGTTGGAAAATCCGGACCCTGAATACTCTGCATCAAATCTTCCAAGGTGGCATCGCGGTTGTCAATCAGGGTGCAAAGACCGTCGATAACCTCCCGCATATTGTGCGGCGGAATATTTGTTGCCATGCCGACGGCAATTCCCGTAGAACCATTGACCAAGAGATTTGGGAAATGACTTGGCAAAACAACCGGCTCTTTCAGTCGGTCATCATAGTTCGGCATGAAATCGACGGTTTCCTTATCGATATCCTGCAGCATTTCCAGCGCAATTTTGCTCATGCGTGCTTCGGTATATCGGTATGCCGCGGGCGGATCCCCGTCGATGGAACCGAAGTTTCCATGGCCGTCCACCAGCATATAGCGCATGGAAAAATCCTGTGCCAAGCGCACGAGCGCATCATACACAGAAGTATCACCATGCGGGTGATAACTACCCAGTACAGAGCCGACTGTGTCTGCGCACTTGCGGTAGGCACGGTCCGGCATCAGACCGTTTTGAAACATGGTGTAAAGAATTCTTCTGTGGACCGGTTTTAGACCGTCGCGCACATCGGGCAATGCACGTGACATAATAACGGACATGGAATAATCGAGAAATGATTTTTTCATTTCCTTTTCAAGGTCCACGCTGATAATTCTGTTGTTTTCTTCCATTTCATCCATTTCAGGGGAATCCTCCTGCAATTTTGTTGCGTTGGGCAAACACACTTAAAAGCGCGCATGCCGACGATTATAATTTCGGTATTTTCTTTGGTTTTGTGCCGGCAATGATAATTGCCTGAACATCCGGCAAAATGCGGGGTTTGATACAGCGCATAGGAATAATAACCATTTTTTGTCCCATTTTTCTTTTTGGGTCATCTTTTTCCGCCACATAAAGCACCAGCAAATTTTCAATCTGCGCATATTCCACAGTGCCGTCCATTGGAATATCCCATCGTTTCACACCGCGCCCCACCTGAATGTGATCGGGATAAATTGTCATTCGTATGGTGTGGCCGTCTGCGCTCGCGCGAGCCTTTGCTTTATTGCTTTGGTACGGAAACACGCCAAGAACAATAATCAGAGTTGCAAAGGAAGCCGCGTAAAAATAGAACAGACGCCGGTATGTAGTAATGCCAAGGACTAAAAAAGCTATTGCTAACACAAAAAGTCCAACCATAACCAAAATCGATGTCTTTTTGTTCATGTGCAAATAACTCGAACGCTTTAGGCATTCGTAGATTTCATCCTCTTTGAGCACATAAGACAGTTCAATTCCGGTTTGTTGTTCCTCAAATTCGTTTCCTTCGGCAGAAACCATTTTTGACCCATCAGAATCAGAACTCGGATAATCGGAATCACCCGGCTCCGGTGGGACTGCATTTTGATCATTTTCTTTTGTTCGTTTACTCATCTCTTTTATCTCCTTGTAAACAGTTCTAAAACATGTCCAATCATATCATAGACGACCTTTATGAAAAGATCGAACTTTGAAATTCTTTGTGTGAACCATTTGAAAACTATGGTTTAAATATCCAAATTTTGCACAAACCTCGCATTTTCTTCAATAAATGCACGCCGTGGTTCCACTTTGTCACCCATTAAAATGGTGAACGCTTCGTCCGCGGCGGCTGCATCTTCCACTTCCACACGCAGCATCATTCTTGTTTCCGGGTTCATTGTTGTTTCCCACAGCTGCTCAGGATCCATTTCACCCAAACCTTTGTAACGCTGAATGTCATATCCGGATACAAGTTCTTTCATCATGCGGTCACGTTCTTGGTCAGAATACGCGTAATAATGCTTTTTTGCCTTCGTCAAACGGTAAAGCGGAGGTTGTGCCAAATAAACATGTCCTTCTTCCACAAGAGGTTTCATAAAACGGAAGAAGAATGTTAGAAGCAGCGTCCGAATATGGGAACCGTCAACGTCAGCATCCGCCATAATGATAATTTTTCCGTAGCGAAGTTTATTTAAATCGAATTCATCTCCAATGCCGCATCCAAGAGCGGTAACAATCGGCATCAGCTTTTCGTTTCCGTAAACTTTGTCCAATCTTGCTTTTTCAACATTCAGCATCTTGCCCCAAAGCGGTAAGATAGCCTGATATCTCCGGTCCCGTCCGCCTTTCGCAGAGCCTCCGGCGGAATCACCTTCCACAATATAAATTTCCGTTTCCTCCGGATTACGACTCTGACAATCCGCCAATTTTCCCGGCAAAGAGGCGTTTTCCAGTGCGGATTTGCGCCGAACCATATCGCGCGCTTTTCTAGCGGCTTCCCTTGCATGGGAAGCTGCCAATGCTTTGTCAAAAATAGCTCTGGCAACGGATGGATTTTCCTCCAGATAGGCGGAAAGCTTTTCAGAAACCATCGAATTGACCAATGTGCCGATTTCCGTGTTGCCCAAGCGTGCTTTTGTCTGTCCTTCAAACTGTGCTTCCCGCAGTTTGACACTGATGATAACAGTCAGCCCTTCCCGGAAATCTTCCCCGGAAAGATTTTTGTCACCTTCTTTTAGAATATTGAACTTTCGTCCGTATTCATTCATCACACGTGTCAAAGCACGCCGAAATCCATCCACATGTGTACCGCCGTCGGTTGTGTGGATATCGTTGGCAAAAGAAAGCATCAGCTCGTTATAGGAATCGTTGTACTGCATCGCAATTTCCGCCGTTGCGGATTCATCCGGAGCAACTGCTGAAAAATAGATTACATCAGGGTGAATGACTTCAACGGCCTTTTTCTTGTTGATATATTCGACGAAACTGCTGATTCCGCCTTCGTAATGAAAATCATCTTCCCGGCAATTTTCCGGGTCGCGCTCATCTGTCAGACGAATGTGTACGCCGGCATTTAAAAATGCCTGTTCACGCAGCCGCGTCTGCAAGGTTTCATAGTCATAAACGGTGGTTTCTTTAAAAATTTCCGGATCTGCCTGAAAACGGACGCGTGTCCCCACACGGTCTGTTGCTTCTCGTTTTTCCAATTTGGTTACCGGTTTGCCGCGTTCAAAGCGCTGAAAATACACAAAACCGTCTTTAAAAACTTCCACTTCCAGCCATTTTGACAGTGCGTTAACCACACTGGCGCCTACACCGTGCAAACCGCCGGAGACTTTATATCCGCCGCCGCCAAATTTTCCTCCCGCATGCAGCATGGTATAAACAACCGTGACAGTTGGGATACCGACTTGATGATGAATACCAACCGGAATTCCGCGTCCGTTGTCCGTAACGCAGATCACGTTATCTGGAAGAATTTCAACTTCAATTTTATCACAGTAGCCGGCAAGAGCTTCATCTATCGCATTATCCACAATTTCATACACCAGATGGTGCAGGCCGCGCGGCCCAGTGGATCCGATATACATGCCGGGACGTTTCCGAACGGCTTCCAGTCCTTCCAAAACTTGAATTTCACTTTCGTCATATTCGTTGTTTGTCTGAGTGACCTTGCCAAACTCCAAATTAAACCCTCCAGTTGATCTGCAATTTGTTTGATGTTCGTACTGTCATTGGAAAACCGGAATTGCCTATTGCCTAAAGCGGTCCGTATCTGACCGTATAGGGAATCAACAACCTGGTAACCATAACACCGATAATAGTCGCCAAAAGCAAAACCGTTAAGTTCATGGACGGTATTTTGATCAGGCAGAGATTCATTCCAATCAGCATCAGTAAGGAAACGGCATAAAGTGCGGCACGATTTGCTTTGCCGTAAATGCGGAATGTTCCGCCGCAGTGAGGACAAATGCCTTTTCGATTGTTGATCGTTTTTCTCACTTCCGGATAGAGAAATCTTGCCCCACAGTAGGGGCAAAGTGGAAGTTTCAGCATTTTTCTTGCCCCTTTTTAATGTCTGTGAGCGGCGTTTCCTGCGTGAGTTTTCCTTGTGCCAGCATCGGTTCTTCCTCTTTTTGGAATTGCTTTTCTGCGAACAGCCGGTTTTTTCAGCCGAACCAAAAAGACAGAACTTAAGTAAAAGAGCAAAAATGGAAGTAAAATGAGAAGAAGAAGCCACACATCCAGCGGAAGTATTTCAATAAATCCCAGCGTAAAGAAAATTGCGCTGACCAAAATGGCTAAAAATGCAAATAAATACACCAGTCGGTCCAGCACAATATTGGAAACTCTTCCGCACTTTGGGCACAAATATTCTCCCTGCGTTTTGAGTGCCCAGGTTTTGATAAGCCCAATTTTGTACCCGCAGTGAGGACAACGCGGTTTCCGAAATTTCTTCATAAAAACTCCTTTTGTCTAGCAATTGGAAATATTATTAGCATGTGCAGCGCGTTTGAGTAAAGTTAAGGATGAAATCTGGGAGATGTAAACCGTTGTGGTATCACCATCTTTACAAAGAACGAACGATTTTGGCATTTCCATGGATACATTGACCACCCGTCCGGATTTTTGAGCGGCAGCGAGCATATCGCGTGTTGTTTGGGAAATGGTAGATGTTTCTATGTCAAAAATCCCGATGATATCCTTCATCAAAACCACTGTGTCCTGACCTAAATGAAGATACATGGTTTTCGTCCTTTTCTCCGCGCGCTTTTATTCTAAGTTCCGTTTCCGCGCGGGAAAACGGATACATTTATCTTTTTGCTGCAAGAGTGCCGTTTTCCATTAAAAACATGGCTTTATCTGTTGCAGGAATCATTTCAACCGGCTCACAGCAAGTTAAAAACACTTGAAAATCCGTTAGATGGTTCAAAAGATAATCTTGCCGACTGGCATCAAGCTCGCTCATAACATCATCAAGGAATACAACAGGTTTATCCCCGTTCATTTGGCTGAGCAGCTCCGCCTCTGCAAGTTTTAACGCAAGAACGGCGCTGCGTTTTTGTCCCTGGGATGCATAGGAACGCGCATTGAGCCCGTCTACAAAAACATCCATGTCATCCCGGTGGGGGCCAACCGAAGTGTAACCGTTTGCAATATCATCGCCTCGTTTTTTGCAAAGATCCTGAAACAAATTTTCGGTACTTGCTCGGTAGTCAATGAGAAGAGATTCCCGTTTTGCGCTGATGCCGGAATAAAATCTGGCGGCCGGTTCGCGCAAAACATTGATGTAGGATTTTCTTTGATGAATAATTTTTTCTGCAAATTGGCAAATTTTTTGATCCCAGATTTCAAGGGTATCCATCAGTTCCGCATGACGCGGTATATCTTTTAACAGCGCATTGCGCTGGAAAAGTGCACGGTTGTAACCGGAAAGCAATGTTGCGTATCCGGGTTTGAGCTGGCAAAGAGCGGAATCAATAAAATTTCTGCGTAAAGCCGGTCCTCCACGGACCAAAGAGAGGTGCTCCGGAGAAAAAACCACGGCACAGAATTTTCCAATAAGTGCGGAACAGGAATTTTTTGAAACACCGTTTAATTTTAAATTTCGGCGTCCGTGCGAAATGGTGATTTCTGCGGTTTGCTGACGGCTTTCGCTGTAAAAATCCATGTTCAGCAAAGCTGTTTTTTCCAAACTGCCCACCAGTTCCGAATCTTTTGCGCCCCGAAAAGAGCGTTCCCCTGTAAAAAGCCACATAGCTTCCAGCAGATTGGTTTTTCCCTGGGCATTTTGCCCGTAAATAACGTTGACGCCTGAACATGGAACAATTTCTCCGCTGCGCAGGTTTCGAAAATTTTTCCATTCAAGCCTACGCACATTCAACTGGTGCACACCTCATAGATATTCCCGTTAATTTGTGCACGGTCGCCCGGGCGCATTTTTTTGCCGCGCATGGTGCAAACTTCACCGTTTACTTTCACAAAACCGCTTTGAATGGCCTGTTTTGCTTGACCTCCGGTTTCAAAAGCTCCGGCGAGTTTTAGCAATGCGTCTAATCGGATAAACTCGGTATCAATTGTAATTTTTTGTTCTTTCATTTATCTTTTCCTCAATCAGTCGAACTTTTCAGCCGAACAGGAAGTACTAGAAACAGGAAGGAATTTCCTTCCGGCGGTAGTATTCTCATAGGACTTAGTGGTCCGCTCATCTGAATTCGTATTTCGTCACATTCCGTGTTGCGCAGTGCGTCAAGGAGAAAACGGTTGTTAAATCCGATTTCAAGCGAGTCACCGGACATATGTGCAGCGGCGAGCTTGTCGTTTGCACGTCCAATGGCTGTGGAGCATGAAAGGCGGATTTCGTTGTTTTCAAAAATGCATCGAACAGGACTTTTTAGTCGGTCTGTGATAAGAAGCGAAACGCGTTCGACGCTGTTGATGAAGTTTTGGGTGGAAACCTTTAGCTCTGTGGAGCAGTCTTTTGGAATTGCAGCACGGTAGTCGAGAAATTCCCCTTCCAACAGACGGGAAATGACGGTGTAGTTTTCAATGTTGAACAGAATGTGTCTTCTTCCGATTTGCAGTTCCACTTCTCTTTCGTCATCGCTGAGAAGTTTTAATACCTCTCCGAGCGTTTTTCCCGGAACTACGAAGTTGGTATTTAGCGAGCTTTGTACCGGTTCTTCGCGGATAGCTAAGCGGTACCCGTCGACGGAAATGAGACGAATTCGGTTTTGTTCCAGCTCAAATAAAGTTCCTGTGTGAATGGGTTTTGCGTCATTTTCTGCTACGGCGAACAGAGTTTGGTGAATCATACTGCGCAGTGTTGCACTTTGTATTTTCAAAGTAGTTTCGCCGCTGACGGCAGGCAGTTCCGGATATTCTTGCGCTGGTATGCCGACGATGGAAAATTCGGCTTCTCCGCTGTGAATGATTGCCATTTGCTTTTCATCGCTGCTGATGGTGACTTCCGGACCCGGCAGTCGTCTGACTATTTCGCTAAAGAGCCTTGCGTTTAGAACTATGCTACCTTTTTCTTCCACTTCACAATCGAAGATTGTTGTAATGCCGAGTTCTAGGTCGTAGCCGCATAGGAAAACGGAGTTTTCGTCTGTGCGGATCAGTATTCCTTCCAAGGCTGGAACGGAGGATTTGGTGGAGACTGCCTTTTGAATATTCAACACAGATTCGTTCAGCTTTTGTTTATCACACGTTATTTTCATGATCTCACCGCTCATTTCCTAATATCAATAAATAGAAATGGATTTTTTCAGTAATAGGATTAGTATATGCTGAAAAGTTGAAAATATTGGAATTTGGCATTATTGCTGGGTTTTTGGCTTCTTTTTTTTCCAGAATTGCTTGTTGGAAAGATGTTAACACTTTGTATTATCTTTGAGTTTTTAACAGACTGTTGAAAACTCTGTGGGAAATGTTGAAAAAAAGTTAAAAACTCCGTGGAATATTCAATTTGCTTTTCCAATGCTTTTCAACCGATTTGTGGAATGTTAAAAAAATTATTCACAATTTATCTGTCGCGAATATTTTTGATGATATCTTCAGCCGTTGCCTTAATTTTGGGATCTCGCTTAATATTTTTTTCAATTTGCTGAATAGCATAGACAACGGTGGAGTGATCTCTTCCGCCAAATTCTTTTCCAATGGATGTCATTGGCATTTGGGTAATTTCCCGCACAACATACATAGCCATTTGCCGTGCACTGGAAATATTCGCGCTGCGTTTTGCTGATTTGATATCATCAACGGTTGTCCCATATGTGCGCGCGACTTCGTCGATGATTTTTTCCACGGTAAATGGTGTTGGCATATCATTATTAATAATATCGCTGATTGCTGCTTGTGCCGTTTGAATGTTCATGGCGTCTCCGTTTAAAAGGGAGTATGCCTTCATTTTCTTAACAGCACCTTCCAACTGCCGGATATTATTCTTCAGCCGATTTGCTATGTATTCCACGACATTGTCAGGCAGGGCGATTTGCACCAGTTCTGCTTTTCTTTTTATAATAGCAATGCGTGTTTCAAAATCCGGCGGCTGAATATCGGCTGTTAATCCCCATTCGAAACGGGTCAACAGTCGTTCCTCCAGCGTTGCAATATCCTTCGGCGGCCGGTCAGAAGTAAGTACAATTTGTTTTTTTGCTTCATATAAAGTATTAAAGGTATGGAAAAACTCCTCTTGTGTGGAGTCTTTCCCTGCAATAAATTGAATATCGTCCACCAAAAGCACGTCCGCTTTTCGATATCTCTGGTGAAATTCTCCTGTTGTGCCTCGACGGATTGCTTCAATGAGTTCGTTTGTAAATTCGTCTCCTTTGATGTAGACGATTTTCATGTTTGGATAGGTATTGCCGATTTCATTCCGGATAGCATATAATAGATGTGTTTTGCCAAGCCCTGAATTTCCATAGATAAACAGGGGATTATAAAGACTGGCTGGTTTGCTTGCAACTGCCATGGAAGCCGCGTGCGCAAATTTGTTGGAAGGCCCAACGATATACGTGTCGAAGGTGAATTCATAGTTGTCATTATTTTCAGTTGATTCTGCCTTTTTTGCTTCGGATTCCATTTCTTCCGGCACACAGACGCGGATTTGGATTTCCCGGCTGAAAATCTGCATGAATGCCTCTTCCAGAATAGAGCTGTAATAATGCAGAATCGTTTGGCGGTGCAGTTCGTTGGGAACTTTTAAAACGGCGATTCCGTCAGTAAAGTCCAGTGTTACGGGTTCAATTCTGCTAATCCATGTGGAATAGGCAATTTCCGTTATTTTGCTTTTACAGTATTCGCAGACGAGATTCCAAACCTCGGTGAATGCTTCCATTTTATTGAAGTACCCCATTTTCTTTACTTTTCCCGTTAAATTAAGATTTTTGTGCTAACGGGTATCATTGTTTATACTAGCACAATTCTATTTTTTTTTCAAATTTTGATAGAGGGTAATTTTGTTCAAAAATCCATTTCATTTTAGATGGTTCAGCGTATTTTTCTTTTCTAATTTATAGATATTGTGGTATATTGAGCCTTGTAATCAATTTCATCATAAATAGTAGGAATTGATTTTAGCTGTTTTTTGCGATTTGACGCGGGTTCATGTAGGTTTGTCAAACATATTGGACAGTATGGGATTGTAAAAATTCAGAAGGAGATAACCAGTGAAGAGGACGCATCGGCATATTGTTAGAGCGGCGTAAGTAGATGGAAAGTTGGTTTTCAAAGTCAGCTAAGGAATAAAAATGGTGTTTGTTGTAAAAGCGTTTTTGGTCTTCGCGATGGCTGCGTTCCACTTTACCATTATGCCTGGGCGTATAAGGCCGAATCAGTTTGTGCCGGATATGCAGTTGAGCGGCAGTGGCCTCGAAGAGCGTCAGCAGATGTTTCTTTGATGGGGAAAAACGGTTGGTAAATTCAAAACCGTTGTCAGTTTGAATACATTCCACATGAACACCGCGCCGGGCAAACCATTTGACAGCTCGTTTAAGAAAGTCGGCAGAAGAGTAGGTACTCTGTTCAGGGTATGCTGCCAAAAAACGTAGCCTAGAAAATTCATCAATAGCGGTATACTGGAAAAGCCGAAGCTCTGGGTCGGCAATACAGCGCTTTGGAACTACCTTTACATCGATTTGAATGCGCTCTCCGGGATGCGTCATTTGCTCATATGGCTTTGGCTGATATTTTTTCTTCGGTTTTGCCTCTGGAAAAATCCCCATTCGGCGCATTACACGGAACAGACTTTCCGGACATCGCTTGTATCCGCGCTTTTTTAACCGGGACCATAGTTCAATCATACCGAGGTCGGGATTTCTGCGCCGCATGTCGCGAATCAGTTTTAACTCGGCAGGTGTATGCTGGTTTGGATGACTGTGTGGCCTTCTAGACCGGCAAGCCAACGATTCTAATGTACCGTCATACCGGGCCATCCAAAAGTAAATAAAGGAACGGCTTTTGTTGTACTTTCTGCTTGCACGACTGACACCGTACTTTTGAGCGTAGATCATTATGGATTGCCTAAACTTCATATCTTGTGTTACACTATTCATGCAGGAATGGACACTTCCTCTCGGTATGATTTGGTTTGGGTAGCTTTATTGTAACCGATGTGTCCATTTCTGTATTTTATTTTTTCTCAACTGTCCAATATGTATTGTAGTCCTACAGTTTTTTGCGATTTGACGCGGGTTCAATGGTTGACAGGCCGCTTATAGATAAGATATAATGTTCTCCAAAGGCTCGTTTTGAATTGAAGGGGGGTTTTTTCATGCTCAGAACCTATCAACCGAAAAAGCTGCACAGAAAAAAGGAACATGGTTTTCGTAAACGCATGTCCACGTCAAACGGACGCAAGGTTCTTTCCCGCCGCAGAGCGAAGGGCAGGGCAAGACTCAGTTATTAATAATTTAGTACGGACAGGCCCGAAAATTCGGTCTTTGCGTAAGGCCGCGGTATGTTCCTGTCGGGACAGGGCCACTCCGTGTGGCCTTTCTTTATTCGCAGTCTGTAAATCAATTGAGAAGATGGGTACGTCTCGGGTATATATATGCAAGAATTTGAGTCAATTCATCAGAACAAGGATTTCCAAAGGGTGTATGCCAAAGGGAAATCCTTTGTTAGTCCGGCACTTGTTACCTATGTGCTGAAAAACAGAAAACAAACTTTGCGCGTAGGAATTACGGCAAGTAAAAAGACTGGAAATGCAGTTCAAAGAAACCGGTCCCGCAGGGTGATTCGGGAAGCTTTCCGTACGATGCCCCGAGAAGTACAGCAGGGATTTGATATTGTCTTTGTTGCCCGGGCAAAAACTCCTTTGATGAAAAGCACAGAGCTTCGCCGAATTATGGCAAAGCATCTGAAAAATGCGGGAGTATTGAAATGAAACGCGTATTACTTGCTATCATCCGATTTTATCAAAGAGCCATTTCCCCCTATAAAAAACCATGCTGCAAATATTACCCAACCTGTTCCAATTATGCGGTTCAGGCCATTGAAAGGTTCGGCGCATTGAAGGGATTATTGCTGGCTTTATACCGCATCTTGCGCTGCAACCCATTTTCGCGCGGTGGGTACGACCCCGTACCGGAAAAACACAGCTGGTAATAATCCAAATAATCTAAGAAAACGCAGCAATGCACTTTCGTTTTATTGCGCCGGCAGAAATTGTCACCGGCAAACATCCGGCCATCATTTGCCGGACAGAGGAGAATTTTCTGTATGTACGAATTATTCAACTTTTTCGGCAGCGTGTTAGGGTACCTGCTCTGGTTTTTTTATGAGTTGGTCCATAATTACGGAGTTGCCATTATTCTGTTTACCATTGCGACTAAAATTTTGCTGTTTCCTTTTTCGGTCAAGCAGCAGATTTCCATGGCTGCGAATAGTAAAATCGCAATCAAGCAAAAAGAACTGCAGAAAAAATATGCAAATGACAGGCAAAAACTTCAGCTTGAAATGCAAAAGCTGTATGAAAAAGAAGGCGTCAATCCAGCAAGCGGCTGCTTGACGATGATTGTTCCTCTTCTCATAATGATGGGTCTGTATTATACAGTGCTCTATCCGTTGAGCAATGCGCTGCATGTTTCCGGTGCCGCAGCCGAAGCGGCATCTCAAATGTTGCAGCAAATTCCGGGGATTGGGTTGTCTCTGGATACGAGATATGCTCAGATTGAAATTGTAAAGCATTTTGAGGATTTAAAGCCGTATTTAACGATGTTCAGCGCGGACGAGCTTTCAAAGATCCAGTCTTTTAGCAATGGATTTAGCTTTTTGGGGCTCAATTTGCTGGATACTCCAAGCGATGCGGGAAATATATTTGGCACACTGTTTCAAACAAACCTGTGGGTTATCCCTGTATTGTGTTTTGTATCATCGGTAGTCACGCAATTTTTCACTATGAAAGTTCAGCCTGGCATGCAGCAACAGCAAGGCTGCATGAAAAGTATGTTTTATATTTTCCCACTTATCACGGCGTGGTTTGCGAGCACCATGCCGGCAGCGGTAGGTTTTTATTGGATTATCTCAACTCTTACCGGATTTTTACAAACTATGATACTCAATATTTGGTATAACCCTGTTGATCTTGGCGCACGCGCGGAAGCAAGGCGAATTGCACTGCGTGAGATGGAAGAAGCAAACATGGTACCTGTTTCCGCGGCGGGTATGGAGCCAGAGTCCCAAAAACGTACGGCAAAAAAAGGAAAATCGCGGAAATAAAAGCTGTATGACGGGCCTGATTTCTGGGAGGGATCACCAAATGAAAGAAGCGATTGGAATCGGCGAAACCGTTGAGCTAGCAAGGGAGGCTGCGTGCAAGCAGCTTGGCGTGGAATCCTATGAGGCGGAATTTGAGATCCTTCAATTGCCCACGAAGAAAACATTCGGTCTTTTTGGCGGCAGTCCGGCAAAAGTAAGGGTTTATGTGGAGGATGACCCGGCTAAAATTGCCGCCGATTATCTAAAGAATGTATTAAAACACATGGGCCTGGAGAATATCGAGATTGAAATTAAAAAAGAAGAAAACGGCGCAATGCTTTCTCTGACAGGTGATGATGTCGGATATGTCATTGGCCATCGCGGAGAAACGCTTGACGCACTTCAATATCTTGCCTGTTTGGTGGCAAATCACTCAGGAGAAAGCTATTATCGCATTAACCTTGATATCGGCAATTACCGGGATAAACGAAGCAAAACGTTGGAAAAATTAGGAAAGAAGCTTGCTGAAAAATCGCTGCGTACCGGTCGCAATGTCTCATTAGAGCCGATGAATCCATATGAGCGAAGAATTATCCATATGGCGGTTCAAACAGTAGAAGGCGCGAAATCCTGGTCAGTCGGTGAAGATACCGCAAGACATGTTGTGATCGGACCAATTGGCGGAGAACGGCCGGCTGCAAGGAAAAATCGGAAAAACGGCCGCCGCGGCGGAATAAAAAACAGGCAACCGTACCGCTCGCGGGATACCTTTTCCGGCGGACACAAACCGGTTCATGAGGAACAAACTGTGCAGGCTCAACAGCAGAAGAAAACTGCTCCGCCTTTGTACAGTAAGTTTGAACCGAACAAGTAAACATAACACAGGAGGGCGGTTCTTTGGAATTGTCCTCTTTTTTTGAGGGATTTTTATGAATCAAAATCATTACCATGCTTTTGGAACAACAATAGCGGCAATTGCAACACCGCAGGCGCCGGGCGGAATTGGTATCGTGAGAATATCCGGCCCGAAGGCGCGAGAAATTGCAGGCAAAGTATTTCTTTCCCGACGGGGAAAAAGTTTAGATGAACTAAACGGCTATTCTGCGCTATATGGAAAAGTAATTGATGAGGACGGAGATATTGACGAGGCTATTGCGTTGAATTTTCGCGCTCCCGCAAGTTTTACCGGAGAAGATGTTGTGGAACTTTCGTGCCATGGCGGATTGATTATTATGCGCAGACTCCTTCGCGCTGTAATCCGTGCGGGTGCAGTTCCGGCCGGGCCTGGGGAGTTTACGCGCCGCGCGTTTCTCAATGGAAAAATCGGATTGACTCAGGCAGAATCCGTTATGCAGCTAGTTTCTGCGCAGGGGGAACAAGCCGCAAAGGCAGCTCTTGCCGGACACGAAGGGGCGTTGGAGCGCAGAATCCAGAAGATTCGAGAAAAGCTGCTTCGCGCCGCGGCCCATCTTTCCGCTTGGGCCGATTATCCGGAGGACGATGTTCCCATGGTCACGGAGGAAGAATTAAACTCTTCTCTCGGTGAAGTGAAGTCGGAACTGGAAACCATGCTGCGACAATTTGATGCCGGGCGTGTTTTGCGCGAAGGCGTGGACACTGTTATTGCGGGGCGGCCGAACACCGGGAAATCAACTTTGATGAACCTGCTTGCAGGATGTGAACGTTCTATTGTAACCAACGTAGCCGGCACAACCAGGGATATTGTGGAAGATACCGTGCTTCTTGGAGGAATTCCGCTGCGGCTGGCCGATACCGCAGGTTTGCGAAATACAACGGATCCTGTGGAAAGCATCGGTGTGGATAAAGCGAGAGAACGTGTCCGCACCGCTCGTTTCATTTTGGCAGTATTCGATGCATCGCAGGAATTAACCGAAGAAGACTGTGCGCTTATTGATGAAATTGGTATTACACCCTGCGTAGCGATTTTGAATAAGGCTGATTTACCAATAAAAATTAACACAGAGTATATTAATAAAAGAATTAAACAAACTGTTATGTTGTCTGCTTTAACGGGTGAAGGATTGACAAAACTGGAAGATACTGTTACGGCGGTTCTCGGAACTAAAGAATTGAATCCCGCAGATGGGATGCTGTATACGGAACGGCAGAGAGATGCTGCGGAACGTTCGCTGAACTGTGTTCGGGAGGCACTGGAAGCACTTCGCAATGGAATGACGTTTGATGCGATTACAATTTCGGTAGAAGACGCTGTTTCCGCATTATTGGAACTAACCGGAGAGCGCGCAACTGAGGCAGTGGTCGATTCCGTATTTTCTCAATTTTGTGTTGGAAAATAGCTGCGTAAATTTTGGTTTTCGAAATCACAAAAACTGAATTAATAGCACGCGCATATGGGTTGAGAATTATCGTGTAGAATTAACAAGTTGGAATAATATTGAATCATAATACTGGAGGGAATATATTGACATACGATGCAGGGAACTATGACGTAGCGGTAATCGGTGCGGGACACGCCGGTATTGAAGCTGGTTTGGCATCGGCGCGCCTTGGCTGCAGTACGCTCGTTTTTACCATCAATATGGATGCGGTCGGCAACTGTCCGTGCAATCCGTCAATCGGCGGAACGGCAAAAGGACATTTGGTTCGAGAAATTGACGCACTCGGAGGAGAAATGGGGCGAACAACCGATGAGTGTTTCCTTCAAAGCCGTATGCTCAACCGCGGCAAAGGCCCGGCCGTCCATTCGCTGCGTGCCCAAATTGATCGGCGCGAATACAGCAAAATTATGAAACATAAACTGGAGCTACAGCCCAATCTGTTGTTAAAGCAAGCAGAAGTCACTTCAATTAAACGAGGAAAGAACGATACTTGGTTGCTTAAAACCAGGATGGGTGCAGTATATACGGTAAAGGCTGTCATTGTGGCAACCGGTACTTATTTAACTGGGAAAATATATGTGGGGGAGCAATCTTGGGATGGTGGTCCGGATGGAATGTTCCCGGCAGCGTTTTTAGGTAAATCATTAAGCGAGTTAGGAATTCGCCTGCGTCGTTTTAAAACCGGAACTCCCGCGCGTGTATTGAAATCCAGTATTGATTTTTCTAATTTAGAGGTTCAAGAAGGAGACGATCCAGTTGTCCCGTTTTCCTATGATACCGAAACACCGGGACAGAACCGCGCGGTTTGCTATATTTCTTGGACAAATGAGAAAACGAAAAAAATTATTCTGGACAATTTGAATCGTTCCCCGCTTTTCAGTGGGAAAATTGAAGGAGTCGGTCCTCGCTATTGTCCGAGCATAGAATCCAAAATTGTGCGTTTTGCAGACCATGAACGGCATCAGCTTTTCATTGAACCGTGTGGGTTGGATACGGAGGAAATGTATTTGCAGGGTATGAGTTCTTCGCTTCCGGAAGATGTGCAAATCGCATTTTATCGAACCATTCCCGGGCTGGAGCATGTTGAAATCATGCGAACAGCCTATGCGATTGAATATGATTGTGCCGATCCGCTGCAATTGGGAGCAACGCTGGAATTTCGAGATTTCCCCGGGCTTTATGGCGCGGGGCAGTTTAATGGCAGTTCAGGATACGAAGAGGCGGCGGCGCAGGGACTTGTGGCAGGAATTAATGCAGCATTGAAAATACAGGGAAAAGAACCGATGATTTTAGACCGCGCCGGATCTTATATCGGAACGCTGATTGATGATTTAATCACAAAAGGCACCATGGAGCCATATCGAATGATGACTTCCCGCAGCGAGTATCGCCTTGTTCTGCGGCAGGATAATGCGGACGCACGTTTAACACCTATCGGACGAAAAATTGGGTTAATCAATGACAGACGATGGGAACGTTTTGTGAAAAAGCAGGAACAGATTTCACAGGAAATGAAACGAGTAAAAAGCATTGTGCTTCCGCCGTCAGAGAAGTTGAATAACTTACTTGTTTCACATGGAACAACGCCTATATCCACGGGTGCGCGACTGTCCGATTTAATCCGCAGACCACAGTTAAACTATGAAATCCTTCGTCCTGTGGATCCGAATCGGCCAGAACTGCCTGCGGCTGTTTTTGAAAATGTTGAGATAGAGCTGAAATATGAAGGCTATATTCGCAGGCAAAAGGCACAAATTAATGAGATGCGTCGGTTGGAAAACCGATTGCTCCCACCGGACATTGATTATGAACAAATCACCGGTTTGCGGGTGGAGGCAAGAGAAAAGCTGCAGGCGGTACGACCGGAAAGCATTGGTCAGGCTTCCAGAATCTCCGGTGTCAGTCCAGCCGATATCAGTGTATTGTTAATTTGGTTGGCCCGCCAAGGGGAGGGCAATTCATGAAAAATATTCGCCATCAGCTGATTTCTTCAGCTTCTACTGCCGGTCTTGTTGTTTCACCTGCGCAGGCGGATCAGTTTCAACTATATTTGGAACTTTTAATCGAATGGAATCAGAAAATGAATCTCACCGCCCTAAAAGAACCGGAGGAAATTTTAGAAAAACATTTTTTGGATAGTATTCTAATACTGAAATATTGTGATATTTCGTATGGTGCGAGTATTATTGACATTGGAACAGGGGCCGGATTTCCCGGAGTTCCGTTAAAAATCATGCGCCCGGATTTACAGTTGACTCTGTTGGACGGACTGAATAAGCGTCTCATCTTCTTAAGAGAGCTTTTAAACGCCATATCCCTTTCTGCGGATATCGTGCATATGCGTGCGGAAGAAGGAGGACGAAAATCGGAATTTCGGCAAAAATTTGATTTTGCTACTGCACGCGCTGTTGCACGTCTGCCAATTCTTTGTGAATATTGCTTGCCTTTCTTAAAAGAGGGAGGCGTTTTTGCCGCGATGAAAGGACCAAATGTAAGCGAAGAATTGCAAAGTGCGCACAATGCCATAGAGGTGTTGGGGTGTGAACTAATATCATCGCGGGAATATATGCTCCCCAGTGGAGATGGGCGCAGTTTGGTGATGATTCGCCGAACCAAACCGCTGCCGGAAAAATATCCGCGACACGGAGCGAAAATTTCTAAATCTCCACTGTAAGATTTTCCACAGTTTCCGTGCTTACTGTGGAAAAATGGTTGCTTATCATTTGCAGCGATATGGAATTTTATTTTGACGCTTATATTTTTTAATGCAAATATTATTTCAACAAAAAAGCAGAATCTTGTTGAAAACTGGAATGATTTACTGAGAACCGCTTCGGCGGTTTTCTTTTTATGATTGAAAGATTAAAAAGATAGTCAAAAGTCAGACTTATTCTTTCAGGGACAATGAAAAAGAAAGTTTTCAACCATCTTCAAGAATATTGTGGAAAACTTTTTTTAAAAGAGATCACCTTTAAAATTACGCAGTCTAATCGAGTTTTTTTACTTTTTAACTGATTATAGAAGCAGAGATTTTTGAAGAGTTTTCAACATTAATTTTAAATTATGTGGAAATATGAATCGTGGTAAGTATTTGCTGTACTTTGGCTTAAAACAGTTAAAATAATGTTATAAAACTGAAAACCAAAGGAAATAATATTGGCTCTATAATAAATGTTGGGGTGTGACGAATAGGCCTGCGAAAAAAGAGCAAAAAAGTAGAGCATATTCGATGAAAAAACTTTAAAATGGAGATTACCACACCACCATTTGGGAGGTCATCGATATGCTCTGTACTCATTCTATCGAAAAATTGCTTGGATTAAAAGGGGTAATCGTAAAAAATGTGAGGCAATTGCCTGATAAAACGGAAATTTTTATTGAGTTACCGAGAAAGCCGCATGTTTGCCCCTGTTGTGGCCATCAAACCAGCTACGTTCATGATTACCGTTGTCAAACCGTGAAAGACATTCCCGCTTTTGGCAAACATACCTCCCTGATTCTACGAAAGCGCCGATATCGCTGCCATTCTTGTGGAAAGCGTTTCTTTGAGGATAATTCGTTTTTGCCCAGATATCACCGCATGACAAGCCGTTTCGCCGCATCTATCCTTTCAAAGCTTTCCGATCTGCGTTTTTTTACCAGTGTAGCACAAGAAGTAAATCTTTCGGTTTCAACCATAATCCGGCTGTTTGATTGTATCCGCTATGGATAACCCAGCAATTACCCGAAGTTGTATCAATTGATGAGTTTAAAGGCAATACAAGCGGCGAGAAATATCAGTGCGTTCTGACCGATCCGGTTCGTCACCAAATCCTTGATATTCTTCCTGCTCGATACAACCACAAACTGACAGAATATTTCGGCCGGCTTGACCGTTCTAAAACGAAGCATTTCGTCAGCGATATGTGGAGTACATATGCCGGTATTGCCCAAACATATTTTAAAAATTCCAATTATGTCATTGACAAATATCATTACATTCGCCAAGTATTTTGGGCCTTTGAAGCCGTTCGCAAGGAAGAACAGAAAAAATTCAGCAAAACCCGAAGAATTCATTTTAAACGCTCCCGAATCTTGCTGAACAAGCGATATCAATTTCTCACTCCTGAGCAAAAGCAACAGGTCGATCTTATGCTCTATGCCAGTAACCGTCTGCTGACAGCCTACTCTCTGAAAGAACAGTTTTTCAAAGTCCTTGAATCTTCTGACAGCGTGTCTGCACGGACAGCGCTATCCCATTGGATTATGGCCGCACAAAACAGTGGCCTTTTGAAATTTGTTGCTTGTGGAAATACTATGGTTCGCTGGTCAAAAGGTATTCTAAATTCGTTTGATTGTCCTTACACCAATGGTTTTACCGAAGGGGTTAACAACAAGATTAAGGTACTCAAACGCAATGCCTACGGTTATCGTAATTTTCGTCGCTTCCGCAATCGTATTCTTCACATGTTCCATCATTCAACGAAAAATGGAGCAGCTTAACGCCGCTCCATCCGGTGTTTCCATTTTGGGTTACCCCAACTATTGACATAGAGCCATAATATGAAAAAATATATTTGGTAACAGACAGAATATTACAAAATCTGTTCGCACCATGTGCTATCCTTGTACACGAAGGACAAGCACAGGAGGCGGGCGATGTGTTTTTCAGGGATAAAAATAAAGTCATAGAGATTGATATTGATATGATTCAACCGAATCCTGCTCAGCCAAGAAAAATCTTTGACGAAGAGGAACTGCAAAGTCTTGCTCAAAGTATACGGGAAACCGGATTGCTGCAGCCTTTGCTGGTGCGAAAGATTGAACTTGGCTATGAGTTGATTGCAGGAGAACGTCGGTTACGGGCCTGTAAATTAGCGGGTCTAAAAACGGTGGCATGCATCGTCAATGACTGTTCGCCTGACCAGAGTGCCGTTATGGCAATGACGGAAAATATTCAGCGGCGAAATCTTGAAATTTTTGAAGAAGCCGAGGGAATTCGCAGTCTGATTCAACGGTGGCATGTTACGCAGGAAGAAGCAGCAGAACGGCTTGGAAAAAGCCAGTCCGCAATTGCAAATAAATTGCGTTTGCTGCGTTTTACCGAACAGGAACGAGAAAAAATCGTTTCCGCCGGCCTCAGTGAAAGGCACGCACGTGCATTGTTAAGATTGGAAGATACCCAGCTTCGAAGCAAGGCACTTTCGAAGGTCATTGAAAAAAAGTACAATGTGCGCCAAACGGAAGAATATGTAGAACAACTGCTTTCCTGCAATAAAAATTCTAATCAAAAGAAAACCCCCGTCATTAAGGATGTGCGCATTTTCCTCAATACCATTGCTCATGCAATTGCAACCATGCAAAAAAGCGGAATCAGCGCTCAAACGCTGCAAAGTGAAACCGATGATTATATTGAATGTGTTGTAAGAATACCAAAATCGCAAGCCTATGCGGGAGGCAAAAAACCCGCCTAAAATAGATTATAAGTTTTACTCCTATTTCCCTATATCATTTCCCACAGCAGGAGCCGGACAATAGTCCGGTTCCTGCCGTTTTATAAGCTTTTAAAATTGCAGAATTGAATGAAGGAATATGGTTGGTTAAAAACTAAGCGTTTTTTAAACCGATATTATATCAAAAATGATTTTACCGATAGACCTCTGAAGTTCATAGACTGTTTTCAATCTGACCACAAAGTATCATGTTTCACATGAAACACAAAAAATAATGATTACGGCTGCAAATGGTAAAAAATAATCTTTATCTTCCCAATGAGTCGTGCTATAATAAAATAAAATTCCCGCAAGCGGCGGGAGGATGCCCAAAACCTGAAAAATGGGTTGCGGGAAGGGGGAAATGCATTGGGGAAAATTATTGCAGTTGCTAATCAGAAGGGCGGGGTCGGGAAAACGACCACGGCGGTGAATTTGGCAGCCGCACTGGGACTTAAAGGAAAAAAAACACTGCTTGTGGATGCGGATCCGCAGGGGAATTCTTCCAGCGGAGTGGGAATTGACCGCAGAAAGCGAAAAAATACCGTCTATGAGGTACTCATTGGTGGAAAACAAGCAAAAGATGTCATAATTAAAACGGAATTTGAAAATCTAGAGCTTCTTCCTTCCAGTATGAATTTAGCCGGAGCGGAAATCGAGCTGGTCGATTTGGAACACAGGGAGTCCCGTTTAAAAACTGCGTTGGCTCCTGTTCGGGAGATATACGATTATATCCTGATTGATTGTCCTCCTTCGCTCGGAATGATTACGACAAATGCTTTGACCGCCGCAGATACTCTTTTGGTTCCTATTCAGTGCGAATACTATGCACTGGAGGGATTAACACAGCTGATGAACACGGTGCGGCGTATCAAACGGCAGTACAATGGGCATTTGCAGCTTGAGGGCGTATTGCTTACCATGTATGACGGCAGATTAAATCTGACGCAGCAGGTGGTGGAGGAAGTGAAAAAATATTTCCCACGCCGTGTATTCGGAACTGTAATTCCGCGCACTGTTCGCCTTTCAGAAGCACCAAGCTACGGCAAACCAATCCAATATTTTGACCGTTCGTCCAAAGCTGCACTTAGTTATAACGCACTGGCAGAGGAAATGGACGGAAACGCTGGCTGAAAATATGATGTAAAAAAGGGCTGTCAATACATAGCTCGAAAAAAGAAAGGCAGGCTCAACGATGGCAGGTAAAAAACGTGGGCTTGGGAAAGGCCTGGATGCAATATTTGCGGAAAATGATATAGAAGACAGCCAAACGGCAGTGTTTTTACATTTGGATGAAATAGAACCCAATCGCGGACAACCACGGCGCGAGTTTGATGAAGAATCCCTGCAGGAACTGGCTGAGTCCATTCGGCAGCACGGTATATTGCAGCCACTTTTAGTACGGCCGATTGTCAGCGGCGGATATCAGATTGTTGCAGGGGAGCGCAGGTGGCGTGCCGCAAGAATCGCTCAGCTTAAGGAAGTACCCGCTGTAGTACGCGAGATGAGCGACCGCGAAGTTATGCAGCTTGCTTTGATTGAAAATCTTCAGCGAGAAGATTTAAATCCGCTTGAAGAGGCACAGGGATATCAGTCTCTGATAGAAACGTACGGCATGACGCAGGAAGAAGTGGCCA
The DNA here is from genome assembly GCA_047777415.1 of Oscillospiraceae bacterium. Taxonomy (GTDB): domain Bacteria; phylum Bacillota; class Clostridia; order Oscillospirales; family Acutalibacteraceae; genus Caproicibacter. The sequence goes on from JBKEEO010000001.1 coordinate 738,510, forward strand.
GTACGGTTGGAAAATCCAGGCCGGCAGTTGCAAATGCGCTCCGTTTGCTGAATCTACCGGAAGAAATACGAAACTTAGTTGAAACGGGAATCATTTCCGCCGGACATGCCCGTGCGCTTTTAGGATTTCCAGATAAGATACAAATGCTGAAGGCTGCGAAAGTTGCTGCGCAAGGGGCGTCTGTTCGCGAAATAGAAAAAATGGCGCAAAAAGCCAACAAACCTCAGAAACCGAAAAAAACTTCGCCGCGCATTCAGTTTTATGAAGAAACGGAGCTTGCTCTCCGAGAATGTCTGGGCAGAAAGGTACGTGTTACCGGAAACGGAAAACACGGCGTACTGCAAATAGAATTTTACGGTCAGGACGATCTTGCCGAATTAATCCGGCATATACATGACAATACTTAAATTTAGAAAAAATAAACCAAAGGAGCAATCAATCATGATTGACATTAAACTGATTCGCAGTAATCCAGATCTAATTAAGGCGGGGGCAAAGAAGAAAGAATTTGATGCGGATCAAATCATCGACGATATTCTTACCATCGATGCCAGCCGCCGCGAAATGATGGGCCGCGTGGAATCGATGCGCGCTGAACAAAACGCAGCTTCCAAGCAGATCCCGCAAATTAAAAAGCAGGGCGGGGACGCTTCTGAACTTATGGCAAAAATGAAAACTCTTTCCGCGCAAATTAAGGAATGTGAGGCAAAACTCAAGGAACTTGAGGAGAAACAAAATGATCTGTTGCTCAGCTTGCCAAATATGCCCGATGAGGATGTTGTCGCCGGCGGAAAGGAAAATAATGAGCCTCTGCGTTATTATGGAGAAAAGCCAAAATTTGACTTTGAGCCAAAAAATCATGTGGAATTGTGTGAAAACTTGCATCTGATTGATTATCAGCGAGGTGCAAAACTTTCCGGTGCAGGGTCATGGGTTTATACCGGCATGGGCGCAAGACTGGAATGGGCACTGATTAATTTCTTTATAGATGAGCATATCCGAGACGGATACCAATTTATGTTGTTGCCGCATATGCTGAAATACGAATGCGGATACGTTGCCGGCCAGTTTCCAAAATTCGTGGGAGAGGATTATTGGATAGAAAATCCGACCACAAATGATAAAAAATTCCTTTTGCCGACGGCGGAAACAGCTCTTGTGAATTTGCACCGCGACGAAATTTTGGAAGCAGATGAGCTGCCTAAAAAATATATTGGTTATACACCATGTTATCGCAGAGAAGCAGGCAGCTATCGTTCAGAGGAACGCGGCATGATTCGCGGTCATCAGTTTAATAAAGTAGAAATGGTGCAATACACAAAACCGGAGGATTCTGACGCTGCCTTTGAGGAATTAGTGCATAAGGCGGAACGTTTGGTGCAAGAACTCGGCCTACATTACCGGCTCAGCAAGCTTGCAGCTGCAGATTGCTCCTTCTCCATGGCGCGCACTTATGATATAGAAGTTTGGATTCCTTCCATGGGAATTTATAAGGAAGTCAGCTCTGCTTCCAATGCCCGCGAATACCAGGCAAGACGTGGAAATATTAAGTACCGAGGGGAAGATAAAAAGCTTCATTACGTTCATACGCTTAACGCCTCCGGATTGGCAACCAGCCGTCTTTTCCCGGCCATTGTAGAACAGTATCAGAATGCGGACGGTAGTGTAACCGTACCGGAAGTCCTCAGAAAATATATGGGAACGGATGTTCTGCGTCCATGAATGAAGATTTAACTGCCGAATATGTTCGCCGCTTTACCGTGCCGGTTTATGATGTTGGGCCGGACAATCGTATGAAGCTCGGCGCGGTTTTGCGGCATGTGCAGGAAACCAGTGAACAGCATGTGGAATTGCTGCATATCGGGTATGAAGAACTTTTGGAAAAGACAGGGCTTGTGTTTTTTCTCATCTGTAGCCGGTTGCGTATTTTCCGTTTGCCGAGTCACCGGGAAAAAATTGAAGTACGAACCCATCCGCGCGGACGAGGCGGGGTGCGTTTTTACCGGGATTATAAATTTTATGATGAAAGCGGCGCACTGCTGATTGATGCCATGCAGGTGTCGGTGCTGGCAGACGCCGCTACGCACCGTGTCCGGCGGCCGCAGGCATTTGTGGACCTTGGAATCTTCCCTGATTTTCCGGTTGATCCGAATCAAAAAATGGTACGTGCCGCAACACCGGAAAATTTGCCTTATGTAGGGCAACGACCCGTCTATCGCTCCGATTTGGATTCCAACGGGCATATGAATAATGCGGTTTATGCTGATATTCTTTTGGATTTTCTGCCGGGACTGCCAAGTGAACAACCAATTCGCGGGCTGCAAATTGATTATCTGACGGAAACGGCGCCCGGGGATATCCTCCGTATATTTGCGCAACGAGAAGGAAAAAAAACTTTGATGCGGGGTGAGAATTCAAAGGGGCTGAGTTTTGAAGCTCACGTTCAGTTTACATAATGCTTACAGAACGTTGCCCGCATCTATATTTTCCTTACAGTTAATATGAAATATAAAAAAACTAAAATTTTATTTTAACTTATGTAGGTTTGTCAAACATATTGGACAGTATGGGAATGTAAAAATTCAGAAGGAGACAACCAATGAAGAGGACGCATCGGCATATTATTAGAGCGTCTTAAGTAGATGGAAAGTTGGTTTTCAAAGTCCGCTAAAGAGTAAAAATGGTGTTTGTCATAAAAGCGTTTTTGGTCTTCGCGATGACTGCGTTCCACTTTCCCGTTGTGCCTAGGGGTATAAGGACGAATTAACTTGTGCCGGATATGAAGTTTAGCGGCAGTGGCTTCGAACAACGTCAGCAGATGTTTCTTGGAAGGTGAGAAACGGTTGGTGAATTCAAAACCGTTGTCAGTTTGAACGCATTCTACACGAACGCCGCGCCGGGCAAACCATTCGACAGCTCGTTTTAGAAAGTCAGCAGAAGAGTAAGTACTCTGTTCAGGGTACGCTGCCAGAAAACGCAGCCTAGAAAATTCATCAATAGCTGTGTACTGGAAAAGCCGAAGCTCAGGGTTGGCAATACAGCGCTTTGGAACTACTTTTACATCGATCTGAATGCGCTCTCCGGGATGCGTCATTTGCTCGTATGGCTTTGGCTGATATTTCTTCTTTGGTTTTGATTCTGGGAACATTCCCATTCGGCGCATTACACGGAACAGACTTTCCGGACATCGTGTGTATCCCCGCTTTTTCAACCGAGACCATAGTTCAATCATACCGAGGTCGGGATTTCTGCGCCGCATGTCGCGAATCAGCTTTAACTCGGCAGGTGTATGCTGGTTTGGATGACTGTGAGGCCTCCTAGACCGGCAAGCCAACGATTCTAATGTACCGTCATACCGGGCCATCCAAAAATAGATAAAGGAACGGCTTTTGTTGTATTTTCGGCTTGCACGGCTAACACCGTACTTTTGAGCATAGATCATTAGGGATTGCCTAAACTTCATGTCTTGTGTTACACTATTCATGCAGAAATGGGCACTTCCTTTCGGTATGATTTGGTTTGTGTAGCTTTATTTTAACCGATGTGTCCATTTCTGTATTTTATTTTTTCTCAACTGTCCAATATGTATTGTAGTCCTACAAAAACTAAAATTTTATTTTAACTTACATATTGACAAACTTTATGGACATGTATTATAATAGATAACGCTCCGCTATGAAATTACGGAGTTTTGTGGCGGCATAGCTCAGTTGGCTAGAGCATTCGGTTCATACCCGAAGCGTCGTTGGTTCGAATCCAATTGCCGCTACCATGCTATGGCCCGTTGGTCAAGTGGTTAAGACACCGCCCTTTCACGGCGGTAACACGCGTTCAAATCGCGTACGGGTCACCAAAGTGTGGACGCATAGCTCAGCTGGTTAGAGCGCTCGCCTCACACGCGAGAGGTCACAGGTTCGAGTCCCGTTGTGTCCACCATTAATAAAGGCACCGATGGGTGCCTTTATTAATGGCTGGATACACAGGATGCAGAGCTTTGTCGCAACGCATTTGTTTTCGGATAGTGTTTTCTCAAATTGAAACAAAAGGATTGAACTCGTTTGGGTTCAATCCTTTTGTTTTTTTGATTTTTACAGGGAGGAACAGGCAGTGTTATGTCATTTCTCTAAAAGGGCTCTATGTCAATAGTTGGGGTAACCCAAAATGGAAACACCGAATGGAGCGGCGTTAAGCTGCTCCATTTTTCGTTGAATGATGGAACATATGAAGAATGCGATTGCGGAAGCGACGAAAATTACGATAACCGTAGGCATTGCGTTTAAGAACCTTAATCTTGTTGTTAACCCCTTCGGTAAAACCGTTGGTGTAAGAGCAATCAAACGAATTTAGAATACCTCTTGACCAGCGAATCATGGTATTTGCACAAGCAACAAATCTTGAAAGACCACTGTTTTGTGCGGCCATAATCCAATGGGATAGCGCTGTCCGTGCAGATTGACTATCGGGAGAATCCAGGACTTTGAAAAACTGTTCTTTCAGAGAGTAGGCTGTCAGCAGACGGTTGCTGGCATAGAGCATAAGATCGACCTGTTGCTTTTGCTCTGGAGTGAGAAATTGATATCGCTTGTTCAATAAGATTCGGGAACGTTTAAAATAAATTCTTCGGGTTTTGCTGAACTTTTTCTGTTCTTCCTTGCGAACGGCTTCAAAAGCCCAAAATACTTGGCGAATGTAATGATATTTGTCAGGTAGATTGTAAAATCAAATTGAACACATAAAAAGATTCCATAGCGCACAGGGAACTGTTAGGATAAAGTTACCACACTAAATACTGACAGAAAGGCCTGAACACTATGGACAAGAACCATTCTATCATAAAGATCGAAGAACGCAAGAGGGGACAGCATCTTAAAGCAGAAGAGCGTGGCGCAATCCAACAGTTAAAGAAGATGGGATTTAGCAATCGAAAGATTGCTCGCGCAATCAATTGCAGCCCCTCTACCGTGGGCTATGAACTACGACGTGGCACACCGGAATACTCCGGCCGAGGTCGCAAACCCGGCTACTCAGCCAAACGTGGAGCTGCAGTCTACAAAGCGAATCGCAGTCGTTGCCATCGCCCTAGAACGGTATCCAGGAACTCCGACTTCATCCGTTGGATGGTTAAAAAGGTTCGTAAGCATAATTGGTCTTTTGATGAGTGCGTAGGGCGGGCCCGAAGCGAACATCGTTTTCCAGCCAAGGAAATCCCATGTACAAAAACTCTATATCATATGCTGTGGAAAGGGGAATTACCGCTCACGCTATTTGAACTTCCTGAGGTATTAAATAGGCATTCTCGCAGAAAACCACGGCTTTCTAAGCGTATCAATGGGAAATCCATTGATTGGCGGCCACCTGAGGCAGCAGAGCGAAACACATTTGGACACTGGGAATCTGATACGGTACTGGGCCGAAAAAGAAGCGGTGAGGCAGTTGTATTTACCATTGTAGAGCGCCTGACAGGATATTATCTTTCAATTCGAATTGACGGCAAAACAACCACCGGTGTTGCCAGTGCCATGGAACAGCTAAAGGAACAGTATGGCGAGAAATTTTCGCAGGTGTTTCGCAGTATTACCACAGATAACGGCAGTGAGTTTGCGGCATTTTCAGCCTTTGAAGAACTAGGCACGGCAATCTACTTTGCTCATCCCTATTCTGCTTGGGAACGACCTGTAAATGAGAGGACCAATCGCATACTACGAAAATATATCCCAAAGGGTCGCTCCATCAATGGCTTTACCGCCGAACAAATCTTAATGTTTACAGACGAGATAAACGCCACGCCTAGGAAACGATTAGGTTATCAGACCCCTGAGGAACTGTTTGATGCTCAACTGGACAGAATTTATACTTTAAACCCGTAGATAACTTTATCCAGTGAAAGTGTTCAATTTGTTATTGCAATTTAAGATGATATTTGTCAATGACATAATTGGAATTTTTAAAATATGTTTGAGCAATACCGGCATATGTACTCCACATATCGCTGACGAAATGCTTCGTTTTAGAACGGTCAAGCTGGCCGAAATATCTTGTCAGTTTGTGGTTGTATCGAGCAGGAAGAATATCAAGAATTCGGTGACGGACCGGATCGGTCAGAATGCACTGATATTTCTCGCCGCTTGTATTGCCTTTAAACTCATCAATCGACACAACTTCAGGTAATTGCTGCGGTTTTCCATAGTGGATACAATCGAAAAGCCGGATAATAGTTGAAACAGATAGATTTACTTCACGTGCTGCACTGGTGAAAGAACGCACGTCAGACAGCTTTGAAATGATATACGCGGCTAAACGATTTGTAATGCGGTGATATCTCGGCAGAAACGAGTTATCTTCAAAGAAACGCTTTCCACACAAAGAACAGCGATACCGGCGCTTTCGGAGAATCAAACTAGTGTGTTTACCAAAAGCAGGGATGTCTTTTACTGTTTGACAACGGTAATCATGGACATAGCTGGTCCGATATCCACAGCAAGGGCAAACATGTGGCTTTCTTGGTAACTCAATAAAAATTTCCGTTTTATCGGGCAATTGCCTCACATTTTTTACGATTACCCCTTTTAATCCTAGCAATTTTTCGGTAGAATAAGTACAGAGCATATCGATGACCTCCAATATGGGATAGTGGTAATTTCCATTTTAAAGGTTTTTCATCGAATATGCTCTACTTTTTTGTTCTTTTTTCGCAGGCCTATTCGTCACACCCCAACATTTATTATAGAGCCCAAATCAATTGAATTATGAGATAGGGTATGTTAAAATAAAAAAACTTTATTTGCTTTTTGGAAAGGAATGCAGAAATGAACCTGCAAAAAGAAAGAATCTTAACGAAACCGACTGTTGTGTGCCTATTAGCCATGCTTTGCTGTGCTTTCTGGGGCAGTGCAGTTCCGGGTATTAAAAGTGGTTACAGACTATTTCAGATTTCCCAGGGAAACTTTCAAACACAGATACTATTTGCAGGCAGTCGTTTTTTCCTTGCAGGTATTTTGACTGTACTTATCGGAAGCGTGACCGCCAGAAAGTTCTTAGTTCCGCGGCGTGCATCCTTTCAGAGGATAGGAATTCTGAGCTTGTTTCAGACCATACTGCAGTATATTCCCTTTTATATTGGCCTTGCATATGCCAGCGGCGTTAAAGCTTCTATATTAGTTGGAACAAATGTGTTTTTGTCCATCCTAATTGCGTGCCTGATCTTTCATCAAGAAAAATTAACTGCCCGCAAATTGTTGGGCAGCATCATTGGATTTTCGGGTGTGGTGTTGGTAAACCTAAACAGTGCAGGACTTTCCATGGATTTTCACTTTTTTGGTGAAGGCATGATTCTAATATCCACCATGTCTACGGCAATTGCCGCCGTATTAATTAAGCAATTTTCCAAAAAGGATGATCCCGTTATGTTAAACGGGTACCAATTCATTTTTGGCGGGGCATTTTTAATGATGTGTGGATTTGTGTCCGGTGGAAGAATTACGCATTGGACGCTTGCAGGAGCTGCAGTTCTTTTGTATCTCGCTTTTCTTTCAGCGGCAGCCTATTCCCTTTGGAGTATCCTGCTGCGTTACAATCCGGTTTCACGCGTAACCGTGTTCGGATTTATGAATCCGATATTTGGTGTATTGTTGTCTGCGGTCATTCTGAGTGAAAGTCAACAGGCCTTTGGCCTAAAAACTGCGTCGGCGCTTGTGTTAGTCAGTTTTGGAATTTATATTGTTAACAGGTCAGCTTCTCTGTTCCTTGAAAAACGCAAAACTTCCAAAATATATTACCGCTAAAATTAAGCAGGAGTGTTTCTATGTATCAAATCAGATTTGCATCGGAAAAAGATTCTTCCTCTATTTTAAAAATTTATCAGCCCTATATTCTAGAAACAGCTATCACATTTGAGGAAGAAGTTCCAACACCGGAGGAATATCGCGAACGTGTCGCCAGCATATCTCGTCAATATCCCTGGTTGGTCTGTGAGCGTAACGGTGTTGTCATAGGTTACGCATATGCACACCGCCAAATGGAACGGGCTTCTTATCGATGGAATGCGGAACTTTCCATTTATCTTGAACGCTCCAATATGCGCCGAGGAATCGGAAAGGCATTGTACGGCGCTCTGCTGGAAATTTTGCAGCATCAACGGATACAAAATGTTTATGCAGGAATTACGGTGCCGAATCCGAATAGTGAAAGATTACACGAGTCCATGGGCTTTCATGTTCTGGGTACCTATCATCGTACGGGGTATAAATGCGGCAAATGGCATGACGTGGTTTGGTATGAAAAAGAAATCGGAAACCATGAATCAAACCCGGTATCATTTTTGCCAATTCATGCTCTTAATCCCAAATTACTGCACGATATTTTAGATCGGTATAACCAACGCTTGAACAAAAGTCTAAAAATCAATAATTAATTGTATTATAACAATACGATAATACAGTTGGTATTGTATTTTGCTCATAAATTAAGCCCGAAAGGCGTTCTGCACGCTTTTCGGGCATTTTACTGAATCGTTCTGGCACTTTAAGATTTATTTGCAAAAACGGTGTTCTCCAATGACGACAATGACCGGCCTTGACCAAATCCATGAACTGGTTGCCTTAGCGGGATTATAATAGTAAATGGCACCACCGGAAGGGTCCCAGCCGTTGATGGCATCGCGCGCTGCTTTGTACGCGGAATCTGCAACTGCCGCGTTAATGCCGCCGTCGTCGATGCACGAAAAAGCACCCGGCTGGTAGATAACGCCCGCAAGTGTATTCGGAAAAGAAGGATGCTCAATCCGGTTAAGGATGACTGCTCCAACAGCAACCTGACCCTCATAAGGTTCCCCGCGCGCCTCGGCGGAAATCACTCTGGCAAGAAGATTGACGTCATTGCTGCTGAATCCGCCAACAGAACCGCCGGACTCACCCGTAGGCAGTCCAATGGCACTCAATGTTTCCGGCCCGGCAACACCGTCAGCAGTTAGACCGTTTTTGCGCTGAAAGTAAAGTACTGCGTTTTTTGTCAGTGTGCCGTAAATGCCGTCTATTTCACCGTTGTAATATCCCCAGTTCTTCAGGCGCGTCTGAATCTGTTTGACTTCATCGCCTGTGGAGCCGACCTTGGAAAGGGTTTGTATGGAATTACCCATATGAGTAACTACCGCGATCATTAAGATGTTAACTAAAATAATAATGAATACTTTCCATACGTATGTTACTTTATTGTTCAAGAGAATACCACCTCTTAAAACAGATTTTTCCCAGATACGGCAGGTTTATCCCTAAAGAAAAAGGCAATTTCAACCCAGAATCAACTTTATAGATAAGTATGTTTCAACTGAAACTGTCGATGAAAAAGAAAACTCTAAAAAAAATGAAAAAAAGGGTTGACAAGAGGGAGGTGTTTTGGTATTATAGTGGAGCGCCTTACGGAAAGGGCGCTGCGGAAAGAGAGTTCGAAAGAGCCTGAAAGCCGCATGGGACCTTGAAAATTAAACAACGAGAGAGAAGAAGAGGAACCCGTAAAGGACGAGAGTTAAAAGTACTTTCGGACGAAAGAGAAGAACAACTCTTTTGGAAAAAACCGAAGAGCGATACGTTAGTGTATCGGAAGAGAGCCTAAAAGCTCTAAGATAGATATAGACGCCGAGAGGCGAGTATATACCATATTTTAGAGAGTTTGATCCTGGCTCAGGACGAACGCTGGCGGCGTGCCTAACACATGCAAGTCGAACGGAACCATTCTTGAGCTTGCTTAGGGATGGTTTAGTGGCGGACGGGTGAGTAACGCGTGAGTAACCTGCCTTTCAGAGGGGGATAACGTCTGGAAACGGACGCTAATACCGCATAACATTCCGTTGTCGCATGACGATGGAATCAAAGGAGCAATCCGCTGAAAGATGGGCTCGCGTCCGATTAGCCAGTTGGCGGGGTAATGGCCCACCAAAGCGACGATCGGTAGCCGGACTGAGAGGTTGAACGGCCACATTGGGACTGAGACACGGCCCAGACTCCTACGGGAGGCAGCAGTGGGGGATATTGCACAATGGAGGAAACTCTGATGCAGCAACGCCGCGTGAGGGAAGAAGGTCTTCGGATTGTAAACCTTTGTCCTCAGGGACGATAATGACGGTACCTGAGGAGGAAGCTCCGGCTAACTACGTGCCAGCAGCCGCGGTAATACGTAGGGAGCAAGCGTTGTCCGGATTTACTGGGTGTAAAGGGTGCGTAGGCGGCTCTGCAAGTCAGGTGTGAAAACTATGGGCTCAACCCATAGATTGCACTTGAAACTGTGGAGCTTGAGTGAAGTAGAGGCAGGCGGAATTCCCGGTGTAGCGGTGAAATGCGTAGAGATCGGGAGGAACACCAGTGGCGAAGGCGGCCTGCTGGGCTTTAACTGACGCTGAGGCACGAAAGCGTGGGTAGCAAACAGGATTAGATACCCTGGTAGTCCATGCTGTAAACGATGATTACTAGGTGTGGGGGGTCTGACCCCCTCCGTGCCGGAGTTAACACAATAAGTAATCCACCTGGGAAGTACGACCGCAAGGTTGAAACTCAAAGGAATTGACGGGGGCCCGCACAAGCAGTGGAGTATGTGGTTTAATTCGAAGCAACGCGAAGAACCTTACCAGGTCTTGACATCCAACTAACGAGGCAGAGATGCGTTAGGTGCCCTTCGGGGAAAGTTGAGACAGGTGGTGCATGGTTGTCGTCAGCTCGTGTCGTGAGATGTTGGGTTAAGTCCCGCAACGAGCGCAACCCTTGTGATTAGTTGCTACGCAAGAGCACTCTAATCAGACTGCCGTTGACAAAACGGAGGAAGGTGGGGACGACGTCAAATCATCATGCCCCTTATGACCTGGGCTACACACGTACTACAATGGCCGTAAACAAAGGGAAGCAATACCGCGAGGTGGAGCAAAACCCCAAAAACGGTCCCAGTTCAGATCGCAGGCTGCAACTCGCCTGCGTGAAGCCGGAATTGCTAGTAATCGCGGATCAGCATGCCGCGGTGAATACGTTCCCGGGCCTTGTACACACCGCCCGTCACACCATGGGAGCCGGTAATACCCGAAGTCGGTAGCCTAACCGCAAGGGAGGCGCCGCCGAAGGTAGGATTGGCGACTGGGGTGAAGTCGTAACAAGGTAGCCGTATCGGAAGGTGCGGCTGGATCACCTCCTTTCTATGGAGAGAAGAACGAACGGAAGGTTTGTTCAAAATCCAAGGTCAGTTACGGAGCACTCTTCTTTGAATCGTTGTTTAATTTTGAAGGCCCCGAACAGCTTTCGAAAAGAAAGTTGAAAAGAGTCTTCAAGAAGTGGAGTCGAGAACGGCCAACAGTTGAATAGAGCTCCTAAGAGATATGGGGGTATAGCTCAGCTGGGAGAGCGCCTGCTTTGCAAGCAGGAGGTCAACGGTTCGATCCCGTTTATCTCCACCAGCGGACGAAGTCCGCGGTTACGAACGCGCTGGAGCGAAAAAGACAACAGACGCGGAAAGGACCGCAGAGTAAGTCCCAAAAAACGGCTATTGTGGCTGAAGTAACACCGGATAGCCTCGATGCCGGGAAATATGGGCTTATAGCTCAGCCGGTTAGAGCGCACGCCTGATAAGCGTGAGGTCGGTGGTTCGAGTCCACTTAAGCCCACCACGGGTAACACCCGAGGTATTGCCCGCCGTTGAGAAACGGAAGGAAAGAACCTTGGTGTGGCGGGACAGTCGAAAGATACTCCCGAAACCCCAAAAAATACATATGATATTTGAAAAAATATTGTATGTCATTTGCAGACTTGTAAAGTCCGCGATAGAACAGGTATTTGATATCTGTAAGTTGATCCGCGACGGAACGGTCTGCGACCGTACCTTGAAAACTGAATAAAGCGAGAAGCAGATAAGCGAGAAAAGTTGTTATTCTAAATATATTTAGGAAACTACAATTTTGAGAACCAAAATCACATGGTCAAGCTACAAAGAGCGCAAGGGGGATGCCTTGGCACTGGGAGCCGAAGAAGGACGCGGCAAACTGCGATAAGCTATGGGGAGCCGTAAGCAGGCATTGATCCATAGATTTCCGAATGGAGCAATCCGGCTGGAGTCATGTCCAGTCACCGTGCAGTGAATCCATAGCTGTACGGGGGGAAAACCGCCTGAACTGAAACATCTAAGTAGGGCGAGGAAAAGAAATCAACCGAGATTCCGTGAGTAGTGGCGAGCGAAAGCGGAAGAGGCCAAACCGAGGGCAGCAATGCCTTCGGGGTGAGGACAGCCAAAATCTGTGCAAACTCGAGCAGAACGGCATGGGAAGGCCGACGAAACAGTGTGAAAGTCACGTATGCGAAGGGTGAGCACAGAGGGCTGTATCCCGAGTACCGCCGGACACGTGAAACCCGGTGGGAAGACGGGGGGACCACCCTCCAAGCCTAAATACTACCCAGTGACCGATAGTGCAGAGTACTGTGAAGGAAAGGTGAAAAGCACCCCGGGAGGGGAGTGAAAGAGAACCTGAAACCTTGTGCTTACAAGCACCGAGAGCCCGTCAAAGGGTGATCGGGTACCTTTTGTAGAATGGTCCGGCGAGTGAATGTAACTGGCAAGGTTAAGTCCTTCAGGGATGGAGCCGCAGGGAAACCGAGTCTGAACAGGGCATATGAAGTCAGTTGTATTCGACCCGAAACCGGGTGACCTACCCATGTCCAGGTTGAAGTGGGGGTAAAACCCCATGGAGGACCGAACCGACTCCCGTTGAAATGGTAGCGGATGAGGTGTGGGTAGCGGAGAAATTCCAATCGAACCCGGAGATAGCTGGTTCTCTCCGAAATAGCTTTAGGGCTAGCCTCGTATTAGATTACCGGAGGTAAAGCACTGAATGGTCTAGGGGCCGAAAGGCTACCGAAACCTATCAAACTCAGAATGCCGGATAATCGATGTACGGGAGTCAGACAGTGTGAGATAAGTTTCATTGTCGAAAGGGAAACAGCCCAGACCCACAGCTAAGGTCCCAAAATATGGTTAAGTGGAAAAGGATGTGGGGTTGCTTAGACAACCAGGATGTTGGCTTAGAAGCAGCCATTCATTAAAAGAGTGCGTAATAGCTCACTGGTCGAGTGACCCTGCGCCGAAAATTCAACGGGGCTAAATCATATACCGAAGCTTGGGATGCTCAGTCGTTCTCCATAAACTCAATGGAGGAAGCAAAAAGGAATCCGGCGGCGCGGAAGCGACGCGAAATTCCATAAGCTAAATCAATTGAGAGTGTGGAGAATGGCTGAGCATGGTAGGAGAGCGTTGAATGAGAGCTGAAGTCAGAGCGGAAGCGCTGGTGGATCTCATTCAAGTGAGAATGCCGGAATGAGTAGCGAGAAATATGTGAGAATCATATTGGCCGAAAGTCTAAGGTTTCTGGAGGAAGGTTCGTCCGCTCCAGGTAAGCCGGGAGCTAAGGTGAGGCCGAAAGGCGTAGCCGATGCACATACGGTGGAAATTCCGTAGCCGCAGAAGGATTTAAGTAAGATGACACCTGCGAAGGGCATGACCCGGGCGATGGTTGACCCGGGCGTAAGGGACCGAAAATAAGTAGGGAAGCATGCTTAGAGCAGGGCGAGAAAAGTCTTATGGTATATCCGATGCGCCCGTACCGCAAACCGACACAGGTAGACAGGAAGAGGATTCCAAGGCCAACGGGAGAAGGGTAGTTAAGGAACTCGGCAAATTGACCCCGTAACTTCGGGAGAAGGGGTGCCACAGAAATGTGGCCGCAGAGAATAGGCCCAGGCGACTGTTTAGCAAAAACACAGGTCTCTGCCAAATCGAAAGATGACGTATAGGGGCTGACACCTGCCCGGTGCTGGAAGGTTAAGAGGAGATGTGCAAGCATTGAATCGAAGCCCCAGTAAACGGCGGCCGTAACTATAACGGTCCTAAGGTAGCGAAATTCCTTGTCGGGTAAGTTCCGACCCGCACGAAAGGTGTAACGATCTGGGCACTGTCTCAACTACCCGCCCGGCGAAATTGTAGTACCGGTGAAGATGCCGGTTACCCGCGACAAGACGGAAAGACCCCATGGAGCTTTACTGCAGTTTAATATTGGGTTTCGGTAATTTATGTACAGGATAGGTGGGAGACAGAGAAACTCTGGCGCCAGCCGGAGTGGAGTCGCCCTTGGGATACCACCCTTAAGTTGCTGGAATTCTAACCTGCGGCCGTGAATCCGGCCGGGGGACATTGTTAGACGGGCAGTTTGACTGGGGCGGTCGCCTCCTAAAGAGTAACGGAGGCGCTCAAAGGTCAGCTCAGCACGGACGGAAACCGTGCCAGAGAGTGTAAACGCATAAGCTGGCCTGACTGCGAGGATGACGGTCCGAGCAGAAACGAAAGTTGGAGTTAGTGATCCGGCGGTATGAGAGTGGAATTGCCGTCGCTCAACGGATAAAAGCTACCCTGGGGATAACAGGCTGATCTCCCCCAAGAGTCCACATCGACGGGGAGGTTTGGCACCTCGATGTCGGCTCATCACATCCTGGGGCTGAATTCGGTCCCAAGGGTTCGGCTGTTCGCCGATTAAAGTGGTACGCGAGCTGGGTTCAGAACGTCGTGAGACAGTTCGGTCCCTATCTGTCGTGGGCGTAGGATATTTGAGGAGAGCTGTCCTTAGTACGAGAGGACCGGGATGGACGCACCTCTGGCGCACCAGTTGTCACGCCAGTGGCACAGCTGGGCAACTATGTGCGGATCGGATAAACGCTGAAAGCATCTAAGCGTGAAGCCGACTCCAAGATTAGATATCCCACAGCATAAGCTGGTAAGGCCCCTTGTAGACTACAAGGTTGATAGGCTGCGTGTGTAAGCACGGTAACGTGTTCAGCTTGGCAGTACTAATAGGCCGAGGGCTTGACCATATTTTTGGTTCGTCCAATTAGTTTTCTCCTTTCGCTTCTTTCCTTTATTCAGTTTTCAGGGTATGAAAATTTAGAGCTTGCCTTATTGGCAAGCTCTTTTTTATTTATTTTGATATTGGTATAATTTTTTGAGTTTTCATTTAAGGCTCTATAATAAATGTTGGGGTGTGACGAATAGGCCTGCGAAAAAAGAGCAAAAAAGTAGAGCATATTCGATGAAAAAACTTTAAAATGGAGATTACCACACCACCATTTGGGAGGTCATCGATATGCTCTGTACTCATTCTATCGAAAAATTGCTTGGATTAAAAGGGGTAATCGTAAAAAATGTGAGGCAATTGCCTGATAAAACGGAAATTTTTATTGAGTTACCGAGAAAGCCGCATGTTTGCCCCTGTTGTGGCCATCAAACCAGCTACGTTCATGATTACCGTTGTCAAACCGTGAAAGACATTCCCGCTTTTGGCAAACATACCTCCCTGATTCTACGAAAGCGCCGATATCGCTGCCATTCTTGTGGAAAGCGTTTCTTTGAGGATAATTCGTTTTTGCCTAGATATCACCGCATGACAAACCGTTTAGCCGTATATATCATTTCAAAGCTTTCCGACGTGCGTTCTTTTACCAGTGTAGCATGTGAGGTGAATCTATCTGTTTCAACTATTATCCGTCTTTTCGATTGTATCCATTATGGAAAACCGCAGCAATTACCTGAAGTTGTATCGATTGATGAGTTTAAAGGCAATACAAGCGGCGAGAAATATCAGTGCATTCTGACCGATCCGGTCAGTCACCGAATTCTTGATATTCTTCCTGCTCGATACAACCACAAACTGACAGAATATTTCGGCCAGCTTGACCGTTCTAAAACGAAGCATTTCGTCAGCGATATGTGGAGTACATATGCCGGTATTGCCCAAACATATTTTAAAAATTCCAATTATGTCATTGACAAATATCATTACATTCGCCAAGTATTTTGGGCCTTTGAAGCCGTTCGCAAGGAAGAACAGAAAAAATTCAGCAAAACCCGAAGAATTCATTTTAAACGCTCCCGAATCTTGCTGAACAAGCGATATCAATTTCTCACTCCTGAGCAAAAGCAACAGGTCGATCTTATGCTCTATGCCAGTAACCGTCTGCTGACAGCCTACTCTCTGAAAGAACAGTTTTTCAAAGTCCTTGAATCTTCTGACAGCGTGTCTGCACGGACAGCGCTATCCCATTGGATTATGGCCGCACAAAACAGTGGCCTTTTGAAATTTGTTGCTTGTGGAAATACTATGGTTCGCTGGTCAAAAGGTATTCTAAATTCGTTTGATTGTCCTTACACCAATGGTTTTACCGAAGGGGTTAACAACAAGATTAAGGTACTCAAACGCAATGCCTACGGTTATCGTAATTTTCGTCGCTTCCGCAATCGTATTCTTCACATGTTCCATCATTCAACGAAAAATGGAGCAGCTTAACGCCGCTCCATCCGGTGTTTCCATTTTGGGTTACCCCAACTATTGACATAGAGCCTCATTTAAACGTTGGTTTCTTTTAAATGAAATTTACTGACTTCCTGATGTAGCAGAGCTGCTTGTTCAGACAAATTATCAGTGGCGGCTGAACTTTGCTCCGCTGTTGCTGAATTTGTCTGTACAATGAGCGGATATACGCTCAATTATCTGCGTAACACGGGAATTTTCATTGGATTGTTCATGGGATATGTTATCTGCACGGATGATTGCGTGATTGACTTGACGTAATTGTTCATACGCATTTCGTTAATATTGAGCTGTTTTTGCGCCATTTGGACACCTATCTGGACTTTCTCCAGAGAATTTTGGATAAGCGCTGCAGTTTCTTTGGAGGCTTTAAACGAATGATACTGCACATATTTTTGTTCCAATTTTGCGTATTTTCACTTTGAATTTTAAACACCGTTCCTCCCATTTGCGTTATGCTTCTTCTATCAAACCCCATAATAGAATTTTCAATTGTTTTAATATTCTAAGAAAGAAATAATATAATAGAAAATATAATGAAAGAATATTGTGCAAATCGACGACGCCTATATATAATTAGTAGCTGTATAAAATTGTGTTTGAAAATATTTATAAAATACAGTATGATGGGAGTATCTGCAAAAGATTGAATAAGTTCGTTTATTCAAAATTGCAATATGATGCATGTTGATATAATAAAAAATAAAGGAGGATCTTTATGTTAGTTCGTCCCCCAGTCAACTTTGTCGTCATGTTAATCATGCTGTTTTCGTTTCTCGTTTTAATTATACAGCACGTACTGTTTGCTCTTGCTGCCTATCATGATGCACAGGCGAGGGGGAATCCGAATGCTGTCCTTTGGGGGCTTGCAGTTGGATTTCTTGGCATAATACCCGGGGTGATTTATTTATGTGTCCGCGACACCGGCATCCGTATGACGCGGTGCACAAACTGTGGATATCCTCATGATGTGACCGACTTCTATTGCCCAAAATGCGGACAAAAAAATACGGGGCAGGTGCAGACAAATCCGTATGAGCCATTGCTGGCCGCAAGGGCAAAAAAAGAATTATATGCCGGAATCGCGGTTATTGCTATCTGGTTATTGATGATGATTTTCGTCTGGCTATTATGTTTAATTGAGTTTAGTTAATGGAAAGCAATCAATGCGAACACAAAAGATATAGGAGAATTTATGCTTGAAGTACAACATTTAACGAAGAAGTACCATAAGCTCGTTGCAAACGATGACCTTAGCTTCCTTGTGGAAGATGGAGAGGTTGCGGTATTGGCAGGTCCAAACGGGGCGGGCAAATCCACCGCAATTAAATGTATTGCCGGTCTTTTGCGCTTTCAGGGAAATGTGCTGATTTGCGGGTATCCTAATAAAAGTGTGGAGGCAAAGCGGTGCTTTGGTTATATCCCGGAAATCCCCGCGCCCATGGAATCCCTAACGGTGATGGAGCATCTGGAGTTTATTGCGCGGGCATATCGTGTGAAAGACTGGAAAAAACGTGCCGACGTCCTTTTGGAGCGTTTGGAGCTGGATGACAAGCAGAACAAGCTTGGCAGCGAACTTTCCAAAGGAATGCAGCAAAAACTGAGCATCTGCTGCGCACTGCTGCCGGAGCCGAAAGTTGTTCTTTTGGACGAGCCGCTTGTCGGACTAGACCCACACGCCATCAAGGAGCTGAGAACCATAATCGGAGAACTGCGCAGCAGCGGCTGTTCTGTGCTGGTTAGTACACATATGCTGGATACCGTAAGTGAAATTTGGGATAAGGTACTCATTATGATGAACGGTAAAATTGCGGCACAGCGCACGCGGAGCGAGCTAAGCGTAAGCGGAGAAAATTTGGAACAGGTGTTCTTTTCAATTACGGAGGGAAAGGAGGAAGCCCTTGGAAGCGATTCTTTACATCACACGTAAAAAATTAAAAAATACAATTCTAAGGCTGGTCCGTCGGCCTGCAAGGCTTATTGTAACGCTGGCGTCCCTTGCCCTGATTGTTTGGATGCTTCTGGATCTGCCGTCACAATCCGGCGGGGAAATGGATATTGCTGTTTTGCAAAGCGGTTATCTAGCATGGCTCTTGGTATTAGGCACTATTACCGCAATGTCATCTTTAGAATCGGGTTCAGCGTTGTTTCAATTGTCAGATGTCAATCTTCTTTTTGTTTCGCCGCTTTCACCCAAAACCACATTGGCCTACGGGTTAATGCAGCAGACAGGAAAAACTTTCGCGGGATTTATATTTTTATTGTTTTACAGCGGTATGCTGATTGAAAATTTTGGACTTGGCGCCACCGATGTTTTGGTGCTGATTCTTGGAACTGTCGTGTTTCTTGTCGTTGTGCAGATATTGGCGCAATGTTTATACTGTATTGCCAACCGAGGTGCTGTGCAGCGCGCGGGCATTAAGGGGGGTATCCTTTTTGTCCCGCTTATTTTTGCACTGTTTGTGCTTTATCGGATTCAGCACGATATCAGTTGGCAGGCGGTTTATACAGCTGCGGCGTCCCCGGTGTTGGATGCTTTTCCCATCATCGGCTGGGTTAGAGGAGCCGTATTCGCTCTGATTGCCGAAGATATGCAGGGAGCGATGCTTTATATTGCCCTGACTGCGGCGGCACTTTTGCTGGTTGTCTTTTTGTTTATCAAAATCGACGCGGACTATTATGAGGACGTACTCAGCAGCGCCGAAAAAACATTTGAATTGCGCAGAGCAATGAAAGAGAAACGTTCGGCGAATTTGGGGCGAAAAAAGAAGGTCGGCAAAACAGGAATCAATGCGGGCTGGGGGGCAAGCGTGTTTTTTTTCAAACATCTTTGTGAGGCACGCCGGCGCAACCGATTCCCGTTCAGCGGTTCCACCGTGCTGTTACTTCTGGTAAACCTTGGGGTAACTGGCATTATGACGCTGGTTAGCCGGAATAACGGGGAGGCGTTGGATTCGACAGCGGCTTTGGTTGTCGCGTGCGGGCTTAGCATCTATTTGTTATTTTTTCAAAATGCCGCCGGGGAATGGTCAAAGGAACTTCAGAAACCGTACCTGTATCTTGTCCCGGAAAAACCGTTCCGAAAATTGTTGTGGGCAAGTTTGTCCACTGTGCTGGGAACAGCAATGAACGGTTTTGTGGCTTTTACCCTTCTCGGATTTATTTTTCATGCGAATCCATTTATGGTGGCAGCCTGTATTTTGGCCTATGCCGCATTTGGAACTTTGTTTACCGCAGGCAGTGTCTTAGGCCGCAGTGTGCTGGGCAGCATACCTAATCGTGGAATCATTATGGTTCTTTATATGCTATTACTTCTTTTAGTCATGGCTCCCGGCATTGCCGGAACACTGTTTATCGTGTTCGCACTGCAAGCAGATTTTTTCGCTGCACCTCTTGTCATTGCAATGCCCATTATAATTTGGAATGTTTTTGTTTCATTTTTGATTTTGTACGGATGCCAAAATTTGCTTTCGTCCTGGGAAAACAGTTAAAGTTACGGCATAAAACCCGAAAATCGGCGCATACTCTAAATATATTCTTCTTGTGTGAAGGCGTCTTAAAAATTTTTAAAAAAATTTTTAAATTACTATTGCATTTTGTCGGAAACTGTGCTAATATATCTAAGTCGCCAAAACACGAAGAAAAAAACAAGTTGGTGCCGATTGCGATGAAGGTACACCCGTTCCCATACCGAACACGGAAGTTAAGCTCATCTGCGCCGAAGATACTTGGCTGGTAACGGCCTGGGACAATAGGTGGTGCCAACACCTAAAAGCAGTCACCCAATAGGGTGGCTGTTTTTCTTGGCTCTATGTCAATAGTTGGGGTAACCCAAAATGGAAACACCGAATGGAGCGGCGTTAAGCTGCTCCATTTTTCGGGCTCTATGTCAATAGTTGGGGTAACCCAAAATGGAAACACCGGATGGAGCGGCGTTAAGCTGCTCCATTTTTCGTTGAATGATGGAACATGTGAAGAATACGATTGCGGAAGCGACGAAAATTACGATAACCGTAGGCATTGCGTTTGAGTACCTTAATCTTGTTGTTAACCCCTTCGGTAAAACCATTGGTGTAAGGACAATCAAACGAATTTAGAATACCTTTTGACCAGCGGACCATGGTATTTCCACAAGCAACAAATCTTGAAAGACCACTGTTTTGTGCGGCCATAATCCAATGGGATAGCGCTGTCCGTGCAGATTGACTATCGGGAGAATCCAGGACTTTGAAGAACTGTTCTTTAAGAGAGTAGGCTGTCAGCAGACGGTTGCTGGCATAGAGCATAAGATCGACCTGTTGCTTTTGCTCCGGAGTGAGAAATTGATATCGCTTGTTCAGTAAGATTCGGGAGCGTTTAAAATAAATTCTTCGGGTTTTACTGAATTTTTTCTGTTCTTCCTTGCGAACGGCTTCAAAGGCCCAAAATACTTGGCGAATGTAATGATATTTGTCAATGACATAAATTGAATCTTTAAAATATGTTTGAGCAATACCGGCGTATGTACTCCACATATCGCTGACAAAATGTTTGGTTTGAGAACGGTCAATCCGGCTGAAATATTCTGTCAGTTTGTGGTTGTAACGAGCAGGAAGAATATCAAGGATTCGGTGACGGACCGGATCGGTCAGAATGCACTGATATTTCTCTCCGCTTGTATTGCCTTTAAACTCATCAATTGATACGACTTCGGGTAATTGCTGTGGCTTTCCATAGTGGATACAATCGAAAATCCGGATAATAGTTGAAACAGATAGATTTACTTCACGTGCTACACTGGTAAAAGAACGCACGTCGGAAAGCTTTGAAATGATATATGAGGCTAAACGGTTTGTCATGCGATGATATCTAGGCAAAAACGAATTATCCTCAAAGAAACGCTTTCCACAAGAATGGCAGCGATATCGGCGCTTTCGTAGAATCAGGGAGGTATGTTTGCCAAAAGCGGGAATGTCTTTCACGGTTTGACAACGGTAATCATGAACGTAGCTGGTTTGATGGCCACAACAGGGGCAAACATGCGGCTTTCTCGGTAACTCAATAAAAATTTCCGTTTTATCAGGCAATTGCCTCACATTTTTTACGATTACCCCTTTTAATCCAAGCAATTTTTCGATAGAATGAGTACAGAGCATATCGATGACCTCCCAAATGGTGGTGTGGTAATCTCCATTTTAAAGTTTTTTCATCGAATATGCTCTACTTTTTTGCTCTTTTTTCGCAGGCCTATTCGTCACACCCCAACATTTATTATAGAGCCATTTTTCGTTGAATGATGGAACATATGAAGAATGCGATTGCGGAAGCGACGAAAATTACGATAACCGTAGGCATTGCGTTTAAGAACCTTAATCTTGTTGTTAACCCCTTCGGTAAAACCGTTGGTGTAAGAGCAATCAAACGAATTTAGAATACCTCTTGACCAGCGAATCATGGTATTTGCACAAGCAACAAATCTTGAAAGACCACTGTTTTGTGCGGCCATAATCCAATGAGACAGCGCTGTCCGTGCAGACACACTGTCAGAAGATGCAAGGACTTTAAAAAACTGTTCTTTCAGAGAGTAGGCTGTCAGCAGACGGTTGCTTGTATAAAGCATAATGTTAACCTGTTGTCTTTGCTCTGGAGTGAGAAATTGGTATCGTTTGTTCAGCAAGATTCGGGAGCGTTTAAAATAAATTCTTCGGGTTTTGCTGAACTTTTTCTGTTCTTCCTTGCGAACGGCTTCAAAGGCCCAAAATACTTGACGAATGTAATGATATTTGTCAATGACATAATTTGAATTTTTAAAATATGTCTGAGCAATATTGGCATATATACTCCACATATCGCTGACGAAATGCTTCGTTTTAGAACGGTCAAGCCGGCCGAAATATTCTGTCAGTTTGTGGTTGTATCGAGCAGGAAGAATATCAAGGATTTGGTGACGAACCGGATCGGTCAGAATGCACTGATATTTCTCGCCGCTTGTATTGCCTTTAAACTCATCAATCGACACAACTTCAGGTAATTGCTGCGGTTTTCCATAGTGGATACAATCGAAAAGCCGGATAATAGTTGAAACAGATAGATTTACTTCACGTGCTACACTGGTGAAAGAACGCACGTCAGACAGCTTTGAAATGATATACGCGGCTAAACGATTTGTAATGCGGTGATATCTCGGCAGAAACGAGTTATCTTCAAAAAAACGCTTTCCACACAAAGAGCAGCGATACCGGCGCTTTCGGAGAATCAAACTAGTGTGTTTACCAAAAGCAGGGATGTCTTTTACTGTTTGACAACGGTAATCATGGACATAGCTGGTCCGATATCCACAGCAAGGGCAAACATGTGGCTTTCTCGGCAGCTCAATGAAAATTTCTGTTTTATCAGGCAATTGCCTCACATTTTTTACGATTACCCCTTTTAATCCTAGCAATTTTTCGGTAGAATAAGTACAGAGCATATCGATGACCTCCAATATGGGATAGTGGTAATTTCCATTTTAAAGGTTTTTCATCGAATATGCTCTACTTTTTTGTTCTTTTTTCGCAGGCCTATTCGTCACACCCCAACATTTATTATAGAGCCTTTTTCTTTTTGTGAGTAAAATGAAATAAGATGTGTTGACATGTGGAAAAATTTAGTATAGCATAAAAATATAAATGGAATATTGGGGTATTTCAACAAAAAGGAGTTGTTGATATGGCGACTTTTCGAACAAATGACGGTGTAGAAATTTATTATGAAATAACAGGTGAAGGAAAACCGCTATTCATGCTTCCCGGATGGACTTGTACAACAAAATTTTGGAAAAAGAACGTACCTGAGCTCTCAAAGCAATTTAAAGTGATTTGTATGGATATGCGCGGTCATGGGGAATCAGAAAAGGTCATGCACAGCCACCGTATCTCACGCTATGCTATGGATGTAAAAAATCTATTGGATTACCTAAATCTTGAGGATGTAACCGTGCTTGGGTGGTCAATGGGAGCATCTATTCTTTGGAGCTACATAGAACTGTCTGGAAATCATCGTTTGAAAGGTCTCATTTGCGTCGACCAGTCGCCGGCGCAATATACGGGTCCTGATTGGCTGTGGGGACAAAATGGTTGTTATGATGTCGAGATGTTTATTCGCACCTGCTATGATATAAAATACAATCCCCGCGGCGCGGCCGAAGGTCTTGCATATGCTTGTTTGCATCATGAACCGGATGCCGAAGAGGTAAAGCTGATCGCCGATGAAATTTCGAAATGTCCGCCTTATGTGCGTATTGAAATTATGAGGGATCATACAAATCTCGATTGGCGCGATTTTATTCCGCACATCAAACTTCCAACTCTTGTTTGTGTTGCAAGGCACAGCAAAGTGTTTCCTTGGCGGGGCAGTGCTTGGGTTGGTGAAAATATCCCCGGCGCAAAGATAGAATTTTTTGAAAATTCAGGCCATATGCTTTTCTGGGAAGAGCCGGATAAATTTAACAGGGTTGTTGCGGATTTTGTTAACCGCATCAATGCATAATTGGCAGCAGTTAAAAATCGGGAAGGGATGGCTATTTTCACTTTTGTTCCCTAAGTACAAGACGCTCGATAATGAGCGCTTTTTTTATTTCGGTGCAGGATTAATTGTGTTTATATAATGAAAAAGAACAGATAAAAAATTAATTTCTGAAACATTACATAAATTTTATAATGAAGGTTGCATTTTTGCGCTTTAAAGTGTAAAATAGCAGAACAACTGTAATGGAAAGGGAGAACATATCATGATTATTGTGATGAAGAAAGACTGCACGCGGGAAAATATTGAAAGCATTGTGCAGCTTTTAAAAGAATACGGATTGGGCGCAAACCTTTCCACCGGAAGTCAGGCAACAATTATTGGTGTGCTGGGGGATAAAACCAAACTTTCGGGAGTCAATTTGGAGCTGATGGACGGCGTGGAAAAATGCGTGCCGATTATGAGCTCTTATAAGCTGGCAAGCCGCGATATGGTTCCGGAGGGCCGTACTGTCCGAGTGGGAAACGTGACATTCGGCGGATCCAAGCTGGTTATGATTGCAGGACCCTGCGCAGTGGAAGATCAGGAGCAAATACTAAAGGCTGCCATGGGAGTCAAAGCGGCGGGTGCCGCCATGCTGCGTGGAGGCGCATACAAGCCGAGAACTTCCCCGTATTCGTTCCAGGGAACGGAAGAAGAGGGACTCAAAATGCTGCGCCGCGCCGGAGATGAGGCCGGTCTTCCGGTTGTCAGCGAAATCACGGACCATGAACAGCTTGCCTTTGCCGATAAATACTGCGACATGTTTCAAATTGGTGCGAGGAACATGCAGAACTTTCGCCTGCTGCGGGAAGTTGGACGCACCGGTATACCGGTGCTGCTTAAACGCGGAATTGCCTCCACCATCGAAGAGTGGCTGGATGCGGCCGAATATATTATGAGTGAGGGCAACTGTGATGTCGTCCTCTGCGAAAGGGGAATCCGTACCTTTGAAACGGCAACCCGCAATACATTGGATGTGTCCGCCGTTCCGGTCGTGAAGGAGCGCAGCTGTCTTCCTATTATAGTGGATCCCTCGCATGCTGCGGGAAAGGCTTCCTACGTGGAGCCGCTTGCCCTTGCCGGCGTTGCCGCGGGTGCGGATGGATTGATCATAGAAGTTCACCCGAACCCCAAACGTGCTATGAGCGATGCGGCACAGCAGTTGACGATAGATTCTTACGCTTCCCTGTTTCAAAAGGTATCCGCCGTTGCCAAGGCTGTTGGCCGTAAAACGGAATAAATTTTGTCCGCCGCTGAATTCAGCGGCGGCTTTCTTACTATATATAGAAAGGAATATATACATTTGATGTATGTATAAGGCGGCAAGAATACAGTCATTGTAAACTAAATAACAATTATTGGTTGACAATAGAATGATAATTTCTTATACTTATATAAGAAAAGGAGAGATTACGGATGAAAAAGAATACAACCTTTGAACTGGTGATGTGCGCCATGTTTGCGGCGCTGACTGCAGTTTTTTCGCAGCTTGCAATTCCAATCGGTTCCGTGCCGATTAATCTTGCCACTCTTTCTGTGTTTTTATCCGGCGGTATTCTCGGCATGATGGGGGGATTGGTCAGCCAAGTGGTTTACATTCTTCTTGGAGCCGCCGGATTACCGGTATTTGCCGGATTCAGCGGAGGTATCGGCGTGATTGCGGGCCCAACGGGCGGATACATTATAGGATACGCAGCTGCCGCGGCACTGGTGGGCTTCATGGTGGATAAACTTGGGCGCAAACCGTTTCCGTTGGCGGTTTCCATGCTCGCCGGACTTGCGGTATGCTATTTTCTTGGTACCGCATGGTTCATGATTGTGACAAAGCGGGCCCTCTGGGATTCTTTGACACTCTGCGTATTTCCGTTTCTGATTGGTGACGCGCTGAAAATTGCAGTTGCAACGGTGATTACTGACCGCGTTGCTGCTATTTACGGGCGTCTTGCCCACAATGCGGCTGCATGATAGAGAAAATACTGCCGCTAAGGCCGCACCATGCGCTTTGCCTGCAATTTTTTATCGGTAAAGGGTACGGGAAAAATTTTATTGCCAATATGGCAGCTGTTAAAAAACACCTAAATCAATATCCAGACCAAAGCATTCTACTGATTTCCGGTGAGGACAGTCTGTGCAGCCTTTGTCCAAACAATCAGGATGGTGTCTGCCAAACAGCCGAAAAATCCAAACGTTATGACCGCAGATGCCTTGACGCGTGCGGACTGCATATCGGGCAGATTCTTCCTTGGAGACAGTTAAATTGTATCATGCGCAGCTCCGTCGCTCTTTCGGTAACAGCACGCGCTGCAATTTGCTCGGACTGCCAATGGGATTCCATCTGTCGGGAAGAACAAAGGAAAATTCTCAGTATCATCCAACTCAATCATTTATCATAATCAAAAAGCCGTCGGAAATACCGGCGGCTTTTCGTATGACAAATTTATTGTAAACATTTGGACATCATAGAGTTTACAATCCAAAGGGAAACAAATCAATATCACCAATTTCCACTGTTTGAAATGAAATCGGAGAAATCGTAAGATATCAGCCATATAAAAGAGAATAAGAGAGTGTGCAGTTTATAAATTAAAATTTCAGACTTTTTATCTTGACATGTGTCTGCGCTTATGGTAGCATTGAAGATGCAATTTGCCGCGCCGATTTTTTACGCGGAATTTCAGTTCCCGCCAAGGATGGGAAGACTTTCAGATACCGAATAAAATTCAGGAGGTAACAACCATGTCCACCTATATGCCGAAAGCCGGCAGCATCGAGCGCAAGTGGTACGTCATCGACGCCGCCGGAAAGCCGCTTGGACGCGTAGCTGCACAGGCAGCCGTCCTGCTTCGCGGCAAGCATAAAACAACTTTTACTCCTCATGTAGACTGCGGCGATCATGTCATCATCATCAATTGCCGCGAAGCGGTGCTGACGGGGAAAAAGCTGCACCAGAAAGTTTATTACCGGCCCACACCGTATGTTGGCCACATGAAAAAGATTGGATATTCAACTCTGATGAGAGAAAAGCCGTGCAAAGCTATGGAACTCGCTGTTAAGGGTATGATCCCGAACAACACAATTGGCCGCGCCGCAATGGCAAGGCTCCGTCTGTATGACGGTGCCCAGCACAGCCACGCCGCCCAGAAGCCACAGGCCTGGGAACTGTAAGGGGAGGATCACAGAATGTACGAAAAAGCACCATATTTTTACGGAACCGGAAGAAGAAAGAGCAGCGTTGCACGTGTCAGGGTTTATCAGGGCAGCGGTAAGATTACCATCAACGACCGTGACATTGACGATTATTTTGGGCTGGAAACACTCAAGGTGATTGTCCGTCAGCCGCTTGTTTTAACAAAAACAGATGAAAAATTTGATATTGTCTGCCGCGTTGCGGGCGGCGGTGTAACCGGTCAGGCCGGTGCTATCCGCCATGGTATTGCCAGAGCATTGCTGCAGTATGATTCTGAAAATCTGCGTCCCATTCTGAAAAAAGCGGGATTCTTGACCCGCGACCCGAGAATGAAGGAACGCAAGAAGTATGGTCTGAAAGCAGCCCGCCGCGCACCTCAGTTCTCCAAGAGATAATTATTTATCTTTATCCATCAAACTTTGTCATGCAAAACCCTGCAAACATTACGTTTGCAGGGTTTTTGTATGCCGGTGTAAGGCACAGGCGCAAAAAAGCTAACGTCAAAAACAGAACCATTTTCCCTTTTTTACAGCGAGGAGAAGACTTCAAAACGCAGGACAATCAACTCCGATATCATAAAAAAGCAGATTTTTTTGCGGCAAGAAAAGACAAATTATGGTGTTATTCACAATTTATGCAAATAGCTTTCCCGCCGCATACCCTTGCGGATTTCGAGCTGGATATGAATAAAATTTGAATGAGAATACGGGCAATTTGGTTCTGAAACGGAATAAAAAAACAACTCTGTAATACTTGTAACAGGTTTGTAACCAATCATTTTCTTGCAGGTTGCACAGAAAATGGCACGACATAAAACACAGCACCACCGAGAATTATGTAGAAAAAAGAATAAAATACGGATGATGGTTGTCACTATTGCACAAAGCGATACCAAAAGAAGATTTGACATATGGGCAATCGGTGAATATAATATCACGCATTGATGAAACTCCTCAGCACTGACAGTCGGAAAGTGGGGAGAAACAACCCAAAAATTACTTCCGACTGAAGGAAAAGGGTGTAATGTATGCGTAAGATATTTGAGCCTGTTCTCCAGTTTTTTCGCAGGCTGGCAAAAAAAATGAGAACCGCGGGCAAATTCGGGTTCATTCGGCGGGCCGGTGCTTTTATATCCGGAGCGAAGACACGCGTTTGCCGCTTTTTCATGGGGCTGTGGCAAAACTGGAACACGGCGCGCAAGGCTGGACTGATTCGGCTGCTGATTTCATATATGCAGAGAAGAAAAGAAATCGTGCTCCAAAGTGTGCGTGACCGGATAGCAGGCAGGGAATCGGCTTTGAAAAGCGCGTTGCTGAAACAAGGTGCGGCGCTTGTACTGATGATTCTTGTCACAGTCGGTTCGGTGAAAACGGTTATGGCATCCACCCATATGGCAACCGTCATATGCGATGGTGATGCTGCACAGGTGGAGATGACCTCATCGGAAACGGAGAGTATCCTTTTGAAAGCGGGGGTTAAGGCTGGCCCCGACGATATCATTTCCCGAGAAGATGACCCTGACCATGCCGGCGATGTTATCATTACTGTGAAAACCGCGCGGCAGGTCAGCGTGGAAGCAGATGGAAAAGAAAAGGTCGTTACCGCCCACTATGGGGACACGGTAGCGGATGTGCTGGTACAAGCCGGAATCAGCTTGGACTCCGATGACTTGGTGACTCCTGATAAAGACGAAGAAGTTACGGATGAAACTAAGATTCAGGTTACACGGATGTACCAAATCAAGGTTATTGCGGACGGCAGTACCATAGAGGCAACCGTGAAAGAGGGAACCGTTTCTGACGCGGTTCGGCAAGCGGGAGTTCAGCTTGGAGACGAAGATATTCTGAGTGTGGACCCGAATGAAGAGATTGCGCAGGGAATGGAAATCCGTGTTTCCCGCGTCACGTATCAAGAAGTGACCGAAACGCGTGAAATTCCTTATGAAACAATTACGCAAACAGATTCTACCCTTGCCGCCGGAACTGAAAAAATCAAGACGGCGGGGAAAAATGGTGTGGAAAAGGTGCTTGTTCGCCAAAAGTTAGTGGACGGAGAAGTTACCGAAACACAGGATATCAGTTCTGAAGTGATTACGGAGCCGGTCGACGAGATTAGACTTTTGGGCACGAAGAAAAGTGCAGTTCTTACCGTTGCATCAAACGGTACGCTGATCGACGAAAACGGCAATGAAATACAATACAAAAAAGTTTTGACCGGCAAATGTTCCGGCTACACCGGAGGGGGTGTGACCTCTACGGGTCAGAAAGCCGCGTTTGGACTTGTGGCTGTGAACCCGAATATCATTCCGTACGGAACAAAGCTGTACATTGCATCTCCGGACGGATCAGTGGTATACGGTTACGCTGTGGCTGCGGACACGGGCGGCGCTGCGATGAGAGGCACTATTATTGCGGATTTGTATTACGACAGTTACGAGCAGTGTATACAATTCGGAACCAGAACCATGAACGTTTATATCTTGTAACGCAGAGGAGTTATTAGAGAATGAAGCGGAGGCCTTAAAAAGGGTCTCCGCTTTGTTGCGGTTTATCCGTTGACACAGCAAATATGCCGGGGTATAGTGATAACGATATTCGGCAATGGAAGGAGTTTATATCATGGCATATTTTTACGCAGTGCTGTGGGTCTTGGTTGGTTTTATTCTGATTTTCAGCATGGGACGGGAAAACCGTGTATTCTATCCAATCGGTGTATTTTTTTTGATTCTTGGCGCATGGTGGGCAGCGGGCGCTTACACAGGACTAAACCTTTTTGTCGGTGTGTGGGGTTGGATTCTGCGAGGTATCACGGCGGCTGCACTGATTCTCGCTTGTGCGGAATTTGCAAAGGAAATAAAAAAAACGCGGAAAAACAGCGGAAAATAACAGGCAGACAGCAAGCGGGACTTTTTACTCCCCATTTTCACACACGCGGCATATAATGAAGTGCGGGGCCAATATATTGAAACCGCTTAATCATAGATTGTCTGCCGGAGCTTGTCTCCGGCAGACACCTGTGATAACCCTCTGAATTCAGTTGAAAAAAGCCTTGAAGTAAGGTACAATAGGAGCAAATGAGGGGTGATTTTGAGTGTTGATAGCTTCTTCGATGCTTGCATCCGATTTTTCCAAACTCAGTGATGAAATTATCCGCATGGATATTTCCGGGGCGGATTGGATTCATCTTGATGTGATGGACGGTCATTTTGTGCCGAACTTGACCTTTGGGCCGCCGGTCATCGCTGCTATGCGGCAATATACGGACAAGCCATTCGATGTGCATCTTATGATAGATGAACCGCTGCGCTATATGCCTCAATTTTTACAGGCGGGCGCAGATATCATTACATTTCACACAGAGTCTTTTTCGGACCCTGCAAAAACCATTAAAGCCATTCGGTCCGGTGGGGCAAAGCCTGCTTTGGCAGTAAAACCCGGCACGCCTGTGGAGGAAGTTTTTCCATATCTGGACCATCTGGATATGGTCTTGGTCATGACGGTGGAGCCTGGCTTTGGCGGGCAGAAATTTATGCCGGACATGATGGAAAAAGTTCGCCTGCTGAAGCAGAAAAAGCCGGATTTGATGGTGCAAGTGGATGGTGGAATCAATTTGGAGACAATCGGAACAGCTGCGGCTGCGGGTGTGGATGTGTGCGTGGCAGGCACGGGCATATTCAAGGCGAAAGACGCAGCGAAAATGATTCGGGAGCTGAAAGCGGCCGCTGAATTGGGCCGGGAATAACGGAGGTACGGTGCAATGCCGTGCGGTGTAAAGCTGGAGTGTAAAAAAGAGCCATCTCTAAAAAATGATATCATTACAGTGCGGGCACCGAAAAATTTGCCGGCGCCGAAGATGTTCGCCCCGCCGCACAAAAAAGCAAGCGCTTCTAAAATATTAAGTGCGGCGCGGGCTGCAGGCATTGTGGATGAGATTGACGGTGAACCGCTGGACAAAAAACTATCCCGTGTTTCTGCCGCAGGCAACATGGTTTTAATTGCTGTCTGTTTTGATGAAGATCCTATGACGTCCGCCGAACAAGCGGTGCTGAGGGAATCTCCTTCCAGGGTTTTGAAGGGGTTGGAATTTGCATGCAAAGCGGGCGGCGTTTCCTCCAAAAAAATAGCGGTGGCATCCCGCGAAGAAATCCAACGCGTGAAAAAAAGCTGTTTAGGCGTTTCTTTTTTGATTGCAGGAAACCGCTATCCCGCGTTGGCAATTCTGCGCAGAAAACTGGCGGCAAAGGGAGAAAAGGTGTGTTTTATCGGCGCTCAGGCATGTGTTGCGCTTGAAGCGGCGGTGAACCGCGGCATGGCTCAGAGCGAAACCGTGATTACGGTGGCAGGGGATGGAGTTGCCCGGTGGTTAAACTGCCGGGTGCGCATCGGCACGCCGATAAAAGATGTGCTGCCGCTGGCAGAGCCAACCGCTCAAACAGCCGCAGTGGTGGTTGGATCCTCCATAAATGGCAGGTGCGTCAATGACCTTTCAGAGACTGTGACACCCGTCACCCGCTGCATCATTGTGCTGGAAAAACTGCCTCGGCGCAAAGAAATGCCCTGTGTCGGGTGCGGCTGGTGTGAGCGAGTCTGCCCGCGCGGAATCATTCCGTGGATGATTTTACAGCAGCTGGAGTCCGAATCGCCGAATCCATTTCGGCTGTTCAATGTGGAGCGCTGTATTCGGTGTGAGGCTTGCAGTGTGGTTTGCCCTTCACAAATTCATCTTGCGGATGTAGTGAAGCGAGCAGAAAAAATAAAGGAAGGCAAGTGTAATCCATGACCCTGACAAAGGCCGCCTCCCCATATCTCAAAAGTGAATTTACGGTTTATGCCATGATGCGCAATGTTCTTTTGGCGCTGATGGCTCTTTTGATTGTGCCGATTGTGAAGTATGGTTTTCGGCCGCTTGTTGTTGCCGCAGCTTCTATGCTGACGGCTGCGGTCTGCCATGTTATATTTTGTCTGCTGCGCAGAAAAAATATCTCCGTTACGGAAATATCGCCGTTGGTAACAGGGCTAATGATTCCCATGCTCTTACCGCTGAATACGCCAATTTGGCTGCCCTGCGCTGCCACTGCGTTTGCCGTACTTGTGGCACGGGAGCCGTTTGGCGGATTTGGGCGCAATCCGTTTAATCCGGCCGCCGCCGGTGTTGCTTTTGCTTCTCTGTGCTGGCCTAAACAGGTATTTTCCTATTTTGATCCGTCGGGCAGCGTGTCATTCCCGCTGTTTGGTGAGGGCACTTTCAGCATAGTTTCTTCTCCGTCTGCGGTGCTCAAAGAAGGGTTTAAGCCGGATGTTCTGCCGCTGAATATGCTTTGGGGCAATTTACCCGGTCCGCTTGGATCCACGGCGATTTTGGTCGTGGGAGCGTGTGGGATTTTTTTGTTTCTCAGCAGGGCGGCAAAGCCGGAAGCAACAATTTGCTTTCTCGGCGCGGCGGCGCTGATTGCGACAATGTTTCCGCGAATTCTTTGCAGTCCGCTGACCTCTGTGAAATACGAGCTTTTGTCCGGCTCTATTTTTTTCTGCTCCGTATTCATGGTTACCGACCCAATTACGTCACCGCGTACCTTTCCCGGCCGTTGTCTTTACGGAGCGTTTGCCGGTGCGATGACCATGGCGTTTCGGTGGTTTGGCGCCTTTGAACAGGGTGCTTGCTTTGCACTGCTCGTTGCCAATGCCGCGGCGCCGATTATGGACTCGATTGTATTTTGGTTCCGAGGCTGGGAGGGAACAACCGATGAAGTATAACAGGATGCTGATTCGCGGGGCACGCTCCATTTTTTTAAACGGGCTTTTGTTCCGCAATCCCATACTGATTGGTGCGCTGGGAATGTATCCAATTGCTGCGGTTGCTTACAGCGTGAAGAACGCCGCGGCTCTTTCCATTCTGTTCCTCACGGTTTCTGTGCCGGTTTCGCTTGTGCTTTGCCTGGCCGGTATGCTGGTGCCGCGTTGGTTTCGTCCGGCTCTGGTTTTGCTTGTTTCCGCTTGCTTTTATGTTCCGGCGGGTTATCTTGCAAATTTGATTTTGCCCGATTCCGTTTCAAGCCTGGGGATGGCTGCAGGGCTGACGATTTGCAATTCGGTAATTTACTCCCGCGCGGAGGAATACGCGCCGGAGCATTTAGCCGCTGCAGCTGCTGCGGATTCTTTGGGATGTTCGGCGGGATTTGCGCTGACCGCGTATCTTGTCGCATTGCTGCGTGGGGCGGCCCAGAAAGGCATTAGCCTTCCGGGTGGCTTGAATTTTGTTATAGGTGATGCGGCAAAATTGCCGTTTGCGGGATTTTTGCTGATTGGCTTTTTTGCGGCGCTGGTTCAGTGGATAAACCGCCTAAGAGCGCGGCGCGGTGAAAAGCGGATCAATAGGAGGCTGCTGTAATGATATTACGAATGTTTTACACGGCTTTTCTTGCGGTCGGTGTGGAAAATCTATTGTTTTCGGGAGGAGTGGGTTTCAGCCGCGCTCTTCGCGCTGCACAGCGCCGTGAAAGCATTGGAGTCTATGCACTGCTTATTACCTGGTTTTCGCTGCTGTCCATGCTTTTTGGCATTTGGTTAAAGCCTGTTCTCCCGGCAGCCTACGGACCAAAAATGATTTTGCGTTCATCCTATCTAGCGGCAGCGGCCGTCGCCGCTTATGTAATCACATATCTGCTTGCGCGTTTTCTTTTGCCAATACGGTTTATGAAGAAAATATCCGTGTTTTTGGCTCCCGCTGCCGTGAACACTGTTGTTTTGGCCATGCCATATGTGCAGTGGTATCTTGCTCTGAAACCGGAAGAGGCGATTGGATACGCACTTGGAACCGGTGCCGCGTTTTATCTGGCATCAGTTGTTTTGTCATATGCGGAGGAAAAATGCCGCAATCCGGATATTCCGTCGTCGTTTCAAGGACTGCCAGCTTTGATTCTGTATATCGGTATTTTATCCATGGCGTTTGCAGGTTTTGCCGGTTCGAAAATCATTTAAATTATAGTAACAGCCAACATTTGGCTGTTTATAATGGACGAGAGACATCAATAAAAAGCCCGACTTTCGAAATAAGAAAGCCGGGCTTTTGGTGTTTTACAAACCTGTTAATATTTAATAGTCTTGACAAAACTGTCAATTTCATCTTTTTTTGCAACCGTGCCTTTGCAGAATAAAAGGGTGTTATCCATTCGGATCAGCGTGTAATAAATTTCGCCGCTTTGTGCAGTGTATTTGTTGTAGGCATCGGAATCGATGGTGTTGTCCCCGTCGGTTACCGCCAAACTCTTTTTTTGGGAAATATATTCCTTCGACGCTGTGGCGGAATCCGAAAAAACGGTAAAAGTGATTTTTGTGTCGGAATCACTTTTGGATGCAACAAGAGATGTTACGTCAGAACCGTAGGATGAGTCCTGTGTTATTTCGTAGCCGGAGTCCTCTGCTGCTTTTTGAAATTCGTCGGCGGAAATCGGTGTTCGGGCAGCACAGGCAGTCAAAACAGCGGCCATGGACAGAACAGCGGCCAAAAATCCAATAACTTTTTTCATCATGATACCTCCGTCTTTGGAAAGTGTTCGTCCTTGTTCAATGAAAGAGTTAAAATCATTATAGACCGCTCTCTTTCTGTTTACAAGTCCGCAATGTATACGGCTTTCAATGCCGAAGATTTAGCTGTTTTCTGCCAAAGAAGAAACCCTGCGTTTTCTCCGATGCTATGAATTACCATAAACAACCTTGTTAAATCCTGTATAGTAAGCTCTTTCCTGCGGATAATATGGATGTAAATCATCACATAGGAGGGAAATCAATTTGAAAGCCACAGGAATAGTCAGAAGAATCGACGACTTGGGTCGTGTTGTTATACCGAAAGAAATACGCAGAACTCTGCGCATCCGGGAAGGGGATGCCCTGGAGATTTACACGGATTCGCAGGGAGGCGTTATATTTAAAAAATATTCACCCGTGGGAGAGCTTTCCACATTTGCCTTCCAATATGCAGAAGTTCTCAGCCGCACCGCGGGCCTGCCTATGTTGATTTGCGACCGGGATCATGTTGTTGCCGCTGCCGGAGTATCCCGCAAGGAATATCTTGAGAGGAGAGTTTCTCCGGAGCTGGAGGAATGCATGCAGTCGCGCCGGACGTTTATCAGCACCAGCGGCGAAAGACTTCAGCCGGTGGAGGGGATAGACCGCATGGCAAGCGTTATCTGCCCCATTTTGGCTTCCAGCGATGTGACGGGGGCTGTCATTTTGCTGAGCGATGAAACCCAGGAAGCCCCAAATGAAACACAAATTAAGCTGATACAGGTTGCGGCAGCCTTTCTCGGCAAGCAAATGGAGGAATGAGCGGATTACTGTAATCTTTTTTGGATTGCTCTTGCAATTTAAGATATACTGTGATAAAATAGCTAAGGAATATTAAGACAGGATGAAAGAGTGGGGCAACCCGCTCTTTTGTTTGTATAGTGGGGTGAAGCAATATGGCCGGAAAAGTCGGTAAAGGCGGCGTAGCCGCGTTGGTGCACAATTTGGCACTGCCCTACGCGCAGCAATTGGGACTTTCGATTTGGGATGTGCGGTATGAAAAAGAAGGTGGTGCTTGGTACCTTCGAATCTTTATCGACAAGCCCGGCGGGGTGGGAATCGAGGACTGTGAAGCAATGAGCCGTGCGATTAACGGGCCATTGGATGAACTTGACCCAATTCGGGAATCGTACTGTTTGGAGGTTTCTTCACCCGGGCTGAATCGAGAACTCAGGCGCGAAGAGCATTTCGCGGCATTTTGGGGCGCCCGCGTAGCGGTCAGACTCATTCGTCCGCTGCCGGACTCAACCAGAACTATTACAGGGTTACTTGCCGGGTACGACGGCGGCCGTATAAAACTTACGGCCGATTCCGGGGAAACGGTGGAAGTGCCTGTTCGAGACACCGCATGGGTGCGGCTGCAGGAGGATGAATTGGAGGAGTATGAGGAAAAATGAACAGCGAAATATTTGATGCCCTGAACCTGCTGGAAAAAGAGCGTGGCATTTCAGTCGATTTCATGATAGACCGGATTAAAAAAGCAATTGTGACCGCTTGTAAAAACAGCTATGGCAACGATGACTGTGTGGTAAACATGGATCAGGCAAAGGGACTTTTCGAAGTTTACCTGCGCAAAACTGCCGTCGTTGAGGACATAAAAGACAAGGGAAAAGAAATTACACTGGAAAAAGCGCGCGAAATAGACCCTACCGCAGCACCGGGAGACAAGATTCCTGTTCCGCTTGATACAAAGGAATTCGGCCGCATTGCAGCACAAACCGCACGCAATATTATCCGCCAGGGAATTCGCGACGGAGAACGCGACCGTATGCTCCAGGAATTTGAGAGCAAAAATAAAGAAATGGTCAGTGCATTGGTAGAGCAGGTTGACCCGCGAAGCGGTGCAGCCACACTTACAATCGGCAAGGCAGAGGCTGTGCTGCCAAAGTCCGAGCAGGTGCCTGGTGAAACGCTGCGGGAAGGCGACCATATTAAGGTCTATGTGGCGGACGTCAAGGAAACTGACAAGGGCCCGCGCGCGATTATCAGCCGAATCCATCCGGATTTGGTCAAGCGCCTGTTTGAAGCGGAAGTACCTGAAATTTACGATGGCACGGTTGAAATCAAGGCTGTTTCACGCGAGGCCGGTTCTAGAACAAAACTCGCTGTTTACAGCCACGATCCGAATGTTGACGCAGTTGGTTCCTGTATTGGTGCAAAAGGAATGCGTGTCAACCGCATAGTGGAAGAACTCGGCGGAGAAAAAATTGATATTGTTCAGTACAGTGAAGACCCAAAGCAATTTATCGCTTCTGCACTTTCTCCGGCAAGTGTTGTGGATGTTGTGCCGGCGGAGGACGGTTCCCATGCATGTCGGGTTGCAGTGCCGGACGACCAGCTTTCACTGGCAATTGGGAATAAGGGACAGAACGCCCGCCTTGCAGCAAGGCTGACAGGTTGGAAAATCGATATTAAACCGGAAAGCGGATTCTATTTTGATACGGAGAACGAATCCAAGGAAGAATAAATAAAAAGCACAGTTGCCAAAGGGGCGTGTTACCATGCAGAAACGAAAAGTGCCGCTGCGCATGTGCGCAGGATGCGGGCAGATGAAGCCCAAAAAAGAACTGGTTCGGGTGGTTAAATCTCCGGAAGGAGAGATTTCCATGGATTTGTCCGGCCGCAAACCGGGCCGGGGTGCTTACATCTGCAGGGATATCAATTGCCTGAAAGCGGCCCGCAAGGCCAGGCGGCTGGAAAAGTCCTTTTCGTGCCGAATCCCCGATGAAGTGTATGATCGGCTGGGGGAGGAACTGGTTGGGAATGAATAATAAGCTGCTGTCCCTGCTTGGAATTGCAAGGCGGGCCGGAAAGCTCAGCCTGGGATGCGATGCTGCACGGGATGCGGCACTTGGGGGATGCCCGCTGATTCTTTTCGCTGCGGACCTCTCGCCTCACACGGTTCGCAAAGTTACCGCGGCCGTGGCTCGGGGAAAAACAGAAATGGTAACGTTGCATGCGGATATGGACGCAATTGGCAAAGCCATTGGAAAACGGACGGGGGTTATCGCAGTTCATGATATAGGATTTGCAAAAAAGCTGCTCGCACTGAACGCGGAAGAATGAGGAGGATTTGATACTATGATGATAAAATACAGGGTGCACGAGGTTGCAAAGGATCTGAACGTTCCGAACAAGGACGTGATTAATGCTTTGCAGAAATACACCGGTGAAACAAAAAAGCACATGACAGCGCTAAATGAAGATGAGCTGGATATCGTGTTTGAAACATTTACACAGAAACACAATACGGACAGTCTGGACGCTTATTTTGCTGAAGCGAACAAGCGCGAACCAATTGTAGAGCCGGAGCGTCCGGATGTAGCAATTCGTACCAATCAGGCGGCAAGTACAGAGAAATCGGCCTCCTCACCGCAGAATCAGCCTGCAGCATCTAAGGCATCCTCCTCAGCAGCCCGCAAAAATGACGGAAAGAAAACCGAAGGCAAAGGACAGCCCTCCGGCAGCCGTCAGCGCCAGGGACAAAAGAATGAGCAGCCAAAACAGCAGCGCAGTAATTCGCAAAAGCATACCGCTCAGCAGAAGAATGCACACACCAGCCGCAACGCGAATGCCGGTCAGGAACAAACAAAACAGAAGAGTAATGTTCAACTGCAAACTGCAGATAATACCATCCAGAGACCGGCGGGAAGAATTATAGACACCCATGCTTCCCATGTGGAACTGGATAAATATAATGAAAAATATGACCGTTTGGCTTCAGAGAAAGTCAAGCAGAATGACAATGTTGTGAAAAAACAGAAGCTGACCCAGCGCAAGTCCCAGTACAGAGGAAAATCACGCAAGGCCCGCAAGGAAACGGAAGCGGAGCGCCTGCGCCGTATCGCGATGGAGCGCAAGGCGAAACCCATCACCGTGCAGATTCCGGAGCAGATTACGGTTGGAGAACTTGCCATGCGCCTAAAAGCGACTGCGGCAGAAGTGATTAAGAAGCTAATGGCTATGGGCGTGTTTGCTACAGTCAACGACGTGATTGATTTTGATACCGCGTCCCTTGTTGCGATGGAATTCCACGCAAAAGTGGAAAAAGAAGTTGTTGTGACCATTGAAGAGCGCATCATTGACGACAGCGAGGATGAGGATGATAACCTTGTTCCGCGCGCGCCGGTCGTTGTGGTTATGGGCCATGTTGACCACGGCAAAACATCCCTGCTTGACGCAATTCGCCATACCAGCGTAACAGAGACAGAAGCGGGAGGCATTACCCAGCATATTGGTGCCTATCAGGTCAAGGTCGACGGCCGCGACGTCACATTCCTGGATACCCCGGGCCATGAGGCTTTTACCACCATGCGTGCAAGGGGTGCCCAAGTGACGGATATTGCGGTTTTGGTTGTTGCCGCCGATGACGGTATTATGCCGCAAACGGTGGAGGCCATCAACCACGCAAAGGCCGCGGAAGTGTCCATTATTGTGGCAATCAACAAAATGGATAAACCGGGAGCCAATCCTCAGCTGGTTATGGAAGGCCTGACAAAATATGGCCTTGTTCCGGAAGAGTGGGGCGGGGATGTGCCCTGTGTACCGGTCTCTGCGGTGCAAAAAACAGGCATTAAAGATCTTCTGGAAATGATTCTTTTGGTTGCAGATATGAAAGAACTGAAAGCCAATCCGGATCGTGCGGCAAAGGGTACTGTGGTGGAGGCAAGGCTGGACAAAGGACGCGGACCGGTTGCAACGCTGTTGATTCAGAACGGAACTCTGCACAAGGGCGATATCCTTGTTGCCGGCACTACAGTGGGCCGCGTGCGCGCCATGACGGATGAAAACGGCAAGCCGATTAAATCGGCGGGACCGAGCGTGCCGGTGGAGATTACCGGACTGGATGATGTTCCCACGGGCGGCGATGTTTTCAACGCCGTTTCTGATGAACGCCTTGCAAGGGAATTGGTTGAACAGCGCCGCAATCAGCTCAAAGAAGAAAAATTCAATGCACGCACTAAGGTCACGCTTGACAACCTCTTTGAGCAGATGCAGCAGGGCGAGATGAAAGAGTTGCATCTCATTGTCAAGGCGGACGTACAAGGTTCCGTTGAGGCGGTTTGTCAGTCGCTTGAGAAACTGACAAACGACGAAGTACGCGTCAACGTAATTCACAGCGGAGTAGGCGCTATCAGTGAATCAGATGTTATGCTGGCCACGGCTTCCAATGCGATTATCGTGGGCTTTAATGTGCGCCCGGACCCGGTTGCGGAACAGAACGCGAAACGTGACGGCGTTGAACTGAGATTGTACCGCGTGATTTATGACTGCATCAATGAAATCAGCGACGCCATGAAGGGTATGCTTGCTCCTAAATTCCGTGAAGTGGCACTCGGAAAAGCAGAAGTGCGTAAGGTTTATCGCATCAGCAGCATTGGGACCATCGGCGGCTGCCATGTTACCACCGGAAAAATCACGCGCAATGCACAGATTCGCATTGTTCGCGACGGCATCGTTTTAGCGGAAGACAAGATCGCTTCCCTAAAACGGTTCAAGGATGACGTGAAGGAAGTCGCGGAAGGATACGACTGCGGCATTGGACTTGAAAAGTACAACGATATTAAGGAAGGCGATATGCTGGAAGCCTTCGAGATGCAAGAGTACAGAGATTAATGGAAAGCTGCCCGCCGTGCAAGCGGCGGGCTTTTTCACCAGGGAGGGATTGTCTTTATGGCCGGACATAAACTGGGACGGGTTACGGAAGATATCAAGCGCGAACTGTCGGCAATTTTCCGTGAACTGAAAGATCCTCGGGTTCAGGGACTGATCAGTATTGTCCGTGTGGATTTGACAAACGATTTGTCCTATTGTACGGTGTATATCAGCGCAATGGAGGGAATGGACCGCGCAAAAGAGGCTGTAAAAGGTCTAAAATCCGCTTCAGGGTTCATTCGGAGGGAACTCGGCCGCCGTCTCTCTCTGCGCAAAGTTCCAGAAATTGTTTTTAAAGCGACTGATTCCATCGAATACAGCGCAAATATCGCAAGAATACTCAACAGCCTGAAGGAGGAGCGGAATGATCGGGATTAAGGAAGCGGCGGCGCGCCTTCGGGGAGCCGAACGAGTGCTGATTTTAAGCCACCAGTTCCCCGACGGAGATACGCTCGGCTGCGCGTCCGCCCTGTGCCGCGGGCTCCGACAAATGGACAAGCGGGCGATGATTCGGTGCTCCGATAACATCGGGCCAAAATATGCGTTTTTATTTCGGGACCTAGAAGATGATGAATTTGAACCGGACTTAGTTGTATCTGTGGATATTGCGGATGAGAAACTGCTTGGAGAACCGCTGCAATCCAAGTGGGGCGGAAAAGTGGACCTAGCCATTGACCACCACCCGTCAAATACGCTTTTTGCTGCAGAAACCTGCCTGAACCCAAAGGCAGCGGCAACCTGCGAAATTATCTACGATATCTTACGCGAACTGAACGTCACCATTGGCCCGGAAATTGCTGCTCCGCTTTACACCGGCATCACGACGGACACCGGCTGCTTTAAGTATATTAATGTCACACCGCGCACTTACCGTATTGCGGCCGATTTGGTTGAAACAGGCATTGATGCGCCGACAATTAATCGTGAAATGTTTGATACAAAAAGCCGCGCTAGGCTGGAAATGGAGCGCAGAGTGCTCGATTCTATTGAATATGAGTGCGACGGCAAAGTTGCGGTGATTGTGATTTCCCAGAAGATGATAGAGGAATCCGGCGCAAAACAGGATGATTTGGATGGCCTTGCGACCATTCCCCGCGGCATTGAAGGCGTTTTAATCGGCGTGACACTGCGCGAAAAAGAGGACGGTACGTGGAAAGTATCGCTTCGTGCGCGCGACCCGGCAAACGCCTCGGAAATCTGTGAAAAATTCGGCGGCGGCGGCCATAAAGGGGCTGCCGGCTGCACGTTAAAATACCCGCTGACCGAAGCGAAAACACAAATGCTTCGCGCGGTAACAAAGTATTTGGAAGATCGCTTATGAATGGAGTTCTCATTTTAGACAAACCCGCCGGGTTTACTTCTTTTGATGCGGTTGCAGTCATGCGCGGCTTGACGCATGAACGAAAGATCGGTCATACGGGAACATTGGACCCGATGGCAACCGGTGTGCTTCCGCTGCTGATTGGGTGCGCGACGCGTGCCAATGCGCTGCTGCCCGACACGGACAAAGAATACGAGGCGGGTTTTCAATTGGGAATTGAAACGGATACGCAAGATACAACGGGCAAAGTCATCGCAGAAAGTGAACGCGGAGCAACTGCGGAGGAAGTGGAGGCGGCACTCGGCCCATTTCGCGGCAATATTCTGCAGATTCCTCCCATGGTTTCGGCTGTCAGCGTAGGCGGCAAGCGCCTTTATGACCTTGCACGGCAGGGCATCGAAGTGGAGCGCAAGCCCCGCTCGGTGACAATCAGCCGATTGGAACTTTTAAGCTATGACGAATCCACCCGCAGCGGCACGCTCAGAATTGCATGTTCCAAAGGCACCTATATCCGCACGCTTTGTTCGGATTTGGGAAAGGCGCTGCATACATACGGTGTTATGTCCGCACTGCGCCGAACGCGTGCATGCGGTTTTACGCTTGATGACTGTGTCACCTTGCCGCGGGCAAAAGAGCTGGCAGCACAGGGCAGGCTTGGAGAATGTGTGCTTCCGGTGGAAACGCTGTTTTTAAGTATGCCGTCCGTAGCTGTATCGGCTGCACAGGCAAAGCGTTTTTCCAACGGCGGCGCCTTGGATTTAAGAAGAACATCTTTGCGCCGCTCCATGCCGCCGGAAGAAACAGTGCTGCGTGTCAGAAATCCGAAAGGTGAATTTCTTGGACTGGGCCGGGTTGCAGGCGGGCAGCTTCGCGTGCTGCGATTGTTTCGGTGTGGTGAATAAAGAGTTTGTTTTGGAGAAAAATTAGTATGGATGTTTTCAGAACATTGGTACCGTCTGCAGGGGACAGCGCCGTTGCACTTGG
This sequence comes from Oscillospiraceae bacterium, assembly GCA_047777415.1. Lineage (GTDB taxonomy): Bacteria > Bacillota > Clostridia > Oscillospirales > Acutalibacteraceae > Caproicibacter. Next base: position 781,118 of record JBKEEO010000001.1, read on the forward strand.
CAATTTTGACGGACTGCATATTGGGCATCAAAAAGTGATTTCCTTAGCGCTGGACGGCGCGGCGGACGGCCTGCTTCCCACTGTATTCACCTTTGTGGAAAATCCGCTTGTGGATTTGGGCGGACGAGCCGGCGGACGTCTGCAGACGCAGGAAGAAAAGATTAGTCTTCTGCGGGACATGGGTGTTCGGCAGCTTTACATGGTTGATTTTCGTTCAGTAATGGATTTGAGTGCCGAAGAATTCGTTGAGCAAGTGCTTATCGGATATATGAAGGCGAAAAAGGTTTGCTGTGGGTTCAATTTTACATTTGGGCGCGGCGGCAAGGCGGACAGCACCGTGCTGACTGCACTGTGCAAAGCGCGCGGCATCGAGGTATCTGTTGCACAGGCGGTGCAGCTGGATGGCATGCCGGTCAGTTCCACACGCATCCGCGGGTTGGTAGAGTCCGGACGCGTGGAGGAAGCACAGCGTTTGCTGGGACGTCCGTTTGGCTATTGTACGCCGGTTCAGCACGGGAAAAGGCTGGGGCATTCCCTTGGCACACCTACGCTGAATCAAGAGCTGCCGGTCGGATTCGTTCAGCCGAAATTTGGTGTATATGTTTCGCAGGTCGAGATAGAAAGCAAGAATTATTTCGGCGTGACAAACGTTGGGGTTCGGCCCACGGTAGGTGCGGACCATGTGATTTCTGAAACTTGGATGCCGGATTACCGCGGCGCCGATTTGTACGGGAAATCGCTTCGCGTGGAATTGCTTCGCTTTTTGCGCCCGGAACGAAAGTTCTCCACGCTGGAAGAACTTCAGAGCGCCATTTTGCAAGACGGTGCACAGGCGCGAGAAATCTACCGCGGGCTGCAGTTGGCAGACAAATGAGTTTGTGATTATTTTGTGATTTACAAATATGCCCCGCTGTGATATAATAAAAAACGCAAAGCCCTTTCCCGGAGCAGGGGGAACGCCCCGATGGGGATTTCACCGGCCCTGTTCTGAGAATGAGGAAAATTTAAAAAAGGTGGAACAGAAATATGCTAAAAGAAGAAAAAAATGAGATTATTAAGCAGTATGCACTGCATGAGGGTGACACCGGTTCACCGGAGGTTCAGATTGCGATTCTCACATATAGAATCAATGCACTGACCGAACATCTGAAAGCCCACAAAAAGGATCACCATTCCCGCCGTGGCCTTCTGAAGATGGTTGGGCAGAGAAGAAATTTGCTCAATTATCTGCAGAAAAAGGATATCTCACGGTACCGTGTCATCATTGACAAACTGGGGATCCGCAAATAAAATGAAACGTTGGGGCAGGCGGTTCTTGTTACCGCCTGCCTTTAGGATTATTATGCTTATTGTGCGAAACTCCGGTACGAGGGATACGCAGGAATTTAGCAGTGAAACGAGCGCCCCGCGCAAAGGGCTGGACGCCGGTTTTATTGCTAAATCAGTCGTGCCCGCCGTCCGGAGACGCAATGGAGGAGATAGATATATGTTTGAGAACTACAGAGTGTACAAAACGGACTTTGCGGGCAGGCCGCTTGTAGTGGAAACCGGAAAAATGGCTCAGCTTGCAAACGGAGAGTGCCTGGTTCGCTACGGCGATACCGTGGTGCATGTGGCGGTTACGGCTTCCGCAAAACCGCGCGAAGGAGTGGACTTTTTTCCGCTGTCCGTGGATTTTGAGGAAAAATTGTATTCCGTTGGCAGAATTCCCGGTTCTTATTTGAAGCGTGAGGGACGCCCGACGGACAAGGCAATTTTAACTTCCCGTTTGATCGACCGGCCGATTCGCCCGCTGTTTCCCAAAGACATGCGCAATGATGTTTCCGTTGTCTGCACCGTTATGAGCGTCGACTATGACTGCCAGCCGGAAATTGCCGCGATGGTCGGCACATCCATTGCCATCAGCATTTCGGATATTCCGTGGAACGGCCCGATTTCCGGTGTTTCCGTCGGGTATGTCGACGGCGAATACGTCATTAACCCCACCAGTGAGCAGAGAAAGAAATCTCAAATGGCTGTCACGGTCGCTTCTACTGCTAAAAAAATTGCCATGATTGAAGCCGGAGCGAATGAAATTCCGGACGATATCATGTATAACGGTATCATGGCCGGACATAAGGCAAACCAAGCAATCATCGAATTTATCAAGTCGATTCAAGAGGAAATCGGAAAACCGAAATTTTCCTACCCAAGCAATGAACCGGATGAGGAAATGCTGGAAGCGATTAAGGATTTTGCACTGGAAGATGTGCGCGAAGCACTGGATACCGTTGATAAGAAAGTCCGCGATGAACGTCTGCAGCCGATTTATGAAAAGGTTCATGAAAAATTCGACCCGATCTACCCTGAACAGGAAGCAAAGATCGACGAATGTATGTATAGAACACAAAAATATGTGGTGCGCCGTTGGCTCTTGGATGAGCAGAAACGTGTTGACGGCCGTAAAATGGATGAAATCCGCCCGCTCGCAGCGGAAGTTGGTCTGTTGCCGCGGGTACACGGTTCCGGCCTGTTTACCCGTGGACAGACTCAGGTGCTCACCGTGCTGACACTTGGCCCCATGAGTGATGAGCAGACGTTTGACAGCATCGATGAACAGGAAACAAAACGCTATATTCACCAGTACAACATGCCTTCTTACTCCGTCGGCGAAACAAAGCCGAACCGTGGGCCGGGCCGCCGCGAAATCGGACACGGAGCGCTTGCGGAACGTGCACTTGAGCCGGTCATTCCACCGGTGGAAGAATTCCCGTACACACTGCGTCTTGTTTCGGAAGTTCTTTCTTCCAACGGATCCACCTCCCAGGCTTCCATCTGTGGCTCTACATTGGCCCTAATGGATGCGGGCGTGCCGATTAAGGCACCGGTTGCGGGAATTTCCTGCGGTTTGATTACCGAGGGCGACCGTTGGATGACCATGTTGGATATCCAGGGCGTGGAAGACTTTTTCGGCGATATGGACTTTAAAGTTGCGGGAACCCACGCAGGTATCACGGCAATTCAGATGGACCTAAAAATTGACGGACTGACACCGGATATGGTACGGGAAGCTTTGTATAAAACCCATAAGGCTCGCGATTACATTATCGACGAAGTTATGCTTAAGACAATCCCCGAGCCGCGCAAGGAGCTTTCCAAGTATGCCCCGAAAATGCTTTCCATCACCGTTCCCATTGAAAAAATCCGTGAAATAATCGGCACCGGCGGCAAAGTGGTCCAAAAGATTTGCTCGGAATGCGACGTTAAGATTGATGTGGAGGAAGACGGGCATGTTTATGTCTCCGGCATCGATCTGGAAAACTGCAAACGGGCTATCAACATTATTGATACCATTGCGAACGACCCGGAACCGGGCTCCATTTATACCGGAAAGGTGACACGCCTGATGGACTTTGGCGCGTTTGTCGAAATAGCACCGGGCAAAGAAGGTCTCGTGCATATTTCGCAGCTTGATGTAAAACGGGTTGAAAAAGTAACGGATGTTGTCAATGTCGGTGATGAAGTCATGGTAAAGGTGCTGAATATTGATGAACGAGGAAGATTAAACCTCTCACGCAGAGAAGCACTGATAGAAGTGGAAGGCCTGATTCCCGAAAATACGCTGGGAACTTCGCACCGCCGTCCGGTTCCGCGGCATGATAACCGCGGCCGTTCAAGTGGCAAGCCAAGTTACGGCAAATCCAGACAAGTAAGATAAACCTGATGAAGAGCGCAGTCGTCGGCTGCGCTTTTTTGTTACTGTGTAGTCTTTGCGTTGGTCTTTTTGAATTCTTTTAAAAGGCTCTTTATAATTTCCTCTTGATTCGGCGTTAAGCCATCAATTTGCAGCAGCTTCCGGTTTTCCAGCCCCAAGATGTAATCGGCAGACACGCCGTAGAGTATGGATAATTTAACCAAAACATCCAGCGACGGAGTTTTAATATTATTTTCGTAGCCGCTGATGGTTGCTTTAGAGAGGTTTAGTCGTTTTGCAACCTGAGTCTGAGTTAAGTGTTTGCTTTTTCTTAACTCTCGAAGGCGATAGCCAAAATCATATATCATATCATCAGCTCCTTGATTGAGTTTACTTGATAATGGTATGCTGTAAGACAACTAATATTTCTATAAATCAACTGAAAGAAAAACAGATGCGAAGATAAATAAAATCGGTTTTCCACGCCTCAACTCAGCCTTCTCAAGCGAAGGTCATAACGGGGCAAAATTAGGAAACCGGTTTGCTAATATAAAAATTTATGATATAATCGTAACGAAATAAAAGGGAGAGGAACGCTGTAATATGTCGGCTGTTACACAGGCCAAAAGAATTGTTGTCAAAGTGGGTACTTCCACATTGACATATGAAAACGGAAAATTGAATTTATGCAGAATTGAACGTCTTTGCAAGGTGCTAAGCGACCTACAGAATTCCGGCAGGGAAATTGTGCTTGTAACAAGCGGAGCTATCGGAGTTGGGGTTGGGAAACTTGGGCTTCGGGAGCGGCCGCCGGAAACGGAAAAACGGCAAGCGGTTGCCGCAGTCGGTCAGTGTGAGCTGATGTTTATCTATGATAAATTTTTCGGAGAATACAACCGCACTGTTGCGCAGGTGCTGCTTACAAGCGATGTGATTGCAAATGAAAATACACGGAAAAACACAGAGAATACTTTTAAAGAATTAATTGCTATGGATATCATTCCGGTTGTGAATGAAAATGATACCGTTGTGGTGGATGAGTTAGTCGGAAATCAAATCGGCGACAATGACAATCTTTCCGCAATTGTTGCCCGTTTGATAGGCGCAGATCTTCTTGTTATCTTAACCGATATCGACGGACTGTATGACGATAATCCAACCGTCAACCCCAATGCCAGACGTATACCGGTTGTGCCAAAGGTGACGGATGAAATTCGCGCTTTGGCGGGGGGAGCCGGGTCCCGCCGCGGAACCGGGGGCATGCGTACCAAGGTGGAAGCGGCTGCCTCGGTGAATCAGGCGGGAATACCTTGCTGCATTATGAGCGGGGTGTATCCGGAAAAGCTGTACAACCTTTTTGAAGGAGCGCAAATTGGGACAATTTTCGGAGAACATAACCACTAAAATGGAAATTAACACGAATAAGCCGTGAATTGGAGCGGAGGAAAACACAATGACTGTTTTGGAAGAAATGGGGAAAAAGGCAAGGGCGGCCGCTGCTGAGTTGGCAGCGGCCGGGCAGCAGCGTGGAAAGGCACTGTGTGCCATGGCAGAGGCCATTGAGAATGCAGAGGATAAGATTCTTGCCGCCAACCGTCTGGATGTGGAACAGGCGCAGAAGGAAGGCATGAGCGCGTCATTGCTGGATCGGCTGACTCTGAATGCGCAGCGTGTGCGGGCCATGGCCGACGGCATACGTTCGGTAGCGGCGCAGCCGGATCCGGTTGGACAGGTGGTTTCCGGATTTGTCCGTCCCAACGGGCTGAAAATCGAAAAAATCCGCGTTCCCATCGGGGTTATCGGGATGATCTACGAAGCTCGCCCGAATGTGACAGCCGACGCGGCGGCACTTTGCCTTAAGGCGGGAAACGTGGTTATTCTGCGCGGCGGCAAGGAGGCATTACATTCCAATGAAGCCATTGCGCAAGCGATGCGGGACGCATTGGATTCCTGCGGGCTGAACCCTGACTGCATACAGCTGGTGCGGGACACGTCGCGAGAGTCGGCGGTAGAGATGATGCGGTTAACCGGCTATATTGACGTTTTGATTCCCCGCGGAGGTCAGGGACTTATCCGTTCGGTTGTGGAACATTCCCGCGTGCCGGTGATTCAGACTGGTGCCGGAAATTGCCATGTGTATGTTGATGATTCCGCGGATATCAACATGGCGGCGGATATCATATATAATGCCAAAACATCCCGTCCCTCTGTGTGCAACGCGATTGAAACCATCCTCATTCACAAAGATATTGCTCAAAAAGCTTTGCCGGCTATCAAGAAAAGGCTGGACGAAAAAAATGTGGAGCTTCGAGGCTGCAGCAGAACCCGGGAGATTCTTGGGGATTGCGTTGTTCCTGCTGCGGAGGAAGATTGGCAGAGGGAATACTTGGATTATATTCTCGCTGTTCGGGTGGTGGACAGCATGGAAGAGGCAATTGCGCATATTGCCAAGTATTCCACAGGCCACAGCGAGGCCATTGTGACCAACAGCTATGAGCATGCTCGGCAATTTACTGCGGCAGTGGATGCGGCTGCGGTTTATGTCAATGCCTCCACGCGTTTTACAGACGGCGGCGAGTTTGGCCTGGGAGCAGAAATCGGAATTTCCACCCAAAAGCTGCATACACGCGGACCAATGGGTGCTTTTGAACTGACTACTTTCAAATTCGTCGTAACAGGAAGCGGGCAGATCCGTTAGTAAAGGAGAGAATAGAATGGACAAGAAGGAATCCAAACAAAGTCCAAAATCATATACCGCGGATTACCGCGCTTCCTTTGAACACAAAAAAGACAACGCGTCGCCGCCCAAAAAGCGGCAGCGCAAGTCTAATGTTAGCAAGGCGGAATCGGTGTCACAGCTTTCTCAAAAGCGTCGTGCCCGGCTGGAGAATGATACGGAAATAGACGACTTTCTGCCGGAAAACGACGACATTGATGAAGAACGTTTGTTGACAAAATGGGATGACGGAATGGGAACAACCGCGCCGGCAAAGGTTAAACCACGGCGCAGGGGGCGCCATCGATACGGCATTTTTGTCGGCACAATTGTCTTGATTTTTGCACTTTGCGGCGTAGGATTTCTTGCGACCACCATCGGTATGAAAATTCATGCTGTTTTAACCGATGATACACAGCAGCGCCTTTATGACCAATTTTTGACGGTGGTTGTAGCGCAGGATCCTCCGCCGTTTGATTCACCGGAGGAGGCGGATCCGGATTTTGTGCTAAACGCTTCTCTCTGGCAGACCATGACCGGCGACAGTGCCTCCACCTACACGGAATATGATGACGCGGGAAGAACACTTGTCCCGCTTGGTGATGTTGTGGAAGCCTGTCATCAGCTTTTCGGTCCGGACTGCCAACTGCAGCCGCAGAATCCAACGGAGGAGACATTCTTCGAGTACGATTCTGAAAACGCGCAATTTCATGTGGCACTCTATTCGCTGGACAGCACCTATACCCCTTACACAGAAGAAATCAAAAAGAAAGGGGATATGGTTGTTTTACGCGTTGGATATGTTCCCCCCAGCGATGAAACCCGTGCACAGTCTTTCGGATCTGTTTCGTCCGATGTCAAGCCGAAACCCGTTAAATATATGGAATATGATTTGAAAACAAATCCGTCCACGCAGGAGCAGTATATTTATGCGATAAAAGAATTGCCGGAATCATAAAAACCGGGCAGAATTTCTGACAGGGCTGTCAGAAATCCCACCCGGGGAGTGATGTGTGCCGACCTATGATGCAAGATACATCAATGCAAGGATTAACGCCGTATCCGCCTTTTCTTCCAATAAAATCAGCAGAAGAATCCAAATGAGTGTACGCTCATTGTCTTTAAGAAGGGTGTCCAAAAGTCCTGCGGTTGGGTCATTCGCCCGTTCTTCACCGGGTTTCTTTGCCGGCGGAGGCGGCGCGGACGGGGCCGGAGGGGACGGTCTGCTGTCGGCAGCCTGTTCGTCTTGCGGCCGGGATGGCTGTGGTTCAGCGGTGCGCTCCTGTTCGGGAGCTTCAAAAGGCGAAAGGCGTGCTCTGGCTTGCATTTCTCTTGCACGTCGAATGGCCTCTTCCTGAAGACTATGAAAATTGTAGGAATCCCCGTTATGATTGTCAGGCATATTTCACCTCATAAAAGTCCGCTCTTGCGGATAAACGGGATCATCCGCACGATCTGCATTAGTCGGATGGCTTCATCCAGCTTTTTGCGCTTTTCCTCTTTTAAAAAGGGGCGAAGCGCCCGCAGAAGACGAGTGCTGTCATCTTCCTGACGGAATTTTGAAATGATGGGAGCAAGTTTCATAACCATCTTCAGGGAATCCGGATCCACATTCCCGGGTGTGCGGTTGTCCCCCGCGTTGGGCGCCGGCGATGCAGATGCAGGCGGAGATGCTGGCGGAGATCCGCCGCCCCCGCCCAGCATGCCCGCCAGACTTTTGATTTTCTCCATGCTTTCAGGATCTTTTAAAATCCCGTTGAGCATGGAGGAAAGATCATCCATTTATTTTCCTCCCTTAAACCGGCGGATGATATCCTGCGCCTCCGGAGAGCTCAGGATTTTTTCACAGGCCTGCCGGTCTGACAAAAGCGACTTGACCCGCTCGCGGTCTTCCGGACCGAGTTTGCTCATAAGGGTCTCCAGTAACTGATTTTTATCCGCGTTGTTTTGCATAACATCACCCCGCAATATTCTTATGCGATGCCCATCGAATATATACCCGTCCCGGCAGGACGGTTCAGGAGGTCTTTTCATGCGAATACTGGTTGTGTCGGATACCCATGGGGACGATTTTTCTCTTCGTGCGGCAATTTTAAAACAGCCACGGGCTGAAGTTGTCATCCACTTAGGGGACGGCGCACAGGAAGCCGCCGACGCAAAGGCTAACTTCCCGGATCGGATGTTTCTGATGGTCCGCGGAAACTGTGATTTGGGCAGTACGCTGCCTGTGGAAGAATTTATTACACTGGCAGGGAGAAATATTTTTTATACCCATGGTTATACTTACAACGTAAAGTACGGAATGTATTCTGCTGTTTCCGCGGCTCGCAGCCGGAAGGCGGACATCCTGCTGTTTGGTCATACGCACGTGGCAATGACCGAGTACCGGGATGGAATGTATATTATGAATCCGGGCTCGCTTCACGGCAGCAGCGGAACCTATGGAATTCTGGATATCACCCCCGCAGGGATTGTACCCAGTATCCGAAAGGTTTGACAACTGCTCTGTAACAGCATATGCTGAATCTATACAGAAAGGAACATGGATATGAGTGAATATGAAAGATGGCTGAAAAATGCGTTGGATGATCCGAATTTAATCGAAGAATTAAAATCCATTCAAAACAAGCCGGAAGAAATCAAAGACCGCTTTTACCGCGATTTGGAATTCGGCACCGGAGGACTGCGCGGCGTCATCGGCGCAGGTACAAACCGAATGAATATCTATACGGTGCGCAAAGCGACACAGGGGCTTGCAAATTATCTGAAAAAGAATAAAGAAAACCCCAGCGTGGCCATAGCCTATGACAGCCGTATTAAATCCGATCTTTTTGCGCGGGAGGCCGCAGCCGTGCTTGCCGCCAACGGTGTAAAAGCGCATATCTACCCGCAGCTATCGCCAACTCCAACTCTTTCCTGGGCAGTTCGCTTTCTGCATTGTGACGCGGGCATTTGTGTGACGGCAAGCCACAATCCCGCTAAATATAACGGATATAAAGTATACGGCAGCGATGGCTGTCAAATCACGTTAAAAATGGCGGACGACGTACTTGCGGAAATTGAGAAACTCGATGTGTTCAGTGATGTTAAGCGCATGGATTATAAAAAGGCGCAGGAAGAAGGGCTTATTTCCCTCATTCCGGATGAGGTGACCGACCGCTTCCTTGATGAAGTGATGAAGCAGCGTGTCTTTCAGGAACCCTGTACCGGCTTAAAGGTGGTTTATACACCGCTGAACGGAACCGGGCGCGTCTGCGTAACGCGGATTCTGAAGAAAATCGGTGTGGAGGACGTAACGATTGTGCCGGAGCAGGAATTTCCGGACGGCAACTTTACCACTTGCCCGTATCCAAATCCCGAAATACGGGAGGCGCTGCAAAAGGGATTGGAACTTTGCGAAAAAGTTCAGCCGGATTTGCTTTTGGCTACCGACCCTGACTGCGACCGCTGCGGCATTGCGGTCAATCAAAACGGGAAATTTGTTTTGATGACGGGTAATGAAGTCGGTGTTCTGCTGCTTGATTTTATTACGCGCATCCGCAAAGAGCAGGGTACCATGCCGCAGAATCCGGTGGCGGTGACGACCATTGTCAGCACCGATATGGCAACCCTTGTTGCAGAAGATTACGGCATTGAACTGCGGCGCGTTCTGACAGGCTTTAAGTACATTGGTGATCAGATTGCTTTGCTGGAGAAAGACGGAGAAGCAGAGCGCTATATTTTCGGCTTTGAGGAGAGTTATGGCTATCTGTCCGGCAGCTATGTGCGCGACAAGGATGCAGTCAACGCGAGCATGCTGATTTGTCAGATGGCTCAATATTACCGCAAAAAAGGCATGACACTGGTCGATGCAATGGATGCGTTGTACCGCAAATACGGTTATTATCAGAACGTGCTGATGAATTTCACGTTCGAGGGCGCGGACGGCATGGTTCAAATGAAGAACATCATGGACTCCCTGAGAAATGAAACCCCATCTCAGATTGCAGGAAGCAAAGTGTGCGGCTGGAGCGATTACCAGGCGTCTGTTACAAGCGACGGCCAGAAAATCAATCTGCCAAAATCTAATGTGTTGGAGTATCGCTTGGAAAACGGTGGTAAAGTCATTATCCGCCCCAGCGGCACAGAACCTAAAATCAAGGCATATCTTTCCTGCCGTGGGAAGACAAAGGAAGATTCCCTTGCGCTGATTCAACAGTTGCAAGAAGAGGTTCCATCTCTCATGCAAGGAAAGCCCTAAGGAAATAATTGACAGAGAGCAAATGATAGAGTAAACTTGAGATGAATATACAGAGCAATCGTAAACGTTTGGACAAACGGCGCAGTGCATTTGCAGTTCTCCATTACGAGAGGCCTGTATATCATGGAACGAAGAGAGGAAACTCCTCCCTTCGTTTCTTTTTACGGAAACATTCTCTTCTTGCGGGCAAGTGGGTATGACCTTGTCAAAATTATGCTGGCGGTAAAGAATATACTGTTATATCACAATTTATACCGCCCGATTTTTTGACAGTTGACAAAAGCAAGCAAAATGGTGATAATAATAAAGTCAGGTTTGCGGGCATTTTGGTCGAGCAAACTTTATTGCTAGGAAAAGGCGGATAGAAAAAATGAAAAAAATATGGATTTTGGCGGCTGTGGCCGCTTTATTGATGACAATCACAGCCTGCGGTGCAGGCGATGTGGGCGGCGTGTCCTCCGAGGCGGGATCCTCTCAGGGGGAAGAGTCCAGCGCACCGAGTGTCTTGCAATCGGATGTTGAGGACAACTTACAGGGACTTGAAACCTATTTAGTCGGAAACGAACTGATTTCCGGCGAGCCGCAAGAGATGCGTGCAGATGTAATCGGAGCAAAAAGCGGCGTGAGGTATCAGTTTTCCTACAATGGTAAAAATAACGTGACGGTGGAATTGTATGAATACGAACCGGATAATGTAAACGACACAGCGCAAGAGGTGCTGGACAGTGTCAAATCGAGCGGGGAGTTTTCCTTGCTGGGTCAGCAGATTCCTGCGATTCTGTCCGATAACGGCAAGTATTTGATGATTTACAAGGACACCGTTGACGATGATGAAAATAAGGCATATGCCGACACTATAACAAAAGAATTCAAAGCGTTTAAGAACTCATAACCTAAATAATATTCAGATCGTTTTACTGTAAGATAAAAGCAGGGAGCCGTGGCGTAAGTCGTCACGGTTCCCGGCTTTTGTTAAAAATTGATATCTCTGTAAGGAATCAGTTCAATGAATGGTGGATATTCCGATTACACAATGGAAAATCCACCATCAACCACAAGGAACTGCCCTGTTGTGTAGCTGCTTGCGTCCGACGAGAAAAACAGAATTGGGCCATTTAATTCCCCTTTTGCCCCCGGTCTGGAAGCCGGGCAGAGGGAATTATACATATTCATGAAAGCTTCGTGTTTAAACAAAGTATCCGCCGTCATTTCAGATTCAAACAGCCCGGGTCCCAGTGCGTTTACGGTGATACCGTCTTTTGCGTAGCTTGCGGCCATGCCTTTCGTCAGACCCACCACCGCTGCTTTGGAGGTGTTGTAAACATGGCGGACCAACGCGTCCGCCTTGTCTGCAAGAATTGCGTTGACGGAAGCAATGTTGACTATTTTTCCGTATTTGCGCTCTTTCATAACGGGAACCACGTATTTGCACATCAGGTAGATACCCTTGACGTTAACATTCATGGAGCGGTCCCAATCTTCCGTGCTTAGAGTTTCCACCGAGCCACCTTGCGCTATGCCTGCGTTGTTTAAAAGGATATCGATTTTTCCAAACGTGCTTATTACCTGCTCAACTGCGGATTTCACGTTTTCTTCTTTTGATACATCGCACGTAACCGCAATGGCTTTTCGTCCCGTTGCCTCAATTTCCTTTACTACCGCATCCAGCTTTTCTTTTCTGCGGGCCAAAAGTGCCACATCCGCACCCTGCGCCGCATAAGCCCTTGCAGCATCCGCACCCAATCCGCTCGAGGCACCCGTTACAACGGCAACCTTGCCGGTTAAATCGAATAAATTCATATAAAACCCTTCTTTCAAAATCTCACCTTAATAAACAAGAACGATTCTTAGAATTAGTATAACTTTTTTACATGGGGAATACAAGTAAAAATATTTTATTCACAAATCATCGCATCTATGCGGAAAAGCATAAAAAATCCCCCAACGGATGCCGGGGGAAACGGTTATTGAATAAACGGCATGTCCCCAGGCTCATGAGGAGCACCGTTAAAATAAATATCGTACCAGACAAGGAAAATAAAGACAGTCCAAATTTTTCGGCTGTTGTCACGTTTGCCCTGTATGTGGCTATCCAGCAGCGCTATGAGAAAATCGGTGTTGAAGAATTGTTCCGCAGTTTTGGAAAGAAATGCCTTACGCACAATTTGACTGTATTTTTCCTCCCGCAGCCAAACACGAATCGGAACGGGAAAACCAAGCTTTTTCTTTTGGGCGGTGCCTTCCGGCAGATGCCGCAGAGCAGCTTTGCGCAGTGCGTATTTTGTGTTCTGCGGGTTTACCTTCAGCCGGCGGGGGATGCGGGAGGCAACGGCGAACACTTTACGGTCCAGAAACGGCACGCGCAATTCCAAGGAATTCGCCATGCTCATGCGGTCGGCCTTGACCAGGATATCCCCAACCATCCAGACGTTGATGTCCAGATACTGCATTTTCGTCACATCGTCCAGATCTTTGACGCGGTCATACCAAGGTCGGGTTAGTTTCTGCGGGCGTGTGGCCGGCAGGTCTTCTTTTAAAAGACGGCGCTTTTCCGCCATGGTAAACAGGCTGTTGTTGCCAATGAAGGTTTCTTCAATGGACTTTGCGCCGCGGATGAGGAAATTCTTGCCTTTAAAAGAAAAAGGCAGCATTTGCACTAAGGCGGCAAGTGCCCTTCTTAGCCCTATGGGCAGACGGCGGTAGGCCGCCATGTCATCCGGTTCATGGTAGATGTTGTAGCCGCCGAACAGCTCGTCAGAACCTTCACCGGAAAGGACCACTTTAACATATTCGCTCGCAATCTTGGACACAAAATATAATGCGATACAGGAAGCGTCCGCAACCGGTTGATCCATGTGATACATTACTTTGCGGATATTTCCCCAATATTCATCCGGGGAGATGGTCTTATAATGATGTTCCAGTCCGACTTTGGAAGAAAGCTCCTTGGCATAGCTGATTTCATTGTATTTCTTATCCTCACCAAACCCCACGGTGAAGGCTTTTTGACCGGAAAAATAGGTCGCAACATAGCTTGAATCCACTCCGCTGGAAAGAAAACAGCCTACCTCTACGTCGCTGATGCGATGTGCCGCGACGGAGTCCTCAAATACTTGATCGATTTCGTTGACGGCCTCTTCCTCGGTCATGGACTCATCCGGCTCGAATTTCGGTTCCCAGTAGCGTTTAATTTCCACCTCACCGTTGCGGTACCAAAGATAGTGTGCCGGCATGAGGCAAAATACGTTCTCAAAAAAAGTTTCCGGCGGAACCGGATACTCAAAAGAGATATAATGATCCAAAGCATTAAGATTCAGTTTCTTTTCAAACCCCGGAAACTGCAGGATGCTTTTGATTTCGGAGCCGTAGACAAAATGGTCACCTACCTGCGTGTAGTGCATCGGCTTAATGCCGAAAAAGTCACGCGCTAAAAACAGACTCTTTTCTTTTTTGTTCCAAATGGCAAACGCGAACATGCCGCGCAGCTTGTTCAAAAGATCTTCCTGCCATTCCTCAAAACCATGCACCAGAACTTCAGTGTCTGTGTTGGTTGAAAATTGATGTCCTTTTGCCACTAGAATTTCTCTTAGCTGCTGATAATTATAAATTTCGCCGTTGAACATCACCACAAGGGAGCCATCTTCGTTGTAAATCGGTTGGTCTCCCTGGTTTAAATCGATGATGCTCAGGCGGCGGAACCCCATTGCTATATCGGAATCCGTATAGATTCCGCTCGAATCCGGTCCGCGGTGTGTGATAGCATCCGTCATATGTTTTACAACCGCATCCCGGTCAATTACTTCTCCTGTAAATCCGCATAGTCCGCACATATGTTGCTCTAACGCCCCAATCTTTACTCAACGGCATTCTTTTTTTCATGGTATTCGTCCAGTATTTTTTGAGCTGTAACATTGTCAACCGGAAAAAATCCTTCCGACTGAACATTTTCGGAACTTTCCACAATTTCTATCGATTTGCGGTAAGCATCCATTCTTGTGTGCCGGCGAACGGGCTCGGTTTCACCTTCAAACAAAAAGGAGAAAGCGATTTCGTTCGCCTGCTCATCGGCATAGCAAAAATAACCGGCGGTGGCCTTTTTGCCGTGTTTTTTGTCCAAAACGCCTGCTAACGCAAATTTTACCAGTTCCACTGCGCGGTCATCCAGACCGGCTTCAAAAATTAAAATCTTTTCTTTCAAAGATTCCGGCGTAGAAACCAACCGTTTCGTAATGCCGGCCAGCTGCGGAAACTTTGCTTCAATATCGGATTCTTTGCAGCCGTCGCCGTTTGGCGAAAGGTATACCATGAACTTGCGTTCAGGGTCGTGGTATAAAAATGGATATAAAAACCGGGCAGCATAGCCACATTCCGGGCATTTCCAGTCAAACATGGTTTCGTCCAATATGCGCGCTTTTAGATCCGGGTTTCGTACGGCGTCGACCCCCGGCCACAGTTCCGTTTTCACAGCAGCGCCGCACTGCGGGCAGCTGATCTCTTCGGTTATTTGCGTCGACATTCCCGCTATCCCCTTATTCTTTGCGTGTTTTTTCATTATATCATACTAACATAAAAAAAGGAATAGATGAAATAATACTGTTGCAGGAACGTTATTTTGAGGTATAATAGGAACAAAATTATGTAATACCGCATGCGCGGCAGGAGGTATCTGAATGGAAGTGTTTAAGAATGTTGCCGAGTCCGTGACGAAGGCGGTCAATTTTGTCGTGGATAAAAACCGCAAGGCCGCCATCATTAACCGGCTGAAAATTGTCATCCGCAACGAAAAAGATATTAAAGCCCGTTCCCTTATGGAGTTGGGAAAATATTATTATGAAAACCTGCGTGATCCGTCCAACGAGCGCACCGAACCGCTCTGTAAGGCTGTGGACAATGCCGACCGCAGATTAAAACGCGCCTATATGAAGCTGGATGAAATGATGGTTCCGGCGGGAGTCGACGATGATGAAGAGGAGGAAAAAAAGGACGAGTTCGCCAACGCCGAATATGCCGACGACGGAGAGGATGTTTTTCAATCATTCAGTGCCGCCGCCGGGTATCCAAATGACACGGGTGAAGCGGCGGACGACGAACCGGTAAAGTAAATGAAGAAAAAAGTTATGTTAGGAATGAGCGGCGGCGTAGACAGTTCGGTCGCCGCCCTGCTTTTGCAGAAAGCCGGCTATGAGGTGACGGGTGTCACTCTGCGCCTTCGGCCGGATGAACTGATGAGGGAAAAAGAAGGCGGATGCTGTTCTCTTTCAGATATTGATGATGCGCGCCGCGTCTGTTATCAGCTTGGTATTGACCATATGGTATTAAATTTCACGGAACTGTTTGAACGGGATGTGATTGCCCCGTTTGCGGCGCAGTATGAGGCAGGAAGGACACCGAATCCCTGCATTGCCTGTAACCGCCATATTAAATTCAGTGCAATGCTGGATCGCGCCGAACTTTTGGGATTCGATTATGTGGCAACCGGGCACTATGCTATCATTGAGCAAACGGGCGAAGGGCGATGGCTTTTGAAAAAATCCCCCGCGGCAAAAGATCAGAGTTATGTGCTGTATATGCTGACACAGCACCAGCTTGCGCATACGCTGCTGCCCGTTGGGAGATACTCCAAACCGGAAATCCGTGCCATGGCTGAAGAAGCCGGTTTAACCGTGGCGCGCAAGCGGGACAGTCAAGAAATCTGCTTTGTGGAGGATAACGACTACGGCAAATTCTTAGAGCAGTATACCGGGCACGCGGCAAAGCCGGGGGATTTCCTTGACCAGAAGGGAAACGTTATTGGCCGACACCGCGGAGTCATGTATTATACGGTCGGGCAGCGAAAAGGATTGGGAATGTCATTTGGCAAACCGATGTATGTGACGGATATCGATGCCGCACATAATACGGTAACACTTGGCGAAGAACGGGAACGCTACACTTCGGCTCTAACGGCGGAAGACCTAAACTTTATCCCGTTTGATACATTGGAACAGCCGATGGATGCGTGGGTGAAAGTGCGCTATTCGGCATCCCTGGCAAAAGCAAAACTTTTGCCCTTGCAGGACGGCAGGGTGCGGGTAGAATTTGAATCCCCGCAAAAATCGGTTGCGCCGGGACAGGCAGTTGTATTCTACGACGGCGATATTGTTTTGGGTGGCGGAACAATTTTAGCAAAGGAATAATTTTGTATAGCAGCGCAAAAGAGGCCGGAACTCCTGCTTACAGGATTTCCGGTCTCTTATTGTTTTATGTCATACGAAATGAATTTATCATAATATGGGAACAGCATACAAAAAGATGTACGCTTTTTTTGGGAGATGATTGCTTGACTCCGCTGGAGTCCCGTATGGCATACAAGATTTCCATTCAAAGCATGATGATAAACCTATTCTTGTTTGCCTTCAAGGGATTGTTTGGTATTAAAATAGCGTCGGCAAGCTTGCTTTCCGACGCAGTACATTCCCTGGCCGATATTTTCAGCACATTGGCCGTTCTCATAGGTATCCGCGTGTCGCATAAGCCGTCCGATTTCGGCCATCCATACGGGCATGAAAAAATCGAATGTATTGTTGCGTTTGTACTGGGCATGATGCTGTTTGGAATCGGCGGCTCAATTGGCTGGAACGGGATTCGCAAGCTGTTTGAGCCGTCTCCGGCGCTGCTGCCGAATTGGCGGTTGAGCACGTGGGCAATGGGCGCGGCTGTCGTTTCCATCGCGGCGAAGGAATGGATGTATCGGTTTACCATCAAATGTGCGAAAAAAATTCGCTCTGCCTCCATGGAGGCGGACGCGTGGCACCACCGTTCCGATGCGCTCTCTTCCGTTGGAAGTCTGGTGGGTATTGCCGGCATGCGACTGGGAGTTGCCGCGGTGGATTCCGTGGCGTGTATTGTTATCTCTGCCTTTATCTTCAAAGCGGCCTATGAAATCTGCGCGGACGCCTGCAGAAAACTGATTGACAGTTCCTGTCCACCTGAACTGGTAAGCAGCATTGAACGAATTGCAAAGAGTAATCGGGAAGTAATGGCAATTGATGCGTTGAAAACAAGATGGTGCGGCTCAAGGGTCTATGTGGATATGGAAATTACGCTGGACCGAAACACCAGTTTTGAACATGCCCATAAAGTCGCCGAGAACATCCATGACGAAATTGAGGGGAACTTTGCGGTGGTCAAGCACTGCATGATTCATGTAAATCCTTCAGCGCTTATTAATCACCATCATATCTAGTCCGCATTTCCCACCGGTAACAGGAGCCGTCGCGCGTGCGCTTTCAATAGCCGAAATCAATCAGAGAGCACTGCAGTGCGGAATAATCCGGATTAATGGCTACAACAAACACAGGCACAGGAAACCGCCAATGCGAGTGTTCCTGTGCCTTGTCTGGGTTGGTCAGAGATATTACGAATTTTTGCTGATGAAATTCCAGCTGTCACGGCACATATCGGAAAGCGAGTATTTTGCTTCCCAGTGCAGTTCCGCCTTTGCACGGGACGGGTCGGCGTAGCAGGTTGCAATGTCGCCCGGGCGGCGAGGGTCAATCTGATATGGGATTTTAACCCCGCTGGCCTGCTCAAACGCATGGACAACATCCAAGACGGAGCTGCCTTTGCCGGTGCCGAGGTTAAACGCGCGTGCGCCGTTGATGGAATCCAGAGCCTCCAGCGCTTTTACATGGCCTTGTGCCAAGTCGCAGACGTGGATGTAGTCGCGCACGCCGGTTCCGTCGGGAGTTGGGTAATCGTTGCCGTAAACATGAAGTTTCGGAAGCTTGCCGACTGCCACTTTCATGATATAGGGCATCAGATTGTTCGGGATTCCGTTGGGGTTTTCACCGATGAGCCCGCTGGGATGGGCACCGATGGGATTAAAGTAGCGCAGCAGTGCGGCTTTTAAATTTGGATTGGCATGGCAGGCGTCGCGGGTAATCTGTTCAATCATATATTTCGTCCAGCCGTAGGGGTTTGTCGCTGAAAGCGGCATATCCTCGGTAAAAGGCGCCTTATTGTTCATGCCGTAAACCGTCGCGGAGGAACTGAACACAAATTTATTCACGCCGTATTGTTTCATTAGGCGAAAGAGGTTCAGTGTTCCGGTCAGGTTATTGTGGTAATATTCCAGCGGCTTTTCCACCGACTCGCCTACGGCTTTGAAGCCGGCAAAATGGATGACCGCATCAATTTTGTTTTCTTTGAAGATTTTTTCAAACCCTTCATAATCCAGCATGTCGCACTCATAGGCAGGAAACTTTTTGCCGGTGAGTGTTTCAATTTTACCGATTACGTCGGGAGAGGCGTTGCTGTAATTGTCCATCACAACGATGTCGAAACCGCTGTTGAGCAGTTCCACGCAGGTGTGGGAGCCAATGTATCCGGCTCCGCCGGTAATGAGGATATTCATTCTGTTTTCTCCTTTTCGGTCAGATATCGCCGATAGGCTGCGCGCAATTCCTCAGCGGTTTCCTCCGGGCAGGTCGGATTGCAGGCCGCCCATGCCCCGGTTTCGCTGGAGGCGTTAAACTTGATTTTTTCCGCGCTGCGCATCGGCGGATAGAATTCGATGTGGAAATGAAAATCTTTAGAATAGTCGCCCATGTTCACCGGCGCGGAGTGCATGCACATCATGTACGGGAACCGAAAACCGAACAGGCTGTCTAGCATCCCGACCGTGCTGCGCACAGTCACGCCGAGCGCGCGGCGTTCCTCCGCAGAAAAATCGGTGATGTACTGCCGGTGAGCATTTGCGAAAATATAGACGCCATAGGGGTATGCGCTGAAAAACGGAAGCAGGACGGTGAAATGCTCATTTTGAAAAATGATGCGTTTCCCGAATTCCTGTTCTTTTTTCAGAAAGTCGCAGAACAGACAGCGTCCGTTTTGTACATAATACTCTTTTGCGGAGTCTGTTTCAAGTGCCAGCTTTTTCGGTAGGAACGGATAACCGTAAATCTGCCCGTGTGGATGCGGCATGGTCACGCCAACCGCTTCGCCACGGTTTTCAAAGATGAAGATATACTTGATTTTCGGGTCGCTGCGCAATGCTTTAAACCGTTCGCACCAGAGATTGACCAGTTTTTCCATGTGGTCATCGGAAAGCTGTGTCATTAAGGCTTGATGTTCCGGCGAGTAAAGAATGACCTCACATTTCCCGTAATTCGGCGCTGTGCGGAAAAAATCCGTTTCCACCGGGTCAGGCTCCCCCGGAGAGGTGGAAAGCGCGGGGAAATCGTTGTCATATTCTAACACATCGTAATCCGGTACATTGCCGGAGGACGGACAAAATGGGCACCAATCTTTCGGCATCTGCGGACGGCTTTGCCGATTGGAGGCGACCATGGTCCAGTCTTTAATAAAAGGATCCCATCTTAATTCTGCCATAAAAATTCCCCCAATAGTAGTATGCCATGTTACAAAATACGAACAGCGCCGGCTGTACGCACCAAAAGAGCTCGGCAGGAACCGGGGCCGAAGACGGACTCAATTTCACGCCGAAAACCGTCAAAGTCTTTCTGTGGTACATAAGCCTGCACTGTGCCGGCAAATCCGCCGCCATGCACGCGCCATGCACCGCCCGAATCGGAGAGCAGGCGCTCACACAGCGCAAGTGCCAATGAAATGCCTTGCTCCTGTGTACGGGAAGGAGCGTAGGCATTTTGCAGGTACATAAAGGAAGAGCGGCCGCTTTCCCGTACCAGATGCAGGAAATCGGCAAACCGATTTTCTCGCAGCGCGGCGGCCTGCTTTAGCACGCGTTTGTTATCATCAAAATAATGGATAGCCCGCAGTACGGCACGATCCCCGACTTGCTTGCGTACTCGGGCAAGCTCGGAATAAAATTCCGATTCATCTACCTGGGACAGCAGTGTTTTTCCAAAACAGGCGGCAACTTTTCGCATTTCTTGCGGAATTGCGGCATAATCGTCGGTCAAGCCTGCGTGGTTCCCCTTTGTGTCTATGATGCAAAGACGATAGCCGCAAGCGGCAAAATCAAATGGAACTTTTTCAACGGCCGGATTCTGTTTGTCATGAAACTCCATCATTGCAAACCCTCCGACTGCGCAGGCTGTTTGATCCATCAAGCCGCAGGGCTTGCCGAAATACTCATTTTCCGCCTTTTGGCCAATCTGCGCAATACGGACAGCATCCATGTCCCCGCTGCCGAACAAGTCGTCCACCATCCGTGCGATGAGAACTTCAAATGCCGCGGAAGACGACAGTCCCGAACCCGGCAGTACATCCGACTGCGTGTAGGCTTGAATTCCGCTCACTCTGTGGCCGGCTGCGGATAGTTGAGCGCAGATACCGCGGATTAAAGCGGTACTGGAACCCTGTTCGCCGGGCACCGGTGAAAGTTCCTTCGGATTGAGCCTATCCGCCGGAAAACCTTCGGACTGGATACAGATTTCATCCCCGCCTACGGCCGCAACACCAATGGCATCCAAATCAACGCCCGCGGCCAGTACCCGTCCCCCTTGGTGGTCCGTGTGATTTCCGCCGATTTCCGTGCGGCCCGGCGCACTGTAAACACGAATTTCCCGTTCCGCGCCGAACAATTCCTCGAATTTTTCCACTGCACGCAGCAGTCGCAGCCGGCAGGCCTCTGCGCGTTCTCTGCCGATACCGTAGAGGTCGGCAAGTGTACCGCAGAATTTTTTATCCTTAACTACGGCTTTAACCTCCATTGATTTCATAAAATCCCCCCGCATGAAGCTTTGTTTTCTGTTCATATTGTAGAACACAGCGGTACCTGCCGCAAGAAGCATTTTTATCATTCATATAGAGAAATGTTGTAACTTTGATTGATTTGAAGCAGTGCATATTCCCTGCGTCAATGGGAACGATAAACGCATGAATTTTCTATGCCGCGCTTTATTCCGGTGAAAGGGGAAATACACATGAACTCCGAGAACAGCTTTGCGGGGGCAAAACTCCCATCGGACAAGCTGCAGCAGAATATTGACTATTTAAGGCACCTATTTACGGGGGATGATACGCTGATTTTCAGACTGTTGGAAAACAACCGGGGAAAAAAGACCATGCGGTTCTGCCTGGTGTATGTGGACGGCATGGTGAATAACCGCCTGATGAATCAGGATGTCATCCGTCCTCTGCTTGAATTTGTTTTTCAGACGCATGAGGGGCAATCCCTGATTGATACGGTTCAGATGCAGGCCATGTTCGCCAACGATGCGAAAAAAACGGATTCGATAGATGAGTTAATTCAGGGCATTGTGTATGGGGACACAGCCTTGCTTTTGGAAGGCTGCGCCCAGGCACTGGTGCTCAACACGAAGGGATTTTCGCTGCGCTCCATCACCGAGCCGGAAAGTGAACGTGCCATTCGCGGTCCAAGGGAGGGATTTAATGAATCAATTTTAACCAATCTTTCCATGCTTCGGCGAAAAATACGCACGCCCGATTTAAAATTTCAATTTATGACGTTTGGCAGACGAACCAAGACAAAAGCGTGCATTTGCTATTTGGACAGCGTTGCCAATCATGCGGTTCTAAAGGAGCTGAAGGAGCGGCTGCGAAAAATTGATATTGACGGCACGTTGGACAGCAATTATATTACGGAAATCATTAAGGACGCTCCCTATTCCGCCGTTAAGACCGTTGGCAGTACGGAACGCCCGGACGTGGTTGCGGCAAAATTACTGGAAGGCCGCGTAGCTTTATTTTTGGATGGAACCCCCATGGTCTTGACCGTGCCCCATTTGTTTATCGAGCATTTTCAAGATGATGAGGATTACTATCTCAATTATTATTTCACTTGCATTGGACGTATGCTGCGTATTTTTGCGTTTGTTGTTTCCTGCTGTCTTCCGGCCGTTTATGTTGGGTTGGTGACATTCCACCAAGAGCTGCTCCCTTCTCCGCTGTTGTTCAGCGTGATTACCGCTCGGCAGGGGCTGCCGTTTCCGACCGCGTTGGAAACAACGTTGATGCTGATTGTATTCGAAATGCTGAGGGAATCCGGTGCCCGAATGCCGGGCTTAATGGGGCAAACACTGAGCATTGTTGGCGCTTTGGTCATTGGGCAGGCGGCCGTGAACGCAAAGATTGTCAGCGCACCGATTATTATTGTGGTCGGGCTGACGGGCATCAGCGGATTAATGGTGACACGGCTGAAAGGATATATGATTTGGCACCGCTTTATTCTGCTGGCGTGTGTGTGTGTTTTAGGGCTTTACGGACTGATTTTAGGTGTGTTAATTATGTTGGCAGGTGTTTTCAGCATTACCTCTTTTGGTGTTCCGATCATGTCGGGGATATATACACGCAGCATGAAAGACTATAAGGATATCTATGTGCGTGCGCCGTGGTGGGTAATGATTCGACGGCCGAAATTTTTGTCCGGCAACAGAGTGCGGCAGTCCCGCGGAGGCGAAAAAAGCAAATGAGCAAACGAATCAAAATTGCGGTGGCTCTCCTTGAAGTCTTGCTCATTCCAATGGTCTGTGCAGGATGTTGGAGTTACCACGAAGTGGAAACTTATTCCATTGTTGCGGGAATGGCGATTGACAAGGGTCAAAATGGGTACAAATACCATTTGACGTTGGAATGTGTGAAAATTGCCGCTGGAGATGAATCTGAGGCAAAGCCTTTGGTTTTGGAAGCGGACGGAAACAGCATTTTTGAGGCGACTCGCAGTACCCTAAGGGAGTCGGACAAAAAGCTTTATTTTAACCACTGTGAGATTGTCATTATCAGCAGTGATATTGCAAAAGAAGGCCTCAAGTTGGTTATGGATTTTTTAAAACGGGATGCGGAACTGCGCATTACCATGGACGTGCTGATTTCGAAGGAAAAAACCGCCGGGGAGATTCTCCGTGTGACACCGCAGTCAGGGAATATTTTATCCTACCAAATCAACAATACTCTTGGGGAACAGGCCTCGTACAACGGCAGTTTACCGGGGGTACAGATTTATGAAATAACAAATACGCTCAATGCGGAAGGATTGTCTTTAGTGTTGCCTGCCATCGAAAAAAAGGAAGTAGAGGGAGAGGAGACCGTACAAATTTCCGGCGGTGCGGTGTTTCGGTCGGACAAACAAGTCGGCTGGCTAAGTTCCAGTCAGGCAAAGTATTACGCATTTCTCAAAAATACAATCAAAGGCGGATTGCTGCTCACGGGGCCAACGCCAAGTTCTACGCAAGTTTGCCTGGAAATTCAGAAGAGCAACACTGAAATTGAGCCGATTATTTCCGGAGATTCTGTGACGATGCAGGTGACAGTGGACATGAAGGCGGCATTTGGGGAACAAATCAGTGAAACAGATTATTTATCTGAAGTGGGCATTGAAGAAGTCCAGAAAAATGCGGAACGCACCATTGAATATGGAATAAACGATGTGGTTCAATACGTACAGCAGCAGTATGATTCCGATATCTTTGGATTTGGTAATACAATCTATCAAAATATGCCGGACCAATGGGATCGCTTAAAACCGAAATGGAATGAAATATTCAAAACCGTCCATGTAAAAGTCATCGCGCATGTAAAAATAGAGAATACTGGCCTGGATTTGCCAAAGGTGAGGTGACCGGTTTGGACTATTTTATAGTGTTTTTCCCATTTTTTGCGGTCGGTGTATGGATAAACTTGCACGCTACGGTAGGGAAAAAGGATTACTCCTATTTATGGGTTCAAATTCCGGCGTTTGTTATTGCATTGGTGGTTAATCTTCTGATTGCTGCCAATGTTACAGTACCCAGTGTTTCATCCATGCTAATGTCTTTGATTGATTCTGTTATAAAATGAGGTTTGCCCATGAACAGAAAGGATATAACAGCAAAGCAAATCCAGGCAACCATTGCAATGTTTTTTATCGGTTCTTCCATCATTGCAGGCGGGGAAAACAGTGCGAAACAGGATACTTGGCTTACCATTTTAATAGCGGTAGCACTGACAATTCCTATGCTTTGGGTGCATACCAAAATTTTGCAACTGTATCCGGGACAAAGTTACTATGGAAATATCATTCGTGCTTTGGGAAAACCGTTGGGGCGGTTTGTCTGTGCCCTATATGTCTTTTACGCACTTCATTTGGGAGGACAGGTTATCCGCACATTTTCAGAATTTATCCATGTGGTCAATATGACGGAGACTCCGGTGCTTGCTATAGCAGCTTTTATTTTAGCAACACTTGCCTATATTTTGCAAAAGCATCTGTATGTTTTAACCAGAATCAGTAAATTTTTGCTGCCTATTATGTATTTTACGGTTGCCATGATGGTTGTGCTTTCCTTTCCAAATATGCATATCAGCAATATTAAGCCGATGTTTCAGTCAACACCTGCTGACTTGCTCAAGGGCGTTTCCATAGCGTTTGCTCTGCCATACGGGCAGGTGGTTGCTTGTGCGCCCATGATGGAACAAATGAATCGAAAAGAAAAGATTTTTCCTACATTTTTAAAAGGTACCCTTTTGGCGTTTGGCATTTTATTTGCGGCAAATTTACGAAATTTACTGGTGCTAGGGTATTCTGTCAGTGTTTATGCATTTCCTTCCTATGAAGCAATCAGCGTGATACAGATAGGTACTTTCTTTACCAGAGTAGAAGTGTTAATCGGAATTAACTTAATGTTGTCGGGATTTATTAAAGCCGGTGTGTTGATTTATTCTTCCTGCAACGGCCTTGCGAAAATATTTGAATTTCGTGATTGCGTCCCATTGGTTGTGCCGGTGACACTTTTGATGTTAACCATGGCAATGGTGGTGCATCGGGATACAGTGGAAATGTTCCTCTGGCTTGGAAACTATTTGGACCTTTTTATGCTGCCGTTTCAGGTGATTCTGCCCATTATAATTTTACTGGTGGGGATATTGCGCAAAAAATTTCAAAAACCGCAAAAGAAACAAAATGTGGCGGTGAAAAACGAAAGCAAGTCCGTATCGGCCAATGCACAGCAAAACTGAATTTCTTTATGACAAGGGAGGATGCGGGGAGGATTGCCCGGCCTTCCTTTTTTCTTTCCTGTCATCATTGCAAGGGTAGAATCTACTTTCATTTTTTTTGGTGCTATGCTATAATAGGCTGGAATAACAAAAAATCAGCCGGTTTCGGCTTGTGCGGCGGCCAAAACTTTTGAGGTGAATTGGATGAAGAATGTTTTAACCGTATTGTTCGGTAACTACTCCAAGCGGGAATTGAAACGGATTCAGCCCCTGTGCGACAAAGTGCTTGGACTGGAAGATAAATATAAAGCACTTTCGGACGAGGAGTTGCAGGCGCAGACTCCCGCGCTGAAAGAGCGCCTGGCAGCGGGCGAAACGCTGGACGATATTCTGCCGGACGCGTTTGCCGTTTGCCGCGAGGCGGCCGACCGCGTTCTAGGCATGCGGCACTTTCCTGTGCAGATTCTGGGCGGCATTGTGCTGCACCAGGGCAGAATCGCGGAGATGAAGACCGGCGAAGGAAAAACGCTGGTGGCAACGTTGGCGGCTTATTTGAACGCACTCTCCGGCAAGGGAGTGCACATAGTCACGGTCAACGATTACCTGGCCCGCCGTGACTCCGAGTGGATGGGGAAAATCTATCGGTTTTTAGGGCTCTCGGTTGGTTTGATTACGCATGACCTGGATAACAAGGCGCGCAAACAGGCTTATAACGCGGATATTACCTACGGTACAAACAACGAATTTGGTTTTGATTACCTGCGCGACAATATGGTGATCTATAAACAGGAAAAGGTACAGCGTGGCCACAACTATGCCATCGTCGATGAAGTGGACTCCATCTTGATAGATGAAGCGAGAACCCCGCTGATTATCTCCGGACAGGGAGATAAATCAACGGAGATGTATACGGTAGCGGATCATTTTGCGAAATCGCTGCGGTGTGTGCGTGTCGCGGAGCTCAATGAAAAGGAAGACAACGACGAGCTGTATCAGGATGCCGACTATATTGTGGATGAAAAAGCAAAGACAGCAACCCTCACACAGTCCGGTGTGAAAAAAGCAGAGGCTTTCTTTAAAATTGACAACTTAACCGATGCGGACAATATTTCCATACAGCACTATATCAATCAAGCGATAAAGGCGCGCGGCGTTATGCGCAGGGATATCGATTATGTCGTCAAGGAC
The DNA here is from genome assembly GCA_047777415.1 of Oscillospiraceae bacterium. Lineage (GTDB taxonomy): Bacteria > Bacillota > Clostridia > Oscillospirales > Acutalibacteraceae > Caproicibacter. The sequence goes on from JBKEEO010000001.1 coordinate 807,833, forward strand.
GGCGAGGTCATCATAGTGGATGAATTTACAGGCCGCTTGATGTACGGACGCCGTTACAATGAAGGTCTGCACCAGGCCATTGAGGCAAAAGAGGGCGTGAAAATCGCACACGAAAGCAAGACGCTTGCGACCATCACGTTCCAGAATTATTTCCGCATGTACGATAAACTTTCCGGTATGACCGGTACCGCCATGACGGAAAAAGACGAGTTCAGCGAAATTTATAAGCTGGATGTTGTGGAAATACCGACCAATAAACCGATGATCCGCAAAGATTTGCCGGATGTGGTTTATAAAACCGAAAAGGCAAAATTTAACGCTGTTATCAAGGACATCATAGAACACCATAAAACAGGTCAGCCTGTGCTGGTGGGCACCATTTCCATTGAAAAATCGGAAGAGCTGAGCAAGCTTTTGCGTAAAGAGGGCATTAAGCACGAGGTGCTAAACGCCAAATACCACGAAAAAGAAGCTGAAATTGTTGCACAAGCGGGACGCAAAGGTGCCGTGACAATCGCGACGAACATGGCCGGCCGCGGTACGGATATTGTGCTTGGCGGCAATCCGGAATATATGGCGAAAGCAGAAATGCGCAAACAAGGCATTCCGGAAGAATTAATCAGCGAAGCAGACGCACACTCTGAAACCGACAACGAGGAAATTCTGAACGCTCGCAGAATGTTCCGCGAACTTGCGGAGAAATATCGGCAGCAGACCAAAGCGGAGGCGGAGGAAGTCAAAGCCGCCGGAGGGCTTTACATCATCGGTACGGAACGTCACGAGTCCCGCCGTATTGACAACCAGCTGCGCGGTCGTTCCGGACGCCAGGGCGACCCCGGTATGAGTCGGTTCTACATTTCACTGGAAGATGATTTGATGCGCCTGTTTGGCGGAGACCGTATCAATACGCTGATGGAGCGCCTGAAGGTGGACGAAGATACACCGATTGAAAACAAGATGCTGACAAACACCATTGAGAGTGCGCAGCGCAAGATTGAAGGACGTAACTTCGGTATCCGCAAGAACGTGCTCCAGTTTGACGACGTAATGAACCGCCAGCGCGAAATTATTTACAGTCAGCGCGACCAAGTGCTCAACGGCGAAAACTTGAAAGACCAAATTCTGAAGATGATCGATCAGGCAATCGAGGAACAGGTTGCCCGCTATATGCCAAAAGATGTGGAGCCGGAAAACCGCAATTTCAACGGGTTGCGCGACCATTATATGGGCTGGCTGATTGGTCCGGAGGATCTTAATTATACAGACGAAGAAAAGGTTCGCCTGGAACCGGAGGACGTTGCGCACGACTTAATTGAAAAAGCGCATGAAATCTATGAAAAGCGCGAAGAACAGTTCGGCAGCAAAATTATGCGTGAGTTAGAGCGCGTAGTCCTTTTGAAAAACGTCGATACTCAGTGGATGGACCACATCGATGCAATGGAGGAACTCAAGAGGGGAATTCGTCTGCGCGCCTATGGGCAAAAAGATCCGGTTGTCGAATACCGTATTGAAGGATTCGATATGTTCGACAACATGATTGCCGCCATTCGCGAAAATACTGCTCGCATGATGCTGACGGTGCAAATCCGCACACAGGAGGAGCCAAAGCGCGAGCAAGTTGCAAAACCGACCGGTACAGCCGGTGCGGCAGGTTCCACCAATAATAGGCACACACCTGTGCGCAAAGGTAAAAAACCGGGACGCAATGACCCATGCCCCTGCGGCAGCGGGAAAAAATACAAAAAATGCTGCGGCAGATATGAGTCCTAACATCATCTAGAGATAATAAAATGACCCCTAAGGGATGCTGGCAAATGGCTTGCCAACCCTTAGGGGTATTTTTGTAACCAAAGTATCATTTGGAATTTAAGATATCCTGCTTTACTTTTTGAGAAAGAAGCAAAACCTTCCCTAGTTTTTTGCCCGCATCGGCGGCCATACGCAGTGCATCCGCATCTTTTGCGGCCTCTCCTTTTGAGAAAAGGTGCATTACTTTTACGCTTTCTACCACACGATATCCCACTGCCTGCAGTGTTTTGTCCATCGCTAAGGAAGTAAAACCCATATCGGATTCGTTCTGCTGTTCACAAACGGCAATTGTGACGGCATAGCGGATACCGGTTATTTCAAACAGGCTTGACCACACGGAGCGGTCGCTGCTGTCGAAAACATTGTAAACATACAGCCGATCTAGAAAGTTCTTTGTCAGGCCGGTCACGTTATAAAAATACGTGGGGGAACCGAGAATAATTGCGTCGGCGCTTTCCAATTCGCGGTAGATTTCCTGCATTCCGTCTTTTACGGCACAGGAAAAAGAGTCTTTGCACCGCTGGCAGCCGATGCAGTCCCCGAACTGGTAGTCCGATAAATAGATTTTTTTCGTTTCCAAATCACAGCTTGCGGCCGCCTGCAAGGCACTGTCGAGCAAAAGATCCGTGTTTCCGCGTTTTCTTAAACTTCCTACAATTCCTAAAACTTTCATACCGCACTCCACAGAAAATAGTATTCTTGATTAGTATATCATAAAGCCAATGGAAAAACCAAAACAGCGACGGTGGCGTTTTTTTCTGTCCGTTAAATCAGTCCTAGATGTTTTAGTCCTTTTTCAATGCCGTCATCAAACACACTGGAAGTAATATAAGCGGCTTTCTCTTTCACGGGGGCGACCGCATTGCCCATTGCTACGCCATAGCCGACCGCATCCATCATGGAAATATCGTTGTAGCCATCCCCGAATGCAATGGTGTCTTCTTTTTTTATGCCAGAATGTGCTAAAAACAGTTCAATGCCCTTGGCTTTATTCCAGTCCGGAAAGCTTAAATCGCTGGTAATACCGCCCGGGTGGCGATTTACAATCATGCCGCCGGTGAATGCTCCGGCGCAACGGTCATAGTCCTCGTCCGTTTCAAAAATAAAATCCATCATGCCTGCTTCCACCTGTTCCGGCTGCCAATCTGCAACAAGAAAATCCGGCAAACCGTAAATTTCCTCCGCGCGGTGAAAAAGATGCTCAGGAACATTCCGTGCCCAGCCATGCCGATTGCCGATAAAGACAAAACTGCATCCGAAGGACTCGAAGTGTTCCGTTAAACTGCGAATTTGCTCAGGGGAGAGCATGCGATTTAAAATTGTTTTTCCGTCATAGACAACATGGGCGCCGTTTAACGCAACGTAATTTTGGAATAAACCGGGAAAAAACTTGTGAATAAACGCCTCTTGCCGACCGGAGCAGACCGCAATTCGGTGACCGTTTTCGCGCAATTTTTTCAGCGCGCGCAGTGTGCTTGGCGGAATCTGAAACCTGCGGCCGTTCCTAGTGCTTAGTAATGTACCGTCAATATCGAAAAATACGGTTTTCTGCTTCATTTTTTCCTCCTGTGCATGAATACAATCGTGGACGCAGGCGAAACTAAAAAACGAGGTGTTTTACGATGGATTTTGTTCGTGCATTTCTTGTCGGCGGAGCAATCTGCGTCGTTGGGCAGTTGCTGATTGACTTTACAAACCTGACCCCGGCAAGAATCCTGGTTAGTTTTGTCACTTTGGGAGTGGTGCTCGGTGCGCTGGGCGTTTATGAGCCGCTGGCAGAGTTTGCCGGGTGCGGGGCAACGGTTCCGCTGACCGGTTTTGGGTATCTCATGGCGAAAGGCACGTTGGAAGCCGTTAGGGAACATGGCCTGTTGGGCGCATTTTCCGGCGGAGTGACAGCGGGGGCGGCCGGAATCGCGGCGGCGGTGTTTTTCGGCTATTTAGCCGCTTTGTTTTCAAAATCGGGAGATAAGAGTTAGTCCGGCCTATCAGTATGCGAAGGCAGGCTATCGCTATGCCAGCCTTGCCTGGCGAATTTTCCGAATTATCAGCGGCAGTTACGTGTTTACAATTCTGTGGCAGGTTGCAAAATATATTTACCGGCTTGTAAAAAGGCATATTGAGCGCAAACAAAGAAAATATGACAGGCGAAAAATATTTCGACCGTAAAGCAAAACGGACAGGCTTTTTACAACCTGTCCGCAATCATGCAGCGCCGCATAAGATTTCTTACTGAATGGAACAATCCAGGTAATGCTCAAGATCTTCCTCGTCCTTCTTTTTCTTTTCAAAAAACAGAACGATGGAAACCGCCACGGCAACCATTGCAGCAACCGAGGACAGAATTGTAAACAGCAAATTCAGCTTTCCGGCATTTTTCAAAGCGAGCACCTCCGTATGCACCGATGGCCTAATATCCGTCCGTATCCATCATAATCAAAAAGAAGGAGAATGTCAACTTGCCCGGCGGGAAAACGGGCGGATAGTAAAAAAGCAGGGCGTGCCGCTCTGCTTTTGCTTTACGCGAGGATGGTATTTACGCCTTCACCGCGTTCAGTTTGCGGGCAAGAGCCGATTTTTTCCTTGCCGCAGTATTCTTGTGCAGGATACCTTTGGCCACAGCCTGATCGATTCTCTTCACAGCAAACCTTACTGTTTCCGCACAGTTCTCATCGCCGTTTTCCACGGCCAGAACGGCCTTCTTTATATCCGTCTTCAGTTCCGTCATAGCGGACTTGTTTCTCATGGTTTTGGTGGCGATAACTCTCACACGCTTTTTAGCTGATTTAATGTTAGGCATGATTCTACCTCCTTTACGCATAGTTTTACAATTAATATTATCATTGATACGCTGAAAAAGCAAGATATTTTTCTTGAAAGAAGGGAAGACTGAAAATGAACTGCCGCACAGATTTGGCATTGGAGTCCACAGAACCTGCAAAACAGGTGCGAACGGAAAAGAACGGCTGCGTCCTGACACGCATTGATGACAATGGGAACACTTATGTGACCATGGAGGTTCAGGCCATTTCAGACCATATAGATTCCAATAACTCACTGCTTCAGCTGATTGCCTCTGAACTGGAGAGTATGCTGCCAAAGGAGGGAACCATTCTTGCTGCGGGGCTGGGCAACCGCTCGATGACTCCGGATGCACTGGGTCCGCTTGCCGCCGAGGAAATCCTCGCAACACGGTATATTAAAGGAGAATTGGCACGCGTTACAGGATTGGACGGGCTGCGGCCGGTTGCGGTGATCAGCCCGGGGGTGCTTGGCTGCACGGGAATGGAAGCGTTTGAGGTGCTGCGCGCTGTTGTTGGGGAGATTCATCCCGCGGCGGTTGTCACCATTGATGCTTTGGCAGCGCGGAATCCGTCGCGTTTAGGATGCACGGTGCAGCTTAGCTCCGCGGGTATTTCCCCCGGTTCCGGTGTTGGCAATTCCCGTCCGCGCATTGACAGTGAAACACTGGGCGTGCCGGTTATCAGCATGGGAATTCCCACCGTTGTGGACGCGTCAACCCTTGTGGCGGATTTGCTTGGACGCGACGGTCCGCAGGAGAAAATTGCACCGCGCGGTGCAACCATGATGGTGACCCCTCGTGAGGTTGACCTGATTATCAGCCGTGGTGCGCGCCTTCTTGCCATGGGCATTAACCGAGCCGTCAACCCGAGCCTAAGTGTGGAAGAGTTTGAAGAGCTGACTTAAAAGCCCCGAATCGAGGAGGTGGGTTGGCGCAGGAATGAATCTGAATGCTTTCGCATAAAAATAGATATAAAATGCGGAGGCAGGATATGAAAAAGGGAACGGAACGAATCATAGAAATGGTATCGGTGCTGCTTGCCGCTCTGGCGGTTGTGTGCGTGGCGGTTAGGCTTCCGGCTGAAGTCGGAAGAAATACAGCGGTAACGGCCGCGGAATTTATTTTGCCGCATGGTGCGGCGGAAGGATACAAAAGCGAGGAAGAGATTGATGACACCATCCCGTCTTCCTCAACCTCTTCCACTGCGCCTCAGGAGAGTAACGCACCGATTTCTTCCGCTCAAACATCTTCATCAGAACCGTCATCCTCGGCGCCGATTTCTTCCTCCCCCTCTTCTTCCGGTGCAGATTCCGTTGCCAGTGACGTGGAAGAAATGTGTATCACGACCGGGGGCAGCCAGTATGAAAACATCTGGGTAAAAAATACCAATCAACACCATTCCATAGATATTGGCGAAGAACTGCAAAAACAGCCGGATATCAAAATTCAGAAAAATGCCGAACCACAGGTTTTAATTTATCATACGCATACAACGGAGGCATTCGACGGCGTTACACGTACTACGGATAAGTCTCTGAACGTATGCGCTGTGGGAGAAGCCATTGCAAAAGAGTTGCAGGCGGCTGGAATTGGCGTAATTCACGACACAACTTATCACGATTATCCGGCCTACAACGGATCTTACAGTCGTTCGCTTGCTACCATAACAAATGACTTAAAAAAGTACCCGTCCATACAAGTAACACTGGATATCCACCGTGATGCGATGACCCGTTCCGATGGAACGCGTTTAAAACCAACGGCGGTAATCAACGGAAAAAAGGCTGCGCAGGTGATGATTATTTCCGGCTGCGACGATACGGGCGATCTCGGTTTTCCGGATTGGGAATACAATATGCGTTTAGCCATACGGCTGCAAAAGGCTATGGCGGATATGTACCCGGACCTTGCACGTCCGCTGAATTTCTGCCCGCGCCGTTACAATGAAAATGTCACGCATGGATCTCTTTTAGTAGAAATCGGAACGCATGCAAATACATTGGAGGAAGCGGTTTATGGCGGGGAGTTGTTCGGAAAAGCACTGGCGGAAGTTCTTTCTCAACTAACCTAATTTGGTTGTCAAACCGGTGCAGAAGTTTAAACTAAAACGGAAGGGAAATAGAAAATGATAAAGAATCGGAATCTCAGAATTTTTTTAGTTTCCATGTTTTCAACACTGTGTATCATTGCCCTCTTGCTTGGACTAGCAAAAGTGGACACGCAGTGCCGCAGAATCGGGTTTGGGGATGAAAAAACCCTCATTTCTCAAATAACTGGCAAAAACCTAGACCTTGCTTGCAATACCGGGGAGATATGCTATAATAATGCTGTATTTTAAGATAATCGACGTGAAGCTTTGGTGGAGGACTTTTGATGAACCGATTCAAAAAGATGATGTCTGTTTTCTTCATTTTGACAGTCATGGTTAGCTGCAGTACAGTGGGTGTGTTTGCACAGTCGGGCAGCCAGCCGGAACCGTATTTCCCGGATTTGGATGCGCTAGAGACGTCGTCTGCTTCTGAATCATCTTCTTCCACGCCCAGTTCTTCTGTGCCGCCATCCAGTTCCTCAAGTCCCTCCAGTTCGTCAAGCCCTTCCAGCTCCTCCGGTTCGGCACCTTCTTCCTCCCGTTCCTCTTCATCGAAGCAGGCGAAGCAAACGGGAGCGGGCGTTCTACCCTCCTCATCCGCAGTGACGTCCGTTGCTGTAACTAGTACGGAGTCCGAGGAAATATCCTCAACTCTGTCCAGTATGCCTCAGTCAAGCGAAATATCTTTGCCCAGCGTGGCGAGTGTATCTGATACTGACCCTCTGGATTCGGTTGTGACCAATAAAGAAGCTGCTCACAGACTCAACTGGATTGGTATTTTGTCGTGGGCATGCATTGCCCTCGGGATAATTGTTGTTTTGTTGGTTGTGTTCAGCAATCGCCGCCCGCCGAGGGGCATGGGGCGCAAAAGATACCGCAGGCCGAAACGCTCCCGCAAAAAGAGGTTGCTAAACGACAAATATTATCGGGATATTGACCGGTATTAGATATGAAAAAGGAGGATAGTGGTTCCTCCTTTTTTTCATTAACAGTGAAATGGACTTTGCTGTTTTAAGCAAAGCCCCAGATTGTCGAATAACCCATCCAACGCATCAAGCGAAGGATGGGTTATTTTTGCAGGAATGAAAAAAGCGATATAATATCCAGACAAAAGAGGAAGGATGACCATCCCTCCACTTCCACATTGCCAGCTTTTTGAGATTCATGGCAGCAAACTTAAGCTTAACCCAATTTGTCACTTGAGTTAAGCCCCGGTAGAGCGTGTATCGCATTCCATACTTTTCTTTTGCATCAGCAAATACACGTTCAATGGTTTCTTTTCGCTTTTGATAAAGCTTTTTGTATTTTGGAGTATGCCGAATGTCCTCCGCTAGTTCTACATAATTTTGCCACACATGCCTTGTCACAGTTTTCGTATAGCTTTTGCTGTTTGTGCAGCGGGAACGGGACGGACATTTTTTGCAAATATAACTTCTACTTTTGTATTCTCGGTATCCTTCACGATTGGTTGTTGCATAGTGCAAAACTTGATATTCAGGGCATAGCACACAGTCATAATATTCGTCATATACATATTTCCACCATTGAAGATGGCCGGCTTTGGTCATCGGTCTTTTGTATGCTGTAGATAGTACTCGCTTGTCATCAAAGACCCGTTTGCAGATATGCGGTGTTTTGTAGGCAGCGTCCGCCACCACTGTCTCAATTTTAGGAAACTGTTTTGTCACTTTGTCATAGACTGCATCGAATGCCACACTGTCGTGCACATTTCCGGGAGTTACCTCAACTCCTAGTACAAAATTGTGTTTGTCGCAGGCCGTATGCGCTTCGTAAGCAAAACATTTCTTGTGTTCTCCCTTTTGGAACAATCCGCTCTCCGGGTCCGTTTTGGAGACAGTTATTTCCTTTTCCTTCGGCGGTTTTGGGGTACTGTCAAACGGCTTCTTTCCATGCTCTTTCCGATCTGCATTGACTTCTTCCATCAACTCTGAAGCGTATCGCTTTGCCGCCTGAGGAACCGCCTTTTTGATTTTCTTATTGATGTTGGCGTTTGCTTTGATATGTGTCCCATCCACAAATACTGCTTCCGGTGCCAAATACCCTGCGCGGTTTGCTTCCTGCAATATCCATGAAAACACCTTCTCTACAGTTTCCTCTGTAAACCGGTGTTTAAAATTATAACTTACAGTAGAAAAATGCGGCAATTCTTCGTTTAGCGTATATCCCAAAAACCATCGATAAGCAATATTCATATCGATTTCCTGCATGGTTCGACGCAGCGAAGGAATTCCATATAGATGCTGGATTAGCACTATCTTAAATAGGACTACTGGGTCCACACTGGGACGGCCATTATCTTCACAATATAATTCTTCTACAAACTCATAAATATGGCTCAAATTTACCGCTTTATCAATCTTACGCAACAAATGCTCCTGCGGCACCAATAGGTCTATATTGACAAATTCTACTGCATTCCTGTGCATTTTTCCTCGTTCCAGCATCTTTCATCACCCATTTCTATTTTACCATCTTACAATCAAAAAGCCCAGCTTTCGCTGGACTTTTTCGACAGGCTGGGACTTTGCTGTTTTAAGCAAAGCCCATTCTTTATGGTTCTTGTGCTGTTTTAATTTCTTGTTGGCGATATACTACAAAATGGAATACAGTGGCCAGCACCATGAGTCCTCCGCCCACCAGGCAGACTCCAATCCATCCAAGTTTTCCCCACATAAAGGCGGATAAAGACGACCCCACGGCACCGCCTATAAAATAAGATATCATAAAGACAGTATTGATTCGGCTTCGCATTTCGTCGGAAAGTGCTTGAATTCTCGCTTGATTGGAAACCTGCCCGGACTGTGTTCCCAAATCCAACAAAATGACGCCGACCGCTAAACCTGTTATTGTGTGTCCGGCCAGCAGCAAGATAACATAAGAGAATAGGGAACATATCACGCCGATTCCAACGGAAAACCGGGCACCTTTGCGGTCTGCGATTCGCCCGACGGCGGGGGCAATCAGAGCGCCGCCGACCCCCGCAAGGCCGAACAGACCGGCTTCTCGGCTTCCCATTCCAAATGCGGGAGAACTCAGGTAAAAAACCAAACTGGTCCAAAATGCACTGAATGCGCCAAACATCAAAAAACCATTGACAGAGGCTTCCCGCAGAACGGGCTGCGTTTTGGCCAGCGTGGGCAAAGAAGCCAGAAGCTTATAGTATGGTTCTTTGGTTGTTGCCGGAGAGGGAGGAAGAAGAAACCGAAGCAGAATTGCCAGCACCAGCATGACAACCGACATTGTGTGGAACACAGCGCGCCAGCCGAAAGCCTCTCCCCAAAAGCCGCTGAAGGTGCGGGAGAGCAGAATTCCAATGAGCAGACCGCTTAGAACAGTCCCAATGTTCCCACCGCGTTCTTCCGGTGCGGAAATATGCGCGATGAGAGGGACAATTAGCTGCGGAACAATGGTGGCCATCCCCAAAGCGACGCTAAATATACACAAGAGCGATAAATTTGGGGAACTGCCGACTGCAAACAGAAACAATCCGGACAGCAGGGTCATTTTAACGATGAGACCTCGGCGCTCCAGTCGGTCGCCTAGCGGCACGAAAAAGAACATTCCCAGCGCGTAGCCAAGCTGTGTTGCGGTGGCGGCGATACCCGCGTTTGTATCCGGTACGCCAAAGCTGCTTGCCACCTGTGACAAAAGAGGCTGTATGTAATAGAGGTTGGCAACGGTTGCGGCACAAGACGCGGCAAGTAAAAATAAAATCGGTTTCGTCGCTTTTAATTCGCGGCGGGAGGATGTGGCAAATTTCATGGGGTCAATATCTCCTTTTTCGGTCAATCAATCTTGTTACTTTTGCGGGATAGGATGGGAACATGACTTGCATGCGACAGTTTAAAAAATAGATTTTTCCAGGTTTGCGAGGAATTCGCGCAGAAAAGTAAGTTGAGCGTCGTCTGCATCTTTCAAAAAAGAGAAAATCAGATCTTCGTAGTGCCGGTGGGCGGCTTCATGATTTCGGCAGGCGGTGTGTCCTTTTTCCGTCAGATAGATGAACATGCGGCGGCGGTTATTGGGATCCTTTCTTTTTACTAAGAAGCCCTTTTTCTCCAAACGGTTGACAGTTTGAGAAACCGCCCCGCGTGTTAGGCCAAGCATTTTGGCAGCCTGAGCTTGATGCAATTTCGGGTGCTGTTTCAGAAAGGCAAGCAAATGAATTTCGGAGTGATGCAGCAAGGTGTCCGTGCCAAAATATCCGGACTGTGCGTCCTGTTCCGCAAATGCCGTCATCAGATTAAAAAATTGTTTTGTGATTTTTTGCAATTCAACTTGATTCATGCAACTATTGTATAGCACCTATACAATGCTGTCAACCGCGATGCTGTTTTCTTTTTGCATGACCTTTTGAGCTATGGTATAATACATATAATTTTAGAGAATACATGTTCGGAACCCCGTTTGGGAACTTAAGATGATACATCAGTCAGGAATGGTGATTAAATTTGGATTTTCCACGCGACAGAATTCGCAATTTCTGTATTATCGCCCATATTGACCATGGTAAAAGCACGCTGGCGGACCGCATCCTTGAGCAGACGAAATCCGTTTCTCTGCGGGACATGGAGGACCAAATTCTGGACGACATGGATTTGGAGCGCGAGCGCGGCATTACCATTAAGGCACACGCCGTGACGCTGGTTTACAACGCAGAGGACGGAAAGGACTATGTGTTTAATTTGATTGACACTCCGGGTCACGTGGACTTTAACTATGAAGTTTCCCGTTCCCTTGCGGCCTGTGAAGGAGCCGTTCTGGTTGTGGACGCTTCGCAGGGGATTGAGGCACAGACACTTGCAAACACCTATCTGGCGGTGGATGCAGGGCTGGAAATTGTTCCGGTTATCAATAAAATTGATTTGCCCTCCGCTCGGCCGGAAGAAGTCCGCCAAGAAATTGAGGACGTGATTGGAATACCCGCGGATGAAGCACCGTGTATTTCCGCAAAAATGGGTACGAATATCAAGGCCGTCATGGAACAGATTGTCAAGAACGTACCGCCCCCGAAAGGGGATGTGGACGCTCCGTTGCGCGCACTGATTTTCGATTCCTATTACGACCCGTACAAGGGCGTGGTTGTTCATGTGCGCATTATGGACGGGCAGGTTCGGCCCGGAGACGTTATTCGCATGATGTCCGTGGGCAGTGAATTTACCGTTGTGGACTGCGGCTATATGCGTGCCACGCAGTTTGAACCGAGCGATTGTCTGCGTGCGGGAGAAGTCGGCGTTATTTCCGCCTCCATTAAAGCCGTGCGCGAAGCGCGTGTGGGAGATACCATCACGCTTGCAGAACGCCCTGCGGCGGAGCCGCTGCCGGGGTACCATCCTGTGCAGCCCATGGTGTTCTGCGGCGTGTATCCCGCGGACGGCGCAAAGTACCCGGATTTGAGGGACGCGCTGGAAAAGCTGCAGCTCAACGATGCGGCGCTGTCCTTTGAGCCGGAAACTTCCGCCGCATTGGGGTTCGGTTTCCGCTGCGGATTTTTGGGCCTGCTGCATATGGAGATTATCCAGGAAAGACTGGAGCGCGAGTATAATCTGGATTTGATTACCACAGTTCCAAGCGTGGTGTATCATATTTATTTGACCAGCGGTGAGATGATTTCTATCGATAATCCAACCAATTATCCGGACCCTTCACTGATTGCCGAGGCGCAGGAGCCCATTACCGATGCACATATTTACACCCCGAAGGATTATGTCGGGAATATCATGGAGCTGTGCCAGGAACGCCGCGGCACATTTATCGATATGAAATACGTGGATGCAGACCGTGTCGATATTCATTACGAACTGCCGCTCAATGAAATTATCTATGACTTTTTCGACGCGCTGAAAAGCCGAACCCGTGGGTATGCATCGTTTGATTATGAGCTGAAAGGTTATCGGAAGAGCAAGCTGGTTAAGATGGATATCATGTTAAACGGCGAAACAGTCGACGCACTTTCCTTTATTATTCACGAGGATAAGGCGTATACCCGTGCCCGCAAAATGGCGGAAAAACTGAAGGAAAAGATTCCGCGCCAGTTGTTTGACGTACCAATTCAGGCATGTATTGGCGGAAAGATTATAGCGCGAGAAACGGTCAAGGCACTGCGCAAGGATGTTTTGGCCAAATGCTACGGCGGCGATATTTCGCGCAAGAAAAAGTTGCTGGAAAAACAGAAGGAAGGCAAAAAACGCATGCGTCAGCTCGGCACAGTAGAAGTGCCGCAGGAAGCTTTCATGAGCGTTTTGAAACTGGATGAATAATCAGATTGGCCTTTACATCCACGTGCCGTTCTGTGATGGAAAGTGTCCCTATTGCGACTTTTATTCCATTCGCGGCACGCAGGAACTTATGGACGAATATACAGAACGTATTATAAAACAGTTAATATACAAATCGGAACAATATGAATGCAGGGCGGATACGCTGTATTTCGGCGGCGGAACGCCGAGCCTGCTAGGCGCAGAGCGAATCATTCGGATTCTGGAAACGGCACAGACATGCTATGGTCTGGAGAATGCGGAAATCACCGTGGAAGCAAATCCGGGGGATGAACTATCTGACTTTTTCCGGGATATTCGGGCGGCGGGCGTCAACCGTTTGTCGCTTGGTATGCAGTCCGCGCAGAATGAAGAACTGCGGCTTTTAGGACGCAGGCACACGACAGAACAGACCGCGCACTGTGTGGAGCAGGCGAGGGCTGCCGGATTTGAGAACATATCGCTGGACTTGATGCTGGCGGTACAGGGGCAAACGGCGGAAAGTCTGCGGCGGTCGATTCAGTTTTGTGCGCAGGCGGGTGCGGAGCATGTGTCTGCTTATCTGCTGAAAATTGAACCGGGAACGGCATATGATAAAAACCGAAGCGGCCTGCGTATCCCGGATGAGGACACGGCGGCCGCATTGTATCTGCTTGCATGTGAAGAACTGGAAAACAGCGGATATCATCAATATGAAATCTCAAACTTTGCAAAAGACGGTTTTCAGAGCCGGCACAACCTAAAATATTGGCACTGTGAGGAATATCTTGGGTTTGGACCGGCAGCCCATTCGTTTTATCATGGAAAGCGCTTTTTTGTTCCGAAAAGCATCGATGCGTTTTTGCGGGGGGGACCCCCTGTATCAGAGGGAGAAGGAGGCAGCTTTGAGGAGTTTGCCATGCTTGCCCTCCGCCTGACGGAAGGATTGACCGATGTGCGCTGTGAAGAACGGTTTGGGTACCCCGTGCCCCGTCGGATAAAAATGGCGGCACAGCGTTACCAAGCAGCAGGCATGACGGTGTGCACGGAAAATGGATTTCATTTTACACCGCGGGGATTTCTGGTTTCCAATGCATTAACAGCTCAAATTCTATATAACCGCAATTAATTGAAGAGACAGCCCTGCCGGGCAAGAGTTCCGGCCGGACTGTCTCTTCTTTTTGGCATACCCGTCTCTGTAAATGGCGCCCTGTTCTATCCGTTTGCTATATACTTCTTTTCACATTTTTCGAATTTAAATTTATGGGAAAGAGAACGGGAGCCTCCCGCGCGTCGGATTTTTGTATCTGCTGAATCTGCCGCACGGCATGCGGACGCCACTTTGCGCGGGGCACAAAAAACACCGGCATAGAGGGAAGTACCATTCTATACACCGGTGCGTGAAAGCAGGAACCCTCTTCGTCCCCCCTGTACAAGTTTGGCCGAAAAGAGTATAATATTACCAGCAAATGCGCGGTTATTCCGCTGTGTATGGAGGGGTACGCTCCGTATGCAGGGGGCGGGGTGTTGGCGCACCCTGTCCCTGCTTTGCACTTTTTTATTGCGCCTTCATTCAAGTATAACCTTGTTTTATGCAAAATTCAACCATTAATTACAGATGGAGCTTGCAAAAAGCACTTCTCAAGACGGGTGTTTTTGTTTTAATAGGTTATAAAACATGGTTATATGATATGTATGATAAATGAAATATATGTTACTCGCTGTTTTAGCATCATATATCCCGTATGATTTCATAATTAGTTTACAATTAAAATATTGACAACGGGGCAAACTAATGATACTCTATTACATAGAGTTAGCACTCTAATATAACGAGTGCTAAACGGCGGAAGAAAAGAAACGGAGGGAAAGGGATTGGGTTTGACGCCAAGGCAGCAAAAGATATTGGCTGCAGTGATTGAATTATATATTAAAACCGGCGAACCAATTGGTTCCAAGTCACTTTGTGAGACCCTTGACTTCAATGTTTCTTCCGCAACGGTCCGGAACGAGATGAGCATCTTAAGCGAATTGGGGCTTTTGGAACAACCCCATACTTCTGCGGGACGTGTTCCGACCGAAAAAGGCTACCGGATTTACATCGACCGGCTAATGAAGCGGCCCGGAATTACAGGCGATGAAAAACGGTATCTTGACAGCCTGATTCTTCCGAGCGCCTACGACCCGGAAAAACTGCTTACCGGTGTTGCAAAGGTATTGGCTTCTATGACAAAATTCGCGGCAGTTTCCACCACACCCAGCGGAGAATCGGCGGTTGTGCGGGCTATTCAGCTTGTGCAGACCAGTCGGCGCACTGCGATGGTGATTCTGATGACTTCCGCGGGGACGATGAAAAGCCGGGTATTTCACTGCGACTTTGATATCACGCCGGAAATTTTAAGAGTATTTTTCCGTATGCTCAATGAAAAGTTGATTGGTGTGCCTGTTTCATCCATCACACCGGCGTACATCCAGTCGCTGGCAGCTTCCATGGGGGACATGGCAATGATGCTCAGCTCCGCGCTGTCGGCAGTTGCGGATGCGGCACAGGAGTCCATGCAGTCGGAGGTTTGTTTGGATGGCGAGATTAACCTTCTGTTTTACCCGGAGTTTGGGCAGGAGGAGATTAGGCGGATCATGGATTTTCTGTCCCGGCCATCGGAATTGTGCAGACTTCTTTCCCAGAAAAAGGATGAGATGCGCGTCATGATCGGGCAGGAGAGCCGCCGTCCGGAGCTGAGGGATTCAAGCGTGATTGTTTCCCGTTACAGTGTCGGTGGTAAGGACGCGGGAGCTATCGCCATCATCGGGCCGATGCGTATGAATTACGGAAGAATTATGTCAAGCATGCAATATCTTTCCGCTTCTGTTGGCAGAATGCTGACAGAACTGATGAATTTGGACTAAAGAAAGGGGCGCCAGTTTTGGAAAAAGAAGAGAGCAGGCAGCAGGCACAGACTGAAAAAAAGGAAACAGAATCAAAAGCCGATACGGAACAGACCTGCCCGACAGGTGGAGAGCAGGCTGTATCGCAGCAAGAAAAAGCGGACGGCACTTCACAGGCCGTAGACGGGACTGAGGAACAAACCGAACCCCAGGAGAAGAAAGAAGACGGTGCTGTTTCACAAGAAGTGGAAGAGCTGCAGAAAAAATTGGAGGAAGCAAACCGTCAGCTGGAAAAACAAAAGGATCTGCTTCTGCGCACCGCAGCGGAATATGACAATTACCGCAAACGCACAGCGCGGGAAAAGGATGCTCTCTATGGTGAAGCAACGGCTTCTGCTGTGCTGGAAATCTTGACAGTGGTGGATAGTCTGGAACGTGCGCTTGAGCAGAAAGAATGCTCTGCGGAAGACATGCGCAAGGGTGTTGAACTGGTGTATAGACAAATGCAGTCGGCCCTTGATAAACTGGGTGTTCAGGAAATGGGCCGGGAAGGAGATACATTCGACCCGGCATTGCATAATGCGATTTCCCATGTTGAAGATGAAAACAGTGGGGAAAACGTTATTGTAAAAGTGTTTCAAAAGGGGTATAAGATTGGCGACCGGGTCATCCGGCATGCGATGGTGCAGGTAGCCAATTGACCTTTTTTACCATATAGATAAACAAAACGAGTATCGTTGGGAGGTAAATCAATATGTCAAAAACAATAGGCATTGATCTTGGCACCACCAATTCCTGTGTCGCCGTAATCGAGGGAGGGAATCCGGTCGTCATCCCAAATGCGGAGGGCGAAAGGACTACACCGTCCGTTGTCGCTTTTAAGAAAACGGGCGAGCGTATTGTTGGTCAGCTTGCAAAACGGCAGGCCATCACTAATCCTGACCGCACCATTATCTCCATTAAGAGACATATGGGCAGCGACTACAAGGTCGATATAGATGGGAAGAATTACACGCCGCAGGAGATTTCTGCTATGATTCTGCAGAAACTGAAGGCGGACGCGGAAGCATACCTTGGTGAACCGGTGCATTCTGCAGTCATCACAGTTCCGGCGTACTTTACGGATGCCCAGCGCCAGGCAACGAAGGATGCGGGTAAAATTGCCGGACTGGAAGTAAAGAGAATTATCAATGAGCCGACGGCAGCTGCACTTTCCTACGGTATTGACAAGGATAAAGACCAGAAGATTATGGTGTATGACCTTGGCGGCGGAACATTCGACGTTTCCATTATCGAAATGGGCGAAGGTGTGCAGGAAGTTCTCGCTACCGCGGGTAATAACCATCTGGGCGGTGACGATTTCGACCAAAGAATCATAGATTGGATGGTATCCGAGTTTAAAAAGGAAAATGGAATCGATCTTTCCAGCGATAAAGCGACCATGCAGCGCTTGAAGGATGCGGCGGAAAAAGCAAAAATTGAGCTTTCCAGTGTATCCTCTACCAATATCAACCTGCCGTTCATTACGGCGGACGCGAATGGGCCGAAGCACCTTGACATGACGCTGACCCGCGCTAAATTTGATGAACTGACCGCGGATTTGGTAGAAAAGACTGTCGGTCCGGTCAAACAGGCTCTTTCCGACGCAGGGCTTACTTTCAACGATATCAGCAAGGTTCTGCTGGTTGGTGGTTCCACACGTATCCCTGCTGTACAAGAAGCTGTTAAGAAGCTTTCCGGTCAGGAACCGTTCAAGGGAATCAACCCGGACGAATGTGTTGCTCTTGGTGCTTCCATTCAAGCAGGTGTTCTTGGCGGTGAAGTGGAAGGATTGTTGCTGCTTGACGTTACCCCGCTTTCCTTGGGTGTTGAAACCATGGGCGGCGTAATGACCAAAATCATTGAGCGAAACACAACCATCCCGACCAAGAAGAGCCAGATTTTCTCCACTGCAGCGGACGGTCAGACTCAGGTGGAAATCAATGTCTTGCAGGGTGAACGTGAATTTGCACGGGACAACAAGCAGCTGGGCGTGTTCCGTCTGGATGGTATTCCGCCGGCTCCGCGCGGTGTGCCGCAGATTGAGGTTACATTCGATATCGACGCAAACGGTATCGTAAATGTATCCGCGAAAGATCTCGGCACCGGTAAACAGCAAAAGATTACCATTACCTCCAGTTCCAATATGAGCAAGGAGGATATCGAACGGGCCATCAAAGAAGCGGAGCAGTATGCGCAGGAAGATAAGAAGCGCCGTGAAGAGGTAGAGCGCAAGAATGAGGCGGAAAATCTGTGCTATTCCGTTGAGAAGCTAATTAAAGACAGCGGCGACAAACTCTCGCAGTCTGAAAAAGATGATTTGAATGCGAAGATCACGGCACTGCGCAGCGATATTTCCGCAAACAATATGGATGGAATTAAGGAAAAGAGCGAAGAACTGCAGAAAGCCATGTATGCAGCAAGCGAGAAACTCTATAAGAATGCCGCTCCTCAGCAGCCGGTCGGCGGCACAACTCCGCCCACACAGGACAGTGGCACATCACAGGGCGATGCTGGTGGCAATGTCTACAATGCAGAGTACAGGGATGTCGATGATAAGGATCAAAAATAATTTCGTATCCGACCGCGAAACCGTCGCTGGTGATGCTATTATTGCAGGTGCAACCGCGGCGGCGCGGCGTTGACATAAAACGCGGGTCAGGGCAGCCCATTTCGGCTGCCCTCAACGCGTATTCTCGGGAGTGATTCAGTTTGGCTGAAAAAAGGGACTATTATGAGGTGATGGGCGTCCCCAAAAACGCTACAGAAGCCGAAATTAAACAAGCGTACCGCAAACTTGCAAAAAAATACCACCCGGACTTGCATCCCGGTGACAAAGAAGCCGAGGCAAAGTTTAAGGAAATTAACGAGGCTTACGAGGTTTTGTCCGACAAGGATAAAAGGGCCCGTTATGACCAGTTCGGCCAGGCGGGCGTGGATCCAAACTTTGGAGCAGGCGCAAGCGGCAGCCCGTTCACCGGGGGCATCAATATAGACGATATCTTTAACAGTGTATTCGACGGCTTCGATTTCGGCGGTTTCGGATTTGGCGGCGGACGCAGGAGGGCCAACCCGAATACTCCGCGCCGCGGCAGTGACAGTGAGACCACGGTTAATATCAGTTTTGAAGAAGCTGCAAAAGGATGTAAAAAGACTGTAAGTTATGAGAGAGTGGAGTCCTGCCCGGATTGCCACGGCACAGGTGCTAGAAATGGGTCACAGCCAAGAACTTGCCCTCAATGCGGCGGCAGCGGGCAAGTGCGCATCAGCCAAAGAACACCGTTTGGAGTGGTGCAGACGGCACGTACCTGCGACCGCTGCGGCGGTTCCGGCAAAGTGATTGACGACCCGTGCCGCAGTTGCTCCGGCACCGGCCGTGTAAAACGGAGAAAAACAATTGAAATCAGTGTTCCCGCTGGCATAGACAATGAACAGGTTCTTAACGTCAGCGGACGCGGAAACGCTGGTATAAACGGCGGCCCCAGCGGCGATTTGCACGTTTATGTCAACGTTCGGCCGCATCCTATTTTTGAGCGCCGGGGAAATGATGTTTGGTGTGAAATGCCGATTACGTTTACCCAAGCGGCGCTCGGTGCGTCGATTGTTGTGCCGACCATCGATGGCCGGGTGGAATATCAAGTGCATGCGGGAACGCAGCCGGGCGATGTATTCAAGCTAAAGGGAAAGGGAATTCCAAAACTCGGCGGCCGCGGCCGCGGTGACCAGTATGTGCGCATGACCATTGAGGTACCGAAGAATTTGTCCCAAAAGCAAAAGGATTTGCTGTTGGAATTTGATTCTGCGGCAAATGATAAGAATTACCAAAAACGCAAGTCGTTTTTTGATAAAATAAAAGATATGTTCGGAGAAAGCTAAGATTTACCCTAAAAAACATGTGTGCAGGGGTTGCTGCACACATGTTTTTATTTTACGGGTTATTCTGACTAAAAAGATCAATGCCTTCTTCGGTGATATAAAACTGCAAAGC
Organism: Oscillospiraceae bacterium; assembly: GCA_047777415.1. Taxonomy (GTDB): domain Bacteria; phylum Bacillota; class Clostridia; order Oscillospirales; family Acutalibacteraceae; genus Caproicibacter. The sequence continues at coordinate 827,704 of JBKEEO010000001.1, forward strand.
GTTTTGCACAGTGATGAATGAATAGGAGTTATTCCATCCGGAGGTTTTCCGATTTTGTTCAGCGGTCAAAACAGGGTACTGAAATCTGCTCTTTTGATGTGTGTAATTTACCCATGCATCTACGATCCAGCCTTCCTGTGTTTGCTCAATGCCGTAGGAAATATAGCCGCGTTGGCGTTCACCGCTTCTCGGCATGGAGAAGGTTGCAAAAATATCCGTGACGTCCTGTGTCCCCCAAAATAGACTATCCGAGGTGTAGTTATCAGCAGTGAGAGAATGGAAGGGAGCTGTGTAGACCGTGCCGTTTTTATCATAGAGTACGCGTCCCCTCAAATCTCCGGCCGCTGTCCATCCCTCATGGTTTCGATAAGCGGGCCAGAGCTGCAAGGATTCCGTGCCGCAGAAACCGGGATTCACCGTCCAAAGGAAATGATGAAATATCTTCCACTGCGGCGTTTCACCCGGCAGTTCTACGGCAACATCGGTAAAATGCAGTTCCTTTACATCATAGACGGTCCTCATAAATGTCGAATTTCCTTTAGTTTCCCGTACCTTACGCCCTTCGTTGACAGGTTCGTCATGTTCTTGTGAAACAACCCGCAGCGCATCCTTGCAGGTAAGAATATCCTCATCGGATAGGTCGTTCAATGCCACCTCGGGATATCCGAGGGAAAGAAGTTTATCTTTAATTTCTAGAATCTCTGTGCTCTGTGTTGTCTTTTCTGCTTGCCAACCCATGTTGTAGCTGCCGAAAAAGAGATAACCGCAGGCGATTCCCACAGCAAGTACAGAGACCAGAGTCATTGCCAGATTACCGTCGGAAATATGAACGCTCGCTGCTTTGACTGCATAACCGCTTTCTTCCATCTCTTTTGAAAGATGGTAAAGACTCCGAATAATCAGGATATAACACACAATCATGGCAATTCCGAGGATGAGACCATTATATCGCACCAGCGCCAGCAAGGTAAAAGCCGTGTACCAGATAAGCAATGCTGCAGCACTGCCGGCATGAACACGAGTATCGGCCTTTTTCTGCACCGCCTCGATGGCTTTCCAGAGGCAGAGGACCAGAAGGAACTGCAGCGCAGGGTTCACAATGTTAAGTGCTTTGCCGATGACAGAATCATACATGGCACTCTGATAGATTGTGGCATTCACAATGATTGCAGGAAAATAGCAGATTGTACGCAGGAGCGTCAAAATCCAGCAGCCTTTAAACCAGCCGTTTTCACTGCGAAGCGTCCGAAAACCCAGCAGCAGCAAAATCATACCGATGGTGGGGAGAATGTAATTAAGTGCCAGAAAATTCAAAGTCAAGGCGCACATGGCCATGCCGATAAGAATGCGATTCATCGCTTTTCGCCACGGCGTTACCTCATGAACAATCTCTTCGGGGGGCAATTCGGGTACTGTATTTACCAATATTTCATCAAAATCATGTTCATTCATGCTGCTCACCACCTAACATGTCACGAAGGGCCTTTTTCAGTCTGTAAAGCCTGCCCTCCACTGCCCGTTGTGTCATTCCCATCTCAGACGCAATTTGCGCGGTTGACTGCAGGTAATAATACTTTCGATAGAAGAGTGTTCTGCTCTGTGGCGGCAGTTGCCCAATCGCCTTTTGAATCGCAGCCTTTCGTTCCCGCTGCAGAATGGTTTCTTCCGGTGTTGGTTCACTTGATGTCATTTCCTCTGAGAGCGCTTGTGCATTTTTTCCGCTAAGTCTTTGACGTGCTTTGTTCAGAGCGGTATTTCGTGTCAGAGCCGTAAGCCATGCGTTCCATTTGCCGCGCTCCGAATGATATTGATCAATTTTTTCCCAAACGCGCATAGCAGCTTCATAAAGACACTCCTCCCGATCCTGTTCATTTGGCAAAAACGGGGCTATAATGTACCGCATCAAAGGGGCATAATGCCGCAAAAGCTCGTCCACGCCCTGCTCATTTCTTTCGCGAATCGAACGGATGATTTCTTGCTCATCCACAGCCTCGCCCCCCTCTTGTTGTGTTTCTGGTTTATTATACACAGCTTATTTTGAAAACCCACGATATTTTGATATATCCAGACTATTTATGTTTGTACAGGCAGGCAGAAACTCAATTTACGGTTTGTCCTCATTGAGCGGTAACATAGAAAGCAAAATTGACAGCAGTCCCGTATGATGTTGTTCAGCCCCACACTGAAAAACGCCTCACTTCCAAGAAAGCGGAAGTGAGGCGCTTTTTGTAAAGCACAACTGCCGTCAATACCGATTTTTTATGTGAGATTAGTTGTCAGGTTAGCTTAGTTTTCCAAAAGGGGAAGAATAAGGAACTTTACATCAATCAACGGGATTGCTCCAACCCCTCTCCCAGCATGTGAAATCCGAGGACGGTAAGAATCATCATGAACCCGGCGGAAAGCGTTTCCCACGGGGCCTGGAACAGGTAGGACTGCCCTTCAAACAGCATGCGCCCCCAGCTGGGGATGGGCGGCTGAATTCCCAAACCGAGATAGCTCATGCCGGATTCCGCTAAAATGGCGTTGGAAAGACCAATCACAATAGCCGGAATCAGAGTGGGAAGAAGATTCGGCAAAAGGTGGCGTACCATAATGCGCGCCTTGGAAGCACCCAAAGCGTAGGCAGATAGAATAAAATCTTGATTTTTCAAGCGCATGGCGCTGCTGCGTGTTATGCGGATGAAACTTGGCAAAAACGCGATGGCCAAAGCGGGAATGATGGCGAATTTGTTGCCGTTAAAGAGAGTAACCGTCACGAGTGCCGTCAGAACAGCGGGAAATGCGGAAAGTGCGTCAGTGAGGCGCAGGATGATTTCATCCAAAAATCCGCCCACATAACCGGAAAGAAGGCCGAGAATGATGCCGAAAAAACTGCTGATACCCACTGTGGAGCAGGCCACAAGCAGGGAATACCGTGCGCCGGTTACAGCGCGTGAAAAATTATCCCGTCCGAAGTTGTCCGTTCCAAACCAATGCTGGGGGGAAGGCGGAAGAAAACGATGCGCCGAATCAATAGCGTAGGGGTCATAAGGAGTATAAAATAGGCTGATAATCGCAGCCGCGCATACCAGACCGATCAGTATGGCACCAATGCGAAGTGAAAACTCACGATTATTTTTCATGGCTTCACCCGAATACGCGGATCGGCAGCTTGCAGCAATAAGTCTGCTGCAAAGTTTGCAAGGACGACCAAAAACGCGATGTACACAACCAGAGATTCGAGCAGCGGAAAATCGCGAGACATAATGGACGAAATCAATAGCCGTCCAACGCCGGGAATTCCGAAAATCTGCTCAATGAGAATGCTTCCGGAAAAAATTTCCGCAACCATCATGCCGGCAAGGGTTAAAAACGGAATTAAAGCGTTTTTCAGCATATGGTGATATAATACGGTAAGCTTGGAACAGCCTTTGCTGCGTGCGGTGCGAACATAGTCCGAGTGCCCTTCTGCAACAAGAGAAGAACGCAGAAATTTGGAGGCAACTGCTATGTTTGGCAGCGCGATGGCAAGAGCGGGAAAAAACAAGTAACGCAAAAATTCGGCGGGGTTTTCTTCCCAGGAGATATATCCGCCCGGAGAAAAGAAGTGAAAAATTAGCCCGAAGAGCCAGATAAATAGAATGCCGAGAAAAAATCCGGGCATGGAAATGTTCAGCATAGTAATGCAATCGAGCAGTTTGCCGATGACCGTGCCGCGAGTCTGTGCGGACAAAACTCCCACGGGAACGGAAATGGTAAAAATCATCAGAAGAGCCATCAGCGAAAGCGCCGCCGTAACCGGCAGACGACTGTTGATTAATTCCGCCACGGGACGGGAATACTGCAGGGACATCCCCATATCACCATGCAGCAGATTCCACAGCCATGTGGCATAGCGCTCCGGCATACTTTTGTCAAGCCCAAGTTCCTTATGCAGTTGAGCTAAAGACTCCGGCGTTGCCTGTGTGCCGAGAATCAGCTGTGCCGGATCGCCCGGAATCAGATTGAATGCCGCAAATGCCATGGCGGAAACTAAAAGGATTGTCAGCAGCAACGTCAGTAGCTTTTGCAGGTAAAACTTCATTTCGGTACCCGTCTTCCTGTGAAAAACCTTTATTTTGTGCGGTATATGGTGGAAGCGTCAAAAACATACAGCGGATAGGGAGTGAAACCGGCGAAATCATCCCGAAGCACGTTTAGATTTGAGATATCCTGAATATAGACGCTTGCAGCGTCCTGCGAAAGGATTTCCTGCGCTTTCTTGTAAAGTTCAATCCGTTTGTCTTCGTCCGGCTCATTTTCCGCCTGTTTGTATATAGTATCGAACTCTTCACTTTTATAGTTTAGGAAATTATTGTCCGCATCGGAAAGGTAGCGTGAAAGATAACTGCGGGGAGAAAGCGTGGCGCCGTCCACCGAAATAATGGTGGATTCATATTGTCGGTTGGTGTATACGGTATCAAGCCACGTGGCAAAGTCCACCTGTTCGATGCTGGCACGAATGCCAACCTTGCTCAGTTCGCTGACAATGACCTGCGCGGTATCCACATGAACCGTATAATTGGACGGAACTGTGATGGTCATGGAAAATCCATCGGGGTAACCGGCTTGTGCAAGGAGCTGCTTTGCTTTTTCTATATCTTGATCGTAGGCATGGGTTAGGCTGTCGTTAAAGTATTTTTTCAACCCCGGAATCACAGGTGTTCCGGAACGAACCGCTTTGCCGAAATTGACGGCGTCTATGATTTCGTCGGGGTTTATAGCATAACTGATTGCCTGTCGAACCTTAACATCGTCAAATGGCGCTGCGGCATTGTTTAAGCCCAGCAGCTGAACGGCGTTCGAGTTGGACTCAATCAGCTGAAAACCGCTGCCGATTTGAGAAGCAATGTTGTTTGCAATGCTGGCTCCGTCCACGCTGCCGCCCTGTAAATCCAGCAGCAAAGCATTGGAGTCTGATTCCAACTTAAAGGTAACCCGATCCAGCTTTGGCAGGTCCGGCTGCCAGTAATTGGGATTCTTTTTCAAAACAATCGATTGCTGCGGTGTGTAGGATTCAAATTCAAAAGGCCCCGTGCCGATTGGGTGAGAATCCTGTTCCGTGTAGTCTTTTGGAACAATCGCACAGGTCAGATAAGGCAGGAATTCATAGTCCGGTTGTTTTAGGTTGACCACAACGGTTGACTCGTCTTTTATTTCGACGGAAGCTATGTTTTCCAGTTCGGAAACCAGCACTTTGCCCCCGGAAAGCCCCGCTGCCGTTTCAAGAGAATATTTGACATCTTCAGCGGTAACTTCGTTCCCGTTGTGAAATGTAATGCCTTCGCGAATGTGAAAGATATAGCTGGTTGCGTCTTCCGCAATTTCATAGGACTGAGCAACTGCGGGAATTAAATTTCCATCCTTGTCCGGTTTTACAAGACCTTCAAAGATATTAAACAGAATGCTTCGCGTATCTGCGGAGCCGGCCAAATATGGGTCCAGATGGTTTGGCTGCGTTTGCATGCCGAAAACCAGTTCGTTTTTTACAGGCACTGAGGAAGAAGCCGCAGAGGACGACGGTGCGCTCTCTACATCCGAAACCGATGATTCGGAGGCATCGCCAGACCCACAGGCTGTAAACATCAGCACAACGGCGACCGCCAGAAAGGCGGGGAAGATTTTACTTCTGAATTTGTTTCTCATGGCTATCTCCTTAAGAAATAGAAATTTGCCGTAATGGATGTCCTGTGAAGAAAACGGCGGAATAATCCTCCGGATGAATAAGTTCACGGATTTTCCTTTTTTATTTTGCTGTGTTGTACTGCTGCATCATAAATCCGTGAATCTTAAAAGTTGTAAGCAGTGCGAAACCCGCGACGTAAAAAAACCACACTCCGGGAGCATATGCCCCGGCGGACACGGCGAAATCCGCCTAAGGCAACGCAATTAACCCGGACTGCGGTTCTATTTATGGCAAAATTCTCATAAAACAAGGATAAAATCCTAAATGGGTTCACAGCGCCGTTACCATATCCGGAAAAGCCAGCGGGACGGAGGAGCGCCATTTTGCACGCAATCCTGTTGCGTACCCCTTTTCTCCTTCTTCGATGCACCGCCGGTTTATTCCGTCATTTTTAATATATGATAAACGTTAGTTAAAATCTTGTCAATAAAGACGCGAGGATTTTTATAAAAATTCTATGAAAAATGACTGATTTGGCATCACGGGAGGAAACCGTTGCCCGAAAGGCGGACAGGGTGTATAATAATGCTAAACTGATAAGATGGAGGTTTCTCCTGTTGAGCGACATATATTTTGATAATTCCTCCACAACCCGCGTCTGTCCGGAGGCGGCCGAAAAGGTCATGGAGATGATGACGGAAAATTACGGAAATCCGTCTTCACTTCACTCGCTTGGTTTTCGAGCCGAACGTGTGCTGGAAGAGGCACGGGCAGCGGTCGCTGCGCAGATTGGTGCGGAAAAAGAGGAAATATATTTTACTTCCGGCGGTACGGAGAGCAATAATATCGCCATTTTCGGTGCGGCGCATGCCCTGCGCCGCCGCGGGAATCATATTGTAACGACACAGATTGAACATCCTTCTGTTCTAAATGTGATGAAACGACTGGAGCAGGAAGGTTTTGCCGTCACATATCTAAAACCGGACGCCTCCGGCAAAATTGCGCCGGAGCAGATTTTTGCCGCGGTGGACAAAAAAACCATTTTGGTAAGCCTGATGTACGTCAACAATGAAGTGGGAAGTATTCTTCCTGTGGAAACGGCAGCACAGGCCGTTCGTGCAGCGGGTGCGCCGGCACTTGTGCATGTGGATGCCGTGCAGGCGTTTGGAAAGATTCCTCTGCGGCCGCGCCAGGCGGGAATCGACCTATTAAGCGTAAGTGCCCATAAAATCCACGGGCCGAAAGGCGCAGGTGCATTGTATGTCCGCCGAGGGATTCACATTGAGCCGCATTCTTACGGCGGAGGGCAGGAAAAAAACATTCGCCCCGGAACAGAGGGCATGCCGCTGATTGCCGGGTTCGGTGCCGCGGTACGCGCTTTGCCCCCAGTACGGGATCAACTGCGCAAGATGCGGGAACTGCATGAATACTGCCTCGGGATACTCCGACAAATACCCGGAATCGAGATAAATTCCGCACCGGACGCACTGCCCTACATCTTAAACTTTTCAGTGCCGGGTGTGCGTGCGGAAACCATGCTCCATTATTTATCCGACCGCGGAATCTACTTGTCATCGGGATCCGCCTGCTCCCGCGGTCATGAAAGCCATGTGCTCTCCGCCATGGAACTTTCACGGGAACGCATAGATTCTGCGCTGAGGCTTAGCTTTTCGCGCTACAATACAAAGGAGGAAATCGACGTCTTTGCCGACGCGCTTCGGGATGGTCTTTCCAGCCTGTCCCGCCGTCCGCATTGACGCAGGAATAAACGTATGAAAGAAATTATTTTGCTGAAACTCGGCGAGGTGGTACTAAAGGGCCTGAATCGCCGCAATTTTGAGGATACCCTAATGCGTAATATCCGCCGCAGACTCAATGGTCTCGGTGCATTTGATGTTTATGAACTGCAATCCACCATTTATGTGACGCCTAAGGATGAAGACTGTGACCTGTTTACCGCACAGGAGCGACTTTCCAAAGTGTTTGGAATCGCATCGCTGACCCGCGCGTGTGAAACGGAAAAAAATATGGATGCTATTTTGCATGCCTGTGAGGAGTATTTGCGCGGGCCGCTTTCCGGCGTAAAAACATTTAAAGTGGAAAGTAAGCGCGCCGACAAAAAATTTCCGCTGAAATCTCCGCAAATTTGTTCTCAGGCCGGCGGTTATATTTTGTCGCGGTTTCCTCACCTAAAGGTAGATGTCAATCATCCCGATTATATTGTTCGTATCGAGGTGCGTGATACCGCCGCTTATGTGCATGGAAACGCAGAGCGCGGAGCGGGGGGAATCCCGGTCGGAACGGGCGGAAAAGCTGCCATTCTCATCAGCGGCGGCATTGACAGCCCGGTTGCCGCATGGATGATGGCGCGCCGCGGTGTGGAACTAACCGCAGTACATTTTGCCAGTCCGCCCTACACCAGCGAGCGTGCGGAGCAAAAAGTACGGGATCTTTTGGCAAAGGTAGGCGCCTATGCCGGACGTATGATGATGTTCACTGTACCGTTTGCCAAAGTGCAGGAACAGATTATGGCAAATTGCCCCGAAGAACTGTTTACGATCATCATGCGGCGTATGATGATGCGCTGCGCTGAAAAAATTGCCCAAAGTGAGAGGTGCGGTGCGCTGATTACCGGAGAGAGTTTGGGCCAAGTTGCAAGTCAGACGCTGGAAGCAATTGTCTGCACCGATGAAGTGGCACATATGCCGGTGTTCCGTCCCCTCATTGGCATGGATAAGCGAGAAATTGTAGATATTGCCAAGCAAATTGACACTTATGAGCTTTCGATTCAGCCGTATGAGGACTGCTGCACAATCTTTACGCCCAAGCATCCAAAGACAAAACCTGTTTTGGAATATGTGGAAAAGGCGGAGGAAGCGCTGAGCTGTGATGCATTGATTGCAGAGTGCGTTGAAAATGTGAAGAAAACGCTGATTACGCCGGTGGGATAAAAGGAGATGCAAAGCCATGAATGCTGAAATCATTTCCGTCGGAACTGAGCTTTTGCTTGGCCACACCGTGAATACGGATACAGCCCTTGTAGCACAGGAACTTTCACCTGTCGGAATTAACTTGCTGTATGCCTGCACGGTGGGAGATAATCCGGAGCGCCTAAAAGCTGCAGTGGAATTGGCACTGTCCCGCAGCGATATTCTGATTACGACCGGAGGATTAGGCCCTACGGGGGATGATTTGACCAAGGAAACCATCGCGGCAGCTGCGGGCAAAAAACTTGTGCTGCATGAAGAAAGCCTTCGGAGGATTGAAGAATATTTTAAGGGGCGTGTTTTGGGCGAAACGCAGAAAAAGCAAGCCATGCTGCCCGAGGGCTGCACCGTGTTTCCAAACGACTGCGGCACAGCGCCGGGCTGTGGTTTTGAAACGGACAACGGCAAACGGATTGTGATGTTGCCCGGCCCGCCGTTTGAATTGGTTCCAATGCTGAAAAAATATGCAATGCCCTACCTGATGCAGGGAAAAGATGCGGTAATTGTATCCCGCATTGTACGTGTGTTCGGGCTTGGTGAGGGATATGTGGCAGAGCAAATTGAGGACCTGTGTGCCCGTCCGAATCCCACAGCGGCCACCTATGCGAAAGCAGGGGAAATGTTTGTGCGTGTAACCGCAAGAGCCGCCGATGAAACCGCCGCCGCTGAGATGTGTACTCCTGTTGTGGAAGAACTGAAAAAACGGTTGGGCAGTTTCGTTTACGGCATTGACGTGGACAGTCTGGAAGAGGTTGTGGTGCGGGAGCTTGCCGCACAAGGGAAAACGGTCGCCACTGCGGAATCGTGTACAGGAGGACTCCTTTCAAAGCGAATCACCGATATTCCGGGCGCGTCCGACGTGTTCCACATGGGATGCGTTACATATTCCAATGAAATCAAAACTATGCTGCTCGGCGTTCCTAAAGAAACCTTGCGGCAGTATGGCGCGGTCAGTCCGCAGACGGCGGAAGCAATGGCACGCGGAATCCGCGAGAAATCGGGCGCGGATTATGGAATCGGCATTACAGGAATTGCCGGACCGGGCGGCGGCACGGCTGAAAAGCCGGTTGGGCTTGTCTACCTTGCCTTGTATGACGGTGAAGAGGTAAAAATCCGCGTGATGAAGCCGGCCGGACGTTACCGTGGACGAGAATATCTCCGTAACCTTGCAGCGTCTAACGCGCTCGATATGCTCCGTCGCAGCCTAATGGGTTTGGGCGGGGAAGAAAAAGCAGCCTACTCCCATGAAGAAAAGGGCGGCTGAGGCCGTAAACGGAGGGAAGTACAATGAACGCCGGTCTTCTGTTTTATTGCTCCAGGCGGACTTCCGTCTGTGAAAAAACAATACGGAAAACCGCCGGTTGGTTTTATTTGCCGCTTGTGCATGTGCGGGTTTGTACGCAGGAAAAGCGGCTCAATCCAAGCATGGCGGCACTGCTGAAAAGAGCCGAGGTGGTATTTACCGTCAGTGAGGCTGCCGGAGGTCGGCCGACATGTTGTGTGCCGATGTTCCGCACGCTGCATGTTCCGATTGGCTCGGATGGGGAGCCGATTGGTGTATTGCGTCTGCCCGCGAGGGAAACAACCGGATATCTCATTGAAAGCGTGGATCGGGCCATTCTGATTTTGCCGGATGACCCGAGTGAAATTCTCCAAATGATGCCGGCTGCGTTCGCTAGGCTGAAAAAGAAATTTGGGCTTAAGGGAGAAATTCCGCCTCCGAAAAGAATTAAGTTTCAGTATGCGGAGTCCAATATCGTACGGAAATGAATGAATGTTGCGGCTTTATTTTGCAAAGAATATAGAAACGGATAAGCCCGGAAAAACGCTGAGTGCGTTTCCTCGGGCTTTTTTCATGGGCGCAGACGGATTCCGGTTCAACCAATCGACTGGTTTACAAGGAAAGACGGACGATGGAAAATAAAAAAGAAGTTGCATTGAAAGGGAAATGGTGGAAATCAGCAGATGGCAACACTGGAGCTTGCATAGCCTGCAATGGTGTTAATCGGTGATGCTCCCGCCGCTGTGGCTGAATAGACCATCAGTAGTTGTGACTGTTCGGAAACAGGAATAGAAAGGTCGGCCGAAATGCCGCTGATCGTGTCACCGTCGGAGATACTTCCCGTCAGCGGAGAAAGACTTACTGAAGCCCCGGAAAGAGGAGCAAAACAATCACCCGGAGTCTCGGAAACATAAAGCTGTGCCGTTACTGTGATGGAAGTGTCCGGCAGGTTTTGTGCCGACGCTATGCTGAAGCATGCGGCAATGGAAGTAATGATGCCGCCGCGCGGCAAAGGAAATGCCAAGGAAATTGGACCGGAAAGCCGAAGTGTGCCGGGGGTCAGTATGCCGGGTGCATTACGCCCAAAACTTACCAGTCCCAAAGTGCTGGGAGTACCGGAGGCGCCGGTAGTCAAAATGACAGGGGTGCCGGATGAGAATGGTACGATGGCGGAAGAACCGGCAGGACCGGCCGGTCCTCTTGGACCCATTGGTCCGGTGGCGCCTGTAGGTCCTGTCGGACCGGGGTCACCGGTAAAGCCCTGAAACCCCATTGGCCCCCCTCACCGGGAGGACCTGGCGGGCCGGGAGGGCCAGAAGGGCAAAACCGACCGCCGAGTCTAGAAAAAGACGGGCCGCAGTTTCCGGACGAATTCCGGCTGCTGCGGGGTGAAAAACCTTGATTACAACCCAAATAATCCCCTCCTGTTGTCAAACGGATGCGGCGGTATGCCCGCAACACATCTTTTTCTATTATTCTATGCGCTATGTTCTTGCATGACATTAAATTTTCATGTAAGGTTATCGCCGCAGTCCGACAGGCAGGATAGTTTAAAATCGCCGGTTTTGGATTTTATGCGAAGAGTACCTAAAACAAGCAATTGCGGAAAGGAGTAAAATGTATGAAGAAAGCACTTGTAACGGGGGCATCCGGCGGAATCGGGAGAGCGGTTGCTGCGCGGCTGGCTGCCGATGGGTATCAAGTTGTGCTCAATTATCACAGAAATGAAAAAAGCGCGCGCAGCCTGTATGACAAGCTGACACACGCGTATGGTTCGGATGCTGCCGTTTTGGCGCAAGCAGATGTTTCCGACTCCGCGCAGGTGGAAAATATGTTCCGCTCAGCGGGAGCAATTGATTTGCTGGTCAACAACGCGGGAATCGCACAGCAGAAGCTGTTTACGGATTTGACGGACCGCGATTGGGACGATATGTTCCGAGTGGATGTGCGCGGAGTGTTTCTTTGCTGCCGCGCCGCTTTGCCGCATATGATACACGAAAAAAGCGGCTGCATTATTAATATTTCCTCCATGTGGGGGCAGATAGGCGCCTCCTGTGAAGTTCATTATTCCGCAGCAAAGGCCGCCGTCATCGGACTGACCAAGGCTCTTGCAAAAGAGGTCGGCCCCTCCGGAATTCGTGTGAATTGTATAGCGCCCGGTGTGATTGATACAGAGATGAACGCATCCTTTTCCGAACAAACCATGGAGCAGCTGCGGGAAGAAACACCCCTGTGCCAAATTGGTTCGCCGGAAGATATCGCAGCCGCTGTATCATTTTTAGCGTCGCCAAAAGCAGGATTTATCACCGGGCAGGTGCTTGGTGTCAACGGTGGAATGGTGATTTAAACTTCCGTTAACAGTATTTCACAGTCCCCTTTCACGGTGTAGGAGCCGAATCCGGCCGGCAAGAAAATGCTGTCCCCTTTCTCAAAGTGCAGCAGTGCGCGCCCGCGGTCCAGAATCAGCGCGTCCCCATCCAGACACAGAATGGATTGAAAACTTTTTTTATCTGCGCAAAGACCGGTCTCCGTAATCTTCATGCGGTTGACGGTAAAGTAATCGCAGGAGGCAAGCAATGTTTTTGTGCATCCTGTTTCCCGAATTTCTTCTCCCTGCGGGCCGACGGGCCTACTGGGACGACAGCGATGTGTAACATCCAGCGCTTGCGGAATATGAAGTTCCCGCGGTTTTCCGTCCGCTCCCACACGACCGTAATCATAAATGCGGTAGGTGATATTGGAGTTCTGCTGAATTTCAGCAATCAGAATTCCCGCACCGATGGCGTGCAGGGTGCCGGATTCAATAAACAGGACATCTCCCGGGTGTACCGTTACTTTATTCAGAACTTCGGTCAGCGTGTTGTTTTCAATCCGCTCCCGAAATTCTTCTTTTGATATCTCATGGTCAAATCCATAGTAGAGGTATGCACCCTCTTCACAGTCCACAATATACCACATTTCGGTTTTGCCAAACCCGCCGCCATGGGTACGGGCATAGTCGTTGTCCGGGTGCACCTGTATGGACAGGTTGTTTTTCGCATCGATTAATTTAACAAGCACCGGGAAGTCCTGAAATTTCTCGCAGTTTGTTCCCAGTACTTTTCGGCCTGCATTTTGGATATATTCATTCAGCGTGAGTCCGGCATATTCGCCGTTTTCAATAACGGCCGGCCCGTCCGGATGGCAGGAAAGAACCCAGCTTTCCGCGACTTTCTCTGCGTCGCTTTTCTGGTGAAATTCAGTCCGCAGTCTGGTACCGCCCCAAAGATAATCTTTGCATACGGCGTTTAGCCGCATAGGATACAGAACTTCCATGAAATCACTCCTCACAATAAAACATACGATTCTATTGCGTTTCCTATTATTGTCTGTGAGATATTTCCTAAAATAAAGTATATCCCGTTTGCAAGAAAATTACAATTCTCTAACGAGCAACACAATAGCCGAAAAGCCCGCTTTCTGCGCCAATTCAAGGCAGCAGAGAAGCGGGCGGTCTGATTAATTTGCAGAGTATGGATTTTAGATGAACAGGTTTGTGTCGGACTGTTCCGCGGCACCCAAGAATGTAGCAACGCCGGCGACTTCCGCTCCGTCAATCAGTTCCTCTTTCCGAATTCCCATAATGTCCATGGACATCTGGCACGCGACAATTCTCACGCCGGAATCAATTGCTGACTGGAGCAATTCTTCCAGGGAGGAAACATTTTTCTTCTTCATTACGCCGCGAATCATCTTCGGGCCCATGCCGAGCATGTTCATGCGGGAAAGCCCCAGTTTCTTTGTGCCGCGCGGCATCATTACACCGAACATCTTTTCAATAAAATTCTTTTTTACACTGACGCGGTTGTTTTTGCGAAGAATATTCAGCCCCCAGAACGTGAAGAACATGGTTACTTTTCTGCCCATGGCCGCGGCTCCGTTTGCAATGATGAGGGAGGCAATGGCGCGGTCTAAGTCGCCGCTGAACACAATGATACTTTTATCGTTGCCGCCCGCAGCAGGAGCGGTGGGCGATACAGGCGCCGGTGTACCCTTTTGCACGCGGACTTCATAGGAGAGCCCTTTGCGTTCCGAACTTATCAGGCGGTTTCCGGTCCGTTCACACCAGACTTTGATATCCGAAACAAAGCCGGGGTCGGTGGCGCGGATGCAGAGAATTTCACCATTTGCTGCGTTATTGATTGCCTGTGCTGTTTTCATAATAGGCCCTGGACACTGCAGTCCGCAGGCGTCCACCTCAATGACTTTTTCACCGGCGGAAGGAGTCGGTGCGGCAGGTGCTTCCGTTGGAGTTTCGGGCTTCAGGCCTACGCAGTCGGTCGGTGACGGGGTATTCGGTTTGTCGTGGACATCCCGCCAAGTTTTCATGCCGCCGCTTAAATTGTAGGCATCATAACCGTGCTGGGTTAACATTCGGCACGCAACGTATCCGCGCAGACCAACCGAGCAGTAAACATAGACCGGTTTGCCTTTCGGCAGTTCCGAAAGCCGCGCGCGCAGATGATCAATCGGAATGTTAATTGCACCGTCTATCATGCCGACCGCCGTTTCTTCCGGCGTTCGAACGTCCAGCAGGGTGACTTTGCTGCGGTCAAGCTGGTCAACATCTTCCGCGTAAAAGACTTTTACCTCCCCGCGCAGAATATTTGCGGCCGTAAAGCCAAGCATATTCACAGGGTCTTTGGCGGAGGAATAGGGCGGCGCGTAACAAAGCTCCAGTTTTTCGAGGTCGTAGACCGTGCCGCCGAGGCGGATGGCGGTTGCGATGACATCAATGCGCTTGTCGACTCCCGCAGCGCCGACCGCCTGCGCTCCGTAGATTTTGCCCTCCGGCGAAAACAGGAGTTTCATGCTCAGTTGGGTGGCATTCGGGTAATAGGAGGCGTGGTCGCTCGGATGTACGTAGGTTTTTAAATATGGCAGTTTCTTTTCTTTTAACTGCTTTTCATTCAGCCCCGTGGAAGCCGCTGTCAGGTTAAAGACTTTTAAAATCGCGCTGCCGAGGACGCCATCATCTTCAACGACGCGTTTGCCTAAAACATTTTCAGCAGCGGCGCGTCCCTGTCGGTTTGCAGGACCGGCGAGCGCCAAAAGTGTTTCCTCGCCGGTGATAAAATGTTTTACGCCGATTGCGTCGCCGACCGCGTAAATGTTTGGGTCATCGGTGCGGCAAGTGCTGTCAACCTTGATGCTTCCCCGCATACCGAGCGAAAGACCGGCCGCTTTGGCAAGGGAGCTGTCCGGAGCAACACCGATGCTTAAAATGACTAAGTCGGCGGGAAGTTCTGTTTTGTCGGAAAGTTTCACCATGAGATGTTCTTTTTGTTCAAAACCTTCCACACCGGTGCCAAACCGCAGCGTGATGCCGTTTTCCCGCAGATGACGGTGCAGAATCGCCGCCATTTCGGGGTCCAAGTTGGAAACCGCCTGCGGCAGGAACTCAACAATGGTGACATCAAGACCGCGTTCCTTCAGATTTTCCGCCATTTCCACGCCGATAAATCCTGCCCCGACAACAACGGCACTCTTTGCGTTATGCTCGGTGATATAGTGGTCGATGCGGAATGTGTCCGGAACCGTGCGCAGGGTAAAGATGCCCGGAAGGTCAATGCCGGGAAGATTGGGGCGTTTCGGGTTGCCGCCGGGGGAAAGAATCAGTTTATCATAGCTTTCCTCATATTGGGAACCGTCCGCATGATTTAACACCGTAACGGTTTTCTTTTCACGGTTGATGGATATAACCTCGTTTTGCGTGCGCACATCGATGTTAAAACGATTGCGCAGGGTCTCAGGCTGTGTGACGAGCAACCGCTCCTTCTCTTTGATTGTCCCGCCGATATAATAGGGAAGCCCGCAGTTTGCGTATGAGATGTACTCCCCTTTTTCAAATAAAATAATTTGTGCGTTTTCATCGAGTCTGCGAAGTCTGCAGGCCGCACTTGCGCCGCCTGCGACGCCTCCAACGATTAGTACCTTCATATTTTGAGCCGCCTTTCGATTCATTTACTGTTGTGTAATGAGTTCTATCCCTTGTTCCAGCGTGTCGCTGTCAATGGCACCCGCGGAACCGCCGGCAATCGTCCCGTCCGGATAGATAAAGACCGTGGCAGGAATGCCCGTCAGCCCGTACGCGGATACCGCTTCCTGATTTAGGTCATAATAAGCGGGAAACGTGTAGCCGTTTTCTTTGAGATATGCTTCGCCCTTTTCCTGGGTTTCCTGGCGGCCGTCAGTCCAGTTGACAAACAAGAACTGAACCTCGTCTTTCTTTTCGTCGTATACCCGATTGAATTCAGGCATTTCCTGGTCGCACCAGTAGCACCAGCTTGCCCAGAAATTAAGAACAATCGGCTTGCCTTTGAAATCGGACAGTTTCACAGCGTTTCCGTCCACATCGTATACGGTAAAATCCGGCGCTTCTACGCGCGAAGAAGCAGACTGCGATTCAGCGTTCGAGGAAGCACTGTCCGATGACGTTTGTTCTGCTGAAGACGAAAGCCCGGTTTCCGGACGGAAACGGGAGGAAAGGGCCGAATAGCCAAAATAGGCCGCACCTAAGACTGCGGCAAAGGCCACAATTAGGATGGTCGTTTTCACATTTTTTTCATATCATTCACTCCTCAATTTTAAACCGGTGTGACCAAAAGTCCGGCCGCCGTCAGAATTCCAACAATCATTAAAAGGATTCCGGAGGCCGTGGTCACTGCATTGTAATGGCGTTTAATCCAGTCAAACGAAGTTTTCAAACTGTCAATCAGCAGAGCGGACACAACGAACGGAATTCCCAGTCCCGCTGAGTATGCGAGCAGCATAAGAATCCCTTTTCCGCTTTCACCGCCCGCCGCGGCAAGCATCAGCGCGGAACCCAGAAATGCCCCGACGCATGGCGTCCATCCGATGGAAAATGCCGCACCGAACACCGCACAGCGGAAAAAGCCGAGCTGCTGCGGCCGGTATCCCGAAACGCGGCTTTTGTCTAAAAATCCAATGCGAAGCACACCGGCAAAGTGCAGTCCGAACAGAATCATGACGGCACCTGCTACAAGGCCCGCCATTCGGGAATGCTGCCGTACCGCTGCACCGAGTGTACCAGCGAACGCGCCTAGCAACAGGAAAACAGAAGTGAATCCGGCCACAAATCCAAGCGCATTTTTCAGTGCGCCGCGCTTGCCGCCGGAAGATTCCTGCCCCGCGAAGAATGAGGCATATGCGGGAAGCATCGGCAGCAGGCAGGGGGAAATAAAGGTGATAATTCCTTCCAGAAAAGTAATGAGATATTCCATAATTGTTTTCCTCCTGTCTTTTCATTTTTTACGTACAAATATATAATATAACTATGAATTGATTGTTTCCGTGATAAAATCACAAAAGTTAAAATTTTAACTTTGTGATGTCGTCACGGACAGAAGAAAAAGAAGAGAATACCATCAGAAATATGCCGAAGAAAATGAACGGAGGAACTTTTATGCCTGATGTTATTATTATGGGAGGCGGCCCTGCGGGGGTTTCCGCGGCGCTGTATACGGCACGTGCAGGACTTGATACCTTGATTCTCGCTTCCGGTGCGGGTGCATTGGAAAAAACAGATAAGATAGAAAATTATTACGGATTTGCCGAACCGATTTCCGGCCGTCAGCTTTTGGAGAACGGTATTGCGCAGGCCGAACGCCTCGGTGTTCAGGTGGTGCGGGAAGAAGTGGTAGGCCTTTCCTATGACGGGGAGTTTCTAGTTGACACAAAACAGGGCTCATACCGCGCGCCGTTTGCCGTGATGGCGACGGGAGCTTCCCGTAAGGCACCGAAAATCCCGGGCCTTGCGGAATTTGAAGGAAAAGGTGTCAGCTACTGCGCCGTATGCGACGGATTTTTCTATCGGAAAAAGCCGGTTGCTGTGCTCGGTGCGGGTGATTACGCTCTGCATGAAGCGCGCGAACTGCTTCCGCTTGCTTCTTCCGTCACGGTATTGACCAACGGACAGGAGCCCGAGGCGCAGTTTCCGTCGGAAATGACCGTAATTACCAAAAAAATTGCCTCATTGACTGGTGAGGCAACACTAGGCATCGTGAAATTTGAGGACGGCACTGAGCTTGAAACAGCGGGGCTGTTTGTTGCGGTCGGTGTTGCCGGAAGTGCGGACCTTGCGCGGAAGGTCGGTGCACAGGTAAACGGCGTTTCGGTTGTGGTGGATGAAAAGCGCCGCACAAATGTGCCGGGACTGTACGCTGCGGGCGACTGCACGGGTGGTTTGCTCCAGATTTCCAAAGCGGTTTATGACGGTGCGCTGGCGGGTACCGATATCATCAAAGAATTTCGCCTGCGCAAAAAGGGCTGATTTTTTCGCTGCGTGACATTGTTACAGAACATTTTTCCTTTTCTTCATACAATACATTCAGAAATGAAAAAATAGAAAAGGGGAGACAACAATGTCGCCGGTAACAATTACAAGCAAGAATATCCATGAGTATTTAAATTCCGAGAAACCGCTGCTGATTGACTTTTGGGCGCCATGGTGCGGCCCGTGCCGCATGGCTTCACCGATTGTAGATGAAGTGGCAAAAGAGGTGGCTTCCAAAGTTCAGGTTGGAAAAGTCAATATTGACAATGAACCGGAACTTGCAAGCCAGTTTGGCATCATGAGCATTCCTACGCTGGTTTTGATGAAAAACAAAAAAGTTGCGGCCCGATCCGTTGGGCTAAAGAGTAAGGATGCTATTATGGAAATGATAAACGCTTGAAAAGGCGTGGGTATCAAACAATAAAATTGGGGGAAAGCCGAGCAGATTGCGGCATATCCCCCGATTTTTTTATGCTTTCCTGTCTCTGCTGAAAATATTGACTGTGACGGCGGCAAGTCCTTTGTGGTATGATGAATAAAAATCCTTTTCTAAGGGGACTTAACATGGAATTGTCTGAAATTGTGAAGCCCTTGCTTTGCTGGTATGATAAAAATGCAAGAAAACTTCCCTGGAGAGATGACCCGACGCCCTACCGCGTGTGGGTATCGGAAATCATGCTGCAGCAGACGCGTGTGGAAGCGGTCAAGCCATATTTTGAGCGCTTTGTGCGGGAACTGCCGGATATCGAAGCGCTGGCAAATGTGCAGGAGGATAGGCTGTTAAAACTTTGGGAAGGATTGGGATATTACAACCGAGTGCGCAACTTGCAAAAAGCGGCACGGATGGTTCTGGAGCGGTACGGGGGAATCCTGCCACAAGACCCAAAGGAACTTTCCAAACTGCCCGGAATCGGTGCGTATACCGCCGGTGCAATTGCTTCCATTGCATATGGCAAGCCCGAGCCGGCGGTGGACGGCAATGTGCTCCGGGTACTTTCCCGTCTGACCGCAGATGACAGAGATATTCGTGACCCGGCGGCAAAACGGCTGGCAGCACAAAAGCTGAAGGAAATCTACCCCGCGGGCAAAAGCTCGGAGTTTACCCAGGCAATGATGGAACTGGGCGCGACGGTTTGTCTGCCAAACGGTGCGCCGTTATGTGAAAGCTGCCCTCTTTCATCACTGTGCGTGGGACTGAAAACGGGACGCGCCGCATCGCTGCCAATCGTTTCGCCGAAACCTGCGAGGAAAATTGAAAAAAGGACTGTTTTTCTGATTCTCTGTGATGGTAAAGCTGCGTTGAGAAAGCGCCCGGAAACGGGTCTGCTTGCAGGAATGTGGGAGTTCCCCAGCGTGCCCGGAGCACTTTCTTACACGCAGGCACAGCGGATGCTTGAAGAGTGGGGATTTCCAAAGACAGAGCTGCAGCGTCTTTCCGGGGCAAAGCATGTGTTCACCCATGTGGAATGGCGCATGACCGGCTATCTTGTGCGTGTGCCTGACGTCAAAGGGGATTTTCTCTGGGCGGGACGAGAAGATTTCGGATCGCGCTGTGCCGTTCCGTCCGCATATAAACATTTTCTCAGCATCTTGCAGTCACAGAAGGAACTGTGCTAAAATATATATCAATCAATTTATCGGTTTAAATTGTAAAATTAACGGCTGCACGTTTCTGCTGCCGCTATGTTTGAGTGTCATCATTTCAGTAGGAGGCTTGCGGATATGAAAACAAGAAAAATCGTGATTATCGGTGCCGGGCATGTGGGATCCCACTGCGGGATCAGTTTGATTACGCAAGGGGTCTGCGACGAACTTGTCTATATCGACAAGGATAACGACAAAGCCGTTTCTCAAGCGATGGACCTCGCGGATGCAACCGTTTATCTTCCACACCATGTTAATGTCCGCGCGGGCGGGTATGATGAACTGACCGATGCAGACATTGCTGTCATGGCCGCGGGGCCTCTTCCGGACAAAAACCAGACCAGAATGGACACGCTAGGAGCAACTATCAAGGAAATGAAAACCATTGTGGGTCCTATGAAGGACTCCGGATTTTCGGGAATTCTTGTCAGCATCTCCAATCCTGCGGATGTTATTGCACATTACTTGCAAGTGCGCACGGGGCTGCCTGCGAAGCATGTGATTTCCACCAGCACCACACTGGATTCCGCCCGTCTAAGAAGGGTTCTTTCTGAGAGAACCGGCCTCGACCAGAAATCCATTCATGCCTATGTCATGGGTGAGCATGGAGAATCTCAGATGGTGCCGTGGTCCAATGCATCCATTGCCGGGGTTCCGCTGCTAGAACTGATGAAAAAATATCCGGAAACATACGGAAAACTCGACTTGACAGAAATTGCAGAGGCAGCCAGAAAAGGAGGATGGGTCATCCTTTATGGCAAGGGATCGACAGAGTTTGGTATTGGCACCGCGCTGACCGAAATTGTCAAAACCATCTTCCACAATGAGAAGAAGATCCTTCCGGTATCCTGTCTGCTTGAGGGGCAGTACGGACAGAAGGATGTTTATGCGAGTGTTCCGGCAGTGCTGGGAGCGGACGGTGTAGAGCAAATTGTTGAAATTGACATGACGCCGGAAGAACTGAAGAAATTCGGTGATTCCTGCGAGACTATGAGAAAGAATTTTGAACTTGCGCTGAATATGTAAATTGCATAGGCCTGTGGCCCCGCCAAGGTGCGGGGCTTTTGCATATCTGCAAAAAGAGAATGAACCAAATGCAAACAGCGGAAAAACTTGTAAAATATGTATGAAAAAGTTATAATTAAATATAGAATTATGTCGAATCACAGGAGAGGGGAAATAGAATGGCCAAGGTGATTTCAATTTCCAACCAAAAAGGGGGCGTTGGGAAAACGACGACGGCCTGCGCACTGGCTGCCGGTTTGAAAAAGCGAGGATACCGTGTTTTGGCCATTGATCTTGACCCGCAGGGAAATTTGGGCTTTAGTATCGGTGCGGATACGGAAACCAGTGCTTCCATATACCATGTGCTCAAAGGAGAGGTTAAAACCCAATTTGCCATACAAAAGACGGACAGTATGGATATCATTATTTCCAGCATTCTGCTAAGCGGAATAGAATTGGAATTTACCAACACTGGCAGAGAGTTTCTGCTCAAAGAAGCCATTCGGCCGGTGCTGGATTTTTACGACTTTATCCTTTTGGACACACCCCCGGCGCTCGGCATTTTAACCATCAATGCATTTACCGCCTCGGACGGAATTGTTGTACCCATGCTTTCGGATATATTTAGCCTTCAGGGAATTGCACAGCTGTATGAAACCGTGGAACGGGTGAAAAAATACTGCAATCCGAATCTTTCCTTTTTAGGGATTCTGCTGACCCGGTTTAATCCCCGCACGAGGCTGAGCCGCGAAGTCCGCGGTACTGCTCAGTTAATCGCCGAAGATTTCCAAATTCCTTTGTTCGACAGTTACATTCGCAGCAGTGTTTCCGCCAGTGAAGCGCAATCGCTGCAGAAAAATGTGTTTGAGTATGACTCCCGCAGCCATATCGCGCAGGATTATGGAAAATTTATCGATGAACTGCTGGAAAAAGGGGTGTGACGGCGTATGTCAAGGTCAAAAAAAGAGATTGACAAGGAACTGATGTATAAAAAGCTGATGCCCTCCCATGCGAAGCAGCGTGCTGCCGCTCAGGAAGCAAAACCGGAAGAAAGGGAATCCACATCGACATCGCAGACTTCCGCCGCCTTTTCTCGTGCGGCAGAACCCTCGCTTTCCGCGGCCCATTCGCCGCAGAAACCGCATAAAGTCAATGTGCCTGCGCTGGACAGTCGTCCCACAGAGGTTATCAATGTGATGGAAGAGGTTGTTCTTTCCAAGTTGGAGGCGGTTTTGTCACGTTTTCAATGCTGCCGCTGCGACCGTTGTAAAAAGGATATCGTTGCGCTCGCTTTAAACAAGCTGCCGCCAAAATATATGGTTCTCTCCCAGGGGCAGAATCCTCCGGATATTGATGCGCAAACGAACGCGCAGGTTGTAACGGCAATGATTCAGGCGGTCATCAAGGTACGTGCGCATCCGAGACATTGAGCAGTGCCTATCATCCCCAAATTTGCATTTTATGGAATCGGGGGTATAATAACAGAGGAACAGAATTATAAGGGGGTATTGCAATGCTGAACGAAATAGAGAAACAGGCGCGTATGGCCGTAACGGAACTTTTGGATATTGCCCGCTTGAAATCGGGGGATATTTTGGTGGTTGGCTGTTCTTCCAGTGAAATTTGCGGAAAAAAAATCGGTTCCGCCTCCAGTGAGGAAACGGCTGATGCGGTGTTCGGCGCAATCTATCCCGTTTTAAAAGAGAAAGGCATTTATTTAGCGGCACAGTGCTGCGAACATCTCAACCGTGCGATTATTCTGGAAAAGGCCGCGGCGGAAAAGTACGGTTTGCCAATTGTCAATGCGGTACCGCAGCCGAAGGCGGGCGGTTCGTTTGCTACGGCGGCGTACCGCGCATTTGAACATCCGGTGGCAGTGGAATCCGTTCAGGCGCAAGCAGGTATGGACATTGGCGGCACACTGATTGGTATGCATTTGAGGCCGGTGGCAGTTCCGGTTCGGCTGAACGTGAAAAAAATCGGTGAAGCCAATCTGGTTTGTGCGCGCACAAGGCCGAAATACATCGGAGGCGAACGGGCGCATTACAACCCGGAGCTTGGCTGAAAATCTGATATACGGATTCCCCCGGCACGGTTTTTATGTGTCGGGGGAGCTTTTTAGGTGCTGGAATACACGCCAAAGGAGTGAGAATCACTGCAATTTTCTGTTTTGTAAGGTCTGAAGTAACCGGTTGATTGGCACGCTTTTTTATCGTCAATAATAGGAATGGAAACTGCTGCCGAAGCTTGTTTCCCGTAAGAAAGCGTGCTATAATAAACAATCATTGAATGGGTGAATAAACACCATACCGCCGCAGAACGGGAACAGGCAAAGGGGGGCCGCACCGTATGAAGGATGTTTTCCATTCCAACGGATTCAGAATTCTGATTATCACCATTTTTGTCCTGTTCGGACTGATGCTGACAACGGCCGGGTCGGGCGGCTCGTTTATAACGGACGGGCTGGGCTTTCTCTCTACGCCGATGGAACGCATTACAACGTTGATTACAAATAACGCAGCCGTTACAGCGCGGTCCATCATACAGTCTAAGGAAGAACTTGCGGCGGAAAATGCCCGTTTGAAGCAGCAGGTGGATGAGCTGAACAGAAAGCTGATTAATTATTATACCTATCAGCAGGAAAACGCTCAATTGCGTAAATTTTTGGAACTGAAAAATGAAAACCAAGACTTTAAGCCGGTTTCTGCCGCCGTCATTGCCCGCGACCCGTCTAACTTATTTTATCAGTTTACCATCGACCAGGGGTCTTTGGCAGGCATTTCCGTCTATGACCCGGTCATCACGGAAAGCGGTGTTGCGGGATGGGTGTCCGCTGTAAGCGCGAATTACAGCAGAGTGACCACAATTCTATCTCCGGACACGAAAATCAGTGCAATGGACAAAGTAAACAGAGAAAGCAGCGTGGTCAGCACGGATATTAAGCTTTCAGACCAAGGTCTTGTAAAGCTCGGCTATTTGACAGCGGATACCACAGTCCAGCCCGGGGATATCATTGTGACAAACGGCATTGGCGGAATTTACCCAAAGGACTTGGCAATCGGGGTTGTGGAAAGTGTAAAAAACGACCCGTATGATGTTTCTCTTTACGCCGAAGTTACGCCATATGTAGATGTAAAGACCGTGCGAGATGTGATGGTTATTACGTCTTTCCTAGGCCAGGGGGAAGCCTTGGACGAACCGGCACAGCCGTCCTCCTCATCTGAGCAGGGGGAAAACTAACATGAGCGACAAAAGCAGGATGAGGGCAATCCGTTTCTTCGCCTATTCTATAGAATTGCTGGTGCTGTTTATTGTGCAGGAAACACCCGGGCTGATTCCGGAAATATATTCGGCGCGTCCGGTGCTGGTTCTTCCGGCGGTGCTTTCTGTCGCTATGTTTGAAGGAGAAACAGCAGCTATGGCGTTTGGCCTAGCGGGTGGGCTGCTGATAGATTTTGGGATTGGCAACGTGCTTGGATTCCATGCCCTGCTTTTAGCTGTGGGATGTTACGTCATATCCTTGATAGCGGCCAATTTGTTCCAAACGAATTTTATTTCCGCGTTGCTGCTTACGGCTGCTGCCTCTAGTGTGACCTTTCTGCTGCAATGGGTGTTCTTTTTTGCACTGAGCGGTTACAAATATGCTGGCTATGCGCTATTGGCGCACTACCTGCCTCTTTTTTGCTACACGATGTTGGTTATGCCTTTGGTGTATTATTTTAACCGTGCGCTGGCTCTGCAGATCCGTTCAAAGGAGGAATGACGGTGGAAGAAGAAACGACCAACGGCCGAGGTCGCCGTGTTTTTGCCGGTTTGCTTGTGCTCGCCGTCTTTCTAATCTATGTGTTGCGTCTGTTTGACTGGCAGATTGTAAAAGGCGCCTTTTTTTTGGAACAAGCGGACAATTCCAGTTTATACAAGGTACAGATGGATACCTCCCGCGGTGAGATTTTGGACTCCGCGGGGAACGGTCTGGCAGTAAACCGCACAGGATATTCCATTGTGTTTGATAAGGCATATTTGACAAGTGATACGGAGAACCAAACCATTCTAACACTGATTCACCTACTGGATAAAAGGGGTGAACAATGGGAGGACGAACTGCCGATTACGATAAACTCCGATGGGGAATATGAGTTTATTTCCGGCATGGAAAAAGAAATTGAAACATTAAAGTCTAAAGATTTTCTTAATGTGGAATCTTATGCAACAGCCGAGCAGTGTATGCAGCATCTGATTGATTGGTACGACTGCGACGGATATTCCAAACAGGATACGCGCGATATTGTTTCCGTGCGCTATAATATGACAAAAAACGGCTTTTCTGTTTCAAACCCCTATACCTTTGCGCGGGAAGTCAGCAAGGAAACGGTACAAATTCTGAGCGAGAATTCCATGCGTTTGCCCGGGGTGCGGATTCAACTGACCACGGAGCGTGAATACCCGGACGGCACTCTGATGCCGCATATACTTGGAACGCTCGGCTCTATTTCTGCGGAAGAATGGGAAGAGCTGAAAGATGAAGGCTATGCTTATAACGACCGCATTGGAAAGAGCGGAATCGAGCAGGCGTATGAAAGCACTCTGCGGGGCAAGACCGGAGAAAAAGTCATTGAACTTACCGGTCAGGGGAATGTTGCTTCCGAAACGGTGACCAGTCCTCCGCAGCCGGGAAATACCGTTTATCTTACCATCGACAGCCAACTGCAGAAGGTTTTGAACACATCCCTTGCACAAAATGTTGAGGCGGCGCGTGAGAACGGGGAAAAGCTGTGTGCCCAAAATTACAAGGGTTCTTCCAGCGGACACGGAGAAGACTGCGTGGCAGGCGGTGCGGTGGTCATTCGAGTGAAGGATTTTGCGGTTCTTGCCGCATCGACCTATCCGACCTATGATGAAAATGAGTATCTCAATGATACAGCCTATTATAATCAACTTCTTCAGGATGAGACCCTGCCGCTGTTTAATCGGGCGTTTAACGGCATTTTCACACCGGGTTCGGTCGTTAAGCCCTATGTGGCATTGGTTGCGCTGCAGGAAAATGTGATTACCACCTCCACTCGTATTCTTGGCAACAGCCTGTATACCAGATTTTTGGATGTAGGACTGCCGCTGAGAAGTATCGGCAACTACGGCATGATTACCGCGGATTTTGCAATTCAAAAATCCAGCAACTCCTTTTTCTACGAGGTTGGCTATCGCACCGGCATCAGTACGCTGAACCTTTACGCGCCCCGCTTCGGGCTTGGCGTAAAAACGGGGATTGAGCTAAGCGAAAGTGCCGGCATTTTGGCAGGTCCTGCAGAACGCCAAGCCTCCGGTGGCTCATGGTGGGATGCGGATACTGTGGAAGCTGCGGTGGGACAGAGTGACAACCAGTTCACCCCTGTTCAGCTTGCCACCTATGCTGCTACAATTGCAAATAACGGTACGCGGTTAAGAACGCATATTGTGGACAAAATAACGAATTATGCAAGAGATCAAATCATTTCACAGACGGAACCGGAAATTGTAGAAAATGTGGGCATTGACCAAGAATATTTCGATTATGTAAAAAAGGCAATGCGCAGTGTGGCAACGGACGGTACCGCATCTTCCATATTCCGGAATTACGGTATTCCGATTGCGGCAAAAACCGGTACCGCAGTGCTGACCCCGCATTCGGACAACGTGACCTTCATCGCATTTGCCCCGTATGAAGATCCGGAGATAGCAATTGCGGTGGTGCTCGAGCATGGAGCATATGGCAAGTATTCTATGACGGTGGCGAAAGATATTTTGGATGCCTATTTTTACGGCAAAACCGTGGACGAAAACGGGAATTTAGTGATGCCGTCGGCTTCTGAACAGGCATTGCAGAACGCTTCTTCCGGCACTTCTGCTTCATCGGAAGCCTCACAAGGTTAAAAACAGCGGTGCACCGGAAAATATTGAGAGAACACATAGGCAAAATGCTTTACTACTATGCTTTGTTGTGGTAATATGAAAATGAGGTACCATCTATGGATTCAGTAACAGTAATCACATCGGGAAAAGGCGGAGTCGGGAAATCGACAGTTACGGCATCCTTAGGGGAAGCTCTTGCGGAACGCGGAAAGCGTGTGTTGCTGATTGACTGTGATGCGGGACTGGGAAGTTTGGACCATATGCTCGGCATTTTAGACCACCGCGTGTTCGACATCGCCGACGTGGTATCCGGCGCGGTGGAACCGCAGAAAGCGGTTTACCAATGTGCCTATGAGCCGAATTTGTTTCTGCTGTCTGCGCCGGGAACAGAAGAGGATGTTGTCAGTCCGGCAGTCATGCGCCAACTGGTGTCAGTTTTGTCGCACTATTATGATCATGTGTTAATAGATAGCCCGGCGGGTATTGGACAAGGATTTTTAAGCGCGGCGGCTGCCGCTCGGCGTGCACTGGTTGTGGCAACAGCCGATCCTGTTTGTCTAAGGGCTGCAGCACGGACTCGTCAGAGTCTTCAGGAGGCGGGAGTCAAACAGCAGAGACTTATCATCAATCGTTTTTCCAGTGCCCGATTCCGTGCACAGAAATGCTATCCGGATTTGGATTCCGTTATTAATGCGGCGGGAATACGACTCATTGCTGTGATTCCAGAGGATCCCAATTTGGCGGCATCCACTTTGCAGGCGCAGTCAGCGCCGCAAACCTCGCCCGGCGCTATGGCGATGGGACGCCTTGCCGCAAGGTTGGAGGGCGAGCGGGTACCGCTCCCGCCGGTCAATCGATTTTAATTGTTGTTATGGAGGCTCAATATGAATATTGCTTTAATTGCCCACGACGCAAAAAAGGAGCTGATGGTTCAGTTCTGCATTGCGTATTGCGGTGTGCTCAGCAGACACTCGCTCTGCGCTACGGGAACCACGGGCAAACTGGTTTCGGAAGCGACCGGCCTTGAGATCCAGCGCTTTCTAGGAGGGTCACAAGGCGGGGATCAGCAGATTGCAGCCAGAATTGCCTGCAATGAGGTGGATCTTCTCCTGTTTTTTCGTGACCCATTAACGCCCAAGCCGCACGAGCCGAACGACATGAATCTGCTCCGCCTGTGTGATATGCACAATATTCCGGTTGCAACGAATATTGCAACTGCAGAAGTCCTGATTCATGGGCTTGAGCGCGGCGATTTGGATTGGCGCGACATTTTAAACCCGAAAGAATAATGAAATCGGCTGTGAACGAGAGGAGTACCCGAAGTTCCCGCACAGGGAGGATTTGCCGTGACTGAGAGCAAATCTGCAGCAGAGGAATTTCGGGGAAGACACTCGGGAGCCGTTTTGCCCCGCTGGGGCAGCAGAAGAGGGGAGCCGACTATGGCTCCTGAAAAAGGGTGGCACCACGAGAGGAAACTCCCTCGTCCCTTTCCATTGGGACGGGGATTTTTTGTTATCCTGCAGGTGCCGAACCGAAGTTCAGTGCTACAATCTGAAATTAAGATGAATACGCAAAAAGGAGTTGTCTATGGAACTGATCAAAGCACAGAGAGGAACCCAGGATATTTTGCCGGGGATGAGCGAACGCTGGCAGGCAGTGGAAGAAGTCATGCGGGATGAGGCGGCTGTGAACGGATTTTCCGAGATTCGCACACCTGTGTTTGAAGATACCCGCCTGTTTCAGCGCTCCGTGGGGGAAACCACCGATGTGGTGCAAAAGGAGATGTATACATTCGAAGATAAGGGCGGACGTTCTATCACACTCAAACCGGAGGGAACGGCCGGTGTGGTGCGGTCGTTCTTGGAGCATGGACTCTACAACAACCCGATGCCGCAAAAATTTTATTATATCACCCCCTGCTACCGATATGAAAAAGCCCAAGCGGGCCGTCTGCGCGAATTTCACCAGTTCGGTGTAGAAATATTTGGTTCTGCACTCCCACTGGCGGACGCGGGACTTATCGCATTTGCGCACAGCCTGTTTGGCCGCCTATGCGTGAAGAATCTGAAGCTAAAAATCAACTCCATCGGATGCCCAACTTGCCGTGCCGAATATACAAAGGCACTGAAAGCATATTTCACCGAACGCAAGGAGCAATTGTGCGAAACCTGCCGCTCCCGTCTGGACCGGAATCCGATGCGAATTCTGGACTGTAAGGATCCCGGCTGTGCCGAGGTGGCGAAAGATGCACCGCTTATCCTTGATTACCTGTGTGATGACTGCAAAACACATTTTGAGCAGGTAAAGGCGGCACTCGATTCTATCCAGCTTCCCTATGAAGTAGACCCGTCCATTGTGCGCGGGCTTGATTACTATACCCGCACCGTGTTTGAATTTGTTTCAAATGATCTTGGTGCGCAAAGTACGGTCTGCGGCGGAGGACGCTACGACGGACTGGTGGAGGAAATGGGCGGCAGACCCACTCCCGCGCTTGGTTTCGCCCTTGGCATTGAGCGACTGCTGATGATTATGGAAGCGCAGAAAGTCGAATTTCCTCAGACGCATCCCTGTGAGCTGTATATTGCGTCCATTGGTGAGGCAGCGCAGAGAGAAGCATTCCGGCTGGCACAGACAATGCGGGAGAGCTCCATTATTGCTGCCTGCGACGAGGTTGGACGCAGCTTGAGTGCCCAAATGAAATATGCCAATAAGATTGGTGCACAGTTTACGCTGGTTTTGGGCGACGATGAGCTCGAAAAGGGCATGGGCGTTATCAAAAACATGAAAACGGGTGAAAAGACAAAAGTCAACCTGAACAATGACCTTGAAGGGCAGTTCCTCGGCATCAGTATGCAGGCAGAGAACGATGAAGGTCTATCCTTTTAGTAAAGCGGGGAATATTACATGAAGGAATCGATACTGGACGGATTCCGTTTGACTGTGGCAGAGAAAAATCTCGGCATGTACGGGATTCGCGTGGAACGTAAAAGCGGAGATGTTATTACGCATTTCTGGCGGTCAAATGACCCTGTGAATCTGTATTCTGCATCCAAAGCCTTTACATCTTTGGCCGTTGGCATGTGCGTGGAGGACGGTCGGCTGAACCTCTCCGACCATGTGCTGGATTTTTTCCCGGAGTACCGGGCAATTGCCGCGCCGGGCAGTGAGGAAATTACACTGCGGGATTTATTGCACATGAGTTCCGGCAAGCTGCACTTTTGGTTTGGAGAACTGGACAAGCAGAAAAATGAGAAAGACTGGGCGGAGCTTTTTTTCCGTGTGCGGGTGGAAAAACAGCCGGGAACACAGTTCTTCTATTCCAACGCATGCAGTTATATGCTGGGCCGCACGGTGGAGAAAGTTACAGGCAAAAACGTGCGTGACTTTTTGGTGCCGCGCTTGTTTACTCCGCTGGGAATTGAAAACCCGCAGTGGCACACCGATCCTGCAGGTCATACGCTTTGCGCCACCCAGTTTTTCCTCACATTGGATGAATTCAGCCGGCTCGGACGCCTGTTGCTCCATAACGGGGTTTGGAACGGCGAACAGCTGGTCAGCGAAGAATATCTAAAACAGATGGCTGAAGATATTGTACCAAGCGGATGGGAAGGATGCGAGGAACCCGAATGCCTTGCGGGGTACGGGTATCAGGTATGGCGTTGCTCCGCACCGGGCACTTTCCGTGCGGACGGCAAATACGGCCAGTTCTGCATCCTGCTGCCGAAACAGGAAACGGTGGTAACGATAACTGCGCACGAGGAACAGCGGCCTTATGACCTTGTACGCGCCGTTTTTCAGGATATTGTTCCAAGGCTGTAAGGTAAAAGCAATGAAGTACCGATATAAATTTAGTAACAGAATGGGGAATGGATATGCCGGAATCAATGACTGGTTTAAAACGGACTGATTATTGCGGAGAACTGCGCGCAAAGGACTGCGGCAGAGAGGTGACCGTCTGCGGATGGGTGCAGCGTCAGCGCGATTTAGGACAGTTGATTTTCATTGACCTGCGCGACCGCACGGGTATTGTGCAGCTCGCGTTCGGGGATCAGACGGACCGTGCGGTGTTTCAGAAAGCGTTTGCCGCACGTGCGGAATTTGTTTTGGCGGCACGCGGCACGGTGAGGGAACGGTCCTCTAAAAATCCCGATTTGCCAACCGGTGATATTGAAATTGATGTCAAGGAACTTCGGGTACTCGCAAAAAGTGAAACACCGCCGTTTGCCATTGAGGAAAAAACAGACGTTAAAGAAGATCTCCGCTTAAAATATCGTTACTTGGATCTGCGTCGCCCGGATATGCAGAAAAAAATCATCGGACGGCACCGAATTGTCAAAGTGGCGCGCGACTATTTTGATGAGAACGGATTTTTGGAAATCGAAACGCCAAACCTCATCAAATCCACGCCGGAGGGTGCACGTGACTATCTGGTACCCTCCCGTATGTTTCCGGGCAGCTTTTTCGCGCTGCCGCAGTCACCCCAGCTGTATAAACAGCTTTTGATGCTTTCGGGGTTTGACCGCTATATGCAGGTGGCTCGCTGCTTCCGCGATGAGGACCTGCGTGCGGACCGTCAGCCGGAATTCACGCAGATTGACTTTGAAATGTCGTTTGCTTCCCAGGACGATGTCATGGCCATTGCGGAAGGTTTCATAAAGAGTGCCTATCAGAAGGTGCTGGGTATCGATATTCCAACACCGCTGCGCCGCATGACATGGCATGAAGCCATGAATCGTTTCGGTTCCGATAAGCCGGATTTGCGCTTTGGAATGGAACTGCACGACTTGAGCGACGTTCTGAAAGGAACGCAGTTCCGCGTATTTTCCGGTGCGCTTTCGGCTGGCGGAAGCGTGCGCGGCATCAATCTGAAGGGACAGGCGGATAACTTAAGCCGCAAGGAGATTGACAAACTCGGTGAGTGGATTAAGGCCTATGGTGCGAAGGGTTTGGCATGGACCCGCTTAGCGTCCGAAAAAGAAACATCCTCTTATGAAAAATTCCTTGCGCCGGAAGAAACCGCGGCAGTGCGCAAAGCATTGGAGACCCAGCCGGGCGATGTGCTGTTCCTTGTGGCGGACGGGGACAACAAAGTGGTGTTCGATTCTCTCGGCGCATTGCGCAAGGAGTTGGCGGTACGGTTTCATCTGATTGACGACTCCAAGCCCTGCCTGCTTTGGGTAACGGATTTCCCGCTGTTTGAATACAGCAAGGAGGAAAACCGCTATGTTGCAATGCACCATCCGTTTACCATGCCGCGTGAGGAGGATTTGGACAAACTGGAATCCGACCCCGGCAGCGTGCTGGCCTTAGCGTATGACATGGTGCTCAACGGCAACGAGCTCGGCGGCGGTTCCGTGCGTATCAATAGACCGGACATTCAAGAAAAAATGTTTAAGGCACTAGGTTTTACGCCGGAGCAGGCACAAAAGAGGTTCGGCTTCTTAATCGACGCATTCCGCTATGGTGCGCCGCCGCATGCGGGCATGGCGTTCGGTCTGGACAGACTGGTTATGCTGATGCTCGACTGCGACAGCATCCGCGATGTGATTGCGTTCCCGAAGGTTGCGTCCTCTGCGGAGCTCATGAGCAATGCCCCGGGTGAGGTTGATCCAAAGCAGCTGGAGGAACTTGGAATTTCAATCATGGAGAAAAATAACTAAATCTGTAATGCTGCCGGTTTTTACAGCTGACAGTAAACATAATCAACTGAAAACGATTAGGGCCGTATGGCCCGGAAAGGAGGCGCAATATGAATAAAATTAATTACAGAAAGAAAATGCTGGATATCATTTCAAGTTCCGGAGATAGAGTGCCGACGCTGCTTTTGCATGCTTGCTGCGCCCCCTGCCTGAGCAGTGTGCTGGAACAGCTTTCGCCGCTGTTTCATGTCACAGTGTTTTTCTACAATCCGAATATTCTTCCGGAGGACGAGTATCAGAAACGCGCAGCAGAGGTAAAGCGCCTGCTGGCTGAAATGCCGCAAAAATATCCCGCACAGTTCATAGAGGGGCGCTATAACGTCCGTCAGTTTCTTAAAATAGCGCGCGGTTTGGAGCAGGAGCCGGAAGGCGGGGAACGCTGCATGGGATGTTACCGCCTTCGGTTGGAAGAAACTGCGAAATACGCAAGAGCCGGCGGTTACGATTACTTCACTACGACTTTGACGGTCAGCCCGTATAAAAACGCGCAGAAGCTCAACGAAATCGGAGCGGAGCTTGCCGAAACGTATGAAACGGCATATCTTCCGTCCGATTTTAAGAAGAACGGAGGATACCAGCGCTCCATTGAACTTTCCCATGTCTATGGGTTGTATCGGCAGGATTTTTGCGGATGTCCGTATTCCGAAGAGTTTGCGCGCCGTAAACGGGCGGCGCGTCAGAAAGATAGCCGCCGAATTTGATGATGCCTCAAAACTGCGCTGTTGCGAAACACAGGACATAAAATTCAGAAAGGTGGGTTTATTCGTATGGAAAAGAATATTGAAAATTCGCCCTATGTCGCACGGGAAGATCGCTACGGAAATATGATTTACCGAAGATGCGGAAAAAGCGGATTAAAGCTTAGCGCGGTGTCGCTTGGATTCTGGCATAATTTTGGCGCTTCCAACTGCTATGCGGCAAATCGTGCTGTGGTTCGTCATGCGTTTGATCTTGGCATCACAGTGTTTGACCTTGCGAATAATTACGGACCGCCCGCCGGCGCAGCTGAAGAAACGTTCGGTCGTCTGATGCGCGACGACTTTTCTCCCTACCGTGATGAGATGATCATTACCACGAAGGCGGGATACACCATGTGGCCCGGGCCATATGGGGATCATGGCTCCCGCAAATATCTGTTGGCAAGTCTGGACCAAAGCCTGAAACGCATGGGACTTGAGTATGTTGATATCTTTTATCATCACCGCATGGATCCGGACACGCCTTTAGAGGAGACCATGGGCGCTTTGGCGCATGCTGTGAAAAGCGGGAAAGCCCTGTATGCCGGCATTTCCAATTATTCCCCCGAAGCGGCACAAAAGGCAGCTGCTCTCCTCAACGAGATGGGAGTGCATTGCCTGATTTGCCAGTCACGTTATAACATGCTGGACAGAAAAATCGAAAAAGAAGGTCTGTTCCGCACAGCGGAACAAATCGGCATGGGAATCACAACGTTCAGCCCGCTTGCACAGGGTATTTTAACCGGAAAATATAACAATGGTATTCCGGAGGGATCGCGTGCGGCAGGAAAATCGCCGTTTTTAACTAAGGACAAGATTACCCCGGATGTTATTGAAAAGGTCCGCAAACTTGGCGAATTGGCAAAACGAAGAGGACAGACCACCGCACAGATGGCACTTGCATGGATTCTTCGAGAACATACCGTAGCCAGTGTGCTCATCGGCGCGAGCAGTGTTGAGCAATTGGATGAGAATGTTGGTGCCTTAGATCGTTTGAAGTTTACGTACGAAGAATTGTCGGAGATAGAAAGTATCTTATAATACAGGGAATACGGGTTTAAAATCAACATAAAATCGGCCTTTCCACACGGAAGGGCCTGATTTTTTGCCGATGATGCCGCACAAAATGAAAACTACCGGTTGTGTAGTTGTGGAAAAGTTGAAAATATAAACACTATATATTGTGTTTTAATCCTTGACATTTATCATAAAAACAAGTATAATTCTTATTACACTCGCCCGCCGGGCAGACCGGTCTGCCGACGGAAAAGAACCGGAAAGGATGACGTCAAAAATGGCAACACAAATTCAAAAACGGAACGGAGAGGTTGTTCCGTTTGATGAAAAGAAAATTCGCAATGCAATTGAAAAGGCGAATCTTGCGGTGAAAACTGAGCAGATGACGCAAGAAGATTTAGACCGGCTGACGGCGGAGATTGCCGGTCAGTTTGATGACGATTGTCTGCCGACAGTGGAGCAAGTGCAGGACGCTGTAGAGGAAAAGCTGATTGCGCAGGACTTTGCAAAAACCGCGAAAGCCTATATTTTGTATCGTGCTGAGCACACAAAGATACGGCAGGCCGAAGGCGACCTGATGGACATTTACCGTCAGCTGACGTTCCGCGATGCAAAGGACGTTGATTTGAAGCGTGAAAACGCCAATATTGATGCGGATACTGCCATGGGCACCATGCTCAAATACGGCTCTGAGGGTTCCAAATACTTTATTAACAACTATATCCTCCCAAAGGATATTGCCGCCGCACACTTAAGCGGGGATATCCATATTCACGACGAGGATTTTTATATGCTGACAGAAACTTGCTGTCAGATTGACTTAATTAAACTGTTTCATAACGGATTTTCCACAGGGCATGGGGTTCTGCGGGAACCAAACGACATTATTTCTTATGCGGCGCTTGCCTGCATTGCCATTCAGGCGAATCAGAACGAAATGCACGGCGGTCAAAGTGTACCGAATTTTGATTATTCCATGGCTCCCGGCGTTGCAAAAACGTTCCGCCGACATTATTTTCAAGAACTGTCAAAATATTTTCAGATAGCCCACGCGATGAATCCTGAGGACGCGGATGCACTGGTTGCAGAAGTGCGCCATGCGTTGGGAAACGATATCACCATGGGCGGAGCAGATGATTACGGAAAACGAGTTATCGAGTTTTTGAAGGAACATCAGCATGCCGAAGGGCACGGAGACATCACGGAACAGGAGGCCGCAAAAGCGCACAAGTATGCCATTGGCGCGGCAACCAAAAATACTGAACGTGCAACTTATCAGGCGATGGAAGCGCTCATCCATAACCTAAACACCATGAACTCCCGCGCAGGCGCTCAGGTTCCGTTCAGCTCTTTAAATTACGGAACGGACACATCCCCCGAAGGCCGCATGGTTATCAAGAATTTGCTGCTTGCAACAAAAGCGGGGTTGGGCGGTGGAGAGACCCCGATTTTCCCCGTCCAGATTTTTAAGGTAAAAGAAGGTGTCAATTACAATCCGGGCGACCCGAACTACGACCTATTTCAACTGTCCATCCGAGTCAGCGCAAAGCGGTTGTTCCCGAATTTCAGTTTCTTGGATGCACCGTTCAACCTTCAGTATTACAAACCGGGCGATTACAATACGGAAGTTGCGTATATGGGGTGCCGCACAAGGGTCATGGGCAATACACATGACCCGAACCGAGAGATTACCTGTGGACGCGGTAACCTTAGCTTTACATCGATTAACCTGCCGCGTCTCGGTATTGAGGCCCACGGCGATATTGCAAAATTTTATGAGATGCTCGACAAGCGCATTGATTTGGTTATCCGTCAGCTGCTGCACCGGTTTAAAATCCAATGTACCAAAAAAGTTTACAACTATCCATTTTTAATGGGACAAGGCGTTTGGATTGACAGTGAAAAACTTGCCTGGGATGACAGCGTTGCAGAGGTTCTCAAACACGGTACGCTCAGCATTGGGTTTATCGGCCTTGCCGAAACACTGAAGGCATTGACAGGCAAGCATCACGGAGAAAGCTCGGAAAGCCAGAAACTCGGCCTTGAAATTATCGGTCACATGAGAAAACGTGTAGACGATGAGTCAGCCAAAACCGGCCTTAACTTCTCCCTGGTTGCTACTCCGGCAGAGGGCCTGTCGGGACGCTTTGTACGCATTGACAAGAAAAAATACGGAGAGATTCCCGGCGTTACGGACAGAGAATACTACACCAATTCGTTCCATATTCCTGTCTATTACCCAATCCGCGCCTTCGAAAAAATTAAACTGGAGGCTCCCTACCATGAACTAACCAACGGCGGGCATATCAGCTATGTGGAACTCGACGGTGATACCGCAAAGAATCCGGAAGCGTTCGAGGCCATTATCCGCTGCATGAAGGAAAACGGCGTCGGCTATGGCTCCGTCAATCACCCGGTGGACCGTGACCCGGTTTGCGGATATAATGGAATTATAGACAATGAATGCCCACACTGCCACCGCACAGAAGACGAAGGGCCAAAGTTCGAGCGTATACGCCGCATCACAGGATATTTGGTTGGTACGCTGGACCGCTTCAATGACGCCAAGCGCGCCGAGGAAAGGGACAGGGTAAAACATGGCACATAAGTTAAAAGTCTGCGGCATTGAGCCGGAATCCATTGTGGACGGCAAGGGCATCCGATTTGTTATCTTCGTGCAGGGATGTCCGCACCATTGCCCGGGCTGTCACAATCCACAGTCCCATCCGTTCGAAGGCGGAACAGTTATGGAACTGCAAGAACTTTTCCGCCAAATCAGCGAAAACCCGCTGCTCAAGGGTGTTACCTTCAGCGGCGGGGAACCGTTCTGTCAGCCGGAGCCGCTTGCGCAGCTGGCGCGCCTTGTCCATTCGTCCGGTTTGGATGTGACAACTTATACCGGCTATTTGTACGAAGACCTTGTGAATATGCATGATGATGCAATCGATGCCCTGCTGGAACAAACGGATATCCTTGTGGACGGACCATTTATTCAGGAGCAGAAAGATTTGACACTGCGTTTCAGAGGAAGCCGAAATCAGCGGGTTATTAATATGAATGAAACCAGACGCCTTGGTAAAATTGTTTTGGAACAGTTGGAAGAAGACGGCTGATGGAAAACATTACACGGTAATAAAACGACAGCTCGGGAGCTGTCGTTTTATTTTTGCAATATACTTGTTCTTACAAAGAATAGAATTGGTGACGAACCTCAAAATTTGAAAGAATTGCAGGAAACTGATATATTATGCTATGCTGTAAGTAGGCATGATTTTCCTTGTAATAATATGCCAATTAAGGTAAACTGATGATAGTTCATCACGATAGGAAGCGATAAATTTGTATTCCGCAAAAAACATAGAAATAGGAATTCAAATGTTTGGCGAATTTTCGATTACCATTAATGGAAAGACTTTGAAAAATCAAAAAGGACGGACGAAACGGGTCTGGATGCTGATTCAATACTTGATTGCCCGGCGGCATGAAACCATCCCGCTTGAACAGATGGTGCACGATATCTGGGATGGGCATGAGTGCGGGGATCCACTGAACGCTTTAAAAAATCTTGTTTACAGGGCACGGAAAATTTTAAATGAATTGTCCGGGGATCAATCCCAATTTATTCTGTTTATCAACGGAACTTATGCATGGAATAATCAATATAAGTGCCGTGTGGATTCTGAGGAATTTTTGAAGTATGTAAAAAAGGCACATTCGGCTCATTTTACAGACGAACAAAGAGTGAAAGCATATCAAAAGGTCATCAAATTATATAAAGGAAGCTTTTTGCCGAAATCTGCATACAGCACGTGGGTTATCGGACAGAGCATCCGTTATGCAAATTTATATAAGCAATGTGCCGTGGGCCTTTGCAACCTGCTGGCAAAACAGAACCGTTTTGAAGAGATAGTACCGGTTTGCAAGGGAGCGCTGCATCTGTTCCCGTATGAGGAACCCATTCATATCCTGCTGCTGCAAGCATATTCCAAATTGGGACGCACAGAGGAAACGTTTGACCATTATAACAGAGCGGTAAAGATGTTTTATCAGGAATTTGGGGTTGACCTGAGCGAGTTTTTTAAGCCGTATGCACAAAAGGTTTCTGGAAAGAGCCGGATTCAGACAAAGCTAAGCGTTATTCTCAATGATCTAAAGGAGAAAGAACAACAAAGAGGAGCTCTTTTCTGCGACTATGATATTTTTAAATTCCTATACCGTTTTCAAGTCAGAACGATGCCGCGCACGGGGATGACCACATTCTTAATATTATTCACGCTCGGCGCAAAGAATGGCATTGCCCCGGATCCAGAAGTGCTGAAAACAGCATCGGAAAAGCTGAAAAATGCCATCTTATCCTCTATGAGAAAAGGTGACACAGTGGCTCCGTGCAGCGCGACGCAATATATTGCAATGCTGCAAACCGTTACAATGGAAACTGCCGAAAGCGTGGTGCAACGGGTTCTCAAAAAGTTTAAATTTGAGTTTCGCAGGAATACGGTGCAAGTCACCACCGATATTGCATCCATTATGGAATAAGAACCATCCTATTTAAAAAATCGGAACAGCTGTGGAAGTTTGAACCAGCTGTTCCGATTTTATAAAGAAGAGAGGGATGGACTTGATATCGAATTCTTCGTATCAATGTTTCCAACAAAAAACAATCAGCCACCGATATAGAGGGACTTGTCTTTTGCGTACAAAATTTTCTGTTTACTATAAAGACTGGAGTAGCCGGAAAGCATGTAACTGATACCTGCAGCCAAAAGGTAATAGAGAATTCCTTGTTCGCCGAATACCTCAACGCTGAGGACAAACGCAGTAAGCGGGCAGTTTGTAACGCCGCAGAACACGGCCATGAATCCGATGGAAGCACCGAACGATGATGAGAGACCGATCAGACTGCCCACAAAGGATCCGAGCGTAGCTCCAACAAAGAAAGCGGGGACAATCTCACCGCCGCGGAATCCGGCGCCCAATGTCAAAGCGGTAAAAATGAGCTTTAACAGGAACGCCTCCGGACGTGCACTGTGTTGGAAAGCAGCGGCAATTACATGACCGCCCATGCCGAGGTAGTCATTCCCAAAAATGAGTGCCAACAGAATAACCAGTACGCCGCCGACGGCGACACGTATGTATTGGTTTGGAATCAGCTTTTTGTATAAATGGCCAGTGCCATGCATCACAAAGCAGTATAAAATGCTGACCAGCGCACAGAGAATTCCAAGTATGGTTACCTGAATCAGGGGAATAACTCCGACGGAGGGTATTCCTGTTACGGCAAATTGAGTCTGCTCAGCGTGAAAGGACTGTGCAATTATCGCTGCGACAATGGATGCAACGGTACAAGGAACCAATGCCGAATAATACATTACTCCTACGGTAATGACTTCCATCACAAACAGAGTTGAAGTCAACGGTGTTCCAAACAAGGCGGAAAAACAGGCTGCCATGCCGCACATGGTCACCACATGCAAATCCCGCTCGTCCAGATGGAACAGTTTCCCGATTCTATACCCCAAGCTGCCGCCCAACTGAAGTGCGGCGCCCTCACGGCCGGCGGAACCGCCAAACAAATGCGTCAGTGCCGTGGCTACGAAAATCAACGGCGCCATAACGGCAGGAATCGGCTGTGGTGACCGCACCGCTTCAATCACTAAATCAGTGCCCCTCGGCTGCGTGATTTTACTGATGCGGTAAAAAAACACAATACCTAAACCGCCGAGTGGCAAAAGCCATATCAGCCAGCTGTGGACAGTGCGGAGATCCGTAACAAACTGAATACAAAAGTAAAATAGAGTACCCGCACTTCCGGCGATTGCGCCAATCAAAATGGAAAGCAGACCCCATTTTAGGAAAGCCTGAAGATTGGAAAACATATCCTTCGGCCGCCCGCACTGGCATGCAGCGAATTCACATAGTTGCCGTCGCCAAGTTTTGTGGTCAATTACTTTTTCGTTCGCATTGTTTTCAGCTTTCACACGATTT
The DNA here is from genome assembly GCA_047777415.1 of Oscillospiraceae bacterium. Classification (GTDB taxonomy): domain Bacteria; phylum Bacillota; class Clostridia; order Oscillospirales; family Acutalibacteraceae; genus Caproicibacter. The sequence continues at coordinate 867,928 of JBKEEO010000001.1, forward strand.
GATTTTCCGCGTTCAATTAAGCTCATTGCATTCACCTAGTATTTATCTATGATAATTTCAGTATAAAGGCAACAGATAAAATTATAACGATATAAAAGAAAATTTTCGTAGAATAAAGAATGAAAAAAGCAATTTTTGCAATTTTGTGGCTGCTCAACTGCAATCAGCTTTGCCAGCCGAGGAGTTAATTTTTTATCAAATCATTCTCTGTCTGTCTTGTGGGTCAGTTCCCGATACAGTTCATTCTTTCTTCGTCCTGTTTGCGCTGCGGCCTGTTTTGCTGCGGCAGCTACGGAAAAGCCTCGGGCAATATAACCTCGTGCAAGTTCCAGCGCGTCTTCTGCGGAATATTTCATTTGCTTCGGTTCCGGTGCCCCCTCGATGACAAGCACAAACTCTCCCTTTGCGGTTTGTTGTGAATAGCGTGCTGCCGCCTCAGCGAGCGTTGTGCGTATGACTTCTTCGTGAATTTTCGTCAGTTCGCGCACAAGGGCAATCCGTCGATTGCCGCCCCACGCAGCAGCCATGTCTGCAAGTGTTGCTGCAAGTTTATGCGGCGCTTCGTAAAACACCATGGTGCGTCGCTCTGATTTCAGCTGTTCCAGGTGCTCCCTGCGGCTTTTCTTGGAAACATTAAGAAATCCCTCAAAGGTAAAGCGCCCGGTTGGCAGACCGGAAACTGCCAGAGCGGAAACAACTGCGCTGGGACCCGGTACTACAAAAACGGGAATTCCTCGCTCCGCGCACTGTGCAACCAGAAGCTCGCCCGGGTCGGAAATTGCCGGCATTCCGGCGTCTGTGACCAAAGCGCAGGTTTCCCCGGCTTCGATTCGGTCGCAAATGATGTTGCCTTTTTCGTATTTATTGTGTTCAAAGTAGGAGATCATCGGCTTTTTTATTCCGAAATGGTTTAAAAGTTTTACGGTGACACGCGTGTCTTCCGCTGCAATGAAATCCACATTTTCGAGAGTTTCTTTTGCACGGGGCGAAAAATCGGACAGGTTCCCAATCGGTGTGCCGACTACCACCAGTTTTCCGCTCATACTCGTCCCTCCTTGTAATCACCGTAAATTTTTAGCATTTCCTCAGAAAATCCGCCGTTCTCTGATTCAATAAAAAGCGTCGGTTCAACTTTAAGACCGGGTCGGCCGCCCCGGTTTGCCTGCAGCAGGAACAGAAAGGGAGCTTTGCCTGCGCGCTGCTGCACAAACTGAAGGCGTTTTGGTTCCAGCCCAACAGAGCGCAGGGTGAGCATGGTATCGCACAGTCGTTCCGGGCGCAGGCAACAGAAAAAGCGCCCGCTCCAGCGCAAAAACGCCGCGGCCGCGGCTGCAATATCGGAAAAACCGCACGCAACTTCATGTCGTGCAATGCGCTGTTCCTCCCGTGCACTGTGTACGCCGGTATTGTTTGGTTTGTAGGGCGGATTGCAGGCAATGCGGTCCAGATTAAACGGAAGGGAACGGTTCTGCCTCAGAGTTTTAATATCTTCATGAATGACTTCTACTTGATTTTCCAGTTTGTTTAAACGGACCGACCGCTGTGCTAGATTGCAGGCTTCTTTCTGCAACTCCACTGCGTACACTCGGCGGGGATTGGAACGCGCGCACCATAAAAGAGGTATAGTTCCGCAGCCCGTGCCCAAATCTGCGCAGATTTCGCCGGGGCGCGGCATGGAGAAGTTTGCAAGCAGAATCGTGTCGGTATTAAAGGTGTGATTTTTGCCGGTAATGACGGAAATTCCGGCGGAAAGAGGCTCCAGCTTTTCGCCGGTGCCCAGCGGGTCCCCCACTAAGCGGGGGGCACGGTGGTGTTCCATGTATGGAGGCCCTCCTAATAGCAAATCAATTGTGCTTTACACAAAAGAAAAAAAGACGGTGCGCAAAGACGCTCCGTCTTTCATCTGAATATGGATTTAGTCTTCCGGTTTCGGGGCACCGACGGGGCAAACGCTTGCGCAAGAGCCGCACTCTGTGCAGGTGTCAGGATCAATCACGAACTTGCCGTCGCCTTCCGAAATTGCATTAACCGGGCATTCTGCTGCGCAGGCACCGCAGGAAATGCATTCGTCGCTAATGACATATGCCATAAAAGGATACACCTCCAATACTTTATATGAGATTATTGTAACATAAAACCGTAAAAATGCAACTATAAAAATTTAATTGTCTTCCAAGGATTGACTACACATATTTGGACAATCGAAATTGGGGCAAATGCTTAGAAAATACGCATCTTAAAAACTAGCTTTTTCTAGACTTTTTCGGTTTAATAATATATTATATATATAAAATAATATATTAAATCCATCCTATTTAGATATTTAAAGGAGGAAAATAAATGCCTACATGTTCTATTGGAATGTACGGACTAGGGGTAATGGGAAAAAGTTTGGCCGTTAATTTTATTAAACACGGTATTCCAACGGCTCTTTACAGTAAGTCCGATAAAGAAAGGGAAAACTTCAGTTGTCCAGACTGCAGCGGTAGTTGGGTGTTATGCCAAAGTGAAAAAGAATTTGTCCAATCAATACGGACACCACGAGTTATTTTTTTAATGATCACCGCGGGCAAACCTGTTGACGAAGTTATAACAAGTCTTTCCAAGTGGATGGAACCTGGAGATGTTTTAATCGACGGAGGGAATTCTTATTATGAGGATACCAACCGGAGGTGTCAATCGGCGGCCAACGCAGGAATTCATTTCTTGGGAGTTGGTGTGTCCGGCGGCGAAAAAGGTGCACTAAACGGTCCAAGTATGATGGTAGGCGGTAACAAAGAAGGATGGAGCATTAGCAAGAAATATCTTCAAACCATTGCGGCAAAAGCTCCAGATGGAGCGCCTTGCTGTGATTATGTTGGTCCTGAAGGTGCCGGTCATTACGTAAAAATGGTTCACAATGGAATTGAATATGCGTTTATGCAGCAAATAGCGGATATATATGCTATCTTGAGGGATGGTATGCGAATGGATGCCCTGCAAATTGCTCAAGTGATTGAGGGGTGGAGACACGGCCCGCTGGAATCTTATCTAATCGATATCACTTCTGCGGTTTTGCGCAAAAGAGATGCTGATGGCAGTATGCTAATTGACCATGTTTTAGATGTTGCCATGCAGAAAGGTACTGGAAGTTGGTGTGTTTTGGAAGCCGTGCGACGCGGTGTCTATATCCCGTGCATCGATGAGGCATTATTTGCACGGTATTTTTCCTCGCAGCGTGAAGAACGACGGCTTGGAAAACAACTCCTGCCGTATTCTGCTGATAAACCAATGGAGTTTCAAACAAAGCAATTAGAAAAAGCTCTGTATCTTTCTGTGGTTTGCTCTTTTGCACAGGGGATTTCTTTAATACGGCAGGCATCTCAGGAATTTAAATGGGACGTAAACCTAGCCCGTGTGGTTGCGCTGTGGCAAAATGGCTGCATTATTCGTTCCACCTTTTTAACAAAAATGATAGCAGCCCTTGAGAAAGAATGCCCGAATCTCTTGCTGTCAGAAGAATTTCACGATGCCTGTGAAATGGAGCATGATCTGAGGCAGGTTATTGCGAAGGCTATAAAATCAGGTATTGCCATTCCGGCAATAACCGGTGCGCTGTTATATTACGATGCGTGCAGGACGGAACGCATGTCTCTCAACATGGTACAGGCCCTTCGGGATTGTTTTGGTGCTCACAAATTTACCAGAATAGATCGTCCTGGTCTTGTCCACAGCGATTGGGATGATGACAGTTTCGGCCATGCAAATTTATGAGGCTTTTCCTTCTGTTGTAATCTCTCTCTGATTTCATGGAGGGGGAAGAAATCAGTCAGGAAGCCGTCGTAGACTGTTACTCAGATTGTGGAATAACCCATCCAACGCATTTAGCGAAGGATGGGTTATAGTTTTGCAGAAAGCAAAAAAGCAATGAAACATCCAAAAGTAAAGTGGAAGGACGAGATAGGGGGGTGCGGACAAAAAGTTGGACTGAATACACTCAGAAAGGAGATAGAGGATGTATTCAGAGGAACAATATCGAAAAGCCCTGGAGGTTTATGAAGAAACGAAATCGGTAACAAAAACAATAACGATTTTGGGATATCCGGCACGCAGGCAAACGCTATACAATTGGATCAATCGAAAACGAATGTTGCCGGAAGACCGATGCACCTTTTGTGGATATAATACACCGGAGCACCCTCGCCATCCACCTATAGAATTAAAGCTTGAGATTTTACACCGTTGCTTTGAGCTGGGAGAAGATGTACAATTAGTATCAAATGAAGTGGGATATAGCACAGCAAGTATATATAACTGGCGGCGCAAATATATCCAGAAAGGTGCTGCGGCATTAATGAATGCATCCAATGAGCGAGCCAGAGGGAAACTGACGGAAGGAAAAGCTGCATCTTCAGAGGAACTTGATGAACTGAAAGCAAAAATCCAAGATATGCAGTTAGAAATTGACATTCTGAAAAAAACAATTGATGTGCTAAAAAAAGACCCCGGCGTCAACAAGAGTCCCTTGAACAACAGGGAGAAGGCAGTAATTGTTGATGCCTTAAAAGAGAAGTATCCACTGCCTGTATTGATAAAAAAACTCAAACTGGCAAAGAGCAGCTATTACTATCAAAAGAAACGTGTCAGTTTTGCAAAGAAGCATAAAGATGATTATCAAGCTGTTGCGACCATATTCCACAACAATAAGGAAAGATATGGATATCGTAGAATTAAAATAGTATTGAACCGAGAGGGCTATACCCTATCCGAAAAGGTGATACGTCAAATTATGCGTGAAAATGGCTTGGTTGTGAAAGGCAGAAAAGAGAGGAAATACTGCTCTTACAAAGGAGAAATTAGCCCTGAAGTACCAAATGTGATTCGAAGAAATTTCAGAGCTGACAAGCCAAATCAGAAGTGGTTGACTGATGTGACGGAGTTCTCAATTCCAGCAGGAAAAGTATATTTGTCTCCTATTATTGACTGCTATGATGGTATGCCGGTAGCATGGAACATTAGCTGTAAACCAGACGCACAATTGGTAAACCGTATGCTGGATCGTGCAATTAGTGCACTTCCTCAAGATGCGCATCCGATTATTCATTCAGATCGAGGCTGTCACTATCGATGGCCGGGCTGGATAGATCGAACCCGTAAGGCAGGATTGATCAGATCAATGTCTCAAAAAGGGTGTTCACCGGACAATTCAGCCTGTGAAGGTTTTTTTGGAAGAATGAAGAATGAGATGTTCTACGGCCGTTCTTGGCAAGGTATCACAGTAGAGGATTTTATGCAGCAGATTGAAGCTTATATGGTATGGTATCGGAATACGAGAATCAAAATATCTCTTGGAGGATTGAGTCCAGCAGAATATAGAATCAGTATGGGATTAGCCATATAGTCCAATAAAATGTCCGCAGGCCCTAGAGTACAATAAAGTTCGCAATTTCATAAAGGCATAGAAAAGTCATTGGGACTCCGATAAAATGAATGGTGAGAAGACATTCAAAGAAGGAGAGATACCCAATGACTCACAAAAAGAATACCACAGATTTGACGGAATTGCTACTAAAATGTATGGCGCAGCCGGATCCAATGCTTTCGATGCTGGAATGGCTGTGTACCCGTCTGATGGAAGCAGAGGTTTCCGGTATCGTTGGCGCAGAAAAGAATGCACACAATCCGTCCCGCCGTGATTACCGCTGCGGCTATCGGCCGTGTGGATTGGATAAGTAATCTTTCTCGCAGTCAAGTCAGTGAAATGACGAAAGGCCTTAATGAGCAGGTGCGGTACTTCCGCAGACGGCCTCTGACGGGTTGCTATCCTGTCATTTGGACAGATGCACTGTATGAAAAAATTCGTATGGATGGCCGGGTCGTCTGCGGCTCAGTTAAAAGAAATTTGGCTGGCACCTTCCGTTGAAATAGCTAGACAACGCGAAGAGCAAATATCAGAACAGTATGGAAAACGCTTTCCAAAAGCAATTGAGCTCCTGTAAGATGGGCTGGAAGATTCTCTATCCTTCTATGCTTTTCCAGAACTCGATGCTCGCAAAATTTCCTCAACCAATATGTTGGAACGACTGAACAAGGAAATCCGCCGCAGAACCAGCATAGTTAGAATATTACCTAATTTAATGCATACCTTATGGAGTATTCAAAGGACAGGTCTGTTTCAAGAGCATACCTAAACCAAAAATTTATTCTGATACTGTTAGGTGCATCTCAATTTATTTTTCGAAATCCCTTAATTGCGAATTTCTCATGACACTATCCCTGTTAAAAAGTGTATTACTCTGTGAATTCTAAATTAACACAAACAGAAAAATATTTTTATAGCAGTCGTACTTTGTATTGATGTATCAATTCATTGTATTCCTCATCAGTCAATGTAACCGGTGGCTTGCAGTTCATTTGAAACATCCTGCCAAAGTCCGGATAATCAGGCCTCTTGGGGACGAGGTGCACATGATAGTGAGGCACTCCGTCACCGAATACACCGTAATTAATTTTCTCGGCGGCAGAGATTGCGGACAACGCTTTCGCTGCGTTTGATATATCCTCAAAAAACTGTACACGTTCTTCTCTTGGAAACTCATAGATTTCCTTATAATGATGATTGGCTGCAACAATGATTCTGCCTCGGTATGTCTGATCTCGAAACAAGTACACTTTTGAAACTTGCAGGTTACATACTGGAATCATCATTTGAAGCAACTTTTCATTTTCTTCACAGTACATACACTGTTCATCGCGGATACTCATGTCATTCCTCCCCAAAGACCGGATCTAACACTGCGAGATCGTAGCTGCGCTGTTCAGGCGTAAATGACGCGAGTGCCCAAAGATAGGTATTGCGCACGGATGGACTTGCAACCGTAGGGTGATATCCTTTCGGAGCCTGAACCATTGTCCCGGAAGTTACCGTATGTGTGACGATATCCTCAACTTCACCGCTTTTGAGATAGCTAATGTGGAACCCAAAACGAGGATGCGGCATATCGAAGTAACAATATACCTCTTCCAAATCTTTTTCGTGCTGATGAGGCGGCCAGCTTGTCCATGCGCCTTGTCCTCCCCAAGTAAGACCACATATCAGCCTGGAGGCACTGTCCTGCGGAGCAAGTGTAAACATAACCTCGCGCTGTCCGACACCCGAACCGTGAATTTGGTGAATATCACCGATTGGCAAAGTAGGATCAAATTTTCTAAAAAGAACCGTACCAATTCCTTCGTATTTTGCTGCTGGAATGTAGAATATACAATCGCTAACAGCGTAAATTGTAATTTTTTCTTCTGCGGGCAAATAAAATGAGTCAAATTTTATCATGTCCTCATGAAGCAACTTGTGATCGCACAATTTTGCCTCACCGCTTATCAGAACCGGATGCATTTCTAGGGGGCCTGTTTCAAGAGTATAACTTGTCCCGGCCGGCAGGTTTAGTCTATAAATCTGCACGACTTTACAGTCACTGTTTTGGGGTGTGATGACAGCATGGAAACCCGGTTCTTCACTTGACTGGATTTTCCAGCGTTTCATCATCTCTTTCTCGATATTTGTCACTATTTCACACCTTTCTTAATTCTATGTGTAATATTAAGAGCCACATGGGAAATATATACACTCTGTGTACAATCCCAATAGCAAACGTAGGTGATGAAGTATCCAACCTATCATATTATATGAGGAGTTTGTATCATGGCGTAAATGGAATCATTTACCGAAATAGCCTGTGATTTAAAGCAAGTGATTTAATAAGCTTAGCCTAATGAAGTTTAAAACGCAAAGCTCTTTCCTTCCTGGTTGCTTATCTTGATTCTTTAGTAGCAACAAGGTGAAGTCAAGCCTTATATTATCCTATAAAAAGGCGTTGTTTAGTCACAGGTGCATAATGGAATAAGGCATATTAAATGAAGAGCTGAGTGATAGCTGGAAAGAGCACAACTAATAGATATACTGCAATATAACCGATGAAAAACGGCATTTGACCTTTTGCAATAGTACCCATTTTAAGTTTTGTCACGCTGGAGCAAGAGAAAATATTGACCGCAACCGGAGGCGTCATTGTACCAATAACGTTTGCAATACTTACAATCATTCCAAAGTAAATGACATCGACGCCCATAGCCTGCGCGATTGGCCATAGAACAGGGACCATAAGAACGCAAGTTGCAATTCCCTCAAGAAAGATGCCAAATATTAGAAGGATAATTGCAACGACCAAACAGAACAGAGTTGCACTAAGATTCAATCCTACAACAAAATTTACCAGTTGTTTTGAAATGCCCGAGAAGGCAAAGAACCATGCAAACGCCGTGGAGGTTGCAATAATAAACAGTACCATTGCACTGCCCTTTGCTGAGTCTACAAAAATGGTAACTAAATCCTTCGGCTTGATTTCTTTGTAGATAAACATCCCGGCGATCAGTGCCCAAACAACCGCAATAGCGGATGATTCCGTAGGAGTTAAAAGACCTGAATATATGCCCCCAAGAATGATGACGGGCAATAGCAATGCAGGTATTGCTTTAAAAAAGCTGACAACAAACTGTTTGACGCTCAGTTTTTTAGTGGTTTTAGGCCACTTTTCTTTGTAGGCATACCAAATGACGACAACCATTAAGGCAACCATGATGGAAATTCCAATGCCCATGCCGGCCTTAAACATATCTCCGACAGACACACCTGTGATGGTGGCATAAACAACCATGATGATTGATGGTGGAATAATTGGTCCGAGGCCGCCGGATACAACGAGAAGCCCAGCAACACGTTCCTTCGGGTATCCGATTCGTACCATATCGGCATAAAGCATTGCACCGATTGCAACAACGGTTGCGGGTGCGGAACCGGAAAGTGCTGCGAAAAATGCACAAGCAAGCACTAAAGCAAGAGCCATCCCGCCGCGGAGACCGCCGACGATGGAATTCGCAAAATCGACAAGCTTTGACGATATTCCGCCTTTTGTCATAATATTGCCGGCCAGCACAAAGAAAGCAATTGCCATGATGGATGTTGAATCCATCCCGCCGAAAAGGCGTTGTGAAACAACGTTGAGTGAAAGTTGAATACCAGGAGAAAATAAAATCGCTCCGCACGTCGCGCCTCCGAGTGCTATTGCGATTGGAACACCGATAACCAACAACAGCGCGAAGGTGCCGAATAATAATAAAGCAGTCATTGATTATCTCCCTTCTGAGTTTCGATGTTTTCTTCAACAATTTCCTCTTTTTTAAATTTAGATGTCTTTGTTGCAACGATTTTTATAAATGATACCAGTTGTACGCAAAACATAATTCCAAAGCATAGTACAAATGAGAAATACGGAAGCCACATCGGAATCCCAAGCCCGGGAGAAGTTTGACCGGTCTGCATTTGTTTTGTTACCATTCCGGTTCCGTGGTAAAGCATTGCACCGGTAAATAAAACAACAATGCCTTTGCTAATTAGCATTAGAATTTTCGGCTCTATGTCAATAGTTGGGGTAACCCAAAATGGAAACACCGGATGGAGCGGCGTTAAGCTGCTCCATTTTTCGTTGAATGATGGAACATGTGAAGAATACGATTGCGGAAGCGACGAAAATTACGATAACCGTAGGCATTGCGTTTGAGTACCTTAATCTTGTTGTTAACCCCTTCGGTAAAACCATTGGTGTAAGGACAATCAAACGAATTTAGAATACCTTTTGACCAGCGAACCATAGTATTTCCACAAGCAACAAATTTCAAAAGGCCACTGTTTTGTGCGGCCATAATCCAATGGGATAGCGCTGTCCGTGCAGACACGCTGTCAGAAGATTCAAGGACTTTGAAAAACTGTTCTTTCAGAGAGTAGGCTGTCAGCAGACGGTTACTGGCATAGAGCATAAGATCGACCTGTTGCTTTTGCTCAGGAGTGAGAAATTGATATCGCTTGTTCAGCAAGATTCGGGAGCGTTTAAAATGAATTCTTCGGGTTTTGCTGAATTTTTTCTGTTCTTAAATTGCAATAACAAATTGAACACTTTCACTGGATAAAGTTATCTACGGGTTTAAAGTATAAATTCTGTCCAGTTGAGCATCAAACAGTTCCTCAGGGGTCTGATAACCTAATCGTTTCCTAGGCGTGGCGTTTATCTCGTCTGCAAACATTAAGATTTGTTCGGCGGTAAAGCCATTGATGGAGCGACCCTTTGGGATATATTTTCGTAGTATGCGATTGGTCCTCTCATTTACAGGTCGTTCCCAAGCAGAATAGGGATGAGCAAAGTAGATTGCCGTGCCTAGTTCTTCAAAGGCTGAAAATGCCGCAAACTCACTGCCGTTATCTGTGGTAATACTGCGAAACACCTGCGAAAATTTCTCGCCATACTGTTCCTTTAGCTGTTCCATGGCACTGGCAACACCGGTGGTTGTTTTGCCGTCAATTCGAATTGAAAGATAATATCCTGTCAGGCGCTCTACAATGGTAAATACAACTGCCTCACCGCTTCTTTTTCGGCCCAGTACCGTATCAGATTCCCAGTGTCCAAATGTGTTTCGCTCTGCTGCCTCAGGTGGCCGCCAATCAATGGATTTCCCATTGATACGCTTAGAAAGCCGTGGTTTTCTGCGAGAATGCCTATTTAATACCTCAGGAAGTTCAAATAGCGTGAGCGGTAATTCCCCTTTCCACAGCATATGATATAGAGTTTTTGTACATGGGATTTCCTTGGCTGGAAAACGATGTTCGCTTCGGGCCCGCCCTACGCACTCATCAAAAGACCAATTATGCTTACGAACCTTTTTAACCATCCAACGGATGAAGTCGGAGTTCCTGGATACCGTTCTAGGGCGATGGCAACGACTGCGATTCGCTTTGTAGACTGCAGCTCCACGTTTGGCTGAGTAGCCGGGTTTGCGACCTCGGCCGGAGTATTCCGGTGTGCCACGTCGTAGTTCATAGCCCACGGTAGAGGGGCTGCAATTGATTGCGCGAGCAATCTTTCGATTGCTAAATCCCATCTTCTTTAACTGTTGGATTGCGCCACGCTCTTCTGCTTTAAGATGCTGTCCCCTCTTGCGTTCTTCGATCTTTATGATAGAATGGTTCTTGTCCATAGTGTTCAGGCCTTTCTGTCAGTATTTAGTGTGGTAACTTTATCCTAACAGTTCCCTGTGCGCTATGGAATCTTTTTATGTGTTCAATTTGATTTTACAATCTACCAATTTTTTCTGTTCTTCCTTGCGAACGGCTTCAAAGGCCCAAAATACTTGGCGAATGTAATGATATTTGTCAATGACATAATTGGAATTTTTAAAATATGTTTGGGCAATACCGGCATATGTACTCCACATATCGCTGACGAAATGCTTCGTTTTAGAACGGTCAAGCTGGCCGAAATATTCTGTCAGTTTGTGGTTGTATCGAGCAGGAAGAATATCAAGAATTCGGTGACGGACCGGATCGGTCAGAATGCACTGATATTTCTCGCCGCTTGTATTGCCTTTAAACTCATCAATCGATACAACTTCAGGTAATTGCTGCGGTTTTCCATAATGGATACAATCGAAAAGACGGATAATAGTTGAAACAGATAGATTCACCTCACATGCTACACTGGTAAAAGAACGCACGTCGGAAAGCTTTGAAATGATATATACGGCTAAACGGTTTGTCATGCGGTGATATCTAGGCAAAAACGAATTATCCTCAAAGAAACGCTTTCCACAAGAATGGCAGCGATATCGGCGCTTTCGTAGAATCAGGGAGGTATGTTTGCCAAAAGCGGGAATGTCTTTCACGGTTTGACAACGGTAATCATGAACGTAGCTGGTTTGATGGCCACAACAGGGGCAAACATGCGGCTTTCTCGGTAACTCAATAAAAATTTCCGTTTTATCAGGCAATTGCCTCACATTTTTTACGATTACCCCTTTTAATCCAAGCAATTTTTCGATAGAATGAGTACAGAGCATATCGATGACCTCCCAAATGGTGGTGTGGTAATCTCCATTTTAAAGTTTTTTCATCGAATATGCTCTACTTTTTTGCTCTTTTTTCGCAGGCCTATTCGTCACACCCCAACATTTATTATAGAGCCGAATTTTCTTTTTTATGCCAGAGAGCGAATCCTGAACTCCTGTAACCGCAATCTGCGTGCCATCACGCAATCCCATTTCTGTACCTAAAAGAACCATATATACCATTGCATATTTTGCGGCCTCTTCAAATCCCGAAACCGGAACTTGAAAAATATTTCTGTTAACAACCTGCATAAAAATTGCAGCGACCATAATTGCAAACATAATTACGACAATCGCTCTTTCGAGTTTTTTACCGTAATTGAGTGCTTTTTCCATAATTGTTCCTCCAAAGTAGCATTATAGAAGGAACTGCTGTGTTGCCGTTCCTTCTATAAAGAATCAATCGGCCAGACTTCGTTTTAGTTGCAGCTTGCTATAGCTTCATCAACAGCTGCCTGCCATTTCGGGTCAAAAGTAAAGCCTTCCTTCTTTGCTTCCTCTTTATATTTTGCCTGCAGTTCTGCTATATCAATATCGTGGAATTCAACGCCTTCGGCTTTAAGCTTTTCAGTTGCTTCTTCATTTGCCTGAACAAGAAGCTCTCTTTCAGTTTCAACTCCTTTGTGAACTGCCTCAAGGAATGTATCACGCAAGTCTTCAGGAATTTTATTCCAAGCTTCATCGGACATACAAAGCAAAATGTAAACAAATGCATGCTGGGTATTCGTAATGTGCTTTGTTACCTCGTAGAAACCGGAGTTCCAGCAGTTTGCTGTTGCATTTTCACAGGCATCGATTGTGCGCTGCTGCAGTGCAGTGAACACGTCGTTATAAGCCATTGCAACCGGCATCGCGCCAAACGATTTAAATGCTGCCTGATGGTACTTGTTTTCCATTGTACGGATTGTTACGCCTTTAAAATCGTCAATACTTTCAATTGGTTTTGTGGAGAATGTATTTCTAAAGCCGAATTCCATATAACCAATTACATGGAGTCCCAGTTTTTCAGCCTCTTCCTCAATTAAATCTCCAACCGGGCCATCAACCGCTGCATGGGCCTCATCGCTGTTTTTCCACAGATAGGCCTGATCCAAGATTCCCATTTCAGGGATAAAGTTTGTAAGTACGGAGTTTGCACATGTAGCAATATCTAGATTGTTAGACATTGCAAGTTCAATGGTGTCTCTTTCTCCGCCAAGCGCGCCGCCTGCATTAACTTCAATCTTGATTTTGCCGTCAGTGGCCTTTTCAACCTCTTCAGCAATCGCATGGGCACCCTGTGCATAAGGAGATGAATCCGGGTCTACCAGTGCAAGCTTGAATGTTATGGTATCGTTGCTGCTTTCTGCATTTGAAGCATTGTTGCTCTCTGCCGGTTGGTTTGATTGTTCTGTTTTTGAGCAACCTACAAAAGTTACCGTTAGCATTGTGAGTACACACATCATCGCTAAGATTCGTTTTTTCATCTTTTCTTCCTCCACCTAATTATTTCATTCGTAAACAACTTGTCCTAAATATGTACCAAATTGTTTAACGAATATTTCGTAATACTAGCAAACTTTTCGACACTGTCCTTAATGATCCGTTTGTTCAGCGTGAGAGATAACCCCCATCGCAAGGAATAATTGCACCGTCCAGATAATCGGATGCGTCAGAAGCCAAGAAAATGCAGATTCCCTTCATATCATCCGGCGTACCCCAGCGATGTGCAGGAATTCTGGCCAAAATTTCAGTATTGCGCGTTTCATCATTCATCAGTGCCGTGTTCATTTCGGTATCCATGTAACCCGGAGCGATGGCGTTGACATTGATACCTTTACCAGCCCACTCATTGCACAGTGCACGAGTCAACTGCGCAACACCGCCCTTGCTTGCCGCATAAGCAGGAACGGTAAAGCCACCAAAAAAGCTTAGCATAGACGCAATATTTATGATTTTTCCTTTACTGTTCTGCGCCATGAATTGTCTTCCTGCCAGCTGAGAAAGCATAAAGACAACATTTAAATTAATATTAATAACTGCATCCCAATCTTCCATTGGAAAATCTTCACAATGGTGACGTCTTTGGATGCCCGCGCAGTTAACCAAAATATCTAGGTGTCCTCCAAGTGCTTTTACTGCTTCTTCAAAAGAACGTGTAACATCCTCCCGAACACCTAGATCGGCCACAATAGCATGACACTTAAAACCCTTTTCACAAAAGGCTCTATAATAAATGTTGGGGTGTGACGAATAGGCCTGCGAAAAAAAAGTAGAGCATATTCGATGAAAAACCTTTAAAATGGAAATTACCACTATCCCATATTGGAGGTCATCGATATGCTCTGTACTTATTCTACCGAAAAATTGCTAGGATTAAAAGGGGTAATCGTAAAAAATGTGAGGCAATTGCCCGATAAAACGGAAATTTTTATTGAGTTACCAAGAAAGCCACATGTTTGCCCTTGCTGTGGATATCAGACCAGCTATGTCCATGATTACCGTTGTCAAACAGTAAAAGACATCCCTGCTTTTGGTAAACACACTAGTTTGATTCTCCGAAAGCGCCGGTATCGCTGCTCTTTGTGTGGAAAGCGTTTCTTTGAAGATAACTCGTTTCTGCCGAGATATCACCGCATTACAAATCGTTTAGCCGCGTATATCATTTCAAAGCTGTCTGACGTGCGTTCTTTCACCAGTGTAGCACGTGAAGTAAATCTATCTGTTTCAACTATTATCCGGCTTTTCGATTGTATCCACTATGGAAAACCGCAGCAATTACCTGAAGTTGTGTCGATTGATGAGTTTAAAGGCAATACAAGTGGCGAGAAATATCAGTGCATTCTGACCGATCCGGTTCGTCACCAAATCCTTGATATTCTTCCTGCTCGATACAACCACAAACTGACAGAATATTTCGGCCGGCTTGACCGTTCTAAAACGAAGCATTTCGTCAGCGATATGTGGAGTACATATGCCAATATTGCTCAGACATATTTTAAAAATTCAAATTATGTCATTGACAAATATCATTACATTCGTCAAGTATTTTGGGCCTTTGAAGCCGTTCGCAAGGAAGAACAGAAAAAGTTCAGCAAAACCCGAAGAATTTATTTTAAACGCTCCCGAATCTTGCTGAACAAACGATACCAATTTCTCACTCCAGAGCAAAGACAACAGGTTAACATTATGCTTTATACAAGCAACCGTCTGCTGACAGCCTACTCTCTGAAAGAACAGTTTTTTAAAGTCCTTGAATCTTCTGACAGTGTGTCTGCACGGACAGCGCTGTCTCATTGGATTATGGCCGCACAAAACAGTGGTCTTTCAAGATTTGTTGCTTGTGCAAATACCATGATTCGCTGGTCAAGAGGTATTCTAAATTCGTTTGATTGCTCTTACACCAACGGTTTTACCGAAGGGGTTAACAACAAGATTAAGGTTCTTAAACGCAATGCCTACGGTTATCGTAATTTTCGTCGCTTCCGCAATCGCATTCTTCATATGTTCCATCATTCAACGAAAAATGGAGCAGCTTAACGCCGCTCCATTCGGTGTTTCCATTTTGGGTTACCCCAACTATTGACATAGAGCCTCACAAATTCTTTCGCAACTCTTTCAATTCTTGGGCTTCTCCCAATTACTGCAACCTCAGCACCGGACTCCATTAATCCCTCTGCCATAGCCTTGCCTAATCCTCGAGTTGCACCTGTCACAATTGCTTTACGACCTGCAATGTCGAATAAGTTAGACACAATAATCCCTCCCATTATATCACTGCGCAATTGAGTTAATTGACTTTATATTTGCAATTGCCTGTTTTTAAAACATCCAGTACATTTTGTGCAGCCATAAGACTCATTTTACTACTGGCCTCTACGGTGGTTGCACCGGCATGTGGGGTCAAAATACAATTATCCAATTCTGCCAGTTTGCTTTCAGACTCTTGCGAAACGATGTCATCCAATGCAGCCGCGTGAATTTCGCCGTTCTTCAGAGCTTCGTACAAGTCATTTTCGTTAACAATCCCGCCACGCGCCGTATTAACAAGAATTGCGGTTTTTTTCATAGCTTTAAACTGTTTTGCTCCAAACATATTTTGGGTTTGTGGAGTAAGTGGTGAGTGAATCGTAATAAAATCAGCATTACGAATCAAAGTATCGAAATCGACATAGTTTGCGCCAACTTCTTCTTTAAACTTTTCATCCTGATATTGGTCGTAGCAGAGTATTTTCATGTTAAAGCCACAGCAGCGGCGAGCAACACCCTTACCAATTCTTCCTGCTCCTACAACACCTAATGTCTTGTCCCACAGTTCAAGACCCAAAGGGCGAAACGGTTTTCCATCTTTCAATGTGTTGTTCATAATCGTTACATTGCGTGCACAAGCTAGCATCAGTGCTACAGCAAGATCAGCTACTGCATCTCCATTTGCACCAGGGGTAATGGTAACAAGCACTTTATGCTCACTAGCTGCCTTTAAGTCCACTTTTTCATAACCAACACCATAGCGGGAGATGACTTTCAACCGGTTGGCCTTCCCGATCAGGCTGGCATTGTAGTCCTCTAATCCGGCAATAATAGCATCTGTATCTGTAATTTCTTTTTCTAATTGCTCGTTAATAGGGCCATCGGAAGCTACCAGTTTCTTTACGAAGCATCCGTTTTCCTCCAACAGTTTTTGGGCTTTGTCATCCGCTTTCCCAAACGAGCGAGCTGTAACGATAACTTTATATTTTGACATATTGAATTAAACCTCTTTTACTAAAGCAATAGCTTCTTTTGTTAATTGCTCAATCATCGCAAAATCACCGGCCTCAATGAAAGAGGTTTTTACCATCCAGCTTCCACCGCAGGCGATAATCTTTTTATTAGCCAAATACTCTTTAACATTGCTGGGATTTATACCGCCGGTTGGCATAAAGCGCATCTTCGGAAATGGCCCCCCTAACGCATTGATTGTGTCCAAACCGCCGTACTGAACAGCCGGGAAAAATTTAACCACTTCCAAATTGTAACTCATTGCACGCATTACCTCTGAAGGCGTACAAACACCTGGAAAAATAGGAACTTGATTGGAGACAGCATAAGAGGTTACTTCATCTGAAAACCCAGGTGTAACAATGAACTTTGCGCCGGCTTCTACAGCAGCTTTCGCTTGTTCAAGATTTGTTACCGTCCCTGCTCCAATAAGCATTTTAGGATAGGCTTTGCTGATCGCTCTGATTGATTCTTTCGCAGCATCGGTGCGAAATGTAACTTCAGCCACGGGCAGCCCACCGTTCATTAATGCCGTCGCCACGGGTAGAGCGTCCTTTACATCGTTTAATACAACCACAGGTACGAGTCTTAGTTTTTCGATTTGTTCATTGATATTCAAAAAGATAGCCTCCTTTAATGTATGAACACTATATGTAGATGAAATCCGTTTAGGTTTCATCATAATCAGAGATATCAGAATCGATGCTAAACAAGGTCTTTCTGACATGCTCTGACTATTTTGCAACATCATAGTATTCCAGATAACGTTGAAACTTTTTGCGGTACAGTTCCGCTTGGTTTGGAT
The DNA here is from genome assembly GCA_047777415.1 of Oscillospiraceae bacterium. Lineage (GTDB taxonomy): Bacteria > Bacillota > Clostridia > Oscillospirales > Acutalibacteraceae > Caproicibacter. The sequence goes on from JBKEEO010000001.1 coordinate 885,440, forward strand.
TAGGCTTAATAATATCTACAACACTTGGCCGATAATTTCTAGCATCTTGAATTTCTCCTAACAATTCCATTGCCAGAACCGCACCGCCAAGCAAACTGCCTTGATCAACATTATCAATTGTCAAAGTGCGATTAAAAATATCTGCACACATCTGTGTCCACAGGGGAGAACGTAAAATTCCACCAGACACTTTAATCTCTTTTGGCTCTCCGTTTACATCTGCTAAAATACGGTAACAGTGATAAAGATTGAACAGTACTCCTTCAAGAACCGAATGATAAAGATCAACTGATTTGTGCTGGGGTAACAGTCCCAAAAATGCACCTTGTCTGTCATCATTCCAACCGGGGCAGCGTTCCCCATATAAAAACGGAAGAAACACAGGTACAGCTTCGCAGTCTATCTCGGTATTCTCTATTTCTCGGTAACTTGTGCCTTGGGGGAAAAAGCCGGTCCGCGCCCAATCAACACAGTTGCAGCACCCATTAGTAGCAGCACCGCTTAACCATGATTTGGGAGACAAATAGCACCATGTACTGGGATTCTTCGGCAAAATAGGCCGATCGGTTGTTAACCGTATTGCACCGCTGGTTCCCACGGAGAAAGTAGCAACACCCTTTTCCAGTGCGCCAACTCCTACTTGGTTCAATCCGCCGTCCGCGTTGGTTGGGATAACAGGAATGCCGGATTGCAAGCCAAGCAATTTTGCTGCTTCATCGTTTAATGGGAACGTCTCGTTATACTCTACCAATTGACTTAACTGCTCTGCGTGAAAACCGAACTCGTCCAAAATTTGAGGGTCATATTCCCTAGTATGGATGTTAAGTAAACCGCTACCGGATGACAAACATTTTGTTGAAACCCGTTTTCCAGTCATACGGTATGTGTGATATGTACCCTGACTGACGATTAAATAATTTTCCAGTTTCCAACCTTGACGTCTCAACATTTCAAGCTTAAACAGGGGATAAATTGCATTAACCATGCATCCTGTTCTTTGGTAATATTGGTATACAAAATTTCTATCTTTACGAAGATCCCTGCAAAGTTCGGATGCGCCAGTATAATTCCACAGATAGACTGGAGTTTGCGGAACCATATTAGCATCGCACAGCATGACGCTGTGCCAAGTACCACCTAAAGCGATCATATCGACTTTTGTACGACCAGCAAGCAATTTCTTTCCAATTGCCATCACCTGCAAATAAACATTTTCAGCCGTGTCGCTATTTTTTATATTTTTGTCATATTCTTGTACCTTCATTTCGAAAGTGCCATCTTTGGTATGATAAAGCATTGCCTTCGCAGAAGTGGTACTAGCTTCTAAAACCAAAATTTCCAAACAAAATCCCTCTTATCGATTGAATTGTATTCTAAAATTCTAAGTGTATATCTATTTCCTTCTAAAATTTTTCAACGAGTACCAAGAATTATGACACCGTCGTATTCGGCCTTTCATCTATCAAATAAGATCTAGAAGAAAGGTTTTGCAACCTATATGATGGCATGTTTTTCATCAATATAAGTTAATACATATGTACAATGGTTCTCTCGAGGTGGTGTTATAAAAAATATATTTATTGACCAATAAAATATATTTTTTATTAGTTAAAGTATATTTATTGCAATTAAATAATATCTTATTTTGCATAGTTCAGTCAATATAAATTATAACGAAAATATCAAAAAGATTTTGGATATTTTAAACAATTAATTTCTTTTTAACAAAATTAATATATTTTATAACAGCAAGAGTGTTTATGACAAGAAGATCTTAATTTAATTTAATTCCTCTGTTTGAAGTGGTTGTAATAACAGGCTGAAAAAAATAAAACAGCAGAGCATATTCAATGCAACTTTCCAAAATCAAAATAGTCTATACAATTAGGGTGTTTTTAATATGCTCCGTATTCATATTACTTTATAACAGCTTGGTAAAAAGGGAGGATAGAGTACAATAAAGGTCGCAATTTTGTAAAGCATAGCTAAGTCAGAGGGAAACATAGTCGGAAACAGAACTATACCACGTGCGGAATATGAAGCTTAGAAAGAACAAAATGTCGACCTATCTCAATTGGTTCAGTGGTCCATGGAACAAATGGAATTTAAAAAATGGTTATTCAGCACTGCTTTTAAAAAACAGAAGCCCAAATAGACAGATAACTGACCTTTCTGTTTAATAAACTGAAGTTCATGCGGATATCGGGCAAAACGAGTCTGTAAAGGTTACCGAGTATGTGCCCAAAAGGTTACCTGCATTCAGAAAAACCGCCTTTCAGAAGATGTCCTCATAGAAGTGGTCAACCACCTTCTTAAGACGGACAAACGGATTTGCAAAAATTGTGAAACCATGATGTAGGAAATCAGCAAAAAAGTACGTGAGGACGTATGTTCGGTTTAGAACTGCTAAAATTTTAAGGCAAATGAGACGAAAATACTTTAGTGAAAGATCCAAAGGACAAGGCTGTTATACCTGGCAACTTTGCCTACCCGAAAGCAGATGCGCTGATTATGACATAGACGGACAGACATTGAGTTGCCTCGGCAGACCATGTGTAACGGTATTCTAAAAGCTTGGGATACTTAGCTGATACCAGTTTTCAAAGCAACGTATAAGGATTTGTTTAGGCAAAATATTCTTCATGTGGACGAAACCACAATACACGTTGTGCATGAGGCTAAAAAAGCGACCAGAGTGAATGCTATATATGGCTGACCGCACAGGGTAGGATGTTGTTCGTCCTATGGTACTGTACGAATATCAACCAAACCGCAAACAGACAATCTTACCTTTTTTAAAAAGGTTTACATGGATATCTGCATACGGTTGTCTATTGGGCTTATGGGAAGCTAACGCATACTACACTGGTTGGATGCAGAACGCATGTACGACGAAAATTTGATGAGATGGTGAAAGCCTTTCCAAAGTCCAAACAAGAAATTTCCAGCAGGAATCGGTCTAATGTCCTGCAACAAGCTCTTTACAATAGAGGACAAGATTGAGTGATCCCACCGGCGAAACAATATGCACAGCGACAGCTCCGGACCAATCCGCGAAATGCAACACCTCAATCCTCTCTCGGTCGGGCGTTGCAATATTTTCTGGAACAATGACCGTACCTAGTTGGCTATTTGAATGATGGCCGGTTGTCAATTGGCAAAACCTGGCAGAGTGCAGCATCAAACTGTATGTGATGGGATGCAAGAACTTTCTGTTTGATAATCCCCCTCCGGAGCAATAGACAGCGCCACAATGTTCAGTTCCACTGAAACCGACTTACAAAACGGTCTTGATCCATACCGATATCTGACATGGGTATTTCAACAAACCGCACCGAATCTTGATCATGCGGATTTGGATGCGGTTCAAAGTTTATGCCTCGGAATGCACCAGAAAAATGCAAAGTCAAATATTCCACTGAAAATTAATTTTGGCCCCGCACTGTGACAACGGTGTACGGGACCATTCTCGGTTGTTTTCAATTAAGATGCCAACACATTTTATGTTTACCTTCCATTAGACGGTTACACAGCCATTCCAGTATCGAAAACATTGGATCCGGCTTCGCCATACATTTTAGAGTAAGTTGAGGTATTCTTATTTTAAGTCATTAGGTTATTTCTCTTTTTTGAATGTCCTTAGCATCATTCATTTTATCGTAGGACCAAATTGTCCTCCAACTATCATACCCATGATTCAATGAAAAATGGAGCGGTTTAACGCCGCTCCATCTAGTATTTTTATTTTTAATTATTGGCTCTATAATAAATGTTGGGGTGTGACGAATAGGCCTGCGAAAAAAGAGCAAAAAAGTAGAGCATATTCGATGAAAAAACTTTAAAATGGAGATTACCACACCACCATTTGGGAGGTCATCGATATGCTCTGTACTCATTCTATCGAAAAATTGCTTGGATTAAAAGGGGTAATCGTAAAAAATGTGAGGCAATTGCCTGATAAAACGGAAATTTTTATTGAGTTACCGAGAAAGCCGCATGTTTGCCCCTGTTGTGGCCATCAAACCAGCTACGTTCATGATTACCGTTGTCAAACCGTGAAAGACATTCCCGCTTTTGGCAAACATACCTCCCTGATTCTACGAAAGCGCCGATATCGCTGCCATTCTTGTGGAAAGCGTTTCTTTGAGGATAATTCGTTTTTGCCTAGATATCACCGCATGACAAACCGTTTAGCCGTATATATCATTTCAAAGCTTTCCGACGTGCGTTCTTTTACCAGTGTAGCATGTGAGGTGAATCTATCTGTTTCAACTATTATCCGTCTTTTCGATTGTATCCATTATGGAAAACCGCAGCAATTACCTGAAGTTGTATCGATTGATGAGTTTAAAGGCAATACAAGCGGCGAGAAATATCAGTGCATTCTGACCGATCCGGTCCGTCACCGAATTCTTGATATTCTTCCTGCTCGATACAACCACAAACTGACAGAATATTTCGGCCAGCTTGACCGTTCTAAAACGAAGCATTTCGTCAGCGATATGTGGAGTACATATGCCGGTATTGCCCAAACATATTTTAAAAATTCCAATTATGTCATTGACAAATATCATTACATTCGCCAAGTATTTTGGGCCTTTGAAGCCGTTCGCAAGGAAGAACAGAAAAAATTCAGCAAAACCCGAAGAATTCATTTTAAACGCTCCCGAATCTTGCTGAACAAGCGATATCAATTTCTCACTCCTGAGCAAAAGCAACAGGTCGATCTTATGCTCTATGCCAGTAACCGTCTGCTGACAGCCTACTCTCTGAAAGAACAGTTTTTCAAAGTCCTTGAATCTTCTGACAGCGTGTCTGCACGGACAGCGCTATCCCATTGGATTATGGCCGCACAAAACAGTGGCCTTTTGAAATTTGTTGCTTGTGGAAATACTATGGTTCGCTGGTCAAAAGGTATTCTAAATTCGTTTGATTGTCCTTACACCAATGGTTTTACCGAAGGGGTTAACAACAAGATTAAGGTACTCAAACGCAATGCCTACGGTTATCGTAATTTTCGTCGCTTCCGCAATCGTATTCTTCACATGTTCCATCATTCAACGAAAAATGGAGCAGCTTAACGCCGCTCCATCCGGTGTTTCCATTTTGGGTTACCCCAACTATTGACATAGAGCCTAATTATTTAACTATTGACAAAAATATTAAAAATCCCCCGTTTATCAGACAGAATATCAATCTGTCTAACAAAAAGGGTGCAGTCAATAGACTATGTATCCCTTTACTTTATATGTTCTAATTCATTTTGCAAAACTTATGATACATTATCGAATGAGCTGCAGACATTTATCAACTTGTTTTTAAAATGTCGTTGACTGAAAGAAACAGCTTAATTGTTTCCGCTGCATTTTGATTGTGTTTTGTTACATACTGCCGTACCAGATCTTCATCTTGATCTTTTAAAGCTTGCACAATCTGACGATGCTCTGCTACCCCAAGCATATTCCGTTCAGTGGATTGTTTTTGGAAAAGCAAGTAAGTATATGCAAATGGATGTATCGAATGAAACAGCTGAACCAGTTTCCGATTGCCGCTGCCAGAGAGATATAGTTCGTGGAATTTCATGTCATATTTATAACTTTCCAAATAACTTTCTACATTAGCAGATTCGTTCAACTGCATGAACTGTTTTTCCATTTCTTTATTGCAGTCTTCCATTTTTTTTAAAAGGAGAGGATTCGCTGCAGCTGATTTAATAATCTGAGGAACATCATATAAATCAATCATTGTTCTCATCTCGAAAATTTCCTCAACATCACGTGCGGTCATTGAAAAAACCCTCATCCCCTGATGAGGTCTATTGATAATAATATTTTCAGCTACTAAACGGTTTAATGCTAATTTAATTGGCATTTCGCTGGTTCCGTATCGCTTGGCTAATTCTTTAATGTTAATTTTTTGGTCGGCTTTTAGCTTATGTGTTATGATATCATTTAAAATGGATTGATAAGCTTTTTCTAATAATGTTTTTTTATGCTTCTTTCCATCTTGCATATCTTATGTGCCCCTAACAAAAAATCACTAAATCACTATTTATTATAACATTAATTTGATTTTCGAACAATAATATTCACCGGAAATATATAAAAACATTTTGTAGGACTACAATACATATTGGACAGTTGAGAAAAAATAAAAACAGAAATGGACACATCGGTTACAATAAAGCTACCAAAACCAAATCATACCGAGAGGAAGTGTCCATTCCTGCATGAATCGTGTAACACAAGATATGAAGTTTAGGCAATCCATAATGATCTACGCTGGAAAGTACAACAAAAGTCGTTCCTTTATTTACTTTTGGATGGCCCGGTATGACGGTACATTAGAATCGTTGGCTTGCCGGTCTAGAAGGCCACACAGTCATCCAAACCAGCATACACCTGCCGAGTTAAAACTGATTCGCGATATGCGGCGCAGGAACCCGGAACTCGGTATGATTGAACTATGGTCCCGGTTAAAAAAGCGCGGATACAAGCGATGTCCGGAAAGTCTGTTCCGTGTAATGCGCCGAATGGGGATTTTTCCAGCGGCAAAACCGAAAAAAAAATATCAGCCAAAGCCATATGAGCAAATGACGCATCCCGGAGAGCGCATTCAAATGCTGACGCCCTTCGAGGCCACGGCCGCTCAACTGCATATCCGGCACAAACTGATTCGGCCTTATACGCCCAAGCACAATGGCAAAGTGGAACGCAGCCATCGCGAAGACCCAAAACGCTTTTACAACAAACACCATTTTTATTCCTTAGCTGACTTTGAAAACCAACTTTCCATCAACTTACGCCGCTCTAACAATATGCCGATGCGTCCTCTTCACTGATTATCTCCTTCTGAATTTTTACAATCCCATACTGTCCAATATGTTTGACATACCTACAAAAAAATTTAATTGTCTTCCAAGGATTTGAGTTGTTCCTGATCTTGCTTGCTGACGGAGTTTCGTCCGGTTTTCAAGATGTGTACTTCTTTGCTATAAAAGGGTTGTGCCGGTGCATCGGGGGTGGCATCAAGACGAACGTATACCTTTTCGGTCAGCAGGTTATTTTCGGTTACAACCCCACGGCCTTTTGGTGTTAAAACAACGGAATTTACGCTCGGTACGCTGTGCAGCAGTTCCGAATAGGTTTCTTGCTCATATTTTAAGCAGCACATCAGTCTGCCGCAGATGCCCGATATTTTTACCGGATTCAGAGAAAGTCCCTGTTCCTTTGCCATCTTGATGGAAACGGGCTGAAAATTCCCCAAAAAGGTGGAACAGCAGAACGGTTTGCCGCAGATTCCAAGTCCCCCGAGCATTTTTGCCTCGTCTCGCACGCCTATTTGACGCAGCTCAATGCGGGTGCGGAAAACGGATGCGAGATCTTTAACCAGCTCTCTAAAATCCACGCGGCCGTCCGCCGTAAAGTAAAAGAGGATTTTCGAATTATCAAATGTATATTCAACGTCCACTAGCTTCATTTCTAACTTGTGGGCGGCAATTTTTTTTAGGCAGATTCCAAACGCTGTTTTTTCTTTCTTATGGTTTTCCTCAACTGTTTTTAGGTCTTCCTCCGTCGCAATACGAATCAGCGGGCGCAGAGGCTGCACAAGCGATTCCTCACTGACCTGGCGGTTTTCCATAGCCACTTCGCCGCATTCCACGCCGCGCGAAGTTTCCACAATCACCTTTTCGCCCTTTTTCAGAATGTTGCCGGCGGGATCAAAATAATAGATTTTACCGGCGTGTTTGAATCGTACGCCAATTACTTCGGGCATAGGGCCCTCCTTTCATCATTGTTTTATAGTTTGCCGGCGGCTTCTCGCAGTCCTGCGCAGAGCGCGGTGACAAGAAGGGCCGTGTTTGCATTTTGTTCCAGCGCGCGCTTTGCACGCCCGGTTTCCTCCAGCAGGAGCATCAAGCTCTTTCTGGTGAGTTTGGAAGAGAGGAGTTCTGGAACATCCCTTTCTCCGGATAGGCAGGAAGTTCCTCCGGCTCGCAAAACAGCGGCGTCGCGAAACAACAGAAAAAGCTGAGCTAAAACGGCGCGCAGACGGCTGCGGTCACGAATCAGCGGTGCCGTGCAAAACAGAAGTTCAGCACCATTTTGGGAAACAACGGCACGGGCAATTTGAAGTGCTTCCTCCAAACCTTGGGTGTCCGGAACACCATCTTCCAATGTGAAAATCTGTACCCGAGAACGGATGGTAGGCAGCAGCGCGGATGCACTGACCGCTGTAAGAAGGAACAGTACATTTTCCGGAGGTTCCTCCAGCACCTTTAAAAGTGCATTTTGGGCCGGTTCAGCCATATTCTGCACACCGAGCAGGCGGTATACTTTTATGGGTGCTTCGTTCGGGCGAACATAGGCGTCGGACCGAATTTCACGGATGGCATCCACCGGGAAAGCACGCGGATTGCTGTCACCGTCCAGTGTCAAAATATCGGGATGGGAACCGGCATCTGCCTTTATACATCCGGAGCAGTATCCGCAGGGATGCTCGCTTTCGGAAGTGCAGACGGCCGCCTTGGCAAGAATAGCGGAGAGGTCTCCCGTCCCGCTGCCCTGCGAACCCTCCAATAATATTGCGTGGGGAAACCTTCCCTCATCAAAAGCAAGGGTCAGATTTTCTTTTACATTTGGATTTCCTGGAAAATTTTTAAGATTTAATTTCATACCTTCTCAAACCGGTCCACATTCAATACGAAGATTGTAGCGCCGCCAACGGAAACTTCCACCGGAAATGCGGAATAAACGCCGATATCTACGGTGGAGGTACTTGGTATCAGCTGTGTACGGTTTCGGCACTGTTCTGAGATAATGGAAATTACATCATCTACTTTATCGTCTTCCGTGCCCACAATAAAGGTAGTGTTTCCGGATTTTAAAAAGCCGCCCGTGGTTGCTAGCTTTGTCACGGAATAACCTTTTTTGGTCAAAGCTGAAGAAACCAGTGAGCTGTCATCTTTATTCACAATTGCCATTACCAGCTTCATTTGCACCCCTCCCGCTTTTGTTGATATCGGTTCAAATGTTGATTGTTATATATATAATTATTGTATCACTTTTATTTCTAAAAAGCCATAGCCGCGCAGAAACTCAGCAGTTTCTTTTGTAATGCGTTCGCCGGGCATGACAACGGGAATCCCGGGAGGGCAGGGGCAGGCAATCTCCGCGGCAATTTTACCCACAGCCTGTGAAAGCGGAACGGAGGAAGAACTTGCCAGCACCGCATCCCGCAGGGAAACGACGGCGGGGGCAATGGGGGGAAGGGTTGGGATTTTCGGCAAAGGCTTACCGGCGGGAAGAGTACGAATGGCATGCTCCAAGCGAAGGAAATCCTCCTCGGTATTAAAAGGCGTTGCGATGAGCACAACAAAGGAGCGGTCCGCGTATTCTGCTTCAATGCCGGATTTGCGCAGATATTCAGCGGCGCGGGTACCGCTCAGCCCGATTGTTGCGGTTTCCAAAGTCAGGCGCGTGGGGTCCGATACGCCTTGCGGAGAAGCAATTCCGTGTTCTGCGGCCAGACGGCGAACACGCTCTACCCGCTGCTGCAAAACAGGAAACGCACCGGAGTTTTTTTCCAGCCAATCGCGGCACAGGTCAAGCGAGGCCAGAATGGGAAAGGAAGGGCTGGTGGATCCAAACAAAGCCATAGCTCCTTTTGCGTCTTTGGCAAAGCGAGGGTCGGCGATGTTCAGCCATGCGCCGCCGGTCAGCACGCCGAGCGTTTTGTGAGCGGAGTCGGCAGTTATGGAGGCACCGAGCAAAAGGGGGTGGAGTTTCGGGCTTGTGAACATCAAATGGGCCCCGTGTGCGCAGTCAACCAGCAGCGGAAGGCCTTTTTTGCGGCAAGCGGCGGAAATTGCGGCAATATCGAGCAGACGCCCGTAATAGTCCGGGCTGGTGACGTAAACGGCCGCCGCTCCTTCACTGGCGTCGATGACAGAAATTAAATCCTTTGGCATGGCCCAAATAGGTTCAATGCCGAGCAAAGCCATCGCGCCGACCGCGCTGCGGTGGATATTGCGTCCGCAGATGATCTTGCCGCCGTGCGGTGCCGCAAGTCGGAACATTGCTTGAATACACAGAGTGCAGCCGCCGGCGGACAAACAGGTGCGCACGGTTCCGAACAGGTTGGCTGCAAGCATTTCCGCTTGCTCAATTGGCCCGCCGCCGTCGAACAGACTTCCGGTGTCGGGCAGTTCGGTCAGGTCAAGCTCGAACAGATTCTTCGGAAGGGCTAAGGGATTTCCCTTGTGCCCCGGTGTGTGGAAGGGGGCGCGTCCAAGGGCTATATGCTGCCGGAGTGCGGAATAAATTGGAGTGGGCACAAAGTTTTCCTCCTTATTGAAAAAAGCCCCGCGGCGAAAGACCGTGGGGGCAGAAACGGATGTTTTGTGTTAGCCTGCGTTGTTATACACTTTGTCCGGTATATCATCTTCATAAATGAAAGTAGCAATTGTTTCTCTGCATTTGTCCAAATCGGGGACAAGCACACTTGCCGGATCTCCGCCGATTAAAACCGTTTCAGCAGAATATTCATTATTGGCGGGCACACGATTCTGACTGATTGGATAATTTAAATAGGTGAGTGAATTTGAGGCAAGAGAGAGAATCTCCTGCTTTGTCATGTTGGTTGTCACAAGGTTCAATGTATCTGCCAGTGCACTGTAAATTGTCGGCAGACTGGAGTCTTTTAGGGAATCGACAATACTGGAAAATACCTTACGCTGGCGCTCGGTTCGCTCAAAGTCATCGCCAATGGCGCGGATACGAGCATAATAATGCGCCTGCGCGCCGCTGAGGATATTTTCTCCCGTGTGAACTTTGTTGCTGTCGCCGGAATACAAGTTGATTAAATCCGCTTCGGTACGGCCATAGGAGTCCGTTTCATCGGTCAAAGTGATTTTAACTCCTCCGAGCCGGTCAATAATCTGATTAAACGCACTGTTGTCTATAATCACAAAACGGTCGATATCCACGCCAAAATTCGCTTCAATGGCTGTTACAACGGCTTTTGCCCCGGCAGTTTTTCCTCCGGATAGGCTGTATGCCGCATTGAGCCGGTTGTTGCCAATGCCGGGAATTGCGACGTAAAGATCGCGCAGAAATGAGGTCAGTTTAATTTTTTTGTGGCGGGTGTCAACGGAAACCAGCATCATGCTGTCACTGCGTCCGGTGTCGTTTGCCTGATAATCATCCACGCCCAGCAGCAGGATATTGGTAATCGCGTCGTCATGATACAGACCGCCCAGGATGCCAGCCTTGGCGTCATCAACACCTTCGGTGTCATCTGTCATTGTGGAATTTGCCGTCCCTTGGGAACTTTCTTCTCCTCCCTGCGGGTCCACGAAATTAATTTGATTTAAAAGGCTGTCCGCATAGACGCATCCGATTCCCGTTACCAGCATCAAAAGACTTAAAATTAAAACGGAAACATTCCGGAGCGTATGTTTTTTTCTCCTTTTCACTTGATCCATCCTTTCGATCCCTGTATCATTTCGGCGCAAATTCCATGCCGCCGGAGCATAGCGGTTTTTGAGCCGTAGTATATATACTTTAATATCATGACACAAATAAAACAAACTATGAAGCTATCAAAAATTGGTTATTCCTGTTCATCCAGTGTGAGGCTGAAAGACGGGAGAAATTCTTCCATAAAACAGTCCGCTTCCGGCAGATGAAGGCTTTTAACAGCTTTGCGCAGTGCTGCTTCCGCTTTGGAAAATTCCATGTTTCCCATTCTTTTTTCTTCCACGCATTTTATGACAGCGGAGATTTTGTCCGCCGCATGAACCAGTTGCATGAGTTCCTCATCGCTGGAATTTGAACAATCCCCCAAAAGGGGGCGATAAACCGTTTGCAAATCATCCGGCAAAAAGCCAAGCAGGCGTTCCCGTGCAACAGACTCCACTTCACGGTAGGCAGAACGGATTTTCGGGCTGAAATATTTTACCGGCGTGGGCATATCACCCGTGATAATTTCCGTCGCATCGTGAAACAGGGCGAGTGAAGCGGCACGTCCCGGGTCTGCACGGCCGCCGAATCGTGTGTTTCTGATAACGGCGAGTGCATGTGCAATCACGGCGGTTTCAAAACTATGTTCGCACAGATTTTCCTGACGGGTGTTGCGCATCAGCCCCCAGCGGGTGATGTTTTTCATCCGTGACAAAACTGCAAAAAAATGGAACACGAATCATCCTCCCTTTTTGGTACTTTATTATCATACCGTATTTTTTCATATTTTCAATAACTAAACAAAAAATTCACAATTTTCGTCAGAAATCTTCCTTGCTCTAAAAGTGCGTTGTGTTATAATATTGCTTGATACTTGGTACTTGGGAGGCGGCGCTGTGGTTAAAGCTCACATCCTAAAAAGGAATGGGACAAGGGAGTATTTTTTCAAGGCGTTTTTTTACGGCCTTGCCGTGTCTTTTCTTTTTTTTATTCCGTTTATTCTGTTTGATAACGGATATTTCCTTTTTTATGGCGACTACAATGTGCAGCAAGTACCATTTTATCAAATGTGCCACGATGCGGTCCGCAGCGGAAATTTCGGTTGGAACTGGACAACCGATCTTGGCGCAAACTTCATTGGTTCCTATACGTTTTATCTTCTGGGCAGCCCGTTTTTCTGGCTAACGATTCCGTTTCCAAGCTGGATGGTGCCGCACTTGATGGGCCCGCTTCTCATGCTGAAATTTGCCTGCGCATCGTTAACGTCGTTCAATTACCTGCGCCGTTATGTCCGGGATCCCGAATATGCCGTTGTGGGCGGTATGCTGTACGCATTTTCCGGTTTTTCCGTTTATAATATCTTTTTTAACCATTTTCACGAGGCAATTATCTTTTTTCCGCTGATGCTGTGGGCGTTGGATGAATATATGTACACGCGCCGCCGCGGTGTTTTTGCGCTGACGGTTTTCCTGTCCGCAATGGTCAACTGGTATTTCTTTGTGGGACAGGTTGTGTTCACATTGATTTACTGGTTTGTGCGTCTGCTGAGCCGAAACTGGATGCTGTCATCACGCGATTTCCTTTTGCTGATGTGTGAGGCGGTCATCGGGGTGCTGTGTGCCTCCGTGCTGCTGGTGCCCACCATTTTGGCAGTTCTGCAGAATCCGCGCGTGAGCAATCCTCCCTACGGATGGGGAACACTTTTGTACGATTGGAATCAGCGGTATATTCATATCTTGGAATGCTTCTTTTTCCCGCCGGATATTCCCGCACGGCCGAATTTTACCCCGAAATCGGAGGCCAAATGGGCTTCGCTTGGTGCGTGGTTCCCACTGCTTAGCATGAGCGGCGTGTTTGCATTTTTACACGGAAGAAGAAAACATTGGCTGAAAACACTGATTTGTCTTCTGTTTTTTATGGCGTTTGTTCCTGTTTTGAACGCGGCATTTCAACTCTTTAATATGGCGTACTATGCGCGTTGGTTCTATATGCTGACGCTGATGCTGGCGCTGGCCAGCGTGCTTGCTCTGCAGGACAGTCGTTCGGATTGGCGCCGTGCCATAAAATGGACACTGGGCATCACGCTCGGGATTGCACTTCCCATAGGGCTTATGCCAAAGAAAGAGTCGGACGGAAACATGGTTTTCGGATTGGAAGATTATCCAACGCGTTTTTGGGCATACGTTGCCATCTCTTTGCTCAGTCTTGCATTGTTTGCGACAGCGTTTCGTTTTTATCGGAGGAATCGCAAACAATTTCTCCATTATCTAATGGGTGGGATTACCCTAATTACCGTAGTATACGCGGCCTATTTCATTGCACTTGGCAAAACACAGAGCGATGATGCACATCAGTGGATTATCCCTTATTCGCTCAACTCAGGAGAGGAAATCAGCCTTCCCGATTCGGAGCAGTTCAGCCGCATTGATGTTTTCGACGGAATGGACAACCAAGCCATGTACTGGCAAATGCCCACGATTCAGGCGTTCCACAGTATTGTGCCGGGTTCTGTGATGGAGTTTTACCCATCCATCGGGGTGCAGCGGGATGTTGGTTCCCGTCCGGACGTGAAATACTACGGCCTGCGCGGATTGACAAGCTGCCGCTGGCTGTTTGACCCCATTTACTCCGGAAAGCAATTTACAGGGGAAGACGGAAACACCGCAATGCCGGGGTGGAGCTATTACGCAACGCAGAACGGATGCGACATTTATGAGAATGATTATTTTATTCCGATGGGCTTTAGTTATGACTGCTATGTGACCCGAACCGAATACAATAGTCTTACTCAGGATGACAGGAATCTTCTGCTGCTCAAGGCAGTCGTGCTGGAAGATGAGGATGTATCAAACTATGCGGCAGGCTTGCAGCATGTAAACCCTGCTAATCTGACCTATTCTCAGGAAGCCTATTTTGGGGACTGTACCGAAAGGGCGGCGCAAGCATGTTCTTCCTTTCAGACGGACAAGAGCGGATTTTCCGCAACTTTCACAGCGGACAAAAGCCGTCTGGTGTTTTTCAGCGTTCCGTGGGAGAGCGGCTGGAGTGCGACGGTCAATGGAGAGCCGGCGGAAATTGTCAAAGTGAATGTCGGTTTCATGGCTGTTCGGGTGCCGGCAGGGACTTCACAAATCCGATTTTCCTACAAAACGCCCGGGCTTATCACAGGTATGGCGGCAACCGTGGGCGGAATCTTTCTGTTTGTGTTTTATTATTTCATGACTCGGCGGTATGACCTCGTGCACAAGAAAAAGCGGAAAATCTACCGGGTAATCAAATTGCGTATGCCTCATTTCCCTAATCCCCGTGGGGAGGAAAAGATATTTCTGGTGGGGGAAATCGATGGGGATGAAGGAAACCAGAGATACACATAAATTAAAAAAGGTGGGCTTTGCAATGTCTGAACCGGTTGTATATCTTGTCATTCCCTGCTACAACGAAGAGCAGGTCTTGCCGGAAACGGTAAAAAGACTGACCCAAAAACTTCATGCGATGTTTTCCTCCGGTCTTGCCGATGCCAAAAGCCGAATTTTGCTTGTGGATGACGGGAGCCGGGATCATACATGGCAGCTGATTTCCGACTTTTGTGACCAAAATGAACTGGTCAGCGGGATTAAACTGGCACATAATCGGGGGCATCAAAATGCGCTGCTTGCGGGGCTGATGACGGCGCGCAAATATGCAGACTGTGCAATCAGTCTGGATGCGGATTTGCAGGATGATGTGGATGTACTGGATGAATTTGTAAAAAAATATTTGGATGGCTGCGATGTGGTTTACGGCGTGAGAAACAGGCGCGATACTGACACATTCTTTAAACGGGCAACAGCGCTTGGATTTTACCGTTTTATGGCGGCGCTTGGAGTGGATGTGGTCTACAATCACGCGGATTACCGATTGATGAGCCGCAGAGCGCTGGACGCGCTCTCCGAATACAAAGAGGTCAATCTGTTTTTGCGAGGGTTAGTGCCGCTCATCGGTTACAACAGCGCGGTGGTTACATACGACCGGCATGAGCGTTTTGCCGGGGAATCGAAGTATCCTTTAAAAAAGATGCTCGCGTTCGCAGTGGACGGCATTACCTCGTTCAGCGTAAAACCGTTAAAATTAATTTTCAACCTCGGTGTGCTTACGGCCCTAATCGGATTTATCGGTACAGTATGGTCCGGGATTGCACATTTTACAGCTGGATGGACAGGCTGGCTTGCGGCATTTTGGTCGCTGTGGTTTCTCGGCGGCCTAATCCTTCTCTGCATGGGAGTGGCTGGTACCTATATCGGAAAAATCTATGCGGAAACTAAGGCGAGGCCTCGCTATAAAATCGAAACATTTAAAAAGTAAGCGTGCGGGCAGAGTAAATAAAGAAAATCCTCATTGCATAGTTGGTATTCAAGCGTGCTGTTTTGGGAAGAAGTTTACATTGGCTCAGCGGTAAAAATATAAGCGAGGAATCAGCGCTTTTGCTTTTTTTCAACAGGGCGCAGCAGCAGTCTGGTTTCCCCGGGATTTAACGTAACCAGCTTTGAAGAGATGCGCGGGTGCTTTAGACGCACACGAACCATATCACGCAGAACTTGGCCGGTGTTGTAGCCGTGAATCACCCGAACTTCCTTGATTTGAGGCCCTGCGTTAGAGAGCAAATGCTCCAAACGGTATTTTGCATCTTCAGCGGTCAGCCCGTGGATATCAACTTCCAAACAGGATTCTGTTTTTGAAACATGCACGGTCTTTCACCTCCAAATCCAATTATAACACGAAATCGAAGAAAGCCCGCAATGCACCTTTACAAATTGGATTTTTACACAGTTTTTGATATAATGAAATCGGTCGGGGGTGTGGTACGGTGAAAGTGGTTGATTTAAGAAATCTGTTTACCAGCAGCAATGTTTCGCTGATTGAAATTGATGGTGACAAAATCTTTTACGCCGAAGAAAAGACGGAGGAAGGGCACAACAGCCTGTTCCTTTTGGAATATAACCTGACAGCGCGAAGAGAACGAATCATCGCAAATTATTTTTTAACCGACCCGTCCTATGTGCAGCATTTTTTCAGCTTCCCGGAGGATATCGTCATCGTAATGGAAGCCGGGGAGAGCACTGTTTGGATTCTGCGTGTGGATAAGTGCACGGGTGAGGAAAAAAACATGTCCCGGCTGAATTTCATCGGAGCTTTTGACGAATGCCGCGCACTGGACGAAAGTCATGTGCTGCTGTACACTTCATCGAACGAACGCCACAGGCAGCTGTTCCGCGAATATAAGCGGCTGACCGGTTTTTCCAGGGTAGCCTATCTGTATGATTTAGACGAGGGAAAGTATTATTATGTCCGCGACCCACGCATCTGTAATGGAAGTGCGGTGGATTTGATTTCCTATGATGTAAACGGCGAGCGGCAGCTGCTGTTGCTTGAACCCCACGGCAGCGAAGAAGAAAAGAAGAAATGTTTTCACAATATGCGTTGGTTGGGGGATAATATTAACGACAATGTCTGGCTCTGTCCTCTGCTGGATTTGTTAGTTTCTGTCAAAGCCGGAGAGGAGCGCGTGCCACTCGAGCTGATCCTCAGCGCAGGAACCAGCGGGCTTGTGCGTTATGTGGGAATGGACGACTGCAACCTTTATTTTCGCGCGCAATATTTTCCCACCGGGGATCAGCGCTTATGTGCCTACGATAAATCCACCGGCCGAAAATTTGTCGCCGCGGCGCTCAGCCTTGGGCAGGATGAAGCAGATGCGCAGTATAGTATCGACCCGCAGGTTGGAAAGGCTTACCGCATTACAAAAGGTGATAATGTCTACCGAGTGGACGGTGTTCTAAATTCTGACGTACATACGCAATACCCAAAGGATTTGGGTGAATTTGTCACCTGCGTGGACGACCGGTTCATCATCGCGCGATATATTTTAACCGACGGCAAGGATTCCTTTGAATTTAATTCCGTTTATGATATTCAAAATAAAAAACAAAAAAATTATGAATGTCGCTGTACAGTGAAAGGTGACACAGTGGTATTGTACTGATAAAATAAGCAGCCCCCGGCGAATGGTCGGGGGCTTATTCTTGTTGTTTTGCTTTTTATTCAGACTCAAACATCGATGGGTCATAAGAATCAATTGCTTTTTCATTCAGCGTAATACCGGTGATGGAATCGGCTTGTGCTGCAATCTCATCGGAGAATTCCTGTGCCTTGTAATCGGCAAGTAAATTGATTCTGCTGTTTTCGTCTTTTAGTATTTCTTCAGTTTTTTTCGTAATATCGCCTTTGGTAACCAGGATATAGAGATAACCGTTGGAGATTTCCGCTGTTTTGGTTTCTCCGGGTTCCATGCCGTCCAGCAGAGTTTTCAAATCATCCGAAAAATCAGTGGTATTGAGATTTATGGTTTCATTTTCAACGGAAGCGGTGGAATCAACTGACTGATAGGCTTCTGCCGCCTGCTCTAGCGTCATGGTGCCTGCATTGATTTTGGCGGCATAGTCATCAAATTCGGCTTCGGCTTTTTCCTTTTCTTCGTCGGATAAGAGGGCGGAGAAGTTTCCGTTTTCATCCGTTCTGTAGAGATTGCGCATCACATAGGAAAAATCGGTGTAGTTTTCTTCAAAGAAGTCTTTGAGTTCGTCATCGGAAACCTCTTTGGGTCCGCCTTCACCGTATGTTGCCTCAAATACTTTCTGATATTTTACGCTGTATTCCGTGGCAGCCAGTTCAAAGGAACTCTTTGCAATCCCGTAACCTTCCAGCATGCTTTGGTAGCTGTTCCATACGCTGTCCGTGTTGGACTGGATGGTTTCCTGTTCCTCATCGGAAAGGGACAAATTTAGTTCCTTCATTTTTTGATCTATGACAAAAAGAGATTTTGTGGAATTCAGCGCTTTTTCGCGAATCCATTCTGTTGCATCCTTGTCGTCAATTTGTTGTTCCAGCACGGATTTGGTGGAATCGGAGACTTGGGCGGAGGCGCTGCTGTAAGCGGAAAAGAGATAGTAGATATAGCTTCCAATGGGTACGGTTAGGCTGTCATTTTTTGCAGCCCAGCTTTTGTCGGAAGAACATGCGGCTGTTGTAGTCAGCATGATGATGGCAAGCAACAATGCGGCCATTTGTTTTGCTTTTTTCATTTTACACACTCCGATATACTTAAACTTTCATTCTTGCATAGTATAGTTGCATAATTGCAATTATACACTCATTTCGGAAAACTGTCCATATTTATTTGAAATCTGCTCGGTTCTTTCATGCTGGTTGCAGTTTTTTAGGCCGAATGATCCATATGTTTCAGTGCCTCTGAGAGGGTCTGAAGAGGAGTTTCGTTCGGTGCGATTTTTACGCTGATATAGGGTTTGGCTCCGGCGTTGAGAAGGACGCGCCCCCGCAAAGCCGACACCAATGTTCCGACTTTTTGCATATCAATATGGTCGCAGTATAGGAATAGTGAATTCCCCTGCTGACGGACTTCCCGTATACCGAGGCGGGAGGCAATATTTCGCTGCAGCGCGATGTCCACAAGCCCGTTCACGCTTGCGGGCGGCTCACCAAAGCGGTCGATAAGCTCATCGATGACATCGAGCGCATCCTCGCGGGTGCGAATATCCGCAATGCGGCGATAAATATCAAGTCGTTGATTCAAATCCGAGATGTAACTTTCCGGGATATGGGCTGTGACCTGCATGTCTACCAGGCATTCTTCGCCGTATTCCTGCACCGGTTCTCCCTTTGCGCGTCCAATGGCTTCGGCCAGCAAATGCAGGTACATGTCATAGCCGACCGCTTCCATGTGACCATGCTGTTCGCCGCCTAAAATATTGCCGGCACCGCGGATTTCCAAATCGCGCATTGCAATTTTGAATCCGGAACCGAATTCTGTAAACTGACGGATAGCGGAAAGGCGTTTTTGCGAGATTTCCGACAGAACTTTGTCGCGTTTAAAGGTCAGGTAGGCAAATGCCCTTCGGCTGGAGCGGCCAACGCGTCCGCGAATCTGGTGCAGCTGGGAAAGTCCCATTCGGTCGGCATTTTCAATAATCAGCGTGTTGACGTTCGGCACGTCCACGCCAGTTTCGATAATCGTTGTGCAAACAAGAACATCGATTTCCTGCTCGATTAGGCGGCGCCAGACTTCGGAAAGCTGCTGCTCATTCATTTTTCCGTGGCCAAAACCGACCTTCGCTTCCGGAATTGCCTGCTGAATCTTCGCTGCGGTGCGCTCAATGGTTCCCACGTCATTATGCAGATAATAGACTTGGCCGCCTCGCCGCAGTTCTCGGCGGATGGCCTCCATAATAATGCCGTCGTCGTGTTCCAGCACGTAGGTTTGCACGGGATGGCGGTCATGCGGAGCTTCTTCTATGACGCTCATATCCCGAATACCGGACAACGCCATGTTGAGCGTTCGGGGGATTGGTGTGGCAGAAAGTGTGAGAACGTCCACGTTTTTATACTTTGCCTTCAGGCGTTCTTTTTGCTCAACCCCAAACCGCTGTTCTTCATCGACAATAATCAGACCCAGGTTGCGAAATTCCACATCTTTGGAAATCAATCGATGCGTGCCGACCACCATATCGATTTCGCCGCGTGCCAGCTTTTTAATGATTTCTTCCTGCTCTTTTGGTGTACGGAAACGCGACAAAAGCTCCACCCGAACCGGAAAACCCTCCATGCGTCGGGTGATGGTTTGATAGTGCTGCCATGCAAGAATCGTGGTTGGCACCAGCATGGCGCACTGCATGGAATCGGAGATACATTTGAACGCGGCACGAAGGGCTACCTCCGTCTTACCAAAACCCACATCCCCGCAAAGAAGGCGATCCATCGGGGTGCTTTTTTCCATATCCGCTTTGATTTCGTCAATACAGCGCAGTTGGTCTTCTGTTTCCTCATATTCGAAATGCGATTCAAAGTCGTGCTGCCACTCAGAATCCGGGGAAAACGCGTGTCCTTTGGCCTGCATGCGCTGTGAATACAACTGGATGAGGTCATCTGCAATATCCTTGACGGCGCGCCGTACTCTAGCCTTGGCTTTTTGCCAATCGCTTCCGCCCAAGCGGCTTAAACGTACTGTGGAATTCTCACGCGGGCCAATGTATTTGGAAACCATGTCCAGCTGCGTTACCGGAACATACAAAAGGTCGTTTTTAGCATACCGTACCTTAATGTAGTCTTTAATAACGCCGTTCATGTTGATTTTGTGAATGCCTTCAAACACGCCGATGCCGTGGGAGGCGTGGACGATGTAATCCCCCGGGGTTAGGTCGGCGATGCTGTATATCGCTTCACCTTTTTTCTTCTTTTTTGATTTTTTCACATGGGGCAGAGCCGAACGGCCGTGCGTAATAAGGCCAAAATTGGCGCCGGGATATTCCAGACCTCCGGATAAAGCCCCGGAGGTCACAACCACTTGGCCGCGCTCTATTTTATCCGGATTCTCAACAAACGCGGCACTGATTCCCTGTGCCTGAAGATCCGCGGCAACGGTGCGAGCCGATTTTTCTGAACCGCATAGCACGGCACATGCCCAGCGGTTAGCAAGCATATTTTGCAGATCCTCGGTCAAAAGCTGGAGGCTGCCGCTCCATGTGGAAAGCTGGCGCACCGTCATGCCAATGAGGGTGCGAACCGGGGTTTCGTAACCGCCGTGGACAAATGCGTCCAAATAAATTGCACCGTGGCGCTCAAATTCTGTCAGTGCAGAAGTCCAGTCGTTACTGTAGCTGTCAAGTCCTTTGCAAAGGGTACCGTCTGCCAAAAGAGCTTTTAAATCCTCGCCCCACTGCCACAGAACACTTCTCATCCGCTCGCGCGACTTGGCCGGTTCGCTGACAAACAGAAGCATGTCTTGTGTCAGATAATCAAACAGTGTTGCCGTTTTACCGTATAAAAGCGGCAAGAATTTGTCCGCACAGCCAATGTGCAGACCGTTTTCCAGTTTATCCGCCTGTTCGTTCAGCACGGTTTTGGCCGCCGCGGCTGTTTTGCCCCTCAATGTTCCGGCAAGTTTCCGAATTTGTTTTGCAAGGATTTCGGGATGTTCTATCAATGCTTCGGCTGCCGGCTCGATGGTAGCACTTTTAATGCTTTCTGTCCGCCGCTGGGTTTCCGGGTCAAACAGGGAAAGGGAATCAATTTCTTCTCCGAAGAATTCCGCACGCACCGGTGCGGAATTTCCGGGTGGGAAAAAGTCCAAAATTCCGCCGCGCGAGGCAAACTGTCCGGGACCTTCAATTTGAACTGCCCGCTCATAGCCGCAGGACGCCAAAACGTGCAAAACCTGTTCCATTGGAATGTTTTTCCCGGTCTGAAGCGTTATGGTGCGCTTTCGGAGTTCCTCGGGAGGAATGGTGTACTGCAGCGCCGCGTCAATGCAGCAGACCACCGCGTTACATTTTTCGGAAAGTAAACGTTCTAGCACCTGAAGCCGCTGGTGTTCATATTCGTGGGAACTGCCTGCCGCATCGTGGAACGAAAAGTCGCGAACCGGATAAAACAGGGGATGGAGTCCCATTGCCGCAAGGTCGGAACAAAGCCGCTGTGCTTCCGATTCATCCCCGGCAACGACGAAAGCTCTGCGCTGCAGTTCAGTGCAGAGCGAATAAATTAGATTTGCTTTATGAACCCCTGATACCCCGGTTACAGCCGCAGGCAGTGCGCCACTGCTTACCGCGGATTCCAAATCTCTAAATTCTTTCAGTCCCCGAATTGCATTTGTCAGAAATTCCATGAAATTCTCCTCAACTTTTACAGGAAACAGTATCCGGGCAGCTTGTTCCCGGTCGGTTCAAATCAACCCACACAGTGATGGGATCCCCGACATGAAGATCCGGCTTTTGCCAGAGCAAATTGCTGCGCCCGAGGTAAGTTTTTCCGCCATATTCATATTCATACCAAAAACGCCACGGATGCCTTTTTCTCAATGCCTTATATGAGAAAGAAATGTATCTATATTGCCGAACCTTGTGCACCTTGCCCCGAACAAACAAACCGCTGTTGAGAAGAGAATCATTTTTTCTATGATGAATCCATGCGGGGATCCATAGAAGCAGGGCTAGGAACAGAAATCCTAATCCGATCAGCAGAAAAGTGAACCCGATTTCTTTTTTCAGGCAGTATAGCGGAAATGATATTACACAATAGATGATGCCCAATAGTGTTAGCACTACCGAAAAACATTCCAAAACGGTTTTGGGCGAAAAAAACTTTTTAAGCATACATATGTCAATCCTCCTCAACTGCGGTTTCGTCTATCATCGGTGGTTGTAAAGGTTCATCGCTTCAGCCGCCCTGCCCTGTACCATCAAGGCAACGGCATCATTGGCATGGACGACCGCCTCTTGAAAACGCTTAAAGTCCTCCGGAGAAAATCGGGAAAGTACCCAGTCAGCAAGATCCCACCGACGGTCGGGACGGTCTCCAATGCCGAGCCGAATGCGCGGAATATGGTCGCTTCCAGTCAAATAGATAATGTTTTTCATACCGTTCTGTCCGCCGTCGCTGCCTTTGAGGCGGATACGCAGTTTACCGGGCGGAAAGTTGATGTCGTCGTAAAGAACAATTACCTTTTCGGGGGGAATGTGGTAGAAGTTCATTGCCTCCACAACGCTCTGTCCGCTTAAGTTCATATAAGTTCCCGGTTTTAAAAGCAGAACATTCTTTCCGCCAATGCAAGCTGAAGTGCAGAGTCCTTTGAATTTTAAACGGTCAATGCGAACGCCAGCCTGCTGGGCAATATAATCGATTGCCATAAACCCGGCATTGTGGCGGGTACCATCATATTTTGAGCCCGGGTTTCCAAGCCCCACTACTAGGTATTCCACAGAACCGGCGGGAAGGGTTCGGGGGTGAAACAGATTGTTTAGCATAAATTACAATTACTCCCTCTTGGTTTGCAAATGTATGCGGAAACGGGCGGGACGGATTATCCGCCCCGCCTTTACAGGCCTGCAATATTATTGATCTTTAGATGCCCTGCTTACACAAACAGGGGAGAAACAGGCTTGTCTTCATAAATACGGTCGATTGCTTCTGCAAAAATAGGAGCCACAGAAAAAACCGTCATGTTTGGCAGCATTTTTTCTTCCGGAATCGGGATGGTGCTGAGCAGGAAAATATCCTTAATTGGGCTGTTTTTGATTCTTTCGATTGCGGGGCCGGACAGCACGCCGTGTGTGGCGCATGCCGTAACCTGAAGTGCGCCGTTGTCCATAATGGCTTGGGCAGCATTGCAGAGTGTTCCCGCTGTATCGATCATGTCATCCACAAGAATCACTTTTTTCCCTTTGACATTGCCAATGATGTTCATAACTTCGCAGACATTGGCCTTCTGCCGCCGTTTGTCCACAATGGCAAGCGGCACACCCAGGCGATCGGCAAAATTGCGCGCCCGCGTTACGGAGCCAAGATCGGGGGAAACCACAACGTATTCATCGATGTGTCCGGCAAGCTGTTCTTTCATACGGGAGGCAAGCAGAGGAACCCCAAGTAAGTGATCAACCGGAATATTGAAAAATCCCTGAATCTGTGACGCGTGCAAATCCATGGTAAGAATGCGGTTCGCTCCGGCGGTGGTCAGTAGGTCGGCACAGAGCTTTGCGGTGATAGGGTCGTGCGATTTTGCCTTGCGATCCTGACGAGCATAGCCAAAATACGGCATAACGGCGGTAATTCTGGCTGCAGAGGCACGCTTCATGGCATCAATCATGATAAGCAGTTCCATAAGGTTGTTGTTAACGGGCGCGCAGGTGGACTGCACAATAAAGCAGTCGGAACCGCGAACCGAATCATAAATGGAAACTGAAATTTCCCCGTCGCTGAAAGTTCCAACTTCACTTCTTCCAAGCGGCAGCCCAAGACATTTGGCGATTTTCTTGGCTGTCTCCTGACTGGCGCTGGCAGCGAAGATTTTGATATCTTTCCCATGAAAACTCATTTGTGTTATCCCCCTAATTTTGTCTGTCTTTTGCCTATTTTATTATAACTGTATATGGAGCAACGGTTTGCCCAGATTCAATGGTGCAGCCGCTGCATTGTACGGAATTGAGAGTGACTCCTTCACCGATTGTGCAGTTCGTCAAAACAGTATTCGGGCCGATGACACAGTTTGCCCCTATCGATGTTCTGCCGCGGAGAATGGTTCCGGGAAGGATGCTGACATTGCTGCCGATAACGACATCCGGCCCAATGATTACGCCGTCGCTGCAAGGAATGTCTGTTCCGGAGAGAAGGTGCGAATGTAGGATTTTCTTCCTGGCAATTTGGTTTAGCTTAGCAAGCTGCAGGCAGTCGTTAGCGCCCAACACCGCTTCTGCGCTGTCGGCTTTGCAGGCATCCGCTTCCCGATTCTGTTCAATCAAGAGCCGGACGGCATCCGTTAAATAGTATTCGCCCTGCGTGTTATCATTTCGGATTTGGGAGAGGATTCCCAATAATTCCTCCGTTTGAAACCAGTATGCACCGGAATTAATCTCTTGAATTTTTTGAATTTCAGCGGATGCGTCTTTCTGTTCCACAATGGAGGAAAGTCTTCCGGTTTTCGGGTCGCGAACGATGCGTCCATAGCCGGTAGGGTCTGAAAGTTCAGCGGAAATCACAGTTACCGCATTTTCGTTTTCGCAATGAATTTTAAAAGCCTTTTGAATTTCCTTCGGGCTGATAAACGGAGCATCACCATTTAAAATTAAGACATTGCCGCCGTTTGAGCGCAAAAAATCGGCCGCCATCATCACGGCATGCCCGGTGCCCTGGCGCTGCGGCTGATAAACGGTGCAAATTGTCGGGTCATACTGTGCCAGAAACTGTTCCACCTGTTCATGCAGATGGCCGGTTACAACGCAAAGACGCTCTATGCCCGCCGCCTTTGCGGAATCAAGAACCCATTGCAGCATGGGTTTAAACAAAACGGGGGCAAGAGCTTTCGGATTTTTCCGCTTCATCCGGTTGCCTTCTCCGGCAGCCAGAATGACGGCGCAGTTCTTCATTGACATGCGGATTCCTCCATTATCTGTGGGGCTTGCATATCTTTAATATATATATGATATTGCGTGTTTTTTCCACTTCTATTATCTCATATTCATTTTATTTTTCAAGTTATTTTAGGGTATCTGTTAAATTTATTACAATACGTTACAATTCTTGTTAAAAATTTATTGACTTATTCCGCTTCTTGCAATAAAATGATCACAAAGAATGGATATATATGGTAAATACGGACATGATAAATTAATGTTCTGCCACGAATAGAAACGTCATGAAACTTTTTCGCTCTATCTGCTTGGCCAGAAGTTTACTTGAGAACGGATTACGGGATTACCTAAAAAACAGGACATGCTCAGAGAAAAGCCGGGCTGAAGTTTAAGGCAAAAATCAGAAACAATTCTCTCCGTCTGTCCATGAACATTTTAGAAGTGGCGGGCGGCAGAGATGCTTCACTGTTCCGAGGAGGGCTGCCGGTGAAAGATTATTATGTTATTTTTGTACGCCGGGGCAACATGGATTATGCGAACTATATGTTAAATGGAGGTGCTGCTGTTCAGAAAGACAAAGGAGAACTCTGAAAATAATGCCTGTTACTTTGAAAAAATATAACAATTTATATAGCATTTGATTAAGGTATTTGTTATAATACAGTTTGAGCGATTTGCAATTGGGCGCAAATGTTCACCAATATATTATCATTCAGGAGGTATTTGGATGAGCAATAAATTCATTTATTACTTTTCCGAGGGAAGCGAAGCCTTCCACGGCGACATGACCACCATGCGGAACATTCTTGGTGGTAAAGGTGCCGGGTTGGCGGAAATGACCGCTGCAGGAATGCCGGTTCCGCAGGGCTTTACCATCACGACGGAAGCCTGCACCCAGTATTACAAGGACGGCCGCCAGATTAGTGAGGAAATCCAGAAGGATATTTTTGAGCACATGAAGGGTCTGGAGAAAATCACCGGAAAAACTTTCGGCGATATCAACAACCCGCTGCTTGTATCCGTCCGTTCCGGCGCACGTCAGTCCATGCCCGGTATGATGGACACCATTTTGAACCTCGGTCTGAACGATCAGTCCGTTGAGGGCTTAGCGAAGAAGACCAACAATCCGCGTTTTGCTTATGACAGCTATCGCCGCTTTGTTCAGATGTTCTCGGACGTTGTTATGGGCGTTCCAAAGAGACTCTTCGAGGAAGAAATTGATAAAATGAAGGCCGCAAAGGGCGTCAAGAATGACATTGACTTAACGGCCGAAGACCTGAAAAAACTTGTTGAGATTTTCAAGAAGATTTACGAAGACAACGAACACAAACCGTTCCCGCAGGATCCGAAGGAACAGCTGATTGAGGCTGTAAAGGCTGTTTTCCGTTCTTGGGACAACCCCCGCGCGAATGTTTACCGCAAGATGAACGAAATTCCGTACGAATGGGGTACCGCCGTCAATGTTCAGCAGATGGCTTTTGGTAACTCCGGTGATCGTTCCGGTACGGGCGTTGCATTTACCCGCAACCCGGCAACGGGTGAAAAGGAATTGTTCGGTGAATACCTCATCAATGCGCAGGGTGAAGATGTTGTTGCCGGTGTGCGTACGCCGTCTCCGCTTAGCCATCTGAAAGACCAGATGCCGGACGTATACAACCAGTTTGTTGACATTGCCAATCGTTTGGAAAAACATTTCCGCGATATGCAGGATATGGAATTTACCATTGAGGACGGCAAGCTGTTCATGCTACAAACCCGTAACGGCAAACGTACGGCCAACGCTGCACTGAAGATTGCTTGCGACCTAGTGGATGAAGGCATGATCGATGAAGAAGAGGCTGTTCTCCGCGTAGAGCCGAAACAACTTGACGCACTTCTGCATCCGCAGTTCGATGCTGAAGCACTGAAAAAGGCAGAACCAATCGGACATGGTCTTGCTGCATCTCCGGGTGCTGCCTGCGGAAGAGTTGTCTTTACTGCGGAAGATGCGAAGGAATGGGCTGAAAAGGGCGAAAAGGTCATCTTGGTCCGTCTGGAAACCTCTCCGGAAGACATTGAAGGTATGGCGGTTGCGCAGGGCATCCTGACAGTTCGCGGCGGTATGACTTCCCACGCGGCTGTTGTTGCACGCGGCATGGGTACTTGCTGTGTTTCCGGCTGCGGCGAAATTGTTGTCGATTATGAAAAGAAGCAGTTCACTTTGGCTGGCAAGACCATCAAAGAGGGCGACTATATCTCCATTGACGGTTCTACCGGTAACGTGTATGATACCGCAATCCCGACCGTTCCGGCTTCCATTTCCGGTAACTTTGGCCGCTTTATGGCTTGGGCTGATAAGGCACGCAGACTGCAGGTTTACACCAATGCAGATACTCCGCGCGATGCAAAACAGGCACGTGACTTTGGTGCGGAAGGTATCGGACTGTGCCGCACAGAGCACATGTTCTTTGAAGGCGAGCGCATCAAAGCTATGCGTGAAATGATTGTTGCCAAGACAGTGGAGGAACGCAAGGCGGCTCTTGCAAAGATTTTGCCGTATCAGCAGGGCGACTTTGAGAGCCTGTATGAGGTTATGGAAGGCCGTCCGGTCATCATTCGTTACCTCGATCCGCCGCTGCATGAATTCCTGCCGACGAAGGAAGAGGACATTAAGGAAATCGCCGGTGAGCTGAACATTTCCGTTGAAGAACTGAAGAATGTTATTTCCGGCTTGCATGAATTCAACCCGATGATGGGTCACCGCGGCTGCCGTCTGTCTGTTTCCTATCCGGAAATTGCAGAGATGCAGACCACGGCGGTTATCAATGCAGCTATTAATGTTAATAAGAAACATCCTGAGTTCAAGACTTCCCCGAACATCATGATTCCGCTGGTTGGAGAAGTTAAGGAACTGAAGTATGTAAAGGATGTTGTAACCGCTACAGCCGACAGAATTATTAAAGAAGCGGGTGTGGATCTGAAATATCAGGTAGGTACCATGATTGAGATTCCACGTGCCGCTCTGACAGCGGGAGACATTGCGAAGGAAGCCGAATTCTTCAGCTTTGGTACCAACGACTTAACTCAGATGACTTTCGGATTCAGCCGCGATGATGCCGGTAAGTTCCTTGATTCCTATTATGAGAAAAAGATTTATGAATCCGATCCGTTCGCACACCTCGATCAGACGGGTGTTGGCAAGCTGATTAAGATGGCAGTGGCTGATGGCCGCGCTACACGCCCGGATATTCATCTTGGTATCTGCGGTGAGCACGGTGGAGATCCGTCATCCGTTGAGTTCTGCCATTTCGCTGGCCTTGATTATGTTTCCTGCTCTCCGTTCCGTGTGCCGATTGCACGTCTTGCAGCAGCACAGGCAGCGATCAAGGAGAAAAAGGCAAAAGCCTGATTTCCAGATTCAGAATTTTAGCAGTTTGAAAGATTCCCCTGCGATTTGCTCGCAGGGGAATTCTTTTCCAAAGGAGACTGGGAGCATGCCGAAAAAACATATCAAAATTTTGCTGGTTCTCATGCAGGCATTGTTGATAGGAATGCAGTTTCTTCCGGTGGGGAGAGCTTCTGCAGTACGTGCCGAAGAAAAGGAATCACTGAGCGTATTCAGAATGATACACCGCTATGCCGGAATGGGATTTTCAAACGATGCGCTTGTGTATCTGCTGCTGTCCTGTCTCATTCCGATTCTTACCGTGGTTTTTCTGTTTGTGCTCAAAGAGCGCTATAATTTTGGAACGGCAGCCTGCCTTAGTGCGTTTTATATGTTGGCAGCCGCGTGCTTTTTCACCGCAGCAAAACGAAAGATGATTGATTCCGTCATGTTCACCGGTTTGCATTATTTGATTATTTTAGTATCGCTGGTTTCCCTTGCATTGGCGGCATGGGGATTTTGCATCTGTATGCCACGTTCGGGAAAGAATTAGTTGTCCACATTTTTAACCTTGCATCGCTTCCCAAGTATAAAGGTTTTTTCAATACATTTATCCGGTTGGAGAATGCGAAATCAAAGAAGGAAACCGGTGAAAAGAGTGACGGCGTATTTAAGAAGAATCAGCTTTGCTGTGGACACAGTTGGGCAGCCGAGGCCAAAGACGGCGTCAACAACTGTCCAATATGTATTGTAGTCCTACAAAATATTACGTTGATTTTCCAAAAAGGGCTTGACTTTTTCAGCGCAATCCAATATAATAGTAAAGCTGTCATTCATAGTAGATTTTATTCGATGTATGTCAGCTTTACTTTATAAAATGCGCTCGTAGCTCAGCTGGATAGAGTGTCTGACTACGAATCAGAAGGTCAGGGGTTCGAATCCCTTCGGGCGCGCCAGGAGAGATTTTCCATACGCAAAGAGCGTTTGGAAAATCTTTTTTTGTGCCTAAAACGGGCAGCACTCAAATAGAGTGTTGCCCGTTAGCGTTTTCTATCTGCTTATAATTTATCCAGTACCATTGAGTTATATAAGGGCAGCTGCAAATAAAACGTGTTAATGCCTTTTGCACTTTCTGCCCATATTTTACCTTTGTGTTCTTCAATAATACTTTCGGCAATTGCCAGTCCTAAACCGTAGCTTCCGTTTGCGCTTCTGGCTTTGTCTGTTCGATAAAAGCGCTTAAATATGTTCTTTAAATCGTCCTCAGAGATGGGTTCGCCGGGGTTTGCCACGGAAAGAATACAGTGAAGTCCCTGCCGTTTGAGGCTTACTTCAACCGATGCTTGCGGTGCCGCATATTTCATTGCGTTGTCCAGCAGAATTTCTAACACCTGACGCAAATGGGATTTGCTTCCCTTTAAACGAATATCGTTTTCAATGTGGCAATGAAGGGATAAGCCTTTTTCAAAATAGAGCGGCTCAAAAGGCAAAACCGCTTCCGAAACAAGTTCACTAAAATTAAGGTCCGTAATGGTTGACTTTACCTTGCCGTTATCCACTCGCGCAAGTTCCAGCAATCCCGTTACCAAATTGCGCATCTGTTTGGTCATTTGCAGGATATTTTCAGTAAACTGCCTTTTGGAAGCCTCGTCATAGTCCGTGGAACGCAAGAGTTCCGCATTGGTCATAATGACCGTCAGAGGGGTTTTTAACTCGTGCGACGCGTCGGAGACAAACTGTTTCTGTTGCCTCCATGCCTTGTCCACCGGTTTGACCGCCCAATATGCCAAAAACACACTCAAAATCAAAAAAGCAAGGAAACTCATAACGCCGATCAATACACAAGTTTTTATCAAGCTGTCCATAGTGGCAAGCTCACTGGATATATCTGCGAACACCAGGCGTTGCGAAACCGGTGTTACAGCCCGCAAAAAGCGAAGGTTATATTGTTCTATGATTCCCGTATGTTCACCGGAGGACAAAGCCGCCTCCATCATTTCTCTAAGAAAATCTTCATCGGAAAGATCATAGTAATCCCCGCCGGTGGAAATGAGTTCTCCGTCCGAGCCGATTTCCAAAGTAAAATAGGGAAGCCGCATTTCTTCGGGGGGTTCATTCGGCCTTCCCGGCCCCATGTGATGCAATGGATCATTTGCAATATTGCGCAGCATTTGTATGCTGTTTTCTTCCAGATTGGCTTTCATAAAATGCAGTACCAAGCCAAAGATGACAATCAGCATTGCAGTTACAACCACCATCATGATACAGACGAACTTGATGCGCAGCTTTTTTAGCACCGGTCACTCACCTCCAGGCAGTATCCCAATCGGCGGACAGCCTTAATCTGAATATTGGAACCGATGCTTTTCAGTTTTTTTCGAAGAAAACCGACATAAACTTCTACATGATTTTCCACCGCATTGGAGTCATAGCCCCACACCCGAGCAAGAATCACTTCCTTCGAAATGATATTATCTCGCGACTGCAGTAAAAAACGCATCACATCAAACTCTCTGGCGGAAAGGCGCTGACTTTTCTCCCCGCAAATCAGCGTACAGGATTCCAAATCAAGTGAAGTATTGCCGTAGGTCAGCTCGTTTACTTGATGACCCTGGCGGCGAAGAAGTGCGTTGATGCATGCCAGAAGCTCACGGGAATCAAACGGCTTTGTCAGATAATAGTCGGCGCCGGCATTGAGTCCTTCGATTCTGTCTTCCAGCCCCGATTTTGCGGTCAGCATCAAAATTGGTGTTGCACATCGCTGTGAGCGCACCTTTCGGGCCACTTCGTATCCATTCATTTTCGGCATCATAACATCCAGAATCAGCAAATCATATACGCCAAGCTCTGCGTATTCTTTGCCGGTTTCACCGTCGTATACGGTTTCTACCTCAAAGCCTTTGCTCTCGAGCAGAGTTTTGAGAGAATCCGCAAGTAATTTCTCATCTTCAATAATTAATATTTTCATAGCTGCCTCCATGAAACATTTCTTAATAGTATAATACCGATATTTGCTGAATTGAAACTGAAAGACTCTCAGTTTACAATTATTTTACAACTTTCCCACCGTTTTTCAGCGAAGATACAGCTTTGGATGCTATTTTATTGTAGAAGGCGGCAATCGCCGGCTATAACATGCGAAAGGGCAGGGATGAAAATGAATCATACAAAGAAGAAGGTATTTACACTGGCCGGTGTGCTGTGTGTTTTGGCAGTGTGTGCAGGTATTATTTTTACCATGGTTTATAAAACGACATCCAATTATACCGCAACGTATTACGCTGATATTGATATTGAAGGATACGGCGTTATTACCGTTGCTTTGGATGGCGAAAGCGCACCTGAAACCGTGGAGAATTTTGTCACGTTAGCTCAGTCCGGATTCTATGATGGACTGACTTTTCACCGTATTATAGAGGGATTTATGATGCAGGGCGGCGATCCCAACGGGGATGGAACAGGCGGCTCCGGGACAACCGTTACGGGAGAATTTAGCGCAAATGGCATTGAAAACAACCTGTCCCATACAAGGGGTGCCGTTTCCATGGCACGCTCCAGCGACTATGACAGTGCCAGTTCGCAGTTTTTTATCGTTCAACAAGACAGTACGTATTTAGACGGCAACTATGCCGTATTTGGTTATGTGATAAGCGGCATGGATATTGTAGACAAGATATGTGAAGAAGCGGAACCCATTGATGACAACGGGCTGATTTCGCCCGAGGAACAGCCGGTCATTCAATCCATTCAGATTTATGAATAAAAAGTATTTACAAAACGTTAAAAAAATTTACCGGGATTTTTCAGTATGGTTTCAGCAACTCGCTGTAAAATCTGTAACATCATCACAAGCAATTCCAAAACCGAAAGGAGAGTTGCCAGAAATGGAGTACCGACACGAATGGAAGCACCAAATCAATGTATCGGACATGGTTACCATTCGGCAGCGACTTCGGGCTGTGGCACAAATAGATCCACATGCCGTGGACGGCAAGTATACAATCCGAAGTTTGTATTTTGATAACCTTGAAGACAAGGCACTCCAAGAAAAAATCGACGGTGTGAATCGCAGGGAAAAGTTCCGCATCCGCTATTATAACGGCGATACGAGCTTCATCCATTTGGAAAAGAAAAGCAAGCTAAACGGATTAGGCAGCAAGAAAAGCGCCAAATTGACAGCGGAGGAAGCACAGGCCATCGTGGACGGCCGCATCCATTGGATGTTAAACAGCGGAAGGCCTCTGATTCAGGAACTATATTCCAAAATGCGGTATCAGGGACTTCGCCCGAAGACAATTGTGGATTACACCCGGGAGCCTTTTGTTTATCCACCGGGAAATGTGCGGGTTACCTTGGACTATAACATTCGCACGGGACTGGGCTGTACGGATTTTCTAAACCCAAACTGTGTAACGATAGCCGCAGGAAATGCCCCCATTATCCTTGAAGTGAAGTGGGACGAGTTTCTGCCAAGTATTATTCGAGATGCCGTTCAAGTCGGCAACAGGCGAACCGCTGCTTTTTCCAAATATGCAGCCTGCCGCATTTATGGCTAAATTTATTAAAAAAGGAGTAAGAATTCATGACTTTCAACGATATTTTTAAATCAAGTTTTCTGGAAAATATCAGCAGCATCAGCATTCTGGATATGATGATTGCGCTGGCGCTTGCGTTTGGAATTGGACTGTTTATCTTTTATGTTTACAAAAAGACATTTACCGGTGTGATGTATTCTTCCAGTTTTGGCGTCAGCCTAGTTGCTATGACGATGATTACCACCGTTGTCATTCTGGCGGTAACCAGTAACGTAGTTCTCTCCCTCGGTATGGTCGGTGCTTTGTCGATCGTCCGTTTCCGCGCCGCAATCAAAGAGCCTCTTGATATTGCGTTCCTGTTTTGGGCAATTGGCGTAGGTATTGTCATTGCAGCTGGCATGATTCCTTTGGCGGTTATCGGCAGTGTTCTCATCGGAGTGATGCTGCTGGTGTTTGTCAACAAAAAGTCCTACTGGAATCCGTATATTGTGGTTGTCCAATGCGACGGCCACGAGAGTGAAAAGAAAGCGAAAGCGTTTTTGCGGCAAAAAACACAGCGCTGCGTTGTCAAGAGCAAGACCGCACAAAAGGGTTCTGTTGAGCTGAATATGGAGATTCGCTTAAAAGACGATAACACTGATTTTATCAACGCATTATCTGATTTGGATGGCATTCATAGTGCTGTGCTGGTCAGCTATAACGGAGATTACATGGGCTAAGGAGGGATGAAATGTCCACGCACAAGAACATTGATAAAATTTGTCTTGTGGCTGTCATACTCTCGATTTTGATTTCCATCGTTTTTATAAACGGAGAGGCTTTGGGAATCCAGGCCGCCTCCAAAGTGATGGGCTATGAAAACCGCCTGTTTGATACAAGTAAAGTTCATACCATAGATATTGTGATGGACGACTGGGACGAATTTCTTGAAACCTGTGAAGATGAAGAATATACAGCTGCCTCTGTGGTGATTGACGGAGAAGCATATAAAAATGTAGGAATCCGTGCAAAGGGCAATTCCTCTCTTAGTTCCGTTTCCGCTATGGACAGTGACAGATACAGTTTCAAAATTGAATTTGACCACTATGATAATACCACAAGTTATTATGGGCTGGACAAGATTAGCCTGAATAACATTATAAAAGATAATACCTATATGAAGGATTATCTGACCTATCAAATGATGGCTGATTTTGGGGTAAACGCACCTCTCAGCAGCTATGTTTACATCACGGTAAACGGGGAAGACTGGGGTCTTTACCTTGCGGTGGAGGAAGTGGAAGATTCTTTTCTCCAGCGCAATTACGGAACAGATTACGGAGAACTGTATAAGCCGGACACCGCGAGTATGGGCGGCGGCCGCGGCAACGGCAAAAATTTCAACATGGATGACTTTTTAAATGCCGATGGAGAAACCGACGGCCAGTTAGCCGAAGAGCAGCCACAGGCAAATATTCCGGCGGATGGGCAGGTGCCGGAGGGATTAGACCCACCGATTGAACCCGGAAATCAAGTCGCCGGCAGGGCGCAAGACGGCCAAGATACCGGTATGGGAAATCAGTCACCCATGCAAGACGACCCTAATTCCGCTAATGCCGCCGGTGAAAATGCGCAGAGGCCCGCGATGCCCGGAAACAATGGCAATATGAACGGCGGCGGTATGGGCGGCGGAAATCAAAGCAGAGGAAGCGAGGACACTAAACTTCAGTATATTGACGACGATCCCGACAGCTATCCTAACATTTTCGACAACGCGAAAACAGATATTTCCGAAGCGGATGAAAATCGTCTGATTGCATCCTTGAAAGCCTTGAACGAAGGCGAAGACCTTGATGTTGTATTGGATATGGACCAGCTGCTTCGCTACTTTGTGGTTCACAATTTTGTGGTCAACGGGGACAGCTATACAGGTTACATCATTCACAATTATTATCTGTACGAAGAAGACGGCAAGCTTTCCATGATTCCGTGGGATTACAATGAGGCTTTTGGAACCTTCCAAAATACAGACGCAAATTCCGCGGTAAATGATGATATCGATAACCCTCTGACCGTTACGGGGGAGGGAGACCGCCCGATGTTCGAGTGGATTTTCTCAAGCGACGAATACACGGAAAGTTACCATCAATATTTTGAATCTTTCCTAAATACGGTGGACTATTCCAGCATCATTGAAGAGACGGCGGAATTGATTGCTCCTTATGTAGAAAAAGACCCAACCAAATTCTGCACCTATGAAGAGTTTGAGACCGGAGTTTCCGCTTTGAAAGAATTTTGCTCCCTTCGTGAGGAAAGCATCCGACTCCAATTGGCCGGAGAGGAAGCAAATGTAGATACCTCCTCTTTTTCACTGGCGGATCTAAGCTCATCCAGCCAAGGAACCATGGACAGGCAACAGCCGAATCGTGGGGAAGTGACAGCGCCTTAAAAAGTGTGTATTTCCCTATGACATGAAAAGAACCCACCCTTCGCTTCATGCGTTGGGTGGGTTTTAGGTTTATTTCCAAAGCACTACGTCGCTCATCGGTTGTCTTGTTTTTGCAAACTGCGGGTCTTCACCCCGATAACCGAACCCTGCCATGACGGATACGCCGAAATGCTCCGCGTCCATAATGCCTTCCGAGGCAAGAAGTTCGTCCACAGCCTTTTGTTGGAAACCCTCTATCGGGCAGGCATCAACACCCAACAAGGCCGCGGTTGTGAGCATATTGGCCAATACAATGTAGGTTTGTTTGCTGGCCCAGTCAAACAGGGCGCGGTCACTTTCAAGCAGGTTGAAATCATGTTCCTCAAATTTTTGAAAAGCGTCCCGTTTCATTTTTATCACGTCGTCCGGCAGTTTCTGCACGTCCTTCATGATGTGTGTCAGATACTCGGAATTATAAATGGTATCAATTTTCTTTCTTGCCAACAGAATGACAAAATGGCTTGCTCCGTTTAAACTGTTCTGCGCACCCCACGCAATGGGATAAAGTTTCTTTTTCAGCTCCGAGTCCTGCACGACAACGATTTTCCATGGCTCAAAACCGAAGGAACTCGGAGAAAGATGTGCGGCTGCCAATATTGTATCAAAATCTTCTTTGGAAACCTTTTTTGAAGGGTCGAACTTTTTGCAGGCATAACGGAAGCGAAAAGCCTCCAAAATTTTTTGGTTCATGGTACTCATATTTTTTAACCACCTTTCTTTGCATTCATAGTAGCATATAACAAACAAATATTGAAGTACGCAAAATAATGATATATAATATAAATAAAGTATTATTACTATCTTTAGTATACTGTAGGAGGGCATTACATGGAAAATCATTCTTTGGAGCAGGAATGCACGGGTCAGCCCTGTCCTGTG
Organism: Oscillospiraceae bacterium; assembly: GCA_047777415.1. GTDB lineage: Bacteria > Bacillota > Clostridia > Oscillospirales > Acutalibacteraceae > Caproicibacter. The sequence goes on from JBKEEO010000001.1 coordinate 922,099, forward strand.
GAAACAACACTTAATATTATCAGCGGCAAATGGAAGGGAATCATTCTGTATCGTCTGCTTGGAGGGAAAAAGAGGTTTGGTGAACTAAAAAAAATGATGCCGAAAATCACTTGCCGCACCTTGACCATGCAGCTGCGGCAGTTGGAACAGGACGGAATTGTCAAACGCACGGTATATGCCGAGGTTCCGCCCTGTGTGGACTATGAGCTGACAGCGCTGGGGGAATCCATGCGGCCAATCATTCAGGCGATTTATGACTGGGGAATCGCTTACCAGAAAAAGATGCAGAACGGCTAATGTTAGCAAACAGCCGAATTTTGCTCCGATTTTTTGAGTCTTATCTTTTATAGGAATTTCCGAATCTGTATGAGTTATTCATCGCAATAAAACGCACAAAACCTTTGTTGCAGTTTTTTCGTTGCCCTTGCAGACTTTCTTGATTTTTTTGTAAAAGCTGAGCGGCGAATCGAATACGGCGAAATGATTTCATGTAGATGTAAAAATATGTAAATGTTCTTGACAAGGAAATTGTTTTATGATATAAACTTAGATAAACAAACTAATTAATAGGGAGAGGGAAAACGTTCGTGCTGGATTCGTTTGAAAAAGAACTCAACGATATTCTGGTGGATACGTTCCGTTCCATTCTCAAAGTTGAAGAGGAGACGCTGAAAAAGACGTTGATCGACCTTTCTATCAGCGAACTGCATCTTTTGGAGGCCGTTGGGAAAAACCGGGAGCAGGGAAGAACCATCAGTGAGCTTGCGCAGGAACTGGATATTACCCTGCCTTCTGTTACAATCGCCATCAAGAAACTATTGAAAAAAGGTTATGTAACGAAGGTAAAAAGCGGGGAGGATGGACGCATGGTGTATGTCGTCCTAACGAAGCAGGGACGCAAGGTGGATAATGCACACCGTTATTTCCACAGGCAGATGGTGCGTCAAGTCAGCTCGGAATTCTCCGAAGAAGAAAAACAGATTCTTGCTCGGGGAATTGCCAAACTGGATGAATTCTTTAAGAAGAAGATTTCAGAAATGGAGAGGTAAATGAGTTTTATAATTGCTGGAACGGGCAGCTGCCTTCCTGCCTTTACTGTGCAAAACGAAGATTTTGTCAAGTTCGTGGATACAAGCGACGAATGGATTACATCGCGTACGGGTATCCGCAGAAGGCACTTTATGAAAGACGAAACTCTAAGTCAAATTGCGGCGGAGGCTGCGCAAAAAGCACTCGACAATGCCGGACTTGCCGCGGCGGATATGGATTTAATTCTGTGTGCGACCGTACAGGGCGAGGATGTTTCCCCTTCCCTTGCATGCTTGGTGCAGGCGGAACTGGGAGCCGATTGTCCGGCGTTTGACTTAAATGCGGGATGCACAGGTTTCCTTTACGCGCTTCACACTGCCGCCGCCTACTTTCGTTCCGGCATGGCAAATCACATTTTAATTGTCTGCGCGGAACAACTTTCCCGTTTTCTGGACTGGACGGACAGAAGCACATGTGTGTTGTTCGGCGATGGTGCGGGAGCCGTGGTACTGTCAAAGGGGGATTCGCTGCTGACAGTTCGAACCAATGCCAGGGGGCAGCGAGAGAATTTGCAAATTCCCGGCAAGAACGTTTCCGGTCCTTTTTGGAGCGAAACGGAACAAAACCGGAGTTTGATCCGCATGAACGGACGCGAGATTTTTAAATTTGCGGTGACAACCGTACTAAATGAGATTGAGGAGGCAGTGGGAGAAGCCGGCTTAACTGCGGACGATGTGGATTATTTTCTATTGCATCAAGCAAACGGCCGCATTATCGATTCTGCCCGAACCCGGCTTCATCAGCCAGAGGAAAAATTCCCGGTCAATTACGCGGAATGCGGAAACACATCCGCTGCCAGCATCCCGCTTTTGCTGGATGAACTGAACCGAAATCATCGTCTGAAAAAAGGAGATATCTTGCTCCTGTGCGCTTTCGGTGCGGGACTGACATGGGGTTCCTGCATCATTCGCTGGGAGAAAAATTAATACATGATATGGGAGGAAATCAGCATGGTATTTGAAAAAGTTGCAAAGATTCTTGCAGAGTACAAGGAAATCGACGTTTCCGAAATTCGTCCGGAAAGCACGTTGGAAGAATTAGGATTGGATTCACTGGACACAGTTGACCTCATCATGCAGTTTGAAGATGAATTTGAGGTTTCTCTGGAACTGGACGACAACATTAAGACTGTTGATGATGTCGTAAAACTGATTAAAGAAAGTATGGGAAAGAAATGATACATACACCGCTTTGCGATCTTTTAGGAATCCAATACCCCATTCTTCAGGGCGGAATGGCGTGGATTGCGGATGCTTCTCTGGCTGCTGCGGTGTCGAATGCCGGGGGACTTGGAATTATCTCTGCCATGAATGCCGATGAGGAATGGCTCAGAACAGAAATCCGAAAGGCGAAGGCTATGACGGATAGGCCCTTCGGCGTGAATATCATGCTGAAAAGTCCATTTGCTCAGAAGGTTGCCCATGTGGTGGCAGAAGAGAGAATCCCCGTTGTGACAACCGGTGCAGGAGACCCTTCCCGCTACATGGAACTATGGAATAAGGCCGGTATCCGCGTTCTGCCGGTGGTAGCGTCCACCGCTGTCGCGCGGCATGTGGAACGGTCGGGCGCCGCTGCGGTGATTGCCGAGGGCGGAGAGTCCGGAGGGCACGTGGGGGATTTGACCACCATGGTGTTGGTTCCTCAGATTTGCGACTGCGTCAGCATTCCGGTGATTGCGGCGGGCGGAATCGCGGACGGTCGCGGGGCAGCGGCCGCGTTTATGTTAGGCGCGGTCGGTGTGCAGGTGGGTACCCGATTTTTGGCGGCAAAGGAATGTTCTGTACACCCAAATTACAAGAAGCGAATCCTCAAAGCAAAGGATATCAGCACCGTCACAACCGGAAAACGGCTGGGGCATCCGGTTCGTTGCCTAAAAAATGCCTTTTCCCGCGAGTTCCTGGCAAAAGAATACGACCCCGCCGTTTCCAATGAAGAACTGGAAGAACTTGGCGTCGGTGCGCTGCGGTTGGCCGCCCGTGAGGGCGACGAGAAAAAAGGCTGTTTTATGGCCGGACAGGCGGCGGCTCTTGTGAAAAAGGAACAGTCTGCAAAGGAGATTATTTTAGAAATATTTGAAGAAGCGGAGCAGATTCTGCGGGAAGGGACAAAATGGGTCAGATAGCATTTGTTTTTTCAGGTCAGGGTGCTCAGTACCCGGGAATGGGAAAGGAACTGTATGAAACGTTTTCGGCGGCACGGAAGGTCTTTGAGATGGCGGAGAAAATCCGCCCCGGAACCATGAAACAGTGCTTTGAGGGAACGAAAAAAGAACTTTCCCAAACGCTGAATACTCAGCCTTGCGTTTTAGCGGTCGAACTGGCATGTGTTGCTGCACTGAGGGAATCCGGCGTCACGGCGCAGGGGGTTGCGGGGTTCTCCTTAGGTGAAATCGCAGCCCTTGCTTATACCGGTATTCTGTCCGAGGAGGATGCATTCCGTTTTGTCCTAAAGAGGGCGGAACTCATGGAAGAATGCTCTCAGCGCACGGAAGGCACAATGGCTGCGATTCTGGGACTTGAAACAGCACAGGCGGAACGGCTCTGCAACGAGGCCGGAGCCTGGGCCGTAAATTATAATTGCCCGGGGCAGTTGGTGGCGGCAGGTACGAAAAAGGCTATTTCCACCCTGCGTAAATTGGTCGCCGAAGCGGGAGGCAGAGCAGTCCGTCTTTCCGTATCCGGGGCGTTCCATTCTCCGCTCATGGCAGAGGCATCGGAGGGACTGGCGAAGGAACTGGAGCATTATACGCTGAGAACACCTTCTGTTCCGCTGTATGCCAACGTAACGGCACAACCATACGGCGAGAATGCGGCATCTCTGTTGGCCCGTCAAGTGGCGAATCCTGTGCTTTGGCAGAAAACCATAGAAAACATGGCAGCGGATGGCTTTGATACATTTGTGGAGGTCGGCCCGGGACATACGCTGTGCGGGCTGATTCGCAGAATTGCACCGAACGTAAAAACAGTTGGTGCTCAGGATTTGGAGGACCTTACACAGGTCATCCGGCTTGTAATGGAGGAAGAACATGCTCAAAGGTAAGATGGCAGTCATTACGGGTGCATCCCGTGGAATTGGAAGAGAGATTGCGCTCCGTTTTGCGGCTCATGGTGCGGATATCGCCGCAATTTATTGCGGAAGCCGCGAAGCGGCGGAAGAACTTTGCGGACAAATCCGCTCGCTCGGCAGAAAGGCTTTGCCGTATCAATGCGATGTTTCCGACCGTGAGAACGTAAGTAAAACGGTCGAGCAAATTCAATCCGATTTCGATGGAATCGATATTTTGGTGAACAATGCCGGTATTACCATTGACCGGTTAGTTCCGAATATGAAGGAAGAAGAGTTTGAACGTGTTTTAGATGTGAATTTAAAGGGTGCGTTTCACATGATTCACCAAACCTATATGCATTTTGCAAGGAAACGCGCCGGACGGATTATTAATATTTCATCCGTCGCAGGGCTGATTGGCAATGCGGGCCAAGTAAATTATTCTTCCGCTAAGGCGGGACTCATCGGGCTGACCAAGTCCGTTGCTCGGGAGCTGGCGGCCCGAAATGTGACTTGTAACGCAATTGCCCCTGGCCTAATTGACACAGATATGACACGTAAGTTGAATGGGCAGGCTTTGGAACGGATAGAGAATACCATTCCGATGAAGCGGGCAGGAAAAGTGGAAGATGTTGCAAATCTTGCAGTTTTCTTAGCTTCGGACCTTTCGGGTTATATCACCGGGGAGGTTATTCGGGTCGACGGTGGTCTTTGCATGTAATGGCAATGCCGCCGGGAAAGGAGCTTTTATGGCTGACTGGTCCGGAACCGATTTCCATATCGGTGAACTGAAAATACAGGCGCCCGTGGTGCAGGGAGGCATGGGAATCGGAATATCCATGAATGGTCTTGCCTCGGCGGTAGCAAACGAAGGCGGGGTTGGCGTTATTTCTGCGGCCGGCGTTGGTGTGCTTGGCGGCGGCAGAGGCAAACTGCAAGAGGATCGCGCGGGGCTGAAATCAGAAATTGCAAAGGCGCGATCCAAAACAAACGGGGTTCTGGGTGTCAACATCATGGTGGCGCTGAGCAATTTTGGAGAAATGGCGCGTACGGCAATGGAAGAAAACATAGACCTGATTTTTGCTGGCGCAGGACTGCCCTTGCGCCTTCCGGAATTTTGCCCGAAAGGGTGCAAAACCAAGCTGGTTCCCATAGTCTCCTCTGCCAGAGCGGCGGATAGGATTGCTAAATGGTGGATGCGCCAATACCACCGCATTCCGGACGCTTTTGTGCTGGAGGGCCCTAAAGCGGGCGGGCACCTCGGGTTTCAGCCGGAGCAGATAAATGACCCCAATTATCAATTGGAAAAACTGATTCTGCAGGTTGTTGCTGCCGTTACTCCTTATGAAAAAGCTGCGGGAAGAAAAATTCCGGTTATCGCCGCTGGGGGCGTTTTTACCGGCGATGATATCCATCGCCTGCTGCGGCTGGGCGCGTCTGCTGTTCAAATGGCAACGCGTTTTGTGGCGACAGAAGAATGTGATGCCGATATTCGCTTCAAGCAGGCGTTTGTCAATTGCCGCGAGCAGGATATCGGGATTATCAAAAGTCCGGTTGGTATGCCGGGCAGAGCAATTATAAACGATTTTTTAAAAAGCGCGGCGGCCGGAGGGCAAAAGCCGAAAAACTGCCCGTACCATTGCATTACAACATGTCGGCAGGAAAAAGGACCTTACTGCATCACAGCGGCACTGGTGAATGCTTGTAGGGGAAATTTAGAAAATGGTTTTGTGTTTATTGGCGCAAACGGGGGAAGGGTCCACGAAATTACAACCGTGCACCGGTTAATGGAAGAGCTTGCTGCCCAATATCGGGCGGCGGTACGAAGAGAACAACAGAACGCATGAAAACTGCTGATATTCCACGTGTCGGAAAAGGAGTCTGAACAATGAGAAGAGTAGCCGTAACGGGACTTGGCGTAATTTCTCCGGTGGGAAACTGCGTGCAGGATTTCTGGAACAACCTAACCGCAGGGAAATGCGGCATCGGGTTTATTACGAAATTTGACGCTGCAGATTTTAAAGTAAAAATCGCGGCCGAGGTCAAGAACTTTGACCCTGCTTGCTGTATGGATAAAAGCGCTGTCCGAAAAACCGATCTGTTTTCACAGTATGCACTGGCAGCCGCGGATCAGGCGATGCGAGACAGCGGCCTTTCCGATATTGATCCGCGTCGGCTTGGCGTGTATGTCGGTTCCGGTATCGGCGGTATCCATACGATTGTGGAAGAGACGCAGAAACTACTAACGCGTGGACCGTCCCGCATTTCTCCGCATTTTATTCCGAAGATGATTGCCAATATGGCCGCAGGAAATATCGCGATTCGATACAATGCGCAGGGGCCTTGTCTGCCGGTTGTAACGGCGTGCGCCACTTCATCCCATACTATCGGTGAGGCATTTCGCGCCATTCAGTATGGTTATGCGGACGCAATCTTGGCGGGCGGAGCGGAAGCATCCGTTGTACCCCTTGCTGTGGCAGGATTTATCAACTGTATGGCCCTTTCCACAAAAAACGATCCAGAGAACAGTTCCCTTCCGTTTGACAAAAGAAGGGACGGATTTGTCATCGGGGAAGGCGCCGGAATCTTGGTGCTTGAAGAATATGAGCATGCGGTTTCACGCGGTGCGAAAATCTACGCGGAAATCACCGGATATGGCAACACCTGTGATGCGTACCACTCGACGGCACCGCATCCTCAGGCGCGCGGCGGTGCCGAAGCTATTCGCTTGGCAGCGCAGGAGGCGGGCATCGGTGAAAAAGATATCCTGTATATCAATGCGCACGGAACAGGGACACCGCTCAACGACAAGACGGAAACACTAGCCATAAAAAAAGCGCTGCAAGACCTTGCGCAAAAGGCGTATGTCAGCTCCACAAAATCCATGACGGGGCATATGCTTGGCGCTGCCGGTGCGGTCGAGGCCGTTGCATCTGTTCTGGCACTGGATACGGGGATCATTCCGCCCACCATAGGATATAAAGAGCCGGATCCGGACTGCGACTTAAATTACGTGCCTAATCGCGCGCTGCAGGCAAATCCGAATTCCGCACTCTCAATCTCCCTCGGGTTCGGCGGGCATAATGCCTGCCTGGCATTTCGAAAAGGATTGGAGGAACATTCGGCGTGATGAATTTAAGACAGGTTCGCGCATTGGCGCAAATTTTAAAGGAACATGATCTGACTGCCCTGGAAGTGAGCACGGGTGAGGATAAAATCAGGTTGGAACGCAAGGCGGACACTGCCGTGATTCAGGCAGTTCCGTCGGTCGGTACGGCGCCGAACGTTCCGGCGGCCCAATCCGCACCGGTGCAAAAGGAAAAAAACTATCGGGAAATCAAATCCCCTATGGTTGGTGTGTTCTATGCGGCGCCGTCTCCGGATGCAGAACCGTTTGTCAAAGAAGGCAGTTATGTGAAAAAAGGGGATGTGCTCTGCATCATCGAGGCGATGAAGCTGATGAACGAGGTCAACGCGGAACAGGACGGCAAGATTATTGAAGTCTGCGTGGAAAACGGCCAAGTGGTGGAATACGGACAAACGCTGTTTAAAATTGTGTAGATCGGCAAAAGCTCAGTAGCTTAGCCGGCAGATTATAGCATCAAAGGCGGAACGGAGGAGACCATGAATCGTGAAGAATTAATGAAGGTACTGCCCCACAGACCACCCATGCTTTTACTTGACGAAGCGGAAAAAGGCGAGGATGGGAAGGCACACGGGGTTTATACAGTGCGGGGCGATGAATGGTTCCTGCAGGGACATTTTCCGGGAATGCCGATTGTTCCCGGTGTGATACAATGCGAAATGATGGCACAGACCTGCTGTGTTCTGCTGGAGGAGGAAAGCACAGGTTCAACGCCGATGTTTGCGGGTCTTAATAAAGTCCGGTTTCGCAGAAATATTGTGCCGGGGGACAAAATAGAAATGGTCTGTGAACTAATCAAAAAGAAAGGACCGTTCTTTTTTGCCAAAGGTTCCGGATTTGTAAACGGGAAACTCTGTGTCAGCGGGGAATTTTCGTTTGCGTTGGTTCAGACGGGGGGCGAGTCGTCTTGTTCTCCAAAATCCTGATTGCAAATCGCGGGGAAATTGCCGTGCGGATTATTCGAGCATGCCGTGAAATGGGGATTTCTACGGTTGCGGTTTATTCGCAGGCGGACCGCGACGCGCTGCATGTCAGTCTTGCCGATGAATGTTACTGTATCGGCCCGGCGCATGCAAAAGACAGCTACCTAAATGGGGATGCCGTTTTATCCGCGGCAATTGCAAGCGGTGCACAGGCCATTCATCCGGGATACGGACTGCTTTCCGAAAATGCGGAATTTGCCAAACGGTGTGCAGAATACGGCATTACATTTATTGGGCCTTCCCCCGAAGTGCTTTCCAAAATGGGGGATAAGGACGAGGCAAAACGAACCATGCGTGCCGCGTCAGTACCCGTGATTCCGGGTTCCGGGCTGGTGGAAGAACCAAAGGAGGCAAGACAGGCCGCTGTCAAAATCGGCTACCCTCTGCTGATAAAAGCCCGTGCGGGCGGAGGAGGACGGGGCATCCGTCTGATTCGGGAAGAAGAGGAATTTGACCGAGTCTTTTCCCAGGCGTCCGAAGAAGCGAGAAACGCATTCGGAGACGGCGGCATGTATTTGGAAAAGTATCTGACCAATGTCAAACATATCGAAATGCAGGTTTTGTGTGATACATTCGGGCATATTGTCTGCCTTGGCGAGAGAGACTGTTCCATGCAGCGAAAAAACCAGAAGGTGATGGAAGAAAGTCCTTCCCCCGCGGTTACGGCTGTTCAGCGAGCAGAACTTTCCAGACTGTGTGAAAGGGCCATGCGCTCAGTTGGGTATACCGGTGCGGGTACGGTTGAGTTCTTAATGGACCGTGACGGTTTCTTTTATTTTATGGAGATGAATACCCGTTTGCAGGTGGAACACCCGGTGACGGAAATGGTGACGGGGATTGATTTGGTCAAATGGCAGATCCGAATCGCCGCGGGAATGCCGCTGGATTTTACCTCTGAAGATGTTTCTTTGCGAGGCCATGCAATCGAATGCCGCATTAACGCTGAAAACCCGAAAGAAAATTTTCGGCCGGGGTGCGGGAAAATTTCTCTGCTTCACGTTCCCGGTGGGCCTTTTGTCCGGTTTGATACCGCGCTGTACCCGGATTATGTAATCCCGCCTTTCTACGATTCCATGGTAGGAAAACTGATTGTTCATGCGAGCACAAGGGAAGAAGCAATTCGCAAGATGCAGGCCGCCCTGTGTGAACTGGTGATTGAAGGTGTGGACCATAACGGGGAATTCTTGCTGGAATTGCTGCAAGAGGACGCATTTCAGACCGGACGCTATACAACATCTTTTCTTGAGCAACGAGGGCGCTTATGATTCGCAGAGGTATTTTTAAACATCCAAAAAACGATTTGGAAGGTGAATATAAACGGGACAGAACACCCGGTCCCGCTGTTCCCGATGAGCTGTGTGTGACCTGTTCTTCCTGTGGCAAAATGCTGTTTCGGGACGCGGTGATGGAAAACAGCTATGTTTGTCCGCGCTGTGGGGGGCATTTTCGCATCGGCGCAAGGTGCCGAATCGCATTGATTGCAGACGAGGGCACATTTCAGGAACGAGATGCGGATATCATGTCTTCCAACCTTCTGAATTTTCCAGGATATGACCAAAAACTAAAACAGGCCCGCAAAAAGGCAGGCGGAAACGACGAAGTTGTCTGCGGGGTGTGCCGAATCGGAGGGTTTCCCTGCTGCATTTTTGCCATGGAGCCTGCCTTCATGATGGGCAGCATGGGAACAGCCGTGGGGGAGAAAATCACACGTTTGTTTGAATACGCGACGGAGCATCGACTTCCTGTCATTGGGTTTACCGTATCCGGCGGGGCCCGTATGCAGGAGGGAATTCTGTCACTGATGCAGATGGCCAAAACCAGCGGGGCCGTCCGCCGGCACAGCGATGCCGGTCTGCTATATATTGTAGTGCTGACCAATCCCACAACGGGCGGCGTTATGGCCAGTTTCGCAATGGAAGCCGATATTATTTTGGCGGAACCCGGCGCGTTAATCGGATTTGCGGGGCCGCGGGTTATTGAACAGACCATGCGGCGGAAGTTGCCCCCTGGGTTTCAAAGGGCGGAGTTCCTGCTGGAAAAAGGATTTGTTGACCGAATATCCAATCGAAAAACACAGAAGAAACTGCTTGCCCAGTTGCTTGAATTCCATGCGGGGGTGCGGAAGTTTGAACGCCTATGAAAAGCTGCTTGCGGCCAGGTCGCCCGACCGCGCGACTGCGAAAGATTATATTTGCAGATTGTTTCTCAATTTCATTGAACTGCACGGTGACCGCCGGTTTGGCGATGACAAAGCGGTCATTACGGGAATCGGGTGTCTCGGCAGAATTCCCGTAACGGTCATCGGCATAGAGAAAGGTCACGGAACAAAAGAAAGAATTGCGCGGAATTTTGGTTCCGCTCATCCGGAAGGATACCGAAAAGCGCTAAGACAAATGAAACTTGCCGAAAAATTCGGCCGTCCCGTCATCTGCTTTGTGGATACGTCCGGCGCATACTGCGGCATGGGCGCGGAGGAACGCGGGCAGGGACAGGCGATTGCCGAAAACCTAATGGAAATGATGGGCCTTAAAGTTCCGATTATATCGATATTGATTGGGGAAGGCGGAAGCGGCGGTGCGTTGGCGCTGGCGGTCGCCGACGAGGTTTGGATGCTGGAAAACGCCGTGTATTCCGTTATTTCACCGGAAGGATGTGCCAGTATCCTATGGAAAGACCCAAAACGTGTGGGCGATGCAGCAAAACATTTGAAAATAACGGCACAGGATTTGCTTTCCATGCATGTGATTGACCGAATTATACCGGAGGGGATTGGCTTTGCGAAGATTTGCGCATTTTTAAAAATCCAACTTATCAATACATTGAATAAGAGCTGCGAACTTAGCACGGAAGAACTTGTAAATCGCAGATATGAAAAATTTCGTAAAATTGGATGCATCCGAAATTGAAGGACGGTGCATCCTATTTTGGTTGGCGGCGCTGTTTACAAGCGGTGTACAACGATGAACTGCAGGCGGACACATAAAGCAGAAAAATTGATGTAAACCCGGACGATTTTTTCGTTGCGGGTTCTTTTTTTGATTTTGTTAGCCTTCAGAGGGCAAATTGTGCGTTTCTGGTATGGTTATTTGAAAAGGAGGTGGTTGATGCCGGTATGACTGTGGTACCTCCTACGCCGTATTGGCAACATATTGTATATAGAGGGCTGTAAAGAAAGGAGAAATGGATTGTGACAAGCAATAAATACAATGAATTTGCTGTGGCTTATGCTCCGAATATTGCTCGAATAAGGCAGGTGCGGGCGGAAAAAATAACTCCTTTTGATACTGCCCGTTTTCTCCTGGGAACAGGATGCTCAAAGAAAGGTAGGTGTCCGCATTGAATGAAAAATGGATTGATGTTTCCGCCCACAATGGAAAGATTGATTGGGAGAAAGTGGCTGATTCCGGAATCAAGGGCGCGATTGTGCGGGCCGGTTATGGAAAAAGCCTTTCACAGATGGATATACGATTTCGGGAGAACATCACCGGTGCTGCCCAGGCTGGCTTGAAAACGGCCGTCTACTGGTTTTCCTATGCGGATTCTAATGAAGATGCCATTAAGGAATGGAATATTTGCAAGCAGGTTATTGAACCTTACCGCCACATGATATTGTTTGTGGCGTATGACTATGAATATGCTTCCGCCGATTACTACAGAAAAATTCATGGAGTTACTCCGTCCAATACGTTAATCAACAGCATTGTCGGCACATTTCTGAGCGCGGTAAAAGCGGACGGATTCAATGCCGTGCTGTATATGAATAATGATTACCGAAAGAATGTTTATACCGCCGAAACACTTGCCGCATGGCATTTGTGGCTTGCGGATTATTCCGGCGGGCCGGATGCGGATTGTGCCGTACAGCAGACCACAAGCTCCGGCACATTTCCGGGGATTACGGGAAACGTTGACCTTAATATTGTGTATTATAATTTTTCTACCGTTGAAACAGCAGTACAAATCGACACAACCATGGACGTTTCACGGTCACACGGAGGATATTATACGGTTAAGACCATCTGCCCGCAGCAGGTGTCTGTCACAGCCGGAACTGGCGGCGTTGTTACCATCGTTCCGTTCCCAAAGAATGGAAATGAACAACTGTTTGCATTGGTGGCCATCGGAACATCGGGAATGGAAACCGGCATTTACACGGCGGCACCGGGTGAAAAACCATTGAAGCGATTTGTCTACCATGTAACGTAAGGTGGGATGACTTTGTCAATACAAGATTGGATCGCTCTCGTCAGCACTTTGGTCGCATTTCTCTCGCTGCTGGTTACGCTGCTGCGCTCGATGAGATCCCAAGCGAAGCAAGACGGAAAAACGACGGAGGTTCTTCGTCAAGTGAACGACAAACTAGAGAATATCGCCAGACAGGAGGCGGCTAACAGTGCACGGATAGAGGCAATTGTGGAGCGGGTTGTTGTTGTGGAACAGTCTGCCAAACAGGCACATTTCCGCATTGATGAACTGCGGGATGAGCTGCATAAATAAACAGCCGTTTTTTTAGAAGAAAGGGGGATTTCTATGGATTGGAAAGCAAAGCTGTCTTCGCGCAAATTTTGGGTTGCTCTTTCCGGATTGGTTGTGGGCGTGATCGCACTGTTTAGTCCCGGAACGGACACTTCTCAGATTACCGGTTTGATTATGGCACTCGGGTCTGTTGTCGCCTACATTGTAGGTGAGGGAATGGTCGATGCTGCTGCTACCGGCACCGCGAAAAATTCGCAGCAAAGTGGGGAAGACCAGTCTGATAGTTCCAAATAGGCTGAGCAACAAATTGATATGAATATTTCAGAATGATATTAGAAAATGTCCTCCGACTTTGGCCGGAGGACATTTTCTTTGCAGAAGCGGTTTCAAGGGGGATTATGAAATCGCAGAGCGATTTCGGTGGGGCATATCTTGTTTTACCCGGCTGCAAAATTCTGCATAGGATTTGCTGCCGTTTAAAAGCCGCAGTTGGTCATCATCAGGCAGGGACATAAAATATGCTTGCAGTTTTTCTTCCTCTTTGCTTAACTTAGAAGGGAATGGGAAGTCATGGTAGCCGGAGTAATCCAATGTATATCACCTCGAGGTTATTATGTTGATGTCTTGCAAAAATATACATGATGCAAACAGGAAAGATTTGACATCGCATATACCGAATGCTATGATAATTCCAGAAGGCAAGGGATGTTTTTTCCGTAAAAGTCGGTGTTCTAAACCGTACCGCATGGATGTTATAGAAAAAGAACTGCAAAGCGAATCTAAATACATATTTTGAAAGGAGAGCCTGCAATGAAAATCAGTTTGCTGGAGCCTCTCGGCGTACCGGAGAAGGTGATTCATGAGTTATCCGCTCCTTTGACAAAAGCCGGGCATGAGTTTGTCTATTATGACACGAAAACCACCGATAAAAAAGAATTGGCGGAGCGTTCCAAAGATTCTGACATTGTTATGATTGCCAATAATCCCTATCCTGATGAGGTGGTGGAAGCGGCAGAGAATTTAAAAATGCTGGCGGTCGCGTTTACGGGAATTGACCATGTGGGACTTGCAGCCTGCAAAAAGAAAGGTGTTACCGTTTGTAACTGTGCCGGATATTCCAACGAAACCGTCGCAGAACTGGCGGTTGGGTTGGCAATCGGAGTTCTGCGACACATTCGAAAGGCGGATGAAGCTGCAAGGACGGGTGGCACCTCCGCAGGTCTTACAGGGCGTGAAATTTGCGGGCGCACGGTCGGTATAGTCGGTACGGGACGCATTGGAGTCCGTACGGCACAGTTGTTCGGCGCGTTTGGAGCAAAGCTGCTTGGCTTTGCGCGCCATGAATCCGAGGAGGCAAAGGCCGCGGGAATCCAATTTGTGGGGCTTGATGAGCTGCTGCGCAGCAGTGATATTGTGTCTTTGCATCTTCCGCTGACAGATGAAACAAGGAAAATGTTTGGTGCAAAACAGTTTGCCCAGATGAAACCGGGTGCCATCTTCCTCAACTGCGCACGCGGGGCAATTGTAGATAATCAAGCGTTGGCAGACGCTCTCAACAGCGGTACAATCGCGGGCGCGGGCGTCGATGTGTTCGACATGGAACCGCCCATTCCGGAAGACTATCCATTGCTGCACGCTAAGAATATTCTCCTCACTCCCCATGTGGCGTTTGCTTCGGAAGAATCCATGCTGCGCCGCGCTGAAATTGAATTTGACAATGTGGCAGCTTACCTTGCCGGTACGCCGAAAAACGTATGCAAAATCTGATTTGATACGATGGTGCTCCCAAATCAGCAAGTTTACATAAAAATGACCGCCTGCTTTTTACAGCGGGCGGTTTTTGTTTATCAGATCTGTGCGAACTCTTATATCACTTGCGTGTGTCGGTCAGGAAGGCATATCAGGCAGAGATAGTTTGCGGTCGGTACAAAAAATCCCGAATGGCGCCGGCGTCTTCATAACCTTTTCGGTAGAGCTTGTCAATACTTGCTCTTTTCTTTGTCAGCGTGTTCATACCGCAGCAATCATCCGGTGCCACAATGAGGAGCTTGCCCTGTTTTTCGTATTTTTTTGCCAGAGCAACTCCGTCGTTGTAAGTGCGATAACGCAGCATCAACCGTTCTGCAGCCTTTGGGTAATGATGCCGCAGCAGACGCGCAAATGGAGCATCTCTTTTTGCACTCCGCAAAAAATCTTTTGGTTTGGTCAGAATCAGTACAACTTTGTCGCATCCGTCGTCAAACGCCTTTTGCACTGGAACAGGGTCGGCAATTCCACCGTCGTAATACGGAATACCGTTTACAAAATACGGTTTGCAGATAACAGGAATGCTGCATGAGGCTTTCAGAATATGATAATTGTCCTGCGACATATCGCTTTTGTCAAAATAGATAGTTTCCCCTGTCAGCGCGTTCAAAGCGACGACCTTCATGATACTGTGCGATTGCTCAATGGCTTTAAAATCCAGCGGATTTTCCCCGTTCATACAGGAAAGAACGCCGTAGACATAATCCATATCAATATAGGAACCGGTGTGAATGAGATTATGCAGGCTCATGTACTGTTTGCGAAAGGCATATTCCGTATAAAATTTGTAGTTTCTGCCCCTTTGTTTTGACAAAAAAGATGCAATATTGGCGCTGCCCGCGGAAACGCCGATACAGTAATCGAATTCAATGCCGCTTTCAAGGCATCGGTCGAAGACACCAGCGCCGTAAATGCCGCGGAGTCCCCCGCCAACATCAACAACACCTATCATGAAACGACACTTCCTTTGATTCATCTCATCCATTTCCATTTTAGTATAGCATAATGGAAGAAATATACCAATATCCTTGCAAAACGCGGACATGGTTTCCTTTAGTTGATTTTTGTGCGCAGGAGGATTACTATAAGTCATGAAGCGCTAGAACGGATACACCACCACACCAGGCAAAATTCGGTTTGGCAGGAGGAAAACATGGAAATTCTTGTTGCATATTTCAGTGGGACGGGAAATACAGCATATTGCGCAGAATATATCAAAAATCATTTGGAGCAGCCGGGGATTCGGATTAAAACCGTATCCGTTGAGCATTTGCTCAATACAGATTTAGCCCAGTATGATGCTGTTATTTTTGGGTTCCCGGTCTATGCATGTGATGTTCCTATTCTTATGAAAAATTATCTAAAGCAGATCAATCCGGGCAGCGTGAGCACGGCGTATTTATTTTGTACAGCGGGGGCTTATTCCGGCAATGCTTTGCATCACGCGGCAGTACGATTGAAAGCCGTTGGCTGTCGTGTAGCTGGGTGGGCGGATGTTACCATGCCCGGTTCAAATGCTCTGGCCTTTTTAAATAAAGATTCTCCTGCCGCAAAAAAGATGTGCAGCCGCGATTTTAGCCGAATCGAATCCCTTGACCGTCTGATTGCAAAAATTCGGTCGGATTTTGCGGAAAGTGGGGAGCATGCACGTGAAATTCGGGATGTGCGCGTTCCCCTCAAACTGATTGGAATAGTGACGGACGGGGTGGTGCATCTTGGTTATACGCCGCTGCGCAAATGGATGGTGAGAAAATTCTACGCAGATGACAACTGTATTCGCTGTGGATACTGCGAAAAAATATGTCCGGCGGGCAACATTCGAGTAACGGATGAGGGAGTTCGGTTTGACGGCAGCTGCTTTCTGTGCATGAGGTGTGTTCATCAGTGTCCGCAGGAAGCCATTCAGATTGGAAGCAAAACCGTTGGAAAAATGCGGTGGAAAGGTCCGGATGGCCGATATCGACCGTTGGATGAGATTTAGAAATCGTTTTGATTTGATAAAGGAGAAAGCGTATGGAATATATTTTGGAGCAACTAAAAAAACTCATGTCCATTGACAGCCCCAGTGGGTTTACCGGAGAAGTAACGCGATACACCATGGAGCAGTTTCAAAGCTTAGGTTTTCAGCCATATTTGACTAACAAGGGGTGCGTTGTGTGCGATTTGGGAGGAGAAGGAAATCCGCTGATTCTTTCCGCACACATCGATACGCTCGGCGGCATGGTGGCAGAAATTAAGAAAAACGGAAGGCTCCGCATCTCCAATATCGGAGGACTGAACGCGAACAACTGCGAAACGGAAAACTGCAGAATCTATACCCGCGCAGGTAAGGTGTTTGAGGGCACACTGCAGATGAATGACCCGTCGCTTCATGTTAACAAAAAATTCTCAGACCAGAGCAGAACCTTTGAAGACATGGAAATTGTGGTGGATGAGGACGTAAAATCAAAGCAGGATACGGAGGCACTCGGTATCCGCGTGGGGGATTTTGTATGTTTCGAACCGCGCACGGTTATCACCAAAAGCGGATATATCAAAAGCCGATTTCTGGACGATAAACTCTCCGTTGCAATTTTGCTGGGTTTAGCAAAACGCATTTCCGAAAAACGGATATCGCTCAAACGCAAGGTTTATGTGTTCATCACCGTGTATGAAGAGGTTGGCCACGGAGCCTGCGGTGCTTTGCCTATTGACGCGGAGGAGATTATCAGCGTGGACATGGGCTGTGTGGGCGAAGGGCTTGCATGCACCGAGTGCATGGTCAGTATCTGCGCCAAGGATTCCAAAGGTCCATATGATTACGATGTTACAACGGAATTAATT
Source organism: Oscillospiraceae bacterium (assembly GCA_047777415.1). Taxonomy (GTDB): domain Bacteria; phylum Bacillota; class Clostridia; order Oscillospirales; family Acutalibacteraceae; genus Caproicibacter. The sequence continues at coordinate 939,466 of JBKEEO010000001.1, forward strand.
CGCTGTGCGGAAAGCGAAAATCTCAATTTTGCCGTAGATGTGTACCCGTATTATGGCTCCGATGCCGACGCCGCTCTGGCTGCAGGCTATGACTTAAAGCACGGGCTGATTGGGGCCGGAGTATATGCATCCCATGGATACGAGCGTTCCCATATCGATGGAGTGAATAACACGCTTAAATTGCTTATTAGGTATATCCGAAAAGACTGAAACGGTCAGACGGAGTGCATGGTGAACACAAAGCAGGTAAATGGAGGATTATAGCGTTATGATTCGAAAAATCATCCCGAGCGACCGCGGGGAGTACATAAAAATGGCAGAGGACTTTTATTCATCCGATGCCGTCTGCCATCGCATTCCTTCGTCGAATTTTGAAAGCACGTTTACGGAACTGATGCGCTCACAAGTATACGCAGAAGCTTATGTGTTCGAATATCGCGACAAAATTGCGGGTTATGCGCTATTGGCCAAAACTTTTTCACAGGAAGCCGGCGGGATGGTGGTTTGGATTGAGGAACTTTATGTAAAACCAGAATTCAGAGGACATGGATTAGGGCAAGAATTTTTCGAGTATCTCAAAGACCATTTGCCGAAAAACACGAAGCGTCTTAGGCTGGAAGTGACAAAAGGCAACCAAAGGGCGGCTTCGTTTTACCGGCAGCTCGGATTTCAAGATTTGCCATACTGCCAAATGTTTCTGGATGTGTGAAATTTACGGATATCGGGAACGGTTATTGATGTCTTGAGTTTTGCAGTTTCTCTGATTTACTTACCGCTGCGTTGTGGAAAGTTGATAGAAAATATTCTTATATTCCCGTCTAAGTCGACACCATCTGCGTTGTATGCTATAATAAAATGGAAATGCAGAGAGAGAATACGGAGGCTAGTATGGACGAGGAGCTTTTTGAAATTATCCTTAGACACAGCAGGGCTTACCCTGAAATGGAGCCTGTCGATTATGTAAAGCTTCTGTATCAAAATGAGTTCGGATGTGCTCATGCCATCCGTGATCCTTTTCAAGGGATGGAGAGTCTCTGGGAAGAATTCCGTTCTCTGCCGGCTCACGAAGGGGAAACAGAGCAGGAGCCGTGCATGGAGCCGATTGGAAACGGTCTGTGCCGGATTTTTCTCACACCCGGGGAGAGGATGAAACAATTTCTGCCCCTGTTGAATCTCATGTGTTCAGCCACGGCACGGACACATCTTGGAAGCCGGACTCGGTTGACTCAAAAGCTTGAATTTCTGCGCAGCATGGCCGAAAACGGACTGCTTTGCGCAACCAAGAATGAAATAAACTCCTTTTTAAATACATATATCAATTCCGGTGGAGGAATGGTTCGGCACAGCCACAGATATAAAGAGGCATATCATCCGCACTATCGGGTTGTAAAAGCATCATATTATGCCTATCTTCCTGTTTTTCAGGCGGTGATGAAATTGCTGGACGCCCATGAGGGCGATGTGGATAAGAAGCCTGTGATTCTGGCAGTGGATGGCAGATGCGGAAGCGGGAAGACCTTTTTAGCAAAACTTCTGGCAGAGGTGTTCGGCTGTGAAGTTTTTCATATGGACGACTTTTTTCTGCCGGTTCGGGACAGGCAGGCCGATTGGATGTTACAGCCTGCCGGAAACATTGACCGTGCGCGTTTTTTAAACGAAGTTCTTATTCCGCTGAAAAAAGGAGAAAATATTCAATATCGCCCTTATTCCTGCCAAAAAGGTGAAACGCTGCCGCTGCGGACAGTGAAACCCGGAAGACTTGCCATTGTGGAGGGCAGCTATTCTCTTCATACGGATTTTCGAAAATTCTATGATTACCGCGTATTCTTGACATGTTCGTCCAATGTGCAGCAGCGTAGAATCTTTCTGCGCGGCAATGGATCTCGGCTGCACGATTTTCTGGAAACGTGGATTCCGTTGGAGGAACGCTATATCACGGCAATGAATGTTATTGACATCTGTGATCTCACCATCGATACCTCGGATTTTACGAATTTAACGTAAGGCAGAAGTTTTGGCACAATTACTCATCTATCATCATGCTGTATGCTGTGCGGGTTGGCTTTTACTTATGGTACCGCCGCTTGTCAACAATTGACAGAAGTCATATCCTGTGATACAATACAAATAGTTTCGAAAATTTCGTAAATATTTTCTAAACGGATGTGAAGACGCGGTGGCCACGATAAAAGATATTGCTAACGAGCTGCACCTGTCCGTTAGCACAGTTTCTAAAGGGCTCAGCGGAGCCAGCGATGTCAGTGAAAAAACTCGTCAGCTGATTTTAGATACTGCATTGAAAATGGGGTATATCCCAAAACAAAACCGTGCGGGCACAGGTATGACAAAGATCTGTGTCTTTATCGAAAATATGGGATATGAACGGATTGAGCAGTTCGGTTACGATATCATTGTGGGCTTTAAACTGGAAGCGGCCGCGAAAAAATGGGATGTGTCCATTGTGCCGCTTGCCATGAATCAGGAATCTGCCTATGATTATGACAGCTATATGAAGGCAAACCATTATGCTGCCGGTTTTCTGCTCGGTTTTACCCTGCATACGGATTTCATTGCTCAAATGCGTAAAACTGAGATTCCAACCGTTTTGCTGGACAATGTTGTATATAATAAAAATGTTGCGTGTGTTGGTGTGGACAATCAGCAAGGGATTTATTATGCCGTGGAGCATTTGGCTCGGCTGGGCCATAAGAATATCGCAATGCTCAATGGTGAAATTATCAGCCGTGTTTCTCAGGAAAGGCTGGCCGGTTTTCGCCTTGGAATGGAAAAGTGCGGTCTGAACGTGAGGGAAGAACTGGTGGCACACGGCGATTATATGGCTGACTGTGCGGGCAAGTTTGTCGGTTATTTTATCAAGGAAGGTGCAACGGCAATTGTCTGTGCAAGCGATTTGCTGGCACATGGTGTTCTTCGTGAACTGTACCGTATGGGTCTGCGTGTCCCGGATGATGTCAGCGTTACAGGGTTTGATGACCTTCCCATTGCTTCTTACACAACGCCAACGTTGACTACAATTCGGCAAAACCGTCTTGCGATTGGCAAAAATGTTTGTATGGTCATGGAACAAATCATGAACGGAAATTATGTCAATAGGCTTCTTTTGATGCCGGAACTTGTGGTACGAGAATCCACCGGCAAGCCAAAATCCTAAATATTTGGTTTTTCACCCGAAACGGTTTTCCGTTTCGGGTTTTTTGTGCCTAAAAATCCGTATATTGGCGGAGAAACAGAAATACACTAGAATAAATACAGTGCAAAACACTTCCCGAAACTGAGCAAAACTTTTCGATAAAAATATTGATAGTTTCGAAAAACTATGGTATTCTGATAATGTTTTATGAAACGAAACAGAACGGGAGGTTATTCATTGAATAGGAAATCGCTGACGGACGAATTAAAATGCGCGCTGCTCACGCAGTGTGGGTGCGCCATGGAAGAGGCGAAGCCGTTTGAACTGCACAATGCGCTCGCCGGAATCTTGATGAAACGTATTTCGCCAATTTGGGCGGAAAGTGAAAAGCTTTATAACGAAAAGAAGCGTGTTTATTATCTTTCGGCGGAATTTTTAGTCGGCAGAATGATCTTTAATAATCTGTTAGCGCTCGGCTTGACGGATGAGGTAAGGGAAATTCTGCGGCAAAACGGTACTGATCTGGAATCTTTGGAAGAAATTGAGGATGCGGCGCTCGGCAACGGCGGCCTGGGTAGATTGGCGGCCTGCTTTTTGGATTCCGCTGCTACACTCGGTTATCCGATAAATGGATACGGCATTCGGTACCGGTTTGGCTTATTTCGGCAAAGCCTAAAAAATGGCTTTCAAGTGGAAACAGCGGACGATTGGACGAGGTTTGGGGATCCGTGGTCTGTTCGGCGCGACAGAGATGCGGTTACCGTCGATTTCGGCGATTTCGCCGTGAGGGCTGTTCCCTATGATATGCCGGTAATAGGATACGGCGGCCGTCGGGTCAATACCCTGAGGCTTTGGCAGAGCGAACCGATTACGGAATTGGATTTTACCAAATTCAACGACCAAGATTATGACGGAGCTGTACGGGAGAAAAATCGGGCGGAGGATCTTTCCCGTGTACTGTATCCGAATGACAGCACGGAGGAGGGCAAGCAGCTTAGAATCCGGCAGCAGTATTTCTTCTGCAGCGCTTCCGTGCAGGATCTTCTGAAACGTTTTTCAAAAGTTCATGGAAATGATTTTTCACGTCTGCCGGAATTTACGGCAATCCAGCTTAACGATACACATCCCGTTTCCGCAATCTGTGAGTTGGTTAGACTTTTATGCTGTGAATACGGGATGGATTTTGAATCGGCGTTTGAAACGGCGAGAAAAACTTTTCGATATACGAACCATACCGTAATGGCCGAGGCGCTGGAAACTTGGGATATAAAACTGTATGAAAAAGCGCTTCCAAACCTCATTGGTGTGGTGAAACAAATTGATGCGTATCAAAAAAAGACCTTCCTTGCAAAAGGCGGAGATTTTGCAAAAAATTTGGAGTCCTGTGCGGTCATACGGGATGATACCATCCATATGGCCAATCTTGCGGTTTACGGTTCCTGTGCCGTCAACGGCGTTGCAGAGCTGCATACTGAAATTTTAAAATCGAGTGTTTTAAAGGAATGGAATCAGCTTTACCCGGAGCTGATTCATAACGAAACAAATGGCATCACACAAAGGCGCTGGCTTGCCCTGTGCAACCCGGAGCTTTCCGGTCTGATTACCCGCTTGCTGGGAACAAAAGACTGGATTACCAATCTTCCGCTTTTAAGCAAACTGGAACGTTTTGCGGATGATTCATCCGTTCTGGAGGAATTTATCTCCATCAAGCAGGAAAAGAAACGACAGCTTTCAGAGTATATTCAAAAAAAAGAGGGAATCCGAATTCCGGAAACCTTCCTGTTCGATATTCAGGTAAAACGGCTGCATGAGTACAAACGGCAGTTTTTGAACGCACTGTCCATTTTGGATTTATACTTTAGCATTAAGGATGGAAGTCTGAAAGATTTTACACCCACGGCATTCTTGTTTGGCGCGAAAGCGGCTCCCGGATATGCCCGAGCAAAGGGAATTATTAAGCTGATTAATGAGATTGCCCGTTTGATTGATTCGGACCCCGCGGTGCGTGATTTGATGCGCGTTGTTTTTGTCCAGAACTATAATGTTTCCTATGCGGAAAAGCTAGTTAGCTCCGCTAATCTTTCAGAGCAAATTTCAACCGCCGGCACAGAGGCATCCGGCACCGGAAATATGAAATTTATGCTCAACGGAACACCAATCATTGGTACTTATGACGGAGCAAATATCGAAATTGTAAAAGAATCGGGGCTGGAGAACAACTACATTTTCGGTGCACGGGTGGAGGAATTGGATCGCATTCGTGAAACCTATGATCCGAAGGAACTGGTGCAGAAGAATCCCCGCATTCAAAGGGTACTGCAAACGCTGACCAACGGAACATTGGACGACGGAGGAACCGGAATTTTCCGTGAGCTTGTGGACTCCCTGCTGGAGGGTGCCTCCTGGCATAGGCCGGATCAGTATTTCTTGCTCTACGATTTTAACTCTTATCGTGATACCCGCCTGCGCGCAAACAAAGATTACCGTGAAGAAACTGCTTTTGCACGAAAAGAGTTTTCGAATATGGTTCATGCAGGGAAGTTTTCCAGTGACCGCACGGTAACGGGTTATGCCAATGAAATTTGGCAGGTAGAAACGCGATGAATTATTTCGAAGAAATTATCGAAATAAATCTATATACATCGCAAAAACACAGGGAAAATATTACTAAAATATAAGTTGCAATGGTGCAATATATAATATATGCTTCAAAATTTTCAAAATTATCATTGACAATTGTGTATTTTAATGTTAATCTTTTTATAGAAAGCTAAATTTAGTTTCGAAAAATATTCGAACGCTTTCTGCTCCTGCACAACTGAGAAACGATTCCAGTGACAGGAGCGAATAGTGCGGAGCCATCGGGGGAGCCGATGACTTCTCGCGAATTTTGAAGGAGGATTTCTATGAAAAGAATGAAAAGGTTCCTTGCTTTGACTGTCGCGGCAGTGACGGCAGCCGCTTCCTTGGTGGCTTGCAGCAGCAACACCGGAAATGCTTCCGGTGCCGACGATGCTTCAAAGCCTTCCTCCGGTCAGCAGACCGAAACACAGGCGGAGGAAATTTATTTTCTAAATTTCAAGCCTGAAATTGCAGATGTATATAAAGCTATTTCTGCAGAATATGAACAGGAAACCGGAATTAAGGTTAATGTGGTTACTGCGGCCAGCGGTACCTATGAGCAGACTTTGAGATCCGAAGTCGCCAAAGAAGATGCTCCTACTATTTTTCAAATTAACGGACCAAATGGTTATGAAACTTGGAAAAATTACTGCGCAGATTTAAAGGATACGGAACTGTATAGCCATTTGATGGATAAAACCATGGCGATCACAGACGGCGACGGTGTTTATGGAATTCCATATGTTGTTGAGGGTTACGGTATCATCTACAACAACGCCATCATGGAAAAATACTTTGCCCTTTCGGATAAGGGGGTATCCATTTCCTCAGTGGACGAAATTAAGAACTTTGACACGCTCAAATCGGTTGTTGAGGATATGACGAAGCATAAGGATGAGCTTGGTATCGACGGCGTTTTTGCTTCTACCTCCCTTGCAACGGGCGAAGATTGGAGATGGCAAACCCATTTGCTGAATCTGCCGATGTTCTATGAATGGAAAGACATTCAGCCGGATGCAAGCACGGTAGCCACCGGCTTTGCACAGGAAAATATCACATTTAAGTACAGTGACAACTACAAAAATATTTTTGACCTGTATGTGAACAATTCCACCACGAAGAAAGGTTTGCTCGGCAGTAAGTCGGTTGATGATTCCATGGCGGAGTTTGCACTCGGCAAAGCGGCTATGGTTCAGAACGGGAACTGGGCGTGGTCACAGATTAAAGGCGTTTCCGGAAATGTGGTTCAGGCGGAAGACATCAAATTTATGCCGATTTATATCGGCGTTGACGGTGAGGAAAATCAAGGTCTGTGCATCGGAACAGAAAACTATTTCAGCATTAACAGCCAAGTTTCCGAAGCAAAGCAGAAAGCTTCCGCAGATTTCCTGAATTGGCTTTTCACAAGTGATACCGGCAAAGATTATGTAACCAACCAACTCGGATTTATCGCTCCGTTTGACTCTTTCTCAGACAGCGAACGTCCGGATGACCCGCTTGCCAAGGAAGTTGTCAACTGGATGCAGAAGGCTTCCGACAAAGAAGTAAATAACGTAGAATGGGCTTTTGAAGCGTTCCCGAACCAGCAGTACAAAAACGATGTTGGTGCGGCTTTGCTTGAATATGTGCAGGGCTCAAAGGATTGGGATAATGTAAAATCCGTGGTCACGGAAGACTGGGTGACCCAGAGAGCAGCACAAAACGCCGGCAACTAATGTAAGTATGTAGGAAATAGTGAGTGCAGCTTTCGGTCAGCTCACTCACTATTTTTTCTAACGGGGGAAGACAGATGCAAAAAGTTTTAAAAAAAGGCTCTATGTCAATAGTTGGGGTAACCCAAAATGGAAACACCGGATGGAGCGGCGTTAAGCTGCTCCATTTTTCGTTGAATGATGGAACATGTGAAGAATACGATTGCGGAAGCGACGAAAATTACGATAACCGTAGGCATTGCGTTTGAGTACCTTAATCTTGTTGTTAACCCCTTCGGTAAAACCATTGGTGTAAGGACAATCAAACGAATTTAGAATACCTTTTGACCAGCGGACCATGGTATTTCCACAAGCAACAAATCTTGAAAGTTCACTGTTTTGTGCGGCCATAATCCAATGGGATAGCGCTGTCCGTGCGGACACGCTGTCAGAAGATTCAAGGACTTTGAAAAACTGTTCTTTCAGAGAGTAGGCTGTCAGCAGACGGTTACTGGCATAGAGCATAAGATCGACCTGTTGCTTTTGCTCCGGAGTGAGAAATTGATATCGCTTGTTCAGTAAGATTCGGGAGCGTTTAAAATAAATTCTTCGGGTTTTACTGAATTTTTTCTGTTCTTCCTTGCGAACGGCTTCAAAGGCCCAAAATACTTGGCGAATGTAATGATATTTGTCAATGACATAATTGGAATCTTTAAAATATGTTTGAGCAATACCGGCGTATGTACTCCACATATCGCTGACAAAATGTTTGGTTTGAGAACGGTCAAGCTGGCCGAAATATTCTGTCAGTTTGTGGTTGTAACGAGCAGGAAGAATATCAAGGATTCGGTGACGGACCGGATCGGTCAGAATGCACTGATATTTCTCGCCGCTTGTATTGCCTTTAAACTCATCAATCGATACAACTTCAGGTAATTGCTGCGGTTTTCCATAATGGATACAATCGAAAAGACGGATAATAGTTGAAACAGATAGATTCACCTCACATGCTACACTGGTAAAAGAACGCACGTCGGAAAGCTTTGAAATGATATATACGGCTAAACGGTTTGTCATGCGGTGATATCTAGGCAAAAACGAATTATCCTCAAAGAAACGCTTTCCACAAGAATGGCAGCGATATCGGCGCTTTCGTAGAATCAGGGAGGTATGTTTGCCAAAAGCGGGAATGTCTTTCACGGTTTGACAACGGTAATCATGAACGTAGCTGGTTTGATGGCCACAACAGGGGCAAACATGCGGCTTTCTCGGTAACTCAATAAAAATTTCCGTTTTATCAGGCAATTGCCTCACATTTTTTACGATTACCCCTTTTAATCCAAGCAATTTTTCGATAGAATGAGTACAGAGCATATCGATGACCTCCCAAATGGTGGTGTGGTAATCTCCATTTTAAAGGTTTTTCATCGAATATGCTCTACTTTTTTGTTCTTTTTTCGCAGGCCTATTCGTCACACCCCAACATTTATTATAGAGCCTAAAAAAATATGTCGCTTTTTTCACTTTTCCGACTTTAATTGCGTTTATTGTCGCTTTTCTTGCACCTTTTGTCATGGGAGTTTATCTGTCGTTTACCGACTTTACTACGGTAACCGATGCCCGATGGGTGGGAATTCAGAATTATGTGCGGGCTTTTACCACCGATGGGAATTTTCTCAATGCCCTGTGGTTTACAACGAAATTTGCAGTTGTTTCCGTCATTTCCATTAATGTTTTGTCTTTTGCTTTGGCATTGTTGCTGACACGAGGAATTCGGTGGACCAATGGCTTTCGCACAGTGTTTTTTATGCCGAACCTCATTGGCGGCATTGTGCTCGGTTATATTTGGCAGCTGATTATCAACGGGATTTTGTACCAGTATGGCGTGACATTGACCACAGACCCCAAATACGGTTTTTGGGGACTGGTGGTGCTGATGAACTGGCAGATGATCGGCTACATGATGATTATTTTCATTGCAGGTATCCAGAATGTACCAACGGAGCTGCGCGACGCGGCAGCCGTAGATGGGGCAAGCCCGATGCAGGCGCTTTTCCATGTTACAATCCCGATGGTGATGCCTTCCATTACAATTTGCACATTTCTGACGTTAACCAATTCATTTAAGCTATTCGACCAAAACCTTGCTCTTACCGCAGGTGCGCCTGGCCGGCAGTCCGAAATGCTGGCGCTTAACATTTACAACACTTTTTATGGTTCTTCTCATTCAGCGGGAATCGGGCAGGCGGAAGCGGTGGTTTTCTTTATACTGGTTTCCGTCATTGCATTTTTGCAGCTTAGAGTAACAAGAAGCCGGGAGGTGGAAAACTAATGGAGCGTAGAAATACAACATCTAACCGTGTGATTTTCGCAGTTTTGCTTTTTCTTTCCGCCCTGTTTCTTGCACCGGTATTGATTGTTCTGATGAATTCGTTTAAAGGGCGTTTTTACATTTCCGAAACAGCTTTTCTTCCGCCTACGGGGGAAATGTTTGTCGGGTTGCAGAATTATATAAACGGAGTGGAAAAAACCGCATTTTTCAGTGCGTTTGGATATTCTTTATACATTACCGTCTTTTCTGTTCTGTTCATCATTCTGTTTAATTCCATGGCTGCGTGGTATATTACAAGAATTAAATCAATTTATTCCAGTGTGCTTTATTATCTGATTATCTTTTCCATGATTGTGCCGTTTCAGATGGTAATGTTTACGATGTCCAAAACGGCGGATATGCTCAATTTGGATACACCTTCCGGAGTTGTTGTGCTGTATCTGGGATTTGGTGCCGGACTTTCTGTGTTTATGTTCAGCGGATTTATTAAATCCGTTCCGATTGACATTGAAGAAGCGGCTATGATTGACGGATGCAATCCCATACAGGTATATTTCCGTGTTGTGTTTCCAATTCTTCGGCCGGTTTCCATCACCGTGTCCATTCTGATTGCCATGTGGACGTGGAATGACTACCTGCTGCCTTATCTGGTAATTGGTCAGAAATACCGTACGATACCGATTGCTGTTCAGTATCTGCGCGGGGGGTATGGTTCCAGAGATATGGGTGCCATGATGGCAGTGTTGGTTCTTTCTATGATACCTGTAATTGTATTCTACCTTTCCTGCCAAAAATATATCATACGTGGTGTCGTCGCAGGAGCTGTGAAAGGCTGAGCGGCATCAAGCAAATAAATATCATTGGAGGGTTCTAATATTCGTAGAAATATTCGTACTAGTGGCATTTTGCTGCCTGTAAGCAGTCTGCCGTCGCCCCACGGAATAGGAAGTTTGGGTAAAGAAGCTTATAACTTTATCGATTTTCTCAAAAAAGCCGGCCAGCATTACTGGCAGATTCTTCCGGTTGGGCCTACCGGCTGCGGTGACAGCCCATATCAAAGCTTTTCCGCATTTGCGGCGAATCCGTATCTCATTGATTTGGATATGCTGGAAAAGCAGGGGCTGCTGACTCAAAGCGAGATTTCGTCCGCCTGGTTTGGGGATGATCCTGAATTTGTGGATTACGGTGCGCTGTATGAAAACCGTGTACCGCTTCTCAGCCGAGCGGCGCGGCGGCTGAGCCCGCAAAATGCTTTTTTTCAATCGTTTTGTAAAGAAAATGCCGATTGGCTGGATGACTATGCTTTGTTCATGGCACTCAAGGAAGAAAACGGTATGGGGTCCTTTCAAAACTGGCCCGCGCCGCTTCGGTTAAGAGATCGGGACGCGATCCATGATGCTCAAGTACGTTTGGCAGACCGCGTACACGTATGGAAAGCAATCCAGTATTTCTTCTTCACGCAATGGGATGCACTGACCGCATATGCGCACACAAACGGCATTGAATTGGTTGGGGATTTGCCCATTTATGTTTCTCCGGATTCTGCGGATTTGTGGACGCACCCGGATCTGTTTTTGGTGGATGGAGAACTGAAGCCAACGGAGGTATCGGGGTGCCCGCCGGATGCCTTTGCGCCAACCGGGCAGTTGTGGGGCAATCCTCTTTACAACTGGGAACGGATGGAACGGGACGACTATGATTGGTGGATTCAAAGGCTCAATGCCGCCATGCGTATCTATGACGTTGTGAGGATTGACCATTTCCGCGGGTTTGAAAGCTATTATGCAATTCCCGCCACCGATAAGGATGCAACGGGAGGCCATTGGTGCAAAGGACCCGGTATTCGTTTTATCAATATCTTGAAAAAAAGGATTCCGAAAATTCGGATTATTGCGGAAGATTTGGGATTTTTAACGGATGATGTACGGCAGTTGCTGAAGGAAAGCGGCTTTCCCGGAATGAAAGTGCTTCAGTTCGCATTCGATTCTCGTGAGGAAAGCGATTATTTGCCCTACCGCTATGAACGCAACTGCGTGGTTTATACCGGCACGCACGACAATACAACGACCGAGGATTGGCAGTACAGTGCGCCGCCCAAGGATGTGGAATATGCTAAGCGGTACTTAAACGTAACACGCGCAGATGAATTTACCTATGCGATGATTCGCGCTGCGCTCGGCAGTGTGGCGGACACCTGTATCATCCCGATGCAGGATTACCTGTGCCTTGGCGCTCGGGCGCGCATGAATGTGCCTGGCACGGTGGGAGGAAACTGGCGTTGGCGAGTTTCGCGGGAAGCTTTGACACCGGAACTTGCCGAGAAAATCCGTTCCCTGTCTGACCTGTACGGGCGTGTTGAACAACCGAAAAATATTTAAAATTCGGCATATGTCTTTCCCCATATGCAGCAGGTGCGGGGGAAACCTTTATGAAGAACTCCGCGCCTGTTTTCTTTGAGAAAGAATTACAATATATCCTGTAAGCAGCTTTGCCAAATGCGGTGAAGCTGCTTTTGGCATCTCTGGTCATTATGGAATCGCGCAGTTCATTCTGAATCCATTCAAGAGAATGAATGAGTACGGAACAAAAAATGTTACAATAAAAAATAAATCCTATGAAAATTCAGTATTGGATATCGGTCAGCAAAATGTTGGTGCAATTTTCGTCTTAATTGTCGTCAGGCGCTGTTCGATTAGGTAAATTCGGCGCAGAACGACTTAAAGCTTGGCAAGAAATAAGATTAGCTGGAGGGTTAAGATTGATTATCACTGTAACTTTGAATCCATGTATTGACAGAACCGTGCAAGTGGATGGATTTGTATTGGGCGGTACGAATCATGTAACCGCATCCCGGTGTGATGTGGCCGGAAAAGGGATCAATGTCAGCATTGCTTTAAAAAATTTGGGAGAGGACACGTGCTGTCTGGGATTTAACTTTTGCTCAAACGGTTCCCCTTTAAAAGAAATGCTGCAAAGCAGAAACATTGCGAACGATTTTGTGAACGTGGACGGCAGTATGCGTACCAATATCAAGATATTTGACACTAAAACAGGTACAATGAGCGAATTGAACGAATCCGGCTGTCCAGTCGGTCCGGAACCACTGAAACGATTGGAGGAAATCTTGGAACGTTATCTGCCAAAAGCATCGCTCTTGATTTTGAATGGGAGTGCGCCGCCGGGCGTACCGAGCAACTACTACCGAACACTGGCAGAGATGGCACAGTGTCATGGGGTCCGTACCGTTATTGACGCCTATGGAGAACTGTTGTTGGAAGGGATGAAGGCACATCCCTGTTTGATTAAGCCTAATCGGGATGAATTGGCGCAGACGTTTGGAGAGGAGATTCATTCTCAGCAGGATGCGGTTCTGGCCGCACGGCGTGTAATTGCCCAAGGTGCCGATATGGTATGTGTAACCCTAGGGAAGGAAGGCGCGCTGCTTGTAACAAAGGATGAGGCATACTTTTCGGCCGGTGCGGATGTGCCGGTACGCGGTGTGCAGGGCGCGGGTGACTCGATGGTTGCCGGCATGAGTTATGCGTTGGTTCGCGGGATACCGCTGGCTGAAATACTGCGCTATGGAGTCGCTGTGGCGCATGGTTCACTGATTTTGGAGGGCACACAGATGTGCTCCCGCGAGGGGTTTCTGAAAATGCTTCCGCTGATTTCTGTGGAAAAAATAGACTGATTCCGTAATTTTAGGTCGGCATCTCCTCTTTAGGCAGATGAAGGCAATGAGCCTGATTGTTTTTATAGGCGTAAACCAAGGAATAAAACGACGTTTGAAATTTCCCGCCTTTTGGCAGGAAGGGAATAATCACTTTTTTACCCCAATACAAATGTTAGAAAAGAACTATTTGTATTGGGGTGATTGCATGAGAACCCTTCGGGAGGGGATGTCCGGAAGCGATGTTATGGAAGTTCAGTCGGTGCTTAAAAGGGCAGGGTATACCTCTGCACCGGTGGACGGGCTGTTTGGCCCCAAAACTCGGCAAGCAGTGGTGGAATTTCAGCGCCGATTCGGATTTGTGCAGGACGGAGTCATCGGTTCGGTAACATGGAAATTATTGGATCGGTTTCTGCTGGGCTATGACCTGTACACCGTGCGGCGCGGTGATACGCTTTCCGAAATCGCGCGCAAATACGGCACTTCCCTTCGGGCACTGACAACGGCAAATCCGGAACTGAACCCGGAAAATCTTATCCCGGGCCGCAGGATTATTGTTCCGTATTCGTTTGATGTTGTTCCGACCGATACGGACTTTACCTATGAAGTGCTGACCCATGTTATACAGGGTCTGAAGGCACGGTATCCGTTTTTGGAGGTTACCAATTCGGGAAGCAGCGTGCTTGGCAAAACGCTTTATACGCTCCGTTTGGGCAGGGGGCCGAATCAAGTGTTTTACAATGCGGCACATCATGCGCTGGAGTGGATTACAACGCCTGTGCTGATGAAATTTGCCGAAGATTTTCTGAAATCCTACGCCTACGAAGAGTATCTTTCCGGGTATGATATCAATGCTCTGTGGGACCAAAGCAGCATTTATCTCATGCCGATGATTAATCCGGACGGCGTGGATTTGGTGATTAACGGGCTGCAAAAGGAGAATCCCTATGCCGGCGAGCTGGTGCGCTGGAATGACGGCAGCACGGACTTTTCACAAAACTGGGAGGCTAATATCCGCGGTGTTGACCTAAACCATAATTATGATGCGGGCTGGCTGCTGGGAAAGGAAGCGGCGGAAGAAATGGGAATCACCGGCCCGGGCCCTACCCGTTACCCCGGTTCCTATCCGCTTTCGGAACCGGAGTCACGCGCTGTTGTACGATTTACACTGAACCATAATTTCCGCCTTGTGCTTGCCTATCATTCGCAGGGGCGTGTGATTTACTGGAACTTTATGAATATGGCACCGCAGAGCGCAAAAGGCATCGGTGAGCGAATGTCGGAAATCACCGGTTACACGCTGGAAGAAGCTTCCGGTGTAACTTCTTACTCCGGATATAAGGATTGGTTTACGCAGGAATACCGCAGACCGGGTTATACTGTGGAGGTTGGACAGGGAACCAATCCGCTTCCCATTTCTCAGTTTGATACCATTTACGCAACCAATCTCCCCATGTTGCTTTATACATCAACCGTGTAATGGATTCATTGAAAAACGCCCAGCTGCAGGGCGTTTTTTTGTTTTTTTGGGCAAGAAAACGGAGTGTTTGTTTACAGATTTGATACTGTTTTTTCAGCCGAATTATGTTATAATAAATCATACAAATGCTTGAATGGAGGAAGTTGCCGTATGAAGTGGAAAGCTGCTGTTGCCGCAGTGCTGTTCTTTATGCTTGCCTCTTTATCCGGCTGTTCCTTCGTGGGGTTGGATGCTCAGTCGCTGATGCATGCCCCAAGACCAACCGGAGAGAATGAAGCGGATATTCAGAATCTGCTGGAAAGCACGGCCGATGGAGATCTGACGCTTAAATACCCTTCCGCCGGGGAGTATCGTTCCGCAATTATCAAACACAATATCTACGGCGACGAGAGTGACGAGGCGATTGCTTTTTACCAAAAGAAGGGTGAAACGTCCGGAATCAACATCATGTTTATGTGGAAAGATGCCGGAAAATGGGAGAATTTGGGATTGTTTAACAATCCGGCTTCCAAGGTGGACAGGGTCTGTTTCGGCGACATGGACGGAGACGGAACGGACGAAGTGATTGTCGGATGGGGAAGCAGCCTGAATAACACGGGGGAAATCTGTGTTTATTACCAGCAGGATGAACGGATGCAGGAATTGCAGCTAAGCCAAAGCTACACGGAAATGGCTGTGATGGATTTTGACGATGACGGCAGGGATGAAATCTTTACCGCCAGTATTACGGTGGGGGATGAACCGGCTTCCGCGCAGCTTTTGCGGGTTACCGGAGATGCAATTGAGCAGATAGGCACCGCGCCGCTGGATGTGGGTGTCACCCAGTATGCCTCCGTTCAAGCAGGACTGATTAATGCAAAACAGGTAGGAATTGTACTTGACGGGGTCAAATCGGCGGACACTATGGTGACGGAACTCCTTTATTGGGATAAAAAAACAGAAACACTCCGTTCACCTTTTTACGATTCGACAACCAAAACCGCAAAAAGCACAGAGCGGAATACTTCCATTGTGAGCAAAGATATTAACGGAGACAGTATTATCGAAATCCCGATGGTGACTCTTATGCCGGGTTACAGCGGAAACTCTGCCGATGATTCCTCTTATCTGACCAGCTGGTTCCGTTATGATACGGATACCAATACGCTGTTTCGCGTACTGAGCTTGCTGATTAATTATTCGGATGGATATTGGTTTTCCATTCCGGATATGTGGAGGGGTAAAATTACAACACAACTTGACCCCAGTTCCCGAACGTTAACGGTTTATGAATGGGTGACAACACAGGAAAACAAAGCAGGATTTGCCGCAACGCCGTTGCTTTCCATTCAGACCTTTACGCGCAAAGAATGGCTGCAGGGGGATGGAACCGAAAACTATTTTAAGTTATATGAAAATGAGAACTCGGTGTACGCAGCCACGTTGCCGGCTCCGGATAATCCTCTTTCCTTGACGAAAAGTGAAGTACAGCAGGCATTTGAACCCATTTCCAAAGAATACTAGGCGGGGAGGAAAACCCAGTGAAAACAATATTAGTGGCGGAAGACGAACAGGCAATTCGCGAATTTGTGGTCATTAACTTAGAGCGCGCCGGCTATGAAACGCGCGAGGCCGCAAACGGCGAGGAAGCCCTTCAAATTTACGAACGTGAAGGCGATGCCATTGATATCGCGGTGCTTGATATCATGATGCCCGGGAAGTTTGATGGCCTGGCAGTTTGCAAGGAACTCCGCTGCAGAAGCGGCTCCATTGGAATTATTATGCTGACGGCAAAGACGCAGGAGATGGATAAGGTAAGCGGACTGATGATGGGGGCGGACGACTATGTGACCAAACCGTTTTCGCCCAGCGAGCTTGTGGCGCGCGTCGATGCCGTTTATCGCCGCGTTGCTTTGGAACGTTCGCGCGGCAACGGTCAGCTGCGGGATGAAATCCGCTCCGGTGAATTTGTGCTCAGTCTGCGCAACCGCACTTTATTCCGCCGCGGGACTCCTGTGGAACTGACACAAGTGGAATTTCAAATCATGGAATATTTCTTCAGCAATCCGGGTGCCGCGCTTGACCGCACCGATATTTTAAAGCATGTATGGGGCGAGGCGTACTGCGGCGAGGAGAAGATTGTGGATGTCAACATTCGCAGATTAAGAATGAAGGTGGAGGACGAACCATCCAACCCAAAGCATATCATCACGGTTTGGGGCTTGGGATATAAATGGGAAGCGTAGAGCCCTAACGGAACAAAGGGAAAGGAGGAACCGGCATGTTCCAAAAAGGCAGCATTACCAGACGATGGCTGATTAACAGCCTTGGCGTGATACTGCTGATTGTGGTGACGCTGATTGCAACTCTTTCCGCTGTTATACAGGGCTACGTTTACAATGGAATCCGTTCCGCTTTAAACGGCCGCAGTGATGAGTTGACCAACATGTTTTCAAGCTATGGCCGGGAATCCCCCTCAAAATTTGCTGAAGCGGCGCGCAGTTATGTTGAGAATTTTCAAGACAAGGAAAGCATGGAATTGATGGTGATTAATTCCTATGGAAGGGTTTTAATCACTTCGATTGGCTTTGAACCGGATGAAACAGAAGAAATTCCGGATTATGAATCCGCACTGAAAAGTGCAAATGGGTATGGTACTTGGACGGGTCGGCTTTCCAGCGGTGAAAAGGTCATGGCAGTAACGCGCGTGATGCGAAACAATTTGGGCAGTACGCTCGGAGCCATTCGGTATGTTGTATCCCTGGAAGACGCAGACCGGCAGATTGGCGTCGTTGTGGGGGCGCTGGTCGTTGCCGGGCTTTTGATTATATTGTTTGTGATTTTGTCCAGCTATTATTTCATGCGTTCGATTATCATTCCGATTAAGCGCATTGGAGCGACCGCAAGGTTGATTGCGCAGGGTGATTTTAAGGCGCGTATTCAAAAAACACATGACGATGAAATCGGACGTCTGTGCGATACCATCAATGAAATGGCCGATGAATTGGGTCAAAGCGAAAAAATGAAGAACGATTTTATTTCCTCGGTTTCCCATGAACTGCGTACACCCCTGACAGCCATTAAGGGATGGGCGGAAACCATACAAGCCGGCGATACCGACCGCAAGACGTTTACTCGTGGAATGAGCATCATTGCGCGGGAGTCGGAACGCCTTTCCGGTATTGTGGAGGAACTGTTGGATTTTTCGCGTATGCAAAGCGGGCGCATGACGCTGACTATGGATAAAATCGATTTGCTCGCAGAGCTGGGTGAAGCCGTTTACATGTTCAGTGAACGTGCAGCCTCGGAACATAAGTTTTTGCTGTATGAAGAGCCGGAGATGCTTCCCCCCGTTCTGGGCGACATCAACCGCCTGCGGCAGGTTTTTGTCAATGTGCTGGATAATGCCCTCAAATATACCAGCGAGGGCGGTACCATCAGTGTAACCGCCGAAGAAGAAGACGGATTTATCCGTGTTGTTATCAGTGATAACGGCTGCGGGATTCCGGAAGAGCACCTGCCAAATGTGAAAAAGAAGTTTTACAAGGCGAACCAAACCGTGCGCGGTTCCGGAATCGGGCTTGCACTTGCGGATGAAATTATGAATCTGCATTCCGGAAGTCTTGAAATTGAAAGCCATGTCAATGTCGGTACCGCTGTTACCATTAAAATTCCCACCTATGAAACACTGGAAAATGGACTGAAAGAAACGTCGTAACAGAAAGGAAATCCGAATTTTATGCCCAGAGAAAAAATTAAGTGCATCACATCCATCGGCGGACAGGCTCTAATTGAGGGGATTATGATGCGCGGCCCGAAAAAAACTGTGATAGCTGTCCGACAGCCGGACGGGTCAATTACGCTGGAAAAACTGGCAACGAAAGACCTGCGTACCCGTCACCCTATTTTGAAATTGCCCATCCTGCGCGGCATTGCCGCTTTTGTGGATTCCCTTTCTGTGGGGTACCGTGCGCTGTCACGCTCTGCTGAAATCTCCGGTTTGGAGGAAGCTGAGGAAGGGGAAGAAACGAAATTCGACAAGTGGTTGAATGAAAAATTTGGCGATAAAATCATGAACGTTGTTATGGGCATTGGTTCGGTTTTCGGTATCCTGCTGGCGATTGCCCTGTTTTTTGTGCTGCCAACTTGGCTGTTTAACCTTGCTGAAAATCTATCCGGTCAAGGTTTTTCCGTCTGGCGTTCTCCGCTGGAGGGTTTGATGCGCATCTTGATTTTCCTGGCTTATATTGTGCTGATTTCCCGTATGAAAGATGTGCGCCGTTTGTTTCAGTACCACGGGGCGGAACATAAAACGATTTTCTGCTATGAAAGCGGAGAAGAACTGACTGTGGAAAACGTGCGGCGACACCTGCGGTTTCATCCGCGCTGCGGAACCAGTTTCCTTGTGCTGATGCTGTTTGTGGGCATTGTCATCGGATTTTTTATACCGTTTTCCAATCCGCTGGTGCGCACGGTGGTCAAAATTTTGTGCATCCCGCTGGTGATGGGTATCGGCTATGAGATGATTCGCTACTGCGGCAGAAACGAAAACACGCTAACGCGGATTATCGCCGCGCCGGGACTGTGGTTTCAGCGGATTACAACGCAGGAGCCGGACGATTCCATGATTGAAACCGCAATTGCCGCCATGAAGGAAGTTATCCCCGAGAACGGTGAGGATAAAATCGAGCTGAACAAAAAATCATGAGTACGCTTTCAGAGGTATATCGTCAGGGGCGAAATGCCCTTGCAGCCGGCGGTAATGAAGGCCCCGGTTTTGAGGCAGACTGCCTGTTCGAGAAAGTATTTGGTTTAAATCGCATGGAGAGGATTCTCCGTTCCGACCAACCGGCTCAAAAGGATAAAGCGGAACACTTCCGCACATTGGTATGTCAGCGCCTTCAAGGGCGGCCTCTGCAGTATATTTTGGGAGAATGGCCGTTTTGCGGCAGAAATTTTTTCGTGGGAGAGGGCGTGCTGATTCCCCGCGAGGAAACGGAATTGTTGGTTCAGACCGCTTCTGACATGCTGCAAGGCGAAGAAAAACCGCATATTTTGGATTTGTGTTCCGGTACGGGTGCTGTGGCTATCGCACTGGGGGATTTGTTTGCGGACGCTCAAATCGACGCTATAGAGTGGATTCAGGCAGCATTTGGTTATTTAAAACGCAATATCGAGAGAAGCGGGCTTAAAAATGTTCGACCGGTGAGAATGAATGTCCTTGACCCGAATTCAGCACACTCATTCGGGAATATCGACTGCATAGTGTCCAATCCGCCTTATGTGAGGAAGGATGAATTGCCCACCTTGCAACGGGAGGTGCAGTTTGAACCCCGCGAGGCTTTGGACGGAGGGGCGGACGGGCTCATCTTTTACCGCGCAACTGCTAAGCTCTGGTTGCCGGCACTGCGTCCCGGCGGGGTGCTCTGTGTGGAAGTTGGGGACGGACAGGCAGAACAGACCGCGGAAATATTCCGGACTGCCGGCCTTTCGGGCATACGTTTTGCCCGCGATTTCAGCGGAATTGACCGTGTTGTTTACGGGTACTCTCCCAAACAAAACAAAAACATTTGTTCGTAAAGTTCTTGCTTTTCCCATGTGAATCATTTATAATGTACGGGAAGAATAGAAAGAGCCTGACGGGAGGAATACACAATGGCGGCGGGTAAAAAAATGCCGGAAAAGCTTATCAACAATGAAACCGACAAGCAAAAGGCACTGGAAACAGCGCTTGCACAGATTGAAAAGCACTACGGCAAAGGGGCGGTTATGCGCCTTGGACAGAATGAAACCATGCACGTGGAAGCTATTTCCACCGGGTCGCTCGGCTTGGATTTGGCACTTGGAATCGGTGGACTGCCGCGCGGCAGAATTGTTGAAATCTACGGGCCGGAAAGCTCCGGCAAAACGACTCTTGCGCTGCATTGCATTGCGCAGGGGCAGAAAAACGGCGGAAACGCTGCATTTATCGACGTGGAACACGCGCTGGATCCAATTTATGCCCGCGCGCTCGGTGTGGATGTGGATTCACTGCTGGTGTCTCAGCCTGACACCGGCGAACAGGCTCTGGAAATTACGGAAGCGCTGGTGCGCTCCGGCGCAATTGACGTGATCGTGGTCGACTCGGTTGCGGCACTAGTTCCAAGAGTGGAAATCGAAGGAGAAATGGGAGACAGCCACGTCGGCCTTCAAGCCCGGCTGATGTCCCAAGCGCTGCGCAAACTGGCGGGGGGCATTTCAAAATCAAACTGTGTTGCCATTTTCATCAACCAGCTGCGCGAAAAGGTCGGGGTTACCTATGGCAATCCGGAGGTTACACCGGGCGGACGCGCTCTGAAATTTTACTCTTCCGTGCGCATTGATATTCGAAAAGTGGAAACATTGAAAAACGGCACGGAAATGATAGGTGCCCACACGAAGGCGAAAGTGGTTAAGAATAAAATTGCGCCGCCGTTCCGCTTTGCGGAATTTGATATCATGTACGGTCATGGAATCTCCCGAGAGGGAGAACTGCTGGACCTTGGCGTTCAGCTGGATTTGGTCCAAAAGAGCGGTTCATGGTATTCCTACAAAGAAACAAGGTTGGGGCAGGGGCGTGAAAACGCAAAAAACTTTTTTGTGGAACACCCCGAAACGGCGGCGGAGTTGGAAGAGGCGATTCGACAGCATGAGTCGGAACTGTTCCATAAGCCGTCCGGTAAGGGAACGCGCGTACGCCCTGTGGAAACCGTTGTCAAAGAACCGCCGGCAGAGAAGGAGAGTCACACAGCGACTATCGATATCGAGGCCGATGACACATGACGCTGACAGCGGCTCAACCGCGCAGAAAGGGTTTAACAGCCCTGTTTATCGACGGCGAATTTGCCGTCAGTGTTGATACGGAAACCTTTGTGCGATCCGGTCTTAGGCTCGGTGCAGAACTAACCGATGAGCAGCTTCACCAATTGATTTTAAAAAGCGATGCGCGGCGCGCGCAGGAAAAAGCGCTTTACTTGCTGGAACACCGTGCGCATTCCCATAAAGAATTGGTTGACAAGGTTGCGCGGGTTGTCCCGAGGGAGGCGGCCGAGCGTGCAGTGAAACATTTGGAGGAACTCGGACTTGTCAACGACGAGGAATATGCCAAACGCCTTGCCGCTCAGCTGTTTGAACGCAAGGGATGCTCTGTTTCCCGCGTGCGGTGGGAGTTGACAAAAAAGGGAATCGACTTTGAGACAGCGGAACGTATAGTGGAAGAAATTGCCCCGAATCCCGTACAGGCAATTTTGAAACTGCTTGAAAGAAAATACGGCCGTATGCTTGGCGATGAAAAAGGCCGCCGCCGAGCGATTGCGGCTTTGCAAAGACTCGGTTATCATTGGGATGATATCAAAAGCGCGCTTAAACAATATGAAGAAGAAAACGAAATCTCCCCGGAATACGGGGCGGAGGATTGGTAATTAGGAGAAGATATGGCATATTCAGTGGGACTTGTAAACCTTGGATGCCCAAAAAATCAAGTAGATGCGGAACTGATGCTGGCGATTCTGCAAAAAGAAGGATATGAACTCAAGCAGGACGCTGGGGAAGCGGATGTTGCAATTGTTAACACCTGCGGCTTTATTGACGCGGCAAAAAAAGAGTCCATCGGCGAAATTTTGGAGCTTGCAAAGAAAAAAGCCGAGGGCAGCGTTCGGGCGATTGTTGTCACAGGCTGTATGGCTCAACGATATCGGGAGCAAATATTAAAGGAACTTCCCGAAGTGGATGCCGTTGCAGGCATTGGTGCAAACAGCAATATTGCACAAGTTGTGGCAAAAGCGCTCGAGGGTACTAAAACGGAAGTGTTTCCCGAAAAGACAGCCCTGCCGCTGTGCGGGGCGCGCAGATTGTTGACTCCAAAATACACGGCGTACCTAAAAATAGCAGAAGGGTGCGATAACCGCTGTTCTTATTGCGCAATTCCCGCCATTCGCGGTCCGTACCGTTCCCGCCCAATGGAAGAAATTGAAGAAGAAGCACGCGGCCTTGCCGCACAGGGCGTAAAAGAAGTTATCCTCGTTGCACAGGACACATCGCGCTACGGGTACGACCTGTATCATGAACTGATGCTGCCTAAACTGCTGCGCAGGCTCTGTAAAATTGAAGGGCTGGAATGGATTCGTTTTCTGTATGCCTATCCCGATTCCATTACGGATGAGTTACTCCAAACGATGGCAGAGGAAGAAAAAATCGTAAAATATCTGGATTTACCGCTTCAACACAGCAGCGGCAGGGTGCTTCGGGCAATGCGCAGGGCTGGAGATCGCGCTTCGTTGACTGCTTTGATGAATAAAATTCGCGCTGCGGTTCCGGGGATTACACTGCGCACTACACTGATTGCCGGTTTTCCCGGAGAAACGGAAGAGGACTTTGAAAATCTGTGTGGATTTGTCCGGGATATTCGCTTTGAACGGCTCGGCTGTTTTGCTTATTCTCAGGAAGAGGGCACTGCTGCGGCAGAGATGCCGAATCAACTCGATGAAGAAACAAAGCGGCGCCGCGCGGAACTGATTATGGAAATCCAGATGGACATTATGCAGGCGCAGGCGGAAGCACTGATAGGTCAGACGCTTCGTGTCCTCACGGAGGGTTACGATACGGATGAAGGGCTTTATTATGGGCGCAGTACCGCTGATGCTCCGGACATTGACGGAAGAGTCTGGTTTTCAGCAGTGCACAAGCCGGAGCCCGGCCAATTTGTTGAGGTGAAAATCACCGACTGCATCGATGGTGACCCGGCCGGAAAGGCTGTGGAGTAAAGGGAGGGGCATGTCATGAATCTGCCGAATCGGTTGACAATTGCTAGAATTTGCATGGTTCCGTTTTTTCTCATCGTATTGCTTGCGCAGGATTATATCAGCATGCATTATCTTTGGGCGCTGATTTTGTTTATTGCCGCATCCTACACGGATCATTTGGACGGCAAAATTGCCCGTAAAAACAATCAGATTACGGATTTCGGCAAGTTCATGGATCCGCTGGCGGATAAAATCCTGGTTCTGTCAGCACTGGTTTGTTTTGTTCAGTTCGGGCTGGCGGATTCCTGGGTGGTTATCATTATTCTTGCACGTGAATTTATGGTAACGGGCATTCGCCTGGTTGCCGCAGAACGCGGGCAGGTTATTGCAGCAAACAAATGGGGCAAGGCCAAAACTGTCAGTCAGGTTGTGGCAATTTCATCGGTGCTTGCGTTTCAGT
The DNA here is from genome assembly GCA_047777415.1 of Oscillospiraceae bacterium. GTDB lineage: Bacteria > Bacillota > Clostridia > Oscillospirales > Acutalibacteraceae > Caproicibacter. The sequence goes on from JBKEEO010000001.1 coordinate 963,610, forward strand.
TTATTTTGGAACTGGTGCAGCAGGGAAGTCTGTCTGCATTTACCATATTCGGAGCGGACGGAGCGTTTATCCTCACTTGGTTTGGCAGTTTTTTGGTGCTGATTTCCGCAGTGTTTGCGGTCATATCGGGAATGGTGTATCTCATGCAGAATATTCAATTGCTGGATACTGCAAAATAAATTAGGGTGTTTACAGAACCAAAGTTTTGTACTATACTGTGTAACACCGGAACTAGTATCGGCTATTATGAAATAGAATGGAAATGCAGTGACCGGAAGAAGTAATTCCTTCGGGTGGCAACAGAGAGAAAGCGTCGTCGGCTGAAAGCGCTTTTTGCAGGAAGAGGAATGAAATGCGTCCGCGAGCAGGCGGGAGGAACTTTGCAGTATTCCCGCACGGTTGGCCCCGTTAAAGGCACTTTAAGCGATAAAGCGGAGTGGAACCGCGGCAGAAAGCCGCCTCCGTCCCCAGTTTTGGGGATGGAGGCGGCTTCTCTGTTTTCCACAGGAGGCTTATGATGTTTTCTAAACTTAAGGCAGAACTGGATTCGATTATGGACCGCGACCCTGCTGCGCGCTCCCGGCTGGAAGTGTTCTTTCTCTACTCGGGGTATCGGGCGGTTCTGTACTACCGAATTGCCCACTGGTTTTATCAACACAACCACAAATTTATTGCGCGGTATATTTCCCAGCGGGCACGGCATAAAACAGGAATTGAGATTCATCCCGGTGCAAAAATAGGAAAAGGACTGTTCATCGACCACGGTATGGGAGTGGTTATCGGAGAAACCGCCGAAATCGGAGATTACTGCACACTGTATCAGGGGGTAACGCTCGGCGGAACCGGCAAAGACAAGGGAAAACGGCATCCCACGCTCGGAAATCATGTGCTGGTGGGCGCCGGAGCAAAAATCCTGGGGCCTTTCCGTGTGGGGGATAACGCACGCATAGCAGCGGGTGCGGTTGTTCTGGAAGAAGTACCCGCAAATGCCACGGCAGTCGGGGTACCCGCGCGGATTGTGCGGCAAAATGGTGTCCGTCCGGCGAACTTGGACCAAATCCACATCAGCGATCCGGTTGCGCAGCAGCTTTGTTATATGGGTGTGCAACTCCGTTATATTCATGAACAACTTGAACGGATGGAAAAAGCCGTCTTGCACAAAGACGAAAGAAAAGCGGCAAAAAGTTCATAAGGGAGGAATCGAACATGAAGATTTACAACACGCTGACCAGACAGAAAGAGGAATTTGTTCCCATTAAACCCGGAGAAGTGAAAATCTACGCCTGCGGCCCGACTGTGTACAATTATATTCACATCGGAAATGCGCGGCCTATCTGCGTGTTTGATGTGCTCCGCCGGTACCTGGAGTATCGCGGGATGAAGGTAACCTTTGTGCAGAATTTTACCGATATTGACGATAAGATTATCCGCAAGGCAAACGAAGAAAAGACCGACTACCTTACGGTGTCCCAACAGTACATTGAGGAGTATCGTACGGACGCCGCCGGCCTGAATGTACGTCCTGCCACAGTGCATCCGTTGGCAACGGAGAATATAGATGAAATTATTTCGATTATTTCCACTTTAATAGAAAAAGGATATGCCTATCCTGCAGAAAACGGAGATGTTTATTTCCGCACGCTGAAGGACCCGGATTACGGCAAGTTGTCCCATCAACCGCTGGATGACTTAAAGTCCGGTGCGCGTATCGCTGTGGGAGAACATAAGGAAGATCCGCTCGATTTTGCGCTGTGGAAGGGTTCGAAACCCGGGGAACCGAGCTGGATTTCTCCGTGGGGGCATGGAAGACCGGGCTGGCATATCGAGTGTTCGGCCATGGCCCGCCGATACCTTGGCGAAACCATCGACATTCATTGCGGCGGACAGGATTTGATATTCCCACACCATGAAAATGAAATTGCGCAGAGCGAATGCTGTAACGGTGTGCCGTTTGCGCACTACTGGATGCATAACGGCTATATCAATGTGGACAACAAAAAGATGTCAAAATCCCTCGGTAATTTCTTTACTGTTCGTGACGTTGCCGAAAAATACGGATACGAGCCGATTCGCTACCTGATGATTTCCTCCCACTACCGCTCGCCGATTAATTACAGTGTGGATATTATTGAGCAGTGTAAATCTGCGCTGGAGCGTTTGTATAACTGCCGCGACAACCTGGAGTTCTTAATCCAGCATGCTGCCGAAGGCGAAAAAGAGGGAGAGCGTGAACTGCGCCGCCAGTTTGAATCCCGTCAAGATCGTTTCATTGAGGCAATGGAGGACGACTTGAACACGGCGGATGCGCTGTCCGCGTTATTTGACTTGGCAAAGGATATCAATACGAATCTGACGGCGGAAAAGAATCCTTCCAAAGAGTTGTGTCTGTTTGCCCTTGACCTGTTCAATGACCTTGCAGGTGTACTTGGGTTGCTGTATAGGAAGAAAAAAACAGTTGCAGATGAAGAAATCGAGCGTCTGATCGCCGAGAGGACAAAAGCCCGCGCTGCAAAGGATTGGGCAACCGCGGACCGCATCCGCGATGAACTCAAGGCACGCCACGTAGTGGTGGAAGACACACCGCAGGGTGTAAAATGGAAATTTGAAAAATAAATTCGCATGAGCAGAAAACATCCCCGGGGCATAAACTGCCCATGGGGGTGTTTTCATGTCGGAAAGGAAACGCGGTCCCTTTTTACTATTTCTTTTCCTTGGCCCCGGCATGTTGGCCGCAATGGCCGACAATGACGCGGGCGGTATTTTATCCTATGCGCTGACGGGGGCCAAATTCGGCCCGGCCGTGTTCGTTCCGCTGACATTATGCCTCATGCCTGTTACATACACAGTACAGGAAATGGCAATGCGCCTTGGTATTGTGTCAAATGCGGGATACACCCAACTGCTTCGGGAGCGCTGCGGGCGCGGATGGATGATTTGCCAAGTGGCTGCACTGATGGTGGAAAATCTACTGACGCTGATGACCGAATTTGTCGGTATGTCCGCAGGGCTTGGGCTGATTGGGATTCATCGAATTCCGGCAGTGCTGCTCAGCGGTATTCTCATTCTTTCCATCGCGCTGTTCAGCGGGTACAAGAAAAAGGAACGCATGGGACTTTTGATTGGGATGTATAATTTGGTTTTTCTTTTTCTGGCGTTTGCGGCGCGCCCAGGCATTGCGGCGGCAGAAAGCCTCCATCTTGCCGAAGGCGGATATTTTCTTTGGTATGCAGCCGCTTTGATTGGAAATGCCGTTGCCCCTTGGATGATTTTTTACCAGAATTCCGCCTATGCGGATGGTGGTGCGCGCAAGCGGAGAATCCGGGACGGCAGAAAAGATGTTTTCGCAGGATGTGTCTGTCAAGTGGCAGTAGCGGCCGCGCTGATTTTTGTCGGTTCCTCCGTCTTTGGTATGGTACCGAATTTGGAAGCCGCAGGCCCGTCGGAATTGGTTCAGGCGCTTTCCTTGCGCATTGGCCCTGCTGCAGGTGTTTTATTTGCGCTCGGACTTTTTAACTCCGGGCTGCTGGCTTCGATTACCGTTTCCCTTTCTTCCTCGTTCAGCATAGCGCAGGCGTTCGGTTGGTCGAACAGTTTAAACGACAGTTTTCGCGAGGCTCCCGGTTTTTATGCGGTGTACGGCATCAGCGTGCTGTTTGCCGCCGGCGCAGTGTTGATTCCCAGTTTGCCGCTGAACTCCGCGGCGGTATTTGTGCAGGTGGCAGGTGGTGTATTAATGACACCTGTGCTGATATTTTTGACAATTCTGACTTCCAGCCGTGAGGTAATGGGGGACTGTGCGAATACATTGGCGCAGAAGATCCGTGCTTGGTTTTGTGTTGCCGTCCTGACGGCAGTCTGCGTCTTTACATTTCTGAGAACGGCGCTATAATAAAAATGGGAAAATATAAAGGGGATATTTTACATGGCTAAAGAAAATAAAACGAATGTGATGCGAATTTTGGAAGCGAAAAAAATAACGTATAAGCCATATTTTTATGAGAATAAAGATGGGAAAATTGATGGAGTTTCCGTTGCAGCAAAGCTTGGGCAGGATGTAAAACGGGTGTTCAAAACACTTGTTACACGTGGGGCATCCGGTAATTTTTTTGTGTTTGTTGTACCGGTTGCTGAGGAACTGAATTTAAAAGCAGCGGCGAGAAGCGTGGGAGAAAAATCCGTTGAAATGATTCATGTGTCGGAAATCAATAAAGTGACAGGTTATATTCGGGGCGGCTGTTCCCCAGTCGGGATGAAAAAGCAGTATGTCACCGTGTTGGATGTAAGCTGTGAAACATTGGAAACCATGATTGTCAGCGGCGGAAAAATCGGCACGCAGGTAGAACTTGCTCCGCAGGATTTAATTCGTTTAACCGGTGCGAAAACGGCGCCCATCACAGTGCAGCATTCCTCATAAATATATTGCGGCTGAACATATTCATGCATAAAATGGAAAGCCGATGTGCAAAAGTTTCGCACACCGGCTTTTTGAAGTAAAGGGGATATCTGTCTTAGGTCGCTTTTTCAGCGACGGGTGGTGTAGTTTCATCTTTTTCTTTGCCGAAAAGCTTTTGCAGGCAGTGATAAGCTACCATTACGGCAAGAGACATCAGCAAAATGGCAACGATTAACTGAAGCCCATCGGTGAGGAATACGAATTGCCCTGCTCCAATTTTTACGAAAATGTTGATAACCGCCATGACTAAAGCAGTCATGGTGACAGCCAGCATCATGGTCATGGGAACATAGAGCATCCAGCCTTCGCGTCCGGTTGTTTTGAGGAAAACAGCCAGCGCAATCAGAACAAGTGCCCCCAAAAGCTGGTTGGCAGAGCCGAACAGTGCCCAAATATTGGTGTATCCACCGAGGGAAAGAAGAAATCCGAAAACCAAAGTGACAATGGTGGAGACGTATTTGTTTGTAAGGAATTTGGTCACAGGCGTGTGTGCTTTACCGTCTTCGTCATAGAGAAGCTCCTGCATGGACATACGCCCAATGCGGGCGACGGAATCGAGGGTGGTTAGGCACAGGGCAGAAACGCACATTGTCATGCTGCATTTTGCCACATATTCCGACATGCCAAACTGCTGGAAAAATCCGGCCACGCCGGCAGAGAAAATCTGGAATGGCGTACCATCTGGCAGTTTTCCGTTTGTTGCAGCGGCACCTGCAACCACAATAGCGGCAACCGCGAGAAGGGACTCGACGATCATGGCTCCGTATCCAATGCTGAGCATATCTTTTTCATTTCTGACTTGTTTGGATGAAGTTCCCGATGAAACAAGACTGTGAAAGCCTGAAATTGCACCGCAGGCGATGGTAACAAACAGCATGGGGAACAGCATTGTACCGTTGACGTTAAAAGACGTAAATGCCGGCAGATTCATGCTTGGGTTTGTCATAAAGATTCCAACAACCGCGCCGAGAATCATGCTGATGAGAAGGAATGTGCTCAGATAATCGCGCGGCTGCATCAAAATCCACATTGGAACAACCGCCGCAAAGAAAATATAGGCAAATACTACCAGACGCCACTGCGTCTTATCCAGATAGACCGGGAAGGCCATTCCGGCCGCCATCATGGCGAAGAACAACACAAGGCCCACAATGAACAAAACACCCTGGTTCGGTTTTGCGTATTTCATAAAAAGTCCGAACAGCACCGCACCGAGGATATAAAACAGGGAAATAGAACCGGCTGCCGCATTCGGCGCATTGACCTCTCCTGCAACGGAAAAGGCATTAAATGTGGAGGCAACCATATCGCCAAATGCCGCGATGACAAGGAGTGAAAAGATCCAACAGAATGAGAGGAACAGGCGTTTTCCTGTTTTGCCAATGTATTTTTCAATAATCAGTCCAATGGATTTTCCCTCGTTTTTCACAGATGCGTATAAGGCGCCGAAATCCTGCACCGCGCCGAAAAACACGCCGCCCACAAGAATCCACAGCAGAGCCGGCAACCAACCGAACATGGCCGCAATAATCGGTCCTGTAACAGGTCCAGCACCTGCAATGGTGGAAAATTGATGAGAGAAAACAATTCCTCTCGGAGCCGGCACGTAATCCTGCCCGTCCTCATGCACATAGGCGGGGGTTTTAGCGTTTGGGTCAATTCCCCACTTTTTTACAAGCCATCTGCCGTAAAAGAGATAGCCGCCGCCCAAAACGGCAATGGCAACGATGATGATAGCTAATCCGTTCATAATATGTGCTTCCTTCCTCAATCGTAACAAGTTCTTTCTTAAGAATACGGAATATCGCGATAATCCAAATAAAAAAACCTCCGTCTCTGATTTTTTAAACCAGAGACGGAGGATTTAATCTCCGCGGTACCACTCTGCTTGCTGCAACGCTGCAGCCACCTCAAGCGTATCGGGCGGGCCCACCCAATACGTCCGTTTGTAACGGAACGGAACCGTCCGGATCTAATCGGCCATTGGCCTTTCAAACCGGCTGCTAACGGGAGATGTCGTATCGGAACTTCCTACCGCTTTGCACCTACCAGCGGCTCTCTGCAAGGAGTTGGAACCGAACTTTTGCCCGCTCACTGCATTTCATCGGTATTCTGTTGTGCACAATCTTAGCACTCAGGCCTAACCTTGTCAATCGATTTTTTGCAAATCGGAATAAAATCGTTGTTTTGTAGGAAGACAAGCTAGAAAATATTTGAAAAATTTAGAGAATATTAACAAATCATTTAAAAATGATTGACAAAGCACCAATGTCAAAGTATTATGGATGACAAAGAAATGCGAATAAAATGAATTGCGTAGACAGGGAAGGACCGCGGGCCCCTCCGCAACAGAGAGCCGCCGGATGGTGCGAGGCGGCGCGGAATCCGCGCGAAATCACCCTTGAGCAGGAGGCTGAAAGGCAATCGAGTAGGCCGTCCCGGAGCTCCCCGTTACAGGAGGGCGCATTGTTGGATGCGCGCAAAGATGCCGCCTTTTTTGGCGGTAAAGAAGAGTGGTACCGCGAAGCTTTAGCTTTCGCCTCTTTGGAGGCGAAAGCTTTTTTGTTTTATTAGTGCGTTTTCATACCAAAAGGAGGAATCTTTCATGATGCTGACAGGAGCCCAGATTTTAATGGAATGCCTGCTGGAACAAGGAGTTGACACCGTTTTCGGCTATCCGGGCGGGGCGGTGCTGAACCTTTACGACGCCTTGTATGAATACCGCGGCAAAATTCGTCATATTCGTACGGCGCACGAACAGGCGGCCGCCCACGCGGCGGACGGCTATGCCAGAGCTAGCGGAAAAACCGGGGTCTGCATTGCAACCTCCGGCCCCGGCGCGACTAATCTTGTCACCGGAATCGCGACGGCATGGATGGATTCTGTCCCGATGGTTGCTATTACCGGAAACGTGGCACGGCATCTGCTAGGAAAAAACAGTTTCCAAGAGGTAGATATCACCGCCATTACTCGGCCGGTAACCAAGAAAAGCATTCTTGTTCGCGACGCTTCAGAACTGGCGGCTGTTGTGAGGGAGGCTTTTCAAATTGCGGGAACCGGGCGGAAAGGTCCTGTGCTCATTGATATTCCGAAGGATGTTTCGGCGCAAAAGGCGGAATTTGTTCCGCAAGCGCCGCAGCAGCAGGAAGAGAAGAAAATGCTGTCTCAGGAAGCACTTCGCCGGGCAGCAGCGATGATAGAGGAAAGCGAAAGGCCGTTTTTGTACGGAGGCGGCGGAATAGTCGCTTCCAATGCGGAAAAGGAATTTGCGCTGCTGGCAGAAAAACTGGATGCACCGGTTTCCTGTTCACTGATGTGCCAGGGTGGATATGACCAGGCGAACGAGCGATATCTTGGAATGTTGGGCATGCACGGAACGAAAGCTTCCGCTGAGGCTATGAAACATTGCGATTTGCTGATTGCGGTTGGCAGCCGTTTTTCGGACCGTGTGCTGTGCGATGCGGAGCGGTTCGGCAGAAACTGCCGGATTCTTCAAATCGACATAGACGCTAGGGAATTCGGAAAAAACATTGGCGTGGATCAGAGAATTCAAGGAGATATCGGTACAGTACTTCGTCAGCTTCTTCCCCTTTTAAAGCCGCAAAACCACAAAGACTGGATGGAACGAGCCCTACGTTGGAAACAGGAGTATCCGCTGCGGCAGTCAAGACAAACACCGGACGAAGTATTACCGCAAGAGGTTTTGGAAACGCTGTGCAGATTGGCCGGGCCGGATGCAGTTGTGACGACGGAAGTCGGGCAGCATCAGATGTGGGCGGCACAGTTTTACTCTTTCCGAAAACCCCGGACATTTCTCACCTCCGGTGGTCTTGGCACCATGGGCTACGGCTTGGGAGCAGCCATTGGTGCGAAAGCCGCCATGCCGGATCGTCCGGTGATCAATGTCGCAGGCGACGGCAGTTTCCGCATGAATTGCGCGGAACTTTCGACACTGGCAAGAGAAAAAATTCCCGTAATTGAACTGATATTCTCAAATTCTACGCTTGGCATGGTGCGCCAATGGCAAAAATTGTTTTACTCCGGGCATTTTTCCGAGTCGGATGTTGACGATGGCGCGGACTGCGAAAAACTGGCGGAAGCATTTGGTGTCCGGGCTATGACGATTTCCAGCAGATCGGAAATTGAGCCGGTTCTGCGGCAGGCTCTGACATTCGGCGGCCCTGTACTCATCAATTGTCCGGTTGGCAAGGATTTAAATGTACTGCCCATGGTGCCGGCAAGCGGTTCGGTGGAAGAACCCATTTTGGAAATGAATTCTTAAAGAAATAATACGACAGGATGTGGCTTTTATGACGCTTGAACAAATTCAGCAGGCGGCCCGCGCACTTGAGGGCGTTGTTCGAAAAACAGACTTAATGGAAGCCCCGCGCATCAACCCGGAGGGGCAGATTTATCTAAAACCGGAAAATCTCCAAATTACCGGTTCCTTCAAAGTGAGGGGGGCGTATCATAAAATTAGCCGCTTGTCCGAGGAGGAAAAGGAAAAAGGAGTTATTGCCTGCTCCGCCGGAAACCATGCGCAGGGTGTTGCACTGGCTGCCGCGAAAAGCGGCATTCCCGCGCTGATCTGTATTCCTGAGGGTGCACCGATCTCTAAAGTGGAAGCCACAAAATCATACGGCGCGCAGGTTCGTTTGGTAAAAGGCGTGTATGACGATACATACCGGGAGGCGTGCAGACTGCAGAAAGAGAGCGGTGCCACGTTTATTCATCCGTTCGATGACCCGGATGTCATTGCGGGGCAGGGAACGATTGGGCTGGAGATTATGGAACAGCTGGCCGATGCGGACGCAGTTATTGTACCAATCGGCGGCGGCGGACTCGCTGCAGGTGTTGCCTGCGCAGTCAAATCCATACGCCCGCAGTGCAAAGTCTATGGTGTGCAGGTAACCGGCGCACCGTCGATGATGCGGGCGCTCAAAAATAAAAAGATAGAGCCGATTCCGCGTGTTTCCACATTTGCGGACGGAATTGCCGTGAAATGCCCGGGACAGATAACCTATAACATGTGCAGGGAGTATGTTGACGAAATCGTCACCGTAACAGATGATGAAACCGCCGCGGCAATTCTGGCACTGATGGAGCAGCACCGATTGATTGCCGAGGGGGCAGGAGCGGTGTCAGTGGCGGCCGCCATGTTCAACCGTGTGGACGTTCGTGGAAAAAAGACGGTTTGTTTGGTTTCCGGCGGAAATATAGACGTTACGATTTTGTCCCGCGTAATCAGCCGCGGACTCATCCGAGCCGGACGGCAGGGGAAACTGGTTATTGAACTGGTTGACAAGCCCGGTGAACTGAGAGAGGTTTCGGCCGTCATTGCAGAACTTGGCGGCAATGTGGTTTCCGTGAGGCATGACCACTCCGGAGATGAAGCCGATATCACATCGTGCACACTGTCCATCGGCGTGGAAACGCGCGACCGCGACCATCTCAATCGTATTCGAGACGCCGTTGTACGCGCGGGATATCATATTTTGGAAAGCTGAGAAGGAGAGTTTAACATGAAAACAACTGTGTATACACAAAACGCACCGGAGGCTATCGGCCCCTACTCCCAGGCTGTTGTGGCGGGAAATTTGGTGTTTACCAGCGGACAGATTCCGATTGTGCCTCAAACAGGAAAAATTGTTGCAGGGGATATTGCCGCACAAACCGAACAGGCCCTGAAAAATGTGGGGGCAATTCTCAAGGCTGCCGGCGTCGGGTATGAAGATGTAGTGAAAACGACCTGCTTTTTGAAAAATATGGATGATTTTGCTGCATTCAATGAGGTTTATGCAAAGTACTTCACAAAAAAACCGGCACGTTCCTGCGTTGCCGTTCGGGAACTGCCAAAGGGAGTTCTCGTGGAAGTAGAAGCCATCGCAGTGTTGAAATAATCCGCATGATGATACCGCCGTCCTTTTGGGGCGGCGGTATGCGTAAAGACACTGTTTGGTTGGCTTTTGTTTTTTGGCTCTATAATAAATGTTGGGGTGTAACGAATAGGGTCTGCGAAAAGGGAGCAAAAAAGTAGAGCATATTCGATGAAAAACCTTTAAAATGGAGATTACCACACCACCATTTGGGAGGTCATCGATATGCTCTGTACTCATTCTATCGAAAAATTGCTTGGATTAAAAGGGGTAATCGTAAAAAATGTGAGGCAATTGCCTGATAAAACGGAAATTTTTATTGAGTTACCGAGAAAACCGCATGTTTGCCCCTGTTGTGGCCATCAAACCAGCTACGTTCATGATTACCGTTGTCAAACAGTAAAAGACATTCCCGCTTTTGGCAAACATACCTCCCTGATTCTACGAAAGCGCCGATATCGCTGCCATTCTTGTGGAAAGCGTTTCTTTGAGGATAATTCGTTTTTGCCTAGATATCATCGCATGACAAACCGTTTAGCCTCATATATCATTTCAAAGCTTTCCGACGTGCGTTCTTTTACCAGTGTAGCACGTGAAGTAAATCTATCTGTTTCAACTATTATCCGGATTTTCGATTGTATCCACTATGGAAAGCCACAGCAATTACCCGAAGTCGTATCAATTGATGAGTTTAAAGGCAATACAAGCGGAGAGAAATATCAGTGCATTCTGACCGATCCGGTCCGTCACCGAATCCTTGATATTCTTCCTGCTCGTTACAACCACAAACTGACAGAATATTTCAGCCGGATTGACCGTTCTCAAACCAAACATTTTGTCAGCGATATGTGGAGTACATACGCCGGTATTGCTCAAACATATTTTAAAGATTCAATTTATGTCATTGACAAATATCATTACATTCGCCAAGTATTTTGGGCCTTTGAAGCCGTTCGCAAGGAAGAACAGAAAAAATTCAGTAAAACCCGAAGAATTTATTTTAAACGCTCCCGAATCTTACTGAACAAGCGATATCAATTTCTCACTCCGGAGCAAAAGCAACAGGTCGATCTTATGCTCTATGCCAGCAACCGTCTGCTGACAGCCTACTCTCTTAAAGAACAGTTCTTCAAAGTCCTGGATTCTCCCGATAGTCAATCTGCACGGACAGCGCTATCCCATTGGATTATGGCCGCACAAAACAGTGGTCTTTCAAGATTTGTTGCTTGTGGAAATACCATGGTCCGCTGGTCAAAAGGTATTCTAAATTCGTTTGATTGTCCTTACACCAATGGTTTTACCGAAGGGGTTAACAACAAGATTAAGGTACTCAAACGCAATGCCTACGGTTATCGTAATTTTCGTCGCTTCCGCAATCGTATTCTTCACATGTTCCATCATTTGACAAAAAATGGAGCAGCTTAGCGCCGCTCCATCCGGTGTTTCCATTTTGGGTTACCCCAACTATTGACATAGAGCCTGTTTTTTTAAATCCGGTTACCGGCGGCGGATGAAATTGCTGTAATTTTGCAGTAAGTAACGGATGCGCTGAAGAGATTCGTTGTTTTTTACACTACGCATGGTTGGGAACGCGCGGATAATTCGGCGCTGCAGCAGATGAAATCCGGATTCCAGTTTTGCTTTTTTTTCAAAAAGAAATCTAAGACGTGTTTTCGTGCTTTCGTCAAGCCGGGAGACAATCGTGCTTTGCAAAATCTCCAGCTTGTCAACGCGGGCGGTATGTGCCTTTTCTTTGATTTCGTCCAGCACTTGCTGCAGTTCGGCGAGCTTGTCGTTCAAGCTGGTGATTTCCACAACGGACAGCGCAGTATCTGCCAGCAGATAAAGGGCAAGTCCCCAAAACAGCCAGCTGAGAGTACGCTGCGGGATTAGCAGAAGCAGATTCAACAACAAAGGCTGCAAGTAGTTCACTGTTATGATGCCCATAATCCCGAACATCGTGGAATTTTGCAGGCAGACTCGTCCGTGAATTTGAAATCGATATTTCGAATAATCCCAATATCTGGTGTGGAACAGCGTTTCCAGAAGAAGGCCTGTCCCATATTCCACCAGGCTGGCCAAAAACGCGCCCGCAAAAAATAATGGAATTATTTGTCCCTTCAGAGGTGTGAGAATCTCCACGATAAGAACAGCGCCGGCACCGTAAATCGGGCAGAACGGCCCGGTTAAAAAACCTCGGTTAATGAATTTCCTTCCGCGGATGGAGCAATAGATGCTTTCGCACAACCATCCGAGAAAGCTGTATATCATGAACAAAAGAAACAAAATTCGGATATTGTTCATTCGCTTAACCCCACCTTAAATTCAAGGTACAGTTTAGCGATTCCTGCGGGGTTTGTCAAATGAAATATAGGACTGCTTTTTTGAGCAGAGTCATCACATAATAGAGCAGCGCACCCGTAACCGCAGGAAAGACAATCCAGTCGACAATATCCACTTTTAGCTCGGTTACTTTCAGCAGTCGGCTGATGCTTAGGGAAGCATTGTAGATTTCACTGAAAAACAGAATGGCGAGATAGGCGCGGATGCCGTAGACGGGGATGAGAGCTGAAATCAGCGCAACGCGCATAATGGAATCGCTGAAATTGTATTTTAGGGAATACATCTGTTGGTCCAGTCCTTTTAGCATATTGTCCACCATGTTATCTAAATACATCAGCGGGGCAATGGGCGCCATGATGCGCAGAATATTGGCAGCTTGGGAACTGCCGAAGAATATCCGTCCGATTTCGTCGGCAAACACAATCAGCACCGCACTGGTAATAAAACCGAACATCAGCGTGGTGCGAAACGCATGCTCTGCGGAATACTGTACAGCGCGGCTGTGACCATGCGCCGCCTCCTGCGCAATTTCCGGAATCAGCAGCATGGCAACCGAGGTGACAAACGACATTGGAAAGTAGATGACCGGCATCACAATGCCATGCATGACGCCGTACTGTGCCAGCGCAGCGGTTCCTTCAGCGCCGAATTTTCGCAGGCCGGCGGGTATCAGCAAGTTTTCTGCGCTGAACAGAGAACTGCGCAGAAAAGAACCGACCAGCATGGGAACCGCAATATGCAGAATGTTTTGCAGTACATGCGTTTGTGTTCTATTGTCTTTGGCAAGGCTGTGCCGACGAATATAAAGAACAAAGGCGACGACTACATAGGCACATGCCGCCGCTTCACTGATGGTGGAGCCCAGCATCAGCGCGTTGAGCTGCGGCAGCTGTGTGCGGGTCAGCAGCAGATAGGAAACACCGATGGTTGCGAGCTGTTCCCAAAATTCGCCCAACATGGGAATTACAATGTTGCGGTTGGCAAAGAAATAGCCTTTTAGGCATGCGCAGGCCGCGATAAACGGTAGCCCGGGCGCAAGCAGACGAAGTGGAACGGCAGCCGCGGGGGTTCCGATTAATCGGCTGGCCGCGAAATCCGAGACGGCAACCAGAACGGTACCCGCCGCAAAACTCATCGCAAGGGCGAAGGACAGACACCCCATCAGATACCTTTTTGAACCCTTGCCTTCCGCAACCATGCGTGTGACGGCAAGGCCGATTCCAGAGGTGCATGCCGTGATGCCGAGCGAAAATATAGAAAAAATCAACTGATAGATTCCCACCCCGCTTGCGCCAATCCAGGAACAAATGCAGGAACGAAACCAAAGTCCTGAAAAGCGCAGGGCGACGGAGCCTGCAGTCATGAGAATTGCGTTTTTTATGAATAAATGTTTTCGATTCATTTCAGCCCACCTTTATGCCTTATACTCAAATGTATTCGGGCAGTGGGCAAAATAAGTCTGTATTTTTTATCTGTACTCCGTTATAATTAAAAATAAAGTACTGAAAGCGGAGGAATCTGATGGACTGGACAGAAGTGAAAATTACGGTGGATGCACAGCAGGCGGATGCGGCGGGCGATATCGCTCAAATGACGGTCCCCTACGGCATTTATATTGAAGATTATTCCCATCTGCAGGAAGAAGTGGAGCAGATAGCGCATATTGACTTAATCGATGAAGAGTTGTTAAAAAAAGACCGCTCGAAGGCGGTTGTGCATGTTTATATCGCTCCGGAGGACAGCCCTGCGGAGGCTATTGCATTTTTAAGTGAACGGTATAATGCATGTGGTATCCGGCATAAAATTGAAACGGCGTCCTGTGCACAGGAAGATTGGATAAACAACTGGAAGCAGTATTTTCATCCGATTCCCGTCGGTAAAAAGCTGCTGATTCGCCCGGATTGGGAACAGACGGATAATCCGGAGGGACGTGTGGTGCTGGACTTAGAGCCGGGTATTGCGTTCGGCACAGGAACGCACGAAACAACGCGCCTGTGCATGGAGTTCCTGGAGGAATTTGTAACTCCCGGTTGTTCCATGCTTGACGTTGGCTGCGGCAGCGGGATACTTGCAATCGCGGCACTGCTGCTTGGAGCGGAGCGCGCCGTGGGTGTGGACATCGACCCGCTTGCGGTTAAGACCGCCGAAGAAAATGCTCGGCGCAATCATGTGGAAAATCGCTTTACGGGTATTTGCGGCAGTTTGACCGAACAGGTGGAGGGTACCTACCAGGTTGTCGCGGCAAATATCGTGGCTGATGTTATTTTGGAGCTTCTCCACAATATCGGCGACTTTATGGCACCGGACGCCGTCTTGATTTTAAGCGGCATCATTGATGAGCGTGAGCAGGATGTCCTGGAAGGACTTCAAAGCTCCTTTACTGTTATTGGGCGGCGGGAAGAAAAAGGATGGGTCGCCCTTGCTGTAAAGAAAAATATTTAATATACTGTAGGATTAAACCCAAAGCAAGCCCGCCGAAAAAATCGGCGGGCTGATTGTTTTTTTATTCAATTTCCGGATAATTCCCAAGGAATGAAAAGCGGGAAACTTCCTCCGAAAGCGCACAGAGCAGGTCAAGGGTTTTTGCGTCTGCGACGGAACCGGAAAAATCGAGGTAGAAATCATATTCGAAGTTACGCCCTGGAATCGGTCTGGATTCAATTTTTGTGAGGTTGAGTCCGGCAGCGGCAAAACGAGCCAGAACGGAGTAAAGCGTTCCCGTACGGTGCGGTACTGAAAAGCACAGGCTGATTTTATTTGCGTTTGGGGGAATCAGCAGGCTGCGTCCAATGGCGATAAAACGTGTGCGGTTGCCGTCAATATCCTGAACATTGCGCTCCAGCATATTTAGGCCGAACTGTGCTGCTGCGTGTTCCGAGCAAAGCGCCGCAGCCCCGTGTTCCTGTGCAGCCAAAGCTGCCGCTTGGGCCGTGCTGGAACATTCGGATGAGGGAACTCCCAGAGAGGTGAGGTACTCGGCGCATTGTCGCAGCGCTTGTGCATGGGAATAAACGATGCGCACATCCTTTTTGTCTGCCGCAAGGGAGGCCAGACAATGTCGAACAGAAAGCCCGATTGCGGCTACAATGAAAAAACGGTATTTTAAAATTAGGTCGTAAACCTCGCTGACGGAACCTGCGGAGGAGTTTTCCACCGGCAAAACAGCCAAGTCTGCATCACCATGTTCCACGGCGGCAAAAATCGAGGGAAAATCCGGGAAAAAGACAGGTGAAGCTTTCGGATATAAACGCGAAAGTGCCTCGTGGGAGTAGGAACCTTTCTGACCCAGACATGCAACAGTCTGCGGCTTTTCCGGATGCCTTGACGCTTGCTGTATTGCTTGACGCAGGGTGCTGCCGCTGCCCAGCGCACTGTGCTGGACTTCCCGACTCATCACCATCAGGTTGGAAAAAAGAATGCGGGCCTGTCCGCCGTATTCACCGGCCTTTTGAGCAACGTCGTCCAGAATTTCCTGCTCCCTCGCTTGATTAAATATCGGAAGGTTCTTTTGACGTTTTACTTCCGCCACTTGTTTTGCGCAAGCCATACGGCGCAGAAAAAGTTCCAAAATCTCATCATCGATTTTGTCAATTTGCTTTCTCAGTTCTTCCAGACTCATGGCAAAGACCTTTCTATCTATAGTATACGGGCAATCCGATTACGGCAAAAGATTGATAACAGCCAGCGCCGCTGCAGCCTCCACCGCGGGAACCGCCCGCGGCACGATGCACGGGTCGTGCCGTCCTTTTACAATCAGTTCTTCCGATTTTCCCGTTTTCAGATTGATGCTTTGTTGGGCAAGCCCAATGGATGGTGTGGGTTTGAACGCGGCCCGGAATACAATAGGCATCCCGGTTGTGATTCCGCCCAGAATTCCGCCGGCGTTGTTTGTTTTTGTCCGCACGGTCGAGGATTGGTCATATAGGAATGGGTCATTGTTTTGGCTGCCGAATAGAGTAGCAGAAGAAAAACCGGCACCGAATTCCACACCTTTGCATGCGGGGATACCAAACAAAATGGAAGAAAAAACCGATTCCACACCGTCGGACAGCGGCCCGCCGAAACCTGCCGGAATCCCCGTCACCGCACATTCAATGACGCCCCCGACACTGTCCTGCCGACGGCGGGCGTTCTCAATCTCTGCCCGCATGGCGGTTTCCGCTTCGGGGCGAATGGTGGGAAAATATCGGGATGAAAGGTCGTCAAGCAGTGACGGCGGAATATTTGCAGGGTCAAATGCAAAATCGAAAACCTCGTGAACAGAAAGAACATGAGCGCCGATTGTAATGGAGCGCCGCTGCAGAATTTGTCGGCAGACCGCTCCCGCGAACACCAGCGGCGCTGTCAGACGGCCGGAAAAATGCCCGCCGCCGCGCACGTCCTGAAATCCGCCGTACCGCACATGTGCTGTGTAGTCCGCATGTCCGGGGCGAGGAACATTGCGCAGGTTTTCATAATCACCAGAACGCGTGTTGGTATTTTCAATTACAGCACACAACGGTGCGCCGGTTGTCCTGTTTTGGAGCATACCGCTTAAAATTTTTGGAATGTCCGCTTCCTTTCGCGGGGTGGTGGAAGCGTCCCGTCCCGGAGCTCGGCGGGCCATTTGTTTGGAGATTTCCTCAAAGTCAATTTCTTCGCCTGCAGGCAGCCCTTCCAACACGGCACCGATGGCCGTTCCGTGGCTTTCACCAAATATGGTTAATCGAACTTTATTGCCCCAAATCATGCGCTTTCCCTCCCAAGGCATTGTAGTCGCGGAAAAAATCCGGATAGCTTTTTCGAATGCTTTCCGAATCCGTCACGGTGACATCCCCGTCACAACGCAGCGCAGCGATGGCAAGTGCCATTACCACCCTGTGGTCGTTGCAGCCTTCGGCTTTGCCTGCACGCAGGCGGGGAGTGCCGAGGATATCGAGCCCGTCGGGTGTTTGTGTGATAGTCGCACCGAGTGCGGAAAGACCTTCCGCCATCGCCGCTAAGCGGTCGCTTTCCTTCAGACGAAGCCGCCCGGCGTTTCGAATGACGGTACGGCCTTCCGCCAATGCGGCACAGGCGGCAAGAATCGGCACTAAATCCGGAATTTGTGACGCGTCGATTTCAATTCCGTGAAGGTCGCCCGGTTCGGCGGTCAAAATACCGTCATTCCATGTAATCTGTGCCCCAAATCGGCGGAAAAGCTCTTCTGCCGCGCGGTCACCCTGCGGGGAATTTTGCCTGAGGCCCTCAAGTTCCACATGTCCGCCAAGTGCACCGGCCGCAAGAAAGAACGCGGCCTGCGACCAATCGCGCTCAATTTCCGCGCGGGAGGCATGGTAGCTTTGTCCCCCTGCTATCTTCCAGCCATTCTCAGTAGGAAGGATTGCAACACCGTACTCTTTTAGAATTTTCACGGTCATGTCCGCGTAACCGGCGGATTCCAACGGAGAGGTTAAAAGAATTTCGCTGTCTCCGTTCAGCAGCGGGAGGGCGAACATCAGTCCTGTGATGAACTGGGAACTGACATTTCCGGGCAGGGAATAAATACCGGGACGCAATTTGCCTGAAATGGTAAAGGGGAGCCCCCCACTGCTTTCGCACTTCGTTCCGTGTTTGGGCAGACAGTCCAGGTAAACGCCGAGCGGACGCTGCGGCAGTCGGCCGCGTCCGGTAAATACTGCTGAAATCCCGAGTGCCGCAGCAATCGGAATCAGAAACCGCAGGGTGGAGCCCGATTCGCCGCAGTCTATGTGCGCTGTTTCACCGCTCTGCATTGCGGCGTTCAAAGCGGATAGAGCCGCTCGGGTTGCCGCAAGATCTTCACTGACCGTTTCCTGAGGGGGAATGGGGTCCTTGCCGCCCGCAAGAAATGCAGCAATCATCGCGCGGTGCGCCGCGCTTTTGGAAACCGGTACCCGCACACGGCCGCGAAGAACGGAGGGGGATAACTGTATTAGACTCATGAGAGGGCCTCCATAAACCGGCTCAGTTCATTCCGTGTTACCGTATGCAGAAAGCTTTCTCCGATTTTCTTGATTAAAACCAGATGAATCCTGTCCCCGCGGCTTTTCTTGTCAAAACGGGTGACTTTCTCAATTTGTTTCGGGGAGATGCTGTCTGAAACCGGCAGACCGTATTTTGCGAGAACGGCGGCAATTTGCTCCGCCGTTGAGGGCTCGGTCAGTCCGGCAGCCTCGCCGCACTTGCTCATCATGACCATGCCGATCCCTACTGCCTGCCCATGCGTCAAATCTTTATATCCGTGCAGTTTTTCCAGCGCGTGGCCGAATGTGTGCCCAAAGTTTAAAAGCATGCGGTCCCCATTGTCCAGTTCGTCGCGCTCGACAAACTCGCGCTTAATGTCCACGCATCGGAAAATGACGGATTCAAGGTTTTCTTCTATTTTGCCGCAGGCAATTTTATCAAACAGCGCTCGGTCGCGGATACAGCCGTACTTAATCGCTTCGGCCATGCCGTCGGCGAAAAACAATTTTGGGAGAGTGGAAAGTGTATCAGGGTCTATCAGAACCAGCGACGGCTGATGAAACGCACCGACAAGATTTTTCCCCTGGGGAAGGTCAATCCCTGTTTTTCCGCCAACGGAGGAATCAATCTGCGCGAGCAGAGAGGTGGGAATCTGCAAAAATCGAATTCCCCTCAAATAAGTGGCAGCGGCAAATCCTGCCATGTCACCCGTTACTCCGCCGCCGAGCGCCACGACAAAATCGCTCCGTGTTAGTTCGTGGTCGGAAAAAGCGGCATACATCTCCAGGATATAGTTCATCCGTTTGTTTTCTTCGCCGGCAGGAAAGGTAAATACAGAGGGAGAAAAACCCACAGCCTGCAAAGATGCGGCGACAGTTTGCGCGTAAATCGGCCCGACCTTGGAATCCGTTACAATCACGGCTTTTGCACCGTGTGGGAAAATGCGGGCGGCTTCTTCTCCCACTCGGCTTAGGCAGCCGTGCTCAATGAGAATGCGATAAGGCCTTGATGTGTTGACTGTTAAGTTCATGCTTCTCCCAGCCTTTCCTTCACAAGTCGTCCTTCCCGCAGAAGGGAACGCAGAGTTTCGGCGTCGCCGTTGTCAATGGCGTCCCGTATCTCCTGCAAATTGCCAATGAGCGTGTCCAATTCCTCCGTTAAGGCGACACGGTTATCCAGAAACAGTTCGGCCCACATGGTTTCATCCACGCTTGCCACGCGGGATACATCGCGGTAGCTGCCTGCGGAAAATCCCGCGTGACCGGGACACTGAGGACTTTTGACATAGGCACAGGCAAGCACATGGGGGATCTGACTGGTAAAGGCGATTTTGCGGTCGTGTTCCTCCGGTGTGGCAAGAACTGTGCTTCC
This sequence comes from Oscillospiraceae bacterium, assembly GCA_047777415.1. Lineage (GTDB taxonomy): Bacteria > Bacillota > Clostridia > Oscillospirales > Acutalibacteraceae > Caproicibacter. Next base: position 983,617 of record JBKEEO010000001.1, read on the forward strand.
AAAACCAAGTTTCAATGCTATGGCGGTCATCAGATCAATAGCGCTTTGAGGTGCGCCGCATGGCACCAAAATATAGCTTGCACCTTGAAACAGATCCGCTTCACTGTTTTCAAAACCGCTTTTTTCCTTGCCTGCCATCGGGTGGCCGCCAATATACACCAGCCCGTGACGCGCCGCTATTTCCGAAAGCCGGGAGCACAGTGCGGATTTGACACCGCTTACATCTGTCACAACACAGCCCGGTCGCATATGGGCAGCATGTTCCTGCAAAAAGTCAATGTCTGCCTGTGGATACAAACAAAGAAATACGATGTCGGCGCGCTGCAAGTCTTCCGGCGTCGCCTGCCGAAGGATTGCACCGGAATTGACCGCCGCAGTAATGACATCCGGGTTTTTGTCAATGCCGGTGACGCGGCAGTCGCTGTATTTTTGAAATGCTTTGGCAAGCGATCCGCCAATCAATCCCAGACCGACAATGACGATGTTTTGATTCATATAAATATGTCCCCTCCTGCTTCCAGAACGATTTCACACATTATAGCAGAAAAGCGCCTGTTAGTCCAACTTCCGCCCGAAGGCCTTGGCTGCCGCGCGCAGCCGGGAGGCAGTATGTTCAAACTGGTCGGGCGTTAGGGACTGTGCCCCGTCGGATAGAGCTTTAGCGGGATCGTTGTGAACTTCGATGATTAATCCGTCCGCTCCTGCGGCGACAGCGGCCAATGCAAGCGGTTCCACCAGCCAGGAATGTCCGGAAGCGTGGCTGGGATCCACAACAACGGGCAGGTGGGAACACCGCTTTAAAATCGGGATAGCGGAAATATCCAATGTATTGCGCGTGTAAGGCTCAAATGTGCGAATGCCCCTCTCGCAGAGAATGACTTGATTGTTTCCGCCGGCCATAATGTACTCAGCGCTCATCAGCAGCTCTTCAATGGTATTGGACAGTCCGCGTTTGAGCAGAATCGGTTTTCGGATTTTTCCAAGTTCTTTGAGCAGCTCAAAGTTTTGCATGTTGCGCGCACCGACCTGTATGATGTCCACGCCGCTTTCCAAGAACAAATCGAGATGCTTTTCACTCATCAGCTCCGTGACAATCGGCAGGCCGGTCTGTTTTTTTGCTTCCTTCAAAAATTCCAGTCCAAATGCCTTCAGACCCTGGAACGAATAGGGGGAAGTACGCGGCTTGAATGCACCTCCGCGCAAAAAGCTGGCACCGGCAGCCTGAACCCGCCGTGCGATGCCGCAAATCTGTTCCTTGCTTTCCACCGAACACGGGCCGGCAATCAGGGTAAGCCCTCCATCGCCGATTTTCTGCCCGCCGGGCAGGGCAATCACCGTGTTGTCCGGGTGAAACTTTCGATTCGCCTTTTTATACGGTTCCTGCACCCGTTTAACACTTTCCACCAGTTCTTGGGCGGCGATGGAATCAATATCGATTTGAGATATGTCGCCGATAAGGCCGAGCACGGTGCTCTGAGTGCCCACCCAGGTGTTTACTTTAACAGCATATTTCTCCTGCAAGGATAAACGAAACTCGTTGATTTGCTGTTGTGTGTAACCGGGTTTCAGTACAATAATCATCACAGTTCCTCCTAATTGTGGTGGATGAAAGCGCCCGATGCCGTTTGCGGGGAAAAGACCCGAGTGAATAAAAAAACGGCGGGGCTGCTGTCAGCTCCGCCGCTTTTATAACTTCTGCCAGGGCGCGGTCCGTAAAATTTGTTACGGCCAATGCCTTGTGGCACGGAAAAGCTCACAGTCAGTTTTCGGGTATGCGCAATAAAACCCAGCCGCAAAAGAATAGCGGGGGTATCCATAAAACATAAATCGCGCATTAAACGAAAACGTCATGGTGAAAAATTCCTTTCTCCGTGTCTTTTTTTGTATCATAATACAGAGATGTGCTGGTGTCAAGCTTTTTGTGATTATTGCGGCCGCAAGGATTTACCATAGCAGTATCACTAAAGCAGGAAACGTTATTAAAAGAGTAGAAGATATCATTCAATTGTACTAAAAAAATTGAAATGAAAATCTATATTTATGTACTTGAAATGTTTTTCGTGGGTTGTTAGAATATAGTTAGATTTACCATATAATGGAAAAATCGGAAGGAAGCAGCTGGAATGGGGAATATGAATCTCGAACAGCTGATCGAGGGCTTGGGATATGCTTTGCTGCGCTGTGCGAAAGATGAACGGCTCTCAATCAGTTATGCGAGCGCATCTTTTTACACAATGCTGGGTTATAAGAGGGGAGAAATCACTCAACTGCTGAGCCGAGAGTCTGCGTCCGTGCTTAGCAACAGCCCTCCGATTGATTGGGAAAACGTTACAAAGGAAATCACGGAACAGGGATTTGCAACCCCAGAACTTCGTCTGATTAAAAAAGATGGGCACCACATCTGGGCTTCCTATCGTGTCGCACTGGAAAAAGGTTCGGATGGGAAGGAATACTTCTGTGGGCTGGTGGAAGATATCACTTTGCGTCGGCGCAGCAACAGGAAAAGGATGGAGCAGGTACGGGAATTGCAGACGCTGACGTCCAATGCTCCCTGCGGAGTGCTGCATTGCAGAAAAGATAAAGTGCTCTCAATGAATTTTGTAAGTGATGGATTTTGCAGCATGACAGGTTACCGTAAAGAGGAAATTGCATCCGAATTTGGAAACCAGTTTATCCGGATGGTCTATGAACGCGACCGAAACCTTCTGCTTAACCGTGGCAGAGAAACGACGAGATTGGATGAAACTGCGGAAACGACTTATCGCATCGTGGGGAAAAGCGGACGGCTCATCTGGGTTTTGGATAAAACACGGCAACAGGAAGACGACAACGGAACTGTATGGCTGTACAGTGTTTTGATGGATATCACAGAAATTCACAAGGCACAGGAGGAATTGGCGGCAACCGAAGAACGATACCGAATGATTTTGGAACACGCGGCTGACCCGATTGTGGATTTTGATTTAAAAACAGGGCGTATTTATTATTCTCCGGCTTTTACGGCACGATTTGGAGAGGCATTTCCGCAAAGAGGGGATTTACTGGAGAGCCTATCGGAGCATCCGGTGATTTGTGAGCAAGACCGTGGACGCTTACGGGAGAAAGCAATTCGTCTTCTGCATGGCGAGACGCTGGAAGATGATGAATTTCGTTTTCGGGCGGCAAGCGGTATTTATATCTGGTGCAATGTGCACCCGGCCGTGTTTTTCGATGAACAGGGGGTGGCTACTCGGCTTATTGTTGTCATTTCCGATATTGACCGGCGCAAGAAAGAATCCATCGAACTGCGGCAGAAAGCGGAACACGACTTGCTGACAGGGCTTTATAACAGGGTAACGGCCAAGTGTATGATAGAGCAAGCAATTGCCCACAGCAAAGAGGGGGAACGTCATGCCTTTTTTGTGATTGATATTGACAACTTTAAACATGTAAATGATCATCTTGGACATTTAAAAGGCGACGAACTGATTATTGAAACGGCCTCTCAAATAAAAAAATTGTTTCGGGAAGATGATATTGTGGGGCGTGTCGGCGGTGATGAGTTTGTCGTGTTCCTGCGCCATATTACGTCGTTGGATTTGGCCGTTAGAAAGGCGGAAAACATCGGAAACGCTTTTCGTACCTACGCAGCGCCTTGCTGTCAGGGCATATCCGGAAGTATCGGTATTTCCTTTTACCCGTACGATGGCTGTACGTACGACGAACTGTTCCGCAAGGCGGATGCCGCCATGTATGCTGCGAAAAAAGACGGCAAGGATTCCTTCCGAGTTTATATAAAGGGAATTGAGAATCTTGTGCAAAATTAGTATCAGTACTGTGGCTTGAGTGTCTTTAGAATAAGGTCGACCGTTTTTTCGGGGCTTCCGTCAGCCAAAACGGAAAAGTCAGCGCGTTCCTTGTAAATGGGAAGGCGTTCACGGTAAAGATTCTCCATTGCCTCGGCGCGGTCATCACGCTGCAGCAGGGGTCGTGTACAGTCGTTTTTCAGCCGTGCTTTTACGGCAGAAAGGGAAGCGTCCAGCAGGACAATGATTCCGCCCGAAGTTAGTGCCTGTGCATTGGCGGGATTCAGAAGGGTACCGCCGCCCGTAGCGATGACAAGGCCTGTTTCACAGGAAAGTTGGCGGACAGCTTTTTGCTCCAGAGCACGAAAATGACTTTCACCCTGTAAGGCAAAAATCTGCGCCACGGAACATCCTTCCTGTTGTTCAATCCACTGATCCATATCAACAAAACGGCGGCCGGTTTTACTGGCAAGCAGTCTGCCAACGGTTGTTTTTCCGCTGCCCATAAATCCGCATAGAATGATATTTCCAAACTGTTTTTTCATCTCAAAAACAGCATCTTTGCACAGACTCTCAATTTCATCGGCACGAAACTGCGCACCGGTCCAAATGGTCTGCGCTGCGGCAGCTTGCCATACCAACATCGCCATACCGCCTACCGTCGCAACTCCGTTCTTTTTGGCAAGGCGTATCAGCGTTGTTTCATCGGGATTATAAACCGCATCGAATACGCAGCCAGCGCGGCTAATTACTTCTTCGCTTGCTGCACAGGTTTTTATGTTTGGATACATGCCGGCAGGAGTCGCGTTGACCAGAAGATCCACTTTGCCGGCAATATCTCTAATCAGACACGCATTAGCTTTGATGCTCGGAAAAGTATTATTTAATGCCGTACATAATTGAATTGCCGCAGGCAGAGAATGTTCCCGAGCTGCAACGGTCACATGGCAGCCGGCGAGCGCCGACTCGAAAGCGAGGGCGCGTGCTGCACCGCCTGCACCGAGGATGACCACGCGTCCTTTCAGCTCAGCACCGGCCGACTTCAGAGCCAAACGGAACCCGTCCCCATCTGTTGTAAATCCGGTCAGTTTTCCCCCTTCATTTTTCACAGTATTGACCGACCCTGTCATCATAGCTTTTTTATCAAGTGCATCCAAAAATGGAATAATGGCATGCTTGTGGGGGATAGTGATGTTAAATCCATTGAGGGTATTTTGACGGGAAACGAATTCTTCAAGAGAATCCGGAACAACGTCCAGTGCGTCATACCGAGCATTGACACCGCTAATGGAAAATAGGCGGGTGTGAATGAATGGAGACATGGTATGGCCGATCGGATGCCCAATGACTGCGAATTTCATGTTTTTCAAATCAAATACCCCCAACGCAAAATATGAAAAAAATATTGACAAAGCTCAGCTTTGCTAATAATATGTGGATAGGCAATCAGAACCCGGGTTTCAAGTTTCATCATCTTGTGCAATTGTAGCACAGCGGCGATTCCTTTGTCCACACTGGGATTTTTGTTTTGCATATGAGTGATTTCATCAGATCTAAGGAGGATATAACATGGTTTTCGAAAAGGTTAAAGTAATTTTAAGCGAGCAGTTTGATGTAGAGGAAGATTCGATTACTGCCGATACCAATATCGCGGATGATCTGGGGGCAGACTCGTTGGATGTTGTCGACCTTTTGATGTCGATTGAAGATGAGTTTGAGATTGAGATTCCTGACGAAGAAGTAGAAAACCTAAAGACAGTCGGTGAATTGGTCAAATATATTGAAGATCACGTTTGAACTTTGCAGATTTTAAAATCCGCCGTGCGGGGGCATGGCGGATTTTTTATGTTTCCCCCTTTCTTTTGGCCTTTTCTTGAAACAAAGCGGCATTTTCGCTATAATACATATAACTATGTAACTATGCACGGGAAACTATTTTGAAACTATTTTTATCTTGTCCGCCGGAACGGCTCACATTTAGAAGGAGTGTTGCAACTGTTGAGTCAATTATCTTTTTTGCTGTATGGGGTTTCAGGCATCACCCCCCAGATGATTGTCATGTGGGGAATCGGTGGGTTCCTCATATGGCTTGCCGTAAAGAAGGATTTCGAACCTTCCCTGCTGCTTCCCATGGGGTTTGGTGCAATTTTGGTCAACCTTCCATATTCCGGTGTTTTAGGGGACAGCGGCATTATTGAGTGGCTGTTCAACAAAGGAATCGCTGCTTCTGAGGCAATGCCGCTGCTGTTGTTTGTCGGAATTGGAGCGATGATTGACTTTGGCCCGCTTTTGTCAAACCCAAGAATGATTTTGTTTGGCGCTGCTGCACAGTTCGGCATTTTTTTCACGGTTTGTGCGGCGGTTTTGCTTGGGTTCCCCATGCGGGATGCAATGTCGGTTGGGGTGATCGGTGCGGCGGACGGTCCGACTTCTATTTTAGTTTCCCAAGTGCTGGACAGCGATTATAAAGGGGCGATCGCTGTTGCGGCTTACTCTTACATGGCACTTGTTCCGATGATTCAGCCGATTGCCATTCGGTTGGTGACAACCAAAAAAGAGCGGCGTATCCGCATGCCCTACCAACCGGACTCTGTTTCAAAGACAACGAGAATTCTGTTTCCGATTATCGTGACAATGATTGCAGGATTGATAGCGCCCGATTCGGTTGCCCTGGTAGGACTTTTAATGTTTGGCAATCTCATTCGGGAGTGCGGTCGACTGGAGAGCCTCTCAAAGGCGGCACAAGGTCCGCTGGCAAATCTCATTACGATTTTTCTCGGCATTACAATTGCATTTCAGATGCGCGCGGACGTGTTTGTAAAGTGGAATACGCTGGTTGTTATGGCGCTGGGGCTTGTTGCGTTTGTGTTCGATTCCGTCGGCGGTGTTCTGTTTGCAAGGTTTTTGAATCTGTTTCTCCCGCGGGGCAGAAAATTTAACCCGATGGTGGGCGCGGCGGGCATTTCCGCCTTTCCCATGTCGGCTCGGGTCATTCAGAAAATGGGTCTGCAGGAAGACAATCAGAATCATTTGCTAATGCATGCAATTGGTGCGAATGTAGCCGGGCAGATCGGTTCAGTCGTAGCGGGCGGCATTATCCTGTCGCTTGCGAAGAACTTTTTAGTGTAAGGAGGGCGCCGCAGTGAATTACGGATTTTTACTTTCGGCCTATCAAGGACCGGTCGGGCCGGTGAATCATGCGGACATTGCCCGTTCACTGGAACTAATGGGAAAAGGCATGGTCGGCATTTTTGTTGTGATGCTGCTCATATTCCTGGTGATTGTGGCTTTAAATCGGCTCACAAAAAACAGGGAATAACCAGAGGATGTTCCCTTTTAGGGAACACGGATTTAAAGATAAAGGGGAAAGAACGATGGCTCAGCAGAAAAAATTGGTGGAGGCAATTACTCCCATGGAGGAGGATTTTGCCCAATGGTACACGGATATTGTGAAAAAGGCGGAACTGATGGATTATTCCAGCGTGCGCGGCTGCATGGTCATAGAACCGTACGGCTGGGCAATTTGGGAAAATATCCGAGATTATTTGGATGCACGTTTTAAAGAACTTGGGCATGAGAATGTGTCCATGCCTTTGTTTATTCCGGAAAGCCTATTGAACAAGGAAAAAGAGCATGTGCAGGGCTTTGCACCGGAGGTAGCCTGGGTGACGATGGGAGGAAGCGAAAAGCTGCAGGAGCGCCTTTGTGTGCGCCCGACTTCCGAAACCCTATTCTGCGAGCACTACGCGCGTGTCATTCATTCGTGGAGGGATTTGCCGAAGCTTTACAACCAGTGGTGTTCGGTGGTTCGGTGGGAAAAAACAACCCGCCCGTTCCTGCGTTCTGTGGAATTTCACTGGCAGGAAGGCCATACCATGCACGAAACCGAGGAAGAGGCACGTAAAGAAACGCTGCAAATGCTAGAAGTATATGCGGATTTCTGCGAAAAGCAGCTTGCCATGCCGGTGCTGCGCGGGCAGAAAACGGATAGCGAAAAATTTGCCGGTGCCGTGGCAACCTATACCATAGAAGCGATGATGCATGACGGCAAAGCCCTTCAGTCCGGTACCAGCCACTATTTCGGCGATGGATTTGCAAAAGCGTTTAATGTGACATTCCAGGGCAGGGATAATTCCCTCCGCTACCCGTTCCAGACTTCCTGGGGCATGAGTACGCGCATCATCGGTGGCATTATTATGACCCACGGCGACGACAGCGGTTTGGTTTTGCCGCCTGCGGTTGCACCCATTCAGGTGATTATTGTTCCGGTCGCGCAGCATAAGCCGGGTGTGCTGGAAAAGGCAAAGGAAATTGAGAAGCAGCTGAAACCGCATTTCCGCGTCAGAACGGATGATTCCGACCAGTCGCCTGGCTGGAAATTTGCGCAGTATGAGATGAAGGGCGTGCCGCTTCGTCTGGAAATCGGCCCGAAGGATATGGAAAAGAATCAGTGCGTGCTGGTGCGCCGCACCGACCGTGAGAAGATTTTCGCACCGCTTGAAAATCTGGAAGATGCCGTTGCAGAGCAGCTGGAATATGTTCGGAACGATATGTATCAAAAGGCACTCAAAAACCGTGAAGACAAAACCTATGAGGCCAAAACGCTGGAAGAGATGAAGGAAATTGCCGATAGTAAGCCGGGATTTATTAAGGCTATGTGGTGCGGAGATGCCGCTTGTGAAGAAAAGCTGAAAGAAGTTGCAGGAGTTTCTTCCCGCTGTATCCCGTTCGGGCATGAACATGAGTCCGGCACTTGTGTCTGCTGCGGAAAACCGGCGGAAAAGCTTGTCTATTGGGGCAAGGCTTATTAAAAGAAATTTAAGCGCCGAGGGTATCAAAGAGATTTCGGTGTAACTTTTCAGAAGAAATGAATAGAGAGGAAAATGCGCTTTGAAGCGGGTGTTGCTGTCCCGCCCAAGCGCATTTTTTTGTGCGATTGCTTTCAAAAACAGAACATGGAAAATCTTGCTCGCCGGAAAATGTGGCTTTTGCAGAAAAACCTAACCTATAATATTGACTTAGAATACAGAAAAAGCAGAGCGGAGCACCTTGTTTGCTCGATGATGCGAAATATGGCAAATATTTATAAGATTTTAACCGTATTGAGTTCTTTTGGCACTTGCATTAACAATTGATTATGAGTATAATAATAACCCTATAATAGAAAAAGAGTTGTGTTTTCCTTCGTTGCGTAATTTTTGCTGCAAAAATACTTCGAATTTATCTTTATATTAGGGGTGCAATACATTCTATGAAAAAATTAATTATCTTCTTTTTGGCAGCCGCTATGCTGGTTTCTGTCGCTGCCTGCAAAAGTCAGAATTCTACCGCTTCTGAAGCGGCCGCATCTGTGGCTTCTTCCGCGGAAACGTCATCTGCCACTGAGACGTCATCATCTGAGGAGTCTGCATCCAGCTCTGCACCGGCATCAGGCGGAACGGTTTCCGGTGTTACGGTTTCCGGCGCTGTTTCCAGACCGCCGACCGTTATAAAAAAATCGCCCTATGTTGTGAAAACGGAAACGTACAAATACGATGAAAATAACAAGAGATACCGGGCGACCTATCCGCAGCTTTCTTCCGACGAAACCGATTACAGCGCGGTCAATGCCCTCATTAAACAGACGGCTTTGCAAACCATCAATGCACTCGGTACGTCACCAACTGAAAACGAGATAACTGTTAAGGTTTCCGATCATGTTGCTTACAGAGGGGATGACTTTATCAGTGTGACATTCCGTGAAACGGTGGACAAGTCCGACGGAAGCGACGAAGTTTCCTATTTCCGCGCTGTGAACTACGACCTGAAAAATAACAAAGCCGTATCGGTTACCGATATGATTCAAAAAAATGATGCACTTCTGACTGCGTTGCAAAATGCGGTTGACAAACAGATGTCCGATAAAAAAGCGGCAAATTATACAGCGGATGTTCTCCAAGCAGGAATCCAGTCCTGCACCATCTATTTTAAAGATGACAGTCTTGGAATTAGTTTGCCGGTTTCACATGAGCTGGGTGACCACGAGGAACTGATTGTGGATTACGATGAGACTTCCGAATTTCGTACCGGAAATCCCGCATGGAGCTATTTTATTAAAGATTAACCGTGTTCTTGGGCCGGACCACATTTTTTTCGGCCCAAGGAATTTTTTACTGCATACGGAATAAAATACCTGAAAAAATAGAAAAATAACTATTGCAAACCGGTGGCAAGTGTGGTATTATAATGAAGCACGACTGCGACAGATATGCGTTGAAGCGGGAGGTTGCGGCGCAATATGCGTCGGTTTTTCCGTGGAGTATGTCCGATTTTAAACCGGGCGACAAATATTTTGAGTGTGCGAAAGGATTTATTATGTAACTTTTCGCGCTCAGACGTTTTGAACCTGCACCCGGATTTCGCCCAAAAGCAGAAATCCGGTTTTTCATTTGGGTATGAAGAAACACCCGGCACGGTGTTCAGGTTTTAAACGCCGCCCGCCAACTATTATAAGGAGGCGATTTTCCAGTGGCAGTCAAGGAGAAAATCAGAATCAGGATTAAAGGGTACGATCATCAGCTGGTGGACCGGTCCGCCGAAAAGATTGTTCAAACCGCAAAGCGCACAGGCGCAAGAGTTTCCGGGCCAGTTCCGCTCCCAACCGAAAAGCAGATCATTACCATTTTGCGTGCCGTCCATAAATATAAGGACAGCCGCGAGCAGTTTGAAATGAGAACTCACAAAAGGCTGATCGACATACTCAGGCCGTCCAATAAGACAGTTGAGTCGCTGATGAGCCTGGAACTCCCCGCAGGTGTTGAAATAGAAGTTAAACTTTGATTTCAACCAACCAGCGGCCGGGGTCATGTTGGTATAAAAACCAACCAATAACCTGCACAGGAGGTAGTAAGAATGAAAAAAGGGATTATCGGCAAGAAGATCGGTATGACACAGATCTTTGACGAACAGGGAAAAGTTATCCCTGTAACCGTTGTTCAAGCCGGCCCCTGCGTGGTTGCGCAGAAGAAAACCGTGGAAAATGACGGTTATGCAAGCATCCAAATGGGGTTCGGTGATCTGAAACCCGCAAAGGTGACAAAACCGATGAAGGGGCATTTTGACAAGGCGGATGTTGCCCCCAAAAAGACATTGCGCGAGTTTCGTTTCGATGACCCGGATGCCTACAACGTCGGGGATCTGATAAAAGCGGACATATTTGCCGTCGGTGACAAAATTGATGTGACCGGTACCAGTAAAGGTAAGGGATATGCCGGTGTTATCAAGCGTTGGAATTTTCAGCGTTTGAAGGAAAGCCACGGTTCCGGTCCGGTTGCCCGCCACGGCGGTTCCAACGGCGCATGTTCAACCCCGTCCAGAGTGCTGCCAGGTATGAAAATGGCCGGCCATCTGGGTGCGGAGAAGGTAACGGTGCAAAACTTGACTGTTGCCAAAGTGGATGCAGAAAACAACCTGATCGCCATTAAGGGTGCAATACCCGGACCCAACGGCGGCATCGTGGTTATCCGCGACAGCGTAAAAGCTGCCAAGGCGTGAGGGAAGGAGGAATCGGAATGCCTACAGTAGCAGTACTTGACATGGCCGGCAAGGAAGTCGGAAAGATGGATTTGTCCGAGGCCGTGTTCGGAATTGAACCGAATAAAAAGGTGATGCACGACGTAGTAGTCAACCACCTTGCAAACCTGCGCCAGGGTACGCAGTCCGCAAAGACCCGGGCGGAAGTTTCCGGCGGCGGAAGAAAGCCGTGGAGACAGAAGGGTACGGGCCACGCAAGACAGGGCTCTACACGTGCTCCGCAGTGGAGGCACGGCGGTGTCGTTTTTGCTCCTAAGCCGCGCGATTACAGCTATACACTGAACAAAAAGGTTCGTCGTCTTGCGATGAAATCCGCATTTTCCAGCAAGGTGCAGGACAATGAAATGATTGTGATTGACAGCATTTCAATGGAAGAATACAAAACAAAAACCATTGCAGCAATGCTCAATGCAGTCGGTTCGGACAAAAAGGCTCTCATTGTTTTGCCAAGCGTGGATAACAAGATTATCGCTTCCGCTCGTAACATTCCAGGGGTTAAAACAGCGGTGGTCAATACACTGAATGTTTATGATATTCTTAACGCCGACAAATTCATTGTCGCCAAGGATGCGGTTGCTCAGATTGAGGAGGTGTATGCTTAAATGGTAGCACAGGATATTATCCTCCGCCCAATCGTAACGGAGAAGAGTATGGCAGGAATCGGCGCAAAGAAGTACACTTTCGAAGTTGCCAAATCCGCTACCAAAATCGATATTGCCCGCGCGGTGGAAGAACTGTTCGGCGTGAAAGTCGATAAGGTCAACACCCTTCATGTGCGTGGTCATCTGCGCCGGCAGGGCAGAAGCCAAGGCTACACCCGTTCTTGGAAAAAGGCGGTTGTTACCCTAACCGAAGAAAGCAAAGCGATTGAATTTTTTGAAGGCATGATGTAATCTCTGCCTGCAGGAAAAGAGCAGAGGCATGGATGGGGAAGCGCATTTCCCCGCAAAGCCATCATGAGGAGTGTGAAAGAATGCCAACCATAAGTTTTAAGCCGACTACGGCTTCCCGGCGTAACATGTCCGTTATGGATTATAAAAAAGTTCTAACGAAAAAAGCGCCGGAAAAAAGCCTGTTGGAATCTCTTCCCAATAAATCCGGCCGCAACAACTACGGTCGTATTACGGTCCGCCATCGCGGCGGAAAAAACCGCAGAAAATATCGTATCATCGATTTCAAACGCCAGAAATTTGAAAAACCGGCCAAGGTGCTCAGCATTGAGTACGATCCGAACCGTACCGCTTTTATTGCACTGGTGCAGTACGAGGACGGCGAAAAGAGCTATATCATTGCGCCGGATGGTCTAAAAGTCGGCGATACCGTCATTTCCGGTGCTTCTGCGGATATTAAGCCCGGCAATGCGCTTACGCTGGAAAATATTCCAACCGGTACTTTTATCCACAACGTGGAACTGTATCCGGGTAAAGGTGCTCAGCTTGCCCGCGCAGCCGGCATCATGGCCCAGCTGATGGCAAAAGAAAACGGTTTGGCGCTGCTGCGTCTGCCTTCCGGTGAACTTCGCAATGTGCCTATTACTTGCATGGCAACCATCGGACAGGTCAGCAATGTTGACCATGAAAACATGAAAATCGGAAAGGCCGGAAGAAAACGCCACATGGGTTGGAGACCGACCGTCCGCGGTTCTGTTATGAACCCGAATGACCACCCACACGGCGGCGGTGAGGGCAGAGCTCCCATTGGACGTCCGGGACCGGTTACTCCGTGGGGTAAACCAGCTTTGGGTTACAAGACCCGCGCACATCACAACCGCTCCGACAAGATGATTGTCAAGCGCAGAAACGGCAAATAAGGCGTGCAGAAAGGAGCTTGTAAGTTATGGGAAGAAGCATAAAAAAGGGTCCTTATGTTCAGCCTGTGCTGCTTAAAAGGATTCAGGAGATGAATGCGGCCGGCGAAAAGAAAATCATTAAAACTTGGAGCAGAGCTTCAACGATTTTCCCCGATTTTGTCGGTCATACAATAGCGGTTCACGATGGCCGCAAACATGTCCCGGTTTATATAACGGAAGACATGGTGGGTCACAGGCTGGGCGAATTTGCCCCCACCCGTACCTTCAAGGGACATGCCGGCTCTAAAACAACGACGCCGGGTAAATAACGGCTGAAAGGAGTGTATCGCATGGAAGCTAGGGCTTATCTAAAATATGCCCGCATCTCTCCTCGCAAGGTTCAGATCGTTTTGGATTTGATCCGTAACAAACCGGTTGATGTTGCGATGGCTATCCTGAAGCACACGCCGAAGGCCGCGAGTGAGAGTCTTGAAAAATTGTTGAAATCGGCCATAGCCAACGCCGAGAACAATCACGATATGGACGTTTCAAAACTGTACGTTTCGCAGTGCTTTGTTTCCCCTGGTCCGATCCTCAAACGCATCCGTCCAAGAGCGCAGGGGCGTGCGTTCCAGATATTGAAGAGGACCTCGCACGTGACCATGGTGCTTAAAGAAAAGGAATAAGCGTAAGGAGGAGGTAAATTATGGGCCAGAAAGTCAATCCGCACGGGCTCCGTGTGGGCATTATCAAAGACTGGGATTCCCGCTGGTTTGCAAAGGACAGTAACTTTGGCGACACACTTGTTGAAGACTATAACCTTCGCAAGGTGCTGTTAAAACAGCTCAAACCCGCCGGGGTTCCCAAAATTGAGATTGAGCGCGACGCCTCTAAGGTGCGCCTTCACATTCACTGTGCAAAGCCGGGTATTGTCATCGGCAAGGGCGGCAGTGAAATTGATAAACTCCGCGTACAGTGTGAAAAGATGCTGGGCAAACCGGTCACCATTAATATTGTTGAGGTAAAAAATCCGGACTTGAACGCTCAGCTGGTGGCAGAAAATATTGCACAGCAGTTGGAAAGGAGAATTTCTTTCCGCCGTGCATTAAAGCAAAGCATCGGCCGCGCCATGAAGATGGGTGCCAAGGGAATTAAAACTCAGGTTTCCGGCCGTTTGGGCGGTGCAGAAATCGCACGAACAGAACAGTATCATGACGGTACGATTCCCCTTCAGACCATTCGTGCCGATATTGATTACGGCTTTGCCGAAGCTGCCACAACTTACGGGAGAATCGGGGTAAAAGTCTGGATCTACAGGGGCGAGGTCCTGCAGGACAACCGTAAGCCCCGCAGGGAAGGGGGCAATAAATAATGCTGATGCCAAAACGCGTGAAATACCGCAAAGTACAGCGTGGCCGCATGACCGGAAAGTGCAATCGCGGCAATCAAATCAGCTACGGTGACTTTGGTCTTCAGGCATTGGAACCGGCATGGATTACTGCCAACCAGATTGAAGCGGCTCGTATTGCGATGACCCGTTATATGAAGAGGTTTGGTAAGGTTTGGATTAAAATATTTCCGGATAAACCAATTACAAAGAAACCTGCGGAAGTCCGCATGGGATCCGGTAAAGGTGCCCCCGAATATTGGGTGGCTGTAGTAAAGCCGGGACGCATTATGTTCGAAATCGGCGGCGTTTCAGAAGAAGTTGCAAGAGAAGCTCTTCGTCTTGCCTCCAACAAACTGCCGATCCGGTGCAAATTTGTTGCCAAGAAAGAAACGGATGGTGAGCAGTCATGAAGCCAACGGAAGTCAGACAACTAAGCGCGGAAGAGCTTGAAAGCAAGCTGAAGGATTTAAAGGCCGAGCTTTTCAACCTCCGTTTCCAGCTTACCATTAATCAGCTCGATAACCCGATGCGTATTAAGGCTGTTAAGAAGGATATTGCCCGCATCAAGACCGTTTTGCGCGAAAATGAACTCAAAGACAGCGCCAATGCGTAACGGAAGGGAGGATTAAGCGTGAGCGACAGAAATATCAGAAAGACCGAGGTAGGCAAAGTCGTCAGCAACAAAATGGACAAAACCATCGTTGTTGCGGTGGAAGACAGTGTGAAGCACCCGCTTTACAAAAAGGTTGTTAAGCGCACTGTTCGCCTGAAAGCACATGATGAAAACAACGAGTGCTCCATCGGCGACCGCGTGCGCGTCATGGAAACCCGTCCGTTAAGCAAGGACAAAAGATGGCGTCTTGTCAAGATATTAGAGAAGGCCAAGTAATTATGGCCCCTAAGCAAAGGAGGAACGCACCGTGATACAACAGCAGACATACCTCAACGTTGCCGACAACACCGGCGCAAAACAGCTTATGTGCATCCGTGTGCTTGGCGGTACCGGCAGAAGGTACGCTAATATCGGCGATGTCATTGTCGCGTCTGTTAAAAAAGCAGCGCCTGGCGGCACCGTGAAAAAAGGCGATGTAGTTAAGGCGGTGGTAGTGCGCACCGCTTCGGGTGTTCGCCGTGAGGATGGGACTTACATCCGGTTCGACGAGAACGCCGCCGTGCTCATTAAAGACGACAAAAATCCAACGGGCACGCGTATCTTTGGCCCGGTGGCCAGAGAACTGCGCGACAGGGACTATTTAAAGATTTTAAGTCTTGCCCCTGAAGTGCTTTAATGGGAGGTGCTTGCTGATGATAAGAAAAATGCATGTGAAAACCGGTGACACCGTAATCGTACTAAACGGCAAGGACCGCGGCAAAAAAGGCAAAGTGCTTGCCGTCAGTCCAAAAGAGGGCAAAGTCATCGTGGAGGGCATCAACATGGTAAGTAAGCATGTTAAGCCCCGTAGAATGGGCGAAGAGGGCGGCATCGTGAAAGCCGAGGGTGCCCTGTACGCCTGCAAGGTACAGCTTGTCTGCCCCCGCTGCGGCAAACCCACCCGTGTTGCCCATAAACTGTATGCGGACGGCACGAAGGAACGCATTTGCAAAAAGTGCGGCGAAGCGCTGTAAGGAGGATGAACATGGCAAGACTAAAGGAGTACTACAAGCAGGAAATCGCGCCGGCGATGATGAAGAAGTTTTCCTATAAAAGCGTCATGCAGATTCCCAAGCTTGAGAAAATTGTTATTAACGTTGGGGCCGGTGAAGCAAAGGACAATTCTAAAGTGATTGACTCTGCTATGAGTGATCTTGCAGCCATTACCGGTCAAAGACCTGTGGTTTGCACCGCGAAGAAATCTGTCGCAAACTTTAAAGTGCGCGCCGGAATGAAAATCGGTGTGAAAGTAACACTGCGCGGCGACAGAATGTATGAATTTGTGGACCGCCTTTTCAATGTGGCGCTTCCGCGCGTCAGAGACTTTCGCGGCATTAACCCGAATTCATTTGACGGCAGAGGCAATTACAACATGGGCGTCAAAGAGCAGCTGATTTTCCCGGAAATCGATTATGATAAAATCGACACTGTCCGCGGAATGGATATTTGCTTTGTGACGACCGCGAAAACCGACGAGGAATCCAGAGAGCTTTTAACGCTGCTTGGCGCCCCGTTTGCGAAATAAGGAGGGATTCTTGTGGCCAAAACTTCAATGAAGGTCAAACAGAGAAGGGAACCAAAATTCTCTACTCGTAAATATAACCGTTGCAAAATCTGTGGCAGGCCGCACGCCTATCTTCGCAAATTCGGAATTTGCCGCATTTGCTTTCGGGAGCTTGCCTACAAGGGCGAGATTCCTGGCGTAAAAAAGGCGAGCTGGTAAAGAAGGAGGAGACGGCATGCAGATTACAGATACAATTGCCGATTTGCTTACCCGCATCCGCAATGCGAGTTCTGCAAAGCATGATTCCGTGGAGATCCCCGCTTCCAACATGAAAAAAGCCATCGTGCAGATTCTGGTGGATGAGGGTTATGTAAAGAACTATACGGTAATAGAGGACGGCAAACAGGGAATCATCAAAGTGAACCTGAAGTACGGCGAGGGAAAAACCGCCGTTATTAACGGCCTGCGCAGGGTTTCAAAGCCGGGCCTTCGCATTTATGCTAACGCAGAGAACCTGCCTAGGGTTATGAAGGGCCTGGGCATCGCGATCATCTCTACTTCTAAGGGAATCATGACGGATCGCGAAGCACGCAAACAAAACGTGGGCGGCGAAGTTCTCGCGTTCATCTGGTAAATAGGGGGGTGCAGCAATGTCGCGAATTGGAAGAAAACCCATAAATATTCCCGCCGGCGTCACCGTTTCGGTTGACGGCAGCGTTGTATCGGTGAAGGGTCCGAAGGGTTCTTTAACACAGAAAATCCATCCGAATATTTCGGTAACCGTTGAAGATAACTTGATTCATGTGACCCGTCCCAATGATGAAAAAATGAACAAATCCCTGCACGGATTGACCCGTTCACTGATTAACAATATGGTAATCGGTGTAACAGAAGGGTTTAAGAAGGAATTGGATGTCAACGGTGTGGGCTACCGTGTTCAAAAGCAGGGGAAGAACCTTGTTATGAACCTGGGATTTTCGCATCAGGTGGTTGTACCGGAAGTGGACGGAATTACGATTGATTGTCCCTCGGCGAACAAGATTGTGATCTCTGGTCCGGATAAACAAAAGGTTGGGCAGTTTGCCGCAGAAGTGCGCGAGAAACGTCCGCCGGAGCCGTATAAAGGCAAGGGAATCCGCTATACCGATGAACACGTCCGCCGCAAGGAAGGCAAAGCCGGTAAGGGCGCAAAGAAGTAATGAAGGAGTGAATCATCAATGGTGAAAAAGGCTGACACCAATAAAGCCAGATTGAAACGCCACCGCAGAGTGCGCGGTAAGATTTCGGGCACGGCCGAGTGCCCGCGCCTGAATGTGTTTCGCTCTACCAAAAACATCTACGCCCAGGTAATTGACGATGTCAAGGGAGTTACGCTTGCCGCGGCTTCCACACTGGACAAGGATTTTAATGGTAACGGCGGTAACAAGGAAGCAGCGCGCGAAGTTGGAAAGTTAATTGCGAAACGCGCCATCGCAAAGGGCATTGAGAAGGTCGTATTTGACCGCGGCGGCTATCTGTATCACGGCCGCGTCAAAGAACTGGCCGAAGGCGCCCGCGAGGGCGGCCTCAAGTTCTGAAAGAGGAGGAGGAAAAACTTTTGGCTAGAATTGACGCATCACAAACGGAACTGAAAGAACATGTGGTTGCTATCAACCGCGTTTCAAAAACCGTAAAAGGCGGTCGTATTTTCAAATTTGCGGCATTGGTCGTAGTAGGCGATGGAAAAGGAACCGTCGGCTTCGGCATCGGCAAGGCGGGAGAAGTCCCGGATGCTATCCGCAAGGGAATTGAGGACGCAAAGAAAAACATGATTAAGGTTTCCATGCGTGGATCGACCATCCCGCATGAAATTATTGGCGCTTATGGCGCGGGCAGAGTGCTGATGAAACCCGCTGCACCCGGTACCGGTGTTATTGCCGGCGGCCCGGTTCGTGCAGTTGTAGAGGCTGCGGGTATTCGCGATATTCGTACCAAGGCGCTCCGGTCTAACAACCCGTGCAACGTTGTTCGTGCTACGCTTGACGGCCTTAAAAAACTCCGCAATGCAGAGCAGGTCGCTAAGATACGCGGGAAATCGGTCAAGGAATTATTTGCATAAGGAGGGCGCGCAGGATGGAACAGCTGAAAATTACGCTGGTCAAAAGCTTGATCGGCAGCAAGAAGGACCAGATTGCAACCGCCCGGTCTCTTGGTCTTACCAGAATCGGCGATACATCAATTCAGCCCGACAATGGTCAGACTAAAGGCAAGGTGCAGAAAATTATCCACCTCATCGAGGTAAGCAAAGCGTAAGATAAGGAGGTGCGAATTCATGAAGTTACATGATCTAACTTCGGTACCCGGGTCCAGAAAAGAACCTAAAAGAATCGGAAGAGGAGCCGGTTCAGGGCAGGGCAAAACCGCTGGCAAGGGCCACAAGGGACAAAAAGCTCGTTCCGGAGGCTCCATTCGTCCGGGCTTTGAGGGCGGCCAGATGCCTTTGCAAAGACGTGTTCCGAAACGCGGATTCACCAATATCTTTGCCAAAAACATTCAGGCTGTGAATGTTGGCACTCTCAATAAATTTGAGGATGGTGCAACGGTTGACGCGCAGGCTTTGATTGATGCTGGCATTGTAAAGGATCGCTGCGACGGAATTAAAATTCTTGGAAATGGTAAACTGGACAAAAAGCTGAATGTAAAGGTTTCTGCCTTCTCAGCATCCGCCAAGCAGAAGATTGAGGCCGCTGGCGGGAAGGCCGAGGTGATCTGAGGTGTTCAAGACCATCAAGAATGCCTGGTCGATTCCAGATCTCCGCCGAAAAATGCTTTTCACTCTTTTCATTATTGTCGTATTTCGTTTCGGTGCGGCTATACCTGTGCCGTTTCTGAACACGGAAGCTTTGAAGGGATTAATGACGGAAGTAGGTAAGACCGGAACTGCGCTAAGTTATTTGGATATGCTGTCCGGCGGTGCTTTTGCCAATGCGACGCTGTTCGCTATGAGCGTAACACCGTACATCAACAGCTCCATCATTATTCAACTTCTTACTGTTGCAATTCCCGCTCTGGAGAATATGGCAAAAGAAGGAGAGGAAGGCCGCAAGCGCTTGGGTGCCATTACTCGTTATGTGGCAATCCTGTTGGCGCTGATTCAGGGGACTTCCTACTATTTCTATCTGCGCAACAGTTCTTACCAAGGAACTCCGATTACGCAGTACACCACTGGATGGCAGGCAGTGTTTGCCGCATTTGTTATTATCCTGACTTTCACGGCAGGTGCCGCCTTGATGATGTGGCTTGGCGAACAGATTAATCAGTTTGGCATAGGAAACGGTATTTCCATCCTGCTGTTTGCCGGCATTGTTGCCAGACTGCCACATACGATTAATACACTAGGTGTCTTCTGGCAGGCTGCATCCCAGGATCCTACCAGCTTTGGTAAGTACTATTTCCTGGTACCGCTGTTTGTTGTACTGTTCCTGGTTATCGTCTGGGTCATTGTGTTTATGTATGACGCAGAACGCCGTATTCCTGTTCAGTATGCAAAACGTGTGGTTGGCCGCAGAATGTATGGCGGGCAGAGCAGCCATATTCCGATTAAAGTCGGTATGTCCGGGGTTATGCCGATTATTTTTGCCAGCTCCATCCTCGTCATTCCAAGTACCATTAAGCTGTTCATGGGGGATCGTGTGACAACGGGCTTTTGGAAAGGCTTTTTTGACGCGTTTTCTACCACGGGATGGCTGTATTCAGTCCTTTATTTCATACTAATCATTCTATTTGCGTATTTTTATATGACAATTCAGTATAATCCGATTGAGATGGCCAATAATCTTCGTCAGAGCAATGGTACGATTCCCGGTATTCGTCCAGGCAAATCAACCAGTGATTACATTGCGAAGGTCCTTTCTAAGGTTACTTTCATCGGTTCGCTTTTCCTTGGATTTATCGCACTGATGCCGATTATTTTCGGTGCCACAACCGGTATGAGCAATCTTTCAATCGGAGGCACATCCATCCTGATTTTGGTCGGCGTGGCCTTGGAAACCGTAAAACAAATGGAATCCCAAATGATGATGCGGCATTACAAAGGCTTCCTCGATTGATGAAGGAGTGGTTATAGATGAATTTAATTTTTCTCGGTGCACCTGGAGCGGGTAAGGGCACACAGGCGGAAGTTCTTTCCCGTGAAAAGGGGATTCCTGCCATATCCACAGGCAATATCATTAGGAGCGCGCTGAAAAGCGGCACTGAAATGGGCCTGCGTGCGAAAGCCTATACGGAAGCCGGCAAGCTGGTTCCGGACGAGATTGTCATTGGAATTATCCGTGAGCGCCTTGCGCAGCCGGACTGCAAAAACGGATTTATTTTGGACGGCTTTCCACGCACCATTCCTCAGGCCGAGGCTCTGGACAAAATGGGCATTGTCATTGACAAAGTCATCGATATTGAGGTTTCAGAAGAAACAATTTTCGCCCGTCTGTCCGGACGCCGTGTCTGCGAAAAGTGCGGCGCCACCTACCATATTGTGAACAAGAAACCAAAGGTGGAGGGCGTATGTGATCTATGCGGAGGCACCCTGATTCAGCGCAAGGATGACCAGCCGGAAACCATTCGGGAACGGCTGAAAGTATATCATGAACAGACGGAACCTTTGAAGGCCTATTACGAGAAACAAGGCAAGCTCCGCGTTGTGAATGGGTCCGAACTTGTTTCAGAAACAACTCGTGATATCCTTCAAGCAATCGAGGCATGATTATGATTGTTCTGAAATCTGAGAGAGAACTTAAGATCATGCGGCAGGCAGGCCGAATTGCGGCTAAGGCGCTGAAAGCAGCCGGTGCGGCAATCGAGCCGGGCGTATCTACGTGGGAAATCAGCCATGTGGCCCGCCGGACCATTGAGAAGGAGGGCGCTGTGCCCACGTTTCTCGGGTACGGCGGATATCCCGCGAGTGCTTGTGTATCCGTCAACAATGTAGTCATCCATGGCATACCAACAAAAAAACAGATCATCAGGGAGGGCGACATCGTCAGTATTGATGTTGGCGCAACCTTTGAAGGCTTCGTCGGCGACAATGCCTTTACCTTTCCATGCGGCAAAGTCAGCACGGAAGCACAAGCCCTGATGGACGCAACGCGCGAGAGCCTGTATGAAGGCATCCGAGCCGCAAAGGCCGGAAATCGGCTTGGCGACATCGGCAGCGCAATTCAGAGGTATGTCGAAGCTCGCGGTTACTCGGTGGTACGGGAATTTGTCGGCCACGGAGTAGGCGCGAAGATGCATGAAGATCCCAGTGTTCCCAATTACGGCACGCCTGGAAGGGGCGTGCGCCTGTTGCCGGGCATGACCATCGCCATTGAGCCAATGATCAATCAGGGCGTGGCGGGAGTAAAAACGCTGCAGGATGGTTGGACAACTGTCACCGCGGATGGAAAACTTTCCGCACACTTTGAACATTCCATTGCAATCACCCCGAACGGACCGGTAATTTTAACCCTTCCGGATTAAGGAGGATATTATGGAATTTGTCAGAGGACTGGTGGTCCGGTCTGCTGCCGGTCGGGACAAAGGCGGTTTTTTTGTTGTGCTTGAGGCAGACACAAGTTCTGTTACAATTTGTGACGGGAAACGACGCAGTCTGGAGCACCCGAAGAAGAAAAATCCGAAACATCTTTGTCCCACCAACACGCTGTTGCCCGAAAAATCATTGCAAACCAATCGTGAAATTCGCAGGGCCCTTGCCGCTTACCAAGCTGGGGACCGCTTTCCACAAGAGGAGGCATATGTATGTCGAAACAGGACGTAATTGAAACCGAAGGCATCGTAACCGAAGCCCTGCCGAACGCCATGTTTACGGTGGAGCTTCCCAATCACCACACAATACTCGCGCACATTTCCGGCAAATTGCGGATGAATTTTATCAGGATTCTGCCGGGCGACAAAGTTACCATTGAACTGTCGCCGTATGATTTAACGCGCGGGCGCATTACGTGGCGTTCGAAATAAACAAGATCTCTGCAAGGAGGGACCCCATATGAAAGTCAGACCTTCTGTTAAGAAAATATGCGAGAAATGCAAAGTAATAAAACGCAAGGGCAAGGTCATGGTGATCTGTGAAAACCCGAAGCATAAACAGCGCCAGGGCTAAGGCGCAAACCTTATTAAAATGGAGGTGCAACCAGTATGGCGCGTATAGCAGGTATCGATCTGCCAAGGGATAAGCGCATTGAGATTGCTCTAACTTATATATTTGGAATTGGCCGCAAAACGGCTTCTCAGATTTGCGCCGAAACGGGAGTAAACCCAGACGTCCGCGTCAGGGATCTTTCGGAAGACGACGCGGCGAAAATCCGGGAATATATTGACCACAACTGCCGCGTGGAAGGAGACCTTCGCCGCGACATTGCATTCGATATTAAAAGACTGATTGAAATTGGCTGCTACCGCGGTGTACGTCACCGCAAAGGACTCCCGGTCAGGGGCCAGCGCACAAAGACAAATGCGCGTACCCGCAAGGGACCGAGAAAAACCATGGCCAACAAGAAGAAATAATCTGGGAGGGATATCATAAATGGCAGCACAGAAAAACGCGGGCGCCAAAAAAGGTTCCAGCGTACGCAGACGTCGTGAACGTAAGAATATTGACCGTGGCTCTGCCCATATTCAGTCCACATTTAACAATACGATTGTAACTATTACCGACGTTCAGGGCAACGCGGTTTCCTGGGCAAGCTCCGGCGAACTCGGGTTCAGGGGCTCCAGAAAATCCACTCCTTTTGCTGCGCAGATGGCGGCGGAAACCGCGGCGAAAGCGGCCATGGAACACGGTATGAAATCGGTTGAAGTATACGTCAAGGGGCCAGGCTCCGGACGTGAGGCAGCCATCCGTGCGCTGCAGAACGCAGGTCTGGAAGTCAGCATGATTAAAGACGTAACGCCGATTCCTCACAACGGATGCCGTCCGCCGAAGAGAAGACGCGTATAACCGATTTTTAGGAGGTGCAACCAAAAGATGGCAAGATATACAGATTCCGTGTGCAAGCTTTGCCGCAGGGAGGGTCAAAAGCTCTTTTTGAAAGGTGAAAGATGCTACACGGACAAATGCGCGGTTACGCGCAGAGCTTATGCACCGGGCCAGCACGGCCAGGGGCGCAAGAAAACCTCTGAGTACGGCCTTCAGCTGCGCGCAAAACAAACTGCAAAGCGCTACTATGGCGTACTGGAATCCCAGTTTTTGAAATATTATGAGATGGCAACCAAAAAGGAAGGCAAAACCGGCGATGAATTGCTCATCCTTCTGGAACGCAGACTGGATAATGTGGTTTACCGCCTAGGCTGGGCCAGCTCCAGAGCGGAAGCCCGCCAGTTGGTAGTTCACGGTCACTTTACCGTAAACGGCAGGCGCGTTGACATTCCTTCCTACCTGATTAAGCCTGGAGACGTGCTTTCCATCAAGGAAAACAGCCGCAAGAGCGATAAGATTAAATCAGTTATTGAGGCGAACGCCTCCCGTCCGGTTCCAAAGTGGCTGGATGTAAACCGCGAAAATTTGGAAGGCAAAATCCTTGCACTGCCCACGCGCGAAGAAATTGACCTTGCAGTTGACGAAACTCTCATTGTTGAGTTGTACTCCAAGTAACGTGTTCCGCAGCGCAGGAGCCATCACGGCAGTTAATTTGATCCGCTACAGGTCAAGGAGGGTCGCTAATGATCGAGATTGAGAAGCCTAAAATAGAGACGAATGAATTATCAAGCGACGGTACGTATGGCAAATTTATCGTCGAACCCCTGGAACGCGGGTTCGGTACTACGCTGGGGAACAGCCTTCGGCGCGTACTTTTGTCGTCTTTGCCGGGTGTTGCGGTTACTTCCATCAAAATAGACGGAGTACTGCATGAATTTTCCACCATTCCCGGCGTGAAAGAGGATGTCACCGAGATTATCCTAAATATCAAGGGACTGACGGCAAAGCTGCACTGCGACGGGCCCAAAACGGTTGAGATTTGCGCCGAAGGTCCGTGTGAAGTGACGGCCGACTCAATCAAGTGCGACAGCGAGGTGGAAATCCTCAACCCGGACATGCACATTGCAACGCTGGGCGACGGCGCCAAATTGTACATGGAACTCACTTTGGATAAAGGTCGTGGATATGTATCTGCTGAACAGAATAAGCAGAACATCAGTGCCGGCATTATCGGCGTGCTTCCGGTGGATTCCATCTACACTCCGGTTTATAAAGTAAATTATAATGTGGATCCAACCCGCGTGGGCCAGAGCATTGACTTCGACAAGCTGACGCTTGAAGTGTGGACCAATGGGGTCATCAGTGCTCAGGAGGCGGTTTCCCTGGCTGCAAAAGTCCTGACGGAGCACCTGAACTTGTTTGTTGATTTGTCTGACAAAGGCAGCAACACCGAAATTATGGTGGAAAAGGACGACAAGGATAAGGAAAAAGTGCTGGAGATGACGATTGAGGATTTGGATCTTTCAGTCCGCTCCTTCAACTGCCTTAAACGCGCCGGAATTAACACGGTTGGTGATATTATCAGCAAGTCTGAAGAAGATATGATGAAGGTTCGCAACCTTGGACGCAAATCTCTTGAAGAGGTTGTTTGGAAAATGGCCTCTCTCGGTTTCAATCTGCGCAAGGACGACGAATAGTCCTTTGCGGAACCTAAGGTAAAGGAGTGATAGTTCGATGCCCGGAACCAGAAAGCTCGGAAGAGCCACCGAACACAGGATGGCAATGCTCAGGGCGATGGTAACCTTTCTGTTGGAGAAAGGCAAAATCGAAACAACGGTGACACGTGCTAAGGAAGTACGTTCCATGGCGGAAAAGATGATCACCATTGCAAAAGAAGATACTCTTGCCAATAAGCGCATGGTGTATGGTTTTGTTACAAAGGAAGATGTTGCGCACAAGCTGTTTTCTGAGATTGCGCCCAAATACGCTGACCGCAAAGGCGGATATACGCGCATTACAAAACTCGGACCCCGCCGCGGGGATGGAGCAGAAATGGCAATTATCGAACTTCTGTAATATCATATATATTTGTTGTAATAAAAATCCAAATGAACTCCTTTCGGAGTGCATTTGGATTTTTTGGGGCAATATCAATAATGAGCCGTTTCCCAAGTTGGGGAACGGCTCACTTGCTGTGTTGGGAATTACTGAATTTTTGCAGGAATGATGCGCGCACGGACGATTTCCGGCAACTGTTCCAAATGCTTGGCGGTGTCCTCGGTCACTTCTCCTGTTACATCAAGCATAACATAGGCATATTGATTTTTTGCTTTACTCTGCATGTTCTCAATGTTAATATTGGCATTTGCCAAGATGCTGGACAGTTTGCTGATAACGTTCGGCACATTTTTATGGAAAAGACAAATGCGCGTAAATCCGTTGCGTGGCATCGAAACATTCGGAAGATTAACAGAATTGTGAATATTTCCGTTTTCAATATAGTCAATCAGCTCATTGGCCGCCATACGGGCGCAATTATCCTCCGATTCGGGAGTGGAAGCGCCAAGATGAGGAATCACCAGCACATTTTCCACACCAAGCAGGCAGTCCTCCGCGAAATCAGTCGCATAAGCCGCAACTTTGCCGGAAGTGATGCCTTTCAAAATATCCTGTGTGTTGACAAGCTCGCCGCGCGCAAAGTTGAGGATGCGCACACCGTTCTTCATTTTTTGGATTGCATCTGCATTAATCATTTCTTTGGTGTCCGGCAGCAGGGGAACATGAATGGTAATATAGTCGCTTTGCGCAAAGACATCATCCAAAGAATGCGCATGACGAACGGAACGTGATAATCCCCAAGCTGCATCTACAGAAATGTAGGGGTCATACCCCAGAACTTCCATACCCAGCGCATGTGCTGCGTTCGCAACAAGAATTCCAATAGATCCCAAACCGATGACACCGAGCGTTTTGCCCTGAATTTCCGGGCCGACAAATTGGCTTTTACCCTTTTCAACCAGTTTTGCGACTTCATCACCACGGCCTTTCAGCGTTTTGGTCCATTCAATTCCGGATACAATCTTGCGGGAAGTCATGAGCAGACAGGCCAGAACCAACTCTTTGACCGCGTTTGCGTTGGCACCCGGGGTGTTGAATACTACAATTCCTTTTTCACTGCATCGGTCAACCGGAATGTTGTTTACACCCGCACCAGCACGTGCAATTGCAAGGAGATTTCTTGGAAATTCCATTTCGTGCATGGAAGCAGAGCGCACCAAAATTGCATCCGGGTTTTCCACCTCTTCTGAGCAGACATAGTTTTCACCGAAACGCTGGATCCCGGCCGGTGAAATTTTATTTAAGCATTTAATATGGTACATGTTCTAATCCCTCCGAAGTTTTACGCATGTTCACGTTCGAATTTTTCCATAAACGCCACCAGTTTTTCTACTCCTTCCACTGGCATGGCGTTGTAAATGGAGGCGCGCATGCCGCCAACTGTGCGGTGGCCTTTTAAATTGACAAAACCTTCCGCTGCCGCCTCTGCGACAAATTTCGCATTGAGTTCGTCGCTGTTCGTCACAAACGGAATATTCATTAAGGAACGGTCCTTAGGAACCACAGTTCCATGGAATAATTTCGAACTATCCAAAAAGTCATACAAGATTGCAGCTTTTTTGCGATTAATTTTTTCCATCTCAGAGAGTCCGCCGATGGTGTTTTTCAGCCAATCGAGCACGAGCATACACATATAAATCGAATAACATGGCGGAGTATTGAACATGGAATTATGATCCGCATGTGTTTTGTAATTGAGCATAGTAGGAGTAATATCCATTGCGTTGCCAATTAAATCCTCGCGAATGATGACAACGGTCAACCCGGCCGGACCCATATTTTTTTGAGCGCCGGCGTATAAAACTCCAAATTTGGACACGTCAATCGGTGCACTTAAAATGCAGGAAGACACATCGGCTACCAGAGGAATATCGCCTGTCTTCGGAATTTCGTGGTAAACCGTACCATATATTGTATTGTTCATGCAAATATGCACATAATCTGCGTCTTTGGAGAAGTCAGATGGATTGATTTTTGGAATGTATGTAAAGTTTTTATCTTTAGACGAGGCAACCACATTTGCTTCCCCATAGCGTGAGGCTTCTTTAAAGGCTTTGGTTGCCCATTGACCGGTTATAACAAAATCTGCTTTTTTGTGTTTGTTCATCAAATTCAGCGGTACCATCGCGAATTGTGTGGAAGCGCCGCCCTGCAGGAACAGGACTTTGTAATTGTGCGGAATTTCCATTACTTCGCGAAGCAAACTCTCCGCAGAACTGATGATCCCTTCGTACTCACTAGATCGATGGGACATCTCCATGACGGATTGGCCGCAGCCCTTATAATCGAGCATTTCGTCCGCCGCGCGGCGAAGAACGGCTTCCGGCAACATGGATGGACCTGCGGAAAAGTTGTAGACACGTTTCATGATGAACCTCCAATTGTATAATTTTACAATTTAACTATTATTTATTAATTATAATGCCCACAGCAAGAAAACGCAAGCAGCGATTTGCATTGATAAATTATTAAATTTCCAAAAATTCTTGACAAATCAGAAAAACGAACATATAATGCTAAATAAATCTTGATACGAGAAAATTCTAAGAGCAAAAGCAAGTAGCAAGCATGACGGTGGCACAGAGAGCACGGCAATTGCTGAGAGCCGGCACATACGGTGTTTGTGAATGGGTTTGTGAGAAGCACAGAGAAAGGAAGTTTTCCCAGTACCTGTCGCCGTGTCCGCACGTTACAGCGGGAGGGTATTCATGCGTATTTTGCAGCGTACCTGTTTGATGATGCAAAGCCGCAGCGTACCCGTAAACGAGGGAAACAGTTTTCTGTTTCTGAATTAGGGTGGCACCACGAGCTCATCGTCCCTGTCTTTGGGACGATGAGCTTTTTTGTTTTTACGTTGTACTTTTTGAAAGGAGCGACCGGAGATGTATCCTGAATGCAATACCGTTGTTCAGCTGTTAAAAAAATACCCCGTGGTACCGGTGTTTTCGCAAATACTGATGGATGACCGTACCCCGGTGGGGATATTCTCTGCACTTTGCGGAGATTCAGAAAATTGCTTTTTGCTTGAAAGCGCGGAGCAGCCCGGTCGATGGGGCAGATATTCATTTTTTGGGTTTGGGCCCGAAGCCGAATTGATCATACATGAAGGAAAGGCACTTTTTTCAGGAAAGGATGGAACGGTTGAGCAGCCCGTTTCCAACCCAGCAAAATATTTTGCGGATTTAATGCAGCAATACCGTTCTCCCAGTTTTCCGGAGTATCCTCGATTCACGGGCGGATTTGTCGGATATTTCGGCTATGATTTGGCGCGTTACACGGAAAAGATTCTGGATTCTGCGCCGCCGGACGACCTTGAAATGCCGGATTGTATTCTGCACCTTTACCGTGAAGTGCTCGCTTTTGACCATTACAGCGGCAGACTGTATGTGATTCAGAATATAAATCGGGATTCGGATCCGATTCGGCAGTATCAGGACTGTGAACAACATGCGCAGGATCTTTTCCGCCGAGTGATGCGAGCAGCACCCGCAGGACGCCATTCAAAAGAGTACCGTGGGGAGCCGAGAATCCGTTCGGATGTTTCACAGCGGGAATATGAAAACATGGTGGAAATATCCAAACGGTATATCCGCGCGGGGGATATTTTTCAGGTGGTTCCCTCCCGACGGTTTACGGTGGAAAATCCGCCGAATGCGTTTGATGTTTACCGAGTTTTGCGTTCGAGGAACCCGTCGCCGTATTTGTACTATCTGCAAAACAGGCATTGCAAAATTGCCGGCGCCTCACCGGAGATGTTGGTTCGGGTGGAAAACGGTGTGGTGACAAACGGACCGATTGCTGGAACTGCGCCGAGGGGGAAAACCATGGAAGAGGATTTGGCGCTGGAAAAACAGTTGTTAAACGATGAAAAAGAACGTGCGGAACATACCATGCTGGTGGATTTGGGGCGCAACGATGTGGGACGCGTCAGCAAATACGGTTCCGTGAAAGTACACGGTTTTATGCATGTGGAGCGCGCCTCAAAGGTGATGCACCTTGTCAGCGAAGTAAGAGGCATTTTACGCGAAGATCGCACGCCGTATGACGCGTTAATGGCTGTACTCCCTGCGGGAACACTTTCCGGTGCACCGAAGCTGCGTGCCATGCAGATTATCGATGAGCTCGAACATCAAAAACGCGATGTGTACGGAGGGGCCATCGGTTACCTTGGCTTTAACGGCGGTGTGGATACCTGCATCGCTATCCGCACGGCGATCTTCCGCGGTGAGAAAGCATATGTGCAGGCGGGCGCGGGAATTGTGGCGGACAGTGTTCCCAAAAATGAATTTCTCGAAAGTGGGAATAAAGCGCGCGCCGTACTCGACGCGATTTTGGAGGCGGGTAAACTTTGATTTTATTAATTGATAATTACGACAGCTTTACTTACAACCTCTGTCAGCTGATTGGACGGATGGAGCCGCAGCTGAAAGTGGTGCGCAGCGGTGAAATTACAGTAGAAGAAATCGCGAAATTGAGTCCCGATGCCATCGTTATCTCTCCCGGACCGGGATATCCAAAGGATGCCGGTGTATCCGTGGAGGCAATTCGCAGATTCAGCGGAAAAATTCCAATTCTCGGGGTCTGCTTGGGGCATCAGTGCATCGGAGAGGCGTTCGGCGGGAAGACCGTTCCTGCGCAAAAGCTCATGCACGGAAAGGCAAGCGATATTCGGCTCAATTTAAAATCTCCGTTGTTCGTCGGACTGTCGGAGGAAATTCGGGCGGCAAGGTATCATTCATTGATTCTGGACAGGAAAAGCCTCCCCGCCTGCTTTATGGTCACAGCGGTGGATCCCGACGGACAAATTATGGCCATTCAACATCGAACAGAACCGACCTTCGGCTTGCAGTTTCATCCGGAATCCGTGATGACGGCCGCCGGGGAACGGATTCTCTATAATTTCTTGAAAGAGGTGTGTCATTTGAAACCAAAAACTGCGGTGCCGGTTGTTCCGACACAACAAAAAACAGGGCTGAAACCGTATCTAAACAAAGTCGCACAGGGGGAGAATTTGACTCTTTCCGAGTCACAGGAAGCGATGAACCTCATCATGAGCGGTCAGGCTACAGATGCCCAAATTGCCGCCTTTTTGACGGCACTGCGCATGAAGGGAGAAAGCATCGATGAAATTACCGGATTTGCTGAAGTGATGCGGGAAAAGGCGGTTTCGGTCGATATTTCTCCGGATGTTGTTGATATTGTGGGCACGGGCGGAGATTTGTCCTATAGCTTTAATATTTCCACAACGGCGGCTTTCATTGCGGCAGGTGCCGGCCTGCGGGTGGCAAAGCACGGAAACAGAAGCGTTTCCAGCAAAAGCGGCGCGGCGGACGTTTTGGAAGCACTCGGCGTCAAAATAGACTTAACTCCGGAACAGGCAGCGGACTGCATGAAGCAGTGCGGTATGGTGTTCCTGTTTGCACAGCGGTACCACGGCTCTATGAAATACGCGGCAGGGCCCCGCCGTGAAACCGGATTGAGAACCGTGTTCAATATCCTGGGCCCTCTTGCCAATCCGGCGAAGGCGAAGGGCATGCTGCTCGGCGTTTACGATGAAAAACTGCTGGAACCTCTGGCAAATGTTCTTATAAATCTCGGAGTGACGTCCGCTATGCTGGTTCATGGGAAAGACGGATTTGACGAAGTGAGTATCTCGGATACCACATCCGTGTGTGAAATTAAGGATGAAAAGCTGATTCGCTATGAACTCAATCCCACGGATTACGGTATTTCAAAAGCATCTAAATCGGAAATTACAGGCGGCAGCGCGGAGGAAAATGCTCAAATTACGCTGGATATCCTAAACGGTGCAAAGGGACCAAAACGTGATATCGCAGTGCTGAACGCAGGATGCGCGCTCTATGTCGGCAAGCTGGCGGATACCATTCAGAAAGGCATTCATCTTGCGGAATACTCTATCGACAGCGGCGCGGCGCTGACCAAACTAAAGCAGCTCAAAGAATTGACCAACCGCTAAAGGGAGGACGAAGGATGATACTGGAAGAAATCGCGGCGAAAAGACTGCTGCAACTGGAACGAGAAAAATCCGATTGCCCGCAGGAGAAGGCAGAGCGCGCGGCAAAAGCGGCACCGTTACCAAAGGACTTCCGCGGAGCGCTGAAAAAGGGCGGAAATCAACACCTTTCCGTGATTGCGGAAGTCAAGCGTTCGTCCCCGTCCAAGGGAATCATCAGCGAAAACTTTCAACCCGTTCAGACAGCGCTTTCTTATGAGCGTGCGGGGGCGGACGCGGTTTCCGTTCTGACGGAAGAAGCTTACTTTGGCGGTTCATCCGATGTTTTGCGGCAGGTGCGTGCGGCGATTTCCCTTCCGATTCTGCGCAAGGATTTTATCTTAGACCCGTATCAGATTTTTGAGGCTCGCGCAATCGGCGCGGACGCAATCCTTTTAATTGCCGCTTTGCTAAAGGACGACACATTGAGAGAATTTAAAAAGCTGGCGGATTCATTGGGCCTGAGTTGCTTAATGGAGGCACATAACGAAGAGGAACTGGAACGGGTGCTGCAAGCGGGAGCATCGCTTGTGGGAATCAATAATCGGGACTTAAAGACTTTCCACGTAGACGTTGAAACAACGGCACGGCTGGCAAAAAAGGTGCCCTCCGATTGTGTGCTGGTTTCGGAAAGCGGTATTGTGTCCGCAGCGGATATGCGGGCGGCACAGCGCGCGGGGGCCGATGCCGTTTTAATCGGAGAAACTTTGATGCGCAGCAAAGACCCGTCGCAGACACTGAAAGAACTGAGGGATGCACCGTGAAAATTAAGCTCTGCGGCATTAAGCGGGAAGAGGATGTCGAATACTTAAATGAATTCCGGCCGGATTATGCGGGGTTCGTGTTTGCGGGGGAAAAACGTCGTGTGACAAAACAGCGCGCGGCTGATTTGGCGGCTTTGCTGGATTCGAGTATCCAAAAAGTCGGCGTGTTTGTCAATGCATCGCCAAAAACCATAGCGGAAACGGTTTGCGCGGCAGGTTTGAACGTTGTTCAACTGCATGGGGATGAAACGTCTGATGACATCAAGCAGCTGCGCCGTCTGCTGCCGAAGGTTGAACTCTGGAAAGCGGTGCGGGTGCAAAATGAGCAGAGCATTCAAAATGCGCTGACGCTCGGTGCGGATTTGCTGCTGCTGGACAGCTTTATGCCGGGGGAGTATGGCGGCACGGGCAAAACGGCGAATTTGGAACTGATTCGTTCGGCAAAGTTAAAGACTCCGTTTTTTCTGGCGGGGGGCCTTAACTGTGAAAATATCAGAGGAATCCTGCAACAGATTACGCCATACGGCGTGGATATTTCCAGCGGAATCGAAACAAACGGCGTGAAGGACCGAAACAAAATCAAAAAAATCATGGGGATTTTAAGAGAAAAATCTCAAAAGGCGGTGATTTGAACATGGGAACCAAAGGACGCTATGGCGAATTCGGCGGGCAGTATGTGCCGGAAACGCTGATGAACGCGGTGACGGAACTGGAGGAGGCCTACGCTTCCGCCAGCGAGGACCCTAAGTTTTTAGAGGAACTGAATCGGCTGTATCGTGAATATGCAAACCGTCCGTCCATGCTCTATTTTGCAAAGAGGATGACGGAGGATTTGGGCGGCGCAAAGATATACTTAAAACGCGAAGATTTAAACCATACGGGAGCGCACAAAATCAATAATGTGCTTGGGCAGATTTTGCTTGCAAAGCGCATGGGCAAAAAGCGGATTATTGCCGAAACGGGAGCGGGTCAGCACGGTGTGGCAACCGCAACCGCCGCGGCGCTGTTCGGCATGGAATGTGAAGTCTATATGGGCGTGCGGGACATGGAGCGGCAATCGCTGAATGTATACCGTATGGAACTGCTCGGCGCCAAAGTGACCGGTGTCAATTCCGGCACGGGAACGCTCAAAGATGCCATTAACGAGGCCATGCGGGACTGGGCCACCAACGTGGAAAACACCTACTATTTAATCGGTTCGGTCATGGGCCCGCATCCGTATCCGCAGATGGTGCGCGATTTTCAGAAAATCATCGGTGAAGAAACGCGCCGTCAATTGCTGGAGCGCGAAGGAAAACTGCCGGATTGTGTGGTTGCCTGTGTGGGCGGCGGCTCCAATGCTATGGGCATTTTTTACGATTTTATTCGGGAGCCGTCCGTCCGTCTCGTCGGTGCGGAAGCGGCGGGAAAAGGCGTGGATACCGCACTGAATGCCGCAACGGTGGCAAAAGGGCGAACGGGAATTTTCCACGGAATGAAGTCCCTGTTTTTGCAAAATGAGGAAGGGCAGATTGCCCCGGTTTATTCCCTGTCCGCGGGGTTGGATTACCCCGGCATCGGGCCGGAACATGCCAGATTGCATCAGACGGGGCGTGCCGAATACGTTTCCGTTACCGATGAAGAAGCGGTGTGCGCGTTCGAATATCTTTCCAAAAAAGAGGGGATTATTCCAGCTATTGAGTCCGCGCATGCGGTTGCGGCAGCCATGCGGATTGCACCGAAGATGGAGAAACAACAGATTCTAGTCGTGAATCTGTCCGGTCGCGGGGACAAAGACGTATATTCCGTAGCAAGGTACAGGGGGGTGCAGCTCAATGAACAGAATTGACCGCACGTTTGAACAACTGCAGGAAAAGAAAGAAAAAGCGTTGATTTGTTTTGTAACGGCGGGGGACCCGGATTTAGAAACAACCGAGCAGCTGATTCCCGCCATGTTCGACGCGGGGGCGGATTTGATTGAACTCGGCGTGCCGTTTTCCGACCCCGTAGCGGAGGGGCCGACGATTCAGAAAGCAAGCCAGCGCGCACTCGATGGGGGAGCGACGCTGCCGAAGATTTTTGAGTTGGTTCGGCGTGTTCGAAAAAACACGGAAAAACCGATTTTGCTCATGTTGTACCTAAACAGTATCTACGGATTCGGCAAAGACCGTTTCTTTTCTCTGTGCCAAGAATGTGGTGTGGACGGCGTCATAGTTCCCGATATGCCGTTTGAGGAACACGATGAAATTCAGCAGGAGGCTGACCGTGCGGGCGTTTATTCCATCAGTATGGTGGCACCCACTTCCCATGGGCGCATCGCAAAAATCGCGTCACAGGCGCAAGGATTCCTGTACTGTGTTTCTTCTACGGGTGTGACAGGAACACGCAGCAGTTTCAATACGGATTTTCAGTCTTTCTTCGGGCTTATCCGTGCCCATGCCAAGGTCCCTTGTGCGGTGGGGTTCGGTATTTCGGGCCCGGAGCAGGCGGGAAAAATGGCAGAATACTGTGACGGCGTGATTGTGGGCAGCGCCCTTGTAAATTTGATTGAACGGGACGGCAAAAACGCGGTGAAGCCGGTCAGCGAGTTTGTCCAATCCTTAAAACAAGCACTGTAATATAGGACATCCGCTCCAAAATATTGGTAATTGGGGCGGGTGTTTTTTTATGTATGCCTGTTTGAACCGATACGGTTTTATGCTATAATAGCCGCAGAGGTGATATGATTGGCAGTCGTCCGATGCGCCGCACTTTGGATTTTGGGTATACTTTCCGCTGTTGGCCTTGTTTGGTTTATCGGTCCGGTTTTTTGGAATGTATTTAATATCGGAAATATCTTTGGTATAACGATATGCCTGCTTATTCTGTTCGGTGTTATATTTTCTGCCAAAATCCATGCGGTGTGCAGCCACTCCAAAGCCGCCCAAAGAATTGCGTTGCTGGTTTTGATTTTATTCTGCGTCGGTCTTACATGGACTGCGGTGCTCACGGGTTTGATGATTTCGGGCGTAAAGGGTGCGCCCGATGAAAACGCGACGGTGCTGGTTTTGGGCAGCAAAGTTAACGGCAATGTTCCAAGCGCGGATTTGCTGGCACGCATTGAAACGGCGGCGGAGTATCTAAATGAAAATCCGAATGCTGTCTGCGTTGCGTGCGGTGGGCAGGGGCCCGGTGAAAACCGTACGGAAGCGGCGGTGATTCGGGAGGAACTTGTCAGCCGCGGTATTGACTCTTCGCGTATTTATTTGGAAGACAGTTCCACTTCCACACAGGAAAACATCGGAAATGCGCTGGCTGTCATAGAAGCAAACAGTCTGAACCGCAATCTGGCGATTGTCACCGATGAATATCACGAATACCGCGCTTGTTCCGTTGCGCGCGGATACGGCGTTTCCGCAGGGGTGATTCCATCGCGGACGCCATGGTATATATTTTCGGCCTGCTGGGCGCGGGAGTTGTTGGCATTGTCTGCCTTACTGCTCCTGCCGTAAAGCGGGCTCTGCTTTTATCATGAGGACGGAGGAAATAACTTGGACAAACTGTTACTTCGCGGCGCGAGGCTGCTGGACCCGTCAAGTCATATGGATGAAACAGGGGACCTGCTGATTTGCGGGGACAAAATCGAGCATGTGGGCGGAGCGTTGCGTGAAACGGATGCGCATGTTATCGATGCTGCGGGAATGGTTGCCGCACCGGGCCTGATTGATATGCACGTTCATCTGCGCGACCCGGGATTTACCGAAAAAGAGGATGTACTGTCCGGATGCCGTGCGGCGGCAGCCGGAGGCGTTACGAGTTTGCTCTGCATGCCGAATACTCGTCCCACTCTGGATTGTGCGGAGACGGTTAACTATGTCTTGCAAAAGGCAAAGCAGGCCGACGCGCGTGTCTATGTTGCCGCTGCAATTACCAAAGGGCTTTCCGGTGCAGAGGCGACCAATCTGCGGGAACTCAAAGAAGCCGGTGCCGTTGCTATCAGCGATGACGGACGCCCGGTAGAAAATTCCGCGCTGATGGCTGACGCAATGCGCAAAGCGGAGCAGCTCGGTCTGTTTGTTACATCGCATTGTGAGGATTTATCGCTTGCCGCAGGCGGAAAATTAAATGAGGGAGAAGTTTCAAACTCTCTAAAGGTCAAAGGAATTCCCGCCGCCGCGGAGGACTGCGGCACCGCTCGGGAACTTGCTTTGGCACAAGCTTACCATTTACCCGTTCATATCTGTCACGTCAGCACAAAAACATCCGTTGCGATGATTCGGGACGCAAAACGCCGCGGGGTCCCAGTCACCTGCGAAACAGCTCCGCATTATTTTGCACTCACCGAGCGTGAACTCTTGCGCCGCGATGCGGATTACCGCATGAATCCACCGCTGCGCACTGAGGAGGACCGACGGGCGGTCATTGAGGGCCTGCGGGATGGCACAATTGACGCAATCGCAACGGACCATGCGCCGCACACACCGCAGGAAAAAGCGGATTTTCTGAATGCGCCCTGCGGCGTTGTCGGAATGGAAACCAGCTTAGCGGCGGGGATTACCTATCTGGTTAAGCCCGGGTTTCTTACATTGCCGGAGCTTATCGCATTGATGTCTTGTACCCCCGCACGGCTGCTCAAAATACCCGGCGGAACGCTGGCACCCGGCTCACCGGCGGACATCGTTCTATTTAATCCGTCGGAACAATGGACGGTCGACCCCGAGAAACTGCACGGCAAAAGTCGAAATGCGGTTTTTAAAGAAAGAAAACTGACCGGTCGGGTTAAAATCACAATACTTGGCGGAAAAATTGTTTATCACAGCGAACTGTAAGGAGGAAAAACATGGCATTGGATCGACTAATAGAAGGCATCGTACAAAAACAGAATCCAACGGTGGCGGGACTGGACCCAAAACTTGACTATATTCCGGAATTTATCAAAGAACAGGCATTTACCAAGTACGGCAAGACGCTCGAGGGAGCCGCGGCAGCTATTTTGGAATTTAATAAGGGATTGATTGATGCGCTGTGCGGCATTGTTCCCGCAGTCAAACCGCAGTGCGCGTATTATGAAATGTATGGATGGCAGGGCATGAAAACTCTGCATGACACCATTGCATACGCACAGGAAAAAGGTTTGTTCGTTATTACCGATGGCAAGCGCAACGACATCGGAAGCACCATGCAGGCGTACGCAACGGCACATTTGGGAAAAACCGACGTCGGCGGCGAAACGGTGCAGGCGTTCGGCGGTGATGCGCTGACGGTCAACGGATATCTCGGTTCGGACGGGATTCTTCCGCTCCTTGAAGTCTGCAAGGCGGAGAGCAAGGGAATCTTTGTGCTTGTTAAGACCTCTAATCCGTCCTCCGATGAGCTGCAAAATCAGATTTTTGAGGGCGGTGAACCACTCTATGAGGCAATGGGTCATTACTGCGAAACATGGGGCGAAAATCTGCAGGGAAACTACGGCTATTCAGGAGTGGGTGCAGTGGTAGGAGCAACTTGGCCGGCACAGCTCGGCGAGTTGCGCGGCAAACTGACGCATACCTTTTTCCTGGTACCCGGATACGGTGCACAGGGCGGAGGAGCAGACGATGTAGCCCCTGCATTTGATAAGCGAGGACTTGGTGCGGTAGTCAATGCTTCTCGTTCCATTCTGTGCGCGTGGCAGAAACAAAATGCCCCACAGGAAGATTACGCCAAAGCTGCCGCACAGGAAGCAGAGCATATGCGTGACGAAATTTTGAAGAGAATCGGGAGAATTACTCTATGAGAGTCTATGATACAATTGATTGCGCCGTTTTAATGAACAGGGAAATTGCGCCCGGATGTTATGACCTAACGCTTTCCTGCCCGCAAATGGCACAGCGAGCCAAAGCGGGGCAATTTGCGCAGTTCTTTGTGCCCGGCAAAACTCTGCGCCGCCCAATTTCTATTTGTGGCATAGAACCGAAAAAAGGGACTTTGAGATTTGTGTTTCAGATTCGCGGAGAAGGAACCCAATGGCTTTCTCAATTAAAATCGGGCGATTCCGTCAACGTTCTCGGGCCGTTAGGAAACGGTTTTCCGCAGGGCGAACCATCACGCAGGGTGCTGTTTGTCGGCGGAGGAATCGGTGTGCCGCCGCTTTTGCAGGCTGCGAAACCGTTTGGAGAAAATGCAGTGCTGGCCGCGGGGTTCCGAAGCCGAGAGGCAATTATTTTAAAGGAAGATTTTGAGGCGTTCGGCTGTAAAACATACATTGCGACCGATGATGGGTCCTATGGACATCACGGTTTGGTTACGGATATTATGGATGGACTTTCTTTTGATGTTGTCTTTGCTTGCGGGCCGAAACCAATGCTGAAAGCGGTCTCAAAAATCGCAGCTGATCGGAATGTGCCGTGCTATGTTTCCATGGAAGAGCGCATGGCATGCGGAGTAGGTGCCTGCCTTGGCTGTGCTGTCAAACTGAGGGGAGAAAACGGGCCGTACTACGGCCATGTGTGCAAGGACGGCCCCGTATTCGATGCGAAACAGATTGAGTGGGAGGAATGAACGTGGCAAATTTACAGGTTGATATCGCGGGTGTAACGCTCAAAAATCCTCTCATTGCCGCTTCCGGCACATTCGGATTCGGACGGGAGTTTGCGGAATTTTATCCCCTTTCCACTTTTGGAGGAATCTGTACAAAAGGGCTGACGTTGGAACCACGTGACGGCAATCCACCGCCGCGCATTGCGGAAACACCGGGAGGAATGCTCAATTCCGTCGGTCTGCAAAATCCGGGTGTGGAGCATTTTATTCGGGAAGACCTGCCGTGGCTTAGCAAACAGGGAACAGCGGTTATTGCAAACATTGCAGGAAATTCGACGGAAGATTATTGCAAAATGGCGGAGCGTCTGTCAGATGTACCGATTGATATGATAGAGCTAAATATTTCCTGCCCGAATGTGAAACAGGGCGGAGCGGCGTTCGGTACATCGTGTGAGAGCGCAGCGGCGATTACGGCGGCTGTGCGAAAATACTGCAAAAAGCCGCTGATGGTGAAGCTTTCGCCGAATGTTACGGATATCGGGGAAATTGCCGCAGCGGTTGAGGATGCCGGCGCGGACGCGATTTCCATGATTAATACGCTGACCGGCATGCGCATTGATATTCATACACGCCTCCCAATTCTAAAAAACAACACGGGGGGACTTTCGGGGCCTGTACTTTTGCCGATAGCCTTGCGAATGGTTTGGCAGGCAAGTTCCCGTGTAAAAATTCCGATTGTCGGTCTCGGTGGAATTTCCACTTGGCAGGATGCCGTGGAAATGCTGCTGGCGGGTGCATCCGCCGTTCAAATCGGCACCGTGCTTTTCTCCGACCCATACGCGCCGGTGAAAATTCTAAACGGATTGGAATCTTTTATGAATGAAAATTCCATATCATCAATTTCAGAATTGACGGCGGGGGTGCAGGCTTGGTGAAAACGTGCGAAAGCTGCCCCTGCCTGCGGGTTACATACGAACGGCACGGCAGTTGTCAGGTATGCAGAAAGCATCACCGGAAACTTAAAAACCCGCCATAATGCTGCGAACAAAAAATGGAAAATGGAGGGAAAACGAATTGACTAGACTGATTTTTGTCCGCCATTGTGAGGCAGAAGGAAATACCCATGGAATTCTGCAGGGTCGTACAGACAGTGATATCAGCGGCAACGGCGCAGCGCAGTTAGAGCTTGTTTCCATGCGCCTGCGCAATGAGCCGTTTGCTGCCATCTATTCCAGCCCGCTCCGCCGTGCTTATAAAACTGCGCAGGCTATCAATCAATATCATAACCTTCCCATTCAGATTGACCCGCGTCTGTCGGAAATTGATGTGGGAACGTGGGAAGGACGTCGATGGGAGGAAATTGCACAGGAAAATTCTCCAATGCTCAAAATTTGGAATGAAACTCCCGGTTCGTTTCAGGCAGAAGGCGGCGAATCCATGCGGGAGGTCTATGAACGTATGTGGGAAGCCGCGTTGGATATTGTCAGGGCAAATGAAGGCAAAACTGTTTGTGTTGTTTCCCACGGATGTGCCATAAGAAATTTCCTTTGTCACGCCAAAGGTTGGCCGGTTGACCGGATTGGAGAAATTAATTGGTGTGACAATACGGCCGTCAGCGTGGTCGATTTTGATGAGGATATGCAGGCGCATATCATTACCATGAACGACGCGTCCCATATTCCGCCGGAGCTGTCCGTTTACCGCAGAAACGGTGTCAATCTTTCCGACCCTGAGGGGGTTGCACCGTGAAAATTCTTGCGGTCGATTTGGGAAAAGCGCGTACCGGACTTGCCATCTGCGATGAAGGAGAGGTGCTTGCGTCTCCCGTCCGCGTGGTGGCGGAGCGGAATTGGAATCGGTTGACATCGATTATTGCTCAGGAAGCTAAATCTCTTTCTGCAGGGGAGATTGTTGTAGGTTTACCGCGTAATATGGATGGCACGGAAGGAGAAAGTGCCCAAAACGCGCGCGCTTTTGCGGAACAGTTAAAAGAGATGATTTCAATTCCCGTTGTCCTGTGGGATGAGCGAGGTACCACGATTACAGCGCATGGATATCTAAACGAAACGGATACACGCGGGAAGAAACGAAAAGCGGTGATTGATGCCGTGGCGGCGACGGTGATTCTGCAGGATTACCTGAGCTTTCGAAAAAACAAAGAAAAAAGCGGAAGGCTTTCCTAACCCCTTAAAAAGGGAGAAACCTTCCGTTTCCTTTTATCTGTTTGTTTCGTAACTTTGACTATTAATCATGCGGGAAGTAAAGTTTACTTTTCTTCCCATTCTCTGTTTTGTCCCAGATAAAACAGCGCAACGGTTCCGGTACCCGTATGCGCGCCAATAACCGGCCCGATTGGTGCCGTTTCAATTTGCTTGACGCCGAGGCGCTTTTTGATTTCCTGCGCCACATAATCGCACCCTTCCTGAGCATCGCTGTGACTGATGAAAATCATCTGTTTGTCCGGGTCAATGCAGGATTTTTCCATGTGGCGTACCAGTGCATCCAGAGACTGTTTGCGTCCGCGGACTTTATCCACCAAAATGATATGACCTTCGTTGTCAAAATGCAGCACAGGTTTAATGCCAAGCATCGTGCCGACCAGAGCAGAGGCGCCTGAAATGCGTCCGCCTCGTTTTAGGTGGTTTAAGTCATCCACTGTAAACCAATGGTGCATTCGATTTCGGTTCTGTTCTATCCATTCTTTTACTTCTTCAATGGAGGCACCTCTTTTTTTCATCATGGCGGCGTGGTATACCAGCAGCCCTTCTCCCATGGAAGCAGCCAGCGTGTCTACGGCATAGATTTTACGCTGCGGATATTTTTGCGCAAGTTCTCTTGCCGCAATCACGGAATTGTTATATGTACCGCTCAATCCGGAGGAAAAGCCAAGATAAATCACATCTTGCCCTGCTGCAAGGAAGGGCTCGAAAGTATCCGTAAAAGTTGTAATGCTAATCTGATTTGTGGTGGAAAACTCTCCGGCGGCAATTCTGCGATAGAATTCTTTATAGGATAATTCCCGTTCATCCGGATAATCGAGCAAGGAACTATTGCCAATGGTAAAATTCATGGGTATGACGGTGATATCCAGCTTATCTACTTGTTCCTGCGTTAAATCCGTATTGGAGTCTGTTATAATTCTGTAATCGCTCATGCAATCGGAACTCCTTTCAAGGAACCATAAGTCGTTCGCGCGTGTCATTATCCGAAGTTATTATACCGTTATTTATAAATCTTGTCTACATAACTAAAAATCCGAAAATAGAAAAAGCCCCTGAACACAGGGACAATCAAAATATCATCATATATAAAGCCCCGCCTGGCCGTATGTGCTGAGAATAACCTGCTACCAGCAAGCAGGTGGGTGCCCGCCCAACGGCTTCGTACTCCCTTCGTCCGGCCAAAGGCCGGGAGGTCTGAGGTCCACCGCCGGAGCCAAAGCTCCCTATTTAATATTGTAGGGTTATTTCTGCACAAGGTCCACGCACCAGGCAGGATGTAAACTGTAAATCGCTAACCATCATTCGTCGATATTGTCATCATCTTCCGGAAAGTCATCCGCTGCATCATCGTATTCGTCCCCGTACAGCTCTTCAAAACGACTTTCAAATTGTTCTGCAAGTTGATCCAGCAAGGCCTGATCTTCCACTTCAGCCAGCCTTGGTTCACCGTTTTCTTCTATGGATTCAAAAATGTAATAGGTTCCTTCTGCTTCAACTTTTTCCTGCGGATCGTTGAAAACGGGAAGCAGGGCGTAATAACACCCGTCATCATTATCGATAACATCTAGAACTTCAAAATCGTGCTC
Organism: Oscillospiraceae bacterium; assembly: GCA_047777415.1. Classification (GTDB taxonomy): domain Bacteria; phylum Bacillota; class Clostridia; order Oscillospirales; family Acutalibacteraceae; genus Caproicibacter. Next base: position 1,026,435 of record JBKEEO010000001.1, read on the forward strand.
GTTGCCTTCATCGTCCACAAGGGTCAAAATATCGGGGCCGAATGCGTCTTGCATCAGGAACCTCTCCTTTAATTCAATTTTGGGTCGTATTCTGGATGACTATATTTTACGCTGTAAGTGCTGACAAGTCAACAGGAAAATTATACGTCGTAAAAATATATATAAAAAATTATATAATTTTCAAAAATATATTGACAAAATATATAAAAACGCATATAATATAAGCGTAAAGAAAAGGGGCAACGAAAAGAAGATGATTTGGTTTTCCGCACCCAAATGTTTCATAAGAAAGCGGAAAACAAAGTCGGGCATCGTAAAGAAACGCACTTTTCTGATCATGAAGGGAGTGAGTCCAATGGGCAGGGAAGAATGTCAGTGGACAATATGGCCGATGTTCGTTGGACGACGGCCTCTTTAAAAGTGGAAGAAAGGAATGATACGAAAGAGGTCTGAAAAGGAAAAGAATGCATAGAAAGCCTGGAAAGCACATCGCTTCTTTAGTCTGTAAAAGCTAATTCCGGCTTTGAAATGAAGCAAATTGTGGTTGAATATCGAGCTGTTTATAAGATTGAAAAGCGAGTGTGAATAATCCGGGAAAATGTTAAAATGGTGATTCCGATGTATTGATTTAATTTGGGGAGTTTTATATAAGCAAAGCGGTTTCTGGTGAACCGTTTTTGCCAAAAGGTAAAGAAAATCAGTTGTTTTCAGGGCTTTGGCGAAACTTTGCCAAAGCCCTCCTTGTTGAATTCCTTATCATTGTGCCCATTTTTTTAAAAAGTAATTCATATATTGCATAAAATATCTTGACAAATCAAGATGATGCGAATATAGTAATAGAAAAACACAGATAGACAAATGCGATGATTGGGAAAAGTAGCGCGCATTTTCGTGAAAGAGAATTGCCGGTTGGTGCGAGGCATGACGAGGTTCGCGTGAAACATCACCCATAAGCATTCATCTGAAGGGCTTTGAAAAAAGCTTGTGTAGGAGCGAACGGTTGGCAACCGTTATCTTGCCGGGCATTAAATAATGATGCCTAAAGAGCGGTCGCTTCCAATGGGCGGCAAAAAGAGTGGTACCGCAGAAGCTTTCAGGCTTTTGTCTCTTTGGAGACAAAAGCCTTTTTTGCATTTGCGCGGCAATTTCCACCGGTCATGCGCAGCTGTCTGATGTGTTCAAAATTTTTTGGAGGGAAGAAAAATGAATGCTTTGAGAAAACTGAGCGATTTCGCCGGAAAGTACATGGCGATCTTGTCCTTGGCCGTTGCTGTTGCGGCTCTGTTTTCCCCGCGCGCCTTTACATGGGCTGCACCACACATTACGCTGCTGTTGGGAATTGTTATGTTTGGTATGGGACTGACACTGAAACTATCGGACTTTAAAGAAGTATTCCGCCGCCCGAAAGATGTCTTTGCCGGTTTCTTGTTTCAATTTACCATTATGCCGATTATTGCATTCCTGCTTGCGAAAATATTCCAGCTGCCGCCCGAATTGGCAGTTGGCGTCATTCTGGTGGGCACATGTCCCGGCGGTACCTCTTCCAATGTGATGACCTATTTAGCAAAGGGGGATGTGGCTCTTTCCGTCAGTATGACAATGGTATCCACCGTGGTAGCTCCGCTGATGACACCATTTCTTACTTGGTGGCTTGCAGGAACTTGGGTAAAGGTTTCTTTCTGGGGGATGTTTTGGTCCATCTGCAAAGTTGTCTTGCTTCCGATTATTCTCGGTCTGATTGTCCATCAAATATTTGGTGACAAAGTGACTGCATTTAACGATATACTGCCGTTGATTTCTGTAACCGCCATTGCCTTAATCATCGGTGCCGTAGTCGGAGGAAATGCCTCTAAAATTATGACGAGCGGTATTCTGGTGTGTTTGGTGGTTGTTCTCCATAATATGTGCGGGTACGCACTTGGCTTCTTCGGTGCGAAACTGTTTGGTATGAATGAGGCAAAACGCAATGCTGTCGCCATTGAAGTTGGCATGCAAAATTCCGGACTGGCCGTTACGCTTGCCGCGGCACATTTTGCACCTGCGGCCGCCATTCCGGGGGCAATTTTCAGTGTGTGGCACAATTTTTCCGGTTCGATTGTGGCAAACCTAATGGCAAACCATGCGAGGAAAAAGACTGTTCAAACACAGGTACAGCCGGAATAGTTTACAGCTGCCTGCATCACCCCGTTTTCGGGGTGATTTTTTGATGGAGTACAATAAAGTTCGCAATTTTATCAAGGCATAGAAAAGTCATTGGGACTCCGATAAAATGAATGGTGAGAAAACATTCAAAAAAGGAGAGATACCCAATGACTCACAAAAAGAATACCACAGATTTGACAGAATTGCTACTAAAATGTATGGCGCAGCCGGATCCAATGCTGTCGATGCTGGAATGGCTGTGTACCCGTCTGATGGAAGCAGAGGTCTCCGGTATTATTGGCGCGGAAAAGAATGCACACAATCCGTCCCGCCGTGATTACCGCTGCGGCTATCGGCCACGTCGATTGGATACTCGTATGGGGACGATGTATCTGATGGTACCAAAACTCCGAAATCAGGGCTATATCCCGTTTTTCGTAACAGAACGCAAGCGCAGTGAAACAGCGCTGATTCAAGTGGTTCAAGAAGCGTTTGTGCAGGGTGTATCTACGCGAAAGATGGAGAAACTAGCTCGCAGTCTTGGAATTGAGAATCTTTCCCGCAGTCAAGTCAGTGAAATGACGAAAGGCCTTAACGAGCAGGTGCAGTACTTCCGCAGCCGGCCTCTGACGGGTCGCTATCCTGTCATTTGGACAGATGCACTGTATGAAAAAATCCGTATGGATGGCCGGGTCGTCAGCATGGCTGTGATGGTAGTTTGCGGCGTCAATGAACAGGGGCATAGGGATATCCTCGCCGTAGAGCCAATGCTGGAAGAATCCAAAGAAAGTTATTCTCAATTGTTTCAAAGTCTTTTAGATCGTGGTCTGAAAACACCGCTCCTGGTGATTTCAGACGCGAATAAAGGGCTGATTGCAGCCGTCCGTGAGAGTTTTCCGGGAGCCTCTTGGCAACGGTGCAAAGTCCATTTTATGCGAAATATTTTGGCTCATGTACCCCAGAAGGAAAAAGAATCCTTTGCGGCTCAGTTAAAAGAAATTTGGTTAGCACCTTCCGCTAAAATAGCTAGACAACGCGCAGAGCAAATATCAGAACAGTATGGAAAACGCTTTCCAAAAGCAATTGAGCTTCTGCAAGATGGGCTGGAAGATTCTCTAGCTTTCTACGCCTTTCCGGAACTCGACGCCCGCAAAATCTCCTCAACCAATATGCTAGAACGGCTAAACAAGGAAATCCGCCGCAGAACCAGCGTAGTCGGAATATTTCCTAATCCGGATTCCTATCTACGGCTGGTAACAACACATCTGATGGAGTATGCGGAGGACTGGTCTATTTCCAGAGCATACTTAAACCCGAAATCCATTCTTTCACTGTTAAACGTAGCCTAATTCATTTTCCGGAGTCCCGAAATTGCGAACTTCCCTTGACACTAGGGATTTTTTTTTGTTTCTATGGTATGATACTCATAGAGAAAGGGAGTGTACAGCAATGAATCCAACGGAGCGCAGGGAGAAAATATTGGAAATCTTACAAAAAGGAGAAGCGCCTGTCAGTGCCGGGTCGCTTGCTAAAACGCTGGGAGTCAGCCGCCAGGTGATTGTGGGAGATGTTGCTCTTTTGCGCGCTGCAAATCAGCCGATAACTGCCACGCCTCGGGGTTATTTGCTCGAAAGCACGGATCCGCGCTCCGGGGAGCTGATTAGAACGATTGCCTGTCGGCACAACAGGGACGATATTGCCCGTGAGCTTTACGCCGTTGTGGATAACGGCTGCGGTGTGTTGGATGTGATTGTGGAACATGCGGTATATGGACAAATTTCCGGTCGGCTCCAGGTGTTTTCCCGCTTTGATGCGGATGACTTTATCCGCAGACTGGGGAAAAGCCGCTCGCTGCCTTTGTGCAATTTAACGGGTGGCGTTCATTTGCACACAATCTCCTGTCCAAATGAAGACGCCTACAGTCGTGTTGTTGCAAAGCTGAAACAGGAAGGCATTTTATTTGAAAAAGAATTATAGGGCTTGACATTTTCCATTCTTCTGCTAAAATAGTCTTAACAGGTGTAAAGACACATGTAAACACTGACTCTTAAAAGACTAGAAGGAGAGTGGAACCGATGGAACGCAAAAATGGAATGCAGTCCATTCAAACCATGACCATCGCGGCGTTGCTGTGCGCTGTGGGAATTGTAATCCCGATGACTTTTCCAAAAATTTGGGTTGGGGCAGCTTCGTTTACTTTAGCCAGCCATGTTCCGATTTTTTTGGCGATGTTTATTTCACCGGCAGTCGCCGTAACGGTCGCTTTAGGCACAACATTAGGATTTTTTCTGTCGGGACTGCCGTTGGTTATCACGCTGCGTGCGCTAAGTCACGTGATTTTTGTAACAATCGGTGCAATGTTTTTAAAAAAGCACCCCATGGTGATGGCATTTTCGGCGGGCAATTTGCTCTTTGGAATGGTCTTAGGCATGATTCATGCGTTGAGCGAAGTAATCGTTGTTACTTATTTTTTCTTTGGCGGTCAGCTTTCCAGTGCAACTTATTCCAGCGGTTACGTGACTTCTGTGCTGCTTTTAGTCGGCTTGGGAGGATTCATACACAGCATGGTCGATTTTGGACTATCCATTGCTGCATGGAAACCGATTAGCCGAGTGATTCGAATTCCGGTCAATGCAAAGGCAAAGGGATAAAATTCATAGAAAAAATCCGGAAAAGCAGGATGCTTTTCCGGATTTTTTTACTAAATTCATTTTCTAAGGAACACAATCCCCAATGTGCCTGGTCCGCAGTGAGTACACACAGTGCAGTTGGCATCTGTTTCGATGATTTCTTCGAAAGGACCCAGCTTTTGAACATGTTTGATGACAGTGGACAACAAATGCGGCGGCAACTTTGAATGTGTGACGAAGATACGATGATAATCAATATCCGTGCGGCCCTGCAGACGGTCTGTAACGTAAGCTAGCAGGCATTTTTCCAGACTGCCGCGGTATTTTTTACCCACGCCCATGGCTCCGTCCCGAACTTCTATGCAGGGCTTGAGCGAGAGCAGATTTGCACCAAGTGCGGCAACAGCGGAACACCGCCCGCCCTTATGTAAATATTTCAGCGTGTCAATCACGAAGCTGGTTTCTACTTTTGGAATCATCTGTGTAACGATCTCGACAATGCTTTCCGCGTCCAGACCGGACGCTGCCAATTCCGCGGCGCGCATGACAAGCTGACCAATTCCGGTGGAAAGATTGGCAGAATCAATGACATAGACGTTTCCAAGCTGCTTTCCTGCGTATACCGCATTTTGGTAGCATGCGGACATGGAGCTGCTGATGGTAAAATGGATGATGCTTCTGCCCGCCAGTGCATACGGTGTAAACCGATCTAGGTAGTCTTTCACCGGTACGGCGGACGTTTTTGGAAGCTTTCCCGTTTTTTCCACATACGCATACAAATCCTCGGGAGCAACCTCAAATTTATCACGGTAAGATTTATCCCCTAATGTGATATATAGGGGAATTAGGTCGATATCATATTTTTCCAGAACGGCGTCCGAAAGGTCGCAAGTACTGTCCGCCGTAATTTTAACCTGACGGGACGGATTAAAACTATTTCCTCCGTTCATAATTTCCCTCCAAATCTGTGCTAACAGATTATTTTATTCTACCATGATGCAACGCGGTTTTCAATGCTTTTGAATGTTAGGAAACATTTGTAAAGTGTAGGACTACAATACATATTGGACAGTTGAGAAAAAATAAAAACAGAAATGGACACATCGGTTACAATAAAGCTACCAAAACCAAATCATACCGAGAGGAAGTGTCCATTCCTGCATGAATAGTGTAACACAAGATATGAAGTTTAGGCAATCCATAATGATCTACGCTCAAAAGTACGGTGTTAGCCGTGCAAGCAGAAAGTACAACAAAAGTCGTTCCTTTATTTACTTTTGGATGGCCCGGTATGACGGTACATTAGAATCGTTGGCTTGCCGGTCTAGAAGGCCACACAGTCATCCAAACCAGCATACGCCTGCCGAGTTAAAACTGATTCGCGACATGCGGCGCAGGAACCCAGAACTCGGTATGATTGAACTATGGTCTCGGTTAAAAAAGCGCGGATACAAGCGATGTCTGGAAAGTCTGTTCCGTGTAATGCGCCGAATGGGGATTTTTCCAGAGGCAAAACCGAAGAAAAAATATCAGCCAAAGCCATATGAGCAAATGACGCATCCCGGAGAGCGCATTCAAATCGATGTAAAGGTAGTTCCAAAGCGCTGTATTGCCGACCCAGAGCTTCGGCTTTTCCAGTATACCGCTATTGATGAATTTTCTAGGCTGCGTTTTTTGGCAGCGTACCCTGAACAGAGTACCTACTCTTCTGCCGACTTTCTTAAACGAGCTGTCAAATGGTTTGCCCGGCGCGGTGTTCGTGTGGAATGTATTCAAACTGACAACGGTTTTGAATTCACCAACCGTTTTTCCCCATCAAAGAAACATCTGCTGACGCTCTTCGAGGCCACTGCCGCTCAACTGCATATCCGGCACAAACTGATTCGGCCTTATACGCCCAGGCACAATGGTAAAGTGGAACGCAGCCATCGCGAAGACCAAAAACGCTTTTACAACAAACACCATTTTTATTCCTTAGCGGACTTTGAAAACCAACTTTCCATCTACTTACGACGCTCTAACAATATGCCGATGCGTCCTCTTCACTGGTTATCTCCTTCTGAATTTTTACAATCCCATACTGTCCAATATGTTTGACAAACCTACATTTGAATGTTAGGAAACATTTGTAAAGCTGAAGGTAAATATTTCGTTTTGCCATTTGATTATTTGTTCAGAAAGTCTTACAATAATACTATTATTATGATACAAGCTGGAGGAACGAGATTGTCTGACTATCGAAGCGAGATCGGCAAAAGAAGAACATTTGCCATCATATCCCACCCAGACGCGGGCAAAACAACGCTGACGGAAAAGCTGTTGTTATACGGCGGAGCGATTGCTCTTGCAGGCTCCGTCAAAGGGAAAAAAGCACAGCGGCATGCGGTTTCCGACTGGATGGAAATAGAAAAACAGAGGGGAATTTCTGTAACATCGTCCGTTATGCAGTTTCATTACGATGGCTGCTGCATTAATATTTTGGATACCCCCGGACACGAGGATTTTTCAGAGGACACATACCGCACGCTGATGGCGGCGGATTCCGCCGTAATGGTGCTGGATGCCTCCAAAGGCGTGGAGCGGCAGACACGCAAGCTGTTTAAGGTTTGCACGCTGCGACAAATTCCGATTATTACATTCATCAATAAAATGGACCGCGATGCACGCGATCCGTTCGACCTAATGGAAGAAATCGAAAATTTGCTGGGAATTCGCACTTGCCCCATCAATTGGCCAATTGGTTCCGGAAAGGAATTTCAAGGCGTGTATGACCGGGCGTCCAAAAAAATTCTGATTTTTCACGCAAACAGTGATGCGGTTTTTGAGTCCAAAGAGGTTCAGTCCAGCGAAATAGCGCTGGATGACCCCAATTTGGAAAATGTCATTGGAGCGGACTTTGCCGCAAAATTGCGGGAGGACGTGGAATTGCTCGACGTCGCGGGAGATGACTTTGACCTCGAAGCTGTGCGGCAGGGGAAACTTTCCCCTGTATTTTTCGGCTCGGCACTCACTAATTTCGGCGTGGAACCGTTTTTAAAGGAATTTTTGCAAATGACCACTCCACCGCTGCCGCTCAAATCGGATTCCGGTGTGGTGGATCCGTTTGACCCTGATTTTTCGGCGTTTGTCTTTAAAATTCAGGCCAATATGAACAAAGCGCACCGTGACCGCATCGCATTTATCCGCATCTGCTCAGGCAAATTTGAAAAGGGAATGGAAGTTACCCATGTGCAGGGCGGCCGTAAGGTAAAATTGTCACAGCCGCAGCATTTGATGGCAAAGGACCGCGAAGTCATTGAAGAAGCGTATGCCGGTGATATTATCGGCTTATTTGACCCAGGTATCTTTTCCATTGGCGACACACTTTGTGCAGCGGCCAAACCATTTCGTTTTGAGGGAATTCCAACGTTTGCGCCGGAGCATTTTTCCCGCGTGCAGCAGGTGGACACGATGAAGCGCAAGCAGTTTGTCAAAGGCATGACCCAAATCGCGCAGGAAGGTGCCATTCAAATTTTCCATGAACCGGATTCCGGTATGGAAGAAGTGATTGTGGGTGTGGTAGGTACATTGCAGTTTGATGTTTTGCAATACCGGCTGAAAAACGAATACAATGTTGAAATCCGTATGTCACCGTTGCCGTATGAAACAATTCGCTGGATTGAGGATACCGGAATCGATTTAAAATCCCTGGATTTGACAAGCGACACAAAGCGTGTGCAGGATGTGCGTGGTAATAATCTTTTGCTGTTTTGTAACAGCTGGAGTATCCAATGGGCATTGGAGCACAACAAAGGCCTTAAACTTTCCGAGTTTGGCGACACAAATTTCGAACGTTAACGCAATGCGAATGCCCTATGATTGGCACTGAAAAATATTTAAAACAAAATAAGCAGAAGATTCCTTTCAAATTCCAAAATCCGCCGCCGGAATTTTCCGGGCAGGCGGATTTTTTACATTCTACTTGTTTCGTAAGGGTCTTCCCCTCTTTGCAGGGGCGGATTGGAGAGAATGAAAATAAAATTTTAAAAATAATAATTATTACTATTTACAAAATGATATTTCTGTGTTATAGTTAAGGCAGAAACAGGAAAACTATAATGAATCAGACTGATGAAGAAAGGTTGGAGTGAAATGAGCCTGTATGATTTTAAAATGAAAAACATCAAAGGTGAGGAGGTTTCCCTCTCCGATTACAAGGGCAAGCTGGTTTTGGTGGTCAACACCGCGAGCAAATGCGGCTTTACTCCACAATATGAAGGTTTGGAAAAGCTTTATCAGAAATATAAAGACCGTGATTTTGTGATTCTTGGCTTTCCTTGCAATCAGTTTTTGGAGCAAGACCCCGGAAGCAATGAAGAAATTGCATCCTTCTGTAAGGCAAATTATGGCGTAACATTCCCGATGTTCTCAAAAATCGATGTCAATGGTCCCAATGAGGCTCCTCTTTACACTTGGCTCAAGCAAAAAGCACCGTTTCAGGGCTTTGAGTTAAGCAAGGAAGGCGGCAAAGTGATTTATGACGTGCTCAAGGAACATTATCCGGACAATTTAACCGGTGACGGTATAAAGTGGAATTTCACCAAATTCCTAGTTGGGCGTGACGGCGAGAGTGTGCAGCGGTTCGAGCCGTCCGTGACACCGGAGGAACTGGATGCTGTTATAGAGAAAGCACTTTAAGATTAAAAAGGCTAAACCAAAATGAAAGCGGGGATGCAGGTTGTTTGATATATTGATTTCAGGAGGCGGACCGGCAGGAATGACCGCCGCTATCTATGCGGCACGGTCGGGGCTTTCGACCCTGCTGTTGACCGGGCCGGCACAGGGTGGTCAGGTAGCCTATACCAATCTGGTGGAGAATTATCCGGGCTTTCCTTTGATTTACGGCACGGATTTGGCACAGAAACTTTTTGAACATGTAAAATCCGCAGGCGTGCAGACGGCAGCGGAAAGTGCGGTGGAGATGGATCTTACCGGCTCTGTAAAAACGGTACGCACATCTGAAAACGAATATCAGGCCAAAGCGGTGATATTGGCACAGGGTTCGGAACGCCGCAAGCTGAATATTCCGGGGGAGCAGGAGTTTTCCGGACGCGGTGTTTCTTACTGCGCAACCTGTGACGGGAACTTCTTCCGCAACCGCACAGTTGCCGTTATTGGCGGAGGCAATACGGCGATTGGCGACGCGATTGAATTGGCAGGTTTATGCCAAAAAGTCTACGTTGTCAGTCGCAGGGACAAACTTCGTGCGATGGATTATCTCGTCAAACGCGCGAAGGAGCACAGCAACATTGAGTTTCTTTATAACTATCTGACGGTGGAAATTCAAGGCTCACAGAAAGTGGAACATCTGGTACTGAAGGAAAGGAACAGCGGGCAGCAGAAAGTATTGGATTTGGACGGTGTGTTTGTGGCAATCGGTGTTGTGCCAAATTCGCAGTTGCTGGAAGGGGTGCTTCCCTTGAAAAATGGATTTGTGGAGGCACCGGAGACTTGCGAAACACCTGTGCCCGGTGTATTTGTGGCAGGTGATTTGCGGAAAAAGGAACTGTACCAAATTGTAACAGCAATATCGGACGGAGCAAACGCCGCGCATTCCGCGCTTTTATATTTACAAAATTAATAACTTGGTTATGAATAAAAAACTTGATTTCTAAATTATAATCATTTGTTCTTGAGAAAGAATACAGCAGAATTTGCTGTATTCCAGATTGTCGAATAACCCATCCAACGCATCAAGCGAAGGATGGGTTATTTTTGCAGGAATGAAAAAAGCGATATAATATCCAGACAAAAGAGGAAGGATGACCATCCCTCCACTTCCACATTGCCAGCTTTTTGAGATTCATGGCAGCAAACTTAAGCTTAACCCAATTTGTCACTTGAGTTAAGCCCCGGTAGAGCGTGTATCGCATTCCATACTTTTCTTTTGCATCAGCAAATACACGTTCAATGGTTTCTTTTCGCTTTTGATAAAGCTTTTTGTATTTTGGAGTATGCCGAATGTCCTCCGCTAGTTCTACATAATTTTGCCACACATGCCTTGTCACAGTTTTCGTATAGCTTTTGCTGTTTGTGCAGCGGGAACGGGACGGACATTTTTTGCAAATATAACTTCTACTTTTGTATTCTCGGTATCCTTCACGATTGGTTGTTGCATAGTGCAAAACTTGATATTCAGGGCATAGCACACAGTCATAATATTCGTCATATACATATTTCCACCATTGAAGATGGCCGGCTTTGGTCATCGGTCTTTTGTATGCTGTAGATAGTACTCGCTTGTCATCAAAGACCCGTTTGCAGATATGCGGTGTTTTGTAGGCAGCGTCCGCCACCACTGTCTCAATTTTAGGAAACTGTTTTGTCACTTTGTCATAGACTGCATCGAATGCCACACTGTCGTGCACATTTCCGGGAGTTACCTCAACTCCTAGTACAAAATTGTGTTTGTCGCAGGCCGTATGCGCTTCGTAAGCAAAACATTTCTTGTGTTCTCCCTTTTGGAACAATCCGCTCTCCGGGTCCGTTTTGGAGACAGTTATTTCCTTTTCCTTCGGCGGTTTTGGGGTACTGTCAAACGGCTTCTTTCCATGCTCTTTCCGATCTGCATTGACTTCTTCCATCAACTCTGAAGCGTATCGCTTTGCCGCCTGAGGAACCGCCTTTTTGATTTTCTTATTGATGTTGGCGTTTGCTTTGATATGTGTCCCATCCACAAATACTGCTTCCGGTGCCAAATACCCTGCGCGGTTTGCTTCCTGCAATATCCATGAAAACACCTTCTCTACAGTTTCCTCTGTAAACCGGTGTTTAAAATTATAACTTACAGTAGAAAAATGCGGCAATTCTTCGTTTAGCGTATATCCCAAAAACCATCGATAAGCAATATTCATATCGATTTCCTGCATGGTTCGACGCAGCGAAGGAATTCCATATAGATGCTGGATTAGCACTATCTTAAATAGGACTACTGGGTCCACACTGGGACGGCCATTATCTTCACAATATAATTCTTCTACAAACTCATAAATATGGCTCAAATTTACCGCTTTATCAATCTTACGCAACAAATGCTCCTGCGGCACCAATAGGTCTATATTGACAAATTCTACTGCATTCCTGTGCATTTTTCCTCGTTCCAGCATCTTTCATCACCCATTTCTATTTTACCATCTTACAATCAAAAAGCCCAGCTTTCGCTGGACTTTTTCGACAGGCTGGAATACAGCAGAATTTGCTGTATTCTTTTTTTGATTTTATACCCACTGAAGATTTAACGATGCTTTCAAAGCGGTATTTTGCTGCAAAATAAATAGAGTTCATGTTTGGGAATTAGTTTCTATGAAGGAAGGCATCGAATAAGTAAAATAGAAATTTTTCTGCAAGAGAGCCTTCATCAGTTGATAGACAATTCTTCAAGATTGACAGATTTGATTTCATGTGCTATTTTCTATAAATAATGAAATAAATGAAAACGTTTCACAAGGAGGGCTTATGGCAGCGACCATTAAAGATATTGCCCGCGAAACCGGCCTTAGTATTGCAACGGTCTCCAAGTATATGAACGGTGCTAAACTGCGGGAAAAAAACCGCATTGCAATAGAACGGGCAATTAAAAAGCTGGACTATACCGTCAATGAATATGCCAGGGGACTTAAATCAAATAAAAGCAGAACCATTGGTGTTGTAATTCCGGAACTGAGTAATGTATTTGTTACACAGATTATTACGCAGATGGAAGAAATTCTTCGCAGCAAAGGCTACAGCATCATGATTTGTGACTGCCATACCGATGAACAACTGGAGTGTGAAGCGGTACGATTTCTGATAGGGAAAATGGTGGATGGGATTGTAAATATGCCTGTTTGCCAGGATGGAAAGCATCTAAAGCCTGCAATTGATAAAAACATTCCTATTGTGCTCATTGACCGTCCCATTGAATCACTGGCCGGAATTGCGGATTCGGTGCTCATTGATAATACGGCTGCCTCTAAAATGGCAATTTCCTATTTAATTGAGAGAGGGCACCGTGATATTGGAATTATTATAGGTCCGGAACAGGTATTTACATCGAAGCAGCGACTAAAGGGATATTTTGATGCTTTTTCTGCCCACGGATTCACAGTTAATCAGGAGAACGTCTTTTACAGTGATTACACGGTGCAGGGCGGGCATGAAAGTATGCGGCAGTTGCTTCAAAACAGAAACTGTACTGCTGTGTTTGTCACCAACTATGAAATGACGCTGGGTGCGGTTATTGCGGCCAATGAGATGGGGCTGAAAATTCCGGATGACATTTCACTCATCGGCTTTGATAATATGGAAATTTCCCGCGTGACACATCCTCCGCTGACAATTGTAACCCAGCCATTGGAGCAAATAGGGACGCATGTGGCAAAACGTTTGTTGGAACATCTGATGAGCGATACCCCTTCCACGCCAATTACCATTTCTCTTTCCACTTCCCTGCAGGAAGGTGCATCTGTTCGTCGGATTTAAAGGTTATTTATTCTGTTATGATTCTGGAGGTCGAAAGGATGTACTACACGTTAAAAAGCGGACGTGCAGAGGGTACGGTTTCCACCCTGGGAGGAGAATTGATTTCCTACCGAGATGGTGATGGCACTGAATATGTATGGAACGGCGACGAAAAATTTTGGACCGGCCATGCGCCTGTTTTATTTCCGATTATAGGAGCATTGAAAAACGGAACAGTCAATGTCGGCGGGGTTCAAGTAAAAATGCCGAAGCATGGAGTTGCCCGCAAAAGAGAGTTTACATTGGTGGAAAAACGGGAAGATTCGGCTGTATTTGAACTAAAATCCGATGAACAAACGCGTTCTATGTTTCCACAAGATTTCTGTCTGCGGGTTACGCATCAAATATCCGAGCTTGGATTTTCGACGGAGTATGAGGTTTATAATCCCGCCCCAACACCTCTAAATTTTTGTATAGGTGGTCACGCTGGATTTTGTTGCCCTTTCCACAAAGGTGAATCGTTTCAAGATTATGAACTTGAATTTGAAAAACCGGAACAGCCAAATCCCTATTATACCGATGCAGACGGTATTTTGCATCACGGACAGCGCAAACAGATTCCTCTGCAAGGAAACACTTTGCCGTTAAGTTATGTACTGTTTGATGACGATGTGCTGATATTTGACCATGTGCGTTCCCAAAGTGTAAAATTGCGAAATCATAAAACAGGGAAAGGAATTCGATTTGATTTTGACGGATTCCCGCATTTGGGACTCTGGACACCGCCGAGGAAACAAGCACCTTTCCTGTGTTTGGAACCGTGGCAAGGGCTTCCGGCGTTCTTTGATGAAGACGGTGTCTTTGAGCATAAACCGGACTTGATTACCTGCGAATCCGGTGCACGTGTGCGTAAAGGATATCAAATGACAATTTTATAAAATTTTCCTTTTCACCATTGGCGGATATGCTAACACGGAAGAATTTACCCGGAGCATATCCGCCTAAAATTTTACACTTTCTTCTTGACAACCGGTCTGTGATGGGTTATACTGTTGACAAATAAAACGTTTTACTTTTGCTGGCTCTTTTGCGTGTAAGTCTAGGTGCTTAAGAGCCTATTTTAAAAGCAATAATGTTAAACGTTTTACTTTACGAGATTTAGGAGGGGAGTTGTCACAATGCCCTTGGTAACATCAAAGAAAATCTTGCTGAATGCGCAAAAGGGCGGCTATGCAGTCGGAGCCTTCAATGTGGAAAACATGGAAATGGCGCAGGCTGTTATCGCGGCGGCTGAAGAGATGCGCTCGCCGGTCATTTTGCAGACTACATCATCCACGGTGAAATACGCCGGAGTGGATTTGTATTTTGCCAATGTTAAAACCCTTGCCGAAAAAGCGGAGGTTCCGGTGGTTTTGCATCTTGACCATGGCAACAGTTTTGAGCTGTGTGTTCAGGCCCTTCGGGCAGGGTATACAAGTATTATGATCGACGGAAGTAAACTGCCCCTGGAAGAAAATATTGCGCTGACTCGGAAAGTTGTAGAATTGTGCAATCCTGTAGGAATCCCGGTGGAAGGCGAAATCGGCAGAGTGGGCGGAAAAGAAGACGATGTTGTCTGTGATGACGCGGGGTATACCATTCCGTCTGAAGCAGTGCGCTTTGAAAAAGAAACAGGCCTTTCCAGCATGGCGGTCGGCGTTGGTACGGCACATGGTGTGTATGCAAAGACGCCGGTGCTGAACACGGAGCTTATCAGCGAACTGAAAACACTGCTTACAGTTCCTATGGTTTTGCACGGAGCTTCGGGCCTGTCCGATGATGCAATTCGGGAGTGTATCCGCCGCGGCATCTGCAAAGTTAACTTTGCAACAGAATTGCGTATCGCTTACAGCGACGGAGTAAAATCGGTGTTGAAAGAAAATCCGAATGTATTTGATCCCAAGGCATATGGCAGGGAAGCACGTGCTCGGGTCAAGGAAATAGTAAAGAATCGAATCAGCGTATGCGGCAGTGACGGCAAAGCATAAGCGGAGGTAAGCCGATGGGAGAAGTATTGATTGGAATCGATATTGGAACTTCTGCGTGCAAAACGGCCGCATTTTCAAAAGACGGATCGGTTCTTTCACAGGTTAGCAAAGATTATTCGGTCTATTATCCCCACCCCGGCTGGGCGGAACAGGATCCGAATGATTGGTGGCGTGCAGTTTGTGCCGCTGTCCGGGATTTACTTGAAAAAGGCGGTATCAAGGCGGAAGATATTTGCGGCATTGGCGTGGATGGTCAGAGCTGGAGCGCCATTCCCGTGGACAAAAACGGAACTGTGCTTTGTAACACTCCCATTTGGATGGACACCCGTGCCCAGCAAATCTGCGAGAGAATGAAAGCACAGTTCGGGGAGCATCGTTTATTTGCAACCAACGGAAATCCGGTGCAGCCCATGTACACCATGCCGAAAGTGTTATGGTACCGGGAACAGCAGCCGGAAATGTACAAGGATACATATAAAATTCTGCAATCGAACAGCTTTATTGTTTACCGTTTGACGGGCGTGATGACACAGGAACCCAGCCAAGGCTACGGGTGGAACTGCTATGACATGGCCCGTGGTACATGGAACATCGATTTGTGTCGCGAGATGGGAGTGAACCCGGAACTTCTGCCTCAGATTGTGTCCAGCCATGCGGTCGTTGGCGGGGTTACAAAAAGCGCCGCCGCACAAACAGGGCTTTGGGAGGGAACGCCCGTTGTGGCAGGTGGATTAGACGCCGCGTGCGGTACGCTGGGTGTCGGCGTAATCCATCCCGGAGAAACACAGGAGCAGGGCGGCCAGGCAGGCGGCATGAGCATTTGCATGGATACCTGCCGGATGGAACCGCGCCTAATTCTGGGGGCGCATGTTGTCCCGGGACGGTGGCTTCTGCAGGGCGGAACGGTTGGCGGAGGCGGCGCAGTAAACTGGTTTGAAAAGGAATTCTGTGCGGCGGAGCGGATGGCAGCGAAAGAGAAGGGAACCAATTCCTTTGTGGAGATGGATGCCGCCGCGGCGCAGGTACCTCCCGGGAGCGAAGGGCTTTTGTTTTTGCCGTATTTGGCGGGGGAACGCAGTCCCATTTGGGACGCGGATGCCAAAGGTGTCTTTTATGGCATTGATTTTTCAAAAACGCGGGGACATTTTGCACGTGCGGTTATGGAGGGTGTCGCCTATTCACTGCGGCATAATCTTGAAGTTGCCGAACAGGCGGGCGTTCACGCGAAAATCCTCCGGTCCATGGGCGGAGCAGCCAACAGCCGCCTGTGGATGCAGATAAAGGCGGACATCACCGGAAAGAAAATTGTGGTGCCGGCAGCAGATACCGCAACAGCACTGGGCGCAGCAATTTTAGCGGGTGTTGGCACAGGATTGTATCAAGATTTCGAAGATGCGGTGACGCAGACGGTGACCATACGGCGTGAATTTACACCGAATCCTGAGAACACGGCGGTTTATGACCAGGGATACACGGTTTACCGGGGATTATATGAATCGCTGAAAAATATCATGCATGGGGTGAAACATTCATGAAAGCAGCTGTTTTATTTGCAAATGAGGATATTCGTTACGTCGACTATGAAACACCGAAGGTGAAACCGGGTACCGTGAAAGTCCATGTCCGTGCGACGGGGATTTGCGGCAGTGATGTGCCGCGCGTACTTCACAATGGTGCTCATTTTTATCCGATTGTTCTGGGGCACGAATTTTCCGGCGATGTGGTAGAAGTGGGAGAAGGTGTTACAAGAGTCAAAGTGGGCGATACCGTTTCCGGTGCACCTCTGATTCCCTGCATGCAATGTGATGACTGCCAAAACGGAGATTTTGCACTTTGTAAACATTACAGCTTTATCGGAAGCCGCCAACAGGGGAGTTTCGCTGAGTATGTCGTGATGCCGGAGGCAAATGCCGTTAAATATGACAGCAGTATCGCATATGAGCAGGCTGCCATGTTTGAGCCTTCTACCGTAGCGCTGCACGGAGTATTGTGTAATGACTATCGGGGCGGCGGGTGTGTTGCCGTACTCGGATGCGGCACCATTGGTATTTTTACCTTGCAGTGGGCCAAAATTTTTGGTGCGCAAAAAGTAGTGGCGTTCGATATTGACGATGGACGCCTTGCTTTGGCAAAGCGCATGGGAGCGGACGCTGCAGTCAACACCAAAAGTCCCGATTACATGGAGCAAGCCATGGAACTGACCGGTGGGAAAGGTTACAACTATATTTTCGAAGCAGTAGGAAATCCGGCCACCATCCATATCGCATATGAAATAGCGGCCAATAAAGCTAATATTTGTGTCATAGGCACACCGACAAGAAACCTCAGCTTTACCCCAAAAGAATGGGAAAATATGAATCGCAAGGAGTTTCATTTAACCGGCAGCTGGATGAGCTATTCCTCTCCGTTCCCCGGAAAAGAGTGGGAATTGACGGCACATTATTTTGCAACAGGACAACTAAAGTTTGATCCGGATTTCATATTTAAAAAATACCCCATGGAAAAGGTTGCAGAAGCATTTGATTGTTTCCGTCATCCGGAGCAGGTGCACGGCAAAATTATGCTGATAAACGATTGAGGGGGCTGAAAGCATGATTTTGACTGTTACGCTGAATGCTTCGGTGGATAAATTGTATCTCATAGACCAACTGCGTCCGCATCAGGTGATGCGCGTTCGGGAAGTTCATAACACGGCCGGCGGGAAGGGTCTCAATGTATCCCGTGTTGCCGCGTTGGCAGGAGAACGTGTGACCGCTATGGGGTTCGTCGGCGGGCATAACGGAGCACTGTTTGAAAGTCTGATTACGGAAGAGAACATTAAAAAATATTTTACACATGTGCAGTCGGAAACGCGCTGCTGCATCAATGTGCGTGACCGAGAGACCAACCAAAGCACGGAGTTTTTAGAGCCCGGAAATCCAGTGACGCCTCAAGAAGTGCAGCAGTTTCTTGCGGACTATGAAGCACAGCTTCCCCATGCCGATGTGGTAACCATTTCAGGCAGTATGCCAAAAGGTGTTCCGGTTGATTTTTACGGGGAGCTGGTCAAATTGGCGCGGCGTTATGAAAAACCGGTTTTGCTGGATTCGAGCGGAGATGCGCTGAAAAATGCCTTGTCGGCTGGTCCCACCATGATTAAACCAAATGCCGATGAAATCCGGCAGCTACTGCAGGTTGATATTCATTCGCGTGATGATGTCATTGCAGCGGCTAGGCAACTGCATCAGAAAGGAATCGCTCTGGTGGCGGTTTCTCTGGGGAAAGACGGGGTTCTGGTCGTGAGTGAAGAAGGCGTTTATCACGGGATTACACCGGATATACCGGTTGTGAACACAGTGGGCTGCGGCGACAGTATGGTTGCAGGATTTGCCGTTACCATGGCACGCGGTGAACCGCTAAAAGAGCAAATTCATTATGCTGTGGCTGTTTCAACCGCAAACGCACTGACCAAAGAAACCGGATTTTTCCATCGCGAAGATCTCGCGGAACTGCTTCGGCAGGTCCGTGTAGAGCAGCTATAACAGAAAAGTGGAAAAGGAGAGATATCAGATGGCAGAATTCATTGATCCCGCTATTGTGCCCAAGCGCACTTTGGCAACAGGAGAGCAAATTCCCTGCATTGGCATGGGGACATTTGGCTCCGATCGTTTTACCGCGGAACAGATTGCGAACGCAGTGGCAGGTGCCATTCGCTGCGGCTACCGCATGTTCGACTGTGCGTCCGTGTATCAAAATGAGGATCTCATTGGGAAAGTATTTGCACAAGCGTTTGAAGAGGGCGTTGTAAAACGGGAAGAACTTTTCATCACCAGTAAGGTTTGGAACGACCAACATGGCAAAGGCGAGGTGCTTCTTGCCTGCGCAAAGTCCCTGCGTGATTTGCAGCTGGATTACCTTGATGCATATTTCGTCCACTGGCCGTTCCCGAACTACCATGCACCCGGATGTTCCGGCGATGCCAGAAACCCGGATTCCAAGCCATTTAAAGTGGAAGATTTTATGGTGACCTGGCGTCAAATGGAAAGATTGTACGATATGGGTTTGGTGCGCCATATAGGCATGTCCAGTATGACGATCCCAAAATTGGAAGCGGTCTTGCCGCTGTGCCGCATTAAACCAACCCTCATCGAAATGGAACTTCATCCGGCATTTCAGCAGCCGGAACTATATGACTATGTGGTACAACATGGCATTCAGCCAATTGCATTTTGCCCGCTTGGCAGTCCAACACGTCCGGACCGCGACAAGACGGATGAGGATGTTGTGGACATGGAAATGCCGGAAGTTGTGGAGATTGCCAAAGCACACAATGTGCATCCGGCATTGATTTGCCTAAAATGGGCCGTACAACGGGGCCAGATTCCAATTCCGTTTTCTATTCATGAAAATGAGTATGTCAGCAACCTAAAGTGCGTTACCGAAGATCCGCTGACGGATGAGGAAATGGCCAAGTTGAAAGCCGCGGACAAAAATTGCCGGTTAATTAAAGGGCAAGTATTTTTGTGGCCGGGTGCGAAAGATTGGCATGATCTTTGGGATGAAGACGGCACCATTACGCAGTAAGGAGGGATTCTGTTGCTAAAAGGGATTCCTTCCATCCTCACCCCGGATTTGCTGAAAATACTGATGGAAATGGGTCACGGGGATGAAATCGTGCTGGCAGACGGCAACTTTCCAAAATTTGCACATCCGGATAAAGTTGTTCGTTGTGACGGCCACGGTAT
The DNA here is from genome assembly GCA_047777415.1 of Oscillospiraceae bacterium. Lineage (GTDB taxonomy): Bacteria > Bacillota > Clostridia > Oscillospirales > Acutalibacteraceae > Caproicibacter. Next base: position 1,046,436 of record JBKEEO010000001.1, read on the forward strand.
TCCCGAATTACTGGATGCTATATTGCAGTTTATGCCATTGGATCCTTATGTGAAAAACCCAACCGTTTTTATGGCAGTTCTGCCGGATGATCCATACAAACCGGAAATCTGGGGAAAATATCGTGAGATTGGTGCAAAATACGAGCCTGAAGGACTGCGGGAAATCACCATCAATAAATTCGACTTCTATGAGCGTGCCAAAAAAGCCTATGCAGTTGTAACAACGAGTGAAATGGCTTTATATGCAAATATTATTTTGAAAAAAGGCGTAGTTCATTAAGGCCTAGTCAGAAAGAAGATATTTTCATCCGTGTTGTTTAGCTGAGCGCTTGCTTATAGCCAAAACATAGTATGTGATTTGACAGTTATACAGCATCTTCATTCTACCATTCGATACAGGGAAGGGCGGACGTCCGGGGACAGTATCCCTGACGGACGCCCTTTTTATTGTATAAAATTGGATAAATCGCTTTTGTTACTTGCAATACTTGATATGATTTTGTATCATATAGACAAAGCGCTAGACAAGAAAGGGTGATGGCCTGAAAAAGATGCTTTCAAAATGGACGCGCCATCATGGCATACATAAGAAATTCCCCTCTTTTCACTGGGACAGCCTGTGGGTGTTAATGGCCGCAACATCACTGGGGCTTTCACTGGTTGCAGTGGTTGCTATCACCCTCATTGTTTATCGTCATGCGGATGATGCAATTAACCGCTCCATTGCACAAAACAATGCGCAAATTACCGACAATGTCGCGGCTTCCATCGACAGTTATATCAAAGAGATGGTATCCATTTCCGATAATATTACAGACCTTCTCAGTCGGAATTCCGCGGAAGAAGTGAACAATAATCTGTTGGTATTTCTGCGCGAAGATATTGAAACCATTGCCGTTTTTGACGGTGACGGAAAACCGGTTATTACCACGGATAGCCGTCCCTTGCGAGATGATATTGAAGTTACAAGGCAGAGCTGGTTTAAAGGGGCAAGTACGAATGATCGGAACTATCTGATTTCCCAGCCGCATGTTCAGCGGCTTTACCGTGGAGAATATCCCTGGGTGATTACCCTCACACGCGGCGTTTCCTGGGAGCAAGATGGACAGACACACCATGGGACAATGATTGTAGATATGAATTTTTCGCGGATTAAGGATCTATGTTCCCGTGATTTAGAAAACGATGGTTACCTTTACATTACAAATCAGCAGGGAAATGTGGTTTACCACCCCAAACAGCAAATGATCTATGCCGGTATTCTGCCTGAAGAAATCACCTTGGCATCCAATATGCAAGAAGGCAGTTCGGTTGTTCCAACAAAGGATGTCCAGCTGTCTGTGTGCGTCAAGCCTCTTTCCAACGCAGCATGGCGGGTGATAGGGGTTTCTTCCATGGACGGGCTTGCCACCTATAACAGCGGTCCGGAAAATTACATCGTGCTGGCAATCCTTCTGCTGGTGACCGGCGTTTTGGCAGGAAGTTTGATTCTTTCACGGGAAATGATTCGTCCTCTGATTCACCTCATGGAGCTGATGGGACGCGTATCCAACGGAGAAGAAACGGTTCCGGCTCCGGAGGGAGGAATTTATGAAGTAGGTCAGCTGGGAAAATCTTTTAACCGAATGGTTGCACGTATTCGTCAGCTGATGATACAGGTGCGGAAGGAACAGGAACAGCTTCATCGCAGTGAATTAAAGGCACTGAATGCGCAAATGAATCCGCATTTTCTTTACAACACGCTCGATTCCGTCATTTGGCTTGCAAAATGCGGGGACGAAGAACGCGTTATACAAATCGTGTTGGCACTTTCTAAATATTTTCGCCTCTCACTTTCCGGAGCAAAGGATTTCATTACGGTTGAAGACGAACTCCAGCAAGTGGAAAAATACCTGATGATTCAAAAAATGCGCTTCGGTGATGCATTTAGCTACCAAATTGAGTGTGAAGACGAAGTTCGTATGGCAAAAACTCCCAAAATCATGCTGCAGCCCATTGTGGAAAATGCTATTGTTCATGGGATAGGCACCATTGAAGGAGGCGGCGAGATTACCATTACAGCCCGGCGCCGCGGGGACCATTTAGAACTTGCCGTGCATGATAATGGCTGCGGGATTAAGCCGTCCGTCTTAGAGCATATACTGGAAACAGATCCTCGCTCACGCTCAGGAATTGGTTTAAAAAATGTTCATCAGCGAATTAGATTGATTTGCGGACCGGAATATGGTCTAAAAGTAGAAAGTGAATTGGATGAGGGAACCACGGTGCGGGTTTGTCTGCCGCTTTGGTTTGAAGTTCCTCGAAAGGAGGAGGAACCATGAAACGAATGATTGCCTTGTTTTTTGTGATCGCGGTTTTCGTAGGCGTTGCCGGTGCAGCATCCTTGGTGGTACAAGGTAATACCGGAGCGAAAAAGGAATATCATATCACGCTGATTGTAAAGGGGACAAACATTGAATTCTGGAAAAGCGTGCATGAAGGGGCACAGGCAGCGGCCTCTGTATACAATGTTACGGTTTCCATGATTGGTCCGGCGGATGAGAAAGATTATATGCAGCAGATAGATCTTATGAAAACGACCATTGATCAAAAACCGGACGCGATTATTTTGGCAGCCGGGGACTATTATATTATGGCAGATCCGGTTCAGGATGCAATTGATGCGGGGATTCCCGTCGTTATGGTGGATTCCGATGTGGATAATTCACAAACGGTCGCTTATGTTGGAACGGATAATGTGAAACTTGGCACCACGCTGGCACAAAAATTGTGCGAAAGTATGCAAGAAAGTTCCGGAGAAGTGGGAGTTGTCAGTTTCGTGAAAGAAAGTTACCCAGCCATGCAGAGGGAAAAAGGATTTCGCCAGGCAATGCACTCCGTGCCCCGGTTCACTGTTTTAGAAACAGCATATGGGGATTCCGATGTTACCAAAACGGAAAAATTGACGGAACAAATGATTGCCGAACATCCGAATATTTCTGCTATAGCAGCGCTCAATGCGGAGTCGTGCAAAGGTGCCGCACTTGCGTTGAGCAAACTTGAGCGCAGAGATATTCAGCTGTTTGGAATAGATTGTATGCCGGCACACGCAATGTATATGGAGGAAGGACTTTTAAAACTGGCACTTTTGCAAAACCCATACCAAATGGGCTACTATAGTGTAGAAACAGCTTGCCGATATTTGAACGGCGAGACGGTTCACGACAGGTATACGGATATCTATACGATTGACATTCATTCACTGTTTGACGACCGATATCAGCAACTGATTTTTCCGTTTAATTCTTAAGCCATGTGTATCCCTGTTAAAGTCCGATGATTTTTGTCAATTCATTCATGCTGCGGAAGAAGGAGGTTCTGCCTTGTATAAATTAATCTTCGCGGATGACGAAAAACTGGTACGAGACAAAATTAGCCAGATGGTGGATTGGGAGAGCCACGGATTTTCCTTGGTGGGATGCTGTTCTAACGGCTATGATTTGATGGAATTAATCGAAAGAGAAGTTCCGGATCTTGTCATTCTGGACATCAATATGCCGTTTATCAACGGACTGGAAGCCTCCCGTCAGATTCGGCACAGCTACCCGCATATTCGGCTGGTTTTCTTAACCGGTTTCACAGAGTTTGAGTACGCAAAGCAGGCAGTGGAAGTCAATGCACTGAAATATATTGTGAAACCGGTAACCGAACAGGAACTGCATGAAGTGCTGTGTCAAGCCCGTGAAGCATTGGATGAAGAAAGAAAACAAATTCAGAAGATGACGGAGTTGATGCACTGCTACAAGCAAAATCAAGTTGCTCTCATGCAGGACATTTTACGCGGAAGTGCTTCCGGCAGCACCATTTATGACCGCGCGAGCGCACAGGGCTTGGACTGGAGCAGTGATACCTTTTTTCAGGTGGCTGTTTTCAGTGTGGATCGCATCGGCATCGGACCGAATTGGTTGGACAGTGATGAGAAAACAATGTTGTATGCCTTGTGCAATGTAACAACCGAACTTGCGCAGCAAAAGCAGCTAGGAATTGTTTGCATGAACGGAGACACAGTTGTACTTATTGGATATTCATCCGATGAAAAAGATTTTTCCGTTCGCATGCAGGAATTTGTGGAATCCATTTTGCATCTTACTTCCGATCAACTGCAATTTTCTGTTACCGCCGGTCTTGGAAATGTTTATCAAGGTTATACACAGATTACTTCCAGTTTTAACGAGGCTATGCTCGCATTAAAACTGCGTGCAAAAGAAGGCGGCGGGCAGTTGTTTACTATGCAGGATTTGCAGGAGCATGCCGGGGGACATGCGGCCGTATGGGATGCAGTCAATTACATAGAATCAACTTATGCAGATCCGAACCTTTCCGCAGATGCCGTGTGCAGTCATTTGCATCTCAGCCCAAGCTATCTGCGTGCGCTGTTTAAACGCCATACCGGCAGTACGATTATCGGATATATCACAAAAGCGCGGATGGAGCGGGCTCGGACTCTTTTGGAAGGAGGAAAACTCAAGAACAGTCAAATCGCGGAAAGGGTGGGTTACACGGATCCTCATTATTTCAGCTATTGTTTTAAACGCTATTTCGGCGTCAGTGTAAACGAAATGCGCGAAAAGATTGCCTCCGCTGGTGTCAGCCACGAATTGAACGCAAGATAAATGAAACGTTTTATAATTATTGATTGAATACTGTTGTATTGATAAAAATTTAAGGGAAAACAGCCGTTTTTAATTATTGAAACGGCTGTTTTGTTTATGGGTAAAAATCGCTGATAATGGGCAAATATCAACTATCTTATTGAAAATCACTTGTCGGTTATTCAGCCAAATGCTATACTTTTCTCAAAACATAACGTTTAATTTTTTATCAATGGGGGAGGGCATGATGATGCAGGCAACCGTGCGGCAGACGGAAATTTGGGATGCTTACTATGCGGAAATGGACGCAAAACGCCGGAAAGAGTTGCTTACGGATGGTTGCGAGATGGAACCGGATAATCCGCTTAATGCCCTTCGGCGTGAGTTATGGGAATTACGCTATCTGGATCCTAAAAACCCGGAACAACCTGTTGACCGTTTGCTCTGGCAATGTGTGAATCTGTTGTGTATTTACAAGATGTCGCGTCCGCGTATGGTGCGCAAAAGCAGTGCTAAAGAAGTGCGTGACGCAATACAAACCATGGGGTTTGAACAGGCAGAACGCTGCGGAGAAAGTGGAAGACAGGAACTTTACAGGGAATTTCGCAATGCGGCCCACCGTTACTTTTCTGTTAGCAGTACCGACAAGTCTTACCGTAAAAAATATTTTGGCATTAAGACCATGAATCATGACGAATACAAGGAAAAACTGGCCAAAGACGCTTGGTGTTTGTCAAAGGGAATTGCAGAACGATTTCAATTGCAGCGTGAGTTGGAAGTGTTTTCCAATGCTGTAAAAGACGAATTTTTCGCTTTTATGCCGGATGCGCAGGATCTTTGGGACAGGTGTTCGGCAGATATAAAAAAATAGGAGAACGCCTGCCAACGGCATGGTAATAACATAAAGGGGAGATGCTGTACAGTGATGGAACAATTCAAAAAATTGCCGATTGTCAAAGCAATTGGGTTTAATCGTGTTGTACTAATCGGTGTCATTCTTCTAATGTATCTTATTTTTGCAATTCTGACTCCAATTTTGCGCGACGGCACATCATTTGTTAAATTCGAACGTATTCTCAGTGCGTTGAATTATGCTTATTTCATCGGATTTTTGGCGCTGGGCGTTACTTTCGCGATTGCGACGGGTGGTATCGACTTTTCGGTAGGACCTGTTATGTTCGCATCGGCGCTTATTTCCGGGTACTGTCTGACACAGTACCATGTGCCTTTGGTACTGTGCATCCTCATCAGCATACTGGTAGGAACACTTTTCGGGCTGTTAAACGGATACTTTGTGGCGTACCGTTATCTGCCGTCGTTTATCACATCAATTGCAAGCATGCAGATTGCAAAAGGCGTTGGATCCATTTTTACAAAAACACAGTCCGTCACATGGCCGGCTACCGGATCGGAAAATTCGTGGTTTCGCTACCTTGTCCGCTGGAACGATGTGCCGACAGGATTGCTTTTGCTGTTTGCGATTGCTGCAATCTGTGCAGTTATTTTGAACAAGACAAAGGCCGGGCGGTACATATTGTGCATTGGCAGCAATAAAGAAGCGGTGCGCCTGTCCGGTGTGAATACCAAAAAATGGGAGATGCTGGCGTATGTTCTGTGCGGGTTGTTAGCAGGTGTTGCAGCAATCTTCTATGTGGGAGCTTACACAACGGTTCAGCCAGGTCTTGGCGATCCATTCAACAACGAAGCAATTGCCGCATGCGTTATGGGCGGTACTTCCATGGCTGGAGGAATTGCTTCCATCTTAGGAACAATTATCGGCGCAGTGATTGTGGCTCTCATGCAGGAAGGAATCCTGGCCATGGGATTTACCATTTCCTATCAATATGTGCTAACGGGAATTATTGTGTTGATTGCTGTCACTGCTGACACGCTCAGCAGAAGGAGAAGGGTATAAGGGAGGAGCCGCACTATGGGTGATATCATTTTAACCATGAAAGGAATAGACAAATCTTTCCCCGGCGTCCATGCCCTAGACCACGTTGATTTGGAATTGCGCAAGGGTGAAGTACTGGCTTTGATGGGAGAAAACGGTGCCGGTAAATCCACGCTTATGAAGGTGCTGACGGGCATTTATAAAAAAGATTCCGGGACCATTACATATGAGGGCCGAGAAGTGGAGTTCAACAATCCTCGGCAAGCACAAGATGCCGGTATTGTGATTGTGCATCAGGAATTAAACATGATAGGGCATCTGACGGTGGCACAGAATATATTCATCGGCAGGGAACCGCGGTCGGGGCCGATTATTGATGATGCAAAAATGAATGCGGATGCAAAAAAGCTGTTTGATCAGCTGAACATCGATATTGACCCGAGAGAAACGATGAATCGTTTAACAGTTGGCAAACAGCAGATGTGTGAAATTGCCAAAGCAATTTCACATCAAGCAAAGGTGATTGTGTTCGACGAACCGACTGCCGCCCTGACAGATGCGGAAATCGAGCAGCTGTTTAAAATTATTCGGGATCTTCGCGAAAAGCAACTTGGAATTATTTATATTTCACACCGCATGGATGAAATCAATCGAATTACAGACCGAGTTACGGTTATGCGTGACGGTTGTTATGTTGGCACTCTGATTACAAAGGAATGTACAAAAGATGATATTATCAACATGATGGTGGGTCGTGTTATTTACGAAACGCCTAAAACGGAGAGTAAGGTAAAACCGGACGCACCCGTGGTTCTGAAGGTGGAGCATCTGAATGCGGGGCGTATGGTTCAGGATGTCAGCTTTGAACTGCGCAAGGGAGAAATTTTGGGAGTTGCCGGTTTGATGGGTGCCGGACGTACCGAAATGGCACGTGCGCTTTTTGGAGCGGATCCGAAGGACAGCGGAGATATCTATATTAACGGGAAAAAAGTCGATATCCGTACACCGCAGCAGGCGGTTGCAGCCGGGCTTAGCTACCTTTCTGAGGATCGCAAGCGTTATGGACTTGTGTTAAAGAAGAATTTGTTCGAGAACTCAACTCTCACGTGTTTGCAAAACTATTGCAAAGGCGGATGTTTTATCAATAAACAGGCAGAAAGAAAAGTAACGCAGGAATATGTTGAAAAACTGAAAATCAAAACGCCCGGTGTCGATCAGCTGGTTGTCAATCTGTCCGGTGGAAATCAGCAGAAGGTAATCATTGGAAAATGGCTGATAGGTGATGCGGATATCTTGATTTTTGATGAACCGACGCGAGGAATTGATGTGGGTGCGAAGCAGGAAATCTATGAGCTGATGAACCAGCTTGCTGAACAGGGGAAATCCATTATCATGATTTCTTCCGAAATGGCAGAGATTCTTCGCATGAGCGACCGCATCATAGTGATGTGCGAAGGGAAAATTACCGGCGAACTTGGAATTGAAGAAGCAACACAGGCAAAGGTCATGCACTTGGCCACTCTGCGCAGTTAAAGGGAGGAACGGAAAATGGGAAGTAAAAACAAAGAAGCAGGCAGCCATTCTCTGCTCCGGAAATTTGGCACGCAGCAGGTCATCGTTATCGGTGTTATTGTTATTCTGACCATTTTTTTCAGCATTGCCAGCAAATCTTTCCGCCGATACACCACATTTGTTACGCTATGCAATTATATGTATTATATTTTGCTCATGGCAATCGGCGTTACGTTTCCTCTGATTACGGCCGGGGTGGATTTGTCCATTGGAACCGGGCTGATTTGCTATTCAATTGTTGGCAGCTATGTCATTAGTCAAAAAGGCATGCCCGTAGTCGTTGGCATGCTGGTTGCGTTGGCGTTGTCTCTTATCATTGGTTTTATCAATGGTATCGTTATTGCAAAGCTGGATCTTCCGCCGTTTATTACAACGCTGTGCACCATGATGATCGCGCGGGGAATGGGTTCAATTTTAACCGGAGGTCTCAGCGGTGTTTGGCCGATGGCCGGCAGCCCCGGCGGCTGGTGCCGCAGCATCTTTAAGATTACAGTGGGCGGACAAATCATTCCGATTGGAATGATTTGGATGATTGTGCTCATTGTTCTCATGTCTTTGGTTTTGCGCAAGACGCGCGTCGGACGTTATATTATTGCGATAGGAAGCAATAAAGAAGCTTTGAAACTATCCGGCGTGAATGTCGACAAATGGCTGGTGATTGCGTACCTAATCTCAGGATTTTTCTCAGGCCTTTCTGCCATTGCCTACGCATGTACTTTCAGCAATATTACGCCGGGTACAGGAGCCGGTTTGGAACTGGATGCCATTGCAGGTTCCATCATTGGCGGCACTTCAATGACGGGCGGAGTCGGTTCCATTTTTGGAACATTTCTTGGTGTGCTTGTCATCTCTCTGCTGAAAACAGGACTGCCTTACATAGGTCTGCAGGCTAACTGGCAACAGATTATCACCGGTTTGGTTTTAATTGTGGCAGTTACGATTGATATGGTAAAACGGCGTAAGACAGCCTGAATGTATTTTGTGTAAATTTAGGGCATCACACCTTATGGGTGAAATTTAATAAAAATGGGAGGAAAAACGCATGAAAAGAACCATTGCAATTCTTTTGGCCATGGCTATGGCACTGTCGGTAACCGCTTGCAGCGGCGGCTCAACAACTTCATCGGCTGCGCCGGCGTCTTCTGCGGCTGAAACCGGAGAAGAAAATTCGGAAGGTTCGGCGGCAGGTGAAAAAGAAACATATCATTTTGAAATTGTATCAAAAGGATTCCAATCCACCTATTGGCAGGCAGTTTACAAGGGCTCTAAGGATGAATTGGAAAAGCTTAATACAGAAGCCGGATATGAAAAGTATACCATGAATTTTGTGGGTCCGGATTCTGAATCCGATGTTGCGGTTCAGGTGCAGCAGTTTACATCCGCTTTAAACACGAAGCCGGATGCAATTGGACTGGCAGCTTTGGATACTGATGCGTTATTAGATTCCATTAAGAACGCTCAGAGTGAAAACATTCCGATTATCGGTTTTGACTCCGGTGTTCCAAATGCTCCGGAGGGTGCTGTATATGCCAATGCATCCACGGACAACTACGCGGCCGGTAAACTCGCTGCGGAAGGTATGTATGAAAAAATTAAAGATCGTCTGGGCAACGGACAGGTTCGCATTGGCGAAGTTAACCAAGATGCAACCTCTGAGTCCATTACGAACCGCGGCATTGGATTTATTGACGGAATGATTGAAAAACTGTCAGCGGATAACTATACCGTATTTGTAACCGGTAATGAAAAATATGTGGGCGACTGCAAAGGTAGCACAGGAACAGAAGCCGATGCCGATGTTATCATTGAAGTACGCGTACCCTCACAGACAACAACAGAACTGTGCGCGACAGAGGCCGGCGTAATCTTGAATGAATCAGATACCATCGCAATTTTCGGCAGCAACCAGGTTGCGGCAGAAGGTATTATCACCGCGAATGAAACGCTTCAAGTTTGCGGAACCGAAGACGATCAGATTTTGGCGGTTGGCTTTGATTCCGGCTCAGTTCTGAAAGCTGCCATCAAAGCTGGTACCATGTATGGTGCTGTCACACAGGCACCGGTATCCATCGGTTCTGTTTTGATTGATTTGCTCGCAGATGCCGCTGCCGGCAAAGAAGTAGAAGATACTGACACAGGCTGCGCATTCTATACCGCTGAAAACATCGACGATCCGGAGATTGCACAGAACCTGTACGATTAAGGTGATTTTAAGTCCAATATTATTTATGAAAAGGTATTGGGTGTCCAGAAATGGGCACCCAATACCTTTTTTCTCTGATTATGCAAACAAGCTTTTTATCCGAGGCATCGCACGCATGGCAGCGCGGTAACCTGCTTTCATGCAGGCGGGCATTTGCCCAAAAGCTAAAAGACCGTCTGTTTCGGGCAAATTAGGGTCAAGCGTCATTTTTTCACCGCGTGTTACACACTCGCGCAGGCGATTTTCCATAATCGCAATGGAGTGTGAGGCGACTTCAATAATATTAATTCTGTCCGGCATTTTGTAGTCTTCGGAAACATCCACTGCTAAGATGTTTTGTTCCCCTGCTGCAGCCAGCAAATCCACCGGCAAAACGTCGGTTACACCGCCGTCCACCAGGCACATATGGTTTATGATTTTCGGACGGAATACGGCCGGAACAGCAGAAGTAGCCCGCATGGCAGCGGAAAGGCGCATTTGGTCCGTCCATTTTACGCGTGGCAGCGAGCAAACACCTTTCACAGTATTGGTACATGCTACCGTGTCACCGGAAATCAGATCCACAGCGGGAATTACGACTCGCATCTGCAGTTGTGAAAGCCATTTGCCGCGGGTTTTGCGGTAAAAATAATGTTCCAATCGGTTTCCTTTCAGCAGTCCGGACAAACAGGGGGGATTATGAATCAGCAGGCTGGGAATCAGGGTAATAACACCCGGAATATCCGGGTCAAACAGTGAGGGTCCGTATCGCGCCAGTTCTAAAACCAGCTTTTTCAGCTGCGGAGCTTTCCAACCGGCGGCATAGAGTCCAGCCACGATGCCTCCCGCACTGGTGCCGGCGATAGACCGTGGATACAGGCCATTTTCCTCCAGCGCAAGAAGCACACCAACGTGGGCAGCACCTCTGATTCCGCCGCCGGCCAGTGCAATCCCAAAAGGCATTCTCAGTTCTCCTTTCCAAGTGCTAGGACCTGTTAAATACTATGAGAAAAACCTTTGGGCGGTGATTGTGCAGTGAAAGTTTGGCAATATTTTGCAAGATTATTGAAATATCAGGAAAATTCAGGTAATATAATAAATAATCATAATCGAAAGTCCAAAAGAAGGAATTTGTATGAAAATAACACCAGTCAATTCAGCGCAGTATCACCCGGTTTCGGCCGAACAAACCGATGCGGTGCAGAGCGGATTTTCGGCACTTTTGGAAAGTAAAGTAAAAAGCAGTGGGCAGGGTTTGGATGACATCTTTAAGCGTGCATCCCAAGCTTATAACGTGCCCGAAAATTTACTGAAAGCAGTTGCAAAAACGGAATCCGGATTTCGAGCAGATGCAGTTTCTCGATGCGGCGCACAGGGAATTATGCAGTTGATGCCCTCTACGGCACAGTCCCTAGGTGTGACGGACGCGTTTGACCCTGAGCAGAACATCATGGGAGGCGCGAAGTACCTTAGCTCTCTCTTGGACCGATATGGCAATGTGAAACTGGCACTTGCGGCCTATAATGCAGGCAGCGGAAATGTGGAAAAGTACGGAGGAATTCCTCCTTTTGAGGAGACTCAAAAATATGTAGAGAAAGTATTGACATACGCCGGGGGAGATGTGTCAGTTCCAGCTGCGGCAGGCGATTCCGGTATTGTATCCGGTGGTCTTGACTCGTTGGATTTTATTTCATTTACTATGGAGGATTACAGAAAATTTATTGAACTTTTTATTCAGCAGCTTCTGGAAAGCACGCTTTCGCATCCGGATGAAGAGAAAGAACAGAATGCAGAACAAAACATTTTTCTCATGTGATTCTCATAATCGCTTTAAATCTTGCTAATATTTACCAGATAATCTGGAGCCAGGAATCAGAAAGCGAGGAAAAGAGATGGCTGGGGAAAAGGTTCTGATTATTGACGATGACCGCAACAGCGTCCGTTTTCTTCAACTGGAACTGGAGCATGAGGGCTATATAGTTGAAAAAGAATATGATGGGCTTCAGGGATTACAGCATGCTACGCAGGAACCATTTGACATCATTCTGCTTGACATTATGCTTCCCGGAATGGATGGTATGGGGGTTCTGCAGAAAATTCGCAAGAGTTCGAATACACCTGTGATTATGCTGACTGCGAAGGATGCCGTTAGTGATAAAGTGCAGGGACTTGACGGCGGTGCGGATGATTATTTAACCAAGCCGTTTGCAATAGAAGAATTGCTTGCCCGCATGCGTGTGGCACTGAAAAAGAACGGATCTCTTCCAAACGGGAGACGAGATATTATTACAATTGGCAAACTTTCGGTGAATCGCTCCGCACGTGAGGCCAGCTATGAAGGACAGCCTATTCAACTGACCAAACGAGAATTTGATCTTCTCTGTTATCTCATGGAAAACCATGATATCGTCTGTTCCAGGGACAAGTTGATGGACAAGGTCTGGGATTATCATTTTAGCGGTGAAACAAATCTGGTGGATGTTTATATCCGCTATTTGCGCAATAAAATCGACTACCGGTTTCATGTGGATCTGATCCGCACCATTCGGGGAGTGGGTTATATTATTAAATCCGATGAAAGCTAGAATATTTAGCCGCCGCGGTACTGGGGCAAAAAACATCCGTGTTTCTTTTGCCTTTAAAACCGCGGCAGTTTATACGCTTCTTTTTAGTTTGATTTTGGCGGCTGTTGTGGCCGTTCTAACGAGTGCTTATACAGCTCATGCTGTGCGTTCGCAGAATTTAGATAAACTGATTTCGTTTATAGCGGCGCGGTATGAACGGCCAAATCTGCCTGGGCCGGCCGGTTCAGCTGCAAACCGCACGTCGGAATTTGCCTTTGAATCGGAAAGTGGTCTGGAAAGCTTTGCCGAGGCAAATCAAATATATATTGAAATAAAAGATATGGACGCGGGCACAACTTTGTCCTATGGGGATCCCAACCTTAACGTTGCAGGGCATATGAGTGCTGCCCGCAGAATCAATACACCTGCACACCATATGATGATTCGTGTGGTCAGCAGTGAAAAACTGGGATTTGCCGGCATGTCCGTCGGTATGTTTTGTGTGCTGATGATTGCGCTGCTTCTGTGTTCCGCGGCCATCGGCGGTTTTTTAATCCGCAAGATGCTGCGTCCTGTTTATGATATGACGCGTACGGTACGTTCCATTACGACCAATGATTTGAGCACGAGAATCGATACGGTGAATTCCCATGACGAGTTTCGGGAACTTGCTGAAACATTTAATGATATGCTGGACCGTATTCAAGATTCTTATGAAAAGCAGAATCGCTTTGTGTCGGACGCTTCCCATGAGCTGCGCACACCGCTTTCCGTTGTCAGCGGCTATGCGAATCTGCTGCGGCGGTGGGGCAGCAAAGATCCGGATGTTTTGGCGGAATCGGTGGATAAAATTATTGAAGAAACGGATCATATGCAGCAATTGGTTGAGCGTTTGCTGTTTTTGACGCGCGCGGACAGAAAAACACAGAATGTTCATTTTGAAGAAGTTAATCTAACGGAAATGATGCGGGAAATTGTGGAAGAAACCCGCATGATTGACGAGGAGCACACAATTTCCGAGGATATCCAAGATGATGTGTTCTTAACTGCGGACCGCGCACTGTTAAAACAAGCTGTGCGTGCAATCGTTGACAACAGCATGAAGTACACGCCAGCGGGCGGGGTAATATCCGTTTGCTGCCAACGCCTGGATGACTATGCAGAACTGAAAATTTCAGATACCGGTATTGGTATTGCTCAAAAGGATCTGCCCCATATTTTTGACCGGTTTTATAAAGCGGATGAGTCACGCACTCGGGGTAAAGGCTCCACGGGTCTGGGGCTTTCCATTGCAAAATGGATTGTTCAAAGGCATAATGGAACGATTCGGGTAGAAAGTCAGCCGGGCTTCGGGACAACATTTACCGTTTGTTTGCCCATGCGGCAGCCACCAATCGAAAAAAAGAAAGAGAAAGCCGAACCGTGAGAACGGTTCGGCTTTCTCTCATGCTTTTTTCATGTTGTTTTCAATGTTTTCTCATATTCTCCCTGTAATATTAGGAATATATTCCAGTTAGCGGGAATCGGAAGAATCGGAGGTTTATGCGAATGCATGGGAAAATAGGCTCGGTAAAAGACTTTGCAAAGCTTCACAAACGAGTCGCGGTTTTTGTAACGGTGGGAACTGTGGCTATGGTTGGAGCAATCATTGCCATTTTTGTGGTTTGGCATGGAAAATCTGCTGACAGTGAGATATCTTATCGGGAGTATACCGTCAGCAAGGGCGACGTTACGGTCGGCACAACGGAATCCGGTACGGTAGCTTTAAACGACGTGGAAATTTCTTTTCCCATTGATTGTACGATAAGTTCCGTTTTAGTGCAATCCGGGATGACTGTCAAAAAAGGAGACCCTATACTTGAGCTTGATTTGGACAGTGTGGCTGATGGAAGTTCCAGTACTAGAATTGCTTTGGAAGAGGCAAAAATTTCTCTCCAGTCAGCCATCAACGACCAAAAAGAAGAGCTGGAAGCCGCGAAAATCACCTATGAATCAAACAAATATCTGGCAACTTCCGCACCCATCACGCGGGAATTGACGGAGGCGGAAATCGCGCATGAAATTTCATCTGCCCAAACCCAACTGGAGAAAGATCAGGAAAGTCTGGAAGAATACCGTGCGCTGCAAGAAAGTTGGGATGAGGACTATGAAAAACTGCAAAAACTGGAACAATGGGTGGAAGATGCCGAAAATAACAAAACAAGCTATGAAACACAGTTAAACAATTTTGAAGAAGAGAACAGCAGTATTATCAGCACATATGAGGATTTAAAATCCACAATGGAATCGGATGAGCAAAATTACCTTGCCGCCAAGCGGGGGGATACAACCATCGATGGCTATGATGCGGACGAGTGGGATGATATTCTGGATGAGGATAGAGACGCTTACTATGCCTACTACAACACGATTGCAAACACAGTGATTACACAGAAAACAGAACTGGAAGAAAAAGTTGCGCAATACACCGCCGAGTATGAAAACTATCTTAACGCCTATGAGGATTTCAAGGAAACTTTCAGCGAAAAATATTCCGGCACGACGGAATCGGCAAAAGAGAGTATTGACGAGAAGGTTGAAGAGTTGGAAGAAGCCGTTGAAACGGATCAGTATAATTTAGAAAAGGCTCAGAAAAGTGCAGAGATTTCTTATTTTGAAGCGAAACAGACAGAGGCCATGGATCTGAATACAGCGAAAAATGCAGCAGATATTTATCAGTTGACGGTTGACAAACTAAAAGAGGCTGTGACGTCGGCGCAGAGTACCTATGATAAACTGCAGCGGGAAATGGATGAAATCAACAGCGCGCTTTCTAATGACGGGATTATAACAAGTCCATGCGACGGTGTGGTTGCAAGCATCAATTACACCGATGGCGATAGTGTAAGTGCCGATGCCATCATTATGACAATTTCAGGGAACGACTATATCTCCATTTCTGTTTCTGTGTCAGAAGACGACATTATGAATGTTCATGTGGGACAGGAGGCCGCTATCAGCTTGTCGGCGTACGAGGGCCAGACGATTGACGCTGTAGTGGATAGTATCACCGCGCAGCCGGCCCGCAGCAGTTCCTCTTCCGTTACATACACTGTGGTGGTCAAGAGTACCGGAAAAGTTTCGGATGTCGGAACGGTTTACGACGGTATGAGCGGAGAAGCCACAATGATTCAGCACAGAGCAAAAGATGTTCTGTATGTCAACAACCGTGCCATTACATTTGAGGACGGTGTATCCAGCGTTCTTGTCAAAAACGCGGACGGCAGTACTTCTCAGCAAACGGTGACAACCGGGTTTTCCGACGGGACCTATGTGGAAATCACCGGCGGTCTTGAAGAAGGCGACACCGTCCTGGTAGAAAGCACGGTGAACGCAAGATGATAAAACAGAGTTCGGAAGATCGGATGCGCTTGAGTGAAATCATGCATTTGGTCTGGATTAACATTATGGAAAGTAAATTTAAGGTGTTTCTGACTTCCCTCGGCGTTATCGTCGGCTCCGCTACCATTATTTTAGTTATCGCGGTAGGACACGGCGGAGAAGTGGAAGTACAAAATGAATACAAAACCCTTAATGCAGGTTCCATCAATGTCGCTGCCAGTACCGAAGCACAGATGATGGACCAGATGATAGGCGGTTTTGCAGGAGGCGGTTCCCCACCGGGAATGGGCGGAGGCAGTCCGGGTGGAGGAAATCGAACGGGAGGCGGACATACCGGAGGCGGAATGTCGGGCGGATTCGGCGGTGGAGCAGGAGGCGCTGAAGAAAAGGCGGTTACGCTTACGGAGGACGACAAAGAAGATATTGCCTCACTGATTTCCGGCCTTTCGAATGTGACAATTTATGCAACGGGTACTGCTTCCGTCGATGGAGGTGACCTAGATGAGGAAACCGATGAAACGGTGGTCGGAATTGAAAGCGCATATCAAGACATGTGTAATTTTGAACTGCTTCAAGGGGATTTTATTGCGGATGAGGATAATGAAGATAAAAGCAAAGTTGCAGTTATCGGGTACACCCTTGCGCAGACGATTTTTGGGAGTGCATATTTAGCTTACGGAGACAGTATTTCCATTGAGGGCAAAAAGTATGAAATTATCGGTGTTTTAAATCAAATGGGCTCTGTTACTTCCGGAACCAGCCCGGATGATTCGATTTTTGTCCCTTATCAAACCGCATCGAAATATATCTACGGGAATGATATTGACCCGCAAATTATGGCGATTGCTTCCGATGTAACCACGGTTTCCGAAAAAATAGAGCAAATCAAGGCGGTTTTAATGGAGAATTATCCCAATGTTTCCGAAAATGCCTTTAATGTGACCGATGCGGGCAGCACGTTAAAATCCGCGACTTCCTCAGCGGAAACGCTCTCCATGCTGCTGATGATTGTAGCCGCAATTGTTTTCGTCGTAGGCGGCATTGGCATTATGAACGTTATGTTTGTGTCTGTAAAGGAGCGGACGCAGGAAATTGGAATTTTAAAAGCTTTGGGTGGTTCCAAACAAATGATACTGCTGGAATTTTTGTTGGAGTCAACTTTCATCAGTGCGTTCGGCGGGCTGCTTGGAGTGGTTGTAGGCTTTGCGCTGGTCCCGGTGGTTCGTCTCAGTGGAATGACGGTTGAGCCTATTGCGGTCAGCGCACTGTATTCCATGATTTTTGCCGTATCAACAGGTACTATTTTTGGCTTTTACCCGGCGTGGAAAGCGGCTTCTCTGATGCCGATTGAAGCATTATCACAGGAATAGGAGGAACTTTTACATGAACATTCATCGCAAATTATGCGCTCTTGCCTGCACTGCATTGCTGCTGATTCCTTTGGCGGCCTGCTCCAAAGGAACCCAAAACAGCAGTATGGAGAAAGCGCAATCGGCAGCGGACAGCTCCCAACAAACGCAGATTGTCGGAAAAGTAACCTCCATTGTTGGAAATCAGGTAACGCTTGCAATTGGCACATTAAACAGTTCTGAGGAGAAGGGTGCTGCAAGGCGGTCAAACGCAGGAGAAAAGAATAACGCCGACAGGGGTAAAGTTATATCTGCTGCATCATCCGCCGCAGCGGAAGACTCCTCTTCAGCGACATCTTCTCAATCCGGCAGCGAGTCTTCATCCGGTCTGATTACCTTGACGGGTGAAACTCAAACTTTTCTGATTCCGGTTGGGCTTACCCTTTCATCGGCCCGACTGGGTACCGGGGTGTCTGCAAAAGACGGGAGCGGAGCAAACGGCGCGGCTGCCGAAAACGAAAATGCTCCCGCAAGACCAGATGATGCATCGGGAAACCAGATGTCGGGATTACGAGGCGGAAATGCAGCTGCGCAGCTTTCGCAGCGTACGCAGGATTTTTCCGATATCACACCGGGCATGATTTTGCAGATAACCGAAAAAACATTGAGCGACGGGACACAGCAAATTGTGAGTGTAGCGGTGCTGTCGGAATAAATTTCTCGGGAGGAATGAATTTGGATCAGGTTATCCGAATGCAGGGTATCAGAAAATTCTACAATCAAGGGGAAAACAGGCTGGAAGTTCTCAAAGGAATTTCTTTTGAGGTTGAACAGGGGGAATTCTTAGCCATTCTTGGCCCATCCGGCTCCGGAAAAAGCACGCTGATGAATATCATCGGCTGTATGGACCGGGTTCAAGAGGGGGACTACTGGCTGACCGGAGCCTATGTAAACAGTATGAACGACGCCCAAATGACGGTGCTAAGAAACCGTCAAATAGGGTTTATCTTTCAGAAATATCATCTCATTCAAAAATACACGGTTCTTCAAAACACCATGATTCCACTCCTCATACGCGGCATGTCGCGCAAAGAAGCGGAGGAACGTTCCATGGAAAAGCTGGAGCTGCTTGGCATGAAGGAACGTGCTAACCACAAACCGAATGAACTTTCGGGCGGGCAGCAGCAGCGAACGGCAATTGCACGGGCATTGGTTGGTTCCCCGAAGCTGTTGCTTGCGGACGAACCGACCGGTGCGCTGGATCGTTCGACGGGGGAAGAAGTCCTAAAACTTTTCCGGCAGTTAAACGAAATGGGAAATACCATCGTCATGATTACACACGATCTTCATGTTGCAAAAAGTGCCAAACGCATCGTCAAAATCATTGATGGTGAACTATTCCAGGGCGGTGAAGAGGATGTTGCATTGGAATGACTGTAAACGGAGAGAACAAGGGGGGTATCAAGTGATTCGGTATCAATTTACAAAGAAGACTATGCGATTAACGGTTGCAATGATGTTGACTGTTTTTGCACTTGGGGCAAGGACAGCAGTTGCTGCATTTGCTGCCACGGAAGACAGCGCGATTGCAACTGAAAATTTCCCCAATGTGACTTTAGCAGCAAATACCAGTTATATTTCAGACAGCTACTTTGGAATATTGAATCTGAGTGTTGATGATAATTCTGTGGCCTATGCTACGGTCGACAGCGAGAACCGTGTGGTCATTACAGCAACGGGGGAAGGTGCAGCCACGGTCCAATTCTGGTATAAAGAGACTTCAACGGATGAATGGGTCGCTGCAGTTGTGCCGATTACCGTATCCGGTACGTCCGATACAGCACAGACCGTAACCGCCAGTCAGATTGGATTGGTTTTTCCTCAGCAAAGTATCAGCATGAATGTGGGAGCAAATCATACAATCAGCGGCATCACGTTAAATGGTACGGTAATCAATTCAGAAACCTTGTTGTGGATTTCTTCATCGGATTCTGTTGCGACAGTGGACAGGGACTCCGGAGAAATTCACGCGGTGTCTGAGGGAACGACAAAAGTTTATGCGGTGGATCCGGTTACGAACAGCTGTGCCAGTGTTACGGTTATTGTAAACTAGAGTTTATTGGAACACAATTGTCCCATAAATGGCAAACAGAGTATCAGCAAAGATAAAAATATGGAACAGAATCATGCAGCAATATCAAAAATCCTGCCGAAGAAAAATCGGCAGGATTTTTTCTGCTTTAAAATAAGTGGCTGATGGTGTTCGCGGCGTTGTTCCACAAAGAGCGAAGCCATCCTAATAATCCGGAACCGAAGTCCTCGGAATCTGTCACAGTTTCCACAACCGGCGTTTCATCATCTTCAGGTTCTTCAATTTCCGCTGTTTTGTAGACGAATTTTACGCGTGTTTCAGCTCCGTCTGCGGCTTCCGTGAAGATTTTGTACTGGTCTGAGAGGTCTAGGTATGCGTCTTTTTTGTCCATGAGGGCCGTCATATTGTCCGTTGTGCCCTCCTCAATAAATTCATCCAATTTGGTAAAGGTGTCATTAAACAGGGAAACGGTATCCGGTTGGGTGGTCAGTCGGAAAATTTCCATGATATCTCTGTGGTTGCGGATATCGTCTTCCATTTTTGTCAGAACAGCGCTTGTCTGTGGCATCTTGTGCAGGCTTGCGTTGATTGCCGGCTCATCCAATTCTGCCTTGATTGCATCTAGAATCGGGCGGGAATCATCCCAATCGGCGAATAAATCCGGTATCATGCTGCGGAAGTTTTTGATTTTTGGGTCGTCATTTAAGTCAATGAGGTCGCGAAGGATGGAAATGTTGTCTTTATTCTCATCCATATCGGTTTTCATATCTCTCAGTTTTTTGGCCCATGTAATCATATAGTCCATATCGTCTTTGTTTAAAAGGAGATCTTTCGCATCATCAAAATCGTCCTCAAGTTCGGATAATTCATCTTCATCTAGGTCGTCTAGGTCATTCTGCAGGTCATCAAAATAACCTTTGAGGTGTCCCATGTTGTCGAGTGTACTGGTCAGTTGCGATGTATAATCGTCCCCAAGCTCATCTTCCAGACTCTCCTGCAGCTCAGCGGAGTTGGAAAGCAGGCCGTTTAAGGAAGAGGTTAAAGCAGGAGATAGATTTTCTGCGAGCTGTGAAATCATTGCCGCACGTTCTTCGTCAGACAACGATTCCAGCATATTCCCCAATACAGTTTCGACATCAGAAACGGGAATGACGGCGTCCTGATTTTCTGCCAAAATATACGGCATCATCTGTTGGATTAAATCAGATTGGATGTTTGCAGGAAGGCTTGACATTTGCTCAAACAGGTTTAATAACCGGATGTTTCCGTTGTCGTCTGCAAGCACTGTGGCGGCGGAAGCGATTGTTTGGAGTACTTCAGCCGTTACATTTTCGTTTGGCTGGATGTTACCCAAATCCGAAGCGGAAATCACGGCATCCGGATTGTTTTCCAGAAACGAATCTGCCAGCTGCGCCATGACTGCGGACGAAGTTGTGCTTTGCATTGCATCAGAAGGCAGCGTACTCGTCAATTCCAACAGATTGCCGACGCTGATGTTGCCATTTTCATCAGCTTGGCTCTCAACACGCTGAGAAATTATATTTGTGAATTCACGGGATAAAACGGATTGAAGCAGTGCTTCTATATCTTCCGATTCCAGCGAAATGGAACTTTGTGACAGGCCCAGCGAGGTCATGGCCTCATTGAGCTCACTCATGCTTTCCAATGTATCAGCAAGCGCATCTTGCACATCGGAGTTGCTTAGAGCGGCAAGCGTGTCAAAATCCTCGTCATCCAGACGGTGTATGATATGTTTTGCCTGTGTGAGAGCATCGTCTAAGTGGTCATAGTTTTTATCGTAGCTGTCCAGAACATGAATCACACGATCCAACTTGCCGATTTTGAATGTTTCAATGTCGTCATAATCTGCAAGCAGTATTTTTGCTTTTTCAATATTTTCATCGGTCAAACGGTCGTTTAGTCCGCGGATAATCGGATGATCCAGCACATATTTTAAATCGGCTTTGTCAATGTCTGATTTAACGCGGTCATACAGGCTGATATTTTCATCGGTTACATATTTCGGCATAATGTCCAGCGCGGCGGTGTCAAGGTCATAGAAGTCAAATACGTCATCCACAATCAAACGTGCCGCCGCAGTGCGGTCCGGATTGGTGAAAAGGGAACGAATTTCCTTATCCGGGTCGGCTTTTTCAATGTTATCCTGCATCTGGCTCAGTTTGTCTAGGTCGTCCCTTATATCATCCAGGCTGCCGTCGCTGTCAAAGTCATCCTCATTGGGAAGCTCCGGTGTTGCCACAATGGCGATGGAACCCAGCGTAAAGTTCGTTGCATCCGCAGTAATTTCCACACTTTCCGGCAAGTCAAGGGAATCTAGGCCTTTGACCCCGCAGTTTTTTAGGTCCAGGCTTTCCGAAAGACCGGGCATGCAAAGGAATGTGACAAATTGATTATTGCCGTCGGAAATGACCTTTCCCTTGCTAACAGAAACATTGCGGAATGTGTCGGACGGAAGGTTTGCAGTGACCACCGCCGTCATCGGCGTGTACATGACCACATCTTCTCCATTTACCTGAACCGTATGCGCATCCGTGTTTTTCAAACTGATTGTGATTTTAACTTTACCCGATTTTCCGGCAATCTGTTCCGGCGTAACGGTTTTTCCGTCGAGTTCATAGGACACATTGACTTTAAGCGGAGTGGGTTTGGAGGTTGTTCCCTGGTAGTAGATATCGGTACCGTTTTCGCCGTCGCTGTTTAGCACCCAGGTTAAATGATTGCCCGTTTTCTCGGGTTGTATGGAAGATTTTACGTTTTTGATGTTTTCCAAATCGGATTTATCCAGGATTCTCACTGCGTTGGAATCCGTATGCAGCCAGTCAGAAACAGTGATGTTTTGCACTTCGCCCGTTGCGCTCAGATTTACATAAACCGTTTCATCTTTTTCGGTCGATTCTCCGCTTACAGCAGCTGCTGTCGGAGAGGATAATGCGAAAATAACAGCGAGAAGCAGGCAGCCGATTCGTCCGGCGCGGGAATAAAATTGTTTTTTCATCAGTAGAAACCTCCTTCACCAAAAGAATCGTCAATTTGTATCAAAATGGTAACTGAATTTCCGAAGCAATGGCTCGGTTGTATATAAAACAGATGGTAAAATAGCGATGATGATGACTGCGCTGATAATGGCTCCGCGTGCAAGCATGGAGCAAATATTTTGAATAATCCCCATTTGGGACACCATTGAAACGCCGGTGGTGGCACAGAAGAATACCAATGAACTGGTAATGATGGATGGGAAAGAGGAAATGCTGGCCTCTTTTACAGCATCCATTCGATTCTTGCCAGCTTTCAGCTCTTCCTGAAAACGCGTTGTCATAAGAATGGAGTAGTCTACGGTTGCACCCAACTGAACGCAGTTAATTACAATGGGTGAGATAAATGGAATGACAGTTCCTGTCAGGTATGGAATTCCCAAATTAAGGAAGATTGCCAATTCAATTACAGCTACCAGAATAATAGGAACGGAAATTGATTTAAACACAATTGCGACAATGACCAGCATGAGCAAAATGGAGATATAGCTTGTCACGGTAAAATCGTGGTCCGCAATTTCAACCAAATCCTTGGTCAATGCTCCTTCTCCCGTCACTTGGGAAGTGGGGTCATAATGTTTTGTGATTTTGGTAATCTGCTCAATTTGAGCGTTTTCGTTATCATCGGCAGCAGGATAAGTGGAATTAATCATAATGATTTCTCTGCCGTCTTTTTTGCAGATTTCTTTGATATCCTGCGGTATAAAGCTGTCCGGAATTGCCGGTCCGACGATATCGTCATATCCCAGAACATTTTTCACACCGTCAAGTTTTTTGATTTTCTCAATCATTTCCTTTGTTTTGTAGGCCGGCAGATTATCATCGATGATAACGAAATGCGTTGTAGCCATATCAAATTCTTTTTTCAGCTTGTCAGTTGCAACTCGGGAGTCCAGTGTGTCCGGCAGAGTCTGGTCAATGTTGTAGTAAACACTGGTGTGCGACTGCATATAAATCGCCGGGCCAATCAAAAGGAGAGCAATGGCAACCATGATTTTTCGGTGGCGCATAATCACATCGGCGCCGCGGTTGAATTTAGGAATCAGTGAGCGGTGCTTATATTGATGAATCGGTCGGTCAAACAGAAGAATGAGGGATGGAAGAACGGTGACGGTGCTCAGTACGCCAAGCACGACGCCTTTCATCATCACGATGCCGATATCCTTGCCGAGTGCTAGGTCCATAAAGCAAAGTGCAAGGAAACCTGCAACTGTAGTCAGAGAGCTGCCTGCAAGGGAAAGAAAGGTACTTTGAATGGCGCTTGCCATTGCATCTCTTCTGTCGTCAAATTTAGGAAGTTCCTCATCGTAGCGATAAATGAGGAAAATGGAATAATCCATGGTAACGGCCAGCTGAAGAATAGCTGCGATTGCTTTGGTAATGTACGAAATTTCGCCTAGAAAAATATTGGTTCCCATGTTGTAAAGAATGGCAAACCCGATACCCGCCAAAAAAACAAACGGGAGAAACCAGGATTCTAAGCTGAATGTCATAATGACAAGACACAGTGAGCATGCCAGTAAAACGTAGAAGGGCATCTCGCCCACAAGCAAATTTTTCATGTCGCGCTGGATGGCGGAAAATCCGCTGAGATAACATTGCTTGTTCAGCAGTTTTTTGATATTTGTTATGGCATTGAATGTTTCTTCCGAAGATGTGGAGCCGTTGTAGGTAATCAGCAGCATGGTGGCATTTTCGCTGTAAAACATATCCTTAACTTTATCCGGCAGCATATCTTTTGGAACGCTCAGATCCACTAAATCATCTATCCAAACGCAGTCGTTTACTCCGGGAACTGTTTTGATTTTCTCTTTTAGGTCCGCGATATCACTTTCCGCCATGCCTTCAATTACTAACATGGAGGTTGCCGCATCGTGAAATGTATTCTCCAGAACGTCTTCACCTTTGACGGAATCCAAATCTTCCGGCAGGTAGGACAGTATGTCGTAATTGACCTTTGTTGCCATGTAGCCAAAGACACTTGGAATGAGAAGCAATACTGCAATCAGCATCACCACGGATGGGTGGCGTGTCAGTATTTTTGCAAATTTGGAAAGCAATCAGCATCTCTCCGTTTCCTGTAATGCAATGTTTGGTTCGTTCCATGGTTCAACACTTAGGCAAGAATCTGTTCGATGGAACGATAAAGCTCCGTACGAATCTCGTCAAATTCGTACGGCATTTTCATTATGATGGAGCTATAGCTGACGGCGCCCACCATGCAAACAATCAAGTACAGCCTCTGCCCCGCTATTTCGCTGGTTCCGCCATTGAGCATGAAATTCTCAATGAATTCTTTGCGCATATCCTCCAGCTCTGTGCAGTGAAATAATCGCTCAAACAGGGTGGGGGACAGGTTTTTAAAAACCAGTTCCAAAAATCGGGTATCATTTCTGAATGCGTGAATCAAGGAGTCAACAAAAAAAATGACACTTTCATGAAAACTGAGAGCTTGTTCGGCTTTCTTTCGTGCCAGTTCTTTCATGGTTTTATCCAGCAGCACAGAAGTCTTTCTAAGGATAACTTTATCCATTAAGTCGTACTTGTCCCTGCAATACAAATAAAAAGTTCCTTTTGCCACGCCGGCATGACGCGCGATTTCATCCACGATGGTGGCGTGCACCCCTTTGGAAGTAAAAAGCTCATACGCCGCATCGTACAGCCGCGTCATTTTGAGCTTTTTATTTTCCAGCAGCTTTCCTCCCATGAATTTATCACCTTCTTTAAAAATGACCAATAGTCATTTATATTCAGCGTTGATAGTATAGTCTTAAAATGACTAATAGTCAATCTTTTCATGAGAATTTCATGAATATAACCAAATGTTGGCAAATATCTAGCGGATTACTGGATATAAATGCACTATTGTTCCTGCGGTATTGGAAGGATATGCCTTAAAAATTCCGCATGATTTCCGGCAATCCGGCAAAAATATGGGAAAGGGAAAGGGGGAAGCTAAAAATATGGAGAAAAAGCGGTTTCAATCGTGCTGGCAGATGGTAAATCCGCCCCAATTTCCCAAGTTGTCCGGCGACTGCAATGCGGATGCGGTCATTGTGGGAGGAGGAATCTGCGGGCTTTTGTGTGCGTATGAACTGTTGAGGAAGGGAATCCGCAATATTGTGATTCTTGAGGCAGGGCGAATTCTAAACGGAACGACCGCGCGCACAACCGGAAAAATCACATCTCAACATGGGTTCCTTTATACCACTCTGGAAAAGGGAATGGGAACAAAGGCCGCGTGGCAGTACGCCAAGGCAAATGAAGAGGCAATATCGCGCTTTGAGCAAATTGTTAAAAGCGAACATATCGACTGTGATTTTACACTTTGTGACGCATATGTTTACTCTTGCACACCGGAAGGCGCCAAACGCGCACGTCAAGAAGCAGAAACAGCATGGAGACTGTCCATCAATGCTTCATTTGAGGAAAATTGCCCGGAAATTCCTGTACCGGTGTGTGGTGCGGTGCGTTTTGCCGGGCAAGCCAAATTTCACCCTATGAAATTTGCCAGTCGGCTTGCGGAAATTTTGCGGGATCGAGGCGTTCGAATTTTTGAGTATACGCCCGCCGTGGCCTTGGATGACAATATCATTCTCACAGCCGCGGGTCGTGTGTATGGGAAAAACATCCTTATTTGTTCACACTATCCGTTCACGAATCTGCGGGGCTTTTATTTTGCGCGGCTTGTGCAGAACCGTTCCTATATCGCGGCTTTAAGCGGCGTTGGGGAGATTGACAATATATACGTTGACTGTGATGATGCGGGGCTTTCCTTTAGAAGTGCCCGTGCAGGGAAAGATAATCTTTTGCTTTTGGGATGGGGGGCACATAAAACAGGACATGAAACCGATGTGCATCATTATGAAATATTAAAGGAAAGGGCAAAAAGTCTCTATCCTACCGCTTCTGTCGTATTCCAATGGTCCGCGCAGGACTGCATGACCAATGACAGAATTCCGCTCATTGGGCGATACAAGCAGTTTGGCAGGCACGTTTATCTTGCAGCGGGCTTTAATAAATGGGGCATGACCTCCTCCATGGCGGCGGCTGATATCCTTTCCGACCTGATTGTTGTCGGACACAGCGAAGTGGCTGATGTTTTTTCCCCGGGCCGTGCCAACATCGGAATGCGAGCGGGAAAATTTCTTCAGGAAACCGCGGATACCGCCGCAAATTTTCTGCGCGGCTATATGGAGATTCCCAAAGGCGGTGTGGACCGATTAAAAAACGGGGAAGGGGGAATCGTGGAATTTAAGGGAGCAAAAATAGGGGCTTTCCGCGGAGAGGACGGAAGTTTGCACGGAGTCAGACCCGTTTGCACGCATATGCGCTGCCCCCTGCGGTGGAATCCGGAGGAAAAAACATGGGATTGCCCCTGCCACGGTTCAAGGTTTGACGCAGACGGCAACGTATTGGAAAATCCTGCGTTTCTGCCTTTGCAAAAGAGAGGGCCGGACTGACACCCGTGTGAATGAAGGCTTCCGAATGTCGACTTCCAAAAACCAATGTTTCACATGTAGGTTTGTCAAACATATTGGACAGTATGGGATTGTAAAAATTCAGAAGGAGATAACCAGTGAAGAGGACGCATCGGCATATTGTTAGAGCGGCGTAAGTAGATGGAAAGTTGGTTTTCAAAGTCAGCTAAGGAATAAAAATGGTGTTTGTTGTAAAAGCGTTTTTGGTCTTCGCGATGGCTGCGTTCCACTTTACCATTGTGCCTGGGCGTATAAGGCCGAATCAGTTTGTGCCGGATATGCAGTTGAGCGGCAGTGGCCTCGAAGAGCGTCAGCAGATGTTTCTTTGATGGGGAAAAACGGTTGGTGAATTCAAAACCGTTGTCAGTTTGAATACATTCCACACGAACACCGCGCCGGGCAAACCATTTGACAGCTCGTTTAAGAAAGTCGGCAGAAGAGTAGGTACTCTGTTCAGGGTACGCTGCCAAAAAACGCAGCCTAGAAAATTCATCAATAGCGGTATACTGGAAAAGCCGAAGCTCTGGGTCGGCAATACAGCGCTTTGGAACTACCTTTACATCGATTTGAATGCGCTCTCCGGGATGCGTCATTTGCTCATATGGCTTTGGCTGATATTTTTTCTTCGGTTTTGCCTCTGGAAAAATCCCCATTCGGCGCATTACACGGAACAGACTTTCCAGACATCGCTTGTATCCGCGCTTTTTTAACCGAGACCATAGTTCAATCATACCGAGTTCTGGGTTCCTGCGCCGCATGTCGCGAATCAGTTTTAACTCGGCAGGCGTATGCTGGTTTGGATGACTGTGTGGCCTTCTAGACCGGCAAGCCAACGATTCTAATGTACCGTCATACCGGGCCATCCAAAAGTAAATAAAGGAACGACTTTTGTTGTACTTTCTGCTTGCACGGCTAACACCGTACTTTTGAGCGTAGATCATTATGGATTGCCTAAACTTCATATCTTGTGTTACACTATTCATGCAGGAATGGACACTTCCTCTCGGTATGATTTGGTTTTGGTAGCTTTATTGTAACCGATGTGTCCATTTCTGTTTTTATTTTTTCTCAACTGTCCAATATGTATTGTAGTCCTACACGACTTCCAAAAACCAATGTTTCACATAACTTGAAATAACATGGGTACTATGTTAAAATAATAACAAATAATAATTTGTTAAATAATAAACAAAAAGGAGGAGTTTACTTGGCAAGATTTACATTACCCCGCGACATTTATTATGGAGCCGGTGCTATCGGTGAACTGAAAAATCTGAAGGGGCACAAGAGAGCATTCATCGTAACCGGCGGTCATTCCATGAGAAAAACCGGTTTTTTGCAGAAGGTGGAAGATGTTCTAAAAGAGGCAGGGCTGGAAACCAGAATTTATGAAGGTGTTGAACCGGATCCTTCCATTGAGCGCGTGTATGACGGTGCAAAGGCCATGCGCGAATTTGAACCGGATGTGATTGTCGCAATCGGCGGCGGCTCTCCCATGGATGCTGCGAAAGCCATGTGGGTGTTCTATGAATATCCTGACAAGACATTCGATGATATTAAAGACCCGTTTACTATGCCGAAGCTGAGGAAAAAGGCCATTTTTGTTGCCATTCCTTCTACGAGCGGCACAGCGTCCGAGGTGACGGCATTCTCCGTTATTACGGATTATTCCACCAACATTAAATATCCTCTTGCAGATTTTGAGATTACGCCGGATATTGCGGTGCTGGACACAGACATTCCGCAGGCTATGCCGAAAACCCTGACGGCTCATACCGGAATGGACGCGCTGACCCATGCGATTGAAGCATATGTTGCCACGGCCCGCTCCGATTTTTCGGACGCTTTGGCACTTAAAGCAATTTCCGATATTTTCGACTCCCTGGTGGATTCCTATCACGGCGACAAAGAAGCACGCGGCAAGATGCACATAGCTCAATGCCTTGCAGGTATGGCGTTTTCGAACGCTCTGCTTGGAATTGCACATAGCTTGGCGCATAAGACCGGTGCAATGTTCCATATTCCGCACGGTTGCTGCAATGCAATTCTGCTGCCGTTTGTGATTCAGTACAACTCCAGAGTTTGCATGGAACGCTATGCTCAGATTGCAAAGATGCTGGGTTTGCCGGGTGCTACTGACAAACAGCTTACAGATTCTTTGGTGGAGGCTGTGCGTGCGCTGAATCAGAAGCTTGGAATTCAGCAGACCTACCGTGAAAACGGTGTAAGCGAAGAAGATTTCAACGCTCATGCACAGTCCATAGCTGAAAATGCGGTAAAGGATCCCTGCACATCATCTAATCCGAGAACGACAAGCACAGAAGATATGCTGAAAGTCCTCACCTGTGCCTATTACGGAGAAAATGTCGCGTTTTGATTCGCTGTTTCCTTCGTTTGCAAAAGACTCCATGAAAAAAACAACCCGCAATCGCCGTTTTGAGCGTTTGCGGGTTGTTTTGTATAAAGCGCTGGGAACTGTATTTATTTTTTGTGATTGATTGGATAGCCCAAATAGTGATTATAACGGTCACATACTTTCACAAGCCAGAATCTTCTGAAAAAGGTCACGCATTCGCTTCATGTGGTAATGATAGACCGTAAGAATTTCCTCGCTGGGTTCGCCGTCCTCCGTCAATGCCATAACCTCTATTGCTTTCAACTCATCCAGAATCAGCCGGAAAGTCGCAATATTGGAAGAAATGAGGAATACCTCGTCGTCATTCCAGCGCAGTATCTTCGCCTCTGAAATATACAGCCGAAGTGCGTGCGCAAGATTTTGAATTTCCGCGTCCATTTCTTGACTGTTGACCATTTTTCTTGCGGAGGCATCGTCGATAGCTTTAATAGTTTTCTTTTTTAATTCGGCGTAAATTCGCTTGATTTCCATCGCATAGTTGGGCGGCATGACCGTCAAATTGACTATCACCGCAACGCCAATGCCAAGCAAAGCGGCCCCCATGCAGGTAAGGGCATATTTCCACGGGGATGACTGCGCGGAGGCAAACATCACGGCCGCAAAAGAGAAACTGGAAAGAACTCCGGCACTTTCCAGACGAAACAAATGGCATAGATATAGGGAAAGAATGATTCCGATTCCGCTTAGGCCGGCATTTCCGGGTGACAGGGAAGCAAATACAGTTCCCACAGCAGTGCCGATGATGACCCCTATCATTTTATTTTTGCCGGATTTTAAGGACAGATCAATGGATTTGCCCATGGAAATCACGGTAGCAATCACAGCGATAAATGGCTGATTGAGTTTTAAAATATGAGAAAGCACGATGCAAAAGGTCACCGCTATGCCGGTTTTTACAACGCGCGGACCCGGCCGGCAGTTTGTGTTAAAAAAGCGGTAAATTTGTTTCATGATTTTCCCTTACCGTTTACCACCGACAGGATTTCTTTTGGTGATTCCAGCAGGTAGACAGCGCCGTTTTCTTCCAGTTCTGCACGGTCTCGAAAACCCCAGAGGGCTCCGGCAGTGTCCATGCCGGCGTTTTTTCCTGTTTTCATGTCTGTGTTTGTGTCGCCGATATATAAAATATCTTTTGGTTCCAGCTTGAATTTCTTAGCAATCAACAGTGCGCCGTCGGGGGAAGGCTTACGCGGGATACCGGATTGCTGACCAAAACAAAGCTCAAAACTTCCGCTTGGGAACAGAGCAGACACAATTGCTTGCGTCCACGCGTTCGGTTTGTTGGAAAGCACGGCCGTCAGAATGCCGGATTTTTTCAGCTGCTCAATTGTTTCCTGCATGCCCGGATATTCGCGCACCAAATATACGGGATCCTTTTCATACAGGCTAAAATAAATCTCTTTCAGCGAAGCGGCTTCTTGCTCTGTAAAGGAATGACCTCCGCTGACGGCGGTTAACATCCGATGGATTTGCATATCGGCGCCGTCGCCAACGATTTTTCGGTAATCCTCTGCCTGAATAACAGGGTATCCCTGTTGTCTTAAAGCTTCGTTAGAAAAAAACGCAATGGAATATAATGTATTGGCTAAAGTGCCGTCTAAATCAAAGATACATGCACGATACAAAAAATCACCTGTCTATAATAAATGTTTGTACTATCTAAATATTATGATTAAAAAATTGCTGATATAGCCTCAAAAGGCACAATCAAGAGAAAACACATCCTCATGTATTTTACAATATTCAGGCATCTCTAACAAGTATTTTCCAAAAACATACAGCTGCAAACACTTCGCATGTGAAGTGGTCATGAATGCTGCCTTTGGAGAAATTCAACAGGAAGGAATTTGATTTTGGCAGAAAACATGAAGGATTCAAAACAGAAACTTGCAAACATTAATCTATAATAGATTAGAATTTTATAAATACACGCAAAAAATGCACAATATAATTGAATATTTTCCAAAAAAATTATTTGAATAAATGAAATAAAAGCATAATTAAAATTTCAGCTTGCAAATATGAGATGTGCAATATATAATAGAGTAACAGATAAATCTGAATAAGCCGTACGGCAACAACTAAATATTAGGAATCAATTTATGTCGGCAAAGACGCCGGGCCAGAACTATGGTCCGGCGTCTTTTTGATATGTTTGCCTTTTGTTAAGATGTTGTTTTAAAGTCTAACAAAATGATATGAATGGAGGGTATTTATGAGTTTGGGTTTCATGCAAACGGGACTGAACAATTTCCTGTTAACAGCTGCGAGTGCAGCATCGATTCCGTCCGAAATTCTGAATTCGATTAACACGGTCTGGACATTGATTGCGGCGTTCCTCGTGTTTTTTATGCAGGCGGGATTTGCGATGCTGGAGAGCGGTTCTACACGTTCCAAAGGCGCAGCAAATATTATGATGAAAAACTTAATGGATTTTTGGATCGGTTCCATCGCATTTTATTTTGTGGGTTATGGACTCATGTTTGGCGCGAGTGTTGGTGGATGGTTCGGGAGCTCTGATTTCTTTGGTACCGTTGACCATACATTGTCCGTGGCGGGCATACCCGTTGACGCCTTCATTCTTTGGGAAACGGTATTCTGCGCAACGGCGGCGACCATCGTTTCAGGAGCCATGGCGGAACGCACCAAATTTTCCGCGTATTGCATTTACAGTGCAGTGATTTCTTTGGTAATCTATCCGATTGCTGGTCATTGGATATGGGGCGGCGGCTGGCTTGCACAAATGGGATTTGAGGATTTTGCAGGTTCCACGGTGGTGCACTCTATCGGCGGCTGGGCCGCATTGGTTGGCGCAGCGCTGCTTGGACCACGTATTGGCAAATTCTCCAAGGATGGCAAGCCAAACAACATTCCGGGCCACAGCATTACCTTGGCGGCACTCGGTGTGTTCATCCTTTGGTTCGGATGGTTTGGGTTCAATCCGGGATCCACACTGTCTGCACTGGTTGTTGACGAAAACGGAAGCTTTAGCATTGCGGCCATTGGCACCATTGCTATGACAACGAATATCGCGGCTGCTGCCGGTGCTTTCACGGCGATGATTTATACTTGGATTAAGAATAAAAAACCGTCCGTTAGCATGGCACTCAACGGAGCAATCGGCGGTCTGGTTGCAATTACGGCGGGATGTGCCTATGTCAGCATCGAAGGGGCATTTATCATTGGGTTGCTGTCAGGTGTGCTCGTTGTTGCATCCATCGAATTCATTGAGAAAGTTTTGAAAATCGATGACCCTGCGGGAGCCATCAGCTGTCATTGCACCTGCGGCGTATTCGGAACTTTGATGGTTGGTTTGTTTGATACCAACAGCGGTGTCTTTTATGGCGGAGGCTGGAGATTGTTTGGAGTACAGCTGCTGGGGGTTTTGGCAGTCGCTGTATGGACCTTGGCAACCAGTTATGTGCTGTTTAAAGTCATCAAATCTACAGTTGGACTGCGCGTCAGCGAAGAAGAAGAACTCAGTGGTCTGGATGCCTCCGAACATGACGAAGAAGGTTATCCTGATTTTCAGCAGATTGATACGGTTCACTTTGCTTAATTCATTCATCTCTTATCAAAACGGCGCTGCCTGTTACAAAGGCGGTGCCGTTTTGTTTTACCATTCGCGGTGGGTACGGATGAGGTGAATCAGACGGACCACTGTGGACACCAGCAAGACGCCCATGGCAAGAGCACCGGCAATCCCCAGTGTATGTATGCCGGTGCGGATAAACATGGTGCTGTTGCCAATGACTAGATATTCCATGGTGTAAAAAATGCCTCCGCCCGGAACGAAAGGCAGTAAGGCTATAATTTGAAATTCCGTGGCCGGCTTTTTGACAATGCGAGCCATACTTTCCGAATAAATCGCCGTCAGCACGGTGGCAAGAAAATATTGTATGATGTCGTTCTCAAGCGGAGCGAACAAGGAGAAAAACAGCCAGCCCAACAGCCCGCCAAAAGAACAGAGAAAAAGAGTGCGTCCACGAATATTAAACAAGAAGCAAAAGCCGATACATGCAGCAAATGCGTATAGGCATTCTAAAATAACCTGCAAACCTTACACCCCCCACAGCATGCGGGAAGCCGTCAAAGCCATGCCAGCACCGATGGCGATGGCAGTTGCAACCAAAATACTTTCCGTTAACCGAAGAAGCCCGGCAATCATGTCGCCGGCTATAATATCTCGCATAAAATTTGTAATTGCGATGCCCGGAACTAGATTCATAAGCGAACCGATAATGATTTTATCGTAACTAAGGGAAAAGTCAAAATTTGCAGCCGTCAATGCAACTACCGCCGCGATGAAACTGGATGCAATGTATACAAAGAAGGAATTGACGTGGAACTGTTCCAAAAATCGGGAGGTAAGACGGATGGCAGCACCACAGAAAAAGGCCACCACTGCATCCGACAGCGTTCCGCCGAAAAAAAGGGTAAAAGTTGCCGCGATTACTGCATATGCAAGGGATTGTTTTGGAAAAGAAAGGATTGGACGTTCTTTAATTCGGTCTAATGCAGCCTGGATTTGAGTGAAATTTGGTCTCTTGCTGCAAATATGCCTGCACAGCGCGTTTACTTGCTCTACACGATCCAGGTTTATTGTGTGCACAGGTACACGTTTGATTTTGGTAATCGGTCTGCCGTCCGGTAAGCAGACAGTCACTTCAATAAGCGTGGGTATGACGAACACTTCACCGGTTTCCACACCATATGCCCGGAAAATACGCTGCATAGATTCTTCGGCGCGGTAAATTTCCCCACCATTGGAAACCAGAAGATATCCCACTTCCACTGCCACGTTCACAAGATCGCTGTATTTCATTTGTTCCCCCCGGTAACTGCCGAAATTCGGAATATACGCTTAGTTCCGTACCCACAATAGCTGCCCCGGCTTTAAAAATCGGTTTTGCATGTTTCTATCGCAGTCTTTGACATTATCGTCAAGCATTTTCCCCTCTCAAGTATTTTATCAACTCTCTCCTTTGAATATTCCAGTCACAGAATATGTTGTATGAGTTATGGAAGAACTGCAAGAGTTTTTAAAACGAAAATACCGGCGAATAAAACAAACAGCGAGCACAATGTGGTGCTTAGGACGATTTCTCCGGTCAAAACCTCATCGGAATGCATCTCACGGGCAAGCATGTAGCAGTTGACAGCACTCGGAGAGGCAAAAACAAGAAAGGCCGCTGCCAGTTCATAGCTGCGAAATCCCAAAAAATAGGCGAGAGGAACCAAAATCAGCGGTGTGACAAGTGTTTTTAATGCGGTAGCGATGATTACATATTTTTGGTTAGAAAGGACGGACTGCATTGTCATTTGTGCTCCAAGTGTAATAAGGGCGAGCGGAGTTGCCATATCGGAAAGGGAGGAAAGGGGCTTTAAAATAAAAATAGGCAACGGTACTGCAAGTTGTTTGAACACAATGCCACTGATTGCTGCAATGATAATAGGATTCTTCACTACACTGATGAAGGCTTTTTGTATCGGGTTGGACTTTACATTTTTATTTTCCGGATCGAGTGCAGAAAGGATTAGCACAGCGGTAATATTATTAATTGGAACTAAGGCGGGCAAAATCATTGCAATGGGTCCGACGTTCCCATTTCCAAACATCATAACCGCAATCGGAAAACCCAGTACAATAATATTGGGTTTAAATATAGTATGTACCATCGCGGATGCTTTACTTTTGTCTTTTACTAACCGTGGAATTGTTAAAAACAGGATAAGAGCGATTGCAAGGCAGGCAGCAGACATAAAACAGACAAATTTCCAGTCAAAAGTATCGGTACCCTTTTGTTGATATATGCTTAAAAACAAAAGAGCGGATAAACCGGTTCGGAAGTTCAGTTTGCTTGCTGATTCAACGAAAGTCTTACCCACTAAGTTCATTTTTCTGGCCAGCCAGCCGATTGCGACAAGAATGAATATGGGCGCTACCGTATTGAAACTAAATAACAAATTAGACATCTATTTGTTCCTCCGATTTTATTGCAAAAGGGATTTTAGTATCAACTATTTCAACAATGCATTAGAAATAGTTATTTATCAGCTTCAATTGTTTCCCTTTATAACATTTCATTCGGGCGGTTTCATAAATAAAAATGAGCCGTCATGAAAGACGGCCCTTCAGCATCTGCGAGGCATGTTATTCTCGGGTCGTACTGTTTAGAAAAGCAGGATACATCATTCGTGCGTGATTTTCTGTAACAAAATCATCGTCCGAACCTGTTCCTTTCATATCGTACTTTTTCGGAACAGGATGTTATTGAGTATGTAGCCGCCCCATGGTTCCTTACGAAAACAATGCTCTTTTTCATATACCCGGTACCGATGGAGAGGAGGGATGACCACCATGAGCCTTTCAGGTCTTTATCGGTGACGCTAACATGCAGCTGAAACGGACGGAGAGTATCGGATTTAGAACAACGCCATCCAATTTCTTGCAGGCCGGTTTAAGATTTACTGCTTTGTTCTGTTGAAGGATTGGACTTACTCCGCTTCATTTTCGGTTAATTGGGGTACTGCGCCGAAACTGCTCATAAGGGAGCTCAATTTCTATGCTTGCCCGATCAAAATGGTGTCGGCCATCAAAGGGTTCTGCGTCCCGTGTACCACAAACGTCCCACTTTGAGCCGAAGCAAACTTCTCTGTTTCGGCCAAAGTTTATCAGGCAATGCGGAATAAGAGTCCATGCTTATTCCCTCCGTTATACTTCTTTCTCCAATTGTATGGTGCGAGTAGGAAATGCTATTTCGGCATGTTCCTCCTCTATAATCCGAAGTATATTATAATAAATATCCTCCCGAACTTCCAAATATTTTTGCCAATTGGTTGTCTTAGTAAAGAAGTAGAGCATTAGATCCAGACTGCTTTCTCCAATACTGTTAAAAACAACGATTATGGTTTCCGGATCGACATTCTCGTTTTCCAGCAGCATTTGGCGAATCCGATTTTTACAGGAACGAATTTGATGTTCCGTTGTACCGTATTTCAGTCCGATGGTAAACGTAACTCTGCGTTTGCCCATGCGGCTGAAATTGGTGACAGGCCGATCCACCAGTTTAGAATTGGGAATGGTAACGACAGCCTGTGAAAAAGTACGCACTTTTACGCTGCGGAAATTGATATCCTCCACGGTACCCTCCGTGCTGTCTGTTTGAATCCAGTCCCCGATGACGAACGGACGATCCAGAAAAATGACAAGCCCTCCAAAGAGATTGGAGAGCATGTCTTGTGCGGCCAGAGCAAAGGCCAGACCACCAAGTCCAAGCCCCGCAAGCAGGCCGCTGATACTATAATCCCATTCCTGTGCAACAATTAAGATTGCAAGGCAAAGAATTAAAAATCGTAAAGTTTTCGAAAGAAAGGGAAACAGAACTCCGTCCGTGTTAATATCCAGCTTCTTTAAGAGCACACTGCCGGTTAGTTTACGACTGCCGCAAAGGTTGCCGAATCCCCAAGCCATAAGCAGAATGAAAAGACTGCGGAAGCATTTTACAGTTACAAGCCAAGCAGATCCACTGTGCGGTACCATAGCGGAAATCCGCAGTGCGGCATAGACGCCGGCCGCGGTAATTAAAATTCGCAGCGGCTTTTGAAAACTTTGTTCCAGTTCCCCAGACCATTCACTTTTCTTGTTGAAGTTGTCTAGGCGATGCGCGAACTTAAACAGCAGCGAAACAACAGTGCCGCGGAGCAGATAAAATAACAAAAATACAGCAAGAGGAAGCACAAACCCGGAAAACCAGGAGGTATGCCATAAATTTTCTATCAAGTTCTGCATGGCAAGTCAACTATCCTTTGAAGGTATCGGTTTCAATATATTAGGAATGATGAACCGCATGAATCACGCACGCGGCCAGGCCACCCCAAATGACGCACATGGCGAAGATCATCATAAAAATAGCGGAAGCACTCATTCTTTTTCCTCCTTTTTGAGCAACACAGATTTCCCTTTCCAAGGAAGGAAGGAAATCAGCACGGCGAGAATCGGCAATGCGATCACAAGACCCCAACCGTATACACCAACGAAATTTACCGGATAGCCTCCGTAGACAGTTGCAATGTTCGCAACCAAGGAGCTGGCCAAAATGATAATCAGCATAATGGGGGTGATAAATCCAAGAGAAATTTTAAAGTACCCGCGCAACTGAATTTGGGAATGCAGATTTGCTTCCTCCATCAGTGGTTTTATTTGACGGAACACCCAAAGTGCCAGAACAATTTCAAAAACGGCACCGGGCAATACGGCAAATCCGTTGATAAAGTTGTCCACCACATCAAGCAGATAAAGCCCTGCGTGCGTCGTGTAGGCAATAGAGATCAAAGTTGCAAGACCGCCAATGATGACAACTGCGCGGTGGCGGTTCCAACCGAATTTTTCTGTGGCGGCGGAAATGCAGACCTCCAACAGAGAAATTAGGGAGGTGATGCCGGCAATCAGCAGGCAAGCGAAAAACACAACACCGAAGAACTGCGAAAACGGAAGCTGGTTGATAATCTGCGGAAGCACAACGAATGCAAGCCCGATACCGCCGGCTGCCAAATCATTTACCGCAACGCCGGAATTATAAGCCATGTAGCCCAGTGCGGCAAAGATTCCTATTCCGGCCAACAGCTCAAAGCTGGAGTTGGAAAAAGCTGCGATAAAGGCGTTGTTTGTGGTATCGGTTTTTTTCGGCAGATAACTCGAGTACGTAATCATGATGCCCATTGCAAGAGAAAGACTGTAGAAAATCTGTGAATAAGCCGCTTTCCAAATTTCCGGATTGGTGATTTGATTCCACTGCGGCTCAAAGAATGCGGTTAACCCAAGACCGGAGCCGGGGAGAGTAGCTGCGCGGATTACGAATATCAAGAAAAGAACCACCAGAGTCGGAATGGCAATTTTACTTACAAGTTCTATTCCTTTTTTTACACCGCGATAGGAAATCCACAGGGTTACCAGCCAGATGACCATCAGTGGAATGAATGAATTCCATCCGATTCCGGCAAAGTTTGTGATGCTGATTGCCTCTGCAGGTATTAGCTGCAGATAGGAGTTATAAAGAAAATCTTTGGTTTCGGTTCCCCAAGCTAAGTTAGCGGAGAACCCGATGTAACTCATGGCCCAGCCAAGAATAACGGAATAATAGGTCATAATAACAAAGCTGATGAGAAACTGCCACCATCCCACAAATTCCATGTGGCGGTTGATGCGAAAATAAGACAGAGGTGCGGAACCGCGGTATTTTTTACCAATTACGAATTCCAAAGCCACAAAGGACAAACCCGTAGTCAGAAGTGCAAACATGTACGGTATCAGGAATGCACCGCCGCCGTTTTTATAGGCGACATACGGGAAACGCCAGATGTTTCCAAGGCCAATTGCAGACCCGACTGCCGCTAAAATAAATCCCCATCTAGAACCCCATTGTTCTCGATCCATTTTTGTTCACCCTACTCATATGAATTTTGTGTATAGCCCTTGGACTTAACACTTTAAGCTATTATAGCATAAAAGTCAATTATATTTAACAAAAATGAATCATTTTTTTAAAAAAATGCAGAATGTAAAAGATTTTGTTTTTTGGGGTCAAACAATCTGCCAGGGATTTTCTTCCTTTCGGGCGAACAGTATGCAGCTTTTAATGGAGTTTTCAACCATGTCCTTCACGGCTTGGTCAGTGTAAAAAGCCATATGGGGCATTACAAGTACATTGGGAAATACTTTCAAAATTGCAAAATTTCTGTTTTGCAGAACTTTACCTTTGTGGTCGCAGTAGTAAAGACCTGCTTCGTTTTCAATCACGTCCAGAGCGGCGCCGCCCACTTTGCCGCTTTCCACGGCATCAATGAAATCCTCGGTATCAATCAGGGAACCTCGTGCCGTATTGACGAGAATAACGCCGTCTTTCATTTGCGAAAGGGTATCTCGGTTAATCATGTGAAAATTTTCTTTTGTAGCAGGCATGTGCAGGCTGATAATGTCGCTTTGCCGCAGAAGTTCTGCAATGGGAACATATTCGGCAATTTTCCGCACCGAATCGTTCGGATACAGGTCGTAAGCAAGCATGCGGCAGCCAAAGCCGGTCAAATTCTGAAGTACTGCCCGTCCAATGCGTCCGGTACCGATGACACCAACAGTCAAATTATGCATTTCTAAACCTTTTACACCGTGAAGGGTAAAATCTTGGTTAGCGCTTCTAATAAGGATGGATTTTACTTTGCGAAGTGCCATCAGCATCATCATAACGGTGTAATCAGCAACGCTGTACGGCGAATAACTGA
This sequence comes from Oscillospiraceae bacterium, assembly GCA_047777415.1. Taxonomy (GTDB): domain Bacteria; phylum Bacillota; class Clostridia; order Oscillospirales; family Acutalibacteraceae; genus Caproicibacter. The sequence goes on from JBKEEO010000001.1 coordinate 1,086,329, forward strand.
CATTTCCCACATGCATTCCAAGTTTTTCTGCAGCTTTTACATCAATGTGATCATATCCAATGCTGCGGGTGGAAATAAACCTGACACCAACATCGTAGTAGGTTTTTAGCAGCTTTTCACTCATTGGTAATTGCGTCAGTATGCTGATACATTCATTTCCTTTGGCAAGGCTGACGTTCTCTACAGTTGGAGGTTCCGATGTTGAAACAAGTTCAACACCGTATTTTTTACGAAATTCATCCAGATATGCCGCTTCGTCCGGGCGGCAGGTATAAAGTGTTATCTTCATAGTTAATCCCTTCTATTTTTGTGATTAATGATTGATATTTGGTGTACGTTAAACAGATTGGTATCTCAAAATTCTGTGGAAAGATATCCCTGTGCAAAGGCAGTTTACGCATCCGGTTAAGCGGACTGGCCGGCAACCGCTCGGAGTGTATAGATTGCAAATCGGCTCGCAGTTTTCCTGCGGAAGAGCAAAACAAAATTCGGGTCAAACCGATTCTGCGATGCCTGTCACAAATAAACCGTTTTTTTGAGGAGTGCGCGCAACTAGGTATTTTCGCAATTCAATACAATATAATATTGCCGCTACAGCGCACGAATATCCTCAATGAGATGCTCCACATCCTCATCCCGCGTGGCCCAGCTGGTGCAAAAGCGCACAGCACTGTGGGTTTCGTCTATTCTGCCGCAGTAAGATACGGCATATTTCTGACGCAGAATTTCCAGCGCCGCGTCGGGCAGGATGGGGAACTGCTGGTTGGTAACGGAAGAAGAAAGAAAGCTCCATCCCTTTTCGGCGCAGGCACGGCGTATCCGCATTGCTTGCCGGTCGGCATGCGATGCAATGTCAAAGTAAAGGTCGTTTTCCAGCAGAGCGAGAAATTGAATACCGAGCAAACGGCCCTTTGCAAGCATGCCGCCTCTCTGCTTCAAAATGTAGCGGAAATCCTTTTTTAAAGCGGTATTGCAAATTATCAGCGCTTCGCCAAACAGAGCACCAACCTTTGTTCCGCCGATGGTGAATGCATCGCATAGTTGGGAAAGGGAGGGCAAGTCAAGGTCACAGCCTTCAGCACTTAGTGCATAGCCGAGGCGTGCGCCGTCCACATATAAAAATAAATGGTTTTTACGGCATGTTTCGCTGATTTCCGTAAGTTCCTTCTGCTAGTGTCAAGGGAAGTTCGCAATTTAGGGGCTCCGAAAAATGAATTAGGCTACGTTTAACAGTGAAAGAATGGTTTTTGGGTTTAAGTATGCTCTAGAAACAGACCAGTCTTCCGCATATTCCATGAGACATGTTGTTACCAACCGTAGGTAGGAATCCGGATTGGGAAATATTCCGACTACGCTGGTTCTGCGGCGGATTTCCTTGTTTAGTCGTTCCAACATATTGGTCGAGGAAATTTTGCGAGCATCGAGTTCCGGAAAAGCATAGAAGGCTAGAGAATCTTCCAGTCCATCTTGCAGAAGCTCAATTGCTTTTGGAAAGCGTTTTCCATACTGTTCTGATATTTGCTCTGCGCGTTGCCTAGCTATTTCAGCGGAAGGTGCCAGCCAAATCTCTTTTAACTGAGCCGCAAAGGATTCTTTTTCCTTCTGGGGTACATGAGCCAAAATATTTCGCATAAAATGGACTTTGCACCGTTGCCAAGAGGCTCCCGGAAAACTCTCACGGATGGCTGCAATCAGCCCTTTATTTGCGTCTGAAATCACCAGGAGCGGTATTTTCAGACCACGATCGAGAAGACTTTGAAACAATTGAGAATAACTTTCTTTGGATTCATCGAGCATTGGCTCCACGGCGAGGATATCCCTATGCCCCTGTTCATTGACGCCGCAAACTACCATCACAGCCATGCTGACGACCCGGCCATCCATACGAATTTTTTCATACAGTGCATCTGTCCAAATGACAGGATAGCGACCCGTCAGAGGCCGGCTGCGGAAGTACTGCACCTGCTCGTTAAGGCCTTTCGTCATTTCACTGACTTGACTGCGGGAAAGATTCTCAATTCCAAGACTGCGAGCTAGTTTCTCCATCTTTCGCGTAGATACACCCTGCACAAACGCTTCTTGAACCACTTGAATCAGCGCTGCTTCACTGCGCTTGCGTTCTGTTACGAAAAACGGGATATAGCCCTGATTTCGGAGTTTTGGTACCATCAGATACATCGTCCCCATACGAGTATCCAATCGACGTGGCCGATAGCCGCAGCGGTAATCACGGCGGGACGGATTGTGTGCATTCTTTTCTGCGCCAATAATACCGGAGACCTCTGCTTCCATTAGACGGGTACACAGCCATTCCAGCATTGACAGCATTGGATCCGGCTGCGCCATACATTTTAGTAGCAATTCTGTCAAATCTGTGGTATCCTTTTTTTGAGTCATTGGGTATCTCTCCTTCTTTGAATGTCTTATCACCATTCATTTTATCGGAGTCCCAATGACTTTTCTATGCCTTTATGAAATTGCGAACTTTATTGTACTCTATCTTCCTTCTTGGAATAGACGGTTCCAAGTTCCGTTGAAAGTGAAAGATAGACCATCCCTGGCTGTACCATGTGTTCGTGGGTGTCATCATCAAAATGACCGTTACAGGCCGCTTGAATTTGGGCGGCGGAGATTTTGCCATCAGTTTGTTGCAGAGTCAGTACTTTATGTCCGGTGGCTTCCACCGCGCCGGTTTCATGGGTGTTGATATGCCCTGTTTCGGCACAAATGACCCCCTGATGAGGACGCAGTGCTGCTGCTACCACAATCAGATTGACCTGTGTCCCACCTACGGCAAAGTGAACATCCGCGTCGGAGCAACCGCATTTTTGTCGAATCAATTCGGCGGCACGCCTGCAATACGGGTCTTCGCCGTAGCCGGCGGTTTGTTCTAGATTGGTTTGAGCAAGCAGTTCCAAAATCTTCGGGTGAGCACCCTCGCTGTAATCGCAGTTGAATCGAATCATATCATACTCCTTTAAGAAAGACTGCATCCTTTTTTTGAGCGGATGACCGTGGCAATTATGTCTGCTGCGGCACCTTTTTCTGCTTTGCGCTGATTTGTTCTGCCGTGATTTTTATTACTGTGGTTCTCTGAACCATTCTGTCATCAAACTGAAAATCCCGGTTTCCCTGATAATGCCGCATAAGGTGGGTCAACGCGGCAATTTTTGCGTTTCGGTCCGTCACAAATTCTGCAGCGCCGTATGCAATGACACTTTCATATTCTGTGGTGCAGTTGCAAGCCTTTTCACCGGTAATCAAGCGGTGCGAGCAGTCCATTTGGACACACACGCGTGGATTTTGCTTGATTAGATCCAGCTTTTTGCCTTCCCCGGCACAGTGCAGATAAAACGTAACCTTGTTATTTTCACAGCTGTAACCGAAACTCATCGGTACAACATAGGGCAAGCTATTTTCATCCGCCATGCCAATATGGCATACATCACATCGATCAATAATGGAGAGAACTTCTCTCATTTCTTTAACATCATATTCTTTGCGCCTCATTCTGAAACAGGCTCCTTTTTATATTGGCTCTATAATAAATGTTGGGGTGTAACGAATAGGGTCTGCGAAAAGGGAGCAAAAAAGTAGAGCATATTCGATGAAAAACCTTTAAAATGGAGATTACCACACCACCATTTGGGAGGTCATCGATATGCTCTGTACTCATTCTATCGAAAAATTGCTTGGATTAAAAGGGGTAATCGTAAAAAATGTGAGGCAATTGCCTGATAAAACGGAAATTTTTATTGAGTTACCGAGAAAACCGCATGTTTGCCCCTGTTGTGGCCATCAAACCAGCTACGTTCATGATTACCGTTGTCAAACAGTAAAAGACATTCCCGCTTTTGGCAAACATACCTCCCTGATTCTACGAAAGCGCCGATATCGCTGCCATTCTTGTGGAAAGCGTTTCTTTGAAGATAACTCGTTTTTGCCTAGATATCATCGCATGACAAACCGTTTAGCCTCATATATCATTTCAAAGCTTTCCGACGTGCGTTCTTTTACCAGTGTAGCACGTGAAGTAAATCTTTCGGTTGCAACTATTATCCGGATTTTTGATTGTATCAACTATGGTAAACCGCAGAAATTACCCGAAGTTGTATCGATTGATGAGTTTAAAGGCAATACAAGCGGCGAGAAATATCAGTGCATTCTGACCGATCCGGTCCGTCACCGAATCCTTGATATTCTTCCTGCTCGTTACAACCACAAACTGACAGAATATTTCGGCCAGCTTGACCGTTCTCAAACCAAACATTTTGTCAGCGATATGTGGAGTACATACGCCGGTATTGCTCAAACATATTTTAAAGATTCCAATTATGTCATTGACAAATATCATTACATTCGCCAAGTATTTTGGGCCTTTGAAGCCGTTCGCAAGGAAGAACAGAAAAAATTCAGTAAAACCCGAAGAATTCATTTTAAACGCTCCCGAATCTTACTGAACAAGCGATATCAATTTCTCACTCCGGAGCAAAAGCAACAGGTCGATCTTATGCTCTATGCCAGTAACCGTCTGCTGACAGCCTACTCTCTGAAAGAACAGTTCTTCAAAGTCCTGGATTCTCCCGATAGTCAATCTGCACGGACAGCGCTATCCCATTGGATTATGGCCGCACAAAACAGTGGTCTTTCAAGATTTGTTGCTTGTGGAAATACCATGGTCCGCTGGTCAAAAGGTATTCTAAATTCGTTTGATTGTCCTTACACCAATGGTTTTACCGAAGGGGTTAACAACAAGATTAAGGTACTCAAACGCAATGCCTACGGTTATCGTAATTTTCGTCGCTTCCGCAATCGTATTCTTCACATGTTCCATCATTTGACAAAAAATGGAGCAGCTTAGCGCCGCTCCATCCGGTGTTTCCATTTTGGGTTACCCCAACTATTGACATAGAGCCTTTATATTTGCGTCGCGTTTTCACTTGCCACGATATTCCACCGAAAACTAAAAAAACCGATTACAGCTCCCGCGGAACCGTATCGGCAATCCATGTTACATATCCGTATTCGAATCAAGATACCGGGTGCGAAGAAAAGCGCCCTTGCTTTACAGGATAGATAACTATTCTGTTAAATATATTATATAATGAATGAGCACTCTTGTCAATTTCTCTGAAATTAGGGCGGCTTTTTACTAAATGTGTAAATCAGAATGGCTTTCCCTTTACAAACTGTGATTCCGTGATATAATATTGAGAAAACCCGAAGTTCGGCGGAGAGACATTTTTCCCAATGCCAGTGATTCGGCGAACGGTTCTGCCGCAATCCTGAAAACCGCCGCAAAAGCTGTTTAGGGATAATCAGAAATAAGGAGAAGATAAAATGGCTTATTTTTATGAAGAGCCCTGCCACACGTTTAGCGAATATCTTTTGGTGCCGGGCTATTCCTCCGCGGAATGTGTGCCCGCAAACGTTTCGCTGAAAACGCCCGTTGTGCGCTACAAAAAGGGCGAACAGCCTGCACTCAGCATGAACATTCCTCTGGTTTCCGCGATTATGCAGTCGGTGTCCGATGACCGTATGGCAATCGCGCTGGCTAAAGAGGGCGGCATTTCCTTTCTGTATGCCTCTCAACCGATTGAAAGCCAAGCGGAAATGGTGCGCCGCGTGAAGAGCTACAAAGCAGGATTTGTCGTCAGCGATTCGAATATCCGTATGGATCAGACACTGGCAGATGTCCTTGCATTGAAAGAAAAAACGGGACACTCTACGGTGGCGGTGACGGACGACGGGACACCGCATGGGCATTTGCTTGGGATTGTTACAAGCCGCGATTATCGGGTCAGCCGCATGTCGCCGGAAGAAAAAGTCTTTACGTTTATGACGCCCATTGAAAAAATCATTTATGCTCAAGAGGGCATCAGCTTAAAGGAAGCTAACAATATTATCTGGGACAATAAACTTAATGCCCTGCCGATTTTGGACAAGGATCGCAGATTGGTAGCGTTTGTGTTCCGCAAAGACTATGATTCACACAAAGGGCATCCCTTGGAGCTTTTGGATTCCCACAAGCGTTATGTGGTGGGTGCCGGGGTGAACACGCGTGATTATGAGGAACGGATTCCCGCATTGGTGGAGGCGGGTGCAGATATTCTTTGCATTGATTCCTCGGAAGGCTACACCGAGTGGCAGAGACGCACGCTTGATTTTGTGCGCAAAACATACGGCGATTCGGTAAAAATCGGAGCCGGCAATGTAGTGGACCGTGACGGTTTCCGTTTCCTTGCGGAAGCCGGAGCTGATTTTGTCAAAGTTGGTATTGGCGGAGGTTCTATTTGCATTACGCGCGAAACCAAAGGAATCGGACGCGGGCAGGCTACCGCCGTGATTGAGGTGGCAAAAGCACGCGACGAATACTTTAAGGAAACCGGGATTTATGTGCCGATTTGTTCGGACGGCGGCATTGTATACGATTATCACGTAACCCTTGCACTTGCAATGGGCTGTGATTTTTGCATGCTTGGCCGTTACTTTGCCCGCTTTGATGAAAGCCCAACCAATAAAGTTATGATAAATGGCAATTATATGAAGGAATACTGGGGCGAAGGTTCTGCCCGTGCACGCAACTGGCAGCGCTACGATTTGGGCGGTGACAAAAAGCTAAGCTTTGAAGAAGGGGTTGATTCCTATGTCCCCTATGCCGGAAGCTTGCATGACAACGTTCAGCTAACGCTGGATAAGATTCGTTCTACCATGTGCAACTGCGGCGCGCTTTCCATTCTGGAACTTCAGCAAAAAGCTCGTTTGACGCTGGTTTCTTCCGTCAGCATTGTGGAAGGCGGCGCTCACGATGTGGTTTTGAAAGACGATATGCACTTGATGAAATAAATAATGACAAAGAAATATTAAGGGCGGTGCAGGGGAATTTATCCCTGCACCGCCCTTGCGTTAACGTTTGTTTTTGGGTGAGAATTTAGATGTTTTGTGCACTAACTGCATTGGAATTTAGTAAAGTGTCGGAAACTCTTTCCCACATAGATTTTATCACTCGACCTGCAGGACTGTCCGGATAAGCGGCTATACTCTGGCAATTGTTAACCGCTTTTACCACGGTTTTGTCATAAGGAATTCTGCCTATAACCGGTACGGACAATTTGCTGCAATAGCTTTCAATTTCATCAGCCGCATCGGTATTGACATCATACTTGTTAATACATACCGCACAGGGAACAGCGAAGTGCTGTGTAGTTTCAAGGATGCGTTTCATATCGTGGATACCGGAAATGGTTGGTTCCGCCACAATCAGCACAAAATTTGCACCGCTTATGGATGCAATCACAGGGCATCCGATTCCCGGAGAACCATCGATAATGGCGAGTTCGGCATCGGGTGCTTCCTGTTCAAGCTGCCGCTTGACGGCCGTAACCAGTTTACCGGAAGCACCGCTGCCCATTTTAAGCTGTGCGGTTGAAAGAACACGACTGTCATCCCTGTAGAGCATTGTTTCACCGGAAATATGATCCTTCATTTCAATTGCTTGCACAGGGCAGAGTTCCACGCAAACGCCGCAACCTTCACAGGCGGATTCCACAACCGAAAAGTTCTCAATTGCATGAAAGGCACAGTGTTTTTCGCAGAGTCCGCAGTGAGTACATTTATCCTCCTGTATGACTGCTTTTCCAAAGCCGTAATAGTCTGCTTTCTTAGCTTTCTTTAATTGGGGCAAAACCAAATGGAGGTTGGGAGCGTCCACATCACAGTCGGCAAACGCGCGGCCCTTGCTCAGAACTGCAAATGCGCTGGCTACCGTAGTTTTTCCGGTACCGCCTTTTCCGCTGAGAATTAAGAGCTGTTTCACTGCCGTACCTCCTTTTTTACTTTGTGAAGGAGGCTGCGAAACAGCGTTCGGTATGCCTCGTTTTCACGTGCTGCCACAAGCCCTAAAGAATTCATACGACCTAATCTTACATCATAAGGAATTTCTGCAAGGATGTTTATGTTGTTTTCCCTGCAAAAAGTTTTGGAAGGATTTTTATCTGACAGACATTTATTTAGGACAGCGCCGCATGGCTTACTAAAGAATTTCACAAGTTGATAGACCATTGCTAAATTGTGAGCACCGAACAGAGTTGGTTCCGCAACTAAAATGCAAAAATCAGCCTTTTGAATACTTTCCATTACGGTACATGCACTGCCGGGAGGGCAGTCTATTACGGTTAAATTTTGTTCCGGCAGTTTTTCCATGAGTCCCCTAATAACCGGAACTCCGGAAACTTCTCCGGTATTTAAGCGGCCGCTGAGGACGTCGACGTTTTCTGAAACTCCAACCTCAATCGTGCCGATTTCCCTTTCTTTCCTCAGCAGTGCTTTTTCGGGGCAAAATAGGATACAGCCTCCGCAGGAATGGCAAACTTCGTCAAAAATTATCAACTGATCTTTGAGCAAAGCCAGTGCATTATATTTGCAGAAATCAACACATTTTCGGCAGCCATTGCATTTGCTCATATCAGCTTCCGGAACCGTAACAGTAACAGACTGCTTTTGCGTGACCTTGGGTTTTAGAAACAGGTGCCCGTTAGGTTCTTCCACATCACAGTCTACATATACTGCTTGCTCCGCAGCGCAGGCAAGATTCACGGATACAAAGGTTTTTCCGGTTCCGCCCTTGCCGCTGAGCACAGCAATCCTCATTGTTTGCCGCCTCCGTGGCGGTGAAATCCCGGATGAATTTCGGAGAGTAACGATAGTGTGCCATTTTTGAGCTGTTCAATATTTTCAGCAACGCTTCCGTTCTGGGCCTGATACATTTTGATTTTTGCGGCATTTAAGACTTGCGCCGCATTATTTCCGCAGCGCTGGGTAATTACAGCTTGTGCGCCGTGGTCCACCAGCATTTGAGCCGCTTTAATTCCTGCACCGCCCTGGCTTGCCGCAGCTGAGTTGTCCAAGAATTCATGAGTGTCGGTTTGTGTGTCATACAGCACAAAAAATGCAGTGCGGCCGAATGAAGGAAAAACAGGAACATCCAAAGATTTGCTTTCAACGGGTACAGCTATTTTCATCATTGACCCTCTTCTCATTGTTTATAATTTTTATCATAACGGTATTGGAATGTCAGTTTTGTCATCAAAGAAATTGAATTTGGGAAAAATCGATGTTGCCTTCGTCGTCCGTGATATCCGCATTAGCATGGACACACTCAACTTTCCCAATGAACATTTCATGGGAGCCTGTGACGATGGAATCCACAACCGTACATTCGATATTCACAGGACAATCGGGCAGGATGGGAGCATTCACTTTTTCGCCGTCGAGCAGTTTTACATTCATTGCTGCCAGTTTATCCCCATCCCGTTTGCTGTGCTTTCCCAGATATTCAAAGGTTTCCTGATAACTTTTATCCACAAGGTTTACCACAAAACATCCGGATTCCTTAATCAGTTTGTAGGAATACCTTGATGGCACAATGCCTACCATGACCATGGGAGGGTCATAGCTGCAATTGCCGCAATATGCTACGGCAAGCGCATTGTCTTCGCCGTTTACTCCTCGGCAGGATACTAATACTTTCGGAGAGGGCTGTAAACAAGATTTGAATTTCGCATGCTTTTTTTCATTTAATGTATGCATGAAAAAACCTCCTAATGGTTTTAGAGTTACCGTTTGAAAGGTTCTGCCCGAAGATATTGTCCCTTAGTTAAAAGGGTAATCACTGATATTTGCTTTATGATACATGGATTTTATATTGAAATTTAAATAACTTCCGATAAAGCCAGCATCGCAATACCTGCCATTACCGCCACAACAGTGAAATATTGCTTCTTCGAAAGTTTTTCACGAAGGAATATTCGAGACAGGAGGACGGAAAAGACGCTGTATGAAGCAACGAGAGGAGCCACGATAATTGCGTTTTTTGCCATTGCAAAAACATAAAAAAATTGACCGGCAGTTTCAAAAATAGCGGCTGCACCTCTGTCTTTTTCCTCGCGCAAACAAAACGACTGTTTCTTTATCTTCAAAATCACAAAGGCTATTACAGCGCAAATGAAAAACGTAAATTCATAAGCCAAAAGCGCTTCATCTTCACCAATCAGCGATAGTTCATCCAAGTAAATGGCATCTGCAAAAGTGCCCAACCCATCGATGATGCAATATAAAATCGGAAAAGTAATCGCAAGCAATCCCGTTTGATATTTGGCGCTGTCCGGGTCTGAAATGAGAGTTTTATCATTTTGCTTTTCCATTGCCGCCAGTGCCACGATTCCAAAAGTAATGATGACGATGGCTCCGGTTTCTAAGAAACTGAGTGTGTGTGAAAAAAAGAGAAAAATCAAAATTGAGGTAACCGCACCGGAAGAATTCTGAACAGGCGATGAGATTGATAATTCAATGTATCTTAAACCAAAATACCCAATCGCCATGGATAATATATACAGAAACGAAACGGGAAAATACGTTATAAGATAAACCGGTGAAAACGGAATCTTGTTTATCAGCATGTAGCAAAAGCCATGAATCCCCATAACCAAACCGACCATGATAACGGTTTTGATATGGCTGGCTTTATCCTCTGTTACTGCGCCTTTTTTGTAGAATAAATCTGCAAAAGCCCATGAAAGAGTTGTTAGAAGAGCGAAAATTAGCCACATAGTTAAATTCCTTATATTAAAATCACAAGTAACATTTTAGTATGATTACGGGCATATGTCAATAACTATTTAAAAAAAGAGCTTATAAGTCCTCTGAAAGAGTCAGATTTATAGCAAAAACAGATTGATAAAGCGGCAGTCCGATTATCGCGTAATAAATCTGTATAATTCTTCTGAATTATTCTCATTGCGCATCTGCTGTGCGATTTGTTCTGCACGAGTTTTATAGGAGGGATTGTTGTATAGGTCGAGAATTTTTTCCTTTAGATTATTTTTGCGAAGTTTGTTAACGGAGATACCTTTCGGCCCCGCACCTAGGGTATGGATAAAGTCATTCCACATGGGCTGGTCCATGGTGTGGGGGATTGCCATTGTAGCACAGCCGGCTTTCAGCGCGGAATGTGTGGTTCCTGCACCGCCGTGGTGAATGACCGCGTACATTTTCGGAAAAATCCAATCATACGGCGCCGATGCAATAAATTTGATTAGATTTTTGTCATAGCTGTTCGGCTCCATAAGCCCGCCGCCGGAAATATTGATGATTGTCGGGATGTTACATTCGCTGAGTACGTCTAAAAATAACTTGGTCTTGCCGACAGGGTCGGTGTTCACCATGCTGCCAAACGTGAGAAAGAGAATCTTTTTGTGCTGATGGATAAAGTTTATCAACTCCGCATCGGAGGACCAGTTCACAGTTTTTCTGCGTTCCCAAAATCCAGCGACCATTGCATTTTTACTCCAGTAGTTAGGGCGCGGAAAAATGGTGGGGGAAACGTTATAGAAAATCTTGACTTTCAGCATTTCGCGCCGAATCTGCCCCAAGGTAAATTCACCGGGGAAGAACTTTTTTGCCGCCATCATAATGGCGGAGGCGGTGGCGAAGTTGGTGACTTTGTATGTGAGCGGATTGAGAAGCTTGCCAAGGTTTTTGTTGATGCCAACGGTGGGCCGGTTTTTCACCACGTGAATCATACAGGGCACTGTCGCCAATATGACAATTTTGCGGCCTGTTTTCAGTCCCCAGGGAAGGGGATATGTTGCTTTTGGGTGATATACAACACAGTCAGGATTGACTTTTTGAATGATCTTGTGCTGCAAGTCGATTAAATTCTTTTGAATGGGCATGGACTGTTTGGCTAATTTCAGCGTTGTGGTGATTTTTTGCAGTCCGCCGTTGCCGCCGCTCATCACCTTGAGGCCGGCGTCACTGCTGAGCAGAGAAAGAAACTCTGAACCCAGTGAGTAGAACGGAAATCCCGATTCTTCAGCCAAATTGCGGTATTGTTCCGGGAATGCGCAGACAACGTCTTCGCCGTATTCACGCAGCATTTCTCCCACTCCTAAAAAAGGTTCGCAGTCGCCGCGTGTACCGATGGACAGTAGCAGTATTTTCAATTGATGCCCTCCAAAACTGAGAAATTTATTTTTTCTGATTTTATCTTAACACAAAGAGCCGGTTTATTACATTGCCATGCCAAAGACCGCGCCGGAAAGATAGGGAATCAGCCAAATGCACCAAACCAAAATGCTGAATCTATGAAAATTCTTTTTTTGTTCCGAATTGCCTTTACTCAACACAATTGATGCCCATATTGCGTGAAAAAGCATGAGAACAATTGCAATGAGTCCGGTTACTCCGTGGAAGTTGAATGTAAAACCTCCGTCTGCAAGCTTTCCCATCAGCGCTGTTCCAAGCGTGTCAAAAATGAAACCAATCCAAAACACATTCACATGCCATTTTTTTAAACTTCCCTGGATTTTTTCTCCCCATACTCCAACAGAATAAAAGGCAAGTGCAAGCGTAATAGATAAAATTGCATACAAAATCATTCCATTCCCTCCGTGCTATCATTGTAACCCGAAATAAATTGATACATACTGCCGGCTGTATTTTCAAAAACAGTGGTTACATAAATAAAAATGGGCAAGCTGATGAAAAACAGCCCTAAAAGCCGCATCAATATCGGCTTTTAGGGCTGCATACTTTTTACACGTTTCATGCGGATAAAAGGGGAATAGAAAAGCTTAATGCAAGTAAACGGCAACGCGTCATGCCTTCAAAAGTTCCATCAGAAGTTTTTCTGCTTCCTTAGGATTCGCGCGGCCTCTAGTCGCTTTCATCACAGCGCCGAGAATGGCTTTCAAAGCCTTTTCTTTTCCGGCCTTGTAATCGGCGGCCGCCGATTCATTTTCGGCAATCGCTTTTTCGCACACGGCTTTTAAGTCCTCCGCACTCATCCCGGCTAAATCCTCTTTGCTTAGAAAATCCGTTGCCGGTTTGCCGGTATCCAGCATCTTTTCAAGGGTGGATTTTACGAGATTCATGCGGATTTTTCCCGCTTCCAGCAAGAGGAGAAGTTCCTTTAACTGCTCCGGAGTCACCGCAACATTGAATTCTTCCTTTTCTGCTTCACTGCCAAGACGGGCGAACATCTGTCCCAAAATACAGTTGGCAGCTGCGCGGGGCTTTTTCAATCCCTTTGCCGCCGATTCAAAGTAATCGGCAATACGACGGTGTTCAATCAAAAGACGAGCATCCGATTCCGGCAGGTCATATTCCGAAATAAATCGCGTCAGGCGCGCTTGCGGGTTTTCCGGCATTTGCGCACGGATGGATTCTTTCATTTCATCCGTTACCTGTATGGTGACTAGGTCCGGTTCGCGGAAATAACGATAATCATGGGCATCTTCTTTGCCGCGCATACTCTCTGTGCAACCGGTTGATTCATCGTAACGCCGGGTTTCCTGCACGACTTCTTCTCCACTCATCAAAAGGTCTGTCTGGCGGTCAAATTCATAGGAAATTGCCTTTACCATATGGGCAAAGGAGTTCATATTTTTAATTTCCGTACGAGTGCCGAATGTCTTTTGCCCGACGGGACGCACGGAGACGTTTACATCGCAGCGCAGGGAGCCTTCCTGCATTTTGCAGTCGGAAACGCCGATATAGCGCAGAATCATCTGCAGCTTTTCGACGTACTCCTGCACTTCTTCCACGCTGTGCAGATCCGGTTCCGTTACAATTTCAATCAGCGGCACACCACCGCGGTTGTAATCGACAAAGGTATTGCCGCGCTCGTGCACCAGTTTGCCGGCGTCCTCCTCAATATGAATGCGGTTGATGCGTACACGCTGCCCGTTCGACAGCTCAATCCAGCCGTTTTTGCACAGCGGCATGTCATATTGAGAAATCTGATAGGCTTTCGGTAAATCAGGATACACATAATTTTTGCGGTCCATTTTGGAAATCGGGCTGATTTCACAATTTGTGGCAAGACCCGCCATCACGGCGTATTCCACCACGGCCTTGTTCAGTTTAGGCAGTGTGCCGGGCAGTCCGATGCAGATAGGACAGCAATGAGTATTTGGCTCCCCGCCGAATTCGGTGGAGCAGGAACAAAATATTTTTGTCTTTGTGGCAAGTTCCACATGAGTTTCCAGTCCGCAGACCAATTCGTAATTCATAGCACAACCCCCGTTTCCACAGCGCGGAAAACATCCTTCCTCGCCGCCTGTTCATACTGGAACGCGGTATTGAGCAGCTTTGGTTCGGAGAATCGAGCTCCAATCAGCTGCAGCCCAACGGGCATGGAGTCTTTACCAAAACCGCATGGAATGCTAAGAGCCGGCAGACCGGCGATATTGACCGGAACGGTGCAGATATCGGTTAAATAGGTTTCAACCGCATCCTGTGCGGTGAAGTTCAGCGGAAACGCCGTCATCGGAACAGTCGGGGCGGCGATAACATCGCAATGCCCAAAAGCATCGTCAAATGCTTTGACGATTGTTCCGCGGAGGTTTTGTGCCTTTTTGTAGAATGCATCATAATATCCGGCGCTTAGCACATAAGTGCCAAGCAGAATGCGGCGCTTCACCTCGGTGCCGAATCCCTCGCTCCTGGTTTTGCAAATCATCTCGTCACGGTTGTTATAATGCTCCGTGCGGTAGCCAAAGCGAATCCCGTCGTAGCGTCCCAGATTGGAGGATGCCTCCGCGCAAGCGAGAATATAGTAGACGGGCAGGCTGTATTTGAGCGACGGCATGGACAATTCCACAATCTCCGCACCAAGCGATTCATACACCTTGAGTGCGTTCTGCAAAGCGGATTTTACATCTTCGCGGATGCCGTCGTAATATTCTTTCGGAACACCGATTTTTAATCCGCGGATATCTTTGCCAAGAGCAGGCGAAGCGGGCTGTGCTTTTGTGCTGCTTGTTGAATCCATTGGGTCATATTTCGCGATTGCATCATATACCAGCGCGGCATCTTCCACGCTTTGTGCAATCGGGCCGATTTGGTCAAAGCTGGAGGCATAGGCAATCAAACCGTAGCGTGAAACGGCACCGTAGGTCGGTTTAAAGCCGACAACGCCGCAAAAACTTGCGGGCTGACGAATGGACCCGCCGGTATCGGAGCCAAGCCCGAACGCCGCTAAATTTCCGGCAACCGCAGCAGCGGTTCCGCCGCTGCTGCCGCCAGCCACACGCTCAGTATTATGGGGATTTTTTGCCCCGCCAAAGCAGGAGGTTTCACAGGAGGACCCCATGGCAAACTCGTCCATGTTGGCTTTGCCCAAAAGCACTGCATCCTGTTTTTTCAAGATATCCCAGACAGTCGCGTCATAGATAGGGGTGTATCCCTGTAAAATCTTTGAGCAGCAGGTGGTTTCAATACCGTTTGTGGAGATATTATCTTTCAGCGTCATGGGAATTCCCGCAAGCGGAGATAGCTCTTCTCCCGCTGCAAGCTTGCGGTCAACTTCCGCCGCTGTTTTCAGTGCTGTTTCCGGTGTAAGTTTCACATATGCGTTCAGACGCTTGTTTTCTTTTTCGGCAGTTTCCAAATATTTTTTGGTCAGCTCCGTGCAGCTGATTTCTCCCGACCGCAGGAGCTTTCCAATTTTAGAAATCAATCCGTAGTGTTCCATCAGGCCCTCCTACATACGCCGCCGCACAAGGAAATAACCGTCTTCCCGGCTTGGCGCGTTTTTCAAAATTTCTTCCCTGTCAAAAGAGGGAACAACACTATCTTCACGAAATACATTGGAAAGATTGTAGCTATTGTCAAAGTCTGCCGTGTCGGCGGAAACGGAGTTGACTGTATTTGCAAATTCAATGATGCTGTTCATATCCTGCGTTAAGCTGTCAAGCTCGTCCGGTTCCACGGAAAGCTTTGCAAGCTGTGCAATTTTCAGGATTTCTTCGTCGGTGACCATCTCAAAACTCCTTTCGGATTACTTTCTCAGCCGGATGTGCACTTCACGCAGTTGTTGTTCTGTAACCTCGTTTGGCGCACCCATCATAACGTCCTGCGCGTTGGAATTCATTGGGAACGCGATGACTTCTCGGATATTTTCCTCACCGGTTAAAAGCATTAGCATGCGGTCAATGCCGGGTGCCATACCAGCGTGCGGCGGAGCACCGAACTGAAATGCATGGTAGAGAGAAGTAAATTTATTCTTCAGGTCTTCCTCTGTATATCCGGCTATTTCGAAGGCCTTTTTCATGATATCGATGCGGTGGTTGCGCACTGCGCCGGAAGAAAGTTCCACACCATTGCACACAATGTCATACTGATATGCCAAGATGTCCTCAGGATTTTTATTTAAGAGTGCATCCATTCCGCCCTGCGGCATGGAGAAGGGGTTATGCGTAAAGGAAGGCTCGCCGGTTTCTGGGTCCGGCTCGAACATTGGAAAATCCACAACAAAGCAAAACTCAAAACGGCTTTCGTCAATGAGTCCTAAACGGCGAGCAAGTTCTGTACGGATTTGTCCGGCTAATTCTGCCACAATGTCCGGTTCATCTGCAATGAAAAATACAACCGTGCCTGGTTTCATATCGGCCCGCTGGGTCAGTTCATCGCGTTTGTCATCCGGCAGATATTTATTGATTGGTCCTTGATAGGTTCCGTCTTCCGTAACCTTAATATAGCCCAGCCCTTTCATGCCGATGCTTTCAGCGAATTTAAGCATATTTTCAAAAAAGCTTCTTGGCTGGTTGGCGCAATTTGGAACGCTGATGGCGCGGACAATTTTATTTTTAAACGGTACAAATGTGGTATTCTCGAATATATCGGTAATGTCTATAATGATAAGTGGATTGCGCAAATCCGGCTTATCTGTTCCGTATTTCAGCATGGCCTCAGAATAGGGGATGCGCGGAAACGGAGCCTTTGTCACAGCCTTATCGGAAAAACGGGAGAATGTTTCACCGACCACTTCCTCGGCAACTTTGAAAACATCTTCCTGCGTGGCAAACGCCATTTCAAAATCCAGCTGATAAAATTCGCCCGGAGAGCGGTCGGCACGCGCGTCCTCGTCGCGGAAACACGGGGCAACCTGAAAATAGCGGTCGAACCCGGAGACCATTAAAAGCTGTTTGAACAACTGCGGAGCCTGCGGCAGCGCGTAAAACTTGCCAGGATGACGGCGGCTTGGAATCAAATAATCCCGCGCGCCTTCCGGAGAGGAGGCGGAGAGAATCGGAGTTTGAATTTCCAAAAATCCGAGTTCCGTCATCTTTTGGCGCAGGAAAGAGATAACCTGCGAACGCAGGACAATATTTTGATGTACCTTCGGGTTTCGCAGATCCAGATATCGATATTTTAAACGAACCTCTTCCTTTGTTTCCCGGGAGAGGGGAACTTCAAAAGGAAGACTCTGAAGGACCTTGCCGAGTACTGTAAGCTTTTTTACTGTAATTTCCACCGTGCCGGTTGGAATTTTTGGGTTTACGGTTTCTTCATCGCGCAGAACGACAGTGCCGGATACTGTTAGGCTGCATTCACGGCTAACTTCTTCCAGAAGCGCATCATCATAGACAACAATCTGGACCACACCGGAATGATCCCTGATATCCAGGAATTTAATGCCGCCGTGGTCCCGGATATTTTCCACCCATCCCGCAACGCGGATTTCCCTCCCGATGTCCTTTTCGCTGACTTCGCCGCAAAAATGCGTGCGGTACTGGTTGCTTAGGTTCATGTTCCGTTAATCCCCTTTATGTGCAATTTTTTAAAAATTATTATAACATAGAACAAATAGTGATTCAATTCCAAAAGATGTGCCACCCAAGGGCATTGCTTCGTTCGGAATTTCTTTATCTCATTACCAAATTATCATACCACATTTTTGCATGAAACGCGATACAAAATTGCGCGGTCTTAGGTTTTTAAACGGGAATTATCATTCACTTTGAGGAACTTTGACTAAGTTGAGCAAGACTTCCACCATTTTGTCCATTGCCTGCACAGAAATAAATTCAAATCTGCTGTGAAAATTTTGCCCACCGGTCGGAAGGTTCGGGCAGGGCAGCCCCATAAACGATAGTCTGGCTCCGTCAGTTCCTCCGCGGATTGGAACGGCGCGCGGCGTGATTCCGGCCTCTTTCATGGCCTGTTCAGCGCGTGTGATGATTTCAGGGTGCTCCTTGATTTTCTCTTTCATATTATAATAGGAATCATTTAAATCCAACTCAAATGTTCCTGCACCGTATTTATCATTGAGGTATTTTGTGATTTTTTGAATGGTTGTTTTGCGCGTTTCGAATTTCTCGCGGTTGTGGTCGCGGATAATATAGCGAAGTTGTGCATTCTCTGCATCTCCGGCAATGCGGGTCAGATGGTAAAACCCTTCATATCCTTCCGTATGCTCCGGTGTTTCCGCCGCCGGCAGCATGGAATGAAACTCCACCGCCAACTGGGCGGCATTTTTCATGCGGTTTTTAGCATTTCCGGGGTGAGCACTCACGCCATGAATGTTGATAACAGCTGAGGCAGCGTTAAAATTTTCATACTCAAGTTCACCCAGTGTTCCGCCGTCCACGGTATAAGCAAAATCAGCGCCAAAGCCTTTTACATCGAATCGATCCGCACCGCGCCCAACTTCTTCGTCCGGGGTAAATGCTACGGCAATTTTTCCGTGGGGGATACCGCGGCGGTTCAGTTCTTCCATGGCAGTTAAAATTTCCGCGATGCCTGCCTTATCATCCGCGCCGAGTAACGTAGTCCCGTCTGTGACAATTAGGTCATCTCCAACGTAATTGCTAAGATATGGATAATCTTGCGTGCGCATGACAATATTCTTTTCTTCACTGAGTACAATGTCCCCGCCGTCATAATCTTTGACGATGCGAGGTTTGATGTCCGCACCGGGTGCCGCGTCGGAGGTGTCCATATGCGCAATGAGTCCGATGGTTGGGGCTTGGATATCGCAATTTGCGGGAAGCGTGCCGTACACATACCCAAATTCATCTCGGCGCACGTCCGCAAAACCGAGGGAGTTCATTTCCTCCGCAAGTGAATCCGCAAGACGAAGCTGCCCCGGTGTACTGGGGCAGCTTGTGCTATCCTCATTGGATGTGGTTTCGAACGATGCATAGTGAATCAATCTTTCATAAGCTTTCATTTACATTTCTCACCTCATCATTTTAGTACGCTCTCCCATGCAGCTTTTAAGCACTCAACGGCGGGCTCAATTTGTTCAAATGGAATACCTGCAAACCCCAGCAGTATTTTTTTGCCGTCCGAAGTAATCCCAACGCGAACCTCTTGTTTCAGGGCAAGCGTGTAAAGCGTGTGTGCGTCCGCCTCGGTGTGGATAGTCAGAATCATACTCAGCGGGGTTTCCTGCAGTAGAATATCGATTTGCCTGCCAAATGCCTGTTTCAGTGCATGGGTCAAAGTTTCGCATTTGGCGCCGTAAAGTTTTCTCAGCCGCCTTAAATGCCGTTCCATCTGCCCGCTTTTAATATAATTGGCAAGTGCCAGCTGTTCGATTTTGGAAGCGGTCTGATTATAGTTTGCAGCTCTTTTCAAGTATTTCTCCAGCAGTGGCGGCGTCAGTACCATGTACCCAATGCGTACCGATGGGAGCAATAGTTTGGAAAACGAACCGATATAGACAACGCTGCGTCCGGCTCCCATGCCCTGCAGGGCGGGAATCGGCCTCGCGCGGTAGCGCAGCTCCCCGTTGTGGTCATCCTCTATGATAATCCCGCCGCTTTCCCAGGCCCAGCGTAGCAGTTCCATACGGCGGCTGATGGGCAGACACATTCCGGTGCGAACCCGATTGGAAGGGCTGATGAATGCCAGTTTGGCGCCGCTGTCCCGCAGTGCCTGCATCACTGGCCCATCCTCGTCCCCCGGCAATTTGATGACCGAAAACCCGCAATCTTTAAAAATTTGTTCAGCCTGCGGAAAGCCGGGTTCTTCCATAGCCACTGTTTTTTCGCCGTCATTTAACAAACCGCATAACAAGGAAAGCAGCGGCTGTGTTCCTGCACCGATGACAATCTGGTTTGGAGCGGCATGAACGCCGCGTGCTCCGTAACTGTAGGAGGAAAGCGCTTCACGCAAGGCATATTCGCCTTGATGTTCACCGTAGGACGCAATGACTTCCTGTCGGTTGAGCACGTCTCGAATTTGCCTGCGCCACAATTTTAAGTCCATGTTTTGGCTGTCCACACAGTCGCTGCCGAAATTGTAACGAAACTGCGGGCCTTTGGGCAGGGGAAAATTTGTGGGCGAGGCCGGCCGAATCAGTTCCGGTTTGCGTGCCTCCAAGACAAAATACCCCCGCTGCGGACGAGCTCGAATATATCCCTCCACGCTGAGTTGCTGATAGGCGCTCTCAACGGTCGTGCAGCTGATATGAAGCCCTTCTGCCATGGTGCGAATGGAAGGCAGACGTTCGCCTGCTTTCAAATTCCCGGATTCCACTGCCCGTCGTATGGAAGAATAGAGCTGTTGGTACAGCGGAATATCGGAATCTCGGTTCAGTTGTAAAAAATCATACGTCATAAAAATCGCCAACTGTACTGATAAAATTTTTTCAAACTGTATATTTCAATCATAACAGTGATTGGCTATCATTATAACAACATTGATTTTGCAATGCAATCCCACGGAGGTGAAATTATGAAGAAATTGTCCGGAACAGGACTGATTGTTTTTACGGCATTGTTTGCCGCGCTGATTTTCGTTGTGACGGCGTACCTGTTCCACATACCGACCCCGGCCACGGGCGGATACATTCATCTTGGCGATGCGTTTTTATATCTTGCGGCAAGCATTTTGCCCGCTCCATACGCGGTGGCTGCGGGCGGTATTGGCGAAGCACTTTCCGATGCCATGAGCGGAAGCGTTGTTTTTGTTCTGCCCACGCTTGTGATTAAATCGGCCATGGCACTGTGTTTTACCTCTGCGGCAAAAACGGTGGTAACCAAACGCAACATGATTGCCTGCGCGGCAGCCGGTATCATTTGCGTTGTGGGATATTATCTGACGGAAGTTTTTCTGCTTGGCAGTTTTGCGGCACCGATTGCGGAAATTCCGGGTAATCTGGTTCAGGTGACGGCCAGTGCGATTATTTATCTGGTGCTTGGGCGTGCATTCGACCGCCTAAAACTGAAAGACAGTTTTGCCGCAATGGTAAAGCTTTCGCATTGAAAGGGGTAAATCTTTGATGAGAAGCAAGAGTCAAACTGTGAATTTAGCGCTGACGGGGTTAATGGCCGCGTTGGTTTTCGTAGCTACTATGTTTTTCAAAGTGCAAATTCCAATCGGTGAAGACAAAACCATGGTTGGTTTTGCAAATGTATTTTGCATTCTGTCCGGATTGCTTCTTGGCCCGCTGTACGGCGGACTAGCGGCGGGAATCGGTTCTGCTTTGTTCGATTTGGTAGGCGGCTGGGCTTCAAGTGCACCGGTCACATTGGTCACAAAATTTGCCATGGCATGGATTTGCGGCTTAATTGTCTGGCATGGGGCGGAAGGCACGAAAAAACTCTCCCGCGTGATTGTCGGGGCAGTCACAGGTTCGCTTTCGTACTCTGCCTTATATATGGCTTATTCCGCTCTCAAAGCGGTTTTGCTCGGTTCCGCGGAGCAGACAATTCAAATTGTATTATTGACAAAGCTCGGAGCGACGCTGACCAACGCCGTTTTGGCCGATGTCATTGCAATTCCTTTGTATTTTGCCGTGCGCAAAGCACTTGCGCGCAGTTTTCCCCAGGCAAGAGGAAACGAATAGAAAAATTCATTGTGATTCCTCTGCGATAATGCTATAATGACTCCATACCAAAGGAACAGAAGAGATGGAGTTCATTTAAATGAAAAAGGGAAGAACCAAAAAAATCCACAGTGCGGTGGTGCGGGATTCCATCAGCACATTCAGCACCAATTTATTTAATTCCGCGCTGGGATTATTTGCATCGTTAATCGTCTTAACACGTGTAGAACCCGAGATTCGGGGATATTTTTCGCAGCTGCAGCTATGGGGCGGGGGACTGTACACGATTCTCGGCCTCAGCGCTGCTTCTGCGGTGATTTATTTTGTCGCGCGCAATTCGATTCAGAACGCGGAACATGCGATTAAGTGGCTGAGTGTTGGTATTACAGCCGTGATTGCGGTAGTTGGCATTGGTTTGATGTTTTTCCTGCGCGGCAGTTCGTTTTTCAGTCAAACGCCGAGAGCGTTCCTCGCTGCCATTGTGCTGTATGGCGTGCTGTCCTTTTTATTTAATATTTGCATGTCAATTTTGCGCGGGGAAAATAAATTCAAATCATACAATTTGGTAAATCTCTTTCAGCGGATACTAATGACGGCCCTTGCGCTGTTGATTTTTTTTCGGCCAAATGCCTACGTTTGGGTGTGGGGAGCGGTTTGCATATCATGCGGCATGACCCTGTTTGCCCTGTACGGTGTGATTCGCTGGAATGGGCCAAAGCCCAAACCGGCACCGGAGAATGATAGGCCCGTCGTGGTTGGGGAAATGGTCAGTTACAGTCTGAAGTCCCATGTAAGCAATGTACTTACCTACTTAAACTCGTATCTTGGAAGTTATATTGTTCAAGGGGTTTATTCCATTGCAAATTACAGCATCTACAACACGGCGGTTACCATGATGCAGCAGGTGTGGGTTCTGCCGGATGCAGTCAGTCAAGTCATTTTGAGCCGTATCGCGGGACTAACGGAAAAAAAGGACAAGGTTCGGCTCACCGTGCTTTCCTCGAAAGTGGTCGCCTATATTACCACGGTGGCTGCCATTGCAATGTATTGGCTTGCCAAACTGCTGGTGCCGATTATCTTCCCGATGTATGTGGGGGCACTCGGGCCGCTGCCCTATCTGATGATTGGCTCCGTCTTTATTTCCTATTCAAAAGTTTTGGGAAATTCGATTGCCGGTTACGGCAGACCGGAACTCAATATCATATCCACCGCACTCGGCATTGCTTGCAATATTGTGTCGAGTTTGATTTTGCTCCCTTTCATGGGTGCAAATGGCATTGCGCTGGCAACTTCCATTTCCATGACGACGCAGGCCGTGAGCTGCATTGTGATTTTCTGCCGCTATTCCCACACACCGGTTTACCGTCTGGTGATTCCAAACCGAGAAGAGATTGCAATGGCGGCAAGAATCTTTCACCGATGACGGAACAATTTCGAAAAATGATTGATTTCCCATAGAGACAGAATAAAAACAGAGCATATCGGCAACCTTGATAAAGGTAAGTTACCGGATATGCTCTGTTTTGCATTGCAGACGAAATATGTTAAGCGGGCATATTAATGATTGCCGCAGGTGGCTTCAAACGCGTGTTCGCGGCAGACGCTCCCTGTGGATTTTAATTCGCCTTTCAAATATTTGTCCACAACGTCTGATGCTTCCCCTGAAGCACCGGATACCACTTCAATCTGTTTATCATTAAAGATATCGATTGCGCCTGCACCAATACCTCCCGTGATGATTGTGTTTACTCCCAGGTCATTAAGGTAATTGGGAAGAAATCCCGGTTTGTGGCCCGGGTTCCGGTGAAAGTTGTGTTCCGTTACTTTCCCTTTTTCCACTGTAAAAATTTCAAACCCCTGGCAATGACCGAAATGGGCGGAAACACGATTCCCGTCACATGCTACTGCAATTTTCATAAATTCTCAAACTCCTTTAAAAATGATATGGACTGTTTCATCTTTCCCTGCAATGGGACGAAAATTCTTATGAGTTTTCTTTGTGAGTTTCTGTAGCTTTGCCGTGGTTCTCTGCAAAGAACTCATCCAGCATTTGGGCCGCTGCACCAACTAATTCGGAACAGGGGCGGCTCTGATAATATTCTTTTGTTCTTGCCTGCGGTTTGGGGTCGTCGTATTTTACGTCAAGCCCCAACAGTTCCCTGCAAATGATAGAGCCGTTTTCTTTTTCAAATCGTTTCGCCAAAGCTTGGATTCTTTCATAATGTTTCGTTTTTTCCGGCATGGCGTTCGGGCCTGTATAGCCGTATTTGAGTCCCACTGCCATAAACATTCCTGTTACAGCTCCGCAGACTTCTCGCAGACGCCCCATTCCTCCGCCGAAGGAAGATGCGAGCTTTAACGCTGTTTGAACATCCAGCCCCAGTTCTTCGCTGAAAGCTGCAAAAACGGACTGCGAGCAATTATATCCCTGCTCGAACAACTGCATGGCGCGTTCCCGATGAGAAACACATTTGCTTTTTTTCTGATTTTCTTCTTCTACCTTTGTTTCACATTGCATATCTTTGCCGCCTCAATTCCTTTTTTTACAGTCAATTCGGATATGCTGTTTGTTTTTCCTGCTATTGATAGAAATGGAACGTGTGACAAAAATCCATGTCGGAAATCCCAAGCTGCACCATTTCAATTAAGCCTAACATTTGCGGTTCTATAACAGATTCAATCTTAACACGATAATGGGCATATGTCAATAATTAAACCTCGTTTTTTCTCGCAAGCACAGCATCACTCATTTGATTGTATTGCAATTCACAAAAGAAAAAATTATAATGGAATTCTAAATTCCATGTAATCAAAGTATTCTTAATATCAGAATCAATACTAACGAGAATAGGAGAACGGCGCTCTATGGAAATTTTAAAAGCAATTCTGTTCGGCATTATTGAGGGCTTAACAGAATGGCTGCCTATCAGCAGCACGGGACATATGATTTTGGCCGATGTTTGGATTCCTTTAAATTTGTCCGCACAGTTTAAGGAAATGTTTTTGGTTGTGATTCAGTTTGGGGCAATTCTGGCGGTTATCATGCTGTATTTTCATAAGCTGAATCCATTTTCAAAGCGAAAATCGGAGAGCGCACGCAGGGAGACTATATCGCTGTGGATGAAGGTGGTGGTTGCCTGTGTGCCGGCGGGTGTCATCGGTGTACTGTTTGACGACCCTATCAATGCGATTTTTTACAATTATCAGACGGTCGCCGTTACTCTGATTCTCTATGGTATTCTGTTTATTTTGGTAGAAAATCGGAACCGCGGCAAAATTCCGTCCATTCGGAATTTTTCGTCCCTTAGTTACCGTACCGCACTGATGATTGGAATTTTTCAGGTGCTTGCCTTAATTCCGGGGACATCCCGCTCCGGGGCAACCATTTTGGGTGCTATTTTAATCGGAACGTCGAGAGAAATTGCTGCGGAATTTACATTTTTTTTGGCAATTCCGGTTATGCTGGGTGCAAGTTTACTGAAAATGGCAAAATTCGGCTTTGTCTATACTCCTACGGAAATTACCGTGCTTCTCTGCGGTATGGTGACGGCATTTTTGGTTTCTATTCTCGCCATCCGATTTTTGATGGGATATATTAAAAAGAATGATTTCAAACCGTTCGGTTATTACCGCATCGGTTTAGGGATTATTGTTCTGCTGTATTTCACCCTGGTGCATTAATCGGTGCCGCGGCGTCCAAACGGCGCTGATGTCTCAAATGTCTCGGGATGTTACACGATGAACGGAGGTATGAGCGGGCTATGGCAAGTACTCAAGATGTTATGATGAAAATGATAGACTATGATGCCGGAGATCCGAAAAGGATACAGCATTTTATCAAGGTATATCAGTTTGCAAAACTGATTGCCGAACTGGAGCATGTGGACGAAAAAACGCAGGGAATCATTGAAGTATCCGCTTTGGTGCATGATATCGGGATTCATGCAAGTGAGCAAAAGTACCATAGCAGTGCCGGCAATTATCAAGAACTGGAGGGGCCGCCGATTGCACAGGCGCTTTTAAAGGAGTTGGGATATCCGGACGCTGTCATCGGCCGCGTGTGCTGGCTGGTCGGCCATCATCACACCTATAACAATATTCAAGATATGGACCATCAAATTTTGGTGGAGGCGGACTTTCTCGTGAACGCCTATGAGGATGGTTTGACCGTTTCAGCAATCAGCGATGTGTCTTCTAAAATTTTCAAAACACCATCTGGGAAACAATTGCTTCAGACCATGTACTTGCAGAAGGCTTAAAACAGATATATTACATGAAGGCATCAAAAGGGCCGTCCCTTCTTAAAAGAGACGGCTCTTTTTTTAAAGTGCGTATCAATAAAGTTATGCCTGCTTTGTTTCCGCAAGAGGGAAAACAACGGTCAGCAACATTTTAAACTGGCTTTCCGCCGCAACCGCATGAGGAATTCCTGCCGGCATGACAATTGTCTGGCCCTGTGACAGGGAATAGGGCTTTCCGCCCAATGTGATGCGTGCATTTCCTTCTAACACGGTCAGCATGGCGTCGCCGGTGGAAGTATGGGAGCTGATTTCCTCCCCTTTGTCAAAAGAAAAAAGTGTAATACTCACGGCATCATTCTGGGCTAAAGTTCGGCTGACGACCTGTCCCTGATGGTATTCCACCAATTTTGCCAGTTCCAGTACCTGCTCCGGTTCGATATTTTTCAAGTATTGTGTGTTCATTGAAAATTGCCTCCTTTAGTTTGATGTTTCTGAATCTGCAACCAACCGCTTTTCTCCTCGGATTGCTTGAATGGGGCGGATATTCTGTGTTACTTCCAGTACACCGAGATATTCCCCGCTGTGGCACGAACCGCAAAATAACGGATTAACACATATTTTTCTCCCATATTAATCCAAAAGTCCTCATGCTCTTTTCGGCCTGCGCGAAAATCCTCAACCAGCTGTTCCACGATGTGCACACTTGCCGGCGGGTGGCAGTTGGACACTTTGCGGCCAATAATCGCTTTTGTGCGGGGGAAAACTCGCTCGGCACCCTGGGAGAAATATTTTACGGTATCATCTTTGTCCACGAATGTGATGTCGATGGGGAGAGTATCCAGCATCCTTTCAAGTTCTTCCACTTTCAGCATACCGGTCGAAAGCCGTATCACGCTGTCTTGTTTTTCCTCTTTGACTGTGACTGCTTTCTTTTGCACAGCGGATTTTGCGGGTTTCCAATCCGGTACGCTGTCAATCAGGCAATAACCAATCTCATCGCTTTCCTCGGCGATGGTTTTCCACTCGTCCTGCGTCAAATTTTCCAGCAGCATGGGCAGCAGAATTTGTTCTTCCTTGAAAATCATTTCGGAAATTCTGTTGAAAAGTATTTCTGCCTGCGTCTTTACTTTCGAGATGGGTTCCGATGGTAAATCCCGGCGAAGTTTTTTGAGCAGTTCTCGAATTTCATCATCCACACCCCACATCACTTTTGGCGGTGCGGAAACACCGTATTGTTCCAGATAGGGGAAAAACAGATTTTCTTTTTTGCTGTAATGCCGGTCAATTTCGGACAGCCGGGCAAAAGCATCTTTTAAATCTTCTCCCGCGATACCATCCGGTGATGAGGCAGTAAGCATGGTACGAATTTTTCGAATCAGATTTTCTATTGCCCTGTTTTCGCGATAAATAACATTTGCAGGATGCCCCGGTATTTTCGATGGGTCCGACGGCTGGTGGATTTCTTCAATAGAACCTCTGAATACTGCGGAATGAACGTCACAAAGGCGCTGGACTTCGCTGACGGGCAAGCCACCTTGAATTAATGCGGACTCTGCTTGTGCAATTTCTTCGGCGGATACATTGCCAAAAACAGCGGCAAATTGATCTTTTACTTCTTCCACACTTTTTCCGTCATGCAGCTGTGATATCAATTCTTTTAAAACTTGTTGGCGGTATTCTCTGTTGTTAATTTCCGCGCTCATGAGACAGCCCCCTTAATCATGATATTCTCTGAATCTTTGGAGTGCATTTCCATTGAAAGCATTCCCTGTTTCTGTGGGGGCAATTCATTGGTTGGTTGCTTTTATTTGTACATCATACATGGTATCCGGATTAATTTCCATAGATTTGGCGCAAATGACTTATAAAAAATTTCACCATTTCCCGGACGCATTGTGTTCTTTTGCCTTTGAAATCACCGAAATCATGAAAGAACCCACCATTCGCTTTATGCGAGGTGGGTTCTTTCACAATCTTGGCCGAAGCAACTTCAGTTTTTCCGTCTGTCTTACAGATTTTCTAACTCTTGGTCAATGGCTTCCATGCGGTTTTTCAGCGCGTCCTTTTGCGCCTTAAGAATGTTTCGGCGATTTTCTTCTGAAAGATTATCAAGTGTGGAAAACCACCGAAAGCCACGGCCGAACCCGCGTCTGCAGGCTAGGCCAAGCCCTAAGCCGAGCCCAAGTCCCGCACATTTGAGTACTTTGTTTCCGCCGGTACAAAAGCCTAAACCTCTTCCCGTCATTGGGCCGGCACCCAGAGGACCGGTTCCGTCTCTTCCTGGCATGTTTGCTCACCTCTTTTCTGATTGTTTTTAGCATATGCCATTTAAAATTCTAATTATACGCAGTTTTGGGTATATGTCAATAATAAAATGAATATTTCCTGCGCAAGCAGAAAAAAGAACGGAAATCCCAACACGACTATTACCGAATTACGTCTGCGTGGCAGCTCGATAACAAGGAGCTTGAGGCTATCTACACAAAGAGGAAAGTGATGTCATTTTATTAATTGGTATTTTATTACTTGTAATTATTGACAATACTGTAAATGGATATTAATATAAATTCTAAAGAAATATGGAACAAATACAAAATAGTTACAGTAGCTAGTGTCAAGGGAAGTTCGCAATTTCGGGACTCCGAAAAATGAATTAGGCTACGTTTAACAGTGAAAGAATGGATTTCGGGTTTAAGTATGCTCTGGAAACAGACCAGTCTTCCGCATATTCCATCAGACATGTTGTTACCAGCCGTAGGTAGGAATCCGGATTAGGAAATATTCCGACTACACTGGTTCTGCGGCGGATTTCCTTGTTCAGTCGTTCCAACATATTGGTCGAGGAAATTTTGCGGGCGTCGAGTTCCGGAAAGGCGTAGAAAGCTAGAGAATCTTCCAGCCCATCTTGCAGAAGCTCAATTGCTTTTGGAAAGCGTTTTCCATACTGTTCTGATATTTGCTCTGCGCGTTGTCTAGCTATTTTAGCGGAAGGTGCTAACCAAATTTCTTTTAACTGAGCCGCAAAGGATTCTTTTTCCTTCTGGGGTACATGAGCCAAAATATTTCGCATAAAATGGACTTTGCACCGTTGCCAAGAGGCTCCCGGAAAACTCTCACGGATGGCTGCAATCAGCCCTTTATTTGCGTCTGAAATCACCAGGAGCGGTATTTTCAGACCACGATCGAGAAGACTTTGAAACAATTGAGAATAACTTTCTTTGGATTCATCGAGCATTGGCTCCACGGCGAGGATATCCCTATGCCCCTGTTCATTGACGCCGCAAACTACCATCACAGCCATGCTGACGACCCGGCCATCCATACGAATTTTTTCATACAGTGCATCTGTCCAAATGACAGGATAGCGACCCGTCAGAGGCCGGCTGCGGAAGTACTGCACCTGCTCGTTAAGGCCTTTCGTCATTTCACTGACTTGACTGCGGGAAAGATTCTCAATTCCAAGACTGCGAGCTAGTTTCTCCATCTTTCGCGTAGATACACCCTGCACAAACGCTTCTTGAACCACTTGAATCAGCGCTGCTTCACTGCGCTTGCGTTCTGTTACGAAAAACGGGATATAGCCCTGATTTCGGAGTTTTGGTACCATCAGATACATCGTCCCCATACGAGTATCCAATCGACGTGGCCGATAGCCGCAGCGGTAATCACGGCGGGACGGATTGTGTGCATTCTTTTCTGCGCCAACGATACCGGAGACCTCTGCTTCCATTAGACGGGTACACAGCCATTCCAGCATTGACAGCATTGGATCCGGCTGCGCCATACATTTTAGTAGCAATTCTGTCAAATCTGTGGTATTCTTTTTTTGAGTCATTGGGTATCTCTCCTTCTTTGAATGTCTTATCACCATTCATTTTATCGGAGTCCCAATGACTTTTCTATGCCTTTATGAAATTGCGAACTTTATTGTACTCTATCTTACAGTAAGAAGTTATAAAACTAGTAAAACATTGCAATATCATGGGACAACATAATTTTGATATTGCCATTAGCACGTCGGAAGACGCCATAATTTGGTTTCTGTAAAAAATAGGCGGTTCATTTTTCGGGAAATCTACTGTTTTGACAGTCGTTAAATTCAGCCCAAAAGAGCACAATTGTTAGAATATTGACAAATCGCGGAGGAATATGCTCGACGAACGGAAAGTCAATCAAGCACCCAGAAAAAACGCTTGGCGTTTATGCCATCGCCGACTGCTGCCCCGGATTTGCCCGCAGTTTTGGTATGCCCCAAATGACTCAGCTCGTGCTATGCCACTTTTGATAAGGAAAACGGCGTCTGTGATATTACAGTGACTACCGATGAAATAACAGGCGAATATACACGGCGGAAAGAGCACAAAGTTTTAATCAAAATTCTCTCGATGCATCATCGGTCGGACAAGCAGCCAAATTTCGGACGATGCAGTCCAACGAGTTCCATTCTGTGTTGCATTTCTCAGTATTACGCAGCTTGAAACATTTTTGTGTGTAAAACAGTAAGCGCACTGCTTGCTGATATAATTTATTAAAAGGAGAGGATTTGTATGGTTTCCCGTATTGTTCTGAACAACATTTCTTACCATGGTCACGGTGCGATTGAAAAAATTGTACCGGAGTTGACCGCGCGCGGCTATAAGAAGGCGTTCGTTTGCTCGGATCCCGATCTTGTCAAGTTTGGCGTGACCAAGAAAGTCACCGATCTGTTAGAAGCGGCAAATTTTGACTATGTGTTGTATAGCGATATTAAACCAAATCCCACGATTCAAAACGTGCAGGATGGCGTGGCCGCATTTAAAGCTGCCGGAGCGGACTGCATCGTGACGATTGGTGGCGGCTCTTCGATGGATACCGCCAAGGCTATTGGCATTATCATTAATAACCCTGAGTTTGCCGACGTGCGCAGTCTGGAGGGTATGGCTCCCACCAAGAAACACGCGGTTTTCACCATTGCCGTTCCGACCACGGCGGGTACTGCGGCTGAAGTTACCATCAATTATGTTATTACAGATGTTGAGAAACGCCGTAAATTCGTCTGCGTTGATACCAATGACATTCCCGAAGTAGCCGTTGTCGATCCCGACATGATGGCGTCGATGCCCAAGGGGTTAACCGCCGCCACTGGTATGGATGCGCTGACTCATGCCATCGAGGGTTATATCACCAAGGGTGCGTGCGTTATTTCTGATATGTTCCACCTTGAGGCGATTCGCTTGATTTCGAAGCATCTGCGCGGCGCCGTACAGAACACTCCCGAAGGCCGCGAGGGCATGGCTCTGGGCCAATACATCGCCGGAATGGGTTTCTCCAACGTTGGTCTTGGCATCGTGCACAGCATGGCACACGGTCTCAGCGCATTGTATGACACGCCACACGGTGTGGCCTGTGCCATTTTGCTGCCGGTTGGATTGGAATATAACAAGAGCGTAGCAGGTGAACGTTATCGTGCTATAGGCAAGGCAATGGGCGTTGCAGGCATCGATGAGATGAGTGTTGAAGAATCTGCCGATGCAACGATTGCTGCCGTCAAGAAGTTGTCCTCCGACGTGGGTATTCCCACCAATCTGCGCGGTATTTTGAAAGAGGAGGATATACAATTCTTGGCTGAGTCTGCCTTTGCCGATGCCTGCCGCCCCGGCAACCCACGCGATACCAGCGTAGAGGAAATTGCAGAACTGTATCGCTCCATGCTGTAAAAAAGGTGATTTGAAAAGGTTCCCTTGAATTTTAAATATATGCTCCCTATATGAGAGACAGTGAAAAGAACGCACTGTTGATCATAAAGGGAGCATTTTAAATGACAAGTCGTTCGAAAATAGGAAAACCAAAAGGATAAAAATGATCTGAGAAATTGCTGGAATTAAAACGGAACTTTGAGCGCAGGAACTCCGCACAGACATCGCCATCTTAGTTGGATAATGGCTTTACAAACAGTTGCCTTTCGAGATTTGCCGATTACGGCAACTCAATGGAGCGCTGATTAAAAGGTAATTTGAATTGATTCGCCCATCTTGCAGCCAAAAAACAAAAAACCGCACGAACATTACGTTTGTGCGGGGTTTGGCGGAAGCGGTGGGATTCGAACCCACGAGACCTTGCGGTCTACCTGATTTCGAGTTATTTGAAGGCAAGTTCTTATGAGTTTACGAGAGTAACTTTAGGAGAAGATAAAATCCCGCAGACCCGCATAAATAAAGGCTTTTCAGGCACAAACGCTGATATTTCCGCGCATGAACACACCGCCCTGATTTAGCGGTTTTCAGGGCAAAGTGTAGAAAAAGTGTAGAAAAACCGTAGAAAAACAACCGGCGAAATAACCTTAAGATACTTTAGTTTCCCGGCAATTTGAAAAATCAAAACCAAGCGTATCCTACCATTGACATTGATTTTTAACAGAACATCCTGCAGCAGACAGAGCATAATTCTCTGTCCTAAGGATCAATGTGATGGGAGGAACGATGATGGCAACCGACTACTCTTACCTTCTGGCTGAATATCCGGAGAAGATAAGTCAAGACCAGCTTTACAGAATTTGCCGCATAAGCAAACGAAAAGCCACATGGCTTTTGGAGAACGGATATATCCCCTGCGAGGATACCGGCAAAAAGACCCGCAGGTTTAAAATCCAAATAACCGACGTTATTGCATACCTTACTCGCTTGGAAGAATCTCCTGAAACTCTGCTGACACCACCGGGGATATTTTCAAGCGGAATAAAATATAAACCGAAGCGCCAAACGGCGAAGGCAATCAACTCCGAGAAGTTTATGGCAATGCTTAAGAACAAGTGGCACACCTTTCCGGATGCCCTCACGGTAAATGATGTCACAAAGCTAACGGGATACTGCCAAACCACAGTATCTGAATGGATCAAGGCAGAAAAGATAACGGGGGTATGGTATTATACCAAGTATTTAGTGCCAAAGGACAGCTTGATAAACTATATGGCAACAGAAGCTTGCCGCATCCATCAGAAGTCCAAAAAGCATATAGAGCTGCTGGAGCAGTATCGAAATCCCTAAATGCTCGGCGCATCCATTTACATGAAAACAGGGTGACTACTTTGCATAGTGTCACCCTGTTCTTGTATCGATTATAAAAATCTGATCCAGTCGCGTCTGCCGTACAGAATTCTTTCAACGTCAACCACCTTGTTCTTCTCGTCTATGGAAAAAAACACAACGTAATTTTTTACAATTAGTTTCCTGTATCCCATTTGAGATAGACGATCGTCTGAAACAAGCGGACAGCGCTGCGGCATATCGGACAGACTTAGCATTGCCTCTTCAAAAAGCTCCATCATACGAGTTGCCGATATGGGAGCTGACAGCTGAGAAGCAATATACCGAACAATGTCCCTAAGATCGTTTTCGGCTGGTTCAGATACATCTACCCTATATTTCGCCATCGGCGATGCCTCGCTTAATATCCTTCATGACATCTTGAAGCGGACGCTTTTTACCCGCTTTAACGGCCGATCGTCCTTCGTCAAGCAGGTGATACAGTTCAAGCTTGCCGCTGAGTGCCTCATAGGTTTCAATGCTCATAACCGCCAAATCTCCCTGCCCGTTTTTTGTGATAAAAACAGGTTCACGGCTTTCATGACAGAAGGTGGATATCTCATTATAGTTATTCCGCAGGTCAGTGCTGGACTTTATATTTGGCATAGCGTTTACCTCCTTACACAATTCTAAAGATATTATACACGAATTTCTTTAGAATATCAATTGAATTTCGCTGACTGCAACTGGCATCGAAAATAAGA
Organism: Oscillospiraceae bacterium; assembly: GCA_047777415.1. Taxonomy (GTDB): domain Bacteria; phylum Bacillota; class Clostridia; order Oscillospirales; family Acutalibacteraceae; genus Caproicibacter. The sequence continues at coordinate 1,119,954 of JBKEEO010000001.1, forward strand.
CACCGGATGCCGGTTAAAATCTTAATGAGATCGTTTCCTATGAAGGGACGAATATGACTCATATGTAACTCTCGTTTAATCATAAACAAAACACCTCTTTATCTCTTTCCATAACAATACAACATCAAAGATATATCTTATAAAAATTGAACACATTGAACTTGTTGTTTCAAACAAAATCCCATTAAATTCAGTATCAATGTATAGAAGCAGAATAATCAGAGAATAATAAATGCCTAAGCACTGTCATAAAATAAGTTTTAAATTTGATTGACAATATGACAAATGCGGCATATACTATAAATATAGAAGGGAGGCATTATCATGAATAACTCTCTGGAGATCATCGGAGCAAGGATAAAATCTCTGCGCGAAAATAGCGGCCTTACACAAAGCAATGTGGCTAATTATCTTCATGTCGATCAAAGCCTTGTGTCTATGGTCGAGAAAGGCAAACGGGCACTGACGGCGGATATGCTGGATAAGCTTGCAGCCTTGTTTGGTACGCGGGTATCTGCACTCATGGAGCCGGAAATGAAGGTTAAACCGCTGTCCTTTGCGCTTCGTGCAAGCGAAATCGGAGAAGATGACTTGGACGCAATTAGCGCCATAAACAGGATTGCTTTAAATAGCCACTTTATGACTCAATTGCTTGAGGGTGAGCATGCCAATGGATAGAATAGAGTTATGGAAAAAAGCTCTCAGTTTACGGAAAGAGCTTGGAGAAGATGCGACTTCTCCGATCGATATATTGGCATTGGTTCATACAATCGATAAATTATCCATCGTATACTATCCGATGGGGAATCACATTAGCGGTATTTGTATTAAGGGAACCGGCAGCAATGTCATCGCCATTAATTCAGCCATGACCCTTGGAAGGCAGCGCTTTTCCATGGCTCATGAACTATATCACCTGTATTTTGATGATGACGAACTCACTGCGGTGTGTGCAAAAACAATCGGCGAGGGAAATGAAAAGGAAAAGCAAGCAGATCAGTTTGCATCGTATTTGCTTATGCCCCCGGATGCCCTTTCGGATAAAATTGACCAGCTGAAAAAGTCGAGCTCCGCCAAGCTTTCCATTCATGATGTTGTGCGTTTGGAGCAATACTTTCGTGTTAGCCGCCAAGCTATCCTTTACCGGCTGCTCAGCGAAAATGAATTAACCCGTGAAGAAGCTGATTCAATGCGCCAAAACGTAATTTTATCTGCTCTTAATCTTGGCTACGATGATACACTCTATAGCCCGACACCCGAAGATAAGCGATACAGGACATACGGCTACTATATTCAGCAGGCGGAAAAAGCTTTGGAACAAGGGCTAATATCCAGCGGCAAATATGATGAATTGCTGCTATCTGCTTTCCGTTCCGACCTCGTCTATGGGGAGGAAATCGAAGGGGGCGAATTGCTTGACTGATTCGCTCTTTTTTGATAGCGACTGTATCTCGGCTTTTTTGTGGGTTGGGAATGAAAATTTATTGGTTAAGTTATATCCCGGTAGGATCGTTATTCCTAAAACTGTTTATGACGAACTGTCCTATCCCGGGATTGCGCACCTAAAGGCAAGAGTAGATGCACTCCTTTCGGTGGGACAAGCACAGGTAATGTCCATTGATGTGGCTACGGAAGCCTATGATATATATTATCAGCTTACCGAAAAACCAAAAGCCGGGCATATGGTTATCGGCAAAGGAGAAGCCGCATCCATCGCATTAGCAAAACAGTATGACGGCATTGTAGCAAGTAATAATCTGAAGGATATTTCTTTATATATCGCTCAAATGGATCTTAAGCATCTAACAACTGGCGATATATTACTTGCGGCACTGGAAAGAGGATACATCACCGAAGCACAGGGAAATACTATTTGGACTAAAATGCTATCTAAACGAAGAAAACTGGGGGCGGCAAACTTTACTGCTTACATACAGGCAAAGCAAAAATAAAAACGCCTATCGCTCATTTCATAATTTATAACGCAAAATTAGAACTAAAGACTCCAATATTGCAAATTGGAGCCTTATTTATTGGCCGGGGAATCGGAGTGCAGAAATGCACTTCAATTCCCCGGCTTTTCTTTTTCCAGAAGGGAGGAAAGATATGTTGGTACGCTACAAGAAAAACAAGAAACCTGCCTGTTATGATTCTGATGTCCTTGTAACCACAGGCACAATACCGGCAGACGAGCGGCCTAAGGGACCATTTAAAAGCTGTGGAAACTGCCCCTACCCCTCTCACGGTTTTATCTGCTACAGTTCCGAGGAAGATTGCCTTAGAACCGATATGCAGAAAATAAACAAAAAAGCCAAATACAAAATAGAAGTCCATCTGAAGGAGGAACGAATATGAGATATGACAGTGAATTTCTGAGATTGCTCAAGGAGAAGTATCCGCCCGGTACACGAATCCGTCTCACAAAAATGAACGATCCCTATGCCCCCGTACCACCCGGTACAGAAGGTACGGTGGATTTTATTGACGATGCGTGCGGAATTCACATGCAATGGGACAACGGGCGCTCCCTTGCCCTCATTCCTGGGGAGGACTCGTTCTCAAAAATATCTCCTCCGCTCCAGACTCTTAGGCTATATATGCCGCTTACCGTTAAGGAATACGAGAGCAACGAATGGGGCGATTGGAAGGATTATCCCTCGGAGCTGGATCAGGATACTATCCTCTCCTATCACGATTCTATCCTTGCAGCCATTGTGAAAGAGCGAAGGCCGGAAGAAACGGAACGAGGACTCATGAAATACTATTCTAAAAATGACAGCGTCAATCAGAAAGTTCAGTCCTTCTTTTTCACAGTGGAACAGATTGGCAGCAAGCTGATGGGTGTGGCCGAATGCCGCATACAAGGGAGCTTGAGTGATTCAGAGCTGGAGCAGCTTAAGGATTATGTTTCCGGTCAGGCATCAGACGGCTTTGGTGAAGGTTTTGAGCAGCATCCCATAAAAACAGGCAATGGTGAAATCTATGTCAGCCTATGGAGCAGTGATAAAAACTGGAGCGTCATGACGCCGGATGAGTTGGCGCAAAGCCAGCAGATGGGAGGAATGCAGCTTGGATAATATCTTGACCGTTCTGACCGGAGATGAATAGCAGAATTTCTTTTGGTATTTGGTATAGCTTTCCTATGAAAAGTGTGGCATTGTGTTGTAATTGAAGGAGGTGGACAGAATGGAGTTATGGAAAGAGTCCTTACAAACTGCATTAGAAGAACGTCTTGACGCAGCGTTTGCGGAATTGGTAGAATCCAACCCTGCTGTCCGGGAGGCTGTCAAACAGCAGCGGGATGCATCGGTGCTGGTAAAGGATCATCCGAAATACGATGACGAATTGAAACAGATAGTAGACTCATATTTTGAAGCTATGCAGCTTTTGCTCGGTGAATACAGCCGACATCTGTACATCCAAGGCGCCAAGGACTGTGTGGCGGTTTTGAGAGAGCTTGGCGTAATTAAGTAGCGCAGGCAATGATGCCTGTGCTTTTTTAGATTCAAAATCAAAACAGGGCCGTTTCCCCAAACAGGAGGCGGCCCTGTTTTTTATCATTTGTCCTGCCTTTCTTTCCGGGGAAGCGGTCGGAAAGGAGGTAAACATGTTGAAAAAACAGCTTGCGGAATATCTGCACCGCTATCATCACGGTGCGGAAAATGCCGTCACCAGCAAAGAACTGGAACACACCTTTTGTGTTTCCGGTAAGGAACTGCGCGACATTGTCAACAGCCTGCGTCGCGAAGGCATCCCTATCGCCAGCGATCAAAGCGGATATTTTTACGCAAGAACCGAAGCGGAAGTCCGGCTGACCATCCGTCATATGAGAAGCCGCGTCAGCGGAATCAGAGCCGCCATCGGAGGGCTCAGGCATTCCCTCACGGCATTTGACGATACGCAGATACGCCTGCCGCTGGAGGGAGGTGATGATTTCTGAACAGCTTTATGTCATGGATCGGCGGCAAGAAATCCCTGCGTGAGCTGATCGTCACACTGTTTCCCCTCTACTACGAAAGATACATTGAAGTGTTCGGCGGAGGCGGCTGGATACTGTTTCACAAGCCGCCCGGTAACGACTTTGAGGTGTATAACGATTTCAACGGACTGCTGGTCAACCTGTACCGCTGTGTGCGGGAAAAGCCGGAGGAACTTATAGACGCACTGCGTTATGTCCTCAATGCCCGCGCAGACTTTGACCTTGTTAAAAATACCCTCGCCCGTGACAGTCCTGCTTCCGATGTACAGAAGGCAGCCTGGTTTTACCAGCTTATCCGCTACAGCTACGCATCGGGACTTACCAGCTATGGCAGTCAGCCCCATGATATGTGGTCCAATTTTCCACTGATTGAACAGGCTCACAGACGGCTTGCCAAAGTGGTGATCGAAAACAAGGATTTCGAGAAGTTGATTGGGCAATACGACCGCCCCGTCAGCTTTTTCTACTGTGACCCGCCGTACTTTGAAACCGAGGGCTACTACAAAAACGTGGGTGAGGACGGCTTTACAGAAAAAGATCACATCCGCCTGCGGGATGCTCTGCTGCGAATTGAGGGCAAATTCCTGCTGTCCTACAATGACTGCGATTTTATCCGCAATTTGTATGATGCGCCGGGTATCCAAATTGATTCCTATACCCGCATCAATAACATCAAGCAGCGGTATGACAATGGGGCGCAGTTCCCCGAAATCCTCATTGCCAATTACGATATGGGGGAACGGACGAGGGAGGCCCCGGCGCAACTCAATTTATTTGACAACGGCGGGATTGAGTTCTGACCGAAAAACCAAAAAAGGAACACCGTCCCAATCTGGGCAAATATTTAAAGGAGAGGATAGATTACATGAAAAACAATCAGAAGGAAAATGAGCAGGCCCTGCAAATCCCCATAGATATTCAGCAGCGTTGCGGCTTTGCCGATGCGGAAACCCTTGCGGTGACAGCCGCCGAAGGCGTATGCGTCATTCACAAGGGTGAAATGACGGCGCTGGAGCTTATTCGAGTTATTGCCACACTCAGCGAGCTGGCGAGCGATATGACGGTTCTCCTTGCCGGAGCCTGCGGTCTGTGCAATAACTGCGAGGATGAAAATCCGGAAACAAACAAGAAAGGCGGCTGCAATCACAACCCCGCTGAATGGGTAGCAGACTGCTCCCTTTGCCGTGATCTGCTGGACGAAAACCAGGACATCCGCATCCCCGACTATCTGCTGGAGGAATCGGGTATCCCCAAGGGTACCCGATTAGAAGGCTATACCGATGAGGACAGCGGCGAAATTACAGTCGTAAAGGCAGATATCCAGCAAGATATTCGCGATGTACCGGCCTGCATTCTTTCGGTGCTGGCGCAAAACGGTATCTGCCTTGCAGCATTGGATGAATTGATCATGCAGGAAAGCATCATCTATGGCAAATAACCTGCCCTCATTCTTTAAGACATTATCTGGGAGGTGGGAAGATGTTAGGGATTACCCTGAAAAACGGCCTCATTTCCTACTATGGAAACCCGGCCGGTTATACTGATAAAGAAAAAGCCATTGTGGACAGCATTTTTCAAAATGATGAGCTGACCATCTGGCTCCAAAGCCGCTCCTTAACGCCGAAGTGGACAGATGGCGTGATGGAGCGGCTTCTTGCTGGCGAACGTGCGGATGGCATGGAAGGCGTACTGCTGAAAAATGTTCGCATCTGGCAGTTAAAGCCGGACGTGGACGTGCACATGAAATTTATACCCTATGAAGAAATGGTGCGGCGATTTGGAGAGCCATCTCTCGAAAATTACAACATCGTCTATGACGGTCAGCTCGACACCAACGACCTCGAAGCCATCTACACAAGGTGCAATGCAAATCACCCGGCAGGCTTTTCGGGACACTCTCTTTCCTTGTCTGATGTGGTGGAGCTGTATGACGCCCAAGGCAGCGAATATCACTACTGCGACCGTTTTGGATTCCAGAAAATCAGCTTCGGGGGCTCAGAGCAGACCCAAGCAATGGAAATGAGTATGTAGGCAGCCTGGGGCTGCCTTTTCTCGCCCAAAGAAACAATAGAACGGAGGAAAACTACATGATTCAGGTTATCAAAAAAATGAAAAGTACAGCTTCACACAAGATTACAGCGGCAAAGGATGCCGCAGCCAATCTCGCTTTCCGTGGCAGGAACCTTCTCTCAGGTAATGCTGGAGAAGGTTATATTGACACAGCCATCAAAATCTTGCTGGCGGTTGTCATTGGTGCCCTGCTTCTGGCGGGTCTTTATGCCCTGTTCGGGGAAACGGTGCTCCCGACCCTGACCCAGCGCATTAAGGAAATGTTCAACTACGCCGGTTAGAAATACCGGAAATTTTGAGAAGGAGGAATAAACATGCCTAAGAATACAACATCGCCCGTTCCAAAGTACGATGTGAAAATTCATTCCATCCGTCCGGCTGGAAGCTGCAAGGCCACCGCCTCGGTCAATATTTACGGTGTTTTCGCCGTTCGGGGCATCAAGATTATGGAGGGCTCCAAGGGGCTGTTCATTTCCATGCCCAGCTACAAGGCCGGAAACGGCGAGTACAAGGATATCTGCTTTCCTTGTACCAAGGAGTCCAAAGCGGAATTTGACAAGGCGGTTATCGGGGCTTACCAGCAGACGCTCACTCAAGGACAGGCCGCCGCACAGAAACAGGAATCTTCCGAACTCCAGCAGGAGCAAAGTCAGCCTGTCATGGGCGGGATGTAGGAGGTAGCCAATGAACGAGAAAATGAAAAAGCCTCTCGGCATTCTTCTTGTGGTTTGCTTGGTGGTTTCCCTGCTTGCGGGCAGCGCCTATGCGGTAAACCGATATTTTGAGGATGCCAAAGGCCATTGGGCGGAGGAAGCTATTCAAATTCTTACAGATAAAGGCGTCATCAGCGGTTATCCCGATGGCTTGGTACACCCTGATGCCATCATCACCAGAGGCGAGTTTGCAGCCTTGATCGCAAGAACCATGGAATTGCCGGAACCGAATGAAAGCCAAATTACCATTCATTTTACCGATATTGCCGGCCACTGGTCAGAGAAGCATGTGGAAGCACTCATTATTGCGGGAATCATCCAAAAGGATGATTTCGGCACAAAGTTTCTGCCAGACGAGCCCATCACCCGCATAGAGATGATCCGTATGCTGGTGAGAGCCATCGGCAAAGGCGACCATGACGCATCCTGCTCCTGCGCAACCGGCTTTTCAGATGACAGCGAACTTGGTGACGCAGACAAAGCCTGCATCTGCGCCGGTAAAAAATATGGTATTGTAGACGGCTATCCGGACGGAACGGTTAAACCGAACAGCAATGCCACCCGCGGAGAAGCCTTTGAAATGCTGGTGGACGCTGATAAGGCAAAGGAGCAGATCAATAAAGAGGAAACAGCGAAGCCGCCGGCAAACACCAAACCGAAGGATAAGTACTCAAACTCCGACAGTAGCGGCGGATCTTCCTATGTTCCTGCCCCGCAGTTCAGCTTTACGCTGCCCAAAACCGCTTATACTGCCGAGGAAATTGAGATCAAGCCGGAAAGCCGCTATGTAAGCGGCGTGACATGGTCGGCTCTTAAAAACGGGCTCCCTGCAGAGCTTTCCGAGCTGGCAGAGGGTACGTTGGACGCAAACGGCGGCAAAGTCAAATTTACGAAAGCAGGCAGCATTACCCTGATTGCCACAGCAAAAAACAGCCGGGGCATTACGGTAACCCATGAGCAGACAATCAGCATCTATCCGGTGGTAAAGGCTGCTTTTTCATTGCCTGAAACCGCCCACACCGACACGGCCGTGTCGGTGGAACTTGCTACTGAAAACCTCGGCGCTAATTCGGTAGTGTGGTCCCTTCAAAAAGATGGAGCTGCCGCGGATCTGGAAAAAGCTCTCTCTGGTGAGTTAAACTCTGCTGGCGGTACGGTTTTGTTTAAGGAAAAAGGCAGATATACGCTGACCGCCTCCATTACAGACGAGCTGGGCAAAACCGTTACTGCACAAAGCAACATCGCCATCTACCCTGTGGCGGAGGTAAAGCTTACCCTGCCGGCGGTTTCCCATACGGATAAAACCATCACTCTACAGACAGAAACAAAAGAAACGGATGGTCTCGCTTTAACCTATACCCTGACCAGAAACGGTGAACCTGCCGACATTGGCACATTTATCGAAGGAAATCCATCCGATGGCAGCATCCGCTTTAAGGAAAAAGGCGTGTATGTGCTGATCGCTTCTGTCACTGACGCTACCGGCAGAGTGTTTGCCGACAGCACAGACATCACTGTCTACCCTGTAGGCTCAGCGGGATTCTATTTGCCTGAAATCCTCCACACTGACAAAACCGTTACAGTGGAAGCGGTGTTCGGCGAAATCGGAAGTCATACCGCCACATGGTCGCTGCTACGTGACGGAAAAGAGATATCCCTCACCGATGTGGCTGAGGGTACTCTGAATAACAGCGGCGGCGAACTGCAATTCAATACCAAGGGCAGTTATGTCCTGAAAGCGGAATTCACCGATGATGGCGGCAGAACCTACCGGTATGAACAGAACTTTAAGGTTTATCCTGTGCCGGCCGTAAGCTACAGCCTGCCAAAGTACGCTCATACCGATACCGATGTCGTAGTCAAAACGGAAACCGCCAATCTGGACGGCCTTACCATCGAATGGCTGGTGGACAACACCTTCGGTTTTCAGGACTGGTCGACCTATGTCAGCGGTAAGCTCACAAACAACGGCGGCACAATCCGATTTAAAAGAGCCGGTATCTATGAGCTGGTGGCGAGAGTTACCGATGAAACAGGACGGGTATTTTTGTATGAAAGCAAGGACAGGTGCGAGGTGCTTCCCGTTCTGACCATTGACTTTGAGCTTCCCGCCTTTGCCTACACCGATACCGACCTTGACATCAGAACCCACGGCAACAACAATGTTCTGCCGGTAGAGTGGTCCGTCAGCAAGGACGGCAAAAATATTCCGCTCTCAGAGGCATTCAGCGGAAGTCTCACCCCGCAGGGAGGAAAAATTACTTTCCGAAGCGATGGCGAATATGTTCTAACCGCCATGATGACCGATTATCTGAAACGCAGTTACTCCCACAGCGAAAGTATACGCATCCTGCCGGTGGTGCAGTACACATTCACCATGCCGCAGACCGTTCACTACGGTGCGGAGTTTGATGTTGTCGCAAAAGATGTTCAGCATATCGGCAGCTATACCGTAGTTTGGACGCTGCAAAAGGACGGCAATGCGGCACAGTATCAGGGAACGCTGGACAATGACGGCGGCAGGATCGCCATTCGTGACACCGGCGACTTTACCCTGACCGCTTCTGTCACCGATAACAAAGGGCGTGTAACCACTCATTCGGAGAGCATCGCGGTAACCAATACTGCGCCGAATGCCCCTGTGGTAACGGCAATTCCCTCTCGTACCGCCAAGGACGGCAAGTTCCTTGTAGACATTACCGCCAGTGCTGACGATCCCGATGGCGATTCGGTGACATTGGAGTATGAGGGTACTGCGTCTGACAGCTACTATGCACCGGGTACCCATACCATCCGCATCAGAGCAAAGGATATCGCCGGGGATTATTCACCGTGGACGGAAAAAACCTTCACCGTGACCAATTCCGCTCCCACTGTTACCCTGACAGTTGAACCAACCCGCACGGTCAAGGACGGCAAATTCCTTGTCAATATCAGCGCTGCAGCCTCTGATGCGGATGGCGACCCAACCACGCTGGAATGGGAAAACAAGGCGGCGGACAATTATTACGCCGCAGGTACTCACACCGTGCGTGTCCGTGCAAAAGACATTGTCGGAGCTTATTCCCCCTGGGCAGAAAAGACATTTACCATCACCAGCTCTGCACCTGTTGTCACACTGACCGCAGCTCCCACCCGAACAGCGAATAACGGCAAGTTCCTTGTCGATATCAGCGCCACAGCGTCCGATGCAGACGGCGATGCAACCACGCTGGAATGGGAAAATAAGGCGGCTGACAACTACTATGCCGTTGGTACTCACACCATCCGTGTCCGTGCCAAGGATGCAACCGGGCTATATTCGCAATGGGTATCCAAAACCTTTACCATCGCAAACGCTGCGCCGACTGCGCCGGTCATTACCAGAACGCCAAGCGGCAATAGCGTACCGCCGGGAACGCCAGTCACCATCAAAGCGACCAGCTCCGACCCCGACGGCGATCCTGTCACTCTCGTTTGGGAGGGCCGAAACGCAGAAACACAAACCTACCCGCTGGGAAGAAATGTGATTCGTGTCAAGGCGGTGGATTCTGCGGGTGCTGAATCTTCCTGGTCTGCCATCGTGTTCTTTGTGGCGGACTCCAACGGCAGCGGCGGTATGACGCTCACCGGACCCGATTCGGTTATTCTCGAAAACGGACTTGAAGGCGCAACCATCACGGAGTATACCTTTACCGTACCTCCGGTCAGCGGTCACAGTGGCTCTGACTTTGGCAGAGTGCGCGGTTACAACAAGCTGACCAGCCAGTGGGATCAGCTTGACTATGGTACCACCTCAAATGGCATTACTTTCAAGAGGACGCTGGGCACAGGCGTATACAGCAAGCTCGAATTTTAGGCTCTATGTCAATAGTTGGGGTAACCCAAAATGGAAACACCGGATGGAGCGGCGCTAAGCTGCTCCATTTTTTGTCAAATGATGGAACATGTGAAGAATACGATTGCGGAAGCGACGAAAATTACGATAACCGTAGGCATTGCGTTTGAGTACCTTAATCTTGTTGTTAACCCCTTCGGTAAAACCATTGGTGTAAGGACAATCAAACGAATTTAGAATACCTTTTGACCAGCGGACCATGGTATTTCCACAAGCAACAAATCTTGAAAGACCACTGTTTTGTGCGGCCATAATCCAATGGGATAGCGCTGTCCGTGCAGATTGACTATCGGGAGAATCCAGGACTTTGAAGAACTGTTCTTTAAGAGAGTAGGCTGTCAGCAGACGGTTGCTGGCATAGAGCATAAGATCGACCTGTTGCTTTTGCTCCGGAGTGAGAAATTGATATCGCTTGTTCAGTAAGATTCGGGAGCGTTTAAAATAAATTCTTCGGGTTTTACTGAATTTTTTCTGTTCTTCCTTGCGAACGGCTTCAAAGGCCCAAAATACTTGGCGAATGTAATGATATTTGTCAATGACATAAATTGAATCTTTAAAATATGTTTGAGCAATACCGGCGTATGTACTCCACATATCGCTGACAAAATGTTTGGTTTGAGAATGGTCAATCCGGCTGAAATATTCTGTCAGTTTGTGGTTGTAACGAGCAGGAAGAATATCAAGGATTCGGTGACGGACCGGATCGGTCAGAATGCACTGATATTTCTCTCCGCTTGTATTGCCTTTAAACTCATCAATTGATACGACTTCGGGTAATTGCTGTGGCTTTCCATAGTGGATACAATCGAAAATCCGGATAATAGTTGAAACAGATAGATTTACTTTACGTGCTACACTGGTAAAAGAACGCACGTCGGAAAGCTTTGAAATGATATATGAGGCTAAACGGTTTGTCATGCGATGATATCTAGGCAAAAACGAATTATCCTCAAAGAAACGCTTTCCACAAGAATGGCAGCGATATCGGCGCTTTCGTAGAATCAGGGAGGTATGTTTGCCAAAAGCGGGAATGTCTTTTACTGTTTGACAACGGTAATCATGAACGTAGCTGGTTTGATGGCCACAACAGGGGCAAACATGCGGTTTTCTCGGTAACTCAATAAAAATTTCCGTTTTATCAGGCAATTGCCTCACATTTTTTACGATTACCCCTTTTAATCCAAGCAATTTTTCGATAGAATGAGTACAGAGCATATCGATGACCTCCCAAATGGTGGTGTGGTAATCTCCATTTTAAAGGTTTTTCATCGAATATGCTCTACTTTTTTGCTCCCTTTTCGCAGACCCTATTCGTTACACCCCAACATTTATTATAGAGCCCACATAATTTGCCGCATAACTTCCCTGTCGATATCTCAATCGTCGGAGCTGGGTCCGTCGATGGAAGCGGATTTGGGTTTTTTCGACAGGCTGTGGACCCCGAAAGGGGTCCTTTTTTTATGCCCAAAAGCAAAAATTCCAATAATCCTCGCCATTTTTAAAGCTTTCAACCAACTCGCCGAGTTGGGCATGCAAATTTGAGAAATGTGATAATAGGGCACGGGAAGATAAAAATGGAATTAACCAGATGAAACCCAGTGAGAAAGAGCAATCAAATCAATAGCAGTGAGGAGGATTTATATGGTTGAAATCAGGAATCTGAATAAAAAGCGCATTGGCGATATGAGCGATGATGATCGTCTGTTTGTGATTAAAATAAAAGATTGTGTCACTCGAATCACAGTAACCCCCGACGGCGCATTAAACATAACGCACGAGCGTGTAGAACCTGTAGCATAGCCACACCCCAAGAACAGCTTAATACCTAAAATCCGCCAGAACGCAAGACGGCAGTGCGGAGGAACACCTCAACCGGGTGAACCTCGCCTGTCGTCTTTTCTATTTACCATGATGTACGGTGCGAGGTTCCCATAAAAAGGAGCAAACATCATGATTACATACCTCTTGCACCTCTTCTTTGCAAATGGACGAGCCCCTCCGCTTCTGACATTTTGACTCACCATTAAGATTTCAGAAAATGGAGGACAAGCCATATGGCAGAAAAAAAGAAATATCAAATCAAGGTGCAAGGTAAGCTTGTACCGGTCAGTCAAGAAGTCTACCTGACATATTACCGCATGAGGCGCCATGAGCGTCATCTGGAAGAAAAGGACATAGCACATGGTGTTTTTTACTACAGCGCTCTGGACACCGAGGAAACCAACGGCGAAGATGCGATGCCCGATCTCGTTTCCCCACAAGCAGAGGATATCGTCACGGACAAGCTTATGGCAGAAAAGCTACATAAATGTCTTGCCTGCCTAAGCAAGGATGAGCGCGATTTGATCTATGCTCTGTATTTCCAGAGAAAAACGCAGGTAGAACTGGAAAAAGAGACAGGCATTAAACAGCAGACCATCAGCTATCGGGAACGTCAGATTCGGATGAAACTCAAAAAAATGATGGAGAAGTAAAAATTCTTTTTGTAGACCCCCTCACGAAACTGGATTAGTAGTGAGGGGGTTTCTTTATTCCCTCAAGGGTACTTTGAAAATTTCATATCCGATGATCTGAATACGTTAGCTGACGGCTCCCAAAAGGAACAGCGACTCCGGAAGATGCGCCAAGACCACCTGTAGGATGGTGATGAGAACAAGATGAATCAGCTTTTTCTTTCTGTTCATTACGTTTCTCTTCCCAGACTATCAAAGACGGCCCAATAAGGTGCAAAGCGGTACCCATCCGACCGGGAAACAGGCTGTGGCGGCCTGTTTCGCAATGACCCCGTCAGCCTATCATGATACTTCTGTCCAGTCACAGCCCCCACATATGGGGATTACGCAATGAGGGCAGCCGGCAGAGATCCTGGCGGGGGTGAAATTCCCATGATGCGGTGAAGCCAGCCGCAGTTCAGACCATCGCCTTTTGTGCTTGGGGAGTAGTGTCGAATTAAGCACCGTTATTACAGAAAATGACTTAATGTCAGAAGCAATGGGATCGCCCTGTTTTCAGCTGCTCTCACAGTGAAGCAACTACCCAAGGGCGATCCTATTTTTGTGCCATTAAGAATTTCAAAGGAGGATCGCAATTTTGAGAGATTATAAAAAGAACATACAACGTGGGGATATTTTCTATGCCGATTTAAGTCCCGTTGTGGGCTCCGAACAGGGCGGAATCCGTCCGGTACTTATTTTGCAAAACAATGTCGGAAATCGTCACAGCCCTACGGTCATTGTCTGTGCGATTACCGGCAAAACCGAGAAAAACAATATTCCTACCCATGTTTGCATCGGCACGGCCGGCGGCTGCTCCAAAGAGTCTTTTGCTCTCTTAGAGCAAATACGCACCATTGACCGCATACGCCTGAGAGAAAAGGTTGGCACTCTTTCCGGTCATGAAATGAAACAAATCAATCAGGCACTTTCCATCAGCGTTGGGCTTGACCCGGCGTTTTTTTAATAAAAGGGGATGTCATGATGAACGACAAAATCAAAATGTTTGAAAAGTACCCCGATGTAGTCGAGGTCGAACAATTAAGAGAAATGCTGGGCGGCATCAGCCGTAAATTGGCTTATAAACTGCTTGCGGAAAAGGAGATACATAGTGTTCGTATCGGACGAACCTATAAGATTCCGAAAGCATGCGTTATTGATTATCTGCTGGGTGAAGAAATGTGCCACATCAAGCTCGGCTGACCCGGATTTTTGTCTACCATTGACAAGAAAGCGTAGAAAAATCATGTGGATGATTTCCGCATAAAGTAATAGCTATCTCATGCTTTCTGTGGTATTGTGATGCTGTCAATGGTAGGCAAATACGCTGTTATTTCGAAGGAGGATAGAAATGATAACAGGATGCCTACAGCAAAAAAATAATACTTATTACGCTGTCCTTTATACAAAAGTGGACGGCAAAAGAAAGACAAAGTGGATTCCCACCGGATTGCCGGTAGAGGGAACCAGTGAAAGAAAAGCCAAAAAAGCCTTTGACCAAATCCGTTTGGAATATGAACGGGAGCAGGAGGAAAAGGAGCGTCGGGCAGCGGAAGAACGGGCCAGAGAACTGATTGAAGGAAAAAGGAACCCTCAGGCGGATGTTCTCTTTATGGATTACCTTCAAAAATGGTTGATTCAAGCAAAACCCACCATATCTAAGACCACGTTTAAAGGCTACCGCACCATGCTGGACAGCCGAATCAGCCGGTACTTTAAAGAACTGAATATTACCTTAGCGGAAGTTACGCCGCAGCATATTCAGGATTTTCATCAATCCATTTTTGATGAAGGGTATACGGCAAATACGGTAATTCACTATCATGCGGTGCTTCGCAGGGCTCTGCAGAACGCTGTAAAAAAGGGAATTATCAGCAGCAATCCTGCTGACAGGGTGGACAGGCCGAAAAAGAATGTGTATCAGGCACAGTTTTATTCGGCGGAGGAAATGATGGCGCTGTTCGATGCGGTATCAGATGATCCTTTGGAAGTCTGTGTAAAACTGGCCGCCTACTATGGGCTACGGAGAAGTGAAGTCCTTGGTCTGAAATGGGATGCGATCAACCTTGAACAAAAGACCATCTCCATCAAGCACAAGGTCATTGAGGACACGGTAGATGGCAAGGCGGTGGCTGTCGGCGAGGATGTGCTCAAAACCAAATCCAGCTTCCGCACACTTCCGCTGCTGCCATCCGTTGAAAAAATTCTGTGGGCGGAAAAAGAGAAGCAGGAAATGTACCGCAGAATGTTCAAGCGTTCTTACTGCCGGGACTATCTGGATTATATCTGCGTCTACCAAACCGGAAAGCTGATGCGTCCCAACTATGTAACGGAGCATTTTAGCTGGATACTCGAAAAAAACAACCTGAAGAAAATCAGGTTCCACGATTTAAGGCATTCATGCGCCAGCTTACTGCTCGCAAACGGGATATCCATGAAGCAAATCCAGATATGGCTTGGGCACAGCACGTTCTCGACCACGGCGGATATTTACTCGCATCTTGACTTCCATGCGCAGATCGAATCCGGGCTTGTCATGGATGGCATGTTTGAAAAATCCAAGCGGGAAGAACCTATCGGACTTGAAATGGCTGAGTGATTTTCTACGGACTGCTGAGTCGGAACACGGCAAAGCCTTGTAAAATAAGGATTTTATAAGCATCCGTTTTCTACAAAAGCAGAAAAAGGTAGATTGTAAAATCAAATTGAACACATAAAAAGATTCCATAGCGCACAGGGAACTGTTAGGATAAAGTTACCACTCTCAATCTTGACAGAAAGGCCTGAACACTATGGACAAGAACCATTCTATCATAAAGATCGAAGAACGCAAGAGGGGACAGCATCTTAAAGCAGAAGAGCGTGGCGCAATCCAACAGTTAAAGAAGATGGGATTTAGCAATCGAAAGATTGCTCGCGCAATCAATTGCAGCCCCTCTACCGTGGGCTATGAACTACGACGTGGCACACCGGAATACTCCGGCCGAGGTCGCAAACCCGGCTACTCAGCCAAACGTGGAGCTGCAGTCTACAAAGCGAATCGCAGTCGTTGCCATCGCCCTAGAACGGTATCCAGGAACTCCGACTTCATCCGTTGGATGGTTAAAAAGGTTCGTAAGCATAATTGGTCTTTTGATGAGTGCGTAGGGCGGGCCCGAAGCGAACATCGTTTTCCAGCCAAGGAAATCCCATGTACAAAAACTCTATATCATATGCTGTGGAAAGGGGAATTACCGCTCACGCTATTTGAACTTCCTGAGGTATTAAATAGGCATTCTCGCAGAAAACCACGGCTTTCTAAGCGTATCAATGGGAAATCCATTGATTGGCGGCCACCTGAGGCAGCAGAGCGAAACACATTTGGACACTGGGAATCTGATACGGTACTGGGCCGAAAAAGAAGCGGTGAGGCAGTTGTATTTACCATTGTAGAGCGCCTGACAGGATATTATCTTTCAATTCGAATTGACGGCAAAACAACCACCGGTGTTGCCAGTGCCATGGAACAGCTAAAGGAACAGTATGGCGAGAAATTTTCGCAGGTGTTTCGCAGTATTACCACAGATAACGGCAGTGAATTTGCGGCATTTTCAGCCTTTGAAGAACTAGGCACGGCAATCTACTTTGCTCATCCCTATTCTGCTTGGGAACGACCTGTAAATGAGAGGACCAATCGCATACTACGAAAATATATCCCAAAGGGTCGCTCCATCAATGGCTTTACCGCCGAACAAATCTTAATGTTTGCAGACGAGATAAACGCCACGCCTAGGAAACGATTAGGTTATCAGACCCCTGAGGAACTGTTTGATGCTCAACTGGACAGAATTTATACTTTAAACCCGTAGATAACTTTATCCAGTGAAAGTGTTCAATTTGTTATTGCAATTTAAGAAAAGCAGAAAAAATGCCCTCGAAAGAGGGCGTAGAAAAGAACCAAAAAAGGAAGAGCCTGTTGCGGGCATTGACCGCAAACAGGCTCATGGCGGAGGCGGTGAGATTCGAACTCACGTGCCGATTGCTCGACAACCTGATTTCGAGTCAGGCTCGTTATGACCACTTCGATACGCCTCCATATTCTATTTTAATACACCGAGCCTTTCGAAAAAGTCAAGGCAAAGTGTAGAAAAACCGTAGAAATCGGTAAAAAGCTAAATTTTCAAAATCCCGCAAACCCGCGGAAACTCAAGGGTTTCCCGCATTTTCAAAGCAACTGACCGAGTGGATTTCGAGTCAGGCTCGTTATGACCACTTCGATACGCCTCCATATTCTATTTTAATACACCGAGCCTTTCGAAAAAGTCAAGGCAAAGTGTAGAAAAACCGTAGAAATCGGTAAAAAGCTAAATTTTCAAAATCCCGCAAACCCGCGGAAACTCAAGGGTTTCCCGCATTTTCAAAGCAACTGACCGAGTGGATTTCGAGTCAGGCCCGTTATGACCACTTCGATACGCTTCCAAATTATTTTCAGCCGATTAGTCGGTGATAAAACAATATTCAGTTTATTCTAAAAAGAAAATAAAATTTTCACCGAATGGTCGGCCATTAAAACAGCGTCTTGTCCGCTGTGCAATAGAAGAACAAAGTTTACTGAACACGCTTTATTATTGTACCGACAAGAGTCCCAAAAGTCAAGACTTTTTGCTTAAACCGTCAGCCGTAAGCTTGGATAGAGGAAGCGTTTTTTGCTTCGTTGGGCAGGATAACGGAAGGAGCTGTGCCGATGTTGTCTATATTACCCGATATTGTGCATTTGGTGACATGAACGGAAACACTGTTTCCGTCGATGTTTTGAAAAATCTGATTTATTGCATCGGTTAAATCTGCTTCCATCCGTACAAAGTTTCCGGTTTGGGTATCAATATAACAATAGCCGTATAAATCCGGAGCACTGTTCAGAAGTGTCTGTACCACTGTGCTGGAATTGTCGGTCATACCGGTGACCGTTGCAATCGTTTCCACTGTACTGCGCAGAACTTCGTTGCTGAGCTTTAGCTCAATTTTGTGTACTTTGCGCGAATTGAGCGTCATTTCCCTTACATATTTTTGATTTTCCGAACGGTTTAAAACCCGAAGAATATCCAATTGGGCAGCAGGGGATGTATCCATGTTTCCTGCATCGGTTTTCTGCCATACGTCATTGAGTTTACAGTAGAAAAAGAGTTTGTCACCTTCTGTCACCGTGTAGGTTTCATTGCTGCTGTCTTCGCCGTCGGCTTGAACTTTTTGAACGGACTTTAAGGCAAACGGTTCTGCCATATAGATAATCTGATTTTCAGAGGAGTAGCTGTGCTGCGAGTCATTGGATGTGAACACCAATTCCTGTCTGATTGCGGTACTGCAGCTGGTGATGGAATTTGCATTGGATATGGCTTCCCTAAGCAGAACTCCCGCATCGGGCGCGTAGGAACAGCTGTTGAGAAAAAGTGCAGCCGCAGCGAGAAGGCAGGCCGGGAACAGGCGAATCACTCGTTTCATTTCGTACCTCTTTTCCATCAATATAGCATTTGTTTTATTATAATGTTTTTCAGATGAACCCGCAACTAATTTTCAATTACCCAAGCTTGACAGCAAACCCTAAAACAGCGTAAAATAAATGCAAATTCAGCAGATTTTTACACATTACTCACGCTGATTTTGCAATTGGATAAAGGATGTTATCAGCATGAATCATATTAAAAACCTTGCAATGGGCATGGCCTCGCTATCTGTCTATCGGGGCGTATTAAGCAGGCCGGTTCCTCGGGCGCTTTGCCGGTTGCTGCAGGCGGCAAACCGTTCCAAGGACGAGTTCTTGGAAGCGTGGGGAGCCTTTTTTTCAGCGCTGTGCGAGCAGGGAGGAAGTGCGGACCTGCGTGGTTGCCTTATGCAGGATATTTTGTTGGACGAGAACGCTTTTTCTTTGACTGCGGCTCGAGGCGCGGTGATTCCGAAACTTGTGATGAACGCTGCTCAGCGCGATCTTAATATAATCTTTCAAGCAGCATCCGTTACTCCTGAAGAGCTTCTTGCGGGAAGCGGCTTGACAGATGAGCTTTCTGTTCTGGAACTCCCACGCTGGGAAACAGGGCGACTTCCTGCCGCGCTAAGCGGCAGTGCTGATTCTCTGGCGGAAAGAGCTGCACGTTTTTATCGAGAAAATGGCTGTGGTATTTATGCGCAGTATCGTGCCTTTATTTGGCGCGGCGGAAAAATTCGGCCTGTGCAGCATCCGGATCCAACCACACTGTCCGACCTAACGGGTTATGAACTGCAGCGTCAAGCTGCAATCGACAACACACTGGCGTTTTTAAACGATTTGCCCGCAAATAACTGTTTGCTGTATGGCGACCGCGGAACAGGAAAATCGTCCACGGTTAAGGCGATTTTAAATGAGTATTATCGCCGTGGCTTGCGAATGATTGAGATGCCAAAAGAATGTCTAGTGGATTTTCCTGTTTTGGTGGATAAAATTGCGGGACTTCCAATGAAATTTATCATTTTTATAGATGACCTATCTTTTTCCCAGCAGGATGAAACCTACGCTTCCCTAAAAGCGGTGCTGGAAGGCGGTCTTGCTGCAAGGCCGGAAAATACGCTGATTTATGCAACTTCCAACCGCAGACATTTGCTGCGGGAAACATTTTCAGATAGGGAAGGGGACGAAATTCATCGAGGTGACACAATTCAAGAAAGCCTTTCTCTGGCAGACCGTTTTGGACTTTCCATTCGGTTTAGTCTGCCGGGCAAAGATGAATATCTGGAAATTGTACGTCAGCTGGCGAGGCAGAGGGGACTTGGCAGCTATTTAAAAGAACTGGAGGATGGAGCAGAACGCTGGGCAATCGGACGCGGCGGCCGCTCACCACGCTGTGCACAACAGTATATACGCTATGCGGAAGCGCACATTCGCAGCGGCTGCGCGCCGGAATAAACCGAGACCGAGAAAAGGAGCCAGAAATGGGAAAAAAATTATTGACCGTATTCCTGACTGTCATGATTGCGTGTTCTGCCATGTTTGGATGCAGCAGGGCAAGTGATATTTCATCCGGTCCTGTGGATAAAGATTATCCCATTGTCATTGGAGATGTGACAATTCGGCAGGAGCCTGCCGGGGTGGCGGTGCTTTCACCGAATATCGCTTCGATTATTCTATCCATAGGCTACGAAATCAGCTTAAAGGCAAGAAGTGAGGACTGTGTGCAGAGTGATCTGTCCGTCTTGCCCGTTGTAACGGCGGATGATGCACAAAAAATTCGGGAGTTAGGAGCTGACGTCGTTTTTGCTGATTCACTCACGGATGAACAAAAGTCTGCCATGCAGGAACAGGGTCTGACAGTTCTGACTCTGGAGCCCGCCGTGAATCGGGAGGAACTGGAGCAACTTTATGCGAATGTTGGTTCTGTCCTAAAGGGTGGAAGAACCGGTTATCAAAAAGGAAAAGATGTGGCAGACGGAATCTTGCAGACCATAGACGACATTACGCGTGTGGTGCCGGAAAGTGAGATTCCCGTCACAGCTGTTTATCTGTATGATGCAGACGGGCACGCCGCGACGGGGGATACTTTTGCCGATGATTTAATTGAAGCGGCAGGTCTGGTGAATTCCGCAGCCGGAGGTACGAATGGCACGATTGAAATTTCCGATTTATTGCTGGCCGACCCGCAGTACATATTTTGTGCAAAAGGGGTTCAGTCCGAACTAGAATCCTCTGAAGAGTACAGCAAACTGACAGCGGTTCAAGAGCATCGGGTATATGAAATGGATGAGCAGCTTATGACCTGCCAAGGCGATGAACTGATTCGTGCCGTCAGTTTCATGGCCGGAACGGTACATCCGGAATTGCTGGGAGAAACATCGTCCTCGGAGCCGTCTTCTTCATCCGCTTCGTCATCGCAGGCGGAGGCTGAAATAAACCTGGACCAGACGCTGCAAAGCGGTATGCAGAATGACGATGTGCTTAAACTTCAGGAACGGCTGGAGGAATTGGGATATATGTTTGTAGAACCCACAGGCCTTTATGCGGAAGCCACCGTCCAAAGTGTGAAGGATTTCCAATATCTAAATGGCATGACGGTTACCGGTGTTGCCGATCCGGATACCCTAAAGAAGATTTTTTCACCTGATGCGATAAAACGCACTGACCAAACCGATCAATAAGCAATGAGCGTCCCGTTAAAGCCGGGACGCTTTTTGTTAGGGCAGGCATTGACAAACCAATTGGCCTATTTTATAATAAATAAGCATTTGTGTGCTAAGGGTGCAGTGCCCATGTCTTATTAGACAAATGTATTAATCTGTCTCCGTAGCTCAGCTGGATAGAGCGTCCGCCTCCTAAGCGGAAGGCCAGGCGTTCAAATCGCCTCGGGGACGCCAGAGCAAGAGCGCCGTGAAATTCACGGTGCTTTTTTTGTGTCTTTTTCTGTAAAATTGCGGTGATTCGAAACCATATGATTTTCTGCTCACAAAGGAAATCAGTTTTTCAACCGCCAAGCGAGAGATATTTGGAACAGGACAATACATTCAGTTACGGCGTATGTACTGCTTTTCAATTGAGTGTTTTATTCTTTTTGCCTCTGTTTTCGGAATTCACCCGGAGAAACCCCTTTGTAACGCCGAAACAACCGAATAAAATAGCTTAAATCATTAAATCCGCAGGAAAGTGCAATTTGTGTTATGCTGTCTGCTGTGGCGCAAAGCAGTTCCGCGGCACACTCAATTCGGTAATAGTTAAGATAATCAATCGGCGTATGTCCGGTGACCTGCCGGAATACGCGGCAGAAATACTGCGGCGCAAGTCCGGCCTCTTTTGCCAATTGCTGCAGTGTCAGAGGTTCGGCATAATCTTCACGGATACGACGCAAAACTTTTTTTATTTGCAGTGCGCGGGTGTTGACGTGATTGTCTTCAGGAGGTTTTGTGTAAAGGTGTTGCTGCAGTACCGTGCCAATAAACTGCCAGAGCAGCCCGGTTGTGATGAATTCATAGCCCGGCTGCTCTTTTTCCATCACTTCAAACAGCTGGTCCACGAGCTTCCCTGCGGCAGTATCACTGGTAAAGCGCGTCTGAATATGTGCGCCGGGCCCCAGTGCAGCACTGTACCGTTCTCTACAGATTGTGCTGTCTCGCAGAAATCGATCCATATCGAATACAATACATTCGTAAACGCAGTCGTGCGGTGTGCCTCCATGGATGATTCCTTCCGGTACAAAGGCGGAATCACCGGCGCTCAACTCTACGGTTTCACCGTCCAGCGAAAGCAGAAACTGGCCGCGTAAAACCAAAATCAGTTCACACTCCATATGCCAGTGAAACGGCATTTCATAACGCGGATGTGCTGCGTTAACATAGTACAGCTCAATTGGAAAATCGAACGTACCCCGCACGGCCCGTTCATGGCAGGCTAGATAACGCATTTTCGCCTCCTAAATGTGAATATTGTCCTATTTAATCTTATTATACGCCGAGTAATATGTAAAAAACAACACTATAATACAATTAGAGATTACAATTCGGGAGAGGAGAATGGTATGGATATTCAACTTATTAAAGAGCAAATCTGTGATGTCTGCCACAAAATGTGGCAGCTGGGATGGGTTGCCGCAAATGACGGCAATGTTTCCGCTCGGCTGGATGATGGGACCTTTTTGGCAACGCCAACTGGAATGAGCAAGAGCTTTATTACACCCGACAAATTGCTTCGCATCAACGATAAAGGAGAGGTTTTAAGCGGGAAAGAGGGCTTGCGCCCTTCGAGTGAAATCAAAATGCACTTGCGCTGCTATGAAAAACGTCCCGATGTAAACAGCGTTCTACATGCGCACCCGCCCGGTGCAACCGGTTTTGCCGTGGCACATCGCCCTATGGATATGTACAACATGATTGAGGATGTTGCGGCAATCGGAGCAGTTCCGCTGACCCCCTACGGCACGCCCAGCACGACGGAAGTGCCGGATGCCATTGAGCCGTATCTGCAGGAACACGATGTGATGCTTTTGGAAAATCACGGTGCACTTGCGCTCGGCAGTGATGTCATAACCGCGTATTATAGGATGGAAAGCCTTGAACTATGGGCAAAAATTACGATTAACGCGATTATCTTGGGCGGAAGTTACGATATTGACCAAGAGAATATCAAAAAATTGATCGGTCTGCGGGATTATTATCATATTACCGGCAAACATCCAGGTTACAAAAAGTTTCCGCGCAGAGAAACGAAAGAACCTACCGATCGGTAAGGAGGATACTATGCTGAAGAAAATACCTGCCATACTCAGCCCGGAATTGTTGAAAACTCTGTGTGAGATGGGTCATGGGGACGAGCTGGTTCTTGCAGACGGCAACTTTCCTTCTGAAAGTGTTGGAAAAAATGCGCGGGTCATACGTGCTGACGGGCACGGAGTCGCCGAACTGTTGGAAGCGGTTTTGGAGTTGATCCCGCTGGATCAATACGTTGAAAAACCCGCCGCTCTCATGAAGGTGGTTCCGGGCGATCCGGTAAAACCTGTGATCTGGGAAAAATATAAGGATGTTTTATCGAAACACGGAGAAAATCCGGATGCCATTGAATATATGGAACGTTTTGCATTTTATGAGCGGGCAAAACAAGCATACGCTATCGTTGCCACAGGAGAAACTGAAATATACGCCAACATCTTGCTGAAAAAGGGTGTGGTAAAATGACCCGCGCGGCAACAGTGCTTGCGTTTGACCTCGGTGCTTCCAACGGACGCGCAATCAAGGCGCGGTATGAAGACGGAAAATTAAGCTGCCAAGAAATTCATCGTTTTGAAAACAATCCAAGTGAGTACGAAGGGCATTTCTGCTGGGACTTTGATGCTTTGCTGGCAGAGGTTCGTACAGGCATTCAAAAAGCGGGCTCATTTGACAGTGTTGCGTTTGACACTTGGGGTGTGGATTTTGGGCTATTAGGTCAAGACGGCAAACTGGTTTCCCGTCCCGTCCACTACCGAGATTCGCGAACCGACGGAATGGTAGAGCGCGCTTCCAAGACCGTGGGAACGGATGAATTATAT
Organism: Oscillospiraceae bacterium; assembly: GCA_047777415.1. Classification (GTDB taxonomy): domain Bacteria; phylum Bacillota; class Clostridia; order Oscillospirales; family Acutalibacteraceae; genus Caproicibacter. The sequence continues at coordinate 1,144,100 of JBKEEO010000001.1, forward strand.
CAAAAAACCGGTAATCAGTTGTTGCCGATTAATACACTCTTTCAGTTGCTTGCATTAAAAGAACAGCAGCCTGAGATACTACAGAAGGCGAAAACATTACTCTTTATGCCCGACCTTTTTTCATATTTTCTGTGCGGCAACGCTGTCTGTGAGCAAAGTATCGCTTCCACAAGCCAAATGCTTTGCCCTAAAACAAAAAAATGGCGAACTGATGTGCTGAATGCTTTTGGTATTCCAACTGATATTTTTCTTCCGACCATTCCAAGCGGCACGGTGACCGGCAGTTTGCCAAACGGTGCCAAAGTGATTGCCGTAGCCGGACATGATACGCAGTGCGCGGTTGCGGCCGTCCCTTTCCAGAGTGCCGATGCAGCATTTCTTTCCTGTGGTACATGGAGTCTTTTGGGCGCAGAAATTGATTCTCCTATTTTGACCACTGAAAGTTGCCGGATGGGCCTTTCCAACGAGATAGGAGCCAATGGAAAAATAAATTATTTGAAAAATATCATCGGTTTGTGGCTGATTCAGGAAAGTCGGAGAGCATGGAGAAGAAAAGGGCAGGACTACTCTTATGCTGACCTGGAACGGTTGGCAAGAGAGGCACAACCGCTCCAATGTTTTATTAATCCGGATGCACCGGAATTCGCTCAGCCCGGGGATATCCCGGAGCGGGTGTGCGAATTCTGCCGACGCAGCGGCCAATATGTACCGCAGAATGTGGGCGAAATTATGCGCTGCATCTATGAAAGCCTGGCGTTAAAATACCGCTGGACAGTGGAGCAGCTGCAACACGCTACCGGAAAACATTTTTCTGTGCTGCATATTATTGGCGGCGGAACAAAGGATCGCCTCCTTTGCCAAATGAGCGCTGACAGCACCGGCTTGCCTGTGACAGCGGGACCTGTAGAAGCCAGTGCACTTGGCAATATTATTATTCAGTTGGTGGCACTGGGATTCTTGCCGGATATTTCTGCCGGTCGTGCGCTGATTGCCCGCAGTGCAACGTTGGAGCATTACGAACCCAATCCAACGCAAGCGTGGAATCAAGCGTATAAAACTTATAAAACATTTTTGAGTGAGGAGTGAGTTTAATGTTGTATCCTAAAATTGGAATTCGCCCAATCATTGACGGCCGATGGGGCGGCGTACGTGAAAGTTTGGAAAAACAGACCATGGCAATGGCGCAGGGCGCAATGAAGTTAATTACGGAAAATCTAAGATACCCGGATGGAACACCGGTACAATGTGTTATCTCCAATACCACCATCGGCGGCGGTGCGGAGGCGGCTGCGTGCGCAGACCAATTTTCCAAAGAAAACGTAGTTGCAACGCTTTCCGTTACACCTTGCTGGTGCTATGGCACGGAAACTTTTGACATGGATCCGAATACAATCAAAGCCGTTTGGGGATTTAATGGCACGGAACGTCCGGGTGCAGTTTATCTGGCCGCTGTGCTTGCGGCGCATGCTCAGCGTGGACTCCCTGCGTTCAGCATTTATGGACACGATGTGCAGGACGCGGACGATACCAGCATTCCGGATGATGTTGCAGAGAAAATCCTGCGTTTTGCACGCTGCGCCGTAGCTGTAGGCTGGATGAAAAATAAAGCCTATGTTAATCTGGGCGGCGTCGCTATGGGTATTGCGGGCAGCTATTGCAATGCAGATGTGTTCCAAAAATATTTAGGCCTTCGCGCCGAATGGGTGGATATGACGGAAATTCTGCGCCGTATTAAGCTGGAAATCTATGATAAAGAGGAATACGATCGTGCATTGAAGTGGGTCAAAGCCAACTGCAAAGAAGGGTTTGACTGCAACGCTGGAAAGAATCTGCCTGAAATCATTCGGAAATCCAAAGTCGTTCCGCCGGACAAGGACTGGGAATTTATAGTCAAAATGACCTTGGTCATACGGGATATTCTTTATGGAAACCCGAAATTGGACGAGATGGGGTGGCATGAAGAAGCATTGGGACGCAACGCAGTTGCCGGCGGATTCCAAGGACAGCGGCAGTGGACCGACTGGCTGCCAAACGCTGACTTTACGGAAGCAATTCTTGCCTCATCTTTTGACTGGAATGGCCCCAAACAGCCCACACCTTTTGCTACAGAGAACGATACCTGCAACGGTATTTCAATGCTTTTCGGTACACTTGTAAGCCAGACGGCGCCCTGTTTCCATGATGTGCGCACTTACTGGAGTCCCGAAGCCTGCGAGCGGGTGACTGGGATGAAACCAACAGGCGCCGCAGCAAATGGGTTTATCCATCTGATTAACTCCGGTGCAACGGCACTTGACGGTACTGGTGTATGTAAGAATGACAAAGGCGAAGCCTGCATGAAGCCGTTCTGGGAAATGAAAGATGCGGATATTCGGGCATGTTTGGATGCTACTGACTGGTGCCGTGCAAACTATGAATATTTCCGCGGCGGCGGATTCTCCAGTCACTTTAAGTGCCAGGGCGAAATGCCGGTGACTATGCTCCGCTTTAACATCGTAGAGGGAATCGGACCTGTTTTGCAGATTGCGGAAGGCCAAACTGTTAATTTGCCGGATCAGATTCATAACACGATTGATTTGCGTACTGACCGCACATGGCCAACCACATGGTTTGCTCCTCGACTGACGGGCAGCGGTGCGTTTGCGGATGTTTACAGTGTTATGGCGAACTGGGGCGCGAACCACGGCGTAACGGTTTATGGTCATGTGGGTGCCGACCTGATTACGCTGGCTTCCATGCTGAGAATCCCCGTTACCATGCATAACGTGCCGAAAGAGAAGGTATACCGTCCGCATGCATGGGCTTCCTTTGGCACAGAGGATTTGCAGGCCGCCGATTATGCAGCTTGCAAACAATACGGTCCGCTTTACCGTTAAAACTTTGCTTTATGAAATTCTGAATGTTTATATAGATGAGTGGTCCCCGCGCTGTGGATACGGCGCGGGGACTTTTATGCTGCTTTTTTTGATATAATGCCTAATGCAAAACCAATAATTCAAACAAGGGTTCAGAAAATCAACGCTATTGTCACTCCAATTACGGCACATGCAATTATAGTAGACATCAAAATATAAAAGCGCTTTTCGCATATTTTTTGAAATGCATTAAATCTTGTTTCAATCGTTTTCATGTTTTCCGCAGCGTCTTGTTGAATGAGATCTTTTGCACGCTCAATCATGGCGTTTGTTGCATTAAATTCCGATAGCAAGGAGTTTTGATTTGTGGAAATAACTTCTTTTAAATCATCTATTTTACGGTTGATTTTGTCTGTTTCAAGTTCCATGTTTTTAAATTGGTTATGCACATATTTTATGTACTGATTATGTGAATCAGTGATAGAATCTGAAATAGTTCTTAATTTTTCGTTTAATAATGTCATTATATCCAGCAACTTCTGTTCTGTATGCTGATTTACCATCCTGGTTTCTTCTTTGATGGATTCAATCGTGCATAACATGTTTTCCATCTTTTCGAGTTCTTGCTTGGTATCGTTGCTAATTTGCTCAAGGTACTCATCCGTGCTCTTGATATTTTTTAATGCATTACTTACTTGCTCCAATGAATCAATGACGTCATTCATTTTATCCAAGTTTATCATATATTGTTCTCCCAACTTTTTGAATTTTATCGGCAAATTGTAAGACTAATTCGCTTCCGCTGTATTCATCTTTTAATTCCCGATAAACAACTTCTAACTGTTCAGGGAAATTCTGTATGACTAGTTCAGCCAGAGTATTTCTTTCCCACATATCCCAATCTTGGCATGCTCGAAACATATTGACTAAAATTTCTTTTTTCTTAGCATCACCGATATCCCGCCGTATTTTTAAATAATTCAGAGCACGTTTCAGACGTGGCCTTCCATCCGGATCGTCAAACTCATTTAAGTGCAGACGTGCAAGTCCGCTTAGAAAATTCAGTCCCATATGATTTTCATAACTCTCCAAATCGCGGGCAATTCTCTGTTTCATGGTTTCAGAGCCCCATTTTTTGAGAAGAGAAAAACATGCAGCAACTTGCTCCGAGTTATTCAACATTAACGAATAGGCACTGGAAGGCTCATCCACAGCAAAGTAATTTTCGATTGTTTTCACAAATTCTGTCGGATTATTATAGTTAGCGACACAATTATCATAGATTGTCTTAATGGCTTGTCGGCGGCTGTATACAATATGGCTGTAGATCCATGAAATGAGATAATGAATTAGTTGACGTGAATTTTCAGCTTTCGGTTCGGGGTCATCCGGTTCATATTTGTGAATAAAATCGGTGATGGATTTTTTGCAGAACTGTAAGCATTTTGTTTGTTGGTTCTTTGCTGTAAATGCTTTGATAAATACATCATTTATTTTCAAAGTGTAATAATTAGTTTGAAAATCGATAGTCCAGTCATCTACAAAGCCCATTATTTTCAAACGATAAAGGAATTTTTCAAAATTGGCTAGATAATCTTGCTTTTTTTTTCTCAATTTTTTACGTTCATCATAATCCATGGTTTCCCACCGGTCATACGATTTTTTTAAACACGCATCAATGAATTCACGTGTTCCTATTGGAGGCAAAGGTTTACCGCATTTTAAAGAAGTATCACATTTTCCAGCGATATAAACATATAACTGATAAACAATTTCTGCTTCTTCGTTGACTCCAGGATTATTTCGTTTTAAAAAATAAAATAGAGTTTCCAGATCGCCTAATTCAAGTTTATTTTCATCTAACTTTTCTACCGGGGTCTTAGATGAAAATATATCATTATATTTTTTAGGGTCTATTTTGGCGGGAGTAAATATAACATGGCAGTCCGCATAGGGGTCTGTTTTTACATTGGGGTCGCGGATATTTCGGCCTGCCCGACCGGCTTCTTGGTATAAAGATTCCAATGAACCGGGAATTTGATAGTGTATGGTATATCGAATGTTGGGCTTATCAATGCCCATACCAAACGCTTTTGTAGCACAAATAATCGGAACTTCGTTTCTCATAAATCGCTTGAAGTTATTAGAGACTATTTTGCCTTCCGGCCCACCATTAGTGGAGTAGTAATATACACAATCAACTGATAGTTTGTTTTTTGTCAGCCTTGCAATTTCTTCACAATTACCTTTTCCTGCGTTCCTTTAATAACTCCGTAGCGAGTGTTGTTACCGTGAGTCTTGAAGTAATCATAAGCTTTGTACCTATTTAATATTTTGAGCAGCTGTTCATCTTTTTTATGGCTTGGAACATTATAAATATGAAAATGAAGTTCATCTCTGTTAAAATTCTCAGGCCAAATCGTATTAATCGTCTTATTGGATCCCTCAACATGAATTCCAAATTGTGCTTGCAAATCTTTTAGGACGTTACTGGAGGCTGTTGCTGTTACTCCGATCACTGTAGCGGAAGGCAATAATGCGTGTATGGTTGGATTCAGGCATAGATAGGAAGTCCGGAATTCCTGCCCCCATTCTGAAACACAATGTGCTTCATCAATGGTTACGATTCCAACGTTGTTTTGTATTTCTTTCAACTGGTCACGAAACTTCTGAATCTGAAAACGTTCCGGAGAAACCCATGTGATTAGGTTGTGTGAGTTCCCGAACTGTTCAAGCTTGTATTCTTTTGAAATGGCCGTATCATCCGAAGAAATTGCTTCAATTCGGGTAAATTTATGACGTGAAACCAACACATCTTTTTGATCCGCCATTAGGCTCTTTAACGGTGAAACAACAATATTTATGCAAGGCTCAAGTATGGATGCCAGTTCATAACAGATCGTTTTTCCCGAACCGGTTGGGAGAATGCCAAGCGTGCAGTTACCGTTGAGAGCCGAGGCTATAATATCGAATTGTTTTGGCCGAAACTCAGAAAATCCAAATATATTATGTAAAAAGAATTCTAATTGCTTTTGTTTGCTTCCTTTGGAAATGTCATAAGTGATTTTTTTGTCGACACTTACCTTAAAATAATCACGATAACAACTGTGCCATTTGACCCAATCCGTCTGTGTTGTATGTTCACTATACGGGAAATTGGCAAACTCAAAATAATCTGTACGGATAAAATAGATGTTAGATTTGCCGTATGTTGTATCATCCAGCCGAGCTAAAAGACTAAAATCAATGTAAATTTTATCCTGATGCAGATCAAAATCATCTGGAGAATTTATAAAATTAAGCGATATATTTGGTTTATGAAACGCCTTGTCTTGCAGCAATAAAAGTTGTTCCAGCCAAATAAAAAGATCTTTTGCTGCCAGCTGAAAAAAATTATCATCTTGATTCAAAGTTTGTCCAATCAAGTTCCATTCATCAAATCTTAAGCAGAATTTCCATTCTTTATCATCAAGAGACAGGATGGAATGCTCCAGCAGTGACAGCAGAAAAAGCTGTATACGTATGATTGCTGTTGCAAGACATTGTCTCTGGGTCTCTACGTTTTGCTCATGAGATTCATAATAGCAACCCATTCCATTATCTATCGCTCTTGTTTTAATTCTTGCTACAACTTCTTCTACTTTGGATTTAGTGATTTCATTTGTACGAATACGAATTACTGCTATACCGGCTTGACTCAAGATTTCCTCTTTATTTTGATCTTTTTTCCGATTTAATAGTTCTTCATGCTGACTTCCATCGATTTCAATTGCCAGCATTGCCTGTGGAATATAGAAATCCATTTTAATATCATCAGACAGCTTTTTTCCCTCTTCTGTAATAACAATCTGATTAACTGAAAATTCCGGTATCATCAGATTTTTCGCCACGACGCTGTCCCTATCGGTCAATCCGCACAATATGTGATAGAACTCTCTGGCCGGATACAGATTTTTGGCATCATATCCTTTAATGGTGTCATCCCAATACGGAGAAACCTTTGCATCGGTATTGATTAGCGGAAAACACTGGTCATCCGTGTTTTTTATATAATTTTGAAGAAATACAGAAGGTTTTGCGGGGCATCCACGTTGAAGTATATTTTTTAAAATACAGACAACATCGTGATATTCATTCATACCGCACAGATTGTCATCGATGTTAGAAATAACAAAATTACTATTGGTATTGGAATAGTTTGCAGAGTACTTTATCATATGAACACGTCCTAAAATTAAGGAAAGACATATTGGAATATTATGTATTTATATTGTACGTATTATTAAATTTAAAGTCAATTTTAACATGATTTCAAACACCAAGCGATAATATATTTCATAGTACAACTGAAATTGTCGCAAAGTGGTGAATGCATTTCATAAAGCAATCATGATTTTAACAATCACTTGATATGTTGAACCAAAAATCTTTCTGTAAAAGTGGTTTCAAAATCACAGTTTCTAATAAAAACTTTTAAAGCTTCGAGAAATACTGTGTTTGACAAGAATAAAACGTTAACACAAATTATATATAAAGCTTTCAATGACCTGATTTTGTTATACGAGAATTCAAAATACCACCGACTCAGTCGCTTTCTCAAATCTGTTTCATAGGATGAATATTTTGTCTATTACCTATAAACATATATTATATAGATTCTAAGTTTGAATATCACAATCGAGAAGGTATTAAAAATTTTGTTTATTCAGATAGATTCTAAGTGCAATCGTGGACAAATAGTGGACAAACATAAGAAAACAATAAATGCAATATTCTGTCCATAGAGCATACGTTACAAAGAGCAGAAATATTGAAAAACATCTTTTCAATAAAAATCCTCAATCCATTTTGGCATAGTTAAGTGTAGCATAATTCACTTTTCGGAGTTTTTAAATTGCTAACTTCTCCTAATATTATTTAGTTGCATTTTATGACCAAGTAAAAACAGCTTTTCACAAATTCTTCTTAAAAACTAAATGACATTTAGTTTTTGCAACATCACGATGTGCATCTTGCACATTATTATGTTTTTTTTCGTTTCGTATTGAATGTTGACCCTGGATAATGAATTCACTATACTAAAAACAAGCAAATTCGGTTGCTGGAATTGAGGTAAACCGTTCTGGCGATACGTTTAGCAATGGTGCTGCACAATGAGTTGCCGCACTATATTTTTTATGCTTTTTTTTGCAAGTGTTATATTCTGATATTTCAACTTAGAAAGGAGAGATAATGGAATAAAGCAATCCTTGCAAAATCATGCCCATGCTGCACTGTCCGGAATGCTTGTATTGCTATCCCTAAAGAAAGAAGGAGATGACATTGATGAAGAACGAAAATAATTCCCAGGCCAAGGTTAAAACCGCATCGGACTGCCCAAAGGCTTTTGAACCTGCGGTAATCATTATCAACATTTTAATGTGCTGCCTTGGTGCTATTATCGGGCTTGAGCTGATCGTGCGAACCGGCGTAACGCCAAATACATCCATTGTCGGCGCATTATTCACAATTCTAATTTCCCGCATCCCGATTTCCTTTTTAAAAAAATATCGCAGCGTTCATAGACAGAATTTGATACAGACCGCGATTTCGGGCGCCACCTTTTCGGCGGCAAACTGCTTGCTGCTGCCAATTGGAATTCCGGTGGTCATGGGCCGCCCCGATTTGATTTTCCCCATGCTTATTGGTGTATTTCTGGCAACCTGTATTGATGCTACCATTCTTTATAAAACCTTTGATACTGAAATGTATCCTGCTGAAGGTGCATGGCCTCCCGGTGTAGCTGCAGCAGAATCTATTCTGGCTGTTGTGGAAAAGGGACGTAAGGCTTTGCTTTTGGTGGCTGGTGTTGCCATCGGCTGGGTTGGAAAAATTGGAGGCATTCCTACTGATCTTTTGGGCGTTTCATGGTTCGGCGATTTTTACGCCATTCTAGCATTGGGCGTCGGTTCTACCATCATCGGTGTCATCAAGACAAACGGTTTTGTTGTTTCACTGTTTGGACATAGTGCAACACTGATTTCTGGGCTTTTCGGCGCAGATTTTGTATACAGCAATCACGCTGCAATTAACTACATGCCTCACGGCATTATGATTGGCGCGGGTGCCGTATCGCTTCTTCAGTGCGCGATGATGCTGTTTAAAAAGGGCGATGGGGATACCACTGCCGCTGGCAAATTTACAAGCAGCATGAAGACACTTAAAAAGACGTTGGGCATGGGCTATGTGGCTTATTTTTCGCTCGCCATTTTGCTTGCGCTGATAACCGGTATTGTCAGCGGTATGAGTTTTGGAAAACTGATAGGCTGGTTGTTATTTGCGGCCTTTGCTGCCATCGCTTCCGAACTGATTGTCGGCATTTCCGCCATGCACTCTGGTTGGTTTCCGGGATTTGCCACCGCACTGATCTTTTTGTTGGTCGGCATGCTGATAGGATTTCCGCCCATGGCGCTAGCGGTGCTGGTCGGTTTCACAGCAGCCACCGGACCCGCATTCTCCGATATGGCGTATGACTTAAAATGTGGCTATATTCTTAGAGGTTCCGGCGCAGACCCGGCATTTGAAAAGGAAGGCAGAAAGCAGCAGTACATTTGTGAAATTTTCTCCTTTGTCATTGCGTTCGCAATGGTTGCTTTCCTCGCCAACACCTATTTTAATCAGGGTATGTTTGCTCCTGTCAGCAAAACTTTTGCTACAACCATTGAAGCGGGTGCCAGCCCTGAAATTGCGAAGTGGCTGTTAATTTGGACAATACCCGGTGCCATTATCCAGTTCGTTGGCGGAAAACGTCAGATTGGCATCCTGTTTGCTACCGGTTTGCTGGTGGGCAGTATCATGAATGGTCTAACCATTATCGTTGGTTTGCTAATTCGTTTGATTGTTGTCCGCAGAAACAAGGAAAACGAGCAGGTTCTCAATATTCTTGGTGCAGGGGCGCTGGCCGGTGCCGCTGTGTACAGCTTCTTTACTGCCACACTTGGCATTGCAAAACGCAAATAGCCATCATAAAAGAATGTTTCCATACGCTTATCCTTTCATATGGGGGTAAGCGTATGGAACATTTGACCTTATTTTGAGATGAACGCAAATCGCTTACTTACAGATTATTTTAAATCAAGGAGAGTCCCTCATGGAAATATCAGATGCAATCAAGCAGCGGAGAAGTATCCGCAAGTTCAGCACACAGCCTGTATCGAAAGAGCTTTTGCTTGAGTTGATACAGGCTGGGGCTGTTGCGCCAAGTGCCAGTAATCTTCAGGCGTGTCAATTTATTGTAATCAATGACCCTGAACTGGTGCGAAAAGTCGATTTGTTCAGCCCGGGTTTAAGCGGTAAGCCGCCTGCCATCATTGCAATTTGCTCTGATATGAATTATGTCCGGGAACATGGGTCACCTAATTCTGAAATATACGGCTGTATGATGGATGCCTCTATGGCAGCCGAAAATATTATGCTTAAAGCACTCGATTTAGGTCTGGGTACCTGTGCGATTAAATCATATAACACAGAGGCCGTCAGAAAAATTTTAAAACTGCCGGAACATTTCAGAATGGAACTGCTCATTTCAGTTGGCTATCCGGACGGAGAGGTCAAACCGCGTCGTCTGCGTCCGCTGGATGAAATTCTTCATTGGAATGGCTTTGTAAAGTAAACATGAAAGATTAAGAAGGGAAATCAGCCAATTGCTTCAAGCGACGAGGAAAAGCTTGCGTTTGCTTCTGGCAGAAAGGTTTAGGCCCGCAACTTGTGCCGGGGTCAGACCGTCAAGAGCGGAATGAGGGCGGACAAAATTGTAAAAGAAGAGAAAAACCGCGATAAGATTGTTGGCGGAATCGAACGAGGCAAATCCCTGTTTGGTTTTGTACCACGCCTTGAATTGCTTGTTAAAGCATTCGATCAGGTTGTTGGTAATATCATCGCTGAAGCTCTGGACCCGGATATGTTTCACGCCAAGCACTGCTTTTACAGGAACTTTGTAAGCACTGTAGCGGTCGGTGACGATGGCTCCGGGTTTACCGAGATGTTTAACGGAATTTAGTAAGGAAAACGCCTGAGGGCTGTCCCTGTGCCTGGAAAGGTGGAAGCTGAGAACAAAGCGGGTTTCGCTGTCCACAATTAACCAGAGGTAATACTTCATGCCTCGGATTTTTACTACAGTTTCGTCCGCGTGCCATTCGTCGGAGTTGAAATTGAGCGTTGGCATCAGTTCAAGCGCGATGTTTTGAAACAAAGGCGCGAATTTCGTACACCAGTTACTGATAGTAGTGTGGGAAACCTGAATATTCATGACAGTACGCAGAATCAAAGCAATATTACGGAAAGAGTTTTTTCCCAGATAAAACATCGACAGTGCCGTCAGGATAACATGCACTGGATAACGCATCCGCTTGAAATCTGTTTTCCCGGACAGCTTCGACATGGAAGGTGCCGTAACGGCAGCCGGTTTCGGCACAAAAATGGAATGGCCGCACTTCTTGTCGCAGCATTGGTAGTTTGAGTAGTATTTGTGGTCATGGTGAAGGAACATGGCTTTTCCGCAGACAGGGCAAGTCGGATAAGGACGCACGCGCGGCCTTCCGGGTTTGTCAGCCGCATGGGCATCCGGCGCAAATTGATGCCCGCATACACGGCAAAGATATTTCTGGTTTCCATATTTATCTTTGCCATAACGATAAAAGTTTTGATGGTTGTTGCATTTCGGACAGCAAATCTGGTATGATTTTGTCATGAGGACTCGTCTCCTTTCGGGAGTACATTGTTTTGTGTCAAAACCATTGTACCAGAAGGGCTGACGAGTCCTCAACTTTCATTTAACTTTACAATACGATTGGAATGCATGGGAGGAAACAACATGAATGAGCAAACGCAACAGGAACATTTAGAATTGTTGATCTATATGTTGACCAGCGCGGCAACATTGGGCAACGAGCCTAAAATCTACGGCCCTCTTCGACTGGCCGAGGCTTCCGAGCGCCTTGCACGGATTATGTTAAATCACGATCCGGAAAACAGCAATCTTAAAGAACTGATAGGAATCATACAAGAAGGCAAACAGAAAACGATGTCTGATGAAGCCGGATTTTATGCGATGCTGCAAAATGCTGTATCCAAAATGGTAGATCTCATGTAACACTCAATACGGTCATTCATTGAATGTTCAAATTTTGATGGAACAATGGAGGAAAAGAGATATGTTGATCAAACAGGTCATAGAAGTCTTTGATATTCTGGACAGCAGTACCGTTACCGGTACCGATGTTGCAAACTACTTAAAAGGAATCAATTCGGATGCTCAGATTGAGGTTTATGCATTAAAGGGCCCACAGGGCAGTACCGATATGGTCAAAGTTAGGATTCCCGGCACGAAAGGTAAAATGTCTGGCGGTACCGCACCTACCCTTGGTATTTTGGGACGCCTTGGCGGTATCGGTGCACGCCCCGAAGTGGTGGGGTTCGTTTCCGACGGCGACGGTGCTTTGGCTGCTATTTCCGTTGCAGCAAAGCTTTTGGATATGCAAAAAAAAGGCGATTATCTGGAAGGCGACGTTTTTATTTCCACACAGATTTGCCCGCATGCTCCGACTGCCCCGCATAAGCCGGTTCCGTTCATGGGGTCCCCGGTTGAAATGTCGCAGGTTAACAAAGAGGAAGTTTCCCCCGAATTGGACGCAATCCTTTCAGTAGATACCACGAAGGGCAACCGCGTCATCAATACTCGTGGATTTGCTATCTCGCCGACTGTCAAAGAAGGCTACATATTGAGCACCTCTGAGGATTTGTTGGAACAGATGCAGATTACAACTGGCCGGCTGCCGTATGTTTTCCCGCTGGCAACGCAGGACATTACCCCCTATGGCAACAATTTGCACCATCTTAACAGCATTCTTCAACCGGCAACAGCTACCAGTGCTCCGGTAGTGGGAGTTGCCATCACCACGGAAGTGATGGTACCTGGGTGCGCCACCGGTGCCAGCCATTTCACTGATGTTGAGGAAGCATCCAGATTTATGCTGGAAGTTGCCAAATATTTTGGCAAGGGCGAGCTAAAATTTTACAATGAGGAAGAATTTAAGCTCCTTCAAAAACTGTATGGGCCAATGACCCATTTGATGACCCTGGGCAATCAAGATTGATAAATAGAGTGGAGGGAGAATCCATGAAAATCGGCGCCATTACCATTGGGCAGGCCCCCAGAACCGATGTTACGAAAGACATTATGGATATTTTTAATGGTAAAATTGAGTTGTTGCAGAGAGGCGGGCTGGATGGTTTAACAGCAGAGCAGATTTCATCGATGAAACCCGGCCCTGACGATTATGTTCTTGTTTCCCGCCTATGCGACGGCAGTTCAGTGACCTTTGCCGAACGTTTTATTCTGCCCAGACTGCAGGAATGTATTGACGAATTGGAGGCAGAGGGTGTACGTTTGATTATGTTTTTCTGTACCGGCAGCTTTCCGGACAGCCTAACTTCAAATGTACCCATTGTGTATCCATGTGATATTTTAAATAGGATGGTGCCTCTGCTTAGTAAACAGTCCAACATTGTCGCCGTTACTCCTTCTCCGCTCCAGGTGGAACAATGCGAACAAAAATGGAAAAATTATGTTAAAAATGTCAAAGTAATTCCTGCTTCTCCCTATGGCTCGTGGGCATCATTGGAACAGGCGGCGGATGAAATAAAAAACATGGACGCCGATTTAGTGGTTTTGGACTGCATTGGTTTTACGCAGGAAATGAAGAATATGTTTTCAAAACGAACAGGAAAATTGGTTGTACTGCCCCGAACGCTGTTGGCCCGCGTCATTTCAGAATTGACCGACATAGAATAGGAGGTTTACATGGATTTAGTTGTAACTTCTAAAAGAATCTTGACGGATTGCCTGGGTGTTCAGCCTAAGGAAGAGGTACTCATTGTCACCGACGACACCAGAGTAAACATTGCTAAGGCTCTCTACGAGGGAGCATGCTCTCTTGGCTGCGAAGCAGTCATGACAGTGATGCAGGCACGGGAACTCAATGGCGAGGAACCTCCAAAAATGATTGCTGAAGCGATGAAAGCAGCTGATGTAGTCATTTGTCCGACGGAAAAATCCCTTACTCACACAAACGCACGCATCAATGCCGCCAAAGAGGGTACCCGCATTGCCACAATGCCCGGAATCACCGAAGAGATGTTTGGGCAGGGCGCCATGACTGCAGATTATGCTAAAGTAGAGGAACTGACCAATCAAGTAACACAACTTTTGACTCAAAGCCGCATGGCCCGCATTGAAAAAGAAGGCTGTGTACTTACTTTAGATTTGACAGGAAGGCAGGGCGTTCCCAGCCCTGGGGTTTATAAACAACCCGGAAAATGTGGTAATTTGCCCTCAGGCGAAGCGTACATAGCACCTTTGGAAAACGGTGTTAACGGAGAGATGTTGATTGACGGTTCTATGGTCGGTGTTGGAAAATTAGACTCACCGTTACACGTGGTCATCAAAAATGGCCGACTGCAAAAAATTACCGGGGACAAAAGCGATCAGCTGCAGGTATTGCTTGCCAACGAGCGCAATGCAACCGTTGGAGAGCTGGGCATCGGCACCAACCCTTCCGCTATTTTAAGCGGCGTTATACTTGAAGATGAAAAGGTCTATGGCACAGTTCATATTGCGTTTGGAACCAACACATCGTTTGGCGGTGTAAACAAGGCTGACTGCCATATGGATGGTATTATCCTTGCACCAACATTATATTTGGATGACCAGTTGGTAATTGAACATGGCAATTTTGTAATCTAAAATGTTATGAAATAAAGAAGATGATCAAATGTTTCAGGTTGGTATCATTCGTGTTTTGACCTCTCATGACCAGAATTTTGTGGATATGCATGGAAAAATCATAGAAGAGCATTTTCCCGGAATTCGGTGTATCTCAAAATGTATTCCGGATCAGTGGGAAGGTATACATAGCCAAGAGCTTGGGGAAATTGCGGTGCCTAAAATCGTTGAAACCGCAAAATCGTTTGAAAATGTAAATATGATTATTGTCAGTTGCGCCGATGACCCCGGCGTACAGGAGATCCGTGAGGCGATTCCCGGTTTGCCGGTAACGGGTGGAGGAGAAACTACGGCGGCTTTAGCTACCAAATACGGCGAAAAGATTGCTGTTCTTGGTATTGTTGATTACGCTCCAAAACCCTATATGCGCATGATTCCGGACAAAATAATTGCCGTTGGGAAGCCGGACGGTGTTAACAGCACACTCGATTTGATGACACCGGAAGGCCGAATCAGTTGTCTGAAAAAAGCAAGGGAATTAAAAGAAATGGGCGCAGATGTGATCGCGCTGGGCTGCACTGGTTTGACCACCATTGGTATTGCAAGCGAAATTGAGCGTGAGACCGGATTGTGCGTGATTGATCCGGTGCTGGCCGAGGGCACCTTCGCTTATTTTGAGTCGATTCGAAAATCAAAACTGAATGGGGAATAAGTGATGATTGAATTAACAAAAGAGCAGTGTCTTCAGATGCTCTACGGCGGCCTGTTGCTGGGTGGCGGCGGTGGCGGCAGTTTAGAATTAGGAATTGAAGCTCTGAACGAAAGTTTTCGCCACACCGATTCCCTCAAACTTCTGGAAATTACAGATCTTTCTCCTGAGGATATCATTGTCAATGTATCTTTGGTAGGCGCACCCTCAGCAAAAGACGCCTGCGTAACTGTTGAACACTGGAAAACTGCACTCAAGAACTTTGAAGCGAACAGTGGGATGAAAATAGCGGGATTTACCACATGCGAAAACGGAGGCGCTTCTACCTCTAATGGCTGGATTATTTCCGCTCTTACCGGTATTCCGTTAGTGGATGCACCCAGCAACGGTCGTGCGCATCCAACCGGCGTTATGGGCAGTATCGGCTTAAACCGTAACCCAAATTATGTTACGATTCAATCGGCTGCTGGCGGCTGCGGCGTGCGCAATATAGAAACCGTTGCAAAAGGGAGTTTAGCAGCAACGTCACACATTGTACGCCAAACTGCAGTTGCCAGCGGAGGTTTGTGCTGCGTACTGCGAAACCCCGTTACAGCGGACTATGCAAAAAGACATGCTGCTGTGGGTGCCCTGGCGCAGGCGTTGACTCTGGGCAGAGGCTACTTAAACCACATGGGCAAAGTGTCTGATCTTTTAGCTTATTTTGAGCAGGAATACAGCGCCGAAGTAGTTTGTCAGGGAACGGTCTGCAACTACGATTTGACTATGGACGGCGGATATGATGTCGGTTCGTTCTATATTGAAACTGACAATGATCATTATGAATTATCCTTCTGGAACGAATACATGACTCTGGAGAAGAACGGCGAACGTATTGGAACGTTTCCGGACTTGTTAGTCACTTTGGATGCCTCTACCGGACTTGCGATATCCAGTGCGGAAATTAGTAACGGACGATGCGTATATATATTGAAAATCCCGGCCTCCCATCTTATTCTCGGAGACGGGATGCGTCAAAAAGAACTGTTCCAAGAGGCTGAAAAAATTCTCAAACGGGAATTGATTCGATATCATGCTGATTTGTTTCAATCGTCCACCGATTCTCCATCATTGACTCAGTGAGAGTGATTCATAACGTTTCACGTAGAAAGATTTCATAAAAATATTTGCGGTTTCGCAATCGAGTGTTAGAGTTATTGTTTTAGGCTCTATGGCAATCGTTGTGGTACCATAATCCAAAACATCGGATGGAGCGGCGATATGCTGCTCCATTTTTTGTGCTCTATATCAATTGTTGAAGTCGCGCAAAATAAAATATCGGAAGGAGCAGTATTCAACTGCTCCATTTTTCGTGGAATTACGAAACATGAAAAAATATGATCGCGGAAACAGTTTTCATTACGGTAGCTTAGTTATTGTGTTTGAGTACCTTTTGCTGTTAAACCTTTTAGCAAAACCTTTGCTGTATGTGCAGCCGAAAGAATCATGGATACAAAATACTTTTTGACCAATGGACCATTGGGTTGACGCAATCGACCAATTTTTCAACGTTGCTGTTTGTATGGTCAGGCTATCGGAAGAACTGTTCTTTGCAGGCTTTCAGTTTATCAGCTTATATTCCACTATACCCCATTTGCACTTGCAATACCCGAGACAATACTGTAAAATATATCCAAAGAATGAATCAAGTTATCTAAAATATTTATAAACACTGAATTGTTTTTATCTTATAAGTATAAGCGTTATAAGCGTTCGATGCGCGGTTTATTCCTAAACTCCATTTCCACAGACAAAATGCTGAATATGGTGTTAAATGCCACTTTGGACGGTACTGAGAATACAGCGGTTGCAACTACCATTGTGATGGCGGGAAAAACAGCAGAAAGCTGGCTTTATCTTGCTAACTGCTGTGTCATCATTGCATATTCCGCTGAAATCTACTCGATCCGGGAGAACCATTTGACCAATGCTCTGCGCTTTTGCAGCGTACAAGCTGTTCACGGAAAGAGTCATGATTCTCAGTGATGATAAGGAGAAAAAATGATTAAGGTAATTATTGCAGACGATGAAGACAAGGTTTGCCAGTTAATCCGAAACCTAATTGATTGGAATGCCTTCGACATGAAAATCGTAGGTATCGCGCATAACGGCGTAGAAGCCCTTGAAATGGTTTATAACCTTTCACCGGACCTAATGATTACAGATATCCGAATGCCCGGTTACGACGGCTTGGAAATGATTCGCCGTGCCAGGAGTTTCAGTGAGAACCTAAGCTTCATCATTATCAGCGGATATCAGCATTTTGAATATGCACAAAACGCAATTAAGTACGGTGCGGGCGATTATCTTTTAAAACCAATCAAAAAAGAAGAATTAATGGCTTCATTAAACAGAATCCGTTCAAAATACCGCCAGCGCAGCGAGCAAATCTGCAAGGAAAAGATGCTTTACGATCAGCTGAAATATGGAAGGGAGAAACTGCGCCAAAACTTGTTTGCCGATCTTCTCTCGAAAGACCCGGATTGGGTGGACAATTCCAATATTGACATAATAAATCAAACGTATCGATATGCCTTTCAGCCGGGTATGTTTCAAGTCTGTGCGGTTAAGATCGATTGCGGCGGAGACAACGAATATGACAGTGCAATCAGAATACTTGAGGATAAAGTAGTACAGATTATAAGCCGCTCACTGAAAGAGCACTGTTTTGATCTTGAAACGACCTGTCAAGACAGCACGACATGGTGTGTTTTAAATTACGCATGTGAAAAGAAAAAAATCCTGCGCACAAAAATGAAAACTCTTTTGGATGAACTAATTCTGCAGAAAGCTGCTTTTGAAAACTTCTCTTTTACATTGGGA
Organism: Oscillospiraceae bacterium; assembly: GCA_047777415.1. Taxonomy (GTDB): domain Bacteria; phylum Bacillota; class Clostridia; order Oscillospirales; family Acutalibacteraceae; genus Caproicibacter. The sequence continues at coordinate 1,162,287 of JBKEEO010000001.1, forward strand.
ATCGGTGCTGCCGTAAACGAGATTGGGAAACTTCAAAGCAGCTTGCAGTCTGCTGAATTTGCCGTAAAACAACGGCTGATATTGGGTTGCGACCGGCTTATTGAACCAACGGAATGGACTGCTGCATCGGAAAATTACGCAGATACGCTCCTTCTGGATATGGATAAAAAGCTGAGCCTGTTTTTAGAAATTTTGGATCGAGAAGCAATCCGTGAATGCATCTTGCAGATGGGTAGAAAAATTGAAGAGGACAAAAAGAAACTAAGCGGAGAAGATGTTTTTTATATTGCAACGCAGACTTTTGATTTGTACCTAGTGCACTTGCGCAGGCTTAAACTTCCTATCTTAAACAATGTTGTACCGCAGAAAGAAGATTTTCAAATTCGGGCAGAACGCTGCGGTACGGTACCGCAGTTATTTGAATATCTCTGTTCAACAATTACAGATTCTCTTGATAAAATCGTGCAAGAGAAACACCAAATGGACACACGTCCAATCCGACAGGCTAAGCAGTACATACACCGCAATTTTCGAGATACACTTTCACTGGAAAAAATCAGCAGTATGGTAGGGTTCAGTCCGTCCTATTTTAGCACATTGTTTAAAAAAGAAACCGGTATTAATTTTGTCGACTATTTGGCCCAAGTGCGCATGGAGGAAGCGAAACGCCTTCTTCGAGAAACGAATTTAAGTGTCGCTGCGGTATGTGAGCAGGTGGGATACAGCGATCTGAAACATTTCACGAAAAGTTTTAAAAAGTATACAGGACTTAAACCAAACGAATACCGCAAATTATATTCATAGGACGGGACACCAATATGAAGCGGAAAAACTTTAAGTATCTCTCCTGCCGTATTGTATTGTTAGCTAAAGTATGTGCGGTGTGTTCTTTCCTGTACCTAACCGCCTTGACCGCTACATCCCTTCAAGAAGATCAGCACTTGATATTTGCATTGATCGGTTGGCTGCTCTTTGCTGCGGCTTTGGTTGTTTTTTGGAATTGGATTCGACGTCCTTACTTAGAAAATTCCAGAGCACTGCGGCTGTTTTTAACAGGATATACCATGAACGGTCTGTTCTGCCAGCACACCGCTCTTAGTCCGGAAATTGAAAAAGCTATTTTGAAAATTCAAGACATCATGAAGAAGGACAAACTGATTAGTGCGACAAAAAAACAAGCCCAGTACCTTGCACTTCAAAATCAAATTAATCCCCATTTTCTCTATAACGCCCTGGAAGGAATTCGGGGAGAAACACTGAGTGCCGGTCTTGAAAATGTAGCCAAAATGACGGAAGCACTGTCTACATTTTTTCGTTATACAATTTCCAGCTCTGAAAATCTGGTTACACTGGAGGATGAACTGACAAATATTCAAAATTATTATATTATACAGCGGTATCGTTTTGGGGAAAAATTAAACCTTAGCATTGAATATGACCCGGAAGATGAATCGGAGATTATGTCCTATTGCCTGCCAAAATTGACGCTGCAGCCGATTGTAGAAAACGCAATTTATCATGGCATTGAACGGATTATAGGAGAAGGAAGGCTGCGTATTAAAATAGAGGTAACCACTCGTCGTTTAATTATTACAGTTTCCGACAACGGACTGGGTATGACAGAAGAACGGCTGCAAGAAATAAACAGTAAACTCGGTGATATGACACTGGACTATATCAATCCTGAAAAAGAATCTCACGGGGGGATTGCGGTAGTAAATGTCAACAACCGAATCAAGCTCTTGTTTGGAGAAGAATATGGTATTTGCATATACAGTACACTGAATGTGGGAACCGATGTGGAGATTACCCTTCCGTTGATTCGTAAAGACGGCAGAGATACTTATGAAAGATGAAGTTTTAAGACTGGACCAAGTTACTACGCTGCAAAACGGCATGACCTTGCTGGATCATTTTAATTTGCATATATTCAAAGGGGAGATTATGGGGCTGGTCTGCGAAAATGAAAACGGCAAAGAGTCTTTGATTCGTTTAATTTGCCAAAATGTGCCCATTCATTATGGGCGTGTTTATTTCAATGAAAAACTGGTTAATAACTATCAGCACAGCCCAATGACCCCAAATCGCGTTGCGGTCATTCAGCAAAATAGCAGTCTTTTTGAGAATTTGCCTGTTGCAGACAATATCTTCATTATGCGCCGTGGAGTGAAAAAATATATCATCTCCCGTCGGGTTTTGAATGAACAGCTTCGGCTTTTAACCAAGCAGCTGGGTATCAAAATTAACGGCAGCAATCCGGCAGGGAATTTGACGCGGTACGAACAATGTATCGTTGAACTGTTACGGGCACAAATCATGGGTGCGAAGCTTGTTATTATCCGAGATATCAGTAATTCCATCAGTTCAGTTGATCTGATTCACTTTCACAGTCTCATGCGCTTTTTTTGTCAAAAGGGCTTGTCTTTCCTCTATATCTGTAACCACCATGAAGAAGCCTTTAAAATTTGCAACCGCATTTCACTGATGAAAGATGGTAAAATCCTTAAAGTATTTGATCAGAAAGAGTTTCGCACAGAAAATATGCTGCCGTTTTACATTAAAAATTTTGAAAATCTTCCGGCGAAAAAAAACAATTCCCCCAGCAGCGAGGAAATTTTGTCCTTTCGCCAAATATGCACTGAAACAATGGATAATATGTCGTTTTCCATCTCAAAAGGGGAATGTACGGTTTTATTCGACGTCGACAACATGGTGCTTAGAGATATCATGGATTTGATGAACGGTACAAAAAGGCCAAATGCAGGAAAAATTTATCTTTCCGGTTCCCTATATACATACCAGCAAGCGCGGCATGCTGTGAGACATGGAGTCGCATTTATCAATGAAAATCCCGTACAAAGTATGATTTTTAAGGATATGAGTTACCTTGAAAATCTGTGTTTTCTCATTGGGGAAAAGAAAAAACGATTGCATATTGGCAAACGGGTCAAAAGACATATTCAGAAAGAATATGCACCGCTAGTCGGAGACGTTGTTTATGAGCAAAATGTGCAAAGGCTCGGTCTGACAGAACTGTACGACCTAGTTTATTATCGTACGATACTTGCAAATCCCAAAATTGTATTTTGCATGCAGCCTTTCGCAGGAGCGGATATGTATTTGCGGCGACACATCATAGATTTAATGGGACTGATGCAAAAGAAAGGAATCACAGTGATCATACCCTCTGTTAACATTGCAGATTCCCTGGTTATCGCAGATCGGCTGATTTTGTTAAAAAAAGGAAGATTTAGCCAGGAATATTCAAGGAACAAATTTTATCTGTTTCGTTCTGAGGGTACTATTTTATAATTGGTAGTTAAAATATCCATAAATCATTATTCATACATAAAAATTATAGTTCTAATCATCAAAAACATCTAAAAAAACCCCCCTTAAATCGAAAATTGCTCCCCTTACGGATAACATCTAATCCTGCTATACTGAGTTTGCAAGGATGGATGCGACGGATAAGGAGAGTGAATTTTGTGGGGGAGTATATCGTTGAGATGGATCACATCTGCAAATCCTTCCCCGGTGTAAAAGCTCTGGACGACGTGTCGTTCCGGCTGAAAGCCGGGGAAGTTTTAGCTTTGCTTGGGGAAAATGGCGCAGGAAAATCAACCCTGATGAAAGTTCTCAGCGGCGTTTATCAAAAGGATAAAGGAGAAATCCGAGTATTTGGTAAAACCATTGAAGATTTGAATCCCAGTAAAGCGCAAAACTTAGGTATTGCGATTATCCATCAGGAATTGAACCTTTGTAAGCATCTTACAGTTGCAGAAAATATTTTTTTAGGACGCGAAAAATCCCGATATGGTGTCATTCAAAAAAAGGATATGAACCGTCAGGCTTCTAAAATTCTTGCGCGGCTGAATTTGGAAATTGATCCAACGGAAACGGTAGGAAATTTGGCGGTTTCAAAACAGCAGATGGTTGAAATTGCAAAGGCACTTTCCACAGATGCCCGCATTTTGATTATGGATGAACCTACCTCGGCATTGACCCTGAGTGAAATTGAAGAACTGTTCCAAATTATCCGCAAGTTAAAAAAAGACGGCTGTGGGATTGTCTATATTTCACACCGCTTAGAGGAACTGCAGAATATTGCCGACCGTGTTCAAATTATGCGTGACGGCAGATACATAACATCCATGAATTTCAAGGATACCACAATGGACGAAATCATTGCAAACATGGTTGGCCGCGAAATCACAGAAAAATTTCCGCGGATAGAATGCAAACGCGGTGCAAAAATCTTGGAAGTCAAAAACCTAAATGCCGGGAAAATGGTACGTGACGTTAGCTTTGATTTGTTTGAGGGTGAAATATTAGGCATTGCGGGACTTCTAGGCGCCGGCAGGACGGAAACAACCCGTGCAATTTTTGGGGCAGGCCCAAAAGAATCCGGCCAAATTATTTTAGATGGGCGTGAAGTTACAATTCGCCGTCCCATCGATGCCATCCGCCAAGGCATTATGCTCGTGCCGGAGGATCGCCGTAAAGACGGACTTTGCATTAAGCTCAGCGTACAAGACAACATTGCCCTTCCAAATCTTGAAACACTCTGCAACCGTTTAGGAGTCATTGATCGGAAAAAAGAAAATGGTTTGACGGAACAATCGATACGCAACCTCAATATAAAACTTCCCTCTCCAAACGTGAATGTGGCAACGCTTTCGGGCGGCAACCAACAAAAAGTTGTTGTGGCGAAATGGCTGGCTCGCAAATCTAGGGTCGTCATGTTCGATGAACCAACCAGGGGGATTGATGTAGCTGCTAAGGTGGAAATTTACAACTTAATGAATGAATTGAAAAAACAGGGAATCGGAGTCCTATTTGTTTCCTCTGAAATGCCGGAAATACTCGGTATCAGCGACCGTATTCTTGTCATGTGCGACGGAAGAATCACGGGAGAGATGGATATCTCGGAAGCAACGCAAGACTTAATTTTAAAATATGCTACCAAGTTCGATTCAAAATCCGGTCTTAAGGAAGCAATATAGCTGCAAATTATTGTGATACGGGGGCATCAAGATATGGAAAACAAAGAAAGACAAAGCGCATGGAAACGGCTTATGTCCATTCGTGGAGTGGGGCAAGTCGTTACCGTAACTGCCGGCTTAATTGTTCTGTGCATTGTATTTAGTATGCTGAGTTCTTCCTTTTATTCGGAGCGCAATATTGGTAATCTGCTGCGGCAGATTGCACCTATCCTAATTATCGGAATTGGGCAAGCTTATGTGTTGATAACTGGAAATATTGATCTTTCTATCGGTTCTGTGGTAGGGATGAGCTGCATGATTTCCGCGACACTCATGACAAAGGGCGTGTTGCCTTCCGTTGCAGCAATCACCACCATACTGATTTGCTTAGGCGTTGGGGTTCTCAACGGTGCGCTGGTAGCGAAATGCAAAGTACCGCCTTTTATTGCAACTTTAGGCACCATGACCATAGCAAGAGGCGTTGCTCAGATTGTCAATAACAACTATAATACGGACGCTATCGGAGATGCGGCTCAAGGATTCAGAGATTTGTTTTACTATGGGAAAACATTAGGGCTGTACAACACCATTTGGATCGCTGTCATTTTGTTTCTTGCCTTTAACTTTCTTCTTGGTAAAACGCGAACAGGTAGGCATATTTATGCAATTGGCAGCAATATAGAAGCGGCAAAACTTTCCGGTGTCAATTCAGTCAATACGACTATTATCGTTTATGTAGTCAGCGCATTTTGCGCGTGTATCGTTGGACTCATTACATGCGCTATTGCAGGCATGGGTACTATGGATGCCGGAAATATGTATGAAATGTATGCTGTGGCAGCCGCGGCAATTGGTGGAATTTCAACTTTCGGAGGTGAGGGATTACTGGTTGGAACAGTGGTTGGAGCGTCCATTTGGGGAGTGCTTCAGAATGGACTCCAATTCGTCGGTGCACCCGTTGCAATTCGCAATATTGTCATTGGCACCATTGTTGTAATTTCAGTTCTTCTTGACGTTGTAATCCGAAAGAACAAACCACTGAAAAAATCAAAAAAAGTGCAACCTTTACAAGTCAGTTCCACAAAATAAAATAATTTAAAGCATTAGCTTTAAATGATAAAACAGGGAGGTTTTATTGTATGAAGAAGAAACTGTTAGCAGCTTTTTTATCAACAGTGATGATTTTAGGTGTGGCAGCAGGCTGCAGTCAAGAATCCCAAACTGCTTCAACCGCGAATAGTGAATCCGGTTCTGCAGCAGCTGAATCTGCCGAAACGTCCAGCGGCAAGACCTATAAAGTGGTGCTGATTACCATGGACAGTATTGATCAGCACTGGGTTTCTGTTGACAAAGGATGCAAACAAGCAGTAGAAGAACTTCAAAATGTTGAGTACAAATGGCTGGCACCGGACAAAAAGGACGATGCGCAGCAGATTGAACGCGTCAACACTGCAATTGCAGACAATGCCGATGCAATTCTAATCGCTGCCAACGGACCGGATGCCATTACTTCCGCACTGGAAGATGCAAAATCCAAAGGTATTAAAATAATTTATGTGGATTCTGCAGCAAAGACAGAAGCTGAAGCAACCTTTGCAACAGATAATGAGGCGGCTGGAAAACTGGCCGGAGAACAAATGTTAGAGGCACTAAAGAAAGCTGGAAAAACAAGCGGAAAAATCGGTATTGTAAACGTCAATTCAGCAACTGCATCCGTGGTAGCGCGTGAAAATGGTTTCCGCTCTGCTTTTGAGGGTACAGATTTTGAAATACTCGCCACACAGTACAGCGAGGGTGATGCGGCAAAATCGCAGGATATTGCGGACAATTACATCACGCAGGGTGCAGTCGGTCTGTTCGGAACAAATGAAGGATGCACCGTTGGCATTGGAAATGCAATTAAAGGTTCCGGCAAAACCGATCTGATCGGCATAGGGTTTGATAAATCGGATTCCATATATTCGCTGATTAAAGATGGCTATTTGCTTTGCACGATGGCACAAAATCCGGAAGTCATGGGCTATGAAGGTATGAAAGCGGCGGTCGCTATACTCTCCGGTGAAACAATTGAAAATAAAAATGTGGATACAGGCGTTTCTGTTTTGACAAAGGATAAAATCAGCTAAATTTTCTTGTTCCTTATACATGCTCTTAACGGTACATAGCTTTGTAAAAAACAGTTTAATTTTTGTATCCTATCGGAGTCTGCCACGAGCCAGCATCTTCAGATGATGGCTCGTGTTTTTTAAGCCAAAGTACGGCAAAGTATTGTTTTAGTCTTTCTATCATTGACAGTGCTACAACAAGAACCTAGAAGACAGGTGGAGTACAATAAAGTTCGCAATTTTATAAAGGCATAGAAAAGTCACTGGGACTCCGATAAAATGAGGCTCTATAATAAATGTTGGGGTGTAACGAATAGAGCCTGAGAAAAAGAGTAAAAAAAAGTAGAGCATATTCGATGAAAAACCTTTAAAATGGAGATTACCACACCACCATTTGGGAGGTCATCGATATGCTCTGTACTCATTCTATCGAAAAATTGCTTGGATTAAAAGGGGTAATCGTAAAAAATGTGAGGCAATTGCCTGATAAAACGGAAATTTTTATTGAGTTACCGAGAAAACCGCATGTTTGCCCCTGTTGTGGCCATCAAACCAGCTACGTTCATGATTACCGTTGTCAAACAGTAAAAGACATTCCCGCTTTTGGCAAACATACCTCCCTGATTCTACGAAAGCGCCGATATCGCTGCCATTCTTGTGGAAAGCGTTTCTTTGAAGATAACTCGTTTTTGCCTAGATATCATCGCATGACAAACCGTTTAGCCTCATATATCATTTCAAAGCTTTCCGACGTGCGTTCTTTTACCAGTGTAGCACGTGAAGTAAATCTTTCGGTTGCAACTATTATCCGGATTTTTGATTGTATCAACTATGGTAAACCGCAGAAATTACCCGAAGTTGTATCGATTGATGAGTTTAAAGGCAATACAAGCGGCGAGAAATATCAGTGCATTCTGACCGATCCGGTCCGTCACCGAATCCTTGATATTCTTCCTGCTCGTTACAACCACAAACTGACAGAATATTTCGGCTAGCTTGACCGTTCTCAAACCAAACATTTTGTCAGCGATATGTGGAGTACATACGCCGGTATTGCTCAAACATATTTTAAAGATTCCAATTATGTCATTGACAAATATCATTACATTCGCCAAGTATTTTGGGCCTTTGAAGCCGTTCGCAAGGAAGAACAGAAAAAATTCAGTAAAACCCGAAGAATTTATTTTAAACGCTCCCGAATCTTACTGAACAAGCGATATCAATTTCTCACTCCGGAGCAAAAGCAACAGGTCGATCTTATGCTCTATGCCAGTAACCGTCTGCTGACAGCCTACTCTCTGAAAGAACAGTTTTTCAAAGTCCTTGAATCTTCTGACAGCGTGTCCGCACGGACAGCGCTATCCCATTGGATTATGGCCGCACAAAACAGTGGTCTTTCAAGATTTGTTGCTTGTGGAAATACCATGGTCCGCTGGTCAAAAGGTATTCTAAATTCGTTTGATTGTCCTTACACCAATGGTTTTACCGAAGGGGTTAACAACAAGATTAAGGTACTCAAACGCAATGCCTACGGTTATCGTAATTTTCGTCGCTTCCGCAATCGTATTCTTCACATGTTCCATCATTCAACGGAAAATGGAGCAGCTTAACGCCGCTCCATCCGGTGTTTCCATTTTGGGTTACCCCAACTATTGACATAGAGCCTAAAATGAATGGTGAGAAGACATTCAAAGAAGGAGAGATACCCAATGACTTAAAAAAAGAATACCACAAATTTGACAGAATTGCTACTAAAATGTATGGCGCAGCCGGATCCAATGCTGTCGATGCTGGAATGGCTGTGTACCCGTCTAATGGAAGCAGAGGTCTCCGGTATTATTGGTGCGGAAAAGCATGCACACAATCCGTCCCGCCGTGATTACCGCTGCGGCTATCGGCCACGTCGATTGGATACTCGTATGGGGACGAGATGTATCGAATGGTACCGAAACACCGAAATCAGGGCTATATCCCGTTTTTCGTAACAGAACGACAAAAAAACAACCCAGAAGCCGCATAGCTACTGGGTTTTGTTTGGTTGCGGAGGCTGGATTTGAACCAACGACCTTCGGGTTATGAGCCCGACGAGCTACCGGACTGCTCCACTCCGCGATATTTATTCGTCTTTAGCTCCTAATGATTAAGCACCGGTTGTTGGAGCTTTATTATAATAACATTACGCACAGGAAATGTCAAGGCTTTTTCTTGAAATATTATATCGTCCGAGATTGTGTTTCCAACTGTGCTAAAACTTTACACGAAAAAGTCATTTGCAAAACGCAGGTTGTTCATACGCATCAAGCAAAATACGGCGCAGACAAGAAAAAACTGTTTTGGGAATCGTTCCTTGTCTGCACCGGTCATTTATTGGGCTTTATCCCGGAATATTATGAATTGCGTTTGTTAAGAGCGGCAACACCTGCTTTTTTCGTGACACCATTCCTTCCAAATAGACTTCATGGTCTTGTGGTTCCACATTGAAAGCATTTCGTATTAAATCCTCCATATGACCGGAGAACAATAAATACGATCCTTCCTTCACAATGTCCGTCATCATCAAAAGCAAAAGGTTGTATCCGCTTTGTTTCTGCACTATTTTCATATGCGCAAGGAGACTGCTTTTTAACTTTTTTACAGTTTCTTTATCTCCGGCGTTAATTTGACCAATGCCGATTTTATATTTACCTAAATTATAATCCTTAAAGTCATTATACAGAATCTGTTCCGGACTCATATCCTCCAGTGAGGACCCGGCCTGAAACATACGCGCTGCAAATGAATTTACATCAAGACCTGCGATTTCCGATAGCTGAGCAACCATTTCCCGATCTTGATATGTGGTAGTGGGCGATTTTAAATTCAGCGTATCCGAAAGAATTGCAGCGCAAAGGATACCGGCAATTTCTTTCATCGGACGGATTCCGTTTTCCGTATACATCTTTGCAATCAATGTTGCTGTGCTGCCAACCGTATCGTTACGAAAATAAACGGGCGACCCGGTCTGAATGTCACCAATGCGGTGGTGGTCAATTATTTCCAAAATATCCGCTTGACCAATTCCGTCCACTGTTTGAGACATCTCGTTGTGGTCTAAAAGAATGACTTTCTTTTTGCGCGGAGAAATCAGATGATAACGGTATACAAATCCTTTTACGGCTCCATCATCGTCTACAATAGGATAGCTGCGAAAACGGGTTTGCAGCATTTTGTCGCGGATATAGTCAATAAAGTCGTGAATATTAAAACAGATCAAATTATTTTTTGTCATCACGTAGCCAACGGGGATGCTCTGGTTAATCAGACGGGCAGCTGTGAATGTGTCAAAATTGGTTTCCAACACGAAGCACCCGCTCTGCTTGGCAACTTCCAACACGTCTTTATCAACTTGTCCCCCGCAGGTAGCAATAAGGCAGCTGGCCCCGGCTTTTAGGACTTTCATCTGGCTGTCTTTGCGGTTGCCCATTAACACAATGTCGTTTTTTTCCACAAATGGTTCCAAATTGTCCGGTGCCATGGTTGCAATAACTACTTTACCGGCGGATTGGAATATATCATCCGAATTTCCGCAGACAAGGCGCGCATTTAGGGTTTCTGCCACATTGCGAAGCGGCGTATGGCTTTTCGAGAGCACATTATTTTCCTGAGAGGCCATATAGCTGTTGGTGATATCGGAAAGGGAGATGATTCCAAGCAATTTCCCGGTATCATCGGTTACAGGCAGTACCTGTCGGTTATATTTCCGCATGATATTCCATGCTGTTTTAATAGAGATGTCCGCTGACACAGGCGGTATCACATCGAGGTCTAGGTCCGACACTTGTGTCTTGACCGTTTTCAAATATTCCGGTTCCTTCACTCCAAAATGTTTCAGAACAAATTCCGTTTCTTTATTAATTTTGCCAATACGAACCGGAACTGCCTGTATTCCGAGCCTTTTCTTTAATTCGGCATACGCAATGGCGGAGCAGATGGAGTCTGTGTCCGGATTTTTATGTCCTGTGATATAGACGGTTTCGTTCATATGACAAACCTCATTTAAAAATTCAAATTCACCGGTAAAAATAAAATCTCGGTGGCTGAAAATCATGGTTATACAACAGATATCATACAGAATAAATCTTTTTCACACTTCGGTCAAGAGTCCAAAGGCAAAATGATGCATTTTTTGCAATTTGCAGGTTGTGATTATGCAATATAAATTATTGCTTTTCGGCAACATACAGCATCTCCACATGCTCAATACCGTCTTCCAAATATACGGACGAACACGGGACAAATCCGGCATGACAATAAAAATCCCGCAGATAAGCCTGCGCTTCAATTCTAATGTTCTCACGTGCAGAACTTTGAATAAATTGAATCGATCGGTTTAACATTTCGCGCGCTAGGCCCCGTCCACGGCAGTCTCTGCGCACTAAAAGCCGCCCGATTGACCGTTCTTTAAACGTCTGTCCGCGGTCTAAAATACGCAGGCAAGCGCAAATTTTACCTGCTGAGTCCCTTGCAAATAAATGAAAGGCAAACGCATCTTTTCCGTCTACATCCGGGTACGGACATTTTTGTTCCACCACGAACACTTCACAGCGCAGGCGAAGTATTTCATAGAGTTCGTCCGTTGTCAATTCATAAAAGCGCTTAATAATCCAGTCCATTTTCCATATCCTTTCCTACCTGATTTGACACAGTCCCAAAGATATATTTTACTCTTCGCAGTCACCAATGTAAGTTATAATATAATAATATCGGATTCTAAGCTGAAAGTCATTCTTTTTTCTGTTAAATTAAGTCTTGTAACCCCAGAGGCAAAAAAAGTAATTGCAGCTCTCTGCATATCATGCGTTTCTTGCATCGGCTTCATTGTTTAACCCGCTGATTTTAGGCTTAATGAACTTTTTCTGCACGGTAAAGTGCCAATAACAGTGGGTAATTCTGTGATGGAAGTAATTTTGAGTCATACTTCAGTTATACTAATATCTGAATTATATAGGTATTGACAAAAGACACCCGCAGGCATAAACTATTGTTAGCATAGACTAACTTATAAAATCATGCACGCAGATTGCGGTATGATTTACCTGCAAAGGAGACAATATATGACACTTGATCAGTTGAAAGTCGGGGAAAAGTGCAAAATACTGCAAGTCAAAGGAGAGGGTGCGCTGCGCCGCCGGTTGCTTGATATGGGGCTGACTCCGCATACGGAGGTGATGGTGCGGAAAATGGCGCCTATGGGCGATCCAATTGAGATTCATCTGCGCGGTTATGAACTGACCCTGCGGCTGGACGACGCAAAAAATATTGTAATCGAGGAGGCGTGACTGCATGATCCTGGGACTTGCGGGAAATCAGAATTGCGGCAAAACCACACTTTTTAACCAACTGACCGGGTCCAACCAGCACGTGGGAAATTTTCCCGGAGTGACTGTGGCGAGAAAGGACGGGAAGATCCGCGGACACAAAGATGTTACAGTCGTTGATTTGCCGGGTATTTATTCTCTTTCTCCTTACTCCAATGAGGAGATTGTAACGCGTGATTTTTTACTCAACAGCCATCCCGACGCCATTATCAATATTGTGGACGCGACCAATATTGAGCGAAACCTCTATTTGAGTATGCAGCTGATTGAGCTGGATATTCCAATGGTGATTGCACTGAATATGATGGACGAAGTTCGGGCCAACGGCGGAACTATCAAAATAAAGGAATTGCAGCAACAGATTGGTGTACCGGTGATACCGATTTCCGCCAGTAAAAATGAGGGAATCGATGAACTGATTGACACGGTGATTGAAACTGCCAAGGCCAAACGTCTGCCAAAGCGTCAGGATTTTTGCTCCGGTGCAGTGCATCGCACCATTCATTCGATTGCACATTTGGTGGAAGATCACGCCCAGCGCATCCATGTTCCGCCCCGGTTTGCCGCCACGAAGCTGGTGGAAGGGGACGAGCCGATGATGGAAGCACTTCAGCTGAGTGAAAATGAGAAAGATATGGTCATGCACGATGTAAAGGAGATGGAACGGGAACTGGGAACTGACCGCGAAGCGGCGCTTGCCGATATGCGCTATTCCTTTATTGAGGGTCTGTGTTCTTCCACTGTGATTAAGAAAGGACAGTCCAAGGCACACCTAAGGAGTATTGCTATCGATAATGTGTTAACCAGCAAGTATCTTGCCATTCCGATCTTCCTTATGATTATGATGCTGATTTTTTGGCTGACGTTCGGCCTGATTGGAAGTGCGTTAAGTGATTTGCTTTCCGAAGGAATCACGTTTACTGCAGATGCTATGGCAACGGGATTGACGGCCTATGGCATTAATCCAATCGTCAAATCGCTGATAGTGGATGGCGTATTTGCCGGAGTGGGCAGCGTCCTGCAGTTCTTGCCGACTATTGTGGTGCTGTTTTTCTTCCTCTCTATTTTGGAAGACAGCGGATATATGGCCCGGGTTGCGTTTGTTATGGACAAACTTCTTCGCCGAATCGGTCTGTCTGGACGGAGTTTTGTTCCGATGCTGATTGGCTTTGGCTGTTCCGTGCCGGCAATTCTCGCAACGCGAACCCTTGCCAGCGAACGGGACCGAAAAATGACCATTCTTTTAACGCCGTTCATGAGCTGCAGCGCAAAGCTGCCGATTTATGCGGTCTTTACGGCCGCCTTTTTTCCGGAACATGCGGCACTTGTGATGATTCTGCTTTATGTGCTTGGCATGCTGATGGGAATTGGCAGTGGCCTGTTAATGCGTGGAACGGTCTTTCATGGAAATCCGGTGCCCTTTGTTATGGAACTGCCGAATTACCGTATGCCCAGTCCCAAAAGCGTGCTGCTGCTTCTCTGGGATAAAGCACGTGATTTTCTGGTCCGCGCGTTCACCGTAATTTTTGTTGCAACCATAATTGTCTGGTTTTTGCAGACGTTTGATTTGAAATTCAATCCGGTTTCCTCCAGCTCCGACAGTATGCTTGCTGTGATTGGCCGCTGGATAGCTCCGATATTCGCCCCGCTTGGCTTCGGGGATTGGAGAGCCTCCACCGCGCTGATTACCGGTTTTACAGCGAAAGAAGCAGTTGTCAGCACGCTGGCGGTTTTAACGGGAACGGATGTTTCCGGTCTGCCGCAGGCATTGTCCGGATTGTTTACCCCACTGACGGCGTTTACTTTCCTGATGTTTACTCTGTTGTATACGCCATGTGTTGCCGCTATAAACGCCGTTCGGCATGAAATGGGCAGCGTGAGGAGTGCGGTAGGGGTTGTTTTTTACCAGTGCGGCGTCGCGTGGGCTGTTGCTTTCCTCGTGTACCAGATCGGGAGGCTGTTTGTCGGATAAGCGAAAGGAGAAGTTCTTAAATGGGCTTTGCAGATATTGTTATCCTGCTGGTTGTTGCGTTATTGTTTTTTGTGGCCGCGCGCTATGCCTGGCGGCATAAAGGAAGCTCCTGCGGCGGCGACTGTTCCTCCTGTCCCTATCATCAGCAATGCAGCAAAAAACAGAAGAAATAAACATTCCTCGGTGCTTGATTACAGTACCGGGGAATTTTTGTATGAAGAACTTGACAAACAGAATTTTTATGATACCATTGGAAACAATTATCTTCCGATGTGGGGTGAAAAAATTGATACGCAACATTGTGTTTGATATGGCTTGGGTACTATTTCGTTACGAACCGATGAAGTTCACAAGCACACATATTTTAGATATGGCAGACGCGGAATTGGTTCATCGCGAACTGTTCTGTGCCCCGGAATGGCTGGAAACAGACCGCGGAACTTTGAGCGACGAGGAATATTTTGCACTTGTTTCTGCCCGGATTCCAGAGCGTCTGCATGAGAAGGCGCGCTACCTTTATGAGCATTGGCATGATGTACTCACTCCGATTGATGAAATGGAGCCGGTGGTTGCTCGGCTGAAACAAAATGGATATTCCATTTATCTTTTGTCAAATATGAGCCGAAGGTTCTACCAATTCTATAAAAAGATTCCGGCCATGCAGCACTTTGACGGAATGGTTGTTTCCGCCGATGAGCACTGCATTAAGCCGGAACCGGAAATCTTTCAGGCCTTGTTCCAAAAATATCAACTCTTGCCCGAAGAGTGCTTTTTTATTGATGACCGCCCGGAAAATGTGTCTGCGGGGGAGGCTCTGGGTATGCGCGGATTCTGCTTTCGGCAGGATGTGCCGGCTCTGTGTGCTGCGCTGCGGGAAGCAGGTGTAAAAATTTAACTTTCACCGCAGGCGGTCACGCTTTATGAAAACGAGCCAGGAAACTCTTTGTACGTTCGCTTTGTGCGTTGCCGAATACCTGCTCCGGTGTACCCTGCTCCACAATCACACCGTCGGCCATAAAAATGACCTTATCAGCTACATCGCGTGCAAACGCCATTTCATGTGTGACAACGACCATGGTCATGTGTTCGGCGGCAAGTTCGCGTATGACTTTCAAAATTTCGCCGGTCAATTCCGGATCCAGTGCGCTCGTGGGCTCGTCAAAAAACAGAATGTCCGGATTCATGGCCAGAGCCCTGGCAATGGAAACGCGCTGTTGCTGTCCGCCGGACAACTGGCACGGGTAGGCATCCGCCTTATCAGAAAGGTCCATCTTTTTCAGCAATTCTCTAGCGGAGGCTTCGGCTTCCGCTTTTGTTTTTCCCAGCACATGAATCGGTGCTTCCGTGATATTGCGCAGGACGGAGAAATGCGGGAACAGGTTGTAGTTTTGGAAAACCAGCCCAATGTGCCGTGCAATGCGATTGCGCATTGTTCGGTCGGCGTAAACCGCATGGCCGTCCCTGTTTTTCACAAGCGTTTCTCCACAGACGGAGATTTCACCCTTGTCTATTGTTTCCAGCTGTGTAATACATCGCAGAAGGGTGCTTTTTCCCGAACCGGACGGCCCAATGATGGTCAGTACCTCGCCTTTTTCTACGTCCACGGAAATCCCCTTGAGTACTTCTGTGCCGTCAAAACTTTTATATAAATCGTGTGCAGATAATATCGGCATAGAATTTCCCCCTAACGGTAATAACTCAAACGATTTTCCGCAACGGTGAAGCAGCGGCTGACAACTGCATTCATCGCCAAATAGAACACTGCGGCGATAGCAAACGGAACCATGCTTACGGCGGAGGAAACCCAATCGGAAGTGACTTGAAGCAGCTCCGTTACACCGACGACCTGCGCGAGCGAGGTATCCTTTACCAAATTGATAAATTCATTGCTCATTGGCGGCAGAATCATTTTGCAAACTTGAGGCAGAATAATGCGGAAAAATGTTTGCCGCCGTGTAAAGCCCAACACCTTTGCAGCTTCATACTGACCGACTGGAATTGCATCAATGCCGCCGCGGAAGATTTCCGCAAAATAAGCAGCATAGTTTAAGATAAAAGCGACTTGAGCCGCAAGCACCCGGTCAAGCTGTATGCCGGTCAGCGGCTTGAGCCCGTAGAAGATGAAAAGAAGCTGAAGCATCAGTGGTGTGCCGCGCATCAAAAGTATGTAGAGCCGTACGGGAAACTGGATCCATTTTATTTTTGTCCTGCGCCCTGCTGCAACAAGCAGCCCTAGGGGAAGCGAGAACAGCAGGGTGGAACAGAAAATGCGCAGTGACATCAAAGTAGCCTGCAGCATTTGCGCAAGCAGCACGGAATAATTCATTGAGCAGGAGTCCTCCAATTATTTTTAGAAAAGCAGGAGTGGCTAAAACAGGCTGTCGACCATTTATTTTCCAACGGTGGTGATATCGGAGTTAAACCATTTTTGTGAGATCTCCGCCATCGTTCCGTCTTTTGCCATTTCCTCTAAGGCACCCTCGATTTTTTCTTTCAGTGCGATATCGGATTTCCGGAATGCAACAACGTAGTCCTCCGTAGCAAGGGAGGCATCGTTGCCGTCTTCATCTGTCAGAATGGTGTAGGCATCCGGATTTTTTGTTAGGTAGTAGCGCGCCACAATTTCATCAATGGCAATCGCATCAATGGTACCGTTTTGAATTTCCAATACAGCCTTGCTGTAATCGTCAATTTTAACGACATTTCCCAATGAGTTTGTGAAATCCGGGTTGTCATTTAAAGCGGTTTCCGCGCTGGAGTCTGCCTGCACACCCACGGTTTTACCTTTTAAATCGTCCAGACCCTTGTAGTTGGAGCCGGATTTTACAAGGATAATCTGATTGTTTTTCATGTACGGAATGCTCAGTGCGAATTCCTCTTCCCGTTCAGGTGTTTTGGAAAATCCGTTCCAAAGGCAGTCCACATTGCCGTTGTTCAGTTCGGCACTTTTGTTGTCCCAATCTATGGGCTGAAGTTCCAGTTCAATGCCGAGGCGCTCACAGGCTTCTTTTGCAAGGTCGATGTCAAAACCGACGATTTCACCGGTCTCTGTATCCACATAGCCCATGGGCGGGAAAGCCTTGTCCAGACCAAGCACCAGTTTTCCGGCGGATTGTACTTTGCTCCAAGAGGTGTCCTCCTGTGTTTCTGAAGAAGCAGCTGCGGAAGATGACTGCTCAGAAGAGGTCGAAGAAGTGCAGCCGGCAAACGAAATGGCCAGCAAAGCAGTCATCAGCAGACTTAAAATCTTTTTCATTGTGATCCATCCTTTATTCTCTTTATATATCGCAAGTATTATAGTAATGCATTAGCATGATAAAGTAAAGGGGGAAAGGGAATTTTCTTTGCTATAAAAGGTGGCAAACTGTTCCTGCCCATCATACGATATTAGATATCGGTTTATTTTCGTTATATTCTACATTTATAAAAAATGACCGAATACTTGACATAATGTAATTAATATTTTCCAAAGCTGCAATTGACCGGATCCCGTATTTGAAAACGCAGCGGCGGTCGCCAAAGTGATAGACTGTTTAAACAGGCTAACTCCGGTTTGTAAAACTGCGAGATTAATCATTCAAAAACCGACAATATATTACATTATATCTTGAAGTATTGTTGATATTATAAATAACAAAGGTTTGTGATTATGTCTTACCGTGTGCTAACAAGATAAAATGACCAACGGCGTTTGAAAAACTGAATGACCATGCGGCACATCACAACAAGTCGAGTACAAAAGGAGCAGAGGGCGTGAGAAAAAAGGCAAAACACAGCCAATCATCCTTAGCGGCGATTGCGTCAAAATTAAAAGCGCTCTGGCAAATGGCTCAGCATTTGCGCAGCGCATATAACCGCCGTATGGCACGATACAATTCGCCGTCAATGGTTGCGGCAGCTGCGACAGCCCTGTGTTTTGCTGCCGCGGTCATTCTTCTGTTTTTGCCGCGTTATATCGGTGTGGCAGATGACGGTTCCTTGCAGCAAATTATGCGGCAAGCAGGTTTGCAATATTCCGCTGCCGATGCCGCACAGCCGGAAGGTGCTTATTTTGTTCGCGTGTATGAACGCACGGTGCCTGCCGTGTACGGCGGATTTTCCACACATATTTGTATGATCCGTTTTGCGTTGAGCCTTGATCATTTTTTTACGCAGGACAATTTTTTTGACGTGCGCTTTTTAGCCTTTCTGTATTTGTGCCTGTATCTGCCGGCTGTTTGGCTTTTTACGAAGCAAGCGGCATGTCGTGTAAAATTTGCGTCTGAGAGAACGGTGCTTGGGGCCGCGGCGGTTCTTCTGTTCGGCGATGTTTCTTATCTTGCTTATTTTAATTCCCTTTACCCGGAAGCGCTTTGGTTTATCTGCTTGCTGTATTGCTGTGGGTTCTGTCTTTCACTGCAAATATCTAGTAGGTGGGACAATGTTCGGCTTTTGCTCCTGGCAGCTTTTGGCATTATTCTTACGCTGACGGAACAGCACTGTGCCGTATTTGGCTTTGCCCTTTCGTTGTTTTGTCTGCGGCAGATTGCCATGGACGGGGCAAAACTGCCGACAAAAACGGTGGCGGCGCTTTCTGCTTTGGTTTTGATTTTGGCCGGTTTTAGCGGACTGATTAGCGGCAATTCGCGTTTTTCTATGGATTCAAAATTAAACGCGATGACCAGCGGAGTTTTGCTGGAATCGTCCAATCCGGAACAGACGCTTGCTGAGTTTGGAATTGATGCACGGTTTGAAACGTTGGCGGATACATCTTCTTACAGCGGTTATCCGCTTACGAAAGCTGATAATCCGGAACTGCAAACAGGATTCTATGACCGGTATTCCTCTTCCGCGCTGATGTTGTATTATGCACGCCATCCGGCTGCGCTGGCGGCTTTGTTGGAACAGGGCGTTCACGCAGCTTTTAACGTACGCCGCGATTACTGCGGCAACTATGAGGTATCCGCCTCAATGCCGCCCAAAGGCCGAACGCCTTTGTTCGCCCTTGCAAGTAATTTTAAAGTACGATTTGCCCCAAAGACTTTGGGGTATCTTTTACTGCTTGCCATTGTCTATGGAATGATGCAGTCAAAGCGAAATACACGCAACATGCACAACAGAGCAAGGCGTATTATGTTGGACACTTTTTGGACTTTTTTGACAGCCGGCCTTGCACATATGTTTTACATCATACTCAGGAGCGGTACGGCTGAACTTTCCCGATATTCTCTGATTTTCAGTGTATGTATCGATTTCATTTCTTTCCTAACGTTTACGGGGATTTTGCATCGGCTGAACCTGTTGGAAACGGAGGAGGGCCAAACATGAATCAAAATCATAAAAATATTTTAGCTAACCGCAGTCTGCTTCTGCAGGATATCGGGATGCTGTTGTTTCTTGCCTGTTTGTTCGTCGGTACAATGATTGTTGCGTTTTCGCCCGATTCACTTTTGACTCAAAATTTAATTATGCTGCTACTGCTGTTTTTCACAGCGATATTGGCCGTGTTCCGTGCGCAGTATGCTGCCACAGTTCTCACAGCTTTTCAAATTTTTGCGTTCACGGCATATAAATTATATCTTTATGCTTCAGAACATGCTGGAATTGCAAAAACTGATTACTTGTGGGGATTTTTGCTGCTGGGTGTTTTGGCAGGGCTAATCTTGTTTATCCGCGAATATTCGGCCACAGAAACGGCAAATGCTATTTTAAACCAACAACTGGAAGAGCTCACGGTTGTTGACCCGCTGACCGGACTGGAAAATCTGCGCAGCCTGTATTTTAATTTAGCGCGTACCATGTCACTTTCCGCCCGAAACGGTACGGATATGGGGCTGATGCTGATAAAGCTGCGCTATGCAAACGAGCTGAAAAGCATATTGTCGCGGCGGGGATTTGAACATCTTCGCCAGCGCCTTGCGGAAATTGTACAGAATACGCTGCGTTTGGAGGACCGTGTTTATTCCATCGACGAAGAAGGCTCCATAGGAATTATTTATTTTTGTGATGCAAGCGGTGCGCGGACGGTTCGGAACAGGCTGCTGCATGCCATTGAGCAGAAAGATGCGTTTGCCGGCGTTACCGACAAACCCGTTCGCGTGGAAGTACGCATTGCCTTTGCGGAATATGATCCATCCCTTGGTACCGACGCCATTCCATTTTACCGCAAGGTGGAAAGCGAGCTGCAGTATGATGTATAGACGCCTTGCAAGTATGTTAGTTGTCTGTGCCCTGTTGCTGCCGTTTCCTGTTTCAGCAAAGGGCAGCGATTTGCATCCTTTGCTGACAACGGGGACAGAAGAAAAATGGTTTGCCGAGCAACCTACCGCCGCAAACCTGGCTGAGGTGTCCGATATCTTAATCGTTTACCCCGATGACTTAAGTGAAACGAAGCAGGATAGTCTGAGTAATATTGTAGAATGCTTTACCTTTCTCGGCTATGCTTCCGATTACCTGCCGCAGAGCAAGGCAGCTACAAGGCTTTCCCAATATAATTCGTTGGTGTGTTACGCGTTGGAAACATCTGCACGTATGGAAACGGCACTCCGAAATTTTTCAGGCCATGTGCTTTTGCTCGGATGCCTTCCGAATACGTTGCCCAGTACGGAAAACTATCCGAGAAAGATTCTGTTTTCCGAAACCAACAGCGCGGCCGCGTCCTATACCTTTTCGGGAAATAATACTTTTTCGCAGCTGCTTGTGCTGGATAGTTTCAAGCTGCCGGAACATCCGACTTACACCGCGGGAACGCTTGCCACTGCAAACGGAACATGGCCGCTTGTCAGCGGATGGAATTCCGTACGGTATTTGCCCATGACCGATTATACCACCGCATTCGCGCGGGCGGTGCTGCAGCAGGAAGTTTCACTGTGGCTTTGGCCGTATCAAGGCAAACCGCACAGCTACGCGCAGTATATCGTCATCGATTCGGTGTATCCGTTTACGAATCCGGAAAAACTGCTAACAGTTGTGCAAAATCTTGTAGAGGAAAAAATCAGTTTTGTCATCAGCGTGATGCCGATTTATCAAAATGCGGATTTTCCGGCCATGCAGCAGTTTTGTGAAATCTTGCGGTATGCACAGGCAAACTCAGGCGCAGTGATTTTGCATGCGCCGATTGTTCAAGGGGAGCTTAATGTTCAGACTTTGCAACAAAAACTGACCGATGCGGAGCAAAGCTATATTCAAAATCAGGTTTACCCGGTGGCACTGGAAATTCCGAAAAGCTGGATGTATCAGGAAAATCTGCGTTCCACTTTGGGGCGTTTCCGCACATTGTTTGTTTATAACGACGGTTTGGCAGGCGCAAATTTGAATTTTGAAGCCGCTGTCAGCGATTTTTCCCTTTTGGGTGCGCAGCTTGTTTCCCCTGTGATTCCTTTGGATGCAACGGGTGCTGGCTATCTGGATTGCTGCGCAACAGCCGTCTATATTGATTCAACAGTTTCAGAGGAGCAGATTATGCAGAAGGTTCATGCGGCAAGAAATTCCTCCGCAGGATTTAAGAGTTTGTGGGATGCGCAGCATATCGCATATTTCAATAACGGCGGTCTGCTCCAATGGAACGGTAAGACGCTAATGATTAACGGAAAGGAAGTCTCGCTTGACTATGAGCCAAAGACTTTTGATGAAAACTATGACTACAAACGAACAATATTGTACCGTGCCACTGCAAATTTGCAAAAGGGAAATCGGGTTTTGATTTTGTTTGTTGCCGCGGCTTTGGGGATTCTTGCTCTTTCCATGTATTTGGCACGCAGACAGATGCACCGCCGCTTTTTTTACGAAGATAACGGCCATGAAGATTCCCGCATAAATTCGCGGAAAAAATAGGGTCGGTTTTTCTTTAAACTTTGGGAGAAGAAGGTGATGAAATGTCCATAGCGGATGCGGCGTCCCTGTATGCCATTATCACCATATGGTTTTTTATGGCGATCTACGTGGTGCTCAGCATCGGAGGATTTCGGTACTATTTAAAGTGCAATGTATCCTCGGGCAGTATTCCGCCAAAAGATGGGGAGTATCCCATGGTGTCCGTTCTCATTCCGGCGCATAATGAAGCTCTCGTGCTCAGCCGTACGGTGCGCACAATATTGAACTTCGATTACCCGAAAGAACGGTATGAGATTATTGTTATTAATGATAATTCCGGTGATGAGACAAAGAAACTTTTACAGGATATTCAGCGGGAATTTCCGAACCGCCGTATTATTGTGGTAAATACTGATTCCGCAGTTGGCGGTGCGGGAAAATCCAATGCACTAAATATCGGCTTTTCCTTAGCAAAAGGGAGTGTTATTGCCGTTTATGACGCCGACAATACCCCGGAGCCTTCCGCACTTCGCCTTTTGGTGGAAAATTTGCTGGCGGACGAAAAAATCGGTGCGGTCATCGGCAAATTTCGCACACGAAACCGCAATGCCTCAGCGCTGACGCGGTTTGTTAATATTGAAACATTGGCCCACCAGTGCATGAATCAGGCGGGACGGTATTTTTTCTTTCAGCTTTGCACCATTCCGGGTACGAATTATGTCATCCGCCGCAGTATCTTGGAAAGTATCGGAGGCTGGGATGTAAAAGCACTCAGCGAGGACACCGAAATCAGCTTTCAAATCTACCGCATGGGGTATTACATCAAATTTCTTCCCCAGGCGGTTACTTGGGAACAGGAACCGCACTTGCTGAACGTTTGGTTTCGTCAGCGCACGCGTTGGGCCAGAGGAAATCTTTATGTGTTGGTGAAAAATTTTAAATATACTTTTGATTCGAAAGCCGGCCCCATGCGGCTGGATACTCTGTACTATGCCATGGTCTATGTGCTGATGCTGTCTTCGCTGATTACATCGGACGTAATTTTTTTGGGCGGCGTCATGGGGTTTATCCATGTGCGGCTGGCGGGATTTTCTTCCCTTTTGTGGGGGATGGCCATCGCCGTATTCATAGCGAACATGATGCTCACTCTGGCACTGGAGCGGAATGAATTTAATTTACAGTCTATGGCGCTTGTAGCCATTATGTTGTTTACCTATGCAAAATTATGGATGTTGGTTGTTGCAAAAGCCGTTTATCTTGCCATTGTTGACCGGATGTTTCATAGAGAGGTCAAATGGGATAAGACCGTACGATATGCGGAAGACAGTGATGATGACAGCTCGGAATTTCACGATGGTGTCACACCGATGGGAGGCAAACGATGAGAGGAAAACAGATTGCAAAAACGTTGGCGTGCTTTTTGTTCAGCACAATGCTGCTTTGTGTTACGGGTACAGCGGCTTTCGCTGAGGAATCTACAATTGGCAGCATTACTGAGGGTACCTTGGCACAGGGGCAGAATGATTCGGCATTGCAGGCGGAATCGAACGAGAATTTAAATCCGGATATGCTTGCTGAAACGGTTCTTGCTTCCGACCCTTCATCGGCTGCACTCCCAAATACAATGCCGCCGCAAGAACCATCGGCAAGCCATACCAAAGTCTTTTCGTACGACAATGATATGCTCTTTAGCGGCATTTACAAAAGTGATTCTTATTATTTTGCCGTGGAGGATTACTGGGAGGTTGTGTACGCTTATGCGTCAATTCAGTTCAGTATCAGTCCTTTGATTGACAATGTGCCTGCTTCGCTGACCTTTTTTGTCAATTCCACGCCTGTGTCGTCCTGCAAAGTGGATTACAGGAACGGCAAAACACAGATAGCTTATGTGGAAATTCCCATGAGCTTGTTGAGAAAAGGCTATAATCAGTTCACAATTTCCGCGTATGTTCGGCTGTATAATGACGACGGATGTCTGGATGATTTTTCAGGGGCAAACTGGGTCAATGTGAGTAAAAATTCCGTGGTTCAGATAGGATATAATGTGAAAGATTTGGGCAGTGTGCTCAGCCAATATCCCTACCCGTTTGTTTCCTCCCTAGATGAAACCGGCAGCGAATGCTCCGTCTATGTTCCGGCCGACGCTTCCGGCGAAGAATTAACTGCGGCACTTTTGCTGCGTGCGGACCTCGGAGATGAAACCCAAACCGCGGATGAGATATCGCTGAAAACGCTGAATCAGTACGGCAGTGACGGCGCAAGACAGCGCGTGGTGATTGCTTTGCGAAACAAACTGCCGTCCTCCCTTTCCGCCCTCATACAAACGGACGGGAGAAATCTCAGCGATTACGCCTATGTGTGCGAAACGTCCGATGCCGATGGGAGTATATTGGTGGTAACGTCCGACAATCCTGCGGCGTTGTATGACGGTGCGGCGATGTTGATGGATGAAAGCCGTGTCTCCCAAGAAAAAAAGTCTTTTGCATATGTGAAAACAGGCTCGGCGGATACGCTTACTCAAAACTCTCAACTCAGTGATTTGGTCGTTAATCAATATACGGTGGAAGATATGACGGGCGGCGGCCTGTCCTTTATTGGGCCGTTTCGTCATGAACAAAATATTTATCTGCCCATTTCGGGCGGTTTTGTGCTGGCAGAAGGGGGAAAGGCAAACCTGAATTTCCGCTACAGCGATAATTTGAATTTTGACCGTTCCATGGTCACTGTCTATTGGGGTGATGTTCCGGTATGCAGTAAAAAATTGAAGCGACAGTACGCAGGAGGGGACACTCTTTCCTTTGTCATGCCGCCGGATGTGGCGGGAACGTATGCAGGCAGAATTACCATTGCGTTTGATTTGGAACTGCAAGACCTTTACTGCACAAAGCGTGCAGAAGAAATGCCGTGGGCGTATGTGACGGGAGACTCGACGTTTTACCTCCCCGCAGGGAATGGCGGAACATATAGCCTAAAGACTCATCCCTATCCATTCCAAACGCTGGGGTTATTCCAAAATACGTATGTTGTGGTACCGAATTCCATGGATGAAACCGAACTAAACACTCTGGGAGAAATCATTTCCATGGAAGGCGCGGGCGTCAGCCCTTACGGCAGTTTAAAGGCGGTGCGTGCATCTGAATTTGACGCGGAACAGACCGATGTGAATCTGATTGTGTTTGGCACCTACCAAAACAACAGCGTTTTAGCTTCCCTCAATGATTATTTAAGTTTTGCCTTTGAGCAGGACGGCAGGCGTTTTGCCGGCAACCAAAAACTGCTGCTGAGTGAAGATTATGCGGAAGATATCGGCATTCTTCAGCTTGTACGTTCTCCGTATTTTTCCGGGCGCGCAATTCTTGCGGTTTGCGGCACCGATGAAAAAAATATTGCAACCATTGGCAGTTATCTTATCAAACAAAAAAACCGCAGTGAGCTGACCGGGGACGCCTTTTTAATTGACAGCGATTTTGAAACAAAGCACTTTACCTTCCTTACGGACGAAGAGCAAAACCAAGTTTCTTTGCGAGAAAAGTTGGAGGAAAACCGCGACGCAATTGCCTTTACGCTGGTATCTACCTTTGCCATGCTGCTGTTGCTGCTGGCTGTCATTTTGGTGGTTTTGCGCGCACGCCGCCGAAAAGACGAAAACAGGTAACGCTTCATATCGGTGACAGATTCGAGAGCGCAAGAAAATAGAGAGGCGGGCTGAAATGGAGAGAAAACGCAGCGGATTTCTGTATTTTGCATTGATAGTGTATAGCACTGTGATTCTCTATGCCATCGTCTGTGGGATAGGAACACTTGGAAATCAAAAGGAATATCCGGATTATGATAAGGGGATTCTTCTTTTGTGCATCATGGGCCTCGGCATCTGCCTTCTTGTTTTCGGAGTGCTGTGGGCACGCCTGGGAATGACACGTCGAGTAGCGGAACATCCGCGTTTTGCTTTCTGGCTGGAA
The DNA here is from genome assembly GCA_047777415.1 of Oscillospiraceae bacterium. GTDB lineage: Bacteria > Bacillota > Clostridia > Oscillospirales > Acutalibacteraceae > Caproicibacter. The sequence continues at coordinate 1,188,456 of JBKEEO010000001.1, forward strand.
AACGGATTGGCAACCGCGGTGCTGTGCGCTTCTACTTTTCTGCGTGTGCGCTATGTGCAGACCATTCCGATGGAGCCACAGTCCGACTACAAAACTTATTATGAAATTGCACAGATGCTAAATAGTGGCACGCTGCTGACAAGCGGTACCGGTTATTGTGATTATATCTCCCTGTTTCCGCACGTCCTCGGCTACCCCAAAATACTGTCGGTTGTGTTCCGTCTGTTTGGCGATGGAGTGTTGGTTGCGCAGTATTTCAATGTAGCGCTGGCAGTGGGTACGGCCTTTGCGGCATGGCGTATTGCACGCCGTCTGTCCGGTCGAATTGGTGGATTTGTCACCCTTTGTACTTCGGCTTTTTGGCCGTCCCAAATCCTTTACGGCAACTTTGTGGCAAGCGAGTATCCGTTTACCTTTTTGATGATGTGTTGTACATGGCTGTTTGTAGCTTCTCTCCAGGATTTTGACGAAACTGCTGCTCATCCGTGGCATTGTGTTCTGGAACTGATGGCGCTGGGAGGACTTCTGGCGTATTCTGGAACGATTCGTCCTTTGGCGGTTATCTTTTTAATTGCAATTCTGCTTTATCTGCTGCGGGGCACAATGACCCTTCCCGCGCGACTGAAAAATGATATTCCTCTGGGTATGAGGCTGATTTCCGATGGCTGGAAACGCTGTTTGGTGGTGCTTTTGGCGTACTTGCTTTTTTCCGGATTCTTTTCGCTTGGCACGGCCTATACGGTGGACCGCAAAATTGCTTCGGGAACCGCTTCGTTTGGCTACAATTTAATGGTCGGGCTCAATACGCACTCCGATGGGGGCTGGAATCAACAGGATGCGGATTACCTCAATGACGCCTTTAATGACACGGGCAGTGCGACAGAAGCACAGATAGCTTGTCGCGATGTTGCTCTTAACAGGCTGACGCAAAACCCCAAAGCTGTTTTTAACCTGATGTTGCATAAATTTGAACTGCTGTGGGGGAATGACGATTACGGTGCCTCGACGAATATTCTGTTTTTGGATCAGCTGGGGAATTTGACGCCTCAGCGAGAAGCGTTTCTCTACAATATGATGATTTTCAGCGATTTTTATTATGTCATCATGCTTATATTGTCGGGGGTGCTGGGAGCCTTTCTGTGGCGAAAGAAGCCCAATGCTTCCTATGCATTGATATTATTTTTTCTGGGTACCGTTACACTGCATTTATTGGTGGAAACACAGAATCGATACCATTTTCATGTTTTAACGCTTTTTGCGATATTTGCAGGTATGACGGTTTCCTATATCAATCAAGCGTGCTATGAAAGCGTGATGGCATCCAAAGCACGAGAAGAGAAAATCGCGGCAGAGAGAGCGGAACGTGAAAAACATCTTCGGGCACTGGAAGCAGAGGAAAAACGTTTGATGCGGTTGAGAAGCGAGGCAATGCACGCGCGGTTTGATATTGAAAAGGCTCTGCGCGAGGGTCATGTGGGCATTATGGTGACCGAAGCCGCCGCGAAGCCAGAAAAAACCGAAGAATATACGGCGTCACGCGACCGGAGAGAAAATTTAGGCATAAAACGCAGGAAAAGCGGGGGTATCGATAGTTTTTCAAAGAAATAGTTTTTGAAATGGGGAAGGTGTATGCATCAAATATCGTTTAGCCGTGCGGAAAAACTGTGCCTTGTGGGAATGGCAGTGCTGGCCGTATGTATTGCCGCAGTACTCGTCTGGCAGCGCATGCCTCGGCAACAGGAGAAAAGCGTGACAGACCAAAAGACACAGACGCTTTTTACCCCCGAGGATAAGCTTCCACAAAAGTTGTATTTGGGACAAGCTCCGAGCGTGACAAACTTTACGGATGCAAACGGAAAAATGGTTTCACTTTCCGATTATCGGGGGTCTCCGGTACTGGTGATTTTTTGGGCAGGCTGGTGTAAATATTGCACCGAACAGTTGTCCATAGCACAGGATATTGAGTCGATTGCAAAACAAAATGGTGCGGAAGTTTTGCTGATTAACAAGTTCGTCCCCGAAAAGGAAACACGCGAGGAGGCCCTTTCTAAGATGGATTCCATGAACATTCCGTTTGTCGGTTGGTTTGATGATGATTTGGCAGCATATCGTGCGTGGGGGCTGCAGCAAATCCCGACTTCCATTATTCTGGATGGACAGGGCAGGACAGCGGCTTATGCAACCGGTGTGCTGAATGCGGGAGAATATGAAGGGCTCTTTGAGTACGCGCTGCACGGCGGCGACAGTGCCACCGTTTCGTTTCTTTCAAAACAAATGATCGGCGAGGACGGCGGCATGTCCTGTAATATGAAAAATTCCGCTGCAATACCTGGCGGACATGATGTGTTAAGCGAAACACAGGGGTTGCTCATGCGCTACGCGGTTCTTTCAAAAAACAAGACCTTGTTTGATTTGGCATGGAACTACACACAGCAGAATATGGAGCAGGACGGACTTGCGGCATGGTATGTTACAGATGACGAGCAAAAAGCCGAAGTGAATTCTGCACTGGATGATATCCGTCTGTGGTCGGCGCTAATAGATGCCGACGCCGTGTGGGGCGGATATGCGCAGGCAGCCGAAACCATTCAAAATGCCATCTATGAGAAAAACGTGCGAAACAGGCGGCTGGTAAGTTTTTTTGAATTTGACACCGGCAGGAAAAGTCATTCACTTTCTTTGTGCTATGCGGATATTGCCGCTTTACAGCGCATGGCTGAATCGGATACACGTTTTGCCGCTGTGGCGGAAAATACGCTGAAAACGGTGGAGGGCGGGTATATCTCAGACGATTTTCCTCTCTATTATGCAGTTTTTGATTACGACAACAACAGTTATTCGCACGAAGATTTAAACACGGCGGAAGCACTTTATACTTTGCTGCATCTTGCACAGGTGGGAAAACTGAAAGCTGAAAGTCTTTCATGGCTCAAAGAACGGGTATTGGGGGAGGGATTGGCGGCTCGATACCATGTTGATGGAAGTGCGGTTACAGGGTATGAGTATCATTCCACAGCGGTTTATGCGCTGGCAGCACTGATTGCACAACATGCAGGGGACCGCGAACTGTATAATGCAGCATTGCAGAAAATGGAACGGTATCGCAACGGCGACGCGTCAAGTACAACCTATGGTGCGTTCGGCGATGCTCAAAGCGGAGATTTTCCGGCGTTTGATCAATGTATGCCGCTCCTTGTCTATGCCGGAAAGCGTCCATAAGTGGTAATATTTTTAGGATGCCTGCGGAGCAAAGGAAGGATGTCTGTCGTGCGGGGACAAGTCCTGCAACAGCACTGTTTTTTTCGGATAAACGTGGTAAAATAAAACAAGTTACATTCCGATGTCTGCCTACTCGCCCCATAGATATTAGGAAAAGAAGGAATTTAAACCAATGCCGATACCTCAGATTGCTTTTCAGAACGTAAGTTACCTTGATGGTGAAAAGACCATTTTAAATGACATATCCTTTGAGATTTATAAGGGCGATTACGTTTCCATTGTCGGGCCGTCCGGCGGTGGAAAAAGTACCCTTTTAAAGCTCTGCTGTCATTTAATCAGCCCCACACAAGGCAGTATTTTTGTGAACGGAACCGATATTAAACAGCTAGAGCCGGTTGAACTGAGGAAAAAAATCAGTTACTGTTTTCAAACGCCGGTGCTTTTCGGCCGCACGGTGCGGGATAATTTGAATTATCCGTATCTGATTCGAAACAAAAAAATGGATATGGAGAGGGTCAACGCCTTATTTGCAGAATTCCGGATGGAACCTGACTATCTAAACAGAGAAATCTCAAATCTGTCCGGCGGGGAAAAGCAGAGAATCGCACTGATTCGCTCCCTGCTGTTTCGTCCGGATGTACTGCTCTTAGATGAAGTGACATCCGCGCTGGATGTTGAAAATACACAGATAGTTGAGAATGTGATTTTGAATTTAAACCGCGAAGGAGTAACAATTCTGTGGATTACCCACAATCCTGCTCAAAGCAGAAAATACGCCAATCGATTGCTGACCATTGAGAACGGCGAAATCAAAGCACTGGAGGGGTTAAAATGAGCCAAGCCAATATCAGTTTTTCTTCGCTCTTGATTGCGTCCCTGCTTGTGTTTGTTTCCCTGCTGTTCGCCTATTTTCAAAAGCTGAAACTGGAAAAAGAAATTCTTGTCAGTGTCTTTCGGGCAATTGTTCAGTTGATTGCTGTGGGCTATGTGCTTGAGTATATTTTTGGTCTGGAAAATCCTGTCTTTACTACTCTTTTTGTTTTGCTGATGACGTTTAATGCGGCCTATAATGCTGCCAAACGAGGGAAAGGAATCAAACACGGGATTGTAATTTCCTTTGTTTCCATCGCTTGCGGGGCGGGGGCGACTCTTGCTGTTTTGGTGTTGTCTGGCGCTATTGACTATGTTCCAAACCAGATTATTCCCGTCGGCGGAATGATTATCAGCAACGCCATGGTGGCGCTGGGCCTTTGTTATCGGCAAATTACCGCGGATTTCAAGAGCAGGCGGGATGAGATTGAAACCAAGCTGTCCCTCGGGGCAGATATTCTGCCTTCCTCCATAGAGATTATAAGGGATTCCATCCGCACCGGCATGGTACCGACCATCGACTCTGCAAAAACGCTGGGGATTGTTTCACTGCCCGGCATGATGACGGGTTTGATACTTGCAGGAACTTCGCCGGTGCAGGCGGTGCGATATCAGATTATGGTGACATTTATGCTTCTTTCTACGACTTCCATATCCTCTTTTTTGGCCTGTTATCTCTCCTACCGTTACTTTTATAATGAAAGAAAACAGTTAATTTAAAATGGCAAGGTGTGGGGTGCCGCTTTCAAAAAGTGCATGATTTTGCGCTCTCGCAAGGGACCCTTGTCTGTGGACCGGATTTTGGGATATAATAGGAGCAATTATTGTTGTTCCGGATGGATTGTAAAGACAACGCAGCACGGAGAGGCTTTTTTCTGTGGCTTGCAGGCGAAAACCACATTGGAGGTATCTTTATGGAAATTAAAAAGACAGCGCTGATTGGATTAGGCGCAATCGGTTCAGTATATGGACGTTTGCTGCATCATGCATACGGCAGTAATTTTTCCGTCATCGCAGGTGGGGCGCGTGCAAAACGGCTGAGGGAAAACGGTGTAAATGTCAATGGGGAGCAGTTTTTCCCGTCGGTTGTGAAACCCGGGGATGCGTTTGAAGCGGATTTCATTATCGTAAGCGTTAAAAACTATCAGCTTGAGCAGGCAATTGAAGATATGCGCGGTTTTGTCAGCCCATCCACTGTGATTCTTCCTCTGCTCAATGGTGTAACTGCACAAAAAAGATTACAGGACGCTTTTCCGCAAAGCAAAGTGCTCTACGGTCTTGCTATTTACATTGATGCGGTGCGAACAGCCAATGGAGTCGTGAATACTAAGGACGGCGTGATTCAGTTCGGAGAGGCGGACAACACGACGGTATCTCCGGAAGTGAGGGCTGTTCGTGACTATCTTGACGGTGCGGGTATTCAAACGGAAGTTTGTCCGGATATGTTACGTGCAGTTTGGAAAAAATGGATGATGAATGTTGGTATCAATCAGGTTTCCGCTGTCACCCGTGCTCCTTATGGCAAAGTTGCATCCACCGATTCTGCAATGACTCTGTTGCATGAGGCTATGATGGAAGTGGTTGCATTGGCCAAGGCAGCCGATATCCAATTGGGCAAAGAGGATGCTGAGGAAATCGAGCAGGCTCTGAAAAATTTTTCGCCAAACGGCAAGACCTCCATGCTCCAGGATGTGGAAGCGAAACGGCAAACGGAAGTGGAGTATTTTGCGGGAACCGTTGTGCAGCTGGGGCAAGAATACCATGTGCCGACTCCTGTAAACCAGATGGAGTACAATAAAGTTCGCAATTTTATCAAGGCATAGAAAAGTCATTGGGACTCCGATAAAATGAATGGTGAGAAAACATTCAAAAAAGGAGAGATACCCAATGACTCACAAAAAGAATACCACAGATTTGACAGAATTGCTACTAAAATGTATGGCGCAGCCGGATCCAATGCTGTCGATGCTGGAATGGCTGTGTACCCGTCTGATGGAAGCAGAGGTCTCCGGTATTATTGGCGCGGAAAAGAATGCACACAATCCGTCCCGCCGTGATTACCGCTGCGGCTATCGGCCACGTCGATTGGATACTCGTATGGGGACGATGTATCTGATGGTACCAAAACTCCGAAATCAGGGCTATATCCCGTTTTTCGTAACAGAACGCAAGCGCAGTGAAACAGCGCTGATTCAAGTGGTTCAAGAAGCGTTTGTGCAGGGTGTATCTACGCGAAAGATGGAGAAACTAGCTCGCAGTCTTGGAATTGAGAATCTTTCCCGCAGTCAAGTCAGTGAAATGACGAAAGGCCTTAACGAGCAGGTGCAGTACTTCCGCAGCCGGCCTCTGACGGGTCGCTATCCTGTCATTTGGACAGATGCACTGTATGAAAAAATCCGTATGGATGGCCGGGTCGTCAGCATGGCTGTGATGGTAGTTTGCGGCGTCAATGAACAGGGGCATAGGGATATCCTCGCCGTAGAGCCAATGCTGGAAGAATCCAAAGAAAGTTATTCTCAATTGTTTCAAAGTCTTTTAGATCGTGGTCTGAAAACACCGCTCCTGGTGATTTCAGACGCGAATAAAGGGCTGATTGCAGCCGTCCGTGAGAGTTTTCCGGGAGCCTCTTGGCAACGGTGCAAAGTCCATTTTATGCGAAATATTTTGGCTCATGTACCCCAGAAGGAAAAAGAATCCTTTGCGGCTCAGTTAAAAGAAATTTGGCTGGCACCTTCCGCTAAAATAGCTAGACAACGCGCAGAGCAAATATCAGAACAGTATGGAAAACGCTTTCCAAAAGCAATTGAGCTTCTGCAAGATGGGCTGGAAGATTCTCTAGCCTTCTATGCTTTTCCGGAACTCGACGCCCGCAAAATCTCCTCAACCAATATGCTAGAACGGCTAAACAAGGAAATCCGCCGCAGAACCAGCGTAGTCGGAATATTTCCTAATCCGGATTCCTATCTACGGCTGGTAACAACACATCTGATGGAGTATGCGGAGGACTGGTCTATTTCCAGAGCATACTTAAACCCGAAATCCATTCTTTCACTGTTAAACGTAGCCTAATTCATTTTCCGGAGTCCCGAAATTGCGAACTTCCCTTGACACTAGGTGTAAACCATGTGCTGCTTTTATTGATACGTTCCATGGAAGCAATGTATTAATCAACAAATCATTCCTAGTAATGAAAATCCGCCCGACCGTGAAATTACGGTCGGGCGGATACGATTACAGCGATATTCTGAAACAGTTACGGCCGTTTGGGAAGACCGGGGTAATCGAGCGTTGCAAAGTAGTCGGCAGGGGTTTCCGCGCGCCGAATGACGTCAAATGAGCCGTCCTCATGAAGAAGTACCTCTGCGCTGCGCAGCTTGCCGTTGTAGTTATAGCCCATGGAGTGCCCGTGGGCGCCGGCATCATGCAGGACAATTAGGTCCCCTATGTCGATTTTCGGCAGCATTCGGTCAACAGCAAACTTATCATTGTTTTCACACAAGCCGCCCGTCACATCGTATTTGTGGTCACAGGGGGCATCCTCTTTGCCCATCACGGTGATATGGTGATAAGCGCCGTACATAGCAGGACGCATCAAGTTGGCGGCGCAGGCGTCCAGCCCAATATATTCTTTATAAATGTGTTTTTCACGGATGGCTTTTGCTACCAGAATCCCGTAGGGTCCTAGCATAAAGCGGCCCATTTCCGTGTAAATGGCGACATCGCCCATTCCTGCCGGAACCAGAATTTCTTCGTACACCTTTTTGACTTGGCGCCCAATTTCCAAAATATCCGGTGGTGTTTGGTCGGGACGGTAAGCTACCCCCACACCGCCGGACAGGTTGATAAAGGAAATATGTGCGCCGGTTTCACGGTGCAGGTCAACCGCCAGTTGGAACAAAACGCCGGCGAGCGCGGGATAATACTCGTTGCCCGTTGTGTTGCTGGCAAGAAACGCATGAATCCCGAAGTTTTTAGCGCCGAGCTTCATCAATTTTTTGAAGCCTTCTGTCATCTGTTCGCGGGTAAAGCCGTATTTTGCGTCTCCGGGGTTGTCCATAATTTCATTGCTTGCCTTGAAAACTCCGCCGGGATTATAACGGCAGCTGATGGTTTCCGGAATGCCTGTTAAGCGGTCGAGAATATCAATGTGGGTAAAATCGTCCAGGTTAATGGTTGCACCCAGTTTTGCGGCAAGCTTAAAATCTTCATCCGGGGTGTCGTTGGAGGAAAACATAATCTCTTCGCCCTTTAGCCCGACTGCATCGGATAGCATCAGTTCTGTTAGGGAAGAACAGTCTGCACCGCATCCCTCTTCCTTCAGTATTTGCAAAAGATACGGATTAGGCGTAGCTTTCACGGCGAAATATTCCCGGTAACCGGGATTCCAGGAGAATGCTTGTTTGATTTTTCTTGCATTTTCGCGAATCCCCTTTTCATCATAAAGATAAAACGGAGTAGGTACTTTCTTTTCAATTTCCCTGAGCTTGTCCAATGTTACAAAAGGTCTTTTTTTCATTTTAATTCCCTTCCCTGTGTCAATTTTATCAGTTTGATTTCATTTTTTAATGCCTCTTTAAAAAGGCTGACCAAATTGTCTTTTTTGGAGTATAAACAGGTTGAATTTTCTCCGTTGTCCAAATCTCCGGTCAGCACGCTGGCAGAATCTACGATGAGTCGGATTTGTTTTTGCTTTTTTTCCGTACAGTATACTGTGGCATTCGGCAGATTGAGGGGCTGATCCGTAATGATGACGACTTTTCGTTTGCGTTCCGCTGTCTCTTTTAGTTCTGGAATAATCAATTTCATCAGTTCTGCGGACATGGAAGCATAGACCCGTTCTTTTGCTTCCCGAACCATATTTCGCATCTTAAGTAAAATATGCTTTTCGCCTGCGATGGTAATGTAGCCATCCGAATCGGGTCTGCATTTGGGCTGCAGATGTTTGAGTTCTTCGGCATCTTTCTGCAGGCTGTAAATGCAGTTGCCGCAGAATTCCTCCAACGGAACCGGCGTGTAGTGTGAGGTGGCCCCTTCCACAAGCCTTGCCGCCCCTTTGGCAACCAACCCGGACAGCGCCGAATAGACATTGGACCGTGAGATTCCTGTTACCTTTGCTGCTTCATAACCGGTTAGGCCGCCCTGCGCCAAAAGGGACAGGTAGAGTTTTGCTTCCTGCTGGGTCAAACCAAAATGTGTCAGCAGTAAAACTGCATTCATAGTGTCACCTGCAAAATAGTGTTTCTTAATGGGAACACTATAATCAATTTCGGAATGATTGTCAAGTTTTCTTGAGAAATCATTATTTTTTAAGAATTTTGTGATTTTATCACATACAAAGCTTGACGCGGTGGTTATAATAAATTTAGCAAAACAAATATGAAGAAAGGAAGATAAATCATATGGCAGTTGTAACAATAACAAACGAAAATTTTGAGTCAACAGTTTTAAAATCCGATAAGCCGGTGCTTGTAGACTTTTGGGCGTCCTGGTGCGGACCTTGCCGAATGGTTTCTCCGATTGTGGATGAAATCGGCAATGAATCCGACGGAAGATATTTGGTAGGCAAGGTGAATGTGGACGAACAGCCCGATATTGCCGCGCGCTACAATATTATGAGTATTCCAACACTGATTGTGTTTAAAAACGGTCAGGCTGTTAAGACATCTGTAGGCGTTCGCAGCAAGCAGGATATTTTGTCCATGCTCGAATAAAAGTTGTTTTATAAAAAGCCCTCCTTAGGATAAATTCTCAATCATCTTTGTTCCAAATCCGCAAAAGCCGATTCAACTGGCTCTTGCGGATTTTTCTGCCGTTTGCCATAATAATAGCAAAAGGAGGGTTTGCCATGCTAAAGATTGTGCAGGGAGATATTACCAAACAGAAAGTTGATGCCATAGTCAATGCCGCTAATTGTACTCTGCTGGGTGGTGGCGGTGTGGACGGTGCAATTCATCGGGCGGCGGGGCCTGAATTACTGGAGGAATGCCGTAAACTTCATGGATGTGAAACCGGGAAGGCGAAGATTACAGGAGGCTATCGCTTGCCAGCAAAATATGTCATTCATACCCCGGGACCAATATGGAGAGGCGGAAACAATGGGGAAGATGAACTGCTTGCAGGGTGTTATCGCGAAAGTTTGCTTCTCGCTTCTCGGTACGGTTGTAAAACAGTGGCATTTCCGTCCATCAGTACGGGCGTTTACCGTTTCCCGCTTCAACGGGCGGCACGCATTGCGGTTCGTGAAATTTTGTCGTTTTTAAAATCCGACGAGATTGTGAGCACAGTGTTTATGGTTTGCTTTGACCCTTTGACCAAATCTGCCTACGAAACTGCTCTTCGAGAACAGCAGCAATTTTGAAATTTTTTGGCAGTGCTTTGGCCGCACAAGAATTTACGGATTCTTCCCGAATTTGTGTCTGGAGCAGAATGAATCATCGTTAATTCTTTGAGAATATTTATGATTTGAAAAAAGATTGATTGAATTTTAACTAATTCAGGACTATAATAATGATAGTGTTATCAGAGAATTAAGGAGGGGTTTTCATGGAAGCAACGATTCTGGCACCAGTTGGCGCTGTTGTTGCACTGTTGTTCGCGTGGTATCTTGCCGCAAAAGTTTTAAAATCAGATGAAGGCAACGACCGCATGAAGCAGATTTCTCGTGCGGTGCGCAGGGGAGCAAATGCGTATCTCAAGCGTCAGTATACCGGAGTTGGTATCTTTTTTGCCGTGATGTTTGTTGTGTTGCTCATCATGGCTTTTTCCGGATTTCTAACGATGTTTGTTCCATTTGCTTTTTTAACAGGCGGTTTTTTTTCCGGCCTGTCCGGATTTATTGGCATGAAAATCGCCACGAATGCCAATGATCGCACAGCAAACGCTGCGCAGCACAGTCTGAATTCCGGACTGCATATTGCTTTTTCAGCGGGTGCAGTCATGGGATTTGTTGTTGTGGGACTGGGCCTTGTTGATATTTCTTTCTGGTATTACTTTTTGAAATTCTGGTATTCGGATCCGGCGCATCTTGTTGTTGCCGCAGGGCAGACGCTTGAAAATGCGCAGGCGCAAGCGATTACTTCGGCAATGCTGACATTTGGAATGGGTGCTTCTTCCATGGCACTGTTTGCGCGTGTAGGCGGCGGTATCTTTACAAAAGCCGCGGATGTCGGTGCGGACTTAGTCGGCAAAGTGGAAGCCGGTATCCCGGAGGATGACCCGAGAAACCCTGCGGTTATCGCTGATAATGTCGGTGATAACGTCGGTGATGTTGCCGGAATGGGTGCGGACCTTTATGAATCCTATGTGGGTTCCATCATTTCCACAGCGGCTCTTGCCGCGGCAGCCGGTTTGGGCTTTAGCGGCGTCACCATACCAATGGTCATGGCGGCGGTCGGCATCCTTGCTTCTATGATTGGTACATTCTTTGTCCGCACAAAAGAAGGAGCAACGCAGAAAAACCTGCTCACTGCTCTTCGCCGCGGCACTTGGATCAGTGCGCTGATGATTGCGGTAGTATCCTATCCGCTCATTCGGTTTGGACTTGGCGCGGATAAAGTAGGACTTTATTTTGCGATTCTCAGCGGACTTCTGGCGGGAATTCTCATCGGTGTTTCCACCGAATACTTTACGTCCGATACATATAAGCCAACCCAGTCGCTGGCAAAAGATTCTGCAGGCGGGCCGGCCACGGTTATCATCGGCGGACTTGCACTTGGGATGCAATCGACCGTTTTTCCGATTGTGATCGTTGGAGCGTCGGTTCTGATCAGTTATTTTGTTTCCGGCGGCGGCGCAGATTTTAACCACGGTTTGTATGGTATAGGCCTTTCTGCCGTCGGCATGCTCTCCACGCTTGGAATTACGCTGGCAACGGATGCTTACGGGCCGGTAGCAGATAACGCGGGCGGTATTGCCGAAATGTCGGAATTAGGCGGCGAAGTTCGTGAACGCACGGATGCGCTTGACTCGCTTGGAAACACGACGGCAGCCACCGGAAAGGGATTCGCGATTGGTTCTGCTGCTCTGACGGCGCTTGCGCTGATTGCTTCCTATATGGATTCCGTAAAAGTGCGTGATCCTTCATTCGAGTTCGACCTGAACGTCACGAATCCTGTCGTTCTTGTAGGCCTATTCATCGGCGGCGTTCTGCCGTTTTTGTTCTCCGCATTTACCATGAATGCGGTGGGCAGAGCTGCGCAGAGCATTGTGACTGAGGTGCGCAGGCAGTTCCATGAAATTGACGGTCTGATGGAAGGAAAGGCCGAACCGGATTATGAAACCTGTGTTGATATCTGCACGCGTTCCGCGCAGAAGGAAATGATAGCGCCGGCAGTGGTAGGCATTCTTACACCGATTCTTGTAGGCCTGTTGCTTGGTGTAAACGGTGTGGTCGGTATGCTGGCCGGTGCAACTGTGACAGGCTTTGTCACGGCTGTTATGATGGCGAATGCCGGCGGTGCATGGGATAATGCGAAGAAGTACATCGAAAGCGGAAATCTGGGAGGAAAGGGCAGCAGCGAACACAAGGCGGCCGTTGTTGGTGATACAGTCGGAGACCCGTTCAAGGATACATCCGGACCTTCACTGAATATTCTCATTAAGCTGACTTCCATGGTTTCTATCGTATTCGCCGGACTTGTTCTTTCCGCTTCTGTGTTACATTAAAAACTTTGCCTTCCATGTTGACATTGCGGTGCAGAATGATATAATACAGTCGTTTTGTTCGTAAGCTGCAGACAACATGGAGCGCTTTGATGCAAGGTATTGGATGAACTAAAAAACGCGGCTGCATCTTTTCCATTACATAGCAATTTTTTAAAAACTGCTTGTTGGTAATGCGGATCAGATGCTGGTCAGCCATTATTCTAAAATTGCTGTGGGCGCCATTCGCAACGCGAATCAGCTGGTCGGTTTGCTGATTCTGGGTTTTTACGTTGTCAGTATGGCGTCCACATATTTTGATGATTTTCTACAAGAAATAGGAGAGAAAACTCTATGTATCGCGTGACTTGCGCAATCCTTTGGTATAGTATAGCTGTTGTAAAAAATACATAACTTAGTTAGAAAGGTCGAAATTTATGATTCGAGCAGTCATTTTTGATATGGATGGCTTAATGTTTGATACCGAGAAGCTTTGTCATACCGCTACGGCTCAAGTGAGCCGGGAACTGGGATGCCCCGATTTAACTGATTTTGCACGTAATCTGATTGGAAGAAACGAAAAGGAATGCGTGAGACGTTACACTGAATTTTTTGGCGATGAATTGTTTTATCGGCGTTTTTATACTCGCAGGCAGGAAATCATAGATGCGATAATTCGGGAAAATGGTGTGCCAGTAAAGCCCGGTCTATTTGAGTTGCTGGATTTTCTGAAGCAGAGCGGTTTTCTTTTAGCGGTTGCAACTTCAACTTCCCAAAAACACGCACTTTCCTATCTGGAGCAGACCGGTGCAGCCCCTTACTTTGACCGAATGGTATTTGGTGATATGTTGGAAAAAAGCAAGCCAGCCCCGGATATCTATTTGAAAGCAGCAGAAGAACTGCAGGTGCCTCCGAAGAACTGCGTGGCTTTGGAGGATTCGCCGCTCGGAATTCGTTCAGCTCATGATGCCGGTATGACCACTATTATGATTCCGGATCTTGTTCAGCCGGATGAATCCCTGAAAAGAATCTATGATTATTGCGAGCCTTCACTTTTTGCGGTGATAGATTTGCTTCAGGATAAACACAAGGAGAGCATGAATTGAAGATTTTAGTGGACGCGGATGCCTGTCCTGTTAAAAAGTTGATTGTCGATGCTGCAAAACGCCATTCAATACCTGTGATTATGCTGATTGACACCAGCCATGTCCTCGATGATGGATACAGCAAGGTGATTACCGTAGATAAAGGCAGGGACAGCGCGGATATCCGCCTTGTCAATCTCATAGAGCCGGGCGATTTGGTGGTGACGCAGGATTTCGGCGTTGCAGCCATGTCTCTCAGCCGCGGCGCGAAGGCTTTGAATCAGAATGGCCTGATCTATGGAGAAAACAATATGGACCGGCTGCTGTTCGAGCGCGCCCTGGGGCAAAAGATTCGGCGCGCGGGAGGCAGAGCCGGCCGAAACAGAAAACGAACGGCAAAAGACGACGCATTATTTGCCGAAAAATTGGATTATTTGCTTCGGCAAGCGAAGAAAACGGGGGAAAGAGAGCACAATGGATCAAATATATGACGTAATCGTGGTTGGAGCAGGGCCGGCAGGAATTTTCACTGCGCTGGAGTTAGACCGTCTTGCACCGGATAAAAAAGTATTGCTGGTCGATTCCGGAAACGCGCTGGGGCACCGTTCTTGTCCGGCAAGAACAGTTGGTCAGTGTGCCCACTGTGCAACCTGCAGCATTATGAACGGTTGGGCCGGTGCGGGTGCGTTCTCCGACGGAAAGTTATCCCTTTCGGAAGAAGTCGGCGGAAATATTACAGACTATATGTCTGTGGAGCAGGCGCGGGAATTGATACACTATGTGGACGGCATTTATCTGCACTATGGTGCTCCGGAAAAGGTTTATGGCAAGGGCGACAAATTTGCGGATAAAATCGCCTACGAGGCGAAAAAAGAGAATATACGGCTGATTCAGTGTCCGGTGCGGCACATGGGAACGGAATATTCCTATAAGGTTTTGCTGGAAATGTACCGTTACTTAACTTCACGGCCAAACTTTGAATTCCGGGAGCGCACAACCGCCGAGTCCATCGTGATTGAAAACGGGAAGGCTGCCGGAATTCGGCTGACCGGACCGGACGGCAGAAAAGTGGTGAAAGGGCGTCATGTGGTTCTCGCCCCGGGCCGCGGCGGTGCGGAATGGCTTGCTCGTGTTGCGCAGGAAACAGGTCTAAGCATCACGAACAACGAAGTGGATATCGGGGTGCGGGTTGAAGTTCCCAATGCGGTGATGGATCCGTTAACCAAGCACCTTTATGAGGCTAAGCTGGTTTATTATTCGGACACATTTGAAAACCGTGTGCGTACTTTCTGCATGAATCCCGGCGGTATTGTCAGCGAGGAACATTACGATATCGGTTCCGGTATCGCCGTTGTCAACGGTCATTCCTATGCGGAGGAGGAGCGGCACACGGAAAATACAAATTTTGCTTTGCTGGTTTCCACAAAGTTTACGGAGCCATTTCATCAGCCGATTGAATACGGACGTTATATTGCGCAGCTGGGCAACATGTTGACCGGTGGCGGGATTATGGTGCAAAGGCTCGGTGACCTTTTGATGGGGCGCAGAACCGACGCGACACGGCTGAGCAAATCAACGACTATTCCAACGCTGAAAAGCGCTGTACCGGGGGACCTTTCATTTGTTTTGCCGCATCGGCACTTAACAAGCATCGTGGAATCCCTGCGTGCGTTTGATAAGCTTGCGCCGGGGCTTTATTCCAAGAATACGCTGCTTTACGGTGTGGAGGTAAAATTCTATTCCTCAAAAGTTTCGGTTCAGCCAAACTTTGAAACGCAGGTGGAAAACCTATATGCAATCGGAGACGGCGCAGGCATTACGCGCGGATTGATGCAGTCTTCCGTTACAGGCGTTGTGGTTGCCCGGGACATCGCTAACAAAAAGCAGAACTGAAATTTTCATGCACTGAAAGTTCCGTTCTATTAGCGTTTGATTGATTGCGGCCAGAACTTGAGCTTTCGCATAATCAACTGTTTATGAATCAAAAGGAGCAGCGATAGACACTGCTCCTTTTTTCTATATTGATTTTAGCTGCCGAACGTCAAGTCTATGCCGTTGCAGTGCTTAAGTGGGAAATCGTGTCACCGATGACATTCGAAATGAGCCGATGACCCTTTTCGTTGGGATGAATTCCGTCCGCACACAAAAAGTCTTGATAGTTATGGGTTTCCAAAAATACGCTGCTGATGTCAATGAATGGTACTGCACAATCTTTCGCAATTTGACAGACGGCCAGATTATACCGCTCGTGCCAGCGGTAGATGTGCTCAATATCGCCCAGCCAGTTTAGGATTGCACCGGGGTTTAGCCCTTTGGAAATCCATGCAAAATACCGCTTTGCATCAATCGGTGGAAGGGTGAGCAAAACCGGGCAGCTTCCGCACTTTTTCACCTGCTCAATCAGTTCCTCATATTTCCGCTTAAACACACCGACCGGCGTTTTAGGCTGATGTTCCTCCTGCGGACTTGCAGAAATTTCCGACCAGTCATAGTCGCAGTCGTTACCGCCAAATTCAAGTACTGTATAGTCATAGTTTGAAAGTTCGTTTTTGTGGTGACGCAGAAGTTCCATCCCTTTTGTGACGGTGCATCCGAATTTGGAATAATTCCGGATCATAACAGGAAAGCTGCTCATAATTAGATTGGCAAAACAGTTCCGCAGCAGAGTGTATTTTTTCATCACGTTGTCGAAAACCACACCTTTTGAAACAGAATCGCCAAACACGCAAACAGACAGCTGCATATCCATCTCTCTTTTCTGCTATTTACCAATAATCTGTTATCTAATAATAAAAACTATATATTGTAATTATTAATATGTCAATAGTTTATGCTGATAAGTTTAAAAAATACACCCCACCAATTTATATTAACTGCAAATGATACCTAAAACTACTTGAAAATTTAAAAAATATTGTTATAATAAAAGTGGATAAAATTAGTCTACTTTATAGCAGTTTTATCTGACCGGGTATATAAAGAAACAAAATTCAAAGGATATAAAAAGGGAAGGTGAACTGGAATGGTCAATGTCAGAAAATGTGCTATTATTGGCTGCGGGTTTGTTGGTTCGGCTACGGCTTTCAGCCTGATGCAAAGCGGACTGTTTTCAGAGATGGTTCTGCTTGATGCAAACAGAGAAAAAGCCGAAGGTGAAGCTATGGATCTTAGCCATGGGGCTCCGTTTGCGCGCCCGATTGAGATTACCGCAGGCAGCTATGACGATATTGCAGATAGTGGTTTGATTGTTGTAACGGCAGGAGCCAACCAAAAGCCGGGGGAAACGCGGCTGGATTTGGTTAAAAAAAATGTGGGAATTTTCAAACAGATTATTCCTGAAATTAAGAAAAGAAATTGTGAGGGCATACTGCTCATTGTGTCCAATCCGGTTGATATTTTGACCTATACGGCGCTCAAATTGTCAGGTTTTCCGCCAAACCGCGTCATCGGTTCCGGAACTGTGTTGGATACGGCCAGGCTGAAATATCTGCTTGGGCGGCACCTTGGAGTGGACAGCCGAAGCGTGCACGCCTATATTATCGGAGAACACGGCGACAGCGAACTCGCAGTTTGGAGCAGTGCGAATATATCAGGCGTGGAATTGTATCGGTTCTGCGAAATGTGCGGGCATTACGACCATGACCGCAATATGCAAAAGCTTTATGAAAACGTTCGAGACAGTGCCTATGAGATTATCCACAAAAAGGGAGCAACTTATTATGGAATTGCAATGGCTGTCCGACGTATTGCAGAGTGCATCATGCGGGACGAACATTCCATTTTGCCTGTTTCCAGTTTGATAAAGGGACACTATGGTTTAAATGGAATCTGCATGGGGATTCCGGCAGTCGTCGGTGCTTCCGGAGTGGAAAAAGTGGTGGATATCGGACTCAGCGGTGACGAACAGCTCAAGCTTCTGAAATCTGCAGAATCCCTGCAGAAAGTTCTGGATACGCTTGATTTTACAACAGATGAGTAATAAAGTGTCACATGCTCATTAACCATAGAAAAAAGGCGAAGCTGCCGATACGGTTTTGTTCGGCTGCTTCGTCTTTTCGCATGCAAGCACGGCATTTACCGCCTAAAGGGGTACTTGTTAAATTTCATAGTCTGCGCTTGTTCTGCCGCAGATGAGTGTATGCACCACGCTCTTGACTGCAAGATGGGCAGGGTGCTTTTGATAGGCCTGCTCTGCCCCTTTTGAGGAGAAGGTGCAGTTTAAGACTAGGTCATAGTCTCCGCCATTGTAATTGCGTCCCACCTCAATAGCGGACAATCCGTCCACAACACCGAGCAATGCTTTGAATTTTTGTCCGAGTTCTGCGGCAATTTCTTCTGCGCGATCTTTTTGTTCAGGTTTCAGTTTCCAAAATACAATATGTTTAATCATGGTTCATTTCCTTTACATATCAAATATATTTAGACCGGTTACAGAGTCGCGGCGACGATCCATTTTTCCATTCAAAATTTGAACAAAAATTTCTCCGGTTCCGCTGATAACGGCTTCGTTTAGGTGCCCTCCGATAACTTGACCGTCGGATTTTGCAAAATTTGCGTGCAGATGAAGATATGTTTTGCCGTTCATTTCCGTTACACTGCCAAGCAGAGAAGTCATTTCCATTTCTCCGTCAAACGTGTTTGAATAATATTTTTGTTCCGCAACGCGGTAAAGGCCAACTACGGCATGGTCAGCGGCACCGATGCCCGTAATAAACCCAAACGCTATGTTCTCCTGCTCACAAGCGCTTTGGATTGCCTTTACCAGTTCCTCGCCTCGGTCAACACGTATTGCCAGGGTGTTGCCACATTTTTTGTATTGCATAAAATCATCCTTCCTTCCATTTATTCTCGATGCAAGCTGTTCAGCCCGATATCATCCCGTAATAGTCCTCCAAAAGTTACTGCGCCAATGCCAAACCTGTTGCGAATCTGGTCCACTGCGTTTTCCAGGCGTTCTTCTTTTCCTTCATTCTCGGCAGAATTATCGGAAAAAAAGCAGAGTTGACCGCCGGGTGCGTCGTTTGGAACCAAACCGGTGCCGGAAAGAGAAAGCATGCGAATCGGTGCGTTAACGTTCCAGCAGGATTTGACAAGTTCCATTCCTGCCGCGGCCAGTACTCTTGACAGGTGCGTGGGGGAAGAGAGGGTTTTTTGCCGGGTAATGTAACGGAACGATGGGTCTTTGATTCCGATTTGTACCACCCAGCATTTCAGTTTCTTTTTTCTTAAGCGGGATGCTACACTGTCCGACAGGGCCTGCATGGCCTTTTTTAAATCCTCCATTCCAATCAGATCCCGACGGAAGGTAACACTGTTGCCAACGCTTTTGATTTCTTTAATGTTTTTTCCGTCTGCAACAGCACTTTCATCCCTGCCGTTCGCGTACTCATATAGTTGCATACCTGCTTTCCCAAGCCGTGCGGATAATACAGTAGGGTTGGATTGTGCTAGGTCGCCAATTGTGTGGATACCTAAACCTGCCAAAGTCTGCTTGGCTTTTTTGCCGCAGAACATCAAAGCATCCACCGGAAGCGGCCAGACAATATTTTTAAAATTGTCACGGCTTATCACTGTTGTGGCGTCAGGCTTTTTATAGTCACTTCCGAGTTTGGCGAAAATCTTATTAAACGAAACCCCAACGGAAATGGTAATGCCGATTTCTTTTCGGACAGTTTCGCGCAAAGTATCCGCAATCTGTTTGCCCGCGCCGAACAGAACTTGGCTTCCCGTGACGTCCAGCCAACTTTCATCAATGCTGAACGGTTCCACTAAATCCGTGTATCTGCGGTAAATTTGGTTAATCTGTTGGGATATGCGCCGATATTCTGTAAATCGGGGTGCAGCCAGAACCAGTTGCGGGCATTTGCGTTTTGCCTGCCAAATTGTTTCTGCAGTGCGTACCCCGCAGGCTTTGGCCAGCTCATTTTTTGCCAAAATGATTCCATGCCGGCTTTCCGGGTCACCACAGACCGCCATTGGTACGTTTTTTAGTTCCGGGCGCAGCATACATTCTACGGATGCAAAAAAGCTATTGCAATCGCAGTGTAAAATCGTACGCTCCATATCTCTACCCCTAAAATATCATACCACAATTTGCATTGAAGAACAAAAAATTTGTAGTATTTTAAAGAGTATTTAACTGGAAAGTATATCTAAGGGTGAACATAAATTTTTGCACCGCGCCCTGCTTCGGCCTTGGTATATTGAAACTCTACCGTGTCCGGCAGATTGTAATAAATTCGCATGGCGGCTTCAAAACCGTGGGGACTGTCATCCGGTTTAAAGTTATAGGTGACATTGCAATATGTCCAATCAAACTGATTATAATCAATCAGCACAGTGCTTTGTTTACCCTGCTGTGCTTTTAGAATTTGCTGTTCGATATTTGCCGCCGCAATACCATTAATAGCAGCACCTCGCGCAATACAAGCAAAGGAAACCATCCCAATCAGAACCAATGAACCCTGAAGAATTTCAGCACAGCGAATCTCTTTGCCGCAATCCCAAAGAATGCAGAAAATCATCAGCAGTGCAAGGGCATACAGGGGCATCTTCGCGCGGCCGCTGCTTGTGGTGGCAACTGCAGGAATTGCCTGCGAAGCCCACATGCCCACATACAATACTGGCAGGTAGGCATTGCGTTTTGGTACATTCGAATTTTTATCTTTCGCATTCATCAGCAAGGCTGCAAAAATTAGCAGTATATATAACAGCCAATAAACGGTAAGCATAATTTCT
Source organism: Oscillospiraceae bacterium (assembly GCA_047777415.1). GTDB lineage: Bacteria > Bacillota > Clostridia > Oscillospirales > Acutalibacteraceae > Caproicibacter. The sequence continues at coordinate 1,209,008 of JBKEEO010000001.1, forward strand.
GCAAGCTGTTGATAACGCCCTGTCTGTGGAGAGGTTTGGGGCAGCTGCAGCATGGGAAAGCGCAGGCTTGAGCTTAAAATAATCAGCAGCGCACCGAAACACAGGTAAAGCTGAATCAAAAAAGAAATTTTTCCTCTATGTATGCGGCGGTGCAGCAAAAAAGTCGCCGCAATACCCATGGCAATCAGCCATGGCCAATAGTCATTGATCAACGGGGCAAAATAATACCGAAAGTTCCGTACAATGGTTGTAATCGTGCTTTGTTCCGCTCCGTTTTCCTGCTGCATTCGGAAATATGCCCCCGGTGCTGTCAGCATGAAAATTAGGGCAAATGCGTTTATCAAAGTCAGTATTTTTAAAGAGAGTGGAATTTTTATGGTGCTGATTTTTAAATAAAGAAGCGCAGCGATGCACATGCACAGCAGCATTGTTGTGATCTGTTCATGCAGCAGGACCGCGGCAACAAAGCAAATTGGTGGAAGCCATGAAAAGATTTTCGGCACGGAGCGGCCGCGGAGCCTGTTGTAAAATGGCACGAATCCGATAAGCATCAGCAAAAATGGATATATGTAATTGGTGGAACCATCCAGCCAGAGGAAAGAGTCGGAAAAAAGATGGGAGGACATGGGCAGAAGTCCCGGAAATACAGTACAGACGCATGCTAAAGTGATGGTACGCCGGTCGGGATTGGCACTTGGATGAAGTGACCCTCTGATATAATAAAAGAAGGTTAAAGAAACAGCAGTGGCCACTAATGCGGTGAGGACTTGCCAAACACGCATGTCCATCATCAGAAAAATGCCGGCTAGCAAATTTCCCATTCGGGCACCGCCGTACATATAGTAGTCCTGGTAGTGCTCCCAGATTTTTGGCAGGCTGCCGCCATGAATACTGAACCGATAGTCATCGCCCTGTAAAAAGGTATAGGAATAAATTATCAGCCAATAGATAAATGCTGCCAGAAACGGCGCATACAAAATATAATTTTTCCAGTGCTTTACTTTTTGGTGCATTTCACTTTTCTCCCCCACCGCACAAATCAAGCAGCAATTTTCTTGAATATATTTCGGTTCAATATGCTAGGTACATTAATAAAGCATACATGAATATACATGATATGATAAGGAGTGTCAAGAAAATCTGGAAAAGTTATACAGTATTACAAATAAAAAGCAGAGAGCTGAAAACTCTCTGCGTAATATGTGTCAGTCCATGGGAGCATAAAAAAAAGTGGTTGCATCCACAATTTTACACCATTTTTGATGTTCCAGTACATGAATAATGTCGCTTCGCTTTACACCCTTGCCAATCGCTTTGGTGATTTCAGAAATATGAATCAGCCTGTCTGCGTTTTGCTGAAAAAGGACAAGCAGACGGTCTTTTAAATCGTCCGTGGCAGCGGCATGATTGGTTTTCTGCTTTTTTGCACCGGCGAAGCATTCCGGATGCTGTTTAAAATATAAAACACATATGGCTTTAATACGGCTTAGCAGCATGGGGGAAATTCCAATTAATTCCGGCAGTTCTTCAAACCGGCAGTTGATTAAATCTCGCATACGTTTATAACCATGAATTTCGCAATACTGAAGAAACGCCTCGTAGTTGTCGCTGCAAAATATTTGTTTGATTTCGTCCATTACACCGCTCCTTTCCATCCCATTTGTGACACAAAAAACTATTATACTCTTAATTTGAACAGAATAATTTTTCTAAAGAATTGTTTCCTATAGGTAGGTGTTTCTCATGCGTTTTTAGTTTGATTTGAAAATAAGATTTATACGGTGTGCCTGATTATCGGTTAAGAGAGTGTGTTATTATAGTGGCAATGAATCAACACCCCATTCAGAAGAAGCGTATGTTATGCTGTCTATAATTTGTTCATCAAAAAATCTCAGAAACTTCAAAAATGTTTCATAGGACTGTCAAAAATAAAGTCTATTCTATAATCGTTCCAAGTGAAAAGACATCAACTGCACAAGGCCGGTGGTGTGAGCGGAATACCGGACCACAGGCCCGCAGACAAATTATAAGAGCCTCTTATGAGGATTTTACATACATTTTCATAACACTTTCCTCCCTCTTTCTTTAAATTAAGGCCACCCGCATGGGTGGCCTTAATTGTATATTTGCCTTCTTTGGAAAGTGTGATGAATTGTTGCAAAAGCAAACGTGGAGAATGAATGTGCAGAGTGATTCTACAAGCTGAAGCTGCAATTGTTGCAATTAACCCTTGACAAAGACATATCTTGCCATATAATATGAATAAGAAGTGGTTCAAAATTTCATTTTTAAATCGATATCATCACGGTTGTATTATTATTTGCAGAGTGTGTTTTAATAATATAAAGAACTATATACATAAAATATATAAAGCATTTTTGTTGTCAATGGCGTTCACCAAAATGCTGGAGGCTGTATTGCGCCTTCACATGGATGAACGCTATTTGTTTATCATCCTATTTGCACTGGTTTGGAAGGATGGGGGGCGATGTTTAGAATATTTGCAATAAATTATGAAACCATTTGCACAACTTGATAGAATATGAAAAAGGGGTAGAAACATGAAAAAGCTGATAGCACTGGTTTTGTGCATTTCAACGCTTTTGGTCACGGCAGCGGGCTGTGCAAGAAAAAGCACCTCCGGCTCATCGGAATCAAATTACCGTAAGCTGTATTCGAGCGAACTGACAACGTTAAACTATCTTGTAACCGGCAGTGAAAAAGAGCAGGCAGTTGCCGCCAACTGTGTGGATACTTTGGTTGAGTACGACAAATACGGCGTGATTCACCCGGCATTGGCAGAATCTTGGGAAAACACAGACGAAGTAACCTGGACTTTTAATCTGCGCAAAGGTGTGAAATGGGTTGACAACACCGGAAAAGAATATGCCGAGGTTAAAGCGCGGGATTTTGTCGATGCTGCAAAATATCTTCTGAATCAAGAAAATAAATCAGAAACGGCTTCCGCATTTTACAGCGTTGTAAAAAATGCAGAGGAGTATTACAACAGAGAAATCACTGATTTTTCACAAGTTGGTGTAAAAGCTTTAGATGATTATACCTTGGAGTATACTCTGAAAAAGCCGACAACTTATTTCCTTTCAATGCTTACATATGTTTGTTTTATGCCTGTAAATGGGAAATTTCTTGAGGAAAAGGGATCTAACTTCGGCGTGGATAACACTTCCATTCTTTATAACGGCGCCTATATTTTGGATACCTTTGATCCCCAACGGTCGCATGTTTATGTAAAGAATGATTCTTACTGGGATAAAGATAATGTGTACATAGAAAAAATTACCGAAACTTATAATAAAGAAGCCGAGACGCTTGCGCCGGAAATGTATAAGCGCGGAGAGATTGATTACACAACGCTTTCTGCCGATATTTTGGATGACTGGCTGAAAAACGACGATACAAAGGATATTGTGACGCCGCAGCGCACCACATTCTTTTCCTACTTCTACGCATTTAACTTTGATCCGCAGTTCGACGAACAATATGAACCGGAAAACTGGAAAATCGCTGTGAATAACGAGAATTTCCGCAAGTCCATTTTCTATGGCCTTGACCGTGCGAAAGCTATGGCAGTTTCACAGCCGGAAAATCCGGAAAGCTTACTTTTTAATACAATCACTCCGCCACAGTTTACAGATTTGAACGGGACGGATTATACACAAATCGGCGATTTGAAAGCAATCAGCGATACCGATCCCTTCCAGGAATCCAAAGCGAAAGAATATGCGGAAAAAGCCAAAGAAGAGCTGATAGCTGCGGGTGCAACCCTTCCGGTCAAGATTTTGATGCCCTATAACCCCGGTACAGCAAACTGGGACAAAGAATCCCAGGTTGTAGAACAGCAGCTTGAAAATTTGCTTGGAAAAGATTATATTGATATCATACCGGAAGCGGGACCGAAAACCGGCTTCCTGTCCGCAGTGCGCCGTTCCGGAAAATATGCTCTGATGAAGTGCAACTGGGGCCCGGACTACGCAGACCCTGAAACATACACGGATCCGTTTAATGAAACCGGTACTTACAACAAACCGCAGAATGTGGAAGGGTACACGGATTCTAACGGCAAAAAGACTTACACCAATTTGTTGGAAGCGGCAAAAGCAGAAACAACGGATGTCAGCGCGCGCTACACGGCGTTTGCGAAGGCAGAAGCGTTTTTAATCAACCATGCTTTTGTGATTCCTTACGGCCATTCCGCAACGGTGTCCAATGTTACCAAAATCAATCCGTTTGAGGAACAATATTCACCGTCAGGTGTTTCCGTACTCAAATACAAAGGTGAGCATCTTTTGGATCATCCGTTGAGTTTGGAAGAATACAACAAGGCCGCAGAAGAATGGGAAAGTGAACGGCAGGCCGCATTGCAAGAAGCGGAAGAATAATTTATCCTTTGGCAGTGAATGGCGGTACGGTATGATTACCGTACCGGCATTCCTGTCCGATTTTTATTGCGGGCTGGAATACGAATTGGCACTGGTTTCCAATGCCAATTCGTGTTTCTAACCACTTTGGTAAGGAGAAAGGCTATGCTGAAATATAGCATTAAAAGACTGCTGCTGTCCCTCATAACACTTACCGTTATCATTGTGATTGTATTCTCACTGATGCGGCTGATGCCGATTGAGGGCTATTTTCAAAATTTTGAAAAGCTGGATGAAAACCAAATCAACGCAGCTCTGAAGAGTATGGGGCTTCTTGACCCGCTATACATACAACTTTGGCATTTTTTCGTGGGGCTGTTTCATGGTAATCTCGGCAATTCGCAAATATACAGGCCGAATGTCCCTGTTGTCAGTATTATTGCGGAGAAGGCGCCGGTTTCCATTTGTATGGGACTTGCATCTATGGCCATTGCACTTTTGCTGGGCATTCCGCTTGGTACTGCCATGGCGAGGAAAAAAGGGCGTTTTTGGGATAAATTCGGAACTGCATTTATTGTCATTGTGATGGCGGTTCCGGCAGCGGTGTATTACCTTTATATTCAGCTTTATTGTACAGATCTTTTCTGGCTGCCCCTTCTGTTTGACAGTTCGGATCCCTATAGCTGGATTTTGCCAACGCTTTCTCTCTCTCTTGGCAACATTGCCTATTATGCCATGTGGCTGCGGCGCTTTATGGTGGATGAACAAAACAAGGATTATGTGAAACTAGCAAGGGCCAAAGGCGTCGACAGTAAGAATATCATGAAGCACCATGTGTTTTGGAACGCGTTTGTTCCGCTTGTCCAGTACCTTCCATCCTCGCTGCTTTATACTATCTCCGGTTCCATCTATATTGAATCCCTGTATTCCGTACCGGGAATGGGTGGGCTGCTGGTTGATGTAATTCAGCGGCAGGATAACAACATGGTTCAGGCTCTGGTTTTGCTTTACTCTGCGATTGGCATTATCGGCTTGCTGCTGGGTGACCTGCTGATGCATGCGATGGATCCGCGCATTAAACTTACGAAGAAGGAAGGTGCCCGGTAATGGCTCTTAGACATAAAAAAGTTGCTGCTGTAGAAGAGGATATCAACACAACATTGCAAAATATGTCGGATGAGGAATTATTCCAGTTTGCCGGGTTTGACAACATTGAGGCAGAAAAAACGGGATATTCCAATTATTCCTATTGGCGTTCGACCTTTCGGTCGTTTCTCAAAGACAAGAACGCTATGTTCTTTTTGATCGTAGTTCTAGTGATTTTACTGTTTACTTTTATTCAGCCACTTCTTCCAAACCAGCATTCCCCAACGGAAATATTTAATGACGCACAGGGAATTCAAATTCGCAACCGCGCGCCGGATTCAGAATTCTGGTTTGGCACCAACTCCATTGGGCAGGATTTATGGAGCCGAGTCTGGAGCGGTACCCGCACGTCGTTGTTTATTGGCTGTACGGTTGCGGTGAGTGAAGCCTTCATCGGTATTTTAGTAGGGCTGCTTTGGGGATACGTTCGCAAACTGGACCGTCTGTTCACAGAAATTTACAATGTGCTGGATAATATTCCGCAAACCATTGTTTTGGTTTTGATATCCTACATCATGCACCCGAGTATTTCTACGTTGATTATCGCCATGTGCCTGACAGGCTGGCTGGATATGGCACGTTTTATCCGCAATCAGGTGGTCATTATCCGCGACCGGGATTATAACCTTGCATCCCGGTGCCTCGGTACACCGACTCGACGCATTATTTTTCGCAATTTGCTGCCGTATTTGATTTCAGTCATTGTGATGCGTATGGCGCTTGCTATTCCCAGTGCAATTGGAAACGAAGTCTTTTTAACATATATAGGACTGGGTTTGCCCGTGAGTATTCCATCGTTGGGAAACTTGATTGACGACGGCCGCAAGCTGATGACGTCGGCATCACTTCGGTATCAGCTTTTCTTCCCGGCGATTGTTCTCTCTATTGTAACCATTTCATTCTACATCATCGGGAATGCGTTCGCGGATGCGTCCGACCCGAAAAATCACATATAAAGGGATGATCCTATGGCAAGGGAAGTTGTGTTGTCCGTAAAAGACCTTGAAGTGAAATTTGACCTTCGAGGCAGGACACTGAACGCAATCCGCGGTACGTCGTTGGATTTATATAAAAATGAAACACTGGCAATCGTTGGAGAATCCGGTTCCGGAAAATCCGTTTTTGTCAAAACTTTTATGGGCCTGCTGGATTCAAACGGCTCTATCACGAACGGGAGTATCCTGTACGGGGGAAAGGACTTGGCAAAATTTAAAACGGAGAAGGAATGGCTTCCCATTCGTGGGAAAGAGATTGCTATGATTCTTCAGGACCCGATGACCAGCTTAAACCCGCTTAAAACGGTGGGATACCAGATTTGTGAAGCGTTGGAACTGCACCAGAACCTGCACGGACAGCGGGCAAAAGCAGAAGCAGCGCGCCTGTTGGGGGAAGTTGGAATTACGGACCCGGAGACGAGGCTTAAGCAGTATCCACACGAATTTTCGGGTGGGATGCGTCAGCGTGTTGTAATTGCCATTGCAATTGCCTGCAAACCGAAGATTCTGATTTGTGACGAACCGACTACGGCGTTGGACGTTACGATTCAGGCACAAATTTTAAATTTGCTGAAAAGATTAAAAGAAAAATACGGCCTTTCCGTAATTTTTATTACACATGACCTTGGCGTTGTGGCAAATGTTGCAGACCGTGTTGCGGTGATGTATGCGGGCGATATTATTGAAATCGGCACCTGTGAAGATATTTTTTACGACCCGAAACATCCCTACACATGGGCACTTTTGTTGTCTTTGCCGCAGTTTGGCACGAAAGGGGAAAGCCTTTACTCCATCAAAGGCACTCCGGCGAACCTGTTTTCTCATGTAAAAGGGGATGCTTTCGCTCCCCGCAATCCATATGCCCTCAAAATTGATTTTGTAAAGCGTCCGCCGTTTTTTGAGGTCAGTCCAACACATAAAGCGCGCACATGGCTGCTGGATCCCCGCGCACCGAAAGTGGAGCCGCCCGAAGTGATCAGAAGTCTGCGCAGGGAGGTCAAAGGCAATGCCTGAAGAAAACAAAAAACCAATTTTGGAAGTCGACAATTTACAGATATCCTTTGGCGAACGCAAACACAAATTTGTTGCTGTAAAGGATGTTAGCTTTTCCATTTATAAGGGAGAAACCTTTGGGCTTGTCGGCGAATCCGGTTCCGGAAAGACGACCATTGGGCGTGCCATTATTCGTGTAAACCCGGTTTCAGGCGGGGAAATCCGATTTAAAGGTCAGAGAATCAGCGGCAAGATTTCCAAAGCAACCGATGCCGAACTGACAAAGAAAATCCAGATGATTTTTCAGGACCCCATGGCCAGTTTAAATAAGCGTGCCAAGGTGGAATACATCGTTGCAGAAGGACTTTACAACTGCAGCAAACATCTCAGCGAAAGCGAACGCAGAGAGAAAGTAGCGCAGGCATTGCTCAGTGTTGGGCTTTTGCCGGAGTTTGCAAGCCGTTTCCCACACGAGTTTTCCGGTGGTCAGCGGCAGCGTATCGGAATTGCGCGTGCGCTGATTATGGAACCGGAATTTATTATTGCGGATGAGCCGATCAGCGCGCTGGATGTTTCGATTCGCGCGCAGGTGCTGAACTTGCTTGCCAAACTGCAAAAGGAACGAGGCCTAACCTATTTGTTTATCGCGCACGACCTTTCTGTTGTGCGTCATATTTCGGACCGTATTGGAGTTATCCGCAGGGGCACACTGGTGGAACTTGCAGAAACAGAACAGCTTTTCAGCCATCCGCTGCACCCATACACACGGGCGCTGCTTTCTGCAATTCCTATTCCGGACCCGATCAGGGAAAAGCGGAAAGAGCTGATTGTCTACCATCCTAAAGAGGATGACGAATCCTCCGGCTCGAAACTTTGGTATGAAATAGAGCCGGGGCATTTTGTCCGTGGCACAGAAGCGGAAATAGAAAGCTATCAAAAATTATTACAATCGAGTGTATCAATATGAACGAATCGGCATTTCTACATGAAATTGAACAGGTAATCGAAAATGCGGATGCCTGTGTTTCTCTGTTGGTGTATGATTTCACTAGTGAAAGAACAGTCATATCTCATTTGCCCCAAAAAAGAGTTGTTTCTGCCAGCACCATTAAAACGCCTATTATGATGACAGCGTTCCATTTGGTTCAAATGGGGAAGCTGAGCCTTGAACAGCCGATTTCCATACCGGCTGATAAGATACTGTACGATACAAAAGTGTTTGAATTCGGTGCGGCGGAGTATTCTCTGCAAGAATTGGTCACATGGATGATGATTAACAGCGACAATACCGCGACGAATGTGCTGATTGACTTGTTGGGCATGGATGAGGTAAATAAGTACTGTGCTTCACTGGGGCTGAAGCAGACTTTGCTTCAGAGGAAAATGCTGGACTGGAAAGCGATTGAGGCAGGACGAAATAATTACACCAGTGCCTCAGAGCAGCTGAAACTTTTCGCGGAACTGTATCACAAAACTGTTCTAACCCCTGGACTGTGTGAGTTGGCGCTGAGTATTTTAAAACGCCAGCGGGATTACAGCAAAGCACTGCGTTATCTATGCACGGATGACGCCGTGTTTGCACATAAAACGGGCGAACTTGATTTTCTTGGCCATGACGCAGGTATCTTTTATCTTCCAAAACGCGATTACTATTTTGGCTGTTTTGTGACTGACGCAAAGGACGATACACAAGAAAATCCGGTTGCGGCAAGGACGATCGGCCGAATTTCAAAAATTGTCTACAATTATCTGCGGGAGTGAATACAATGAATTTTGCACTGGTTCGGTCGATGATTGCACCAATGATGCAGAAAGCATCTGAACAATCGGTGCTTGTGGACGAATCTCTGTGCGGGTATAAAGTTGAAATCTTAAAACAGGACGGTCCATGGTGTTTGATTCGCACGAATTATCAATATGAGGGATGGGTTCTGGAAAGCCACCTTTGCAGGGAGGAAAGCCTTGTCCTTCAGTGGGACGCAGCTCCGAAAAAAGTGGTTTTGCAGGCGCATGCGGATATTTTAACCGTGCCCAAAGTGCAAGGCAACCTTGTGGCGGAATTGACGCGCGGTGCCTTGGTTCGTCCTCTTGATGAGGAAAGCGAAGGTTGGCAAAAAGTGCGTCTGTGCGACGGCAGAGAAGGCTGGACGTGGGGCGCATTTCTCGGCGAATACCTAACGGATTGGAACAAGGAAGACGAGGAAAAACTGCGCAGTGCTTTAACCGAAACCGCACTGAGTTATTTGGGTACCCAGTACCGCTGGGGCGGAAAAACTCCGCTTGGAATCGACTGCAGCGGACTTTGCTCCATGGCGTATCTGCTCAACGGCATTATCATCCACCGAGACGCGTATATGCTGCCTCAATTTTGCATGCATGCGATAGATTTTAAGGATATCAAACCGGGCGATTTAATGTTCTTCCCCGGTCATGTTGCCATGTATCTTGCCAATGAGCGCTATGTCCATTCTACGGCAGGCAACAACTGCCATGGAGTAGTTATCAATAGCCTTGACCCGAAAGCGGAAGATTACCGTGCCGACCTACCGAAAAAACTGGAGAGTGTCGGCAGTATTTTTTAAGCAGATGATAAGAACCGGAGGGAATTTGCCATGAGCAAACCTGTGATAGGGATTGTTTCCAGCTTGCAAAGCAGTGACCCGAACCTTAATAAAATTAAGAAGGTTGTATCCGTTAATAATTCATATGTGCTGTCGATTTTGTATGCCGGAGGATTGCCGCTGATTCTTCCGCCGGCCGACAGCGATGAAACCATTATAGACATGGTCAAAAAAGTGGACGGATTGCTGGTGACAGGCGGTAATGACCTGCAGCCCCAGCTCTACGGGGAAGAACCCGGCTGGGGACAGGGGTCGTTCAGCCCAGAACGGGACCGGCTTGACCTTGTTTCCATTCAAGCGGCGCACACGCAAAACAAGCCGATATTCGGCATTTGCCGAGGAATTCAATCTATAAACGTTGCTTTCGGCGGCACATTGTATCAAGATATTCGCCGTGAAGAAACCTGTACCGTAAACCATTATCAGGATTCGGAATCATCCTGCCCGAGTCATACGGTGGAAGTGTGTAAAGACAGTATTCTTTACCCGATTCTGGGGCAGTCTGTGATGACAAACAGCTTTCATCATCAAGCAGTCAAAAAAGTTGCAGACGGATTTTTAATTGGTGCTGTGGCTAAGGACGGTATCGTGGAGGAGATTGAAAGCACACAGGGGCCGCTCATTCTCGGGATTCAGTGGCACCCGGAGCTGATGGCATCTTCAGGTGACCCCATCATGCAGAAAGTTTTCAACATGTTTGTAAAGCTATGTGGAAAATAAAGTAAGAGGTGTTTGATAGAACCATGACGGACCAAATTTTAAAGCCGCTGTCTGAATGCCCCGGCAAGATCGGTTTTTATTATAAAAATCTGGTAACCGGAGAGAGTCTGGAATATCATGAGGAACTGCCCCTTGTTGCAGCCAGCGTTATCAAAATTCCTGTGCTGGTGGAAATATTCACGCTTTTGGAGCGGGGGGAACTGCGTAAAGATGAAACCTTCCGCATTTCGCAGGAGGAAAAGTTGCCGTCGTGCGGTGCGCTGAATTATATGCACACGGGGTTAGAGGTCACTTTGGAAGACCTATATACCCTTATGATTATCCTAAGCGACAATACAGCAACGAACATTCTGATTCGCCGGATTGGAATGGAGAAAATCAACGCAAGGATGCGGGAATTGGGGTTAAAGGTTACAACATTAAATCGGCTGTTGTTTGATTCCGAAGCGGCATCCCGTGGAATTGAAAATTATATTTGCGCAAAAGAAATCGGTTTCCTGCTTCAACAAATGTATGAACGAAAACTGGTTTCACCGGCGGCTTCCGCGGAGATGATTCGTATTTTGAAAAATCAGCGTCTGAACGGGAAAATGCCGTTCTATATCAAAAATCAGGCGGAGATTGCCCACAAAACAGGCGAGGATGACGGTATTACGCACGATGTGGGAATCGTGTTCGCACCGCAGCCGTTTGTCGCCTGTTTCTGTTCCAATGAAACGGATGTTCCGCACTTTGAAACAGTCATTCAGAAAATGACCCGAGATCTTTACAAAATGCAGGTGACGATGTGAAAACTCTGATTACAGGCGGCACGCTGATTGACCCGCTGAGCCATGTGCATGCGAAACTAAATTTGCTCCTAGACGGTGGAAAGATTGCCGGCTGTACCGAAGAAATGCCGGATGCCGACCGTGTCATACATGCCGATGGAAAAATTGTTTCTCCCGGATTTATCGATATCCATATGCATGAAGGAGTGAGAAATGCGGACGGCACACTGGATGAAAGTATTTTCTGTTCGCTGTTGCGGATGGGGGTGACTTCCGCTCTGGGCGGCAACTGCGGTAACAATACCGTCTATTCTCCTGCTGAATATTTGCGCATGGTGGATGACATGGGGATTCCGTTAAATCTTGGTCTGTTTGTCGGTCATACCGATGCACGTGTGCGTGCGGGCGGGGCAGACAAATATGCACCGATTGATGATGCTACCCAGAAGAAAATGCTTGCAAATCTGGAAAGCGAATTGGACGCGGGCTGTGTCGGTGTATCGTTCGGCCTGAAATATACGCCGGGAACCACGCAGGAAGAATTTTGGAAGGTCTGCTCTCTTTGCCGGCAAAAAGGGAAACCAATTTCAGTACATATCCGTGAAGATGCCGTAGGTGCGGTTGACGCTGTTCGAGAAGTTGCCGAAGCTGCCAAGCGGTTCGGTATTCAGGCAGAAATTTCACACATTGGCAGCATGGCGGGTTTCGGACAGATGAAAGAAACGCTGAGCCTTGTGGATCAATACGTTTTAAATGGCGCCAATATCGGTCTGGATTGCTACCCTTATGACGCATTCAGTACGGAAATCGGCGAAACCACTTATGACGATGGCTGGCTGGAACGCTATGATACGGATTACGCGAGCATTGAGTTGTGTGACGGAGAGTGGAAAAGCATGCGCTGTACAGAAGAAATGTTCCGCTCCTTAAGAAAAAATGCCCCCGAAACTATTACGGTTTGCCACGTGATGAAATCGGAGGAAGTGGAGATGGCACTTCTTCACCCCAATACCGTACTGGTGACGGATGGCTTTGTGCACAACGGGCAAGGTCATCCTCGTGCAGCTGGAACCTTTCCGCGTTTTCTCAAAGAGTATGTCCGTACAGGAAAAATCAGCATGGACGAGGCAATTGCCAAAATGTCTTCTGTTCCGGCACAGCGATTCGGACTGGAAAGCAAGGGAAGACTGTGTGCGGGCGCAGACGCGGATATCGTCATTTTTAACCCAAATGAAGTTGCGGATATGGCAACATACGGTGACCCTGCAACGCCACCGGTCGGAATTGACTATGTGATTGTCGCAGGTGAAGTCGCCGTACAAAATAATGATATTATCAACGGTCGGCTTGGCCGCTCGCTGCGTTTTTTCGGTAATCCGTAAATGGGAAATCCGTTCACAGATTTTCATTCTAAGGAATCGGGAATACGGAGTGCGAAGTACAGAAAGGCGGAAGGTGGGTACAACTTGAAATACTTTGACCTGCATTGCGATACAATAACAAAATGCTATGAGAACCATTTGAGTTTAAAGGCTAACGAACTGAATGTCAGCCTTGAAAAAGGACTTAAATATGAAAACTGGGCACAGATTTTCGCAATTTGGCTGAAAGATGAACAGCGGGGAGAGGAAGCGTTTCGCTATTTTAGCGACGTTGCAAAATTTTTTGAAGAAGAAATGGCGAAAAACGCCGAAACTGTCACGTTCTGCCGTACATCTGATGAAATTAAACAAGCGGCAAAGGAATCGAAAGAAATTGCGCTGCTTTCCATCGAGGGTGCAGCTGCTCTGGCCGGCAAGATGGAACATCTTTACGATGCATGGAGCGCCGGTGTTCGTCTGATAACCCTAACATGGAACGGCAGGTGCGAAACAGGCGACGGCTGCAAGGTTCAAGACGCAAGGGGGCTTACTCCCTTCGGACTTGACCTTGTTCGCGAGATGAATAGGATCAATGTCATAGTCGATGTGTCCCACCTGTCTGAGCCGGGATTTTGGGATGTTGCACGTCATGCTCAGAAGCCGTTTATCGCCACGCATTCCGATTCCCGCGCCGTTTGCGATTGCGAACGCAATCTTAGCGATGACCAGTTTCGCGAAATCGTTCAAGTTGGCGGGCTTGTGGGAATCAATTTTTTTGAAAAATTTTTGTCGCAGGAACATGCGACGATAGAGGATATTTTCAGGCATATTGACCATTTTTTGAACCTCGGCGGAGAAAAAGTGGTTGCTATGGGTTCGGATTTTGACGGTTGCAAACTTGTGGATGGCCTCCGGGGCCTTGAGGATGTGGACAGTTTGTATGACGCAATATGCGGGGAATTCGGCGAAGAGATTGCCGATTCGATTTTTTACGAAAACGCATACCGATTTTTTACAGAAAATCTTAACTGAATCAGTTTCTCATTCCGTCTAAGGAAACTTCTGCAATTTATCACATGGGGGTATTGATATGTTTGTTCCAAAACCGCCGAAACCAGGCGCAAAAGTTGCATTGGTTGCCCCTTCCGGACCGGTTTCGGCAGAAAAACTTCCCCTAGCTGTGGCATCCGTCGAAAAAATGGGCTTTCAACCGGTCATTTTTGAGAGTTGTCGTGCCGTCCACGGGTACTTTGCCGGAAACGACAGACTGCGCGCGGACGATATCAACAGAGCTTTTGCAGACCCTTCCATTGAGGGCGTTCTGTGTATTCGTGGGGGATACGGTGCGCAGCGCTTGATGAATCTCATTGATTTTGGACTGATTGCGGCGAATCCAAAATTTTTCTGTGGTTACAGCGATATTACCGCCCTGCATATCATCATCAATCAGCGCTGTGGGTTTGTCACATTCCACACACCGATGGCATCGACCGAATTTTATCAGGAAGTGGACGAATTTACGGCAAATTCCTACCGCAATGTTCTTGACGGAAGATTTTACGGAGAATTGAAAAAACCAGAGGGTATGCCCCTGAAAGCACTTATACGCGGCAGGGCTCGGGGAATTTTAACCGGGGGAAATCTTTCATTGGTGGCATCGTCCATCGGGACGCCGTATGAGATTGATACCAAAGGAAAGATTTTATTCCTTGAGGATGTTGACGAAGAACCGTACCGAATTGACCGAATGCTGACTCAGCTGAAAAATGCCGGTAAATTTCGTGATTGCGCCGGTGTGCTGCTCGGGTACTGGACAAACTGCACGGCGGAGAATCCTACTCGCTCTCTGACACTCTCGCAGGTGTTTGAGGAACTCCTTGTTCCGGAGGGCAAACCGATTCTTACTAACCTTGCATGCGGACACAGTTTGCCGAGCCTTTCCCTTCCTCTTGGTGCGGAAGTAGAGATGGATGCCTTTACGGAACATATTACAGTTTTTGCGGGTTCATCTTGTTGCAAATATGCTGATACAGCAAGTTGTTATAGCATAAAGGTTCCATGAACTGTTAGTGTAAATGGTATAAAATTCGGGAAAAAATTATATAATTGAAATTATTATCTGACGAACCCCCTGCACAGCAGGGGGTTACTATATTGTGGTCAAAAGGGCTTCTTTTTAATGTTCCGCATCTTTTTTTGAAAACTGAGGAATTGCCAAGCAAGTCAGACCAATTCCCAGCATTGCGATTGAAGGCTTTATTTCAATTTGATTCATAAAGGACAAAGCGGTAACAGCAACTCCCATTGCTAGGGCAACGCTTTTAAAAGCGATATTTGCAATTTCATTTATCTTGTTAGAAGTCGAATGGTCTTTCGATTCAGTCTTTACCTGCATCAGATCATCGACAGAAACGTTGAGGATTTGCGCTAATTTTGGTATGGAACTGATATCAGGGCAGGATATATCTCTTTCCCATTTGGATACAGCTTTATCTGTAACACCCATCTTTTCGGCAAGTTCGAGTTGTGTCATGCCTTTTTCTTTCCGTAAGGTGGCAATCATATTTCCAAGAGTATGTTTTTTCATAGATGCTTCCCTTCTTCATTTTGATAATTTTATATTAACATTACCTCCATTATATACTCAACCGACCAACAGTTAAATTTGGTCTACCTATGGTTTATTTCCGTATTTCAACTAAGTTTGACGTTGAAATTAAGATTTTTATTTCCGTCCTTTTATTTAGCTTAGCGACTTATCCCCGTTGACTGATATCTGATTGATTCAATTCCCTGACATCTCATTCCGCTCATTCCAACTGCATATTTTCGCCCGTATCTTATTTTGTTATCATTTCTACCAAATTAATTTAACCTAATGCATCATAGAATATGGTAAACTTCGCAACCATTTTCTCTGTAATAATACCGGCTCTGTGTCAATAGTTGGGTAACCCGTGGAGCGGCGTTAATCTGCTCCTTTTTTCGTTGAAACACGGAACATGTAAAGAATACGATTGCGCAAGCGACGGGAATTACCATAACCGTAAGCATCGCGTTTGATAACATTAATCTTGTTGCTAACTCCTTCGGTAAAACCATTGGTGTAAGGGCAATCGAATGAATTTAAAATACCTTTTGACCAGAGTGCACCATACTTGTATTGCCTTTGAACTCATCAATTGATACAACTTCTGGTAATTGCTGCGGCTTTCCATGGTTGATACAATCGAAAAGTCGAATGATAGTTAAAACAGATAGATTTACTTCACGTGCTACACTGGTAAAAGAACGTATGTCGGAAAGCTTTGAAATGATATACACAGCTAAACGGCTTGTCATGCGGTGATAGCTCGGCAGAAACGAATCATTTTCAAAGAAACGCTTTTCACAGAAAGGGCAGCGATACCGGCGCTTTCGGAAAAGTGGAGAGGTATATTTGCCAAAAGCAGGAATGTCTTTTATCGTTTGACAACGGTAATCATGGACGTAGCTGGTTTGATGTCCACAGCAAGGGCAAACATGCGTTTTTTTGGTAACTCAATGAAAATTTCCGTTTTTTGGATAATTGCCTCATGTTTTTTACGAATCCCCTTTTAATCCAAGCAGTTTTTCGATAGAATGAGAACAGAGCATATCGATGACCTCCGATTTAAAGGTTTTTCATCGATATGCTCTTTTTTACTCTTTTTTCGAAAGCCCTATTCGTTGCACCCAAACATTTATTATAGAGCCTTCACTATTTTTTTAGATGAAACACTCATGTATTAAAGCTCGATATCTGGATTTTCATTTTATGTACCAAACAATTCACTTTGTTTTGTGTGAATTCCACCAATTGACATATAAATTTGCATATGATATAGTTATTCCAACAAAAAATTTATATTTAGAACATGTATTTCATATATGAAATGTGGTGTTGAGATGATTTCCGAACAAGAAAAAGAATTCCAAAAAAGGCTTTCCTCGTACAGTTCGCTTAAAGCTTTGCAAATACTATTTGCGCTGTCGTCCTGTGGCGACTACGTAGGCATACATACACTTGCCGAAATTACCGGTTTGAACGCAAGCACATTACACAGAATTCTTCAGGAGCTAGCTGAGTGTGGTTTTGTCGAAAAGGACGAACAGCAGAAAAAATATAGCATTGGCTTTGAAACGATGATTTTAGCGGACTATCTGAAAAACTCCAATTTTCTGTTGGAAGCATGCGCAGAAGAAATGAACCGCCTAAACGAACTTACAAAGGAAACCATCAATTTGATTGTTTTGGATGGGTATCAGGGAACCTATATTGGAAAGCGCGAAGCTATAAACCAAATTACCATGCGCTCAAAAATCGGGTGGAGAATTCCCCTTTACTGCACAGGCGGCGGGAAACTGTTGTTAGCGTTTCAAAGCGAAAAATGGTTGGAGGATTATTTAAATGCAACCCCCTTGTACAAATATACCGAAAATACCATTGTTGACAAAGATTGTTTGAAGAGGGAGCTCCAACAAATTCGTCGTCAAAATTATTCCATAGACAATCGAGAGCATCACCCGGATGTTGTTTGCATTGCGGCCCCAATTTTTTCTAGAAATCATACTATTCTTGCAGCAATTAGTGTTGCAGCACCTACCTATCGTTTTTCTCTGGAAAAAGCATTGTCATACAAAGATGATGTAATTGCAGCAGGCAAGGCTATCACAGAACTGATTTCAAAATAATAAGCCGAAATAGAAATTCTAAATATTATGGAGGGAAGCGTTAAATTATGAATTTGGATTACAAAGACCCTAAATATCGCAGTGCGCATGTGGTAAACGGACTTAGTATGGCGGGACCCCGTGCACATCTCCGCGGGATGGGTTTGCTCAACGAGGACTTGGCAAAGCCGTTCATCGGAATTATCAATTCACATAATGAAATGCATCCGGGTCACGTACATCTCAATCGTATCAGCGAGTTTGTGAAAGCGGGTGTCCTTTCCGGCGGCGGTGTACCGTTTGAAGTAAACACAATATCTATCTGTGACGGATTCACAGAGGGGCATGTTGGAATGTGCAGTGTTCTTCCAAGCAGGGAAGTCATTGCTGATTCTATCGAGGTTTATGCAAATGCCCATCAACTTGACGGACTGGTGTTGATTGGCGGCTGCGACAAGATTGTTCCGGCAATGCTGATGGCGGCTCTCCGTCTTAATATCCCTGCAATTGTTGTAACGGGTGGGCCGATGCTTCCCGCAGTATATAAGGGTAAAAGCTATGCTACTTATGAACTGAAGGAAATGGCCGGGAAGCTGGTTCGCGGAGAGATGTCCAAAGAAGAATACGAGTACATGGAAGGGCTGATGTCACCGGTTCCCGGCTCTTGTGCGATGATGGGAACGGCAAACAGTATGTCAATTGTAGCAGAAGCGCTTGGACTTACTCTGCCGGGCTGCGCGTGCGCGCATGCGGTAACGGGCAAAAAAAATCGGATTGCGAAACAAAGCGGCCGAGAAATTGTCCGACTGGTTGAAGATAATATTCGTCCACGGGATATTGTTACACAGAAAATGCTGAATCTTGCCGTAACAGTTGCTATGAGCGTTGGAGCATCCACAAACCTTTGCCTGCATATGCCGGCCATTGCACGGGAAGCGCACTTACATATGTCACTTGAGGATATTGAACGGATATCTTCTACAACTCCGTACCTTGCGAAGATAAAACCGGCAGGCAGCCACACAATGCTGGATTTGGAACATGCAGGAGGTGTTGGAGGTGTCCTAAGAGAGTTGGAGCCTCTGGTCGATCTGGACCAGATGACCGTAAACGGAAAAACGCACCGTGAAAATATATCACAGGTGATGGAACGCGATAACAGCATTATTCGTACACTTGAGAATCCGTATAATCCACAGAGTTCAATTGCCGTGCTTCACGGAAACCTTGCCCCGGGTGGCTGTGTTGTTAAACAAACTGCCGTTAGCCCAAAGATGCGCAAGCACAGCGGTCCGGCCCGATGCTTTGAATCAGAGGAAGAAGCTGTAGAGGCGGTGTATAACCAAAAAATAAAGCCTGGTGACGTTATTGTAATTCGGAATGAAGGGCCTCAGGGCGGACCCGGAATGAGAGAAATGCTGACAACTACAGCCGCATTAGTTGGTATGGGCTATTCGGAATCGGTTGCTCTTGTGACGGACGGGCGCTTCTCCGGCGCGACACAAGGACCGTGCATCGGTCACGTATCACCGGAAGCCTCACGCGGCGGGCCGATTGCAGCTGTTCGTGACGGTGATATTATCGAAATTGATATCGATGCCCGAACAATCAATATAAAATTGAGCAAGGAAGAGCTTGCTGACAGGCTGGCGCAGCTCCCGCCTTTTACACCGAAAGTTATGGAAGGGTATCTTGCACGGTATTCCCGCGAGGTTTCCTCCGCCAATGAAGGAGCAATTCTAAAATAATTTCGTAATATCTAAAACTATGAGGAGGAAATAGATTGTCAAAAAATACCACAATGAGGGGAATTACCGCACCTGTTTTAACACCGTTTCACAAAGACGGTACCGTAAATTACGATGAATATAAAAAAATAATCCGCTATATTACGGAAAACGGAGTTCATGGCATTTTTATCTGCGGAACGACAGGAGAATTTGTTAACCTTACAATTCAGGAAAGAAAACAGCTGTTATCTGCTGCCGTTCAGAGTGCCAAGCCCGGAACCAATATTTTATTCAATGCTACGGCAATGAATATATGGGACACTAAGGAACTGATCAACTGGGCAACAGAATGCGGAGTTAGCGCCGTTTCTTTTACGGCTCCCTATTATCATAGATACGATGAGAAATCACTGATTTCTTATTTTCAGAAAACCGCTCAACTCGCAGGGGACAAAGCAGTCTATCTATACAATATGGTTAGCATGACGAACAATCCGATTACTCCGTCTGTGCTGAAAGCCGTTGTGGAAAGCTGCCCAAACGTATGCGGGATTAAGGACAGCAGCATGGACTTTATGGTCTTGCTCAATTATCAGTGCGCAGTTGAAAAAAATGATTTCGAGATCATTACTGGAAATGATGCACAGGTTCTGACTGCGCTTCAAGCGGACGCGGCCGGCGGCGTTATTGCTGCAGCAAGCGTATTCCCTGCGCTATGTGCCGAAATCTGGGACAAGTTTCAAAACGGGGATTTACAAGGAGCACGTCGGGCGCAGACAACAGTTTTGAAGCTGAGAGAGCTTTTTCGGTCTGTTATGCCGGTGATGGCCCATAAAAAAGCCTTGGAATTACAGGGATTTAACATGGGACCTGCTCGGTTTCCATTCCGGAATCTTACCCAAGAGGAAAGCAAAAAAGTTGAATTTACGCTGCACAGTTTGGGCCTTCTTTAAGGTACACTGGCTGAGAAAGGTGAAATGATGCAATTTACGTTCCGATGGTATGGCCGGGACGATCCGGTAACACTTGAAAAGATTCGCCAGATTCCGGGGGTCCGGTCTATAGTTAGCGCGTGTTATGATGTTCCCGCCGGAGATGTCTGGAAGGCGGAAAGCATTCAGGCAATTCGTTCGGAGGCGGCAGCATATGGCCTTGAATTTCAGGTGGTTGAAGGATTGCCTGTACACGAAAGTATTAAACTGGGTGATTATTCCCGGGACCGTTACATCGAAAAATATATCAGGAATCTTCATCTCTTGGCCGAGCATGGAATTCGCGTAGTTTGTTATAACTTTATGCCTGTGTTTGGTTGGGTACGTACCCGATTAAACTATCACCTTGCGGATGGCTCCGAAACGCTGGCGTTTTCTGAAGATGAGCTAAAAAAAATAGATCCCTCCAGGGATAAACTGGATCTACCGGGATGGAACTTTTCTTCCAAGAAAGAGGAAATATCCTATCTGATTGAGCAATATCGGGACCTGGGAACGAGAGGGATGTGGAAAAATTTACAGTATTTTTTAGAAGCAATTGTGCCCGAAGCTGAAAAGTGTGGGATTGCCCTTGCAATTCACCCTGATGATCCTCCGTTGCCGGTGTTTGGTCTGCCTAGGATTGTTTCTTCGGAAAGCGATTTGGAACGTCTGACATCTATAGTTGACAGTCCGTCTAACGGCATCACGCTGTGCACGGGTTCTCTTGGAAGCGGACGAAATAACAATGTGGCGAAAATAGCATATCGCTTTGCGTCGGAAGGCAAAATTAAATTCGTTCATGCCAGAAATATTCAGTTTCAAAACGGGCTTGATTTTGTCGAGTCGGGGCACCTTACAACAAGTGGAAGCCTCAATATGGCTGAAATTCTAAGGTCTTTATACCACGGTGGTTTTGATGGATATCTCCGCTCTGATCATGGCAGAATGGTTTGGGGGGAGACAGGACGCCCGGGCTACGGGCTTTACGATAGGGCGATGGGAATTACATATCTGCAAGGAATTTGGGAAGGAATTACCAACAATTAGTTTTTATGCCGTGTAATCGGCATGATATAAAAATTTAGGAGGAAGTTGTCTATGAAAAAATTATTGTCATTGATTTTGTGTGCAGGCCTAATGCTGACTACAGCTGCTTGCTCAAATTCAGCATCATCCACGTCTTCTGCAACATCGTCCGAATCTTCAGCACAGGCAGAATCTTCTGCGTCAGATAATGCATCTGATCAAAAGCCTGATAATTTCCCGGAGAAGCCAATTACCTTTATTGTGCCTTGGGCGGCAGGCGGAACCTCTGATGGTCAAGTCCGCGTGATCGCAAATCTTGGTCAGAAATATTTTGGCGTTCCGTGTACGGTTGTAAATCGTGACGGCGCAGGCGGAACAATTGCTACCACAGAGTTTGTCAACACCAAAGCAGACGGTTACACCATTTGCTTGGAAGCCTGCGGCGTTTTCACCACACAGCCGTTTATTAAGGATAATATTAAATACAGCATTGATGATTTTAAACCCCTCATCGGGACAACGATCGAGCCTATCATCATGGTTGCCAGCAAGGCGTCTGGAATTAAAAGCCTTGATGATCTTAAGAATAAAGGAAGAGTTATCAGCTACGGCTTCTCGGGGGCAGGCAGTCTTCCGCAGCTTTCGCAGCAGAGATTCTTCGAAATGGCCGGAATCGAGTCCAGTGGAGTTCCATTCGGCGGCGGCGCTCCGACTATGACGGCTCTGCTTGGTGCTCATATCGATGTCGCGGCAGCACACCCGGGTGAAGTTGCTCAGTATCTGGAATCTGGCGACGTTGTTCCGCTCGGCATTTTCTCGCCGGAACGTGATCCGCGCGAAAATCTGAAGGATATTCCCACGTTTAAGGAACAAGGTTTCGATATTGACATGAGCGTATGGAAATTCCTCATGGTTCCGAAAGATACGCCCGATGATATTGCAAATTACTTAACAAACACCCTGGCAGAAATTGAGAAGGACCCTGAGTTTATGAAATTCTGTGAGAATAATAATTTGATTGTTTCCGGATATCAGCCGGATGAAATTACCACAAAAATTAAAAATGAGGCTGCTATCAACAAGGAACTGCTGAACAAATAATGAAATTGGAAGGAGCCGTTTCCCACTTTTTGGGATACGGTTCCATCTTCCAAAATAATATTCAGATGGCAGAGTTGTTCATCATGATGAAAGGAGTAATGATTGCTGCGGTTTTTCCGCGCGGTCGCAGAAAGTCAAAATGAGCGATTATAAAAAGAATATCGTTTCTTCGCTGATTTTTTTGATTTTGGGTATTGGGCTTATGGTCCTGATTCCAATTTCGATTCCTTTGAGTACGGAAATGGAGGTAGGACCACGTGCATTTCCCTACTTCATTGCCGTTTCCATGATCCTGTTAAGCGTATTGCTTTTGGCTTCTACACTGTTTCAATACAGAAAACAGAGGCCGCAACAAGATGCGGAAAAAGAACCGAGCTATATGCGCGATGAAATACGCGCTCTCGTCCTTTGCGGCATCATTTTGCTGTATGTTTTCTTGTTTGATAAAATGGTAGATTGTAAAATCAAATTGAACACATAAAAAGATTCCATAGCGCACAGGGAACTGTTAGGATAAAGTTACCACACTAAATACTGACAGAAAGGCCTGAACACTATGGACAAGAACCATTCTATCATAAAGATCGAAGAACGCAAGAGGGGACAGCATCTTAAAGCAGAAGAGCGTGGCGCAATCCAACAGTTAAAGAAGATGGGATTTAGCAATCGAAAGATTGCTCGCGCAATCAATTGCAGCCCCTCTACCGTGGGCTATGAACTACGACGTGGCACACCGGAATACTCCGGCCGAGGTCGCAAACCCGGCTACTCAGCCAAACGTGGAGCTGCAGTCTACAAAGCGAATCGCAGTCGTTGCCATCGCCCTAGAACGGTATCCAGGAACTCCGACTTCATCCGTTGGATGGTTAAAAAGGTTCGTAAGCATAATTGGTCTTTTGATGAGTGCGTAGGGCGGGCCCGAAGCGAACATCGTTTTCCAGCCAAGGAAATCCCATGTACAAAAACTCTATATCATATGCTGTGGAAAGGGGAATTACCGCTCACGCTATTTGAACTTCCTGAGGTATTAAATAGGCATTCTCGCAGAAAACCACGGCTTTCTAAGCGTATCAATGGGAAATCCATTGATTGGCGGCCACCTGAGGTAGCAGAGCGAAACACATTTGGACACTGGGAATCTGATACGGTACTGGGCCGAAAAAGAAGCGGTGAGGCAGTTGTATTTACCATTGTAGAGCGCCTGACAGGATATTATCTTTCAATTCGAATTGACGGCAAAACAACCACCGGTGTTGCCAGTGCCATGGAACAGCTAAAGGAACAGTATGGCGAGAAATTTTCGCAGGTGTTTCGCAGTATTACCACAGATAACGGCAGTGAGTTTGCGGCATTTTCAGCCTTTGAAGAACTAGGCACGGCAATCTACTTTGCTCATCCCTATTCTGCTTGGGAACGACCTGTAAATGAGAGGACCAATCGCATACTACGAAAATATATCCCAAAGGGTCGCTCCATCAATGGCTTTACCGCCGAACAAATCTTAATGTTTGCAGACGAGATAAACGCCACGCCTAGGAAACGATTAGGTTATCAGACCCCTGAGGAACTGTTTGATGCTCAACTGGACAGAATTTATACTTTAAACCCGTAGATAACTTTATCCAGTGAAAGTGTTCAATTTGTTATTGCAATTTAAGTGTTTGATAAAATCGGGTATTTTCTGTCCACATTCTTGGCCTCTACCGTAACACTGTTGCTTTTCAGAGTGAAAAAAGTCTGGTACTATCTAATTGTTTACGTTGCAGGTGCAGGGATATATTTTGCGTTCACCAAATTACTGTTTGTTATGTTGCCCTAGCTGTGCGCAAAGGGAGGATTAAGTGATACTACTATGATATTGAGTATACTGACCAGCTTATTTACATGGGAAAATTTTTTGTTTATGAATATTGGCCTTGCGGCCGGAATTGTTGTTGGGGCATTGCCCGGACTAACCGGAACCATGTGCATTGCACTGCTGCTTCCTATGACCTATGGATTAAATTCCGTCACAGGAATGATTTTGCTTTTAGGAGTGTACTGCGGCGGCATTTTCGGGGGGTCCATCACTGCAATACTGATTAATACCCCCGGTACTCCGGCGTCTGCGGCCACAGTGCTTGACGGTTATCCAATGGCTAAAAACGGTCATGCGGGCCGTGCGCTCACGGTAGCCCTTTCAGCGTCGGAGGTTGGCGGTTTGTTCAGCGTGCTTGTCTTGATGGTTGCCGCTCCTCCAATCGCAAGATTTGCACTGGATTTTGGCCCTGCTGAGTATTTTTCTCTGGCTCTCTTCGGCCTCACCATCATTGCAAGCGTCGGTGGCGATTCGCTGATTAAGGGCCTGCTTATGGGGTTCGCAGGCTTATTTGTTTCCACAATCGGAATGGATCCGGTTGGCGGAACAGACCGGTTTACAATGAATATTACCTCTCTGTCCAGCGGCATTGGTATTATTCCGGCTTTGATTGGTTTGTTTGCAATTACCGAGATTATGTATAAGACCAGAAATATCTATAAACCTGTTGGAGATGTTGTAGAAATCAAGGGGAGAGAAAGACAATCCTTCTTTGCGATATTTAAATACAAAGCTACACTTTTAAAATCATCCATTATCGGTACGTTTATCGGATCGGTGCCGGGTACCGGAGCGGCAATCGCTTCGTTCCTCAGCTATAACGAAGCAAAACGTTCTTCCAAAAATCCAGAGAAATTCGGAACAGGGTATGAAGAAGGAATTATCGCTTCGGAAGCTGCAAACAATGCCGTTACAGGTGCAACTCTGATTCCTTTGCTGACGCTTGGAATTCCGGGCGACACAAACACAGCGGTTTTAATTGGTGCGCTGACCATGCAGGGAATTATTCCTGGACCACAGCTTTTTATTCAGCAAAAACAATGGGTTTACAGCATTATGTTAGCGCTGCTTATTGTGAATATTTTCATGTATATCCAAGGCAAATTTTTCATTCGTTTTTTTGTGAATGTGACGAAAGTCCCTACAGAAGTATTAGTGCCTATTCTTGTTGCTCTTTGTATTATCGGTGCTTATGCGGTCAATAACACGACCTTTGACGCTCTGCTGATGACTTTATTTGGTTTGTTCGGATATTATATGAAAAAGTTAAATTTCCCCTTGACTCCAATGGTCATTGCAATTGTACTTGGGCCTCTGGCTGAGTCCAACATGCGCCGGGCATTGATTATGTCCCAGGGGAGCTGGATGATTTTCTTCCAAAAGCCCATTAGCTGCTTCTTCATTGTTCTTGCTGCTTTCATGCTGCTGTTCCCGGTAATCAAAAAGCAGCTTACAAAGAAACGGCAGGTGCAATCATGATGGAAGATAGACCTCTTCAGCTAAGCAGCGAACGCTATTATCAAAGCCGTGGTGCACTCCAAGTGTTCCCTGAAGAAGTGCTGGCACATGGTAATTCTGTACTGATCGTAACAGATCATACGGTTTATCCGAAAGTGCAGGAGTATCTCGAACAGACATTACAAAAATCGGGAATTCGCTTTCGGGTATTCTGGTTTGAGGGCTTTTGCTCGCCAAAGAATTATGAAGGCGCAGCGCAGGCTGCAAAATCCATGAAAGCGTCTGTGATTGCGGGAATTGGCGGCGGCCGAGTGATGGACACGGCAAAAATAGCATCCGACCTTTGCCATGTAAGGTGCATCACGATACCTACTTCAGCGGCAACCTGTGCAGCTACCGCGCTGTTAGCAGTAAAATACACCGATGAAGGACAGTTTCGCGGCAATTATTGGCCGGTCCATGTGCCGGCAGCAACAATTGCAGATCTGGATGTAATTGTATCGAATTGCCCTGTGCGTTATAATGCGGCAGGTATCGTTGATTCAATGGCAAAATATCCTGAAATTTCATATAATATGCAGTATACAGGATTTTGGAAAGACAATTTATACTCGAAGGTTGCCTGTTCCGGGGCAAATGAGATTTATCGCTTATTATTGGAAACAGGACGAGAGGTTCTAAGTAAAATGCAGGCAAATGTTTGTGACCAGCAAGTTGAAAATTGCATTTGTGCGACTCTCTCGGGTACCGGATTAATTTCCTGCCTGGCAAGCGGCGGAAAGCAAGCTGCTGTTTCCCACTGTCTTTACAGCTTTTTCTGTGACACCCAGCCCGGTTTGGCACGCAAATTCTTGCACGGCGAAATTGTTGGGGCATCACTACCATATCAGCTTATGGTTGATGGAAAAGGTGAAAAGCAGGCTTTAGAATTGTTTACTTTTCTAAAAACAATCAATCTGCCCGCTTGTATGGATGATTTAGAGTATCATCCGACCCGAGAGTCATTGGATGAAATGTACGAGTATCTGAGAGTAAAAATGCCTATTCAAGAGAGTTCGGAACTGGAACGGCTGCAAGCATTTGAAAACGTACTTCTGCACGGCTGTTAAATTATTTTCTTTGGGTCTTACTCTGCTTAGTGAATCCAAATGTGCAAATATGTATCTTAGCATTATGTTGGATTTGCTCGTTAGTGGCAATTCTGTGATAGAGTACAATAAAGTTCGCAATTTCATAAAGGTATAGAAAAGTCATTGGGACTCCGATAAAATGAATGGTGAGAAAACATTCAAAAAAGGAGAGATACCCAATGACTCACAAAAAGAATACCACAGATTTGACAGAATTGCTACTAAAATGTATGGCGCAGCCGGATCCAATGCTGTCGATGCTGGAATGGCTGTGTACCCGTCTGATGGAAGCAGAGGTCTCCGGTATTATTGGCGCGGAAAAGAATGCACACAATCCATCCCGCCGTGATTACCGCTGCGGCTATCGGCCGCGTCGACTGGATACTCGTATGGGGACGATGTATCTGATGGTACCAAAACTCCGAAATCAGGGCTATATCCCGTTTTTCGTAACAGAACGCAAGCGCAGTGAAGCAGCGCTGATTCAAGTGGTTCAGGAAGCGTTTGTGCAGGGTGTATCTACGCGAAAGATGGAGAAACTAGCCCGCAGTCTTGGAATTGAAAATCTTTCTCGCAGTCAAGTCAGTGAAATGACGAAAGGCCTTAATGAGCAGGTACAGTACTTCCGCAGCCGGCCTCTGACGGGTCGCTATCCTGTCATTTGGACAGATGCACTGTATGAAAAAATTCGTATGGATGGCCGGGTCGTCAGCATGGCTGTGATGGTAGTTTGCGGCGTCAATGAACAGGGGCATAGGGATATCCTCGCCGTAGAGCCAATGCTAGATGAATCAAAAGAAAGTTATTCTCAATTGTTTCAAAGTCTTTTAGATCGTGGACTGAAAACACCGCTTCTGGTGGTTTCAGACGCGAATAAAGGGCTGATTGCAGCCATCCGTGAGAGTTTTCCGGGAGCCTCTTGGCAACGATGCAAAGTCCATTTCATGCGAAATATTTTAGCTCATGTACCCCAGAAGGAAAAAGAGTCCTTTGCGGCTCAGTTAAAAGAAATTTGGTTGGCACCCTCCGCTGAAATAGCTAGACAGCGCGCGGAGCAAATATCAGAACAATATGGAAAACGCTTTCCAAAAGCAATCGAATTCCTGGAAGATGGACTGGAAGATTCTCTAGCCTTCTATGCTTTTCCGGAACTTGATGCCCGCAAAATTTCTTCAACTAATATGCTGGAACGGCTGAACAAGGAAATCCGCCGCAGAACCAGCGTAGTAGGAATATTCCCTAATCCGGATTCCTATCTACGTCTGGTAACAACATGTCTCATGGAATATGCGGAAGACTGGTCTGTTTCCAGAGCATACTTAAATCCAAAATCTATTCAGATACTATTAAACGTAGCCTAATTCATTTTCCGGAGTCCCAAAATTGCGAACTTCCCTTGACACTAGCAATTCTGTCAAATTCAGATTGTTAAGGAAGTCATTGGACCGTTTCTCATGCGTTGAATGTTTAAGATTGTTATTCAACTATGGGAATGCCAATGACTTTTTTTATGCTTTTATGAAACCGTATACATGATTCTGCACTGTTACGCTGGGGACAAATTTATTTAAACAGCTTAAAGATATCCCTCAACCCAAAAGTAGTGCGATTGTATATGCGATTATAGGCGGCCTTTTTTGGATTAGTAATCCAACCATACCCACGTGGTGCCTTCAATCCTAGATTGTGGCGAATGTAGCGTTTTACACTGGTGCGTGCAGCAATGCTCTTTTTCAAACTGGGCTTTCGCATACCGAATTTCATAAATAAGACCCCTTTTTATGCGTGATTTTTATAATACTTCTAATAAAATTATAATGATTCATGTTATACGTTTCAATCATCTTCCATGGTCACCTATAGCCCCGTTATATTTTTCAATCACTTTGTGCGCATATTTATCATTTCATATTTCTTATTATCACGTCTTGTTTAGTTACGTATTTTACTGTGCTATGCGTGACTTAAAAAGTTTGTACACGCATAACATTAATCCGTATGTCTTTTAGGCATACGGAAATTTTTGTTTTGTAGCTTTTTAGATATACATGAACCTTGCCCGGAACAAGCCGCAACGAATTTACTGTGACAAAGGCTGAACTGAATGCTTTTGACAAAAGCGAAAGAAGATCTACTGACTTGTATTGCACAGCTTGCACACATGGCTGTGGTGTCTTTATGCGTATGAGATGGAATAGTCTGCGTTTTTTCAATCTCCGGTGATTTGACGCTGTCATATAACTTTTCCCTGCTCAAAATGTTTAAAAACTGGGAATACTAGAACCTTCTGTCAAAATTTGTTATGGAATAGATATAAAAATTTAATTAATTCTTAATAAAATATATTAACAAATGGTAGATTGTAAAATCAAATTGAACACATAAAAAGATTCCATAGCGCTTAGGGATCTGTTAGGATAAAGTTACCACTCTCAATCTTGACAGAAAGGCCTGAACGCTATGGACAAGAACCATTCTATCATAAAGATCGAAGAACGCAAGAGGGGACAACATCTTAGAGCAGAAGAGCGTGGCGCAATCCAACAGTTAAAGAAGATGGGATTTAGCAATCGAAAGATTGCTCGTGCAATTAATTGCAGTCCTTCTACTATAGGCTATGAACTACGACGTGGTACACCGGAATACTCCGGCCGAGGTCGCAAACCTGGCTACTCAGCCAAACGTGGAGCTGCAGTCTACAGGGAGAATCGCAGTCGCTGCCATCGCCCTAAAACGGTATTCAGAGACTCCGCCTTCATCCGTTGGATGGTCAAAAAGGTTCGTAAGCAAAACTGGTCATTTGATGAGTGCGTGGGTCGGGCCCGAAGCGAACATTGTTTTCCAGCCAAGGAAATCCCATGTACAAAAACTCTGTATCATATGCTGTGGAAAGGGGAATTACCGCTCACGCTATTTGAACTTCCTGAGGTATTAAATAGGCATTCTCGCAGAAAACCACGGCTTTCTAAGCGTATCAATGGGAAATCCATTGATAGGCGGCCACCTGAGGTAGCAGATCGAAACACATTTGGGCACTGGGAATCTGATACGGTACTGGGCCGAAAAAGAAGCGGTGAGGCAGCTGTATTTACCATTGTAGAGCGCCTGACAGGCTATTATCTTTCCATTCGGATTGACGGCAAAACAACCACCGGTGTTGCCAGTGCCATGGAACAGCTAAAGGAACAGTATGGCGAGAAATTCTCCCAGGTGTTTCGTAGTATTACCACAGACAACGGCAGTGAGTTTGCAGCATTTTCGGCCTTTGAAGAACTAGGCACGGCAATCTACTTTGCTCATCCCTATTCTGCTTGGGAACGACCTGTAAATGAGAGGACCAATCGCATACTACGAAAATATATCCCAAAGGGTTGCTCCATCAATGGCTTTACCGCCGAACAAATCTTAATGTTTGCAGACGAGATAAACGCCACGCCTAGGAAACGATTAGGTTATCAGACCCCTGAGGAACTGTTTGATGCTCAACTGGACAGAATTTATACTTTAAACCCGTAGATAACTTTATCCAGTGAAAGTGTTCAATTTGTTATTGCAATTTAAGTATATTAACAAATGTTAAAATTTGCTCTATAATTAAAATGTGTTTGAACATGAAAAACTTACAAGTAAAGAATTAAGAATCAAAATTTAGCATAAGAAACTTTCTTATTATGGTTACAATGAATCAACTTTTGTTCTAGTTTATGTGCTCGAACACAGATAATAGCCTAAACACCACGTTATGCAATAGTTCAAAGAGGCGGCTATTATCGTGACTATTATTTTTTATGTCACAATGAAAACTATTAACAAGAAAAGGGGAGAATCAAAAATGAAAAGACTTGTTACACTGGTTACCGGTCAATGGGCAGACTTAGAGTTTGACAAGATGTGTGTGTTGGCTAAAAAAATGGGTTATGACGGACTGGAAATTGCATGTTGGGGAAATCACATTAATCTGGACAGAGCCTGTGAGGATGATGAGTATGTTGAATGGCTGAAAAAGAATCTTGAAGAAAACGGATTAGTCTGCAAAGCGCTCGAAACCCATATTATTGGTCAATGCGTTGGTGATGCTCCTGATCCGCGGTTGAATAATTTTGCGCCGGCATCTTTGGCAGACAAACCGGAAGAGATTCGTGCATGGGCTATTGATCAGATGAAAAAGTCAGCAATTGTTGCGCGTAAATTAGGAGCACATATTATCACGGGATTCACGGGTTCCCCCATATGGAGATATTTTTATAGTTTTCCGCAGACCACAGAAAAGATGGTGGAAGATGGATTTGATGAAATTGTATCCCTTTGGACACCTATCTTGGATGAATTTAAGAAAAACGATGTTGTTTTTGCTTTTGAGGTACACCCCGGTGAAATAGCATTTGACTACTATACAACACAAAAATTACTGGAAAAATTTAAGGACAATACCACCTTTGGCCTGAACTTTGATCCCAGCCACTTGATCTGGCAAGGCATAAAACCGCATCTGTTTTTAAGCGACTTTCGGGATAGAGTTTATCACGTCCATATGAAGGATGCTGCAGTTACTCTTGACGGGCGCTCGGGGCTGCTTTGCTCACATATCGATTTCGGCAGTCTGAAACGAGGCTGGAATTTCCGCTCGCTTGGGCATGGCGATGTTAATTTTGAAGAAATCATCCGTGTACTCAATGATATGAATTATACGGGACCGCTTTCTGTCGAATGGGAAGACAGTGGAATGGATCGTATCGCCGGGGCCACTGAAGCTGCAGCTTTTGTGCGTCGTGTGGATTTTGAGGCCAGCGGGGTTAAATTTGATGCCGCAATGGCAAATTAATATAAAGTTTCAAGCAAATTAAGGGGGACTCGCAGTGGAAAAGATTCGCTATGGCATGGTAGGGGGAGGCCTTCATGCTTTTATAGGTGAAGTACATAGAAAAGCAATTAATTTTGACGTTCGGGCTGAACTGGTGGCAGGTTGTTTCAGTACAAAACCCGAACGTAATCTTGAAACTGCCGAAGCATATGGAATTTCGAAAGAAAGGGTGTATTCATCCTATCAGGAAATGGCTGAAAAGGAAGCACTGCGTCCGGATGGGATTCAATTTGTATCCATTGTTGTTCCGAATTCCCTGCATTATCAGGTTGCAAAAGAGTTCCTTTTAAAAGGAATTCATGTCATGTGTGAAAAACCGCTTTGTCTTGAACCAAAACAGGCATTAGAACTGGAACAAATTGCAAAGGAGAAACATCTTTTATTCGGAGTTACATACACATACACAGGATACACCATGAGTAAAGTTATGAGAGAAATGGTGCAAAGCGGGAAGATTGGAGATATTGTTGCTGTCAATGCTGAGTATGTGCAGGATTGGTTACTGGATTATTTATCTGCAGATTCCGATAAATCCGGCAATCTTTCAATTTGGCGAACAGACCCAAAAATGAGTGGGATTTCAAACTGCGTTGGAGATATTGGAACACATATTGAAAATTACGTGCATTATGTAACCGGGTTAAAAATCAAACGCCTGTGTGCAACAGTGAACCGATATGGTCATCCCCTTGATATGAATGCCAATATTCTTTTGGAATATGACAATGGAATCAATGGTGCATATTGGTGCTCACAAGTTGCTGCCGGCAAATTGAATGGATTAACCGTTAGGGTCTATGGCACCAAAGGTTCCCTGGAATGGGAGCAGCATTATCCGGATTACTTGAAATATACACCAAAAGGTCAGCCTACCCAAACGCTCTCCCGCGGGAACAACTATTTTGGAGAGAAAGCCGCTGCGTATAGCCGGCTTCCTGCAGGACATCCAGAAGGCCTATATATTGCGTTTGCCAATATTTACAAAAACTATATCTCTGCACTGATTGCATTAAAGGAAGGGAACAGTACCAGTGAATTTGATTTTCCTTCGGTATCGGATGGCGTAAACGGTGTTAAATTCATACATGCAGTCATTGAAAGTGCAGACAATGATTCCAAATGGGTGAATTTGTAATTAATCCGTAATATTTATGTGTAAATCAGAACTAAGGTAATTTTTTGATTTGTAACATAAATCAGAAGGTTGGATATTCTCCTGTTTGATTCATTTTCCTCAAAACTGCCGAGGTATGAAGCTGAAATTGCAAAGGCAGATTTGAGGAATTTTTAATTTTTAGGCACAATCAGCCTGCCGCTCGGTCGGCAAACTGGATGTTTAGCTGGTTTAGAACCTTGTCTCAATTTCGACACCTGCATGTCCTATGTTCTACAATCTTTTTCGACGCCAAATACAACATTTTACGCAAGGAATCATCATTTGTAAAGGATGGCTTATTTGGGTAATCCCCCGTAACTGATGATTCAAACGGTGCTGTTGACATACTCCCTTAAAAGTTCAGCCGTTACTTTGCTCATTAAAAAGACTTCCTCGTATTATATAAAAGTAGTAGTTTTTAGAGTTCGTCTCCAAGAACTTTTTAATTTATGCTACACTGTAATGGATGCTGTGGATTGGTTAGACTTCCTACCGCATGACGGTTTCAGAAAGGCTCCAACCACAGACCTTTACGAATTTGTTAATTAGTTAGATACCGCCAGACGGTTTATTTAGAACGAGGTTACAAGACGTAAAGTGCCCTGTGGGTCCATACAGTATCAAATAAACTCTTCGGAGGTATCGTTATGGTTTATGTAGGAATCGACATAGCCAAGAACAAGCATGATTGTTTCATCGTAAATTCCGATGGTGAAGTTCTGTTTGATGTATTCACCATACAAAACAACATTGATGGTTTTGAAGATTTGCTTTTCAAAATCAATAGTGTCGAGAAAAATGCAGACAAAGTAAAAGTAGGACTTGAAGCCACGGGACACTACAGTTGCAACATTCTCGGATTCTTGAAAAACAAAGGTATACCAACCATCGTAATCAATCCGTTGTACACCAGTCTAAGCCGGAAAAGCATCAGTCTGCGTAAAACTAAAACAGACAAGGTAGATGCTCGTACAATTGCAAGTATGATAATGTCTGACGTGAGCTTAAGGCCCTACTCTGACAAATTATATCACAATGAGGATTTAAAATCATTAACAAGATACAGATTTGATAAAGTTTCACAAAGAGCAAAATTAAAGCAGTCCGTTTCAAGGCTTGTAACCATACTTTTTCCCGAACTTGAAACGCTTGTATCCACTCTGCACGGAAAGGCTGTTTATGAGCTTTTGTTAAAATTTCCAAGTGCACAGCACATTGCATCCGCTAATCTCAAGCATCTCACACATTTATTGGACAATGCATCAAAGGGACGATTTAAAAAAGTTACAGCAGATGAAATTCGAGAAGCTGCCAGACGGTCCATCAGTTCCTACCTGCCTGCAAAATCACTCGAGCTGAGGCATACAATTAGGCTCATCCGTGAACTTAACAGTGAGATAACCGAGATTGAAGCTGAGATTAAAAAGATTATGGATGCCATTGACTCTCCAATTCTTGGGGTTCCAGGTATTGAACAAATCCTCGGAGCCATGATTATTGCTGAAATCGGAGATTTCTCTCATTTTGACAGTCCTGACAAAATACTTGCCTTTGCAGGTTGCTCCCCATCTACATATCAATCCGGAAAACTTTATTCCTCCCATGCAAAGATGGAGAAACGTGGTTCAAGGTATCTTCGTTGGGCACTCTTAAATGCAGCTGCCTATGTTTGCAAGTGGGAGCCTACATTTGCGGCTTACCTTCACAAAAAACGTTCGGAAGGTAAGCATTACTACGTTGCGCTTTCACATGCGGCAAAGAAGCTTGTGAGAGTTCTGTACCATTTAGAAAACGACTGGCGAAACCTACCGACCAATAGCTATTCTTTCTTGAACCTGAGCTAAAATTTAATACAAATCAGCTGGCACAGCGTACCCTTGACAAACAGAAAGCTTCAAATGCTACAATTTTTTGAGCGAGGGTAAACTGTGCTTGATTTGTTATTCCCTCCGTCACCTTCGCTAATGCTTTTTCAGCATTTGAATGCTGTTTGTCATGGGCGGTTTTTTTTTCGCAAAATCTTTTTTTAGGCTTGACTTTTAATAGTTAGTCTTTCAAACTTCTATTTAATTCACAATCTTGTCTGAAAGGAAGTCTGACATTCAATTTTTACACAAGTTTTATATGGCCTCTTTCTATAATGGTGAATTTTAACAATAGTTTTTACAATAGCTCCATTATTCGTTCAAATGGTATATTTTCTCTTATTATTTTCAGTGCCTCTGTCCGATTCTTGCCCTTGATTTTATCAACAATGGATTTCAACAGATTTTTATCTTCGCCCAATGCTTCTGCCAACCACAATAATGTTTCTGGTCTTCCAAAATGGTTATACATATTTCGTGCACTATGATTTGGCTTATGTTTAAAATCAGATAAACCACTTGTGGGCTGGAACAGACACCACACAACCAAATGCTCTCTTTGACATGACCACCATCTACCATTTTTTTGTCCATATTTCTCATCATATTCCATTGAAATGGGAGTATTTACAGTTTTCATGGAAATTTCTCTTGCAAAATCTAATACATCCATATCTTCTTGATTCATCCTTATGACTTCCTAAATCTAATTTTAAAATTTTCTGAACTCTGACGTCTATTATGCTAACTCACTTCAGTGGCATCTAACTTTGCAACTCAATCTACACATTTTCAAACGGTCTGCTTTGTTGGATAAGTTACCAGAGTGAGTTTTATTTTCAAAATGCCTAAAAAAAGTCAAATGCCGAAAATCTCAAGATTACTGGTTTTTTACACATCTGTCAGTTTATTTGCGATATTAAAACAACACTCCACATGGAACGAGCTGTTCGGATGGATTTTGGGTTGATTATTAAATCTTACGTTTATGGGAACATATCGAAGGATACATATCCACATAACACCGCCACAGGCGTTATTCGGTTTTATTGATCGCGTCTAAATATAACTGTAATCGTTGTACCCTTTCCGGGCTCGCTCAACAGTTGAACGCTTGCATGATGAAATTCTGCACTGTGCTTTACAATGGAAAGCCCCAGCCCGGTTCCGCCAGTTTCTCTTGAATGGGACTTGTCGATTCTATAAAAGCGTTCAAACACCCGACTTTGATATT
This sequence comes from Oscillospiraceae bacterium, assembly GCA_047777415.1. GTDB lineage: Bacteria > Bacillota > Clostridia > Oscillospirales > Acutalibacteraceae > Caproicibacter. The sequence continues at coordinate 1,245,078 of JBKEEO010000001.1, forward strand.
CCTTTGGAATACCAAAACCATTATCGGCAACAGTCAGTACAACCTGATGAGGAAACGGTATGACACTTACATCAACCTTGCCTTTTTCATAATTATATTTGATTGCATTGTCACACAGGTTATAAATCATCTCTGACAGAATTTGCTTAACGCCGGAAATGACAGCTTTCTTACCGCTGACTGACAGCTTAATTTGTTTTTGCTGCGCACGGGGGGAAAGTCTGCTAACTGTTTCTTTTGCCAATTCCAATAAATCAATCTCTTCAAAAGGAAGCTGAATGTTTTTCTCATCGAGTCTGGAGATCCGTATTACATCATCTATGAGATTTATCAGATGCCTTGCTTCGTTGTATATGCGGTTGGAAAACTCAACGATGTTTTCAGGCTGCACCATGCCGTTTTTCATCAGTTCTGCGTAACCTGAAATGGAGGTAAGCGGCGTTTTGAGTTCATGTGACACGTTAGCCGCAAACTCACGACGCATTTTTTCGGCAGATTGTTTTTCTGTTACATCCAGTATAAACAGAATAACTCCTTTGACAACCTCATCGTCCTTAACGGGACTGGCCAGTAAATTAAAAAAATCCTCACCGATTGTGAATGTAATTTCATATGAACGCCCTTGCATAGCTGTTTCTATTGCTTTTTGGAGGGGTATGCTTCGATCCAATGTTAATATGTGCCGGTTTATTATATCCTGCGCACTAACATTGAATATGCCTGTAGCACTTTTATTAAGAAATAGGATAACCCCTTTGTTGTTTAAAACAATGATTCCTTCTCTAATATTTTCCGTGATTGCATTAAACTCTTCTTGCTTCTCTTTCAGCTTTTTAAACTGGCTTTTGATTTGGTCGTTTTGCCTAGCCATGCGGGATAGCAATGGAAACAGTTCGTCATAAACATCATTGGATAATGGGTTCTCCAAATCTAAGTTATTTATCGGTAAAATAATTTTTTTCGTTAATAGGTTGGCAATTATCATGGTCAAAATGACAATCAGCAATATAATGAAAGCCATATAAGGCATAAAAGCTAAAACTGATTTGAAAACGCTGTTTATTGTGACGGATACTCTTAGAACTGTGCCATCATTGAGCCGAACGGCCCGATAAAAGGTTTGGGTACCAAGAGTTTTTGAAAGGTGAACTGCTTCACCGGAGTCGTGAATTAGTGCATCTGCAATTTCCGGTCTGTTGCGGTGATTCTCCATACTTTTTGCGTCGGCCATATTGTCAAATAAAACTGTGCCATCATTCGCTATCCATGTGATTCTGCTGGAACTTTCTTGATCTGCAAAGCGGGAAAAAAATTCTTCTCCGATTCGATTGTACGCGGTTGAGATAAAAAGAGTTTCATTTCTGATTTCTTGCTGCATTCGAAGATAGAAAGCCCGGTATATCACCCCGGTTATCAGGAACGAAGTAAGGAAAATGGATATGAGGGCTAACATCAGCATGTTTTTATAAATACGCTTTTTCATGCTTTTCCTCCGATTTTATAGCCAACTCCTCTCACTGTTTCAATCACTGAGCCCGCTGCACCGAGTTTTTGCCGTAGGGAACGGATATGTACATCCAAAGTACGGGTTTCGCCTTCATATTCATATCCCCACACTTCTCCCAACAGCTTGTCCCTTGTAAGCACGATGCCTGAATTTTCCATCAGATATTTCAAAAGCTCAAATTCTTTGAACGTAAGAGTAACCTCTTTTCCGCCTGCTGTCACAACATGCCTGTCAATATACATTGTTAAACCACCAACAGACAGTTCGGATGATCTGTTTAGATTTCCGGATCTTCTTAGAACAGCTTTGACCCGGGACAAAAACTCCATAATACCAAAAGGCTTGGTTATATAATCATCAGCTCCGCTGTCCAGCCCAATCACCTTATCGTATTCTGCGCTCTTGGCGGTAATCATGATGACAGGAATGTGTCGGGTTTTCGGTGATGCTTTTAGGCGGTTCAATATGACGATTCCGTCTTCGCCCGGCAGCATGATATCAAGCAATATTAAGTCAGGCAACCTGCTTTCCAATGCTTTGAAAAAAGGTTTGCCTTCGCTAAATCCATTGGCTTCATAACCATTCGATTTTAGTGCATATATGATAAGCTCCCGTATGCTTTTGTCATCCTCCACACAGAAGATCATTTTTCTTCCTCCACATGTTTGCCGGTAATAGAAAATACAACCCATTCTGCAATGTTTGTGGTATGATCACCGATTCGTTCGAAATATTTGGCAATCATCATCAGGTCGATTGCAAATTCACCGTTATTAGTATCTTCATTAATCAGTTTGATCATATCAGATTTTACATCATTAAACAAATTATCTACTACATCATCATATTCTATTACATCTCTGGCAAGCTTTAAATCCTGTTTGACATAAGCATCAATACTGTCGGTAACCATTTTTATTGTGGCCTTTGCCATGTCTGCAATATGATTTGTGTTATTTGCTGCTTTTATATTGGCAAGCAAAGTGATTTCTGATATATCTGCAGCTTGGTCCCCGATTCGCTCCATATCCGTTATCATCTTCAGTGCGGATGAAATCTGGCGCAAATCTTTGGCAACCGGTTGATATTGGAGAAGCAATTTAAGGCAGACGTTTTCAATTTCCCTCTCCTTATGGTTTATGTCCTCATCTGACGCAATTGCTTTTTTGGCTAGTTCGATATCCCCGTTGATAAGCGCTTTTGTCGCATTTGCTATGGCGTCTTCACACAAAGCACCCATCTGTATCATCTGAGTCTTTAAAAAATCGAGTTGTTCGTCAAATTTATTTCTCATTACCCAAACCTCCCGGTTATATAATCCTCGGTGCGTTTGTCCTTTGGCATGGAGAACAAATCCTCCGCTTTTGCATATTCTATCACTTCGCCGTGCAAAAAGAATGCGACTTTGTCTGCAATGCGTACAGCCTGTTGCATATTATGGGTAACTATGATGATGGTATAGTCTTTTTTTAATTTAACAACAAGGTCTTCGATTTTGGATGTTGATATGGGATCCAGAGCCGACGTCGGTTCATCCATCAGCAAGACTTCGGGCTGTACCGCCAATGCCCTTGCAATACAGAGCCGCTGCTGCTGGCCGCCAGAGAGTTCCAATGCACTCTTTTTTAAGCGATCCTTTAATTCATCCCATATTGCAGCTTGACGCAGCGATCGTTCCACTATATCATCTAGTTTTATTTTCGATCTGATACCGTGGGTGCGAGGCCCGAATGCTATATTATCATACACACTGATAGGAAAGGGATTGGGTTTTTGGAAAACCATTCCCACCCGTTTTCGCAGCAGGTTGATGTCTATATCACCGTAAATGTTTTCGCCATCGAGCAGGACTTTACCAGTTATTCTGCAACCTTCCACAAGGTCATTCATTCGGTTTAGGCATTTGAGAAGGGTGGATTTTCCGCATCCTGATGGCCCGATGAGCGCTGTAATTTTGTTTGCTTTGATATTTAGGTTGATTTTTTTCAATGCCTGAAAATTATTGTAATATAATTCCAGATTTTCTATACAAATTTTGTCCATATCTTATCCTTTCTATTTATACCCTTCATCGACTTGTATCGAATATCTGGTATCAAGTATCACCTAATGATTGTATGGCTTCTTAAGTTTTTGACAGTTTCTTTGATATAAACTCTGAGAGGAAGTTCATTAGTACCACGATGATAAACAGTATGACAGCAGTTGCGTAAGACTGTTGTATATACAACCCTTCGCTCGTAAGTGCGTACATATGAACCGATAATGTACGGGTAGAATCAAACAGAAAATCGCTGCCATTTGGTATTTCAGCTACTGTTCCGGCTGTATAGATTAGCGCTGCGCTTTCTCCGACAATTCTTCCGATGCCCAGGATGACGCCGGACAAAATACCAGGCATTGCAGAGGGTAAAACAATTTTAAATACAGTCCGAAGTTTACCCGCGCCCAGCCCATAACTGCCTTCCCGATACGAATCGGGAACTGCCTTTAATGCTTCCTCAGAGGTACGCATGATAAGTGGCAAAATCATAATTGATAGTGTGAATGCTCCGGCCAGAAGAGACATTCCCCAGCCAAGAGCGGTTACAAAAAACAGCAATCCAAACAAACCGTAAACAATAGACGGAATCCCCGACAGTGTCTCTGCAGTAATTCTGATTATGCTAACCAATTTGTTCCCTTTTTTTGCATATTCGACCAAATATATGGCAGAAAAAATTCCTATGGGCGCTGCAATCAACAGTGAAATGAGCGTCATGATAATCGTATTGATGAAAGCTGGCATGAGTGATACGTTTATAGTGTTGTATTCCCACTCAAACAGTTCAGGTTTAATATTGGGTATTCCATTGAGCATGATATATCCAATTAAAAAAAGTAAAATCCCTAATGTAAGAATTGTTGATGCCATTACACATAGTAAGAGAACCAGTGATAGTGGAGAGTGTTTATACGCGTTGAACTTTTGCACGAATGCTTGTTTGCTGATTGATTCCATCAGCCAGCCCTCCTTTTAAGCAATGACAGTGATAGATTTATCAGAAGAATGAATACAAACAGCACAACACCTGTTGCAATCAGAGCCTCTCTATGCAAGTCTGCAGCATAGCCCATTTCAATGATGATGTTGGCTGTAAGTGTTCTGACACCTTTCAACAATCCGGCGGGCATTCTTGCTTGGTTTCCTGCAACCATGATAACTGCCATGGTTTCTCCGATGGCTCTGCCTATCCCTAAGACAACAGCTGCCATGATGCCGGATTTTGCTGCCGGCAGCATTACAAAAAAGATGCTTCTCTCGTGACTTGCACCGAGTGCAAGCGCACCCTCATAATAACTTTTGGGTATGGCTCTGATTGCGGATTCGCTTACACCTACAATTGTAGGCAGAATCATGATGCCTAAGAGAATGGATGCCGTTAGCATGTTACTCCCCGTGCCCCCAAAGGTATCACGGATAAAAGGCACTATTACGACAAGCCCGAAAAATCCGTATACGATGGAAGGGATCCCTGCGAGCAGGTTTATAGCAGGTTTCAAGATGCGGTACAACCTTTTGGGGCAGTATTTGGCCATGAATACAGCTGTTAAAATCCCAATAGGAACTCCGATAACCGCGGCGCCGGCTGTTACATAGATACTGCCCAGAATCATAGGTAAAATACCAAAGGAAGCAGGCGTATTATTTGGCTTCCATGTTGTGCCCATCAGAAAATCGAATATTCCAATTTTAGCCATAGCGGGCACTCCGTTTAGAAACAGAAATAAACAAATAAGTGCAACAGCCAGAATGGATGTGCAGGCTGCTATGAAAAATATTGCCTTCATGATACTTTCTTTATAGTTTGACATAAACGTTCAACCCCTTAACAACCACGCGAAAATCTAATCTGGCAAACTTTTGCACCAGTATATTTTTTCAGAGGTGTATGAAATTTTGTGTAAAAGCTTAATATCAGACTTTCTCTCAGACTGGAACAATATAGGTCTGAAAGAAAGTCTTTTGGATGGGCGGAGGATCGGAAGAACTTTTAAGGGAATATTGTCAACAGCCAAAATTAAAACAGGAGAATCTAAAAATATACAGAAGCGGGTATTCCAAGCAAATGGCAATCCCGCCCCTTAAAGTCGTTCTATTCGTTCACTTTTATGGATGCTATTTATGACAAGCTGAAAGAAGGCCATCAGTATAGAACAAAAACCGATTAGGTGGTGCAGTCTATTTTCCGAACGATAGGCCGACTGCCTGTGCAAATTAGAGTTTCCTCAAATGTGATTTAGGATTTATGCTTTATGTGCATGCCTTGGCAGCTTTGAAGAAAATGGTTTCATCAGGAGGTACGCCAACCGTTTGATTTACGTTGCAAATCAAACAACTGACCGAATTTTTATCTGAAAAAGATGACGGAATGCTCATTTTCGCTGGCTTACTCAACAACCTCATTCCAGGAAACAATTTCCCCTTTAAAAATGCCTCTGATTTGGTTACTTGTTAGATTACTGATTGAGTTTTCCTTGTTTACTATGATAGCGAGTCCATCCTTGGCTATCACTATTGGTTTTAATTTACTTAATTCACTTTCCTTTAATTCTCTGGATGCCATACCAATATCACAAGTTCCTTCTATGGCCGAGTTCATACCTGTAGTGGAATCGCTGAGCTGTATTTCAATTTCTGCGTTGGGATTCAACTTCAAATAACTCTCTTTCAACTTTTCCATGACTGGTGTTACGGAGGAAGACCCAGCAACTACTATTTTGCCGGATGGCTTCGTGCCATTGTAAGGATTTCCCTCTGACGAAGCGATATAACCATTGTCTTCAACTACCTTTTGTCCGTCACTGCTAAGGATAAAGCTGATAAAATCCTGAGCCAATTCGCTGATTTCTCCATTGGTTGCGATATTAAAAGGTCTGAAAGCCTTATAAGTATTATTTTTTATGTTTTCAACAGTGGGCTCTACTCCATCAACCTTAACTGCTTTGACAGTATCATTTAAAGAACCCAGAGAGATATATCCTATGGCGTTCTTATTACCGGCAACTGTGGTCATTACAATGGAAGTACTGTTGACAATGGTCGCTTCATCTGTTGTATGATCTACCTTGTTTCCATCTGCATCCTTTTCCTCAATTCCGAACAGTTCAATAAATGCTCCTCTGGTGCCCGAACCATCTTCCCGGGAAACAACCATCATTTCATTACTGCCTCCGGCTGCACAGCCTGTAAATAAGAGTGCCAGCATAGCTACAGTCAATACAAATCTTATTTTCTTTTTCATAACGTTTTTTCTCCTTTTTCTCCGGTTCTTTTTACAATACCAATCCTACAAAAGAGAAGTAAAAAGTAGATACAGGTTAAAGTTAAATCTATGTAAAATCTCACGAGATACCTTTTTCATTTTCTAAGATTGAAAAACGCCGCCGATTAAGGAGGTTTCTTCCTCAACTGGCGGCAATTCTATTACAATCCAATTGTTACTTCTGAAATTTAATTTACATAAGACATTCATTACAAGATTTCGGGGGTTCATTTCTTTAACAGATACTTATTACATAAAGTGAAACCTAGTGCCAAGATAACGTGTTCGACGCTCATTTCACTGTGGACTTTAGTTCCGGGGTCACAATCGACATCGAGGCACAAAAAGGCTCCCCGCCGCCATGATGGTAGTGAGGAGCCTCCATTTATCAAATACAAACTGAGATTTATCTTTTTTCTGTATCTATTTTACAATTTCAATTTGTTCATACTCTGTTCCGGGATTTTTCTGAACCGCTGTAAAAAATAAAGTTTTATGAACAATTTCATCCGGATTTATGGAGCTGTATGATTTTTTATAACTAAATCTGGGCACCTGATTAAATTGAGTGACTGCAAGATAATCTGAAATAGTAAAAATTGCAAATAATAGAATGATACATCCGACAACGCTCAATATACGTAAGCTTCTTTTTGCAAATACAAATTTCATCATGAAATAAGTTCCAATTACTAAAATGATACTTCCGATAATTGAATAAATACTTCCCCAGCTGCTATCATTGGGGAATATTGCCAATGCGGAAATAATGATGAATATACCGAACAATGAAAGCAGATAACTAATCACTTTTTGTTTTCCGGACTTTACCTCGTTATGACTGTATTCCGCCATTTTAATTGCAGTATCTCTTGTTTCTTGATTCATATTCTCGCCTTTCCTTTCTCCGTTAACAATCTCCGGAATGCTAACATCATAAAAATCTGCTATCTCGATGAGCAGACCTATATCTGGCATATTTCTACCGGTCTCCCATCTTGATACTGTTCTGCCGGAAACATTCAGCTTTTCGGCCAATTGTTCCTGCGTCAAATCTTTTTCATTTCGAAGCTCTCTTAGGAACGCTCCGATTTTGATTTGATCCATCTGGAATGGATGACCTCCTTTCTCTGCCAGATTACTATCGGCAGGCATTTTTTAACACGACACAAAGCGAGAAATGCCCTGTTAATGCCTATAGACAACCTTGTCTAATTGATATTTTTCTCTATTTTCTTCTCTGATATGCTAGTGTCAAGGGAAGTTCGCAATTTCGGGACTCCGAAAAATGAATTAGGCTACGTTTAACAGTGAAAGAATGGATTTCGGGTTTAAGTATGCTCTGGAAACAGACCAGTCTTCCGCATATTCCATCAGACATGTTGTTACCAGCCGTAGGTAGGAATCCGGATTAGGAAATATTCCGACTACACTGGTTCTGCGGCGGATTTCCTTGTTCAGTCGTTCCAACATATTGGTCGAGGAAATTTTGCGGGCGTCGAGTTCCGGAAAGGCGTAGAAAGCTAGAGAATCTTCCAGCCCATCTTGCAGAAGCTCAATTGCTTTTGGAAAGCGTTTTCCATACTGTTCTGATATTTGCTCTGCGCGTTGTCTAGCTATTTTAGCGGAAGGTGCTAACCAAATTTCTTTTAACTGAGCCGCAAAGGATTCTTTTTCCTTCTGGGGTACATGAGCCAAAATATTTCGCATAAAATGGACTTTGCACCGTTGCCAAGAGGCTCCCGGAAAACTCTCACGGATGGCTGCAATCAGCCCTTTATTTGCGTCTGAAATCACCAGGAGCGGTATTTTCAGACCACGATCGAGAAGACTTTGAAACAATTGAGAATAACTTTCTTTGGATTCATCGAGCATTGGCTCCACGGCGAGGATATCCCTATGCCCCTGTTCATTGACGCCGCAAACTACCATCACAGCCATGCTGACGACCCGGCCATCCATACGAATTTTTTCATACAGTGCATCTGTCCAAATGACAGGATAGCGACCCGTCAGAGGCCGGCTGCGGAAGTACTGCACCTGCTCGTTAAGGCCTTTCGTCATTTCACTGACTTGACTGCGGGAAAGATTCTCAATTCCAAGACTGCGAGCTAGTTTCTCCATCTTTCGCGTAGATACACCCTGCACAAACGCTTCTTGAACCACTTGAATCAGCGCTGCTTCACTGCGCTTGCGTTCTGTTACGAAAAACGGGATATAGCCCTGATTTCGGAGTTTTGGTACCATCAGATACATCGTCCCCATACGAGTATCCAATCGACGTGGCCGATAGCCGCAGCGGTAATCACGGCGGGACGGATTGTGTGCATTCTTTTCTGCGCCAACGATACCGGAGACCTCTGCTTCCATTAGACGGGTACACAGCCATTCCAGCATTGACAGCATTGGATCCGGCTGCGCCATACATTTTAGTAGCAATTCTGTCAAATCTGTGGTATTCTTTTTTTGAGTCATTGGGTATCTCTCCTTCTTTGAATGTCTTATCACCATTCATTTTATCGGAGTCCCAATGACTTTTCTATGCCTTTATGAAATTGCGAACTTTATTGTACTCTATCTCTGATATCTAAATCACAGCCCAGGCCTGCTGTTATCCAAATCGGATTACTTAACTGAGTCCTAACGCAAAAAATCTAAATCGGCTACTCAACTCTCCGACAAAAAGTGTGAATATGTTTCATCAGCGCGATTCTCGCGGTCAAAGCACACCTGCTCCGCTGAGGCTCAGATGTCCGAAAAGCCTTTATTTTAAGCACTCTTCGTTCGTTATTCCTTTATCCTAGACAACAATACCACGCACTCAACGTGAAATTGTTAGGCTATTTCACACTTTAGAAAACATACCTAAACCCAAGTATTTAAGCGGCTTTATATCTATATTATCAATCCAAGATAAACTCTGTTGATTAAGCTATTTTATGTAAAATGCTCTTTTTAAAGTGATTCTAGTTATCCCTTGTTCGTGTTATGCTCATTAGCTTTATGGTAATATTGCCACGAACAATGTAATAAGGGCATTATTTATTCCGTGCATGATTATCAGAGATAGTGTAGTGCAGCTTTTAATCTTATCTCTGCAAATACAGAAC
>JBKEEO010000001.1:1262500-1505020 GCA_047777415.1 Oscillospiraceae bacterium
CGCAGCGTAGGTGGGTTTTAATCAGGTGGAGTAGACTCTCCATCTGATTCCCCGATGTTTCAGCTTGCTGAAACGAGTTCACTTATTAGATTATCCCTAAGTATAAATAGAAAAGAACCGCCCATCAAGAAGTATTTCTCCTCAATCGGCGGTCAAGTTCATTTGGTAGATTGTAAAATCAAATTGAACACATAAAAAGATTCCATAGCGCACAGGGAACTGTTAGGATAAAGTTACCACACTAAATACTGACAGAAAGGCCTGAACACTATGGACAAGAACCATTCTATCATAAAGATCGAAGAACGCAAGAGGGGACAGCATCTTAAAGCAGAAGAGCGTGGCGCAATCCAACAGTTAAAGAAGATGGGATTTAGCAATCGAAAGATTGCTCGCGCAATCAATTGCAGCCCCTCTACCGTGGGCTATGAACTACGACGTGGCACACCGGAATACTCCGGCCGAGGTCGCAAACCCGGCTACTCAGCCAAACGTGGAGCTGCAGTCTACAAAGCGAATCGCAGTCGTTGCCATCGCCCTAGAACGGTATCCAGGAACTCCGACTTCATCCGTTGGATGGTTAAAAAGGTTCGTAAGCATAATTGGTCTTTTGATGAGTGCGTAGGGCGGGCCCGAAGCGAACATCGTTTTCCAGCCAAGGAAATCCCATGTACAAAAACTCTATATCATATGCTGTGGAAAGGGGAATTACCGCTCACGCTATTTGAACTTCCTGAGGTATTAAATAGGCATTCTCGCAGAAAACCACGGCTTTCTAAGCGTATCAATGGGAAATCCATTGATTGGCGGCCACCTGAGGCAGCAGAGCGAAACACATTTGGACACTGGGAATCTGATACGGTACTGGGCCGAAAAAGAAGCGGTGAGGCAGTTGTATTTACCATTGTAGAGCGCCTGACAGGATATTATCTTTCAATTCGAATTGACGGCAAAACAACCACCGGTGTTGCCAGTGCCATGGAACAGCTAAAGGAACAGTATGGCGAGAAATTTTCGCAGGTGTTTCGCAGTATTACCACAGATAACGGCAGTGAATTTGCGGCATTTTCAGCCTTTGAAGAACTAGGCACGGCAATCTACTTTGCTCATCCCTATTCTGCTTGGGAACGACCTGTAAATGAGAGGACCAATCGCATACTACGAAAATATATCCCAAAGGGTCGCTCCATCAATGGCTTTACCGCCGAACAAATCTTAATGTTTGCAGACGAGATAAACGCCACGCCTAGGAAACGATTAGGTTATCAGACCCCTGAGGAACTGTTTGATGCTCAACTGGACAGAATTTATACTTTAAACCCGTAGATAACTTTATCCAGTGAAAGTGTTCAATTTGTTATTGCAATTTAAGGTCAAGTTCATTTTAAATTAATACATCAATCTCTACTCCAAACTTAAACTCAACGGTCAGCTTATTATCAAATACCGTAACTTTTTCAATAAGCCGCCTTACCAGTTGCTCATCATATTCCTCCAGCTCATAGGACTGTTCATTCAAGAAGTCTGTCATTTCAGCTATTCGCTGCTTCTTCCTTCACGCTCTGCATTTTTAACCAGCGCATTTTGCTTCTGCTCCCGCAATCGGTAATCCAATTATGTCTCCTGTAGTTATTTATAATAGTATAAGTACTCTTCCCCTACTGGCGGCTATCTTAATACGAGCTTATAGGTTTACTTCTATTTCTAACCCCGACTTAAACTCTACCACTAACCTGTCATCATATACAATTGCTTTTTCAACTAGTTTTCTAACCAGTTTATCATCAAATTCCGTAATACCACCGGTTTGCATATTAAGAAAGTCCGTCATCTCAGCGATCCGATCCCGCTTATCTTGACGGAGAGCGTTTCTTGAAAGGGTTTCTTGCCTTAAGTCCCGTAAGCGGTAAATCTCATTGACAATATTATCATATGCTTCCTTTGAATTTGCCAATTGGATCAACTCGGCTTGAAGCTCTTCCAGCCTTTTATCAATATCTGCCGTACTCTCGTCCAAATCCTCGTTTAATACGGTTTCAATATTCTTTTTCAGTATGGCCAGGAAAGAGTTTTTCCCGCTGACGGCTATATTGATAGCTTCTACAATCTTCTCTTTGAGAGTATCTTCAAGTATAGTGGAAGCGGTACAAAACAAACCGGTGTTTTCCAATCTGCTGACGCATCTCCAAACGATGGATTTTTTCCCTCGGTTATTCCAATGAACCCTGCGGAATACTTCATGACACTTGCCGCAGAACACCATTTGGGATAAGGGATGATTATTGCTGTAGTTTCTCTTCTTTCCGTTCTTACTTATATGCACACATCTTCTGCGGACAAGCTCTTCCTGAACCTGCATATAAATTTCACGCGGGATTATGGGCTCATGGCTGTTTTCTACATAGTATTGAGGAACTATGCCGTTATTGGCCACCCTTTTCTTCGATAAAAAATCTACTGTATAGGTTTTCTGCAACAGCGCATCACCGATATATTTTTCATTCCTCAAAATCTTATTGATGGTGCTGGTATGCCATCTGTGATTGCCTGCACCTGTCAGAATTCCGTCAGCTTCCAGACCTCTTGCTATCTGTAGCATACTGGAACCTTCAAGGTATTCTCTGTAAATGCGTTTAACGATCTCAGCCTCTTCAGGTACGATAACTAAATTGCCATCCTTATCCTTTGTATAGCCAAGAAACCGGTTGTGATTAATATGGATTTTCCCTTGCTGATATCGGTACTGAATGCCCAGTTTTACATTCTGGCTTAACGATTGGCTTTCTTGCTGTGCCAAAGATGCCATAATGGTCAACAGGATTTCTCCTTTGGAATCCAATGTGTTTATATTTTCTTTTTCAAAGTAAACCGGAATATTTTTTTCTTTAAGCTGCCTTATGTACTTTAGGCAGTCCAGCGTATTTCTTGCAAACCGGCTGATAGATTTCGTAATTATCATATCGATTTTGCCCTGCATGCATTCTTCTATCATCCGGTTAAATTCTTCACGTTTTTTCGTGTTGGTTCCGGTAATACCTTCATCTGCAAATATACCAGCTAACTCCCATTCTGGATTGCTTTTAATGTAGTTTGTGTAGTGCTCAATTTGCGCTTCATAACTGGTTGCCTGCTCCTCGCTGTCCGTAGATACGCGGCAATAGGCTGCTACCCGAAGCTTAGGCAATTCTTCAGCCTTTGCACTATTTCCAATCCGTTTACGAGCAGGGATTACCGTAACATTCCTGATTGCCATCTGAAATCACCTCGCTCTTAATAAGACTATAAGCATACTCTGCCTGCTGAAATGGATCATCATATAGATTATCTGGCATTGAAGCATGAAACCTAAAATTTAGGCATTTCTTTTCATTTCCTTTATGTTCATAAATCCTGCCAAGTGCCTCAGCTCGCCTGCGTCTTTCCAGTTGTACTTCTTCGAATGTATCCCTGCTGATAATGGGCGGATAGAATTTATCCTCTACATACCGTTTATCTGTCAGCATTCTTGCAATAGATGTATGGCAGCGCTTAATACCCGCGTTTTTGGCCGCTTCAGTTAAAGAAAGCCCGGAAAGATAAGCCTCAAATAGTTTCTCAATCTTAACTGCTTCCTCTTCATTAACGACAGCCCTGCCGTTCTGAATGGTATATCCAAAAGGTATATGGCTCATCATTTCACCAACCTTTCCCTTAAGTTCAACCCGCATTTCATTTTGAAACCTATTTCTTCTTGTGAAAACACAATGATTTCGCGGGTAAAATCCTCAAATATTCTGCTATCGAATGCATCAATCTGCTTTTCAGCTTTCGTTGCAAATTTAAGAAGCTTCTCAACCTCAACAAGGATAGTCTGACTCCCATCGATTGCGCGTTTTATGGCTTCTTTTTGTTCTTTTAATATGGCTGCTTCTTTAAGCAGCTCATTTTTTTGTGTATTAAAAAGAGCGGGTTCCAGGTATCCTTTGGCCATAAGTCCCATAATCACCTGAACTCGCTCTGTATTTTCTTTGATTTTTGCTTCCAATTCTTGAATCTTCGCTAGATTATCTGAGCAATTTGTCTTCTTTAAGCTTTGTAGCAATGGTCTTAGAATGAATTTATGACCGAAAATAAGCTTATTGATCATTACAACAAAGGCCTGATGAATTGCATCCTCTCTTATAAACTTCATGGAACAGCTTGATGCGTCCTTTATATGCTTTGTGCAGCACCATGCAATATATTTACGGTTACCGCTGCCATGAATTCGACGCTTAAAACTGCTGCCACATTCTGCGCATTTGATTTTCCCAGAGAAAGGGTAGCGTTTTTGATACTTGCTGCTTCCCTTAATCACACCTTTTTCTTTTGCTCTTTGCCTTAATATCTCTTGGGCGGCTTCAAATTCCTCATGGGATATAATGGCTTCATGATGATCTTTTATCATGTATTGATCTTTTTCCCCATGATTATAATGCCGCTTAAAATTCTCATCTGTATAGGTTTTTTGCAGAAGGACATCCCCGGTATATTTTTCATTGCTAAGAATACCGCGGATAGTGGTCGCTGTCCAATGCGAACCTCTCTTTGTTGGGATTTTATCCGAATTTAACCCATCTGCAATTTTCTGTGTGCCTTTACCGGCCAAGGCTTCGGAAAAAATCCGCTTTACGATTTCAGCCTGTTCTTTATTGATAAATAGCTTTCCATCCACATAATCATAACCATAGGGAGTATATGCAATCTTGTATGTTCCGTTTTGAAACCTGCGCCTGATAGACCACTTACTATTTTCTGCAATGGATAATGACTCGTTTTCTGCAAGGCTGCTCAAAATTGTCAGCACCAATTCGCCTTCCATGCGCTGCGTGTTTATATTCTCTTTCTCGAAATAAATGAAAACACCGAGATCGGTAAGTTTTCGCACCATCTCAATGCAGTCGGTTGTATTTCTGGCAAATCTGCTGACTGACTTGGTTATAATAAAGTCAATTTTCTTGTTTTCACAATCTGCAAGCAGCCTTAAAAGTCCAGTTCGGTTCTCCTTTTTTGTGCCTGATATGCCTTCATCATAGTAAATCCCTGCAAATTCCCAATCAGGATTTGCTTTTATATAGGATTCATAATGGTCTTTTTGTGCTTCCAGGCTTGCCATTTGTTCATCACTGTCTGTTGAAACCCTGCAATAAGCCGCTACCCTCACCTTTGGCTTGAAAGCTTGGAGAGCATTGTTTCCATCAATCCTCGTTACCTTTCTCACTGTTTTCACCTCCTTTTGGTATGTGACATGTTACCTCTGTGTGCCGCTAATAGCAAGCCAATTAGGCCATAAGCTGTGCATACATCGGCGTGAAAGTTTTGCGGTTCAACTTGTCGATTTTGTTGAATTCTTCTTCTGAAATCAGTCCCGCCTTAAGCATCTTTTGCAGGATTTTGTATGCCCGCCAGTAATCAACCTCTCTTTGAATTTCCTCCTGTGTTATCTTTGTATTGTTCGTTTCCTGCGGGTTATATGGTAAATGATTAGCCCCCTCTATCATTCAAGCACCTCCTATAAAAACTTAGGACAGCCTCGACTGGCTGTCCTTTATCGTTATTCCGGCAATTTGAGAACTTGTCCGGGGTAAATAGTATCTGAAGTCAGGCCATTGAGTTTCTTAATCTCCGGATATCTTGTTCCTCTACCGAGTTCTTTTTCTGCTATTCTCCATAAGGTGTCGCCTTTTTGCACTGTATAGGTTCTATTGCCCTTGTTATCAGGAATGCTGTTTACAATTACAAGGTTTTCTTTTGCTACCCAAGTGTTTATGCCTGCAATTTCTTGACCGCCGGATTTCTTAACCTTTTTGCCAAGCAATACACATTCTTTGCCGCCTTTTATGACCGGCTTGCCTTTGTATAAAGTCTGTGTGACCCTGTGGTAATAGTCATTTTTGACCCATGTTGGAACTTCCACACTGCCGGGGTAGTAATTCTTTACACTGACCTTAAACTCCACCATATCTCCAATTCCAATATCAGTATTGTTATCTGTACTGTTCTCCAGCGCTTTTTTTACTGCTTTACGGAAAGTGTCCATATTCTCCCCATGCTTGGGAAACCAGTGCATCACATCAGCATGGTTGCTGGCAATACCGAGCTTATATCCTTCGGAGTGGCAGATGATGTCATTCTCATTAAGACCGTACTTCTTGCAGAGCATAACGCAGAGTTCAACAGCATTCTGCCACGCTTTACGGAAATAATCTTCCTGCTTTGCTGCATCATAACCCACCATTACCGACCCGGATTTATACGAAAACCCAGCAGGCTCACAGATTTCAAAGCCAATATGGGTATTGTTGGCTGCTCCTCCCGCATGCCACCCGCGATGATCCCAAGGCAGGTATTGCCAAACCTCTTTATCGTCTACAAAAGCGTGAACACATACCTGCCTGTTTATTTCGCCGGCCTTGTAAGATTTGTTCCAACGGGAAAACCACTCAGCCGCCATTACACCCGGCACAGCCGTCGAATGTACCATGATTCCTTTAGGCGTGATTTTGCGGCCTGCTGTATAGCAATCGTTTCGCGTCATGTATTTAGTAAAAAGCTTCATTTCTTTTCATCCTCCTCATTTGAGCGGCCATGCAGTTGTTCCAATGCGTTTTTCAGCTTTTCAGGAATGGGCAGTCCTATATGTGCTGCATTCTCAAGAATTGAAACTCCCTCGTTACTCAGGTAAAAGAAAATCACTGCTGTCCGGATTGCCCCGCCATTACCGAGCACCTGGCTGTCGATGATGTGTCCTACACCTACAAGTACAAAAATAAGCACTTTCTTAAAGATGCCCTTGGCCCCGACTTCACTCGAAAGCTTTCTGTCTACAACGGCACACATCACTCCGGTCACATAGTCAATGGCTACAAAAGCGATGAGTGCATATAAAAATCCATCCAGCCCTCCAAGAAACCAGCCAAGAAATCCGCCAATAGCAGTAAAAACCGCCTGTATCCAGTTCCATACTGTTTTCATTGTCTTAACCCTCCGTTCAACTTGAATTTTGCATATAAAAAAGCGCCCTGCCTTATAGCAAAGCGCTGAATATATAAAACTTTTAACCTATATTTGCTTCGGAAGCGCCTCCCACAGCCGCATATCCTCCTGCCCAAGCGACCAGATGGCTATACCTCGCAGTTTCCATCGATAAGCCGCTTCGTTTGCCCAGTAAACAAGGCTGTCTACATCCTGGTAATACAGAATAGAAAAACCATCCGCATCTCCGAGAAAAAGTCGGGATATCCAGATATTGATGTCTTTTGGTATAATTTTTACTTCATAGTCATTACCGCAGGAAAGCGTCAAAAGCTGCGAGTGGAAAAAATCATAGTCCATCGAAATGTCCTCATTGCGAGTTGCCAATTCCTCCACATCGCTATTTACTGAAAACACCTGAAATTCATCATCCCACGTGACACCAGTGCGAGCAAGCCTGCCAAAGCTGGTTATAGTTCCATCCGGGAGTTCCACATCAAAACGCTCGTATGGTTCATATACCCATGCATCGCCCAGTCTCAGTAGCTCGCATACCGTCCGGTTGTCCGAGCAGTACCCTGCATAACCACTACCACCGTTTACATTCACTGTGAAACGCAGGGTTGAAGCTGCACCTGAATATACTCTTACCTTATTGCCGCGTTTTCGCATCTCTATGGTATACATATTCGGATTAGCACGGAGATCGGCATCTGCAGTTTTTGAGAAACTGGTGGAGTAGCTGCCAAGTAAGGAAGTACCTTGATAAAGCTCGACTCTTTGCGTGTCATAATTTAAGCAGCAGAAAATATCGCCAAGAAATACCCCAGCCCGTCCGCTGCTATTTTGAGGGAAGGCCAGCCTTGCCCGGATATGGATGTCGGAAAACCCGTCGTATTTCCATGCGAGTTTGCCATATCCCTCAAGCTGGGAATATGGACGGCTTTCTGTGCTGTCTGGGTCCTGCCAAACATCCCATTCGCCATCCAGCACAGTCCAGTAGTTTTCAGGCAGGATGTTCCTGTCCCGAAAATCCTCATACCAAATAAGCGCCGAGTCAGGTTTTCTTCGCAGCACTTCAAAGGTCAGTTTAAACCCTCGATCAGGCTCAACCATTACACCATTTACATCTTTGAACCGTCGGGGAGAGAGCATAAAGCTGGCTTCACCGGCAAAGGGATATTCCGAAAATCCACTGCAAACCCTAAAACCGTAAAACTGGACTCCCGGCACACCTCCGCTTATGCTGACAGCATGCGTTCCCTCTTGGAGAAATACACCCTTCGCAAGTGTCAACCAGCAAATTCTTCTCCAGTATGGCCACCACAAACGGTTCTCGCTGAATGTCTTTGAGTCACCGTCAAGAGAAATTACAATCGCATTTTTATCCCAATAGGGAAAACAAAGCCGTACTACTATATCGTAATATCCCGCTTCTGTTATCTCGAACTGGTACTCTGCCGAGGCCTGGTCATCTCCCAGCGAGGCCATCTCATCAGTAACAATGACATTTCCTTCGTATTCATCCGGAACTCCGTTTCTGTCAATATAGATGGTTCCGAACTCCGCTTTCTGCTCCTTGCCATAGCTTGTCAAATATCTCCGCCTATTGTAAATCCCTTTTAGCAGCGGATATTCCCAAGATACGGCATCCCATCCTTCCATATAGTCATATACATGGGGAAGAGCCCAAGGTACTTTGTTGTAGTCATCCCAGTAAGCCACAATTGGAATAAACGGCTGGGGTGGCGCATCATCGGTAAAATTGTAAACCCCAGTCATCCAGTATTTAGCTGCATAGTAGGTGTTAGACACTCCTCGATAGGTTATTCCAAGGTTTTCAGGTGTATCATGGATCCTCCAGTTCCAGCCATAAGCAGGCAAACCCATGAATATCTTGTATGGAGACATAACGGAAACAGCATAATCATATATACCCTCAAGCCAATCCCGGGGAGATACAGGGCCGGGAGCAGAACCCGCCCATGCCATGCCGTAACTCATGATGGCAGCAGTATCGCAATAGTCGTTAAGATCGGCATAAACACACCAGTTTTCGCCTCCCACCGAGCCTTGAACGCCGGTCATGCCCGGCAGGCAGATGTTGACAAGCTTTGTTGCATCATAAGACTTAACTGTATTGTATATATCCCTAAACAGTGCATTCGCCGCATCCTTGTTTTCATAACCTCCGCCGCGCTCCAGGTCAATATCTACCCCAGCACACCATGGATACTTGTTCATGATCCGGATGATTTCAGTAAGAAACTTATCCTTTGCACCGTTTTCGTTGTTGCGAAGTGCAGTAAAAATATTGGCTATTCCATGATTCATAATAGTGAGTAGCCACTTAATATGCGGCCATTTCTGAATATACGGAAGCATGCTGCTGATGCTGGTACCGGTTTCAGTGATTGTTCCTGTTGCGTCAACCTCAAAAGTAAAAATGCCCACCGTATCAAAGCGGTCGCCGTAGTCTCTAAGCGCTTCATACATTCGGGCATTACCCATAAAACTCCACACCATGCACCGCTTACCTTTTAAGAAATCCCTCACAACCGGTCACCGCCTTCCTGCATCTCCTGAAATTCAAAGAGCACCCGCGCCGATTTCCTTTCTTCCAGCTTCACCATATGTTTGCTATCCCATGCCGCAGAGTATTGATAAAACCCATCCTTACGAGTGGGACTTCCGTTTTTAAGGCATTGGCGAGTAGAAGCCTTGAGCGCCAGTTCATCGCCTGCGTTAATCGGGTCAAGAAATCTCACCTTATGCGTACCCATACCTTGGGATAGTTCAATACTCCCTGCGACCATATCCTGTATAGGGTAGATATAGCAGTCAAGACCAGCAGAAGTTTTGCCCAGGTTGAATAAAATTACAGTCTCTGCTGTCCGCACCACACCGTTATAATGCCGGGGCGGAACTGGCTGTCCGTTTTCCTGCATCTTTGCCAGCATTTTGCTTGTGTGGACGGTATAGCCTGTCAATTGATCTCCTTCCTGAAACTGCAAGTCGGTAAAATAGATAGTCCCGGTGCAATCTGAAATTTTAAGCGTCACAGTAACACCCGCTACATGCTTATTGCTTTTTAGTTGTATGGTTTCCGCAAATCTTGAAAACTGCATAGTTTTTTCCTCCAAAACTATTTGACAAACATAGGCATCAATGCTAAACTATAATCTGATTTTATATTTGGAGGCTAGTATACACCTATGTGTGGTATTTTTCGTATTCGTAAATAAAGGTGCCCTGAACAAAAGATAGCTCAATAGCAGCGTCTTTGTTTTAGTGCACCCTTTTTCGATTAAAAAAAAAACCGAAAGAGGTGTATTTTTTATGCCCCAAAATAGAAAAAAAGGGACAACTCCGCCCATTTGGGTATCTCAAAACTTTTTGACAAGTTACAAAATCATCAACAGAATTATTCGCAGAACAACCCTTAACAAGGATGATCATGTGATTGAAATTGGCCCGGGAAAGGGTCATATAACAGGCATCTTGATTCAAAAATGCCGAAAAGTCTCGGCAATCGAAATTGACGGCCGTTTATATAATAGATTGACAGCAAAATTCAAGGACGTCAAAAATATCCGTATATATCATCAGGATTTTATGAAGTGGAAGCTTCCTCAATCCGAAGATTATAAGGTTTTTTCAAACATTCCCTTTTGCTTCACTACGGATATTATGCGAAAACTCACGGAGTGCAAAAACGCACCTTCTGAAGCATGGCTTACCATGGAAAAAGGCGCAGCCAAGCGTTTCATGGGTAAGCCTTCAGAATCATTGCGTTCACTGCTTATAAAGCCCAGATTTGATTTGGATATTGCTTACTATTTCAGCAGGGAAGATTTTCATCCCAAACCGGGCGTTGATGTAGTACTTCTTCATCTTAAGAAAAAGAGCCCGCCGGATATCCCCGCAAACCAGTGGTTTGCCTATGAACAATTTGTTTCAAAGGCGCTAAAATATGGATTCCGCTGTTTTTTTACAAGCAAGCAATTATCTAGGGCATTCCGTCAGGCTGGCGTGCAAAACAATATCACCCCTGCAGAGATTCTTTATGTTCAATGGCTTTGCCTTTTCCGATGCTACTGGGAGCATGTGCTAGGCAGAAAATGATTTGAGTGGCTCATTACCCGTCCAATGTCCACCGGATCTCGCACACATGTCCGACCCATCCGGTGGAAACCGAGCCGCCTTGAAGCAATAAATCCGTAAAGTAAACGGTGCCGGTGCAGTCAGTGACGCACAGCCTGATGGTGATAGACTTGACTCTGCTGATACCTTTCGGAGAAAAACTGTGTGCAATCTGATTGAAATATGCCATATCCACCACCCTCAAATCAGGTCTATAAATCTTGTTTCTGTTGTTCCGTCCTCGTATTCAATGACTACCTCAACTCCGACCTGGCCGTTTTCACCCTTTTCGAGGTTTTCGGAAGCAATTTGTGCTGAAAAAGTATAGCTTTTACGCGTTGCTGGATATACCGTCTGTGACAGACTCTTTGTCATACCAGGTACACCGACAGCTTTGAAGGAAGCAGTTCCCGAAACCCCATTCTCAGTGTCCACTTCAAAACCAGAATTGACCCAGTAGGCAAAACCATCATCCGCCCGGGAATTGCGCAGATGATTGAAAGGTACCATATCCTTGATTTCTTGACGGTTTAGCAGTTCAGCAGAGGACAGCGCATCTGCCGCTTTGTCCCACTGTGCTGAAGAATCGCCAAGTTCCCGCAGTTTAGTTGAAAGCTCGATCACTGTTTTCCAAGGTTCCTGCAAGTTGTACTGTCTTCGCACAACGCGTGTTTTTACCAGAAGGCCTAGTTCCTTATCGTCTACTGTAACAATATCACCCAGTTTCCATGCTTCATGCTCATAACCGGTCAGCGCAGATAAATCCATTGCCGACAGCACATATGAAACGCGAGGCTTCGAATACTCTGCAAGCCGCATTTTTGCATATTCCAGCATCTGATACGGATTTGTAAACGACGAACAGTCGAGCGTCGACACCCTTAATTCACTGGAAAAACTGTAATCTTCCACGTATTCCTTACCTCCGTTAATTGAAGCAAAGGTCATTCCGTCCTTCCCATAAGCATATAGCCTTGTCACTAATTCGCGTGTATCGACCACCCGCTGAATACTTTTCAGGTTCTTCCTATATGAAAAAAGCGCTCCGCTGTCGGTACCGCTGAAAGTCAAAAGGTGTACCTGACGGTTGGCGCTGTCAAACACAAGGTCGCCGCCATAGATATTCTGTACGGTTCGAAGGATGGATAAGGTGTTTTTTTCTGTACACTGCCATGTCCGTTTCGTAGTGACAGTAACATTTCCTACTGTCCAGCCTGTACCCAAAAGTGCATATTGCATCGGAACATCTGCAGTATCTGCATTGAAGTCCATAGGTTCTTTTTCCGCACTGAAAGACAAATCGTAAAACACCGCTTCAGCATATACTTGCGTGATAACACTCCCATCTTCGCTTTTATTGTCCGTTAAGGTACGGATCCGGTAAATGTCATTTACGATTTGCACTTGCTTTTCATTTTCCAGTGCGCTTCTTTTTGGATCATGGAACGGAAGTTTGAATTCCAGCGTGTCCGCACCGTTCACCTCACCAGTGACAATGATATCAAAGGCATTTTCAAGAACAGCTTCCCATGCTCCGTTTTTATCCAAAACCACAGGACGGGCAAAGCCTAACTTCTCATAGGGTGCTTTCGGTATATCATGAAGCTGTATTTCCAGCAGTTTTGGCGTCCTCAACGGATCGCTGCTGGTAAGGGTAACCCGGAACCTGATATATTGCCGATTTGGCGATTGAAGTTCACCGCTGGTTCCCACAGCCTGCCATGCAGACCATTCTTCAAGATCATTGCTTGTGCTGGTCTCTACTAAAGACACTGACGTAACACCTGCAGTATATTCGCTTTTAACAGCTACACGACCACTGCCTGATAAAGCACATGAAACTGCCTTTGTATAAAGTACGCCACTTGCAGGATACTCGCCATCTGTTGCTTTAAGGGTGACTGTACCATGCTCTGTCAAAGCATCCACATCCGAAGCTGCATCCCCACCGTTTGCATGTAAAGACGACTTAAAATACAACAGCAAATCGTCTGCTGTAAGCTGTGAGTCCGTTTCCAGAAACCAGTCATCGAAGCCTCCGGCATAGTAGTAGGTATTTGCATGCATCCCCATAATAATGTTTGCTATACATTCTCGGTTCAGCTCTCCCGAAAAGGAACGCACAGGCGACACCCAGGTTGCTCCGTCGCTGCGATCGCATATGATGTTCTGTACCTTTTTGTTGTTTACTTCAATGATGGAGGAGATAAAATACCAGCCGCCATTTTTCAATGTAATGGAAGCCGTTTCACTCTGGTCGTGAATTAGTGTACCGGAGGAATTATACAACATCAGCCTAAGTCTTCCTTGATAAAGCGAAACATAAAAAATTGGCTGACCGGGTCCTTGGCGGGTATTAAATATGGGTATATATGTCTGGCCGACCGAATAGGTGGTAGGATTAATCCAACCGCCTACAACAATTTTTTCACCCAGATTGCTGAAAAAACTTCCGTCATTTTCTGCAATAAGATGGGTCTTTTCAGAAGTCGGGTTAACGATGTTTTGCCTGAAGTATCGCCCGAATCTTCCAGCAATAAGGTTTGCTGATGTTCCTGACCAGCCGGAGATGGTAAAATGTCTGCCATGCCCCGATGAGTCCATAAGCTGCAGATTTTCGTTCGGCGTTCTTTCATTAAATCGCCATAAAGCAGACGTCCTTGAAGTTACAGGAAACTCCCCGGTAAAATCCTCTTGTCTCGTTAGGATTGATTTTATCGCCATGTTATCACCTCCATCTGCTTTTTGTCTGTATTTTTAGTTCAATAAATGTTGCGTTTACTGCGGCAATCTCAATATTATTAACACCTTTTCTGAGAATCGGAAAATTCAGATCCTGCAGGCTGGGAAGACCATTTCTCAAAGTGCCGCCTGTTTCATCAATAACCTTAGCCGTTACCATACCGGAGTCGATAACAAGAGTCTCGCCATCAGATAATGAGCCGACAATTCGTAATTCCTCTCCGTTCGTAATGAGTGAAATATAGCTTGATGAAGACATTGATATCAAACCCTTCAATAGATAAACCGGATTGGAATCCGCATTTCCTTTAACCCTCTCCAGCTCATGAAGACCTGTTTCAGAAAGAACAAATACCTCATCTTCCAACGCATAAGCATACGGGTCGGGACAAACAAACCGAAGTTCAAAGCTGCCCGCTGTCCGCAGTAATCGCTCACAGTCAACCGCTTCTGATAAGCGAGCCATGAAATATCGGTCGGGCAAATCATCTATAACAAGTTGTTTAAGCCCGTTTTCCGGATTTAACCATTCAGCAACATTATCAAGAACCGATACAAGATCGGCAAAACTGCGCTGGGGAAGCACACTACAGCTAATTATTATGTTTCGTTCTGATATATCGCACCCAAAATCTGCAATACCCGCTTTGCCCGGCACAGTTTCAAAGGAATTGCGCAGGGCAGGGGAGGCCAGCCATTTGGTAAGTCTTGCCCGTATTTTCATACTTTGCGACGATATACCATTGTAGATAAATCCCATATGCTTCCCTCCATTACGCTGTTATAAAACGTCCCTGCGCCCTTGAACCGGTCTGCATCAGGTTATATAACTCCTGTGAAATCCTGCGGATGTCTTCTTCACCACGAACAATCATCTGCTGCACCACAACAAGTGGCCCGGAAGCTAAACCGCTAAATCCGCCTCGTCCACTTACATTAATGTCAGGAGAAACATTAAAGTCTGTCGGCACTGCATTTTGCATATCGTCGGCCACTCTGGCCATAGCCTTGTCGAATCCCTCGCCAATACCCAGTGCCATATTGCCGCCAATACCTTCAAAAACAGTGGACGGAGATCTGATTCCGAGGAAATTCTTTACTCCATCAACAATACCGGAAAAGAAACCAGTAACCTTCTCCTTAATCCAGCTGCCAAGGCTCTTAATACCTTCCCAGATGCCTTTTACAATGTTCTTACCGATCTCAACCACCGAAATAACCGCTTTGCCCAAACCTTCTATAATAGCCGCAACAATCTGAGGTAAAGACTTTACTAGTTCTGGAATGGCTTTGACAAGCCCAGCAGCAAGCTGTACGATAAGCGTAATTCCTAATTCTATGATCTTCGGCATATTGTTCGTCACAAAGTCAATGATTGTTGTAATTATCCTCGGCAGTGCCTCAATGAGTTCTGGCAATGCGTTTAAAATCCCCTGCGCCAGTCCCTGAATCAACGTGAAAGCAGCTTCAAGGATTTTGTCCATATTATCCAGCAGCCCTTGCGCGATGGTGATCACCGCTTGAACCGCTGCCGGAATTAGCTCCGGTAATGCTTCTCCAAGCCCCATTACCAACGCTGTGATTAACTGCACCGCTGCATCAATGAGTAAAGGCAGGTTATCAATGAGTGCACCTGCAATGGTCATGACTGCATCTACTGCCGCCGGGATCAGCTCCGGCAACAGGCTCAAGAGAGTTTGAAGCACCTGAGAGAACAATTCAGTTACAGTTTGCAACAGCACGGGAAGCAGATCTTTGACTGCTGAGATAATCGCACCGGTTGCCTCCGGCAGGGCTGCCACGATATTCTCTAAAACCGGCACGATATTTTTAACAACAGCCTGAAAGGCATCCACAAGATTTTGTGTTAGGTTCGTCATATCAGCGTTCGCATTGCCAAGTCCTGCTATAAACGAACTTAGAGAGGCTTGTAAAAGACCAATAGAACCGCTGATAGTCTGGGTAGACTCTCTTGCGAAGTTGCCAGCGTATTGCTCGGTTTTTTCTAAAAACATCTGCATTGCGATCTCAGCCTTTTCGGCATTGGTTGCGCTATTCCAAGCAAAGTCCAGCCCTTTTGCAAGAGCATAAGCTTCAATGGTGGTGGCGTTCATGGCAACACCCAGATTATCCATCATGGTGAAGTTACCCTTGGCAGCACCAGCAATGGATTCCATAGCAGTCTGCATGTCAATGCCCATAACCGAAGCCATGTCCGCCGCTCGCTGCATGGCCTTCTCGGTAAGTTCCAGACTTTTTTGCTGATCGACACCAGCACCCTGAAACAGTGCGCCCATTTTGTTGGCGGTGGCAAGGTACTCGGATTGGGACAAGCCCAGATTCTTGTAGGCTTCTTCTCCCGTTTTTTGGATACGTGCAGCATATTCGCCAAACACAGCTTCAGAACCGCCAAGGTTCTGCTCAAGCTCACCAAACTGCTCCACGACCTCTTTTCCCAGCTTGATGGCAGCCGCGCCCGCTGCGGCCGCTGCAGCACCCATAGCCGCGCCAACACCTTTAAGAACGCTGCCCAGCTTCTCAAATTTCGAGCTGGATTTTTCGGCATTGTCTCCACTTTCCTTCAATTCGTCCCCAAGCTCGTCTGCACTTTCAGCAGACTGTTCGAGTTCGCGCTCCATTTTGTTCAGCTCGGCTTTGGCGTTGTTGAGATGTATCTGCCAGGACTGCGTCCGCTTGTCGGTTTCTCCGAAAGATGAGGCGGCATTGGCAAGGGCTTTCTCCAAAGTAGCTATTTTTTCTTTCTGCAATTCGATCTCTTTGTTAAGCACCTTGTTTCTTGCAGTAACAGCTTCAACTGACTTATCCTGCTTGTCGAACTGAGATGCGACCAGGTTCATTTCGCTACCCAGTACCTTAAAACTTTGGTTGATCTCACGAATGGCGTTTTTAAATTCCTTTTCGCCTTCAATCCCGATCTTCAAGCCAAAATTGTCTGCCACATAACCGCCTCCTTTCCTGCAAAATTTTTAAATTCCATAAGGTATCACATCATCAATGGTCAGCATACGCTTTGGTTTCGCCAGCCCTAAAAACTGCTTATGGCACTCCCATAAATCAAGCAGGTACCCAATAGGCATTAGCCATACTTCATCCTCTGAACGGTTGAGCTGGACAGTGCCGTAATATAAAAGCCGAGTGAACAATTCCTCATCGCTCACTCGGCCGGTGTGTTTTTTAAGTCATCCTCACTTTCAACGTTTCTTTTGGTACCCTTGAACATTGCTTCCATGATAGCGTCTTTATATGCTGCCAGTTCCAAAGGAGATGTGAGAAGTTCCACTGTCTCTTCAGTCAGGAGTTCACGCTTATCCTGATTTTTGAGGTTGTGTATCAAAATGCTCTGGTTAGCCAGCAGTGTAATCAGCCATACCACTTCGTCAAGAGCCATCTCGAAGTTCTCGGTTTTCATCAGTTTCGTGCCGAGGTTTTCAAGACCGCCGTACCTTTTTGCAATCTCCTTTGTCGCTTTAGTGGTTAGAATAAGCTGATATTCTTCATCGCCGATTTTGATAATTGCGCTTCTGTCATTATCCTGCATTATTCGCTGCCTCCTCCCACAGCAAATACCGGCTCATAAACTTCCGTATACCAGCCGGTAATAGTTTCAGGCGATACACCGGGATCGTCTTCGCTGACCTCCGCCTTCCAGGGATGTTTACCTTGGCCATCTGGTTTGTTACGTCTCATGACTGTCCCTTCAATGGTGGGGGTCGAAAAGGTAATGCTGTCGCCCTTCGTCTGCAGATTTGTCGCCGGGATGCCGAATTTTACCCTATAAAGCCAAAAATACCTGTACTTGCCGTTAGCTTTCTTGGCTCTAAAGCCGATTGCCACAGGAGCGCCACCATCCTCACTGGCAGAAATCAGCACATTATTGTCATCAAGGGTGGCTCCCGTCAAAACCTCTGCAGCGGCTACTCCGATGTCTGCAACGCCAAGAGTCAGGGTGCCGCTTTGAAATTCCTTGACCACTTCTGCCGCCCCGTCATCGGCATAAAGCGTCGCCTCTGCCAGCTCCACAGAAAGCTCTGCCGTAATAGCCTTAGCCAGCGGAACAGGCGTGTCATAGGTCTCTTCTCCGTTTTCATTCTCGGTGATTTTGGCGTAATATAACCTGTCCAGTCCGATTGTGGCCATCTATCTCATTCCTCCTTTACTTCATATTCTTTTGCCACATCAATGGCATAGTGGTGATAGCCGGTATCGTCCTCATGGCCAATATACCGCCTGTCGGTAATGGTAAAGCCCGCTTGGAGCAATGTGTTCACTATTTCGTTTTTACGGGCAGTGTAGTTTCCCTTTATAAATAAAGACAACCTTACCTCCTGGGTTTCTACCTGAGGCCGGTTGTCTGCAAAAACCTCAAATGTATCTGTCATCGGAGTAATGACAAGGTACTCATCCGGCGGTACACCGCTAAATACCCCGGTTTCAATGGGGATACCCAAACCATCCAATAACGAGTTTAATTCTGACAATATGCTCATATACGACCCAGCTCCTGTTCCAGTCTTGATTTCATTGCTTCGATGCAGGACTTCCTTGTAGCTGATTTTGCCGGTTTCAAAAAGGGCCTTGGAGGCTGCCCGGACTTGCCATACTCAATAATATTAGCAATCTTCGCATTGCTTTCCCCATCCTTCCTTGGTTCAGTAAAGCCGATTTTTATGTTGTGGTTTCCATCCCTGTCCTGTTTGGCAGGAGAGAGTCCCAAAGCATTTACCAATTCACCGGTTGCTCTGGACGGATATTTAGTGCCGCTCCCGATAACTGACTGAAGATTGGACTTCACTTTTGAAAGAACCACTTCCCCGCCTGCTTCCAGCACCTTAGGTATGATTTCGTCTGTTCTTTCTCCAAGTCTGGATAACTTGAGCAAGAACTCTTCCGGCATTTTAACTTCCACCTTAGCCACGTTGCAGCCACCTCCTCTTATGCTTTGCTTGATTTCACCTTTTCCGCAAGCACCTCAATATACATTCCGCGTCCCTTCACATCCTCTACACTGATAATGTTGTACCTGCCATCGCTGCAAACGAGTACAAGATCTGTGGTAACTTCCAGGTTAGGTATCTTACGGAAGCGGAACAGGGCAGACGCCTGCGAAAACGCCGCCCTGTTTGCCCATTTTTCACTGCCATGCCTATCTTCCTTGTATGCCCTTACCGAAGTAAGAATGACATCACCTTTTTCAGTAAAACCCTCACTATCCTTAACCGGCTTGACTGAGATAATGTCCACGAAAGTTTTCATTTTTCCAAAGCCCATATTTACACCTTCCAATCCCGGTCAAGCCGCAACAAAAGGTTAACTGTATTCCATACCTGCTGTCCTGCCTGCACACTATCCCCAAAAAAGCCAGCAGTCGAGCCATCCCTGCTTTCGTAGAAATGGCTCGACAGCATAATGACAGCCTGCTCAGTAGTAGGCGGCATGGGGTTTTCGGCATAATATCCTTCCGGCTTTTTCTGGTAACTTTCCGCATAGGCCACTGCGGCTTTGATATACTCTTGTAAAAGTGCGTCATCTTCGCTGTGCTGCAATATGAGGTTTGCTTTAACCTTCTCCAAAAGTTCCATGCCGCAGCACCTCCGTTTTCATTAAGTTGATTTCTGCTGCAGTATCTTGACTGCTTCAGCCAGTACCAGCTTTCCATCTACACGCTGGATTGCCATGAATCCAACTTGTCCGGTCGCAGCATACAACTCATTAAGCCGCTTAAATACCCTGCCCTGACGGTCTGCCACCCAGTAGTAGGAAAAATCACCAAATACAATTGTCTTTGCTCCAGCGGCAATGGCAGGCATAAATGCAGAAGTTTTAACTGGACGATTGAGGATAGTATCCGGTGTTCCAGCAGTTACAGAAGGCTGCCAGAGATACTGACCGTTGTTGTCTTTGAGCTTCCTTATAGCTTTAATTGTCGAATCATTCATAATGAATACAGCGTTCCTGCGGTACGGAGACTTTAGGCTGTAGAACAAGTCCATGATCTCGTCAAGGGTAATGGCTGTTGCACTCGCCGCAGTTACTCCTATCTCGCCACCGCCGTTATCTGCCAAGATACCGGTTGGCTTGCCAGATCCGTCGCCGATAAAAAATGCTTCCTCCTCTTTTGCTCCGATTCGGCGGGCGAATTCTTTGGCTATATACTGTTCAAGGTTGAATACACTATCGTTTAACAATTCCTCTGACACCTTGATCATAGTAGCCAGCTTATATGCGCCGATGGATACCTGTGCAAAGGAGTCATCGCTTTCGGGAATCTGGCCTTCCTCATCCACCCAGGATGCAGTACCCTTGCTTGCCACCACAGGAATTTTCTTGTCACCGCTGGACGCGGTAATAACATTGGCAATCTGCCTAAAGATATTCTCCTCCTCCAGTGCTTCCACAAGAGTACGCTCAAAGTCGTCGGGAACAAGATATCCACCTTCGGTGTCCTCTCCAATCTGCAGCGCGTTGTGTACGTCATATTTGCGCCTGCCGCGCATCATGTTCCAGAAAGACTGCCTGTACTCATCGCTGGCACGTCCGGTTTTTTCATTGTTGCCAGATATGGAAGTGGGTTTGTCTGTAATAGGAATATTCAACGGTTTTGACAGTTCCAAATCTATGGCAGCCTGACGCTCAAGACGTTCTATTTCTTTGCCCAGCGCAATAACGTCGGCTTCCATTTTTTCATAAGTAGCGGTATCCTCCGGTGAAAGCAGTCCGTCGTTCCCGCGTTTGCTGTCGAGGAAAGCTTTAGCAGCTTCCCATACTTTAGCGCGTTTTTCACGCAGTTCCAGTATTTTGCTCATAATCAAATCCTCCTTAAGGTTTTAATAAAAAAAGCCGCTTTTCAAGCGACTCAATTGGTGTTCCTTTTGGTTTTTCTTTTGGTTTAAGCTTTTGCAGGATGGAATTTGTTACTGCCTGCCTGCTGAAGATCATTCCTCCTGATACTTCAAATTCGGATGGGAATGATTCATCCTCCATAAACAAGATTCCATCGGCAAAGCCAAGTTCCACCGCTTTTCTTGCGTTAAACCAGCTTTCTGCATCCATTAGGTGCGATATTTTTGCCCTGGAAAGCCCGGTTTTCAGCTCATAGGCGTTGATGATGGATTCCTTTATTTCTTCCAGCATTGCGATAGCTTTCTCCATTTCCTCTGTATCACCGATGGCTATGGTCATTGGGTTGTGGATCATCATCATGCTGACAGGCGACATGAAGACGTCACCTCCGGCCATAGCTATGACCGACGCGGCGCTGGCCGCAATACCGTCAATCTTTACGGTGACCTTGCCTTTGTAATCCATCAGCATGTTGTAAATCTGATTGGCCGCAAACACGTCGCCGCCAGGGCTGTTGATCCAGATCGTTATGTCTCCCTCTCCCGACAACAGCTCCGATTTGAACTGCTTGGGAGTCACCTCGTCTCCCAGCCAGCTTTCCTCGGCTATGGGGCCGTCAATATATAATGTCCGGCTGCCATCATCGTTTTGTATCCAGTTCCAGAAGCGGCGAACCGGTTTTGGTTTTTGTGATTTGTTCAACTTTTGATCCCTCCGTTTCTGCATTGGTTTTGCCTGCAAATGCACCTGCATCGGCAAGCCTGGTCATGTTACCGTTAACAAGATACAGATCTCCGCCCAACTCCGCCGGAATCCGGTTCATGTCCTCAAGCTCGCGGATATCGTTAGCAGACATCCAGCCGTTCTGGCGAGCTACAGCATAACCATTCATGCGGCTTGCATAATCACCGCGCAGAAGGCCGTCCACATTGAACTTGACAAAGTATGTCCGCTTCTCCGACGGCAAAAGCAGCGCCTTTTGGATGGCCTGCTCCCAACGCACCACCCATGGGTCAAGCGTGTATTTGACAAATTCCAGAGACTGCTGTTCGATGTTTGAAAAGCTTGACCTTTCAAGATCTCCTACCATATGGGGAGGTACTCGGAATATCCGGGCAATTTCGTTTATCTGGAACTTTCTTGTCTCCAAAAACTGTGCCTGTTCGGGTGGAATGCCGATTGGCTGAAACTTCATACCCTCTTCCAGAACTGCAATGCGGTGAGCATTGGCACTTCCTTGATAAACAGCGTTCCAGCTTTCACGCACCTTTGCCGGATCCTTTAATACGCCGGGATGTTCCAGAACACCACCCGGATTTGCACCGTTGGCAAAAAAGGATGCACCATACTCTTCACAGGCAATAGCCATGCCTATGGCGTTCTTGGCCATAGCAATAGGGGAGTATCCGATCAGTCCGTCAAAACCGAGTCCTGGGATGTGAAGAACCTCATCACTTCGTAGGTATATAAGGCCTGCTTTTGGATTAACCCTGCTCTCATCGCTGTCGCGTCGATAAGTGTAAAACAGTTCTCCGTTTGGAGCCCTGTCTACCGTCATTTTGTTTGGCAAAAGGGGATAAAGCGCCAGCACTCGTCCGGAACCGTCCCTGATAATCTGAGCGTAAGCATTTCCCCATAAAAGAAGATGACTCATTAGTGTTTCTCGGAACACGAATGAAGTCATCTCAGGGTTTGGCTCGTCATGGAGCAGGTAATATAGCGGGTGAGTCAACGCTTTTTCTTTGCCACCGTCTTCTTTGTATCGGTATACATGAAGCGGAAGCCCAGCGATGGTCTCTGCAAGTATCCTTACACAGGCATACACTGCCGTTGTCTGCATAGCCGTCCGCTCATTGACAGTCTTTCCGCTGGATGTGCCACCGAAGAAAAAGCTGTATGCGTTGCCGAACAGGCTGTTTTTCGGCTTGTCCCTTGCTTTGAACAAGCGGGAAAATACACTCATATAATCAACAGCCCCCTTTCATCATAAATTGATCCGTTGCGTTCATCCCCGTCATGCCTTAATGCGCGGTCAAGCGCCATAATAAGAGCAACCGCGCCATCTATTCTCTCGGTGGATTTTTCTTTATCAGGCTTTATGTTTCCAGCTGGATCAGTTTTGACATAGATATTGTCCATCATCCAGCGCAGTACTGGATGGCCACCATGGGCGATGCGTTCTTCCAATGTCAGCTTCATCAACTCTTTTGTAGGCGGCGACATATCTTTGAAACCCTGGCCGAACGGAACAACCGTAAAGCCCAAGGCCTCGAGGTTTTGCGTCATCTGAATTGCTCCCCAGCGGTCAAAGGCTATTTCCTTAATGTTATATTTCATCCCGAGCTCCTCAATAAAAGTCTCGATAAAACCGTAATGCACCACGTTACCCTCAGTGGTATATAAAAAGCCCTGCCGCTCCCAGACATCATAAGGTACGTGATCTCTCCGCACACGCTGATCGATATTCTCCTCCGGTATCCAGAAAAAAGGCAGTATCTGATATTTGTCCGATTCATCAAGCGGCGGAAACACCAGTACAAATGCAGTAATATCGGTAGTAGATGACAGGTCAAGTCCACCGTAACAGGTTCTGCCGCGCAATTTTTCCGCATCAACAGGAAATGCACACTTATCCCATTTATCCATTGGCATCCAGCGCACCGATTGTTTCACCCACTGATTTAAGCGGAGCTGACGGAATAAATTTTCCTCTGCGGGGTTTTGCTTGGCATTTTCACAAGCCACCCTCAGTTTTTCGATGTCAACTGTAATGCCTAGTGACGGATTAACCTTTCTCCATACCTTTTCACTTGTCCAGTCGTCGGTATCGGATGCGCTGTAGATAACAGGGTAGAAAGTCGGATCTATCTTACGTCCCTGCAGAATATCCTCTGCCTTTTGATGCACTTCCCAGCAGATGGAATTGCGGTCGGTGCCAGCAGTTGTAATCAGGAAAAACAGCGGCTGCTTTCTTGCATCGCCAGATCCGTGAAGCATTACATCATAAAGATCCCGGTTTGGCTGGGCATGAAGTTCGTCAAATACCACACCATGGACGTTTAGCCCATGTTTCGTATATGCCTCCGCTGAAAGCACCTGATAAAAACTGCCTAACGGTTTATAAACCAGCCGCTTCTGTGACAACATTGGTTTAATTCGAGATTTTAATGCCGGACACTGTTCCACCATATCTACTGCAACGTCGAAAACAATGGATGCCTGCTGACGATCAGACGCACATCCGTAAACCTCGCCGCCATGCTCGAAATCACCGCAGGTAAGATATAAAGCAATTGCCGCTGCAAGTTCGCTCTTACCCTGCTTTTTTGGAATTTCTATATAGGCAGTGTTAAACTGCCTGTATCCGTTAGGTTTCAAGATTCCGAATATATCCCGGACAATCTGTTCCTGCCAGTCAATTAATTCAAAAGGCATTCCATACCATTCACCCTTGGTATGCTTCAGGCAGTTTATAAAAGTAACAGCGGCATCCGCCGCTTCCTTGTCATATCGAGAACCTTCCGCCATAAACTTGGTTGGTTTATACCGTTTTAACTTCCGCAGCTTTGCCGCCTCCTTTCCTAAAATTGAGCAAGAAAAAAGGAACCTCATGGATGAAGTTCCTCTCTAAAGTGGATTTCTATGAAACTTGTTACGTTATAACCGTTATCGTTTGCCTGTCAGGATAAACTCGGCATATTCTTTCTTGTGTTCATTAAGAAATACTACTAATTCATAAAACCCCATTTTATATGCCTCTTCCTGTACTCTTGGCAAGTCAAACATATTACAGGCACCGCTGTCCCGTATGGCTATAATCTGCCGATAAATCTTATCAGTTATCAGATTCTCGTTACCCATGTCCTACACCTCTGACTTCTCTGCCGCTGAAATTGAATCTCTTACCGCTTTATTGAGAAATGAAATATCAAAACCCTCATCTATGTAGCCCTGCCGAATCACCTCGTAATAGTAACGACCCGGTGCTCCCAAAGGTCTACCTTCATTCATGATATACACCATTGCGGGCATCCATTGCCCTTTGAAACGTACCTTAACCGTTTCTTTCCGGTATAGATGCGGATAACCTTCATATTTGTCCAGCGCATCCTCATCATTAGGCATGATTCTCCAGAGCAGTACCGGCACGCTTTCACCTTTTTGCTTTTCTATTGTTGCTACTGCACCGCCATTCCCGCCTCTGAATAACAGCCGGTATCCTGTGAGTTTTGCACTCCCCAGCACTTTTGCCGTTGGGCAGCGGTATGCCATCTGCCTTAAATTCAGATTGCTTCCGTATGCTAAATATATGGTTCCTTTTTCTTTGCTCATCGTATCATCCTCCTTGTATTTACCAAGGCAGAGGCGGAGAGCCACCCCTGCGCTTGTCTATCTATGCTGCCCGAAACCGCCATGCAGCGTTACCATCAAGGTGTTTGCAAAGATGCTCCCGGCAGTTTTTGAACTCATCACCAATAAGTCCTATGCGGTTGGATAGAGTACAATAAAGTTCGCAATTTCATAAAGGCATAGAAAAGTCATTGGGACTCCGATAAAATGAATGGTGATAAGACATTCAAAGAAGGAGAGATACCCAATGACTCAAAAAAAGAATACCACAGATTTGACAGAATTGCTACTAAAATGTATGGCGCAGCCGGATCCAATGCTGTCAATGCTGGAATGGCTGTGTACCCGTCTAATGGAAGCAGAGGTCTCCGGTATCGTTGGCGCAGAAAAGAATGCACACAATCCATCCCGCCGTGATTACCGCTGCGGCTATCGGCCACGTCGATTGGATACTCGTATGGGGACGATGTATCTAATGGTACCGAAACTCCGAAATCAGGGCTATATACCGTTTTTTGTAACAGAACGCAAGCGCAGTGAAGCCGCGCTGATTCAAGTGGTTCAAGAAGCGTTTGTGCAGGGTGTATCTACGCGAAAGATGGAGAAACTAGCTCGCAGTCTTGGAATTGAGAATCTTTCCCGCAGTCAAGTCAGTGAAATGACGAAAGGACTTAATGAGCAGGTGCAGTACTTCCGCAGCCGGCCTCTGACGAGCCGCTATCCTGTCATCTGGACAGATGCACTGTATGAAAAAATCCGTATGGATGGCCGGGTCGTCAGCATGGCTGTGATGGTGGTCTGTGGCGTCAACGAGCAGGGGCATAGGGATATCCTCGCCGTGGAGCCAATGCTAGATGAATCCAAAGAAAGTTATTCTCAATTGTTTCAAAGTCTTTTAGATCGTGGTCTGAAAACACCGCTCCTGGTGGTTTCGGATGCGAATAAAGGGCTGATTGCTGCCATCCGTGAGAGTTTTCCGGGAGCCTCATGGCAACGGTGCAAAGTCCATTTTATGAGGAATATTTTGGCTCATGTACCTCAGAAGGAAAAAGGGTCCTTTGCGGCTCAGTTAAAAGAGATTTGGCTGGCACCTTCCGTTGAAATAGCCCGACAACGCGCGGAGCAAATATCAGAACAATATGGAAAACGCTTTCCAAAAGCAATTGAACTCCTGGAAGATGGGCTGGAAGATTCTCTAGCTTTCTACGCCTTCCCGGAACTCGATGCCCGCAAAATTTCCTCGACCAATATGTTGGAACGACTGAACAAGGAAATCCGCCGCAGAACCAGCGTAGTCGGAATATTTCCTAATCCAGATTCCTACCTACGGCTGGTAACAACATGTCTCATGGAATATGCGGAAGACTGGTCTGTTGCTAGAGCATACTTAAATCCAAAATCCATTCTTTCACTGTTAAACGTAGCCTAATTCATTTTCCGGAGTCCCGAAATTGCGAACTTTCCTTGACACTAGGGGGTGCTGCGGACAAAAAGTTGGACTGAATACACTCAGGAAGGAGATAGAGGATGTATTCAGAGGAACAATATCGCAAAGCCCTGGAGGTTTATGAAGAAACGAAATCGGTAACAAAAACAATAACAATTTTGGGATATCCGGCACGCAGGCAAACGCTATACAACTGGATCAATCGAAAACGAATGTTGCCGGAAGACCGATGCACCTTTTGTGGATATAATACACCGGAGCACCCTCGCCATCCACCTATAGAATTAAAGCTTGAGATTTTACACCGTTGCTTTGAGCTGGGAGAAGATGTACAATTAGTATCAAATGAAGTGGGATATAGCACAGCAAGTATATATAACTGGCGGCGCAAATATATCCAGAAAGGTGCTGCGGCATTAATGAATGCATCCAATGAGCGAGCCAGAGGGAAACTGACGGAAGGAAAAGCTGCATCTTCAGAGGAACTTGATGAATTGAAAGCAAAAATCCAAGATATGCAGTTAGAAATTGACATTCTGAAAAAAACAATTGATGTGCTAAAAAAAGACCCCGGCGTCAACAAGAGTCCCTTGAACAACAGGGAGAAGGCAGTGATTGTTGATGCCCTAAAAGAGAAGTATCCACTGTCTGTATTGATAAAAAAGCTCAAACTGGCCAAGAGCAGCTATTACTATCAAAACAAACGTGTCAGTTTTGCAAAGAAGCATAAAGATGATTATCAAGCTGTTGCGACCATATTCCATAACAATAAGGAAAGATATGGATATCGTAGAATTAAAATAGTATTGAACCGAGAGGGCTATACCCTATCCGAAAAGGTGATACGTCAAATTATGCGTGAAAATGGCTTGGTTGTGAAAGGCAGAAGAGCAAGGAAATAC
The DNA here is from genome assembly GCA_047777415.1 of Oscillospiraceae bacterium. Classification (GTDB taxonomy): domain Bacteria; phylum Bacillota; class Clostridia; order Oscillospirales; family Acutalibacteraceae; genus Caproicibacter. Next base: position 1,289,939 of record JBKEEO010000001.1, read on the forward strand.
TGCTCTTACAAAGGGGAAATTAGCCCTGAAGTACCAAATGTTATTCAGAGAAATTTCAGAGCTGACAAGCCAAATCAGAAGTGGCTGACTGATGTGACAGAGTTCTCAATTCCAGCAGGAAAAGTATATTTGTCTCCTATTATTGACTGCTATGATGGTATGCCGGTAGCATGGAACATTAGCTGTAAACCAGACGCACAATTGGTGAACCGTATGCTGGATCGTGCAATCAGTGTACTTCCTCAAAATGCGCATCCGATTATTCATTCAGATCGAGGCTGTCACTACCGATGGCCGGGCTGGATAGATCGAACCCGGAAGGCAGGATTGATCAGATCAATGTCTCAAAAAGGGTGTTCACCGGACAATTCAGCCTGTGAAGGTTTTTTTGGAAGAATGAAGAATGAGATGTTCTACGGCCGTTCTTGGCAAGGTATCACAGTAGAAGATTTTATGCAACAGATTGAAGCTTACATGGTATGGTATCGGGATATGAGAATCAAAATATCTCTTGGAGGATTGAGTCCAGCAGAATATAGAATCAAAATGGGATTAGCCATATAATCCAATAAAATTATAGTCCAATAAAATGTCCGCAGGCCCCTAGCTATAGTTAAATTTGCAGACGACAATAATTACAGGATTTGGGGATTCCATTTCTTTAACAGGGATTTAAGACGTAAAGAGTTTGATGAAGATATGAACCGACTTTTATAATATATCGCATTGATATAAGTTATTGATAAGTTTTTATTTGATTTACATCCATCCTGTATCCTCAACCCCCTATAAAAAAGGGGGTTATCTAATCTGGTAACTCAACTATTAATTTTCAGGGTGGTTGATATGTTCCCGCAAACAATAAAAATAAGGGTTTCCTGACATTGCCACATCCAGCAGATCGGCCTCGAGAAAAACTAAATGTCTGGAAACCCTTTATTTACAAGCTTTTCAGTTTTTTATTTCTCAACCTTTGACATCAATGTGACGCACTCAACGTGCGCTGTTCTTGGAAACAAATCAACCGGTGTGACCTGTATGGTTTTATATCCGAAAAGTGCAAATCGTTTTAAATCACGTGCAAGTGTTTCAGGATTGCAGGAGACGTAAACAACGCGTTGGACGTGCATTTTCGCAACAGTGCCAATCAGCGATTCATCGCAGCCTTTGCGCGGCGGATCAAGGATGACAACATCCGGTTTTTCTCCGCGGTTTTTCAGCATGTCTGCAGCTTTTGCGGCGTCCATACATAAAAATTCTGCATTGTCAATTTGATTTTCTAGTGCATTGCGTTTTGCGTCTTCCACAGCCTGCGGAACAATCTCCACTCCGATAACTTTCCCGGCTTTTTTTGCCATGGAAAGGCCAATGGTGCCCGTGCCGCAGTAGAGGTCCAGAACTGTTTCCGTGCCAGTTAGACCGGCATATTCGGCAGCTAGGTTATAGAGGCGTTCTGTTTGGCGGCGGTTTACTTGATAAAACGAGAGGGGAGAGATGCGAAATTTTAAGCCGCAGAGTTCATCGGTAATAAAATCTTGCCCCCAGACCGTCCTGCATTTTGATCCGAGGATGACATTGGTGCGTTCACGGTTGCTGTTGATGATGACGCTTTTTAATCCGGGCACTTTCTTTCGGAACAGTTTAACAAGTTCCGGTTCGTTGTGAACGCCGTTTCCGTTCACTACAATGCACGCCATCACTTCGCCGGTGGATTCAGCCATACGAAGAAAAAGATGGCGAAGACGTCCTTTTCCGGTTTTCTCATCATAAACATCATCTTTCGTGTTCCTTTCCCATTCCCGAAATGCCTGCATCGCGGAAGCAAATACCTCCGGTTGAAGCTGGCATTTTTCACAGTCAATAATGCGATGACTGTGCGAAGCGTAAAATCCCAAACTGATTTCACCGTTGACACCGTTTCCAACTGGCAGCTGGGCCTTATTGCGGTAATGATCCGGATTTTCCGCGCAAACAATCGGATTTAGCACGGTGTAATGGAATCCTGCAATTCGTTCTATCGCATCTTGCACACGCTGCTGCTTTGCACGGCACTCAGCGTCATACCGAATGTGCCGATAGACACAACCGCCGCAGCGGGAAAACTGTGGGCAGTCCGATGCAATTCGGTCGGGAGAAGGTGAAAGAATTTTTTCTATCTTGCCAAACGCATAATTTTTGGTGGTTTTTAATATCTTTACTGAGAGCTGATCTCCTGCGGCGGATCGGGGTACAAAAACCGCTATCCCGTTATACCGCCCAACCCCATTGCCCTCAGAAGTATATCCGGTTATGTGTAGTTCAATAATTTGATTTTTTTTCAATTCCATTTTGTTTCTCCGCTCTTTTTTCAACTTTTTCATTAGTGTACCATTACAGATTCCCCAATACAAGGTGTGTTTTATTTCCGATGCTTGTATTCTACTGACTCCATGGATGTAACTGTGAATAATAACTAAAATTAAATGATATATTCCTACGTTTTATACAAAGGGTAGATTCTCATTTTGCTTGTCGCCAAGACGTTGACAGACGCTGTTTAAGGCGTTATACTATTAGCAAAGAATGAAAGTTGATAATTTTTGACATTCATTTTTCAGGTCATCGTTTCAATAACTTAAATCTTTGAGTACAAGTTTCGTGGCAATGGTTGCCACACCTTTTCAATACAACTCCTCCCCAAAAGGCAAAAACCGGCGAAAGCCGGTTTTTGCTTTTTTATTTGATTTTTGCATAATTTCACTTCCAAAAAAAATTCAAAAATTGCATTACCATGTGAATTCCCGTCACACATCATTATGACAATTTAGAAAATGTGATACAATCGGATGGGAAAGGATGGGGAATAATGGCAAAAATGTTTAAAAAAAGAATTCCTTTGTCGTTTTTACTTTTGTTATTGTTTTTGGCTGTGATACCAACCACTGCATTTTATGCACAGCAGAATGTGGATCAAGATATGAGTTCTAACTATGTAGAATACTGGTGTGGCGAAGGCGCTACCGTGCAATCAATCTACGATGACCTTACCCGCGTTTATCCTAAAAGCACAGTTGTAGTGATGGATAAAAACGGCAATATTAGGTCATCTGGCCTTCTGGAAGAAGGAGATATTATTCAATTATTTGATGAGACGGGTGAAAAATTCCGAACCTTTGTGAATATTAACACGACTGATTCTGTCCCGCCAACCTCTGAAGATGCCGATTCGAATTTCTCACAGTCATCTTCAGAAGATTTCGCTGCAAGTTCATCTGAGTCATCTTCAAATGGTGTTGCTGCAGATTCATCGCAAACGTCCTCAGAAAATTCCGGTTCCGAATCATCGCCTTTGTCCTCGGCAGCCTCATCGGAATCATCCCAGGCAGAATTTGCTTCGGAATCGGATTCTGAATTGTCTTCTGCACCTGCACTGGATGAGTCTTCCGCAGAGCCGTCTGATTCTAATGTGTCTTCAGAAGAGTCTTCCGGTACTGCCTCTGATGAGGTTTCGCTGTTTGGAGAGCAGAATTACTATGAATTCAGCGAATCAGTTACCGTGGAGGAACTGGAAGGTCAACTGGCGTTGGCAGGTGTGCCCGGCTCCCAGCTGACGGTGCAGACAAGCACAGGCAGTATACGGCAGGCAGGCTTTGTTTGTACGGGCGATGTTTTAACCGTCACCAACCCGGACGGAACGCTTCAAAACTCCGTGACAGCGGTGATTGCGGGAGATTTGACACGATGTGGCTTTGCAAATGAGGCAGCCATCAAACTTCTTTACGGTTATCTGACGGATTCCGCAACGCTGACGGCAGACCTTCGGCGTGCAGCAGATTTGAATGGGGATTCAAACATCACTACCAGCGACCTTCTGGAACTGAAAAAAATGATTGCGGAAAACAGTTGAGGATTGACCGGAATTTGAAAAGGATTATAATATGAGGGACTGATTGTTACAAAGGAGACAAAAATTATGTTTGAACCTGTTCAAATCAGCAGCCTGTTTGATCTTTCCCACACGGCTGCTGCGCCGTTGCTGCGTACACTCAGTTACCCATGGGAGGCGCTGCCTAAAATAGGGGAGTTGATTCTGCAAATCGGCCAAAATCTTTCCGCCGATGAATACGAGTGCAGAGGAGAAAATGTATGGGTACATCGATCTGCAGTGGTATTTGAATCTGCTTATCTGCATGGGCCTGCCATTATCGGCCCCAACACAGAGGTGCGCCAGTGCGCGTTCATCCGCGGAAAGGCTTTGGTTGGCGCAGGATGTGTTGTTGGAAATTCCACAGAGCTAAAAAATGTGATTTTGTTCGACTCGGTTCAGGTTCCGCACTATAATTATGTGGGGGATTCCATACTGGGTTACAAGGCACATATGGGTGCAGGTTCCATCACATCCAACATTAAATCCGATAAAACCAATGTAAGCATCCGTACAGGCAGTGAACGGATTGAAACGGGACTGAGAAAAATGGGCGCCATGATTGGGGATTATGTGGAAATTGGGTGTAATTCTGTCTTAAATCCCGGCACGGTAGTTGGAAGAGAAACTACAATATATCCGCTTTCCATGGTGCGCGGATATATTCCGCCCCACAGCATTTACAAGTGTGCGGGCGAAATTGCACAACGGCAATAATTTATCGGACGTCACAGCTGCCGAAAGGCGGCTGTTTTCTTTTATCGATTTGTATTTTTCCTTGTGACGGCTGCTCCATTAGAGGATTCCAGTAATATGTTGGAATTTTTATGGAAAAATCAAGTATGAACGGTGTGTAACAACTTTACAGCATAGCCTCCCATTGATTGTTTGGAATTCTCTGTTTGCAAGCCAGGTTAAAGAGTTTCCCCGTTTACTTTGCGGCGGAATATCGTTATAATGTTTCATGAATTGAAAGGAGGCCCTTTCTTGGACGCTTTTTTTTCCGCCCTGGTCAGTTTGGAGTCTGTTTTGCTCTTTGCAGCACGGGTTGCCGTTATACTGATCAGCGGCGTGGTGGTATTTCGCTGCTTTTCTTCCCTTCGTATAGGGCGTAGGCGAGAGGATCCTGTCATCGTACTTCAGGACAGAACGACGAAAGAAATTATTCCGGTTTTGTACTGGGAAAATTCCATCGGGCGCAGCCGCAGCTGCGATATTGTTTTAAACGACGCTACTGCCAGCCGTGCCCATGCGGTGCTGTTCCGCCGGGAGAGCGGATGGCTGGTAACGGATACAAATTCGAAAGCCGGGACATTTATTAACGGGAAAAAGGTGCGGCAGAATGCTCGTATTAGGCCGGGTGATACCCTTGCAATGGGATCGACGACGCTTATGCTAAAACGCACCACCGATGTCAGAGGACTAAAACCCTCCAAAAGACCGCGTCGGTTAGCCGCAGCCCCAGAGTCACTGATGCGTGCGGTGAGTGTTGTACAGGTGCTTTTGGGTGCGCAGGCTTGTTTTGCATCGTCCCAGCCGAATGTTTTGCCGCTGATTCCGCTTATCATATTATTGTTCCTTGAATGGGGACTTTATTTCTTTTCTATAAAAACGTTAAATCGCGTCAGCTTTGAGCTGGAGACATTGGCTTTTTTAAATAGCGGTATTGGAATCATGCTGATTTCCGCTGCGAATGTAAAATACACATGGGTACAACTCGGTGCTTTAGCGGCAGGCATTGTCCTGTTTTGCTGCATTATCTGGTTTTTAGGGGACTTAGAACGTGCGATGCGCTGGCGTATCGCAATCGGAATTCTGGCGGTTTTGATGTTTGCAGCGAACTTGTTTTTTGGAAAAGAATACAATGGTGCAAAAAATTGGATTGAACTTGGCCCGATTACGGTTCAGCCCTCCGAATTGGTAAAGATTGCTTTTGTATTTGTGGGTGCATCGACGTTGGATAGGCTGCAAACCGCGCAGAACTTGACAGGATTTATTGTGTTTTCCAGCGTGTGTATGGGTGCGCTGTTCTTAATGAAAGACTTTGGCACAGCTTGCATTTTTTTTGTTACTTTTTTGGTGATTGCTTTTATGCGCTCCGGAAGCCTGCGCACCATCGCTTTGATTTGCGCTGTTGCGGGCTTAGGGGCATTTCTGATTTTAAAATTCCGGCCCTATGTAGCCCAGAGGTTTGCAGTTTGGGGGCATGTATGGGAACACGCAAACGATGCCGGTTATCAGCAAACTCGGGTCCTAAGCTACTCAGCGTCCGGAGGCCTGTTCGGTGTCGGTTTGGGGCGCGGAGGTTTAAAATCGGTATTTGCTGCCCTAAATGACCTTGTATTTGGCATGATATGTGAAGAACTTGGATTAGCTCTGGCTTTGATTATGGTGCTTTCTATTGCGGGGCTTTTGTTGTATGCGCGTGCCGACGCCACCCGCAGCCGCTCCACGCTTTATTCGATTTCCTCCTGTGCAGCGGCGGGCATGCTGCTGTTTCAAACCTGTCTGAACATTTTTGGTGCGACCGATGTGCTGCCGCTGACCGGTGTGACTCTTCCGTTTGTCAGTCTCGGTGGTTCCAGTATGGTATCCGTTTGGGGGTTGCTTGCGTTTATCAAAGCAGGTGATGAACGGACTTATGCGGTTCGGAGGAGGAAAAAATCATGAGAACGACCGGAACGCGCTCCTTTATTCTTTATATCCTTTGCGCTGGCTTTTTTGCAGGCTTGTATGTGTTTCTCCGAGGCTTTTTTGTCAACGGAGGGGATTGGGCCATGCAGCCTTATAATAAGCATCTTACCGGAGAAAGTCAGAGTTCAGCGCAGGGGCGTGTGTTGGACCGTAACGGTGTTGTACTGGCAAAGAGTGAAAACGGAAATCGAGTTTACAATGAAGATGAAACGATACGCCGGGCAATGCTGCACGCAGTAGGGGACACAAGCGGATATATCTCTACGGGGGTACAATATAATTTCCGTGCGGAACTTTCCGGATATAATCCGGTGACGGGGCTTGCCAACCCGACGGGAAAAACGATGGGAAATGATATTCGCCTTACGCTGGACAGCGGTTTGTGCAAACTGGCAAGGGAGCAGCTTGGCAGCAAAAATGGTGCCGTTGCCTTATACAACTATAAAACGGGCGAATTGCTCTGTATGGTCAGCACGCCGGACTACGATCCCGCTAACCCTCCGGAGGATTTAATCACGGATCAGACAGGTAAATATGATGGGGTGTTTGTCAACAAGGTTCTGTCCTCCACGCTGACGCCGGGTTCCATTTTCAAACTGGTAACTGCTGCGGCAGCCATTGAAAATATTCCGGATCTTGATCAAAGAACATGGGACTGCAATGGCAGTATTATCGTCAACGGCAATAAAATCACGGACGTGAAAGCTTACGGTACACTTGATATTAAAAATGCCCTTGCAAAATCTTCCAACGTTGCTTTTGCACAGATTGCCATTGAGCTGGGTCCGGAGATCATGACCGCGAAAGCGGAGGAGATGGGATATAACCGTTCTTTCTCGCTGGAGGGGATTCAGTCCGCCGCGAGTTCCTATCATGTGGACAACGCACAGCCCCAGGAACTCGGATGGTCCGGGGTGGGACAGTTTACGGACCTTGCAAATCCGTACCATATGATGATTCTGATGGGTGCAATTGCCAACGGCGGAACTTATGTGCAGCCATACCTCATTCAAAGCATCACCACACCCATGGGTATACAGACAAAATCGGGTTCAGCTCAGCTGGGTGAGCAACTGCTCAATCCACAAACAGCCGAAAAGCTTACAACGTATATGCGCTATAACGTAACCGCGGAATACGGGGACAGTTTATTTCCATCCATGGAAGTTTGTGCAAAGACCGGGACGGCAGAAATAGGGACGGCTAGAAAACCGAACGGTTGGATGGTTGGATTTTCCTCAAATGAAGAAACGCCTTTTGCATTTGCTGTTGTGGTTGAAAATGCTTCTTCCAGCCTCGGCTCCGCCGGAAAAATAGCTTCCGTACTAATGCAGGCGGCGGCAAAATTATCGTGATGAATCCTTAAGAAACCGAGATGCTAATGCTTTCGCTTTTTTACAGCTGAAATTTGTTGTTTTCGCCCTTTTATATTTTGGTAGATTGTAAAATCAAATTGAACACATAAAAAGATTCCATAGCGCACAGGGAACTGTTAGGATAAAGTTACCACACTAAATACTGACAGAAAGGCCTGAACACTATGGACAAGAACCATTCTATCATAAAGATCGAAGAACGCAAGAGGGGACAGCATCTTAAAGCAGAAGAGCGTGGCGCAATCCAACAGTTAAAGAAGATGGGATTTAGCAATCGAAAGATTGCTCGCGCAATCAATTGCAGCCCCTCTACCGTGGGCTATGAACTACGACGTGGCACACCGGAATACTCCGGCCGAGGTCGCAAACCCGGCTACTCAGCCAAACGTGGAGCTGCAGTCTACAAAGCGAATCGCAGTCGTTGCCATCGCCCTAGAACGGTATCCAGGAACTCCGACTTCATCCGTTGGATGGTTAAAAAGGTTCGTAAGCATAATTGGTCTTTTGATGAGTGCGTAGGGCGGGCCCGAAGCGAACATCGTTTTCCAGCCAAGGAAATCCCATGTACAAAAACTCTATATCATATGCTGTGGAAAGGGGAATTACCGCTCACGCTATTTGAACTTCCTGAGGTATTAAATAGGCATTCTCGCAGAAAACCACGGCTTTCTAAGCGTATCAATGGGAAATCCATTGATTGGCGGCCACCTGAGGCAGCAGAGCGAAACACATTTGGACACTGGGAATCTGATACGGTACTGGGCCGAAAAAGAAGCGGTGAGGCAGTTGTATTTACCATTGTAGAGCGCCTGACAGGATATTATCTTTCAATTCGAATTGACGGCAAAACAACCACCGGTGTTGCCAGTGCCATGGAACAGCTAAAGGAACAGTATGGCGAGAAATTTTCGCAGGTGTTTCGCAGTATTACCACAGATAACGGCAGTGAATTTGCGGCATTTTCAGCCTTTGAAGAACTAGGCACGGCAATCTACTTTGCTCATCCCTATTCTGCTTGGGAACGACCTGTAAATGAGAGGACCAATCGCATACTACGAAAATATATCCCAAAGGGTCGCTCCATCAATGGCTTTACCGCCGAACAAATCTTAATGTTTGCAGACGAGATAAACGCCACGCCTAGGAAACGATTAGGTTATCAGACCCCTGAGGAACTGTTTGATGCTCAACTGGACAGAATTTATACTTTAAACCCGTAGATAACTTTATCCAGTGAAAGTGTTCAATTTGTTATTGCAATTTAAGCCTTTTATATTTTTTCTGCTTATGTTAAAATAAATCGAAGCGAATGAAATCCGGATGTTATAAAACGGATCGTAATTCAGCCGGACTTACGGCGGAATGGGGGAAAACATGTCAAAAGTCATCCGTGTTTTTGTGGAAAAAAGGCCGGGATTTGACTTGGAGGCACAGCAGTTAAAAGCTGACCTAAAGGAAAATCTTGGATTGACGGCCGTGGAAGATGTGAAGGTTATCAACCGCTATGACCTTTCCGGTATTTCGGGAAAAGAGTATGCAGCGGCGAGAGATACCATCCTTTCTGAAGCAAATGTGGACCAAGTATATGAAGAGGACTATCCGCTGCCGCAGGGGTACCAAGTTTTTGCCATGGAATACCTGCCCGGCCAGTATGACCAAAGAGCGGATTCAGCCGCACAGTGTGTGCAGTTGCTCACACAGGGGGAACGCCCAAAAGTTGCAACGGCAAAGCTGGTAGCAATCAAAGGCCGGCTGAAGCAGGAGGATCTCAAAAAAATAGAAAATTATCTCATTAACCCGGTTGAAAGCCGCCTTGCTTCCATGAGCAAGCCGGAAACACTCGACTCTCAGGCAAAGGTGCCGGAGAATGTCGCTCGTGTGGAAGGATTTATCTCCTGGAACGATGGGCGGCTTTCTGAATATCACAGCATGATGGGATTTGCGATGAGCCTGGAGGATCTGCGCTTTTGCCGCGATTATTTTCGGGATGCGGAAAAAAGGGATCCGAGTGTGACGGAACTGCGCGTGATAGATACTTACTGGAGCGACCATTGTCGTCATACGACGTTTCTAACGCATTTGAATCGTATTACCGTCGAACGATGCGCGCTGAGTAATGTCATCGAGGAAGCACTCGCGGCTTATTACGACGCACGGGAAGAGGTTTACGGCAAAACGGACAGGCCGGTTTCCCTTATGGATATGGCGGTAATCGGGATGAAACTGCTGAGAAAACGCGGGATGATTCCCGATTTGGATATAAGCGACGAAATCAATGCCTGTTCCATTGAAGTTCCAGTTACGGTGGACGGGCAGGTGCAGAAATGGCTGGTGCAGTTTAAAAACGAAACACACAACCATCCGACGGAAATTGAACCGTTCGGCGGTGCGGCAACCTGTTTGGGCGGTGCAATTCGCGATCCGCTTTCCGGCAGAGCCTATGTATATCAGGCCATGCGCGTCACCGGTTCCGGAGACCCGCGTGTTCCGTTTGAAAAGACGATGAAGGGCAAGCTGCCAACACGCAAGATTACGACCGGTGCGGCGCAGGGTTACAGTTCCTACGGCAATCAGATTGGTCTTGCAACCGGCCAGGTGACAGAACTGTACGACCCGGGATATGTTGCAAAGCGTATGGAAATTGGTGCGGCGATTGGTGCGTCACCGAAAGAAAATGTGGTACGCGGCAAACCGGCCCCGGGTGATGTTATTGTTCTTTTAGGCGGAGCGACCGGCCGTGACGGCTGCGGCGGGGCCACCGGTTCTTCCAAGGCACATACGAAGCAGTCCATCGAGGTCTGCGGTGCAGAAGTGCAAAAGGGTAATCCGCCCACCGAGCGAAAAATTCAGCGTTTGTTCCGCAATCCGGAAGTTGCACGAATGATCAAGCGCTGCAACGATTTCGGTGCGGGAGGCGTCAGCGTTGCGATTGGAGAGTTGGCGGACGGGTTGGATATTGACCTTGACAAAGTGCCTAAAAAATACGAAGGACTCGACGGAACGGAACTCGCCATTTCCGAATCTCAGGAGCGCATGGCGGTGGTGATAGCGCCGGAACATGTGCAGGCTTTCATCGACGCGGCCGCACAGGAAAATCTGAACGCAACCGTTGTTGCTGTCGTAAGCGAAGAACCCAGACTCCGCATGACTTGGCGCGGCGATACCATTGTGGATATTGCAAGATCGTTTTTAGACACAAACGGTGTGACGCAAAAAGCTGAGGCCCTCATCTCCGCGGTTGATCCGAAGGATAATTATCGCGCTAAGGTTCCCGAAAGTCTGAAGGGTTTGCCGCTGGAACAGGCGTTTGAAAAAAATCTTTCCCGTTTGGAAGTTTGCGGCCAAAAAGGACTTGCAGAGCGGTTCGACGCAAGCATCGGCGCGCAGACGGTGCTGATGCCGTTTGCGGGAAAATATCAACTGACGCCGGAGGAAGCCATGGTGGCGGGATTGCCGGTTTCCGGAGAAAGTGACGATGCTACCGCGATGAGCTATGGGTTTATTCCGGGCATATCCCGCTTTTCACCGTTCCACGGTGCGGCTTATGCGGTGGTGGAGAGCCTGTCTAAACTTGCGGCTGTCGGTGCGAATCCACTGTCTGCTCGGCTGACCTTTCAAGAATATTTTGAACGGATGACGGATAACCCGAAAAGCTGGGGTAAACCCGCGGCTGCACTTCTCGGCGCCCTTTCTGCACAAATTGGTTTGGGAATTCCGTCCATCGGCGGCAAGGACAGCATGAGCGGTACATTTGAATCCATCAGTGTGCCGCCGACACTGGTTAGTTTCGCAGTGGCTATGACGAAAAAGAGTGAAACTGTTTCTGCGGCATTTCAGCAGGCTGGTTCACGTGTGCTGTTGCTCCCCCTGCCGGAGAATTCGGAAACCCTTCTGCCGGATTGGCAGAAACTAAAGGATTATTATACTGCGGTCGTTCGGCTGATGCATGGGGACGGTGTACGCTCTGCGTCTGTTGTGAAGGAGGGCGGTGTAGCGGCCGCCGTTGCACGCATGTGCTTTGGAAACAAAATTGGGTTCCGTTTTGATTCGGCGGTATTGGATGCACAATGTTTGTTTGCACCTTCATCCGGTTCGCTTATTGTGGAGGTGGAGGATCAAACGCGGGTTCAGAATTTGGCCTTTATCACGCTGGGGCAAACAATTGAGAAACCGCAGGTGGAATTAAGGGAACATTCGCTGGAACTTGACCGTTTGATTGCCGTTTGGAACGGTACGCTCGATTCCATTTTCCCTGTTTCTGGGCCGGATATCCAAATTCAAGATATCCCGCTTTACAAGGAAAGAAATCGGTCGGCACCTGCCATTCGCGCTGCAAAGCCGAGGGTGTTCATTCCCGTATTCCCCGGAACAAACTGTGAATTTGACAGCGCACGTGCCTTTGAGAAAGCAGGGGCGCAGGTGGAGATTTTGGTTGTCAGAAACCTTACGCCGAGCGACATTGAAGAAAGTATCCAAAGCATTGCGCAGGCGGTGTCCCGTTCTCAGATTGTCATGCTGCCGGGCGGCTTTTCCGGCGGGGACGAGCCGGATGGTTCCGGTAAATTTATTGCCACAACATTTCGTAACCCGCGAATTGCGGATGCTGTTGAGCAATTGCTTAACCAAAGGGACGGGCTGATGCTTGGGATTTGCAATGGGTTCCAGGCACTCATTAAGCTAGGTCTTGTTCCCTACGGAAGAATCGTACCCACTACGGAAAACGCGCCGACACTAACCTTTAACAGTATTGGCAGGCATATCTCACGTATGGTCTATACGCGCGTTACTTCGGTGAAATCCCCGTGGTTTGCGGGTGTGAATGCGGGCGATATGTTCGCGATTCCGATTTCTCACGGGGAGGGGCGTTTTGTCGCAAGCGATGAAGTGCTCCAAGCGCTGATGGACAACGGGCAGATTGCTACGCAGTACTGTACGCCGGACGGCAAACCAAGCGGAGCTGCCGAATGGAATCCGAATGGCTCGGTCTGTGCGGTAGAAGGCATTACCAGTCCGGATGGCAGAGTTCTTGGGAAAATGGGCCACTCCGAACGCATGGGCAAAAACTTGTATCAAAATGTGCCGGGTGAAAAGGATCAGAAACTTTTTGAATCCGGCGTAAGATATTTTAAATAATAAAAGTTTGAAAGCTGGCGGTCGGTTATGATGGAAGAAGTTTTGAAACGAACATGGGCGGAAATCAATCTGGATGCCGTTGAACACAATTTTCGGCAGATTCGCAAAAGACTGCGCCCCGAAACGAAAATCTGTTGTGTGATTAAGGCAGATGCCTACGGGCATGGTGCCGAGCAGCTTGCAAAGGAATATGAAAAGCTGGGTGCCAACTGGTTTGCGGTGTCCAATTTGGAAGAAGCACAGCAGCTTCGCCGAGCGGGTGTGAAACTGCCAATTTTGATTCTCGGCTACACGCCGCCTGAAATGGCGGAGGAATTAGCGCGGCAGAACATTTCGCAGGCACTGATTGGTGCCGAGTATGGAGCGGCGCTGAGCGAGCAGGCCCAAAAGGCCGGGGTGACTGTAAAGGTGCATGTTTCCTTAGATACCGGCATGAGCAGAATCGGATTTCTATATCAGAATCCGCAGCGGGATGCCGCTTCGATAGAAGAAGCGGAACACGCCTGCAAACTGCCCGGTTTGGAACCGGAGGGAATTTTCACTCATTTTGCTGTGGCGGATGAGGGTGAAAACGGTAGCGATTACACCAGAATGCAGTATCGCAATTTTTGCGATGCCATTGAGCGCCTGAGCCAGCGTGGGATCAAATTCCGTATCCGGCACTGTGCGAATTCCGCTGCGATATTCGATTACCCCGAAATGCAGCTTGATATGGTTCGGGCGGGCGTGATTTTGTATGGATTATTGCCATCCGGCAGTCTTCAGAATCCGGCGACTCTGATTCCAGCTATGCAGCTGAAAAGCGTTGTGGCCTTGGTCAAAAATATTCCTGCTCAAACCACTGTTAGTTACGGCAGGAAGTTTACCGCACCAAAAGAAACAACGGTAGCTACGGTGCCAATCGGTTATGCGGACGGATATCCCAGAATCTTATTTCAGTCAGCCGAGATGTTGGTGCGAGGGAAAAGGGCAAAGATCATCGGCCGCGTCTGTATGGATCAGCTCATGCTGGATATAACAAATATTCCTAATGTGTGTGTCGGTGATACGGTAACGGTATTTGGAACAGATGGAGAAGTCAGTTTACCAGTGGACGAGTTAGCGGCGCAAATCGGTACCATTAACTATGAGCTGGTATGTGCTGTTTCCAAGCGCGTGCCGCGTGTCTACTATCGGAATGGAACAAAGGTGGGAAGCCTTGATTATCTGAAACGGGATTGCCCTGTAGGGGATAGGTACCATGAGTAGAGCGAAAACCCTCAAAGTGTTGGCTTGGGTGTTTTCTGCCGCTGCAATTGTTGCCGCGATTTATAATGCTGTTTCGGGAAAAGGGGGCAAAGAGTGTGTCGCACTTATTACATTTGCTCTGCTAGTGTCAAGGGAAGTTCGCAATTTAGGGGCTCTGAAAAAATGAATTAGGCTACGTTTAACAGTGAAAGAATGGTTTTTGGGTTTAAGTATGCTCTAGAAACAGACCAGTCTTCCGCATATTCCATCAGACATGTTGTTACCAACCGTAGGTAGGAATCCGGATTGGGAAATATTCCGACTACGCTAGTTCTGCGGCGGATTTCCTTGTTCAGTCGTTCCAACATATTGGTCGAGGAAATTTTGCGGGCATCAAGTTCTGGAAAAGCATAGAAGGCTAGAGAATCTTCCAGTCCATCTTCCAGGAGCTCTATTGCTTTTGGAAAGCGTTTTCCATACTGTTCTGATATTTGCTTCGCGCGTTGTCTAGCTATTTCAGCGGAGGGTGCCAACCAAATTTCTTTTAACTGAGCCGCAAAGGACTCTTTTTCCTTCTGGGGTACATGAGCTAAAATATTTCGCATGAAATGGACTTTGCATCGTTGCCAGGAGGCTCCCGGAAAACTCTCACGGATGGCTGCAATCAGCCCTTTATTCGCGTCTGAAACCACCAGAAGCGGTGTTTTCAGTCCACGATCTAAAAGACTTTGAAACAATTGAGAATAACTTTCTTTTGATTCATCTAGCATTGGCTCTACGGCGAGGATATCCCTATGCCCCTGTTCATTGACGCCGCAAACTACCATCACAGCCATGCTGACGACCCGGCCATCCATACGAATTTTTTCATACAGTGCATCTGTCCAAATGACAGGATAGCGACCCGTCAGAGGCCGGCTGCGGAAGTACTGTACCTGCTCATTAAGGCCTTTCGTCATTTCACTGACTTGACTGCGAGAAAGATTTTCAATTCCAAGACTGCGGGCTAGTTTCTCCATCTTTCGCGTAGATACACCCTGCACAAACGCTTCCTGAACCACTTGAATCAGCGCTGCTTCACTGCGCTTGCGTTCTGTTACGAAAAACGGGATATAGCCCTGATTTCGGAGTTTTGGTACCATCAGATACATCGTCCCCATACGAGTATCCAGTCGACGCGGCCGATAGCCGCAGCGGTAATCACGGCGGGATGGATTGTGTGCATTCTTTTCCGCGCCAATAATACCGGAGACCTCTGCTTCCATCAGACGGGTACACAGCCATTCCAGCATCGACAGCATTGGATCCGGCTGCGCCATACATTTTAGTAGCAATTCTGTCAAATCTGTGGTATTCTTTTTGTGAGTCATTGGGTATCTCTCCTTTTTTGAATGTTTTCTCACCATTCATTTTATCGGAGTCCCAATGACTTTTCTATACCTTTATGAAATTGCGAACTTTATTGTACTCTATCTTTGCTCTTTTGCTGCAATTTTTCTATGGAAAGGAATTAAAGCTGAACAGATAAAAAAAACTCCCTGCCCGGTGTCATCGGGCAGGGAGTTTTTTATGCCGAAATAAGGTCAATCTACTGTAAAAATCCAACTTTCCGCATTACTTTGCGCAGTGTTTTACGGGCAATTCTTTCCGCGTTCTGTGCACCTTCCGTATAGCACTGTTCCAAATAATCTTTGTTTTTAATATACTCATCAAATTTTTCTTGTATAGGCCGCAGATGTTCCACAACTGCTTCGCCGACGGCAGCTTTGAAATCCCCGTAGCCTTTGCCGGCAAACTGGGATTCGATTTCCTCATCGGAAAGTCCCGTTACGCAGGAGTAAATTCCCATTAGGTTGTTGATTCCGTCTTTCCCGGGAGCGCGGCGGACACAGGCTTCACTGTCGGTTACAGCGCGTTTAAATTTACGCATGATGTCTTCCGGACGGTCTAACAAAGAAATGAATCCGTTAACATTCTCGTCGGATTTGCTCATCTTACGGGTTGGATCCTGCAAAGACATAATTTTAGCGCCGGTCTTTGGTATATAGCCGTCCGGCAGAGTAAATGTCTGACCATACTGGCCGTTAAAGCGCTGTGCAATATTGCGGGTAAGTTCAATATGCTGTTTCTGATCTACGCCCACAGGTACAAGATCGGCCTGATACAGCAGGATATCGGCCGCCATTAGGCTTGGGTAGGTGAACAGACCGGCATTTACATTGTCCGGGTGTTTTTGGGATTTGTCTTTAAACTGCGTCATGCGCTGCAGTTCTCCGAATTGGGTGTAGCAGTTTAGAATCCATGCAAGCTGCGCATGTTCCGGTACTTGGCTTTGGATAAAAAACAGACTTTTTTTCGGATCAATGCCACAGGCAAGCAGTAAAGCGTAAGCTTCCAGCGTGTTCCTGCGGAACTTTGCGGGTTCTTGCCGCACCGTGATCGTGTGCAAATCCGCCAGCGCGTAAATGCAGTCATATTCATCCTGCAGGGAAATCCAGTTTTTCAGTGCACCCAGGTAGTTGCCCAGCGTAATGGTTCCGCTCGGCTGAATTGCGCTGAAAATAACTTTTTTGTTGTTTTCATTTTTTTCGGGTTCCATCATAAACTATTGCCTCCATTGGTTAATGCTTTCAGCGGATCATCTCGTCTGCGACTTCCCCTAAAAGCTGAATGCCGCGCACAAGCTTTTCATTGGTCGGGGTGGTGTAATTGATGCGGAATGACTGGCACGGCTGTGTATCATCGGTCAGGAAAGCGTTACCGGGCACTACGCAGACTTTGTAATCAATAGCTCGCTTGACAAATTCCAACATGTCAACCCCTTCCGGCAAGGTACACCAGAAGAACAGACCGCCTTCAATTGGACGATAGGTAATTTTCGGCAGAAGATAGCGATCCATTGCATCGGTCGCCACTTTCGATTTCTCGCGGTATACTTCGCGCAAACGGGACAAATGTGCGTCAAAATCGTATTTTGTCATCAAATTATAGCACAGGATTTGGCCCCAGTTGTTGGTGTGCACATCCTCACCCTGTTTGCAGGTAACCATCTTGTGCAGGACGGGTTTCGGCCCGACGGCATACCCAACGCGGATGCCCGGAGCCACGACTTTGGAAAATGTTCCCGCGTAAAGGACAATGCCCTCTGTGTCAAAAGACTTAATGGCGGGAACGTCTTCTCCGGCGATGCGCAGGTCGCCGTACGGGTTATCTTCCAAAATCATCACGCCGTATTTCTTAGCCAGTTCGTACATTCCATGTCGTTTTGCAAGGCTCATGGTAGCACCTGTGGGATTCTGGAAGTTTGGAATTGTGTAAATAAATTTTGCCCGCTTTTCTTCTTTTAATGCCTGTTCCAGACCGTCAAGGCTGATGCCGTCCGACTCCATGGGTACGCCGCGCAGTTTCGCACGATAAGAGCGGTAGGTGTTCAGTGCGCCAAGAAAGCTTGGGGATTCGCACAGAATGGTGTCGCCTTCATCTACCAGGGACTTTGTAAAGAGATCCATGATTTGCTGTGCGCCGCTTGTAATGATTAAATCGTCATCTTCTGAACCAATTCCCGCCTTTTCTTTCAGGTACTCTTTCAGATGTTGCCGCAGGGGAAGATATCCTTCTGTTGTCCCGTACTGAAGGGCGTCGATCGGGCGTTCGGCCAGAACCTGTGCGGATATTTCGGATAGTTCACGGGAAGGAAACGCTTCCGGGGCAGGGTTCCCGGCAGCCAGTGAAATAAATTCCGGGTCAGCGCCGTATTTTAATATTTCACGGATAGCGGATGGACTTAATTCCAGCACGCGCCTAGAAAATTGATATTCCATATATAGATCGACCTTTCTTCCTAAAAGATTTTATTTTCTATTTTATCACAGTTTCTATTTCATTGCTATAAAAATACCGATAAACGAAAATTTCTTAAGTTCCGATTGATTTCGCCTATATTCTACGCCATGTTATGACAAGATGAACTAAATACAAATCGTATAATAGACTTAGGTCAATTTAGGGACAAGTTGTTCCAATAAATAGTGGCGGTGATTGATACATGGCAAAGGAAAATATCCGGAGGATTCGCTTTACCGAAGCGGCGGCTGTGCCCGTCCGAACAGCGGCTCGACATCTTGCAGCATTTACGGCAGGATTGCTTTTCGCAAGGGGAACGGTATTCGGTCAATATGCGCCATTCGGCGTTGCGGCCGCAGCCGCAATGCCTTATTCTGTTTTATGGAGTGTGATTCTGGGCAGTGCCGTGGGATATTTGCTTCCTTCCGTGGTGATGGTTCCGGTGCACTACCTGGCGGCACTGCTTGCGGCAGCGGCAATTCGCTGGACTTTGAACGATCTTGTTCGACTTCGTTCACATCCGGGGTTTGCACCTGTGGTTGCGTTTCTTCCGGTACTGGCAACGGGACTGTCCGTGGCGTTGGTCAACGGTTCCGGCGCGGCGACAACTGCCATGTATGTGGCGGAGGCTTTGCTGGCTGGCGCAGCCGCTTATTTTTTCAGCCGCACGGTTTCCGTGTTGCAATCCGGCCGAAGTCCCGGTGAATGGGGTGCCCAAGAGATTACGTGTGCGGTATTTTCCTTGGGACTTCTTATTTTGTCCTTTTCCGGGCTGACTGTGGGGGGAATTTCGGTAGGACGAGTTCTTGCAGTGCTTGCGATTCTATTTGCGGCAAGGTACGGCGGAGTCAGCGGCGGCAGTGTTTCCGGTGTAGCCGCGGGAATTGCATTCAGCCTATCCACGGCGGGACTCAATTATCTGTCGGGCGCCTATGCACTGGGCGGCTTGATGGCGGGGCTGTTTTCGCCGGTGGGGCGCCTTGCCTCCGCCTGCGCGTTTGTAGTGGCAAATACGGTGGCATCCCTCCAGGTTGGCAATCAGACTGCAGTCATTACAGGACTTTATGAAGTGATGGCAGCGACTGTTATTTATATGCTACTGCCGGCGAGAATTGGCAGCGGATTGGTCGGCATTTTTTCGCGCAGTGATGACACATCCCGCACAGAGGGCCTGCGGCGCTCCGTCATTATGAAACTTGATTTTGCCGCAAAAGCGCTTGGCAGTGTTTCGGAATCCGTGGAAGAGGTGTCTAAAAAGCTGAAAGTTGCCTGTGCTCCGGATATCAGCAGCGTCTACCATAAGGCAGTGGATGAAGTCTGCCGTAACTGTGGATTGAACGGTTATTGCTGGAATCGGAATTTTACGGACAGTATGAACGCGTTTAATGATTTGTCTGAAAAACTGAGAAATAAAGGACAAATTCAGCGTGAGGATTTTACCCAGCCATTTGCCTCTCACTGCAGCCGCCTAAACCAGATGACGGATGCTGTAAATCGCAATTATGGAGAATTTGTGGTTCGTGCAGCGGCGGAAGGACGTGCGCAGCAGATTCGCGATGTTGTTGCTGCGCAGTTTGAAACAACCAGCAGTATGCTCGAAGAAATGGCTTCCGAACTGGAACTGTATGACCGCTTTGATTATACGGCAGCGCAGAAAGTGGAGGAAACGCTTCGGCTGGCCGGAATCCAGCCGTTAGATGTCAGCTGCCGGACGGATCGGTTTGGGCGCATGTCCATAGAGATTGTTTCGGCTCCGGTGGATGGTGCTCGATTGAATAAAGCTGAACTCACAGAAGAAATTTCCCGCGCGTGTTCCCGAAACTTCCAGCCGCCATGTGTGTCCGTGGCCGGCGGAAAATGCCGTATTCAAATGTCGGAACTGCCAACATTCCGCATGAAAAATGGAAGTGCGCAGCATGTTTGCGGAAACGGAAAACTTTGCGGCGACAGTTGGGAGATATTTTCCGACGGGAACGGCCGTCAAGTTTCCATTTTAAGCGATGGCATGGGGACGGGAGGCCGCGCTGCCGTGGACGGCGCGATGGCCTGCGGTATTATGGCACGTCTCATCAAAGCGGGAATCGGGTTTGACGCGGCGCTGAAAATTGTAAATTCTGCTCTTCTTGTAAAATCCGGAGATGAATCCCTTGCCACCATGGATATTGCGGCGGTTGACCTTT
The DNA here is from genome assembly GCA_047777415.1 of Oscillospiraceae bacterium. Classification (GTDB taxonomy): domain Bacteria; phylum Bacillota; class Clostridia; order Oscillospirales; family Acutalibacteraceae; genus Caproicibacter. The sequence goes on from JBKEEO010000001.1 coordinate 1,310,296, forward strand.
TTAATGGACACGTTGATTTGTTTAAGGCGGGCGCATCTGCAGCAATTTTGCGTCAGAATGGTCGTGCGACGGTGATTGACACCCCAAGTCTGCCGATTGGTATTTTGAATGATACACGTTTTGCAAAATCTTCTGAAACGCTTTCGGATGGAGATTTGCTTATTATGATGACCGATGGTGCTCTTACCTCCGGCGCAGAGTGGATTTGTGAAGAGGCGGAAAAGTGGGAAGGGACATTGCCGCAGGAATTGGCAGAAATCATTGTTTCCCGTGCTATTTCGCAGCGGAAGGACGGGCACGACGATGATATTACAGTCTTGGTTCACATGCTGGTAAAATCGGAATAGCTGCACGGAAGATATTCATGCTGGATGCTCATTGAATTGCAGGCGCGGAAATGATAAAATGTCCAATGGAGAATAATAGGTGGGAGGAAACGCCATGCAAACTGCCATTGGATTATTGATTATCGCTGCAGGCATCGCATGTTCTACTATATTGATTAAGAGGGCGGAACGCAGAGTGGCTGCAATGCCGAAAAGTGAACCAATTTGCCCCATTCCGATTGAGGATGCTGTCAAGGAATTGAACCATCAGCTGAAGAATGACCCCGGAGCGAAACTCCATGTGGAGCTGTACGGACTTGCGAGGACGGACAAGCCCGTGAAGGCGCCGATAACGGAACGTACCGTGGCATGCTATCGCACCATATCCTACGCCTGCCGCGAAAAGGACAATGGAAGACAGCATGGGCTGTTTCACTTCGGTACCCATTTGGAACAGACAGAAATGTATCGGGAATCCGGTCCTGATGACTTCTATATCATGGATTCCACTTCCGATGAAAAAATTTATGTGGATTTGGATAGTTTCGGCAGCAGGGCAGAGATGCTTTCTGCTTGTGACAGCTATGAAGAAAAAAATTCCGGGTGGATGAAAAAACATCTGAAAAATTGTCGGCGTTTTTTTCCCCGTCTGGGCAAGGAAATCGTAGGTTACCATGTAGTGGAATATTATTATCATGTGAATCAGCCGCTAAATGTGGTGGGGGATTTGTACCGGCATGCAAGGCGGTACCGCATTTCTGCATCGGCCGATGGGAAACGCTCCCTTATCACTTATAAGTCGGAGGAACAGGCCGCTATGGTTTTGCAAAGAGCGCGTCTGTCGGCTCTTGGACTTGGGCTGATTCTAGTAGTGGCTGGAATCGGTGTGATGATTGCCGGGTTCCGCTAAAAAATATTTTATCGTATTCGGCAATACAACATAAGACCGGGCATGGCGTAGCTCGGTCTTATGTTGTATGTTTTTTTATTAAATCAAACTTTACAGCAATTCAAAATATTTTAACTGTTTGTTCATTTCTAGGGAATTAAACAATGCATTAGAAAAAGTAAAATGTATTAAAGGAAAATTTATTAATTTTGTAAAAATGATTAAAAATGGTTGACTTTCATTGATATTAATGTATCATTGTATTAAGATATAAATACAATGAAATTCTTAAAATCACTTTACAATTATTGACATAGAATAAAAAAGCTGTATATTTAGTTTATGCTATGAAACGAATCAGCAGTATTAACATGTTGGAAAGGGGTAAAATGATGAAATATGGAATCTCCCTGTTACTGGTGCTTGTGTTAGCAGCAGGGATTGCGTTTCCTGCCTATGCACAAGACACCGACCAGGCTGTTGTCCAAAAACAAACAGTTGAGGTTTCGCTAGACAGCATTGAAGATATTATGCTGATGTATAACCTCGATATTAAAACATACCTTAACAATTTAAAAATAGCCAGGGATAATGCGGAGGATTACGAGGACACGGATTACGAGGATTATTACGATAATCAGTATGATATTGCCAAGGTTCAGTATGATGAAAATGCGGGTAATATGATTTTAAATGCTAAGCAAAGTTATTTGGCGTACTGCGCTGACAACGACAGATACTTAGCTATGCAGGCCGCGGCGCAGAAAGCGCAAAAAGAATACAGCGTAGCGCTTGCCGCCCTTTCTTCCGGATTTGTTTCGCAGGCATACTGTGACAACTTAAAAGACCAGTACAATCAGGCCCAAAACAACCTTACACAGCTTGACCAGCAGCTGACAAGGGAACGGAATTCACTGCGAACACTTTTAAATCTTCCTTCCAATGTCAATATGAGCATCCGGCCGGTTACGGAAGATGATATTGATTTCAGTGATATTCCCAGCATTAATTATGGCGCGGATTTAATTGAAATGAGGAAACATGACCCCGTGATTGAACAGGAGCAGCTTGCGTATGAGTATCAACAGACATTGGATGACAATACGTACGAACTCAAGAATGCCTATATTGCTCTTCAAAAAGCGAAAGAGTCGCAGGAAGCCGCATTTAAAGAATTGTATGACAATCTAACCAGCATGTACACGGTTTACCAGCAGAATGTGGAACAGGTGCAGCGCAAGCAAAAGGAACTCGAGGTGGAAAAACAGGCTTTGTCCCTAGGATATTCCAGTCAAAAAGCTGTTGATGAAAAAGAAAATGAACTTAAAACACTGCAAAGCACATTGGCGGACAGCCGTAAAAACCTGTTTGTCAGTTATTTAAGTTATATCAATATGAAAAATGGATTTACAACAGGGAGTTGAACCAATGCAGTTGAAGCTAAAAAAATTTAAATTTGCAAAGAAAACAGTCGTGCTATTGGCAGTGGTGGCATTGATTTTTGCAGTTGGGGCCTACTCTTGTTCCGTAAAAAACAAAAGTAAAAGTATACATACCAATATTACAACCACAACGCTTACCAAAACCACTCTGCAAGATATCATATCCGTATCGGGTACGATTCACAGCAACGAAACTTATAACGTATACACAACTCTGGCTTATCCGGTCAAAACCATTCAGGTGGACGTGGGGGATAAAGTCAAAAAGGGTGACGTGCTTGCGGTGCTGGATACTGCAACGCTGGAAAAGGATATTGAACAGCAGGAATACGCAGTAACTGATTCTAACAAAAGTGCTGCACTGGCGCTTGCTCAGGCAAAAAGAAATTATGAGAATATGCTGTATCTATACAACAACGATCTCATCAGCAGTGTGGTGTCTGCCAGAGCTGCTTTGGAAACAGCAGAAGATAATTACAATTACAAGAAATTGCTGTTTGAAAACGGTCAGATTTCTCAATCTGAATTGGATCAGGCACAGAGTGATTATGATACGGCAAAGAAAAACTTGCAAACCGCTCAGATTCAAGCGGAGCAGGATCTCCAAAATGCGAAGGACGCCTATGACAGTGCCGTTATAAAAGCCGAGGACAAAAGCGCGGATGTTGGGCTGGAAAAACTAAAGCAAAATCTGGAGGATTCCGTTATCACAGCACCGGCGGACGGAACAGTTACAGTCAAAAATGTGAAAGAGGGAACTGTACCCACCGGAATCATGTTTGAGATTGCAAACACGGAAGATTTGATTGTTGACACGCAGATAAAAGAAATTGACGCTGCTACGGTTCAACCGGGAGATCAGGTAACGATACAAACCGACGCAACAGGGGATGCAGAAATTCGGGGAACGGTCAAGAGTATTGCTCCCGCAGCTACCGTTTCAACAGAAGGAACAGGAAATGTCACCTATGCTGCGAAAGTCACCATCGATGAAAAAAATCCTTCCCTCCGCATTGGGATGAAAGCGCGCATGGATATCGTTGTGCAGGAAAAGAACGATGTTTTTGTGGTGCCGTATGATGCTTTGCTGGAAAAGGACGGCGGCAGCGTGATTATGGTCGCGGAGAAAGACGGAGCATTGTATAAAGCCAAGGAAATTTCTGTTACCACCGGACTGGAAACAGATGTGTCTGTGGAGATATCCGGCTCTGAACTGAAAGAGGGTATGCTGGTCATCGGGAATCCGGACGGCATTAACCCCGGAGATACGGTTCAACTCGCCGAGGGGGCCGCACAATGAGCCGAACGATCATCCAAATGAAAGACATTGTTAAAAATTATTACATTGGAACGCCGAATGAGCTGCATATTCTAAAAAACATTTCACTGGAAGTGCAGGAAGGAGACTTTGTCTCCATTGTTGGGGCGTCGGGTTCCGGCAAAAGCACGCTGATGAACATGATTGGCGTGCTGGATCGTCCGACTTCCGGCGAATATATTTTAGACGGAATTCCCATTAAGCAGATGACGGATAATCAGCTTTCCGATGTGCGCAATAGGAAGATTGGCTTTGTTTTTCAAACATTTAACCTTATTCCGAGGAATAACGCTCTGAAAAACGTGGAACTGCCCATGCTTTATGCAGGTATGGAGCGAAAAAAGCGTGTAGAGCGGGCAAAGGAACTTTTGGAAATGGTCGGTATGGGCGACCGCATGAATCACCAGCCGAATGAGCTATCCGGAGGACAAAAACAGCGTGTGGCTATCGCGCGGGCACTCGCAAACGATCCGGCAATTCTGCTGGCGGACGAACCAACCGGGGCACTGGATTCGGCAACCGGCCGCATGGTCATGGATTTGTTCCACCGTGTACATGAGAAAGACGGCAAAACCATTGTGCTCATTACTCATAACCCGGAATTGGCGGAGGAAACCAATCGGGTTATCACCTTGCGTGACGGCATGATTGTGGACGACAGGCCGGGTGCGGGAAAGGCGGCGGAATAAGATGTTTTTAAAAGAAAATATTGTACTTGCGATTGCCGGTTTACGAGCAAACAAGGTGCGCGCCTTTCTAACCATGCTTGGCATCATCATCGGTATCGGGTCGGTTATTGCCATTGTTTCCATAGGCGATGCTATCACCAACAATGTTTCCGATACCATGGCGAGCCTTGGTGCAAACAATATCTATGTTTATGTTGCACCCAGTGAAAATGACAGCATCTATACCCAGAGGAACGGAATCAATTCCAATGAAATTGATGACAGCGATTTGCTGACTCTTGACCAGATTAACAGGGTCGAGGAGATGTTTTCCAATGAAATCAGCGATATTGCTGTATACGAGATAGGCGGCATAGGAAAAGCACAGGATGGGCGTTTGTATGCCAATGTTACCATGTATGGCGTTAACCCGGGGTATGCGAATGTGCAGAACGTTGAAGTGCAGAAGGGCCGTTTTTTGCAGGATCGGGATATCAGCGGAAACCGCAGAGTTGCCGTGGTTTCTGATAAGCTGGTGTCCAATCTGTTTGGCAGTGATGTTGACCCGCTGGGACAAAAAATTAATGTCGATACGGAAAATGGGGTGGAATCCTATACCATTGTCGGCGTATATAAATATGTTAAGCAGAGCTTTGGGGGAGAGGCCGTAGCCGAGAAAGACATACGCACGGACTTATATGTTCCGGTTAGTGTTGTCAAAGAAACTGCGGAAAACCAAAATTACTCCAATTTTGTAATTAAGCTGAAAAATGTCAATGACACCGATGCGTTTACTGATCGCATTGAAACTTATATGAAGCGGCTGTATGCCCACAACCCCAAATACACCTGTTCAGCGTACAACTTAGAAAACATGCTGTCTTCCGTTACTTCCATGATGAACACTATCTCCATTGCGGTTGCCGCAATCGCCGCGATTGCTCTGATTGTAGGCGGCATTGGCGTAATGAATATCATGCTGGTTTCCGTCACCGAACGCACGCGTGAAATCGGCACGCGCAAGGCACTGGGTGCGCGCAGCAGCTATATTCGAATGCAGTTTATCGTTGAATCCGTCATCATCTGTGTGATAGGCGGAATCATCGGAATTATAACGGGAATTGGCTTGGCAGCCGCCGGCGTTTCTCTCCTTCACATGAAACTTGTCATTTCCGTTCCGGTTATCTTTATCAGTGTTGGATTCTCCATGCTCATCGGCATATTTTTTGGTTACTATCCGGCGAAAAAAGCCAGCCAGTTGGATCCGATTGAAGCTTTGCGTTACGAATAAAACATGTTAAAAAAGAATCTTGTAAAAGCTGTCCGCGTTTTTGCGCAGACGGCTTTTATTTTGTTATAAAAAAAACCGCCAAAGGCAGAATATCATAAAATTTTTATAGCCCATATTGTGGCGGTTGATGAGGTGGAGATTGACAAAATTTTGCAAAAAAGGTATGATTTAATCAGATGTTGAGCAAATGCTCAAACTGTAAGTAAGGGAGATTTGCACGTGAACCAGCGGCAAAAACAAAAGGAAGAGCGGCGCAGGCAAATTTTAGATGTCAGCTTGGATCTTTTCATTCGGCATGGATATATGGGAACAAGTACCCGCGAAATATGCCGTGAGCTTGGAATCAGTTCCGGGCTGCTGTTTCATTATTATGAAACGAAGGAGCAGCTCTATTTGGAACATCTGAAAACCGCTCTGGACGGCATACGAATGATAGAAGACTATCTTCAGATGTCTCTAAGGCCACTTCAAATGTTTGGTGCAATTGCGGAAACAGTGCTGTCCTATTTTGCGGTGTCTCCCTCAACGGCGAAAGTTTTTCTGCTTGCCAAACAGGCGCTTTATGCCGACTACTTGACGGATGAAATGAAAGAGGTTGTGCGGGAAATGAATATTGCAACTCGGTTTGTGCCGGCTGTGAAAAAGGGGCAGGAAGCCGGCGAAATCAGGGAAGGGGATCCGCAGGCGCTGGCCCTCTGCTTTTTTTCCGCGTTAGAAAGCGCTGCGGAAAATGCCGTTTGTTTCCCATCCATGCCGATGCCGGATGCAGCTTGGATGGTTGATTTGCTGAAAGCATAATAGAAATCTGCTCAATTTAGCAGGCTGCTGCTTCAGAATGAATTCATAGGGGCCGGAAGGAAATCCCCCGGCCCCTATGTCTTTATTTGGCGGATGAAAGAATCTTTTCCGCACACTTAATGCCGTCCACCGCAGCGGAAACAATGCCGCCCGCGTAACCCGCTCCTTCACCGCAGGGATAGAGACCTGCAAGTGTCGGCGACTGTCCGTCTTCTCCGCGCAGAATACGCACCGGTGATGAGGAGCGGCTTTCGACCGCTGTTAACACTGCGTCCGGCATAGCAAAGCCGTGCAGACGCATATCCATCTGCCGAATTCCTTCCCGCATGGAATCAGCAATCACATTCGGCAAACATTCGTCAAGCGAGCACGGTGTAACACCGGGATAATATGTGGGACGGACCTCTCCCAACTGCAGGGATGGCCGATGGGCAAGAAAATCTTCCACACGCTGCGCGGGAGCGTGGTAATTCCCACCGCCCAGCCGAAATGCGGCCTCTTCCAGCTTACGCTGAAATATCACACCCGCAAGCGGCTCTTCCGATCCGAAATCTTCCGGCCCAATGCCAACCAAAAGGGCGGCATTTGCGTTTTGTCCGTCGCGGGAATAGCGGCTCATACCGTTGGTAACCAGCCGTTCCGGTTCACTCGCCGCTGCAACTACCTGCCCGCCCGGGCACATGCAGAACGTGTAGACGCCCCGCCCGTTTTTTAAATGAACCGCTAATTTGTAGTCCGCTGCCCCAAGCGAAGGGTGTCCTGCAAATTGTCCGTACTGTGCCGTGTCAATCAGGCTCTGCGGATGTTCAATCCGCGCTCCGACGGCAAACGGTTTCGGCTGCATTGGCACACCGGAATGAAACAACTCTTCAAATGTGTCTCTTGCGCTGTGCCCAACCGCCAGAATTACATGGGAGGTTTCCAGTCGTTCCGACGCTCCGCTCTGTCTACAAAATTCTACACCGATTACGTGTCCATTTTTCTGCAGCAGGGCGGTCATCCGCGTATCAAACAGAATTTCTCCGCCTAATGACAGGATCTGTTCACGGATGCCTTTTACCGTACTTGGCAAGCGGTCCGTTCCTATATGCGGTTTTGCTTCATACAGAATTTCCTCAGGAGCGCCCGCACCGACAAATTCCTCCAACACTTTTCGTATGCGTGGATCCTTTGTGCCGGTATTTAATTTGCCGTCGGAAAAAGTTCCCGCGCCGCCTTCTCCGAACTGCACATTACACTCCGGATTCAACACTCCTTTGTTCCAAAACTCGGCAACCTGTTTCTGACGCTGTTCCACACAGGAACCGCGTTCCAATACAATCGGCCTTTGCCCTGCCTGTGCTAAGATTAATGCGGCAAACATGCCGGCGGGGCCGAATCCGACTACCACGGGCCGCTGTTCCAACGGTTTGCAAATCGGGAGTTGATATCGGTACGGTTCCGCTTTCGCAACACCGCGAGCGTGCGGTGTTTTGGCTAGCGGGCAATCCACTTCTACTGTGCAGATAAAATGGATATCTTTTTTTCTGCGGGCATCGATGGATTTGCGGACCATTTGCAGGGAACGAATCGCATTCTTTCGAATCCGCAGACGTTTCGCCGCCTGTTCTTTTAGGTCTTCCGGTCTGCCGTCCAGAGGTAGCCTCAGTTCGGAAATGCGATAAAGCAATTAACGTTCTCCTTCCTTTTGTGCGAATGGCTTATCAAGCAGAAGATTGATAACTCACACACTTTGCAGATATAGCAGAAATTAGCTTTAGCCATTTGTCCCGGTTTCTCACGATTTGCTGTGCTTTTGGGCGTTCTAGTCAGTGTTGATGCCTACGGCAGCCGCAGTTCCGGCAGTCATGCCGCTGGCCCATGCCCAGTGCAAATTAAATCCGCCGCAATCTCCGTCTACATCCAACAGTTCGCCGCATAAATACAGCCCGCGGCATTTTTTCGATTCCAGACAATCCGTAAGTTCCGAGAGAGGAACCCCGCCTGCCGTCACTTGTGCGCGGTCCCATGACAGTGTGCCAAGAACCGGAAAGCGAAAGGCTTTCGCAGAAGAAGCCAAACGTTCATAATCATCCGCGGACAATGTGTCCATTGTTTTTGATGCACTGCCGAAAGTGTATTTGGAAAGTTCAATGCAAAGTGCTTTTGGCAAAAATCCTTCTAGGAACTGAGGAACTGAAAGAATACCTCTTCCGTCTGCCGCAGCACAAAAAAGCGCGGTAAGTTTCTTCTCTGTATACTCCGGGAAAAGGTCAAGCGAGATTTCCGCTTTCTGCAATGTATGAAGTTCGCCCACGCATCGGGATAATTCAAAGATACAGATTCCCGACAGCGCATTGTCCGTAAACTGCACTTCTCCACGGGAAGTGCGGATACTCTTTCCATTTACTCGGAACGCCGCAGAGGCAGGGCAGCGTACGCCTTTGAGCGGCCGCACACGTGCGGGGTCCGTCTTGATTTGTACCAATGCAGGGCAGAGCGGCCTTACACTATGGCCGAACGATTCTGCCAGCGCGAATCCGCTGCCGTCCGAACCCGATCGAGGGCATGCTAATCCGCCCGACGCAAGAATTACACGCCGCGCAAAGATTTCACCATTCGGAGAGGATAGCACAAATCCCCTGTTTTGTCTGCGGATACTTTGCACATTAAAATCACACAAAGTTTTTACACCCGAAGTATCCAGATTTCTGCGCAGAACATTCAAAACGGACGATGCTTGCAGGCTGTACGGATAGATTCTCCCGCCGTCCAGTTCGCGGCAGAGCAGACCCAGTTTTTCAAACAGTTTTAAAACCTGTTCCGGCGGAAAGCTGTTTAAAACAGAGGCGGCTTTACGGTCACCGTGATAATGCGAAAGACTGCCCGCACTGCGGTTTGTCAAATTGCACCTTCCGTTGCCGGTGAGCAGCAGCTTTTTGCCAACACGGGGGTTTTTTTCAAGAATTGCTATGGAAAGATGATGTGCTTTGACCGCACGCGACGCCGCCAAAGCAGCCATAAGTCCGGAAGCACCGCCGCCTACAACAGCCACATCCACCGTTTGCATCAAATCGTCCTTTCTCACCAGATTGCTCCCAAAACACCATAGGAAAGTAGGCACATGATAATATCTGCAATAATGCTGCCTAAAAAAACGGAGAGTATCGCATGTGGAAAGCGCATGCCTATCAGTGCGGCTGCTGCGGAACCTGTCCATGCACCGGTCCCGGGCAGCGGAATTGCTACAAACAATAAAAGACCGAATGTTTTGTATTTTTCAATTTGTTTGCTTTTGCGCTCCATTTTATTTTCCAAACGCCGAACTAAGCGAACAAACCTCGTGTTGCGCAGCCAGTCCATGATTTTGCAGAAAAACAGCAAAATAAAAGGCACCGGCAACAGTGTGCCGGCAAGGCAGAGAAAGAACGCCGGTATTATATCAACGTGCAACAGCCCCGCCGCGAGGATACCACCCCTTAACTCAAGCATGGGCAGCAGCGAAATTAAAAAAATACTAAGTTCCGCCGGGATTCCTTGAAACATATTAATTAGCATTGTCACCATTTGATCCATTTCCATTAATACCTCAATATCACCAAGTCTAAATTATTTGTTTTATATCATGAGTTGTGTTTGCCATAAAAGCATGCAAAGTATATCCCTGCATTGGGGCATCTAGGAAAAAAAGCCCATGAACAAGGCGGAAATCGCTATGAGAGCAGCGCAAATCCCCGCTACGATGCGGACAATCAGCGCGTGGGACTGTTTTGCACCAGGTTTGTTTTTCATGGTACATTCCCTCCAATTAGATTATTATAGCAAATGACGGACAGAAAATATAGTCTTTTTCGCTTCTTCACAGAATTTTCACGAAGTCCATGCATTTGCTCTGCGTTGACAAGCTGTCCCCCTTTGCAATACAATAAATAAGTTTCCTTTAACAGAAATTGAGGTGCAGTATGAGCAGAAAAAATACAGGACGCCCCGCGCGCCGTACCACTTCTGCAACGCAAAAACGGCCAGCCCAAAAAAGAAAAACGGCTAAACGCCGTCCTTCCTACAGCGCGGGGGAAATAGATCGGTACAACGTGGTGGATCGGGATATTTACCGTCAACCTACCAAAAGACGTAAAAAACGGCGCCGACGCAAAAAAGGCGGTTGTTTAAAAACGCTTTTCACACTGCTGTTTGTTCTTGTTTTCATCATAGTTGGCGGCAGTTTTTTGTATTTTCAAATTCTTTCTTCCCGTCTAAACCGCTCCAGCGTCACCAGTTCACAGCTGGAAGAATATGTTCAGCTTCCTAGTGACGCGCCTGCCTGGAACGTCATATCGGACGACAGTATCATGAATATTTTGCTCCTTGGTGTCGACGAGAATGAAGACGGTTCCGACGGCCGATCCGATACCAATATTTTGATGTCCATTGACTCAAAAGCAAAAACAATCCGCTTAGTGTCTTTTTTGCGGGACTCCTATTTGGAAATTCCCGAAATTGGGAAAAATAAACTGAATGCGGCTTATGCCACCGGCGGAGTGGCTCGAACCATGCAAACGCTGGAAAATAACTATCGAATTAATATTGACCGATTTGTTTCCATAAATTTCAATAATTTTGCAGCTGTTATCGACAAAATGGGAGGGTTGGATGTACCCATGTCAGAAGCTGCCTGTCAAGCGGAAAACGAGGCGCTTGGCACACATTTAACGCCCGGAGTTAACCACTTGGACGGAGAGCTTTGTCTTTACTACGCTCGAATCCGCTATGCCACAGATGAATTCGGCAGCAATGATTACGGCCGTACGGCCCGCCAGCGTCAAGTGATTGAACTTATGATACAGAAAATGAAGTCGATGAATTTTTGGAACGCCAGCAAAATCATATATGATTATCTGCCGTATGTAGAAACAAATCTGACCAACAGCGAGCTTTTGTATCTTGCAAGAATTGGTGCATCGCTTTCCGATTACGAACTGGAAAATATGCAGATGCCTGCTCCGAATACTTTTGACGACAATGTTTCCATAGAGGGTGTAGGCACAGTGATTTCGCTTGATTTGGAAAAAAACTGTACCCTTTTGCGCGAATTTTTGTATGGAGAATCTGATACTCCATCAAACAGTACAAATTAAACCCTATTCATTATTCATTAAAGAGTAGGAAAAATATGTACTTTGTATTAAGATCGAGTGGATATCTGTCTGATTTTGATAAGCCGCGGCAATAAAAACCGCCGTTTTTTCTTGATTTTTTCAAAATTCTTTTATTTTATGGAATTGAATGGTATAATAATAAAAATCATTTATGTTCCCGGAGGATGAAATAATGGAAAAAAAGACCTTTTACATCACAACGCCCATCTATTACCCGTCCGGCAAACCGCATATCGGACACAGCTACTGCACGCTGGCCAGTGACGCCATCGCGCGCTACAAGCGAATGCAAGGGTATGATGTGATGTTCTTAACCGGGACGGACGAACACGGTTTAAAGATTGAACAGAAAGCGGAAAAAGAAGGCATCACGCCGAAACAGTATGTCGACCGCATGGCGGCTGGTTTCCGTGACCTGTGGAAATTGCTGAACATCTCAAACGACCGCTTTATCCGCACCACAGACGACTATCATGTAAAATCAGTTCAGAAAATTTTCAAGGAACTGTACGATCGCGGTGAAATTTATAAAGGCGAATACAAGGGATGGTACTGCACGGACTGCGAAGCGTTCTGGACTGAAACGCAGTTAAAAGACGGCAAGTGTCCCGACTGCGGCCGCGAGGTGAAAATTATCAGCGAGGAGGCATATTTCTTCCGCCTTTCCAATTACGCTGACCGCCTTTTGAAGCTGTATGAGGATCAGCCGGATTTCATACAGCCGGAAAGCCGCAAAAATGAGATGATTAGCTTTATTAAGCAGGGCCTTGAGGATTTGTGCGTTTCCCGCACCAGCTTTACATGGGGTATCCCGGTTACATTTGATCCAAAACATGTAGTTTACGTTTGGCTTGACGCGCTGACAAACTATATTACAGCACTTGGATACGGTACGGATGATGATTCCGATTATAAAAAATACTGGCCTGCAGACGTTCACTTTGTCGGCAAAGAAATTGTTCGGTTCCATACCATTATTTGGCCTGCCATGCTCATGGCACTTGACCTGCCTCTTCCGAAACAGGTCTACGGTCATGGGTGGCTGCTGTTCGGCGATGGAAGCAAAATGAGTAAGAGCAAGGGTAATGTGGTAGACCCGGTGATACTCTGCTCCCGCTACGGTGTGGATGCAATCCGTTATTTTCTGCTGCGCGAGATTCCGTTCGGCGCGGACGGCTTGTTTACCAACGAGGCGCTGATTAACCGCATTAATTCCGACCTTGCAAACGATTTAGGCAATCTACTGTCCCGTACAACTGCTATGGCGGAAAAATATTTCGGCGGAAAAATCCCGTCCGAACGTGAGTCGGCACCCGTTGACGAGGAATTAAAAGCGGCGGCGCTGGCTTTGCACAGCAAATGCGATGAAGCCATTAATAAATATCAATTTTCGAATGCATTAGCGGAAATCTGGAAACTGATTTCCCGCACAAATAAGTATATTGACGAAACGACCCCCTGGGTGCTGGGCAAGGATGAAAACAAAAAGGCGCGCCTTGCGGCCGTTCTTTACAATCTGTGCGAATCTCTGCGCATTATTTCTATTTTGCTTGCACCATTTATGCCGGAAACGTCTCCGAAAATTCAGAAACAGCTTGGTATTTCCGGCGATGCAGTTTCCTATGAATCTGCTGGAAAGTGGGGCGTATTCCCGGCCGATGCTGTTGTAAAAAAAGGCGAGACTCTGTTCCCGCGCATTGATGTGGATAAAGAGATTGAGGAATTGAATCAACTGATACCAAACCCATCAGACACTGCGAAAGCCGAGCAAGAGAAGGAGACGAAAGAGAAACCCGAAGGCATTGCTCAAATCACCATAGAGGATTTTTCCAAGGTTGACTTGCGGGCCGCGAAAGTAACGGCATGCGAACCGATTAAGCGCTCTAAAAAACTGTTGAAATTGTCATTGGATGACGGCATGGGTGGACGCACAGTTGTTTCTGGTATCTCTCAGTGGTACAAGCCGGAGGATCTCATCGGTCACACGGTTATTGTCGTATCCAACTTAAAACCCGCAAAGCTGTGCGGTGTGGAAAGCCAGGGGATGATTCTGGCTGCCGACGCTAGTGAGGACGATGTGCGTGTCGTATTTGTTGACGGCGTTCCCGCGGGGAGCAAAATTCGGTGATGATGATGTGGCATAATATTTTTGATTCCCATGCTCACTACGATGACGAGGCTTTTGATGCCGACCGGGACGAGCTGCTTGCTTCGCTCCCGGAAAAGGGCGTCTGCCATGTGGTAAACTGCGGTGCAGACCTTGCGTCCTCCCGTCAAGCTATCGCATTGGCTGAACAGTACTCCTATTTTTCCGCAGCGGCCGGAATTCATCCGGAAGAAGCGAAAGATGTTCCGCCGGATTGGGAAGAACAGTTGGAAACACTGTTGTCCAACCCCCGGATTGTTGCGGTTGGCGAAATTGGCCTGGACTATCATTTTGAAGATAACGCGCCACGTCCTGTTCAGCGAGAAATATTTGAGCGCCAGATTCTCCTTGCAAAAAAGCACGAACTCCCGGTCATTATTCACGACCGCGACGCGCATGGCGATACCATGGAGCTATTGCGCCGCCACCGCCCGAAAGGCGTTATTCATTGTTTTTCCGGTAGTGCTGAAATGGCAGCTGAAGCTGTCCGACTGGGGCTTTATATCGGCATTGGCGGTTCCGTGACGTTTAAAAACGCGCGTGTTCCGGTCGAGGTGGTCAAAAGCCTTCCTCAAGACCGGATTTTATTGGAAACCGATTGTCCGTATCTTGCCCCTGTTCCTTTTCGGGGGAAACGCAACGATTCTTCACTGATTCCACATGTTGCGGAAAAAATAGCGGAAATCCGTGGCGAAAATGCACAGGATATTCTTGATTATGCGAAGAAAAACGCGGAAGCACTGTTTCGTATCCAATAAACTGATTTCATAACATGTGCAGAAAAGTAGGATTGTAACGGCTTTCTTCTAAAGAGTATTGACTCGCAGTTTATCACTCATATAATGGTATATAGAAAAATATACCAAGTTATGAAGTGAAAGAGGCAGTCAAGTGATAAACTTGTTCAAAAAGCCGCAACATAAAATATATGCAGGTTTGTTGCTGCTAGTTGTTTGTTGGGTTTCATATGTTTGGTTTATACCCGATATAAATCAAAGTGATGTTGGAATTGTTAAAAAAATGAGCTGGTTCCATGCGATGGCTTCAGTTTTTCTGCTTAAATGAATTCTGACTCATCCGGAAAAGTTGTAGGAGTCATAGATGTACGCTTTGATGATTCAACTCAAATACCGAGTGATATCCTTCTTGCTGTAAATTATCCGAATTGGTCACTTGAAAGTCTTTCTGTTATGTACTCCTATACACTTAATCAAAAACAATATTCAAAATTTGCCGATAATTTAATGATAGAGATGGATTATGAAAGTGCTCTTGGCGGTATTAGCTTTAGACAACCGTTTCCTCGCGGGGCGCAGAATCGACAAATAATTTTTCAGCAAGTTGCTAAAAAAGCTGATAATCTATTTGCAGAAGGGTATATTGCAGTTGGTAAGCAGCTTCATAACTGTAAAATAACGGATGGAATTATGTATTCTATCAATTCTGAAAAAGTATATCGGTTTGGGAAAGTGCGACTTGTTAAATTCGTATTTAAGATTTAGCAAATTTACAATGGATTCGCAGCAGAGGTGTTTTACTTCTGCTGCTTTTATAATTGTTCAACGACGGTAAATAATGCGAAACAATCTTTATAAAAGCCAACAGACGTATTCAGAGGCTGTAAGGAATGCTCAACAAGTGTAACAATCGCTTTTCATAATGATCGTGGAGTATCAGAATGGAGTAATTAAAAAAATAGGCGTATTTTCAAAAAATACCCCGAAAAGGGATTGACAAATTCAAATGATTTGGTATAATAAATCTTGCTGTTCCAAGTGAATATTGCGGAATTGTGTAAGGGTAGCACGACAGACTCTGACTCTGTTTGTGAGGGTTCGAATCCTTCTTCCGCAGCCAGGCTCCGTATACGGAGCCCATATTTTTCGAGGTGTGGCTCAGCTTGGTAGAGCGCTACGTTCGGGACGTAGAGGCCGCTGGTTCGAATCCAGTCACCTCGACCATAGAAAAAGCCCTGAAAATCCGGTAATGATGCGGATTTTCAGGGCTTTTTGTTGTTTCTTTGGCTCTATGTCAATAGTTGGGGTAACCCAAAATGGAAACACCGGATGGAGCGGCGTTAAGCTGCTCCATTTTTCGTTGAATGATGGAACATGTGAAGAATACGATTGCGGAAGCGACGAAAATTACGATAACCGTAGGCATTGCGTTTGAGTACCTTAATCTTGTTGTTAACCCCTTCGGTAAAACCATTGGTGTAAGGACAATCAAACGAATTTAGGCTCTATAATAAATGTTGGGGCATAATGATTAGAGGCTAAGAAAAAAGAGCAAAAAAGTAGAGCATATTTGATAAAACACCTTTAAAATGGAAATTACCACACCACCATTTTGGAGGTCATCAATATGCTCTATACTCATTCTATCGAAAAATTGCTTGGATTAAAAGGGGTAATCGTAAAAAATGTGAGGCAATTGCCTGATAAAACAGACATTTTCATTGAGCTGCCCCAAAAACCGCATGTTTGCCCCTGTTGTGGCCATCAAACCAGCTACGTTCATGATTACCGTGGTCGGGGGGTGCGGACAAAAAGTTGGACTGAATACACACAGGAAGGAGATAGAGGATGTATTCAGAGGAACAATATCGCAAAGCCCTGGAGGTTTATGAAGAAACGAAATCGATAACAAAAACAATAACGATTTTGGGATATCCGGCACGCAGGCAAACGCTATACAATTGGATCAATCGAAAACGAATGTTGCCGGAAGACCGATGCACCTTTTGTGGATATAATACACCGGAGCACCCTCGCCATCCACCTATAGAATTAAAGCTTGAGATTTTACACCGTTGCTTTGAGCTGGGAGAAGATGTACAATTAGTATCAAATGAAGTGGGATATAGCACAGCAAGTATATATAACTGGCGGCGCAAATATATCCAGAAAGGTGCTGCGGCATTAATGAATGCATCCAATGAGCGAGCCAGAGGGAAACTGACGGAAGGAAAAGCTGCATCTTCAGAGGAACTTGATGAACTGAAAGCAAAAATCCAAGATATGCAGTTAGAAATTGACATTCTGAAAAAAACAATTGATGTGCTAAAAAAAGACCCCGGCGTCAACAAGAGTCCCTTGAACAACAGGGAGAAGGCAGTAATTGTTGATGCCTTAAAAGAGAAGTATCCACTGCCTGTATTGATAAAAAAACTCAAACTGGCAAAGAGCAGCTATTACTATCAAAAGAAACGTGTCAGTTTTGCAAAGAAGCATAAAGATGATTATCAAGCTGTTGCGACCATATTCCACAACAATAAGGAAAGATATGGATATCGTAGAATTAAAATAGTATTGAACCGAGAGGGCTATACCCTATCCGAAAAGGTGATACGTCAAATTATGCGTGAAAATGGCTTGGTTGTGAAAGGCAGAAAAGAGAGGAAATACTGCTCTTACAAAGGAGAAATTAGCCCTGAAGTACCCAATGTGATTCGAAGAAATTTCAGAGCTGACAAGCCAAATCAGAAGTGGTTGACTGATGTGACGGAGTTCTCAATTCCAGCAGGAAAAGTATATTTGTCTCCTATTATTGACTGCTATGATGGTATGCCGGTAGCATGGAACATTAGCTGTAAACCAGACGCACAATTGGTAAACCGTATGCTGGATCGTGCAATTAGTGCACTTCCTCAAGATGCGCATCCGATTATTCATTCAGATCGAGGCTGTCACTATCGATGGCCGGGCTGGATAGATCGAACCCGTAAGGCAGGATTGATCAGATCAATGTCTCAAAAAGGGTGTTCACCGGACAATTCAGCCTGTGAAGGCTTTTTCGGAAGAATGAAGAACGAGATGTTCTACGGCCGTTCTTGGCAAGGTATCACAGTAGAGGATTTTATGCAGCAGATTGAAGCTTACATGGTATGGTATCGGGATATGAGAATCAAAATATCTCTTGGAGGATTGAGTCCAGCAGAATATAGAATCAAAATGGGATTAGCCATATAGTCCAATAAAATGTCCGCACCCCCTCGTGTCAAGAAAATTTCGCAAAGTCAATCTATGCCGTCAGTTTGCCAGTAGCTAGCTGGCAGAATGTTGTTGCATCAGTTCTATCTGGAATAGGTTTTCCGTGTTGAGATACCTCTTCGTTCCCCATGCAGAAGCTGCCACATAACGAAGTCGTGCACAGACCAGCATCAAAGCACTATTGCCATCCGGGAAAGCACTAATTACTTTCGTTCGGCGTTTAATCTCTCGATTGATGCGTTCGGTTACATTATTCGTACGAATTCTGGTCCAGTGCTCTGTTGGAAAGTCCATGTAAGTTAGAGTTTCATCAACACTTTCTTCGACCTTTTTAGCTGCCGCAGACAATTTCATTTCACGAAGTTTAGCTGCAACTGAAGCAGCTTTTTCGCGGGCAGCTTCTTTACTTTCCTGGGCATGAATTGCTTTGAGCATTAACGTGACTGAGCGCATTTTGTTTTTCGGTGTAACACGAAAGATATTGCGATAAAAGTGAACGGTACAACGTTGATATTTGGCATCGGGGAAGACTTCTGGAATGGTTTCTAACATTCCAAGACACTTATCTCCAATAATAAGGCGAACGCCCTTTAATCCGCGTTCTTTTAGGCCGACAAAGAAGTTTTTCCAACTTTCTTTATCTTCCTTCATACCTTCCGCAGCGCCAATGATTTCTCGATACCCATGACGGTTTACGCCAATGGCAACGAGTACAGACACATTCTGTATTTCGCCACCCCAACTGCGCTTGAGATAAATACCATCAACATAAACGTACGGATATTCATCTAAAAGAGGACGTTGACGCCATTGTTCAATATGTCCATAGGCTTTTTTGTTAAGATTACTAATTGTTCCCGGAGACACCTTTGTACCCCAGAGAGCCTCAGTGATATCTTCCACACGGCGTACTGAAACACCTGCGAGATACATCTCAATCAGAGCTTCTTCTACAGAGCATTCCCGCCGTTTGTAACGTTCAATAATGGCTGTCTCAAACTGGATACCCTTCAGCTTTGGAACCCTGAGTTTTACATTTCCGGATGTCGTAGAAAAGTTTCGCTCATAATGGCCGGAGCGATACCCCTTTCGGTCGCCAGAGCGTTCATATCGCTCGGCATTAACAAGCTCATCAGCTTCATGGTCGAGTAGTGCATTCAGTGTTTCTTCCACACTACTACGGACAAGATCTTTAAGATTATTCTTTATCAGGTCTTCATTTAGTTGTATAATATTATCAGACATAGTTTATTGCCTCCTTGGTAGATTTTGTATGGTAACTTTATTTTACCGACGGCAATAGACCATGTCTACTTTTTGTTTCAATTAATTTTGCGAAACTTATTATACGTTATCATTACCGTTGTCAAACCGTGAAAGACATTCCCGCTTTTGGCAAACTTACCTCCCTGATTCTCCGAAAGCGCCGGTATCGCTGTCCTTTCTGCGGAAAGCGCTTCTTTGAAAATAATTTGTTCTTGCCTAAATATCACCACATGACAAACCGTTTAGCCGCATATACCATTTCAAAGCTTTCAGACGTGCGTTCTTTTACCAATGTAGCACGTGAAGTAAATCGATCTGTTTCAACTATCCTCCGGATTTTCGATTGTATTAACTATGGAAAGCCGCAACAATTACCCGAAGTTGTATCAATTAATGAGTTTAACGGCAATACAAGTGGCGAGAAATATCAGTGCATGCTGACCGAGCCGGTCGTCACCGAATCCTTGATATTCTTTCCGCTCGATACAGCCACAAGCTAGCAGAATATTTTAGCCAGATTGACCGTTCTCAAACGAAGCATTTTGTCAGCGATATGTGGAGTACATACGTCGGTATTGCCAGACATATTTTAAAAATTCCATTAATGTCATTGACAGATATCATTACATTCGTCAAGTATTTTGGGCCTTTGAAGCCGTTCGCAAGGAAGAACAGAAAAAGTTCAGCGAAACCCGAAGAATTTATTTTAAACGCTCCCGAAATTTGCTAAACAAACGATACCAATTTCTCACTCCCTAGTGTCAAGGGAAGTTCGCAATTTAGGGGCTCCGAAAAATGAATTAGGCTACGTTTAACAGTGAAAGAATGGTTTTTGGGTTTAAGTATGCTCTAGAAACAGACCAGTCTTCCGCATATTCCATGAGACATGTTGTTACCAACCGTAGGTAGGAATCCGGATTGGGAAATATTCCGACTACGCTGGTTCTGCGGCGGATTTCCTTGTTTAGTCGTTCCAACATATTGGTCGAGGAAATTTTGCGAGCATCGAGTTCCGGAAAAGCATAGAAGGCTAGAGAATCTTCCAGTCCATCTTGCAGAAGCTCAATTGCTTTTGGAAAGCGTTTTCCATACTGTTCTGATATTTGCTCTGCGCGTTGTCTAGCTATTTCAGCGGAAGGTGCCAGCCAAATCTCTTTTAACTGAGCCGCAAAGGATTCTTTTTCCTTCTGGGGTACATGAGCCAAAATATTTCGCATAAAATGGACTTTGCACCGTTGCCAAGAGGCTCCCGGAAAACTCTCACGGATGGCTGCAATCAGCCCTTTATTTGCGTCTGAAATCACCAGGAGCGGTATTTTCAGACCACGATCGAGAAGACTTTGAAACAATTGAGAATAACTTTCTTTGGATTCATCGAGCATTGGCTCCACGGCGAGGATATCCCTATGCCCCTGTTCATTGACGCCGCAAACTACCATCACAGCCATGCTGACGACCCGGCCATCCATACGAATTTTTTCATACAGTGCATCTGTCCAAATGACAGGATAGCGACCCGTCAGAGGCCGGCTGCGGAAGTACTGCACCTGCTCGTTAAGGCCTTTCGTCATTTCACTGACTTGACTGCGGGAAAGATTCTCAATTCCAAGACTGCGAGCTAGTTTCTCCATCTTTCGCGTAGATACACCCTGCACAAACGCTTCTTGAACCACTTGAATCAGCGCTGCTTCACTGCGCTTGCGTTCTGTTACGAAAAACGGGATATAGCCCTGATTTCGGAGCTTCGGTACCATCAGATACATCGTCCCCATACGAGTATCCAGCCGACGCGGCCGATAGCCGCAGCGGTAATCACGACGGGACGGATTGTGTGCATTCTTTTCCGCGCCAATAATACCGGAGACCTCTGCTTCCATCAGACGGGTACACAGCCATTCCAATATCGACAGCATTGGATCCGGCTGTGCCATACATTTTAGTAGCAATTCCGTCAAATCTGTGGTATTCCTTTTGTGAGTCATTGGGTATCTCTCCTTTTTTGAATGTCTTCTCGCCATTCATTTTATCGGAGTCCCAATGACTTTTCTATGCCTTTATGAAATTGCGAATTTTATTGTACTTTATCGACATGCAGGTGTCGAAATTGGGACAAGGTTCTAAACCAACTAAACATCCTGTTTTCCGATCGATTGGTAGGCTGATTGTCTCTGCAAATTAGGATTTCCTCAAAGCTGTTTTGGCATGTGCACTTGGCACACATACCTCGGCAGCTTTGAGGAAAATAAGACAATTAGGAGCAAAGCTAACCTTTTGATTTACGTTGCAAATCAAAAAATTACCTGAGTTCTTATCTGAATGAAACCACAATTTACACAAAATATTACGGAATGCTTTTAAAATCCGTAGATAACTTTACCTAGGGAAAGTGTTCAATTTGTTATTGCAATTTTAAATACGGATTCTTACATATAACGCGTTTATTTTTTTAGCATACGCCATAAAGTTGTCCTTGAAATACCAAGTCGCGCTGCAGCCATAGTCTGATTGCCCCGACAATCCATTAATACAAGGTTAGCAATTTCGCGGTTAATATCTGAAAGCTTATTATTTAAATCAATAACATGCCCCTTATCAAGTCTGTTTGATAGCATATTAATTTTAAGATTTTCTTCTTTTAATACTTGAGATACAAGTGAGGTACTTACAAAACCGGAAGACGAGCGGGAATTAAGCTCATTTAAAACTCTTTCAATTTGGTGAAAATTACCGGGCCAATTAAACGCTTTGAGCAATTCCATTCCTTTGGGTTCAATAGCTACAAGTGAGTGTCCATTACGAGCATTAAAAAGACCGATTCCTATTTTTATTATGGTTTCTATTCTATCTGGTGAACTACGTATAGGAGGAATTGTAATTATTTTACAACCTATGTGGGTTAAATCATTAATGCGTTTTTTATAAATTTCATTTTGTATCGATGTTGAATCTGTATTAAAATTAATAATTAAACGATTGCGTGAGCAAAATTTTGTGATTATGATGTAAGAAATTAACTTGGAAAACATCATATCGTTTAAATTTTCAACATTTTTTATGATTACGCTACATCCTGTGTCGGATAGTGGTGACTGTGAACTATTTAGAAGAAAATGAATGCTTTTTTCATTGAGCAACTTACAGTCAATGATAATTAAAGGACTATTTGAAGATTTGCTTTCGAGGTATATCCAAGTTGATAGTTTTTCTTTACCAGTACTGCTCTCTCCCAAAATCAATAGGGGCGTGTCTTCAAAAGTATATTGTGAATATTTTGTCTTTAACTCAGCAGATGAATTAACTGCGGAAAAAAGACTATTATAAAATATTTTTTTTGCATCATCATTATTTTGTAAGGTTATTCCCCATTTTGTGTAAGAAAGGCTATGTTTGTAGGGACGGATATAAAATACAAAATATTCTTGCCCATATTCATGTAACGTATTAAAACGAATATTATACGTATTCCCATTCAAAGATTTAACAAAACGATGGTTTCTCCTTGCAGGGATATTTTCTAATTCTAACCGTAATGTATTCCAAAAAGCCAGATTATCATGTTTCAGAGAGGAATAGTGAAGTGTACCATGTTTATCAAGTGCGATGATACTTTCCATAGAATTGTTTAAGAGATCTTTTAAAAATATATTTTCGCACTTCATTTTTTTTATGTTTGCTGTAACCATACGTGCGCGTTCAATGGCGGATGACAGGCTTTCTATACTACTAGTTAATAATATGGAGTTTAGTCCATATTTCCATGCGATGTTATTTGAAATGGCATCACATAAGATAGCTTCATAACCCTTATCTGCAATTTCAGCTAGGACCTTTTTGGCATCCTCTGGATTTTCAACTACAAAATTGTCAATTCCCAACTCGAGTATAGAGCAAATTAATTTGCTGTTTTTGATAATATTATTATAGCCAACAACAGCGCATTTCTTTTTGCTTCCTATAAAAAGGGATAAGCATCTTAATATATCGTAAGCAGTTATTTCAATTTCTATCACCGGTACAGAAAGTTGAGATTTTATAAGCGTAGCTGTGCCGCCACGGGCAATAATTGCGTCATAATCATTATAACAACATGATTTAACAATATTAACACCTTCATCTAAATTGCCCACATATACACTCAAATGTACGTCATCAAAATGAGCAGCAGCTTTGTATAACATCTCTCGCATGCTTTCATATGGTGCGATTGCTAGCAAACGAATTTCATCTTTCATAATATTCTCCATGTGTTTCAAATTGTTACTATCATAACATACTAGGCAATATAAAAGCAATGATAATTTAAAAATGTTCCACATTGAAACGTTTTTTTAGTAAAACATCGTTGAACCAATCTCCAAAAATTTATAATATATATACAAAGATATGACACAAATCGATTTCCTTCGCAAAGAATAACGCTGTTTTTTAAAAATTCCAATTTTAAAAGTCTTTGACTGAGTTTCCTATTCTCCTGCATGAATTCGTACTCAGACTTTGCAGCATCATTTGTTTAGCATTCTTCACAGTAAGCTCTAACCTAGTTTGAAACGGTAGCGCGACAAATTCCATATTTGGCTGTAAGATTGGCAATCGTGTGACCATCCTGAATATGTAGCTTTACAAATTTTTTACTGGTTTTCTCTGTAATTGTTTGCATAGGGTACTCCTTTTCTAATACATATTGTAATCCATTAGGCAGGATTGTTACAAGTTCGATATACCATTACATCTATTAGATTCAATATTTTTAAGCCACTTTTTTGTCATGTTTTCATAGACCATTATAAAACGGGAGGAGATAGTTATGTCAACAGCGTTAGTACTAATCGTGTTTACAGTTTGCATCGTGCTTATGATTTTATTAATATCTAAGTTCAAGGTGCATCCTGCAATGAGTCTTCTTTTATCAGTATTTGTTTTAGCAATAGGAATTGGAACACCGTGGGCTGATATTTCTAAGACCATTCAAACAGGGTTTGGTAATACGGTAAAAAGTGTTGCAATTATTATTTTCCTAGGCTGTGTCTTGGGAAAGGTTCTAGAGGAATCAGGAGCCGCGGTGAAAATTACTGAATTTATCTTAAAAGTTGTCGGCAAGAAAAAAGTAATTTGGGCGATTATTTTCAGTTCAGCAATTTTAGGCATACCAATTTTCCCGGAATCAGTTGTAATTATGCTAATCCCGATTGTTTCGACACTCGCAATTGAAACGGGCAGTTCAATGATGGCTTTCGGTGGGGCACTGTATTTAGGATGCTTGATTACTTCATCATTGGTACCACCAACTCCGGGACCAATTGCAGCAGCAGCGTTATTAAATGTCCCTCTTGGTCAAGCGATCCTTTGGGGAATTGTGGTTGCCATTCCCGGTGTTATTGGAGCAGGTTTTTATTGTAAGACTCTAAAAACCCCTGTATTACCTAAAGAAGAATATCTAAATGCTGCCAAAGTAGCTAAAGAGAAAGATCTTCCATCTGTTATAAAATCATTTTTGCCAATTATTTTACCTTTAGTGTTGATTGTTGGTAATACAGTTATTGGGACCATGTTTCCTGAAACAATTGTTGCAAATGTTTTTAAATTCATTGGTGATCCGATAGCTGCCTTATTTGCAGGTGATTTGTTATCACTAACCCTCATTCCGAAAAGATGGAAAACAAAAACAGTATTAAATGATTGGGTGGAAAATGCTCTGTGTTCAGCAGCAATGCCGATTATTGTTACCGGTTTAGGAGGTGCATTTGCATTATTTATAAAAAATGCAGGAATAGCAGAAAAAATAGCACAGGGTATTATAGATGTTCACATTCCGGGAATATTAGTGCCTATTATCATTGCTGCGCTTATCCATGTGATTACAGGTTCTAATACCCTCGGTGTTATGACAGCTGCCGCGTTAGTTCAACCAATGTTAGGCATCCTTGGAATATCTCCGTTAGTTGCTTTCCTATGTTGTGCATCAGGAGCATTAATGTTTAAACAGGCAAACAGTAGTGGTTTCTGGGTAACAACTTCTATGTCCAATATGTCATTACCACAAGGTTTGCGTTCTGTAAGCGGTGCTTCCACAATAGCGGGTATTTGTAGTTCGATGACCATAATTATTTTAAATGCGATAAATGTAATTTAACAATCAAAACATACATAAAAAGTATTATATCCGTTGTCTGGTAGAGAGGAGAATAAATATGATTAAAACAAAAGCTGCAAGATTAAATGGTCCAAAAGACATTGAATTAATTGATAGAGAATTAGAATGTGGAGAAACGCAAGTCATTGTTAAAAATCATTTAATAGGTATTTGCGGATCTGATAAGAATTTTTACCGTGGACAATTGCCACCCAAAACAGCCGAGTTTAGACAAGACCCTAAATTCCCATTTTTCTTGGGACATGAAAGTGGCGGAGAGATTGTTGAAATCGGATCTAAAGTGACGGACTATAAAGTTGGCGATAAGGTTATATCATTTGGTTGGAATAATAATTTTGCAGAATATTTCAGAGCCGACATCAATCAAATTCAACCCGTTCCGTTTGGTTTGGATATGGATATTGCAAGTCTTGGCGAGCCTATCGCATGTGCCATGTATTCAGGCCTTAACTGTGGAGCTCAACTTGGTGATACGGTCGTCGTTATGGGTGGTGGGTTCGCAGGACAAATTATTGCGCAATGTGCAAAGAAAAAAGGAGCTCATCGTGTTATCGTAGTAGATGTGTTGGATGGCAAATTACAACTAGCGAAGCAACTTGGCTGTGATGTTACAATTAATTCTAAAAAAGATGACGTTATTGAATGTGTTAAAGAATTGACAAATGGTGTTGGCTGTGACGTTGTTGTAGAAGCAGCGGGAACAGCAGAATCTTTTAATATAGCAAGTGAAATTATTAAACACAATGGTAAATTTGTCTTTTATAGTTGGGTTACTCAGCCTGTGACTTTAAATATAAGCCGGTGGCATGATGATGGAATTGAATTTATCAATACATGTTTAGTCCATCACACATGGCATGAAAGATTTGTGTGGACAGCTAATGCGTTAAGACCGGTTGCTCAAGGGTTAATTGATGTTAAATCTTTGATAACAAATGAATTTGCGCTATCGGATATTAAAGCCGGATTTGATTTGGCAGATACAGATGATACGGCTATTAAAATTGTTTTTAGACCATAATCCGATACCTACCTACACAAGATATGCGATGGTGACCTGTGTCAGCGCCAGAAGGTGCAGATATAATCTTGTATTATTTTTTGCCCCTATGTCAATTGTTGCGGTCAACCAACATGGAAACACCGGATGGAGCGGCATTAAGCTGCTCCATTTTTCGTTGAAACATGGAACATGTGAAAGATACGATTGCGGAAGCGACGAAAAGATAGAGTACAATAAAGTTCGCAATTTCATAAAGGCATAGAAAAGTCATTGGGACTCCGATAAAATGAATGGTGATAAGACATTCAAAGAAGGAGAGATACCCAATGACTCAAAAAAAGGATACCACAGATTTGACAGAATTGCTACTAAAATGTATGGCGCAGCCGGATCCAATGCTGTCAATGCTGGAATGGCTGTGTACCCGTCTAATGGAAGCAGAGGTCTCCGGTATTATTGGCGCAGAAAAGAATGCACACAATCCGTCCCGCCGTGATTACCGCTGCGGCTATCGGCCACGTCGATTGGATACTCGTATGGGGACGATGTATCTGATGGTACCAAAACTCCGAAATCAGGGCTATATCCCGTTTTTCGTAACAGAACGCAAGCGCAGTGAAGCAGCGCTGATTCAAGTGGTTCAAGAAGCGTTTGTGCAGGGTGTATCTACGCGAAAGATGGAGAAACTAGCTCGCAGTCTTGGAATTGAGAATCTTTCCCGCAGTCAAGTCAGTGAAATGACGAAAGGCCTTAACGAGCAGGTGCAGTACTTCCGCAGCCGGCCTCTGACGGGTCGCTATCCTGTCATTTGGACAGATGCACTGTATGAAAAAATTCGTATGGATGGCCGGGTCGTCAGCATGGCTGTGATGGTAGTTTGCGGCGTCAATGAACAGGGGCATAGGGATATCCTCGCCGTGGAGCCAATGCTCGATGAATCCAAAGAAAGTTATTCTCAATTGTTTCAAAGTCTTCTCGATCGTGGTCTGAAAATACCGCTCCTGGTGATTTCAGACGCAAATAAAGGGCTGATTGCAGCCATCCGTGAGAGTTTTCCGGGAGCCTCTTGGCAACGGTGCAAAGTCCATTTTATGCGAAATATTTTGGCTCATGTACCCCAGAAGGAAAAAGAATCCTTTGCGGCTCAGTTAAAAGAGATTTGGCTGGCACCTTCCGCTGAAATAGCTAGGCAACGCGCAGAGCAAATATCAGAACAGTATGGAAAACGCTTTCCAAAAGCAATTGAGCTTCTGCAAGATGGACTGGAAGATTCTCTAGCCTTCTATGCTTTTCCGGAACTCGATGCTCGCAAAATTTCCTCGACCAATATGTTGGAACGACTAAACAAGGAAATCCGCCGCAGAACCAGCGTAGTCGGAATATTTCCCAATCCGGATTCCTACCTACGGTTGGTAACAACATGTCTCATGGAATATGCGGAAGACTGGTCTGTTTCTAGAGCATACTTAAACCCGAAATCCATTCTTTCACTGTTAAACGTAGCCTAATTCATTTTTCGGAGTCCCGAAATTGCGAACTTCCCTTGACACTAGCGACGAAAATTACGATAACCGTAGGCATTGCGTTTAAGAACCGTAATCTTGTTGTTAACCCCTTCGGTAAATCCGTTGGTGTAAGGGCAGTCGAATGAATTCAGAATACCTTTTGACCAGCGAATCATGGTATTTGCACAAGCAACAAATCTTGAAAGACCACTGTTTTGTGCGGCCATAATCCAATGGGATAGCGCTGTTTGTGCGGACTTGCTGTCAGAAGAATCAAGGATTTTGAAGAATTGTTCCTTTAAAGCGTAGGTTGTTAGCAGACGGCTGCTAGCATAAAGCATTAGGTCAACCTGCCGCCTTTGCTGCGGAGTGAGAAATTGATATCGCTTGTTCAGCAAGATTCGGGAACGTTTAAAATAATTTTTTCGGGTTTTGCTGAACTTTTTCTGTTCTTTCTTGCGAACGCCTTCAAAGGCCCAAAATACTTGGCGAATGTAATGATATTTGTCAATGACATAAATGGAATTTTTAAAATATGTTTGGGCAATACCGGCGTATGTACTCCACATATCGCTGACGAAATGCTTCGTTTTAGAACGGTCAAGCTGGCTGAAATATTCTGTCAGTTTGTGGTTGTATCGAGCAGAAAAAATATCAAGGATTCGGTGACGGACCGGATCAGTCAGAATGCACTGATATTTCTCGCCTCTTGTATTGCCTTTAAACTCATCAATTGATACAACTTCAGGTAATTTTTGCGGATTTCCATAGTGGACACAATCAAAAATCCGTATAATGGTTGAAACTGAAAGGTTTACTTCTCGTGCTACACTGGTAAAGGATCGTACGTCGCAAAGCTTTGATATGATATATGCGGCTAAACGGTTTGTCATGCGGTGATATCTGGGCAGGAATGAATTATTTTCACACAAAACGTTTTCCGCAGAAAGAGCAACGATACCGGAGCTTTCGAAGAATCAGAGAGGTATATTTACCAAAAGCAGGAATGTCTTTCATCGTTTGACAAAGGTAATCATGGACGTAGCTGGTTTGATGGCCACAACACGGGCAAACATGAGGTTTTCTTGGTAATTCAATCAAAATTTCCGTTTTATCGGGCAATTGCCTCACATTTTTTACGATTACCCCTTTTAATCCAAGCAATTTTTCAGTAAAATAAGTACAGAGCATATCGATGACCTCCAAAATGGTGTTGTGGTAATTTCCATTTTAAAGGTTTTTCATCGAATATGCTCTACTTTTTTACTCCTTTTTCGCAGACACTATTCGTTAAACCCCGACATTTATTATAGAGCCATAAAAAAGCGATTGAGGAATTAGCGTTTTAGGCACTCCGTAATATTTTGTGTGAATTGTGATTCTATTCAGATAAGAACTCAAGTAATTTTTTGATTTGCAACATAAATCAAAGGGGAATTAGCGGTTTTAATAGGGTTGTCAAGTCGCACCTCACATAAGGAGCGTGGATTGAAACAGTGCCATGCCGGCCTTTGCCGAGCAGCAGCCGTACAAGTCGACAGACTTCACGGTTATTTTGTTTTGCTTCTTTTCAGAGTGCGCGGTGGTAGCAAATTCTTCGGCAATCATCTGCGGAATATCGGAATAGATTTTAAGTAATCCTCACTTCAAATATTTACTCCTGCATATGGATTTGCAGAAAATATGAGCGATGGTACCTACTGCAAGTGCAGGACCTTACGGTTTTGCCAGCTGTGTAGGTGTTCAGCGCACATGAATGTCCAAATGTACGGCAAAGATGCTTTAGTTTCTACTTTTATCTTTACCACTACGATGAAAGTGTTGATGGTTGTTGCATTTTAGTTAGTAAATCTGGTATGATTTTGCCATAAGGGCTCATTTTTTTCGGAAGTAATTGCTTGAGATAGAACCGTTGTACAAAAAAGGCTTATGGGTCCTCAAATATCATTTTGCTCACATTACGCTACTTATGACAAGGAGGATTATAAATGGATTACGCAGCAGAAGCATTAAAATTACATTATCAGTGGAAAGGCAAAATTGAAGTCAATTGCCGTGTGCCGCTTGAAACTAGGGATGACCTGTCCCTTGCCTACACTCCCGGTGTTGCGCAGCCGTGTTTAGAGATTCAGAAAGATGTGCGAAAGAGTTATGATTTAACGCGCAGGTCAAATATGATCGCTGTGGTTACAGATGGCTCCGCTGTTCTGGGATTGGGCGATATTGGACCGGAAGCGGGTATGCCCGTTATGGAAGGAAAATGCGTATTGTTTAAAGCGTTTGGCGGTGTGGATGCCGTACCGCTTTGTATCCGTTCTAAAAACACGGATGACATTGTCAATACGATCCGTTTGATTTCGGGCAGTTTTGGCGGCATTAACTTGGAGGATATTTCTGCTCCTCGCTGTTTTGAAATTGAAAGCCGCCTCAAACAATGCTGTGATATTCCGATTTTCCATGATGATCAGCATGGTACTGCTGTGGTAACACTTGCAGCTTTGTTAAACGCGTTGAAACTGACCGGCAAGAAACTAAATCAAATCCGCGTTGTTACAAGCGGTGCCGGTGCTGCCGGAATTGCAATCATTAAGCTGCTTATTGCACTTGGCTTAAAAAATGTAGTCATGTGTGACCGTAAAGGTGCAATTTATGAGGGACGCGAAGGGCTGAATCCTGTAAAACAAGAGATGGCGCGCATTACCAATCACGAAAAAAGGAAAGGCACCCTCGCGGAAATTCTTTGCGGTGCGGATGTATTTATCGGTGTTTCTGCACCAAATTGCGTTACCCCTGAAATGGTAAAAAGTATGAATCAAGATCCTATTTTGTTCCCAATGGCCAATCCGATTCCTGAAATTATGCCCGATCTTGCACTGAAAGCAGGGGCGGCCATTGTTGGCACCGGCAGAAGTGATTTCCCAAATCAGATTAACAATGTACTTGCGTTCCCGGGAATCTTCCGTGGAGCATTGGATGTACATGCTTCCGATATTAACGATGAAATGAAAATTGCTGCGGCAAATGCAATTGCTTCGTATATTCCGGAGGATGAACTGAAACCGGATTATATTATTCCCAGCGCTCTGGACCGTAACGTAGCTGCAGCTGTAGCAAAAGCTGTTTCAGAAGCAGCTATCAAGTCCGGTGTGGCACAACCGAATTAACCATTGAATCATTCATTTCATCAAATGTAATTCTGGCGAGCATTTTAAAAAGTATGGGCCGAAGAAATCAGGAAGATTAGCCATTGCACCAAGCACATTGGCCTAAGGTTTAAACGGCAGATAGCAATAACTGTTTCTCAGAAACGATGACTGCAAGCATCGTTGGCAGAAATAGTATCTTAAGATGTCGTTCGCAACCGGCTTAACAATTTGTTTTGTGACCGGTTGGATAAGTTATGTGTCCGCAGAAATCCATGCTTTTCTGTAATCCTCCTTGGTTGTTACGTTTTTCTGGTATATCAGGTAGTTTTGAGTAAACCAGATGTTGAAATAAAAATCTGTATTCAGTTAAAAATTCTTGCTAAAATAGTGATTGGTATTTTGTCAGTGCAGGAATAATTGTTATTGCAAGGGGCAATTTTTTGGAAAAATGACTCATACTTGTAAGCTGTGACCACAACGTATAAAACACCAAAGATAACATGGAGTTAATTTTCAGCTCCATAGAAATTGATGGGGGCCTGCGGACATTTTATTGGACTATATGGCTAATCCCATTTTGATTCTATATTCTGCTGGACTCAATCCTCCAAGAGATATTTTGATTCTCGTATCCCGATACCATACCATATAAGCTTCAATTTGCTGCATAAAATCTTCTACTGTGATACCTTGCCAAGAACGGCCGTAGAACATCTCATTCTTCATTCTTCCAAAAAAACCTTCACAGGCTGAATTGTCCGGTGAACACCCTTTTTGAGACATTGATCTGATCAATCCTGCCTTACGGGTTCGATCTATCCAGCCCGGCCATCGATAGTGACAGCCTCGATCTGAATGAATAATCGGATGCGCATCTTGAGGAAGTGCACTAATTGCACGATCCAGCATACGGTTTACCAATTGTGCGTCTGGTTTACAGCTAATGTTCCATGCTACCGGCATACCATCATAGCAGTCAATAATGGGAGACAAATATACTTTTCCTGCTGGAATTGAGAACTCCGTCACATCAGTCAACCACTTCTGATTTGGCTTGTCAGCTCTGAAATTTCTTCGAATCACATTGGGTACTTCAGGGCTAATTTCTCCTTTGTAAGAGCAGTATTTTCTCGCTTTTCGGCCTTTCACAACCAAGCCATTTTCACGCATAATTTGACGTATCACCTTTTCGGATAGGGTATAGCCCTCTCGGTTCAATACTATTTTAATTCTACGATATCCATATCTTTCCTTATTGTTGTGGAATATGGTCGCAACAGCTTGATAATCATCTTTATGCTTCTTTGCAAAACTGACACGTTTGTTTTGATAGTAATAGCTGCTCTTGGCCAGTTTGAGCTTTTTTATCAATACAGGCAGTGGATACTTCTCTTTTAAGGCATCAACAATTACTGCCTTCTCCCTGTTGTTCAAGGGACTCTTGTTGACGCCGGGGTCTTTTTTTAGCACATCAATTGTTTTTTTCAGAATGTCAATTTCTAACTGCATATCTTGGATTGGGGGTGCGGACATTTTATTGGACTATATGGCTAATCCCATTTTGATTCTATATTCTGCTGGACTCAATCCTCCAAGAGATATTTTGATTCTCATATCCCGATACCATACCATGTAAGCTTCAATCTGCTGCATAAAATCCTCTACTGTGATACCTTGCCAAGAACGGCCGTAGAACATCTCGTTCTTCATTCTTCCGAAAAAGCCTTCACAGGCTGAATTGTCCGGTGAACACCCTTTTTGAGACATTGATCTGATCAATCCTGCCTTACGGGTTCGATCTATCCAGCCCGGCCATCGATAGTGACAGCCTCGATCTGAATGAATAATCGGATGCGCATCTTGAGGAAGTGCACTAATTGCACGATCCAGCATACGGTTTACCAATTGTGCGTCTGGTTTACAGCTAATGTTCCATGCTACCGGCATACCATCATAGCAGTCAATAATAGGAGACAAATATACTTTTCCTGCTGGAATTGAGAACTCCGTCACATCAGTCAACCACTTCTGATTTGGCTTGTCAGCTCTGAAATTTCTTCGAATCACATTGGGTACTTCAGGGCTAATTTCTCCTTTGTAAGAGCAGTATTTCCTCTCTTTTCTGCCTTTCACAACCAAGCCATTTTCACGCATAATTTGACGTATCACCTTTTCGGATAGGGTATAGCCCTCTCGGTTCAATACTATTTTAATCCTACGATATCCATATCTTTCCTTAAATTGCAATAACAAATTGAACACTTTCACTGGATAAAGTTATCTACGGGTTTAAAGTATAAATTCTGTCCAGTTGAGCATCAAACAGTTCCTCAGGGGTCTGATAACCTAATCGTTTCCTAGGCGTGGCGTTTATCTCGTCTGCAAACATTAAGATTTGTTCGGCGGTAAAGCCATTGATGGAGCGACCCTTTGGGATATATTTTCGTAGTATGCGATTGGTCCTCTCATTTACAGGTCGTTCCCAAGCAGAATAGGGATGAGCAAAGTAGATTGCCGTGCCTAGTTCTTCAAAGGCTGAAAATGCCGCAAATTCACTGCCGTTATCTGTGGTAATACTGCGAAACACCTGCGAAAATTTCTCGCCATACTGTTCCTTTAGCTGTTCCATGGCACTGGCAACACCGGTGGTTGTTTTGCCGTCAATTCGAATTGAAAGATAATATCCTGTCAGGCGCTCTACAATGGTAAATACAACTGCCTCACCGCTTCTTTTTCGGCCCAGTACCGTATCAGATTCCCAGTGTCCAAATGTGTTTCGCTCTGCTGCCTCAGGTGGCCGCCAATCAATGGATTTCCCATTGATACGCTTAGAAAGCCGTGGTTTTCTGCGAGAATGCCTATTTAATACCTCAGGAAGTTCAAATAGCGTGAGCGGTAATTCCCCTTTCCACAGCATATGATATAGAGTTTTTGTACATGGGATTTCCTTGGCTGGAAAACGATGTTCGCTTCGGGCCCGCCCTACGCACTCATCAAAAGACCAATTATGCTTACGAACCTTTTTAACCATCCAACGGATGAAGTCGGAGTTCCTGGATACCGTTCTAGGGCGATGGCAACGACTGCGATTCGCTTTGTAGACTGCAGCTCCACGTTTGGCTGAGTAGCCGGGTTTGCGACCTCGGCCGGAGTATTCCGGTGTGCCACGTCGTAGTTCATAGCCCACGGTAGAGGGGCTGCAATTGATTGCGCGAGCAATCTTTCGATTGCTAAATCCCATCTTCTTTAACTGTTGGATTGCGCCACGCTCTTCTGCTTTAAGATGCTGTCCCCTCTTGCGTTCTTCGATCTTTATGATAGAATGGTTCTTGTCCATAGTGTTCAGGCCTTTCTGTCAGTATTTAGTGTGGTAACTTTATCCTAACAGTTCCCTGTGCGCTATGGAATCTTTTTATGTGTTCAATTTGATTTTACAATCTACCAAATTAAAAAAATGGAACAATAAAAAAATACAATGATAATCGTCTCCTTTTTTGAATATTTATTGAGTTTTTCTAAACCCAATGCCCGAAAATTGAATTATGTGTCCACAAATAAGATCTACACCGGTTCCGGCGACATTTGAAAGAATGACATTACCAAGATGAACCGGTGCAGGTATCGTGATGTTTTCATAATACGCATCACATCAAATATCTTTTCTTTTGGGATGTCAGAACGCGTTTTGCATAGGACTGTTACGATCCGTGTTTTGTTGCCGGAAATTTGCACTGTGCTTGTTATGATACGAGTTGGATTTGCGGGCATAGCCATCCAAGCGGTGGCAAATGTTGCTTTAGCCGCTAATACAAATAAAATTATGTTCTTCTCCGTGTAGTTATCCCTCATCTAGACTTAATCGAATTTTTGATACATTTGGATGGTTTTCAAAATATTTGCGTTTCAGTACAGTTTCTTCCATTTCTGCGGGTATCAGACGGATGAAGATAAGTGTACCGTCTATTTTATCGTAAAGTGCGTTAACTCAGTCCAAAGGGGATTTGTGAAGTAATGTTGTTAAGGGGGGTAGATATATAAGGGCAAGGAAACTGACCTAATGTCGTAAGTTCAATCAATCTTCAGAAGATGCAGCGGATAATCAATTATATAAAAAACCGTGAGAAAAACAAAAGTGCAACAAGCATTACGATACAACACGGGCATAATAAACTGGAACGGAACACGAAAAACCGTGAGCCGCGCGAAGAAGTAAAGCAGTTTTTTCACTTCGCTATAAAAATTGGCGGTATTCATAAAGAAAACCGCCACGATGCAATGGGCAAAAATACTTTGGCTGTTGAAGCACTCCGAGTGTTGATGCTACCCGATGTACTGCATTTCGGTTGGATTTGCAGTTTTCCGAAAGTCATACAATCCCCAGCTCGTCCATTTTCTTTCGCAGACCCAGAAAATCTTCGAATGCCCCCGGTTTGTTATTTGGGTTTCGCAGCAGAGCGGCAGGGTGGAGTGTTGCCATCATCAGAACACCATTTTTTTCAGTAAACTGCCCATGCTCTTTCATGATTTTAAAATCCGGGCGAATGAGCTTTGTAGCGGCAATCCTGCCTAGGCATACAATGATTTTCGGGCGCATCAGTGCAACCTGATTGCGCAGCCAGCCGATACACTGTTCCTGTTCCTGCGGCAGTGGGTCGCGGTTTTTTGGCGGTCTGCATTTGACAATATTCGCAATAAATATATTTTTGTCGCGGCTGAGGTCCACTGCGTCCAGTAGTTTGTCCAGAAGCTGTCCGCTCCGGCCGACAAAGGCTTGTCCCTGCAAATCTTCTTGCTCGCCCGGTCCTTCTCCGACAAACAGCACTTTGGAATTCCGATTACCTGTGCCGAACACAACATTGGTACGTCCTTCGCACAGACCACATTTGGTGCAGGCAAGGCACGCACGTTCCAGTTCTTCCCAAGTTTGATACAAACAATCGCCGCCTTTTTGTCGTATTTTGTTTTTATTATACCATACGCGGAGGATTCGGGAAAGAAATCACCGCTGCTTTTTACTGTCGGTTTTCCCGAGTTGAAAGCATATAAGAATATATAATAGGAATCAAAATCAGAAGAATCATTGCGACATACAGCATCCAAATTTGATTGAGCAAGCCGGAAAGTAAAATCAGAATTCCGCCTGCAACCCAAACAGGACCGGCCATGCGGTGCGTTTTGCGCCAGTTATCTTCACTTGCCAGCGTCCACGGAACTCGGATGCCCATGGTGTAATTAAATTTGCACTTTGGCAGATAATTTCCAATGAGGGCAATTCCGATTCCCACAATGGAGATAACAGCCATACTCATGTTAAATCGTACGTTCAATGCGTATAAAATGATAAGGACATCTAAGATGTTGTCGAGAATGACAATCAACCACAGCGCCGTCTGTTTCATCTGCGGAGAACGGTCAATGTTTTGCCTGCGAGGGTCAATTTTCAGCATAACGTTAATCAGTATGGTGACCGCCAACATCATTGCAGGCAGTCCGAATAGCGCAAATGCCTTGGAGCTGTAACCGTCCGCGATGCCGTTTGCGTTCCAATGTATAGCGATTTGTTCAGGAACGCGGGCGTAAAATGCGGCAGAAATCAAAAATGGCAGGACAGCGGCAAACCAGTAGAGTACGGTACTTTTCTTTATTTTCATATATCATTCTTCTTTCTGATGCAAAAATTGCTGAATCCAGCTGAGAACCTCTTCAAACACAGAAAGGTTCAATTCGTAATAAATATATTTTCCCTCATGTCGGTCAGAAATTAATCCAGCTTCTTTTAAAACAGCAAGATGGTGGGAAACTGTTGCGCCGGTCATGGAAAAATGTGCTGCGATTTCGCCGGCCGGCAGGGGATGTTCCCGCAAAAGATCTAGGATAGCGCGCCGTGTAGGGTCGGACAACGCTTTAAACGTATTTGCAATTGGCAAGTTTTCACGTCCAATCATTTAGATAGATATCTAAATAAAAGGTACTATGCTTTTATCCTTTTGTCAAATACAAAATATTTCCGTTATCAGTTTATCAGTGGGTTGTTCTTTCGTTATACCGCTTTGCCGCTGAATGGCGGAGAAAGCATGAAAATCCAAAAAATTTAGGTTGTCATTTTAGGAGAAATAGGGTATAATATCGATACGACCTTTACACACGCAGGTAAAAGCAAGGCAGAGATGCGTGCGATAGGATATGCGGCCGGGCGGGCTCTGTGCGGCGGGGCGCCGTGAACCATGTCAGGCGGGGAACCGAGCAGCATTAAGCGGAGTTGCCCCGTGCGATGCAGTCGGTCTGTTCGTCCGCATATCCAATCGCATGAGCGCCGTGGAATCGCGGCCTGTCTTGCTTTCCGTTTTTGGGGGCGGTGATTTGGCATGTATCAGGTGCTGTATAGAAAGTGGAGGCCGAAAACTTTTTCAGATGTGGTTGGACAAACACAGGTTACAAGGACACTGAAAAATGAATTGACTTCCGGACGGATTGCACATGCATATCTGTTTACAGGCTCGAGAGGAACCGGAAAAACCACATGTGCAAAAATCCTTGCCAAAGCAGTTAACTGTTTGAACCCGAACGACGGGGATCCTTGTGGGAAATGTGAAATCTGCCGCGGAATCGACGAAGGTTCGGTTATGGATATCGTCGAAATCGACGCGGCCTCCAACAATGGCGTGGACAGCATCCGTACTTTGAGGGAAGAAGCAACCTTTACGCCTGCCGCCGCAAAATACAGAGTCTATATTATTGACGAGGTTCACATGCTTTCGGTCGGCGCATTTAATGCTCTGCTCAAGACACTGGAAGAACCGCCGCCCCATGTGATTTTTATTCTTGCCACCACGGAAGTGCATAAACTGCCCGCCACAATTTTGTCACGGTGTCAGCGGTTTGATTTTAACCGCATTCCGCCGCAGGATATTGCTGCGCGGCTTTCTTTTGTAGCGGAACAGGAAGGGGCGTCCATTGACCCGCAGGCCGCACTATTGATTGCCAGACTGGCGGATGGTGCCCTGCGCGATGCACTTTCTATTTTAGACCAATGTTTTGGACGTTCGAAAAATGTGACGGAAGACGTCGTGGTGGAAACAGCCGGACTTGTTGGTCGAGAACACTTGTTTCGCCTTGCGGATGCAGTTCGTTCCCAAGACAGTGCATCCGCACTTGAAATGATAGATCAGTTGCATTCATCTTCTAAGGATATGGCAAGACTGTGTGAAGAGCTTTCCTCACATTTTCGCAGTTTGATGCTGATTAAAACGATGAAAAATCCACGCTCACTGCTTGCGGTCACGGATTCGGAATATGAAGAACTTACCAAGCAGGCGCGTGCGATTTCCATGTCAACGGTGCTGCACGCGATTGATGCACTTCAAGCAACACTGGAGAAAATGTTTCGAGGTGGAGACCGCAGGATTGAGTTTGAACTTGCCATGATGCGTCTTTGCTCACCGCAGCTGGATTCTTCTCCACAGGCATTGGTCAGGCGGATTGAGGCTCTGGAACAAGGAATTCCGGCTGCCAAAACACCGATGTCATCAAAGAATGGTGCGAATACCGCACACAGTCATTCCAATTCATCATCACGGGAACAGAAATCAAATACGTTAGGCAGCGGGACACAAACTGGCCCGGGGGGCGTAAAAAAGGATGGGGTGACACCTGCGGAGCCCGAACAAATGCTCGGACAGTTGAGAACAAATGCAGAAAAATTGGCTCAATGGCCGGAAATAGTGGAACGATTGAAGAATTATTCCCATACCGTTGCGGCGGCATTTAATGGTTCGACCGCTTATGTCAGCGGGGACTATGTTTTGATAGATGCCCCCAACGAGATTGCTTTTAGATTGCTGAGAAGACCCGAACAGCGCGAAAATATGCGCAGGGCCATTCAGCAGGTGACCGGGAAGACATATAACCTTGGTCCTTACCGGAAACCGAAGCAGGAAAGCCCGGAGGAAGATGCGCTTGTCCAGCTTGCACAAAAAGCGGCGAGTGAGGGTATTCCGGTGGAAACCAAATAGCAGGAGGAGATTTCTATGAAAGCAAGATTACCCAAGGGATACGGTGGAGGCGGTGCGTCCAATCTGCAGCAGATTGCGCGTCAGGCACAAAAGTTGCAGGAGCAGATGGCGCAGACCACCAAAGAACTTGAGGAAACAGAATATACAGCTTCTTCCGGAGGAGATGCAGTCCATGCAACCGTTACCGGCAAGATGGAAGTAAAATCTCTTGAAATTAAGCCGGAAGTTGTAGATCCGGATGATGTTGAAATGCTTGCTGATTTAGTCATTGCTGCGGTTAATGAGGCTTTGCGTGCAGCAGCAAATGATAAAACAGAGCGCATGGAGAAAATTTCCGGCGGCTTGAATGTGCCGGGGCTTTTGTAAACGATGTCAGCCTATCATATTCCACCCCTTTCTCGCTTGATTGACCAGTTTGAGCGGTTGCCGGGCATCGGTAGCAAGAGTGCGCAGCGATTGGCATACTATGTGCTTGGATTGTCGGATGAAGAAGTTCAGGCATTTGCCGATGCGATTTTAGACGCACACCGGAAAATTCATTACTGCAAAATCTGCTGCAATCTGACCGATGAGGAACTTTGCCCCATTTGCCGCAATACTGCACGCGACCATTCTGTGATTTGTGTGGTGGAAGATCCGCGCGACGTGATTGCACTCGAACGCACCCACGAATTCAATGCGGTGTATCATGTACTGCACGGTGTGATTTCTCCGCTGAACGGTATTGGTCCGGATCAGCTGTGTATCAAAGAACTTCTTGCCAGAATCGGGGATAAAAATCAGAAGGTAAAGGAAGTTATTATGGCTACAAATCCCACCGTTGAAGGCGAGGCAACCGCGATGTACATCTCACGCCTTTTAAAACCGCTGGGTGTCAAAGTGACACGTTTGGCTTATGGCATCCCTGTTGGCGGCGACTTGGAATATGCGGATGAATTTACTTTAACGCGTGCGCTGGAAGGACGCAGTGAAATTTGAGTCCTGCCGGTTTACATAACTCTTGACAACCGGCAGGAAATGTGGTATTCTCTAATTCCCGAAAAGAAGGGGCTTTTTATGCAGAAAGATTCTTTCAAAACGATTGCAAAAAACAAAAAAGCCTACCATGATTATTTTGTTAAAGAAAGCATGGAGGCTGGTATTGAACTTTGCGGAACGGAAGTGAAATCCATTCGCAGAGGTCAGGTTAATTTAAAAGATGCATGGTGTGCAATCGATAATGGAGAACTGCAAATTCGGGGAATGCATATCAGCCCATATGAGCACGGGAATATTTTTAACCCGGATCCGATGCGCGTTCGCCGTTTGTTGATGCATAAAAAGGAAATATTGAGGCTGTTCGGCTTAGTAAAGCAGGACGGCTATGCGTTAATACCCCTTTCACTTTATTTTAAAGGCTCCCTGGTCAAAGTTCAAGTTGGCCTGTGCAAGGGCAAAAAGTTGTACGATAAGCGCGCCGATATGGCGGCAAGAGCGGCAAAACGCGACATGGAGCGAGCACTTAAAGAACGAAATCGCTGATAATAGTATGGGGATGTAAAGGTTTCGACGGGGGTTGTTAACCAGAGTAAGCGAGTAGCGTCGCGAAATGCTTCATTTTCGCAAAGCAAAAATAAACGACAAAACTGAAAACGCTAACTATAATTATAGGATGGCGTACGCAGCCTAATTAGGCTGCCGTCTTTACCGGGAGTACCGCGGCCCGGATAAAGGCGTCGATGAGCGGTGAACGTGAACCGGGGAACGCCTTTACCCCGGTCATGAATCAAAGGCTACCAAATCGTGAAGCCTGCCGACTGGCGTCACGATGAGGGAATGTTAAAATATCGGCTACACTCGTAGAAAGCTCTGGCGAGCATCCTTCGGACACGAGTTCGATTCTCGTCATCTCCACCATTTAAAACCCGCATGAATATGAAAAATCCAGTATTCATGCGGGTTTTGCCGTATATTGATTCGGAATGTAGCGGAACAAATCGGAATCAAAAAGCAAATTTGAAGGGCTCTATGTCAATAGTTGGGGTAACCTAAAATGGAAACACCGGATGGAGCGGCGTTAAGCTGCTCCATTTTCCGTTGAATGATGGAACATGTGAAGAATACGATTGCGGAAGCGACGAAAATTACGATAACCGTAGGCATTGCGTTTGAGTACCTTAATCTTGTTGTTAACCCCTTCGGTAAAACCATTGGTGTAAGGACAATCAAACGAATTTAGAATACCTTTTGACCAGCGAACCATAGTATTTCCACAAGCAACAAATCTTAAAAGGCCACTGTTTTGTGCGGCCATAATCCAATGGGATAGCGCTGTCCGTGCAGATTGACTATCGGGAGAATCCAGGACTTTGAAAAACTGTTCTTTCAGAGAGTAGGCTGTCAGCAGACGGTTGCTGGCATAGAGCATAAGATCGACCTGTTGCTTTTGCTCTGGAGTGAGAAATTGATATCGCTTGTTCAATAAGATTCGGGAACGTTTAAAATAAATTCTTCGGGTTTTGCTGAACTTTTTCTGTTCTTCCTTGCGAACGGCTTCAAAAGCCCAAAATACTTGGCGAATGTAATGATATTTGTCAATGACATAATTGGAATTTTTAAAATATGTTTGAGCAATACCGGCATATGTACTCCACATATCGCTGACGAAATGCTTCGTTTTAGAACGGTCAAGCTGGCCGAAATATCTTGTCAGTTTGTGGTTGTATCGAGCAGGAAGAATATCAAGAATTCGGTGACGGACCGGATCGGTCAGTATGCACTGATATTTCTCGCCGTTTGTATTACCTTTAAACTCATCAATCGATACAACTTCAGGTAATTGCTGCGGTTTTCCATAATGGATACAATCGAAAAGCCGGATAATAGTTGAAACAGATAGATTCACCTCACATGCTACACTGGTAAAAGAACGCACGTCGGAAAGCTTTGAAATGATATATACGGCTAAATGGTTTGTCATGCGGTGATATCTAGGCAAAAACGAATTATCCTCAAAGAAACGCTTTCCGCAAGAATGGCAGCGATATCGGCGCTTTCGTAGAATCAGGGAGGTATGTTTGCCAAAAGCGGGAATGTCTTTCACGGTTTGGCAACGGTAATCATGAACGTAGCTGGTTTGATGGCCACAACAGGGGCAAACATGCGGCTTTCTCGGCAGCTCAATGAAAATTTCTGTTTTATCAGGCAATTGCCTCACATTTTTTACGATTACCCCTTTTAATCCCAGCAATTTTTCGATAGAATGAGTACAGAGCATATCGATGACCTCCCAAATGGTGGTGTGGTAATCTCCATTTTAAAGGTTTTTCATCGAATATGCTCTACTTTTTTTACTCTTTTTCTCAGGCTCTATTCGTTACACCCCAACATTTATTATAGAGCCATTTGAAGTAGGCGTTTTGGTAGGCGTTGTAGGCGTGGGATGGGGGGCGCGGACAAAAAGTTGGACTGAATGCACTCAGCAAGGAGATAGAGGATGTATTCAGAGGAACAATATCGCAAAGCCCTGGAGGTTTATGAAGAAACGAAATCGGTAACAAAAACAATAACGATTTTGGAATATCCGGCACGCAGGCAAACGCTATACAATTGGATCAATTGAAAATGAACCTTGCCGGAAGACCGATGCACCTTTTGTGGATATCATACACCGGAGAACTCTCGCCATCCACCAATAGAATGAAAGCTTGAGATTCTACACCGGTGCTTTGAGCTGGGAGAAGATGTACAAATTGATGTGCTAAAATAAGACCCCGGCGTCAACAAGAGTCCCTTGAACAACAGGGAGAAGGCGGTGATTGTTGATGCCTTAAAAGAGAAGTATCCACTGTCTGTATTGATAAAAAAGCTCAAACTGGCCAAGAGCAGCTATTACTATCAAAACAAACGTGTCAGTTTTGCAAAGAAGCATAAAGATGATTATCAAGCTGTTGCGACCATATTCCATAACAATAAGGAAAGATATGGATATCGTAGGATTAAAATAGTATTGAACCGAGAGGGCTATACCCTATCCGAAAAGGTGATACGTCAAATTATGCGTGAAAATGGCTTGGTTGTGAAAGGCAGAAGGGCAAGGAAATACTGCTCTTACAAAGGGGAAATTAGCCCTGAAGTACCAAATGTTATTCAGAGTAATTAAGACCCCATAAAATTTTGTGTAAAAGCTGAATATGAGACTTTCTTTCAGACAAGAATGAGGGTAAGAAAATATCAGTCTGAAAGACTAACTATTAAAAGTCAAGCCTAAAAAAAGATTTTGCGAAAAAAACGCCGCCCATGACAAACAGCATTCAAATGCTGAAAAAGCGTTAGCGAAGGTGACGGAGGGAATAGCAAATTAAGCACAGTTTACCCTCGCTCAAAAAATTGTAGCATTTGAAGCTTTCTGTTTGTCAAGGGTACGCTGTGCCGGCTGATTTGTATTAAATTTTAGCTCAGGTTCAAGAAAGAATAGCTATTGGTCGGTAGGTTTCGCCAGTCGTTTCTAAATGGTACAGAACTCTCACAAGCTTCTTTGCCGCATGTGAAAGTGCAACGTAGTAATGCTTACCTTCCGAACGTTTTTTGTGAAGGTAAGCCGCAAATGTAGGTTCCCACTTGCAAACATAGGCAGCTGCATTTAAGAGTGCCCAACGAAGATACCTTGAACCACGTTTCTCCATCTTTGCATGGGAGGAATAAAGTTTTCCGGATTGATATGTAGATGGGGAGCAACCTGCAAAGGCAAGTATTTTGTCAGGACTGTCAAAATGAGAGAAATCTCCGATTTCAGCAATAATCATGGCTCCGAGGATTTGTCCAATACCTGGAACCCCAAGAATTGGAGAGTCAATGGCATCCATAATCTTTTTAATCTCAGCTTCAATCTCGGTTATCTCACTGTTAAGTTCACGGATGAGCCTAATTGTATGCCTCAGCTCGAGTGATTTTGCAGGCAGGTAGGAACTGATGGACCGTCTGGCAGCTTCTCGAATTTCATCTGCTGTAACTTTTTTAAATCGTCCCTTTGATGCATTGTCCAATAAATGTGTGAGATGCTTGAGATTAGCGGATGCAATGTGCTGTGCACTTGGAAATTTTAACAAAAGCTCATAAACAGCCTTTCCGTGCAGAGTGGATACAAGCGTTTCAAGTTCGGGAAAAAGTATGGTTACAAGCCTTGAAACG
This sequence comes from Oscillospiraceae bacterium, assembly GCA_047777415.1. Taxonomy (GTDB): domain Bacteria; phylum Bacillota; class Clostridia; order Oscillospirales; family Acutalibacteraceae; genus Caproicibacter. Next base: position 1,354,553 of record JBKEEO010000001.1, read on the forward strand.
GACTGCTTTAATTTTGCTCTTTGTGAAACTTTATCAAATCTGTATCTTTGTAGGTTTGTCAAACATATTGGACAGTATGGGATTGTAAAAATTCAGAAGGAGATAACCAGTGAAGAGGACGCATCGGCATATTGTTAGAGCGTCGTAAGTAGATGGAAAGTTGGTTTTCAAAGTCCGCTAAGGAATAAAAATGGTGTTTGTTGTAAAAGCGTTTTTGGTCTTCGCGATGGCTGCGTTCCACTTTACCATTGTGCCTGGGCGTATAAGGCCGAATCAGTTTGTGCCGGATATGCAGTTGAGCGGCAGTGGCCTCGAAGAGCGTCAGCAGATGTTTCTTTGATGGGGAAAAACGGTTGGTAAATTCAAAACCGTTGTCAGTTTGAATGCATTCCACATGAACACCGCGCCGAGCAAACCATTTGACAGCTCGTTTAAGAAAGTCGGCAGAAGAGTAGGTACTCTGTTCAGGGTATGCTGCCAAAAAACGCAGCCTAGAAAATTCATCGATGGCTGTGTACTGAAAAAGCCGAAGCTCAGGGTCGGCAATACAGCGCTTTGGGACTACCTTTACATCGATTTGAATGCGCTCTCCGGGATGCGTCATTTGCTCATATGGCTTTGGCTGATATTTTTTCTTCGGTTTTGCTTCTGGAAAAATCCCCATTCGGCGCATTACACGGAACAGACTTTCCGGACATCGCTTGTATCCGCGCTTTTTTAACCGGGACCATAGTTCAATCATACCGAGGTCGGGATTTCTGCGCCGCATGTCGCGAATCAGTTTTAACTCGGCAGGTGTATGTTGGTTTGGATGACTGTGTGGCCTTCTAGACCGGCAAGCCAACGATTCTAATGTACCGTCATACCGGGCCATCCAAAAGTAAATAAAGGAACGGCTTTTGTTGTACTTTCTGCTTGCACGACTGACACCGTACTTTTGAGCGTAGATCATTATGGATTGCCTAAACTTCATATCTTGTGTTACACTATTCATGCAGGAATGGACACTTCCTCTCGGTATGATTTGGTTTGGGTAGCTTTATTGTAACCGATGTGTCCATTTCTGTATTTTATTTTTTCTCAACTGTCCAATATGTATTGTAGTCCTACAGTGAAACTTTATCAAATCTGTATCTTGTTAATGATTTTAAATCCTCATTGTGATATAATTTGTCAGAGTAGGGCCTTAAGCTCACGTCAGACATTATCATACTTGCAATTGTACGAGCATCTACCTTGTCTGTTTTAGTTTTACGCAGACTGATGCTTTTCCGGCTTAGACTGGTGTACAACGGATTGATTACGATGGTTGGTATACCTTTGTTTTTCAAGAATCCGAGAATGTTGCAACTGTAGTGTCCCGTGGCTTCAAGTCCTACTTTTACTTTGTCTGCATTTTTCTCGACACTATTGATTTTGAAAAGCAAATCTTCAAAACCATCAATGTTGTTTTGTATGGTGAATACATCAAACAGAACTTCACCATCGGAATTTACGATGAAACAATCATGCTTGTTCTTGGCTATGTCGATTCCTACATAAACCATAACGATACCTCCGAAGAGTTTATTTGATACTGTATGGACCCACAGGGCACTTTACGTCTTGTAACCTCGTTCTAAATAAACCGTCTGGCGGTATCTAACTAATTAACAAATTCGTAAAGGTCTGTGGTTGGAGCCTTTCTGAAACCGTCATGCGGTAGGAAGTCTAACCAATCCACAGCATCCATTACAGTGTAGCATAATTTAAAAAGTTCTTGGAGACGAACTCTAAAAACTACTACTTTTATATAATACGAGGAAGTCATTTTGATGAGTAGAGTACCGGCAGAACTTTTAAGAGAATATGTTAACAGCCAGAAATTTAGCAGCACTGCGGATATCATGGAAGCAATAAAAGACATGTTCCGTGATGTTCTCCAGCAAGTAATGGAGAGCGAATTGGAGGAAAAGTTAGGCTACGAAAAAAGCAAGAGACTGTCAAATGTTGAAGAAACGGCAGGGTCGAAAAATTACAGAAACGGGTATTCCAAGAAGACCGTAAAAACGCAGATTGGAGAGATTCCTGTAAAGATTCCCCGTGACCGTAACGGTGAATATGAACCGAAAATCATCGGTAAATATAACCGTAACGCCGACGGAATGGAAGGAAAAATTTTAGCTCTGTATTCCTGTGGAATGAGCCAGAGGGATATCGTTGAACAAATTAAAAATCTGTACGATGTAGAGATATCACCGGAACTAGTCAGTAAAATCACAGACAAGATTATGCCGGAAATTACAGCGTGGCAATCCCGTCCCTTAAATCCGGTGTATCCGTTTGTTTTCATGGATGCGATTCATTATAAGGTAAAAGAAAATCATCAATATCAAATGAAGGCCGCTTATGTGGTATTGGGGATTGATATGGATGGCCGTAAGGATATTTTGGGCATCTGGATTGGAGAACATGAAAGCAGCAAATTCTGGCTCAGTGTGCTCAATGACTTGAAAAGCCGCGGTGTGCTTGATGTTTACCTGTTTTGCGTAGATGGCCTGAAAGGATTTCAGGATGCCATTTCAGCCGTATATCCGCAGGCGCAGATTCAGCGCTGTATCATCCATCAGATTCGGTCCAGTACCCGCTATGTCAGTTATAAAGACATCAAATCGCTGATGAAGGACCTTAAATTGGTTTACCAAGCTGTGACAGAAGAGGAAGCTTTAGAAAATCTCAGTCGTTTCAAAGAAAAATGGGGTAAATCTTATCCTTCTTGTGTAAAGAGCTGGGAAGACAACTGGGAAATTCTCTCCACATTTTACGCATACCCGGCTGAGATTCGGAAAATCATATATACAACAAATATCATTGAGGGTTTGAATCGCCAGTTCCGGAGGATTACCAAAAATAAGCCATCCTTTACAAATGACGATTCCTTGCGGAAAATGTTGTATTTGGCGTCGAAAAAGATTGTCGAACATTGGACATGCAGATGTCGAAATTGGGACAAGGTTCTAAACCAGCTAAACATCCTGTTTGCCGACCGAGTGGCAGGCTGATTGTCTCTGAAAATTAGGATTTCCTCAAAGCTGCTTTGGCATTCACGCTTCGCGCGCATTCCTCGGCAGCTTTGAGGAAAATAAGACAATTAGGAGCAAAGCCAACCTTTTGATTTACGTTGCAAATCAAAAAAATCACCTGAGTTCTTATCTGAAAGAAAATTTAATTTACACAAAATATTACGGAGTGCCGAGAAATTTCAGAGCTGACAAGCCAAATCAGAAGTGGCTGACTGATGTGACAGAATTTTCAATTCCAGCAGGAAAAGTATATTTGTCTCCTATTATTGACTGCTATGATGGTATGCTGGTAGCATGGAACATTAGCTGTGAACCAAACGCACAGTTGGTAAATCGTCTGCTTGATCGTGCAATCAGTACATTTCCTCAAAATGCACGTCTGATTATTCATTCAAATCGAGGTGGTCACTACCGATGGCAAGGCTGGCTAGTTCGAACCCGTAAGGCAGGATTGTCAGATCAATGTCTCAGAAGGGGTGTTCACCGGACAATTCAGCCTGTGAAGGCTTTTTCGGAAGAATGAAGAATGAGATGTTCTACGGCCGTCCTTGTCAAGGTATCACAAAGAAGATTTTATGCAGCAGATTGAAGCTTACATGGTATGGTATCGGGATACGAGAATCAAAATATCTCTTGGAGATTTAAGTCCAGCAGAATATAGAATCAAAATGGGATTAGCCATATAGTCCAATAAAATATCCGCCCCCTCAGGGTTCTTAATTAGCCTGGGGCATCGATAGAGAGGCATATCGGCAAATGTTACAGCAAGCTGTTATAGCCAATATGGCACAGGAATTTTTTAAAAATAAAGATCTAAGTGGTTGTTAACCAATCCGACCGCCTGCAGAATAAGAATAATCAATCACGTGACTAGAAAATTGACATCCGCGTTTTTTTCAGGTTTCGGCTGATTGCTTCGAAAATCACTGTCTTGCTGGAACCTGGTTAAGCGTTTTATAGTACCCTTCAATTGGTTTTCTACCACAAACGCCCGGATATACTGGTCAAAAGGTAGTGTAAATTCATTCGACTGCCCTTACACCAACGGATTTACCGAAGGGGTTAACAACAAGATCAAGGTTCTCAAACGCAACGCCTATGGTTATCGTAATTTTACACGCTTACGCAATCGTATTCTTCATATGTTCCCTCATTCATCAAAAATGGAGCAGCTTAACGCCGCTCTATCCGGTGTTCCATGTTTGGTGGCCCCAACTATTTACATAAAGCCTTTATTTTTTCTGTCCAATATGTGTTGTAGTCCTACAGCATACTAAGAGGAACATATTCCCGCAAGTTGAACAGGGAGGGAAAATGTGATAAAATTCAAAATGTAGTAAAATTTCTGCACTCAGCAACTGAAAAGGGGGATTCGATATGGTCGCGTCAAATTGCAAAGAGCGAATCATTGCAAAATACAAAAGTGATACCGCTACCAATACGGAGCGGAAGATAGCCTTGTATATCCAAGAAAATTTTACCCAGGTGCTCCACTGTACCTTGTTGGAACTGGCGGAACTGATTGGGGTGAGCGATGCGTCGGTGGTTCGGTTTTGCAAGAGCATAGGATATAAAGGGTTTCAGGAGTTTAAAATCAGCGCAGCACTGGAGACAATTCCCTCGGGGGAACACTATCATCCAAAACTAAACAAAGACGATACGCCGGAAGAGATCTGCAAAAAGGTTTTTTCTACAGAAATTACCGCTCTTCAACGCACCATCCATTCTTTGGATTTGGACAACATCAAACAGGTTGCCTATATCTTGGGCCGGGCTGGCCACATCGTTTTTGCCGGAACCGGCGGTAGCATGGTTGTAGCAAGGGATGCACACCACAAATTTTTGAAGATAGGTGTGCATGTTTCTGCTGCAGAGGACAAGGATATCCAGCTGATGGAAGCCTCGCTCTTAAGAAAGGGCGACGTCTTATTTGCAGTGTCCCACTCGGGAAACAATATTCATGTGCTGCAGGCAGCGGAGCTTGCCAAATCCTGCGGCGCCACGGTAGTGGCGCTAACGGTGGCTGGGAAAACCAGTCTGTCGAAAATTGCGGATTATTCCATCACCACAGTTAGCGAAGAAACGATTTTTCGTTCTGAGTCTGGTAGTACTCGACTAGCACAACTGGCGGTGATTGACAGCCTAGTTGCCATTATGGCCTTTCAGGATTATGACAATGCATTTCAGGCAATATATAAAACCCGTGCGGCCACCTCTGATAACAAGGTCTAAGGTTGCACGGTGGTATTTAGAACGGGGTTCCTTTTACACAAGAACTGTAGTTTTTCGACTACATAGAATATGGAGTTTACTACAAATTAGAACCTAAAAATTCTAATAACAAAGAAAAACAATTGTATCAATGGGAATTTTTTGTTCAATTTCACAAAAATAAGTAAATTTTTTTACAATTATTCCGAAAATATTTTTCAGTATTGTAGTTTTACTACATTTATGATACAATACAATCATAGAGAGCTTCCACCCTGGTTTTCTAGAGTGACGGCCCCATAACATCCACAATAACATCCACTATTTTAGGACATTTTTGAGGAGAGATTTTCATGAGAGCAGTTGTTCTTTCCGGTCCCAACCAGTTTGCCCCCGCTGACATCCCAAAGCCAGAAATCAGTCCGAACGAGATTCTTCTGGAAATGAAGGCTGCCGCTATCTGCGGCACCGACATGCGTATCCTCACTGGCAAGAAGACCAAGGGTGTTCGTTACCCCTCCGTCATTGGCCACGAGTTCTGCGGCATCATCGCCGAGGTTGGTGCTGATGTCAAAGGTTATGAAGTAGGTGAGAAGGTGGCCGTGGCCAACGTCATCCCCTGCCACCACTGCAGCAGCTGTCTCCATGGCCGCACCAACGCCTGCCTAGACCGCAAGGCCATCGGCTACGAGTTTGACGGCGGCTTCGAAGAGTACATCCGCATCCCTGCCATCTGTATTGAGAACGGCAACGTAGTCAAGCTTCCCGACCACGTTTCCTTTGCAGCCGGTGCCCTCATCGAGCCCCTGTCCTGCTGCATCCGCGGCCTGCGAAATGCCGGCACTAGTTTCAATGACGATGTGCTTATTGTCGGTGCCGGTCCCATCGGTCTGTTCCACTTGCAGCTGTCCAAGATTGCCGGTGCCCGCAAGGTCATCGTTAGTGAGCCCAACGAGGCCCGCCGCAAGGTCGCTCAGGAGCTGGGCGCCGATTTAGTGGTCGACCCCACCAAGGAGGACTTGGCCGCCATCGTCAACCGTGAGACCAACGGTCATGGTATGGACATCATTGTCATGGCCATCGGCGTACCTGCTCTAGTGAACTCTACCCTAAAGCTGTGCAAGCGCGGCGGCACAGTGAACCTGTTCGCCGGTTTCGCCGGCACCGGCGAGTCCACCGTGGAAGCCAACACCATCCACTACAACGAGATCAATGTCAACGGCAGCACCGCCTACAAACTGGAGGACTACCTGGCCGCCGCCGAGATGATCAAGAGAGGCAAGATTAATGCCGATAAGATTGTCACCCACAAGTTCAAGATTGAGGACTTCCAGAAGGCCTTCAATGTGTGTGTCGCCGGAGCCGGGCTGAAGGTCATCATTGAGCCCTAAGTTCCAGTTTCTCCTATATTTAATATGAATCAGCAGCGCTTATATTTAACATAAATAACAGATTCGAAAGGAAGTACAGCAATGAGTAACATTAATCTTGGTAAAAAGGTACGTATGGCCCGCATGGTCAACCCTATCAGCAACAAAATGATGGCTATCACCGTCGACCATGCCATTTCTCGCGGTATTGCTCCCATGACTGGTCTGCACAACATTCAATCTACCATCGATAAGATTGTCGCCGGTAAACCCGACGCCATGACGGTTACCCCCGGCATCCTGAATCAGTGCTGGGACGCGGCCAAAAACCGCGATGTGGCTATCCTCTGCAAGATCTCCAACTACAGCCCCGTGACTCCCACTCAGGACATCATCTTCGGCACCGTCGATGAGGCTATTTCTCTGGGCGCTTCCGGTGTTTCCATGGGTGCCATGACTCTGGGAGACTATCAGGGCGTCCAGTTCGAGGCCATTGGCCGCATTGCCGCTGAGTGTATGCAGAAGGGTATGCCTCTTATCGGCCACGTGTATCCCAAGGGCGAGAGCGTTCCCGTTGATCAGCGCACCTCTTGGGAGAACATCGCCTACTGCATCCGCTCTGCCTGCGAGATGGGCATGGACATCGTAAAGACCACCTACTGCGGCAACCCCGACGCCATGGCTAAGGCTCTGGCCACTGCACCCAGCGGATTTCGTGTCGTGATTCAAGGCGGCGACGCTCCTGCTGGCCTAGATGACGAGGGTAGGCTAAACTACTTCCTAACCATCACCCGCGAGGCTATGGATTGCGGCGTAGGCGGCGTCACCATGGGCCGCTTCGTCTGGGGATACAAGGACGTAACCGCTTTGGTGGTTGCCCTTCGTTATCTCATCCACCACGGCTACTCCGTTAAGGAAACCAAGGAGTTACTAGCTCAGCTGGAGAACGACAAAAATTACGACCAGTTCTAAGTCTCCGCTCACCCATTCAATCGAGGAGGGAATCCCATGGAAGAACAGTATCTCCTGGGCGCGGATATTGGTACCTCCAGCATCAAGGTCACGGTTATTGATCAGAACGCCAAGGTTGTGGCTCAGGAAAGTGCCGCGTACCGTCTCATCAATCCCGACCAGGTCTCCGTTCAAATTGACACAGCGGACATGTGGAATGCCTTCACTGGCTGTGTCGGTTCCTTGGTCAGCAAGCACCAGGTGGATCCCACCAAGATCAAGGCTATCGGCATCTCCAGCCTGTGCCCCGGTCTTGCCGCCTTCGATAAAGACGGCAATGTGCTGGTTGACCCCATCATTTACTCCGATCGCCGCAGCACCCAGGAAGCGGAAATTTTCCGGGAGACCATCAACGCTGAGCGGCTGTTTGAAATCACCGCCAACAGCGCTATGGCCGGCGCCATGTCTGGCACCTCCATGCTGTGGATCAAGCGCAACCTGCCCGATATTTACGAGCGCACTCGCTACTTCGGCCATGTCAATACTTTGATGGCCTGCATGTTGTGCGGTAATTTCGCCATCGACCACTCCAACGCCTCCTACACCCTGCTCTACGAGACCACGGGCCGAGGCGTGTGGTCGGAGGAAATTTGCAGTAAAATCGGCATCGACATCAACAAGTTGCCCCCCTTACATAAGTCTACCGATGTGGTGGGCACCCTGACACACCCTGTTCTGCTGGCTATGGGACTTCGCGCCGATACCAAAATCGTCATCGGCGGCGGAGACACAGCTTGCGCCACTTTGGCGGCCGGCGTGGTCAAGCAGGGCGATGTGTGTGAATCGGTGGGCACCACCAACGTACTCACCGTGTGCGTGGAGCAGCCCAAGTTTTCCCATAACTTCATCAATCGCCGCCACGTGGTAGACGGAGCCTGGATCTACCAGGGCGCAATGTCCCACACCGGCTCCTCCTATCAGTGGATGTACGACAACTTCTATCAGGACTACAAGGATTACCCCTCGGTCACCGGCAAGAAGGGCATGATGCTCATGAACGACGATGCCGAACAGGCTGAGCCGGGAGCGGACGGACTAGTATTCCTGCCCTACATGATGGGTGAGCGCAGTCCTGTGTGGGATCCATACGCCAGAGGCGTATTCTTCGGGCTTTCCCTGAAGACCACCCGCCGGGAGATGAACCGGGCAGTGTTGGAGGGCTGTGCCTACGGCCTGCGGCAGCTCATCGAAATGGTAGAAGAAGTAACAGGAGAGAAGCTCACCCACTTTTCCTCCATTGGAGGCGGCGCCAAGAGCAAAGTCTGGGCCCAGATTAAGGCCGATATCACCGGCCGGGACATCACGGTGCTGGACATGAGCGATATGGCTCCCGTGGGTGCGGCCCTGCTGGCCGGCGTGGGTGCAGGCATATTCCAGGATGTCTATGAGGCTTCCGCCAAGGTTGAGAAGGCCGTCTACATGGAGATTCGCCACTCCGATGCCCACAAAGATGTATACAACCGGCGCTATCAGGTGTATACCCGTCTCTATCCCAGCGTGAAGAAGCTTTATAAGGTAAATCTAGGTATTGAATAAGTCATACCAAATGAAATTAGAACGAAAGAGGAGTAAGGAAAATGAAAAAGTGTGTCAGTTTGGTTCTGGCCCTGGTCATGGCCCTGACCTTAGTAAACTGCGGAAAGAGCACCAACAGCTCCGGCAGCAACGCTTCCAGTTCCGGTGCCTCCAGCTCTGGTGAGAAGGTCACCCTAAACGTCAGCGTTCCCGATGCCGACAACTCCTACATTTACGCTGCGGCTCAGGAGTTTAAGGACCGCGTGGAGGAGTACTCTGGTGGCAGCATTGAGCTGACCATTTATCCAAACGGTTCCCTGTATGGCGGCGACGGCAACTCCGGCGTGACCATGCTGTCCAGCGGATCCCTTGACATCATGATTCTGGCTGCTTCCCTGTATGCCAGCTTCGAGCCGGGTTTCAACGTCATCTCCATTCCCTATATGTTTGACGACGTCCAGCAGCTGCAGGATTATCTGAACAGCGACACCGGCGTGGAGCTGTTCAACCGCGTTGAAGAGATGGGCATCACCTGCCTGGGCCGCTGGACCCGCAGTTTCCGTCAGGTTACCAACAACGTCAGGCCCATCACCTGCCCTGCTGACCTAGAAGGTCTGACCCTCCGCACACCTAACAACACTCTGTACGTCGACTTTTTTAAAGCCTGCGGCGTAAACGTCACTCCCATGGCTTTCAGCGAGGTTTACAATGCCCTGCAGCTGCACACCCTGGACGGTCAGGAGAACCCCGTGGACGTGCCCGCTACCAACAACTTTTATGAGGTTCAGAGCTACATCTCTGGCACCAACCACATGGCTGACGCCTGGGTTGTGGGCATGAACACTGCTAAGTTACAAAGTTTATCTCAGGAGCAGCAGGACGCTCTGTCCAAGGCTGCTGAGGAGTGTCAGCAGTGGTATGTGGACTATCAGGCTTCAACCGACGCCGACATGCTCAAGCTGTTGACCGACAACGGCATGGAGTACAATGACCTGACCGAGGAGGGCTTCAACGAGTTTGTGGAGATTTCCAAGGGCCTGTATGATAACTTCCGCGCCATTGTGGAGGACGACACACTGTTTGACGCCACCCTGGCTTTCTGCGGCAAGGCCTAAACTATACCCCGTTTTTCCGGTTTAACCCCAAAGTTTTGCCGATGCGGAGAAGCCGAAGTGCTTCTCCGCATCACTCTAAAAGAAAGAAGTGTGGAGGAGGGAAATCTATGGAACGTAAACATTCCCCGCTGAGCAGGTTCTTTGATGTGATCGACAAGCTAGAGGATATTCTGTGCGGCAGTACCCTGGTGGCCCTGCTGCTGGTGGTTTTACTCCAGGTCTTCGGCCGCTGGCTGGGTAAGTCGTTCGCTTGGACGGAGGAGAGCACTCGTTTTCTATTCATCTGGATGATGTTCATCGCCGTGGCCGCCGGATTCAACCGGGCTGAGTCCTCCCGCGTGACCGTTTTGCTTCAGCATCTGCCCCGTATTATTCAAAAGTTGTGCACTGTTTTGTATTTCGTATTTTCCATCGGGTTCTTCTGCTTCATGGCGAAGTACGGCTTTGACTTGACCATGCAGAAATTCACCATTAATGAAATGGGAGCTGCCGTGGCCCTGCCTTTGGGCTTCATCATGGTATGCGTCCCCATCTGCGGCGTTCTGGGGGTCATTGGTACCATTCAAAGCCTGCTGGAGTATTTTAAGAAAGTAGACATTGGAGGAGACAAGTCATGAGTGTGGCACTGCTTCTTATCTTTGTTGTTTTGGCGGCCCTGGGCGTGCCTATTGCCATTTCTCTGGGTTCTGCCGCCGTTATCGTTTTGATTACCATGGGCAACATGCCCTTGACCTCCGTGATTCAACTGATGTACACTTCCATGAACAGCTTCATCATGGTGGCTGTCCCCCTGTTCATCCTTTCCGGTTCCATCATGGACGAAGGCGGCATTGCCGATAAGATCTATGACTTGGCTGACTCCTGCGTTGGTTGGATTTACGGCGGCCTGGGCCACGTGTCCGTCCTTTGTAACATCATCTTCGGGGCCATGTCTGGTTCCTCCGTGGCCGCCGTGGCCTCCATCGGCAAGATGAGCATCAACGCTATGGCCAAGAAGGGCTATCCTAAGGAGTACGGCGTGGGCATCAACCTAGCCGGCTGTATGCTGGCTTCGGTTATCCCGCCGAGCATTCTGATGATTGTGGCGGCCTCCACCGCCGGTGAGTCCATTGGTCAGGCGTTGATGGCCGGCATCATGCCAGGCATCTTCATCGGCGGCGCCTTTATGATCTACAACTACATCCACTGCAAAGTCACTGGTATCGGTGAGAAGAGCAAGTTTGACCTACGCCGTCTGGGCCGGTCCTTCATCAGCGCCATTCCCGCCTTGATGGTCCCCGTAATCCTTCTGGTCGGCATGTATAGCGGCATCTACACCCCCACCGAGGGCGCCGGTATGGCCGTGGCCTACGCTATTCTAGTCTCTATCTATGTGTACAAGCGCCTAAAATGGTCTGACATTCCCCGCATTGTCTGCAAGAATGCCCGGCAGACCGGCACTATTCTGTTCATCGCCATCACCGCCAAGCCTGCTGGTCAGATCTTCGAGTTGGATGGCCTGCCCTCTAAGCTGGCTAACTTCATCCTGGGCATCTCCGACAACCAGCTGATTATCATGTTTGCTCTGTTCGTCTTCCTGATCCTCGTTGGTATGTTTATGGACGCCACCGCTGCCATCTACATTTTGGTGCCTATTTTGTTGCCGGTTGTGAAGCAGCTGGGGGTGGATCCGCTGTTCTTTGTGGTATTTCTGGTTATCACCCTAAGCTTCGGCCTCATCACGCCTCCTGTTGGCGTGTGCCTGTACGCGGCGGAAAATGTCACAGGCCTACCCTTTGAAAAAGTGGTTAAATCTGTTATACCGTGGATTTTCCTCACCGCCAGCGTGTTGGCCCTGCTGATTATTTTCCCACAGATCATCACGGGTCCTATCCACTTTATGTTCCCCAACGGCTGAACAAGAAAATAGGATTTGTTTTTTTCGCCAAACTCTATTTCTTGGATATGTTTATACTTAACAGGAGGAAGCTGCTATGAAAATTATCGTTTTGGATGGTTATACCGTAAACCCCGGGGACCTGAGCTGGAGCAGACTAGAGGCTTTGGGAGAGGTAAAGATCTATGATCGCACCTCCTATGTGGATAATCCCATTATCGCCCAACGTATTGGAGACGCTGAAGTGGTTGTAACGAATAAAACTCCCATTAGCAAAGAGACTATCGACAAGTGTCCTAATCTGAAGCTAATCACCTTCCTGGCCACCGGTTACAATGTAGCTGACTACAACTATGCCAAAGAAAAGGGCATCCTGGTGTGCAATGTCCCTACTTACGGCACCGCCTGCACGGCGCAGTACGCCATAGCCCTGCTGTTGGAGATCTGCCACCACATCGGACATCACGCCCAGACAGTCCAGGAGGGCAAGTGGCAGAACCACATTGACTGGTGTTATTGGAATTATCCTCTCATTGAGCTGGACGGGAAAACTGCCGGCATCATTGGCTTTGGCCGCATCGGTCAGACTACCGGCCGCATTGCTAAGGTTCTGGGAATGAAAGTGCTTGCCTACGACCTCTATCCCAACGACTCCGGCAGAGCTATCGCCGAGTATGTGGACCTGGACACCCTGCTTTCTAAGTCAGACGTGGTGTTCCTTCACTGCAATTTGACTGCGGACAATGAGCGGATGATCAACAAGGTCAGCATCGCTAAGATGAAGAACGGGGCCATCCTCATTAACAACTCCCGCGGGCAGCTCATCGACGAGCAGGACGTCACCAACGCCCTGAAGTCGGGCAAGCTGGCGGCCGCCGGCCTGGATGTGGTGTCCACCGAACCAATCCGCGCCGACAACCCTCTGCTCACTGCTCCCAACTGCATCATCACCCCACATATGTCCTGGGGTGCCAAGGAGGCCCGGCAGCGTATCATAGACATTACCGTGGACAACATCAAGGCCTACATGGCCGGCAGCCCGGTAAATGTGGTCAACAAATGAGCCGATGAAAAATATATCTTCATTTCAGCATCCTTTTCGGGGATCGTCTCCAGCATAGAGATCTGCCGCATGGCCCAGGAGCGCATCCCATGGAGAAAAGGTGCAAGGCATCATGCCGGCAAAGAAATCTAGGCCATTATCGAGATAACTACGGTGAAGGGACCCTGCCAAGACCACTACTCGCTGAGTGGGAAAACGCATCGCCTACGGGGTGGAACAGGGTTGCGCGGGGACTTTGCTGAACATGAGGGGCAACGCCCAACGAAGGCGGTTGCGGCTACGCGTCGGCGCTGAGCGTCCGCTTTTACACAAAAGAGGAATAAGAAGTTGTGTCCACCGGGCTCACCCTGGAGCAGATTGAACGAATTAACGCTTCCGGGGCAAAGAAGTGCCTGGAGAAAGTCAAAATCATCGTGATGTACGACGTGGAAAATCCCTATGTGATCCCGCCGATGCAGCGTATATTTTGGGCCCTTAGAAGGGGGCCGATCTAGCCATAGTGGAGATTCTGGACCCTGACCTTCGGCATCTAGATCGGGTGATATAGAAGGAGCTAGGCTGTGAGGCGACGCAGATTCCAGGGGCATGGGCGCAGCTGAAGCCTGGGATTAAATGTGTCCTGGACACGGTTGGTTTTGACGAGATGAAGGAGGGAGCCGACCTGGTATCACCAGGGAGGGGGGCGACAGCTACAGCGTCCACAAGAAGATCATCTCGGGTATTGCCCAGCGCACCAAGCCACGAGATAATCCTTTGCTGGCTTTAGGTGTGGGTATCGCCGAGGATGCCGGCGAGGTCTATGACCTTGGCATTTGTGTCATGATTGGGATTGATCTTCCTGACCAGGATTTTCGTGAATCTGCGTCCAAAATTGCAATTTATTACCAGAGAAAGCTGGGAGAATTCTGCGGTTGATCAAGGCGGTTTTACGATAACACCGGATTCCATTGCCCCAGATATCATAATCTGGCTCTACAATAAATGTTAGGGCGCAACGAATAGAAGCTGCGAAAAAAGAGCAAAAAATTAGAGCATATTCGATGAAAAACCTTTAAAATGGAAATTACCACAACACCATTTTGGAGGTCATCGATATGCTCTGTACTTATTCTACCGAAAAATTGCTTGGATTAAAAGGGGTAATCGTAAAAAATGTGAGGCAATTGCCCGATAAAACGAAAATTTTGATTGAATTACCAAGAAAACCTCATGTTTGCCCGTGTTGTGGCCATCAAACCAGCTACGTCCATGATTACCGTTGTCAAACGATAAAAGACATTCCTGCTTTTGGCAAATATACCTTTCTGATTCTTCGAAAGCGCCGGTACCGCTGCTCTTTCTGCGGAAAACGTTTCTGTGAAGATAATTCATTCCTGTCCAGATATCACCGCATGACAAGCCGTTTCGCCGCATCTATCCTTTCAAAGCTTTCCGATCTGCGTTTTTTACCAGTGTAGCACGTGAAGTAAATCTATCTGTTTCAACTATTATCCGGCTATTAGATTGTATCCGCTATGGAAAACCGCAGCAATTACCTGAAGTTGTGTCGATTGATGAGTTTAAAGGCAATACAAGTGGCGAGAAATATCAGTGCGTTCTGACCGATCCGGTTCGTCACCAAATCCTTGATATTCTTCCTGCTCGATACAACCACAAACTGACAGAATATTTCGGCCGGCTTGACCGTTCTAAAACGAAGCATTTCGTCAGCGATATGTGGAGTACATATGCCAATATTGCTCAGACATATTTTAAAAATTCAAATTATGTCATTGACAAATATCATTACATTCGTCAAGTATTTTGGGCCTTTGAAGCCGTTCGCAAAGAAGAACAGAAAAAGTTCAGCAAAACCCGAAGAATTTATTTTAAACGCTCCCGAATCTTGCTGAACAAACGATACCAATTTCTCACTCCAG
Source organism: Oscillospiraceae bacterium (assembly GCA_047777415.1). GTDB lineage: Bacteria > Bacillota > Clostridia > Oscillospirales > Acutalibacteraceae > Caproicibacter. Next base: position 1,369,695 of record JBKEEO010000001.1, read on the forward strand.
AGCAAAGGCAACAGGTTAACATTATGCTTTATACAAGCAACCGTCTGCTGACAGCCTACTCTCTGAAAGAACAGTTTTTCAAAGTCCTTGAATCTTCTGACAATGTGTCTGCACGGACAGCGCTATCCCATTGGATTATGGCCGCACAAAACAGTGGTCTTTCAAGATTTGTTGCTTGTGCAAATACCATGATTCGCTGGTCAAAAGGTATTCTGAATTCATTCGACTGCCCTTACACCAACGGATTTACCGAAGGGGTTAACAACAAGATTAAGGTTCTTAAACGCAATGCCTACGGTTATCGTAATTTTACACGCTTCCGCAATCGCATTCTTCACATGTTCCATGTTTCAACGAAAAATGGAAACGCCGGATGAAGCGGCGTTTCCATTTTAGGTTACCCAAACTATTGACATAGAGCCTGCATATATTTGCGTGTTTTTACGTGAAATAGAGCCACAAAAAACCGCATCAAACAACCAACAAATGGTTGTCTGATGCGGTTTTTGCTTGGTGGGCCATCAGGGACTCGAACCCCGGACCGACCGGTTATGAGCCGGTTGCTCTAACCAACTGAGCTAATGGCCCTTACAATATTTCTGATTTTTTTAAATTGAAGATATGTATTTGAAACTCTAATATAATAGCATACAAATTTAAAAAGTGCAATATATAAAATAAAAAAACTTAGTGTCAAGTGTAGGACTACAATACATATTGGACAGTTGAGAAAAAATAAAATACAGAAATGGACACATCGGTTACAATAAAGCTACCAAAACTAAATGATACCGAGAGGAAGTGTCCATTCCTGCATGAATAGTGTAACACAAGATATGAAGTTTAGGCAATCCATAATGATCTACGCTCAAAAGTACGGTGTTAGCCGTGCAAGCAGAAAGTACAACAAAAGTCGTTCTTTTATTTACTTTTGGATGGCCCGGTAGACGGTACATTAGAATCGTTGGTTTGCCGGTCTAGAAGGCCACACAGTCATCCAAACCAGCATACACCTGCCGAGTTAAAACTGATTCGCGATATGCGGCGCAGAAATCCGGAACTCGGTATGATTGAACTATGGTCCCGGTTAAAAAAGCGCGGATACAAGGGCACTCCGTAATATTTTGTGTAAATTAAATTTTCTTTCAGAGAAGAACTCAGGTAATTTTTTTGATTTGCAACGTAAATCAAAAGGTTGGCTTTGCTCCTAATTGTCTTATTTTCCTCAAAGCTGCCGAGGAATGCGCGCGAAGCGTGAATGCCAAAGCAGCTTTGAGGAAATCCTAATTTTCAGAGGCAATCAGCCTGCCGCTCGGTCGGCAAACAGGATATTTAACTGATTTAAAACTTTGTCCCAATTTCGACATCTGCAGGTCCAATGTTCGACAATCTTTTTCGACGCCAAATACAACATTTTACGCAAGGAATCGTCATTCGTAAAGGATGGCTTATTTTTGGTAATTCTCCGGAATTGGCGATTCAAACCCTCAATGATATTTGTCGTATATATGATTATCCGAATCTCAGCCGGGTATGCGTAAAATGTGGAGAGAATTTCCCAGTTGTCTTCCCAGCTCTTTACACAAGAAGGATAAGATTTACCCCATTTTTCTTTGAAACGACTGAGATTTTCTAAAGCTTCCTCTTCTGTCACAGCTTGGTAAACCAATTTAAGGTCCTTCATCAGCGATTTGATGTCTTTATAACTGACATAGCGGGTACTGGACCGAATCTGATGGATGATACAGCGCTGAATCTGCGCCTGCGGATATACTGCTGAAATGGCATCCTGAAATCCTTTCAGGCCATCTACGCAAAACAGGTAAACATCAAGCACACCGCGGCTTTTCAAGTCATTGAGCACACTGAGCCAGAATTTGCTGCTTTCATGTTTTCCTATCCAGACTCCCAAAATATCCTTACGGCCATCCATATCAATTCCCAGTACCACATAAGCGGCCTTCGTTTGATATTGATGATTCTCTTTCACCTTGTAATGAATCGCATCCATGAAAACAAACGGATACACCGGATTTAAAGGACGGGATTGCCACGCTGTAATTTCCGGCATAATCTTGTCTGTGATTTTACTGACTAGTTCCGGTGATATTTCTACATCGTACAGATTTTTAATTTGTTCAGCGATATCCCTCTGGCTCATCCCACACGAATACAGAGCCAAAATTTTTTCTTCCATCCCGTCGGCGTTACGGTTATATTTGCCGATGATTTTCGGCTCATACTCGCCGTTACGGTCACGGGGAATCTTTACAGGGATCTCTCCAATCTGCGTTTTTACGGTCTTCTTGGAATACCCGTTTCTGTAATTTTTCGACCCTGCCGTTTCATCAACATTTGACAGTCTCTTGCTTTTTTCATAGCCTAACTTTTCCTCCAATTCGCTCTCCATTACTTGCTGGAGAACATCACGGAACATGTCTTTCATTGCTTCCATGATATCTGCAGTGCTGCTAAATTTCTGGCTGTTGACATATTCTCTTAAAAGTTCTGCCGGTACTCTACTCATCAAAATGACTTCCTCGTATTATATAAAAGTAGTAGTTTATAGAGTTCGTCTCCAAGAACTTTTTAAATTATGCTACACTGTAATGGATGCTGTGGATTGGTTAGACTTCCTACCGCATGACGGTTTCAGAAAGGCTCCAACCACAGACCTTTACGAATTTGTTAATTAGTTAGATACCGCCAGACGGTTTATTTAGAACGAGGTTACAAGACGTAAAGTGCCCTGTGGGTCCATACAGTATCAAATAAACTCTTCGGAGGTATCGTTATGGTTTATGTAGGAATCGACATAGCCAAGAACAAGCATGATTGTTTCATCGTAAATTCCGATGGTGAAGTTCTGTTTGATGTATTCACCATACAAAACAACATTGATGGTTTTGAAGATTTGCTTTTCAAAATCAATAGTGTCGGTAGATTGTAAAATCAAATTGAACACATAAAAAGATTCCATAGCGCACAGGGAACTGTTAGGATAAAGTTACCACACTAAATACTGACAGAAAGGCCTGAACACTATGGACAAGAACCATTCTATCATAAAGATCGAAGAACGCAAGAGGGGACAGCATCTTAAAGCAGAAGAGCGTGGCGCAATCCAACAGTTAAAGAAGATGGGATTTAGCAATCGAAAGATTGCTCGCGCAATCAATTGCAGCCCCTCTACCGTGGGCTATGAACTACGACGTGGCACACCGGAATACTCCGGCCGAGGTCGCAAACCCGGCTACTCAGCCAAACGTGGAGCTGCAGTCTACAAAGCGAATCGCAGTCGTTGCCATCGCCCTAGAACGGTATCCAGGAACTCCGACTTCATCCGTTGGATGGTTAAAAAGGTTCGTAAGCATAATTGGTCTTTTGATGAGTGCGTAGGGCGGGCCCGAAGCGAACATCGTTTTCCAGCCAAGGAAATCCCATGTACAAAAACTCTATATCATATGCTGTGGAAAGGGGAATTACCGCTCACGCTATTTGAACTTCCTGAGGTATTAAATAGGCATTCTCGCAGAAAACCACGGCTTTCTAAGCGTATCAATGGGAAATCCATTGATTGGCGGCCACCTGAGGCAGCAGAGCGAAACACATTTGGACACTGGGAATCTGATACGGTACTGGGCCGAAAAAGAAGCGGTGAGGCAGTTGTATTTACCATTGTAGAGCGCCTGACAGGATATTATCTTTCAATTCGAATTGACGGCAAAACAACCACCGGTGTTGCCAGTGCCATGGAACAGCTAAAGGAACAGTATGGCGAGAAATTTTCGCAGGTGTTTCGCAGTATTACCACAGATAACGGCAGTGAGTTTGCGGCATTTTCAGCCTTTGAAGAACTAGGCACGGCAATCTACTTTGCTCATCCCTATTCTGCTTGGGAACGACCTGTAAATGAGAGGACCAATCGCATACTACGAAAATATATCCCAAAGGGTCGCTCCATCAATGGCTTTACCGCCGAACAAATCTTAATGTTTGCAGACGAGATAAACGCCACGCCTAGGAAACGATTAGGTTATCAGACCCCTGAGGAACTGTTTGATGCTCAACTGGACAGAATTTATACTTTAAACCCGTAGATAACTTTATCCAGTGAAAGTGTTCAATTTGTTATTGCAATTTAAGAATCAATAGTGTCGAGAAAAATGCAGACAAAGTAAAAGTAGGACTTGAAGCCACTGGACACTACAGTTGCAACATTCTCGGATTCTTGAAAAACAAAGGTATACCAACCATCGTAATCAATCCGTTGTACACCAGTCTAAGCCGGAAAAGCATCAGTCTGCGTAAAACTAAAACAGACAAGGTAGATGCTCGTACAATTGCAAGTATGATAATGTCTGACGTGAGCTTAAGGCCCTACTCTGACAAATTATATCACAATGAGGATTTAAAATCATTAACAAGATACAGATTTGATAAAGTTTCACAAAGAGCAAAATTAAAGCAGTCCGTTTCAAGGCTTGTAACCATACTTTTTCCCGAACTTGAAACGCTTGTATCCACTCTGCACGGAAAGGCTGTTTATGAGCTTTTGTTAAAATTTCCAAGTGCACAGCACATTGCATCCGCTAATCTCAAGCATCTCACACATTTATTGGACAATGCATCAAAGGGACGATTTAAAAAAGTTACAGCAGATGAAATTCGAGAAGCTGCCAGACGGTCCATCAGTTCCTACCTGCCTGCAAAATCACTCGAGCTGAGGCATACAATTAGGCTCATCCGTGAACTTAACAGTGAGATAACCGAGATTGAAGCTGAGATTAAAAAGATTATGGATGCCATTGACTCTCCAATTCTTGGGGTTCCAGGTATTGAACAAATCCTCGGAGCCATGATTATTGCTGAAATCGGAGATTTCTCTCATTTTGACAGTCCTGACAAAATACTTGCCTTTGCAGGTTGCTCCCCATCTACATATCAATCCGGAAAACTTTATTCCTCCCATGCAAAGATGGAGAAACGTGGTTCAAGGTATCTTCGTTGGGCACTCTTAAATGCAGCTGCCTATGTTTGCAAGTGGGAGCCTACATTTGCGGCTTACCTTCACAAAAAACGTTCGGAAGGTAAGCATTACTACGTTGCGCTTTCACATGCGGCAAAGAAGCTTGTGAGAGTTCTGTACCATTTAGAAACGACTGGCGAAACCTACCGACCAATAGCTATTCTTTCTTGAACCTGAGCTAAAATTTAATACCAATCAGCCGGCACAGCGTACCCTTGACAAACAGAAAGCTTCAAATGCTACAATTTTTTGAGCGAGGGTAAACTGTGCTTGATTTGCTATTCCCTCCGTCACCTTCGCTAACGCTTTTTCAGCATTTGAATGCTGTTTGTCATGGGCGGCGTTTTTTTCGCAAAATCTTTTTTTAGGCTTGACTTTTAATAGTTAGTCTTTCAGACTGATATTTTCTTACCCTCATTCTTGTCTGAAAGAAAGTCTCATATTCAGCTTTTACACAAAATTTTATGGGGTCTCGATACAAGCGATGTCCGGAAAGTCTGTTACGTGTAATGCGGCTTTTCAGGTCATTGAGCACACTGAGCCAGAATTTGCTGCTTTCATGTTCTCCTATCCAGACTCCCAAAATATCCTTACGGCCATCCATATCAATACCCAGTACCACATAAGCTGCCTTCGTTTGATATTGATGATTTTCTTTCACCTTGTAATGAATCGCATCCATGAAAACAAACGGATACACCGGATTTAAAGGACGGGATTGCCACGCTGTAATTTCTGGCATAATCTTGTCTGTGATTTTACTGACTAGTTCCGGTGATATTTCTACATCGTACAGATTTTTAATTTGTTCAGGGATATCCCTCTGGCTCATTCCACAGGAATACAGAGCCAAAATTTTTTCTTCCATCCTTTCGGCATTACGGTTATATTTGCCTATGATTTTCGGCTCATACTCGCCGTTACGGTCACGTGGAATCTTTACAGAAATCTCTCCAATCTGCGTTTTTACGGTTTTCTTGGAATACCCGTTTCTGTAATTTTTCGACCCTGCCGTTTCTTCAACATTTGACAGTCTCTTGCTTCTTTTCGTAGCCTAACTTTTCCTCCAATTCGCTCTCCATTACTTGCTGGAGAACATCGCGGAACATGTCTTTCATGGCTTCCATAATATCTGCAGTGCTGCTGAAGCTCTGGCTGTTGACATATTCTCTTAAAAGTTCTGCCGGTACTCTACTCATCAAAATGACTTCCTTTCAGACTGATATTTTCTTACCCTCATTCTTGTCTGAAAAAAGTCTCATATTCAGCTTTTACACAAATTTTTTTGCGGTTTCATTTCCACCGCGTCCATGTATACAGGGTCAAACCTATTCGTTTCAAGAAATATATAGGATCCAAAATAATCACGATATGCCAACAGAGCATCGGCACCTCATGCCTACGGTTGCCATCATTTTGGCCGCTTTGGCAATCGAATTCTCAGCATATCATATTTAGGTATTTTAAGAAAAAAGAGCAGCTTTTCAGCCGCTCCATGCTATTGGATTTCCGAAAGCGTCCTTCTTCATTTTTGCTTGACAACCGATTTTATCTAAAATAGAGTTACAATTTCCAGTAAATATTCTGAAGTGCTCAGTTGCCGTGATTATGTTGTATCGCTCTGAGCAAATTGCTTTTCGTATCAGGTATCGCTCCTGGGTTTACGGAAAATTCATCAAGACCGTATTTGAGAAGTTCCGGTATCGCTCGTTCATCGGATGCAAGTTCACCGCACATACTGCAAGGAATTGATGCTTTCTGGGATGCTGTTATTGTCATCTTTATAAGGCGTAGTACTGCAGGATGCAAGGGGTCATAAAGTTCGGTGATGTTTTCATTCATTCTGTCGGCTGCAAGGGTGTACTGTGTTAGGTCGTTTGTACCGATACTGAAAAAGTCGGCTTCACTTGCAAATACATCTGCCATAATAGCGGCAGAAGGGATTTCTATCATTATGCCGATTTTGATATCATCACTGATTTTTTCCCCGCGCCCCCGGAGTTCCTGTTTACACTCGTTCATAATTTTTTTGGCTTGAGTAAGCTCGTTCATATTGCTTATCATAGGGAACATAATTTTAATATTGCCAAAAGCAGATGCGCGCAAAATAGCTTTTAGCTGCACTTTGAATATTTCAGGATGTTTTAGGCACAGCCTGATGGCTCTAAGACCGAGAAATGGATTTGATTCCTTGGAAAACTTAAGATAGGGAAGGTCTTTATCACCGCCTATGTCCAGTGTGCGGATGGTAAGAGGTTTTCCTGCGAGCATTTGCGCTGCTTTTTTATATACAACAAACTGTTCTTCTTCTGAAGGAAGCTTATTCCGGTTCATATATAAAAATTCGGTACGAAACAATCCGACGCCTTCGGCACCGTAATGAATTGCTGTTTTAAGGTCTTGAAGGTTCCCGATATTTGCAGCAACTACGATATGCTTGCCGTCTTTTGTATAAATTGGTTTTTGTGCCATTTTCATGTTTTCTGCTTTTTGCCTGTTGAATTTTTCAGATAGTACCGAGTATTTGTTTATAGTTTTTTCGTCCGGATTTATGATAACTTTTCCGTACACACCGTCTACAATGACTTTTGCGCCGTTTTCTACCGCGTCCAAAATACCTGCGCAGCCGGTGATGGCGGCGATACCAAGTGTTTTGGCTAAGATTGCCATATGCGATGTTTTTCCGCCGGTTTCCGTCACAAAGGCCGAGACTTTTTCTTTGTCTATTTGCACGGTATCAGAAGGAGTTAAATTGTGTGCGAAAAGAACGGTATTTTGCGGCATGGCGTTAAAATCTATGTTGCTGCATTCACCGGACAAATTTCTTAAAATTCTTTCGCCGACATCTTTAATGTCTGCGGCACGTTCTTTAATATACTCATTGTCAAGCTGTAAAAAAGAATCATATAGAGCATTCATAACGTTGGAAATTGCGGTTTCTGCGGATATAGCTTTGCTGTTTATCAGCGAAAAAGCTTCACCTATAAAAGCGGGGTCATCCAGAAAATTAATTTGGCTTTCAATAATATTAGCATGTTTCTTGTCAAGATTTTCAGCTGCTTTACAGGCGATGCGGTGTATTTGCTCTTTAGAAAGTTCAATGGCAGCCTTCAGCCTTTCGGTTTCTTTTGCCGCGCTGTTTGTAGTACGCTGTGTATGAGTATTGGAATCATTCTTTATGACATATGCTGTTCCAATAGCATATCCTTTTGAAACTCCAATACCGTTTTTGGAAATGTTTGAAATTATCATCGATACCTCACCAAATTTCGAATAAATTAAATTTGCCAGTAGTGTATTTTTCTTTTGTGTGTTTCCTAAATAAATTATATGGTCTTTTTTGAAAGTTAAAACGCAAAATCTATCCTGAATCCTGCTGTGACATAAAATGGTAGGATTATTTGCACAAATACTTTTTAGAAAATATAAACAATTTTTAATATTGATATATTTAAATTATATAGTATTATAATAATGAAACTCAATACATAAAATGAATAAGGTTATAATTCTGAAATCTTTCAAACACGAAGTTTCCAGTTCGCAACAGGTGTGAAAATTTTTGTCCATGTCAATGCAATGGCCTAATGGCCTATTTTTAGATGTAAATGAAAGACGGGGGATTTATATGCCAAACTTGATTCATTTTGTACTGCCGTCATTGCTGGTTGTTGGCATTTCATATCTTTTGGGCAGTATCAGTTTTTCGATTATCTTTACAAAGCTGTTTTGCAATCTAGATATCAGGACTTTGGGAAGCGGAAACGCTGGTTTAACAAATGTTCTTCGCTGCGTTGGGATTAAGGCAGGTATTTTAACTCTGATTTTTGATTTTGCTAAAGGTGCAGCTTCTGTTTTCATTAGCAAGGCAATCTTTCGGCAACTGTGCATGCAATATCATCTGCCGGAGTATGTCATCAAATATGGAGCGTGTCTGGCCGGAATTGCCTGTGTTGCGGGGCATATTTACCCGGTGTTTTTCCATTTCCATGGTGGAAAAGGTGTGTTAACATCGGCTGGGATTATTGCGCTTCTTGATTGGCGATGCTTTATGATTGTGCTTTTTGTATTTGCAATTGTATTTGTTATCTCGAAGATTGTGTCCATATCGTCTGTTTTAAGCGCTCTTTCGTTTCCACTGGTCAATTTCTATTTTTCGTACTTTATCCAGTGGAAACTGGGATATGTACCGTTTTCCTACGTGATGATTACCACTGTTTTTTCACTGCTTTTAGCCGGGCTGCTGGTCTATAAACACCGCACGAATCTGCAGCGGCTGAGGCATGGCACAGAAAAAAAGCTGACCATTAAACGCTCTTAGGCAGGTGAAACTCCCCGGCGGAGGATACTGATAATCTCCGGGGGGAGTTTCATCTATTTTGTTAATATGCTTCCTTGGTTGCAATAATATCTACCTGGGTCCCGCACACTCCTGAAATTATTACGTCCCCGATATGCACAGGAGGCGTTGCTTCACACTGTTTGATCTCTCTGAGGCAATCAAAGATTTTATCTTTCTCAATTGGTGAGGAAGTTTTGACCGGTAATGGATGATTGCTTCCGCACACATGCACCAAACAGGTTACCATTCTTTTTGGAATGGTCAATTCCTCCTGTGCATATTTTTTGCCAATATTGCAGGAGTAACCCTCCACAGAGAGAATTTTACCGTTTTGCACCTCAGCTGTAATACGGCATCCCATAGGGCAGCCAATGCAGGTGATTTCCTTTTGCATCTCTCAGGCCTCCACTTTCACCGTAAGTTCGTTTTTCCCTGCAGCTTTGCAAAGCTGCTCGGGTTTAAGTTCCAGACTGACCATTTCTCCCGGAGTAAGAATTCGGCTTTTTCTCGAATACAATTCGCTGTCGCCCGAACTTACAATGATTTTCGCATTCCGATAAACGCCTTTCGGACGGAACATCATGGTAACGGGGCTAACGGTATTAGGATGAATTAATTGGGGTACTACGCCGGATACGCCAAAGCCGCTGACTACGGGAATTTTTTCATTGTTTTCAGGGAGCTGACTGCAAACGAACTGCCAAGCGTTTTTGCCGGCTCTTTCTGCCTCCAGTGAAACGTAGTCCACAAGGTCGTGCACATGCAGAACATTGCCGCAGGAGAAGATTCCTTTTACGGAGGTTTCCAAATTCTCATCCACTTCGGCGCCGCCCGTAGCAGGTGAGATTTTAACGCCTGCAAGCTGACTCAGCTCATTTTCCGGAATCAGCCCGACGGACAGCAGGAGGGTGTCACATTCATAATATTCTTCCGTACCTGGCAGCGGCTTTTTTGTGTCCGGATCCACTGCGGCAACGGTAACGCCTTCCAGCCGTTCTCGCCCGGAAATATCTATAACTGTATGGTTCAAAAGTAACGGAATTCCAAAATCATCCAGACACTGCACAATATTGCGCTTCAGACCCGAGGAATATGGCATTAATTCCACACAGGCAAGGACTTTTGCGCCCATAAAAGTCATTCTGCGGGCCATAATCAGTCCGATATCGCCGGAGCCAAGAATTACGACACGTTTACCCGGCATAATGCCCTCAAGGTTGACAAGTTTCTGGGCAGTTCCGGCTGTGTAAATACCGGAGCAGCGCCAACCCGGAATAGCAAGAGCACCGCGGGGACGTTCTCTGCATCCCATGGCAAGGATGACTGACTTAGCCTGAAATTGCTGCAGTCCGTTTACATGGCTGACCGCCGTGACGACACGGTCTTTTGAAATATCTAAAACCATGGTGGAACATTGATAGGGGATTTGGTAAGAAAGAATCTTATCAATATATTTCTGTGCGTATTCCGGTCCGGTTAATTCTTCATGAAATGTATGCAAACCGAATCCGTTGTGAATACACTGTTTCAAAATTCCCCCGAGCGTTTCTTCTCTTTCCAGGATGAGAATGTTTTGGCAGCCGCTTTCATATGCTGCAACTGCAGCAGCCAGTCCAGCAGGCCCGCCGCCTACAATTAAAATATCAACATTTCTCATGCTCTTTCATCCCCCTCTTGAAACAGATAGTGGGAAAGCATTTTGGAATTGCCGCCGAACTTGGTTACTTCAAGCGGGGACATATGAAGCTCTTCGCTTAAAATCTGAATGGTTCTGGGGGTACAGAATCCAGCCTGACATCTGCCCATGCCAGCCCTTGTGCGGCGCTTGATGCCGTCAATGGTTCTAGCGCCTACTGGCCTGCGAATTGCTTCACGGATTTCAGCTTCCGTAACTGTTTCACATCTGCAAACAATTTTTGCATAGTCCGGATTCGAAGCAATTGCTTTTGCCCGTTCTTCGTTGGTCATTTCTCTAAATTTTGGAATCCCTTTCCGAATGGGATTGAACTTTGGATTCGGTTTTGCTCCCAGTTTATCTGCAATCAAATCTGCCAAATAGCGCCCGATAGCCGGGGAAGAAGTCAATCCGGGCGATTCTACTCCCGCAGCGTTAAAAAACATCGGTGCATCCGGTGCTTCTCCAAGCACAAAATCGTCACGGTCACAGTGAGCACGAATGCCGGAAAATGTTGTGATAACATCACGCATTGGAATATGTTCCCAAGTAAGGCTCCCAAAATGCAAGGCTTTTGCAAGTCCTTCCGGTGTAGTCCGCGTGTCATCGCGGTCCTCGATATCTTCCGCTGTGGGACCGATTAAGACGGTACCATCCACGGTCGGTGTCACTAGGATACCTTTCCCCATTTTTGTGGGGAGCTGAAAAATGGACGCGTGAAAAGCATCAGCGTATTTTTTGTCCAAGATATAATACTCACCGCGGCGGGGAAGAATACGTATTTTGTCTTCTGACACCATATTGTTGATTTTGTCAGAGTAAAGGCCGGCGCAGTTGACAACGGCTTTTGCGGTAAAGGTTCCGGCTCCGCTTTCTACAATCCAGAAACCGTCTCCTTTTTTAATCGCCGTTACCGGTGCATTTCTGAAAAAACGAACTCCGTTTGCTGCCGCATTTTCCGCGTTAGCAATCGTTAATTCATACGGACAGACGATTCCGCCTGTTTCCACCAACAGTGCGGCGCAAGCGTTGGGACTGATATTCGGTTCACGCCTTCTAAGTTCATCTTTTCCAATGATGCGCAGCTTTGGAACGCCGTTTATTTCCCCTTGTTTTTTTAATTTTTCCAATGTGGGGATGCCGTCTTCCGAGAAAGAAACAACCAGTGAGGTGTTCCATTTCAGCGGAACATCCAGTTCGGAACACATCTGTTGAAACATGCCGTTTCCCAAAACATTATATTTTGCTTTCTGCGTATGGGGCTTTGCGTCATATCCGCCATGTACAATGGCTGTATTTGCTTTGCTCTGTCCTTCGCAGATATCGGAAGCTTTCTCCAGCAGGGCGGTTTTAAGCTGATACCTAGAGAGCATTCTAGCTGTTGTGCATCCCACAATTCCGCCGCCGATTATTAGTACATCCAGCATAACCACGAACACCAACCTTTTTGTTTCGCTCTGCATAAAAGAGATACGATTAAGTTTATTTTCCGAAAAAATCGCAAAAGGATGCAGGGGTAGACAGGACGGTGTTTGCCCCTGCTTTCCTCTTGTTGATATCGGTCGAATTAGTTCCGTCTTACCAAGGAATTGCGTTGTATAATAAGGCTCCCAGAACGCCACCTATAATTGGGCCAATGATTGGCACAACCAGACCGTAACTCCAGTTCGAATCGCCTTTATTTTTAATGGGCAGGACAGCATGTGCCAGACGAGGGCCAAGGTCACGTGCGGGGTTAATTGCATATCCGGTCAGCCCGCCGAGTGACATACCGATGGAAACGATGATGCCAAAGACCAGCAGGTAGTTTAAGCCCACATTGCCGGCACCGGTGACATTTGCAATACCCATAATGGTGAACACGAGCACGAATGTGCCAACGAGCTCTGAAAAAATATTGCGGGGGATGTTTCGAATGGCAGGGCCGGTGGCGAAACATCCGAGTATTGTGGCAGAATTTTCTGTAGCATCAAACTGATCTTTAAACAAAGCGTAGACAATCAGGCCGCCGCAAAAACCTCCAAACACCTGCGCCACTATGTAGCCGGGGACCATGCTCCAGGCAAAACTGCCGGCAACTGCGAGGGCAATGGTAAGAGCCGGATTAAAATGAGCACCCGAAGCCGCGCCGAACACAAATGCCGGCAACATAACTGCAAGGCCCCATGCAAGTGTAATTTGGACTGAGCCGCCGCCTTTCATGCCGGATTTATTTAGATTCACGTTTGCGACAACGCCGTCACCTAAAATGATAAGGAGCGCTGTTCCAATAAACTCAGAAATATACGGTAACATATTATACACCTCAATTTAAATCCAATTGAATTTTAATGGAGTAATCAGTCTTTATCCCAGCCGAGCGCACATTTCACAGCTTTATGCCAACCTTTTAGCAATTCTTCACGTTTGCTTTCGTCCATAGTGGGTTTAAATATTCTGGAGATCTTCCAGTTCTTCAAAACATCTTCTTTGCTTGCCCAATACTTTACCGCCAGACCGGCCAGATAGGAAGCACCCATTGCCGTGGTTTCCACGCATACGGGACGATGTACCGGTGCTCCGATGATATCGGACTGGAACTGCATGAGGAAATTATTGGCGCAGGCACCGCCATCCACTTTCAAGGCATTGAGGGTAATTCCGGAATCCTGTTCCATTGCTTTCAGAACATCCAAAGTCTGGAATGCCAGGGATTCCAGTGTGGCACGTATCAAATGATACTTATTAGCCCCACGCGTCAGCCCGACAATAACACCTCTCGCATATTGATCCCAATACGGGGCACCTAAACCCGTGAAGGCGGGAACTACATAAACGCCGTTTGTATCTTTGACTTTTTGCGCCATATACTCGGAATCCGGCGAACTGTCGATCAGCTTCAGTTGATCGCGCAACCACTGAATGGATGCACCTGCGACAAAGATGGAACCCTCCAACGCATAATTAACTTTTCCGTCTAATCCCCACGCAATGGTTGTGACCAATCCGTTTTTGGAAAATACCGGCTTTTCGCCCGTGTTCATCAACATGAAACAACCTGTGCCATATGTATTCTTTGCTTCGCCTGCTGTAAAACAGGTTTGGCCGAACAATGCAGCCTGTTGGTCACCGGCCGCACCGGCAATCGGAATTGGAGCACCGAAGATGGACGGATCTGTTTCACCGTAGACGCAGCTCGAGGGCATGGGCTTTGGCAGCATACAGGCCGGAATATTCAGTTCCTTTAGAATGTCTTCATCCCATTTGAGCTCCTGTATGTTAAACATCATGGTGCGCGATGCATTGGAATAATCCGTTACATGTACTTTTCCTTTGGTAAGATTCCAGATCAGCCAGCTGTCCACCGTACCGAACAGAAGCTCTCCGGCTTCCGCTCTTTCACGGACGCCCGGCACATTTTCAAGAATCCACCTTAATTTAGTCGCAGAGAAATATGCATCAATGACAAGTCCGGTTTTTTTGCGGAAAATGTCCGTTAATCCTTTTTCTTTCAAGCGGTCGCAATATTCCGAAGTACGCCGGCATTGCCAAACAATGGCATGGTAGACCGGCTCACCGGTTTTTTTGTCCCAAACGACTGTCGTCTCACGCTGGTTTGTGATGCCGATAGCTGCAATATCCTTTGCTGTGGCATTGATTTTGTACATCGCTTCCTGAGCAACTCCGATTTGTGTGGACCAGATTTCCATGGCATCGTGTTCCACCCAACCGGGCTTTGGAAAATACTGCGTAAACTCTTTCTGAGCTACGCTGATCATCTCGCCTTTTTCATTAAACAAAATGCAGCGAGAACTGGTGGTTCCGGCATCGAATGCCATTAGGTACTTGCCCATTCGTGATTCCTCCTTACAATACAACTCTCAGGCTGAAAATTTTATGCACATTACATAAATCATTCTATGCATATGGTAGCATTTATTTTACGCGTTTGTAAATAAACAATATTTCACGTCTGTCTATACGAATTCGGTAATTTGTCTAATTACTTTTCTCGCAGTGTGGGTTATTATATAAGTAAAGCATAAATATGATTAATATATAAGGGATTTAAGATGCATTTTATTTTAGAACACGGCCTTAGCATAAACCATAAACACAGATGACGATTTTACCTTGTTTAATGAATAACCAGGTTTATTATGGAGCGTAAATAAAACAGAAAGGATGAATGAGGAATGAGTGGTTCTTTTAAAGGTGCAATTGAAGCAATTGCGGATGCAATCGAAAAAAATAAGGATTATCTAACGGATTTGGATCGCGCCATCGGCGACGCTGACCATGGCATCAATATGGCCAGAGGGTTTGAAGCGGTTATGGCCAAGCTAAATTCTTTAGAATCCGTCGATTTGGCATCCGGACTCCGGCAAATTGCTATGACTTTGATTTCAACGGTAGGAGGCGCTTCCGGCCCGCTTTACGGAACGGCTTTTCTGCGCAGCAGCAAAGTGGTACAAGGGAAAAATACAATGGATTCTCAACTGGCACTTTCCGTATTTCGTGCGGCAATTGACGGAATAGAGGAACGGGGAAAGGCGACTGAAGGGGACAAAACTATGGTGGACGCGCTGGAACCTGCTTACCGTGCTTTTGAAACAACATTGAGCAGCGGGGGTAATTTGTCAGACTGCCTCAAGGCTGCGCGGGATGCGGCACAGCAAGGGGTGGAATACACCAAAACCATTGCAGCCAAAAAGGGACGTGCAAGTTATTTGGGAGAAAGAAGCATTGGCCACCAAGATCCGGGTGCCACATCGGTTTTGGTTATATTAGATGCATTGTATCAATATGAAAAGAAAGTGAGGGAGGAAGGATAAAGGAATGGTTGGAATTGTCATTGTTTCGCACAGTAAAAAAATTGCGGAAGGTGTGCGGGATGTTTCAGAACAGATGGCAGGCAGTTCCGTAAAAATTATCGCGGCTGGCGGAGTCGCCGAAAATGAAATTGGGACGGATGCTTCACGGATTACGGAGGCAATACGACAGGCAGACACAGGCGAAGGTGTCGTTGTGCTTCTTGACCTTGGAAGTGCGGTTCTCAGCACAGAAACCGCACTGGAGTTTTTGGATGAAACTCTGCGCGGGCGCGTATTGATTGCAGATGCTCCCCTTGTGGAAGGTGCTATCAGCGCTGCCATAAGCGCATCTTCAGGTTCCCCTCTTCGGGAAGTTGTTTCCGCGGCGGAAGAAGCACGCCACTTACAAAAATTGAATTGAAATATCTGGCATAGCGCCACGTTCATCTGGCGTATAAATGAAAAAAGGAATTTTTTAAAACAAGAGGGGGAGTTGATATGAAAAGCGGTACTGTTACCCTTACAAATAAAGTCGGCCTGCATGCTCGTCCGGCCGCTGAACTCATTAAAACCGTAAACAAATTTCAAAGTAAAATTACGGTAAGCGGCAGAGGAAAAGAGGCAAATGCCAAGAGTATTATCATGGTACTGTCACTAGGGCTTAGGTGCGGGGATACCATGACTGTTGTTGCAGAGGGGCCGGATGAACAGGAAGCAGTGGCAGCCATTATAAAACTTGCGGAAGAAAAATTTCATGAAGAATAAGATTCTAAAAGTGAAAAATCATAGCGTTTTGCTATCAAAATAAAAGAAAGTGAGGCTGAATTTGATGAAAAAAATTATCAATCATCCTTCAAATGTTGTGGATGAAATGTTGGATGGTATGGTTCTTGCGTATCCGCAGATCGTACGCCGCCTAAGTGGTTTGAATGTACTGGTGCGCGCAAAAGCTCCCTCCGATAAGGTTGCGCTTGTCAGCGGAGGAGGCAGCGGCCATGAACCTGCGCACGGCGGCTTTGTCGGCCGGGGTATGCTCGATGCTGCCGTAGCCGGAGCTGTGTTCACATCACCGACACCGGATCAAGTTTTTGAAGCAATTAAGGCGGTTGATGCAGGGAAGGGTGTCCTGCTTGTAATCAAAAATTATACGGGCGATGTTCTGAATTTTGACATGGCGGCAGAAATGGCCGAAGCCGAAGGCATCAAAGTAGAAAAAGTCGTTGTCAATGATGATGTTGCAGTGGAAAACAGCACCTTTACCAGCGGCCGCAGAGGAATTGCAGGGACGCTCTTTGTTCACAAGATTGCGGGTGCAAAGGCTGAAGAAGGCGGTTCTCTTGAGGAAGTCAAGGCTGTGGCGGAAAAGGTAATTGCCAATGTGCGTTCCATGGGAATGGCCATTTCGCCCTGTACTGTTCCGGAAGCGGGTAAGCCCAGTTTTGAGTTAAAGGACAATGAAATGGAAATCGGAATTGGGATTCACGGTGAGCCGGGCATACGGCGAGAACCCATTCAGTCAGCTGATAAAATTGCAGATATTTTGATTGGTAAAATATTAGATGATATGCCATTGAAAGCCGGCGATGAAACAGCAATTTTGGTTAACGGCCTTGGTTCTACACCGCTGATGGAATTGTTTATCATTAACCGCAGGGTTTCTAAGGTTTTGGCGGAAAAAGGTATTAAAGTTGCTAAAACACATGTAGGCAACTGCATGACTTCCCTGGAAATGGGCGGATGCTCTATATCTGTTTTGAAATTGGATGAGGAACTAAAAAGACTTCTGAGTGCGCCAGCTGAAACTTCTGCATTTGTTCAGTTCTGACTATTTAGTCTGACTGTTTAGCTTTGTTTTGAATCCGGCCCGTCGCATCAAACAGCGGGCCGGAGGTAACATGCTATCATCCGTGCAGGAGGAGTTTTATGGAGCGCGTTACGCCGACAAAACAGCTACTGGCGAACTCATTGAAAGATTTAATGAGGACAATGCCATTTCGTAAAATCACCGTTCAAAATGTCACAGACCATTGTGGATTAAACCGACAAACATTTTATTATCATTTCAAAGATATGTATGAGCTTTTGGAATGGATTTATCAAAATGAAATTTTTAGGCACGTGGGACAGACAGACCAGTGTGACTGGAAAAATGCAATGCTGGATTTGTTCCGTTATGCCCGAAAAAATAAAGCATTTCTAAGAAATATCAATCGGTCGCTGGGAAAAGAAACCATTGAAAAATTTTTATATCCGATTCTATGTCCTTACATAAAAATGCTTTTTGTGGAGGTTTGCCCCAATCTATCAATCAAACAAGAAGATGAGCAGTTCTTGCTGGATTTTTTCACAAATGCATTTGTAAATTCCATTATTCGGTGGATTGGAAACGGTATGAAGGAAACGGAAGAAGAAATACTTCAAAAAATGGAATTAATCAAAAATATGTTTTTCGGTTTAACCTTTCTATATGCTAATCCGGAACGTTCCATGAGTTTTCCCCATCAGCGAGCAGTGAATTTTATAGAGCAATATTTTGGATACAAGACAGGCTAAAATCATTTAAGACGAACGCACCCTTTTTGTTTGCGGTATTGCTCCTTGCTGTAAGCTTGTTAGACATATTGGTCAGTACGGGTGTGGAGAAGTTCGGGAAAAGAGAACCAAACAACAGTGCGCTGTGTTTAGCACCGAGTAATATATTTGTATAAACCTTCATTGAGGTGTATAATGAAAGCACCACAATGAAGGTTTATACATACCCAAAAGAATTAGCATTGCGGAATAAAGGAATAGAATGCTGTTAAGATATGCAAATGACTGCAGCAAGCAGTGTGGTCAGAAATTGGGACTGCAAACTATGTCTTTATCAAGGCGTGAATGCGCAGATATCCTATCTAAAAGTGATTTATGCCGCCGTAGACAAGTCAGCTTTTCTTCAAGCCTAAGTTCTAAGTTGTTTTTTCTGAGCGCCGGATTATGAGATTTTCAAGAATTTCAGTTGATTCCAAGGAGGATGTTCATGAGACAACATCTGAAAAAGCATATGTTGGTTCGCTTTATCCTTGAATTCGTGGGCGGAAACATCATTTCGGCTGTACTGTGCAGTATCTTAATCTTTATCGGTTATTATCACGCACATTCCGCTAACCTGACAGCATACACAGTTCGGTTGTTCCAACTTCCTATTTATGATATTACAACGACAGGCGGGGAAATGAGCGGCACAGCAATCAATCAGAATATGGGAATCATGGGTATCATTTGTGCTGTACTGTGCATTATTGTTTGTGAGACGATCCACTTTGTTAAGAAAAAAAGCTAACGGATATGACAACAACTTTGAGTTTCACGGATACGGCTGCTTTGGTTATGAAAGAATTACCATGATGATTTGTTTGATATATCAATCTTTGTGCCCTGCGCGGCACATGTTTCCTCAAAAAGCGGCGGCTTATGGACAGATTCCCGACAGAGCGCTTGAAATTTTAAACTGGCGTTTTGCAAAAGGCGAAATCAGAGAGGAAGAATATTCGGTTTAGAAAAATCAGATACTGCATCCATAAACAAAACAAGGATTTGCCGAATATGGGCAAATCCTTGTTTCGCATCATCTATTTTTACGAGGAATAGCCCCCAGTAACGATTCCCGCGGATGTTGTTTTTTGTACGCTCCAGTTAAGCCATTACATTACTGAGGGTGCCGAGTTTTTCAATTGTCACTTGGACTTCATCTCCCGGACGGAGCCATTGCTGCTTTTCTTTTGGCATACCCAGAATTACGCCGGACGGCGTTCCGGTAAAAATAATATCTCCGGGGCGCAGAGTCATAAATTGAGAAATATAGCTGACAATAGCTGCGCAGTCAAAAATCATGTCGCGCGTATTGGCACACTGGCGCAATTCCCCGTTGACACGGCATTCAATCTGCAGGGATTGGGGATTTTCAATCTCATCCGCCGTTGTGATGCACGGCCCTATGGGGGCGAATCCGTCACAGGTTTTGCCCAAAAGCCATTGATGCGTGCGGAATTGAAGGTCACGAGCGGAAAGGTCGTTTCCGGGTGCGTAGCCAAACACATATGACAAAGCCTCTTCTTTGGAAATGTTGCGTGCTTCTCGGCCGATTACAACGACCAGCTCAGCTTCATAATCGAATTGCTCTGCCGAGGAAGGTAATGTGATTTTCTGTCCGTGTGCTGCAAGCGCATTGTTGTATTTGTTAAAAAGAACGGGATATTTTGGAATTTCCATGTTTGTTTCAGATGTGTGGCTGATATAATTTAGACCTACGCATAATATTTTTTCAGGGTTTGTGACGCAAGGCAAAAAATGAATTTCTTCTTTCGGAACCGGCTGCACTCCGGACTCGGCTAATTGCCGGAGCTCTTTCAAAATTGCTTCACCGCCGCAAATGACTTCTTCCATTGTTGCAGGAGGATTCCAATTGGAAACGAATGCAGTGTCAATTAAACCGTTTTTTGTTAAAATTCCAATTCGTGCTTCTCCGCCGCGGATAAATTGGACTAGTTTCATGCTGGCATCATCCTTTTTTTATGTAATTTTGCCCGACCAACCGACTGATACGATACTTCTAATTATAAATTATTATATCATTCCATCAGGGGCTGTTCAATCGGAATCAATTGAATCCTAACCATTGTATTTGTCACTTTTTATATTCTGATGAAAACAGTTCAGAAAGCAAGTAAAATTGTTGCACATCCGCTTTTGTTTTTGGCCCTTTGCAGTACAAGAGAAAATCATAAACTTGGCTGCTTTTATTTTTATAGGGTAAACGGGTCAATCCCCTTGACTAATACTGATTTCTGTATATAATATATATTGATTTTTGCGGTGAATTCATAAAGAAAGACATGAAAATCAGAGGATGACGAAGAATTTCGGGATTAACCTGTGATAATTATAAAAATTTCAAGGTTTATCCTTGAATTTTTGAAAATTCGTCATAAAAATTATCAAATAGATTTTGGGGAAAGGTCGGGTGTTACGGTTGGAAAATAAGCTGAAACTTTACGGTTTCAACAACCTTACCAAATCGCTCAGCTTTAACATTTATGATGTTTGCTATGCGAAAAGCGCGCGTGAGCAACGTGATTATATTGCATATATTGATGAACAGTACAATTCGGAGCGCCTGACCGATATTCTTTACCACGTGACAGAAATGATCGGCGCGCAAGTATTGAATGTGAGTAAGCAGGATTACGAACCGCAGGGGGCAAGTGTAGCGTTCCTCATTGCCGAACAAGCGTTTCCGCCGGATCAGATTGACAGTTCTTGCAATCTGGGTAACGGTGTACTCCGCGGTGCCGGGAATGAAGTTGTCGCCCACTTGGACAAGAGCCATGTAACGGTTCATACTTATCCGGAATATCATCCTGATAATGCCATTGCTACTTTTCGCGTGGATATTGATATTTCTACCTGCGGAGAGATTTCTCCACTGAATACGCTCAATTACTTAATCGGCAGTTTTGATTCGGATATCATCACAGCCGACTATCGTGTCCGTGGATTTACACGCGATTTGAGCGGCAAAAAACTATTTATGGACCACAACATTACGTCCATACAGGATTATATCGATCCAAAAACGCTGTTAAAGTACGATGCGATTGACGTTAATGTGTATCAAGCGAATCTGTTCCACACCAAATTGCTGATTAAAGATATTGACCTTCAAAATTACCTGTTTAACACGGATGTGTATGAGCTTCCGCCGAAACTTCGTCTTTCCATCACACAGAGTTTGCGGCGGGAAATGATTGAAATTTTCAGCGGTTCGAACGTATATGAGATGCCGGAAGGAGCGGAGCATTGAATAGGCAGGAGCGCGCCCCCCTGCTGGAGGCGCTGAACCGGTTTAAGGATATGCGTATCGTTCCGTTTGATGTTCCGGGGCACAAGCGTGGCAGGGGAAATCCGGAATTGACTGAGTTCCTTGGCGAAAAATGTTTAACGGTCGATGTGAACTCTATGAAACCGCTGGACAACCTCTGTCATCCTTCGTCCGTAATACGGGAAGCGGAGGAGCTTGCCGCCGAAGCGTTTGGCGCACACCATGCTTTTTTTATGGTTAATGGTACTACGTCTGCGGTACAGAGCATGGTGATGAGCGCCTGCAAAAAAGGCGAGAAAATCATAATGCCGAGAAATGTCCACCGCAGCGCAATCAGTGCACTGATTTTGTGCGGTGCTGTGCCTGTTTATGTCAATCCCGGCATTGACACGCGGCTTGGTATTGCTCTTGGAATGTCCCTTTCCGATGTAAGCCGCGCTATTGAGGAAAATCCGGATGCAAAAGCCATCTTTGTCAACAATCCAACATATTACGGCGTCTGTTCCGACTTAAAATCCATTGTGGAGCTGGCGCACAAACACCATATGCTTGTGCTGGCGGATGAAGCGCACGGCACGCATTTTTATTTTGGTGAGGGATTGCCTGTTTCCGCCATGGCGGCCGGAGCGGATATGGCGGCCGTGAGTATGCATAAATCCGGCGGGTCCCTGACGCAAAGTTCTCTTTTGCTGACCGGCCCAAACGTGGATGCAAGCTATGTGGATCAGATTATCAATCTGACCCAGACGACCAGCGCGTCCTATCTTTTGATGGCTTCCTTGGATATTTCTCGGCGTAACCTTGCCCTGCACGGAAAAGAAACGTTCCGCCGCGTTATCAACATGGCAGAATATATTCGTGCTGAAATTAACCGAATCGGCGGTTATGACGCGTTTTCACGCGAGCTGATTAACGGCGACACCGTTTACGATTTCGATGTTACCAAATTGTCCGTTCATACATTGGATATCGGATTAGCAGGCATAGAAGTGTACGATTTGCTCCGCGATGAATATGACATACAAATTGAATTTGGGGATATCGGCAACATTCTTGCCTATATATCCATGGGTGATCGTGCACTCGATTTGGAACGTTTGGCTGCTGCCCTTTCTGAGATAAAACGCCGGTATGAGAGGGATAAAACCGGTATGCTGACACAAGAATATATTTCTCCGCAGGTGATGGAAACGCCGCAGCGGGCATTTTATGCTGAGAAAGAACCGATTCCGATTGAAAACAGCGCGGGTCGAATCAGCGGAGAATCCGTCATGTGCTATCCGCCCGGAATCCCTGTTGTTGCGCCGGGCGAACGCCTTACACCGGAAATTGTTGAATATATCTTATATGCAGCCGAAAAGGGTGCTATGCTGACCGGTATGAGGGACAACAGCCTGAAAACGATTCAGGTTTTGAAGGAGAATTGAATATGGAATTGTGGTTTACAGAAAAACATACAAAAAACGTAAATTTTTCCATTAAAGTGGACCGGCAGCTATACAGCAGCCAGAGTGAGTTTCAGCGCATAGATATTTTTGAATCCCAAGAGTTCGGGCGTTTTTTGACGCTGGACGGCTTTATGATGCTCACGGAAAAGGACGAGTTTATTTATCATGAGATGATTGTTCATGTGCCGATGGCTGTGAACCCGAACGCAAAGCGTGTATTGGTTATCGGCGGCGGGGACGGCGGCGCGGTGCGCGAACTGACACGGTATCCGAACATTGAGCAGATTGATTTAGTTGAAATCGACAAGCAGGTTGTCCAGGCCTGCAAAACCTATCTTCCGCAGACCGCGTGCAAGCTCAGCGACCCACGGGTCCGCATTTTTTATGAGGACGGATTGCGCTTTGTCCGCGACAAAAGGAATGAATATGACTTGATTGTGGTGGATTCCACCGACCCGTTTGGTCCGGGAGAGGGATTGTTTACCAAGGAGTTTTACGGCAACTGTTTTAACGCACTTTCCGAAGACGGCATATTGGTCAATCAGCAGGAAAGCCCGTTTTATCGCAGTGATGCGATTGCCATGCAGCGGGCACACCAGCGTATTGTTCAGTCGTTTCCAATCAGCCGTGTTTATCAGGCACACATTCCAACGTATTCTTCCGGCCACTGGCTGTTTGGATTTGCTTCCAAAAAATTCCGACCGGTTGAAGATTTAAAGGCAAAGGAATGGAATGATTTAGGGCTTGTGACCCGATACTATAATACAAAGCTGCATGTCGGTGCGTTTGCTTTGCCGACTTATGTAAATGATCTGCTGGAAAAAGTGGAACCTTTGCAGGAAGATTAAAAAAAATAAAAGGAGGTACTTCGGTATGGGAAAAGCACTTATCATCGGAGCGGGTGCTGTTGCAAGCGTGGTTGCGCACAAATGCTGCCAGAATCCCGATGTTTTTGAAGAAATCTGCATTGCAAGCCGCACAAAAAGCAAATGCGATGCGCTGAAAAAGAAACTTGACGGCGGCAAAACAAAAATTGAAACTGCGCAGGTGGATGCGGATAAGACGGAGGAAGTGGTTAGCCTAATCCGTCGGTTTCAGCCGGATATTGTAATCAATGTGGCATTGCCGTATCAGGATTTGTCCATCATGGACGCTTGCCTGGAAACAAAGGTCGATTACCTTGACACCGCCAATTATGAACCGCCGGAAACCGCGCATTTTGAATATAAATGGCAATGGGCCTATCGTGATCGCTATGAAAAGGCGGGCATTACTGCGATTTTGGGCAGCGGATTCGATCCCGGCGTGACCGGCGTATTTTCCGCTTATGCGCAGAAGCATTATTTTGATGAAATCCACACCATTGACATTGTGGATGCGAATGCAGGCGACCACGGCTATAAATTTGCCACAAACTTTAACCCGGAAATCAATATCCGTGAAGTGAGCGCAAAGGGCAGCTACTTTGAAAATGGACGCTTTATTGAAACGGAACCGATGGAAATTAAGCGTGTCTACGACCTTCCTCAGATTGGACCGAAGGATATTTATTTACTGCACCACGAAGAAATAGAGTCTCTCGCGAAGAACATTAAGGGTGTAAAACGCATCCGTTTTTGGATGACCTTTTCCCAGAGCTACCTCGACCATCTCCGTGCTTTGGAAGACGTCGGCATGACTTCGATTGAACCGATTGAGTTTGAAGGAAAACAGATTGTGCCGCTTCAGTTTTTGAAAGCAGTTCTTCCGGATCCCGCCACGCTTGGTCCCAGAACAAAAGGAAAGACCAATATCGGATGTATCTTCACAGGTGTAAAGGATGGCAAAGAGCGTACCTATTATGTCTATAATATTTGCGACCATCAGGAATGCTACCGTGAAGTCGGCAGTCAGGCGGTAGCATACACGGCCGGAGTTCCCGCTATGATTGGAGCCATGATGGTACTGACCGGAAAGTGGAAAAAGCCCGGTGTATTCAACGTGGAAGAGTTTGACCCGGATCCGTTTATGGATGCAATGAACCGCTGCGGTTTGCCATGGCATGAAGATTTCTCGCCAACACTGATTGATTGACAGGAGGAATAAAATGTTTGATCCTATGATTCCTCCAACTCCCTGCTACGTAGTGGATAAACAGCTTTTGACAGACAATCTCAAAATTTTAAATTCTGTTCGGAAAGAAACGGAGTGCCGTATTCTGCTTGCGCAGAAAGCATTTTCCATGTTCTCGGTTTATCCACTGGTAGGCAAATATTTGGATGGTGCGGCTTCCAGTTCTCTTTTTGAGGCCCGGCTTGCACGGGAGGAAATGGGGAAAGAAGTTCATGTTTATGCTCCTGCCTATCGTGAGGATGAATTTGAAGAAATTTTGAAATACAGCGACCACGTTGTATTCAATTCTTTTTCTCAGTGGAAAAAATTCCGCGGTGCTGTGCAGAAAAGCTCCCGCAAAATCAGCTGTGGAATCCGTGTGAATCCGGAGTATTCCGAAATCAAAACCGATATTTACGACCCGTGCGGGGAGAATTCTCGGCTTGGTGTAACGCTCAACCAATTTGAGTCTGAGGCATTGGACGGAATTGAAGGAATACATTTTCACACATTGTGTGAGCAAGGGGCAGAAACACTCGACCGTACACTCCGTGTGTTTGAAGAAAGGTTTGGCCGCTTTTTATACGGTATGAAGTGGGTCAATTTCGGCGGCGGGCATCATATCACAAAACCGGGTTATAATCTGGAGTTGCTAAAAGACTGTATTCGAAGGGTACAGGACCGTTACGGCGTTCAAGTATACCTGGAACCCGGTGAGGCCATTGCACTGAATGCGGGCTTTCTGGTGTCCACGGTACTTGATATAATGCACAATGGAATGGATATCGCAATTCTTGATACGTCCGCCGCATGCCATATGCCGGATGTTCTGGAAATGCCGTATAGACCCGAAATCATCGGTGCGGGTCAACCGGGAGAATATGCTTACACCTATCGCTTTGGCGGGCCCACTTGTCTTGCAGGCGATATCATTGGGGATTATTCATTTAAAGAGCCGCTGTCCCCGGGAGATCGTGTGGTTTTCTGCGATATGGCGATTTATTCCATGGTGAAGAACAATACCTTTAATGGCATTGGCCTTCCATCGATTTTGTTGTATGGGGAATCGGAAGGATTTCAGCTGATTCGGCAGTTTGGGTATGAAGATTTTAAAATGCGGCTGTCTTAACGATGCCTTATTTTCATAGCATAGCAGGAAATTTGATAACTTCAAAAATGAATTAGGAAGCCCGGAAAACGATTGTATCGTTTTCCGGGCTTTTTGCAGCCAATTTGAAAAAATTGGCTGATCTATTCTTTTTCGGCTCTATGTCAATAGTTGGGGTAACCCAAAATGGAAACACCGGATGGAGCGGCGTTAAGCTGCTCCATTTTCCGTTGAATGATGGAACATGTGAAGAATACGATTGCGGAAGCGACGAAAATTACGATAACCGTAGGCATTGCGTTTGAGTACCTTAATCTTGTTGTTAACCCCTTCGGTAAAACCATTGGTGTAAGGACAATCAAACGAATTTAGAATACCTTTTGACCAGCGGACCATGGTATTTCCACAAGCAACAAATCTTGAAAGTTCACTGTTTTGTGCGGCCATAATCCAATGGGATAGCGCTGTCCGTGCGGACACGCTGTCAGAAGATTCAAGGACTTTGAAAAACTGTTCTTTCAGAGAGTAGGCTGTCAGCAGACGGTTACTGGCATAGAGCATAAGATCGACCTGTTGCTTTTGCTCCGGAGTGAGAAATTGATATCGCTTGTTCAGTAAGATTCGGGAGCGTTTAAAATAAATTCTTCGGGTTTTACTGAATTTTTTCTGTTCTTCCTTGCGAACGGCTTCAAAGGCCCAAAATACTTGGCGAATGTAATGATATTTGTCAATGACATAATTGGAATCTTTAAAATATGTTTGAGCAATACCGGCGTATGTACTCCACATATCGCTGACAAAATGTTTGGTTTGAGAACGGTCAAGCTGGCCGAAATATTCTGTCAGTTTGTGGTTGTAACGAGCAGGAAGAATATCAAGGATTCGGTGACGGACCGGATCGGTCAGAATGCACTGATATTTCTCGCCGCTTGTATTGCCTTTAAACTCATCAATCGATACAACTTCGGGTAATTTCTGCGGTTTACCATAGTTGATACAATCAAAAATCCGGATAATAGTTGCAACCGAAAGATTTACTTCACGTGCTACACTGGTAAAAGAACGCACGTCGGAAAGCTTTGAAATGATATATGAGGCTAAACGGTTTGTCATGCGATGATATCTAGGCAAAAACGAGTTATCTTCAAAGAAACGCTTTCCACAAGAATGGCAGCGATATCGGCGCTTTCGTAGAATCAGGGAGGTATGTTTGCCAAAAGCGGGAATGTCTTTTACTGTTTGACAACGGTAATCATGAACGTAGCTGGTTTGATGGCCACAACAGGGGCAAACATGCGGTTTTCTCGGTAACTCAATAAAAATTTCCGTTTTATCAGGCAATTGCCTCACATTTTTTACGATTACCCCTTTTAATCCAAGCAATTTTTCGATAGAATGAGTACAGAGCATATCGATGACCTCCCAAATGGTGGTGTGGTAATCTCCATTTTAAAGGTTTTTCATCGAATATGCTCTACTTTTTTTTACTCTTTTTCTCAGGCTCTATTCGTTACACCCCAACATTTATTATAGAGCCTCTTTTTCTTTCAGACGTTGCAGTTGATCATGAAATTCTTGCTGAGAAGTAAAGTTTTGTTTTAAAAGCTGTTGCTGGGTTTGCTCCGGCAGGGATAAAAAGTAACTTTCATCGTCATCCTGATTTATAGGAAGAACGGTGCCGGCCGGAAATGAATAATAACCGTTATAGACATTAAAATCCATTCCCATCACCTCCCACGGTAGTGTTCCCATAGAAGGCAAAACACTGTATGGGAATATCGACCGTTTCCCGTGTCAATGTTTAAAATCATTTTGTTCGTATTTTTTTAAAAATTTTGGGCATATTATTTATCTTCAATCTTTACACGCTTCATGCCTTATATACATTTGCTGCAAAAAAAATGTTACCACCTTATGCAATATACGGCTTGTTTGGTCACGAATGGAGAAATCCTATAAAAATTTCTATAATTTGGCAAAATAAAAGAGAATTGACAACATAAAAGACCTCTCTTGTGAGCAGAGTAATAGTGCGGCGCAAGGGAGGTGAAAATTTTGAAAAAGTTTATTTCAATGCTAACCGCAACCGCCGCAATGCTTGAACTTTTGCTGGCAGTAGTTCTTTTAACGGCGGATTATTTTACTCCCAATTCCTATACCGTGACCAGCGGGAGTCATCTGGAGTGGCTTTCCGGTGCGATTACGGTTGTCGGCGACAGCGATGTATCAGCCAGCGCCGGCGTCCCTTTGCCAAAAACGTATCGGGCAACCATGATGTTATACAACCTGATACCGATTAAATCTGTGGACGTCAGCATTGTCGATCAGACCTGCGTCGTGCCCTGCGGCACTCCGTTTGGAATAAAGATGTATACGGACGGTGTTGTTATCGTAGGGCTTGCGGATATTCAAACTGCTTCCGGTTCCGTAAATCCCGCCGCTGAAGCAGGATTAAAAATTGGGGATGTGATCACACAGGTCAATGGAGAAGAAGTCAAAACAAACGGTGAAGTCGCACGAGATATTGAAAACTGCGAAGGAAAAAGCTTAAAGCTTTCTATTTGTCGTGACGGAGCCACTCAAACCGTGGAGCTGCAGCCTGTTCGTTCGGAAACGGACGGACTTTACAAAGCTGGTCTTTGGGTACGCGACAGCACTGCGGGTATTGGTACCTTAACTTATTATAACCCATCCACAAAAAGTTTTGCGGGGTTGGGACACGGAATTTGTGATTCTGACACAGGAGAACTGATGCCGATGTTAACCGGTGATATCGTTCCGGTAACCATTAACGGCGTCACCAAAGGGCTGAAAGGAACACCCGGTGAGCTTCGAGGATATTTTACCGACGATAACGCAGTGGGTAGACTTGTTGCCAATGTCACCACAGGCGTTTACGGGTATCTCGAATCAGCTCCAACTGCTAAGCCTGTAAAGGTTGCTATGAAACAGGATGTGAAAGCAGGCAAGGTAAAAATTCTGACCACCATCGACGGCAATACCCCGAGATTCTATGACGCGGAGATTGAAAGAATCGATTTTAGAGATCAGGTTCAAAGCAAAAATCTCATTCTCCACATCACGGACAAGGAACTGCTGACACAAACCGGCGGTATTGTGCAGGGTATGAGCGGAAGTCCGATTTTGCAAAATGGTAAATTAGTTGGTGCAGTAACACATGTTTTTGTCAACGATCCGACGCGCGGCTATGGAGTGTTTGCTGAAAATATGCTGACGGAATCCAAATCTGTCGAATCCGAAGTAAAAGCGGAAGCTTCTTAACTATAAGTCTATATTTATTCCCCTAAATACAAAAAAATATTACCAATCTATTGCCATTTTTTCCAATATATGGTATGATATGACCATAATAAATCTATAGGGGGAGCAAATATGGAAATGCGTATAAAATTGCTCATAGCTAACGACAGTACGGAGTTTCGTACCGAGTATGGTCGAGTTTTTGAGTCTTCTGGCATGGAAGTCACTTACACGCAGAAAGATGGTATGAAACTTCTGGAGAAAATAGAAGCTATCCATCCGGATGTTGTACTTGCCGATCTGTTTATGCCAAGACTTGACGGTATTGGTGTCATGAAAGCAACACGAGCAAAAACGTCCGGAGTAAAACCGCTTTTCGTTATTGTATCCAATTATACAAGCCCCACACTGGAACGAGAGGTTATGATGTCCGGGGCGGCGTATTTTGCCATTTCTCCTTTTGATGCCGGTTCTTTAGCCGACCAAATCATTCAGCTTTGCAATATGAGTGGATTTTCCACAAATTCAGCGCCAAAAGTTCAAAAACCGGCGGTGGAATCCGAACAGTCACTAGAAATACAAGTAACGGAAATATTGCATCAAATCGGCGTACCGGCACATATTAAAGGCTATCATTATCTGCGCGATTCCATTATCATGGCTATTGAAACTCCTGATATTATAAATGCAGTGACAAAACAGCTTTACCCCAGTGTGGCTAAAAGGTACAATACAACTGCTTCGCGCGTGGAGCGTGCAATTCGGCATGCGATTGAAGTTGCTTGGGACCGCGGCGATGTTGACATTTTGAACTCGTATTTTGGCTATACCATTCACAATACAAGAGGCAAACCCACCAACTCTGAATTTATTGCTATGATTTCGGACAGACTCAGGCTGCACATGAAGAGTGCATGAACAAAGTAAAGCGCCTATTTCGAAGTTTTTGTGATCGGTAGCAGTTTTAGTCCGAAAAGCATATTTTGTAAAATTTATGAACTCCTTTGCTTTATTGGGTGCAGGAATGCTCCGAAATCCTAATGAAGCAAAGGAGATTTTAATAAGTGCAGGTATCATTTTAGAAAGCTAATCAAAAAATCCATGGAGTGCTATGTTTCTGCTATTCGATATCATATATTCAAGACTTTTTCACGTTGTTTTTGCGTTTGCTTCGTGTTCTCAAATTCGATGATAAGATGAGGTTTGGTGTTGTGTCTTTGGTGCAAAAAAAGAGGACCTCCGACAACAGTCAGCGGTCCATGATTAATTTCATCAAAGATTTTTACCATTCTGACAAATGACATCACGATACCACAAAGCACTGTCTTTCAAAATGCGATTTTGGGTTTCATAATCTAAATAGATTAGTCCGAACCGTTCTTTGTAACCATGACTCCATTCGAAATTATCCATAAGCGACCAATAGAAATAGCCGGAAATATCCACACCTTCTTCCGCAGCTCTCTTCAATTCGAGCAGATGGCGATGCGTATAGTTGATTCGTTCCATGTCATGAACCTTTCCATCTAAAGAAACAGCGTCCAGAGCGCAAAATCCGTTTTCGCTTATAATAATTGGCTTATGATATGCTTCATACAAGAATTTTGGAGCCCAGTACATGCAGGAAGGTATCACAGGCCACCCCATGGAATTTTTTGCGCATCCGTGAGGATATGGCAAGATGCGGTAACCGTTTTCAGCGGCGCAAACCATGGACGATGTATATATATTTTGAGCATAAAAATCAATTGGCGTGCTAATGATTTTCATGTCATCGGGGCCAATTTGAGGCATCCAATTCCCATATTTCTGCCATAGCACAGAGGGATATTTACCTTTGAAAATTGGGTCGCTCCACATGGCAACACCAGAAACCAAATCCTGCGGCGAATCGGCCGCTTCTATGGTTGCTCTTTTTGCTGCCAGAATATTATCCGGGGAATCAGTTGCCGGAATATAGATACGCCCGCACTGCGCAAGTCCAATTTGTAAATCTTTTCCTCCGTATTCGCGCAAAGCGCTCACAGCAAGGCCGTGTGCAAGCAAAACGTGGTGCATTGCCGTAAGAAGTTCCGGCGGAGAGAGACGCCAGCCGGGTGCATGGTCGCCCGTTCCGTAGCCTAATCCAATAAAGCATTGGGGTTCATTCAAGGTAAAATAACATTTGACTTTTCCGGCAAAGCGCTTCGCAATGATTTTTACATAATCGTGAAACCAGAGCGGACTTGAAGGATTGAGCCAGCCGCCCCGCATTTGCAGCGCTGCGGGGTAATCCCAATGGTAGAGCGTGACACATGGGATAATACCGTTGTTGTTCAATGTATCAACAAGTTCTTCATAAAAACGCAGGCCGGATTCATTGATCTTTCCGGTGCCTTCCGGCAGAATCCGCGGCCATGAAACCGAAAATCGATATGCTTTTATACCGATTTGTTTCATGAAACCGATATCTTCTTGAAAGCGATGAAGATGATCGCATGCAATATCTCCATTTTCATTTTGATAAATTTTACCCGGAATATGACTGAATATATCCCATATGGACGGACCTTTTCCGTTTTCCGCCGCAGCACCTTCCACTTGATATGCAGCGGTTGCGGCACCCCAAAGAAAATTATCCCGAAAGCTCAATTTGCACCTGCATCCTCTCTTGTTAGAATGAAACAGGGATATTTTTTATCCCTTTACGCTGCCCAAAGTAACGCCGCGGACAATGAACTTGGACAAGAATAGGTAAACAATAATAATCGGCATAATGGCAATAGCGATCATCATATATACCTGGCCCATGTCAAATTTCAGAAAATCCGCGCTGCGCAGCTGGGCTATCAAAATCGGTAATGTTTTTTTATTTGCACTGTCAATAACCAAAGCGGGGAGGAAATAGTTGTTCCAAGCGCTTACAAAGGAGAAAATTGCCTGAACAGCTAATGCAGGTTTCATAATCGGCAAAATAATCGTGTTAAAGGTATGAAATTCGCCGGAGCCATCAATTCGGGCAGCTTCCACGATTTCCATTGGCAGGCTGGCTTCCATATACTGCTTCATGAAAAAGAATACCACAGGAGCTGCGATGCTGGGAACGTACAACGAAACCAGACTATCATTCAAGCCAATATTGGAAATCAGCCGCAGAAATCCCAGGGCGGAAACCTGCGTCGGCATCATCATAATCAGCATGATAAATACATATGCGATTTTTTTGAATTTAAAATCATAAGCGTAAATTCCATATGCCGTCAATACAGAAAAATAAACGCTGAGGACTGCGGTCATTCCCGAAACAATCAAGCTGTTTTTGATTCCGGAAAACACCGGAATATTCGCATTCGCCATTACATTGTTGAAATTAGCTGCGAATGATTTTCCTGGCAGAATGGAAAATCCCTTTTGAATTTCAAAATGGGACCGTGTCGCATTGACTACCAGGATATAAAAGAAGAACAGGCATAAAATGCTGAGAAGGATAAGAAAGAGATAGCTGACGAATCGTGCAATCGTAATTTGTATCTTGTAATTTCCATGATGATTCATTTGACCGCCTCCTTTGCAATATGATTTTTCTTACGGCCGTTTTTTTCTCCGCTGAAGTCGTCACGGGTAAGAAGTTTAAAGACAAGCAGGCACAGCACAGCACACAAAAGAAACAGTACGGTAGAAACTGCGCCGGCCATCCCGTAGTTCTTACTGAACAGATGGTTGTTCAGATACATGATGATTGTCGTAGAGGTTCGGTCCGGATTGCCTTGTCCGTTCGTTAAAATCTGAGGAACATCGAACATCTGCAAGCCGCCGATCATGGATGTGATAAGGACATAAATTAAGATGGGGTTGATAAGCGGCAGGGTGATTTTCCAAAACATTTGCCAGGAGGAGCAGCCGTCGATTTCTGCTGCTTCATAAAGACCGGTGTCAATTCCCATGATGGCCGCCATTAGAAGAATGGTCGTGTTGCCGAACCACATGAGAAAGTTCATCAGTGCAATCAGGCTCCTTGTTCCCCACACGCTTGCCAGAAAACGAATCGGAGCTTCTGTGATATTCATTGACATTAGCATGCTGTTGATTGGGCCGTTGTCAGAAAACAGGGCGAAGAACAACATGGCAAAGGCAGATGCCATAATCAAATTCGGCATGTAAATAACCGTTTTAAAAAAGCCTTGCGCACGCAGCCGAAGACGCAGACTTGTAAACATTGCGGCCAGAAGCAGGGAAACAACAATTTGCGGAATAAAACCAACAATCCATAAAAGCAGAGTATTTCCAATATATTTTGGTAAATCGGCAGAAAGCAGGTTTGCATAATTCTGCAGTCCTACAAAATTTGGGCCTATCTGTTTTAGACCGCTGCGATAGTATTCAAAAAAGCTGTAATAAAAAGTGGAACCCAGCGGAATCAGCTGGAAAACTCCGAAAATTACGAAAAACGGAAGAATGAAAATATACCCCCATTTTGCGTAGCTGATGGAGTTTTTTCTGTTGGGTGGTCTCTTGCTGCTCATAAAAATTTCGTTCGCCCCTTTAAACTTTAAAACGGGATGGGCATTTGCCCGCCCCGTTTAAAGTTATTGCAGTTCACTGATTCTTATTTCTATTTAGGCCATACCACTTCGGTAAGATCCGGGTATTTTTCTTTGGCGGATTTTTCGAAGTTTGCCTTGGCAGTATCCATATCAACTGTTCCGTTGAAATAATCGCGGAATGCAGTCTGCAGACTTTCATTCAGACCCTGATCATATGGGCCGGCGTTGCTCATATCGATCTTTTTGGCTGCTTCTGCAAATAGTTTAATATGGTTTTGACCGCCGAGGAAATCTGATTTGTAGTCACTGTTAGCCAGTTCTTCCATAGCCTTTTGGTTATTCGTAAAGTCTTGTGTGTCTTCCGTGATTTGCTTCATAATTTCACTGTCACAAGTCAGTTTCAGCATAACATCTTTTACAAGGGATGGATTATCCGTGCCGGTGGCTCCGCAGATCCATGTGCCGCCCCAGTAATACGGCTGAGGTCCTTCGCAGACGGCCCAGTCGCCGTAAATGCCGTTGCCGACTTCTTCTTTGCCGCCTTCTGCAACAGGTGTTTCAAGAGAGTTGCCCAATAAGGTAAAGTTGATGCCCCATGTTGAGTAGAAGAAACCGAATACCTTTCCTTCCGGTCCCTGATCAGCTGCCCATGTGTCATCCCACAGGCTGGATTTATTATTATAATCTTTATCGGTATACGTCTTAGTCTGCTCAATCCATTTCATGAGATTCGGGTCCACGTTCACTGTGGTTCCGTCTACCCATGGTGATGAGACGTTGTTGGAAAATGTACGGTAAGAATCATCAAAGCCGGAGAGCATCTTATAGCCTTTTGCATGAGCTTTTTCGGCAACTTCATCGAATTTGTCCCAGCTTGAGAGATATGTTTGTACTTCAGCAGGATCATCCGTTCCCAGCACGTCTTTTGCAATGCTGCGTCTATAAGCAAACAGACCGGGAGTAGCCTGCCAGGAAGTGCCTTTCATTTTACCGTCCACCGTTACGATGTCCTTCGTGTATTGATATTGCTGTGAAAGATCGCTGTCCGTCAGGCCAAGATCCGCCTTTACATCTAAAGTATAATCAGAGTCTGTGTATTTGGTGGCGTAATCTGCCTCAATTAGGAAAATATCAATCTTGTCATCCGGTGCGGCATTGCTTTGGCTCAACAGTGCTTCATCAAGTTTGTTCTGATAGTTGTTGTTGTCATTCGGGTTGATCGTCCACTTAACAACCGTGCCGTCATTTAACGTGGTGGTGGATTTGTCGCCGGCGACTTCCTTCACATCCGGATAGTAGGCATTGAAGCGACTCTGGAATTCATCGTTCCAGCACCAGATGTTCAGAACTTTTCCCTCCTGAGATGTCGGGGCAGCAGAAGATTCCGGCGCGGCGGCAGAACTTTCTGCCGGAGCAGCCGACGACTGCGCTTCATTATTTTGGCAGCCTGTGGCTGCAGCTAGTACACTCGTTCCCATTAGCAGCGCCAAGGTGATGGATACTAACCTTTTTGCCTTTTTCATACTAAGTAAATCCTCCTTCATGATTGACGGACGATTCCGTCAAAATATCAGCATGACAGTCAATCTGCCAAGAACTGCTTTATTCTGATAGCCGAGCTACGGATTTGCCTTCAATCAGTTTTCCATTGACCGTAACGCTTTCGACTATGGTGGTCAGCGGATTTTCAATTTGCTCAATCAGCCTGCGCGCAGCTTCCCGTCCCATACGGTCCGTATCCTGCTTGATAGTGGTTAGTTGTGGCTTGATGACCTGGGACAGCGGAATGCCGTCATATCCCGCAATGGAAATGTCATCGGGAATTTTCAGCCCGGCAGCCTCAATGGCCTCGATACCTCCCAAAGCGGCGTAATCGTCCGGCATCACAATGCAGGTTGGCAGGTTTGGCATCTCTAAGAGCCGCTGTACGGAATCTTTGGTAGTCAGTGTGTCGTGGTAGGCGGCAAGGACCAAATATTCCGACGGAACCTCCACTCCCAGTTCCATTAAAGTTCTGCAAAAACTGGTAACGCGCTGTTCCGTAACGGCAGACTTTTTACCATGCACATAGGCGATTTTTCTGTGGCCCATTTGATATATGTAGGTTACCAACTCCCGCATTCCAAGTACGTTGTTGGAATTGATACTGGTGCGGTTGTTGAAGACATGGTCAATGGTTACGACCGGCAGGCTGCCATTAATCAGTTCCAATACCTCCGGCTGCAAAAAATTGACGCACGCGATGCATACCCCGTCAACGTTCCGATACTTGCAATGTTCTAGATAGGACATCGGGTGTCCGCCGACATTCATGTTATGATTAATAAATGTGATATCATAGGATCGGGACTCCGCTTCTTCTTTAAATCCGTTAAGGACAGCTGCGAAATAATCTTGTGTCAGGCCGCTATTGGCTTCATCTGCAAATAAAACGCCAAGATTGTAAGTACGGTTTGTTTTTAATCCCCTGGCAAGGGAATTCGGAAAATACCCAAATTCTTCCGCGGCTTTTATGACACGCTGCCTGGTTGATTCACTCACATCACTGTAGCTGTTCAGTGCCTTGCTTACTGTTGAAACAGAAAGCCCACATTTTGCTGCAATGTCTTTAATGCTGGCCACAATTATTCCTCCAACTAATTCTAAATCGTTTTCGCATTTTCAGTATAATATATAATTTACAATTTTGCAATATGAATTTAAAAAAAAATATGAATTATATTCGATACAGTGTATAAATTGAGTAATATGAATGAATTATAAGCACGTATTTTAGACATATTTGTCTAAGCAAAAACTTATAATAATTCTAATATATAATAAAGAACGAAAATGTTTTCGACAATCTGTCGTGAAGAAGCCGATATACAGCAACCAAATAACTGATGCAATTACTTCTCTCAGCGTCATTTGGGCTGACAAAATTGCAGTATAAACATTGTATGAAGTGACAAATTTATCATGACCACTTGATTTTCAGCCAAAATGCATATAAACTAAATAACATTAGAGTTATAAGCAGAAGTACGCACAAGCTCGAAATCGTTTTCGCAGTTTTGCAGGTTATTACCATTCAATTTCTGGTGGAAATGAGGAAATCTATATATGAAGTTTGGATATTTCGATGACATCCAACGAGAATATGTGATTGAAAGACCGGATACACCTTATCCTTGGATTAATTATCTGGGACATGAAAACTTTCTTTCACTTATGTCAAATACATCCGGCGGTTACTGTTTTTATCGGGATGCCCGTCTTATGAGGTTGACCCGGTATCGTTACAATTCCGTTCCGATGGATGCGGGCGGACGATACTTTTATTTGTGCGACGGTGACTGCGTTTGGAACCCGGGCTGGGCGCCTGTCAAAACGAAGCTGGACCATTACCGCTGCAGACATGGTCTTGGTTATACCATTTTGGAAGCGGAAAAGAACAATTTAGCGGCCCGTCAGCTTTCTTTTGTTCCAATTGGTGCGGACTGCGAAATTCATCAACTGACAATTCAGAATAAAAGCAGCGAAAGCAAACAAATCAAACTGTTTTCCTTTGTTGAGTTCTGTCTTTGGAATGCTTATGATGATATGACAAATTTTCAGCGAAACTATAATATCGGAGAAGTGGAAATTCAGGGCAGTACGATTTATCATAAGACAGAATACCGCGAACGCAGAAATCATTATGCTGTGTTTTCGGTTAACGTACCCATTCAAGGGTTTGATACGGATAGAGAGAGCTTTCTTGGGCTGTATAACGGGTTCGACCATCCCGATGCAGTTTTTCGGGGCAAAGCGAGCAATTCTGTGGCAAGCGGTTGGGCGCCGATTGGATCCCACTACATAAAAACAACGTTGGAACCCGGTGAGAAAAAAAGCTATATCTTTGTTTTAGGATACTGCGAAAACCGGGAAGATCGAAAATGGGAGGCGCCAGGTGTTATTAACAAAGAGCCGGCGAAAAAACTGCTGTCGCGTTTTCAGACAGACGAGCAGATAGATACTGCCTTCCGTGAGCTGCGGAACTACTGGAGCCAACTTCTGTCCCGGTTCCGCGTACAAAGCGAGGATCCTAAACTGGACCGAATGGTCAGCATTTGGAACCAATACCAATGCATGGTGACTTTTAATATGTCTCGTTCGGCATCCTATTTTGAATCGGGAATCGGCCGGGGCATGGGGTTCCGCGATTCTGCACAGGATTTGCTTGGGTTCGTGCACCTGGTTCCTTCCAGGGCTAGAAGCCGCATTCTGGATATCGCCGCTACGCAAATGGAAGACGGCAGTGCTTACCACCAATACCAGCCTTTAACCAAAAGGGGAAATATGGAGATTGGCGGTGGGTTTAATGATGATCCGCTTTGGCTGATTTTCGGTGTTACCGCATATCTGAAGGAGACGGGGGATTGGTCTATTTTAGATGAATCCGTACCTTTTGACAATAATGAGAGCAAATCCGTTCCGCTTTTAGAGCATCTTCGGCGTTCGTTTGAACACGTGCTGAACAATTTAGGACCGCATGGCCTTCCGTTAATTGGCCGTGCCGACTGGAACGACTGCTTAAACCTGAATTGTTTTTCCCGTACGCCCGGGGAGTCTTTTCAAACGGTGGAAAACCGGGAAAGCGGTGTTGCGGAATCCGTTTTTATTGCTGGTATGTTTGTTTATATTGCTCCATCCTATGCAGAAATTCTGCGCCGTGCGGGCTGTGCCGATGAAGCGGAACATGTGCTGAAATCAGCAAAGGAGATGGAACAGGCCGTTATTCGCTATGGCTGGGATGGAGATTGGTATCTGCGGGCTTATGATGCATTGGGTGGAAAGGTAGGCTCTGCAGAGTGCGACGAAGGCAAGCTTTTTATTGAACCGCAGGGCTTCTGTGCTATGGCGGGGATCGGTAAAGATAAGGGCTTTCCAAAACGTGCGCTCGATTCCGTCAAAAAGCATCTTGATACAAAATACGGCATTGTTCTAAACTGGCCATCTTACACTTCTTACCGTTTGGATTTAGGCGAGATTTCCTCCTACCCGCCTGGATACAAAGAAAACGGCGGAATTTTTTGTCACAACAATCCGTGGATTTCCATCGCTGAGACCATGCTTGGCCGTGGAGAGCGTGCGTTTGAAGTGTATCGCAAAACATGTCCGGCGTATCTTGAAGATATCAGCGAAATTCATCGCACGGAACCGTATGTGTATGCCCAAATGATTGCAGGCCGGGATGCGCCGCGCTTCGGAGAGGCAAAAAATTCATGGCTGACCGGTACGGCCGCATGGACATTCTACGATGTTTCTCAGTTTATCCTCGGCATTCGCCCACAGTTTGACGGCCTTGAAATTGACCCGTGCATTCCGTCCAAATGGAAAGGATTTACGGTTACACGTCATTTCCGTGGAGCGGACTATGTCATAGAAGTTCAAAACCCGAACGGTGTGGAAAAAGGCATAAAATCACTGACAATGGATGGCAAAGCCGTAA
Organism: Oscillospiraceae bacterium; assembly: GCA_047777415.1. Taxonomy (GTDB): domain Bacteria; phylum Bacillota; class Clostridia; order Oscillospirales; family Acutalibacteraceae; genus Caproicibacter. The sequence continues at coordinate 1,409,301 of JBKEEO010000001.1, forward strand.
AGGGAAACACACTTCCGACATGTAATGACGGAAAAACCCATCGTGTTTGCGCGATTATGGGATAGATATTACGGACATAATCATTGACGGCGGGGGAGGACATACAAGTCTTTTCCTCCGCTTTACTTTTGATCGCCAGAGTCCCTTGACTTCCATGGTAAAATTAGCTACAGTAGAAAAAAGAAAGGGGTCTTTGGATGAATTCGGTCAAGAGAAAGAGAACATCTTTGCTGCTGCGGTTGTCGGCAGTTATTTTCGGTGTGGTTACACTGCTGGAGTGCGCGGCGGCGGTTATTCAGTGGATGAATTTATTTTCGCCTGTTGCTTCCAACTCGGTTTCGGTTATCGGCGGCGCTGATGGCCCGACAACAATTTATATATCATCCGGCATGTTCCCGGCTGGTTTTATTCTAGTCCTTTTAGTACTGCCGCCGATTTTGTTGGTGGGTACGCTGTTTTTAATACATCGGCGTAAAAAACAAGACGGCGGAAAACCCTGATTGACAGGAAACAACAGAATAGCTATTAGAACAAAATGCCGCTTTTGTTCCATAATGCAATTGAGGATGAATCGAGAGGAGGGGTATGATGGCAGAAATTTATCTGGCTGGCGGATGTTTTTGGGGAATGCAGAAATATATTGCATCTGTGAAAGGCGTGCTAAATACCAGAGTTGGTTATGCCAACGGTCCAACCGAAAATCCGACTTATGAGCAGGTATGTCAAAATTCCGGGCATGCGGAAACGGTTTGGGTGGAATACGATCCTAAAACGATTTCTCTCTCGTTTTTGCTTCGTCTGTATTTTGATGCAATAGACCCGACTTCTGTCAACCGGCAGGGTGGGGACAGCGGGATTCAGTATCGGACCGGTATCTATTATACGGATGAGGCGGATCTTCCGGTGATTCGCGGAGAAATCGAACAGCTGCAGAAGAAATTGGATAAACCTGTGGCAGTGGAAGTACTGCCGCTTGAAAATTTTTATCCGGCGGAGGAATATCATCAAAACTATTTGGATAAAAATCCGGGCGGATACTGCCATATCAGCAAGGAAAAGATTCAAAAAGCAGCTGAGGCGGTTGAGCAAGTATAGAATATTGTATTTCCACATTGAAAAACATAAAGGGAAAAAACGGATGCTAACCTCTTTTTTAGGGATAAACAAGTTCTATTCCGGATGCAGTGAATGATTTGCAGTTTGAAATATATGAATTAAAAAGCAACGGATACAGGCGGAAGGTGTTCCGCCGGTACCCGTTGCTTGCAGTTTGTAGTATACTGTCATTCGCTGTGAAACCCTCTGCCGATAATTTCGCTGGTATTGCAGATGAGCAAAAACGCGTCCGGTTCCACACTGCGAATATATCGGCGCAGCTGTACTGCCTGAGCGCGGTTCATCACTGTGAAGATAATGTACTTATGGTGGTGTGAATAAGCACCAACTGCGTCACATACTGTTGCGCTGCGGTTCAGTTTTTTTACGATATAATCCAGAATCGGTTCAGGGTCGGAACAGATGACGTTGAAATATTTGTTGAGATTGATACTTTCTATAACGCTGTCAACAATCAGTGATTTTGCCAGCAGACCAAGAAATGAGAAGAGCGCGGTTTTCATGCTGAAAACAAAAAACGACGAGAGTGTAATCAAAAGATCGCTGAAGAACAGCGCTCTGCCAATATCGACGCTGGTATATTTCTTCAGAATCATAGCGATGATATCCGTGCCGCCGGAAGAAGCACCCGTATGAAACAGCAGAGCAGAACCAAAAGCGGGGAGCAAAACTGCGAAAATCAATTCCAGCATGGGATCGTCTGTAAGGGGAGTGGTCATGGGAAACAGTTGCTCCAATACCCAGACTGTTCCGGAAAGAAGAAAACTTGTATATATCGTTTTTATGCCAAAATTTCTGCCTAAAAACGCAAAGCCGCCAATCACCAACACTACATTCAAAACCAAATTGACTCCGCCGGGCGAAAGCGGTGTTATTCGCCCTAGAACAACGGATAAACCGGACACTCCGCCAAAGGTAAAATCATTTGGAAATTTAAAAAAGTAAATTCCAATCGAAATGATAAGTGTGCTAATGGTAATGACAGCATATTCTTTCAGCGAATCTTTTTTCATAATAAGTCCTTCCTGCACAACACTGGATTTCATGCACCATATTATAGCATGGTTTGAGATGTTTTGATTTATTTGCTAAGGAAGTTTTTTGTGAAAAAGTACGCAGATATCTAAAATGGTTCTTTACAATTGAGTTTATTCATGTTAAACTAAATTAGGAAGAATTATCGTTCTTATATTTGCGAGGTGTTTTATGGCAAAGAGACGAAATTACAGCCGGAAGCGTGAGGCCATTTTGAATGCCGTGCGTTCGACGACTTCCCATCCGACGGCTGATTGGGTTTATGAAAAACTGAAGCCGGAGTATCCCGATTTAAGCCTTGGCACGGTTTATAGGAACTTGGCTCAGTTTAAGCAGGAAGGAACCATTATCAGCATTGGCGTAGTCAACGGACAGGAGCGTTTCGACGGCAACATTAAGCCGCATACGCACTTTGTGTGTTCAAAATGCGGATGCGTTCTGGACATTCCGGGAGAACAGACTGAGTTGGAGCGGATGAAGCGTGCGGAAGGTAAATACAATCTGCAGGTTGATTCTGTTGATATCTTGTATCGTGGGATTTGCCCGGAATGTTTAAGAAAAACCCAATAGTACTATGTCAAAGGCCGACGGTATCAACCGCCGGCTTTTGATATGCAGGATGGACAACAAAACTGCGTGCACGTTTTTGAAGTGTTATGTGCTCTTGAGATTTTAGTGCGCGGCTGGCTGAAGTGAACTTCATGGAAAGTGCGCAGCTTGACGAAAAATCAGCAAAATAAACGAAAAAATGATGTTAGACTATTGCTAATTATATAATTTTTAAAATATTTTTCATTTATTCAAAAATAACGCTTGACAATTTTATCATTCTGGTATAATCTTAAGTGCAAGGAGAGATAAGTCTTCTAATCTCCGTAAATATGCCCCAGTAGCTTAACGCAAGAGCATTGGTAAAATCCAAAGGTTGTCGGTTCAACTCCGTCCCAGGGCAAATAATTATCACAAGTGAGGTAAAAAATATGTTTGAGGACAAAACGTTAGTGTGTCAGGAATGCGGGAAGGAGTTTGTCTGGACTGCCGGCGAACAGGAATTCTACGCCGAAAAAGGTTTTACCAATGAGCCAAAGAGATGTCCGGAATGCCGTAAGGCCCGCAGAATGAGCCAGAAACCACAGAGAGAAATGTTTGACGCAGTTTGCGCGGAATGCGGTGCGCCTTGCAAAGTTCCGTTCCAGCCTACGGAAGGCCGTCCGGTATATTGCAGCGAATGTTTTGCAAGAATGAAGGAAGAAGCCTAATTTAGGACACACTTAAATAGTAAAAATCGAAGTTTTTATTTTTATTTTTTATAATGTGTTTAGACTGTGAGTATGATACGATAAATGCGGATTACCGCATTTATCGTATTTTTGTATTTATTACTGAAATATTGAGCTAATTGCTCCAAAGGGAAGGTAGAGAATATGATTTTGTCAGGTAAAGAGATTCTTCGCCGTATGGGCGGGGATATTGTCATCGAACCTTTTGAGGAGAAGAAATTAAATCCAAACAGTTACAATCTGTCCCTACACAATGAACTTTTGGTTTATCAAGATACTGTACTGGATATGAAAAAACCAAATCCGGTACAAAAGATTGAGATACCGGAATCCGGCTTGCGGTTGGAGCCGGGGCGTTTATATCTAGGCAGAACAATGGAATATACACGTACGGAAAACCTAGTTCCCATGTTGGAAGGACGCTCCTCCGTCGGCAGGCTAGGGTTATTTATCCATATAACAGCCGGGTTCGGTGATGTTGGGTTTTCCGGATATTGGACTCTGGAGATGTTTTGCACACAGCCAATTATTATTTATCCGGGCGTTGAAATCTGCCAGATTTATTACCACACCATTGAAGGGGACTATGAGCCGTACAAAAGCGGAAAATATCAGAATAATTGCGGAATTCAGCCGAGTTTGTTATACCGTGAATTCCAGCAAAAATAAAAATGTCCGCCGCTCATGTTAGCGGCGGATATTTTTGTAATTACGGTTTTACCATTCCGGGCTGCAGAACCGACATTTGTTTTGCAAAAGCATCGATTTGTTTCTGCGTCCAAGGAAGAACATGCACACGTTCCTTGTCGCAGGGTTTATACAGGTCCGGTTTTCGATAGCGATTCAGTGTCCACCGGGGAACAGCGGGCAGTTCACGTGCCATCTGAAGAAGGTCAGCATCCGTCAGCTGTGGTATCACAGTGGTGCGGATTTCAAACGGTACACCGCTTTGCAGCAGCAGATTTACGGTTTTCTGCACATTCTCCGCATCGGCACCCGGTCCGCAGATTTCTTTGTAGCGTGAGGCAGGTGCCTTATAATCCACTGCAAAATAGTTGCAGACTCCACTTTCCAATACATTTGACACGACTTGTGGATTGGAACCGTTCGTGTCCAGCTTAACTTGATAGCCCATTTCGTGCAGGTGTTTTAGCATCTCAATCAAGTCCGGCTGAAGGGTTGGTTCTCCGCCGGTGACAACAACGGCATCCAGCAGCCCCACGCGCTTTTCCAAAAAAGCAAGAACCGAATTTAAGTTAAGAATTTCATAAGGACCGGAAAGAAGAGAGCGATTGTGGCAGTAAAAACAATCATAATTACATCCTGGCACGAATAAAACACAGGATACCAGTCCGGGATAATCTACCAGGGAGCTTTTTTGAATTCCCGCGATGATCATATGGCTTTTTCCTTAATGACATATTTTTTCCGCTGTCTATATTCCTCCTGCTTACCGCGGTTGAAGTTTTGTACCGGGCGCAGATATCCAACAACGCGGCTCCAAACTTCAGCTGGTTTTCCGCAGGTGGGGCAAGTGAAATGTTCACCGGGAATATAGCCGTGGTCGCTGCAAATGGAGAATGTTGGCGTCAAAGAAATATAAGGCAGCTTATAATTTGTAAAGATTTTGCGAATCAAACGTTTTGCAGCCTCAGTGTCATGGATTTCCTCACCTAAATAAAAGTGCAGCACGGTTCCGCCGGTGTACAAAGACTGAAGTTCGTCCTGAAGTTCAAGGGTTTCAAAAATATCATCCGTGTATCCAACCGGCAGCTGTGTGGAGTTTGTGTAATACGGTTCCTTGTCGCCGGCCGTGATAATGTCCGGATAGCGAGCCTTGTCCAACCGGGCGAGACTGTAGCTGGCACCTTCGGCAGGCGTCGCTTCCAGATTGTAGTAGTGACCGGTTTCCTCTTGCAGGTCGCGGATAAAATCACGCATATAGTTGAGGGTACCAATTGCAAACTGCTGCCCCTGCTCCGTTGTTAAGTCGCAGTCCGGGCCGAACAGATTCATGCAGGCCTCATTCATGCCAATCAGACCAATGGTATTGAAGTGATTATACCAATACGACCCGGTTTTTTCCTTTACGCCCTTGAGGTAATGTCTTGAAAACGGATATAATCCACGTTCAGTTTGAAGTTCAATTACTTTGCGCTTGATTTCCAAGCTTTCTTTTGCAATATTCATTGCTTTCCAAAGGCGCATGCGGAATTCCGATTCATCTTTTGATACATAAGCGATACGGGGCAGATTAATCGTTACCACTCCGATGGAACCGGTCAGAGGGTTGGAGCCAAACAGACCGCCGCCGCGTTTGCGCAGTTCACTTTTGTCAATGCGCAGACGACAGCACATGGACAGCGCGTCTTCCGGAGAAAGGTCGGAATTGATGTAATTGGAGAAGTAAGGTATGCCGTATTTGCAGGTGATTTCCATAAAACGGTTGATGACGGGGCTGTCCCACTGGAAATCCTTTGTCACGTTTATGGTTGGAATTGGGAAAGTGAAAACACGACCCTTGCTGTCACCTTCCATCATCACGTCACAGAAGGCCATGTTAATCATGTCCATTTCCTTTTGGAAATCCCCATATTTTTCCGGCATAAGTTTTCCGCCGATTATGACATTTTGGTCACGCAGCGTGCGGGGAACCACGATGTCGAATGTCAAGTTTGAAAACGGGCATTGGAAACCGACTCGGGTGGGAACATTCAGATTAAAGATGAATTCTTGAAGGGCCTGCTTGACTGCTTTGTAATCCAAATTGTCATAACGCACAAAAGGTGCGCAATAGGTATCGAAGGATGACCAGGCTTGTGCGCCAGCCGTTTCACCTTGTGTGGTAAAGGTTGAATTGACAATTTGTCCAAGGAAAGAACGCAGATGCTTTGGCGGACGGGATTCCACTTTGCCCGGTACGCCGCCGAATCCTTCTTGAAGAATTTGCCTTAAATCCCATCCGGCACAGTACGGGCCGAAAAATCCTAAATCGTGAATATGAATATCACCGGAAAGATGCGCGTCACGGATTTCCTGCGGATAAATTTCATGAAGCCAATAATTTTTCGTAAATGCTTCACGTACATAATTGTTCAGGCCATTAATGGATTTTTGTGTGTTGGCATTTTCGTTGATTTTCCAGTCTCTGTCATCCAGATATTCGCTGAACATATTGATGGTAGCGCCGATAAGCGCATTGGCTTCACGGGCGGAACGCCTTTTTTCACGGTAAAGGATATAAGCCTTTGCTGTTTTTGCGTGACCGTTCTCAATCAGTACCTTTTCGACAATATCTTGGATGCCTTCCATATCGGCAACCCCGTCCGGAAATTTCTGTTCGGCAATCTCAACCACTTGATCTGCCAAACGCTGTGATATGGAAAAATCATCACCACCGACCGCGGTCGCAGCCTTGAAAATTGCCCAGACAATTTTCTCTTTTTTAAACGGAACTTTGGTCCGGTCCCTTTTGATAATTTGCGTTAACATGGACATTCCTCCCGTTTTTGTATACTCAAGACAATATATAGTCTTTTGTATTTTTCAAAGTACTATATATATTAATACTTAGGAAAGTCCATTGTCAATAGAAAAATCACACAGAAAGCAGAAATTCATTTTAACGCTTCTTTTGACAGTCGCGGCAATAGCCGAAAATTTCAAGATTGTGGCCGGTAACGTCGAAACCGGTTTTAGCCATCAAACCTTTTTCATAGGGCTCGAGCGGACAGTCATCCAGAGGGAACCTTTTGTGGCAGCCCAGACAGACCATATAATGACGGTGCTTGTCATACATCTCAAACAGGGCACCGCATTCTTCCACGGTGCTTAATTTCCGAACTAAATGTTTGGCAACGAGAAGTTCTAAAACACGGTATACGGTGGAAAGACTGATAGATTCTCCCTGTTCGCGCAGCTGAATAAAAATCCCTTCTGCGGAAATCGGATTGGCACTTTGCTCCAGTATTCCGATGATTCTGCGGCGCTGACGGGTGCTTTTTAATCCACAGCGTTTCAGGCGGCCTTTACTGTCTTCCATCATATCAACTCCCGGACACAGTTTTTATAGCCTGCGTCCCTTTTCGGCCGCGCAGGAAATAAACCAAAAGGTAACATAGGGCGGAGAGAATCACGATGCTCGCTCCGGAGGCAATGTTCAGTGTATAGGACAGCCAGAGTCCTGCAAGGCAGAATACAGCACCGAAAAAAATGGAATACCAAATCCGCTTGCCGAAACTGTTCGTCAAAAGGCCGGCAACAGCCGCGGGCGCAGTGAGCAGAGCAAGTACGAGAATAATGCCGACAACACGGATCAGAACAACCACAGTCATTGCAACCAAAATCAACAGCGCATTATTGAGACGAGCGGTTGGAATACCCATAACAGTTGCAAATTCTTCATCAAACAGAAATGCTTTCCATGTATCATAAAAAGATGCAACGGCGACAACAACCACAAAGGTCAGAACAACCATCAGCAGGATATCGCTGCGCGTTACGGACAAGATGTTGCCGAACAGATAGGAATTCATGTCCGGAGGATATCCCGGCGTCATTGCAACAAATAGGATACCCAGTGCCATACCAAACGACCAGAACAAACCGATGATAACATCCGAATGGATCGATTTTTTGCGGCTGATTTGTCCAATGGCAAGCGATCCGATGACGGCAAACAAAAAAGCACCGAGTATCGGTTCAAAGCCCAATAGATAGCCTAGTCCAACACCGCCATAGGAGGTATGAGCTATTCCGCCGCTGAGCATAATCATCTTTTTTTCAATGATAATTACGCCAATGATCCCGCAGACAATGCTGGAAAGTATTCCCGCGGCCACGGCGTTTTGAAGAAACTGGTAGGTTAACAGTGCAGATATCATTTATCGGTCCTCCCCATGCGTTTTCAGTACCCGATGCGGTACGCCGTGTACAATTAGGTCGACCGGGCAGCCGTAAAGCGCATCGACCGTATTTTGGTCAAGTTCCGGTTCACCGTGGTAGACAAGCTGCCCGTTTAGGCACGCAATCCGACGAACCTGCGTGGATACTGCCATCATGTCGTGTGTCACAAGCAAAATGGTCATCTGGCGGTTTAGTTTACCGAGTAAATCGTAAATCTGCCTGCGCGATTTTGCATCCACACTTGCAGTTGGTTCGTCCAGTAGCAGAATTTGCGGATGTTCCGCCAGAGCGCGGGCGATCAGCATTTTTTGAAATTCGCCGCCGGACAGACCGCCTATCTGACGGTCGGCAAGTTCTGAAATGCCTACTTCTTTTAAAGCAGCATCTGCCGCGGCCCTGTCCGCTTCCGAATACCGATGAAAGGAAAGATGGCTGTGTGTCAGCCTGCCGGTCAGAACAACTTCTCGAACCGTGACAGGGAAACTGCGGTCTACAGCCGAAAACTGGGGAACATAGCCGACCAGAGTTCCTGCTTGGCCCGGTGCCTTTCCGCAGACCCGAATGGTTCCGGCGGATATTGGTACAAGCCCCAGAATGGAACGGAGCAGCGTGGTTTTTCCGCCGCCGTTTGGACCGATAATTCCAAGGTATTCTCCTTGCGTTATATCAAGACTAACGTCGGAAAGTGCTGTTACATCATTGTACCGCACAGTAAGATGTCTGATACGAATGATCTGTTCATTGGAATCTACAGTCATTGCATTGCCTCCGCCATGGTAGTTGCCATTTTTTTAAGATTCTCAATATAATCGGGTGCAAGCGGAGAAAGTTCCACGGTTTTGCCCCCAATTTCTTCGGCAAAAGCTTCCGATTGTTTACTGTCCACTTCATCTTGATAGAAAATAGCATGAATGTTCTGTCGCTTTGCAAAATCCACCATATCCTGCATATGCTGCGGAGTGGCTTCTTTTCCTTCTTCTTCCAGTGCGTACATCGTCAGCCCGTAATCTTCCGCAAGATAACCGAATGCTGGATGGAAGACGAGAAAGTTCTTATTTTGGATGTTGGAAAAAATTTCGTTCAGTTCGGTATCCAATGCGTCCAACTGTTTCAAATAGTTCTGTGCATTTTCCTCATACTGCTGCTTGTGCGAAGGGTCCAACTCTCCGCATTGCTGTGCGATGGTTTCCACCATGACCTTTGCCCGCTTGGGAGAAAGCCAAATATGGGGATCCCGTTCTCCGGAAGAGAAGGTTCGGTCAGGATATTTTTCTGCCACTATATCCTGCAGGCGTATAATCTTTAGATTTTCTAGATCTGCTGCAGCCGGAAGAATGGAGGCTTCTTCCGCAGGCACCCCAATGGCAAAATAGATACTTGCGTTGCTGAGTTCTTCTTTTTGCTTTGGTGTAGGCTCATAGGTTTCCGGACTGTAACCGGGCGGAATGGTGGTGATAATTTCCATCAAATCGCCGCAAACAGCCTTGGCAAAAGTAGCTTCCGGTACAATTGTTACGGCTATCACAGGCTTTTGCGTTTCCTGTGACGTTGTTGAAGACTGTTCCGGATTGGAAGCGCATGCTGTGAACAAAAGTAAAACGGTAAGCAATATTCCATATGCAGATAATAAAATCCGTTTCATAAGTTTTTAGATACCCCCATTCCAAATGCAAATAGTTTGCATTTGCGTTTTGTATTGTATCACATGAGAATGGGATTGTAAATACTTTTATTTTGTGAAACTAAGGGCATAATAATTCCGATTGAACTTTAGGGATATACAAAACTATGTCGGAAAAATAATTACCAAAATTGAATAAATCATGATTTTGCAGATCAAAATAGTTGTGAAAGGGGTAATATCATGCTTGATAAAATCGCTTTAATACTGGTTATTATTGGAGGACTTAACTGGGGATCCATAGGACTTTTTGGTTTTGACATTGTTGCATGGATCTTTGGTGGACAGCTTACGGCAGGCAGCCGCATCGTATTCGTTGTGGTAGCTATTTCTGCTCTGTGGTGCTTAAGATTTCTGTTTCGTGATGATGAAGAGCCTGTTCACAACGCGTAGTTACTTTTCCACCTCAAAATAGCCGTCGTTTCCAAAAATAAATGGAAACGACGGCTATTGTCATATAAAGGCCGGTGCATTTTATTGTTGTTTGTTCAGATCATAGATAATCCTCAGGCCTTCCAGAAGAAGTGTGTCGCAAAAGACAATATCACGTTCACACTGTGAAACGATTTCCTTTGCAAGCCCTCCCGTTGCAACAACATTGCATTTTTTGCCGAGTTCTTTTTCCATGTGGCTGCACATGCCATCTATCATACAGGCAGTTCCGTTAATTAAGCCGGAGCGCATACATTCTGCCGTGCTGCCGCCAATATAGTGCTCAGGAGCTTCCAAACTAACGGAGGGCAACTGGGCTGTGCGGTTGGTAAGTGCATCCAGTGAAATGCCAACTCCGGGAGCAATCGCACCGCCGAGCATACGTCTGTCCTCATCCAAAACGACAAATGTCGTCGCGGTGCCCATGTCAATGATAATACAAGGACCGTCAAATAATTCTGCCGCGGCAACGCAGCCTACAATCAAGTCGGCACCGACAGTCTCGGTTCCGCAGCTGAGATCGATTTTTATGCCGGTTTTTGTTTTCGGCCCTACGCAGATCGGTTCCGTGCCGGTCAAACGGCGGATTGCGCGCTTTAAATATGAATTTACGGTAGGAACCACCGAACTGATTGCCGAACCTTCAATCTGTTGGCAAGATACTCCGTGGATATCCAAAATTTCTTTCAGCTCAATCGCATACTGGTCTTCCATTCTCATGCGGTCAGTAGCCATTCGAGAAACAAACAGCAGCTTTTTTCCTTCATAAACGCCCAGGGTAATATTGGTGTTGCCAATATCCAAAACCAAAATCATATGGAATCTGCCTCCAATGTGGAATACGTTGGAAATCAAACGGATGATTCCAATTTCCACCCGATCATATGTGAAATTATAACAAAGTAGGGACTAAAATGCAATGGAAAGTTATCTTTAGCGCCTACAGTTTTTCTAGCAGCTGCGCAACTTGGAAAAACATCGCCGAAACATACCAAGCTGTAGCAAACTGATATACTGCACTGAACAGAGCAAAACGTAAACCAACTTCCCTGCGAATCGTTGCGAGTGCCGCGGAGCAAGGAGTGTAAAGAAGAATAAAGATAAGGTAAGAGCAGGCGTTTACAGGGGTAAATAAATTGTGCAGGCCGGCAGCTGGGTTGCCCTCGCAGAGAACACCGTAAGCTCCGACAATGGATTCTTTTGCAACAAGCCCGGAAAGCAGTGCCACGGCTTGCTTCCATCCTCCAAAACCGCACAGGGAGAAAATAGGAGCAATGGCACGTCCGGCTGCAGCAAGAAGACTGCGGGAACTGTCGGAAGTGAGGTGAAAATCCGTTGAAACGGATTGAAGTATCCAAATCAGGATTGTTGCAAGGAAAACCGTTGTTCCGGCGCGCTGGAGAAAATCCCGAACTCTCCGTCCTACATGTTTTTTCATATTTTCAAATGTCGGCATTCGATAGTCCGGCAGTTCCATCAGAAATGCGGCGGGTTCGCCGGGCAGTACAGTGCTCTTGAAAAAAACGGCGGATGCAAGTCCCATGAGCACCCCTAACAGGTAAAGAAGGAACATGGTCTGTGGCTGTCGGTTGGAAAAAAAGACGCCAAGGAAAAGGGAATAAACGGGCATTTTGGCACTGCAGGACATAAAAGGAGTAATCAGCACGGTCAGGCGGCGGTCTTTTTCATTTTCCAAAATCCGAGTACCCATGACGGCCGGGACCGTACAGCCAAATCCCATGAGGAGGGGCACAAACGAACGCCCGGAAAGGCCGATTCTCCGCATGGGCGCGTCCATGATAAACGCGGCACGAGCCATATATCCGCTGTCTTCCAGGAAAGAAAGCAGCAAAAACAGCAGGACAATTTGCGGCAGAAATTTCAGCACTGCGCCGACACCCGCCAGGATTCCGTTGAGTACCAAGTCCTGTACCCAAACGTTGACACCTTCTGCTTGCATCAGCGTTTCCAGTGTGCGGGATACGGAGTGAATCAGCAGCTCTGCCGCAGATACCAGAAAATCTCCTGCGGTGCCGAAAGTCAGTGCAAAAATCAAAAGTACAATGAGCAGAAATATTGGTATGGACACATACCGGTTAGTGGCAATTCGGTCAATTCGTTCGGTGATGGTGTGCATGTTTTGACCACCGGATACCGTTCTTTTGGCAATGGAATGAATGCGCCGGTAACGGGTCTGAGCTTCCTCAAGGTCAGGATCCTTGCAGCCGGCGTCCGGCTTTGCGGAGTGAAATGTTCGCGAGGGTTGATAAAGTGATTGAAAGGCGGTTTCCAGCAGGGTTTTGATTCCTGTTCCACGGGTGGCGCAAATTGGAATGACAGGAATACCAAGTAGAACGGAAAGCAAGTGGTAATCCACTTTACCGCCCCGTCTGCTGAGGGTGTCCGTCATGCTAAGCGCGGCCACCACAGGAATCCCCAGTTCCAGCAGCTGCGTTGTCAGATATAAGCTCCTCTCTAGGCACGTGGCATCAATTACATTTAAAATCAAATCCGGTTTTACTTTTTTTAAAAAATTCGTTGCAAGCGCTTCTTCCGGTGTATACGGTACCAGGGAATAGATACCGGGAAGATCAATGATTCGCGCGCTGCCGCCTTGCCAGTGTGCCATGCCGCTTTTTTTCTCCACAGTGACGCCGGGCCAGTTGCCCACGGTCGCACTGGAACCGGTCAGCCGATTAAACAGCGTAGTTTTCCCGCAGTTTGGGTTTCCCACCAGCGCATAGAGAGGCGTTTCTCGTCTTAATTTCTTTTCCATGATTACGAAAAAAGCAGCCGTACCGTCAAAGCGGAAACGAGGCAGACAGTTAGGTCGGCGGTTAGAGCGGCGGGTATGGTATGGCGGGTTTTTTTGATGTTAACGGCCCCATAATATACTGCGATGGCATAAAATGTTGTTTCTGTGGAGGCGGACATCACCGAGGCAACGCGCCCGATAAAGCTGTCAGGTGTGAAGTCTTTGAAAATTTGTGTCAGAACGGCGGTGGAACCGCTGCCGGAAATCGGTCGGATTAGTGCCAGGGGCATGACTTGCTTTGGAAGGCCGATAAAAGCAGCGGCCGGCGCTAAGAAAGAGGAGAGAAGGTCTAAAGCGCCGGAAGCGCTAAACATGGAAACTGCCAAAATTAAGCCAATCAGCGTAGGAAGAATTGCAACGGTGGAGTGCAGGCCTTCCTTGGCACCGGCTACAAACGTGTCAAATACTGGAACTTTTCGAAGAAATCCGAACAAAATAATGCTTAGAACAACGGCAGGCATCACATAAGTTCCTAACTTATCCACCTGATAACCCCTCCAACAGTTTCGCCGCAGTCAGTCCGATGATTACGGAGCAGGCAGAGGTAATCCAAACTGCCGGCAAAATATCAAACGGCGAAGCTGAGCCGTATTGTGCCCGCATTGCACCAAGAAAAGTGGGAATCAGTTGAATGGAAGCCGTGTTCAAAACAACAAATGTCACCATCGCATTGTCCGCGGTCTGCGTCGGATTATTTTTTTTCAGCTCCTGCATGGCGGCGATACCGAGGGGAGTAGCGGCGTTGCCCAGCCCGAGCAGATTTGCTGTGATATTCATACACATCGCTTTCACAGCAGGTCCGTCCGGTTTGCAATCCGGAAAGAGGCGGCGCATCAGCGGATTCAAAGCCCTCGAAAGCAGGAGCGTCAGCCCTCCTTCATCCGCGATTTTCATCAGGCCGGTCCAAACACACATCATGCCGGTCATAGAAAAAACAAGTGTGACTGCATCGGCGGAACCGCTGAAAACCGCATTGGAAAGCTGCTCCATTCTGCCGGTGGCAGCGGCGCAGAAAATGCTGAACAGCATCATGCCTGCCCAGATATAATTTAACAGTTGATTCATCCCCTTTTAAACAATTGACTCTGTTGAGAATTGACTGTATAATTACTATTCGTGACGAGAATTTAATATAAGTTATGGCACCGAAAAAGTTTTTATTGACAAAAATGGAAAAATATACTATAATCGTTGCGGTCCGTAGGAATTTGAGATGTTTTGTTGAAAGGAAGTACTTCGATTGAAATCAACAGGAATTGTACGAAAAGTTGATGAATTGGGGCGCATTGTGTTGCCCAAGGAACTGAGAGTGACCTTAAATATTAATGTGAAGGATCCACTTGAAATCTTTGTCGATGAAGATAACCGCATTGTTCTTCAAAAATACGAACCGGCGTGTATCTTTTGCAATGGAATGAACGGAATCATCAACTTTGGAGGACACAACATTTGCCGCGATTGTTTGGCAAAATTGGCGAAAAAAGCGGACGAAAATTCAGAAAAAACAGAAGATTAATTGCGCAGTCCGTTTCAGCCTTTGCTGCCTGCCACACCGGAGGAACGAAAGTGAACATGCATCTTTCTCAAAGCGAAAAATCCTTGTTTGACGAGTGCTTGTCCGAGTTGCTTTGCTCGGACAAAGTTCGTTTGATGCAAAACTTTATTCAGCATGCAAATGTATCTTGTTTGGAACATTGTATTTCCGTTGCCTATACTAGTTTGTGGCTGAGCAGGCGGCTTGGAATTTCGGTCGATCGCAGAAGCATGATTCGCGGCGCTTTGCTGCATGACTTTTTTCTTTACGACTGGCACGAAAAAGGCGATCGGAGAGGTCTGCATGGTTTCACGCATCCGAAAACGGCGCTGGAAAACGCAAGGCGCCAGTTTGTGCTCAATGAGCGGGAAGAGGATATCATACTACGGCATATGTGGCCGTTGACACCGGTTCCGCCCAGATATCGGGAAAGCTATATTGTAAGTTTTTCGGATAAGATTTGTTCTGTATTAGAAACGCTCCGGTTGTATCGGCCGCGGCAAATAGTTGGCTAAAAACAAAAGGGTTTTCCCTCATGGGAAAACCCTTTTCCTGTAATTTGCAAACGCGGTCTATTGAATTTATTTGTGATACGTTTCGACAATATCGCGCACAGCTGATATGACATAATCCGCTTGTTCGTCTGTGAGTGTTGGATACAGCGGCAGAGAGATGATACGTTCAAAATGCTTTTCTGTATTTGGAAAATCACCTTTATGGAATCCAAACCGTTTTGTATAGGCACTCATACCGGTCACTGGTATAAAATGCACACTGGTACCCACATTTCGGTCATTCAATTCTACAATAAAACGGTCGCGGTCGATGGTGAGAAGTTCCGGAACAATTCGAAGTACGTACAGATGCCAAGAATGTGTTGTGTAATCGGGAACAAACGGCGGCTCTACCGCGTCAATTTTCTCAAATGCACGCTGGTATTTCTCAGCAATGGCAAGACGGCGTTTCTGCATGTCCTGCATGCGGGAAAGCTGAACCAGCCCCAGTGCGGCCTGAATATCAAACATATTGTATTTAAAACCCGGTTCGCAGATGTCATACTGCCAAGTGCCACCCTTTGCATAACGGTTCCAAGCGTTTCGGCTCATGCCCTGCCCGGCCCAGATGCGTGCTTTTGCGTCGATGTCGTCGTCATCGGTGACAAGCATGCCGCCTTCACCGGTTGTCAAGTTTTTGGTGGCATAGAAACTGTAAGAAGCGGTGCCTTTTAAACCGTTGCCAATTAAGCGGCCCTTGTAGCGGCTTTCCAGCGCGTGAGCGGCATCTTCCGAAACAAACAGACCATATTTGTCCGCGATTTCATAAATACGGTCTAAATCACAAACTTGTCCACTGTAATGCACCGGCACGATTGCCTTTGTTTTTTTAGTGATTTTCTTCTCGATTTCATCGGGGTCAATGCAGCCGGTTTGGTAGTCGATATCGGCAAATACGGGGGTCGCACCGCAATGAATGATGGTATTCGCAGTGGATGCAAAGGTCATCGGTGTGGTTATGACCTCATCGCCCGGTCCAATGCCGGCGGAAAGAAGCGCCACATGCAGGGCGGCTGTGCAGGAGTTCATGGCAATTGCGTGTTTTGCACCCAGATGTTTTGCAAACTCTTGCTCAAATTGAATGGTGCGCGGGCCTTTTGCAACCCATAACGATTTCAGCGTTTCTTCCACTTCTTTTATTTCTGCGTCGGTTAAATCGGGAAGATTATATGGAATAAACGAATCTCTTTTCTGAAAGTTATTCATAATTTGTCCTCTCGTATTCTAATATTTCTCAGAAATATGTTTATTATGCCAGAATTTTCAAAAGATATAGTTATTATAATAACATTAATATAGTACCATTCAACAATAAAGTCAATCCAAACAGGATTCTGTGACGCCAATGATTGACTATGCGGCGGCTTGGGGATATAATATACGGGTTAAGGTGGGCACTGACATCGACGCAAACGGCAATTGCTGTGTCATACAGCGGCCGGCCTTAAAAATCGGAGATTATGACTGAAATGATTTTGAATAGAAACGGTGGCTTGTCTGTGAAGGAATCTGATCAATATTTTGCCCATCCAAGCGCCTGCGTGGACAAAGGAGCGCAAATTGGTGCGGGTACAAAAATCTGGCATTTTTGCCATATCAGCGCCGGATGTTCCATCGGCAGCGGATGCACAATTGGCCAAAATGTGTTTGTAGCGCCCGGTGTGAAAATCGGCAATCACTGCAAAATTCAGAACAATGTGTCCGTCTATGAAGGTGTGGAACTCGGCGATTATGTGTTCTGTGGCCCATCCATGGTGTTTACCAATGTGCAGCGGCCTCGTTGCCGTTATCCGCAGAGGGGATCGCAATTTTATATCCACACCCCTGTGGGGGACGGTGCGAGTATCGGAGCGAATGCGACGATTGTCTGTGGACACCGAATTGGCAGAAACGCTTTTATCGCTGCTGGTAGTGTTGTGACCAAAGATGTGCCGGATCACGCAATCATGATGGGTAATCCGGCCCGACAGCGCGGATGGGCCTGCGAATGCGGTGAAACACTAAACGGCGATCTTGTTTGCCCCAAGTGCGGCAGAAAGTATGTGCAGGGTGAAAACGGCCTGAAGGAGGAACAAAAATAATGCAGAAACTTGCATTTAACGACCTTAGCGCCCAATACCGACATTTAAAGAAAGAAATCGATGCAGGAATCGCCAGTGTAATTGAGAGTGCTCATTTTATTTCCGGCCCCCAGGTGGAACAGTTGGAACAGGAACTTGCAGAATATGTAGGCAGAAAATACTGTGTTTCGGTCGGAAGCGGCACGGACGCACTCTTAATGCCGCTCATGGCTGAAAAAATCGGACGTGGGGACGCGGTATTCGTTCCGACATTTACCTTTTTTGCAACCGCCGAAGTTGTCAGTTTGTGTGGCGCAACGCCCGTGTTCTGCGATTCAGACCCGGATACCTTCAATATAAGTCCGAAATCTCTTCAGGAACAAATTGAAAAAACGCTGCGGGAGGGAAAATTGAATCCGAAGGCGGTCATTGCAGTCGATTTGTTTGGTCAGCCCGCGGATTTCCCGGCCATTGAAAAAATTTGTGATCAATACGGATTAGTATTGATAGAGGATGCCGCGCAGGGATTCGGCGGGGCAATCGGCGAGAAAAAGGCTTGCTCGTTTGGAAAATACGCCGGAACCAGTTTTTTCCCGGCAAAAGCACTTGGTTGCTACGGCGACGGAGGTGCGGTTTTTACGGACGATGAGAAAGCCTACCGCATTCTATTATCCTTGCGTGTTCACGGCAAGGGCAATTTTAAATACGAAAATGTGCGCATCGGTCTCAATGCACGTCTTGATACCCTTCAGGCGGCAATACTTCTGCCAAAACTTCACGCATTTGACGCTGAGAACGAACACCGCAAACGTGCGGCAACCCGTTATTCCAAACTTTTGGGAAACCGTTTCCGCACGCCCGTTATTAAGGATGGATTTTCCTCCGGTTTCGGATATTACACACTGAAGGCGAGGAGTCCGGAAGAAAGATCAAAAGTGCTTGAAGGGCTGAAAGCTGCGGGAATTCCGGTTATGGTTTATTATCCAAAGCCGCTCCATTTGCAGAAGGTGTACGAGCCTTTGGGGTACAAAGAGGGCGATTTGCCGAACGCGGAGTATCTTTGCAAAACGGTTTTCAGTCTGCCAATGCATGGCTATATCACAGACGAAGAAATCGACATGGTCTGTGCGGCACTCAACAATATTTAAAAGGAAGAAGCGAGGGAATGAAATGTCGAATTTCAAAAAGGAACTGCTGGAAAAAATAGAAAAGAAAACGGCTGTGGTCGGCATTGTGGGTCTCGGCTATGTTGGGCTGCCGCTTGCTGTCGAGTTCGCAAAGGCGGGCTATCGGACAATCGGATTTGACATTCAGGCCAAAAAAGTGGAATCCGTCAATGCAGGACACAACTATATTGGCGATATTGTGGGCGATACTTTGAAAGAAGTGGTGGAAAGCGGAAAGCTTTCCGCAACCTCCGACTTTTCGTTTGTCAAAGACGTGGATGCTGTAGCTATCTGCGTGCCGACACCGCTTGACAAGTACCAACAGCCTGATATCAGTTATGTGAAAGGTTCCGCCGAAGCTGTCGCGGAATTTGCACATACCGGCATGCTGGTGATTTTAGAGTCTACAACGTATCCGGGAACAACCGAAGAGCTTTTAAAACCAATTTTTGAAGCAAAGGGTTTGACTTGCGGAGAAAACTTCTATCTTGCCTTTTCACCGGAACGCGTCGATCCCGGGAATAAGCAATACAAAACGAAAAATACGCCGAAGGTTGTCGGCGGTGTTGGACAGGATTCGACAACGGTTGCAGCGGCACTTTACCGCAGCGTGCTGGCTGGCGGAGTTTTTGAAGTTTCATCCCCGGCAGTTGCGGAGATGGAAAAACTGCTTGAAAACACCTACCGCAATATCAATATTGGGTTAGTCAACGAGATGGCGATCATTTGCCACCGCATGGGAATTAACGTGTGGGAGGTTATTGAAGCCGCTAAAACGAAACCGTATGGCTTTCAGGCTTTTTATCCGGGTCCGGGCCTTGGCGGACATTGTATTCCCCTCGACCCGTTCTATCTGACATGGAAAGCGCGAGAGTATAATTATCATACCCGTCTGATTGAAACATCGGGCGAAATTAATACAGGTATGCCGGAGTATGTGGTGCAGCGCGCCATGGAAATTTTAAACCGAGATAAAAAATCCATGAACGGTGCGAAAGTTCTGGTATTGGGTGTGGCGTATAAATCCGACATCGACGATTACCGCGAAAGTCCTGCACTCAATGTCATAGATCTTCTCATTTCCAAAGGTGCAGACGTTACATTTTACGATCCATTTATTCCTCAATATCGCCATAAAGGGAAAGTGTACGAAGGTGCGAAAGAGTTGACAGATGATATGCTCAAAGAAGCGGATATCGCCATTATCTGTACGGCACATTCCTGCTTTGATTACAATAAAATTCAGGCGCTTTCCAAAGAAGTATTTGATACCAGAAACGCCATGAAAGATGTGAAAGATCGTTCCAATATTGAACTTCTGTAATAGAAAAGGCCCCCGTTTTCCCTTGAAAGCGGGGGATTTTTCGGGACAAACCGCGTAATTGCATACCTAGGCTGCCGAATGCCTTATAAAGCACAGAATAATGATAAATAGGTGATTACAATGAAAAAATATCGTTTTATGCTGATCGGCTGCGGCCGTATTTCTAAAAACCACATTGCTGCCGCAGCAGCGAACAGCGACATCATGGAACTTGCTGCCGTTTGTGACCCGGTAACGGAAAAAGCGGAACAAAAGGCGGATGATTGCCAAAAAGCCGCAGGCTATCGGCCAAAAGTATATGCCGATTATCGCAAGGCACTCGAGGAATTGGAAATTGACTGCTGCGCCATCGCAACGGAAAGCGGCTACCATGCCCCTATTGCTATTGATTGTATTCGTGCGGGAAAACATGTACTAGTGGAAAAACCGATGGCTCTTTCGACGAAAGACGCTGAGCAAATGCTCAGTGAGGCTAAAAAATATGATGTTACAATTGGGGTCTGCCATCAGAATCGGTTCAACGCTCCGATTCAAGAATTGCACAGGGCACTGGAAGATGGTCGTTTTGGAAAGCTGGTTAACGGAACAGCCCGAATTCTGTGGAACCGCACCATGCCTTATTATCAGCAGGCTCCGTGGCGCGGCACCTGGGCGCAGGACGGCGGAACGCTGATGAACCAGTGCATCCACGGAATCGACTTGTTGCAATGGAGCCTTGGCGGCGAACCGGATACTATTATGGCAATGACGGGGAATTATCTGCGCGACATACAAGCGGAGGATTTCGGCGCAATTCTCATTCGCTTTAAGAACGGAACAATCGGCATTGTTGAAGGCACTGCCTGTGTATATCCGAGGAATCTGGAGGAGACACTTTCTGTATTCGGCGAAAAGGGCGCGGTCGTTGTCGGTGGTCTTGCGGTCAATCGGATTCAGACTTGGAACTTTGATTCTCCTGCCCCGCAGGATGCTAAAGTAGAAAAATTGGCAGGGACGGACCCAAAAGACGTTTACGGCGACGGCCATAATGCACTGTATAAGAATTATATTGAGGCAATCGACAGTCACAAGTCACCGCTTGTCAGTGGTGAAGAGGGAATGAAGGCGATGAAGATTATCCTTGCAGCTTACAAATCACAAAAAACCGGCATGCCGATTAAATATGACGGCCTTGAATTTTCAACACTCGATATGACGCATGAAGACGTTCGGGTCCATTAAAAGGGGAATTGATGATGAAACTGATAACCGTAGTCGGCGCAAGGCCGCAGTTTATCAAAGCTTCGGTTGTGTCGATGGCCCTCGCTGATGTTTGTGACGAGATAATCGTTCACACCGGGCAGCATTATGACCATAACATGTCCGACGTCTTTTTCGAAGAGCTAAATATTCCAAAACCGGCGTACAATCTCGGTGTGGGCAGCGGCACGCACGGAAAACAAACCGGCGAAATGCTGATAAAAATTGAAGAAGTGCTGCTGAAGGAACAGCCGGATGCGTTGCTTGTGTACGGAGACACGAACTCGACGCTTGCAGGCGCACTGGCCGCTGCGAAGCTGCATATTCCGGTTCTCCATGTGGAAGCGGGGCTGCGCTCCTTTAACCGCCGTATGCCCGAAGAAATCAACCGCGTTTTGACCGACCATATTTCCGAAATGCTGTTCTGCCCCACGCAAACAGCCGTCCGGAATCTGGAAAAGGAGGGCATTACGAAGGGTGTGCTCAACACCGGCGATGTCATGCTTGACTCCGTCCTGCATTTTTCCAAGCTGGCGCGTGAAAATCCTGAAAAAAACGCAATCTTCAGCCAGCTTGGCATTGAACCGAAACAGTATCGGCTGGCAACACTGCACCGTGCGGAGACAACCGACGGAGGGCTTGATGCAATTGCGCGAATTTTCCGCGCGTTTGAGCAGTTGCCGCAAAAGGTGGTCATTCCGATTCACCCTCGCACGCGAGCCTTGGCGGAGCAAGCTATTTCGCGGTTTGGTTTTCATAATATTCAGCTGATTGAACCGGTCGGTTATTTGGAAATGCTGTTGCTGACATCCAATGCTTGCCAAGTGCTGACCGATTCCGGAGGGCTGCAGAAAGAAGCTTGGTTTTTGGAGGTTCCCTGCGTCACGCTGCGCCATGAAACCGAATGGGTGGAAACACTTGCCGGTAATTGGAATGTACTTTCTGCGCTGGATACAGAAGAAATCTATGACAAGGCAGTCAATACCAAAGTAGACCATGAAGCTAGGAAGAAAATGCCGTTCGGTGACGGGAATGCCTCCGCTAAAATTGCGGCGGCTTTGTCACGAATAGGGGATGGTGTTAAGTGAATATTCTCTACATTAACCATTATGCGGGTTCCCGTCAGCACGGCATGGAGTTTCGCCCGTGGTTTATGGCAAAACGATGGGCGCAGGCCGGACATCATGTCACCATCGCGGCAAGTTCCTTTTCCCATCTTCGCACAAAGAATCCCGAACTCAAGGGGAAAAAGTTCGATGAGCAAATGCTCGACGGGATTCGATATTTCTGGATTGCAGGACCGGAATACCACGGGAACGGCATGGGTCGCATTAAAAATATGCTTTCATTTTTAAGCGGACTGTACCGTTATGGGAAAGAAATTACAAAAACGGGTGCGCCGGACGCGGTGATTGCTTCGTCAACCTACCCGTTGGATATTTATCCCGCCCATCATATTGCAAAAAAATATGGAGCCGCGCTTATTTATGAAGTACATGACTTATGGCCGCTCAGCCCGATTGAACTGGGCGGTATGAGTCCGAAACACCCATATATTCAAGTGATGCAGGCTGCGGAGAACTATTGCTATCGCCACAGTGACCGTGTGGTTTCCCTATTGCCGAACGCAAAAGAACACATGATGGAGCATGGCATGGCACCGGAAAAATTTGTTTATGTTCCAAACGGGATTGAAAAAGCGGACTGGGAAAAGCCGTTTGGAAATCCGCCGGTATACAGTGAGCAGCTTTCTGAGTATCGCCGGAAGGGAGAGTTCCTCATTGGCTACGCGGGGGCGCATGGAATTGCGAATGCGTTGGACAGTTTTGTAGAGGCCGGGGAACTACTGCGCGGTAAAAAGATACGGCTTTTGCTGATTGGTCCCGGGCCGGAACGTGAACGGCTGATTCAAAAGGCAAAGGATAAAAAACTCGATGATGTGGTTACGTTTTTGCCGCCGGTTGGCCGTGGACAGATTCCCGAGTTATTAAGCCAAATGGATGCACTTTATATCGGACTGCAGCGACAGCCGCTTTTTCGGTTCGGCGTCAGCCCGAATAAACTGATGGACTATATGATGGCAGGAAAACCTGTTATTTTTGCTATAGACGCGCCAAACGATATGGTGGCCGAAGCGAGGTGCGGGGTGTCCATTCCGCCGGAGGACAGTGCCGCCATTGCGCAGGCGGCGGAGAAACTGGCTTCCTGCTCAGCGGAGGAACTGACCCAAATGGGCCGCCGCGGACGGGAATACATCTTGAAAAACAACGAATATGATGTGCTTTCACAGAGATTTTTGGATGCTCTGCAGTGCAAGAAAAAGTAAAACTGAGTTATAAAAAAGTCTGCCGCTTTTTTACAGGCAGACTTTTTTTATGGTTAGAGAACCTTTGTCACATCGAATAAAGAAGAAAGCACCAGCCAGTTTTGGGAAAAATAGTTGTTGGCGGTCCAATAACTGACACCACCAAGCCCATATCGATTGGCTAGCTCCAGCTTGGCACGGATGCTTCTCGCATCTTCAAACCAAACCGTGTGTTTTCTTCCATCGGAGGCATAATAGTCGAAATGAGGCGATTGTGCTTCCTCATCATAAAGAATGCGTGCGCCGACTTGCGACGCAAGATTTACAGCGCCCGGATTGCTCAGCGGGCGAGCGGCACTGCCTTGAACAAAGGGAAGGGTCCAATCGTAGCCGTAATTCGGAATCCCCATTAGAATTTTTTTTGCAGGTATGACGGAAACCGCGTACTGGATGACCTGCTCCACAAGGTTCAGCGGCGCGACCGGCCTTGCGGGGCCGTATGTATACCCCCATTCGTACGTCATCGGAATCACGTAATCCATCACTTCTCCGTGAACGGGGTAGTCGTGAGCTTCATAAAGAAGGCCCGATTGTGACGCACTGGTTTTCGGTGCAATCGACGTGGAAATAACATACCCCATCGGTCGGAGCAAGGCAACTGTTTTACGAAGGAAGTTGTTGTAATTTTCACGGTCCCTTGGATAAATATATTCAAAATCGATATTTAGTCCGTAGTAATTTTTCTGCTTTAATGTCTTTGTGATATTGTTTAGGAAAACATCCTGCACTTGGGAATTGGACAGAATCGCGTTGGCAATCTCACTGCTGAAACCGCCTGCGGTACTCATATTTGTAACCACCATGAACGGTGCCGTCTTTTTTGCGCGCGAAGCTTTGATGACGGGTTCCTCCTCAATGGGGGAAAGGGAACCGTCTGTACCCGCCCTGTAGCTGAAAATGCTGACAAAGCTGAGATTTGGCAGAGTGCGATCCAGTGTGTTGAGATTTACCCCCGGAAAAACATAACCGTTAACCAATAGGGAGCCTAGTTTCTGAGATGTGACAGGGATTGTTAGCACCTGTCCCGGCAGAATGAGAGACGGGTCGGTAACCTGAGGATTTGCGTTCACTAATTGATTGACGGAGGTGCCATACATCGCTGCAATGGAATAAAGGGATTGACCCGTTCCAACTGTGTGCTTCACGCTGTCCGTCATCAGGACAAGAGCTTGACCGACCACAAGCTGCTGCGGATCTTGAATCTGGTTGTCTTGAATAATCTGCTGTTCGGGGATACTGTACAATCGGGATAATTTATAGATGTTATCCCCCGGTTTGACCGTGTAAATTACCATGCCGATTCCACCTTCAAATTAGCCTTTGGATTTTTCTTAATATATATGAAACGGTTGGCGGTGCAATGACTCATTTCTTGATATCCGATGAACATTCCAACCATGTTGATAGGTGATGGCCGTGCGCAACTTATTACATTTAGGGAATTTCTCCGAAAAAAGGAATAGATTTCTATTGACAATTATTTAACAATTAAGTTAATATATATCTAAAGTATTATTTCATACTTGATGGAACAAATATTAATTCTAGGGAGTGTTTTGTTTGAAAGCAGCGCTATGGTACAACGCAAATGACATCCGCGTGGAGGATGTGAAAGAGCCACAGGTAACGGACGATACCGTAAAGGTTCGAGTCAAATGGTGTGGAATTTGCGGAAGCGATTTACATGAATATTTAGCGGGGCCGATTTTTATACCCGTTGGAACCCCCCATCCTCTGTCCGGTGAAACTGCTCCGGTCATTATGGGGCACGAGTTTTCGGGCGAAGTTGCCGAAGTGGGAAAGAATGTTACCAATCTCAAGGTTGGAGACCGCGTAGTTGTGGAGCCGATTCTTGCCTGCGGGACATGCCCGGCTTGTTTGGAAGGCAAATACAACCTTTGCACCAGCCTAGGATTCCACGGCCTTGCAGGCGGCGGCGGTGGATTTGCGGAATATACAGTCTTCCCTGCAAAATTTGTACACAAGATTCCGGATTCGCTCAGTTTTGAAAAAGCGGCTTTGGTTGAACCCATGGCGGTTGCGTTGCACTCGCTGCGCGTTGGTTCTTTCCAAATCGGACAGAGTGCTATTGTGACGGGAGCCGGACCGATTGGTCTAGCCACGGTTGAATGTTTGAAAGCAGCAGGGGCGAAACAAATCATCATGATTCAGCGCAAATCCATCCGTCAGCAGTATGCTCTGCGCTCCGGTGCCGATGTGGTTCTGGACCCAAACGAAGTAGATGTAGTTGCCGAAGTGAAAAAGCTGACCGGTGGCGTTGGCGCGGATATTGCCTTTGAAACAACCGGTTCCGAACAGTGCTATAAACTGGCGCTTGAAGGTATCCGCTTTGACGGTACTATGGTAGTTACGAGCATCTGGGAAGGCGAAATCAAACACAATCCGAATTCCGTTGTATTGGCAGAGAAGAAAATCATCGGCAGCATCTGCTACTGTGACGATTTCCCTTCGACCATCGCTATGATGGCGGACGGAAGAATCAAAGCAGACGGTTATATCACCAAGCGCATTGCTTTGGATGATATTGTTTCGGAAGGATTCAAAACGCTGACAGGCCCGGATAAAAAGGCTCAAGTGAAAATTATTGTAACGCCGGACAAATCCCTTCTGTAATTATTCAACTGTGCAAAAATCCCTTCGGCCATTGAATCGGTCGAAGGGATTTTTATGCATATTTAGTATACCACGTTGTTATGCCTGCTGCTGTTTTTCTTCTTTAGTAACCTGCTGAGGTGCTTTCCTTTTGTCCACGTTTTCACGCAGCAATGTATACAGAACGGAGCAAATAGGAATATTGATCAGCATGCCGAGTATACCGAATGCATTTCCGCCGATTGTAACGGCGACCAACACCCACAGGGCCGGAAGTCCTACTCTGGAGCCCACAACGCGCGGGTAGATTAAGTTGCCTTCCAGCTGCTGAAGCACAACAAAGAAAATAATGAACCACACAGCCTGTATCGGGCTGACAATGGAAATCAAGATAGCGCCGACTACGGTGCTGAAAAAAGCGCCTAAAATCGGAATCAGAGCCATAAAGGCAACAAAAACGGAAATCAGCAGCGGATAAGGAAAATGGAATAGGTTCATACCAACGAAGCAAAGTGTACCGAGGATGCAGGCCTCTGTGCAAGTGCCGGCAATAAAATTGTAAAAGGCACGGTTTGTTAGGTGAAAAATATAATACATAGCATCAGCATATTTTTGTGGGAGATAGGCATACGAAACTTTTTTAAAATCGTGATAGAGTCTCTCTTTTTGTGCAAGCACATTTACGGCGATGACGAAACTCAGCACAAACGAAATTGCTCCATGGAACACCATGGCGGTAACAGAAACAGTGGATCCCACTAGACTGCTGGCAAATTTTTTGCTATATTCAGCAATCATCTGGCTAATATTTGTCCAGTTGATATCTAAGTCCTGAAAGTATTTGGCAATGTCTGGATATTTTGTGTCAATTTTAGTAAAGCTGTTTTGCAGTTCGTTAAAGAACGGCTGAATATTATTGGCTAAGTTTGTAATGGTGCGGACCAGTTCGGGAATAACAATCAACAAAACCAGAGCAATCAGCCCAAAAACAATCACCAGAGAAACCAATATGCCAACAGCCCTTCGGATTTTCGGCCAAATTTTTTTATACCGGCGGTTCAGCGGGGCAAACAGACGTGTTTCAACGGGTACCAAAATGATATTCAAAACAAAAGCGGCCGCAAAACCCGCCAGAACGGGACCGGCTACGCTGAAAAAAACATTGAACAGATAGGGCAGCAGGTATAGATTTTTCAGCGCCATATAAAAAGATATCCCGAAGGCAATCAGAAACAATATTTTTTTCATATTGCTTTTGTTCAGTTCCATTTTATTTTCCTTTCCGATTGTCTGTTGCTGTTAGCATTGACGTTCTTTCCGTATGTATACATATGCACAGTTAAAGTCCGCACAATCACAATTTATGTGTGTTCCATATATTCATTATACTGGTGATTTACAAATATTACAAGTTTATTACAAAATGCAGTCTTTTTCCAGATGAAGCGTTTTGCAGGCAAAAAGAAAAGCTTTGCCTAAAACGCAAAGCTTTTGATTATGTTAACGATTTAGAGGAAAGATCCGATCAGCATTCCCATAATTGCGCCATACAGCGTGGAACAATAAGGGCTTGATGTGATGGGACAGCTTCCTGTTGGGCAGCCTACCTTTTTATAATATAAAAGGCCAAGAACTCCGCCGATGACTGCTCCTGCAATTTCAAACATCTAACATCATCTCCTCATATATTCCGAAATTATCACAAATTTCTGCAAGTTTTCCGCAGCTTCAGCTATTCTAAAGCAAGGGTGCGCATGTGACAAAATTTTACGCAATTATTCGCATCGATGGTTGGTACATGAAATTTACTTTCATGTACCAACCGGACAAACTCTTACGGATGAGCACGAATGGTTCTGATGATATCGATTGGTTTTTACCACAAGTCTTCGGTCTTTTTCGGTACTTTTAGCGGCTTTTTGAATCCGAACAACATTTAGAATCGCCGCTTTGTTTGTTAGGGTATTTTTATTTTACTTCTTTGATGGTACAAGTTCCGTGACAGAATCACATAAAGTATTTTTACTTTTTTCATCATACTTCTTTTTGTTGGTAGATTGTAAAATCAAATTGAACACATAAAAAGATTCCATAGCGCACAGGGAACTGTTAGGATAAAGTTACCACACTAAATACTGACAGAAAGGCCTGAACACTATGGACAAGAACCATTCTATCATAAAGATCGAAGAACGCAAGAGGGGACAGCATCTTAAAGCAGAAGAGTGTGGCGCAATCCAACAGTTAAAGAAGATGGGATTTAGCAATCGAAAGATTGCTCGCGCAATCAATTGCAGCCCCTCTACCGTGGGCTATGAACTACGACGTGGCACACCGGAATACTCCGGCCGAGGTCGCAAACCCGGCTACTCAGCCAAACGTGGAGCTGCAGTCTACAAAGCGAATCGCAGTCGCTGCCATCGCCCTAGAACGGTATCAAGGAACTCCGACTTCATCCGTTGGATGGTTAAAAAGGTTCGTAAGCATAATTGGTCTTTTGATGAGTGCGTAGGGCGGGCCCGAAGCGAACATCGTTTTCCAGCCAAGGAAATCCCATGTACAAAAACTCTATATCATATGCTGTGGAAAGGGGAATTACCGCTCACGCTATTTGAACTTCCTGAGGTATTAAATAGGCATTCTCGCAGAAAACCACGGCTTTCTAAGCGTATCAATGGGAAATCCATTGATTGGCGGCCACCTGAGGCAGCAGAGCGAAACACATTTGGACACTGGGAATCTGATACGGTACTGGGCCGAAAAAGAAGCGGTGAGGCAGTTGTATTTACCATTGTAGAGCGCCTGACAGGATATTATCTTTCAATTCGAATTGACGGCAAAACAACCACCGGTGTTGCCAGTGCCATGGAACAGCTAAAGGAACAGTATGGCGAGAAATTTTCGCAGGTGTTTCGCAGTATTACCACAGATAACGGCAGTGAGTTTGCGGCATTTTCAGCCTTTGAAGAACTAGGCACGGCAATCTACTTTGCTCATCCCTATTCTGCTTGGGAACGACCTGTAAATGAGAGGACCAATCGCATACTACGAAAATATATCCCAAAGGGTCGCTCCATCAATGGCTTTACCGCCGAACAAATCTTAATGTTTGCAGACGAGATAAACGCCACGCCTAGGAAACGATTAGGTTATCAGACCCCTGAGGAACTGTTTGATGCTCAACTGGACAGAATTTATACTTTAAACCCGTAGATAACTTTATCCAGTGAAAGTGTTCAATTTGTTATTGCAATTTAAGACTTCTTTTTGTTGTCATAATTGTGATATAATGATTCTCATCCGAGGGACTGTTCGTAGAGGAGTTTGATGGAAATTTTAGGTAACAAACTACACGATGGTCCGTCTCAGTGAAATCTGTAAAAATATTGAAGAATGAAATTCTAAAAGATTAGAGAGGAAGTACAATGAATGTCTTAGTTATCGATGGTCAGGGGGGCAGTCTTGGCAAACAGTTGATTACACAGCTGCATAAGATTTTACCGGACCAACAAATTACGGCAATCGGGACAAACAGCATAGCAACGGCAGCCATGCTGAAAGCGGGGGCTTCTGTAGGTGCTACCGGAGAGAACCCCGTCATTGTTGGAAGTACAAAGGCCGACATCATTCTTGGGCCGATTGGCATTTTGATTGCGGACTCACTGCTGGGGGAGATTACGCCCGCCATGGCGGCAGCAGTGGGAAGAAGTCCGGCGAAAAAAATCTTGATTCCACTCAACAAATGCAACTGCATGGTTGCAGGAACCGAGGAAATGACATTGTCAAAGTACATCGAATGTGCCGTTTCTATGGCCGTTGAGCTGATACAATCGAGAAAAGAACAAAAACAGTGACTTTAAATCTCCTAAGAGGCTGTATGACTGAGCTCTTTCACAGAGCAATTGAAAAAATTTGGTATAGGGAGAAAAATAGACAGCAAGGTTTATTATGAAGAAAATTCTTTTATTGACAACGGGCGGAACCATTGCCTCTGAGCCAACCGAGGAAGGGCTTGCCCCAGAAATGAACGGCCGGCAGTTTGCGGCATATTTGAACATGCTGATTACGGATTGCCATGTGGAAATTGAAAATTTGTACCAGCTGGATAGTTCCAACATTCAACCGGAAGAATGGCAAGGTATGGCCCGAGCGGTTGCAAAGCATTATCGGCAATATGACGGTATTGTTATGACGCACGGGACGGATACTATGGGATATACCGCGTCCGTGTTGTCTTTCATGCTGAAAAATATCCCGATTCCGGTGGTACTGACCGGATCACAGCTGCCGATTCAGCATCCGCTGACGGACGCCGTCGAAAATCTGCGCTGTGCATTTGCCATGGCAAAAAGCGGCAGGGCAGGCGTTTTTGTGGCATTTAACAGAAAAATTATTCTGGGCACAAGAGCGGTGAAGGTGCGAACCACCGGATTTGACGCTTTTGAAAGTGTGAATTGCCCCTATGCCGCAACCGTAGATTCCACAGGCTTAGTTTTGAATGAATCCGTCCTGCTAAAGCCGCAGGGAGTGTTTCATTTGATGGACAGCCTTTGCGACCGTGTGATTTTGGTAAAATTGATACCGGGACTGAATCCGGAAATCTTCGATATGCTTTTGCAAATGCAGTATCAGGGTATAGTCGTTGAAGCATTCGGAGCGGGTGGGCTGAATTTCGTCCGTCGAGACCTCATTTCCAAATTGCATAAGGCTGTACAATCCGGAATTACGGTTGTGGTATGCAGCCAGTGTTTGTATGAGCGCAGCGATTTCAGTATCTACCAGGCTGGAAAGAAAGCACTGGAGTCAGGGGTACTGCAGGTTTATGATATGACAACGGAAGCTGCTGTGACAAAATTGATGTGGGCACTTGGACAGACCAATCGGCAGGAAGAAATCAGACGTATTTTTTCCACCAGTTTTGCAGGTGAAATCAGCCTTACATAAAGGCCTTTGCTTCTTACCACAAGATACAGATACATGTATAACGATGGAACAACAATTCGAGTCAATCACATTGCCGGACTAATGAAGCGACGAGTGCATGCTGGGTAAGTTTTGTATATTCAGAGCAAAATGACGGGAGCACCGAAAGGTGCTCCCGTCAGCCTGTCGAAAAAGTCCAGTGAAAGCTGGGCTTTTTCGTTGTAAAATGGTAAAATATAGACAGGTGATGAAAGATGCTGGAACGGGAAAAACTACGCAGAGATGCAGTGGAATTTGTGAATACAGACCTATTGGTGCCGGGAAATCATCTGCTGCGAAAGATTGACAGCGCGGTAGATTTTAGCCATATTTATGATTTTGTAGAAGATTTGTATTGTGAGGGCAACGGTCGTCCCAGTGTGGACCCGGTCGTCCTGTTTAAGATTGTTCTGATCCAGCATCTGTACGGAATTCCCTCTTTACGCCGGACGATGCAGGAAATCAATATGAATATCGCGTATCGGTGGTTTCTGGGATATACACTGAACGAGGAGCTGCCGCATTTCTCCACTGTGAGTTACAATTTTAAGCACCGGTTCACAGAGGAAACCGTGGAGCAGGTGTTTTCGTGGATTTTGCAGGAGGCAAATTACGCCGGATATTTGGAGCCGGAAGCAGTATTTGTGGATGGGACGCATATCAAAGCAAACGCCAACATCAACAAAAAGATCAAAAAGGCAGTTCCTCAGGCGGCAAAGCGATATGCCTCAGAATTAATGGAAGAGGTTAACGCTGACCGGGAAGATCATGGGAAGAAGCCATTCGACAGTACTCCGAAACCGCCGAAGGAAAAAGAAATCATGGTGTCCAAAACAGACCCGGAAAGCGGGTTGTTCCAAAAGGGAGAACACAAGAAGTGCTTTGCCTACGAAGCACATACGGCCTGCGACAAACACAATTTTGTCCTTGACGTTGAGGTGACTCCGGGAAACGTACATGACAGTGTAGCATTTGACGCGGTCTATGGCAAAGTGACTCAACGGTTTCCTGAAATTGAAACGGTGGTGGCGGACGCCGCATACAAAACGCCGCATATCTGTAAACGGGTGTTTGACGACGGGCGGGTACTTTCCACAGCATACAAGCGGCCAATGACCAAAGCAGGAAATCTGGAATGGTGGAAGTATGTATACGACGAATATTATGACTGTGTGATCTGCCCGGAATATCAGGTTCTGCATTATGCAACAACCAACCGTGAGGGATACCGGGAATACAAAAGCCGGAGTTACATCTGCGAAAAATGTCCATTCCGTTCTCGTTGCACCGAGAGTAAAAGCTGTACGAAAACCGTAACGCGGCATGTGTGGCAGGATTATGTGGAGCTTGCGGAAGATATCAGGCACACACCGAAATACAAAGAGCTTTACAAAAAACGAAAAGAAACCATTGAGCGTGTCTTCGCCGATGCAAAAGTGAAATATGGGATGCGGTACACGCTCTACCGGGGCTTAACTCAAGTGACGAATTGGGTTAAGCTTAAGTTTGCTGCCATGAATCTCAAAAAGCTGGCAATGTGGAAATGGAGGGATGGCCATCCCTCCGGGTTTTTATTGATTTTACTTTGCTTATTTTCCTATCCTGCATATTATCAAGAGAACCCATCCTTCGTTTAACCGCGTTGGATGGGTTCTTCGACAATCTGACGGGAGCACCGAAAGGTGCTCCCGTCAGCCTGTCGAAAAAGTCCAGCGAAAGCTGGGCTTTTTGATTGTAAGATGGTAAAATAGAAATGGGTGATGAAAGATGCTGGAACGAGGAAAAATGCACAGGAATGCAGTAGAATTTGTCAATATAGACCTATTGGTGCCGCAGGAGCATTTGTTGCGTAAGATTGATAAAGCGGTAAATTTGAGCCATATTTATGAGTTTGTAGAAGAATTATATTGTGAAGATAATGGCCGTCCCAGTGTGGACCCAGTAGTCCTATTTAAGATAGTGCTAATCCAGCATCTATATGGAATTCCTTCGCTGCGTCGAACCATGCAGGAAATCGATATGAATATTGCTTATCGATGGTTTTTGGGATATACGCTAAACGAAGAATTGCCGCATTTTTCTACTGTAAGTTATAATTTTAAACACCGGTTTACAGAGGAAACTGTAGAGAAGGTGTTTTCATGGATATTGCAGGAAGCAAACCGCGCAGGGTATTTGGCACCGGAAGCAGTATTTGTGGATGGGACACATATCAAAGCAAACGCCAACATCAATAAGAAAATCAAAAAGGCGGTTCCTCAGGCGGCAAAGCGATACGCTTCAGAGTTGATGGAAGAAGTCAATGCAGATCGGAAAGAGCATGGAAAGAAGCCGTTTGACAGTACCCCAAAACCGCCGAAGGAAAAGGAAATAACTGTCTCCAAAACGGACCCGGAGAGCGGATTGTTCCAAAAGGGAGAACACAAGAAATGTTTTGCTTACGAAGCGCATACGGCCTGCGACAAACACAATTTTGTACTAGGAGTTGAGGTAACTCCCGGAAATGTGCACGACAGTGTGGCATTCGATGCAGTCTATGACAAAGTGACAAAACAGTTTTCTAAAATTGAGACAGTGGTGGCGGACGCTGCCTACAAAACACCGCATATCTGCAAACGGGTCTTTGATGACAAGCGAGTACTATCTACAGCATACAAAAGACCGATGACCAAAGCCGGCCATCTTCAATGGTGGAAATATGTATATGACGAATATTATGACTGTGTGCTGTGCCCTGAATATCAAGTTTTGCACTATGCAACAACCAATCGTGAAGGATACCGAGAATACAAAAGTAGAAGTTATATTTGCAAAAAATGTCCGTCCCGTTCCCGCTGCACAAACAGCAAAAGCTATACGAAAACTGTGACAAGGCATGTGTGGCAAAATTATGTAGAACTAGCGGAGGACATTCGGCATACTCCAAAATACAAAAAGCTTTATCAAAAGCGAAAAGAAACCATTGAACGTGTATTTGCTGATGCAAAAGAAAAGTATGGAATGCGATACACGCTCTACCGGGGCTTAACTCAAGTGACAAATTGGGTTAAGCTTAAGTTTGCTGCCATGAATCTCAAAAAGCTGGCAATGTGGAAGTGGAGGGATGGTCATCCTTCCTCTTTTGTCTGGATATTATATCGCTTTTTTCATTCCTGCAAAAATAACCCATCCTTCGCTTGATGCGTTGGATGGGTTATTCGACAATCTGACGGGAGCACCGAAAGGTGCTCCCGTTCGTTATACGTTGACACGATGATTTGCTTGACGAAAACTGTTCTGTGAGCATCCAAGTACCGCAGTCACACGATTCCTGGCTTGCATGACGATTCCATTCAAATAAGAATGTTTGACTTATGCAATTCGATTCTGCTTTTGATACAGATAGCTGTAAGAAGGATTCAGCAAGTTGGCAATGGATTCATATGAAATGGGGAATTCCTGAATTCCCGCCACATAGGGGAAATATTCATACTGCTGGAAATAAAAGACGATTCCGTCATCGGACAGGTAGAAGTTCGGATGCTCGCCGAGCGTTTGAAAAGGATTGTCTTGGAACTCGTAGAGAGAACCTTCTTTCACCCGTTTGTCGATTTCTTTGCGAACCTGCTCGTCAAAAAATTCTTCGTATCCGCTGCCGCTTTTCATCAGATCTGAAAGAGTGAGTTGGTGTCCTGTGTTTAGGTCAAACGTATATGCCGTTTGTATGGTGGAACCGTGTGCGCCGCCGGCATATTGATAATTGGTTAGGACAATGCTGAGCAGTCCGTTTTGGTTATACTTTACAGCGTAATCAAAATAAGTGGAGCATTGCAGCGAACTGTTGTGGGAAGAATCGGATACTGAAGCGAAATTTTCAAGTTCTTTTGCGTTTTGGCGTCCTTGTGCAAGCGCTGTGTCGGCTGCCTGCTGAAAGATTCCGTTGATGGTTTCAAGTGCCTGGGGGTTCCATGGTCCGGACAGAACAGGATATTGGATGGCAGCGGTCAGCAGGCCTTCGGTAAGGTTGGTGCGCTCCGTATCGATGGTCAGAAAATTTCGAAGAATTCGAAGAACGGTTACCGTATTTTCGGATTCGTCCTCCCGCACATCCAGCCCAAACAAATCGGACAGCAGATCGGCACGCATATAAAGCACGCCTCCTAGACGCATGCAGCCGGCACCGAAAGTGTCCTCCGCTGATGAATCCAATACTCGGATGCTATGACCATTTGCTTCGATGATATTGTCAGCCGGGAAAATCCTAATGGTTTCAGAGCCGTTTGTCAGCCGAATTTCGGCTTTGGGGTCTGTTGATGTGACGGTATAACCCAGCAATTTGCAGACCGGTTCTAACTCAAGGTATAACGCGTCGTTTGTGTAATATGCTCCGGACTCTGTGGTGGTTTGACCGATTTTCAGGTCCAGCGGTCCGTTTGATAAGGCATAGCAATTTACTGAAACCAGCATCATCAGCGAAGCCGTTACAGCCGCCAAGATTTTACGTATCATGACATATCCCCCTTAAAAGTTAGCATAATATCATTTTACCAGTTCGAGAAATAATGCACAAGGGGAAATATCCGATGGCGATGTGCCGTGAAGTTTCGCTCCAATGCTTCAAGACCGCTGAAATCTTCCCAATAAGTATGAATTTTAGAGAGGAGTTTACTTCTTTGTGGGACGCGGTACCGAGTGAATTGCACCGCCGAGCGCGTCTTCTGCCGCTTCGGTGATTGCCTCTGAAAACGTGGGATGAGGGCGTACAACGGAGACCAGTTGATGTGCTGTCAGTCGCGCTTCAATGGCTTGTACCAGACCGGCAATGAGGTCTGTTGCGCGCTCGCCCATTAATTGCGCTCCGAGCAGTACAGCGGAATCCTTTTCAAACACGAGCTTTACAAAACCGCGTTCCCCGTTTTCAATCACCGATTTGCCAAGCGATGTGGTTAATGCCTTGCCGACTGTGACCGCAATTCCTTTTTCTTTTGCCCCATCCGCGGTAAGACCGACACAGGCGATTTCGGGGCTTGTATAGACGCAGGACGGAATGGCTCGGTTTGGGTTTGTCTGTTTCCCTTCTGCGATGAATTCAACGGCTTCTATTCCCTGCGCGGAGGCCGCATGAGCCAGCTGAATTCCGCCGGTTACATCTCCGACGGCGAACACGCCGCGCAGACTGGTTTCATGATGTTCATCGGTTACGATAAAGCCCTTTGACGTTTGGATGGGCAGGTTATCTGCAAAAAGACCGAGGGTGTTCGGCCGTCGTCCCACCGAGATTAAAACGCAGTCAGCTTCCACTTGCTTTTCTGCTTTTTTTTCCGTAAAGGTGCAAAGAAGCGGGGAGCCTTCCGAAATCCGTTCCACTTTGGAGGAGGTGTGAATCCGTACGCCTCTCTTTTTCAGAATCATGGAAAGATTCTGCGAGATTTCACGGTCCATGGTCGGAAGAATTCGCGGCATGGCCTCGATGACAGTTACCTCGCAGTCAAGGTCTGAAAAAGCGGTTGCAAACTCCGCACCGATTACTCCGCCGCCGATGATGACCAGTCGGCGCGGCAAGGTATCCAATGAAAGAAGTTCATCACTGGTTACAACACCGGGGAGGTCTGCGTCCGGAATTGGCGGCACAGCGGGAACGCAGCCGGTCGCCAGCAAGATGTGGTCGGCATGGAGTTCTTCCGTTTCGGATTCTCCGGAAAATTTTATCAACTTAGCACTTTTCAGGGTTCCTTTGCCGTGATAACAGTCGACGCCGTTTGCAGCGAGCAGCTTTTCCACTCCGCTCCGCAGCTGAGCCACCACCTGTTCTTTTCTCCGATGAATTGCAGCAAAATCAAAAGAAAGGCTGTCAGTGGAAAGACCGAATTTTTCGAAGGATTTTGCGTTGCGGTACAGGCCGGACGAGTGCAGAATTGCTTTGGTCGGAATGCAGCCACGGTTTAAGCAGGTGCCGCCCATTTCTCGGCTTTCAATCAGTGCGACGGTCAGCCCCAGCTGACGGGCGCGGATGGCAGCTTCATAGCCGGCAGGGCCTGCGCCTACAATCGCTATATCGTAAGTTTTCTCCATGGTAAAACTCCTTCTTGAATAAAACCCGCAGGCAATGGTAAGCCTGCGGGTTGTTTTTAAAATTGTTGTTCCAAAATCAGCTTTTCAATATCCGCGGCATTTTGTTTTCGTTCCTCGGATTCATAAGCAAATTGTGTGTGCAGACGTTTGGCAGCTTCTTTGGAAGAAAAAGGACACCCGATTAAAGATGGAGCAATCTGACGAATAAATTCTTCGTCCATCGCATCGGAATCGACCTGTGCTGCGGAGATGATTCCCCCATCTACCTGAAGCCCTATGCTGACGCCGCCCCAGGCAAAGCGACGCGAAAACTCGCAGGAAAACGGCATACTGGTGCCATAAATCCAGTCCGGGGATGAGAACTTGCGATACAGCTCTTCCACCCGGTTTTTGTCAATCGCCTCGGGTGAAATCATTTGCGGCTTTGCACCGTACACACGCCCAAAAGCATCCGTTAGTTCCCGCTTCATCCGTTCTATTGTCAGATCTGGGCAGAATTCCTTTAGATTCGCAATGCGGGAGCGAACGGAATCAACCCCTTTGGAACGGATTTTATCCGCGGAAACACTGAGGTACTTTCCTGCCTTTTCCTTGTCCACATCAACCAGAATCGTGCCGTGGTGGCAAGCATTTCTTCCTTTAAAATAAAATGCGTTGCCGGAAAATTTGCGTCCGTCCACCGTAATGTCATTGCGTCCCGATTTTTCCGCATGGATTCCACAAGCAGAAACGGCCTGCAAAATCACATCCAGCTGGCGGGAAACGTCGTAATCTTCCTGTGGCACCAGAAAGGTAAAATTCAGATTGCCCAAATCGTGGAACACAGCGCCGCCGCCGGAGGGACGGCGGGCAAGATGTCCGCCGTTAGCTTCCAAGTCTTTGACGCGGCACTCTTTCCAGCAATTCTGGTTTCGCCCGATGACAACAGTATTCTGATTTTGCCACAAATAGAGAATGCAGGTTTCCGCAGGGACTGTGTCCATCAAATATTCTTCCAGCGCCAGATTTCGGTAAGGCAGCAGGCAATCGGTCGTGCAGAGTAACGTTTTCTTAATCATAGGCGTATTTCACCACAGGATGCCTTGCTGCATTGACCTCGTCAGGGCGTCCGATGACGCGGGTTTCAGGCGCGCGGTGCATGGCTTCGGGATCAGAGAGCGCTTTTTCGTATAGTTCCAACAGAGCCTGCGCTGCCCGATCCAATGTTTCTTTGGATTCCGTTTCGGTCGGTTCAATCATCAGCGCCTCATGCACAATCAATGGGAAATACATGGTTGGCGGGTGCATTCCAAGGTCCTGCATGGATTTTGCCACATCCATTGCGGTAACGCCGCAGGAGTCTTTCAAATCTTGCAGGGACAGAACAAATTCGTGCATGCACGGTACATCGTAAGCAACCTGATACCGCTTTTTCAACAGTGCCATCAGATAATTAGCATTGAGTACGGCGTTTTGTGCTACTTGAGGAATTCCTTCCTTTCCGAGCGTGAGCAGATAGGTCAGTGCGCGGACGATGACCAAAAAGTTGCCGTAGAAAGATTTTACACTGCCGATGCTTTGTGGACGGTCGTAATCAAGAGAAAATTTCCCGTCCTGTTCCACTACGCGCGGAACGGGAAGGAACGGTGAAAGATGCTTTTTGCATCCAACGGCAGCCCCGCCGGGCCCGCCGCCGCCGTGCGGCGTGGAAAAGGTTTTGTGCAGGTTCAGGTGAATCACGTCAAAGCCCATGTCGCCCGGGCGGGCAATACCCACGACTGCGTTTAAGTTCGCGCCGTCATAGAAGCACAGACCACCGGCATCATGGACGATTTTTGTAATCTCAAGAATGTTTTTATCAAACAGTCCAAGCGTATTTGGATTGGTCAGCATCAATCCCGCAGTGTCATCGCCAACAGCGTCGCGCAGGGCGTCTAAATCCACGCATCCGTCAGGAGCGGACGGAATATTGACAATCGTGAAACCGGCCATGGCGGCGCTGGCAGGATTGGTGCCATGTGCGGAATCCGGCACGATGATTTTTGTGCGTTTTACATCGCCGCGGCTGTGATGATAGGCTTTTATCAGCAGCAGACCTGTGTATTCACCGTGCGCGCCCGCCGCGGGCTGAAAGACCATTTCGTCCATTCCGGTGATTTCACAGAGATATTTTTCCGCAAGATGCAAAACCTTTAAGCACCCCTGTGTCGTATGCGCCGGCTGCAAGGGATGAATTTCCGTAAATCCGGGCAGGGAAGCGACTTCCTCATTGATTTTAGGATTGTACTTCATGGTGCAGGAGCCGAGCGGATAAAACCCGTCGTTTACTCCAAACGAGCGTTTTGCAAGCGCACTGTAATGGCGGCTTAGGTCGTTTTCGGAAAGCTGCGGCAGACGCAGCGGAGATTTGCGGGCAAATTGTTCCGGCAGGGAGGCTGCGGGCACATCACACGCAGGAAGAATGGAGCAGCCGTGTCCCTCATGGCTCTTTTCAAAAATCAGTTTCATGCTTTTTGCACCTCCTCCAGCAGTTCGGCCAGCTTGTCGATTTCTTCTTTTGAGTTAAGTTCCGTCACACACCAGAGCAGTTCACCGTCCGAAAGGGGAAGTCCGCCGAGGATACCGTGCTGTTCCAATTTTGCAAGCGTTTGTTTCGGGTTCGGACAGGCGGTGACAAATTCATGGAAGAATTCCGAGGTGTTTTTCAGCTCAAAACCTTTGACACCGCCGATTTTTTGGGCGGCGTAATGAGCTTTGGAATAGCATTGTTCCGCAGCGTTTTTGAGTCCGTTCGGCCCCATGGTGCTCAGGTAGACCGCGGCGGTCAGTGCGCAGAGTGCTTCATTGGAGCAGACGTTGCTCAGCGCTTTTTCACGGCGGATGTGCTGTTCACGCGCTTGGAGCGTGAGAACAAAAGCACGGTTTCCGGCGGCGTCGGTGGTTTCGCCTACGATTCTGCCGGGCAGGCGGCGCATCAGCGGTTTCTTGCAGGCCATAAAGCCGAGGTAAGGCCCTCCAAAGCCGAGTGGCATGCCAAGCGGCTGACCTTCTCCGACTGCGATGTCCGCTCCGCATTCCGACGGCGTTTTCAGCACGGCGAGCGCAATCGGATTGCAGCCCATGATAAATTTTGCGCCGGCGGCGTGTGCGATTTCGCCAAGAGCCTGTGCGTCCTCAATGGTTCCATAATAATTTGGCTGCTGCAGGTAGAAACACGCGGCGGTTTTATCCTCTTCCAGCATCTCTTTGAGTGCGGCGGCATCCGTTGCCCCGTTTGCCGTGGGAACCAGCCGAATCTCCGTATTCGCCCCGAACGCATAAGTTTGGATGGTGCGTATGGTGTCGGGATGGGCGGCTGAGGAAACATAGACGGTGGTGCGTTTGCGGTCGCGGCACATGGCGGCAGCTTCCGCGGCAGCGTTTGCCCCGTCGTAAACGGAGGCGTTGGAAACGTCCATACCCGTCAGTTCGCAAATCATGGTCTGGTATTCAAAAATCGACTGCAAAATCCCCTGGCTGATTTCCGCCTGATACGGGGTGTATGCCGTGAGAAAAGTTTCGTTGCTTGTAATGCGGGTAACAGCTGCCGGAATATAGTGCCGATAGGCGCCCGCTCCGCGGAATACAGTGGGGAATACGGTATTTTCCGCCGCGATGCCATTCATTTTTCGCCGCACTTCCAGCTCGGACAGACCCTGCGGAAGGTCGAGCAATCGGTTTAAGCGGACCGATGCGGGAATCTGGGAAAAAAGGGAGTCCATAGAATCGAATCCCGCGGCGGAAAGCATCTCTTTTTGTTCTTTCTCGGTGGATGGAATGTAAGAACCCATACCTTTAATCTCCTTCTTTTCCGGACAGGAACTGGCTGTATTCATCAGCGGACATCAATTCCTCGGTTCCGGTGATATCGCCGGCCTGTATCATCCACGCTTCATAGGGGGTTTTATTGAGTAGTTCCGGGGAATCGAGCAGTTCTTCGTTGACTGCCTGCACGGTTCCGCTCACGGGGCTGTATACGTCGGAAACGGCTTTTACGGATTCCACATCGGCGAACGCTGCGCCCGCTTCAACGCTGTCACCTTCCTGCGGCAGATTGACAAAGACAATGTCGCCGAGTTCCTTCTGTGCAAAATCGGTCAGGCCGATTTTGACGCTTCCGTCCGGCTCGCTGAGAACCCATTCGTGGGATTTGGTGTACTTAAGTTCCTCTGGCAGATTCATGCTGTTTCCTCCTTGATTTTGGCAGGCTTGTGCCTAAATTACAAATGTCATTAAAAATTATGCCCGTTTATAAAACGGCAGTGCCGTAATTTGTGCCGAAACACGCCGTCCGCGGATATCCAGCTCCGCTTCGGTTCCGACTTGGGTGTTTTCAGTGTCTATCAAAGCCATGGCGATGGCCGATTTCAGGTAAGGACAAAAAGTCCCCGAAGTGGTTTTGCCAATTTCTTTTCCGTTTATCCATACACTTTCGCCGCCGCGGGCAATGCCTCGGCCTGTCACGGTCAGCCCAACGCGCACACGGCATGGATTATTTTTTTCAAGTAAAGCTGCTTTGCCGATAAAATCGTGAGAATCCATCTTCACGCCGAACGAAAGCCCCGCCTCAAACGGTGTGATGGTTTCATCCATCTCATGCCCGTAGAGCGGCATGGCAGCTTCCAGCCGAAGCGTGTCGCGTGCACCGAGCCCGCAGGGAATCAGTCCGAATTCTTTGCCCGTTTCCAGCAGAAGATCCCATAAGCGTTCCGCATCCTGCGGCGCACAGTAAAGTTCATAGCCAAGCTCTCCGGTGTATCCCGTGCGGGAAACAAGGCAGGGAATCCCACCGACGGTGCCTTTTTCCACAAAGGTGTAATACTTTTGCGGGATGGAAGAAGCATCGGCAACTTTTTTCAGAATCTCCGGTGCTTTCGGGCCTTGCAGAGCAATTTGTGCAACGTTGTCCGAAATATCTTCAAATCGGACATCGCCTGTAAGATGGGATTTAATCCATTCCACATCTTTGATGCGGTTTGCAGCGTTGACAACCAGAAGATATTTGTTTTCATTGATGCGGTATACGACCAAATCGTCGACCACACCGCCGTCGTCGTAACACATCAGGGTATAGCGGACGCGGCCATCGTACATGCCGGAAAAGTCGTTTGTCAAGATGTGCTGGAGATTTGCAAACGCATCTTTGCCCTCAAGGATGATTTCACCCATGTGGGAGATGTCAAACAGGCCTGCGGCGGTGCGCACCGCCATGTGTTCGGCAATGACGCCGGATGGATATTGCACGGGAAGCAGGTATCCCGCGAATGGAACAATTTTTCCGCCAGCGGCAATGTGCCGGTTGTACAGAGGGGTTTTGTTTTCCATATCACTCTCTTCTTTCCATAGGGGATGATAAAAAACGCGGAGGCACACGGCAGAAATCCTGCCGTGTGCCTCCGTTGGTTAACCTGAAAGATTCTTCCCAAGGGGGAATTGCTTCTTCGGTGCCTCATGGACTCTCCGGAGTTTCGTCGGACTCCGGTTTTTTTGCCTGAGAGTTTTTGCGTTCCCCTTCGGCGCCGCTTGTTGCAAAGCGGTCT
This sequence comes from Oscillospiraceae bacterium, assembly GCA_047777415.1. Taxonomy (GTDB): domain Bacteria; phylum Bacillota; class Clostridia; order Oscillospirales; family Acutalibacteraceae; genus Caproicibacter. The sequence continues at coordinate 1,451,991 of JBKEEO010000001.1, forward strand.
CTCCCGGAATCTTCATCCGAATATTCAGTTTATAAACTAGATTATAAAAAAAGTCCGATGGAACGTCAAGGTGTTTGCAGTCAGATAAAAAAGAAACATAAATAATGAAGAATTCAGCCCGAAAAATTTAACAAATTACATTGCTAAAAAAATATAAAAAAATATTATGAGAAAATCTGAGCAAGCGGTGTTACCTCAATTCCCTCCGCAGAAAGTGCAGAACGAATTTTCTGAACAAATTGCAGTGCTTTGGCATTATCCCCGTGAACGCAGACGGAGTCCGCTTGAATGGAGATGTCCTTCCCCGTAACAGCGGTGACTTTGCCTTCCTTTGCCATGCGCACTACACGCTGGATTGCTTCGTTTTCATCCGTAATCATTGCGTTCGGCTTGCTTCTTGCAACCAAAGAACCGTCTTCCTCATAGGCGCGGTCGGCGAAAACTTCGCTGGCGGCGCGAATTCCTACATCCTTTGCCGCGCGAATCATCTCACTGCCGGAAAGCGCAAGAAGAATCAGCTTGTCGTCAATTTCAGCGATGCCTTCGCAAATTGCTTTCGCAAGCGCGTAATCTTTTCCCGCCATATTGTAAAGTGCGCCGTGCGGCTTGACATGAATCAGCTCAATTGAGTAAGCACGGCAGAACGCGGACAGCGCACCGATTTGATACTGCACATAGGCTTTTGCCTCTGCAGGGGAAACCTTCATATTCCGACGTCCGAATCCCATCAGGTCCGGAAATCCTGGGTGAGCGCCGGCACCGACTCCGCTTTTTTTGACAAGCTCAACGGTTTTGCGCATGACAACCGGGTCGGAGGCATGGAACCCGCAGGCAATGTTTGCAGAGGAAATCAGGGGGATTACTTCTTCATCCATACCGATTCGATAGGTGCCGAAACTTTCCCCCAAATCAGAGTTTAAATCAATCCGATTCATTAGAATTCCCCTTTCTTAATATTTCAGCTGTACATTTTTAATGTCTGTAATAAACATGTGCCCCGGTGAATGCGTAATGGCGATTTTGGGCTTTACGTTCATGATGACGGACTGCGGAGTAACCCCACAGGGCCAGAAAACAGGGACTTCGCCTTCTTTTATTGTTACACTGTCGCCAAAATCGGGGTGGTTGATGTCTTTAATTCCAATGGCTTCCGGCGAACCGATATGAATCGGGGCACCGTGAACACGGGGCATTCCTCCAGTAATCAGTGCAGCGCGAACCACTTGGTCATAGGGAAGCGGACGCATGGAAACCACCATTTTGCCGCTGAATACTCCGGCAGGCTCACAGTCGATGTTGGTGCGGAACATGGGTACATTGCGGTTTTCTTCGATATGCCGAATGGTGATACCCGCTTCCAAAAGTTCCGCTTCAAACGAAAAGCTGCACCCGATTAAAAAACTGACAAAGTCATCGCGCCAATAACGGGACACATCGGTACATTCTTCCACCATTTCACCGTTTTCATAAATGCGGTATTTCGGAATATCCGTAGCAATATCCGCATCTTTTGCAATGGTATGCAGTGTGCGGCTGCCCACATCGGAAACCTCCAGCAAGGGGCAGGATTTCGGGTTGCGCTGGCAGAACAACAGAAAATCATAGGCCAGTTCTTTTGGAAGAACCGCCAGATTTGCCTGCGCGTATCCGGCACACATTCCCGCTGTGGGACCGGTGATTTCACCTTTGCGAATCAGTTCCCGTACCTTGGACGGCGCCATCGTTGTAAGATCCATTCGAAAAACCTCCGTTCAAAATTGCCGGATACCTTTTCCGAGTATCGGCCGTCAATTTTAATCATTCGTTCAAATAGTGATTTAGCTTCCTGAGCTTTTTTGTTTCTCGGCGGAGCAGTTTTTGCGCTTCGGAAACGGAAATCTGCTCAAAGTGCACGGAATCACCGGGCTTGCACTGCGCAAGCAACGGAAGGTCCACCGAGGCTACCGTGCCGATTTTCGTGTATCCGCCCGTTGTTTGTCGGTCGGCAAGCATGATAATCGGTTTGCCGCTCGACGGTATCTGTACCGCTCCTGCGGGAATTCCGTCCGAAATAATGTCTGCTGTGTCTTTACATGAAATGACAGGGCCGTCCAGTGCGCAGCCCATACGGTCGAAACGCGTGGTAACTTGGTAGGTTTCTGAAAAGAAAGTGCGGATACCGTTTTCCGTAAAAGCATCCTCCTGCGGGCCGAGAACCACACGCAGGGTCACTTTGCCGCCGAATGACGGGGTGTCCAATGTGCGCAGGGGGAAGAAGGGAAGCTCTTCTTTTGGAGAAGCGAAAGCAATTTTATCGCCGGCTTGAAGTTTCCGTCCCTGATATCCGCCGAATCCGCATTTTAAGTTCGTCGACTTGCTGCCCATCACAACGGGAATATCCAGTCCGCCGGCAAACGCCAAGTAAGCACGACAGCCTTCTTTTGCCTGACCGAAGGAAAGAACATCCCCGCTTTTTACACCAACTGCCGCATACCGCGGCATTGGTTCTCCGTTTAAAGAGGGGGAAAGGTCGCCGCCTGTTACCGCAATGAAATTATCCGCCGTAAAACGCAGTTCGGGGCCAAGTAAGGTCATTTCCAAAACGGCTTCATCAGCCGGATTTGCAACCAGAAGGTTTGCAAGGGTCATAGCCTTGCGGTCCAATGCTCCGGAAGGAGAAATGCCCAGTTTTTGATATCCGGTGCGGCCGAAATCCTGCACGGTTGTCAGAAGTCCGGGTTTTAAAATTTCAATTCCCATCGGAGGAACCTCCTTCCCGAACGGTGCAGCGATATTCACCTTTTTCCACAAGGGACTGAATTCTGCTATACTCCTGCGGTGTAATCGGGACAAAACGGATCCGATCGCCGGCGCGGTAAAGAATCGGGTCTTCCCGCTGCGGGTCATAAGGTTTTACGGGGGTGCTGCCAATTAGCCGCCAGCCGCCAGGGGAAGCAATCGGATAGATTCCCGTCTGTTCGCCGCCAATGGCGACGGAACCGGCAGGTATTTTAACGCGCGGTGTCTTCAGACGCGGTGTCGCTATGCGTGAATCCATTCCACCCAAATAGGCAAATCCGGGAAGAAAACCAAGCATATAAATAAGGTAATCCTTCGATGAATGAATCTGTACAACTTCCTGCTCCGAAAGGCCCGCGTGCTCTGCAACATCGGGCAGATCTTCCCCGAAAGACCCTCCGTAACAGACCGGAATCTCCACAATCCGTCCCGCGCCGGAAGCGGAAGTGCCAAGGCTGCGGGCAAGCCGGAGGATTTTGCGCCGCAGTGCCGCATACCGAATTTTGCATGGGTCATAGCAGACTAACAGAGAACGGTATGTGGGTACGGTTTCTGTAATGCCGGGAATTTCGGCCGACTGAATAGCCCGATCCAAAGCCAAGACTTCTCCGTTGATTTTCTCACTGATTTCATTTCCAAATTCGACCGTCAGCGCGCTGTCCCCGGCGGTCAAAATTTTGGGCTCCGGCATTTTCATCCCCCTTTACTGAAAAAATCCAAGTTCCAATACTTTTTTAAACCAAGTTTTCCCCGGTTCGTAATTTGCATAGTCCAACGCATAGATAACGCATTCGCGCATGAGTTCCAGAATCAACACATTCATTTTTACGCCAAAGCCATCCACTGCGGGAGTGAGGGAACCATCCATATTCACCATGCCGCAGCGGGAAGCTGTTTTAATGGTTTCTCCGAGAAGTTCCCCGTCGTGCAGGATATCGGGATTTTTCACCAAAAAGGCGAGCGCGGCGATCATTCCGTCGCAGCCCCAGTTGGAAACCGTTGCAGTCAGCACTGTGTCAGCTTTGGTAGCCACGGCAAGTCCGCCCCCGCAGCCACAGGAGCACGAACCGGGTGCAGCGTATGGAATATAGCGGTCCAAATGATCCCCCAGTGTGCCTAATCCCATCTCGTTGCCCAAATCTCCGATGGCGATGGTGGCAACGCCCTTATCTTGAAGCTTTTGGAACAGAATGTCCGCCTTTGCCTCCAGCTCCGTGACGTTCTTGCCGACTGCATTGTGATAAAATCCTTTCGCATTTGCGCCCGGAAATTCAACACTAACCACAGCAGAAGGAAGTCCCGCTGCAATAATTTCATCTGCGCGTGCCGCTGCTTTTTCCGGTTCCTTTGGAAAAGTCAAACATGCCATTGAAAACGGGAAACGCTTTGCTTCTTCAACGGATTCATAAAGATGCAGCCCCACCAGAGGAGCGATGGCCTTGACGGCCGAAACATTTTCTTCAGGGCAGACTAGCACAGGAACCGCGTGAAACGCCTTTTCCAGTGTTCTTGCCAACAGCATGGCGCCAACAATGCCGTCCGTTTCCGCGCAAAGGGATGGAGTGAGGACAAATCCGGTCAAAATCAGGACTTCGTCGCCTTCCTTCACAGTTTCCATCAGTTTCTTTGCTGTATGTATGGTGAGCGGCTCGCCGGCTAATTGCCTCGACTTTTCATATAGGATTCGGCAGACCCCGTAGCCACGGGGATCCAAATTCATCAGGTCGTCAAGATTTTGGCCGACGTTTAACTCGGTTAAAGTTTGCTGATTCATATTAAAAATTGACGATCCTTTCAATTTTTATTTTCTTATTTTGCGTAATCTGCAAATTTTGCTTTAGTATAGTCCTCGAACTGTTTCACGGCGGCGTTCTGCAGTTTTTTCAGCAGCTCCGGAGCGCGTCCGCCTACTTTTTTGCCGTCAATTTCCACTGCTGCATTGCAAAGTGTGCCGGCACTGTGTACCATGACTTCATCCGCGTCCATCAGTTCCGTTAAGGTGAATGCTTTTTCACTTACCGGTATTCCAAGTTCCTGTGCAAGGCCGACGAGATGTTTTCTTGCCGTGCCGGGAAGGATTAAATTGTTCAAAGGTGCTGTACGGAAAACACCGTCTTTGAAAATGGAAATATTGCTGTGAGCGCATTCGGTAACAATTTCTCCGCGGTGAAATACTGCCTCTTGGCACCCTGCTTCTTTGGCTTTTTGTGCTGCCATCACGCTGGGAATCAAGTTCAGTGTTTTGATATCACAGTGCAAGAAACGGGTGTCCTCCACGGTGATTAGTTTAAAGGTTCTGTCAATGGGAGTCAGGGGAACAGGGCGGATGGTAATCAGCAGGTTTGCGGGACCTTCGGGAAAAACATGGTTGCGCAAACCGGTGCCGCGTGTTGTCTGCCAGTAAACCATCAGGCTTTCCGAATCATCCACTTGATCGACCAAATCCTGAAGTGTTTTGGCAAGTTCTTCTTTAGACATCGAAAAAGGAATCTTCAGTTTAGAAAAACTGCGGTAAAAGCGATCAATATGATCCTCCAGGGCAAAAATCACATGATTTACCGCGTAAGTTGCGTCATAAACGCCGTCGCCAAAATAAACGACTCGGTCGTTCATAGGTATGGTCATTTCCTCAATCGGGCCGGTTTTCCCATTGTAATAGCCAATATTTTTCATGCAGCTACCTCCACAAACTGTTATTGCCGATGCGGAGTTCGTGTTTTGAAAAAAAAGAAGTCACTTAACCCCAACAGCAAGTTAAATGACTTCTGTATCATTTACTCTACGGGTAATTGTTATTGCCCACGTTGGCGCACAATTTCCGTAATCAATAAAAAATTTAATTAATTTTTTCAAAACAGACCGGAATCCACATTTCAACGGCTTGACTCTTTAAATAATTTTATGCTACATAAATAATTTTGTCAACCTTTTTTTCTTTTGCTTATTTATTGTAGGCTTTACGCGGCGAAAATTCAATATTATAATATAAATAAATAATTATTAATGAATATATTTGTATCACGGGATGTGTAATAAATGGGAAAGCCGGCATTGAACCATATTCAAGATAAATCTGCAATGCAAAACAGCAACCGACGGCGGCAGGCATATTATAACTATCAGCTGGCTTCCTGCCGCAAATATTTAAATAAAGTTTGTCTTGCTTGTGCGGCTTTTAATCAATTATTACTGGTACCGAATTTGCTTTTTGTCAGTAATCCGACAAGCAGGATGGCCGTTATCTTGCTGCGTTCTGCTTTTACCATTCTTCTCATTTCCCTTTCTCTGCATTTTTCCAGAAACAAAGGATTTCGCTCATTTTACAGAATTATTTCGGGTGTTGAGTTTCTCAGTATTCTATTGTTTTTATTCGTTGCGGCGCAGTACGACCAGTCGGCCCTTTTGATTCAGATTCCAGGATTGTATGTTATCTTATTAATTATTTTTCTACTGCCAAACAAACACAGGAATATGATACTACTTTCTGTGTTTGCGATGACAGCCTTTTTGTTGCTTGCATGGAAAAAGCGCAACGGTTTAAACATTAACGAAATGCTTAGCAGTATCATCTATTTTGCGGCTTCCATTATTATTTGTTCTATTTTTGCACGTGGCCGTGACCGGCAGCAGTATTGCGAATTTGTCACTAAAAAGCATCTGATGAAAATGAGCTATACCGATCAGCTTACGAAGGTTTCTAACCGCAATAAACTTTTCAAAGAATTTGCCAAATGGGAGAAAATATGTTTGAGGGAAAGAAAACCTCTTTGCCTGTCTTTGTTCGACATTGATCAGTTTAAATCGATCAATGATAAATTTGGGCATACCATAGCGGACCGTGTCCTTGTCGAACTGACAGGAGTGATTCGTCTTTATCTGCGCCCCACAGATCTCATTGCCCGGTGGGGAGGGGATGAATTTGTGATTTTGCTTCCGAAAACAAATCTTCAAAATGCCGTCCGGATTTTAAATCACATTCGCACAGCAGTGGCTCAAAAGCAATTTGCCGAAAAAATACATATTACACTCAGTTTCGGTGTGGCACAGATGAAGGAGGGATCTACACTGGATTCCATCATACAGCAAGTGGATGACCTAATGTATGAAGGAAAAAAGCAGGGTGGGAATAAGGTAACGTATCGAAAAACGGATGCAGAATAACTTTTGGCAAAATAATTGCAGAGCATACTTGAGGACATCTTCATTGCCTGTTCTCAAACTATGCTCTGCTTTATTTTGCATTCTTTAAAATTGTTAACCGTACATTAACTGCCGTGGAACTAAGGCTGGAAAATCAGCTTTTTGGACTGACGTCCTTTCTTTGTCATAGGGCAAATATTATAGACCGTTCCATTTTTTGCGACCATCGAAATCGGTATTTTCGGCAGCAAATTATGTATCATTTCCACGAAACCATTGACCGGTGCTTCTGCCATTCCTGTTACAATATGTGTTGCGTGAATGCTTTTTGCAAACCCGACGGCCATTAACGGTGCATCGTCATGAAAATAGACGGACATTTCAGCATCTGAGGCTTTTGCAGTCTGACGAAGATACTCCAATTCCTCACTATTGGTATCAAACCCTGCGGAAGTGGGCTGCACACACAACACGTGAAGTGGAACGTCCTGCGCATCGGAAATTTCTTTGCCTACGTGGATTAAACGGTCACAGTCACGTTGGCCGGTCACACATACAAGGACGGCTGCCTTGTTTCTTTTCAAAATTCTGCCTCCTTATTAAGCAGTGTCAATCGTTCTTCCTTAATTATTATATCAGAATCATTTTTTGTTTATGAAAACGAATTCTGTATAAAAGTTAAACATATTATGAACGATTATTTAAATATTTTTGTTTGTATTGCCTTGCACTATTATAATAACATATATGCATATGCAATGCAATAGCAAAAGAAACCCGGCGTCCAAAAGGGACGCCGGCGGAATTATTTCAAAATGGTAAGAGGGTCAACGTATTCTCCATTAATTTTTGTGGCAAAGTGCAGATGGGATTCTTCTGCCTGTTCATTTGGAACGATGCCAACGGTACCGAGTTCTTCACCACTTTCTACCGTGTCATCAGCTTTTACGTTTACCTTATCCAAACCGCAGTACCACGCTTCCACTTTGCCGTGCGCAATGATAACAGTGTTTCCGAGTTTGTCGTCCTTGTAAACTTTTGTCACCGTTCCGTTTGCAATTGCCTTTACGGGATCACCCTGCTCGGCACTGAAGTCAATACCTGTATGTGCGCGCCAGTCAAGTGTTGTTTTGCAGTAAATGGGATCGGTGCTGAACTTTCGCAAAACTGTCTTGCCTACCGGGTAAGAATAGCTTGCAACATCAGCTGCCGTTGGCTTGTTGGCTGCGGGAGCTTCGCTTTTTGTTTCTTCTTTCGGTTCAGATTCCGGTTTAGACTCCGGCTTTGATGAAGGAACTTGTGAACTGGACGGTGAAACGGATGATAATTCTGACTGTGAAGATGCTGCAGGTTTCGAAGAGGATTCAGGTTCTCCGTAAACGCCGCTGACGGTGTTGTTGGTCGGTTCCGTGCTCTGGAGTACTTCACTTTGCGATTCGTCTTCCGGTGTTGCGTAATTTATCACACTGTCATAGGTTGTCCAGGCTGCAACACCTACGGCAATTAGGCAGACCCCAAGTGCAATATAAAAACCTTTTGATGAAGATTTGTTTCCGCCATTTTTTTGTATGTGCAAATTCAATTCTGCCACCTCCGAAAGTATTTTGACCATAAAAACGGTCTGATATTCGGAATCGGCAGATAAAAGAAAGATTTTTTCAATGTAATTTTTAAAAGATCATGCAAATCAGAAAAGGAACCCGGTCGCTGTCGGCCGGGTTCGATTTCATTAGCTTGAGGGGTATATTGAGGAGGGTAGAACATGAATCAAAGAGCGGTGCGGCTCCGACTCTCTGATTACGCTTTTATTATAGCTGTCATGCGCAAAAAAGTTGTGAATGAGTTGTGAATACCATTTGAACTTTTTTCGAAAATTAAAAATAAGCTGATTTCGTGTCAGCAAGATATTATTTGCTGGAAAAGGAACGTAGCACCAAACGTAGCTTCAAAATTGGAACCTATATTTGTATTTTACCGCCCCAAAAGGGTAAAAATAAAAATATCTAAAATTTTTGGAAGGAGATTGCTATGAAAGCCAGTCTTGACAGAAGCGGCTGTATTTCCTGCGGCCTGTGTGCGCAAACATGCCCGGAAGTTTTCCGCATGGCGGATGATGGGGTAGCAGAGGTTTACAAGGAGGATGTACCAAAGGAGGTCGAGGAAAAAGCGATAGAAGCACAGAATGGATGCCCGGTGTCAGTTATCACGGTAGAATAAAAAGCGAAAAGCGGTGAACAGCTTTTTCGGCTACTTGCCGCTTTTTACATATTATTATATTGTTTCCGCTCTCTGCGGTGGTTGAGAATCGAATCATTCTTTTCTTTCGCTATGCCAATGATTATTGCAAACATTTGTTTTTATTTCCTGCTTGATTATGGTATAATGAATTTATTAAAAAGGGAAGGTGATGAGATGCTGACCAAAAGCCAACAGAAGGTGTACGATTACTTAAAAGGCAGGCTGGAAAATGGGTTGCCGCCGACAGTCCGAGAGATTTGCAGGGCGACGGGTCTGAAATCCACTTCCAGCGTGCATGCGCATTTAAAATCGCTGGAAGAAAAAGGTCTGATTACTCGTGATCGTGGGCTCAACCGCGCAATTCATCTTGCAGGGGAGCAGCCGACTGTGCAGGTGCCGATTTTAGGCCGCGTTGCGGCAGGAAAGCCGATTCTTGCCGTAGAGGAGATTGAAGGATATCTGCCGTATTCCCCGAGGAAGCGTGCGGGGGACGAAGAATTTTTTGCACTGAACGTAAAAGGCGAAAGTATGAAGGACGCCGGAATTCTGGATGGCGATATTGTGGTCGCTTTGAAAACGAACACAGCATTGGACGGAGAAATTGTCGTTGCACTCATTGAAGACGAAGCAACCGTAAAACGCCTGTTCCGTGAAAAGGATTGTGTTCGCCTTCAGCCGGAAAATCCGGATTTTGAGCCGATTTATTCAAGAAATGTGCAGATTCTGGGAAAGGTTGTGGCGGTGTACCGTTATTATTAAAGTTAAGGCGTTTCATCCTTGATTAAAACAGCACGCACGGGGGATGCTTCCGCACCGCTGAGCAGAAGCGGCAGGGCAATGAGCCGGTATTCACCGGGTTCCACGCAGGCCAGATTCAGCCCTTCCAGAATTGGAATACCGGCGCTGAGCAGTTCCACGTGTGGAGCATGTTCATCATCTGGTGCACCGATGCTTTGCGCATCTGTTCCGACTAACGAAACTCCCGCGTCGGCGAGTGCAAACGCCGCGCTTTGGGATAAAAACGCAGTTCCATTTCCTTGAAACAGGAACCTGTCGCCCTCTTTGGGAGCGAGATGGTCAATATCCTTTCCGGTTAGAATTCCCTGTGCGGGGATGACTTTGCATGGCCCGATACAGCGGGAAAGTTCCACTTTATCTATGGAATCTCCGTCCGCAATAAAGTGCAGCGGTGCATCCAAATGGGTTGCATTGTGGCAGCAAGCGTAAAATCCGGAAAGATTGTACTCGTCACCTAAATCCATGCGGCGCACGAATTCCCTGCGCGGAGCAGGATCGCCTGGGTAAGGGTCGGATGAAAAAAGATCATTGGTGATATCAATCAGTTTCATGCCGATGCCCCCTTTTTTTAAATCCTCGGCAGTAGATTTTGGATAATCTCTGTCAGTTCTTTGGCGGAGCGTTCTGCAAATTCCGTGAAATCCATTGCAGCATGTTCGTTTGCATTATCCGATATGGCACGGAGTACGACGAAATCAACCTTATTTAGATAACAGACCTGCGCGATGCTTCCGCCTTCCATTTCACAGGCAGAGGCACCGAATTCTTCCGCAATGCGGCCCAGATGTTCCGACTCACAGACAAACTGGTCGCCAGTCGCAATAACACCCGTATGTATTTTTTCCGGTGCCAGTACTTTTTTGGCAGCGGAAACGGACTGTTCGATGAGGTTACTGGAAGCTGGTATATGAACGATATCCGGGCCGCTTAAAAACCCTTTCTCATCACCGAGTGCGCTTGTGTCCATATCGTGCTGAACCAGCGAGGTGGAAATGACGACATCGCCGATTTTCACCCCGCTGCCGGTTCCGCCCGCGACTCCTACATTCAAAAGTGCCGTCGGATGATACCGCAGAATCATGGTTTGCGCGCAGACCGCCGCGGCCACCTTTCCAATTCCGCATCGGGCAACGACGCAGTCTATGCCTGAAATTTTTCCTCTATGATAATGAATTCCGCTGATGGTTTCGGATGTTCGCTCCGGCATTAAGTCCAGCAAATCCTGTACCTCTACGTCCATCGCTCCAATGATTCCGATCATTATCATGTACCCCCACTTATTATTACTTCTTAGATAATACGTTTTTTCAAGAGGAAAATCAATCCTCTTTCCGTCCGCAGGGACGTTTTTTACCGCATTTTTTCTCGATTGCATCGGTGATGAGTTCCAGCACTTGAATTCGCCCGAATTTTTTGTCCTGCGTGGAAATAATATGCCATGGCGCATTTTGGGTTGAAGTGTATTTGAGCATGTCGTTTACACAGATTTCATATTGATCCCATTTGCTGCGGTTGCGCCAGTCCTCATCGGTGATTTTCCACTGCTTTTCGGGGTTGTTCTGCCGAGCCTGAAAACGGCGGAGCTGTTCCTCTTTGCTGATTTGCAGCCAGAATTTCAAAATCACTGCGCCCCAGTCGGAGAGCTCCTGCTCAAATTCGTTAATTTCGCGATACGCGCGCCGCCATTCGCTTTCCGTGCAGAATCCTTCCACACGTTCCACAAGTACACGGCCGTACCAAGTACGGTCAAAAATAGCAACATGGCCGTCTCGGGGCAGATTTTTCCAGAAACGCCACAGATAGTGCCGAGCAGCTTCGTCCGGCGTGGGGGAGGCGATGGGGATTACCTGGTATCCGCGTGGGTCCAGCGCCTTTGCCACCCGACGGATTGTGCCGCCTTTCCCGGCAGCATCCCAGCCTTCAAATGCCAAAATGACCGGTATCTTTTTTAGGTACAGCTCACTGTGTAACTGACGCAGCTGTTTTTGCTGTTTTTTCAGCCGCTTTTGGTACTCTTCTCGGCTCAGTGTTCCGTCAAGTGAAACGTCAGCCAGTTTCGGCATTGGCAGGAATGAATAGCTGCCGGGCCAAATCGGTTTTCGGGCGGTAGGTTCACCGGCAGAGGAATGCCTCAGTGCTTCCGTCACACGAGCGATCACGGCTCTGAAAACATCGAGCGCGGCCGCACGGCGGTCCGTTCCGGAAAGCAGGTGCCACGGTGCGGCCGTTGTGTTGGTGTAGCTTATCATTTCGTCGAACGCCGCACGGTATTTTTCGTACTGACGATTTCGTTTCCAGTCCTGTTCGCTTACTCTCCATTGGGTATTGCGGTTTTTTGCAAGTGCTTGAAAACGTTCTTTCTGTTCCTTTTTGCTGATATGGACAAAGAATTTAATGATTAGATATCCCGCATCCGTCAGTTGGCGTTCTAAGGTGTTAATGCTGTTCAGGCGCCGTGTCAGTTCTTCGGTGCTCACGTTTTCTTCCAGCCTTGCGGTGGAAACATCCAGATACCAGCTGCGGTCCAGAACGGAAAGGTCACCGGCTTTCGGAATAAAATTCCAGTACCGCCACAGAACCGGTTTTCTTTTCTCCAGCTGTGTCGGATTCGTAATTGAATGTACTTTGCACCAGCGCGGGTCAAAATTCAGAATCAAATCCGAGATTAAATCCCCTTTTCCGGAGACACCCCATCCTTCGAACAGGATAATGACGGGTAATTTCTGTTTGAGCACTTGCTGCTGTAGCGCAGAAAGCTGTCTGCGAAGTTCTTTGGCAAGGGATTTATATTCCTGCTTGGAAATGCTTTTGTTCAGCTCAATTTTTTCCAGCATTTCAAACACCGTCCTTTTTCATTTAGTATGTACGGGATTAGCCGTTGTCATTAAGAATCGGAGAACAAAAGGCAAATTCATGCCATAGTGTAAAATAATTGTAGGACATTTTCAGGATAAAAAATAACAAGAGATCCTCACTTTTTGATACAATGTAATCACCATAAAAAACCATTAAAAAGGAGGATCTCTTGTGAATACTATTGTAATACAAAACTGCAAAAATTTCATCAATAAAATCTTAAGTTTTATGAGCGAAACTCATACAAACAAACTAGAAGAACTAGAAACCGGACTAGAGACCATCACCTTTGACTTCATACTAAATATGATGAAAATCTACGTGGAAAACCTTGATAAGGAGATAAAAGCCGATAAGAAATGGCGAAGAAAAAACGGCATTGTAGTAGAGCGAAATAGTGATAAACGAGAAATCTTTACAAAGTTCGGAGTGCTCACATACCACAGGACCTACTTTTACGATAAGAAAAATGATACATATATATACCTAGTCGATACAGCCTTAGGAATCGACCCCTATGAAAGAATATCAACTGCAGTAGCAGCAGATATGGTAGAGTACTCTAGTGATAACTCCTATGCAAAAAGCAGTCTACATGCAACCGGCGGTATTGTAAGCAGGCAAACCGTAATGAACAAAACAAGAAAAGTAAATGAAGAAAAACTAAAGATAGAAACTGAAAGTCCAAAGCGCAAAGTACAATTTCTCCACATAGATGCCGATGAAGACCATGTAGCCCTACAAGATGGCAAAAATGCAAAAGTTCCCCTGATTACCATATACGAAGGCACAAAAAGAATAGCAAAACGCGGAGAATGCATAAACCCCCACCATATACACGGATTTGGCCAGGACCTTGAAGAAACATGGCTAAAAGTTGCCAACTACATTTACGATAGATATGACATAGACTATCTAAAACGCATCTATATTCACGGAGACGGAGCCTTATGGATAAAGACCGGCCAAGAATGGTTACCCAAATCCAAAATGGTCCTAGACAAATATCATCTAAACAAAGCACTACTTGAAGCTACAGCAGGGCAATGGCAATACAGAAAAGCGATATACAGCAGTATTTACGAAGGTGACTTGCCAAGATTTAGTAAACTGGTGGATGAACTTAAGCAGACTGCCCAGAGCCCTAAAAAACGAGAGAGAATAAATCAATTTAAAAACTACATAAAAAACAACTGGAAAGCTATCACAATATACAAAAAAGATGGAGTAGATGGTAGCTGCACAGAGGGTCATATTAGCCATGTATTATCCAGCCGATTTAGTTCTCGACCTATGGGCTGGAGCAAGAAAGGGCTAAAAGCCATAGCCGACATAAGGATTTATTGCCAAAATGGTGGAAAGATAACTCCCAATCATTTTACAAAAGCAAAACAACAATACAAGATAAAACAAGAGACAATTAAGAAGGCCAAGGAAGTATTTAGCAAAACCACGTATGAGAAGTTAAATAACATACCTGTTTTTAATATGGGCAAAAAAACTCCAATATTAACTATATTAAAGGGCATACAACAGAGCGGGTATGCTATATAGCAGGTTTTGTATCAAAAAGATGGGGATACCTTTAACTTTAATTATCCTACAACAACTTGACACTATCAATTCATGCTGCGGTATTTCCTAGTATCCGCATTTGTGTTATAATAAAACGAATATTTTCCGGAAGGATGAAAGCCGATGGTAATCCTCGGAATCGACCCCGGATACGCAATTGTGGGCTATGGACTGATTCGGGCGCAAGGCGGCAGGTTTGTGCCGCTGGAGCACGGCGCCATAGAAACCCATGCCGGAGAAGATTTCTGCATAAGGCTCCAAACAATATATAATGGTGTGCGGGCCGTGACGGCAAAATGGCATCCGGATGCCGTGTCCATAGAAAAACTTTATTTTCAAAACAACCAGAAAACCGCCATCGGCGTAGCAGAAGCACGCGGCGTGATTCTGTTGGCTGCACACCAATCCGGCGCAAAGGTCTACGAATATACACCCCTGCAAGTGAAATTGGCGGTGACCGGTTACGGGCAGGCAAAAAAGCCGCAGGTGATGGAAATGACACGCCGCCTTCTCTGTTTAAAGGAAGTGCCAAAGCCGGACGATACTGCCGATGCGCTTGCTATGGCGGTATGCCACGGTCAGGCGGCTGGCTCAGCAACAAGACAGGCGATGTTTTCGAGCGGAATCATGCTCCGAAACAAAAGCCGCAGATGACGGAGGAATCATGATATACAGTGTAAAAGGAACTCTAAGTCATATGGAACCCGGAATCGCTGTGATTGAGTGCGGCGGCGTGGGGTTTAAGTGTTTTACATCGCTGAATACCCAGCGTGCTTTGCCGCAAATTGGTGAGCAGGCACAGTTGTTTACGGTGCTCAATGTCAGGGAAGACGCACTTGATTTGTATGGCTTTGCCACCCGAACGGAGTTGAGCTGTTTTAAAATGCTAACCGCTGTTTCCGGCGTCGGACCGAAAGTCGGTCTTGCCATATTATCCGAATTAACACCTGAACAGGTCGCTGCCGCCGTTGCAACGGGGGACAGCAAAACTTTGACCCGCGCGAGCGGCGTTGGCCGGAAACTTGCGCAGCGAATCTGCTTAGAGTTAAAAGACCGAGTGCGGGATCTCGGAGGCAACACCTCTGCGGCGGCAGCACCGGGGGCAGGTGTTCCGTCGGCGGCCTCCCATGCCGCTGCGGCGGTGGAGGCATTGTCCGTGTTGGGCTACTCTCCTTCGGATGCGGCAGCAGTGGTTGCCCGGTTTGACAGCTCCTTGCCGGTGGAGGAATTGATTCGCCTTTCACTGCGTATGATTGACAACGGCAAACAAGGGGGCTGACGGGGAGGCTGAGAAATGGAACATATGGATTATGAGCAAAACAACGGAAATGAGTACGATTTTGAAAACCGTGTGGTTGCCCCGGAATATGAACCGGAGGATGCGGAGGTTGAAAATCCCCTGCGTCCACGGAGCTTTTCCGAATACATTGGGCAGGACAAGGTCAAAGAAAACCTCTCTATTTTTATAGAAGCGGCAAGACAGCGCAAAGAAAGCCTCGACCATGTACTGCTTTACGGCCCGCCGGGCCTCGGTAAAACGACGCTGGCCGGCATCATCGCGAATGAACTAGGCGTCAATTTGCGCATTACATCGGGGCCGGCGATTGAAAAACCCGGGGATTTAGCGGCAATTCTCACAAACTTAAATCCCGGCGACGTGCTGTTTATCGATGAAGTGCACCGTCTTTCCCGCAGTGTGGAGGAAATTCTGTACCCCGCAATGGAAGATTTTGCGTTGGATATCATCACGGGAAAGGGGCAGATGGCAGCTTCCTATCATCTTCCGCTGCCGAAATTTACATTGGTTGGCGCTACCACGCGCGCAGGGCAGCTCAGTGCCCCGCTGCGGGATCGTTTTGGTGTTGTACTGCGGCTGGAATTGTATTCTGCGCAGGAACTTGCGCGCATTGTAACGCGCAGCGCGAAGATTCTGGGTATCCCGATTGAAGCGGACGGTGCTTTGGAAATCGCCTCGCGGTCACGCGGAACGCCCCGTATTGCAAACCGTCTTTTAAAACGAGTTCGAGATTTTGCCCAAGTGATTTCCGGCGGAACCATTACGCAGGAATCCGCGCGAATCGGTCTGGACAGGCTGGAAATTGACAAAATTGGTTTGGATGCGAACGACCGCAGACTGCTTCGCGCGCTGATACAGTTTTATAACGGCGGCCCCGTCGGTTTGGAAACGCTTGCGGCTGCAATTGGGGAAGAAGCCGTCACCATTGAAGACGTCTATGAACCGTATCTAATGCAGATTGGATTTTTAAATCGTACGCCGCGCGGCCGTTGTGCAACTCCTGCGGCATATGAACATTTGGGACTTCAAAGTACAGGTCACGAAGATTTAGAACAGCAAAAACTGTTTTAGTGTGGATAAGAACAGAGGTTACCATATACATAGAAATATACATAGAAACACCGATATGGTAAACCGATAACATAGGAGAGATTTTATGGGCAGATTATTTGGAACCGACGGGGTTCGAGGAATTGCAAACAAGGAATTAACATGCGAACTTGCCATGAGCATCGGCAGAGCGGCCGCCATGGTACTGACAGACAGTAACCACCGTCACCCGAAAATACTGATTGGAAAAGACACGCGCCTTTCCTCCGATATGCTCGAAGCTGCTATGACGGCAGGGCTTTGCAGCGTGGGCGCTAATGTTGTCCGTTTGGGAGTTGTTCCGACTCCGGCGGTTGCATTTTTGGTGGGAAAATACAAGGCGGATGCCGGTGTAATGCTGACAGCGTCGCACAATCCGTGCGAGTTTAACGGAATCAAGATATTCAGCGGCGACGGATACAAATTGCCGGATGCGCTGGAGGAGCAAATTGAGTCGATTGTTCTGGATCACACCCAGGAGCCTGCCTGTCCGATCGGCGGTTCTATCGGCAGTGTAACGGACGCGCCGAATACTGTTCGCGATTATGTTGACCACATCAAGAGTACCGTACCGTTTGCACTGACGGGTATGAAGATTGCCATCGACTGTGCTAATGGCTCCGCAAGCCGCACGGCGGAACTGCTGTTTTCAGAGCTGGGTGCCGAGTGCCATATGCTTGCGGATCATCCAAACGGCATCAATGTCAATGATGCGTGCGGTTCCACACACATGGAAAATCTCATGCGGTATGTCGGGGAAAATCATCTGGACGCGGGCATTGCGTTTGACGGCGATGCGGACCGCTGTCTTGCTGTGGATGAAAACGGACGGCTAGTGGACGGCGATTTTCTCATGGCAATCTGCGCCGCCGATCTAAAATCACGCGGCAAGCTGGCGAAAGACACCGTGGTTGGAACCATTATGACGAATATGGGCTTTAACCGATTCTGCGAGAACAACGGTATCAAATTTGAAGCAACGAAAGTTGGCGACCGATATGTTCTTGAAGAGATGCTGCTCGAAGGCTACAATTTTGGAGGAGAACAGAGCGGGCATATTATTTTCCACGACTTTGCCACAACCGGCGACGGTCAACTGACAGCTGCACAGCTGCTCTGCATTTTAAAGCGCAGGGAGGCAAAGCTTTCCAGTTTAGCAACTCTCATGACGCGTTATCCTCAGGTGCTGGTCAATGTTGAGGTCAAGCAGGATGGGAAACTTCGCTTTTACACCGACCCGCAGGTGAAAGAAACGTTGGAACGTGCCAAAAAGCAGATCAATGACAGAGGACGTATCATCGTGCGTCCGTCGGGGACGGAACCACTCCTTCGCGTGATGGTTGAAGGAGAGAATGAAGATGAAATTGCACAGATTGCAAATTCTGTCGCCGGTGTTATCCGCGACAGACTCGCGTAAGGAAATTATGGCAGGGAAGGCAAGGAGAACAGATTGAGAGTTGCACATTGGAAGGATTACGAATTGATTGATACATCCGCCGGAGAACGGTTGGAACGGTGGGGGAAAGTTATCCTCATCCGTCCGGATCCGCAGGTGCTGTGGGATACCCCAAAAAAGAATCCTCTGTGGGAAAACGCCGATGCGCGCTACCGGCGTTCTTCCACGGGCGGAGGCAGTTGGCAGGTGTTCCGGAATGTTCCGCAGGTGTGGAGCATCCGCTACGGAAAACTGGTGTTTCGCCTAAAAAAGATGGGATTTAAACACACCGGTATTTTTCCCGAACAGGCTGTCAACTGGGACTTGGTTTCCGGCATGATTCGTAAAGCAGGCCGCCCGATTCGTGTTTTAAATCTGTTTGGTTACACGGGTGCGGCCACACTGGCCTGCATGAGCGCCGGTGCAGAGGTCTGCCATGTGGATGCCTCAAAAGGAATGGTAACTTGGGCAAAGGAAAATGCCGTCGCATCCGGCCTTGCAGACCGCCCCGTGCGTTGGTTGGTGGATGACTGCCAGAAATTTGTCCGTCGAGAACAGCGCCGCCGCAATACCTATGATGGCATTATCATGGATCCGCCGTCCTATGGCAGAGGGCCGGGCGGGGAAGTTTGGAAACTGGAGGAACAGATTTACCATCTCATTGCGGATTGTGTTCCGCTGTTGTCCAAAAATCCTCTGTTTTTTCTTGTCAATTCTTATACGGCAGGCCTTTCTCCTGCCGTGATGGAATATTTGCTGGGTACGCTTGTAGCTCGGCGGTTTGGAGGTAAACTTTCATCGAGCGAAATAGGCCTTCCTGTTACGGAAAGCGGCCTGGTTTTGCCATGCGGCGGCACAGCAATCTGGCAGTCTGAGTAACAACGGTTCATGGGGGACTTTCGATGAAAAAGAAAGAAAAAAAGAAGAGCGGTTTAACCGCTTTCGTGACATTATTTTTCGTCGTTGCGAAACTGATGAAAGATTACGGGAAGAGTGGGTGGACAATCGAATGGGTTGCTGTGTTAGGCATGGCGTTAATATGTTATCTCATTTACCGTCTTGCCGTAAAGCACGGCAAATCTTCCCGTCAAGAAAATATCAATACTGATGACGAAATTCCAGAGGCGGAAGAATCGTCAGTGGTGTCTCAAGATTCCTATCAAACATCAGAAGCTGAAAATGAATCTATGGAAATCACAGAACCTGCACAACAAGTTGTTCCTGCTGTACAGAATCTTTCCCGCAGTAAGGAGCAATGGAAAAGTTTGTATCAAGCAGGTCTGATTACAAAGAAAGAATACAAACAACAAATAAGAAAGTTATCCAAGGATAGTTAAAAAGCGGCGCGGTAAAAGGAGGAAATCCAGATTCGTGGAAGAATATATCAGGGCAGAAAACGTGAAATTTTCCTATGCGGCACAAGAAAATGAAGATACGGTCGAGGTGCTCCGCGGTGTATCACTGGGAATTCGAAAGGGCGAGTTTGTGGCACTGCTGGGGCATAATGGGTCGGGAAAATCCACCATCGCAAAGCACTTTAACGCTATGTTGCTGCCAAGCGGAGGAAAAGTGTATGTCGATGGGCTTGACACACTTGATGAAAATTTAAAAATTGAAATCCGCCAACGTGTGGGATTGGTTCTTCAGAATCCGGACAACCAGTTGGTCGCGAGTATTGTGGAGGAAGATGTAGCGTTTGGCCCGGAAAATCTAGGGGTGCCGCCGGAAATTATCCGACAGCGTGTGGATGATGCGCTCAAAGCGGTGGAAATGTATGATTATCGCCTTCATGCGCCGCACAAACTGTCCGGCGGACAGAAACAGCGTATTGCGATAGCAGGGATTATCGCAATGCAGCCGAACTGTATCGTACTGGACGAACCCACCGCCATGTTGGATCCCCGCGGACGCGATGAGGTTCTTCAAACCATACACCGACTCAACCGCGAAAAAGGGATTACTATTGTTCTGATTACGCATTATATGGATGAGGCTGTCGGAGCAGACCGCGTCATTGTTATGGATGACGGAAGGATTCTGACACAGGGGACACCGAAGGAAGTTTTCTCCCAGGTGGAACTTCTTAAAAAGCACCATTTGGATGTTCCGCAGCCCACAGAACTCATTTACCGCCTGAAAGCTGCCGGCGTTGATTTGCCGGATGGCATACTGAATATCGAAGAATGTGTGGAGGCTCTTGAGCCTCTGCTAAAGGGATAAAACGATAGGAGAGGCAAATGTCTGTTATCGAAACAAAAGATCTTACATTTCTATACGGTGAGGGGACACCGTTCTGCAAAACCGCCATTGATCATGTCAATATATCGATTGAACAGGGTGAATTTCTCGGTCTGATCGGGCACACCGGTTCCGGTAAATCCACACTGATTCAGCAGTTCAACGGCTTGCTGAAACCGACTTCCGGCAAGGTGCTGCTCAACGGGAAAGATATTTGGGCAGAGCCGAAAAAGATTCGCTCGGTTCGGTTTCAAGTCGGCATGGTGTTCCAGTATCCGGAGCATCAGCTTTTTGAAGAAACTGTTCTGAAGGATATTTGTTTTGGCCCACAAAACATGGGCCTTGGGGAAGCCGAAGCGAAGGAGCGGGCAAGGCAAGCGGCGCAGTTTGTCGGCCTGCCGGATGAACTGCTGGAAAAAAGTCCGTTTGAGCTGTCCGGCGGCGAAAAACGCCGAGCTGCCATTGCGGGTGTTATCGCCATGGATCCGGATGTGCTGATTCTCGACGAACCGACGGCCGGGCTGGACCCGCGCGGCAGGGACATGCTGCTGACACAGATCAGCGCGTATCACCGTAAACGGCATAATACGGTGATTCTGGTTTCCCACAGCATGGAAGATATCGCCCGTGTGGCCGATCGTGTTTTGGTAATGAACAAGGGGAAAGCCGTTATGCTCGATACAACCGAGAAGGTATTTGCGCGCGGGCGAGAGTTGGAGTCGCTGGGTCTGCGCGTGCCGCAGATTACGAAGATTTTGCTGACGTTAAAGGAACACGGCTGTCCGGTCAAAGCATCGCTTACGGTAGACCAAGCCGTTCAACAGCTATTGCCGCTGCTAAAGAAGGGGGGCGCCGTCCATGGTTAGGGACATTACGCTCGGCCAGTATTATCCGGGAAATTCACTGATTCACCGCTTGGATCCACGTATGAAGGTTGTGCTGACTCTGGCTTTTATTGTGTTTATCTTTGTGGCAACAAATTTCCAGGGCCTTGCGTTTATGCTGTTATTGATGGCAATTGTTCTTATTCTTTCCGGCGTTCCGCTGAGCCAGTACCTAAAAAGCTTAAAAGCTGTGATATTCATAGTCGCGTTTACATTTGTGCTGAATTTGTTTTATGGCGGCGGCACCACTTTGTGGAGCTGGCATTTTATGCATTTTACCATGCAGATTACAGACGGAGGAATCAGCAACGCCGTTTTTGTTGCCACCCGCATTTTCAGCCTGATTTTGTTTAGTTCTGTTTTGACTTTTACAACCTCACCCACACAGCTGACCGATGCGCTGGAGCGGCTGATGAAACCGCTTAATGTTTTGCATATCAAGGTACATGAAATCGCCATGATGATGACGATTGCACTGCGCTATGTTCCAACACTGCTGGAAGAAACCGATAAGATTATGAACGCGCAAAAAGCAAGAGGTGCGGACTTGGAAAGCGGAGGATTTATGCAGAGAATCAAATCTTTGATTCCAATTTTAATTCCTCTTTTTGTTTCTTCGTTTCGCAGGGCGTACGACCTTGCAATGGCTATGGAATGCCGCTGTTACCACGGCGGAGAAGGCCGTACCAAAATGAAACAGCTTCATATGTCCGGGTTAGATGCTGCGGCAGCGGCTGCTGCTGCCCTGTTTTGTGGGGCAGTAGTGTTCTGTGCGGTGTATTTCCCGCCCGCACTGAGATAAGAAAGGAGCGTTATGCGTAATCTTCTGCTTACCATTTGTTACGATGGAGCAAACTATCACGGCTGGCAAATTCAGCAAAACGCCGTTTCTATCCAAGAGGTTCTTCAGAAAGCGCTGCAGCGGATTATTGGCGATTTGCCGAATATCAAAGCCTGCAGCAGAACCGACACAGCTGTTCACGCACGTGAATTTTGCATCAGTTTTCACACCGAACATTCCATCCCATGCGCGCGTCTGGTGGGGGCACTAAATCATTTTTTGCCAAAGGACATCGCTGTTCTTTCCTGCCGAGAAGTGCCGCAGGATTTTCACGCGCGGTATTCCTGCCTGGGCAAGGAATATGAATATTGTATTTGGAATGAAAAGATTCGGAACCCTTTTTTGGTTTCAAGAGCACTGCATTATTGGTATCCGTTGGATATTGACAGATTGAATCAGGCAGCTTCCCGGCTGGTAGGTTCGCACGATTTTACTTCATTCTGTGCCGTTGACGCAAGAGAGCGCGGCAATATGACGCGCACAGTGAGCAAGGCACAGTGGAAAAGGGATGGAAGTACTGTCACTTTTACTGTGGCAGCGGATGGTTTTCTATATCATATGGTGCGTATCATGGTTGGCACCATGCTGCGTGTGGCAGAAGGTAAACTGGATCCGGAAGACATTGGCAGAATTTTGGAGGCGCGTGACCGTAAGGCTGCGGGGCCCACTGCACCGCCAGAGGGATTGTACCTAAACAGAGTTTTTTATAAGCTGTAAGGATGTGAAATTCAATGGCTGAAAACGGGAAACGTTTTGATACGGTGGAGTTCGATGCGGCAAAACATCCTCAGCGTCATGAGAGAAAATATACTCGTACTTTCGGAGAACATTTCGTTCCCCGGTGGGTTTATCGAATCGCGCTGATTTTGCTTTTGTGTGTTTTGGGTACCCTGGGCTGGATGAATCGAGACAATCTGACTCCGAACAATATTTTGGAATGGATTCAGTCACGCGCTGTTGGTATGGGTATTGGAGATGGGTATCCATACTCCATTGCGGGCACATCTGTTTCTCCAAAAAATTTCCTTTCAGCCGACAAGAATATCTTCCTTGCAAGTGACACATCGCTGACGGTGCTGAACTCCACGGCAAAGGAGATTGTGTCGCGTCAGCACAGTTTTAATAACCCTGTTCTAAAATTGTCCGGAAATCGTATGTTGTTGTATAATCTAGGCGGCCGGGAGTGCCGGCTGGAAACATTAAGCCGTTCGCTCAATACAATTACTCTAGAGCAGAACCTCGTTGCAGGTGCACTTGCACAGCAAGGTAACTATGCATTGCTGACCGAAGCGGATGGATACTGCGGCGAACTGACTGCATATATGCCGGATGGCCGCGAACAATTCCATTATTGGTTTTCAGATTATTATCCCACGTCGGTTGCACTCAGTCCGGACGGAGGGACAGCGGTTGTTACCGGAATCAACACAGACAACGGCGTTCTTCAGTCTGCCATTTATCTTTTGGACCTCAACAGTGAAGAAGTGCAGCAGCCGTTTGCAGTGTCGGATGAGAATATGTTGTTTGATGTTTCTTGGAATGGTGACAGCACCATTACAGCAGTTGGGGATCATTCTGTGATTATCATAGATGCGAGCAGCCGCAAAAAATACGAATACAATTATAATGGTTTAAAGTTAACGGCATACGATTCATCTGCGAATATGGTGGTGTTGGGCCTTTCTCCTTATACCGGTTCCGATGCTTCGGTTTTGGTGCTCTTGAATCGTATGGGGGAGAAAATTCTATCACCTTCACTTCAGGGAACGATTTGGTCTGTTTCAGCTTTTGGCTCGGCTGCAGCGGCACTTTGTGATTCGAACATCTATTTTTATACATCCTCTCCCGCTGCCTCTGCAGGTACCGTGGCTGCAGGCGGTGACGCGAAAGCGATTGCATTGCGGGACGAAACTTCCGCATATGTGCTTGGGGTGTCTGAAATCCGTATGGTATCCGTACGGTAGGAACCTTGTGTAATTGATTATTTTGTGATATATTGCTTCTATGTGTAGATAAATTCTGCTGACAGGGGGGCCAAAAGTGGGAATGTTTTACGACTTAGCATTGCTCGGCATTCTTTTGATTTTTATTATCTCAGGCCTTCGTCGGGGCATCGTACGGTCCGTGATAGAACTGGTTGGGTTTATAGCGGCCCTGATTTGTTCTGTGCGGCTGTCCGGATCTTTTGCCGCGCTGATAGGGCCATACATCGTAAAGATTTTTCCAGATTTTTCGTCGAATCCGGTGTTGGAAAAGATTCTTGCCGCGGCGATCCTGTTTATTGCGCTGGAACTTTTGGTTCATGTCATCGCCTCTGTTGTCGATCGTGTGTTCCAGCTTCCGGTGCTGCGTCAAGTGAATGCATTGCTGGGCGGCGCGTTTGGGCTCATCAAAGGCGTTGTTGTTATTTTTGTCATCTGCTCTTTGACTCGTGTTGTGGTACCCTCTGGTTCGGATTTCAAATCTGAATGGCAGAATATCAGAGATTCCAGAATCTTACAATATATAGAGGAAAAAAATCCGGTTGATGCATTATTGCAGACGGATTTTTGGAATGAGGTTAATGGGAATGCAAAGCAGAAACAAAAACTTTAATGTGCCTAATATACTGACAATCGTTAGGATTTTGTTGATTGTTCCGTTTGTCATTTATTACACAGGAGATCAAATTTTGAAAGCGGCTGCAGTTTTGCTTTTGTCCGGGCTGACCGATATGCTCGACGGAATGATTGCCCGCAGATATCATCAGATTACGGAACTCGGGCAGATGTTGGATCCGCTTTCTGATAAGCTGACGCAAGGTGCGGTGGCCATATGCCTTGCGGTAAAACAACCGATTTTAATTCCGTTTCTTGCGGTTTTCGTGATAAAAGAGGCACTGATGGTTTCTGCTGGAATTTTTCTGATTGGGAAAAAGAAGAAACGTCCGGGCGGTTCCAAATGGTTTGGGAAAACCGCCACTGTGCTCTTTTATATATCGTTTGGAACGATTGTGCTTTTGAAGGGTATTTGGGGGATAGAAAATCTGTATGTGTCCGTAACGCTTCTTTCTATCACCGCAGCGTTCATGATTTATGCGTTTATTCGCTATGCGCAAATTTATTTTGACATTGTTCGTTCCGATGACCCGAAATATCAAATTGATCTTCAAGAAGTTATGGATAGAAAGAAACGAAAATAAGACTTGTAAATTAGCTTTTTTATGGTATTATATATTGATAAGGAAAAGAAGTGAGCTGAAATGATTATGTGTTCCAAATGCCACAAAAGGCCAGCGGTAGTGTTTCTAACGCCGTCGGCCAATATGAGTGAAAGCCGCGGGCTTTGTTTGATTTGTGCAAAGGAACTGGGTATAAAACCGGTGAATGATTTGTTGGAACAAATGGGAATCACCGATGAACAAATGGAAGCGATGGAATCAGAACTTAGTGACATGCTTGCGCAAAGTCAGGATGATATTGATGGAGTCAAAAATGATCCTGACAGTATTCTAAGCGGCTTTGTGCCGGGCGGTGCAGCTACGTTTCCATTCATTCAGAATATTTTCCCGGGCGGTACTAATAATCAGGAACAGGTTCAAAATGGATCGTCCTCGAAAAAGTCACCGAAAGAAAAGCATAAAACAAAGCGCAAGCATCTTGATGCTTACTGCACCAATTTGACTGCGAAAGCAAGAGTACAGCAAATTGATGCCGTAATCGGCCGAGAGAAAGAAATTGCGCGTGTTATTCAGATCCTCAGCCGCAGAACCAAAAACAACCCCTGCTTGATAGGCGAACCGGGCGTTGGTAAAACGGCGGTGGCAGAGGGTCTGGCGCTTCGCATTGCCAACGGAAATGTTCCTGCAGTGCTGCGCAAAAAGGAGATACACCTGCTAGATTTGACGGCACTGGTCGCGGGAACGCAATTCCGCGGGCAGTTTGAAAGCAGAATCAAGGGACTTTTGGAAGAAGTTAAGACAGAAGGCAATATTATTCTGTTTATTGATGAAGTTCACAATCTTGTGGGCACCGGCGATGCCGAAGGTTCCATGAATGCTGCCAATATTTTAAAGCCTGCCCTCTCAAGAGGGGAAATTCAGGTCATCGGCGCCACGACGT
The DNA here is from genome assembly GCA_047777415.1 of Oscillospiraceae bacterium. GTDB lineage: Bacteria > Bacillota > Clostridia > Oscillospirales > Acutalibacteraceae > Caproicibacter. Next base: position 1,478,260 of record JBKEEO010000001.1, read on the forward strand.
TTAATGAATACCGCAAATATATTGAAAAAGATGCTGCGCTTGAAAGACGTTTTCAGCCGGTGACGATTGCGGAGCCTTCCATTGGGGACACAATTGAAGTCCTCAACGGTATCAAGTCCTATTATGAGAACTTTCACCGTGTGCGTGTTCCGGAGCAGATTGTTCGGAAGATTGTTACACTGTCAGAGCGTTATATTAATGACCGTTTTTTGCCGGATAAAGCCATCGACCTTTTGGATGAAGCCTGTTCCTGTGCTGCGCTTCGAAATGTTTCCATGGCCGAGTACGATAAAACCGCCGAAGAATTGGAGAAGCTGCATGCACAGGAGGAAGAGTTGACGGCGGACGCCGAAGAACCGGATTATAAAAAGTTGGCTGAAATCCGAATGAATATCTCGCGCTTGGAAATTAAGGAAAAAGAACTCGCTCCGGCGGCTCTTGGTTCAGAAGTTGAGGAGCGCGACGTAGCTCGCGTGATTGAGCTATGGACGGGTATCCCCGCAAGCCGAATTCAGGAAAATGAGCTGAAAAAGCTTGCCGGACTGGAGCAGGTGCTCAACAGCCGCGTGATTGGGCAGAAGGAAGCAGTAGCGGCTGTTGCTGCGGCGATTCGTCGCAGCAGAGTGCAGATTAGTCCGCGCCGCAGACCTGCGTCATTCATCTTTGTCGGGCCAACCGGTGTCGGAAAAACGGAACTGGTCAAAGTATTGTCGGGGGAACTGTTTGACACGCCGGAGACATTGATTCGGCTTGATATGTCCGAATTCATGGAGAAGCACTCTGTCTCTCGCATCATCGGTTCTCCCCCGGGCTATGTGGGTTATGACGAGGCAGGTCAGGTTACCGAAAAGGTTCGCCGCCGCCCATATTCTGTCCTTTTGTTTGATGAAATTGAAAAAGCCCATCCGGACGTGATGAATATCCTTTTGCAGATTCTGGATGAGGGGCATATCACCGATGCACACGGCAGGAATGTCAACTTTGAAAATACCGTGCTTGTCATGACTTCTAACGCCGGCAGCGAGAAGAAAGAGGGGACTCTTGGCTTCGCACGCAGTGACGCTGACGTAACCCGTGAGCGAGTCATGAAGGCTCTTTCTGATTTTCTAAGGCCGGAGTTTATCAGCCGCGTAGATGAAATTATCGTTTTCCGCCAGCTGACGGAAGACGACTTTGAGAAAATTGCACATTTGATGCTGGATGAGTATGTTGGTACGCTCAAAGACCGCGGAACGAAATTTGTTTACGATGAGAAAGCTACAAGATGGCTTGCACGGCATGCGATTGGCGGAAAGAGCGGTGCGAGGGATTTGCGCAATCTGATTCGCAGGGAGGTTGAGGACAAAATTGCAAGCCTCCTAGTGGAAAACGGCAGCGATTCACTTACGGGAATTGCAGTAACTGCAGATGATGAAATTGGCATCCAACTGCAGGTTTTGCAATAAGGACACGAAAAATAAAAAAAAGGTCGGAGAAATGTAAATTTGTTATTGACAACTGCCACTGAATAGTGCTATAATAATAGCCGTCGCTGATAAGCGAGTGTAGTTCAGTGGCAGAACTCCAGCCTTCCAAGCTGGTCGCGTGGGTTCGATTCCCATCACTCGCTCCATTTATTTTTGCGCCAATAGCTCAGCTGGATAGAGCAACTGCCTTCTAAGCAGTAGGCCAGGGGTTCGAATCCCTTTTGGCGCGCCACTTTTGGTATGGTGGATGTAGCTTAGCTGGTTAAAGCGCCAGTTTGTGGCACTGGAGACCGTGGGTTCGAATCCCATCTTCCACCCCATATTTTAGTCAACATACCTGCAGATGTTTTGCAGTGTGTTTTATACAATGGGCTGTAGCCAAGGGGTAAGGCAACGGACTTTGACTCCGTCATTTCGTAGGTTCAAATCCTGCCAGCCCAGCCACAGGTCCGCTCTCGGCGGCCTATGTGCAGAGGGCGGTCCGATAGATGAATCATTAGCTCAGTTGGTAGAGCACTTGACTTTTAATCAAGGTGTCCGGGGTTCGAATCCCCGATGGTTCACCAAACAGAATAAGCGAAAACCCGCATGAATCCTGAGTTTTTCAGAGATTCGCGCGGGTTTTCTTTTTTTCGCGTTTTTCATAAATGCCGAGATAAACCGTAATAAACCGACCTAATTGTCGTAATTTTGTCGTACAAATGTCGTATAAAAAAGGACTGTCACCAGTCGTATTTCATCGATGCTTTAATAGTGTCAAGATCGTCATGAACGTAAATTTTTGTGGTGATTAAAACGTTCGCATGGCCCATCAGCTTTGAGATTGTATAGATATCTGTGCCGGATTTATAAAGCAGTGTGCCGTACGTGTGACGAAGCTCGTGAGCGTTTAACTTTTTAATATCCGGATTTTGTACGACAAATTCGCTCATGATTTTGTCGTATATACGACGCTGCCAGTTTTGCGGTCGCATGTAATGTCCTTTGGCATCCGGAACGACATAATCGTTTTTGACTTTATAAGGCGTACGATTTTTGCCTTTTCCTTTGTAGCGAATGACTTCACGTGGTATGCTTTGAAGAATTTCCACGGTTTCATCATCAATTGGAATTTGCCGAATTGATGTTTTGGATTTTGGTGGGCCAACCAGAATCAAGCCATTTGCTTCTTTCAGGGATTGTCTAACGTTGATTACCTTGTTTTCCAAATCGACATCTTCCCATCGCAATGCAAGCAGCTCTCCGCGCCTCAGGCCCGTTTTCAGCAATAAAGCGATGGAGTATCCATCTTTTTGTGCTTTAGCGAAATCGACGAGTTTACGGGCTTCTTCGGGGTTGTACGCGCTTTTTATTGCGGATGCTTTCGTTGACTTTGGCATAATCAAGCCACGGCATGGATTCCGGTTGATAATCTGCTCGTCAACGGCCCTTTCGAAGATGGCATTTAAGGTAATACGAAGTTTCTGCAGCAAGCTGTTCGAATACGATTTATTTGCGTTGAAAAATTTCTGAACATCATCCAGCTTTATATTGCCAAGTGTGTACTTTCCAAAATATTTTTTTAAATGATTTTCAACGCTGTTGCGGTAGGTATAGTAATAGGTCGTTTCAGAAACAGAATTTTCCTTGCATGTTTCTAACCAGTGATCGGCGTACTCGGAAAATCCGATGTGCTTGTCCTCAAATTTACCAACCGCCATTTTTATTCGATACTTATTGGCTTGCTCCATCGCATCCGCCTTGCTGATGCGGCTGTAAAATGATTTTCGCACGATGTTTCCGTGTTCGTCTGGCACCTTCACTTTAACTTCATAATACTTCCCATGATTGGGCTTTTCTTTTTTGGCCTAGGCATTCTGAACCTCCTTTGACGGACAAATTTGGGACTTTGCTATGTGATAATTAAAAAATCACACAAAACGTGTTGCAATTATAGAACTAATGTTCTATAATAGGATGCGCTACCTTAGATTGCGTGCGAGGACATAGGGGGCGCATAGAAATGAATGAAAACGATATGATAAAAACAGTTCTTACATTTCTGAAGCAATCTACGGATAAGGATGCTGCGGCGGCAATTATTATTTCAACAATCCGCGACTTCTTAAAGCACCCTCAATCATCCCCACCAGCATTTTTCGATCCTCCGGTGGTACCTCACGGAGCAAATCTATAATTTTCTTTTCCTCTTCGGTCAGCCTGTCACTATCAGTGGCGGGCTTTTCTTTTTGCTCATTTCCTAAAAGGTAGTCTGTTGTAACGCCAAAATAGGAAGCTATTTTTTTAATTGTGTCAGATCTTGGTATTTTACCATTTTTCCAGTTTGTAACATTGCTAACACTCATGCCTAATTCTTTTGTGATAAGAGTAGTTAAAGAAATATGGTTTTCAGCGCATAATTTTATTAATGTTTCATAAAACATAATATTTTAACTCCCTAAAATGTGTATATAGTACATGAACTTCTCTAAATCGAAGTAAATTCATTGACTTCTTCGATTTAGAGAAGTATACTATTACACGTAAACAATATGTTTTCAAAAAAGCGTACAAAAACAACAGCCTTTGAAAATCTATTTTTCAAAAGCAAGTATATGTAACCAACAAAAACATTATACTTTCCCTTTTGAAAAATTTCAAGGGCGGAAAGGAGGAAATTTTATACTTTTTGTGGAAAAGAGGTGGAAAGAAAGTGGATGTCCCCCTTATCCTGTCAAACAATATGCAAAAAGAAACAGATACAATTATAAAAAATTTGCTATATGCTCACAAGAAGATATGCAAAAAAGCTTGCATCACCAATGCGCCTAGAATAATCGAGTTTACAAAGCAATTAATAAATCTGATTAATGATGCCAGTCAGCCAAGAGTAAAGCTGATTCCTCCAAACGATAGCGATGGGAGCCAAAAGCCACCAAATAACGTTTAGCACTTTTGCTGGCCATTTTTCTCCGTCTAATCCAATATACTCTACAAAATTTTTAGGCAGAAAAATTATGAGTTCTATCCAGTAGCGAGGCGAAAAACATTCGAATATTCTTGACTTAAAGGTCCCTTCTGCTTTCAGCATCGACTCTCGAAGGCATAGTGCAATATCTGCCCTACGGTTATCAATGTTATCCAAACAATCAGCTGTAAACGATGCAAGTTGCCCATACCCCTGTGGCTGAACAACCGGAATCGATGTAGCTGTTATATTTGCTCTTTTTACAAGCTTTTTAATTGCATGCTGGCAGGTAATAAAAGTGGCATCACCATTTGCTAAAAAGGCTACATGTCTATTTATGTAATATCTCATTTCAAAGTAATTGACTATGTTTGAAAGTAACTTATACAAAAATACGCCAGCAAATCCTATCAGCAAATTCTTAATCATGCGGTTACCTCCCGCCACAATTTTACAATGTTAGCTAAGAATTTTCAAGAAAGGAAATATTTCCATGCAAAGCTATATTGATTTGCTTAAAGATGAACTTGCGGATGCCGAGCGAAGGTACAAGGCCTCTGATAAAGAAGGGCGTCCGGAGATAGCATATCAAATTAGGCAGATAAAGCGAGATATCCGGCGTAATTCTATGAAGAGTAGAAACGACAGAAAGGAAGTGTTAATGTGAGCAATCAGCTATCTGTAAAAAAAGTCCCGTTCATGGGTGATGAACTCATGGCGGCAAAGGATGAAAAAACCGGAAAGATTTATGCAGGCGTTTCCTACATATGCCGGGGAATTGGGTTTGATAAAAACTTCAAGGATGCTGAAGTTAAACGCGTACAGCGTGACATAGTGCTTAAGAGAGGGTGCGTCAAATTTGACGCAGGGGTATTTGACCCAAACAACGAGACTATTGCTATCGACAACGACTTCATTCCACTCTGGCTTGCAAAAATCAGCATCACACCGACCATGAAAAAAGAACATCCGGAAGTAGCGGACAAGCTGGTCCAGTACCAACTGAAAGCACAAAAGGTCCTTGCCAATGCGTTTCTGCATCCGGACAAGACACCGTCCACAAAGTCAAAGTACCGCGCTCTGCCGCCGGTCAACCATTCTGTGGAAATCTTGCAAAAGGCGTGGATTGCCGCCGGTGTGGATAAAAAGCGTGCCGCCGCTGCTGTGTCTGCAATCTACAAACAAGTTTACAGCGATATAGGAATAAATATTCCAAGCATCCCTGTTAAATGCGAAAAGACTTACGACAAAGAACAAATTGCAAAGGTTCTCGGAGTGTACTCAAAATCCGGCAAACCACATTCGCAGGCTATCGCGGCAATTATGCGCACATTATATATCAGCCCGGAGCTTATTGAACATTCCCCATTTGCTTCAAATGGGCATTCCGATGACTACGACCGGTATAAAGCACCGGTGTTACGTATGGTTCAAAAATGGATTATCGAGCATCATTATCCAAATCTCATTCAATTGGACAAATCTTATCGCGTCGTTTACCGCCAGGGGGTATCCGGACAATGACTAGCCTACCAATCCCTTCCTGTATCACAGAAAAGATTCAGCAGCTCAATCAGCTTGTTGAACAATATCCGGATGCCATACCACTTCCGGTTGTCGCACGGTTCATGGGCGTTGCGGATGAGGGACTGCGAGCCTATATAGATAATACACCAAATGCTTTTGGCATCTCGTGGAAACGAATGGGAGCGGTAAACAGGGCATACAAAATTCCGACGATAAGGTTCTATGCCTGGTATAGAAACGGACTTGGACTTTGAAAGGAGGATTGGAATTGGCAAGAGGAAAAAATATCAGGAAGTGGCTTTTAGACCATGACCGCACGCTGACATGGCTCTGGCAGCAGGTCCAAAGAAAAGGCTTCAAGACCCTGCATTATGACCGTTTTACCAGAATCATAAACGGAAAATACACGGGCGGAAATTCAGCTGAAATCATTGAGGCCGCAGAGCAGGTCATTGATGAGCATGATGAAAAAAGGTCTGCTTGAATGTGTTTGTGAAAAGAAGAGTTGATATATACTGTCTGAAAGTTGTTTAAAAAACGAAGGCTAATTTTTTGGATTGTAACTATGATTTGTTTGGTTGGATATTTGCACTTTTTCATCGCTTTCAGAATATGTTGAGATAATTTCTTGAACAATGTCAGTAAGCTTTTGAGTGACTGAAAGAATTTTTTCTTCAGTTTGTTTTCTGTCTTCATTAGTAATATTGCTTTTTTGGAGCTCTTCAATTATAGCCTGATTTTGCCTTTCATTTAATCGTTGCTCAGATTGAGCATCATAGTAACAGTAAACGTTGAATAATAAGCTTATAACCGTCAGAAAGAAACTAACCAACTGTCCAATCGTTATTTTGCCACCTTTGATTTTGCTGAGTACCAAATTCTTTTCTGGAATTTCTTCTGGGGCTGTTTGTTCAATAACTTCAGATACTCTATTAGCAATATCTTTGTCTATGGATATCGTCTCATCAAAAAAATCTAGTGAATTAAGATTATTAGATATATTAGCGAACATATCATTCCATTGTGATATTATGCCGTCCATATATGTATTTGCTGCGATCATGGCACTCTCAGCCATGTGATTGAGAAGTGGTTCAAAATTTGGAACATAGCATTGTGTCATCTGTACAATGGATGGAATCTGTGTGCACATTTCTTGTGCCATTGCAGATGTTTGTTCACTGATTAGCGGCAATGACCTCAAGGCAAGATCAGCCGAATAGCTTAAAGCGTTCTGATAATACATAGTAGCATACTCAGCTTGCCTTAAAGCTTCACTGCGTAGAGTCGGTATAAGAAATTTTTGGGTTGTTTGAAACAATGTATCGATTTTCTGTTGTACTTTCAACATTTTTTCAAATTTATCATTTCTCGTATTCATTATGCGTCACCTTTCTTTTTCTAATATTCTACTGCAGAAAGTAAAATTTTTCAATCAATGAGGTGCAACCTGATGGAAATACCTGAAATCATAAGCGGCCTTGAAGATTTAATCAAAGATAGAGAAGCATTGATGGACGATGACTGCGATAGTGTGTTTGCACACGATAAGGAAGTGCTGGAAGCGGCTGTTCAGATACTGACTAGGAATGAATGCTATGGCTGTGGCTACGAACACAACTGTAAAGATGGACACTGTGCGCTGATGACGCAGGCGGCAGATGCGTTGGAACATCCGAACAAAGCGGAGCCTACACCATGACCGCCCGTTGCACAATCTGCGGCCGCGAATGGATCATTGCCGCTGAACAAGACAAGCCCGGGTACATATGTCCTCACTGTGCGGCGCGCGACCAGCTAATTCGGATGGGATATTTGAAAGGAGCTGATCACCAATGTGCCACATCCGCACCGCATCAAAAGCAGCCGTATTGATTGGTACGGCATTGTTTGTAGCAAGCGCTCCGGTATTTAATGTCATCGGCCTAATCGGTTCCATTACACTATTTGCAACCGGCACTATAGGGTGCATCGAAACGGAGGCCTGAGTATGATTGATCCATGCCTTCGTTGCCCGTGCAATATACATAAACAAACATGCCGCAAATTCTGTACCGTCTATAAGGCGGCAGTGCGAAAGGATGTTCATATTGGTATGGTGGAGATTTTTCGCAACCAGCATGACCGAATTGTACGGGCAAAAAAATAGCCGCTCTCCGATCGGTATCGGAAAAAGCGGTTCTTGTGAAAAAGAAACAATATATATTTTAGCAATTTAGGAGAAAATGTCAATATAAAACGATTAGGAGGGACAAAAATGCGCAGATGCGAATCCTTTGCCTCGGCCTTGCTATGGGAACTCGTCAAGCAGCAGGTTCCGCAGTTAACGGAAGATGAGTACCATGCTGCGCTTCGGTACACCGCTCAGAAACATCATATGGCAATTGAGTATATAGCGGCGCTGGTGGCCGAAGCGGTCGGACAGGCAAGGCTATCGGAGGGAACGCTTGATATTGCCCGTAACGACCGGAACTTATATTTAAAATCAGAAGGGAATGAAACAGCGTGACAAAGAAAACCATATTTGACAATGTGGCAAGGGAAGTTCAGATTAAGGCCCGATATCATGAAGCATTGCAAGTGGCAGAAAAAAAGGCCGCTCTCGGCGCTGACAACACCGAAAACGGCAAACCAAATCACTTTAATTCAAGTATAGCAATCATCCTTTCAAACGTCAAGAGAGGAGGCGAATTTGCATGAAACTGCTGTATTTGGCTCTTGACCATTTTAAGGGTGTGAATCATTTTGAATTTGCGCCCAATGGCCATGATGCGGACATCTACGGCGATAACGGAACAGGCAAGACGACTATTGCGGATGCCTATTTCTGGCTCCTGTTTGGCAAGGATTCCTCCGGAAGTTCCAACTTCGATATTCTTCCGAAAGACGAGATGGGCCATGTGGTGGATGGACTGGAGGCGTCCGTAACAGGAAAATTTACGGACAATGTCGGAGAGGAATTTACATTGCGGCGGGTATATCATCAAGTGTTTACGCGCAAGAATGGTGAGGCGGAACGAAAATTCAAAGGAAATACAACGGAATTCTACATTAATGATGTTCCAAAACCGCAGAAGGAATATAACGCGTTTGTCGCCGGACTCTGTGAGGAAAAGACATTTCAACTGCTGACCGACCCGGATATGTTTGCAGGGAAACTCAAATGGAATGAGCGGCGGGATATGTTAATCCAAGCGTTTGCTCCGAATTTAGATGACAGGGAAATCATCAATGCACATAAAGAACTGCAACCTCTCGGCGGTTACATAGGGTTTAAATCCGTTGATGAATATGTGGAGATAACCAAGGCGCAGCGCCGCAAAATCAATGATGAGCTGCGAGGGATGCCCGAACGGATTGATGAGGCTGAAAAGGCTAAGCCTGTGGATTTGCCGGAACCAAGTGACGGACCGGCCATGGCACGGCTGCAAAAGCAAAAAATCAAACTCGAAAGTGAAATCAGTGCATTGCTTAACGGAGAATCACTTTCTTCGATTCGCAGGCAGATTTCCGAAATTCAGGCTGACATTTCAAAGGCATCGGTAGAGTACAATCGCCGAACAACTGCAGGAAATGCCGGAATAGAAGCGGAAGCCGCAAAGCTCCGAGCCGAGATTGCAGAACTTTCCGGAAAGATAGCTTCCACTCAAACTAAATTGCAGTCCGATGAGGAATTTGTTTCCCGCATGACAAAGGAAATGGATGACCTACGGGAGCAGGGAAAACAAATCTTCGAACAGAAACTAAACCCGGAAGATAACATCTGTCCCACCTGTGGACAAGAGTTCCCTCCGGACAAGCAAGAGCAGATTTTGAGTGATTTCAATGAGCAGAAAGCGCGAAAGCTTCGAGAAATTTCTGAGAAAGGCAAGAGCCTGAAATCCACCCGGGACAGTATGGTACAGGATGCCACGGAACTAAAGCAGCAGCTTGAAGAAGATTCCAAAAAGTTGGAGGCCTTACAGTCCCGCCTTGACCACTGCATCAAGCAATATGTGAAGCCTGCACCGTTTGAATCTACGGATGAATTTCATGAGCTGAACCGAAAACTACAGGATGCTCAAAAGCAGCTTGAGACAGTGCTATCAGCTTCGGGACAGCGGGAGGCTATGCTTAAAGAACAGCTTAAAAATGTGTCAGCTGATTTGGATCAATTGAAAAAACGTGCGTTAAACAAAGAGATTGCAGCCCGTCAGGATAAGCGGATTGAGGAATTGAAACAGCGGGAGACGGAACTGTCCGAGATGCTGGCTACATATGATAAAGGCTTACAACTTGCAGAGCAGTTTACGCAGCAGAAAGCGAAGGATATTGAGGAAAAAGTCAACAGCGCATTTCAGCTGGTTCGGTGGAAACTGTTTGATATGCAGATTAACGGCGGCATAAAGCCCTGCTGTGAGGCAACGGTCAACGGGATTGAATACGGAACCAACTTGAACAGTGCCGCACGGCTCAACGCCGGACTGGATATTATCAATACGCTTTCCGGTGTGTTTGGAAAATCGGTTCCTGTATGGATTGACAATGCAGAATCGATTACGAAATATTTTCCGATTCAATCACAAGTCATCCGACTGCATGTGTCCGCGTCGGACCGAAAACTTCGAGTGAAAGTGAAAGAGTGAGTGTACCAATTCCAAAATTGATAAGGAGGATTCTATATGAGTAACGCAAAAGAAATGACTGCTGCAGTACAGGCAAAAGATATTACGCTTGGAACCAACATTTTCAGCGGATTCCAAGAGTTTCAGGTGGCCCAGCGCATGGCGCAGGCGCTTGCCAGTTCTACTATCGTACCGAAAGATTATCAAGGCAATATCGGCAACTGCATCATTGCTTTGGAAATGGCGAACAGGCTGAACACCAGTCCCATGATGGTGATGCAGAACCTCTACATCGTCAACGGCCGTCCGGCTTGGAGCAGCCAGTATATTGTGGGGATGATTAATGCAAGCCGAAAATACAAGACGGAGCTGCAGTATCATTTGGAAGGCACCGGCATGAATATGTCCTGTTACGCTTATGCGGAGGACCATAACGGGCATATTGTGAAAGGCCCGGTTATCACCATGCAGATGGCAAAGGATGAAGGATGGCTGGATAAGAACGGTTCCAAATGGAAAACCATGCCGGAAGTTATGCTCCGGTATCGTGCGGCTTCCTTCTTCGGCCGTTTAAACTGTCCGGACATGATTATGGGCATTTACAGCGCCGACGAGGTCGTGGAACTTGGACCGGACGCATACAGAGAAATTGATCCCGCCGAGAAAGTACAGCAAGAAATTCAAGAAAAAGCAAATCAGGAGCCGGTTGATATTCATGTAGATCAGGACACCGGTGAGGTAAAGGAACAAGCGCAAAAAGTACAGAAAGAGGCCAATGTATCGGCACAGGAAACGCCCAAACAGGCATCGAAAAAGCAGAAGCCACAGAAACCCGAGCCTGCGGAAAAATCGTCCGATGCCGGTTATGACCCGGGGTTTTAATCCATGATTGAAGTTATGTGCCTTGCTTCCGGAAGCTCCGGCAACTCCTACGCTGTTGACGACGGTGAGAGTGTCCTGCTTTTGGAAGCGGGCATCCCCGCTAAAAAGATGTTATCCGGCTATTTGGACTTGCTGCCCCGTGTGTCCGGATGCCTAATCACTCATGAACATATGGACCACGCAAAAGGCGCCGCAGGACTGGCTTCCAGAGGAATTGACCTTTATGCGACTGCAGGTACATTTTCAAATATCAAAGACATAGACAGGCCCTACCGCAAACATGTAATCCGCGTCAATGAGCAGTTTTATTTAAAAAGCTGGGCTGTTCTGCCGGTCGAAACAAAACACGATGCAGCGGAACCATGCGGATATCTGCTCTATTCCATGGCGGCAAAGGAGAAACTGCTGTTTGTCACAGATACCTATTACCTACTGAATCGATTTAGCAACTTGAACGTTATCATGATTGAATGCAACTACAGCCTTTCAATTTTGGAGCAGAACATTCGGAACGGACTGGTGCCGGAATCCATGAAACCAAGACTGCTGCGTTCTCACTTTGGCTTGGAACATGTGTTGGATTTCTTCAAGGTAAACGATATGCGGACAGTAAGACAAATTTATTTACTGCATCTTTCCTCCAATAATGCAAATTCAAAACAGTTTCAAAGGGTAATTGAGCGGGTAACCGGAAAGCCTGTAACGGTATTTTAAAAGGACGGTGTAAAAATGGCATGGATTCAGGTGGACGACGGAATCCGAGAACACGATAAAATCTACAATTTGGCAGATGCTTTGGGTATCACAAACGCACACGCCGTTGGCCTGATGGTTTGCTTTTGGACATGGGCCGCTACGGCAGCTCCGGATGGCGATATCACAAATTTCCCTCCAAGAGCGATTTCACGGGCTGCGGGCTGGGACAAAGGCGGTTCAAAAGGTGCGCTGAAATTTTACAATGAGCTGATGAGAATTAATTTCTTAGAAAAGCACGAGGATGGTACGATACATATCCGGAATTGGGAACAGCGTGCAACGCTTCTTTTGGATTACATAGAAAAGCAGCGTGAAAATACACGGCGTCGGGTTCAGAAATGCAGGGAGCGCAAAAAGAAAAAACAAAGCGTTACTGTAACGCCAAAGCAGGACGCACCTGTAACACCTTGTAACAGTGATTGTAACGTTACAGAAACGTTATGTAACGGTACTACCTTACCTAACCTAAAAGTACCTAACCATAATAAGCTTAGTGTAATAAATACCCCATCATCTTCTACGGTAGAAGGCGTTACATCCGACGGTGGGATGGAGAAAAATTTTGAAACGGTCTGTCAGGCGTTCGAGGAAAAAGTCAATCCAATGCCGTCAGCAAAAGACGGGAGCATTTTGCACGAACTGTTTCAGACCTATCCCGTGTCCCGAATCCTGAGAGCGATAGAGGAAACGAAGCGCTGTAAGGGACGGTCGGCTTCGTACGTGCGCAGTGTTTTGCAAAACGAAGACAGGGAAAACAAGGAACGGTCACCGACGCAAGGGCTGAACCTGGCAGACCCGAACCGCTATAAAGCATTTGCGAGGTGAATCATGTGATTGACGAAAAAATCCTGCAGCGTTCGGATGTCTTTGATACCGGTGAAATTTGCCCAAAGTGCGGAGAGCATATTTACGCGGTCGGCATTCGAGTAGGCGGCAAACGGGCAATTTTTAAAAAGCCGTGCTCCTGCCGAGACGCGGAGATTAAGGCCGAAGATGCAAAAAGACGGGCGCGGGAACTGGAAGAAGCACGCCGGCGCCGCCGTCAGTGGGCGGATATTCCTGAGATGTTTTCTGCCGCAACGCTGAAAGGCTATCGCCGTGTTCCGGGGACGGAAGAAGCGTTCGAGGCCGTAAAAAATTATCTTCTGAACCGTGAGGAAAACTTCCGTACGGGGCGAGGATTAATCTTGATGGGGGCTGTCGGCTGCGGAAAAACGCACCTTGGCTGTGCAATCCTGAACTGCGCCCTGCAAGACGGATACCGAGCGGTCTATTGGAACGTTCCGCAGCAGCTTGAGATGATGATGTATGGCCATTCCGACGAGGAGGAACAGGTTCGGATTTTGGACAAGGCAATCCTGTCGCAGGTGTTGCTCCTCGATGACCTTGGGGCTGAAAAGTCCAGCGAATGGACACGCAAGGAACTCATGGTGATTCTGGATGAGAGATACCGCAACAACAAGCCGACCATCATTACCAGCAACTTAATGCTGACGGATGGCGAACTGCGAAAAACCTGTGGTGACCGCGCTTACAGCCGATTGTGTTCCGACCATTACAAGGCGGTAGCGCTGACAGCGGGAGATTACAGGAGGCGAAAAGGATGAGTACAAGATTTATTCCGGACTTTGACCCACCATCAGGCACAATCCGGAAACCGACACGGCCACGGCAGGGCAGGCCGAACAAATACCGGAATCGGAAAACCGTCGTTGATGGCATCACTTTTGACAGCAAAGCGGAAGCAAGACGGTATTGTGAACTGAAGAACCTGAAAGCCATGCAGAAAATCGCGTGGTTTAACCGTCAGCCGAGTTTCTTGCTTCCCGGAGGAATCCGGTATCGTCCTGATTTTATCATTTGCGCCGGAGGCCGAATCTGGGTGGAGGATGTCAAGGGCATGGAAACCAAGGAGTTTAAGCTCAAGCGAAAGCTGTGGAATGAGACTTATCCGGGGTTGCCGCTGAAGATTGTGAAATAGGCTGCATGATTTTATCGAACACAGAAAGGATGGTTTGATGACGGTCGAGGAAGTAAAGAATCTGCTGAAAATTTATTATGACATTCCCACGAGGATCGCCGAGGAATTTGCCACCATCCGGAACTGTGAAATCGAGAAAAACAAAGTTGTTCTGCCTCCTGCCAACCTATCTGGGCTGCCGGGCGGCAAAGGCACGACCACAGACCTGACGGCATCCATGGCACTTGTCAACCAAGTCCGGTATTATGACGATGAAATTAAACGCTGTACCCGCCGCATTGCGGAACTGCGAGACGCAAAGAACTGGCTGGGTGTTGCCCTCGGGAAGCTGGACCCGACGGACCGGTACATATTGGAGCTGCGGTACATGGGTGACCCGAAAAATCGAAAGCAGGCACATAAACGCAGGCCGACGTGGAAAGAGATAGCTGAGCTGGTGCATTACAGCAAAAGCCAAACAAGAGAACGCGCTAGAATTGCCCTTCTTCATTTGAAGATGCTGTCTGACCAAATTGTCTTTAACGATGGGCTAAGATGAAAATATAGCTTTTATTTGCTTATTATTGCTTTGAAATTTACATAAGGAGAGATGTGCTTGAATGCAGAATCGTCGACATACCAATTTTTCTTTAAAAATTCTTTCTTGATATATGTGATCTGTTCATCAATGTTTTCTAGAATTTTCTTATTTGTATCGCTATTATTAATATAGAAATGTAAACCTGGATGCTCTTGTTTAATCATAAAATGCTTTTTAGGAGAATCGTACCTAAATAATTTGTTTTTTGGCGTTGGAAGGAACAAACTAAAATAAATTGTGCTATTGCGATAAGATATAGTAATAAAACCTATGATTTGGTTGTATTCCCAGTAAGTTCTATCTTTATATATATTAAAAATTACATCAGAAGCTTTCATTTTTTGTTTACCAATATTTACAGTGTTTTGTGGAAACTTTGCTTTTTTGTGTTTCCAGAGCTTATTAAAAGACAGTTCATCTTTTGAATAAATAGGAATTTCGAATAACTTATGTTCAGTCAAAGCTACCATCTCCCAAACAATAATTTTATTTATAATAAATAAGTCGCTTGAATTTGTCAATACAAAGTCTTTACTATCAGTTCCGGCACTTTCCGGCAGAAACCAGTTGAAATCGTTCTTCTCCAGTATTTTATTTATGATAATATATAATCAAGGAATTTCGCAAAAGACGTCCGATACAAATCGGGCGCTTTTTCGTGCCTTAGAACGTGCGGGACCGACAGAAAGGAGCCGCATGGAAGAATATATTTATCGCATTTACAACATGGATTGCATTGCCGGTATGACTATGTACCCGGACAAAAGCATTGACATGATTCTCTGTGATTTGCCTTATGGTATCACGGATTGTAAGTGGGACAGCATAATTCCCTTTCCGGAACTCTGGCGTCAATACCAGAGAATCATCAAGGACAACGGCGCAATCGTGCTGACGGCCTGCCAGCCGTTCACAACCCGACTGATTTCCAGCCAACCGAAACTGTTCCGGTATTGTTGGTACTGGTATAAAAATATGCCGACCGGATTTGCCAACGCAAAAAGACAGCCACTGCGCTGTATTGAGGAAGTTTGCGTATTTTATAAACACCAGCCGACTTATAATCCACAGGGAATCATCGTGTTGGATAAACCGATAAAGCGGCGTGGAAAATCACTACCGAAACATGGCGATTCCGTTTATCGCATGGATGGAAGCCTGTCACATGACACCGAAACCTGCATTGTCCATTATCCCCGGCAGCTATTGGAGATTAAATGCGAACGCGGCCTGCATCCGACGCAGAAACCGGTCGCGTTGTTTGAATATCTGATTCGAACTTACACCAATCCGGGCGAGCTGGTTCTGGATAGCTGCATGGGCAGCGGCACGACAGCGGTAGCCTGTATTCGAAGCGGGAGGAAGTTTGCTGGGTTTGAGATGGACGAGAAGTATTTTGAGACAGCAATAAGGCGGATTGATAGTTTGCAAGGGTAAGGGCTTTTCAGTCCTTACCACTCTCCTTGACTTTTGTCATAGTTGGAATTATTATGATAAAAAAGGACAGGAATAATATGGAAATAAAGTATGGAAATAATTCTAATTTACCGGAAAAAATTGAAGTGCCACGTTTTGATTTGAACGATTACAACTTTAACATAAGTCCTGCTTTCACGAAAGAAATGGAACAGATAGAAGCTAATTTGCAAGAAGCTGCAAAAGAAAGAAGCCGGATAATCGAAGAGCATATTCAAAGAGAAAAAGAGAGGACCGAAGGAATAAAAAAAATCAGCGAATTGATAAAAATGCTTGCAAAATCTACTGCAAGTAATGACAAGCTATCAAAAAGAATGTTTTGGTTAACGGTAGCGACGGTAGGCTTGGCAGTTGTTCAAATTGTTATTGCCATAATTTCATTAGTTTACCGCTAGCTATGTTTCAGTAAGAAGTTTTTCTAAACGACGTCTATCACGGCGTCCTTTTTTATACCCATTTAAAGGAAACAATCACGATGAACCATAAACAATACGTTTGTGCAATGAATACCTTTAAGAGAATTGCAAATACAAAACATAAAATTTGAGTATATTCCCCATACTTGCCCGGCGCCGAGACGAAATGTTAATATCGGGTACTCTGTTTTTATAGCTGCTCTGACTTGACCAAAGTCGAAATAGTAATTATCCTAAAAATATAGGAGATGAGGCTTTTGGATACATTACAAAATATAATTGGCATGATCAATTCCGGCATTGGAACAGTGATAGCGGCACTTATTGCTGCTGTAGCAAGTATTGTAACTTTAATTGGGCAACATAAGTCAAATAAAACTAGCAATTATCTCAATATTATTTCTACGCAGAGAGTTGAATGGATTCAGAAACTGAAAGAAGTAATTTCTGATTATTGTGAAATGATGGATAAATATCAGTGGAATGAAGAAAAACCAAATAGGGAGTCAATATATAAAGCTACTGCAAATATTAAGTTGTATCTTAATTTCAAAGGCGCTCCAGATCGTACAATTTTAGGGATGATAGACGAAATCAACAAGATTTATTTAGGAGAAGAAGAATACAAGCTGACAAATCAAAAAGAGATAGTTGAAAGTTGGTTAAATTATTTATTATTTATTTCTCAGATATATTGTAAGGTTGAATGGGAACGTGTAAAATTTGAGGCAAAGCATCCTAATACTAATAAGTTTAAATTTGATGATAGATTTTTAGAGTATTTGCAAGATGTAATAGTACGTGCACAAATATCTGCGTACGCAAACAAAACTGGTTATGATGCAAGACTTAAATTTATACAATACAGAACTTTAGACAAACGAACTAAAAGATGTAAATGTATCCAGTATGCTAAAAGTAAATTTGAATTAACTAAACATAAGTTGTTAAAAAAATAATTATACATTGGACGACCTTCGGGCCGTCCTTTCTTATACCCATTTTCAGGAGGTGGCGATAAGAGATGCCAAGGCGCATAGAACGTCCCTGTCGTGCGTACCTTTGTCCGAACACAACGAGCAATCCAAACGGGTATTGCGACGAGCATCAAGACCTTGCTAAGAAACGAAAAGCAGATAGACGAGTCAGTGCATATCAGCGCGGCTATGACAAGCGCTGGGAGCGATTTCGGGCGCGATATTTGCGAGAACATCCGTTGTGTGTGGATTGCCGGGCAAAGCACAGATTGACGCCGGCAACAGAAGTGCACCATATTCGGAAGCTGAAGGATTACCCGCAGTTAAAATATGCGGAAGATAATCTCATGGCACTGTGCCACAAATGCCACAGCAAGAGGACAGCGCGAGGAGAATGACACCCATAGGGGAGGTCAAATCTCTACAAGAGAATTGCAGGAGACCGCTGGCGTCGCTCCGCGTGAAACTTTTTCCCAAAACTAATAAAACATGGAGGTGCTCGATATGGCACGGCCAACAAAACCGGTTGCCCTTGTTAGCGGGCACCGTACAAAAGACGAACTCGCCGCTAGGCGTGAAGCTGAAGCTGCAATGCTTACAGGCGTTCCAATGAAGATGCAGTTTCAGAAAAAATGGCATAAAATTGCTGCCAAAGAATTTGAACGTATAAAAAAGTTACTTGCCACTATTGGTAAAGACGATGCTCTCTATGAGCAAATTATTAACACACACTGTCTTCTTGTGGAAGAATGCCAACAGATTGAGGATATTAGAAACCAGTTCATAAGGTCAAAAGAAGAATTACAGGCGGATTATCAGGCCGGCCGCACCGGAAATCCTGAAAGTGATGGAATTAGTGCAGCGGAATATTACCGTTTGCTTGTAAAGTTGTCGCAAAGTATTATGAGCTGCGATAAACAACTTATGGCGAAGCGAAAAATGCTGCTTGATATCGATAAGGAGAATGTCATGACCGTGCAGTCTGCACTTCGCTCCATTCCCAAAAAGCCTGAGAAAAAACAAAAAACAGGCATGGCTGCATTCATGGAACATAGAGCGGGTGGAGGTTAATGTACGATGCAAAGAAAGCCAATGAACCAATAGATTTTATTCAACTTCTGCATCTTACGGACGACTTTTACGGACAACCGTTTATTTTGCAGCCGTGGGAAAAAGAAGTCGTCCGCGATGTATATGGAACGTTAAACGAACGTGGTTATAGACAATACAGCTACGCTTACCTTGAAATTCCGAAGAAAAACGGCAAAACAACTTTGATTGCTGGGCTTGGCCTTTATCACCTGGTATGTGACGGCCCCGGCGGACAAATTTATTGCTGTGCGGCGGACCGAGATCAGGCATCACTTGCATATCAAGCAATGCTGCAAATGATAGACCAGGACGAAACTTTACAAGAAATTTTGCAGGTCACGGACAGCAAAAAATTGATACGCAACTGCCAAACTGGAACTTTTCTTCGGGTGTTATCCGCAGAAGCATATACAAAGCACGGTCTTAATCCAACGGTCGTTATTTTTGATGAACTCCATGCCCAACCCAATCGGGATTTGTGGGATGTCATGACGTTTGGCGCCGGTGCAGCGCGTAAAGAAACACTGTACTGGATTATTACAACGGCAGGGGATGACCCTGATAGGAAATCCATAGGCTGGGAAAAGCATGAATATGCCCGCAGAATACGAGATGGTGAAATAGAAGATCCGTATTGGTACGTTAAAATTTACGGTGCGCCAGAAAATGCGGATATTTTTAATGAGCAGACATGGTATGAGTGCAATCCGTCACTGGGGGTAAGCATTGACATTGACAAAGTAAGGCAGGAGGCTGTTGCCGCGAAGAATGACCCGGCCTCGGAACGGCTGTTTAGATGGCTTCGCTTGAATCAATGGAATAAGAATAAATCACGCGGATGGCTGCCGCTCACATCATGGGACGCAACGGTGGGAACATGGACAAGGCAAGATTTACAAGGCTGCTACTGCTATGGCGGATTAGACTTAGCGACCACATGGGATATGAATGGATTTGCCTTGATTTTTCCACCACAAAGAGATTTCAAAGATTATCGCGTTATATTTGACGCATGGATACCGGAAGAAAATATGAAAGAACGCGTTCGGCGCGACCATGTTCCGTATGATGAATGGGCGCGGAACGGTTTTATTCATCCAACATCAGGGAACGTCACGGATTATTCCGCGATACGGGCAAGGATACAGGAATACGCGAAAATGTACCGAATACGGGAACTTGGCTACGATAAATATAACGCCACTGAAACGGCGCTTATGCTGCAGGCAGCGGGTATCAAAATGGTACCGGTTGACCAAACAATACTTGGAATGAGTCCGTCCATGAAGGAGCTTGAAGTTATGTTTAAAACAAGTGAAGCAAATATCAAAGAAAAAAAGCCGCCGCTTATTACACATGAAGCAAACCCTGCAGCGCGCTGGTGCTTTGGCAATGTAAATATAAGCATGGACGGCAAGGAAAACTATATGCCGATTAAGGACAGCAAGACGGAGCGTATCGATATTTTTGTCGCGATGGTGGACGCGATGGCTCGACTGTTGCCGCATATGGCACGGCGAAACGCTTATGCTGAACACGGGGTGATTGCAATTTGAAATTTTTAAATCGGATCAAGACCTTGTTTAAAAATCTTTCGACTTTGGCAAGACCATCTCCGGAACTGAAATCTGCGATGGGTACAATCCTCTCAAAGGTTGGTATTCACATCAATGCCCAAAATGCTCTGCAAACAACGGCTGTGTTCGCGTGTGTTCGGCTTTTGTCCGAAAGCATTGCGTCCCTGCCGTTGTTTTTATATCGGAAAACAGAAACTGGCAAAGAAAAGGCGACCGACATGCCAATCTATGAGGTGCTCCACGATGTGCCTAATCCGGAAACAGACAGCTTTCAGTTTTGGCAGGCGTTTGTGGCAAATATGCTGATTTACGGTCGCGGATATGCAGAGGTAGTACGAAATAATGCGGGGCACATTGTTCAGATGTGGAATATCACCACGCCCTTTGTTCGAGTACAGCGGAATTCTGAAACGCAGGAGTTGGAGTATGTCATTACCCCGTCCGGAAAAGAACGGTTTATCCTCAGAAAGGACCAAATCTTTCGGGTAGATTGGTTTTCAATGGATTCACTGAATGCGTTTCGTCCACTTGAATTAGCACAGAACGCAATCGGTTTAAGTGAAGCTGCTGAGGAATTTGCATCGAATTATTTCAAAAACGGAGCAAACGTCGGCGGAATTATAGAATATCCGGATGTGCTGCGAGATAACGACCTAGAGCAATATAAAAAAGATGTTCGAAAAGAGTATTCCGGATTATCCAATGCAGCAAGGCTTCTCTTTTTGGAGCAAGGTGCGAAATTTCAAAAAGTCAGCAATACTCCTGAAGAATCGCAAATGCTCGAGACGCGAAAATTCCAAGTTGAAGAAGTCGCGCGCTTTTATAATGTGCCTTTACATATGGTTGGTGACCTTGAGCATGCGACTTTCAGCAACATTGAGCAGATGTCGCTGAATTATGTGATTTATACTTTACGGCCGTATCTTGTGCGTATTGAGCGGGCTATTACAGCACAGCTTTTGATGCCACAGGAACGGTCAATCTATTTTCCAAAGTTCTCGGTAGAAGGCTTGCTACGCGGAGACTACAAATCACGAATGGAAGGCTACGCCGTCGCCCGTCAAAATGGCTGGATGTCGGCGAACGATATTCGAGAACTGGAGGATATGGACCATATTCCAGCCGAAGAGGGAGGAGATGCCTACCTTGCAAATGGTAACCTGCGCAGTCTTAAAAAGTTGATGGACGCTTCGGCGGAATCTACTAAGAGTGGAGGTGATAAGAATGGCGATTGAAATTAAAGGCTACATTGTGCGTGACAGTGACCAGCAAATTTATGACTGGTTTGGTATTGCGACGACAGCACCGCAAAATATACGCAAAGCAATTGCAGAAGCAAATGGTGCTCCGCTGGATGTTGAAATATCTACATGCTACGGTGGAGATGTTTTTTCCGGCTCCGAGATATATTCGGCATTGCGTGGGTATTCCGGCGGTGTCCATATTCGCATTACAGGTTTAGCAGCGTCGGCAGCGTCAGTGATTGCAATGGCAGGCCCTAATGAAATGTCTCCTACTGCTCAATTGATGGTGCATCGCGTATCGTCTATTGCCGCTGGAAATTATCATGCGATGGATAAGTCGTCCAATGATTTAAAAGAGGCAGATAAGGCAATTGCGGCAGCCTATGTTGCAAAGTCAGGTATGTCTGAAAAAGATGCTCTGAAACTGATGGATGCCGAGACATGGATTACAGCGGCCCACGCCGTAGAACTTGGACTGGTGGATAAAATTTCAGATGCTGCCACACCGCAGCTTATCAATGCAGCATATGGTCTTCCACTTCCGCGTGCGGTGATTGAAAAGACCCGCGCGATGATTGCAGAAGGAAAGGCAAAAAGCAAAGAAATATCAAAAGAGTACCTTGATGCCGGCAAACCTACTGCCGAGCAAATTCAGGCAAAAAAAGATTTTGCTTATGCCAAGTTGAATCTTTTGGAAAAATCATTATTCATTTAAGAAAGAGGGATTGACATGAATTTAATTGAGAAAAAGCAGAAAATGGCGGCTTTGATCAAAGATGCAAGAGCAAAACTGGATGCCGGCGACATGGATGCTTACAACAAAATGGATGCCGACATCGACAAATTGGAAGCAGAAATCAAAGCAGAAGAAAAGCAGCAGGCTCGCGAGGATACGCTGAATCAAATTCCGGAGCCTGCAAAAAGTAAAGCACAACCGGAGGATAAAGTGCAAAAGCAGAAAATTACCGCAACCGACGAGTACAAAAGCGCATTCTTTCACGCATTGCGCGGTGGGAAATCTTCTCTCACCAGTGAAGAAAGAAAACTGCTTGAAAATGTGATGTCTACCGGTTCTGACAGCGGTGGAATGCTTGTCATGCCGGAAGAGATGGAAAACTCCGTGCGTGCATTGCTGGAAAAGCAGGTTGTAATGCGTCGCTTGGCCAGCACACTTACATTGACAGCCGACAGAAAAATTGTGCTTGCGTCTTCTTACGGAGCGGCGGAATGGATTGGAGAAAACGGTGCATATCCGAAGGTCGATGATAAATATGATACTGTGACAATTGGTAGCCACAAACTTGGTAAAATCATTCAAGTTTCCGAGGAACTATTGCATGATTCCGAGTTTGATTTAACCGGCTTGATTTCCACGAGCTTTGCCCGTTCGTTTGCGGAAGGTGAAGAATCTGCATTCCTTACCGGTGACGGCAACGGTAAGCCAAAAGGTGTTCTTGTTGATGCAGAGATAGGCGTGACAACAGCTGCGTCATCTGCTGTTACTGCCGATGAATTGCTGGATTTGTTCTACAGCCTAAAACCCGGTTATCGCCAAAAAGCTACATTCCTGATGAGCGACAGCATGGAAAAAGTAATCCGGAAGCTGAAAAACGCTACGACGGGGGACTATATGTGGCAGCCCGGCTTGACTGCATCACAGCCTAATACACTGCTCGGCCGCCCTGTCGCTGTATCGGACTATATGCCTACTGTTGGAGCAGGGGCGAAGGCGATTGCGTTTGGTGATTTCAGCCAGTATATCATCAAGGATACCCTGGGTATGCAGATGCAGGTTCTCGACCAGCTTTACGCCGAAAACGGACAGGTAGGCTTTAAGGGCAACGAACGCACTGACGGTAGACTGATTGTTAAGGAAGCTGTCAAGGTTTTGCAGATGAAAGCAGGTGAATCATGAGAATTAAAGTTTTAAAATGCTGTGCAGGGTTGAAATTTTCATATTCGGCCGGCGAAACGGTGGATGCCGATAATAAAACAGCAAAAGACTTGATTCAAGCTGGGTACGCGGAGGAAGTTCAAGCTGCGCAAGTGGAGGAGGTTAAAGTCGAGCAAGTGGAGGAGGGCAAGTCCGGTGGTAAAGGTAATAACTCCGCCGGTAAAAGAACCGGTAAGTCTTGATGAATTTAAACAATGGGCAAATGGTTTGCCGGTTACAGCAGAGCAGGAATCCATTGTCAATGTAATGCTGAAAGCCGGACGTGAGGAAGCGGAAGCATATCAGAATGTTGCATATTGTGAACAAACTTTACAATTGACGGTAGGCAGAGAGGAGCGTTGGCACAGTGATGCTCCTCTCACTGTTACCCTTCCACGGCCTCCGTTTCGCGAGCTAAAAAGCGTTACAGCAATTTTGCCGGATGGTACGGAGGAAGATGTAACGGAGCAATTTGAAGTCCGCAATGACGGAGGACTTGCAATGCTGGTGTTAAAGACTGATGGCGATATGCCAGACTTTTGGCGTCTCCAAATTGTTTATACTGCAGGCTATGATACCGTGCCGGATAAAGTAAAGCAGGCAATCTTGCTGTACGCAACATGGGCATGGATGCACCGTGGCGGAGATGAACCAATTCCAGCAGCATTTTATGCATTGCTTGGCAAGGGCCGGGTGATTCCGGTATGAATGACCCCGGAGAAATGACAGAAATCATATCACTGCTTGAACTACAAAAAAATGATACGGTTTACAGTTGGACTGAAAAAGGCACAATTTTTGCAAAAGCCGAAGTTCAGCCACAAAAAGCGCTGTTTTCACAAATTGGAGTTGGTGCAAAATCGGTAACTTTTACTACTTGGAAGCATGATATAACGTTAAACAACGCATTTCGATGGAACGGAAAGTTCTGCTTTTTGACCGACATTACCGAGATAAACCGCCTATATTATGAGGTCACGGCGGCCATGGTAGAACCGAAAACCTGCCAGCTGATGAAAGCAGAAAAAACCATGGACGAGACTTTACATCGCCCTGTCTATTCGGAGCCGCAGGCGGTCCTCACATTCCCTGCCTGCCTTACGGAAAAGTATATGGGATTTCAGAAATCGAATCCTCAGTCACAGGTTAACGTGCAGTATGTTTTGGTGACGCCGAAACCCATCGAATTGGCCCTTGGGGATTTGGTCAAAGTGGGTCAGACGATTTATAACGTTCAGATTGTACACGACCTCGATGAATTCAAAAACGAGTATGAGATTGCCGCCACGAGGGAGGCATAGCCATGCAGAGTATAGAGAATTCCGACCTCGAGAAGTTTTCTGATGAACTGAACAACCTGTTAAATGAGATCCCTGAGATGCGGCGAGAACTGCACGAAGAACTTGCACAGGCTGCAAAAGAAGAGGTTGACTCACAGATTGCCGCCTCTGTAAACGATGCCAGCGGAAAAATCAGAGCATGGCAGGAGCCACACGTTGGCAGCGGCGGCGGATATGCCGCCGTTCGCCCGTCGGGCAGCAGCACCGGAGCAAACAGCCCGGGAGCAATTACAAACTACCTGGAAAACGGCCACAAAATTCGCAAACCATCCGGCAACGCGAAGCATTACAAGCCAAACATAAAAGTGCCATATGTCGAAGGACGGCATTTTTATGAGGCATCCCGCTCCGCGATGGAATCAAAAGCAATTGCAATAGCCGAGCAGTTTGCCGACCGATTAGCAGAAAGGTTGGAGCGCGGATGATTACAACGGAGCAGATACGAGATGCCATCAATCAATTGTTAGTCGAAAAATTGCAGGCGGAAACCGTCTATATCAACCGTTGCCCAAAGGATTTTAAGCGTCCCAGCTTTTGGCTGGAAACGGTTCGTCGGGATACGGATGACGTCAACTTCAGCACGATAAAAGTAAACGTTTATTTTTCTATTACCTGCTTTATCGGAATGGACGCATATGGCAACAGTGACAGCATGGAACTAACGAATGTGCAGGATGCTGTTGTGAATCTGTTCCGCAGCGGATATCTGAAAGTCGGAGACCGTTCTCTGAAAGTGAAAGCAAACACGGCAGGTTATGACAATGACCGGTCCTATGTGGACCTGCAATTTGAATTTTTTGACGACCGCGGTGAAATAGAGGAAACAGTGCCACTTGCAGAAGAAGTGGAAACCGATTTGAGAGCAAAATAAGGGGGTATCTATATGGGATTGCCAAATATCAATATCGCATTTACAACCACGGCCGCTGCATCTATTAACCAAAGTTCAAAAGGTGTAGTGGCTTTGATTTTGAAGGACAGTACCCACAACGGTGAACTTTCCTTAACGGACGCGACAAAAATTCCGTCAGACTTGAGTGCTGAAAACAAGACGTACATTGCACAGGCTTTTTTAGGGTATGTAAATGTGCCGCGGAAAGTCATTGCCTATGTGCTGCCTACGGATGCAGCGGACCTGACCGATGCTCTGAACTTTATGGCAACACAGACCTTTGATTATCTTGTGGGACCACCCGACTGTACCGAGGAAGAAGCTGCCGCCATTGCAACATGGATTAAGTCCATGCGCCAAAATAATTACACGTATAAAGCGGTGCTTCCGAACACGGCCGCAGACAGTGAGGGAATTATCAACTTCACCGGTGATGAAATCAAAGTCGGGAACAACACCTATTCGACGTCGGAGTATTGCTCCCGTATTGCCGGATTGATTGCCGGAACGCCCATGACAATTTCCTGTACCTACGCAAGCCTTCCGGAGGTTTCGGATGTCAAGCGGCTGACTAACGAAGAACTCGACAACGCTATCGATGACGGACAGCTGGTGCTGCTGTGGGATGGCGAAAAAGTGGAAACCGGCCGCGGTGTCAACAGCATGAAAACCACGACATCGGACAAAGGCGAGGCGTTTAAGAAAATCAAAATCGTGGAAGCTGTGGACATGATTCAAAGCGACATCCGAAAGACTGCGCAGGATAGCTATATCGGAAAATATCCGAACAACTATGACAGCAAATGTTTACTGCTGACAGCAATTCGCGGATATTTTGACACGCTGGTTACAGAAAACATCCTGTCCGATTATTCAGTGGACTTCGACGAAACGGCGATTAAAAATTATCTGGAATCCAATGGAACGGATGTGTCCAAGATGACGAGTCAGGAAATCCGCAAGGCAAACACCGGCAGTAAGGTTTTCCTTACCGGATATGTGAGCATATTGGACGCCATGGAAGACATTACCCTAAATTTGAATATCTAAGGAGGGATACAGCATGGATAG
>JBKEEO010000002.1:0-1149288 GCA_047777415.1 Oscillospiraceae bacterium
TAATGCCGCTGCTCTCATCAATCACGAATTTGAGATGTGCTGCGGGATCGGTTGTTGTAAGGTGCACTTTTTTGCCTTTTGCAGACAGGCCCAAGGCAATGGCAGCCGCCACGGTAGTTTTGCCGACGCCGCCTTTTCCCATTGTGAAAATGACTTTTTTATTGCTGCTGTACAAATCATCAATCACATCTTGCAGGCTGGGGATGATGTTTGTGTTTACTTTTGTGTCTTTCACAATATATTGGTCTTTCGTAAGAAACGCACGTACATTTTCGATTCCGGTAATGTTATACGCTCTGAGCGGAATGGTATAAGTTTCAATCGTTTTTAATCCATCCGGAATATGGGACAGGGCGGACTGCTGTTTGCAATAGAGCCCCTCTGAAATACGGTCATCATAGGCAGGAAGAACACCGTTTACAATCAGCATTTGATTATGAATCCCAATCTCGGACAGTTCCTTAGACGCTCTTTCCGCTTCTTTCAACGGTGCTGTTTCGGGTCTGGAAACTAAAATCAGTGTGGTGAGCTTTGCATTTGATAAATTCTCCACCGCATTTTTATAAATATTTTTTCGGTCTTCCAACCCGGACAGCTGCCCCAAACAGGATGCTCCATGCGTACTTTCACTGATAAAATTGCTCCACGCTGAGGGTAACTGCAGCATACGAAGCGTATGCCCGGTTGGCGCGGTGTCAAATATAATAAAATCGTATTCATCTTGGGCCTTTTGGTCGGTAATAAAATTGGAAAATTCATTGAATGCTGCGATTTCTACCGTGCAGGAACCGGAGAGCTGTTCTTCCATATTCTTTAAAACGGTATCCGGCAGCTTGCCGCGGTAAGGGCCTATGATACTTTCGCGGTATTCTGCGGCTGCCTGAACGGGATCTAAATTAGCCACCGTTAAATTGGGCACTTCAGGAATTGGAGTTCCTTTGTTCGTCAACTCTGTATGAAAGACATCTTGTAAATTTGAAGCGGGGTCGGTACTGATTAAGAGCACCTTTTTTCCGCTGTCGGCCAGTGTTACCGCCGTGGCGCAGGCGGTGGAAGTTTTTCCAACCCCGCCTTTGCCGGTAAAAAACAAATATTTTGTAAGGTTCAGTTCTTGCAGATCAAATTGCTTCAATTCATAGCCTCCTTCTTTAGCAGCATTTGCCGCCGGAACAGCCACAGCCTCCCGAACTTTTCGGTGTTGCCGGGATGTTGGATTTTTCTCCCAAGAAACTTCTTGGAACATTCAGCATGGAAATAAATTCGTCGTTTGTGGGATATCTTTTTGTCAGAACCACTTTTCCGTCCAGCACAACAATGGGCAGAAGGTCAACATCTTTTGAAATCAGCTGATTAACCTCCTCGTTTTTGATAAATTCCTGAGGTGCATTGGACAGATTATATCGTTCCACTTCAATGCCGTTTTTTTTCAGGTTTTCCAGAACGGTTGATACCCGGAGCAGTTCCGGGTCAACGCCTACCCCGCAGAGTCCTGTGGAGCAGCACATAGCCGGTTCATAAATTGTCATTTTTTTCATATGGAATCTCTCCTTATCATAGACTTAATAAAATGTTCAGTTGTCGGTCATACCGCACATATTATTTAAGCTGTATTTTTTGAAATTGTCATGGGATACGCCGTTCATGTCGGTTAAACTATATTCGCTTTGAGGGTTATCCGATTTGCCGTTCATGTTGTTTAAACCATATTGTTCTTGCGGGTTCTTTGATACCCCATTCATGTTATGAATGCTAAATTGATTCATCATCGTACAAACCTCCTTACTCATTATGATTGTTTCTTGTCACTTCTTGTTCGGCTGAGAAAACCAGTGCGTTGTGTGATTCGCAATACTGACGAGCATCAGCATAACAGGTACTTCCGTAAGTACCCCCACGGTTGTGGCAAGTGCCGCAGGAGAAGCTGTGCCAAACAGCGCAATGGCAACCGCTACGGACAGTTCAAAGAAGTTAGATGCACCAATCATACCGGCCGGTGCTGCGATATCATGCGGCAGTTTCAGCCATTTGCATGCCAAATATGCTATAAAGAAAATCAGGAATGTCTGAATGGTAAGCGGCACGGCAATCAGAATGATATGAAGCGGATTATTGATAATGGTGTCCCCTTGGAAAGAAAACAGCAAAATAAGGGTGAGCAGCAGACCAACCACGGTTACATTATCAAACTTGTGAACAAACGTATTCTCGAAATAATCAACCCCCTTGCTCTTTGTAACCCATAAGCGGGTCAAAATACCGCCCGCCAACGGAATGACAACAAACAGAACCACGGATAAAATCAAGGTATCCCACGGAACAGAGACATCGCTGACACCCAAGAGAAATTTAACAATGGGCACGAATGCGACTAAAATGATGAGGTCGTTGGAGGCAACCTGCACAACGGTATAGGCGGGATTCCCTTTGGTCAGAAGGCTCCAGACAAAAACCATCGCCGTACAAGGGGCTGCACCCAGCAGAATTGCACCGGCCAGATATTCTTTGGCTAAATCCGGCGCGATGAATCCTTTAAAGACAACATAAAGAAAGAATGAAGATATAGCGTACATGGAAAACGGTTTAATCAGCCAATTTGTAACCCAAGTTACAAATAAGCCTTTCGGACTTTTCCCGACATTTTTGACGCTTTGGAAATCGACCTTCATCATCATGGGGTAAATCATGACCCAGATTAAGATTGCCACCGGTATCGAAACTTTTGCGTATTCAAATTGATTTAGGAAAGCCGGTATCGACGGTAAAAATTTGCCAATTAATACACCGGCCGCCATACAAAGAATTACCCATACAGTTAAATACTTCTGAAAGAAGCCTATCCCTGCGTTTTGATTTTTACTCATTGCCATTACTCCTTACTGCATAAATCGGATTGTTCATATTGTTTCCGTTTTTGGCTGTCGGACTCATAGGTGGGAAGGGAGGAAACTTTTTCTGCCAAATAGCGAATTAATTCTTGGTTCTCATGGCAAAATGTTTCATCAAGTTTGTAATACGTCCATTGCGCTTCTTTTCTGCTTGATAGTATGCCCGCGTTCTTCAAGACGATTAAATGCCTGGAAGCGTTTGACTGCGTTACGCCTAGACATTCCTCAATGCCGCAGACACACATTTCACCCTCTAAGAGAAGCGCAATGATTCGGAGCCTTGTTTCATCCGATAATGCTTTAAAAATATCGAACATATGACACATGATGACCCCTCCTTTTCTGTATATTCGTATATTCACATGTACTCATATAATATGCTGAACAAAAACCATTTGTGACAATGGTTTTTGTTTTTTCTATGAAGTTTTACCGCACCTTTTGCAAAATTTTAACGATTTCCTCTGTCTTTAGCACTTTGCCGTAAGATACCACCTTGCCGTCGACAACCAAAGCCGGTGTTGTCATCACACCGTAAGCTGCAATTTGTGAAAAATCCGTAATATGATCGACAGCGGTATCCATTCCCAATTGCTCCAGTGCCGCTTTGGCTGCGGATTCAAGCTGCTTGCATTTTGCGCAGCCGCTGCCAAGCACTTTCACGCTTGCTCCCTCTGTTTTTGCGTGTTCTGCTTTTGCCATGCTTTCTGCATCACAATTGCCGCAGCAGCATGCGGTTTCTTTCTGTTTATTTTTCCTTTTAAACAGCGCCATCATCAATCTCTCCTTTTCAGAATGATTAGAACCCAAGATAAAACAGATAAAACCCGATGAACAGAATGAGCGTACCCATCACAATTTTTAAAACAAAACTTACTTTTCCGTATTTTGGGCTGGAAGAAAGTTTTTGTACAAAACCAATGGATGTTCCTGCAACGATTGCTAGGCAACCATGCCCAATGGAATACAGGAGGAGCAGCAGCACACCCCAAAGGATATTTCCTTTGCCGGCAACAATGGCTAACAGCGCAATCAGTACTGGAGTAGAACACGGAGAGGAGAAAATTCCGCCGAGAATCCCCGCCAGAAATGCGCCGACATACCCCTTTTTGGTATTTTTGGAAACAAGATAGCTCGATGGGATAAACTCAAAGATTTCCCAAGTTTGCAAAGCCATGAGAATCATTAAAGTGCCAAGAGCAAGATACCACCATGATGTTGCATTCCCTAATAATTTTCCGGCAAGCGAAGCGACAACGCCCAACACTGTAAACGTCACCGCAGCCCCCGCCGCAAAAGTGACGGAAAGCCAAAATGCCCGTTTGGTTTCTCTTTGCCCTGTACCGCCAACATATCCAATTACCAAAGGAATGCTGGACAGTGAACATGGCGTAAAAGATGTAAGCACTCCGGCCAAAAGTGCCAGCAAGGGTGCAAGCCAGCTGCTTTCCGTTATCAGTTCAGACAGACTCTCCAATACAGCTGTCACTGTGCCACCCCCATGTCGGCTAATATTGCGCGCATTTGCTCTTCCGTCAATCCCCCTTGGTGGACGGTAAATGCATGCTCCCC
Source organism: Oscillospiraceae bacterium (assembly GCA_047777415.1). Classification (GTDB taxonomy): domain Bacteria; phylum Bacillota; class Clostridia; order Oscillospirales; family Acutalibacteraceae; genus Caproicibacter. The sequence continues at coordinate 4,458 of JBKEEO010000002.1, forward strand.
AGTGTCCTGATAGGAATACATGGTAAATTCCACGTCAATCTCTTCACTGGGAACATAGGGCGTTCCGTCCGAATTGATAAAGACCTGTGTGGGGATGACTTGTACGGGGAAGCCGTCCGCCGCCTCCGCATGCTTCCAAACATCAACAAATTTGATAATCGCTTTTCCCTGCATTTCAGCGTTCATCGTTTCAAGAACAGGGGCCATCTGCTGGCATGGAATACACGAGTCTGAACCAAAATCAATGATAATCGGCAGATTATAAGAGGTCAGAGTTTCCAAATCCACAGAGGTTGTTTCCAGCGCAAAATCCGAATTCGTCTCCTCACTGGCAGGTGCGGACTGCGTTTTGATCATCCATATGACGGTTAGTGCGGCCAAAATCAGTATCGGAACGATAATTCTAACAATTCGTTTTTTTGTATTCATCAGCAGCAATTCCCTCCACAACATGAGGAGTTCTTTTTGTCCCCTTCAAAGAAGTTCTTTCCACCTCCGCAGGAGCAACTAGAATCCGGCGCCTGTGTTCTGTTTGACGGTGTCCAGCCGGTATCGTCACCGAAATAGGTAATTGCTCCAACCGGACAGCGATTGCCGCAGCCATGGCAATGGTCCACACATGCTTCCGGATTTTTGACAATGGGGGAAGGAGCTTTCCCTTTATCATATACGCTGTGTGAACAATTTTCCACGCAGGTGCCGCACTCTTTACAGATTAAATAGTCAACAACGGGATACCAGTTTTTTGCCATAGATATCATCCCCCTAATCATTCAGCGCGATTCAAAAACATTGCATGACTGCCGTCATAAATCCGCCTAAATTCTCTATATATTTGTTGCGCGCGAGGCTGCTAAAGGTTGGACGGAACTGTATTTATAACATAGGTATTAAATGATACCTGACGCTGCAACACAGCTGAAAGAATCATGTATTTTGTGATTTTTCCTTTTGTACCGCTGTACCGCCGCAGGATGTGTTTTTTGCTGTCATATCAAATTTATTTGATGTAATGCTAGTATATGCGTTAAATCAAAATTTGTCAATATGAAAAAAGTAAGATGAAAAAAATCTCTTGACATTGCATGGAAAAAGCGCTATCATATCCGCAAATGGGTATATGAGTATTTGTGCTTGTGACCGTTTGGAAAGGAAATTGCCATGTCTTATTTGACGGAATTTTTCAAACGTGCATCGGATGAAACACGTTTAAGAATTATGGTTTTGCTGGCCCAAAAAGAATTAGCGGTGTGTGAAATCTGCGGAATATTAAAACTGTCACAGCCGAAAGTCTCAAAACATCTTGCCAAACTGAGGGATATGGGATTTGTGACAGACTCCCGATAAGAAAAATTTATATTTTACTCACTCAGTCTTAAGGATGACATTATTAAAAGTTTAATAAAAAACCTTGTTAATCATCTGGAATGTTATCCGCAATTGGAAGAAGACAGCCAAAACTTGGCAAATAAAGATGTTTATTTAAGCCAGTGCAAATGATCTAAATGATCTATAGGTAAACAGTGATTTGCATCGCTGAAAAGCAGACAAAATTTAGCGCAGATGTTTTAGCACCAATGTATAAAGCGTATGATATATATAACATCAAATTATTTTGATATGACATAAGGCAGACAGCACTTAAGAACTGCTAAAAACACATTGCAAAAGAGAAAAGCGCAGTACTTTAATTTGATAATAGATTATAAAATCGGAGGAATGATTTTGGACACTTATTTGCTGTATGGAGTAACCGTATTACTTTTAGCTGTTTCGTTTTTTAAGGATAAACAAAAAACCAAAAAAGCCCTAAAAAAAGGATGGAAGGCATTTGAAAATATTTTGCCGCAATTTTTGGTCATCATCCTACTGGTCGGCATCCTGCTGGCTGTGTTAAACACCGAAGTCATTTCAAAAATAATCGGCTCCGGTTCCGGTTGGTTGGGAGTGATACTTGCCGCTGTGATTGGTGCTATCACGCTCATTCCCGGGTTTGTTGCATTCCCCACAGCCGCCATGCTTTTACAAAGCGGCGCGGGATATATGCAGATTGGGGCCTTTGTCTCCGCACTGATGATGGTCGGCGTGGTAACGATTCCCGTTGAAATCAAGTATTTTGGCAAAAAGCTGACAATTTTCCGAAACGTGCTTGCTTTTCTTTTCTCGTTTATTGTCGCTTATATCATTCGATTGGTGGTGGGCTAAATTGAAAGCAATTTTAAAGGCTCTATGTCAATAGTTGGGGTAACCCAAAATGGAAACACCGGATGGAGCGGCGTTAAGCTGCTCCATTTTTCGTTGAATGATGGAACATGTGAAGAATACGATTGCGGAAGCGACGAAAATTACGATAACCGTAGGCATTGCGTTTGAGTACCTTACCTAGTGTCAAGGGAAGTTCGCAATTTCGGGACTCCGAAAAATGAATTAGGCTACGTTTAACAGTGAAAGAATGGATTTCGGGTTTAAGTATGCTCTGGAAACAGACCAGTCTTCCGCATATTCCATCAGACATGTTGTTACCAGCCGTAGGTAGGAATCCGGATTAGGAAATATTCCGACTACACTGGTTCTGCGGCGGATTTCCTTGTTCAGTCGTTCCAACATATTGGTCGAGGAAATTTTGCGGGCGTCGAGTTCCGGAAAGGCGTAGAAAGCTAGAGAATCTTCCAGCCCATCTTGCAGAAGCTCAATTGCTTTTGGAAAGCGTTTTCCATACTGTTCTGATATTTGCTCTGCGCGTTGTCTAGCTATTTTAGCGGAAGGTGCTAACCAAATTTCTTTTAACTGAGCCGCAAAGGATTCTTTTTCCTTCTGGGGTACATGAGCCAAAATATTTCGCATAAAATGGACTTTGCACCGTTGCCAAGAGGCTCCCGGAAAACTCTCACGGACGGCTGCAATCAGCCCTTTATTCGCGTCTGAAATCACCAGGAGCGGTGTTTTCAGACCACGATCTAAAAGACTTTGAAACAATTGAGAATAACTTTCTTTGGATTCTTCCAGCATTGGCTCTACGGCGAGGATATCCCTATGCCCCTGTTCATTGACGCCGCAAACTACCATCACAGCCATGCTGACGACCCGGCCATCCATACGGATTTTTTCATACAGTGCATCTGTCCAAATGACAGGATAGCGACCCGTCAGAGGCCGGCTGCGGAAGTACTGCACCTGCTCGTTAAGGCCTTTCGTCATTTCACTGACTTGACTGCGGGAAAGATTCTCAATTCCAAGACTGCGAGCTAGTTTCTCCATCTTTCGCGTAGATACACCCTGCACAAACGCTTCTTGAACCACTTGAATCAGCGCTGTTTCACTGCGCTTGCGTTCTGTTACGAAAAACGGGATATAGCCCTGATTTCGGAGTTTTGGTACCATCAGATACATCGTCCCCATACGAGTATCCAATCGACGTGGCCGATAGCCGCAGCGGTAATCACGGCGGGACGGATTGTGTGCATTCTTTTCCGCGCCAATAATACCGGAGACCTCTGCTTCCATCAGACGGGTACACAGCCATTCCAGCATCGACAGCATTGGATCCGGCTGCGCCATACATTTTAGTAGCAATTCTGTCAAATCTGTGGTATTCTTTTTGTGAGTCATTGGGTATCTCTCCTTTTTTGAATGTTTTCTCACCATTCATTTTATCGGAGTCCCAATGACTTTTCTATGCCTTGATAAAATTGCGAACTTTATTGTACTCCATCGGCTTTCTCGGTAGCTCAATGAAAATTTCCGTTTTATCGGGCAATTGCCTCACATTTTTTACGATTACCTCTTTTAATCCAAGCAATTTTTCGGTAGAATAAATACAGAGCATATCGATGACCTCCAACATGGGATAGTGGTAATTTCCATTTTAAAGGTTTTTCATCGAATATGCTCTACTTTTTTTACTTTTTTCTCAGGCCCTATTCGCTCCACCCCAACATTTATTATAGAGCCCTTTTTTTCTCAGGCCTATTCGTCACACCCCAACATTTATTATAGAGCCTTTCAAAATAATGTGCCTGTGCCAGATGCGGCTGTCCCATATTCAGAAAGCAACTTGCCGCTATGAGAGCTGTTCTATGTTTACTTAAACAGCTTAAAAATACTTACCGAAGTTTTTCTGTAAATTTTGTTGTAAGCCGCCTTTTGGGGATTCCTAATCCAGCCCATGCCCTTGCGGCCATAGCCAGGGATAATCGCTTTTTTGACCGCGCGCTTGGCACGTCCCGTTGTGCGTGCTGCTAAAGATTTTTTTAAAGATGGCTTACGAATACCGAATTTCATAAGTAAATCCCTCCAAACATAGCATGAACTTTAAATGTAAGCAACTACAACCTCATTTATCATGAATTTTAATGCTCCAACCAACAGATGATTACCAAAACAACAGCTGCTGCAAATAACGCTGCCGTCAAACAGCCACAGCAGCCATGTTGTGCGCCGCCGTTGCTAATATCTTCCTCATCGTCCTCATTTTCACAAGCAAGGTCATATGTCCAATAATCATCATCGAAATCTTGCACCACACATTCCATCCTTTTATATTAGATACGGATATAAAAACATCTTTAAAATTTCGATAAAACAAACAGTGTTAAAGACATTACAAACCAGGCAATAATGCCAATCACTCATAAAAATGATACTACAAATCCAACATAATTTCTACTCAAGTGTAGGAACACGTTTCTGTCCTTTTTTATATTGAATATTTCTTATATTAAACCATTACTAACGGTATTCCGATAAAGGTAATCTCTATACGATAAAAAGCGTCTGCTGGACTTTTCCAACAGACGCTTACTAATAAGCGCGGAGGAGTGAGCTTTTAGGTATTTGCTATAATATTTATTTAGAACGTACAAGAGAACACAGAAAGCAGGCATACAGCATGAATAAATAAAATCAAACGCATTAATCAATTTTGTTAGATTCATTTGGAATTTGCATACCGGCAGAGTCGATTGTGTAGTTATCCTTGATAATCAGCTGGGAAACCGGCACAATGGTGTATCCCTCTGACTGCAGTGTTTTCAAAATGGTTGGCAAAGCGGCGGGCGTGTTCTTTGCTCCGTTGTGAAATAGAACAATAGAACCCGGTTTCACTTTTTTCGTCACGCGGTCAATGATTTGCTGCGGTGTGGGATTTTTCCAATCCAAGGAATCAACATCCCACTGAATTGCATACATACCCAAATCCTGCGCACTCTTTACAACCGCATTGTTGTAATCGCCGTAGGGCGGGCGGAATAACAGCGGACTGACCCCTGTAATCGCTTTGATTTTTTCATTGCAGGCTTCAATTTGCTTTTTCATATCACTTTCCGATAACTTTGGCATATGCGGGTGCGTATCCGAATGGTTGCAGACTTCGTGTCCGGCCTCGGCCAGCGCTTTAACCGAATCGGGGTATTTGTCGACCCAAGAACCCACAACAAAGAATGTGGTTTTTACATTGTATTCCTTTAAAATATCAATGAGTGTTTGTGTTTCTTCATTTCCCCACGCGGCATCAAATGATATTGCAATTTTTTTCTCCTCCGTTTTAACGTTGTAAATCGGCAAAAGACGTTTGGAGGCGGATGTCTGCACAGCCTGAACCCCGCGAAATCCCGCAGCCCCCGCCAAAACGACCGCCAGAGCGCTAAACAGAACAGTTAAAATTCTTTTGCGGGTAACAGTAATAATACGCATTGTCTATTTCCCCTTTCTGTTCAAAATATATGCGGGAGAAAAAGACATAAAACTCATTTGTTAAAAAACCTAATCTTTCATACAGCACCCTGCTGCATAAAAATGCCCGGCAGCCGTAATGCGCGGATACCGGGCATAATGTTCCTTTATCATTAATTAATGATTTGGCACTTGTATCTGCTCTAATATTTCACCGATACTTCCATGCAGGGCAAGGTTCGCGTTCGCATCCATTGGGGTGGTAGTCTTATTAATCAGCACCAGACGATTGCCGCTGTAATAGTGAACCAACCCGGCCGCCGGATAAACAGCAAGCGATGTTCCTCCAATTATTAGCATATCCGCATTTCGAATCGCTTCCACCGCACCGTACAGAGTATCTTGATCCAGCCCCTCTTCATACAAAACAACATCCGGTTTAATCACGCCGCCGCAGTCACAAAGCGGAATACCCGTACTTTGCCTAATAAATTCGGCATCGTAGAGTTTATGACAGCGCTGGCAGTAATTGCGGTGAACAGAACCGTGAAGTTCATAGACCTTTTTACTTCCGGCTTTCTGATGCAAGCCGTCAATATTCTGTGTCACCACCGCGGAAAGCCGACCCGCCTGTTCCAATTCCGCCAGCTTTTTATGCGCCGGGTTTGGCTCTGCTTCCAAATAAAGCATCTTATTCCGGTAAAAGTCAAAAAACTCCGCGGTATGAGATTTATAAAAACTGTGGCTGAGCATCACTTCAGGAGGATATTTATACTTCTGATGATACAATCCATCCACACTGCGAAAATCCGGAATACCGCTTTCCGTTGAAACTCCCGCCCCACCGAAGAATACAATTCGATGACTTTCATTAACCATCTGCTGAAGTTTTTCTATATCCGTCATATCTCATACCTCCATGCTGTTACCCGCTTTTTCTTTTATCTTATCGCAAATTTTCAAAAATGCAAGGGCAATTAAGACAAAACAGCATTGTCCACAATATTCACTTTGACGCTATTTTTCAATAATCCATAGGTGTTAAAGAATCCATGTCTCTCGGAATAAACAAGTTCATCATCTTTATTCCATTCATGAAGTCCATAATGCCGCTGAATTTCTTTTTGTCGATACTTCCTTTGAGGTTCAACCCATTTACTTAGTAAAAAGACTTTCTTTCAGCCCTATAATCTCACGTCTGAAAGAAAGTCTGCAATTTACCTAATTATGCGAAACTCTATGCGGTATTTTTTTAAATGAATATGATTCTCCTCAAGCAATATACAATTTAGACATAAGCACAGGCTCGGGAAACTTCAAAACTTTTGTAAGGCATGATTACAGTCCAAGTGATTTTTTAACGGAGTTAACAGAATCATTCATCATATCTTTCAGTGCTTTTTGAAAATGCCACATATCGTGGTAGATTGTAAAATCAAATTGAACACATAAAAAGATTCCATAACGCTCAGGGATCTGTTAGGATAAAGTTACTACACTGAATACTGACAGAAAGGCCTGAACACTATGGACAAGAACCATTCTATCATAAATATCGAAGAACGCAAGAGGGGACAGCATCTTAGAGCAGAAGAGCGTGGCGCAATCCAACAGTTAAAGAAGATGGGATTTAGCAATCGAGAAATTGCTCGTGCAATCAATTGTAGTCCTTCTACTGTAGGTTATGAACTACGACGTGGCACGCCGGAATACTCCGGCCGTGGGCGCAAACCTGGCTACTCAGCCAAACGTGGAGCTGCCGTATACAAGGAGAATCGCAGTCGCTGCCATCGCCCTAGAACGGTATCCAGGGACTCCGACTTCATCCGTTGGATGGTCAAAAAGGTTCGTAAGCAAAACTGGTCCTTTGATGAGTGCGTAGGTCGGGCACGGCGTGAACATCGTTTTCCGGTTAAGGAAATCCCATGTACAAAAACTCTGTATCATATGCTGTGGAAAGGGGAATTACCGCTCACGCTATTTGAACTTCCTGAGGTATTAAATAGGCATTCTCGCAGAAAACCACGGCTTTCTAAGCGTATTAATGGGAAATTCATTGATTGGCGGCCACCTGAGGTAGCAGAACGAAACACATTTGGGCACTGGGAATCTGATACGGTACTGGGCCGAAAAAGAAGCGGTAAGGCAGCTGTATTTACCATTGTAGAGCGCCTGACAGGCTATTATCTTTCCATTCGAATTGACGTCAAAACAACCACCGGTGTTGCCAGTGCCATGGAACAGCTAAAGGAACAGTATGGTAAGAAATTTTCCCAGGTATTTCGCAGTATTACCACAGACAACGGCAGTGAGTTTGCGGCATTTTCGGCCTTTGAAGAACTAGGCACGGCAATCTATTTTGCCCATCCATACTCTGCTTGGGAACGACCTGTAAATGAGAGGACCAATCGCATACTACGAAAATATATCCCAAAGAGTTGCTCCATCAATGGCTTTACCGCCGAACAAATCTTAATGTTTGCAGACGAGATAAACGCCACGCCCAGGAAACGATTAGGTTATCAGACCCCAGAGGAGCTGTTTGATGCACAATTGGACAGAATTTACACTTTAAACCCGTAGATAACTTTATCCTGGGAAAGTGTTCAATTTGTTATTGCAATTTAAGGATGTTTTTATATCCGTATCTAATATAAAAGGATGGAATGTGTGGTGCAAGATTTCGATGATGATTATTGGACATATGACCTTGCTTGTGAAAATGAGGACGATGAGGAAGATATTAGCAACGGCGGCGCACAACATGGCTGCTGTGGCTGTTTGACGGCAGCGTTATTTGCAGCAGCTGTTGTTTTGGTAATCATCTGTTGGTTGGAGCATTAAAATTCATGATAAATGAGGTTGTAGTTGCTTACATTTAAAGTTCATGCTATGTTTGGAGGGATTTACTTATGAAATTCGGTATTCGTAAGCCATCTTTAAAAAAATCTTTAGCAGCACGCACAACGGGACGTGCCAAGCGCGCGGTCAAAAAAGCGATTATCCCTGGCTATGGCCGCAAGGGCATGGGCTGGATTAGGAATCCCCAAAAGGCGGCTTACAACAAAATTTACAGAAAAACTTCGGTAAGTATTTTTAAGCTGTTTAAGTAAACATAGAACAGCTCTCATAGCGGCAAGTTGCTTTCTGAATATGGGACAGCCGCATCGGGCATAGGCACATCATTTGAATTTAGGCAAAATAAAAGTCATGCAGGGAACTTCATTCCTTGCATGACTTCTTGTTTGGCGGAGAGGACGTGACTCGAACACGCAACACCTTTCGGTGCACCACATTTCCAATGTGGCTCCTTACCAATTAGAATACCTCTCCAATTGATACATCGGTCGGTTATCCCCAACCGGCGTACATAATTATAGCGAAACTTTAAAAAAAAATCAAGCCCTTTCTGCATAAATTTTGAAGGCACGTGAAAAAATGATAATTATCCTTGCGGTTTGGAAAATATTGATATAAAATGAGGACAGCAATCGTTTTTACAGGAGGAACAGGGGATTTGGAAAAATTAGATATAGCACAATTATATCAAAAGGCACAGAGCCTAGAGGGGCAAACTGTAACAGTTTGCGGATGGGTTCGTACAATCCGAGACTCAAAGGCGCTTGGCTTTATTGATTTGAACGATGGCAGCGGGTTTAAGGGCGTACAGATTGTATTTGAAGATGGCAAAATAGAAAACTTCAAAGAAGTTGCCAAATTGAATGTTGGTACGGCTATTTCCGTTACCGGAACCGTTGTACTTACCCCGCAGGCAAAACAGCCGCTGGAAATTCACGCGGCTCAGGTGAATGTGGAGGGCAGTTCCACCCCTGATTATCCTTTGCAGAAAAAGAGACATTCCTTTGAATTTCTCCGTACTGTGGCACATCTTCGCCCACGCACCAATACATTCAGCGCGGTATTTCGAATTCGTTCCGCTGCGGCTTATGCCATTCACCGCTTTTTTCAAGAACGCGGGTTTTTATATGTTCACACGCCTTTGATTACAGGCAGTGACGCAGAGGGCGCCGGAGAGATGTTTACCGTCACAGCGCTGGATTTAGAGCATTTGCCTAAAACAGAAGAAGGAGCCGTGGATTTTTCACAAGATTTTTTCGGCGGGCATACTTCTCTGACGGTTTCCGGACAGTTGGAAGCAGAGTGTATGGCGATGGCTTTTGGCAAGGTATATACATTCGGGCCAACCTTTCGCGCAGAGCGCTCCTATACGCAGCGTCATGCGGCGGAATTCTGGATGATTGAACCGGAAGTCGCTTTTGCAGACTTGGAAGACAATATGGAACTTGCACAGGATATGATTCGCAGCGTGATTCGGTCCGTCATGGAGCAATGCCCGGATGACCTCGCTTTCTGCGGCAAGTTTATCGACAAAGGCCTCATTGAGCGGCTGAACCATGTGGCTTCTTCCGATTTTGCCCGGGTTAGCTATACGGATGCAATTGAAATTCTTAAAAAAGCGAACAGCAAATTTGAATACCCTGTGCAATGGGGAGCAGATCTTCAAACGGAGCACGAACGCTTCTTAACGGAGAAGGTATTTCAAAAGCCCGTTTTTGTTACGGATTACCCAAAAGAAATCAAAGCGTTTTACATGCGGCTCAATGATGACGGAAGAACTGTTGCGGCTGTTGATTTACTGGTGCCCGGCATCGGTGAAATCATTGGCGGGAGCCAACGTGAGGAACGGCTGGATGTTCTGCAGCGCCGCATGAAGGAAAATGGAATGGATGAAGAGGCTTACCGGTGGTATTTGGATTTGCGCAAGTATGGGGGCGCAATACATTCCGGTTTCGGGCTTGGGTTTGAACGCATGGTGATGTACCTAACAGGAATGTCGAACATTCGCGATGTTATCCCGTTCCCGCGCACAACGGGTTCAGCCGAATTTTAATATTTGGGAGGTAATTCATTATGATGTGGAATGATAACTTGAAAATCGGTGTTCCGCTTATTGACAGTGAGCACCGGGAACTCTGTGACCGTATTGACAAACTTTTGGCAGCATGCAACAAGGGACAGGGCAAAGAAGAACTGATTCATACGGTCGAATTTTTGGAAAGCTACACGATAAAGCATTTTGGCGATGAAGAAAAACTTCAGCGTGCCAGCACATACCCAAAAGTGGCAGAACATAAAAAGCTGCATGATTTTTTCACCGGAAAAATTGCCGAACTCAAAAAAGATATCCAACAGAATGGTGCCAATATTGCAACCATCTCCAAAACCAATTACTTTTTGATGGATTGGTTGTTGAATCATATTCAGAAAGTTGATGTTGAATTGGCTCAATACATAAAGTGAACTGAATACAGCTAAACGCATCCCTTTTCAAAAAAATGCAAGGTGATAAGATTTTTCTTGCAATAATTGTGGTTTTATATTAGAATAGAGGTTGCTTAAATCAAAATTCTGCATTTTTTCGAAGGGGATGCGCACTTTGGACTTTCAATCAATGCCGGCACCGGAGCTTAAGCGCGTTTATGAAGAACTGCTGCAACGCTATCGCAGTTTTCAGGACCGCAAACTGAGTTTAAATATGGCCCGCGGAAAACCCGGAACGGATCAGCTGGAACTTTCGGCGGAGATGCTAAATCTTGTCAATTCCTCCACCCAACTGATTTCCGAAAGCGGGGAGGACTGCCGAAATTACGGAGTTCCGCTTGGGCTTCCTGAAATGCGTCGTTTAATGGGTGAAATGATGGAAGTTCCTGCAGAAAACGTGATTATCGGCGGGAATTCCAGTTTAAATATGATGTTTGATACGGTCGCTTGTGGCATGACGCACGGATTTTCCGGATGCGCGCCTTGGGGCGGACAAAAAGGGCTGAAGTTTCTTTGTCCGGCTCCCGGATACGACAGGCACTTCGCAGTAACGGAATATTTCGGATTCGAACTGGTGACAGTACCTATGACCGCGGATGGTCCTGACATGGATGTTGTTGAGGAAATGGTCAAAGATCCGTTGGTCAAGGGAATTTGGTGTGTTCCGAAATATCAAAATCCGACCGGTATTACTTTCTCCGATGAAACCGTACGGCGTTTTGCGGCATTGCAGCCGGCGGCCGAAGATTTTCGTATTTTCTGGGATAATGCTTACTGCGTTCATGATTTATCACAAACGCCGGATAAATTGCTGAGTCTGTGGGAGGAATATGCACGGCAGAAAACTCCGGTTCGTGCGTTTTTCTTTGCCTCTACCAGCAAGATTACATACCCCGGCGCTGGAATTGCTGCCATGGCGGCAGGTGACGAAGATTTCCAAGTGCTGAAAAAACGCTATTCTTTCCAGACGATTGGTCCGGATAAACTCAATCAGCTGCGGCATATCCGTTTTCTGAAGAATATGGATGGGGTTCATGCTCATATGACCCGTCACCGCACGTTGTTAGCACCAAAATTTGATGCGGTTCTCAGTCGGCTGCATGATGAACTTTCCGGCAAAGGTGTGGCAACCTGGTCAAAACCGAACGGCGGATATTTTATCAGTGTGGATGTTATGGAAGGCTGCGCCAAACGAGTCGTCGAACTTTGCGGGAAAGCCGGTGTAAAACTGACCGGTGCAGGTGCGACTTATCCGTACGGCAAGGATCCGAAGGACAGCAATATCCGTATTGCCCCCACCTTTCCTCCGGTAGAAGAACTGCAGCAGGCAGTAGAACTTTTCTGCATTTGCGTACAGCTTGCGGCCGCGGAAAAACTTCTGGAACGGTAAGAGAATAGGGAACTGCAATCCCAACCATTTCCTCTGTTTCTGCGGAAAGAGGGAGAGAATGGATTTTTAAAGGGAGGGAGCAAAATCCCTTCCTTATTTTTATGTGCAATGACGGTTGATTATGCCATAAAATTGATTGACATTTTGGCAATACAACAATATAATTATTGTTGTACGTCTGCGAAATTCGCGGAAAACCAACATATTGGAGGATTCACGCATGAAACGAGTACCAAAGCCGGTGTTTTTCATCGTCGCCCTCCTCATCCTGCTTTTAACTTATACTTCCGTTTTTGGAATAAAAGGGAAAAACGGGGATAATACGATCACTTACATTAAAGGGATCGAAGATATCAGATGGGGAACCGATATTAACGGCGGTGTTGAGGCAACTTTTTCGCCGGCCACAACAACAAAAGCGACAAAAGAGCAATTGGATTCGGCAGAATCGATTATCAAGCTCAGACTGGTGAACAATAATATCACTGACTATGAGGTTTATACCGATTACAATCATGACCGGATCATTGTTCGTTTTCCGTGGAAGAGCGACGAAGAGGACTTTGACCCACAACAAGCAATCGACGAACTTTCTGCAACCGCATTGGTGACATTCCGAGAGGGAATGGAATACGAAACAGAAACCACCGGTGCAGATGGACAGCCAATTTACAAAACACCGGCGGGTGTAACGGCTTCCAACGTTATTTTGGAAGGCAGTGATATCCAGAGTGCACAAGCACAGCTAACCCAGGATCAGTCGACCGGACTGTCGACTTACCAGATAGCCTTGAAGCTGAGCGACAGCGGTGCCGAGAAATTTGCTGAAGCAACCGAACGCTTGAAAGGGGACATCATTTCCATTTGGATGGATGATACCATGATTTCCTGGCCGACGGTTGACGATGTGATTACTGACGGCAACTGTGTCATCAACTCACCAAATGGCTTTACCGCCGCAGAGGCTTCTTCACTTGCCAATAAAATTAACGCAGGTGCGCTGCCATTTAAACTGACGGCCACCAACTTTAGCGCGACCAGCCCGACACTTGGGAAATCGTCGCTGAATGCGATGCTTTATGCAGGTCTGATTGCATTTGGCCTTATCTTCCTATTGATGATTTTTGTCTTCCGTCTGCCGGGTTTGATTGCAACGATTGCTTTGCTGGGGCAGATAGGTCTTACATTTGCGGCAATATCGGGATATTTTTCATTCCTGCCAAGCTTTACCATGACCCTGCCCGGCCTTGCCGGAATTATTCTTTCCATTGGTATGGGCGTTGACGCAAATATTATTTTTGCCTCCCGTATTAAGGAAGAACTGTGGAACGGAAAAACATTGGATATGGCCATTTATAAAGGAAGCCAGAACAGCTTTTGGGCTATTTTCGACGGTAATATTACCATCATTATTGTTGCAATTCTATTAATGCTTGTTTTTGGACCAAAGAATATTCTGTCAGCTCTGTTTGGCCCCGCAACAACCGGGTCGATTTATTCCTTTGGTTATACCCTGCTTATTGGTGTCATCGGCAACTTCATTATGGGTGTTATGGCAACCCGTTTGATGATTAAGGCTATTTCCGGCTTTCAGTGTGTGCGCAGGAAATGGCTGTTTGGAGGTGCCGCAGAATGAGACAATTTCATATCGATTTTTATGGGCATAGAAAGATATTCTTTGGAATATCCTTGACAATTTTTATCATCGGTCTTATTTGCAACATTGTTTTTGGCGTCAAATTGGATATTCGTTTTACCGGCGGCGCCATGATACGTTATTCCTATTCCGGAGAACTTGCGGCATCAGAAATTGAATCGGCAGTACAGCAGGTGACGGATCGTCACGTATCTGTTTCCATCAGTCAGAATGTTAAATCTGCCGACAGCGAAGAAGCAGTGAATAATGCAACCATATCTTTTGCCGGTACGGACAGTATCACGAACGACAGCCAGAAACAGGTGCTTGAAGCACTGAATAACGCTTTTCCGGATGCAAATTTTGAACAGTTGGAGTCTAATTCCGTGAATGCATCCATGGGACAGTCTTTCTTTGCAAAATGTCTGGTGGCGGTACTGCTTGCATTCTTGCTGTTGATTATTTATATCGGTGTGCGGTTTAAGAATATCGGCGGGTTGCCCGCTGCTGCAATGGGTATCGTAGCTCTTCTGCACGACGTTTTGATGGTATACTTTACGTTTGTCGTTTTGCGTCTGGCAATTGATGTCAACTTTATGGCGGTTGTATTAACCATCTTGGGTTATTCGCTGAATGATACCATTGTTATTTACGATAGAATTCGTGAAAATCGCCGTTTGATGGGCGTGAAAACAGGCTATCCTGTTTTGGTCAATACCAGTATCAATCAGAACTTTTCCAGAACACTGTATACTTCTATTACGACTTTCGTAGCCATTGCGGTTGTTTTGGCCATGGGTATTGTTTATAATTTAAACAGTATTATAACTTTTGCTCTGCCGATGATGGTGGGGGTTGTGTCAGGTTGCTATTCTTCGGACTGCATTGCGGGTCCCCTTTATGTTATGTGGGAACAGCATAAGGTTAAAACCAAGGCAGCTGCTTTGGCCGGTAACACATCTGCGGCACAGATTCCTGCTTCGTCTGCAGAATCAGAAGTGAAAACGGCTGAACAAGCGGGAAAACAGATAGGTTCCGCGCAGAGTCAGAACACGAGAACAAGCTCCAAATCTTCACAAAAATCTAAAGGCAAGAAGAAAAACGGTAAATGACAGAATGCCGGTGTGCGAAAGCACACCGGCCGATTTTTTAAGAGTAATTGCTTTAAAGTCTGCCTGTTTTGAGATATAATATTCTTAATAATTCTTAAATTTTTCAGGAAAGCGGGGAATAACATGTCTTCCAAATATACCGTTCCGCTCTCGAAAGTAATAAAAGAGATGTCGCTGGATATAATCAGTATGCCATGTAATCCGGACGATATCCTTATCTCATCCATGGATGTCAATAGACCTGGATTGGAGTTAAACGGATTTTATGATTATTACGACACCAGTCGCATTATTATATTCGGCAATGCTGAAACAGCTTTTTTAAATTCCATTTCACCGAAAAAAAGAGAAATTGTCCTCGGCTCGATTTTTTCCCAAAAGCCTCCTGCGGCAATCATTGCCCGTGGATTAAAGCCGGTACCGGAACTGCTGCAAGCAACACAGGAGAATCAAGTACCCCTTTTAAGTACGACGGAAACAACATCATCATTGGTTGCGGCGCTGGTTGCATTTATGAATGTGGAATTAGCGCCGCGTATTACCCGCCACGGCGTTTTGGTGGAAGTTTATGGGGAAGGAATTTTGCTGGTCGGCGACAGCGGGGTAGGAAAAAGCGAAACGGCCATTGAATTGATTAAACGCGGTCATCGTTTAATTGCAGATGATGCGGTTACCATTCGCCGTGTTTCTGCTAAAACTCTTGTAGGAGAAGCACCGGATAATATTAAGCATTTTATTGAACTCAGAGGCATAGGTATTATCAACGCGCGCAGAATTTTCGGTATGGGCGCGGTTAAGCTGACGGAAAACATTGACATGGTTATCAATCTTGAACTATGGGATAATCAAAAGGTATATGACAGAATGGGAATTGACAATGAATATACCGAGATTCTTGGCATTAAGGTTCCGGTATTAACCATTCCTGTCAAGCCCGGAAGAAATCTTGCCATTATTATCGAAGTGGCTGCCATGAATAATCGACAGAAAAAGATGGGCTACAATGCCGCACAGGAATTGCTTGGAAACTTAGGGATGGACGTTTCGGCTATGCAGGAAACAGAAAAAAAGCTGGATTTGGATTTTTAAGAAAGGCAGGATAGCATGAATCTAATTGCAGATACCCACACGCATACGGTTGCTTCCACCCATGCTTACAGTACCTTAACGGAGATGGTTCACGCCGCTGCCGAACGCGGGCTATATGCCATAGCGATTACCGATCATGGGGCAGAGATGCCTGGTGCCCCCGGAAGGTGGTATTTCCACAACTTAAGAGTGATTCCCCGCACTTTAGAAGGGGTTATGGTACTTCGTGGGATAGAAGTAAACGTGATGAACTTTGACGGAGAAACCGACCTGAAACCAGAGGATGTTTCCAGTCTGGATTGGGTGGTGGCATCCATACATGAGCCTGTTATGCGGGACAAGGCTCCAACGGTGGAGAAAGTGACAAACGCATGGCTGGAAATCGCTAAAAATCCATATGTACAGGTCATTGGTCACAGCGGTTCTCAATTGTATCGCTATGACTACGAAACGGTGCTGCCCGTGTTTGCACAATACGGAAAACTGGTGGAGCTCAACGAGGCAACTTTTACCGGCAGAAAGCAATCTGTGCCAAACTGTACCAAAATTATGAAATTGTGCAAAAAATATGATGTACCCATTATCGTAAATTCTGACGCCCATTTTTCCACTGCTGTTGGACGCTTCCCTCGGTCGATCCAGCTTTTGGAGGAAATCAATTTCCCGGAAGAACTGGTGGTAAATTCAAGTATAGAACGCTTTTGTTCGTACTTAAAGCAGTATACGCGGGTGTTTTCCGGTTCTAACTGAAAGGAGGGCAAAATGATTGGATCTTTTGAATGAATTGGAACAATGCGCCAAAGCACTGGGATGTGAAACCCGCCGAGATGAGCCAATGAAACGACATACTACCTTTCGGATTGGCGGGCCGGCGGATTTGTTCTTAGTCGTCAATGATAAGCCTGCATTGCGGAATGTTCTCCGAAAAGCGTGGAAACTGGGAATAAAGATTTGTGTGCTTGGCAACGGTTCCAATATGCTTGTCAGTGATGCCGGAATTCGTGGAGCTGTGATTGCACTGGGAAAAGAGTTTCGGAAAATTGAGCTGCACGGTTCCAATGAAATTGAATGCGGCACCGGTGTTTCCTTGGCACAGTTGTGCAATTTTGCGAAGGATCATTCCTTAACAGGGCTGGAATTCGCATGGGGAATTCCCGGTTCCGTGGGCGGTGCGGCTTTTATGAACGCAGGTGCGTACGGGCATTCCATGTCGGAAGTGGTTACAGCGTGCAGCCATGTTACGCCCGAAGGGAAAGAGGACACGCTGCAAGGAGAAGCCCTTCAGTATGGTTATCGGAAAAGCGCCTACACAGATAATGGATGCATTATTACATCTGTTCATTTAAAGCTGCAGCCGGGTAACCAGGAACAGATTGCTTCCGCCATGGCAGAACTGTATCAGCGCAGAAAATCTAAACAGCCGCTTGAAATGCCGAGCGCCGGCAGTATTTTCAAACGTCCACCGGGGAACTATGCAGGCACGCTGATTGAACAGTGCGGACTCAAAGGCAGACGGGTCGGCGGCGCAATGGTCAGTGAAAAACATGCCGGATTTATTGTGAATACAGGCAATGCAACCTGCGATGACGTTTTGCACTTAATTGAAATCATACAGGAAAGCGTTTATCGGGAAACCGGCGTAAGCCTGGAATGTGAAGTGAAAAAAATAGGATGATCGGAGGAAAATATGGATTTTTTAATTGTTACAGGACTTTCCGGAGCAGGAAAATCCCGGGCAATGGATGCGCTCGAAGATATCGGTTTTTATTGCGCGGACAATATTCCGCCTAAGTTGATTCCCACGTTTTATGAGCTTTCCCGTCAGGCGAAAGGCACTTTGGCACACGTTGCGGTTGTGACGGATATTCGCGGTGGGGATATGTTTTCCAGCTTGTTGGAAACCTTAAGCCAGATGAAATCGGACGGCAAGGATTACAAACTGCTTTTTTTGGATGCGAGTGACTTTGTTTTGGTTAACCGCTTTAAAGAAACGCGGCGCAAACATCCGCTCGCCGATAATTGCTTAGGGTCACTGGAGCAGGCCGTCCGTTTGGAGCGGGATGTGCTGCGCTCGGTGAAAGAACGGGCGGACTATGTGATAGATACTTCGCTTCTTTCCCCCGCGCAGCTGAAAAAACGAATTTCAGGGTTGTTTTTGGGCGATGCTTCCGATGCGCTGATGATCCACTGTATTTCTTTCGGTTTTAAATACGGTGTTCCTGCGGAGGCAGATCTTGTTTTTGATGTGCGTTGTCTGCCGAATCCGTATTATGTGGAAGAACTGAAAAATTTAACGGGCCTTGATGAACCCGTTCGAGAATATGTGATGAAATGGGATCAAACAAAGGGTTTTGTCCGCCGTTTTCTGGATTTGATTGATTATATGATTCCACTTTACTGCAGTGAGGGAAAAAGTCAGCTTGTCATTGCCATTGGATGCACCGGTGGACATCATCGCTCCGTTACCTTGACGGAACTGTTGTATAATCATCTGCTGCGGCAGAATTTGAGGACAAGCGTGCATCACCGAGATATTCAGAAACAGTAAGGTAGGGGGGATCCATGCCATGTCGTTTTCTTCGGATACAAAAAAAGAACTCTGCCGTCTTCATACAGCCGCCTGCTGCCAAAAAGCGGAGTGTTATGGACTCCTGCTTTTTGGCAAAAGTTTTTCCCCCCAGTCCATTTCCCTCACAACGGAAAACAGGGATACAGCTCTGCGCACGGCCGAGCTGGCTGCAGTAACAACCGGGGTCTATGTGGATGTGGTTGCCTCGCCTCCACGCAGGGGAAAGCGAAGAAGTTCCTATACGGTTTCTGTTCCCGAAAAGGAGCAGATAAGGCAAGTATTACATCGTTTTGACCATACAGGCGAGGAAATTAATCTGCGAATTCATTCGGTAAATCTGGAGAATGACTGCTGCCGCAGTGCATTTTTGCGGGGTGTGTTTCTTTCCTGCGGAACAGTGACCGATCCATCCCGGGATTATCGGCTGGAATTTGTGGTGCCTTATCTCAACCTTGCGCGGGATCTTGCAGCATTTTTGCACAATATAGCTGAATTAAATGTGACTCCGGGCATGATGAATCGGAAAGGGTCCTATGTTGTTTATCTAAAGGGCAGCGAGCATGTTGCGGATTTACTCACTTTTCTTGGTGCGGGCAATGCCGCTATGGAACTGATGCAAATTCGCATGCTTAAGGAAGTGCGGAACAATGTGAACCGAAAAACAAATTTTGAAACCGCTAATATTGAGAAAACCGCCTCCGCTGCCGCTGCACAGTTGATGGCGTTGGAAAAAATATTTGCCTGCGGCGGGTTGTCAATTCTTCCGGAAGAACTGCGTCCTCTGGCTCTTTTGCGTTATCAAAATCCGGACCTTTCCCTGCGGGAATTGGGGCAAAATCTGGATCCTCCGCTCAGCCGTTCCGGAGTAAACCATAGGCTCCGCCGCATTGTGGAGTTTGCGGAGCAACTGCCATATGCCGCAAACGCAAATAAGAAATCAACCGGTCCTATTGGAAACGGATAAATCGGGATGGGCATATCCCATACCGCCGTTTGGGCAGCGTAAAATGTATACGGTATCAATCAATTCAGAAACAAAAGGAGAAGTGGCGTCTTGTTCGTTCATCTGCATGTTCATAGTGAATACAGTCTGTTAGACGGCGCCTGCCGTATCGAACAGCTGGTAGAAACGGCTGCTCAGCGTGGTGCTCCCGCAGTTGCCATTACCGACCATGGTGTGATGTACGGCGCAGTCGATTTTTACAAAGCAGCGAAAAAAAGGGGAATAAAGCCAATTATTGGCTGTGAGGTTTACGTTGCACAGCGCACGCGTTTTGACCGTGTGCACGAACTGGATTCCGAACACAGGCACTTGGTTCTGCTTTGCGAAAATAATATCGGATATCAAAATCTAATCGCACTGGTGTCCCGTTCGTGGACGGAGGGCTTTTATTTTAAACCCCGTGTCGATTTTGAGCTGCTGGAACAGTACCATGAGGGACTCATCGCGCTTTCCGCATGTTTGGCCGGGGAGATTCCGCGCAATTTGACAGCGGGGGATTATGATGCGGCGAAAAAAGCAGCTCTTCGCTACGATGAAATTTTTGGGCACGGGAATTTTTATTTGGAGCTGCAAGACCATGGGCTGCGGGAACAGAAATTGATTAACCCCTCCATTCAGCAAATTTCCCGGGAAACCGGAATTCCTTTGGTTTTGACCAACGACTGCCACTACATTCGTCCGCAAGACAGCGAGATGCACCGTATTCTTCTTTGTATCCAGACCAACCATACCATTGAGGACAAGGACGGCATGGAGTTCGGGAGTGACCAGTTCTATTTCAAAACCGAAGAAGAAATGCGCGCACTGTTTCCGGACTGCTCGGAGGCGGCGGACAACACCGTAAAGATTGCGCAGCGCTGTAATGTGGAATTTGAATTCGGAAAAACGAAGCTGCCTCGATTTGAAACACCGAACGGACAGGAAAACGTCGCTTATTTCCGCCAAAAATGCTATGAAGGTTTGCACAAGCACTACGGGGAGCACCCGGACAAAAGCATTTGCGACCGTTTGGAGTATGAACTTGCCACCATTGAGAAGATGGGGTATGTTAATTATTATCTCATTGTGCATGATTTTGTCCGGCATGCGAAAGAAAACGGTATTCCCGTCGGTCCGGGCAGAGGTTCGGGTGCCGGAAGTCTTGCTGCTTATTGTATTGGCATAACGGGAATTGACCCGATTAAGTATAACCTTCTGTTCGAGCGATTCCTCAATCCGGAGAGAGTTTCCATGCCGGACTTTGATATCGACTTTTCGGATGAGCGGCGCCCGGAGATGATTGATTACGTGGTAAAGAAATACGGTGCCGACCACGTTGCACAGATTGTCACGTTCGGCACCATGGCGGCGCGCGGTTCCATTCGCGACGTGGGACGCGCGATGGCGATTCCGTATGCACAGGTTGACGCGATTGCGAAGTTGGTTCCTTCTGAATTAAATATTACACTGGATAAGGCTTTGCAAGTTTCCGGTGAGCTTCGGCAGCGATATGACACCGATCCGCAGGTTCACGCGCTGATTGATATGGCACGACAAGTGGAAGGAATGCCGCGCAACGCCTCCACACATGCCGCCGGGGTGGTCATCACGGATCGGCCGGTAGCGGAATATGTACCCCTTGCAAAAAACGGCGATTCCGTCGTCACGCAGTACACCATGACAACGCTGGAAGAACTCGGACTTTTAAAAATGGACTTTCTCGGTCTGAGGAATCTTTCCGTGATACATGACGCAGGGGAAATGATTGCGCAAAGTCGGCCCGGTTTTAAAATCGAGGATATCCCGATTGATGATCCTGAGGTCTATAAGATGCTTTCTGCAGGACAGACGGACGGTGTGTTTCAGTTTGAATCCGGCGGCATGCGCAGCGTGATTGCCCAGCTTGGACCGGAAAAAATTGAGGATTTGATTGCAGTGATATCCCTTTACCGTCCCGGGCCGATGGATTCCATTCCGCGCTATATTGAAAACCGCCATAATCCATCCAAAATTACATACCGTCATCCGCTTTTAAAGGACATTCTGGACGTTACCTATGGATGCATTGTCTATCAAGAGCAGGTCATGCAGATATTTCGCACGCTGGCGGGTTATTCGCTTGGGCGCGCGGATATCGTGCGGCGTGCGATGAGCAAAAAGAAAAAAGACGTTATGGAGCGTGAACGGGAAATCTTTTTGCATGGACTGGTTGATGAAAACGGCCAAGTGGAAGTAGAAGGATGTGTGCGCCGCGGTGTGGATGAACAGACGGCTCGTGCCGTTTTCAGTGAAATGGAAAGCTTTGCTTCCTATGCATTTAATAAATCCCATGCCGCTGCCTATGCCATGTTAAGCTATCAGACTGCATGGCTGAAATGCCATTACCCGCGGGAATATATGGCGGCACTGATGACCAGCGTTCTGGATAATAACAACAAGCTGTCCGCCTACATTGCGGAGTGCAATCGCATTGGAATCCGCGTTTTGCCGCCGCATGTCAACGAAAGCAATGCTGGCTTTACCGTTTCAGGCAAGGATATCCGATTTGGACTGCTTGCGGTCCGAAACCTTGGACGCGGATTTATCGACAGTCTGGTGCAGGAAAGGGAGAAAAACGGAAAATTCCGTTCCTTCTTTGATTTTGTTCGTCGGGTTTATGATGGTATAAACCGCAGAACCCTGGAGAGTCTGATTAAATGCGGAGCACTCGACGGCTTGGGCGCCAACCGACGGGAGATGCTTGCAAGTTCGGATTCCGTTCTAGCATATCTTGAAGCCGACAAAAAGCGGAATGTGGAAGGACAAATCGGCTTTTTTGATTCTTCTGCACAGTCCGACTCTGAAGCATTTCAGCTTGAGAAACTGCCGGATTTGCCGGTTTCTGACAAGCTCGCTATGGAAAAAGAAGTGACCGGGTTGTATTTGTCCGGACACCCGATGGCGGAGTATGCGGGAGCCTATCAACGTCTTCACGCTGTAAGACTAAGCGACGTGTGGGAGAGTGCGCGTGACGCCACCGGATTGATAAAGGACGGCCAAAATGTCACGGTGCTTGGAATTTTAACGAAAGTACGCATGAAAGTAACAAAAAGCAACAGTACCATGGCATTTGTGATGGTTGAGGATATGTTTGGCTCCATAGAGATGCTGGTCTTTCCTAAAACGCTTTCCGAGTATGCCGAATGGATTGCAGAGGGAAAAATCGTACGAATTGAAGCACATGTCAGTATTCGCGAGGATGAAGACCCAAAGCTCATTTGTGAATCTATAAAACCGGCTCCGCCCGCGGATGGAAAGGATGTTCCCGGAAAACGCAGGCAAAATCCTCCGGGACTTTATATTAAGGTTCCGGGCAAAAACAGTCCATTATATGAAAAAGCAAAAAAATATCTTGCTGTCTTTGACGGCCCAACCCCTCTTTATATCTTCTTTGCTGATTGCCACAAATTATATCGTGCACCGATTTCGATGCGTGTCAGCCTCAATGATGTTCTGATTCGAGAATTAAAGCGTCTTCTAGGTGACAAAAATGTTGTCGTAATAGAAAAATGAAATAATAGTCCATATAGTGGAAACTTTTGTCCATATTTTTTGTTTGATTACAATGAATCATTTCGATTATAATATCTTTAAGAAGATAGAAACGATTGAAAGATTTTAGCATTGGCTAAGTTGGAGGGATTTAGATATGGCTTCAAAGGCAATTGCGGTTCTGACAAGCGGCGGAGACGCACCGGGTATGAATGCGGCCGTACGTGCAGTCGTCCGTACAGGGCTATCTTACGGTATTCGAGTGATGGGCATTCAGCGCGGTTTCAATGGCCTGCTCAACGGGGAAGTCGTTGAGATGAATTTAAGAAGCGTTTCAGATATTATCCACCGCGGAGGGACGATTTTATATACGGCTCGCAGCCCGGAGTTTAATACACCGGCCGGTGTTCAGCAGGCAGCATCCACCTGCCGCAGTCTCGGGATAGACGGAGTGGTGGTCATTGGCGGCGACGGTTCTTTCCGAGGCGCAAGAGATCTAACGGAGGCCGGTATTCGCTGTATTGGAATCCCGGGAACGATTGATAATGATATCGCTTCGAGCGAATATACCATTGGATTTGATACGGCGATGAATACAGCGATTCAAATGGTGGACCGGCTCCGTGATACGATGGAATCCCATGACCGCTGCAGCGTTGTGGAAGTGATGGGACGCCGCTGCGGGGATCTTGCTTTGCAGACGGGTATTGCGGTCGGTGCAACCAGCATTTTGGTTCCGGAAGTTCCGTATGATTTTAAGAAAGATATCATTGACCGTATGCGTTTTACCCAGAAAACCGGGAAAAAGCATTTTATCATTATCGTGGCCGAAGGTGTCGGCGGTGTGGAAAAGCTGGCAAAGGATATCCAGGAGGCAACAGGAATCGAATCCAGAGCAACCATTTTAGGGCACGTGCAGCGCGGCGGTTCGCCCACACTGCGTGACCGTGTAGTGGGCAGCGAAATGGGATCTATAGCGGCAACTTTGCTGTATAAGGGCAAAGGAAACCGTGTACTTGTCGTTCGCGGCGGCAAAATTGTTGATTTGGATATTACGGAAGCGCTGAATATGAAGCGTGTCTTTGATAAGAATCTATATGAGATTGCTCACCGCATTTCCATCTAAGGCCGCAATCGATACAAAAAAGGACTCCTCCTCGATGGAGGGTCCTTTTTTGTTGCATAAAATGACTCATCCCTCATAATCCTCGATTACAAGGGTTAGTTCAGCGGTACCTCTTGCCAGAATTCCATCGCGCAGCAGCTTTTGATCTTCCTCCGGAAAAATGCTGATATCTTTGTTAATTTCTTTAAACGGAAGCTTGTCCCCGTCACGGAAAACTCCAATATGCCCGTTATATTCTTTTACAATATATAAATCGTCATCCTGTTGGCTTGCCGCGGCGGTCATGGCAGAGCTTTCTTGACTTGAAGGCGCAATTGAGGTAAAATTACTTGACACATTTTTATTTGAAGAAGGATTTGTTTTGGCCTGCCGGTTTGTGTATGGCACATCTACAACAACCAGAATTGTCAGCAGGGCGATCACGCAAAGCAGAAGCATAGAAGTCTTTTTCAAATAGATCACCTCTGTGAATATTATTTGAAAAATTTGGAAACTTATGCACTTTGCTGAAAAAATGGTCAATATTATATTGAGGAGGTGGTATGGATGCGGAAAACCGACATCAGTCAATTTGCCGGCGGTGGGAACGCAGGAAAGGAAAGCGTTTCAACCGCTAAATCTGTTTTTAAAATGATTCTTCGGTGTATTATGACAGTCATCACGATTTTTGTTATATCGGGAATTATCGTATCCGTTTCTCTGCTTTCTTATATTTACAGTATGCGTAATGAATCGGTGGATTATGATCTGCATAAATTACAGCTTAACTATACCAGTTTTATTTATGTAAACGGACCCGGTGACGACGCTTCCAATCCTGTAAAATATCAGAGTCTTTACAGCAGTGAAAATCGTGTTTGGGTGGATTATGACCAAATTCCGCAAGATATGAAAGATGCGATTGTTGCCATTGAGGACAAGCGCTTTTGGGAACATAGTGGCGTGGACTGGAAACGGACGATTAGCGCCGCAGTCAATCTTTTCAGCTTTTTTCAGTCGGACAGTACCACTTACGGCGGTTCTACCATTACACAGCAGTTAATTAAAAACATCACTGGGGAAAATGAGGTTAGCCTGACGCGCAAAGTGAAGGAAATTTTTCGCGCTTTAAACCTTGAGAAAAAATACTCAAAAGAGGAGATTCTTGGGGCTTATCTCAATGTTGTTAATTTCGGCAGCGGATGCAACGGTGTTCAAACTGCCGCCAATCTCTATTTCGGTAAAAATATACAGGAATGCGACCTTGCCGAGTGCGCGGCAATTGCCGGTATTACACAGAATCCAACGGCATATTCCCCGCTTCTCCATCCGGAAAAAAATAAGGAACGCCAGCAGACGGTTCTCACCGCTATGCATGACCAAGGGAAAATTACAGACGAGGAATATCAAACGGCTATGGAAGAATCCGAAAACATGCAGTTTGTCGGTAAAAAAACCGAGGATGTTGTGGATGAAAATTCGGTCTGGAACTGGTATACGGAAGCATTGTTTGAGGATGTCAAAGAAAGCTTGATGGAAGTTTACAGCTGTTCTGCAGAAAAATCGGTTGATATGATTTACCACGGGGGCCTTAAAATTTATTCTGCAATGAATGCGGATTTCCAAAACATTGCGGAAGAAGTATTCAACGACGGCGAAACGTTCCCGTCTGCATACCCGAATCTGCAGGGTGGATTTGTGGCAATGGATTATAACGGGCGCGTTCTGGCAGTTGTGGGGTCAAGAGGGGAAAAAGAAAGCAACCGCCTGTTTAACCTTGCAACCGACGCAAAGCGCCAGCCGGGTTCATCTATTAAACCGTTGGCTGTTTATGGACCTGCCGTTAACGCGGGCCTTATCAATTATTCTTCTCTTGTAAACGATGAACCAGTGGAAAACTGGAAAAACGGACAACCGGGACCTGCAAACTGGGATTATCAATATCATGGCTTGATTACTGTCGAAAAAGCGCTGGAGCAGTCCTATAACGCTGCTGCTGTGCAGATTGATAAAATGTTGACACCGGATGTCAGTTTTAATTTCCTTCAGGATAAACTTGGTTTTACTTCACTCGAAGCCGCGGATAACACGCTTGCGGCCATGGCGGTTGGCGGAATGACGCAGGGTGTTACAGTTGAGGAGATGACCGCCGGTTTTCAGATATTCGGCAACGGCGGAAAATTTTATGAACCCTATACGTTTTACTATATAGAAGACCATGACGGAAATGTGATTGTAGATAATCGGGATCAAGTGCCTATCCAGGCGATATCCTCAACAGCGGCTACGATTGTCCATAAACTTTTGAATAATGTTATGGCACACGGTACCGGTATTTCTGCCAATATTTGGGGTTGGGATGTTTTCGGAAAAACGGGAACTACCAATGACAATAAGGACAGTTGGTTTGTCGGTGGAACCCCTTATGCAGTTGCCGGGGTCTGGACGGGATATCGGACGCCGAAAGTTTTAACACGATACGAAACACCGGTTGCCAAAGCTGTTTGGAAAAATATTATGACACAGTACCTGGAAGACAAAGAGAAGAAGGATTTTGAGCTTGACCCGAATGTGATAGCTTATAAATTCTGTGAAGAAAGCGGCCTTTTGGTCAATCCCGGAGTTTGTACCGAAACAAAGACAGGCTGGTATGATAAAAACAACCTGCCTCCCATCTGCAATTTAGAGCATGAAACCGAAGAGTCCGAGCCGGAAAGCTCCTCATCGCAAACTGAAGGGTCGGCAGCACCGGAAGACAATTCATCAGGGGTTGCCTCTGAGAATGATACAGAATCGTCCACCGTGGGGGATTCATCCCAAGAACCAAATTCTAGCGCACCCTCTTCCGCACCTTCTTCAGAATCGGAATCGGAAGTACAAAACCAACCGGTGCAACAGGAAGTTGCGAAACCTGGGGCTAAGCCCAACACTCCTGGAGCTAAACCCAACACTGATACGCAGGCCCAAATCATGGCAGCGGATGATGAAAACCAGCCGTGGCGGCAGAGTGCCATCCAACCAAGCGAGTGAGTTACTTATATTTGTTAGGTTGCATAAGTATTTGATTCATGCTAAACTATTGATTACAGTTTCATGAATCCGTACGGCAAAAATTCGTTTTTACTTATTTTTCCAAATTTGTACGGAGCTTTTTTCGAAAAATATTAATATATATGCAAAGACAGGGAATTGAAGGAGTGCTGTCAATGGCGGAAATAGCAGTTTTGGGTTATGGCACCGTTGGTTCCGGTGTTGTCGAGGTGCTGGATAAGCATGCAGACAGTATTGCAGGGCGTGCAAAGGAGCAAATTCAAATCAAATATATTTTGGATTTAAAAGATTTTCCCGGCAGCCCGTATGAGAAGAAGTTTACAAAATCATTTGATACGATTTTAAACGATCCGAGCGTTTCCATTGTGGTGGAAGTCATGGGTGGGCTGCACCCGGCTTATGATTACGTGAAAGCTTGCCTTGAAAATGGCAAAAGCGTTGTCACTTCCAACAAAGAGCTCGTAGCGGCAAAAGGCGACGAACTGTTAAAACTCGCACAGAAAAATAATCTGAACTTTTTGTTTGAAGCCAGTGTCGGCGGCGGTATTCCGATTATTCGGCCCATCAGCCAATGCCTTGCAGCAAATGATGTGGTTGAAATTGCAGGAATTTTAAACGGAACAACCAATTTTATTCTGACCAAAATGATTCGAGAAAAGACAACATTCGCCGATGCACTTGCATTGGCGCAGCAACTTGGATATGCGGAACGCGACCCTTCTGCGGACATTGAGGGTATGGATGCCTGCAGAAAAATTTGTATTCTCGCATCTCTCGCCTATGGAAAACATGTCTATCCGGATCAGGTGCATACGGAAGGTATCTCCGAAATCCGTCTGGCAGATGTGGAGTATGCCGCTGCATGGGGAGGCGTTATAAAGCTGATTGGGCAAGTCAGGATGCGTGAAAACGGAAAATTGCAGATTATTGTTTGCCCAATGTTTCTTTCCAGGGACAGTCAGCTTGCAACGGTGGACGATGTTTTCAATGGTATATTGGTAAAGGGTGACTCCACCGGAGATGTGGTTTTCTACGGCAAAGGAGCAGGAAAATTCCCGACGGCCAGCGCTGTTGTAGCCGATGTGATTGACTGTGTCAAACATATGAAGGCACGAAAATATCTTTATTGGAGCGAAGGTTCTCCGGATTATGTGGAGAATTATCTGGATAATTGTGTGTCTCTTTATGTGCGTGCGAAGACGGATGATGAATTTTTGGCCTTTAAAAATATTGAAAGTCGATTGGGCTCCGTGGATCGCTTGACCAGAAAAGCAAGCCCGAAAGGTGAAATTGCTTTTGTTACAAAGAAGGCACCCGAAAAAGAACTCCGGAAGAGTCTTGAGTATCTGTCCGGACTTGGAATTGAGATTCAAAATACCATTCGAATCGGAGATTTGTAATTAATTGTGAGGTTGTTGTTATATGATACGCATACAGGTTCCGGCAACAAGCGCAAACCTTGGTTCAGGCTTTGATTCCCTCGGAATTGCTTTGACGCTGTATAATCAGGTATGGATGGAAGAATCGGATACAATCGATATTACGACGAAAGACAATGTGCCGGTTCCCACCGATGAAAATAACTTAATTTATTGGGCGGCAAAACAACTGTATGATTTGTGCGGACACAAACTGCCGGGAATGAAAATTGTGCAGCTGAACAATATCCCGATGGCGCGCGGACTTGGAAGCAGCTCTGCCTGTATTGTAGCAGGTATTTTGGGCGCAAACCGTATGCTGGGCAGCCCGTTGAGCCGTCAAGATTTAATCAATTTGGCTGCGAAGATTGAAGGTCATCCGGACAATACAACGCCTGCAATCGAAGGCGGGTTGGCGGCTTCCGCAATTGAGGCGGGCCGTGTTTACAGCGTGAGTGTTCCGGTTTCTGAAAAAATCCGCTTTGCTTTGTTTATTCCTCCGTTTGAGCTAAAGACGGAAAAAGCACGTTCCGTGCTTCCAAAGGAATATTCCAGAAGCGATGCGGTATATAATTTGTCACGCTCCGCGCTGATGGCAGCTTCTTTGTTTTCCGGCAGGCTTGAAAATCTGCGTGTTGCCGTGCAGGATAAAATACATCAGCCGTATCGCTCCGGGCTGATTGATCACCTTGACGATGTATTTCGCATAAGCTATGAATTGGGTTCGCTTGGCACCTACATAAGCGGCGCGGGCCCCACCATTATTGCAATGATTCCGGCAGATGGGGCGGAGGCTTTTGCGAAATATGCCGTTGCGCGGCTTAATGAAAAAGAAATTGACGGCTGGCGGGTACAGATTTTGAATACTGATCCGCAAGGAGCTGTTATATCCATGGAATAATTTAGCTTTAATTAGGAGGACAGAACCTTATGAGTCTGATTGTCCAGAAATTTGGCGGCAGTTCGGTTGCAAATGCTCAGCGGGTTTTTAATGTGGCGGATATTGTCACCAAAACTTATGCAAAGGGAAATGATGTTATCGTTGTCGTATCCGCCCAGGGGGATACGACGGACGATTTGATAGCAAAAGCAAACGAAATTAATCCGGACGCTTCGCGGCGTGAAATGGATATGCTTCTAACGGCAGGCGAGCAGATGTCTGCGGCGCTGTTGGCTATGGCGATTGAAAAGCTTGGTTATCCTGTTGTGTCATTGCTGGGATGGCAGGCAGGGTTTTATACCAGCAGCGTTTATGGCAGCGCTACGATCAAACGTATATCACCGGAAAGAGTCAAAAAAGAACTGGATAAAAAACACATTGTTGTTGTTACCGGATTTCAGGGGATTAACCGTTACGATGATATGACTACACTGGGACGCGGCGGTTCCGATACAAGTGCGGTTGCTATTGCGGCAGCAATGCATGCGGACTTATGCCAGATTTACACGGATGTTGATGGCGTATATACTGCCGATCCCCGCAAAATTAAAAATGCCAAAAAACTCGATGTAATTTCTTATGACGAAATGCTGGAACTTGCATCGCTTGGGGCGCAGGTGCTGCACAACCGTTCTGTAGAATTGGCAAAGCGTTATGGCATTGAATTAGAAGTGCTTTCCAGCATGACCAGAAAACCCGGTACAATTGTAAAGGAGGCTACAAAAATGGAGAAAATGCTGATCAGCGGAGTTGCCAAGGACGAAGATGTCGCCCGCGTGTCCATCATTGGGGTGCCGGACAGACCCGGTCTTGCATTTAAAATATTTTCAAAATTAGGTGCGAAAAATATTAATGTTGATATTATTCTCCAGTCTATTGGCCGAAATGGAACCAAAGATATTTCCTTTACAGTTCACCGGTCAGATCTGAAGGAAACCATTGCAATCTTAAAATCCTATGTGGAATTGATTGGAGCAACATCGGTTGTTTATGATGAAAATGTTGCAAAAGTTTCCATTGTCGGCGCCGGTATGGAGACACACTGCGGCACTGCTGCCAGCATGTTTGAAGCGCTGTATGAAGCGGATATTAATATTCACATGATATCCACCAGTGAAATTAAAATTTCTGTTCTAATTGACAGAGAGGACGCGGATAAGGCAGTGGCTGCAATTCACGACCGTTTCTTCGGTGAGGGTTAAAAGAACGACTGATTGCATCAGAGCAAGTTGATCTATGATTCAAAATGACATGGAAATAGGCGGTGAAGGCTTTATGTGCCTTCACCGCCTATTTTGACTGCTGCTATTTTATGAATAGCAAGTCACAGCAAGAATTTTCTGAGAATCTAAGATTTCCGTTACGATTTACGGACCAGTCCACACAAGTCATTACTGTCTGCCAGCAAGGCTCAAGGAACCTATTCGTGCAGGAATCTGCTTTTATATCAAACTGATACTGAATAATAACTTTTTCGGAAGCTGCATTGATTGCCGATTCGGCGGGGAAATCGATTGTATTATCGCGTACTTCCACTTCAATCGGGTATCCGTTTCTCTTAGCGTGCTAGTGTCAAGGGAAGTTCGCAATTTCGGGACTCCGAAAAATGAATTAGGCTACGTTTAACAGTGAAAGAATGGATTTCGGGTTTAAGTATGCTCTGGAAACAGACCAGTCTTCCGCATATTCCATCAGACATGTTGTTACCAGCCGTAGGTAGGAATCCGGATTAGGAAATATTCCGACTACACTGGTTCTGCGGCGGATTTCCTTGTTCAGTCGTTCCAACATATTGGTCGAGGAAATTTTGCGGGCGTCGAGTTCCGGAAAGGCGTAGAAAGCTAGAGAATCTTCCAGCCCATCTTGCAGAAGCTCAATTGCTTTTGGAAAGCGTTTTCCATACTGTTCTGATATTTGCTCTGCGCGTTGTCTAGCTATTTTAGCGGAAGGTGCTAACCAAATTTCTTTTAACTGAGCCGCAAAGGATTCTTTTTCCTTCTGGGGTACATGAGCCAAAATATTTCGCATAAAATGGACTTTGCACCGTTGCCAAGAGGCTCCCGGAAAACTCTCACGGATGGCTGCAATCAGCCCTTTATTTGCGTCTGAAATCACCAGGAGCGGTATTTTCAGACCACGATCGAGAAGACTTTGAAACAATTGAGAATAACTTTCTTTGGATTCATCGAGCATTGGCTCCACGGCGAGGATATCCCTATGCCCCTGTTCATTGACGCCGCAAACTACCATCACAGCCATGCTGACGACCCGGCCATCCATACGAATTTTTTCATACAGTGCATCTGTCCAAATGACAGGATAGCGACCCGTCAGAGGCCGGCTGCGGAAGTACTGCACCTGCTCGTTAAGGCCTTTCGTCATTTCACTGACTTGACTGCGGGAAAGATTCTCAATTCCAAGACTGCGAGCTAGTTTCTCCATCTTTCGCGTAGATACACCCTGCACAAACGCTTCTTGAACCACTTGAATCAGCGCTGCTTCACTGCGCTTGCGTTCTGTTACGAAAAACGGGATATAGCCCTGATTTCGGAGTTTTGGTACCATCAGATACATCGTCCCCATACGAGTATCCAATCGACGTGGCCGATAGCCGCAGCGGTAATCACGGCGGGACGGATTGTGTGCATTCTTTTCTGCGCCAACGATACCGGAGACCTCTGCTTCCATTAGACGGGTACACAGCCATTCCAGCATTGACAGCATTGGATCCGGCTGCGCCATACATTTTAGTAGCAATTCTGTCAAATCTGTGGTATTCTTTTTTTGAGTCATTGGGTATCTCTCCTTCTTTGAATGTCTTATCACCATTCATTTTATCGGAGTCCCAATGACTTTTCTATGCCTTTATGAAATTGCGAACTTTATTGTACTCTATCCTTAGCGTTACCCGCAAATTGCAATCCACATGGTAAGATACCGCTGAATTTTACATCATAGGCAGCTGTGCCCGGCATAACGGCAACCGCAGCATGAACGGTTACAATGTGCCAAGGTCTGATGCAGCGGGAATTGCAGCACATAGCAAGATGCAGATTGGCATACTTTTGAACAACAATATTGGATGAAACAGGACCAATCTGGACGGTTGTTTCGGGGTCGGCAGCATAAATGACCGAAGCGAAGTTTTCAGTTTGTGCGTGTGCAGGTGTACCGCAAACGGCCTCCACAGTAAACGTAAGCACTTTTTTTGCACCGGCATCTATGCTTTCCAAAGTCCATTTCACAAAGTTGCCGAATGCGATGAAACGAGCATCGCCGGAAGAGATTTCATTCGTCCTTAAGAAGAAATTAAATTGACTTAAAATATCCTGTATCACAACGTTATAAGCCGGTGCAGAGCCTGTATTGTTCACAGTAATCCGATATTCAATAGAGTCGCATTCCCTTACTGCGATATCGTCCTTTGTGAATGTTCCTCCGCAGGTGGCGTTTCTCTGTTCTTTTTCGATGATGAGGTTCGGAGACTGAACGTGGACCTCAACGGAGGCCTGTGCTGGTGTCCCCGGAGTGCCCTGCGGGTCGGTTGCCCAGTTAACAGTTGCCTGATTTGTCTGTATTTCATTTTGAGGAGGCAAAGAATCGATTTTTGCATCAAACGTATAGGTGATACGGATGGATTCGTTTCGCGCGTCTAAAATGCGCTCTTCTTGGAATGTGAGCGTTTGCTCTGTCACAGTAGGAACCACCGGAACACCGTTGCGTGCCGCATTGCCGTCATAGGACTGCCCCACAGGAATCTCATCCGAAAGCTGAGGATAATAAGCAATGGTGCCTTTTGGAATGATAAGTTCCATCGTGTACGTGATTACCTGTCCGGGCAATACGACATCAGAGGAAACACTCTTTGTCAGTTCCAAAAACGGGGGAACTTTTTCCGCCAGTACCGTGTTGGAAACCCTCGGTCCGTAGAGAATCAGAGGTTCTACGTCGTCCGCCGTGAACACGGCGTTGAAATTGTTGGGAATGGTGCTTTGCGTGTTGTCCGCTAGGACGGTCACCGCAAATACAGCTTTGTACGTGGTCATCGGAGGAATGGAGTTGATGCGCCAGCGAACAGTACCACCTGCGGATTCGCCCGAGTGGATGACGACTCCGGCTTCCGGCGGCGCGGTCAAGCCGTCGTATTGGAGCAGAGTGCTTAGCTCATCTTCCGCACTGACATTATAAACGGAATACAGTTCGCTCGGATTCGTGACGGAGAGTTCATAATAGAGGACGTTTCCAACGGATGCACTGATTGGTTCCGTGGTAAATTCCTCCGGTATACCGGTGGTGAAATTCCGCTGTGCTTTTGAAAGAATGATATCGCTGTCCGTAGCGTAAACAGTGGTTGTGTCCGTCTGCGGTGCGCCCGCGGGTCCGCCTGATGCAATATTCCAGTTGAGCGTGGCACTGTTGACCTGTTCCTCAAGTGGGGAAACCGCAATGCTGTCAACCACAGCGTCAAAGGTATAGGTTACTGTGACCGCGCCTGCTGTTGCGTCCACCGTGCCCTCATTCGGGAAGGTCAAGGTGGGGGAGGACAGGAGAGGCACGCCGTTTCTTGTCAGACTGTTTGGGACATAGCTTTGCCTGGCGGGAAGCAAGTCGGTTACCTGCACGTCGTAGGCAATATTGCCGTCGGGGATGGTGAAAGCTACGGTGTAGGTGACAGTATCGCCAACAAAGACGTTTTGCGGCGCAACGGTCTTCACCATGACCGGATTGCTGTAGTTAAACCCAACTTGATTTGATACGGCGGGGTCGAGCGTGGTCGGATTCTGTGCCGCGGTGTCGTATAAACTGGATGCTTGGTTAAACACCCCGGAACCCGGTGCGGGACCTGCGTTGACCAAAACCGAGAAGGTCAGTGCAACGGATGCACCTGCGGCGAGTGTTGCCTCCGTCCAAGTGACAGTCCCGTCGGGGTCGCCGAGCGGAACCGAGGATACCACGGTGCCAGGGGGAGGCGCGACAACGGACGTAAAAGTCAGGCTTGGGTCAAGCGGGTCGGACGTGACGACATTATATGCCGTGCCCGCGCCGTCATTTGTTAGCGTGATGCGGTATTCCACAACATCGTCGGTTTCTACGCCGAGCAGCGGAGCGGTTGTGAAGGCACCGCCCTGTGTGACATTGCGCTGTTCTTTTAGGGAGGTTAAACGCGGTGCAAGAACCGTTACCTCGGCAAAGTCGGAAACCGGCGGTGCCGCAGGGCCGGACGGTTCAATGTTCCAAAGAACCTCCGCTTTGTTTCGCTGAATTTGGGTGTACGGAGCTTGGAGATTGCCGGAAACGACCACGGCGTCAAACGTGTAGACTAAGGTCATCGGGCCCGTTAGCGGGGAAACAGGCTCCGTGTAGGAGATTTCCGTTCCCGTTACTGTCGGTGTTCCGGGCCACCAGCTGCCTGAAACGTACTGCTGTTCGGGCGTTAAGGTGTCTATCACTTGCACATCGTAGGCGGAAACACCGTTTGGTATCGTGACGGTGAGGCGATAGTGAATCGTGTCCCCAATGCCCGCTGTTTGTTCCGTTGCGGTTTTTTCAAACTGCAGCGGGGGCAGTTGCGCCAGTACCGTGGTGGAAACCCTCGGTCCGTAGAGAATCAGAGGTTCCACGTCGTCCGCCGTAAATACGGCGTTGAAATTGTTCGGGATCGTGCTCTGCGCGCCGCCGCCTGCTAGGACAGTGACCGCGAATACAGCTTTGTACGTGGTCAGCGGTGGGATGGAGTTGATGCGCCAGCGAACGGTGCCGCCTGCGGATTCGCCTGAGTGGACGATGACGCCGGAATCCGGCGGCGCGGTCAAGCCGTCAAAACGGAGCAGAGTGCTTAACTCATCCTCTGCGCTGACATTGTAAACGGGATACAGTTCGCTCGGATTCGTGACGGAGAGTTCGTAATAAATCACATCTCCCACAGATACGCTGATTTGTTCCGTGGTAAATGCGGCAGGAATACCTGTAGTGAAGTTCCTTTGTGCTTTTGAAAGAACGATATCGCTGTCCGTGGCGTTGACAGTGACTGTGCCCGTTTGCGGTGCGCCCGCGGGTCCGCCTTGTGCAATATTCCAGTTGAGCGTGGCAGTGTTGACCTGTTCCTCGTGTGGGGAAACCGCAATGCTGTCAACCGCAGCGTCAAAGGTATAGGTGACTGTGACCGCGCCTGCTGTTGCGTCCACCGTGCCCTCATTCGGGAAGGTCAAGGTGGGGGAGGACAGGAGAGGCACACCGTTTCTTGTCAGGGTGTTGGGGACATAGCTCTGTCCGGCGGGAAGCAAGTCGGTTACTTGTACGTCGTAGGCAACGTTGCCGTCGGGGATGGTGAAAGCTACGGTGTAGGTGATGGTATCACCAACAAAGACGTTTTGCGGCGCAACGGTTTTCACCATGACGGGATTGGAATAGTTAAACCCAACTTGATTGGACAGAACCGGTCCGAGTGTTGTCGGATTCTGTGCCGCGGTGTCGTATAAACTGGATGTTTGGTTAAACACCCCGGTACCAGGTGCGGGGCCTGCGTTAACCAAAACCGAGAAGGTAAGGGTAACGGATGCGCCTGCAGCGAGTGTTGCTTCCGTCCAAGTAATGGTGCCATCGGGGTCGCCGAGCGGAACCGAGGATACCACGGTGCCGGGAGGAGGCGCGACAACGGACGTAAAAGTCAGGCTTGGGTCAAGCGGGTCGGACGTGACGACATTATACGCCGTGCCGGCGCCGTCATTTGTTAGCGTGATGCGGTATTCCACAACATCGTCGGTTTCTACGCCGAGCAGCGGAGCGGTGGTAAACGCACCGCCCTGTGTGACGTTGCGCTGTTCTTTTAGGGAGGTCAAATGCGGTACAAGAACCGTTACCTCGGCAAAATCGGAAACCGGAGGTGCCGCAGGACCTGACGGTTCAATATTCCAGAGAACTTCCGCCTTGTTCCGCTGAATCTGGGAGTACGGAGCTTGGAGATTGGCGGAAATGACCACGGCGTCAAACGTGTAGACTAAGGTCATCGGGCCTGTCAGCGGGGAGGTTGGTTCTGTGTAGGAGATTTCCGTTCCCGTGACTGTGGGTGTGCCGGGAGACCAGCTGCCGGGGACATACTGCTGTTCGGGCGTTAAGGTATCTATCACTTGCACATCGTAGGCGGAAACACCGCTTGGTATTTCAACTGTCAGCGTATAAGTGATGGTATCGCCGATTGTTGCCGTCGATTTGGAAGTTGTTTTGACAAAGCTTAGCGGGGGAAGGACATCGATTTCAGTTGTATTGGTTACCTGTGTTGTGCCGTAGCGGGTGGGATTATCGGGAGCTATTCTGAAACTGGACGAAGCATAATTTTCAATTGTTGTCAATGTTCCAACCAGAACACGGACTGAAAAGACCGCAGTCAAAGATTCCCCTGCATTCATGGACGGAACAGTCCAGGTGACGGTGCCGCCCGCGGATTCACCGCTGTGGGTCACCGTGCCCGATGGAACCGATACTCCACTGACAAAAGCCAAATTTGCGGAAAGAACATCGGATAAAATGACGTCATAAACGGTATTCGGTCCGCTGTTTGTTACGGTAAGTGCAAATTCTACAATTTGATCTTGGAACGCGTTGATGGGGTCTGCGGTAAAACTTCCACCGGTTGTAACATTCCGCTGTTCTTTGCCAACTGTGATGCCGCTGTTTGTCACAATTACGTCGGCCGTATCGTCAACGGGCGGAGCGGGAGTTTCCGGATCAAGGTACCAGTGCCCGCGGGCTTCGTTTGTTTGTGTTTCGGTCAGCGTAACAGGATCGACATTTGCAGACACCACCACAGTTTCAAACTGATACGTGAAATCGAGCGCACCGCCTGTGGCGTCGGCAAACGGCACCAATGGGAACGCTACAAACTGGCCGCTTACCTGTTCGGGTACAATGGGAACACCTTCTAACGTGGCATTGTTATGGTAGGTTTGGCCAATCGGGATGACATCCGTAAATTGCGCGTTGTAAGCAACGGTGCCGTTGGGCAGCAGGAAATGAACAGTATAAGTGATGATATCCCCAACGGACGCATTGACCGGGTCGGCGGATTTTGTAATCTGTACGTTTGGATATATTTGTTGAACCGTATTTGATACAGTCGGCCCGAATTCAATCGGCGTTTGAGGGTCGGAATCGTACAGCGCGGAGGCAAGATTGCTGTTTGTGTCGCCTGCCGATATGCCGGGGAGAATTTGTGCTGCGAACACCAATGTTTCCGCGCTGTCCGCCGCAATGGTGTCCAGAGTCCAGGTTAGGGTTTTGGTTCCGCTGTCATACACAACGGTGCCATTGGTGGATGAAACAACGCCGTTATATTGCAGGAAATCTCCCAATACATCGGTTAGCACAACTTGATAGGCTTCCGAAGAACCGGAGTTCGTGGCAGTTAGTCTGAATTGCACAACATCGCCGGCAAGAACGGAAATATCATTTGCAGTGAACCCGGTACCACCGGTTACCGTCCGCTGTTCTTTCAGAAGTTCCACAAACGGTCTGGATACGGTGATATCCTGCTGTGCGGTGGAAGAAACCACGGGTGTGCCTTCGGTATCGATATCATAGTTGACGGTGGCATTATTTTGCTGAACTTGTGTGTAAGGAGACGTGTTGCTGCCAACAGTGGGACGTGCGTTAAAGGTGTAGACAATCACCACTTCTCCCGCAGTGGCATCAATCACCGATTCCGTATTAAAGGTAATCGTCTGGCCTGTCTGAGCGGGCAATACGGGAACGCCGTTGCGTGTCGCGGAACCCATATAGAGCTGCTGGGAAGGCAGCGTGTCGGATACCACAGCATTGTATGCGATGGTTCCGGCGGGAACGGTCAGAGTCAGCGTATAGGTGATGATTTCCCCGACCCGTACCGTTTCATTGGATACGCTTTTTTCAAGAAGCAGGGAGGGCAGTACCAAATCGACGGTGTTAAATGTCGTTGGGCCATAGACCACCACGGGACTTGTTGCAGTCGCGGTGAATGTGGCGGAAGTTGTATTTTCAATGGTACTCTGTGCTGCGGCCCCCGGTAACACGGTTACGGCAAATACTGCGCTGTAAGAGGTAGAGGCGGGAATGGAGTCGATGCTCCAGTTTACGGTGCCGCCCGTATGCGTGATGATACCTGCTGCAGGCGGAGTGACACTCCCGTTAAATTGCAGATACGGACTTAAAACGTCGTCTATGCTCACGTTATAAATCGTATTCGAACTCGGGTTTGTGGCGGTAAACTGATAATAGACCACATCTCCCACGGAAACATCAACGGGGGCGGTTGTAAATGATGCCGGAACGCCGGTGGTAAAATTCCTTTGCTGCTTTTCAACGGTTATGCTGCTGTCCGTTACAAAGACTCCAACTTCTGCATTCTGCGGAGTGCCCGCAGGGCCTCCGGGAGCGATGTTCCACTCGATGGTGGACGAGTTTATCTGTTCCTCCTGCGGCGACGATGCGATGCTGTCTATCACCGCGTCAAAGGTATAGACAATGGTTACCTCTCCTCCAGTGGCGTCAACGGTTCCCTCAGACGGGAAAGTCAGGGTCGGCGAGGAAACAGGTACCCCGTTTCTTGTCAGACTGTTAGGCACATAGCTTTACCCTGCGGGCAGGGTGTCGCTTACCTGAACATCATAGGCAATGTTGCCGTTTGGAATGGTGACGGATACCGTGTAGGTGACGGTATCGCCCACAAAGGCGCTTTCTTTGTCAATGGCCTTTGTGATAACAGGGTTGTTAAAGTTAAAGGCAACTTGGTTGGACAGTGTCGGCCCGAGGGTGGACGGGTTTACAAGCGCGGTGTCATATACCGTGGAGGTTTGGTCGGAAACGGCAGTTCCCGGAGCGGGCCCTGCGTTCACCAGAACCGAGAAAACCAGTACAGCGGATGCTCCCGCGGCGAGTGTGGATTCCGTCCAAGTGATGGTACCATCGGGGGTTCCGAGCGGTACCGATGATACCACGGTACCCGGCGGCGATGTCACAACGCCTGTATAGGTCAGGCTGGGGTCAAGCGGGTCGGACGTGACGACGTTGTATGCCGTACCGGCTCCGTCGTTTTCAAGCGTGATTCTGTATTCAACCGTATCGCTTGTTGCAACTCCGATGAGTGGGTCGGTGGTGAATCCTCCGCCCTGTGTGACGTTGCGCTGTTCTTTTCGGGCTGTGATATGGGGTGTGAGTACTTCAATATCGATTGTGTCCAGAACAGCGGGTGCCGAAGGCCCGGCAGGGGTTAAATCCCAAGTTAAGCGCGCTCTGTTGGGCTGTATCTGGGTGTAGGGCGGCGTTTGCCGTCCGCTTACTACGACGGTGTCAAAGGTGAATACAAGTGTTTGTGGTCCCACAATCGGAGTGACAGGTTCATTATAGATGACTTCGTTCGGTGTGGATGTCGGAACACCCGGCGACCAGCTGCCGGAAACATATTCCTGCCCCACGGGGATTTCGTCTTTTAATTCCAAATTGTAGGCCACTACGCCGTCTGGAATCTCAACCGTCAGCGTATAGGTGACGGTATCTCCGATGGCGGCTGTGGCCGTTGAAGCGGATTTGACCAATTCCAAGGCCGGAATATCGATGGTCACTTGATTTGAAGCCGCGGGATAGGTGACGGGGTTTACATCGTTGGAATCGTAGGTTGCCGAGGCTAAATCATTGATTGCTGAGGACGCGGCGATTCCGCTGTTTACAGTCACCGCAAATTCCACTGTCGCGCTCTGTCCGCTGTCTAACTGCGGAATATTCCAAACGAGGGTAGCACCGGGAGGTGCCGCAGGAGGCGTGACCGTTCCCGCTGTTGGCGCGGCAACAATTCCGTTGTACGAAAGATCGTCGCTGAGTACGTCGTTTAAGTTGATGTTATAGGCCGGGGATGCACCGTCGGAAGTGATGGTAAATCTGTAATGAACAACGTCCCCCGGCAGCGCGGAGATATTCGCTGTGGTATAACT
Source organism: Oscillospiraceae bacterium (assembly GCA_047777415.1). Classification (GTDB taxonomy): domain Bacteria; phylum Bacillota; class Clostridia; order Oscillospirales; family Acutalibacteraceae; genus Caproicibacter. The sequence continues at coordinate 45,252 of JBKEEO010000002.1, forward strand.
TCCGCCATCCGTGTCATTCCGCTGTTCTTTTAAAATGGTAATATGCGGTGTTCTGGCTGTAATGGACAATGATGTGTTACTGCTGCGCACAGATGAGCCGCCGGGCTGTATGGCCCATTCCACTCTGGCGGAATCTGTTTGAGTTTCCTCATACGGCGAAGTGTGAATAGCATCGGTAATTCTTGCGGTGAACGTGTAAATAATGGTTACGTCCCCGCCTGCCGCGATGATGTCCGGATTAGCAGGAAATGTGATATTTTGCCCCGAAACAGCGGGTACAACCGGTGCAGCGGGGAGGGGCAGCTGTTGCCTTGTAGCCGGCCCGATATAGGTTTGCCCCACAGGCAGAATATCGCTTACGGTGGGCGTGTATGCGGCGGTATTCTCCGGTACTCTTATCGTAATGCTGTAAGTGATATCGTCCCCGATTTCTCCTTCCGACAAAGAAGCGGTTTTTGAAATTCTGACTGCCGGAGCGCGCAGCTGTACTGTATTGGTTGTAAACGGCCCTTGGAGAAGTCCGAAACCATTGTTATTTGTGTTGTAAATATAGGTGGCACGGTTCGGAATCCTTCCGCTGGCAGGAACACCCGAAAGTGCATTGACGCTGAAAATCAGCACGGCAGTGCCGGACGCAGCAATTTCGGGAATATTCCATACGAGAGTTCCTCCCGTCACGGCTGCCGAGCCATTGGTTACCGTAACAGAGCCGACAACATAGGACAGAAGCGGATCGATGACATCCGTAATGACCGAATCATACGCGGTTTCCGTTCCGTTGTTTTGTACGGAAATTCTGTACTGGATAACGTCGCCGGGAGTATAGCTTCGGAGACTTGTGGTAAAGTTTCCGCCCGTGGTGGCATTGCGCTGCTCTTTGGTTGCGGTTAAAGACGGCGTTCTAACCTGAAGTACCTCCGATGTTGTGAATGGCTCTGCAGGGGTTCCTTGGTCGTCGATATCCCAGCTGACAGTGGCGTAGTCGGTTTGATAACTGATATACGGGGAAGCAAAAGTGCCGCCGGTAATCCTCACTGTGAATGAGTAAATCATGGTGACCTCTGCCGCAGAGGCATCCACGAATGGGACGGCTGGGAACGTAACCGTTCCTCCGGATACGGTAGGAACGATGGGAACGCCGTCTTTGGTGGCACTTCCCACAATATAATCCTGCGTTGCGTCAGGAAAAACGTCTACCGTTTGCACATTGTATGCTGCCGTGCCTTCAGGGACGGTCACCTGAAGAATATAGGTGACTGTGTCGCCGATTTTTGCAAAGACAGGCGTAATCAGTTTAGAGATCACGAGGCCTTCCGTATTTAAAACGGCGCTGTCCGTGAAAGGATCGCCCGGAAACTGATAAGATCGGCTGGGCTGGGAGTACGGTCTTTGCAGGATGGCTTCGTTAACCAGTGTGGAACCTGCTACAACCGTGGGTTCCACCACGACCTCATAACTGAAGGTCAGGCTTTCGCCCGGCGCCAGTTGACTGATTGTCATGGAAACATTTTGCCCGGAAAAGACCGGTGTCGTATGAGTTCCCGTCCCGGTTACACTGAAAACCCCGTTAGAAGTCAGATTATCCGGAATGACATCGGTTAGGTCCATTTCAAACGCGTCTGTTACCGTTAAATCTTCATTCTGTGGGTTTGATACCGTAATGGAATAGGTATAGATTTCGCCTGCTTTTATTGCGGTTACATCGGGGCCGGAAACCGTTTTTTCAAATTCGATATTCGGCTCACCGAATAATACTTCCACCTGGTCCCTGTCGCTGTACGCAAATTCTTCCGTGTTGCTGCCCGCTAATTTTGCAAGATTATTTCTCGCTCCGGTAAATTCGATATCCTGTACGGGAACTTTGAAGGTGGCCGTCCATAGGGTGTCCCCGGGCAGGGTGCCAAGGTTCCATCTCAATCCATTGGGGGAGACGGTAACAAGATCAAAAGGTTCGGAAAGGGTTCCTCCATAGGTAATGGGAAGAGATGTGGTGAGAGGGCCCATATTTTCGGGTGCGTATTCATCAATTTCAATATCTCTCTGCTGTGCGTTCAGGCCGATGGAACTGTATGTGATGCGGAATTCCACCTCATCACCTGGTGCGGCAACATCATACGACTTGGCAGTGCCGTCCTCGTAGTAATAGCCCAGCAGTTCTTTTGTGATGCTTGGAATCGTTACCATGATACTCGCTTGGCTGCTGTCCGGCGTTGTTGTTCCGGAGGTTGGGTTAAGGCCGTTGATATCTGCGATATTTCCCAGTGAGTCATCGGCACTCACCGGCCCCTCCACGGAATAGGATGCGTCCGTTGTGGTATTAAAGGTGATACTGCCTGAACTCCCCGCTGACTGCAGTCCCAGATTCCACACCAATTCCGTGGTGCCGTCGGGATTGACCGTTACGGAACTCGGCGCTATGGACGCCGAGCCGTCCTCATAGCTTTGCCCGTTGCCGATGGTGTCGGTTATCACAAATGAGTCGATATCATCATACTGATTGATTCGGTAGGTCAGGGTATAGTGATTGAGCTGGCCAATCTCCGTTGTTTCAGATGCGACACTTTTGTAGATGACCGCGTCCATAGCGTTTGTGACTGTGGAAGCCTCCACAGGGCCGGACAAACCGTCCAGAACCGCCACGTTGGTTAGTTCTTCCATATGAGGGATTCTTTCGCCGGTATTTTCCTCACATGCCACGGTGTAATTATCCCATATCGCCGCTTCAAATGTGATGACGTTTACACTGCTTTCCGATAGGGTGACCGTGCCCCAGTCCAACGTCACAAAGCTCTGGCAGTCAGGGCCGGGGCTTGGGATCGTGACGGTTGGCGAGGACAATGCTGCCGCGTCGGGTCCGCTCACGGATAAATTATTAAGGTAGCGCACGCCGTTGGGCAGGTTGTCGACTAATGTTACATTGGAAGGCATGCGGCTGTTATTCCTCACCGTTAGGGTGTACTCATACGGCCACAGCGGCTCCGTTTCGGGAATAAACAGGCCGGCGCCTTTCGGCATTTTACTCGGTGCCGTCTTAATAAGACTGTACCGTAAGGGAATGTAATTGGAGGAATCTGTTTTTGTGATTTCCTCATTCCCTGGGTCATCGTTTCCCCTCGGCAACGTATCAACGGTGGCATTTAGCACCACAGCCGATATCGGTACATCGAAAGGCACAGATTCTCCCGTTTCTCGAAATGTTTCGTCTGCCTGCAAAGTTGCCTGAAACAGAAAATCAACTTCATTGGGGGCAAGATCCTTTATGTTGGTCCAACTGACAATAATGGTTCCGTTAGGCCCGGATACAACGGAAGTTGGCGCAATGGTGCTGCCAACAAAAGATACTCCGTCCGGGAGAATCAGTTCCGCTGAAAGGTTATACCCCCTGTCAACGGTATTTGTATTTGTAAAAGACATACTGACATTGCTGTTCATCCCCACCACGATTCCAATCGGATTGGGGGAAAGGCTTATGGTAAAATCAGAAGGCTGGATTGCCACGACATTAACTCACTTTCTTCTATAACGCTGCATGATATGCCCATGTATGCTATATTTTATTCTTGATGTGCGGCATGGGTGAATTAGCGTATATTATGTGAAGGCCGTGGTTCTTTTTTTACCTGTTTTTTTGTAACACGATTTTATCTTAAATTGCAATAACAAATTGAACACTTTCACTGGATAAAGTTATCTACGGGTTTAAAGTATAAATTCTGTCCAGTTGAGCATCAAACAGTTCCTCAGGGGTCTGATAACCTAATCGTTTCCTAGGCGTGGCGTTTATCTCGTCTGCAAACATTAAGATTTGTTCGGCGGTAAAGCCATTGATGGAGCGACCCTTTGGGATATATTTTCGTAGTATGCGATTGGTCCTCTCATTTACAGGTCGTTCCCAAGCAGAATAGGGATGAGCAAAGTAGATTGCCGTGCCTAGTTCTTCAAAGGCTGAAAATGCCGCAAACTCACTGCCGTTATCTGTGGTAATACTGCGAAACACCTGCGAAAATTTCTCGCCATACTGTTCCTTTAGCTGTTCCATGGCATTGGCAACACCGGTGGTTGTTTTGCCGTCAATTCGAATTGAAAGATAATATCCTGTCAGGCGCTCTACAATGGTAAATACAACTGCCTCACCGCTTCTTTTTCGGCCCAGTACCGTATCAGATTCCCAGTGTCCAAATGTGTTTCGCTCTGCTACCTCAGGTGGCCGCCAATCAATGGATTTCCCATTGATACGCTTAGAAAGCCGTGGTTTTCTGCGAGAATGCCTATTTAATACCTCAGGAAGTTCAAATAGCGTGAGCGGTAATTCCCCTTTCCACAGCATATGATATAGAGTTTTTGTACATGGGATTTCCTTGGCTGGAAAACGATGTTCGCTTCGGGCCCGCCCTACGCACTCATCAAAAGACCAATTATGCTTACGAACCTTTTTAACCATCCAACGGATGAAGTCGGAGTTCCTGGATACCGTTCTAGGGCGATGGCAACGACTGCGATTCGCTTTGTAGACTGCAGCTCCACGTTTGGCTGAGTAGCCGGGTTTGCGACCTCGGCCGGAGTATTCCGGTGTGCCACGTCGTAGTTCATAGCCCACGGTAGAGGGGCTGCAATTGATTGCGCGAGCAATCTTTCGATTGCTAAATCCCATCTTCTTTAACTGTTGGATTGCGCCACGCTCTTCTGCTTTAAGATGCTGTCCCCTCTTGCGTTCTTCGATATTTATGATAGAATGGTTCTTGTCCATAGTGTTCAGGCCTTTCTGTCAGTATTTAGTGTGGTAACTTTATCCTAACAGTTCCCTGTGCGCTATGGGATCTTTTTATGTGTTCAATTTGATTTTACAATCTACCAACACGATTTTATCCGATAGAAGACGAAATCCTCCTGCCGCAGTTTTGCAGCAGGAGGATTTTCAGAGGAAGCTGTTTCTTTCAATAATTCGGTTTTATGTAGAGGAAGGATGCGTTTTATTCTTCCGCACTTAGACAATACCTTGTGCGAGCATTGCATCGGCCACCTTGATAAAGCCCGCGATGTTGGCGCCGGCCACATAATTTTTGGGGCAGCCGTATTGTTCTGCCGCATTGGAAATATTGTTGAAGATATTTTCCATAATGCCTTTGAGTTTCTGGTCGACTTCCTCAAAGCTCCAAGTAAGGCGCATGCTGTTTTGGCTCATTTCAAGAGCGGATACGGCAACACCGCCCGCGTTAGCAGCTTTTCCGGGGGCAAATAAGACACCGTGTTCCTGAAGATATTTCGTGGCCTCAATGCTGGTCGGCATATTGGCACCTTCGGCTACCGCTATGACACCATTTTTCACAAGTGCCTTGGCGTCATCAATGAGCAGTTCATTCTGCGTTGCACAGGGCAGTGCGATATCGCATGGAGTATTCCAAACGCCCTTGCCTTCACGATAGACGGAATTCGGACGATAAGCCTTATACTCTGACAAACGGCCGCGCTTTACTTCCTTGATTTCCTTGATAGCTTTCAGGTCAATGCCGTCGGCATCGTAAATCCAACCGGTGGAATCGCTCATGGTAACCACTTTGCCGCCCAAAGCCTGCGCTTTTTCACAAGCGTAGATTGCAACATTGCCCGCGCCGGAAATTGCAATTGTTTTGCCCTTGATAGACTGTCCGTTTTTGCGAAGCATTGCATCGGTTAAGTAGAGCAGGCCGTAACCGGTTGCTTCTGTTCGAACAAGCGAGCCGCCGAAATTTAATCCCTTGCCGGTCAAAATACCGGTATATTCATTGCGCAAACGTTTATACTGACCGAACAGGAATCCAATTTCACGCGCACCTACGCCGATATCACCGGCGGGAACATCCGTGTCCGGCCCAATGTGACGATACAGTTCCGTCATAAAGCTTTGGCAGAAAGCCATTACTTCACGGTCGGATTTGCCTTTTGGGTCAAAATCTGAGCCGCCTTTGCCGCCGCCAATCGGCAAACCTGTCAGTGAATTTTTAAAGACTTGTTCAAATCCTAGAAATTTAATGGTACCCAATTTCACAGATGGGTGCAGGCGAAGTCCACCTTTGTAAGGGCCGATGGCATTGTTAAACTGAACACGATATCCGCGGTTGACCTGCACTTTTCCATTGTCATCCGTCCATGCCACGCGGAACATGATTTGTCGGTCCGGTTCTGTAATTCTCTCAATAATGCCCGCTTGCTGATATTTGGGATTTTGCTCAATCACAGGAGTCAGCGATTCCAGAACTTCCGTTGCAGCTTGAATGAATTCAGGTTCGCCTTGATTTTTCTCAATCAGTTTTGCTAATTGTTCGTCCATGTAATTCATTTTTGTGCCCCCAATGAATGTAATGTATGATTATTTAATTTATCACAAAAAACTTTATTTTTCAATGTTTTTTGCAAGTTTGACGTGCTTTTTAATCGAAATTTGGGTAAAAAAGTTAAATAAAATTATATTTCTGCGAATAGTTCTGAAAGAAAAATGAAATAAGTTGCAATTCTTTTCAGCAATTTTCAGATGAGGTTTCATCTTTTTTTATGCTTGTGCGGATGAAACAGGAATCGACAAATACAGTATGGTATGATAAGGGAGAATGAATCATTACAAAGAAAACCGTCTATTTTTTATAACAAAACAAACAAAAATAATTGAGTTTGAGTCCGAATAACATACAAAAATAACTAGAATTACTTGATATTTTTCCATATTGTGTTATGATAAAGACAATCTACATAAAGGTGGCCGAACAGCATGCGGAAAAAAGAAGTGCATGGCGTGATGGATCCGGCGTTAACAGCATTCTTGGAGGGGACAAACGCCAGAGCTTTTGACTATATGGGAGTACATAAATCTTCCCGCAACGGTCGGGACGGTATGGTTTGCCGCGTTTGGGCGCCGCATGCCGTACAGGTTTCCATTGTTGGTGATTTTAATCATTGGAAGGCCGGGAATGATCCAATGGAACCAATAGGCGGCGGCGTATGGGAATGCTTTTTGCCCACAGTTTGGAATCAATTTGATTCCTACAAATTTTGTATTGTTACGGAGGACGGGAGAACGCTGTATAAAAGCGACCCCTATGCGTATCATTTTGAATCCGGGTCTGAAATGGCGTCTAAGTATTATGACATTGAAGGCTTTCCTTGGAAAGACGGGGCATGGATGCGGCACAAAGCAGCAAAACCGCATTACTCGCAGCCTGTTAACATTTATGAAATCCATGCAGGATCCTGGAAAAGACATCCGGACGGCAGTGTTTTGTCCTATGACGAATTGGCGGACGAGCTGGTTCCGTACCTAAAAGATATGGGCTACACGCATGTGGAGCTCATGCCGTTAACCGAATACCCTTATGAAGGTTCTTGGGGATACCAGGTGACCGGATATTTTGCACCCACCGCCCGTTATGGGGAGCCGAAGCAGTTTATGAGCTTTGTGGAAAGATGCCACAAAGCCGGAATCGGTGTGATATTAGACTGGGTTCCCGCCCATTTTCCGAAAGATGAATTCGGTCTTGCCCGGTTTGACGGCACACCTTGTTATGAATATGCCGACCCCAGAAAAGGGGAGCACCGTGACTGGGGTACGCTGGTTTTCGATTACGGGCGCAAGGAAGTTGTGAGCTTTTTGATTTCCAGCGCGGTTTTCTGGCTGGAAAAATATCATGTGGACGGGATTCGCGTGGATGCAGTCGCATCTATGCTTTACTTGGATTACAGCAGAAAGGAAGGAGAGTGGGTCCCGAACAAAAATGGCGGAAGAGAAAATCTGGAGGCTATAGCGTTTCTGCAAAAACTCAATGAAGTGGTTTTCGCCAAATTTCCCACTGTTATGATGATTGCGGAGGAATCTACCGCATGGCCGATGGTTTCCCGCCCCACCTATTCCGGAGGGTTGGGCTTTAATTACAAATGGAACATGGGCTGGATGAACGATATGCTGCATTACATAACGCTCGATCCCATCTACCGACCATATAACCATGATAACTTAACTTTTTCTTTTTTCTACGCATTTTCAGAAAATTTCATTCTTCCTATTTCGCACGATGAGGTGGTGCATGGGAAAAGCTCGCTCATCAGCAAGATGCCCGGCAGCTACGAGCAAAAATTTGCGGGCGTGCGGGCATTTTTGTGCTATATGATGGCACACCCGGGCAAAAAATTGATTTTCATGGGCACGGAATTCAGCCAATTCATTGAATGGAACTATCGTCAAGGACTCGACTGGTTGCTGCTCGACTATGAACAGCACCGCAAGCAGCAGACTTTTTTCCGCGACCTGAATCACTTTTATTTAAAGACACCGGCACTTTGGGAAGTAGATTTTACATGGGAAGGATTTTCTTGGATATCCAACGACGATTATAAACAAAGTGTAATTGCATTTCGGCGAATTGATAAATCCGGCAGAGAAGTCATTGCAGTCTGTAATTTTCAGCCGGTGCGGCGGGATCTCTACCGCATAGGAGTTCCTTTTGACGGCATCTATGAAGAAATTTTTACATCCGATGCTGTAAAATACGGGGGAAGCGGCATACATAACGGTTCCTCCATAAGAAGTGAAAATATCCCAATGCATGGCTGTGAGCAATCCATCAGCCTTACGTTGCCGCCTCTTTCCGTTCTCTATCTGAAGTGCAAACGCCGCAGGAAACGTAAGGGCGTATCATCAAAGCCGAACAAGGAGCGGCAAAGCATGGGAAAATCGTAAGTTACAGAGCGTAACGAGTCAAAGGAGGAATCACATGTTGCCAAAGCAACAGGTTGTAGCTATGCTGCTGGCAGGAGGTCAAGGCAGCAGGCTGGGGGTGCTGACAAAAAATCTTGCAAAGCCCGCCATGCCCTACGGTGGTAAATATCGGATTATTGATTTTCCATTGTCCAATTGCGTCAATTCCGGAATAGAAACTGTTGGTGTCCTGACACAATATCAGCCATTGATTTTGAATGAATATATTGGGAATGGTCAGCCGTGGGATTTGGACAGCATGAACGCGGGAGTTCATGTGCTGCCGCCGTTTCAGCGCAGCCGTAAATCCGACTGGTATAAAGGAACTGCCAATGCGATTTATCAAAATATCCCATTTATTGAGCGGTATCATCCCGATTATGTCATTGTGCTTTCCGGTGACCATATCTACAAGATGGATTATTCCAAAATGATTTCCTTTCACAAGGAAAAACAGGCCGATTGCACCATTGCAACCATTGAAGTTCCGCTTGAGGATGCTTCACGATTTGGAATTCTCAATACCAATCCGGATGGTTCCGTTTATGAATTTGAAGAGAAACCGAAACATCCGAAAAATAACCAAGCTTCCATGGGAATTTATGTTTTCAGCTGGGAAAAACTTCGGGCCTATCTGGAAGCGGATGAGGCGAACCCGAAGTCTTCCAAAGATTTCGGCAAGGATGTTCTTCCAGCCATGCTGAATGCGGGAGAGCGCGTCTTTGCGTATCCTTTTGAAGGGTATTGGAAGGATGTTGGCACCATTGACAGTCTGTGGGAATCCAACATGGATTTGCTGGACCCGAACGTCCCGTTGGATTTAAATGAGAAAAGTTGGAAAATCTATACGCGCAATCCCGTGATGCCCCCGAGTTATATTGCGCAAGGCGCAAAGGTGCAGAATTCGCTTGTGGCCGAGGGGAGCAGCGTCTACGGGGAAATCGATTTTGCCGTATTATTTTCAGGAGTTTACATTGCCCCGGGAGCGGTCGTTCGGGACTCCATTATTATGCCGAATACGCGGATTGAGGAAGGCGCCGTTGTGCAGTATGCCATTGTCGGCGAGGACTGCGTTATCGGCAAAAATGCGAAAATTGGAGCCCGTCCGGAGGATATTGAGAATAAAGAGGAATGGGGCGTGACGGTTGTCGGCAACGGATGTACCGTATCATACAAAGCGGTCATTCCGCCAAAAGCCATGATTGATTCTGAAATAAAACAGGGGGAGGCCGTGAAAAATGCGCGGAAATAATATGCTTGGGCTGATTTTTTCCAACATACACGAGGAAAAGCTGCGCGACCTAACCGAAATACGGCCCATGGGTTCCGTGCCGTTCGGAGGACGGTATCGGCTAATTGATTTTCCCCTTTCCAATATGGTAAATTCAGGAATTAATAAGGTCGGCGTTATTACAAAAACCAACTATCAGTCCCTCATGGATCATCTCGGTTCCGGAAAAGCGTGGGATCTTTCCCGCAAAAGAGAAGGGCTTTACATATTGCCGCCGTTTAGCGGTACGCGCATGGGCAATAACCGAATTGAGTCATTGGACTCCATCCGAAGATTTTTGGAAAATTCCAGGGAAGATCTTGTGCTGATGACGGACAGCGATGTCGTGTGCAATATTGATTATTCGGACGTTGCATCCTTTCATCTTCAGAACAAGGCTGACATCACGCTGGTCAGCCGCTATGGACGCCTGCCCAAAAATATCAGCAACCCGCTGGTGCTCACGGTGGGAACTGACGGCAGAGTTACCGATTTGCGCATTAACCCCCGAACAGAAGGAGACTGCTGTTACGGAATGGGAATGGTCCTAATCGGGCGGGAGCTTTTGATTCGTCTGGTGGACGATTGCGTCAGCCGAAATTTATACAGTTTTAAACGCGATTTGCTCCAGCGCAACCTACATTTTCTGCGAATCTATTCTTATCAATTTGATGGATATGCGCAGATGATTTGTTCTCCCGTTTCCTATTTTGCGGCCAATATGGAACTGATGCAGCCGCATGTTCGGGAGAAGCTGTTTTGTCCGGATCGGCCGATTTACACCAAAGTGCGGGATGACATGCCAGCTCGGTACGGTTTGGGGTCGGAAGTTTCCAATTCTTTGATTGCCGATGGCTGTGTAATTGAAGGAACGGTACGCAATAGTGTGCTGTTCCGCGGAGTTCATGTCGGCAAAGGGGCCGTTGTGGAAAACTGCGTCATTTTGCAGGACGGAACAATTCATTCGGGGTGCAGGCTGAAATATGTTATCACGGATAAAAATGTTTTGATTCAGAATGACCGTTCCTTGCTGGGATTTCAGTCTTACCCGATTTTCATCAGCAAGGGCAGCATCGTCTAAATGGTTTGCAGGTATTGGAATGGATGAGTAAGGAGGTATGAAAATGAAGGTACTGTACTGCACAAGCGAGGCGAGGCCCTTTGCTTCCACGGGAGGACTGGCGGAAGTGTCGGGTTCACTGCCCAAGGCGCTCAGGCTGCGTTTAATCGGCTGTCGAGTGGTTATGCCTCTGTATGAGGATATTCCGCAGGAGCTACGTGACGAAATGAAATTTATCACCAGTTTGTCGGTTCCGGTTGCATGGCGCAGGCAATACTGCGGCGTATTTGAAACGCGCGTTGGAAATGTGATTTACTACTTGATTGACAATCAGTATTATTTTAAGCGTCACGGTTTGTATGGACATTTCGATGATGCGGAACGATTTGCGTTTTTTTCCAGAGCCGTTTTGGAAATGTTGCCTTACATTGAGTTTAAACCGGATATTATCCACGCGAACGACTGGCAGACTGCGCTGGTTCCCGTGTTTTTCAGCCAGTTCTACGCGGAGAAGGACTGGTACCGCGGCATGAAAACGGTGTTAACCATTCATAATATCCAGTATCAGGGAAAATATGGTGAGGAAGTTCTGCAGGACGTTGTGGGTCTGCCAAAGAGTGCCCTGCCGATTATGCAGTTCGACGAATGTATCAATTTTCTCAAGGGCGGAATTGAATGCGCCAACCGCGTGACCACCGTCAGCCCAACTTATGCTTCGGAAATTTTAGATCCGTGGTATTCCCATGGACTGGACAGCATTCTGCTTGAGCGCAAATGGAAACTCAGCGGAATTCTCAACGGAATTGATACGGACGTGTATAATCCCGAAACGGATCCCGATATTTATGCAAACTATTCCGCTGAAGATCTGACCGGAAAACAAGAAAATAAAATTCAGCTGCAGAAACGGCTGAATCTCACTTCGGGGGAGCGTATACCGCTCATTGGCATGGTGACGCGCATGGTCTCCCACAAAGGGCTGGATTTGGTGCGAGATTCACTGGATTATTTGCTGGGTTCCACGGACTGTCAGTTTGTGATTCTCGGCTCCGGCGACTGGGAGTATGAAACCTTTTTCCGGCAGCTGCAGGAGCGTTTTCCGGGGCGTGTCTGTGCCTGTTTTGGATTTGTTCCGGAGCTTTCCCATAAAATCTATGCCGCATCCGATATTTTTTTAATGCCGTCGAAGAGTGAACCCTGCGGTCTTGCGCAGATGATTGCCCTGCGGTACGGTGCCATTCCCGTAGTGCGTGAAACGGGCGGACTGAAAGATTCCGTTACAGACAGCGGTGATGGCGAGGGAAACGGTTTTACTTTTCAAAATTATGACAGCGGCGATATGCTGCAGGCAGTGCAGCGGGCCATTCAGGGATACCAAAATCAAGAAGGATGGGAAGTTCTGACGCGGCGCGCAATGGAATGTGATTTCAGCTGGGGGCATTCTGCAAACCAATATATCCGCATGTACCGCAGTCTTTTAAAAAACGGTTAACTTTGGGTACTGGGGAGAAAATCAATGAAAAACAAACCCAAAACGCGCCGGTATAGTTTTGCGAAAATCTTTCTTTTTTTGCTGCTGTTCCTGTGTGTATGTGCTTCGGCTTTCACATTTTACCAAATTGCGGATAAAATTCTTGACCTCATGTTCCCGTCGGCTGAAAACCTTACAATGTCTCTGTCTTCATCATCATCGGCCAAGGAAAAACTGTCATCTTCCGAGGAAATAAACCATACAGCTGTATATACTCCGGTAAAAGGTCTGTTTGCGCCATACAGCGAAGCGGCCCAATTGCGCCTTGAGAAAATGACTACAAAGGAAAAGGTGGGACAGGTGTTCCTGTTTACCTGTCCGGAAGCTGGTGCAGTCAAGATGATTGACGACTATCAGCCCGGCGGGTACTGTTTAACCGCAAGAGATTTTGCGGACAAAACCGCCGAACAGGTGCGTAAGACGCTTGCATCTTACCAAAATTCCAGCAAAATCAAAATGATACTTTGCTGTGATGAAGAAGGCGGCACGGTCGTTCGCATCAGCAAATACTCCGAACTTTCTCCGCAAAAATTCCGTTCTCCGCAGGAGATTTATCGCTTGAGCGGACTCGATGGTATTGAACAAGACACAGTGAAGAAAGCGCAGCTGATGAAATCCCTGGGTCTGAACATGAATCTTGCCCCTGTCTGTGATGTGTCGGTGGATCCGTCGGATTATATCCATGCTCGGGCATTTGGCCAGAACGCAAAACAGACTGCTGAATTTGTTCGTATTTCTGTAAAAGCTTATCTGCAGGAAGGAGTTGCCTGCACGCTCAAGCATTTTCCGGGTTATGGAAACAACGAAGACACCCACTCTGGCATTGTCAGGGACAAGCGCAGCTACCAGACATTTCAATTGTATGATTTTCTCCCGTTTCAGGCCGGAATTCAAGCAGGTGCCCCCTGCGTGATGGTTTGCCACAATATTGTGGAATGTATGGATTCTCAAAATCCGGCGTCACTTTCTCCCCAGGTCCATAGAATCCTTAGAGAAACAATCGGCTTTTCCGGCGTTATTATGACGGATGATCTTTCTATGAAGGCAATTACCGATTTCACAAATGACCAGAATGCTGCTGTGCAGGCATTTTTGGCCGGAAATGATATCCTGCTGACATCGGATATAAAAAACAGTTTTCGGGCTTTATACGCGGCTGTGGAGGACGGAACAATCAGCATGGAACGTTTGGATGAATCCGTCCTGCGCATTCTAGCTTGGAAATACAGCATATGGGAATTTTGTCATAAGAAATTGAAACGGAGTCGGAGCGCAATATGCGCCCCGACTCCGTTGTACTTTTATTTTTAGCTTGTTCTGCTTGCAAACACAGAAAGCCGTGGTATAATTTTATTTGGATTGTTTTTTCGCACCCATCCGCGCTTCCGAATTTTGAATCAGGTTATAAAGAGAAGAAGCAAACAGAGGATATTCTGCGGAAAGCTTTTCTTGCGAAAGGGATGGAATGGCGTTTTTATCCACGCCTTCCATGGAATCCACTTTATCTCCGGATAACAGACATTCTGCGTTAGAAAGTGCAATGTGCTGCGCTGCGCAGGAACGTCCCGAACTAAGTTTTAAAGGAATGGAGAAAAGCCCCTGCGGATTTTTTGGATTCGCGGAGTAGAGCATGCGAAATACTTTATAAATCGAAAGATTCAAGTATGCGGAAACTTCCATAATCAACGCTTTGTTTCCGCATTTTTGCAGAATTCCGTAAATGATATTAAGGGAATTTGCAATTAACTTTTTGTTCAGTACGGGCAAAAGGCTTCCACGCAGGATGTTTTCCTTGCCTGCAGCGTCCGGTTCCGGGATATCCTCCACCGATATTGTGGTGCCGTGCCGGTCAAGGGTTCTGCCGAGCAGATAGTCGCAGGATACATTATAGTAATCCGCGACACGCACCACAAAGTCGAGCCCGCACTCACGAATTCCTTTTTCATAATGGGAGAGCAACGCCTGGGAGATGCCTAAATCTCCGGCGGCCTTTTTTTGGCTGTACCCACGTTCCTTGCGCAGCAAGGTGATGATTCTGGAAAAACTGCTGTTCATTTGACTATCCCCTGTCGAATCCGGTATAATAAACGCGAAGTAAAGTATACAATAAATATAACAACTTGTAAAGCCGCTAGATATCGTACCTCGGCAGCCGAATGTAGGACTACAATACATATTGGACAGTTGAGAAAAAATAAAATACAGAAATGGACACATCGGTTACAATAAAGCTACCAAAACCAAATCATACCGAGAGGAAGTGTCCATTCCTGCATGAATAGTGTAACACAAGACATGAAGTTTAGGCAATCCATAATGATCTACGCTCAAAAGTACGGTGTCAGTCGTGCAAGCAGAAAGTACAACAAAAGTCGTTCCTTTATTTACTTTTGGATGGCCCGGTATGACGGTACATTAGAATCGTTGGCTTGCCGGTCTAGAAGGCCACACAGTCATCCAAACCAGCATACACCTGCCGAGTTAAAACTGATTCGCGATATGCGGCGCAGGAACCCAGAACTCGGTATGATTGAACTATGGTCCCGGTTAAAAAAGCGCGGATACAAGCGATGTCCGGAAAGTCTGTTCCGTGTAATGCGCCGAATTGGGATTTTTCCAGAGGCAAAACCGAAGAAAAAATATCAGCCAAAGCCATATGAGCAAATGACGCATCCCGGAGAGCGCATTCAAATCGATGTAAAGGTAGTCCCAAAGCGCTGTATTGCCGACCCTGAGCTTCGACTTTTCCAGTACACCGCTATTGATGAATTTTCTAGGCTGCGTTTTTTGGCAGCATACCCTGAACAGAGTACCTACTCTTCTGCCGACTTTCTAAAACGAGCTGTCAAATGGTTTGCTCGGCGCGGTGTTCATGTGGAATGCATTCAAACTGACAACGGTTTTGAATTCACCAACCGTTTTTCCCCATCAAAGAAACATCTGCTGACGCTCTTCGAGGCCACTGCCGCTCAACTGCATATCCGGCACAAACTGATTCGGCCTTATACGCCCAGGCACAATGGTAAAGTGGAACGCAGCCATCGCGAAGACCAAAAACGCTTTTACAACAAACACCATTTTTATTCCTTAGCTGACTTTGAAAACCAACTTTCCATCTACTTACGCCGCTCTAACAATATGCCGATGCGTCCTCTTCACTGGTTATCTCCTTCTGAATTTTTACAATCCCATACTGTCCAATATGTTTGACAAACCTACACTAGATATCGTACCTCGGCAGCCGAAACACTTCCGTATCTTGAAACAAATTGCCGGGCGGCTTTTAAAGGAGTGTTTTATGAAATCTTACACCGTTCATTTTATCCGTCATGGTACAACTGAAGGCAACGAACAAGGCCGATATATCGGTTCCACGGATTTGCCGCTTTCCGCGCGTGGTGCTGAACATATTCGTGCCTTGATGAAAAAACATCCCTACCCGCAGGCGCAGGCGTATATTTCTAGTCCGCTGCGCCGGTGTACGGAAACAATGGGGATTTTATATCCCGAATCCAAGCCGATTTTGGTTCCTGATTTGCAGGAATGTGATTTTGGTGACTGGGAAGGGAAAACCGCGGAGGAAATTGCCGCGGAAGATGATCGGTTTCGGCGGTGGGTCGCAGGGAGCGGTGAACAGATTACCCCGCCGAACGGAGAGGACAGCGCTGTATTTGCGCAGCGCGTCTGCTCAGCATTTGAAAGAATCGTAGAAGGGTTGATGCGTTCCGGCATGACTTCCGCTGTCATTGTTACGCACGGCGGTGTGATCATGTCCATTCTTGCAACATATGGTTTACCCCGGGCCAAATTTTACGACTGGATGATGGAACCGGGCTGCGGATACTCCATGAGGATTATTCCTGGGCTTTGGATGCGTTCCAAGGTAGGGGAGGTTTATGCTCAAATTCCCGCCAGACCCAGACAGGAAGATGACGACAACGAACGAATTCTGATTGATATTGCGCGGGAGGCAGCAGATCGCGCATTCGGAAAGCGTGAGGAGGAAGAAAAACAGTCCGAAAACGATGGGCAGAAAGAGTTATAAAAAAAGCGAGGAGGCATTTAAAGCGAGGAGGCATTTAGCGATAGAGTACAATAAAGTTCGCAATTTCATAAAGGTATAGAAAAGTCATTGGGACTCCGATAAAATGAATGGTGAGAAAACATTCAAAAAAGGAGAGATACCCAATGACTCACAAAAAGAATACCACAGATTTGACAGAATTGCTACTAAAATGTATGGCGCAGCCGGATCCAATGCTGTCGATGCTGGAATGGCTGTGTACCCGTCTGATGGAAGCAGAGGTCTCCGGTATTATTGGCGCGGAAAAGAATGCACACAATCCATCCCGCCGTGATTACCGCTGCGGCTATCGGCCGCGTCGACTGGATACTCGTATGGGGACGATGTATCTGATGGTACCAAAACTCCGAAATCAGGGCTATATCCCGTTTTTCGTAACAGAACGCAAGCGCAGTGAAGCAGCGCTGATTCAAGTGGTTCAGGAAGCGTTTGTGCAGGGTGTATCTACGCGAAAGATGGAGAAACTAGCCCGCAGTCTTGGAATTGAAAATCTTTCTCGCAGTCAAGTCAGTGAAATGACGAAAGGCCTTAATGAGCAGGTACAGTACTTCCGCAGCCGGCCTCTGACGGGTCGCTATCCTGTCATTTGGACAGATGCACTGTATGAAAAAATTCGTATGGATGGCCGGGTCGTCAGCATGGCTGTGATGGTAGTTTGCGGCGTCAATGAACAGGGGCATAGGGATATCCTCGCCGTAGAGCCAATGCTAGATGAATCAAAAGAAAGTTATTCTCAATTGTTTCAAAGTCTTTTAGATCGTGGACTGAAAACACCGCTTCTGGTGGTTTCAGACGCGAATAAAGGGCTGATTGCAGCCATCCGTGAGAGTTTTCCGGGAGCCTCTTGGCAACGATGCAAAGTCCATTTCATGCGAAATATTTTAGCTCATGTACCCCAGAAGGAAAAAGAGTCCTTTGCGGCTCAGTTAAAAGAAATTTGGTTGGCACCCTCCGCTGAAATAGCTAGACAGCGCGCGGAGCAAATATCAGAACAATATGGAAAACGCTTTCCAAAAGCAATCGAATTCCTGGAAGATGGACTGGAAGATTCTCTAGCCTTCTATGCTTTTCCGGAACTTGATGCCCGCAAAATTTCTTCAACTAATATGCTGGAACGGCTGAACAAGGAAATCCGCCGCAGAACCAGCGTAGTAGGAATATTCCCTAATCCGGATTCCTATCTACGTCTGGTAACAACATGTCTCATGGAATATGCGGAAGACTGGTCTGTTTCCAGAGCATACTTAAATCCAAAATCTATTCAGATACTATTAAACGTAGCCTAATTCATTTTCCGGAGTCCCAAAATTGCGAACTTCCCTTGACACTAGCCATTTAGCCTCCTCGCAAGTTGATTTTTCAGATTTAATAACCGAATTTGCCGCAAAGGGATTCGTCGTTTTCCACCCAATCTTGCACGTCCGTTACGGTAAAATCGGTGGCTGAGTTCCTAGCGACAACGCGAATGATTCCTGCGTTGATAATCATGCGTTTACACAGGGAACACGGGGCGGGATTTGCCACATAATCGCCAGTAGCCGCCTCACGTCCAACCAGATATAGAGTGGAGCCAATCATGTCCCGGCGAGAAGCGCTGATGATGGCGTTCATTTCCGCGTGAACGGAACGGCACAGCTCATAGCGTTCACCGCGGGGAATTTTCAGCGATTCCCGGACACAAACGCCGGTATCGATGCAGTTTTTTCGTCCGCGTGGGGCGCCGGTGTATCCTGTGGACACAATTTCATCATGTTTTACGATGATTGCGCCGAAGTTGCGCCGCAGGCATGTGCCGCGCTCTGCCACTGTTTCCGCAATGTCGAGATAATAATTTGCTTTGTCGGTGCGTTTCATCAAAAGCCCTCCCAACGAATCGTGAAGTTTTAAAATTAGAATTTCAGCAATGGGTATGATATAATAATCAAGAAAATAACTGGAGGATTCTTAACAATGGAGCTGACGGACCTTGCAACGATACAGTCCGTGCTAAAACGGCACGGTTTTCGCTTTTCAAAATCCCTCGGACAAAATTTTTTAATTGATCCGTCCGTTTGCCCGCGCATGGCTGAAGCCTGCGGTGCGGATGAAACTAAGGGTGTACTGGAAATCGGCCCGGGATTTGGCGTCTTAACGAAGGAACTTTCCGCCAGAGCGGGCAAGGTGGTAGCAATTGAGCTGGATCAAAGCCTGTTTCCCGTGATGGAAGAAACGCTGAGCGGGTGTTCCAATGTGCGGGTCGTGCAGGGGGACGTTCTCAAATTGGACCTTGGCAAACTGCTGCGGGAGCAATTCGGAGAAATGGAAACCACGGTGTGTGCAAATTTGCCCTATTATATCACATCTCCCGTACTGATGCGGTTTCTTGAGGAGCGTTTGCCTGTCAGCTCTCTGACCGTCATGGTGCAAAAGGAAGCGGCGCAGCGCCTGTGTGCGCCTCCGGGCAGCAGGATGTGCGGGGCTGTGAGCGCAGCGGTTTACTATTATGCGAACCCGCATATTCTGTTCGAGGTACCGCGCACGTCGTTCTATCCACAGCCCAATGTGGATTCTGCCGTTATCCGTCTGGATGTACTGCGTCAACCTCCGGTGCAGGTAAAAAGTGAGAAGGCGTTTTTTACACTCGTTCGCGCGGCGTTCGGCAAACGGCGCAAAACTATTTTAAATGCTGTATCTTCCGGGTTGGGACTGGGAAAAAATCGGGTGCTGCAAGCACTGCAGTATGCAGAAATTCCGCCGACGGCCCGTGCGGAGCAGCTGACCCTTGAGCAGCTGGCGGCACTATCAAACAGACTGGAGGAAAACAGATGAGCAACGAAAGACTTGCCATGCTCTTTTTTGATGTTGGGCTGGTTTTTGCCATGATTTCCATGGTTATCGGTCCGTTTGGCATCGTAAACTGGGCATTGACCACTGGCGTAATTGCCTGTTTTTTTGGCATCGCTTCACTATGTTTAAGTTTTCTCAGCTGGGACGAGTGGATGTATGAATCTCAACCGTGGGATGCTGCTGAGCAAAAAATGGAGCAGTCGGCTAATAAATGATTGCTCCGTATTTTGCAGCCAGCGGCTCGAGAATATTACGGTCTATTTGGCAGTCGGAATCAATGATGAGCCGTCCCTGAAAATACCGCAGGGCCGCATCCAATATGGTGGGATTGTCTGCATGTACGGCAATTGGCAGGCGGGTCATTCCGCTGACTTCTCCAAGCAAAATAGCATCGTCCATATTTGCTACGTCAACCAAAGCGGCAGTGACCTGTTCGTCATCTAGGTCAATTAAATCATCCTCAAGAGAACTTGTACAGCGAATCGGTTCGCTCAGAACAATATCGTAGCCGAGGAAAAAGGCTTCCTGCTCTATAGCGGCGGCATCACAGTCCGGCTCCTTCGGTAACTCGGGGGGGCCGAATTTTTGCATGGTTTGAGCCAAAGCGCGGACGTGTTCCGGCCCGGCTCCGATACCCGCGCCTAAGATTCTAACGCCCGCCTGCAAAAATACAAGCGCAGTTTCTGCCAATTCTCTCGGGGAAAGGCTATCGGTTTCCAGACGGACAGCAAATGGTACGGCGGAATGTTGTTGAGCCATGAGAAACTGCTTTGCCAATTCGGGATTTGCAGGACAGCTTAAGCCCACTGCATCCGCACCCATGGCCTGAAGCGTGATGAGAATAGGAAGAAACCTCCCGCCGGTCATCGTGTGTCCGCTCGAGTCTGTGGAAATGAGGGCAATGACCGGCAGAGAGGTTGTGCGGGCGGCAAGCAGAGCGGCTCGAAGGTCAGAAAGAGCATGCAGGCCTTCCAAAAGCAGAAAATCAGCCCCTGCGTTGGCCAGTGCCCGAATTTGCTCGCGGTACCCGTCGTAGATGTCGTCAAAATCCGACTTTCCGTACGGCGGGACAAAAAGCCCACTGGGGCCCACTACCCCGCAAACGGGCGTTCCGGGCTGAGCGGCACTTCGTGTCAGTTCTACTAGACGACGATTTAAGCCGTCAATATTATGTTCCGGAAGATAGAAGCGGCTGGCACAAATGGTGGGAGCGCTGAGCACCTGCGCTCCGGCCAAATAAAAATTTTTCACCAAGTCGCTTGCGTGGCCAGGATGTTCTGCAAGCCACAGTTCAGGTTGCACACCTGCCGGGAGTCCGGCGGCGTGAAAGTCGGGAGTCGGGTCCAGAAGAAGCGGAAGCCGGTCAAGTAAGTCCATTCTTTCTCTTTTACACCTGCATTTCTAAACAGATCACATACTTTCAGGAGCTGTAATTTTAAACATGGAAAGCACGTTGCGAATGACCGTAGCAGTTGCTCGGCACAGATACAGTCGGGCAGCGGTCAGTTCCTCTGCTTCACCTTTGACTCTGCGGGCATTGTAGAACTTGTGGAACAGGGTTGCCAGTTCAATCACATAGCGCATGATGCGTGCAGGGTCGTAATTCTGTGCGGCGGCAATGATTTCCCCAGTGAAAGAGGACAAATGGCGGATGAGCTCGATTTCCTCTTTAGAATTGAGAAGAGCCAGCTCCTCGTCCGTGCAATCGCGTGGGAAAATCCCTTCGGCAGCCAGATTTTTCAGAATACTGCAAATTCTCGCATGCGCGTACTGAACATAATAAACCGGATTTTGAGAATCCTGCTGAACAGCCAAATCCAAGTCAAACTCCATCTGCGAAGTGGCTTCCCGCAGGTTAAAGTAAAAACGTGCGGCGTCTACCGATACTTCTTCCAAAAGGTCGGAAAGACCGATGGCTTTGCCGGTACGCTTGCTCATACGAACAACTTCACCGCTGCGAACCAGACGAACCAGCTGAATCAAAACAACGTCCAGCTTGTTTCCATCCAATCCTAAGGCATCCATCGCGCCTTTCATACGAGCGACGTGGCCGTGGTGGTCGGCGCCCCAGACATCGATGACGCGTTCAAACCCGCGCTTTGCGAATTTATTCCGATGATAGGCGATATCTGCTGCGAAGTAGGTTGGATTGCCGTTCTGTCTGATCAGAACTTCGTCTTTTTCTGCGCCGAGCGCCGTAGCGCGATACCACAGCGCACCGTCCTTTTCATAGGTCATACCGCGTTGTTTTAGAATGTCAATTGTTTCCTGAAGTTCCCCGTCCTCGTGAATGGTGCTTTCACGGAACCAGACGTCGTAAAAAATGCGGTATTTTTCCAAATCTGCTTTCATCTTGTCGATGTTTTTCGGCAGTGCAAAGCCGACAAGGGCGTCGCGGCGTTCCTCGGAATTTGCCTTTACATAGCGGTCGCCGTTTATTTCGGCAAATTCGCGGGCGCGTTCGCGGATGTCATCGCCTTGGTAGCCGTCTTCGGGAAATTCTACGGCGTCTTCGCCAAGAAAAATTTGAAGATAGCGTGCCTCCAGAGAAGCACCAAATTTTTCAATCTGGTTTCCTGCGTCATTGACGTAAAACTCGCGGGTGACATCATATCCGGCAGCGTCGAGAACCGAGGCAAGACAGTCGCCGAGCGCGCCGCCGCGTGCGTTGCCCATGTGCATCGGGCCGGTTGGGTTAGCGGAAACAAATTCCACCATTACTTTTTCTTTATTTCCAAAATTGCTGCGGCCGTAATTTTCACCGCAGGCAATCACATCTTTGAGCACATCACGATAAAAACGCGGATCGTAGAAAAAATTCAGAAAACCGGGTCCGGCAATTTCGAAGCGCTCAAAATAGGTGCCGGTAAGGTCGATATTTTCTGCAATTGTTTCGGCAATTTTACGCGGCGGCATGCGGAAACTTTTTGCACCGACCATGGCTGCATTGGTTGCCCAGTCCCCATGCGCGTGATCCGCCGGTACCTCAACGGAAAAATCGGGCAGAGGAGCCTCGGGCAGGGAACCGTTTTGAATTGCCGTTTGCATGGCCGTGCGGATTGCGTTCCTTAATTGATCAGTTGCCTGTAACGTTAGCTTTGACATCCTTACTGTTGGCCTCCTTGATGGTGATAAAAATCTCATTCTGGCTTGAAAGGTTGGAATTGATATCCAGTGTATAGCTGACTTCCAGCCTTCCGCCCATATCAGTGAGTTCCGACTGAACACGGCTGGTAAACACGCCTATCATCATGCTGCCAAATTCGGTGCCGTATTGGCACAGATGGCGTTTTCCGCATTCCAAAATCAGCCGGGTGTTATCTTCGCCGCCGCGCATCAGTGTTATTTTGTTCTCTCCGTCTATTTTTAGAATGGACGTGCGTGTTTTGTTCTTATCTTCGGAAGTGTACTCCTTGTAGACAATATATCGGCTGTCACCCCGTCGAACATACGAGCCGAGTGTTGTCAGTTCCACTTCTCCGGTTTCATCGTCCACTCTTTGCCTGCCTTTGATTGATATTAAAAAATTTTCCTGCATTCCAGCACTCCTACACTCCTATATTTTAGCAATATTTTCTCTATCATCCCTGGATTTTTTAATTTAGTAACGGGTTTTAAAAAATACGATCTGCTCATTTTTCCTGCAGAGCCAGGTCAATCAAGCGATCCAGCAATTCACTGTAGGAAAGTCCGGAGGCTTCCCAAAGCTTTGGATACATACTGATTGGTGTAAACCCTGGAATTGTATTTAACTCATTGAGCAGAATTTCCTTGTTGTTACGAACAAAGAAATCCACACGGGCAAAACCGCGGCATCCCAATGTGCGGTAAGCTCTGACGGCAATGGAGCGCAGCTCCTGGGTTACCTCTTCCGACAAATGAGCAGGAATATAGAGCTTGGATTTCCCAGATTTATACTTGTCATTATAATCATAGAAAGCGGCGGAAGCGGCAATTTCGCCTATCTTGGCGGCGGCCACCGGATTTTCGTTTCCAAGCACCGCACATTCAACTTCCTGCCCCGAAATGGCTTCTTCCACCAGAATTTTATCCCCTTCGGTAGCTGCAAGGCGGATGGCTGCATCCAATTCCTCTTCACAAGTGACGCGGCTGACACCAACAGAAGAGCCGGAGGCTGCCGGTTTTACAAAAACCGGATATCCGAGTCTTGCGCTGATTTTCAATCGGATTTTATCGGGCCTTTCCAAATAGCGCGGGTAATAAAACCAAAGATACTGAGCCTGCTTGATTCCAACGCCGGCCAAAAGCGTATGCGTAA
Organism: Oscillospiraceae bacterium; assembly: GCA_047777415.1. Lineage (GTDB taxonomy): Bacteria > Bacillota > Clostridia > Oscillospirales > Acutalibacteraceae > Caproicibacter. The sequence goes on from JBKEEO010000002.1 coordinate 69,024, forward strand.
CCGCTTTATCCATGCAGATGGCGGAACTTAAGGTTTTGCAGCCGACAAACGGCAGTCCGGAAAGCTGCAAAAGACCTTGGATCGTCCCATCTTCTCCATTTCTGCCATGCAGAACTGGAAAAACGCAGTCAACCGGCAAAATTTCCGTTGTGCCCTCTTTGCAAACCACAAGCCCTCCTATGCTGCGGTCAGGTGAAAAAAAAGCGGTACATTTCTGTTCGCTTTGTTCCCAGCTTCCGTCTGGGATAGCTTTCAGCGGGCCGTCATACAAATACCACTGTCCGTTTTTTGTAATTCCGATGCAGTAGATTTCATATTTTTCTTTGGACAGGTTGCTCAGGACAGAATAGGCAGAAACGCGGGATACCTCATGCTCAGAAGAGCAGCCTCCGAACAGGACGGCAATTTTTTTACGGGTCATTCTTTCATCCTCCATTGCAGCTCCCGTTTTACATAGATGCAAACAGGATTATTCCGGCAAGTAGGCTCTGCGAAAACAGAATATTACAAATACTTATATTAGCACATAGCGGGCGTGTACGCAATTGCTTCTTTCGGTGAAACTGAGCCTAATGAATTTGTATGGTGACAAAAAAATGTTTATGTAGTATAATCAAGTATATTTCAAGTATCATTACTGTATTATTAAGGTTATAAGGTACAAAATGGAACGGAAAGTTTTAAAATTCGGGAGTGAGCGACCAATATGGATCAAAAAGCATTTGAAATAGTTGCCGGCGGTGTGGAAACTGCTCTGAGCGGGCGAGGATATCGCAGAACAAAAGGAGAAGCACAGAACAATGGGCACGAGGTTCTTTTCTTAGGGGAGGGGAATGCCTACAGTGTTTTATACCAGGAAAAACAGAAACGTTTCAGTCTTCGCACCTGCGATTTAAATGGAGAAAAACCGGACGGCAATTGGAAATCTCTTTCCATGTGGCTTTATGATCCGGAAACCGATACACCCGCACAGGCACAGAGCATTGCGGACGATTTTGTGGAAACTTTGACGGGGCCAAAACAGACAGCAGTGGTTAAAACACGAAAAAAACGCAAAAAGGACGATGACAGCAACGTCGATCCCCTGTTTTTTTTCAACCGATTTGTCGGACTGTTTCCGGAATTGAAAGATGAACTGAATACGGAAAAATCCATGTACGGCGGTGTTCGCTCGGTTACGTTTGCAAGGCAAAAGCTCCTTCCAAAAATTAATGCTCTTGTGAATAATCCTGCTGAGAAGAATCGAATTGCCCGATGCTGCCAACTTCTCAACGATTTGTACGCCGCCGGTGACATGGACGTGCGCTCCATTATTACCATTGTGATTTTAAACGGAATCAATGGGGAAAGTGCTCTGGAAACCGTGCGTTCGCAGTTAAGCGAGGATCTTCAGAAAAGCCACAAGGCGGCTTTAAAACTGAAAGGGAAAAAAGTAAAGCCGGAAAAAAAGAAGAAAAAGAAAAAATTCATGGCTGATGTTTTGCAAAGTCGGTGATGTCCAATATACCGGGTGTCTTAAATGGAAAGATGCCCGGTATCTATCAAGTCATCACACTGTAAAATATAGGAAGCAATAAAAATAATTGCTAAAAAACTTGACAGAAAAAAAGCAGTGTGCTATGATGACAGTACCTCAATAAAGGGGCTATTTTTTTGTGCCCATTTATGTTGAGGGAGGCCGAAGCCTTTTTGTGGGCTTAAAAATTTTTCCGTACAGCGGGAGGTGCCGTCATGAGAACAAAGGTAACATTAGCCTGCACAGAATGCAAACAACGCAACTATGACACGATGAAAAACAAAAAGAATAATCCGGACAGGCTTGAAATGACCAAGTACTGCAGATTCTGCAGGAAACATACGCTTCACAGAGAAACGAAGTAATCCGGACGGAGGGACAAAAGATTATGGCCGATAAAAGTGGAAAGAAAGGAAACGTTTTTGTCAAACTGGGCAAAAACATTTCAAAATTCTTTCGCGAGTCAAAAAGCGAAGCCAAAAAGATGGTTTGGCCTACGCCGCAATCGGTGTTTAAAAATACCGGTGTCGTTCTGGTCACCATTATTGTAATCGGTTTGTTCGTTTTCGGGCTGGATACTTTATTGGTCAACCTGCTTTCACTGATTATGAATGTTGCGGGTTGATTGAATGTTTCAAACTAATTTGAAGAAGCGGAGGGGTTTTCTTTGCCAGAGGAAGCAAAATGGTATGTGGTTCATACCTATTCCGGCTATGAAAATAAAGTAGCTTCCAATCTTGAAAAAACGGTGGAAAACCGCCAGCTTCACGACCTGATTCAGCAGATTTTGGTTCCGACCGAAACCGTTACAGAAATCAAGGATGACAAAAAACGCGAGGTGGAGCGGAAGATTTTCCCTGGCTATGTTCTTGTCAAGATGATTTTAACCGATGAATCTTGGTATGTGGTGCGGAATATCCGCGGTTGTACCGGGTTTGTGGGACCTTCTTCCAAGCCGATCCCCTTAACGGACGAAGAAGTGGCAAGGCTTGGTGTGGAGAAAAAAGAAATCGAGGTTTCGTATGATGTCGGTGATTCCGTCCAGATTATTGACGGTCCTCTGGAAGGATTTGTCGGTGTTGTGGAAGAAGTCGATAAAGACAAGAACCGCGTTCGCGTCACAGTATCTATGTTTGGGCGCGAAACACCAGTTGAGCTTGAACTGAATCAAGCTCGGGCAATGGACTAATTTTCATTTTGGTAATACGGCGGAGAATCCGCCTGTTATGAGGGGCAATGCCCCTGTGGGAGGAGCGGATTTACCGCTCCGCCAGCAACCACGAATTTTGGAGGTGCAGTAAACATGGCTCAAAAGGTTACGGGCTTTATTAAGCTTCAGATACCTGCCGGTAAGGCTACGCCGGCACCGCCGGTTGGACCGGCTCTCGGTCAACACGGCGTTAACATTATGGCGTTTACAAAGGAATTCAATGAACGTACAAAAGGGCAAGCAGGGATGATTATTCCTGTCATCATTACGGTCTATGCCGACCGCTCTTTTACGTTTATCACCAAAACGCCGCCCGCCGCAGTTCTCATTAAAAAGGCATGCGGAATCGAAAAGGCTTCCGGTCAGCCGAACAAGAATAAGGTGGCTAAAATTACCCGTGAGCAGATCCGTAAAATTGCTGAGACAAAGATGCCCGATTTGAATGCCGCTTCCATTGAGGCTGCCATGAGCATGGTTGCCGGAACCGCGCGCAGCATGGGCGTTGAAGTCACGGACTGAGCAATAGCCCGGGTGGGAGGAAGTATGAATCCGATTTTACCACTTCACAGGGAGGATAACCAATGAAACACGGAAAAAAATATACCAACAGCGCAAAGCTGATTGACCGTTCCAACCTTTATGATGCAGAAGAGGCTCTTGAACTTTGCATCAAGACGGGTACGGCCAAATTTGATGAGAGTGTGGAGGTTCATGTCAAGCTCGGCGTGGACAGCCGCCATGCGGATCAACAGGTTCGCGGTGCCATTGTTCTTCCGCACGGAACCGGCAAGAAGGTACGTGTTCTTGCACTGTGCAAAGGTGATGCTGCTAAGGAAGCCGAAGCTGCAGGAGCAGAATATGTCGGTGCAGAAGAATATATTCAGAAAATCCAGAACGAAAACTGGATGGATTTTGACGTGCTGATTACAACGCCCGATATGATGGGCCAAGTTGGCCGCCTAGGTAAAATCTTAGGTCCACGCGGACTGATGCCGAACCCGAAGGCCGGTACCGTTACACGTGAAATCGGCAAAGCCATTACAGAAGCAAAAGCCGGTAAGATTGAATATCGTCTCGATAAATCCAATATCATTCACTGTGTCATTGGCAAAGTTTCTTTTGGCAAAGAAAAACTGCTTGAAAATTTCGAAACTCTGCTTAACGCGATTATCAAGGCAAAACCGGCAGCAGCGAAAGGACAGTATATTAAATCCTGCGTTGTCGCATCCACAATGGGACCGGGCGTTAAAATCAATCCGAACAAATTTAGCGCTTGATTTTTATTGACATTTGCGGTTTGTTCTGTTATAATAAACTAAAATAGTAGATTTTCTTTATTCAAAGACAGCAGGTGCTGTATGCGTAATGGATTTTCCAGCCTGCCGAGAATAAGGTTCGATATGCATTTGTGTGTTGAAAGCCTTTTCTGCGGCAGCGGGAAAGGCTTTTTACGTTGTATGCTTGATCCTGTAGCAGGTGGAGGTGAATTTATTTGCCAAGTGCAAAGATTTTGGAAAAGAAAAAGCAGGCTGTAGCGCAGCTTTCTGAAAGCTTGAAATCTGCACGTACTGGCGTGATTGTAGATTATAAAGGCATCACAGTGGAGGCTGACACAAAACTTCGTAAGGAATTGCGTGAATCTGGCAGCCAATACAAAGTTGTCAAGAATTCAATTTTGCGCCGCGCTCTTCAAGAAGCTGGGATTGAAGGACTTGAAGGAGTTTTGGAAGGTACAACCGCTATCGCTGTTCATACGGATGATTATGTTGCTCCTGCCAAAATTATCGCCCAGTATGCTGAGAAGAACGATACATTTACGATCAAAGCAGGTTTCATTGATGGTAAAGCCGTAAGCCTAGAGGAAATCAAAACGCTCGCATCTTTGCCATCGAAGGAAGAGCTGGTTGCTCAAACTCTGCGTGGCTTGAATGCTCCGATTACCGGTTTTGTCACCGTTTTGAACGGAACAATCAAAGGACTGGTTGTTGCATTGAATGCTATTGCTGAAAAGCAAAAAGAATCCGCTTAAAAATTCTAAATTAATATGGAGGTTTCTATCTTATGTCTGATAAAGTTGCAAAGCTGATTGAAGATGTTAAAGCCCTTTCTGTCCTCGAACTGTCCGAACTCGTAAAGGCTCTTGAAGAAGAATTTGGCGTATCTGCTGCTGCTCCGGTTGCCGTTGCTGCTGCTCCTGCTGCTGGTGGCGCCGCTGCTGCTGCTGAAGAGAAAACTGAGTTCGATGTTATTCTCAAATCTGCAGGTTCTCAGAAGATTCAGGTTATCAAGGCTGTTCGCGAAATTACCGGCCTCGGCCTGAAGGAAGCAAAGGATCTCGTTGACGGAGCTCCGAAAGCCGTCAAGGAAGGCGTTTCCAAGGAAGATGCAGAATCCATGAAGGAAAAACTCACCGCTGCAGGCGCAGAAGTGGAATTAAAATAAGTTTTGTTCATCTGTTGTTCTCCTGTACCATAAAACAGGAAAAAAGACCGTACCAGGCAACCCCGAAGGGTTGTTTGGCTCGGCCTTTTTTTGTATGTAAATGTGGTTTTTCCAGAGGCGATGATACTCTCAATCGTGGTAATGCCAATCGACTCAGATGAAGCTGCCACTGAATCTATTATTGGTATGTGTGGCAGTTTATGAAATAACAACAAGTATTGATGTTATGATAGAACACAAACGCTCGTGTTTGTGATAAAATGAGAGTATCATATGAATGAGTAAAAATTTTAATGAAAAGGAGATTGTAAAATGGGTGTTTTAATGCTGGTTATACTTATTTTTGTTGTTAAAGTGATAAAAGATCAACATTGCAATCCGAAGATTAAAAATGAAATTGATAAAAGAATACCACGTCTCTAATATGAACGTATATAAGTCATTTACAAATTTTGTAAATGACGGCTGAATATTATAATAGCCGGTAATTATAGAATAAGATACAAAAACAAAAATAGAATTTCTAATAATAATTAAAAAAAGAGAAAATCTTGTGAGTGATACAAAAAGTTCATGCAACATCAATATATTATTGGATACTCTCTCAGAATGCCTCAGCCGTTTTTTCACAGTTTGCCTTGCGGTCACTGTGGCTGCAAAATCAGATTGAGCCTACCGTGGAAGGTGTTATATATTGTTACATACCTTCTAGGCTGGATACTGGCTTTCCGTGCAGCCATATCTGTCCATATCAGTGTTTTTGGAAATACATTTCTAGTTTCACTGGTTCTTTTCGTTTTGCTCAGTTGTGTTTTCGGGCTGGTGAACAGGCTGATTTTAAGATATGGGAAATGGATAGAAGTAAAGGCCTAGAGCGATTTGATATGCAAAGCCCCTACATTTTTCTGTATTTCTTTACTTTGCGCATATGTTTTCTTTTGCGGTTATAAATCAGCATCAGAATAATATAAATTACCACAAGGAGAATTATCAGCGCCGCAATTATCAAAAACCAAACGGATGTGAAGATGGACTTTATTACATCCGTCATATGAAGCAGTTCGCTTCTTTCCACAGATTCAGAAGCAACTAAGTTAATAGTCGCTAGTGTCTGATCAGCGTATTTCAATGTTGCTTGGCCGATGACATCTCCCTTTTTTACAGGTGCATCCACATGGTCCGGAATGGTTTTTTCAATGATAATGCTGCTTGCAGATACATCCTTTGGAAGAATGGAGGAATAGCTTTCTTCAGCGGTGAGCAAGAGGCTGTCTTTTTGCCATGCATAGTTCAGTTTGACTTCACCAAGAGTTTGGTCCTTGCCCACGATTTGTTTCAGTGTCAGTTTTGTTAATGCCCATCGATAAAGAGCGGCGGTGTCAATCATTTCGCCCCGCGTTGTGATTTTGTTTCCGTTGGCATCAACCGAAGGGGCACCGAGCGCTACACAAAGGTAACTGTAACCATATGCGGATGCGGTGGATACCAAACAGTAGCCTGCTTCATCGGTATGGCCGGTTTTAATCCCCTTGGCGTACTGGTAAAAATACTGTCCTCCCAGAGCATTGCGATCAATCAACAGGTTCGTTGTGGCTAGTGTCGGCATTTGTTTTCCCGCGTTCGGTCCGCCAACAGGGGCGTAAGTATAGCGTGTTTGGGAGCAGATTTCCATAAAATACGGCAGGCTCATGGCGTACCGCGTTATTTTTACAAGATCATTAGCCGTTGTATAATGGTTTTCATCGTGCAAGCCGTGTGGATTTTCAAAGTGAGTACCGGTGCAGCCCAGTTCCTGGGCTTTTTCATTCATAAGATCCACAAATTTATCCACATCTCCGCCCCCGACATAATCAGCGAGCACCAGTGCGGCATCGTTTCCGGATGGAACCATCATACAGTTCAAAAGTTGATATACGGTCAAAACGTCGCCAGCGTTGATTCCGGACATGGAACTGCCGGTTCCCAAAAGACGGTCAATAACTTCTTTGGAAACTGTCACTTGCGTTCCCTGCAGGTCTTTGACCTGTTCGCTGACTATAATATAAGTCATGATTTTGGTCAGAGAAGCCGGCTCTCTGCGCGCATCTGCATTTTTCTGATAAACGGTGGTATCTGTGTCCAGATTAACCAGTGCGATTGCCGCGCAGGAAGTATCAAAATCAATGGAAAAATTTGCGGCATGGGCAGGAAGGTTTGTCAGCAAGACACAGCAGATGAGCAGAATGGGAAACAGAGATACTAGCTTTTTTTTCATGGAAATTTTGCCTCCGATGTGATATGATGATTAAGCTGATAAAACGAGGGTTTCCTAAAGAAATTATTTCTGTATTTAGTATAACAGCCAATCCCAAAAAGATAAAGACTATTGATGGAAAAACAAATCTGATTGCTTGGCCTAAATTTAGGATAGTTTCGGAACCGATCTGATTGGAGGAAGCCGGTATGATTTATTTGACTGCCGATACACATGGGGAATACGAACGCTTTCATTCCCGTGAAATGCGAAAACTGAAATCCGGTGATACATTAATTGTCTGCGGGGACTTTGGGTTTATATGGAACGGTGACTCCGCGGAAGAGAAAATATTAAAGAAACTTGGCAAGAAAAAATATCGGATTTTGTTTTTAGATGGTGCGCATGAAAATTACGATTTACTTGAGCGCTACCCGGTTTCGGAATGGAGCGGCGGAAAAGTCAGGCAGATTCGTCCCAACCTGTATCACTTGCTGCGCGGGCAAGTCTATGAAATAGAAGGAAAAAAAATCTTTGCATTCGGCGGAGGAGAAAGCACGGAAAAACAGTTTCGTATGGAAGCCGGAAAATGGTGGGAACGGGAAATGCCAACCATGGAAGAGATTCGCGAAGGTGCTGAAAATCTGAAAGCTGCGGGGAAAAAGGTGGATTATATTGTAACCCACACGCCGCCGCCCAAAATGTATGCCGGTTTGTCCGAGCCTGCAGAGAACGCCAAAAATCAGTTGGAAGCTTTTTTTGAGCAGATCACAAAGCACGTCAGCTATGAAAAATGGTTTTTCGGTTCCCTACATATCGACCGCAAGGTGACCTACAAACATTATGCGGTGTTTCAGCAGATTCTTCCCGCATGGGTGAATCCGCCCAAACATCACTTCAGAAAGTAAAATCAATACTCCGGTTCTGCAAATTGCAGGACCGGAGTATTGATATGATGCAGAAAATCAGTTTGCGTGCATGCGGCACGAAGTGTGAATTTTGAATTAATTCGACCAATTTTGGAACAGCTGGCGTACTTCGGCGCGCAGTCCCCGATGTTCAGGAAGAGAAAGGTCGGGGTCAGAAGCAAGTATCTGTTTGGCGGCCTTTTGAGCTTGACGCAGCGGTTCCATGTCGGTCATCATGTTCGCAATTTTAAGGTCAGGCAATCCATGCTGTCTGTTTCCAAAAAAATCACCGGGACCACGAAGTTTTAAATCTTCGTCCGCAATGCGAAAACCGTCCGATGTGGCACAAAGAATTTTCAATCGAGCCACCGCATCCTCACTCTGTGAAGCTGAAACCAAAATGCAGGTGGATTCATATGTTCCTCGTCCGATGCGTCCGCGCAGCTGGTGCAGCTGAGAAAGACCGTACCGCTCTGCATTTTCAATTAGCATGACAGTAGCATTTGGAACATCCACACCGACCTCCACAACCGTGGTGGAGACTAAAACATCAATTTCGCCCTCGGCAAAACGGTTCATAACGGCTTCTTTTTCTTTAGGCTTCATTTTCCCGTGGAGGGTGGCAATTCTGCAGTCGGGCAGCCATTTCTTTTTCAGTTGTTCCGCGTATGTTTCCACGCTGACCATGTCGCCGGATCCCTCATCGATGGTAGGGCAGACTATGTAGCACTGCCGCCCTTCGCGAACTTGTTTGCGCAGAAAGGAAAATATCCGCGGACGATATTCCGGTGTCACAGCGTAAGTGTTTGTTTTTTGTCTGCCGGGCGGCAATTCGTCAAGAACGGAAATATCCAAATCCCCGTAAATCATTAGGGCAAGTGTGCGCGGAATCGGTGTGGCGCTCATGACCAGCGTGTGCGGTGAATTACCCTTTGAAGCGAGCGCTGCGCGTTGTGCAACACCGAACCGATGTTGTTCATCCGTGATGACAAGGCCAAGACGGTGAAATTGTACCTCTTGCGAAATCAGCGCGTGTGTGCCAACCAGCAAATCAATTTCCCCGGCTGCAAGTGCATTTCTCAGCTTTCTTTTTTGCGCAGCAGGGAGAGAGCCGGTCAAAAGTCCGACGCGTATGCCTGCGGGGGATAAAAGTGAAGTGAGAGTTTGCGCATGCTGTTTTGCCAGAATTTCCGTTGGGGCCATCAAAGCGGCCTGCATGCCGTTTTTGATGGCACTATGGCATAAAGCCGCCGCAACAGCAGTTTTGCCGGAGCCGACATCCCCCTGAATCAGCCGATTCATTGCAAAACCGCTCAGCATATCTGCCATAGCCTCGCTGACAGCCCTCTGCTGGGCGTTTGTAGGCTTAAAGGGGAGCATACGGTAAAAATCACCAGTGAAGTCTGTTTGAAGCTGAAATGGGCTTCTGGAGCGCGTATGACTCTTTAATTTCAACAATCCAAGCTGCAAAATGAGAAGTTCTTCAAATATCAACCGTTTGCGAGCTAGCGCTAGGGCCTCCATATCTGCGGGGAAGTGAATATTCTTCAGAGCGAAATCCAGACGGCAGAGAGATAATTCTTGACGCAGTGAGGGCGGAATCGGATCCCGCATCGGGTCCGGCAGCAAGCGGAGGGCTTCTCGCACCGTGTTTGCAATTATCCTGCTGGAAAGTCCGTTTGTCTGTCGGTAAACGGGCAGAATAGGAGGGCAGGAATCAGCAGGATAAAATTCAGGAGACGCCATTTCACGCTTCAAAAAATTTGCGGTAACTTTGCCGTAGAAAAGATATTCTTGATTTTCTCGAAGCAAATTCATTACATAACGGTTATTGAAAAAAGTTAGCTCCATGGAAGTTTCACCGTCATATACACGCGCTTTATAAAGTGTCAGTCCGTTTCGCGCACGTGTTTCTTTCGGTGATTGTTGCACCACAGCTCGAATTGCGCAGGTGGTATCCAGCGGAGCGGTTCGAATGGAAAATGGGCGGCTCAAATCCTCATAGGCGCGTGGGTACAAACGCAGCAAAGCGCCGACAGAGGGCGCACCGAGCTTTTTGAATAACTCAGCGCGCTGTTTGCCGACGCCTTTTAGTGATTGTATATCCTGTCTGTACAAACTCGCCATTTTACCACCTGCAAACAAGTATTTCGTTGATTCAGGCGGGAAAAATTGTTATTCCACCGAAATGATAAAGTAATAAACCGGCTGACCGCCGTTGACAAGGGTAATCTCAATGTCGCTGCTGACTTTTGATTTAATGCGGTTGCATGCTTCATTTGCCATTTCCTCGGTTACATTTGCACCATAAATCAGCGTAATAAATGAGGTGCTTCGTCCAACCATGGATCTGGTTAGTTTGGAACAAGCGTGAACAATGTCTTTCTTTCTCTCTACCAAACTAAGCTTGCCGTTAATCAGACCTAAAGTATCGCCTTCATGAATCTTTTTGCCGCCGAATTCGGAATCACGGGCTGCATACGTCACAATCCCGGTCTGAACACCGGAGGCAGCTTCCATCATGCTGACTGTATTGACTTCAACACTGGCATCCGGATTGTAAGCCAGCAGTGCAGACAGTCCTTGCGGAATCGTGCGGGTTGGCAATACAATCACTTTGCGGTCTTGAATCAGCGGAATTGTCTGTTCAGCAGCCATGATAATATTTTTGTTATTAGGCAAAATGATAACAGTTTTTGCCGGTGTAGCAAGTGCAGCAGCCATCAGCTGTTCCGTGCTTGGATTCATGGTCTGACCGCCGCTTACAACCTGTGCACAGCCAAGGTCGGTAAAAAGCGTCTTAAGGCCATCGCCTGCGGCAACCGCAACAAATCCAACTTCTTCCACGGGTTCTGCCGGCTCCGGCACCTCAGCTTTTGCCTTGGCGGCGTCATTTGCCTCACTGTTCTTTCGGTGCTGTTCTTTCATATTGTCGATTTTAACAGTCAAAAGCTGACCGTAAGCCAATCCTGCTTCCAGTGCATTGCCCGGATTTTCCGTATGCACATGAACTTTTATGATTTCATCGTCGTCCACCACTAGCACGCAGTCCCCAATACCTTCAAGATAGGTGCGAAGATTTTGAGGATCCTTTTCACATTCGGGATTTCTTCCTATAATAAATTCCGTGCAATAGGTGAAATTAATGACTTCATCGAATTCTGCGGCAGCATTCCGAAAGAAATCGCTGTCCAGGGTTTTATCTATTTCAGATTTGTCTTCTTCGGGCGCTTCGCTGGAGATGATGGTGTGGTCGCGGAAAACACTGAGCATGCCATCAAAAATATGGCACAGGCCTTTGCCGCCTGCGTCTACAACCCCTGCACGCTTGAGCACGGGAAGAAGCTCCGGTGTTTTCGCAAGTGCTTCCTTAGCGCCGTTGCAAACAGCTTCCCAAACAGCAACCGGTTCATCATTGTCTTCTGCGGCTTCTCTGCCTGCCTCACATGCAACGCGTGCCACTGTTAAAATGGTTCCTTCCGTTGGCTTCATAACCGCTTTATAGGCGGCTTCCACACCGATACCGAGCGCAGAAACAAGTTCGAAGCCGCCAATTTCATCCATGCCCTCCACACCTTTTGCAAATCCACGAAACAGCAGGGACAGGATTACCCCGGAATTACCCCTTGCTCCGCGTAAAAGCGCACCAGAGGCAATTTTTGCAACTTCCCCAACAGATTCTGAAGACGTTTTTGCTAGTTCCGTAACAGCCGATCCCATGGTCATGGACATATTGGTACCTGTGTCGCCGTCCGGAACAGGAAAAATATTCAGTTCATCAATCGAGGTTTTATTTCGTATTATATTATTTGCGCCGGATATGATAGCGTTTTTCAGTTCGCTTCCGTTAATCACTTTGTCAGCACTCCCTCATTTCTAACAGCCGTTTAAATCCGGTATTTGCCAGCTTTATTCAACCATTATACCATACACCGCCAACGGATTCAAATGTTAAAAATCAGGCTGTAAATCGAGTAAAATAAATATATCCTCACGCAAGGTGAGGATATGTCCGAGTCTATCTGGGTTCTACAATTAATTTGATGGCAGTTCGCTCCTCTCCATCGATTGTAACGCTTGCAAAAGCAGGGATGCAAACCGCATCAATTCCGGACGGTGCCAAGTATCCGCGCGCGATAGCTATGGCTTTAATAGCCTGATTGGTGGCACCAGCGCCAACAGCTTGAATTTCTACTGCGCCGGCTTCTCGGATGACACCTGCAACCGCACCGGCAACAGAATTAGGCGCCGATTTCGAAGACACTTTTAAGATTTCCATAAGCTATCCTCCAACTTTTTTTAATAGTATTATCATAAATCGAAAAAACAATTTTTGCAAGATATTTTAATAAAAAATAATTATGATGCGTCAAATTAGTTGTCAAAATAGCCAAAAATGTTCAGAAGATTTGTATCCTCTCGATGGAAATGGTCTTTCCGGTCTTTTCATCAATGGAAATAACAGCGCCGTCAATTTTGCAGTCACCGTCCGCAGTTTCGAAACGGACCGGCATTTTGGTCCGCATTTTATGAATCACCAGTTCCGGCTTTACTCCCAGCACGGAATGTATGGGGCCCGTCATGCCTAAATCAGACAGATAGCCCGTGCCGTTTGGAAGGATACTTTCGTCGGCTGTTTGTACGTGAGTATGTGTTCCGAAAACGGCAGAAACACGTCCGTCCAGATAATAAGCGAGCGACCGTTTTTCGCCGGTTGCTTCAGCGTGAAAATCCACCAGTGTAATTTTTGGGACGCCTGCAGCAAGAATTCGGTCTGCTGCGTCAAAAGGGGATTCCATGCTTTCCATGTAAACAGTGCCAATTAGGTTTAAAACGCCAATTTGAATCCGCCCTAAGTCAATGATTTTAAAGCCTTTGCCGGGTGCTGAGGCGGGGTAATTGGCCGGGCGAAGCAGGGCAGGGCAGGAGTCGTAGAAATCGTAGCTTTCCCTGCGGCGAAAGCTGTGGTTTCCGGTTGTGATAACATCCACGCCGCTGTCAAATAGATAACGTGCGGAAGAAGGGGTTAGACCGTTGCCGTCGGCGGAGTTTTCCCCGTTTGCGATAACGAGGTCTATTCCTTTGATTTTTTTAATGGCGGGAAGGTGTTTGCGCAAAAAACGGCAGCCTATACTGCCCACCACGTCGCCAATTGCTAAAATATTCATCTTCATTCCCCTTTCGGATGAAATGATATGCAAAAAGGCAGCAACGGTCTGTGTTCCCTTGCTGTCTAAAAAGTCTGCACAGGAAGGTGGCCCTCCTGTGCAGCACTTTTACCGCAGCGTTGGCTGACGGATCCTTTTCTATTTTGCATATTCAATCGCTCTGCTCTCACGGATTATAGTAACCTTGATTTGACCCGGATATTCCAGGTCGCTTTCAATTTTCTTGCAGATATCGCGTGCTAGAAGAGCCATTTTGTCGTCGCCGATTGCTTCGGGTTTTACCATGATACGAATTTCGCGTCCGGCTTGAATCGCGTAACTGCGATCCACTCCGTCAAAAGAGGAAGCAACAGCTTCCAGTTTTTCAAGGCGTTTGATGTAATTTTCAAGATTTTCACGTCTTGCACCCGGACGAGCCGCGCTGATAGCGTCCGCGGCTTGAACCAAACAAGCCACCAGCGTTTTGGGTTCCACATCTCCGTGGTGTGCCTGAATTGCGTGTATCACCGCGTCGCTTTCCTTATATTTGCGAGCCATGTCGACACCAATATCAACATGGGAACCTTCGATTTCATGATCCAATGCTTTTCCAATATCATGCAGCAGGCCGGCTCTGCGTGCAATGGTAGGGTCCAAACCGAGTTCGCTTGCCATCATGCCGGCTAGGTAGGCAACTTCCAGGGAATGATTTAAAACATTCTGTCCATAACTGGTACGGTAACGCAGCCGCCCCAGCAATTTGACCAGCTCGGGGTGAACGCCGTTTACACCGGCTTCAATCACAGCATGCTCGCCCTCTTGCTTAATGGTGGCATCCACCTCTCGGCGAGCCTTTTCAATCGTTTCCTCAATTCTTGCCGGGTGAATCCTCCCGTCTGCAATCAAGTGTTCCAGGGCAATTCGGGCGACTTCACGGCGTACGGGTTCAAAGCAGGAGAGGGTAATTGCTTCCGGTGTGTCATCAATAATTAAATCAACACCGGTCATAGTTTCAATTGCGCGGATATTTCTACCCTCGCGCCCGATAATTCTGCCTTTCATCTCGTCATTGGGCAGAGGAACAACGGAAATGGTAGCTTCCGCAACATGGTCTGCGGCACAGCGCTGAATCGCGGTAGAGATGATCTCCCGTGCGGTTTTTTCCGCTTCTTCCCGTGTCTGCTGTTCAAATTCCATCAGTTTGATGGCCTTTTCATGCGTAAGTTCATTTTCAAGATTATTCAGCAGATAATCCTTTGCCTGATCTTTGGTAAATCCGGAGATACGCTCCAACAATTCAAACTGTTTCTTTTTTAAGGCTTCTGCTTCATTAAGACGTTCGTCCGCATGCTTTAGCTTATTATTTAGGATTTCGTCTTTCGCCTCAAGACTTTCAGTTTTTTTGTCAAGCGTTTCTTCCTTTTGCTGAATGCGGCGCTCCTGACGTTGAATTTCTTTCCGGCGCTCATTGAGTTCGCGTTCGGATTCCACTCTCTGGCGGTGAATTTCGTCTTTTCCCTCCAGAATTGCTTCTTTTTTCTTTGCTTCCGCTGTCTTAATCGCATCGCTCACAATCCGTTTTGCTTCCTGTTCTGCAGAACCGATTGTATATTCAGCGGTTTTTTTTCTGTGCGCGACTCCCGCAATAAACGCCACAATTGCAGCGACCACCGTAAAAACAGCGGTAATAATAATGCAGGTTATTAGGCTTACAGTCAAATATTGGCACCTCCTTTCTTTATGGTTGTGGTAACTTCAATGTAAAATCATACAATGTGTTGTCATGGGTGCGTTATCCCATAAAATGCAAAATAATGCATTATAAACATAATTGTATTACTTTTTATACCAGTCTGTCAAGAAATTTGCTTGGAAATACCATGCGGTATTTCATATATTTTTAACATATTCCCAATACCGAAAAATCTCAAAAAATGAGATAAACGAGATATAAGACCTTACGGCAGATCGCCGCAAGGTCTTCAGATTGTCGAATAACCCATCCAACGCATCAAGCGAAGGATGGGTTATTTTTGCAGGAATGAAAAAAGCGATATAATATCCAGACAAAAGAGGAAGGATGACCATCCCTCCACTTCCACATTGCCAGCTTTTTGAGATTCATGGCAGCAAACTTAAGCTTAACCCAATTTGTCACTTGAGTTAAGCCCCGGTAGAGCGTGTATCGCATTCCATACTTTTCTTTTGCATCAGCAAATACACGTTCAATGGTTTCTTTTCGCTTTTGATAAAGCTTTTTGTATTTTGGAGTATGCCGAATGTCCTCCGCTAGTTCTACATAATTTTGCCACACATGCCTTGTCACAGTTTTCGTATAGCTTTTGCTGTTTGTGCAGCGGGAACGGGACGGACATTTTTTGCAAATATAACTTCTACTTTTGTATTCTCGGTATCCTTCACGATTGGTTGTTGCATAGTGCAAAACTTGATATTCAGGGCACAGCACACAGTCATAATATTCGTCATATACATATTTCCACCATTGAAGATGGCCGGCTTTGGTCATCGGTCTTTTGTATGCTGTAGATAGTACTCGCTTGTCATCAAAGACCCGTTTGCAGATATGCGGTGTTTTGTAGGCAGCGTCCGCCACCACTGTCTCAATTTTAGAAAACTGTTTTGTCACTTTGTCATAGACTGCATCGAATGCCACACTGTCGTGCACATTTCCGGGAGTTACCTCAACTCCTAGTACAAAATTGTGTTTGTCGCAGGCCGTATGCGCTTCGTAAGCAAAACATTTCTTGTGTTCTCCCTTTTGGAACAATCCGCTCTCCGGGTCCGTTTTGGAGACAGTTATTTCCTTTTCCTTCGGCGGTTTTGGGGTACTGTCAAACGGCTTCTTTCCATGCTCTTTCCGATCTGCATTGACTTCTTCCATCAACTCTGAAGCGTATCGCTTTGCCGCCTGAGGAACCGCCTTTTTGATTTTCTTATTGATGTTGGCGTTTGCTTTGATATGTGTCCCATCCACAAATACTGCTTCCGGTGCCAAATACCCTGCGCGGTTTGCTTCCTGCAATATCCATGAAAACACCTTCTCTACAGTTTCCTCTGTAAACCGGTGTTTAAAATTATAACTTACAGTAGAAAAATGCGGCAATTCTTCGTTTAGCGTATATCCCAAAAACCATCGATAAGCAATATTCATATCGATTTCCTGCATGGTTCGACGCAGCGAAGGAATTCCATATAGATGCTGGATTAGCACTATCTTAAATAGGACTACTGGGTCCACACTGGGACGGCCATTATCTTCACAATATAATTCTTCTACAAACTCATAAATATGGCTCAAATTTACCGCTTTATCAATCTTACGCAACAAATGCTCCTGCGGCACCAATAGGTCTATATTGACAAATTCTACTGCATTCCTGTGCATTTTTCCTCGTTCCAGCATCTTTCATCACCCATTTCTATTTTACCATCTTACAATCAAAAAGCCCAGCTTTCGCTGGACTTTTTCGACAGGCTGAAGACCTTACGGCAGATCGCCGCAAGGTCTTGACTTTCAATCCAAGCGGTGATATGATAATGCACAATTCAGATGATTATATTTTGGGCTAGATTTTTTGGAATACAAGACATGAACGAAATTAGAATACTTTGAATGCGTTGACGAGGAGGCCGCGTCCTTGTGCTTTCGTTTCAGAGAGCGTGCGTTATAAGCTGAGAGCGCATGCAACGGAATGGATGGCGGCTACCACCTCTGAGTGTGCACCGAAGCGAAGAAGAGCAAAAGGTGTGCCGGCCGCCGCCGTTATCCGGCCGCAATGAGGGCGAAATTTTTTCGCTGCAAATTGGGTGGAACCGCGGGAGTAATGCCCGCCCCATGGACTGTGGGGCGGGCTTTTTTATTTTTCATAAAAGGAGTGCAGATGGAATGATACAGGTAAACTTAAAAGGCGATATTCGCGAATATGAAAACGGAACGACTGTCGCGGAGATTGCGAAATCGATTGGCGCTAGACTTTATAAAGCCGCGTGCGCCGGAAAAGTTAACGGGAAAACAGTGGATTTGCGCACGCCGTTGAATGAGGACTGCAGTCTTGAAATTCTGACATTTGATGACGCGGAGGGCAAACAGGCTTTTTGGCATACCACTTCTCATATTATGGCACAGGCGGTAAAACACCTGTTTCCGGAAGCAAAGTTTGCCATCGGCCCGGCGATTGAAAACGGCTTTTATTATGATTTCGATTTGCCTCGCACATTAACGCCCGAGGACCTTACGGCAATTGAAGCTGAAATGAAAAAAATTGTTAAGCAGGATCTTCCTCTGGAAAGATTTGAACTGGCACCGGACGAGGCAATTGATTTGATGGAAAAGGATCATCAGAGTTATAAAGTAGAGCTGATCAAAGAGCATTCCGGCAAAGGGGAAAACATCAGCTTTTACAAGCAGGGTGATTATGTGGATTTGTGCGCCGGGCCGCACCTTATGACCACGGGACAGGTCAAGGCAGTCAAGCTGACCAACTGTACAGGCGCTTATTGGCGTGCGGATAAAAACAATAAAATGCTGCAAAGAGTTTATGGTATATCCTTCCCGAAAGCTTCTCAACTCGATGCCTACCTTACCATGCTGGAAGAAGCTAAAAAACGCGACCACCGCAAACTCGGCCGTGATCTTGACCTGTTCGATATCTATGAAGAAGGCCCGGGTTTCCCGTTCTTTCTGCCAAAAGGCATGGTGCTGCGCAATCTTTTGGAAAACTTTTGGCGTGAAGAGCATGTCAAACACGGTTATGAGGAAATCCGTACGCCAATGATTCTGAACAAGGATTTGTGGCTCCGTTCCGGGCACTGGGAACACTACAAAGATAATATGTATACAACTAAAATCGATGACGGGGATTACTGCATAAAACCGATGAACTGCCCCGGCGGAATGCTTGTTTATAAACGCAAACTGCATTCTTACCGCGACCTTCCGGAACGTGTTGCGGAATTGGGTCTTGTTCATAGGCATGAGCTGTCCGGCGCACTGCACGGACTGATGCGTGTACGCTGCTTTACCCAGGACGATGCGCACATCTTTATGACTCCGGATCAGATTGAAAGTGAAATCCTCGGGGTAATGGATTTGATTGACAGTTTCTACAGTGTTTTCGGTTTTGATTACAGTCTGGAACTTTCCACTCGTCCGGAGGATTCCATGGGTACGGATGAGCAGTGGGAAATGGCGACAAACGCTTTGATTCATGCGCTGAAGGCAAATGGAAAACCCTATGTGATTAACGAGGGCGACGGAGCGTTCTATGGGCCGAAGATTGACTTCCACCTGCGCGATTCCATCGGCAGAACATGGCAGTGCGGTACCATTCAGCTTGATTTCCAGATGCCGGAGCGCTTTGATTTGACCTACACCGGAGCAGACGGAGAAAAACATCGTCCGGTTATGATTCACCGCGTCATTTTCGGCAGTATCGAACGGTTTATCGGTATTTTAACGGAACATTTCGCGGGAGCATTTCCGCTTTGGCTGGCACCGGTACAGGTTAAGGTTCTTCCGATTTCGGACAGTGCACACGACTATGCCCGTCAGGTTGCCGACAAGCTGACTGCTGCGGGCCTGCGCATGGAACTGGATACCAGAAATGAAAAAATCGGTTATAAAATCCGTGAAGCCCAGCTTCAGAAAATCCCATATATGCTTGTTATCGGAGAAAAGGAAGCAGCAAGCGGGGAAGTATCCGTGCGCAGCCGCAAGGGCGGAGACATGGGCTGCATGAAACTTGAGGACTTCATCAGCAAAGCAATGACTGAAGTAGCTACAAAAGCAAAAGACTGATTTTTACAAGTAAATAATAGTTTAAATTTGAGCGGGCTGATTCTCCTCGGAGAGTTGGCCCGCTGTTTCATTTGTATGGAACTGCAAACATGGAAACTCAATTTTCTTTTTTCGGTTTGGACTTTATCCATTCAATCAAAAGCCCAATCATAAAGCAAACTGCAAAGGCAACGACAAAGCTCAATAATGCGTGTGCAAAAATAGAAGGGTAGGTGCTGTTGTAACGCCATGGATGAAGCATACGGGGCAGAATAGTTCCGCCGCACGTTACCCCTAAACCGGTCCCTACTGCGAGGTTGAAAGCCTTTTTAACCATTGTTAACTCCTCCCTTATAACCTGAATATCGGTATTATATCACATTCTTTTGGACAAAACGAATGAGTGCTGTTCAGCGGTCCAAGTTGAATAGAACTAATAACAATATATAGTTATGTATTGACTATTACATCTATATGTTGTATAATACAACCATAAATAAAAGGGAGTGACAGGTATGCAGAACAATGTAACGGTGGTTGGCGGTAAGCTGGAAGAGGCTGAAATCAATAACTATATTGCATATGTCAAAAAGAAGAATCCGAACAGGACGATAAAATCCCTGCGGATTGAGCCTGACGGCGAGTATGTCAACCTGTCCTATGAACTGGAACCGGTTCCGTTTGAACGAATTCGCAGAATCACGGGATATCTGGTTGGCACCATGGATCGCTGGAATAATGCCAAACGCGCTGAAGAGCGCGACCGCGTAAAACACGGAATTTAAAATTTTTGGTTTTTCTTTGAAGAAAGGGATATGCTAATTTGCGGGGTGATATTGGTTATGACAGAAATTGATCCCAAAGTAAAGGGCAGATTTCTTTCTCTCTCAAAGGATTTACAAGATGAAATTATGAAACGGGATGTCAAAATTCACAGTCTGCAGGACTTAATTCAGTGTTTGGAAACAATCGTTCTGGAAGACTGATGAGGGGACGCCGTCCGTATTTGTGCGGGCGGCGTTTTTCTTACATAGAAATTGAATTAGCATATTCCGCATTTTTGCGAAAAATATGGAATGAAATTTTCAATTTTTTTCAAATTTATGATTGAAACTTTTATGGTTGGTCCATACTATGAGAGGAAGGATTGATTATCTTTTCCAGCTATTGCAAAAATTTTAATGCAATGCTTGCTGTATGAAAGTTCAATAAGGATGGTTATGGAACAGTTTAAAAGGATACCTGCGCATATTGGCATTATACCGGATGGAAACAGAAGATGGGCCGTGCAAAACGGATTTCATAAGGAAGACGGGTATCAATATGGAATTGAACCGGGATTTCAACTGTATCAAATGATGTTGGAATATGGCATTAAAGAAGCAACTTTCTACGGGTTTACAAAAGACAATAATAAAAGAGCGAAAAAACAGCGCGATGCTTTTACAAAAGCCTGCGTGGACGCAGTTCAACGGCTCAGCGGACAGGATGCCAATTTATTCGTAGTTGGGAATACGGAGTCACCTGCTTTTCCCGAGGAATTGAAAAAATATGCCAATCAACGTGTTTGCTTTGGCAAGGGAAAAATCAACTTAAATTTTTTGGTCAATTACGACTGGGAATGGGATTTAAATGGCCTTGCAGAAGATGGGGAAATCAAATCATCCGCTATTTCAAGAATTGATTTGATTATCCGCTGGGGCGGCAGAAGGCGCCTGAGCGGCTTTTTGCCGGCACAATCTGTTTATGCTGATTTTTATGTTCTTAACGATTTCTGGCCGGATTTTAAACCGTCGCATTTTTTGGAAGCCTTAAGATGGTATCAAAACTGCGATGTAACACTCGGCGGTTAATTTTCTTTGTTCATAATAAATTCATATTTATATGATAAAATATAAAAAATTATGACAAATAGGAGGTTGCAAATGGATACGAATGCGAAAGTTGCAATGCAAAGCAAGTTAAGGGTATTTCTGGCTTATTACCGTTTGGCAGAAAAGCAGCACGATCAGAAGCGCAAGGAAAAACTGGAACCATATATTGAAAACCTCCGGGAAGAATTAAAGCATGTGGAATGACAAAACTAAACGAATCAACGCAGTTTGGATGATGAACCGGACTGCGCTTTTCTTATGCTAAAAAATCCTATTTATAGCAAGTGCATGCCGTTCCGATAACTAAGGACGGAAGAACTCATTGCACAAAGCAAAAGAAAAAGACAGCCACTGATTTTTCAATCGGCGGCTGTCTTTTCTGTTTCCATAACGAACGATAGCTTAATCTAGATTTGCACCGGCGAACTGACTGTTATATAGGTCTGCATAAAAACCGTTTTTTGCCATCAGCTCCTCATGATTACCGGTTTCGATGATGGAACCATGGTTCATGACAAGAATCAGGTGCGCATCCCGAATGGTGGACAAGCGGTGCGCGATGACAAAATTGGTTCTGCCGTGCATGAGAACGTTCATGGCTTTTTGAATTAAAAGCTCGGTACGCGTGTCAACGCTGCTGGTTGCTTCATCAAGAATCAAAACGGCCGGGTCGGCAAGAATGGCGCGCGCAATGGTGATAAGCTGCTTTTGCCCTTGGGAGATGTTGGAGGCTTCCTCATTTAACACGGTCTGATAGCCGTCCGGAAGGGAGCGGATAAAGTGATCCGCGTGAGCGGCTTTCGCCGCCGCCACAACCTGCTCGTGCGTCGCATTTTCTTTTGCATAGGCAATGTTTTCTTCAATCGTTCCGTTAAAGAGCCAGGTGTCTTGCAGCACCATGCCAAACATGGTCCTTAGGTTTCCGCGTGCAATTTTCCGAATATCCACTCCATCAAATGTAATGGTACCTTGATTGATTTCATAAAAGCGCATCAGAAGATTGACAAGCGTGGTTTTTCCTGCGCCGGTTGGGCCGACGATTGCGACGGTTTCGCCCGGTTTAAAATCCAGGTTTAGGTTTTCCATCAGCGGAACGGATTCCTTATAGCGGAATGCCACGTGATCGAAACGTATATTGCCCTTTGGCTGCTCAATGGTGATGGCATCCTCCGCGTCGGGAATTTCCTCTTCTTCATCGAGAACCTCAAAGACGCGTTCTGCGCAGGCAACGGTGGATTGAATGATGTTCGCAATATTGGCGGTTTGGATAATCGGCATGGAAAAAGAGCGGGAATACTGGATAAACGCTGTAATATCGCCGATATTCAGCATTCTTTTGGTAACGAAAATTCCGCCGACTACCGAGATGAGCACATAACCGATGTTGCTTACAAAGTTCATCAGCGGATACATGATGCCGCTCATAAACTGTGCTTTCCATCCGGCGTTATACAAATCATCGTTGATATTCTCAAATGTTTCGATGGAGTCTTTTTCATGGCCGAATGCCTTGACAATGACATGACCGGTAAACATTTCTTCGGTATGACCGCTTAAAGCGCCGAGGTGCTTTTGCTGTGCTTTGTAGTACTTTTGGGAGTGGGTTGCAATGAGCATCGTGACCCCGATGTAAAGAGGCAGGGTGCATAACACAATCAGCGTCAAAATCGGGCTGTAAAGCAGCATCATGATGATATAACCGATGATTTGACAGACGGATTGAATTAGCTGTGTCAGGCTCTGCTGAAGAGTGCCGGATATGGTGTCGATGTCGTTGGTCATGCGGCTGAGAACATCGCCGGTGGTGTGGTCGTCGTAGTATTTGAGCGGCAGGCGTGTCAGCTTTTCATTCAGGTCTTTTCTCAAGCTGTAAACCGTTTCCTGCGCCACACTGGACATCACATACTGCATGAGGAACGAAAACAGGGAACTGAGCAGATAGATAAACAAAAGGAAAAGAAGAGTTTTTAAAATGGCGTCAAACGGAATGGCACCGTTGGTTTCTCGGATTTTGACCAGGTATTCCTGCAAATCGTCGTCGCTGATTTGGTATGATGGATTATCGCTGTCTGTTTGGGGCATTTCTTTTGCCAAAGCGGCAAACTGCTCCACCGCGTTTGCCTTTTCATCCGCTTCGGAGATATCGCTCACGCGGGGAAGGCTGACAATTTCCCGCATGGCTTCCAGCTGCTCCTGCGAAATGGATTTTGCAAGATTTTCATCAAATGCTTTGTCTGCGGCGGCTGCGGCCTGCTGCTCTGCCGCAGCAATTTGCTCCTGAGAGGCACCTTGTTGTTCCATTGCCGCCCGTGCGGCAGCTTTTGCCTGTTCCTGAGCCTCTGCGCGTGCAGAATCAATCTGTTCCAGTTGGGTTTTGAGCATTGGGGTTATGGAATCCTGTGCTTCGGTGACACCGGACACAATGCGTTTTGCGATGAAACCATCCGTCAGCTGGTTAATCGCATCACCGCTGATTCGCGGTGCAAAAACGGTAAATGCGGTGGCGAAAATGGCAAAGAGGAATACGGCGGTCAGTTTCCAAAGCTGCGGTTTTAGGTACCCCGCCAGGCGTTTGAGCGTTCCCTTAAAATCTTTGGCTTTTTCCACCGGTCTGCCGATGGCGCCTCCCGGGTCTCCGTGCGGTCCGCCGCCGGGCCTGGCGGTTGATGTCCGTTTGTTTTCACTCATGCCAATTCCTCCTCGGAAAGCTGCGAAGCTACGATTTCACGGTAGACGCTGCAATTTTTTAGAAGTTCCTTGTGCGTGCCGATTCCGGCAACCGCACCTTCGTCCAGCACAATAATCCGATCGGCGTCCATGACGGTGCCAACGCGCTGTGCCACGATGATGACAGTGGAATTTTGCGTGTCTTTTTTCAGTGCCGCGCGAAGTTTTGCATCCGTTTTAAAATCAAGCGCGGAAAAACTGTCGTCAAACACATAGATTTCAGGCCGCCTAACTAGGGCCCGTGCGATGGAGAGACGCTGCTTTTGTCCGCCGGAAAGGTTTTGTCCGCCTTCGGCAAGCAGGGAGTCGTATCCATCGGGCATTTGGGAAATGAACTCCGAGGCCTGTGCAACTTCAGCGGCATGGCGGATATCGTCATCCGTTGCGTCCTCTTTTCCGTACAGCAGGTTTTCTTTGATAGTTCCCGTGAACAGTCGGGCTTTCTGCGGAACAAAGCCGATTTTTTGTCTGAGTTCTTCCTGTTTCATAGACTTGACATCTACGCCGTCAACAAGTATCCTGCCTTCCTCCACGTCATAAAAACGCTCAATCAGATTGACAAGCGTCGTTTTGCCGCTGCCTGTTCCCCCGATGACAGCAGTGGTTTCTCCAGGCTTTACGGAAAATGAGATATTGCGAAGAGCGGGCTGCTCCGCCCCCGGGTAGCGAAAGGTGACGTTCCGAAATTCCACATATCCCTTTTCTTGTTTTGCGGGCTGCGGTGCGGGAGGGTCGATGATTTCGGGCTCTGTTTCCAGCACTGCGTTGATGCGGTCCGCGGCGGCCTGCGCACGCGGAATCATAATGAACATCATGACAAACATGAGCAGGGAGAACATAATCTGCATGGCGTACTGGATAAAAGCCATCAGCGCCCCGATATTCATTTTCCCGGTGTCAATCCGCTTGCTGCCAAACCAGATGACGCAGACGGTCACCAGGTTCATAATCAGCATCATCATCGGCATGAGAAACGCCATAATGCGGTTGACGTGGATGTAGTTGTTGGTTAGGTCTAGATTGGCGCCTTCGAATCTTGTTTTTTCATAGTCGGTTTTGTTAAATGCGCGGATGACGCGTATGCCGGTCAGATTTTCACGCAGAATCAGATTGAGTTTGTCCAATTTGCTTTGTACTTGGCGAAACAGCGGAATGACCTTCGAGGTGACAAGAAAAATGATGATAACCAAAACCGGCAGTGCCACGGCGAGAACCAGCGTTAATGTGCTGTCTTGACGATATGCTTGTATGATTCCGCCGACACAGGTCAAAGGGGCACGCACCATCATGTTGATAATCATAATGGTGACGGTTTGAATTTGGATAATATCGTTTGTCGTTCTTGTAATCAAGGTGGAAGAGCCAAATTTGTCAAATTCGTGCAATGAGAAATGTTCAACACGGCGAAAGATTTTATTCCTCAGTATCCGCCCTAATCCGACGGATACCTTTGCGCCGAGAAATCCGGCCGCAACGGCACAGATAACGCCGCCGGCCGCCACCAAAAGCATGAATCCTCCTGTTTTTAAGATATAGTCGATATCTTCGTTAAGAATTCCGTTGTTTACAATGTCCGACATCAATGTGGGAAGGTATAGGTCGGACATCACCTGAAGAAAAAGGAACAGCAGAATCGCAGCAATGGAAACTGTGTATGGCTTCAGGTTTCGATAGATTTTCAGCATTCAGAAACCTCCTGAAATTTATGGTTTGGACTGTTTGTTGTCTTGTTCGATTTTTTTGCATTCGTAAGAGTAAACATCGTGGAGCAGTTCGGCCAGGGCAATGCTCTTTTCTGTGCCAAGGTAATTGACCAAGTCTCTGATATGCGTCATGAACATTTCTTTGTGATGTTGAAGAAACCGTCGGCCTTCTTCCGTTAGGCGTATGTGAATAACCCTGCGATCATTATTATCCGTACTGCGTTCTACTAAATTCATCTTTTCCAAATGATACACGACGGGCGTAACGGTTGGTGATTTGAGATTCAGATGACGGCTTAGCTCGGAAATGCTGATGCCCTGAGGATAGGAGGATTCCAGTTGACTCAGTGCAAACAGAATCATCATATCGCTGTGCCTGCATGGAGAGGCTATATGTTTTCCGCGGTACGGCAGGTCACGCAGACGGCGAAAT
Organism: Oscillospiraceae bacterium; assembly: GCA_047777415.1. Lineage (GTDB taxonomy): Bacteria > Bacillota > Clostridia > Oscillospirales > Acutalibacteraceae > Caproicibacter. Next base: position 95,014 of record JBKEEO010000002.1, read on the forward strand.
TTTATGAGCGCATCTAAAAGTTTTTTTGTTGCGTACTCAGTATGTTCATCATTCGGCATTTTGAAAATTTCCTTTCTTTAGCAATTAATTAGGAATCCTATTTATTTGGTATCCTAATTATATGTTTTGCAGCTGCTTTGGTCAATATTTGATTTGTTATGTTTACCGTCTTTTTTCAACTAGGAATTGTATGTTATCACGAAAAAACGGGAGAAAAGAAAATATTGTGCGTCATTTCACACCAATATATATTCTAAAAATTTAAACGCAAGACGATTTTTGCATATGCTCCCAACCCGAAAAACAGTAAAGACCTCGGTACATATCAGTGTCCGAGGTCTTGGTCAGTTTTCAGCAAAGTGGCGATTTCCTGCCTTTAGGTAAGATTTGCAGAGCTGTTCCGTACCTTTTTTGCAATCAACTCAAGATTTCTCTTTAACCGTGCGGAATTCGGCGTGTATGCAAGTGCCGCTTTTGCATGTTCATAGGAGCGTTCGTACATGCCAAGTTGGTAGCATGCAATGGCGCACAGGTCATCGGGCGTGTGGTCCCATGCGCACGCCGCGTTGACGTAGACGGAAGAACGCTGATGAATTTTCAGCGCCTGTTCCGTCAGGCTGAAAACGGCAGGCCAGTCGCCAAGCTGGTAGCACATCTGCGCAAATTCAACATAGGGGTCGCGCATCCATGGGGCTTCTGCCACGGCACGGTAATACCAGCGGTACGCTTCGTTCATTTGGGAAAGCCGAAAATAGGAGAGCGCAATCCAACGCATTGAGGCGCAGCGCTCCTCTCTCCAAGTGGCGGTAGGCAGGGAAAGGTGACGTTTCAGCGTGTCAATGCAGTCCTGCCATTGCCCGCGGTACATATATTCCCGCCCAAGGTAGTACGTCATGCGGTCATCGTTTGGATTTTCTTGTACCGCCATCTCTAAAAGAGGAAGATAGGAATTTCTGGACTTGTTGGGGTCGGGGTAGTGGTTGAGCACCATGCCGGGAATAAAAATCTCTTTTTGCGGTTTGTTCCCGATGTAGCTCAGACATTCATGAACAGGGTAGACCCAGCGGTATCCGTGTCTTGCGTGGCACTTAAAATAATGAAATTGTACGGCGGGCGTACCGTCCGAACGCAAACTCCAGTTGTAAAGATATTTTCCCATGGTGGTGTCGGGCTGCCACGCCGCTTCGATGCAGGCGCGCCACCCTTTTTCAAACACTTCGTCAAGGTCCGTGCAGACACAGATATCAACATCTTCCGGAACGTGGTCAAGGGAGCAATTTCTGGCTTTGTCAAACCGCCATGGGGAAATTTTCTCCGTATAGACAATGGCTCCGCGCGATTTTAGCTTTTCTACGGTCGCATCCGTGGAGCCGGTGTCTGTGACGACTACCAAATCGGCCTCACTCATCGAGTCCATCCAGCGGTCGACGAACTGCTCCTCATTTTTGCAGATGGCGTAAACGCAGATTTTATATCGGCTCATTGATATACGCCTTCCTTTTCAGCCTTTTGGCGTATGATTTTCAGATTACTCAAAAGGCGTGGATTATGCGGCGAGAATTCCAGTGCTTTTTGAACATAGCTAAGAGATTTTTGGTACATCCCCAGCCAATAACATGCAATCGACCCGAAATCATAAAAGAAAGAACCCCAGCAGGCAGGCTCTAACAGATAGCTGCCGGAGCGAGCGGTGATTCTCAGCGCCTGTTCGCACATGTTAAATAGGAACGGCCAGTCATTTTCGGAATAGGCGAGCAGGGCCATTTGATAGTATGGTTCCCGCACCGTCGGGCATTCCCCGATGGCGCGGTACAGCCATGCTTTTGCTTCATCCGTCCTATTTTGCGCGGCGAAGCACTGCGAAATAAAGCGCATGGCGGCACTTCTTTCTTCCTCCCATGTGGCGGTTGACAGCCCGAGATAGTGCCGAAGTGTGGAGATGCTTTCCGCGTATTTTTCATGATAAAAATACTCTCTGCCCAGCCAGAAAATGACTTGAGCATCATCCGGATTTTCGCGTGCGGAGAGCTCCAGCAGAGGCAAATACTGACTTCTTGATTTGGAGGGATCGGGATAATGATTTAAAACAAGGCCGGGAACCCACACGCTTTTTTCAGGTTTTTCTCCGTCGTAGGACAGTATTTCATGCACCGGATGAATCCAGCGGAAACCGTTCCGACAGTGGATTTTTTCCATCATATACTGCTTATCCGGCGTGCCGTCCTCGTGATAGCTGTAAGTAAAAAGATATTTTGCCCGCGTTACGTCCGGCTGCCAAACGGCTTCCAGTTTCTCTCTCCAGCCTTTTACAAATACTTCATCCAGGTCATTGGAAACGCAGATATCAACGTCTTGCGGAATGTGGTCCATGGCAATATTCCGCGCAGTGTCAAAACGCCACGGTTTGATTTCCTCGCAGTAAACCACGGCGCCCCGTTCTATCAGTTTTTGTATCGTATGGTCTGTGGAACCGGTATCGACCACAACGACAAGGTCGGCTTCACTGACCGCGTCCATCCAGCGGTCAACAAATTGTTCCTCGTTTTTTGTAATTGCATACACGCAAATTTTATATCTACCCGTAAAAACCACCTCTTATATTGGAGGATGGGGATACCGCTTGCTGTGGCATCCCCATCGGAAGGTATTAACCCAATAAGATCAAGTTCAACTGCGCACCGTTTCCAGTTGCTGCTAAATCCATAGGCACAAGAGAATCGTTTCTCAAGGTGACGGAATCACCGGCTGACAGCGGAAGAATGGCTGTGCCGGAAATGACACCGGTTCCTGCCACAGAGAGTACATCGGTTGACGCTTCAACCACGCCGTTAACGGCAATGGCAATGGCAGCGTTGACGCCTGTTGTTGCGATATTGACGGAATAATTAATTTGGTACATGCCTGAGACCATTACGACTACTGCTGTAGTTCCGGGCGTGTGTGAGACACCGCTGAGAGTGCCGCTGTTGCTAAACGTAATGTCGCCACCCGCAAGCACCGTTACGGCACCTTGAGTATAGACATACCCATAGGTTGTCACACCCGGTCCGGTTGGCCCCGTGTCGCCGGTGGGCCCTGTGGGACCTGTATCACCGGTCGGTCCAGTTGGCCCCATATCGCCGGTAGGCCCTGTGGGACCTGTATCACCGGTCGGTCCGGTTGGTCCAGTATCACCGGTCGGTCCAGTTGGCCCCACATCGCCGGTAGGCCCGGTTGGCCCTGTATCGCCGGTGGGTCCGGTTGGTCCAGTATCACCGGTCGGTCCTGTTGGCCCCATATCGCCGGTAGGCCCTGTGGGACCTGTATCGCCGGTGGGTCCGATTGGTCCTGTGTCACCGGTAGGCCCTGTTGGCCCTGTATCACCCGTTGGTCCGGTTGGTCCACCGGCTGGCCCTGTGGGACCTGTATCGCCTGTTGGTCCAGTTGGTCCGGTGTCGCCGGTCGGTCCGGTTGGCCCAGTATCACCGGTAGGCCCTGTTGGTCCCGCATCACCGGTTGCCCCTGTGGGACCTGTATCACCCGTGGGTCCGGTTGGTCCAGTATCCCCGGTTGGCCCTGTTGGACCAGTGTCGCTGACCAAATCGTCTTCTATCACCGTCAAGGTGGCTTTCAGTGGAACATTGGTTGCATAGAATACTTCAGCAGATCCCGCATTGACAAGGGAAACGGTAACGGGCGCTGTGACCACATTAATAATTCCAATTCCTGAAATCTCGTCCATTTTTAACGGAGAACTGCCTTCCATAAAATCGCCCTGCGAAGAGGATAGGGCAAACGTAACGCCGTTGTTTGTCAAAGATGACTGGGTTGCAACCCACCAATTCAGTGAGTAACGTCCTGCTTTTGTTAAAGTAATGACGCCTGTCGCATTGTTATACGTGACATCGCCTGCAAGATATACGGTTGTATCAAAGATGACATTGTCTCCGATCGCGACGGATCCGTTCGTGGATCGTTCGATCTGCAATGCTGTATTACTCATATTGTTCACCTGCGCATATATTATCAGCCGCCTCATCGTTTTTAGATGCTTAAATTGCGGCCGTTGTCAGTATATGCGCCTTTTTTGGGGTTCGTGCGGCGGTATATGAAAGTGAAAAGACCGGTCTGTACAAGAAAGAATTATCACGATTTGTTTTCCGATGTTATGACACTGAAAAAACGGGACAGCCAGCACCTTTAGGTGAGGTTGTCCCGTTTTTGATTTCTGTGATTTCAGATTTTTGTTCAGTGGAATGTCAAAATATTCAGCCGATGAACTGCTGTGTCCAATAATAGCGGCCGCTGGAATCTTGAGCAATCCCCACACCCAGTTTGGTAAACGAGGTATTGAGAATATTTGCTCTGTGGCCTTCTGAATTCATCCATCCGGTCATGACTTGCTCTGGTGAAGTCTGCCCCATGGCGATATTTTCACCCGCGGTTTGGTAGCTGATGCCGAATTGCTTCATCATATCGAACGGTGAGCCGTAAGTGGGGGAGTTATGGTCAAAGTACCCGAGGTTTGCCATGTCTTCAGATTTCAGTGTTGCGGTCTTATTTAGGGAGGCATCAAGCGTCAGAGCGTTTAGCCCGCGGCTGGTGCGTTCTTCATTGACCAGCTTAAGTACCTGATTCTGAAAATCTGCGTAAGTTCCGGCAGCGGTATCCGAGGAAGAAGAAGGAGAGCTGGAAGAGACACTTTCGGAACTTGTTGAAGGTACGTTACCGGATGCTTGCGAAGAAACATCGCCGGACGGTGTCTGTGAGCAGTTGTTTCCTGTTATCTGGCTGAGAATGTCATTCATGTAGTCATTATAGTTTTGATAAGAATTATAATTGGGAGAAGTTATTGTGGAGTTACAGCTTGAATTTGCGCTGTATGTATCTTGGTAGCAGTCTTCTTGGGAAGAGGAGGAAGTATTTTCGGTAGAGGACACGGATTCCGTATCAGAAGAACTGCTCTCCGAGGACTGGACGCTGGTTTGTGATGAAGAGCTTGAAACTCCGCTGGAGGCTGATGAAGAAACTTGCGCGGAAACAGCACTTGCGCCAGTCTGGTTAGTGGAAGATTGTTCTGAGGAAACTGTATCCGAGGAAGCAGCACTTTGCGAGTCAGCGGAGGATGTTTCAACTGATGTTGTGCTTTCACTGGACGATGTGTCCTGTGTAGATGCGGCATTCTTTGCATAAAGTCCGGCTGTTGAGCTGACAATCAGGCTCAGCAGCAGTGCCAATAATCTGCCTTTCATAATTTACTCCTTTTCAAAAAAAAAATTTTAAAATGTTACAAATATGTAATCGATAGTAATTATATATTACAGATTTGTAACTTTTCATGACTCATCGTACCATGAAACAATGGAAAAGACAACCCATCAATTTTTTCCAAGTGTTCCGCTAAAGAAATATTCTTTCATTTGACAATCCCTGCATGAAGCGGAATAGGAGCGGAATATAAATTTACAAGAATATTAGAAAGGTAGATTGCTATGAACAGTCATTATCCGTTTGAACTGCCGCCGCTTCCGTATTCTTACAATGCACTTGAGCCATACCTTGACTCCCAAACGCTGACATTTCATCATGACAAGCACTTCAAAGCATATGTAGACAATTTAAATCAGTTGCTTGAGAAACTGCCGGCATACAAAAACTGGTCGTTGGAGCGGCTGATACGGGAAAATTTCCGGCTGCCGTTTCAGATGCAGGCGGCTGTTTGGAACAATGCGGGAGGTGTCTATAATCATACCCTATATTTTAATTTAATGAAGCATCCCGGGGGACAGCAGTCGGAAGGAAAACTCATTCATGCAGTTATATCTGCATATGGTTCCATGGAAAAATTCCAAGAGCAGTTTAAAAAATTCGCCATGAGCCAGTTCGGGTCCGGTTATGCATGGCTTGTGGCGGATTGTCGGGGCAGGCTGAAAATTATTAATACTCTTAATCAAGATACTCCGCTGCCCCGCGGATTCTGTCCGGTGCTTTTGGTGGATGTTTGGGAACATGCGTATTATTTGCAATATCAGAACAGGCGCGGCGAATATTTGGACGCGTTTATGCACCTGATTAACTGGGAAGAAGCAGAAAAAAATTATCTTCGCTGTTTTGGACGGTCTGCGCAGAGCTTTAGCAGAAAGTAATTATTTGCTTACATACTTCAGCAAAAAAATTGCAAAAAAGCCCCTAAATATTCCCTATTTTTCATTGATGTTTCTTGAATTCATTTTCTGCCAAAGGTATAATTTAATATGGAAAATAGAGGAACAAAAAGAAACTGAAGTGGATTTTGTTCCATAATCTTCAGGGGGGAAAATGATGAAGAAATGGACTGCTGCTGTTTTGCCTCTTTTGCTTTTGACCCTGTCTGTGACACATGCGTCATCGGCAGCATCATCGACAGAAGTGATTGATATGCATGGGGCAAAAACTTACGTTGGTTCTTCTTCTGCATGGGGAAAAACTTGGGATTCCGACAATTTTGAAGAAGTAACAGATGACGATGTTAACTGGGACGGAGACTTAAAGATGGTAAGCGGCGAGGTAGCTGATATCGACTGCGGTGGAGATCTCACTATTGAGGATGGAACCATAGACGATATCCATTGCGACGGCGATCTCGTTGTCGAAGATGGAACCATGGATGATATCGACTGCGGTGGAGATGCCGTTATCAAGGACGGAGACATTAAATCTATTTACGCAGACGGAGATATTACCATCAAAGGTGGGTATATTCGGCACGACGTAGAGTCGTATGGGGCGATTACGCTGGATGGCACCGTAAAAATTGGCGGCGATGTCGAAGCGGATGAAATCACCATTTCCTCCGGAGCCGATGTTACTATCACCGGGACAATAACAGCGCATGACTATATTAATTTAGATGACTGTACGCTGAAAGTAGAAGCTATCTGTGGCATGGGTACCGGTACGACTTTGACAATCGATGATTATACAGACACCTTGCCGACTTTAAAAGAACTCGGTACGATTATTGTTACAGAAGATACCAATGCCACTGCAGATGAGAAAATAGCAGCGGATGAACTACAAATTCAGGAGGATGCCCAATTTTCAACCAGTTCTTCACTGGAGTTAGACACTCTGACAGGCCCGGGTACGCTTTATTTTCACTCTGGAAAGCTAACCGTTGATGATATTGAAGGGAAGCCGCTTTTAATTTTCAGTGACCATGTCAGCAGGGGTGACACGGCGTTTTATTCGCACAACGATTCTATTGAGGAAGATGATGTGCGCCTGTATGATTATGGCCTTGAAAGTAACAAAGAGAGCGGAAAATATGAATATATTTTGACAAGAAAAACCTCAGAGGGTATTACGCTCAGTCATCAGTCAGTGTCGCTCGATAGTGGTAAATCTGTAACCATAAAAGCCGATGTGGATCCGGACTTTTCAAGGTTTGCCGAAGGAACAGAAATTATCTGGGAGTTGTATGGAGACACCGAGGGATTTTCCAAGTCGGTCAGTTCCAGCGGCCTGTCCTGTACAATATCGGTTCCATCAAGGGTTCAGGGAATGTATAAGGCGACTTTGCTTTGCTACCTTGTGGATTCGCGTGGGGACCGTTTAGAGGACTACAAATCCGACTCATGTCTTTTGACAACCGGATACTCAGATAATTCGGATTGGGAAAATGATACTATAAACAGCAGTGCCAATGGCATTACACTTGATACTTCTACGGTATCTATTTTAACAGGGGATACATATTGGGTCCTTGCGCGCACGGATGATTCATCGGCGCCGCATGCCATGTCTTACAATTCATCGGTTGCTACTATCGGCGCGGGGAAAGCGGTGAAAGACAGCAGTGGCAATCCCGCGTGGATTTATCCGGTGACCGGGGTCGGAAAGGGCCAAGTGACCATTGACATTGGCGGAGCAAAAATGATTACCAATGTATCCACGGGTATTACCATCGACACATCCTCCTATACTATGGCACCCGGAGGAACATATATCATCGGAGTCAGAACAAAGGGCGTTGCCGCTAATTCTATATGGGTGTCTTCCGACAGTTCCTGTGTTACTGTTCAGTTGGCGGGACAAAGCGGAGATATGCTCCTATATCGGATTCAGGGTCAAAAGACTGGAACGGCTAAAGTGACCTTTTCCATTGTAGGGGGCGAAAGCGTACATACGGAAGTTACGGTACAAAATGGTGTAAAAGCAGGAGGAGTCAGTGCCAGGTTGGTTGCGCTTGCCTAAACATTAATAGCTTTGCGAATGCCTTGAATTGCTTCCGTCGTTTTTTCGGCGGGAGCTTTTTTATGCGGCCAAATCCATACTAACGCGTCATGCGTTCAGTCGGTGCAACTACTCATTTTTCATGAAAATCTAAGGTAAGATTCATTTGTCTTTCATATCTAACCTGTATTTTAAAAAACGGGTAGATTGTAAAATTAAATTGAACATATAAAAAGATTCCATAGCGCTTAGGGATCTGTTAGGATAAAGTTACCACTCTCAATCTTGACAGAAAGGCCTGAACGCTATGGACAAGAACCATTCTATCATAAAGATCGAAGAACGCAAGAGGGGACAGCATCTTAAAGCAGAAGAGCGTGGCGCAATCCAACAGTTAAAGAAGATGGGATTTAGCAATCGAAAGATTGCTCGCGCAATCAATTGCAGCCCCTCTACCGTGGGCTATGAACTACGACGTGGCACACCGGAATACTCCGGCCGAGGTCGCAAACCCGGCTACTCAGCCAAACGTGGAGCTGCAGTCTACAAAGCGAATCGCAGTCGCTGCCATCGCCCTAGAACGGTATCCAGGAACTCCGACTTCATCCGTTGGATGGTTAAAAAGGTTCGTAAGCATAATTGGTCTTTTGATGAGTGCGTGGGTCGGGCCCGAAGCGAACATCGTTTTCCAGCCAAGGAAATCCCATGTACAAAAACTCTATATCATATGCTGTGGAAAGGGGAATTACCGCTCACGCTATTTGAACTTCCTGAGGTATTAAATAGGCATTCTCGCAGAAGACCACGGCTTTCTAAGCGTATCAATGGGAAATCCATTGATAGGCGGGCACCTGAGGTAGCAGATCGAAACACATTTGGGCACTGGGAATCTGATACGGTACTGGGCCGAAAAAGAAGCGGTGAGGCAGCTGTATTTACCATTGTAGAGCGCCTGACAGGCTATTATCTTTCCATTCGGATTGACGGCAAAACAACCACCGGTGTTGCCAGTGCCATGGAACAGCTAAAGGAACAGTATGGCGAGAAATTCTCCCAGGTGTTTCGTAGTATTACCACAGACAACGGCAGTGAGTTTGCAGCATTTTCGGCCTTTGAAGAACTAGGCACGGCAATCTACTTTGCTCATCCCTATTCTGCTTGGGAACGACCTGTAAATGAGAGGACCAATCGCATACTACGAAAATATATCCCAAAGGGTTGCTCCATCAATGGCTTTACCGCCGAACAAATCTTAATGTTTGCGGACGAGATAAACGCCACGCCCAGGAAACGATTAGGTTATCAGACCCCTGAGGAGCTGTTCGATGCACATTTGGACAGAATTTACATTTCAAACCCGTAGATAACTTTATCCAGTGAAAGTGTTCAATTTGTTATTGCAATTTAAGATTTTAAAAAACGAAGACATGGCAAAATTTACTTATGAATAGGAGCTGTAACAATGAAAAAAAATCAAAGCATTCGTTTTGGAGTGTTGGCATTGGCTTTTGTGTGCATGATAGCAACAAGTGCCTGTTCTTCCGCACAGACCGAGGATTCTTCCGAAATTTCATCTGCGAAGCCCTCCGAGCAGTCGGAAGCGACTATGCCTGATGAAAATTCTTCATCTCTCGGCAATTACACAACGATTTATGGAAAAGTAACCTCGATTGACGGCAATGAAATCACTTTGGCAGTTGGGACGCTGAACGCAATTGATGCGATGAGTGGTGCTACGGGTAAAAATCAGCCGATAGACCAAGCTGCCAATGGGCAGCCAAATGGACAGGGTCAAGGACAGCCCAATGCGCAGCCAAATGAGCAAAATGGTATGCCGCAGGGGAACGAAACTGCCGTACCTCAATCTGGTTCGAATTCTGAAGCAAATGCGCAACTGCCGGATTTACTGACATTGACAGGCGAAAGCAAAACCATTGTTATCGAGGATGAAAGTATCCTATTTAAAACAACGATGGGCAGAGAGAGCGGACCGCAGGGCAAGCCTGAAGAAAATAGCCAGCAAGTATCCCAAATGCCACAGGATAATCTTTCAGGTGAAACTGCGACTTTGTCCGAGATTCAAGAAGGAAGTATTTTGGACAAAACCACGCCGAGATTGATACAATTCCATACCTTCAAAAATGCCGTAAATCCGCCGTTTCTGGGCGGTTTTTCTATTTTCAGCACTGTGGCGGCATAGGCAGAACGGCGGCTTTGCCACGGTGGTTCATACTTTTCAAGGATACTCTGTAACGATAGAAAAGCTATCGTTACAGAGTAGGGCTATCGTTAAAGGATAGAGTACAATAAAGTTCGCAATTTCATAAAGGCATAGAAAAGTCATTGGGACTCCGATAAAATGAATGGTGATAAGACATTCAAAGAAGGAGAGATACCCAATGACTCAAAAAAAGAATACCACAGATTTGACAGAATTGCTACTAAAATGTATGGCGCAGCCGGATCCAATGCTGTCAATGCTGGAATGGCTGTGTACCCGTCTAATGGAAGCAGAGGTCTCCGGTATCGTTGGCGCAGAAAAGAATGCACACAATCCGTCCCGCCGTGATTACCGCTGCGGCTATCGGCCACGTCGATTGGATACTCGTATGGGGACGATGTATCTGATGGTACCAAAACTCCGAAATCAGGGCTATATCCCGTTTTTCGTAACAGAACGCAAGCGCAGTGAAGCAGCGCTGATTCAAGTGGTTCAAGAAGCGTTTGTGCAGGGTGTATCTACGCGAAAGATGGAGAAACTAGCTCGCAGTCTTGGAATTGAGAATCTTTCCCGCAGTCAAGTCAGTGAAATGACGAAAGGCCTTAACGAGCAGGTGCAGTACTTCCGCAGCCGGCCTCTGACGGGTCGCTATCCTGTCATTTGGACAGATGCACTGTATGAAAAAATTCGTATGGATGGCCGGGTCGTCAGCATGGCTGTGATGGTAGTTTGCGGCGTCAATGAACAGGGGCATAGGGATATCCTCGCCGTGGAGCCAATGCTCGATGAATCCAAAGAAAGTTATTCTCAATTGTTTCAAAGTCTTCTCGATCGTGGTCTGAAAATACCGCTCCTGGTGATTTCAGACGCAAATAAAGGGCTGATTGCAGCCATCCGTGAGAGTTTTCCGGGAGCCTCTTGGCAACGGTGCAAAGTCCATTTTATGCGAAATATTTTGGCTCATGTACCCCAGAAGGAAAAAGAATCCTTTGCGGCTCAGTTAAAAGAAATTTGGTTAGCACCTTCCGCTAAAATAGCTAGACAACGCGCAGAGCAAATATCAGAACAGTATGGAAAACGCTTTCCAAAAGCAATTGAGCTTCTGCAAGATGGGCTGGAAGATTCTCTAGCTTTCTACGCCTTTCCGGAACTCGACGCCCGCAAAATTTCCTCGACCAATATGTTGGAACGACTGAACAAGGAAATCCGCCGCAGAACCAGTGTAGTCGGAATATTTCCTAATCCGGATTCCTACCTACGGCTGGTAACAACATGTCTGATGGAATATGCGGAAGACTGGTCTGTTTCCAGAGCATACTTAAACCCGAAATCCATTCTTTCACTGTTAAACGTAGCCTAATTCATTTTTCGGAGTCCCGAAATTGCGAACTTCCCTTGACACTAGGGCCTGCGGACATTTTATTGGACTATAATTTTATTGGATTATATGGCTAATCCCATTTTGATTCTATATTCTGCTGGACTCAATCCTCCAAGAGATATTTTGATTCTCATATCCCGATACCATACCATGTAAGCTTCAATCTGTTGCATAAAATCTTCTACTGTGATACCTTGCCAAGAACGGCCGTAGAACATCTCATTCTTCATTCTTCCAAAAAAACCTTCACAGGCTGAATTGTCCGGTGAACACCCTTTTTGAGACATTGATCTGATCAATCCTGCCTTACGGGTTCGATCTATCCAGCCCGGCCATCGATAGTGACAGCCTCGATCTGAATGAATAATCGGATGCGCATCTTGAGGAAGTGCACTAATTGCACGATCCAGCATACGGTTTACCAATTGTGCGTCTGGTTTACAGCTAATGTTCCATGCTACCGGCATACCATCATAGCAGTCAATAATGGGAGACAAATATACTTTTCCTGCTGGAATTGAGAACTCCGTCACATCAGTCAGCCACTTCTGATTTGGCTTGTCAGCTCTGAAATTTCTTCGAATCACATTGGGTACTTCAGGGCTAATTTCTCCTTTGTAAGAGCAGTATTTTCTCGCTTTTCGGCCTTTCACAACCAAGCCATTTTCACGCATAATTTGACGTATCACCTTTTCGGATAGGGTATAGCCCTCTCGGTTCAATACTATTTTAATTCTACGATATCCATATCTTTCCTTATTGTTGTGGAATATGGTCGCAACAGCTTGATAATCATCTTTATGCTTCTTTGCAAAACTGACACGTTTGTTTTGATAGTAATAGCTGCTCTTGGCCAGTTTGAGCTTTTTTATCAATACAGGCAGTGGATACTTCTCTTTTAAGGCATCAACAATTACTGCCTTCTCCCTGTTGTTCAAGGGACTCTTGTTGACGCCGGGGTCTTTTTTTAGCACATCAATTGTTTTTTTCAGAATGTCAATTTCTAACTGCATATCTTGGATTTTTGCTTTCAGTTCATCAAGTTCCTCTGAAGATGCAGCTTTTCCTTCCGTCAGTTTCCCTCTGGCTCGCTCATTGGATGCATTCATTAATGCCGCAGCACCTTTCTGGATATATTTGCGCCGCCAGTTATATATACTTGCTGTGCTATATCCCACTTCATTTGATACTAATTGTACATCTTCTCCCAGCTCAAAGCAACGGTGTAAAATCTCAAGCTTTAATTCTATAGGTGGATGGCGAGGGTGCTCCGGTGTATTATATCCACAAAAGGTGCATCGGTCTTCCGGCAACATTCGTTTTCGATTGATCCAATTGTATAGCGTTTGCCTGCGTGCCGGATATCCCAAAATCGTTATTGTTTTTGTTACCGATTTCGTTTCTTCATAAACCTCCAGGGCTTTTCGATATTGTTCCTCTGAATACATCCTCTATCTCCTTCCTGAGTGTATTCAGTCCAACTTTTTGTCCGCACCCCCCTAGCCGTTAAAGAGTATAGGTTTCCGCAAAAAAATTTTGGAAACAGGAATCGCTGCTTTTCAGCAGCGAAATTTTTGCTATACGCTTGACAATAAGCAGCGTAAATGATATACTATACAACGAGGTGAGACTATGCCCAATTTAGGTGAAATGATAAAGAACAAGCGAGAAGCCGCTGGGCTGTCTCAGAAGAGATTAGGTTCTGCCTGCGGATTGAGCGACAGTGAAATCATGAAGATTGAAAATGGACAGCGAAAAACGCCAAGTTGGAAAAATTTGTGTAAAATCGCACAGGTGTTAGACTTCCATCCGTTCGAGATTTTGTTGGCAGCAGGATACATTACTGAGCATGACATCAATCCTGAAGTAAAGCTTCATGGATTAGATAAGTTGAATGAGAATGACATAGAAATTATTCAGCTGTTTGTTGATTTCGTAATTTCAAGAAAAGGCACCGACAGGAACCCAGAAGGAGGGCTTTAATATATGCCATACAGATTAGGAGAATTGTTCTGCGGCCCTGGCGGAATCGCCTGGGGCGCGCTCCATGCAGATATAGGAAATCCAGAGTATACAATAGTGCATCAGTGGGCAAACGACTATGACGCGAGCACTTGTGACACATACCGCTATAATATTTGTCCGGATGCTCCACAGACTGTTTACCACGAGGACATCAGGAAACTCGACATGAGCAAGCTGGCACCAATAGACGCACTGGCTTTCGGCTTCCCATGCAACGATTATAGCGTTGTAGGTGAACAAAAAGGAATGGATGGTGTTTACGGCCCTCTCTATTCCTATGGTGTTGCCGCATTGAAACTGTTTAAACCTCAATGGTTTTTAGCGGAAAATGTCGGTGGGCTGAGAAATGCAAATGAAGGCAGAGCCTTTACCAAGATCCTTACAGAATTGAGGGAAACTGGTTATACAATCACACCCCATCTGTACAAATTTGAGGAATATGGTATTCCACAAGCACGGCACAGGATTATTATTGTCGGAGTCAGGAACGACATTGATGTGACATTTAGGGTACCCTCAACAGAGCCATATAAGGGAATTGACAATTCATGCAGAACCGCTATTGAAAATCCGCCTATTCCGGAGAATGCTCCAAATAATGAGCGGACTCGTCAATCAGAAATGGTTATTCGAAGACTGCAGCATATCCTTCCCGGCCAGAATGCATTTACAGCGGATCTTCCGGAGGATCTCCAGCTGAATATCAAAGGAGCGAGGATTAGCCAGATATACAAACGCCTTGATCCAGATAAACCATCTTACACAGTAACGGGAAGTGGCGGAGGCGGAACGCATATCTATCATTGGGAAGAACCGCGGGCATTAACTAATCGGGAAAGAGCCAGACTTCAGACATTCCCGGACACCTATGTTTTCCAGGGAAGTAAGGAAAGTGTCCGCAAACAGATAGGTATGGCAGTTCCATGCAGAGGTGCTCAAATAATCTTTGAGGCCATTCTCAAGTCCTTTGCAGGCATTGAGTATTCATACACAGAAGCAAATATTAATGAATAATGACAGCCGGAGAGTATCACTGAATGTTGCTCTCCGGCTTTTTTCACTTATTATTTACGATGTCATCATAGAGTTTCTTTAGATTGTCCTCGGCTACAGCTCGCTTTAATTGGCATTCCCATATCGTGATGACATTCCATCCTTGGGATTTAAGCTGTTTAATATTTTGTTCATCACGTTCCACATTTCTGGTGATTTTCTTATGCCAATATTCCTCGTTAGATGTGGGCCACACAAAGCGTCCACAATCGTGGTGATGCCAGAAGCATCCATTCACAAATACAACAGTTTTGTATTTTGGAAATACTAAATCCGGGCATCCAGGAAGCCGGCGATCGTTTTTGCGATAGCGAAGGCCACGGGCAAACAGATATTTTCGAACTTTTTCCTCTGGTTTGGAGTTGGTACTTCGAATATGTGACATATTCATACTGCGAACTTCTTTTGAGTGATTATCTGCCATAGGACTGTCCATTGCCTCCAGACGAAAAATCCATATAATACTGTTCGTCATCGATTTTGTAGAAAACCACATCCGTCCGTCCATATGCTTTCAGGTCACTGGTATGCACATATGCACCATTTGCCAGTCCGAGTCGATTCCGAAAATACTCACCAAGTTGAGCGTTGCTTGCCGGGGTAGTAATTGCCTTGTCGTTCTGCTGCTCCACACGGAGCTGTAGCGTATGATGGTCATCTGTAACTACAAGGAAATGCTGTTTGTTTAGCGGGAAAAATCCACTCTTGGCTATCCTGCTTGGGAGAGGGATGTAGGCCTCATTTTTATTACGCTTGTTCCGTTGTCCCCAGTTCAAACCAGAGCGTTTTCCCGGTTCTCCTGTCTTGGTTATGAGAGGCAGGTGAACGCAGTTGTCATGAAACTCGGCATCGGTGGAAGAAGGAGAAGCCGTTGATGAACGAATTATGATATATTCTTCAACCTCCGAATGATTACAGAAAATAGAGCGGGTAACAGTGCTTTCATATAATTTATAGGCACGTGCCGCCGATTGTGCTGTTATAGAGCCTCCGCTGCTTCTTAAAAATGAGGTCTGCGTAAAATCATAAGTACAGTCAAATGCTTGGACGGGCTTATCATCCTGAAGCCAAATAAACAGATTACTTTTGGATGCTGGCGGCTGGAACAAATAGCTGCAGGAAATGCTGCACTTATTAGAATATCTGCGCCCATGAAGTTCTTTGAACCCCTCGTGGGAAATGTTATCAATACCACTGTCAACTACATCCTCTATAATAAGTTCGATTGAAATATCAGTGATGCCCTGCTCCTCATAGGTTGTAAGAAGCCATGAAGCCATACTCGGTGTTGCGTGAGATGAAAGTATACAGAGCCTATTCGCTCCAGAGGCTATGGGATCAAATAAGATAACTTTTGCTATGCTTTCTGTATATTGCGATTCCATATCACTTAACCTTCCTCTTCAAAAACATTGTAATACATGGTGTTGTCGGGGAGTTTTATGTTCGGAACCCACAATGGCTTTCCTCCCCATCCCTTTGTTCCCGTAACCTGATACATAGTCAGAACAGTTTTATCAGAGAATGAACCGCCCAGCTGCCAGTCGTTAGGGGACAGCAATGCACCGGTTCCTTGGGCAACATTTCTGCCTCTGCGGACAATAAGGATTCCTTGTGCTGTGGGTCGTTCGGCAAGTATCGTATCCATAATAGACTGAAATGCCTGCAGTTTAAAATCAGAACTTGGTATTATGTGTGAGAGTATCTCTTTAAGCAACCGCAGACTAACTTGATAATATGGTTCTGTTTCTGAAAACGGTTCAAGTAGCTTGGAAATAGCTTCAATAGAATCATTATCAGGATAGAATGGATAATAGTTCGTTCCTCCTGAAATGATTTCGACATGATCGTTATCAAGAACATTTTTCCTTGTAGGATTTAACCCATTGGGGTAATAAAGTTTAACATCATCAATACCGCGTTCTACTTGAGCAATAATCGAATTGTTTGTAGCATTGATATCTGCAAACAACTTGTACAATTTTTCATCAATAAAGACCATCATCATGCCAGAATCACGGTCATAACCGAACATCCTGCTATGTTGCCACATCGTATCCGCTTGAGGTTTCTTACTTGTGCGAGTGTAGTAAATGGTTTGAAGTCCAGGAAAAGTTACACCACGACCAAGAGTATTGCCTCCTATAATAAAACAACAGCCATTAGAGTACTCGGCGCTGTCAATATCTGTCTTTCCATTCATAACAAGAACCTTTATGCTTTTTTCTGTAAGCAGTTCAACTGCTTTTGAAAAAATAATTTCAAATGGCTGTTTTTCAGATTTGGACGGTGTTAGCCCTTCGTATTGTAACTGTAGTTCTGCCTTGAATTCCGAATTAGCATGTGCGCGGCACCAATCCAGTTCTTTTTCTACTTCATCAGCAAACTTTTGATGCGCTGCTACTCTAACACTCGGGTGGAATAAGCAGTTGGATACCTTCCCGCCTGAAGACAGAATCTGAGCAGATACCACCAAATGGCGCAACACGACAGCATGGGTGGGCTTTTTAATAATATCCAAAAAGGAGATACAATCTGGCTTTCCAGAGACAGGAAAAAAGAAATCTCCGCCAAGATAAGCATCACCTGGCTGAAAATAGTATGCAAAATATGGATGCCAGCCAGAGGCAATTGTCTGAAGGAAGATTGCCTGCGGCGTACCCGTCACCTGCAGATACAGACTGCTCGATGCACCATTCTTGATAATATCAAGATACTTGTTGATAGATGATTGACGATCTCGATTTACAAGTGTATTCAGGGATGCAGCATCGGCCTCATCATCAATTATGAAAAGAGGATTCCCTTTCATAAATCCTGTAGAATTCAAAATATTTGACCACAATTTCAGAACCCGCACATTTTTCTTCAAGACAATAATTGCGGGCTGGATCAGGCTGTTGTCGGTAAAAAGTCGTGAGTCATTCTCGCCGCATATACAAAATCCTTCTAAATCGGATTTTACTCGATCTAAGGTCTGCTGTTGGAGTACGACATTATCAGTCGTCAGTAGGACAAAAGCTGGAAAACCAAGGTCTGCGGCTTTGCACATGATGCCAAACATTTGTCCGGTTTTTCCAGATTGAACATTGCCAAAAAGAAGACCAATTTCGTGACTCGCAAATGAGAATGTTTTAATATACCGATTTCCGACATCTTCAGCTGTTTTCTGAATAGATTCAGCAAGTTTTGTATTTCCACGGTCTGTGATTTTCTGTAAATATGTTTTTAGGTACTGCATCGTCATTCACCTCACTTCGCTTCATCCGCATTGCCTATAAAGGCAAGAAGCCACACATCCAAGGCCTCACCATTGCTGTCTAATGCTGTCTGTCCGGTTTTCTTAAACAGAAGCCGGTCGCAGCCATATTCATCCAGCATTTCCTGTGTAATCATTCCTTCACGGTTTCTGTCCTCTGCTGTGTTGTTGACTGGTTTTACAATTCCTGCGGCGGCCAAACGGCCTTTAAGCCAGCGCCCCATGATAAGCTCATCACCAACCGCACTGAATTGTTTATTGTTGTCACTTGTGGTGTGTGCTTTAAACCAATATCCATCATCGGTCACAACGAAAAAAGGTTTGTTCTTTTCAGGATAACCTTCCATGCGGTATATTTCTGCTCCTACGGTCAGCTGTGTTTCATACCAATCCCGTGCTTTCCTCCTGCTACGAGGAGCGGCATAGCATACATTGATATTTGATTTAGTAAAGTGCTTGCCATCATCTAAGAAGCGTTCATCAGTTTTTGGAACCTTAAGCTGCAGGAAAAATGACACGGACGCTTCACACTGTTCATAGAACGCAACATTGGACTGAGGAACAGATGTGACTAATTCAATTCCATTTAATGCTGTATTGGTTTCACGAATGAGAGGCATATCGTTTATGTCAGCAATATTTGCAGAGCAAAGTGGCTGTTTGAGTTTTTCAATATGTTCGGCAATATCTGAAACTTCAGTTATGTCAGTTGTAAGAGCCGATATTTCATACTGTCGGCGGTTGGCGGCCTCAAGTTTTATCGCTCCAAGGTTTGCTGAACCTATAATGGCAGAAAAAGGTTTTTCATGTTTATAAAAGCAGTAGAGTTTTCCGTGGTATTTAAATGGTTTTACAAGCCGAATTTCGCCAATTCCCATATCATGCCATTTCTTATTAATCTTCAATGCCGTATGATAGGATCCCTCAGGCATTCCCTCGATGTAATACATACCAATTGTAAGGCATATGTTTTTTATTCCGTATTTTTCCACTATGTTCGCCAATTCATTTACAGAAGCGGTGGAAATATACCCCACTGCAATTTCAACACGGTCTGCCTGCGACATTTGTTCGGTAAAGCAGTCGATGATTGTCTGCTGGGTATCTTCAATTCCAAGTGGAAGGATGTTTGAATAAAGTAATTTCATTGCAGTCCTCCGTCAATCTTTTACAGTTTCCATAATATCTTCTAATGTGCAGTTCATTGCTTCACAAATCTTAAGAAGCACATCCGTGGTAATGTTTGCGCCCTTGCTTAGTTTGGCAATAGAGGCTGTACTTACGCCGCTTTTTTCTGCCAGGTCGCGTTTGTTCATATTTTGGTCAATCAGCATTTTCCATAATTTGTTATAGCTTATTCGCATTTTATATGCCTCCTGCTCTTTTATAAAAAGCAAATTATGTAGAATTATTGATCTTCTGGGTTAAAAACATCATTCAAAAGACCATATCTACCATCTTGCTTATTCCGGGTAAAGCGAATCACATGAACTCCTTTTTCTTCATCCTCAGAGGGAATAAAGGGCATACGCTTTGCCTGTTCGACAAGGATCACCTGGCGTTCATGAGCATGATCAATGAGATATTCAATAAAATTCTGTTTAATGGTATCGTTCTGCTCTTTATGCTCCGCCTCAGATAACTGCGTCAAAGACGAATCTACAGCATAAAAGCCAGGAGCCGGCCGCCCCAACTCTATGAGATAAGAACTCATCGCAAGGGTGGTAATCGTGTTCAATATGCCGCAGAAGCCGCCGCCCATTGAAACGGATTTCTTGAGCCCTCCAATCTCGATATCAAAGTTTTCCATGTTTAATCTGGCCGTTTCTGCACCGCCAACTTTAGATGCCTTTAAAATTTCCCGCAGTTTTTCCTCAAAGCCGTGAATAATGTCGTAGCCATAATCCTCAAAAATACTGTGCTTTTGAGGTGTCGATGTTTCTTCCGCTTCTTTGCTGAACAAATCACTTCTATACTGATTTTCGTCCTGTCGTATAATTTCTAATTCGCTTGATAGACGCATCAGCTTTAACTGCTTTTCGAGTTCTTCCTCAAATGCGGATAGCCTTGGCTGCAGTTGTTCTGAAATCAAAGTATCGATAGCGCCCTTTCGTTCCTCTAATGCGCGGATATTTGCCATAATTTTTTCCTGTTGGCGTGCGACACTTTGCTGTGCATCGTTTAGTTCAGACAAATGCCGTTTAATCTTTTCAAGTTCAGCAGCAGAGGCATCGATAAAAGTCGTATCATAGGTTCGCTCAGTTTCTTCGCCGCAAACCGGGCACTTAACCTTTTTCCGAACTGGTGAAGTGCTTGAAGCACCTTCAACGATGAAGCCAATTCTCCTGATATCGGATTGATATTGCCGCCGCAGGATAGCAAAATTATGCCCTACGGTTTGGGACTCGGAAAGTTTTCCGTTCCAGTCATATATTTGTGACATAATTTGCTGGCTCTCTTTCGAGGCGGCATCTAACTGCGCTTGCAGTTCAGAAATCTCTTTTTGTACCCGCTCAACGCTTGCGCGAGGACTCGTGATTTCTTCAGAAGAAAGTGTCTGCTCCAGTTTTTCGCGTCTGACAGACAGTTCATTCACTTTCGCTTGAATGTAGCCTATCAGGGCTTTTTTCTTTGCTGCACTGATCTTGGGGTCTTCCTCTGCCTCAAGATCATCTGCATCCTGGCCGGTCAATAAATAAAGTAAAACGGCAGCGGAAGCCGTGGGTCCAAGGCTGCCAGGGGCTAACAGTGAAGAGCCTTCTCTTGCCACGTCAGCTTGGCGGATAAAAAACAGGTGAAACATACTTCTCCATGTTAGTTCTTGGGTTTTCGAGCCTGTTTCTGCTGAACGCACAGAGTGCGGCTCATCAATGCCCAGCAAATGAAGATAAACGGCATTGATGTTCTTTTTCGCATTGTGGTTTACACTATAAGAACCGTGCTCAACGGTAGGATCTGTACCATTGACACTGATTTTGGAATCACCGATCTTACGCTCCAAAACTACGGTTCCCCGATCAGTGGCCAAATGGAGGGCAATGCGGTCATATCCATAGCTGTTATCGACAATCTTGGAAGGGCGATTCTTTTTAGGTGTAAATCCGAACACATAATCCATGCAGTCCATCACGAGACTTTTTCCGGTGTTAGAAGGTCCTAAAACAAAGTTCAATCCTGGCCGGAAATCAATAACGGACGCTTTATGCCCTCCGCCAGACACGACGAGTTTTTCGATGTAGAATCTATTCATGCCTGACCTCCTTCTAATGATTGTATGGTAAGCCGACTAATTTCCTGGAGCATCAACTCGGTGTTTGCGTTATCAAAACTTTTTATCACAGTTTGAACCGCAATCCTATATTCATTGGCATAGTTGCTGGTCAACTTTTTACAGATGCTCTTTCCGTTATCTGTTATGAAATATTTGTATCCTGTTGGAACAGGCTGAAACCGAATGTTCCCATCCAGTAAAAGCCCTTTTAGGGCAGAAGAAACGAGATGTTTCCTTGCAGGGTATTCGCTGAATCTGTAGTTGCTGTAGCCATGAAGGTTTTCGTCTAACAGTCCAAAATCAGCCGCATAGACAGAAATAAAATCAACTGCTCCGATCTGTTGCTCGTCCAAATCTGCCCCGTGTGCCTCGTTCAACAGCAAAAGAATACGGAGAGAAATTTCAAAGGTGGAGCCAAGCGCAAAAGTGTTCATTTCTTTTGCCTCCTCTTTACCCATACCAATTTGCCGTCATTTACGAGATGATGGCATGCGCCTTTTTTAATTTTTCCGCTGATCCAGTATGGAGAAGAGCTGAGCAGATAGTTGTTTACCGGGGCATTGACAGCCTGTTCCATTACAGCAAGCATATGATCGAAGCCATTCTGATGAGTGCGTTTGGCAGTATCCTTCACTCCATCGAGTGTTTCGCCTTTTAACACATTAAACTGGTCGGACAATTTGCCACTTCCAAGTTCTAATACACCGCGCCGTATTGTTTCAGCGGCGTAGAAGTCAATACGGCGTTCATCCAAATCCTCTGCATAATCTGGGAAACAGGAAAGGTCATCCTCTGAGAAAGCGCTCAGACCTTCGGCATCGGCATATGCCAAATACAGTTCATTTATATATTTTTGTTCATCATCAGTCGCTGTTGCGGGAACCGGCACATTAGTCGGACGCGGCAGCGATTTTATTTTTTGTTCGATTTCATTAATCAGTTCTAAATCAATATCCGGTTTTGGAACGGTCTGAGATACAGAAGAAGCATTGATAATATCCAGAAAAATACGCTCCAATAAGCTGGCGCACGCGATTGCTGGATCGGCATCTGCAATTCCGCAATTGCTTAGCCAGTCTACCACGCTGTCATAAGAGTCGGACTCGTCCATCCGCTCCCAAATCCATTTTGAGAACTTATCCGAATCCCGATGGGTGTAAAGATATTTTGCATCCCTTTGTGGTATGGTACGGGTTCCTCTTATGTATCGATATTTTGTGTCATCTTTCCTTTTCAATATCTGGCAGGAGTCCATTGCGGCATCTTTTATGAAATTTCCGATAAGCTCTGTGAAATAGTCATGCTCAGATTTTCCATATGAAATAAATGGGGAAAGACCCAAAGCATACTCAGAAAATGTCATGCCTCATTTACCTCCTTGCTCTAAGATTTATCCTCTGTCCGAGAGCGTCCGTGGCTGTCCGTACAGTCCGATTTTCAAATAAGCCGTTTTGATAAACTGGAATCAGTAAACCGGACGGATAGAAATTTCCTGACGCGAGTGAAATACACATCTGTATTCTATCACACTTCCAATGAAATTTCTACACCTTCGCAAAATTTTGAGTTGCGAACGCATACGAGAATTTGCGAGTCTAAAAAATCGGTTTACTCTGCTGCAAAGTTCATCCGCCGATCACGGATGATTCCAGAGCAGAGCGGCAGACAACTGAACATAAAGCCAACGACTGGAATAGTTGGCCAGCACTGAAATGAGGATTTCGTTTCGGTTGGTCAACTGTGCACATTTCCCCGGCAGCTCTTACGAGTCCTCATTTCGACCAGACAGGGTCGAAGGAGGGCCCGGAAAATGGCAGAAAATCAGAGTAAAAAGCAGGACAAGCAGTATCAGATCCCAATGATGGTAACCGACGAGGTCATCCGCGATTTTGGCATTAAGCCGGAGGACGTCACCTGGCGCCGCATCGGCAACCGCAAATGCCGGGTGGTCCTGGTGGATGCTTCCGAAGAAGATTACAAAGCCTACATGGCGCCGATCTGGGCGGAAATCAAGCGGGAGGACAGGGACGGCCGCTGTATGGTCAAGGGAAAGAACGGCCGGCTCATCCGTTGCCCGGAGGGCAACCGCTGTGAGAAGTGCAAGTATTTCTCGGAGGCCAGCCGCGAGCGGAATAAGCCAGCCTCCCTCTCCGTTCTTATGGATGAGGGCGCGGAGCCGATTGCCGAAGGGGCATTTGAGGATGATGTGATTTATGAGACCATCCTGGAAGACCTCATCTCCATGCTGACAGAAATCAAGCCGAAGTACGGCAGGATCTTCCGCTTGCTCTACGATGGGGCCACCCAGCAGGAAATGGCGGACGAGCTTGGTATCAAGCAGCGGACAGTGTCGGACGACATTAAGAAAATCCGCAGCTTGTTGCAGCCGCTGGCAAAAGACATTTTCAACCGTTAAAAAGTGGGCGGTGCTTATCATCACGATAGGCACCGCCTTTTTCAGTCTTTCTTGTAAAACGTGGTTTCATAGCCGTCCGCCCGGAGTTTCAGCCCCTTGATCCACGGCGGCGTCCTTCCCATCTGCTCACAGACGGCGTCCAAAGAGACGCCCATACTGCACTCGATGATCAGTTCATCGTGGACATGGCCGACAATAAAACAGTGGGACAGCGTCCGTATGGCGTACATGAGGATATCCCTGGAAATCGCCTGGACGATGTTCTCCACAAATTTCGGGCCGTAAGATTCGATGCGCTCCCACTTCTTTGTGCTGCCGACTCCCTCATAGGTGACGGAGTCTCCGCCGAATTTGTTTGTCCCCATCTTCGGCTTCACATAGCAGAGCTGCCGGCCAGATGGCAGGACGATGAACAGCATCCCGCTTGTTATACGCGATGAAGGTTGACCACTTCACCGGGTCATGCTCCGGGAGGTTGCGCGTCCTGCCGGCATTGGCCTTGGTAGGCTTGCAGGGGACGCAGAAATAACGGATGAGCGCCTTGCCCTCGGACATCTTCTGATTTTCCAGCTTGAGGACTTTGCCAATCCCCTCCAAAGAGAGGGGCAGCCCCATGTACGCGCCCCATACCAGGGAGCAGCGCCAGGAGGACGGGTCAAGGTAATTTCGGACGGTGTCCTCCTCTATGCTGTAGGAGGAAAAATACTGCGGATAGTTCCGGCGCAGCCAGACGGAAAGGCAGACCCGCTCGAAGGACGCATTGTACGCCCATTTGATTACGGAATCGTCCGAGAAGGCTTTGATAATCTCCTCCGGCACGGTGTCGCCGGAGGCCAGGTCATATACGGTGACCTCGCCGCTGTCCACGGACACACCGAAAAGCAGGATTTCAAAGTTAGGGGACTCGGCGTATTTATACACGCCGCATTTTTTTAGATCGACATCGGAAAAGGTCTCCACGTCGATGGATAGGGTGTGGATTGCCATAGTGTAGTTACCTCCATAAGAAACAGGCGGCAGGAGTGCTGTTCCCGCCGCCCGGTGCGCATTGCTTATTCCTCCGGCTGCTTTGCCGCCTGGCGCTTCTTCTCCCTGTGCTTTTTAAACTTTGTCCAGCACCAATGCAGGAAGTCGGTGATCCAGTACACGATGCCGCCGATGGCAAAACCGTACAGGAGAATGAAAATCACGATCACATCAAACTGTTTTGCAAACTCATAAAACTCTGTCATATCCATTTACCTCGCATTTTCTTTGAATGGGCGGGCGGCAAAGGTGACTGCCGCCCCTGTGTTGTCTCAGGAAAGATAATCATCGTCATCCTCGGTGGCGAAATCGTCTTCGGCACGGCTCTTGCCGCCCAGCGGCTCCCCATCGGAGATTTTCTGCAGGTTGTTCAGCCCGCAGGCGATGCCCCGGTTGCCGTTGGAGTTAAAGGCATACAGGTTAATGCTGGCCCTGCCATATACGCCGGAGTACACCTCGGAACGCTCCAGGATGGGGTTCAGATCCGCATCCACAATGCCGGGAGCGGTGGCGGAGTTGGCGTTGATGAAGTACGCATCCGCATAGACCGGATCATCGGGGCGTTCCGCATCGCCGTCACGCAGCGGGGTCTTGATGACCGAGAGGGCGGGGACGGTCTTGCCGTTGCCCTTCAGCTTGGACTCGCCCTCCTCGTAGGCCGCCTGGATCGCCGCCTTAATGGCTTCCACGGTCTTCTTGTCGGACTTCGGGATGATCAGGCTGACGCTGTACTTGGGCGTGCCGCCGTTGATGCTCTTGGGGTCCCAGACATTCGCATAGCTCCAGCGGGTTCTGGGGCCGGTGATAACCTTCGTCTTATTCACGATCTTTGCCATAGTAGTTGTCCTCCTCGTTTTCTTTGAAATCGTTGATGGCTGTGTTCATGGCCGGACGCTTGTCGCTCTCCGGCACAAGTACGGGTTTGCCGGGCGGCTTATAGACAAGACCGCCGAGCAGTTCTTCAAACTTTTTCCGGCCAAGGGCCTGGCTCATGGCCGTGATGCCCAGCAGCCGCTTCTCATAGGGTTCATAGCCGGCATCTTCGACCACCCTGGCGACCGCACCCTCATCGGTGTACTTCCGGTTGGAGCGGCCCTCGACCAACTTGAATCCTGCAAACTTCGTCCCGGACAGGGCTTTCTGCAGGGCGTAGTCCTTGACATCCCCAGCCCAGGAGACCAGCTCGTCCGCTTTGGAAAGGATCGCCGCGATCTCCTCATCTTCCAGGAGCGCGGGCATTTCAAAATCATACCGGGCCAGTTCCAGGTTGTACTCCGCCCGCTTGCGGCAGCTGGCCTTTGCCTTGCAGAACTGGCAATGATCCCCGGCTTTGAACTCGCCCTTGCCCTCATATGCCAGCTTGGCGGCGGGGGCAAGCACGGTCTCGGCCCAGTCCAGAAGTTCCTTCCCGGCTCATGGTGTATGTGCTGATATTCTCCCGGCGTGGCTGGTAGATGGTAAGGCTGACCTGTTCAATATCGTAAATGCCATCGAACAGGTCGAGGGCGCCCAGCGCGTAACAGGAAAGCTGGCTGTTCTTCTCCGCAGACACCAGGACGCAAAGCCCGTGCTTATAGTCGATGATGTGGAGAAGCCCGTCCGCAACGATGACGCAGTCCCCGGTGCCGAAGCTGCCCTCGATCCCCACATAGCGGGAATAGTCGAGCTGCTGCTCGACAAGCACCAGCGGGTCGGCGCAGCGTTCTCTGGCCTTTGCCACTTCCTCCATGACAAAGGCGCAGTACCCTTCGGCGCATTCCTCCATCTCCTGGGAGTAGTAGGTCAGGTTCTCCGTAGGGTCTTTCACCCTGCGGCCGAGGGCTTTTTCCACCTTATAGGCGCACAGCTCATGGCAGTCGGTTCCCTCCTGGGCGTATTCGCTGGGCCTGTCCGCATACTCCTCGCAGAGCCGCGCCGACGGCGGGCAGTTGATCCACCTGTGGCTTGCGGAAGCGGAAAGGAAAGAATGCTTACCCATCGGTCCCCGCCTCCGGCTTTCCGAGCGCGTCCGCTTCCTTCAGAAGATCTTCGTACCTGGAAGGGTCGATGTCCGACAGCTTCCGCGCTCCGTACTTTGTGATGAGGGCCTTTACCTCTGCCGAGTACCCAGCCTGGGCGATCACCGTCATGCGGTGGCGCACTTCTTCAAAGGCCGGCGTTTTCGGCTTTTCTTTGGGAGCCGCCTTTGGCGGCGTATCCTCCGCCTGGGAAGAAAACATCCCCGCCAGCGTGTTGGCGATTTCCAGGATGGTTTCCCCGCAGGAGCGCAGCTCCTTAATCTGCATCTCCAGTTCGCTCACTTTCCCCATCCGGCGTACCTCCTTCCTCGTTGATGGCCTGCAGTTTCCTGGCGAGACGCTTTGCGATCACACTGATGGCAATCAGCACATCGGCGAGTTCCTCGTCAAGCTGCCTGTCTCTGGTTATCTCCGTGTTTTCCTGCATCCGCAGCACCTCCGTTTCCGAGCGGCTTTCCTGCCCCTCTGTCTCTGAAAGGACAGAACCGGGATTTTTCAGCGGAGAAAAATTTTGCCGCCCCTGTGCCTCTCACTTCTGAAAGGACAAGGGCGGCGTTTTTTAGCGGTGCTTTTAGCGGAAATCTGACGGCGGCAGTTCGCATTTTATAGGAAACGAAAAAAGTCCAGATGTCCACCGCTGAAACGGAGGGTTTTTGTCCTTTCACAATTAGAGAGGTGTAAGCCGCTCAATTTTCAGAGAAAGGACGGAAACAGACTATGGGAACAGCAAAATCAAAAGGACTGCCGCGCTGTATGGCGCACAGGGACTGCTTTGCCAATAAGGACGGCGTGTGCGTCTGCCTGGGCGACAATGACTTTCACGGGAAGGACTGCCCGTTTTTTAAGACCACGGCGCAGAATGACGCAGACAGGCAGAAAAGCTATGAGCGGCTGGTGCAGCTTGGCCGCACAGATCTGATCGAGATGTATAAAGTGAGGGACGCTTATGGGAGTCAGTAAATATAACAGTGAAGGTTACTACGACCCGACCGCCTATGAAGCACTCACGAGGGTTGCCCAGGAGGAAAAGGCGGCGAGATACCGGCCGCTGGTGTATATCTGTTCCCCGTACTCCGGGGACACGGAGGGCAATAGCGAAAAAGCAAGGCGGTACAGCCGGTTTGCGGCAGACGCCGGCATGATCCCCATTGCACCGCACCTGCTGTTCCCGCAGTTCTTATCAGAGGAAACGGAACGAGAACTGGCGATCTTTATGGATCTGGTGCTGCTGGGCAAATGTGAGCAGCTCTGGGTATTCGGCGGTGAGGTGTCAGACGGGATGCGCCGGGAGATCGGCAGGGCAAAGCAGAAAAATATGACGATCCGTTATTTTACGGAGGAGATGGAGGAAACGGAATGCAGATGACGATCTATGACGCCGCGACGGTGGGGAGCCGGTCAAACTGCGTGTACCCGAATCCCGTGACAGTCACGGATGCGGATACCATGCGGCAGGCGGCAGCCTTCGACCATGTGTGCGCGGCATATAAGCAGAACTACCGCAGCGTGGACAATTTCTTAAAAGCGGACTGCCTGCCGATGGACTGCGATAACGACCACTCGGACGACCCGGACGACTGGCTCACGCCCTTTGACGTGGCGATGGATTTTCCGGGCGTGGGGATGATCTTCGTCTACAGTAAAAGCCACATAAAGCCGAAAGGAAAACGCGGCCCCAGGCCCCGGTTCCATGTGTATTTTATCTGTACGGAGACAACGGATGCGGCGCTCTACAGTTCATGGAAGGACAGGCTCATCGCCGATTACCCTTATTTCGATGACGGGGCCAAGGACAGCGCCCGGTTCCTTTTCGGGGTAAAAAACGCACAGGTCGAGGTCTACGACGGCAGCATCACCATTGATGCGTTCCTTACCGACCGTTTTGCGGAGTGGGACGCGGCGCAGGGGCAGATCCCGGAGGGTTCCCGGAACAAGACCATGTCCCATTACGCCGGCCGGGTCATCAAGCGTCTGGGCAACACCGAGGAAGCGCATAAGCAGTTTCTGAAGGAAGCGGAAAAATGCAGCCCGCCGTTGGATGATGCGGAGCTTGCGGGCATCTGGGTCAGCGCCGTGAAATTCGGTGTGAAGGTGGCCGCCCAGGAGGGATATATCCCGCCGGAGCAGTATAACCAGGACTTCCTGCTGATGCCGGAGGATTTCTCAGATGTGGGCCAAGCTATCGTATTGTCGCGGGAGTACATGGACCGCCTCCGCTTCTCCCCGGCTACGGATTATATCGTGTTCAACGGTTCGTTCTGGGAAGAATCCCAGCCCAACGCCCAGGGCATTGCCCAGGAGCTGACCGCGAGACAGCTTGAGGAGGCGGAAACCGAGATACAGCGGTGCATGAAGGAGATGTCGGACAACGGCGCATGGGCCATGCTCGCCGCGATGGGCGCCAAGAAAGCGGTGGCGGCGTTTAATGGAGCCCAGCGGCGCTCCTTTGAGAAATACGAACGGGCGGAAACCTACCGGAAGTATGCCATCAAGCGCCGGGATACCAAATACATTTCGGCCGCTTTAAAGGAAGCCCGCCCGATGATCCAGATCGAGCAGCGCGTCCTGGATGCGGATGAGTTTTTGCTGAATCTGCCGTCCGGCACCTGCGATCTGAGGACGGGGGCGATCCGGGAACACAACGCCCAGGACTATATCACGAAACAGACGGCGGTGGACCCGTCCGGGGACGGCATGGACGTCTGGGAGGACGCCCTCCAGACCTTCTTCCAGGGGGACGCTGACCTGATCCGTTATGTGCAGGAGATCGTGGGGCTTGCCGCCATCGGCAAGGTCTACATTGAAGCCCTGGTCATTGCCTACGGCGAGGGCCGGAATGGAAAATCCACCTTCTGGAACACTATTGCCCGTGTGCTTGGCACCTACTCCGGCAATATGTCCGCAGACACCCTGACGGTGGGCTGCAAGCGCAACGTGAAGCCGGAACTGGCGGAAGCCAAGGGCAAGCGGATGATTATCGCTGCCGAGCTGGAGGAAGGGATGCGCCTGAACACCTCCAACGTCAAGCAACTCTGTTCCACAGACGAGATCTATGCGGAGAAAAAATACAAGGCGCCCTTCTCCTATGTCCCCACCCACACGCTGGTGCTGTATACCAACCACCTGCCCAGGGTCGGGGCCATTGACCAGGGTACCTGGCGGCGGCTTATTGTGATCCCCTTCAACGCCAAGATTGAGGGCAAGGCTGACATCAAGAACTATGCGGACTTCCTGTTCAAAACGGCGGGCGGCGCTGTGCTTTCCTGGATTATCGAGGGTGCAAAGCGCGTCATTGCCGGCGATTACAAGATCGTCCAGCCCAGGGTGGTGCAGGACGCCATCCAGAAATACAAGGAGAACAACGACTGGCTGTCCCACTTCCTGGATGACTGCTGCGAGATCGATCCGTCCTATGAAGCGAAGTCTGGCGAGGTTTACAACACCTATCGCGGCTATTGCAATCAGATGGGCGAGTATGCGCGAAGTACTACGGATTTTTACACTGCCATTGAGGCGGCGGATTTCACGCGCCACAAGACGAAAAAAGGGATGTTGATTCGCGGATTCCGTTTGAAATCAGAGTTTGAGTAAGCACAAAACAGTAAAGGTGACGGTCGGTGACAGTCTTTCCCTAAAGTCCTCTAAGGACAAGAAAAAATAACGTATATAAAGAAATCGTGGGAGGACTGTCATAGACCGTCACCAGAAGGAGGTCTTATGAGAGAGAAAACCATCGAACAAAAACTGGTTCAGGCGGTTAAGTTCAAAGGCGGGATTGCGCCGAAGTTCGTGTCGCCGGGATTTTCCGGGGTTCCCGACCGCCTTATCCTATTGCCGGATGGGAAATGCGGTTTCGTGGAAGTCAAGGTCCCTGGCGAAAAGCCACGGCCGCTGCAGAAGTCAAGGATACGGCTATTGCGGCGGCTGGGGTTTCTGGTATTTGTCCTGGATGACGAGAGCCAGATCCCCCACATCCTTTCTGAGATCGGAGGTGACAGCGGTGGAATTTAAACCGCATGATTATCAGCAATATGCCATTGAGTACATTGAAACACACGAGGTCGCCGCCGTACTGCTTGATATGGGCCTTGGCAAGACGGCAATCACGCTGACGGCTTTATCCGACCTGCTGTTCGACTATTTCGAGATCACCCGCGTCCTGGTGATCGCACCTCTCCGGGTGGCGAGGAACACCTGGCCCCAGGAGATTGAAAAGTGGGACCATCTGAAGGACATCCGCTATTCTGTGGCGGTGGGTACGGAAAAAGAACGGCTGGAGGCGTTCCGCAGGGATGCGGATATCTACATCATCAACCGGGAGAACGTCCAGTGGATGGTGGAAAATGTCCCTTTTGAATTTGACGCCATCGTGGTGGACGAGCTTTCCTCCTTCAAAAACTGGAACAGCAAGCGGTTCAAATCGCTGATGAAGGTGCGCCCCAGGGCAAAGCGGGTCATCGGCCTTACGGGTACCCCGTCCGGAAACGGGCTGATGGACCTGTTCGCCGAGTTCAAGGTGCTGGATATGGGACAGCGGCTGGGGCGGTTTATCACCAAGTACCGCCAGAACTATTTCCGGCCCGACCGGATGAACGGGCAGGTGGTGTATTCCTACAAGCCCCTGCCGGGAGCGGAGAAGCGGATCTATGACAAAATTTCCGATATTACCATTTCCATGAAAGCCGCCGACCACCTTAAAATGCCGGAACTTGTAAGCAGCGAGTACCGGGTGTATATGGAGGAGCCGGAACAGGCCATTTACGATGAGATGTGCGAGGATCTGACGGCGCAGCTTGATAAGGGTGAAGTCACAGCGGCCAATGCCGGTGTGCTGTCCGGCAAGCTCTCCCAGATGGCAAATGGGGCGGTCTATACGGATGCCGGGGATGTGGAGCATATCCACGACCAGAAGCTGGATGCCCTGGAAGACATCATCGAAAGCATGAACGGAAAGCCCCTTCTGGTGGCCTACTGGTACCAGCACGACCTTGACCGCATCGAGGAGCGGCTGCGGATGAAGAAGATCGGATTTGCAAGGCTGGATTCTGACGCCAGCATCGCAAAGTGGAACCGGGGCGAACTCCCGGTGGCGCTGATCCATCCCGCTTCTGCCGGCCACGGGCTGAATCTCCAGAGCGGCGGCTCTGCCCTCTGCTGGTTTGGCCTGACATGGAGCCTGGAACTGTACCAGCAGACGGTGGCGCGGCTTTACCGGCAGGGGCAGACGTCCCAGACCGTAGTCGTACAGCACATCATCACGGACGGAACCATTGATGAGCGTATTCTGAAAGCCCTGCAGTACAAGGACAGGACGCAGTCGGCGCTGATCGATGCGGTTCGGGCAAACCTTAGAAAATGAGAGTCAATCCGAGGGGAATAAAATTCTTTTTCGGAGGTATGCCGATGAACAAACAGCAGACGGAAACAAAGGAGTACCTTTCCCAGGCGCACCGCATTGACCAGCGGATACAGAGCAAGATGGAACAGGTGGCGTCGTTAAACGACCTCGCCACGCGGGCGACTACGACCTATTCGGGTATGCCCGGCAGTGAGACGAGGAACCTGCACCGCATGGAGGACGCCATTCTCTCCATCATTGAACTGGAAGCGGAGATCAACGAGGATATCCGCACGCTGGTCAATATCAAGAAAGACATCGTCCATAAAATCAAGGCGGTCAAGGACCCGGAATACCAGACCCTCCTGGAACTGCGTTACCTGTGCTTTAAGTCCTGGGAGCAGATTGCCGTGGACATGGGGTATGAACTCCGGTGGCTGTACCGGCTCCACCACAGGGCTTTGGACGCCGTTGCGGAAATAAGCCACTAAAAGCCACTGTAATGCACCTTGCCCCTATGGTATAGTTAGAATCAGAAAAACAGGACAAGATACAAGCCTTGCGGGAGCGATCCTGCAGGGCTTTCCTTTTGCCCGGAAAGCGAGGTGCAGCGATGCCAAAGAAGCCTAAGCGCCCCTGCTCCTACCCCGGCTGTCCCAACCTCACGGACGGGCAGTACTGCGAGAAGCATGAAGCTGCCGCCTGCAGACAGTACAATCGGTACGGGCGCCCCGCTGACAGCAACAAGAAGTACGGCAGGGCTTGGAAACGAATCCGTGACCGCTATGCTGCGGCGCATCCTTTGTGTGAGATGTGTCTGAAGGAAGGTCGGCTGACTCCTGTGGAGGAAGTCCATCACATCGTTCCCTTGTCACAGGGCGGGACGCATCGGAATGACAATCTGATGAGCCTCTGCCAATCGTGCCATACCAAACTACATCACGAGCTTGGCGACCGGTGACCGTGGGGCGGTCAAAATCTCTGCGGGTCCCTTAAGCGGACAGCGGCCTGGGGCCTCGTGTGCAAAAAGGCGAAATCAAAAGGGTAATTAAGGGCGGCCGGCTGTGGCCGCACTATTTTTGCGGAAAAGAGGTGAGAAAATGCCGACAAAATCCAACAATACAGGCGGGCGCGGCGGCGCGAGACCCGGTGCGGGAAGGAAAAAGTCTGCGGTCAAGGAAAAAGCCGAGAACGGCAATCCGGGCGGGCGCAGACTGGAAGTGCTGGACATTCCCGAAGTCGAGGGTGTCGATATGCCAAAGCCCCATGAGTTCCTCTCTGCCGAACAGCGTGACGGGAGTACGCTCCAGGCGGAGGAGATATACACGGAAACCTGGGAGTGGCTAAAGAAGGTGGGCTGTGCGGCGAAGGTGTCGCCCCAGCTGTTGGAGCGGTATGCCATGTGCAGCGCCCGCTGGATTCAGTGCGAGGAGATGACCAACCGCATGGGCTTCCTCTCCAAGCACCCGACCACCCAGAAGCCGATTCCGTCCCCATTCATCAACATCGGCATCAACTATATGAACCAGGCTGTGCGGCTCTGGAACGAAATTTTCCAGATCGTGAAGGAAAACTGCAGCACCGATTACGGGGAGGTCTCTCCCCAGGATGATCTGATGGAGCGCCTGCTCCGTGCAAGGAAGGGGTGAAACCTGTGTTTGAGAAAGTAAATCCGTGCCACCCGGATAAGGTGGCGGACCGCATCGCCGGTGCGCTGGTGGATGCGGCGTACAGGAAAGAAGAAAATCCCAGGATCGCTGTGGAAGTCCTTATCGGCCACGGCGTCTGTCACATCATCGCGGAGAGTTCGGCACACATCCCACCGGATGAAGTGGACGCTATTGTGAAACGCATCGCCGGGGATTTCCACACAGACTATGTGGAAGTGCCGCAGGACGGACGCCTCGCCGGGAACCAGGCGGACGGAATCCGCTGCGGCGACAACGGCATCTTTAAGGGAATGCCCGTCACGGAGGAGCAGAAAGTTCTCTGTGAGATTGCAAAAAGTGTGTATCACACTTACCCCACAGATGGGAAGTACATCATTGACGAAGCAAGGCTCATCCTCTGCCAGAGCAACGCCCCTGCCGCCAAGCTGCGGAAACGGTATCCGGGCGCCGAGGTCAATCCCCTGGGCGACTGGACAGGCGGCATGGATGTGGACTCCGGCGCCACCAACCGGAAGCTGGGCAGTGACATGGCCGATTCCGTGACGGGCGGCGGCCTTCACGGGAAAGACCTCTCTAAAGCGGATGTGTCGGTGAACATCTACGCATGGCTCAAAGCGCAGAAAACCGGAAAGCCCGTGCAGCTTGCCTGCGCCATCGGGGATGATACGGTGGACGGCATTCCCTATAGAGAGATCGTGGAGACGGCCCGGAGATACATCCAAGGTCTTGGCGGTTTTGAGAAATTTGCGGAATGGGGGCTGGTGCGATGAAGACGACAACGGAAATGCAGCTTGTCCCCATTGCCAAGCTGGTACCCTATGTGAACAACGCCCGCACCCATTCCCCGGAGCAGATCACGAAGCTCCGCTCGTCCCTTCGGGAGTTCGGCTTTGTCAATCCCGTCATCATCGACAGGGATTTTAATGTGATCGCCGGCCACGGAAGAATCCTGGCGGCAAAGGAGGAAGGCATCAAGGAGGTTCCCTGTGTGTTTGCAGACCACCTCAGTGAAGCTCAGAAGAAAGCGTATATCATTGCGGACAACCGCATGGCGATGGACGCCGGATGGGATGAGGAGCTTCTGCGGGTGGAGATTGAGTCCTTGCAGG
This sequence comes from Oscillospiraceae bacterium, assembly GCA_047777415.1. Lineage (GTDB taxonomy): Bacteria > Bacillota > Clostridia > Oscillospirales > Acutalibacteraceae > Caproicibacter. Next base: position 129,994 of record JBKEEO010000002.1, read on the forward strand.
GCATGGACTTTGATCCTCTGCTTACCGGCTTTGATGAGAAGGAACTGGCAGACCTGTTTGCGGATGATTCCGGCAGCGAAGCCAGGGATGATGATTTCGATCTGACTGCCGCGCTGGAGAAAGCCTCCTTTGTGGAGCGGGGCGATGTCTGGACGGTAGGTCGGCACCGCCTTGTGTGCGGGGACGCCACCTCCGCCGAGGATGTGCCCCTGCTCATGAATGGTAGGAAGGCCAACCTCATTGTAACGGACCCGCCCTATGGCGTTTCCTTCAAAAGTTCCAGCGGCCTGACCATTCAGAACGATTCCATGAAGGATGAAGAGTTTTATAACTTTCTCCTCTCCGCTTTCAAGTGCATGGCGGAGCATTTGGAAAAAGGCGGTGCGGCCTATGTGTTCCATGCGGACACCGAGGGACTGAACTTCCGGAAAGCGTTCATTGACGCTGGGTTCCATCTGGCGGGCGTGTGTATCTGGGTGAAGAACTCCCTGGTGCTGGGGCGCTCGGACTACCAGTGGCAGCACGAACCTGTGCTGTACGGGTTCCTGCAAAACGGTAAGCACCCCTGGTACTCCGACCGCAAGCAGACCACCATCTGGAACTACGATAAACCGAAACGCAATGCAAACCATCCGACTTCCAAGCCCCTTGATCTGCTGGGGTACCCTATCGGGAACTCTACCCAGGAGAACGCTGTGGTGATCGACACCTTCGGCGGCAGCGGCTCCACCATGATGGCCTGTGAGCAGATGAACCGGGTGTGCTGCATGATGGAACTGGATGAGAAGTACGCTTCGGTCATCCTCCGCAGGGCCGTGGAGAACGGCATCCCGCCGGAGGATATTTTTGTGGAAAGAAATGGGGAGCAGATCCCATACTCCGACCTTGTGAAGGAGGTGGAGAGCTAATGGCCCCTATATATATCCATAGTAGAGAGTCGGACAGAGCCAACAGAGATACACCAGAGTCTCAGTCTTTGACCCTCGGCAGTCTCTTTGACGGCTCCGGCGGATTCCCTCTCGGTGGCTTGCTCTGTGGCATTACCCCGGTGTGGGCATCGGAGATCGAGCCGTTCCCCATCCGGGTGACCACAAAGCATCTGCCTTTTATGAAGCATTACGGCGATGTATCCAAAATGGATGGCGCAGAGGTAGAGCCGGTGGACATCATCACTTTCGGCTCGCCCTGCCAGGACATGAGCATCGCCGGGAAAAGAGCCGGGCTTGACGGCTCACGGAGTAACCTTTTTTATGAGGCAATACGGATTGTAAAAGAAATGAGGTGTGCGACCGATGGAAAATATCCAAGGTACATTGTCTGGGAGAACGTCCCCGGCGCGTTCAGCTCCAACAAGGGCGCGGACTTCCAGTCCGTCCTCGAAGAAATCTGCTCGGTCAAAGGATACGAAATTCATACTCCTCGACCTGAGAAGTGGCCAGCCGCCGGGGAAATCGTGGCAGACGATTTCAGTCTCGCATGGCGGGTATTTGATGCGCAGTACTGGGGAGTCCCCCAACGAAGAAAACGTATCTACCTTGTCGCAGATTTTGCAGGCGGGAGTGCCGGAAAAATACTATTTGAGTCCGAAGGCGTGTCTGGGTATACTCCGCAGGGCTTCCGTCCGTGGCAAGGAACTGCCGGAGCTTCTGCGAAAGGCGCTGGAGCGGCAGGCTGCGTCTGCTTAAACGACCAGGGCGGCAGCCGCATGGATGTGACGGAGGATGTCGCGGCAACGCTCCGGGCGGAAAACCACGGGCATCCTCCCTGCGTGATGGGGTCGGCGGGCTTCTGCACGGAGCATTCCGCAAAGGCAAGGGGCATCGGGTATGAGGAGGAAACTTCTCCCACCCTCCGTGCCGGGACAGTGCCGGCGGCAGTCTATGAGAACCATAGCCAGGACACCAGATACACCGGTCCTTTGGAAACGGCTCCCACGGTCAATGCCACCTACGGTATGGGCGGGAATAACCAGCCCTTTGTAGTGGAGACGCCTAAGACGCTGAAGATCCGCTCCGGCTGCGAGGGCGGCGGCAAGGGCGCGCTGATCCAGGAGAATAAATCCGCCACGCTGGGATGCAACAACGACCAGACGGTGTTTGTGCCGTTCGCGAAGGGCACTCGCCCCCACTCTCCCGATGAGGGGCAGCAGTGGAAACCGTCCGATGTAGCGAACACGCTGAACACCTATGATGTGGGCGAGGCCCGGTGCAATGAACTGGCGGTCAAGGTTTACGGAATCTGCTCCAAGCAGAGTCACGCTATGCTGTCGGACAATCCTCACAGCGGTTTTTATGAAGCGGACACCTCCCGGTGTCTGGACAGGAGCGGCGGCAATCCCACCTGCAACCAGGGCGGCATGGCTGTGGTGGCGGTGCAGGGTTCCATGATCGGCCGGGCGGACAAGAACGGCCCCCAGGGCAGCGGCGTGAATGAGGGTGTGGCCTTTACGCTGGATGCTGCCGACCGCCATGCGGTGGCCTACTGCATGACCACCGGCACTTACACCCAGACGCTGAAGGAACAGTCCCCAACCTTGATGGCAAGGGACTATAAAGACCCGCCTGTGGTAAATGAGACCGAGCCGGAGTACATTGTCCGCAGATTAACGCCCACCGAGTGCGCCAGGCTGCAGGGCTTTCCCGACTGGTGGTGCGCCGGGCTTGAGACAGTCGAGCCGACCGAGGAGGAGATCGAGTTCTGGACAGAGGTGTTTGAGACGCACCGCCTGGTTGTGGGGGCTTCCTCCAAGCCAAGGAGCCGGAACCAGATCATCAAATGGCTGAAAGCCCCTCACTCCGACAGTGCGGAATACAAAATGTGGGGCAACGGCGTGGCGCTCCCCAATGTTTACTTCGTGCTTTCCGGGATCGTGTACTATGCACAGCTCCCAGGAGGATAATCCGGCCTTTATTTTACAGCGAAATGTGCGGAAACCGCTTGCTATTTCAGGGCTCCAGAGCGAATATGTGTCTACCAAAAACAAAGGAGGTTTTCGCACATGGAAATCAGATACAATGTGACGGGCGCCAAGCGCAAGGAACTGGTAAAGGTCATCGCCGACACCACAGGCGCCAGGGCGGAATACAAGTTCATGCCCACCTGCAATTATGAAATTGATTACTTTACGGTCACCAAGGATGGGACGCTCCTCTTTGACGACCGCGCCGACAGCGAGGAAGTCGAGGAGGTTCTGGAAGCTATCGCTGCCGCTGGTTTTGAATGTGAGCCGCAGGACGGCGGTGAGCAGCCATCCAGGGAAGAAGCCAAGGAAGCGGCAGAAGCCGCCGTCACTGCGCCGCAGAGCGAAACTGTGGGGCTTACAGTGGAAATCCCGCTCGACAAGGTGGCGGTCGGAAACCTTACCAAACTTCTGGACGCCAAGGGCAGCCTGATTAAAAAGGCGCTGGGCGCCCAGAACCTTGGCATCGAGATTCTGGAAGACCGGGTGGCATTCTCCTGGTTCACGGAGATGCCGGACGCCGATGCGGTCAAAGCCTACACCCATTTCATTTCCGCACTCTGCGAGATGAGCAGGAACGCCAAGCGGGTAACAGCGACTGAGAAGCCGGTGGACAATGAGAAATACGCCTTCCGCTGCTTTCTCCTGCGGTTAGGCTTTATCGGCAGCGAATATAAAGGTGAGCGTAAGATCCTGCTGAAGAACCTGACGGGTTCCTCTGCTTTCAAGAATGGAGGCGCCGGCCATGAAGTTTCCGAGTAGAGAAATTGTGGAGCGCATCCGCAGGGAGTATCCGATCGGCACCCGTGTGGAACTGGTGCGGATGGATGATGCGCAGGCTCCGCCTGTCGGCACGAAAGGCACTGTCAAAGGTGTGGACAACACCGGCTCCCTCCTCGTGCGCTGGGATAACGGCAGCGGCTTGAATGTGGTTTACGGCGTGGACTTATGCCAGAAGGTTGAGGACACATCAAATGGTACAGAAACGCCGTAATCTACACAATATCTTGCGGCTATCTTTGTGTAGTATATTTTCCAATATGGCCTTGCTATTATCCTCTTTTAGAGCGAATATGTGTACACCGAAAGGGAAAACACACCAAACGAAAACGGAGGATTCACCATGAACGAGAAAACCGCAAGGCAGATTGCAGAAATGAAAAAGCAGACCATCGGGGTCGAGGTCGAGATGAACAGCATCGACCGCAGCAAGGCGGCAAAGGTCGCCGCCGCCTACTTCGGCACAGGCCGATATGAAAATACCGCTGGCCGCAACGGGTACAGCGTCTGGAGCGCCTGGGACAGCCAGGGGCGCGAGTGGAAATTCCAGAAGGACGTTTCCATTGCCGGCCCCGACAGCGAAAAATGCGAACTGGTCACCCCAATCCTGACCTACGAAGATATTACAACCTTGCAGGAGCTTTGCCGCCAGCTCAGACACGCCGGGGCGAAAAGCGACGCCAGCCGGGGCTGCGGGGTCCACATCCACATCGGGGCGCAGGGACACACGCCGCAGAGCCTCCGCAACCTTGCCAACATCATGGCGAGCCACGAAAGTCTGATCGCCGAGGCGCTGAAACTCGACCGGGGCCGCATGAGCCGCTACTGCCGCACGGTAGACCCAAGGTTCTTAGAGCAAGTCAACCGCAGGAAACCCCGCACGATGGCCCAGCTTGCGGATATCTGGTACAACAGCAACGGCGCAAACTACGGCCGGAACCACCACTACAACGACAGCCGCTACCATATGCTTAACCTCCACGCCACTTTTACCAAAGGCACGGTCGAGTTTAGGCTCTTCCAGTTCGATGAGCCGACCGCCGGGCGCAGGGGCGGCATCCATGCGGGGCAGCTCAAGAGCTACATCCAGCTTTGCCTGGCCTTAAGCCAGATGGCAAAGGATGTGCGGACGGCAAGCCCCAAGCCCCAGCAGAACGAAAATCCCAAGTACGCCATGCGCACCTGGCTCCTGCGCCTGGGCTTCATCGGCGAGGAGTTCGCAACGGCCAGAGATTTTCTGACCCGCAACCTTTCCGGGGACACAGCCTTCCGGCACGGCAGAGCAGCCGCTTGAAGGACTTAGGTTAAATGCCCTGCCCCTGACCGCTTCGGCGGTCTTAGGGTGGTAGAAGGACAAGTAACCTAAGTCCTTCAGGAAAGGATGGATACCAAATGGAAGAAAGAAAAACACTCAACATACGGTTTCCGCAGGAACTGGTGGAAAAATTGAGAGAACTCAAAAAACTGCGGTCCAGAGCGGAGGGACGGCGCGTGACATGGAATGAACTGTTTGATGAAGCCATCGGTAATTACATCGAATGCGCCGAAAGGATTCTGGCGAAGGTGGAAAAGGAGGCGCGGGACAATGACAGATAAGAGGTACTACATCGCTTACGGCAGCAACCTCAATGTCCGGCAGATGCGGATGCGCTGCCCGCACGCCACAATCCTTGGCACGGCAAACCTCAAGGGATGGGAGCTGCTTTTCAAGGGAAGCAAGACCGGCTCCTATCTGACCATCGAGGAATGCGAAGGCGGCGGCACGGTCCCCGTGGTAATCTGGGAGGTGACGAATTTGGATGAGGCCGCCCTCGACCGCTACGAGGGATTTCCCCATTTCTACTACAAGCGGGATATTAAGCTCCAGTACAAAGGCATCCGCACAGGGAAACGCCGGACGGTGACGGCTTTTGCCTACATCATGCATGAGGACAGGCCGGTTGGGGTTCCAAGCAATCTCTATATGCGGACCTGCCTGGAAGGGTACGACACATTCCGCTTTGACAAGAACATTCTGGTTGATGCTTACGATAAATGCAGTGAGGTATGCGGCTATGAAGGATAATATCACGAGAATGGCGGTCTGCCCGCTTTGCGGCAGGGTCTACCACGGCGCTCCGGCGCTTTCCAGAGAGGACAACGAAACGCTCATCTGCCCTGACTGCGGCACCAGGCAGGCGCTCCAGTCCATCGGCGTGGACAGCGCCGAGCAGGAACAGATCATCGAGACGATCCACCGCTACACGCAGGGATAAGATACACAATTTGTTCCTCCGATCTTTGTGCAGATTATGCTCAGAATTGACTTGATAATATGTGCTTTTAGAGCGAATATGTACACACCGAAAGGGAAACACCACTTTTCAGGAGGAATTCAAAATGATGAAAGAATGGCAGATTCGAGAGAACTTTGAACTGATTGACCGCATTGCGATCAGCCGCCGCACCTTTGACGAGCAGTTTACCCGCACCAGGGAGCGCATCGAGTTCACCTTTAACGGCTGGGATGGCAAGTCCTACAACGGCGAGAGCCGTGTGGCTCACATTTACCGTAGCAATCTCCCCGGCTATGAGGACTGCATTTTCGTCAAGGTCGGCAAGGGCCTCCACTATATCGACACCGAACACCAGGTGGTCAACAAGCTGACCGGCGAAGCCCACCCCGTTGTGGGCTGGCTGGTCGATGTCCTCAAAGGCTGATTTTCCGATAAGTTGCACAGTTTCAGACGGAAAGATTGTGTAATATATCCTTCTGATAGGACTTGCTATATTCTCCGTTCAGAGCGAATATGTACACACCGAAAGGGAAATGAAGAAAACGGAGGACAAAAACCATGACAATCAACGAAGCAATGAAAAAGTACCGGCTGCCGAACCCTACCACCCCGGAAGACCTGGAATGCCGGTGGAGCAAGGTCTTAACCTTCGGGGACAAGATCGTGATGGCGGGACATTTTTACAACGGGATGAACAAGCCATGCTACTTCGGTGCGGCATACGAGTTCCTTACCGATGACCACACCTGCGAAGGAGCCATCGGACTGAGGGCGGCAAGCGAGGTCGAGTTCGAGGATGACGGCCACGCAATCGCTTGGGCGATGCAGCAGTAACAACAGCAAAGACAATAGCCTGAGATCGAGCCGCAGGGCTCTTTCTCTCGTACAGAACCATTTTGAAAGTCGCTTATGATGCGGCTTATTTTTATGCCATTCGGGAGGTGGTGTCTCTATGCGGAAACTGAAGAAATATAAGCCCACCAGGTTTATGGCGAAGACCTCGCACTACGATAAGGACGCCGCCGACTATGCGGTGATGTTCATCGAGTCCCTCTGCCATACCAAGGGCACTTGGGCGGGTAAGCCCTTTGAACTGATTGACTGGCAGGAGCAGATTATCCGAGACCTGTTTGGCGTGTTAAAGCCCAACGGCTACCGCCAGTTTAATACGGCGTACATCGAGATCCCCAAGAAACAGGGTAAGTCGGAACTTGCCGCCGCTGTGGCGCTCCTGCTTCTCTGCGGGGACGGCGAGGAACGGGCCGAGGTGTACGGCTGCGCCGCCGACCGCAACCAGGCAAAGATCGTGTTTGATGTGGCGGTGGATATGGTGCGGTTCTGCCCGGCGCTCTCCAAGAGGGTAAAGATCCTGGAGTCCCAGAAGAAGATCACTTACCTGCCTACCAACAGCTCCTACCAGGTGCTGTCGGCGGATGTGGCAAACAAGCATGGTTTTAATACCCACGGGGTGATCTTCGATGAGTTGCACACCCAGCCCAACCGGAAACTCTTTGACGTCATGCTCCAGGGTTCCGGGGACGCCCGAATGCAGCCGCTGTATTTCCTGATCACTACGGCTGGCAATGACACCAACTCCATCTGCTATGAGGTACACCAGAAAGCCATCGACATTGCGGAAGGCAGGAAGGTCGATCCTACTTTCTATTCTGTGATCTACGGCGCTGCCGAGGATGAGGACTGGACGGACCCCAAGGTATGGAAGAAGGCGAATCCCTCCCTGGGCATCACGGTGGGCATTGATAAGGTCAAAGCCGCCTGTGAATCCGCGAAACAGAACCCAGGCGAGGAGAATGCCTTCCGTCAGCTTAGGCTGAACCAGTGGGTGAAGCAGTCCGTCCGCTGGATGCCAATGGACAAGTGGGACGCCTGTGCCTTCCCGGTTTCCGAGGACGATCTGGAAGGACGTATTTGCTACGGCGGGCTGGACCTGTCCTCCACCACGGACATCACAGCTTTCGTGCTGGTGTTCCCGCCGCTGGATGAGGAGGACAAATACTATATCCTTCCATACTTCTGGATACCGGAAGAAACTCTGGATCTGCGTGTCCGGCGCGACCATGTCCCTTATGACCTGTGGGAACGCCAGGGGACGCTGATGACTACCGAGGGCAATGTGGTGCATTACGGCTATATCGAGAAATTCATCGAGCAGCTGGGCGAGCGGTTCAACATCCGGGAGATCGCCTTTGACCGCTGGGGCGCTGTGCAGATGGTGCAGAATCTGGAGGGCATGGGCTTTACGGTGGTTCCCTTCGGGCAGGGCTTTAAGGATATGTCCCCGCCGACAAAGGAACTGATGAAGCTGGTACTGGAGGAGAAAATCGCTCACGGCGGTCACCCGGTGCTGCGGTGGATGATGGACAACATCTTCATCCGCACCGACCCGGCCGGCAACATCAAGGCAGACAAAGAAAAATCCACAGAGAAGATCGACGGGGCAATCGCCACCATCATGGGGCTTGACCGGGCGATCCGCTGCGGCAATGATACAGGCGCTTCGGTTTATGACAGCCGGGGGCTGCTGTTTATTTAATGGTGCATTTTTTGTCGAAAATATGGAGTTTATGCTGTCAACAGCACAAATTTGATTTCTCCTGAAATTTGTGCTATGATAGGAGCGACAGGAGGAATGCGCCATGATAGAATCACATGAACTCAAGAAACGGGATCGGTATTTGAAAAAGCTGATCGGTTTCCAGGACACGGAACCAGTAAAGGTTATCACCGGTATCCGACGCTGCGGCAAATCCAGCCTGCTGAAGCTGATGATTCGGCATTTGCGTGAAACCGGCATAGGGCAGGAACAAATTGTGGAGATGAACTTTGAGTCCCACGATTTTCGGAGCATGACCTCAGATGAGGTATACCACTATGTAAAAGAGAAATCCGTTCCGGGCAAGCGGATGTACCTCTTCTTTGACGAGCTGCAGCGCATCGACGCCTGGGAAGATGCGGTCAATTCCTTCCGGGTGGATCTGGACTGCGACATCTACATTACCGGCTCCAACGCCTACCTGTTGTCCTCCGAGTATTCCACCTATCTCTCTGGTCGGTGCGTGGAGATTAAAATGCTGCCGCTCTCTTTCCGGGAGTTTCTTGATTTCCACAATTTTGAAGTACGGGAAATCAGCAGCGCCCTGGGTGGAACTCGCCGACAGGCGTTTGATCAAAGCGGCGAACGCTATGACCTGCGGGAGGTGTTTGACGCCTATATGCGTTTTGGCGGGATGCCTGGGATTGCGGATATCGGTCTGGATCAGGAAAAAGCATTGTCCCTTCTGGAAGGCATTTACTCTACCGTGGTGGTACGGGATATTCTGGAGCGGGAAAAGCGTCGCGGCCAGCGGCAGATCACCGACTCTGCGCTTCTGCGCAAGATCGTCCTGTTTCTTGCGGACAATATTGGCAGCAGCGTTTCCGTTTCCTCTATTGGCAACACATTGATGAACGAGGGGCTGTTGGAAGACGGTAAACGCAAAGGAACCCCCAGCACCCATACGGTGCAGGCTTATATCGGCGCACTGCTGGAAAGTTACTTTTTCTACGAAATCAAGCGGTTTGACATCAAGGGCAAGGAGTACCTGCGCACCCTGGGTAAGTACTATATCGTGGATATCGGGCTTCGGAACTACCTGCTGGGTTTCCGCAACCGGGACAGCGGTCACGCCATTGAGAATGTAGTCTACTTTGAGCTGCTCCGCCGGGGGTATGATGTGGCTATCGGGAAGATCGACAATCAGGAAGTGGACTTCATTGCCACCACTGCCGATGATAAACTCTATATCCAGGTAACAGAATCTATGCAGAGCGAGGATGTCCGCAAACGGGAGCTTGCGCCGCTGCAGAAGATCCGGGACAATTACGAAAAGCTCGTTCTGTCTCTGGAGCCGGGGCTGGACGCTTCCTATGATGGAATCAAGTCTCTGAACCTTGTGGACTGGCTGCTGGACGGCTGATCGTCAACAAAAACAATAGCTATATTTTTGAAGAGCATCTATCGAAAGGTAGGTGCTTTTCTTATGCCCATTTTCAGGAAGGATGGTGATTTTCATGGGTATCTTTTCCGGGCTTTTCCGTTCCAGGGACAAGCCCCAGAACCGCACTGCCGGCAGCGCCTACAGCTTTTTCTTTGGAGGAAGCACTGCGGGCAAACGGGTCAATGAACGGTCTGCCATGCAGATGACCGCCGTGTACTCCTGCGTCCGCATCCTGGCGGAAGCGGTGGCAGGTCTGCCGCTGCACCTTTACCGCTACAAGGAGGATGGCGGCAAGGAGAAAGCCATCGACCATCCGCTGTATCTTTTACTGCATGACGAGCCGAACCCGGAGATGAGTTCCTTCGTATTCCGAGAAACGCTCATGACGCATCTTCTCCTATGGGGCAACGCCTATGCCCAGATCATCCGAAACGGCAAGGGCGAGGTCATTGCCCTCTATCCCCTGATGCCGGACAGGATGACCGTCAATCGTGACAGCAGCGGACAGCTTTACTACGAATACACCGTCAGCATGGATGACGCGCCTACAGTCAAAGGCAGCCTTGTCCGGCTGCACCCTTCCGATGTGCTGCATATCCCAGGGCTTGGCTTTGACGGGCTTGTCGGCTACAGCCCCATCGCAATGGCCAAGAACGCCATCGGCATGGCGATTGCCTGTGAGGAGTACGGGGCGAAGTTCTTTGCCAACGGCGCGGCTCCCGGCGGTGTGCTGGAACATCCGGGAACAATTAAGGACCCTGCCCGTGTCCGGGAAAGCTGGCAGTCCACCTTCGGAGGCAGCGGCAACAGCAATAAGATCGCCGTGCTGGAGGAGGGCATGAAATACACGCCCATCGGCATCTCTCCGGAACAGGCGCAGTTTTTGGAAACCAGAAAATTTCAGATCAATGAGATTGCCAGGATCTTCCGGGTGCCGCCCCACATGGTGGGCGACCTGGAAAAGTCCAGTTTCTCCAACATTGAGCAGCAGTCCCTGGAGTTCGTGAAATACACGCTGGAACCCTGGCTGGTGCGCTGGGAGCAGTCCATCCAGCGGACGCTGTTTTCCCCGGAGGAAAAGAAGCGGTATTTTGCCAAGTTCAATGTGGAGGGGCTACTCCGGGGCGACTATGCCAGCAGGATGTCTGGCTACGCCACGGCAAGGCAGAACGGCTGGATGAGCGCCAACGACATCCGGGAGCTGGAGAACATGGACCGCATCCCTGCCGAGGAGGGCGGCGACCTGTACCTGATCAATGGCAATATGCTCCCGCTGGGAAACGCCGGGGCTTTTGCAGATACACAACCGAACGATAACGGAAAGGAGGAAGATTCCGATGAAGAAGTTCTGGAAGTGGAAGAACCAGGCGGAGACACAGACGGCTCCGGTAGCAAGGACGCTGTTCTTAAACGGCACCATCGCCGAGGAAAGCTGGTTTGACGATGACGTCACGCCCCAGCTTTTTAAGGAGGAACTGATGGCCGGGAGCGGAGACATCACGGTCTGGATCAACAGTCCCGGCGGGGACTGCGTGGCGGCCGCCCAGATCTACAACATGCTGATGGACTATCCACACAATGTCACGGTCAAGATCGACGGCATCGCAGCCAGCGCCGCATCAGTCATTGCGATGGCCGGCACGAAGGTGCTGGTCAGCCCGGTGTCCATGATGATGATCCACAACCCTATGACGGTGGCGATGGGCGATACCGCCGAGATGCAGAAAGCCATCGAGATGCTTGCAAGCGTGAAGGATTCCATCATCAACGCCTATGAGATCAAGACCGGCCTGTCCCGCGCCAAGCTGTCCCATCTCATGGACGCGGAGACGTGGATGGATGCGAACAAGGCCGTAGAACTTGGCTTTGCCGATGGTGTTTTAAGCCGGGCGGAAATCCCGGAGGACATGGAGCCGCCTGCGGTGTCCATGCTGTATTCCAAAGCGGCTGTGGTCAACTCTCTCATGGATAAGATCGCGGCCAAGTGTAAAACCAACCCTAAGAAAACTGAAAATTCCAACCCCAACCCCACGGGCCGCTCTGTAGACAGTCTCTACGAGCGGCTCAATCTTTTGAAACATTAAGGAGGATAACGACTATGACGATTTTGGAACTGCGCGAGAAGCGCGCCAAAGCCTGGGAAGCCGCCAAGGCGTTCCTGGATTCCCACAGAAATGATAAAGGCGTCCTGTCTGCTGAGGATGACGCTGCCTACACCCGCATGGAGCAGGAAATCACCGACCTGGGTAAGGAGATCGCCCGCCTGGAACGCCAGGAGGCGCTGGAGGCGGAACTGAACCGTCCGGTGAACAAACCCCTGACGGGAAAGCCCATGAACGGTAAGGAGGAAGTTAAGACCGGCCGTGCAGCGGATGAGTACCGCCAGAACTTCTGGAACATGATGCGGTCCAAGGCTCCGATGCCCTCTGTGGTAAATGCGCTGCAGATCGGCACGGATTCCGAGGGCGGGTATCTGGTGCCGGACGAGTACGAGCGCACCCTGGTGGAGGCGCTGGAGGAAGAGAATGTATTCCGCCAGATTGCCAAGGTGATCCAGACTTCCAGCGGCGACCGGAAGATCCCGGTGGTGGCGTCCAAGGGCACCGCGTCCTGGATTGATGAGGAAGGCGCCTACACCGAGAGCGACGACTCCTTCGGCCAGGTCTCCATCGGGGCGTACAAGCTGGGGACGATGATCAAGGTTTCCGAGGAACTGTTAAACGACAGCGTCTTTGACCTGGAAAGCTACATCTCCCGTGAGTTTGCCCGCCGCATCGGCGCCAAGGAGGAGGAAGCCTTCTTTACCGGGGACGGCTCCGGCAAGCCCCTGGGCATCCTGGCGGCCAGCGGCGGCGCAGAGACCGGCATCACTGCCGCGTCTGCTACTGCTATCACAGCTGATGAACTGATCGACCTGTTCTACTCCCTGAAAGCGCCTTACCGCCGTAACGCTGTATGGCTGCTGAACGATTCCACCATCAAGGCCATCCGCAAGCTGAAGGACAGCCAGGGACAGTACCTGTGGCAGCCTTCCCTGACCGCAGGCGCGCCGGATCTGCTGCTGGGCAAGCCGGTACGCACTTCCGCCTATATGCCCGCCATCGCTGCGGATGCCAAGACCATCGCGTTCGGTGACTTCAGCTATTACTGGATCGCGGACCGCCAGGGGCGCTCGTTCAAGCGCCTGAACGAGCTGTACGCGGCAAACGGCCAAGTGGGCTTCCTCGCCTCCCAGAGGGTGGACGGCAAGCTGATCCTGTCCGAAGCCATCAAGGTGCTGGCGCAGAAATCTGCCGGATGATGAAAGGGGGCGGCGGTGATGGACACTCTTTTGGAAAAAGTCAAAGCAAATCTAATTTTGGAACATTCGGCGGATGATGAACTTCTGAAGGGCTACATCACCGCCGCTGTTTCCTATGCGGAGAGCTACCAGCACATCCCGGAGGGCTATTATACGGAGAACGCGATGCCGGCCACTACCGAACAGGCGGTGATCATGCTGGCATCGCATTTCTATGAGTCCAGGGACGGCAGCACGGGCGGCTTCTTCGCAGACAATACTAATGCGGCGCAGCAGGTGTGGAATACGGTCAACCTTCTCCTTCGGCTCGACAGAAACTGGTGCGTTTAGCACCAGTGGGGTCCCCGAAAAGCAGGATGCTTTTTGGGGAAAGGAGGAGCAACGGAATGAGTGAGCTTTTCGTGCTTGCACGGAAACGAGCGATATGGAGTTTGTGACGACGAGGATGGTGTGACATGAGCTTTGGAAAAATGAACACCTTCCTCTCCATTGTGGAAAAACAGTTCACACAGGACGAGGACGGATTTAAGACGGAAACGGAAGTGACCGTGGCCGAGGTACGCGCCTACCGGGAGGGCCGGCACGGCAGTGAGAAATGGACCAACATGGCCTCCTTCTCCACTGCCACCGACCTGTTCCGGTTCCGGGTGATCCCAGGCGTCACGGTCACAACCGATATGCGCATCCTCTGCGGCGGGCGTACCTTCGAGATCACTTCGGTGGAGGATGTCAAAGGCCGTGGGATGTATCTGGAAGTGCTGGCGCAGGAGGTGCGTTAGGGGTCACCGGAAAGCCGTATGGCTTTTTGGGGAGAGGACGAACACCGGAATGAATGAGCTTTCGTGCCTGCACGGAAGCGAACGATATGGAGGTTGTGAGGACGATGGCTAAGGCAACATGGAAAATGCCGGAGGACTTCCTGATGAAGGTATCCCGGCTGGCGGATAAAACGGATGAGATCCTCCCGAAGGTGCTGGAGGCCGGCGCGGAGGTTGTGGAGGGCAAGGTGCGCTCCAACCTGCAGGCGGTCATCGGCAGCGGGACAAAGTACGAGTCCAGAAGCACCGGGGAGCTTCTTCGCTCCCTTGGCACATCTCCCGCCCTGCAGGATAAAAACGGGGATTTCAATGTGAAGGTGGGCTTTTCCGAACCAAGGTCGGACGGCGACAGCAATGCCAAGATTGCCACCATCCTGGAATACGGCAAAAGCGAACAGCCCGCGAAGCCTTTCCTGAAACCGGCCCGTTCCTCGTCCAGGAACGCCTGTATCAGCGTCATGAAGGCGAAGCTGGAAGAGGAGGTGGAGAAGATTTGAGCCTATTGTCGGAAATCAAGGCTGTAGTTACCGGCTGCGGCCTGCCTATGGAGACGGGCGTGTTCTCCGATGAGCCGCCGGAGGAATATGTGGTGATCACGCCCCTGGCGGACACTTACGAACTCCACGCGGATAACCTCCCGGAGTATGAAACCCAGGAGGCGCGGCTCTCCCTGTTTTCTAAGGGCAACTATCTGAAGCGGAAGGGGCAGCTTTCAGCGGCGCTCCTTGCCGCTGATTTTGTGATTACGGACAGGCGGTATATTTCCCATGAGGACGATACCGGCTTCCACCATTACGCCATTGACGTGGCGAAAACCTATGAAACGGAGGAATGAACTATGGCTACCATTGGCCTTGATAAACTTTTCTACTCGAAGATTACCGAGGGCGAAAACGGCGATGAAACCTACGAGACCCCGGTATCTCTGGCAAAAGCCATGACCGCCGAGCTTTCCGTGGAACTGGCGGAAGCCACGCTGTATGCGGATGATGGCGCAGCGGAGGTGGTGAAGGAGTTCCAGAGCGGCACCCTGACCCTGGGCGTGGACGACATCGGCAAGACGGTCGCGGAAGACCTGACCGGGGCGATAATTGATGAAAACGGCGTCCTGGTTTCCGCATCGGAGGACGGCGGCGCCCCGGTCGCCATTGGCTTCCGGGCAAAGAAGGCAAACGGCAAGTACCGCTATTTCTGGCTGTACCGGGTAATTTTCGGCATTCCCGCCACCAACCTGACCACCAAGGGCGAGAGCATCGAGTTTTCCACCCCTTCTATCGAGGGGACGGTGACCCGCCGCAACAAGGTGGACGGCCAGGGCAAGCATCCCTGGAAAGCGGAGGTTTCCGAGGATGACGCGGATATTTCTCCGACGATTATCAGCAACTGGTACCAGGAAGTCTATGAGCCGTCCTATACAGCAGGCGGCGAAGGTTAAAGGAGGCATAACAGATGAATGAGCGGAGCGCAGCGATCAATATCGGCGGTGTGGAATATGAAATGCTCCTGACCACCAGGGCGACCAAGGCTATCGCCGGCCGCTACGGGGGCTTGGAAAACCTGGGCGAGAAGCTGATGAAGGCGGAGAACTTTGAGATGGCGCTGGATGAGATCGTGTGGCTGATCACCTTGCTGTGCAACCAGCCCATCCTCGTCCACAACCTGAAACACCCGGAGGACAAAAAGCCGGAACTGACAGCCGAGGAGGTGGAGCTTCTCACCTCACCGATGGAACTGACGGACTATAAGGACGCCATCATGGAGGCGATGTACCGGGGGACGAAACGGAATATCGAAAGTGAGCCGGAGGGAAAAAACACGGCGGCCGGGTAAGCGATGAAGAATTGTTTACCCGGCTTTTGTATTACGGGACGGCGCAGCTTCACCTTTCCCTGGATGAAACCATGCTCCTCCCATTCGGCCTGCTTATGGATTTGTGGGAGTGCCACCGGCAGTTTCTGGGGCTTGCGAAGCCAAAGCAGGAACTGACCATTGATGATGTGATCCCCTATGGAATTTAGCGCAAGAGGAGGTGTGACCCGTGGCGGACAATTTTGGCCTGAAAATCGGCATTGAGGGCGAAAAGGAATTTAAAAAGGCGCTGTCTGAGATCAACCAGTCCTTTAAGGTGCTGGGTTCCGAGATGAAGCTGGTCTCCTCGCAGTTTGACGCCAACGATAAATCCATCCAGGCGCTTTCCGCAAGGAATACCGTTCTGAACAGGGAAATCGACGCCCAGCGCCAGAAGATCGAAACGCTGCGGGCCGCCCTCCAGAACGCCTCCGAGTCCTTTGGGGAGAACGACCGCCGGACACAGAACTGGCAGATCCAGCTGAACAATGCCGAAGCCGCCCTAAACGGCATGGAGCGGGAGCTTTCCGCCAATGAACGGGCCATTGAGTCCCTCTCCCGGCAGGAAACGGAGGCGGCGGACGCCACAGAGCGGCTCTCCCAGGAGATTTCCCGGCAGGAGGAAGAACTTTCCGGGATGAAGCGCGCCTATTCCAACGCCGTGCTGGAATACGGGAAAGGCTCCAGCGAGGCAAAGGAACTGGAGGGGCGCATCTCCCAGCTTTCCGGGGAGCTTCGGGAAAACCGGGAGCGGATGAAGGACGCCGGGGATGTGGCAGAGGATTTCGGCGATTCCCTGGAGGACGCCTCCAGCGGGGCGGATAAATTAGGCTCCGGGCTTTCGGTCGCCACGGTGGCGATGGGAAACCTCATCTCCTCTGGCATCCAGGCGGCGTTAAGCGGCATCCAGGAACTTGGCAGCGCCATCTGGAACCTGGACGAAGCCACCGAGGAATACCGGGTGGCTCAGGGCAAGCTCACCACCGCGTTTGAGGCGGCGGGATACAGCGGGGACACGGCGCAGAGATCCTACACCGAGTTCTATAAAATCCTGGGCGATACGGACACCGCCACGGAAGCGTCCCAGCTTCTGGCACAGCTTGCGGAAAATGAGCAGGACGTCACAAGGTGGACGAATATCGCGGCCGGCGTCTACGGCACCTTTGGCGACGCCCTCCCCATCGAGGGCATGATCGAGTCGGCCAACGAGACCGCCAAGGTGGGCGAGGTCACCGGCTCCCTGGCGGATGCCTTAAACTGGGTGGGCATCAGCGAGGACGCCTTCAACGAAAAGCTGGCGGCCTGTTCCAGTGAAAGCGAACGGAACCGCCTCATCATGGAGACCCTCTCCGGGGCCTATGACGAGGCGAGCGGCGCGTTCTACCGCAACAACGAGGCGCTGGTGGCGTCCAGGGAAGGCCAGGCCCAGCTGGACGAGACGCTGGCGGGGCTTGGGGAAACCATCTCCCATGTGAAGAACAGTCTCCGGGCGGAATTCCTCCCGGCGATCTTGGAAGTCATCTCCGCCTTTACCGATATGGTCAACGGCGTGGACGGGGCGGATGAAGCCTTTGCCGGGGCCATTACGGGGCTGGTAAACACGGCGGTTTCCATGCTGCCGCAGTTTGTAAACACCGGGATGCAGATGCTGACTTCTCTGCTTTCCGGCATCATCCAGAGCCTTCCGGCTGTGATGGAGGGCGCGGCGCAGATCATTGTCACGCTGGCCCAGGGTATCGCGGCGGCGGTCCCCACCCTGATTCCCCAGATCGTCCTGGTGGTTACCCAGATCATGCAGACCTTAATCGAAAACCTGCCGATGATCCTGGACGCGGCGCTGAAGCTGATTATGGGGCTGGCCCAGGGGCTTCTGGACGCCATCCCGGTCCTGATCGCGGCCCTGCCCGCCATCATTACGGCGATTGTGGAGTTTATCGTGGGGGCGATCCCCCAAATCATCAACGCCGGGATACAGCTTTTGACCTCGCTGGTTTCCGCGCTGCCGGAGATCATCACGGCCATTGTGGCGGCAATCCCGCAGATCATTGACGGGCTGGTGACGGCGATCCTCGGCAGCATCCCCCAGATCATTGACGCCGGCGTGAACCTGCTGATTTCCCTGATCCAGAACCTGCCGACTATCATTACCACCATTGTGGGGGCCATCCCGCAGATTATTTCCTCGCTGGTAAACGCCATCCTAAACAGCATCCCGCAGATCATCCAGGCGGGCGTGCAGCTGTTCGTGTCGCTGATCCAGAACCTGCCCACCATCATCGTGGAGATCGTAAAGGCGGTGCCGCAGATCATTGCGGGTATCGTGAACGCCTTTACTTCCTCGATGGGGCAGATCGTCAACATCGGCAAGAACATCGTGCAGGGCCTGTGGCAGGGCATCCAGAGCCTTGCCGGATGGATCTGGGACAAGGTTTCCGGCTGGATTTCCGGCATCTGGGACGGGATCTGCAGCTTCTTTGGCATCAACTCGCCCTCGAAGGAAATGGCCTGGGTGGGCGAAATGCTGGGCAGGGGCCTTGCCGGAGGCATCGAGGACAGCGCCGGCGAAGCGGTCAGCGCCGCAGAGGACTTAAACAACGGCATCCTGGGCGTGATGAACGGGCTGGCGGCGGATATGCAGTCCACTGTCCCCTCGAACTTTGCCTTTGACGCGGGCGGGACGCTCCGCTCCGCAGCCGGCGGCGTTGGCAGCGGGGGCGCTTCCTTCGGGACCCTCATTACCATCCAGCAGATGATCGTCCGCAGCGAGGACGATATCCGCAGGGTTTCCCAGGAACTTTACAACCTGATCCAGACCGGCTCCCGCGCCCAGGGACGGTTCAGCACTGCATAGGGCTCCCACAAAGCCATATGGCTTTGTGGGAAGAGGACGAGCATCGGAATGAATGAGCTTTTCACGCTTGCGTGGAAACGAATGATATGGAGTTTGTGAGGACGAAAAGGAGGTGGCTTTGTGGGCTTTTCATACAACGACATTACATCCCAGAGCATGGGCTTAAAAGCAAGGCTGACCTCCTGGCAGGTCAGCGGGAATTTGCGGAACTTCACTACAACGGTCCCCGGCAAATATGGCGTGACGGACTTCGGGGCGGATTTTGATTACCGGGAGATCGTGGTCTCCTGCAGCATCTTCCCCAGGCACAGCTTTTCCGCCCTGGTTTCCACGCTGGACGGGATTGCGGCGTGGCTTGACCCGGTGGGCGGCTTAAAGCAGCTCGTCCTGGACGATGTGCCGGACCGGTACTTCATGGCAAGGCTGAACGCGGCGGTAGAGTGCGAGCGGCTCCTGCGCTCCTCCGGCAGCTTTGACCTGACCTTCTTCTGCCCAGACCCCTTCGGCTATGCCATTGAGGATGAAACTTTCTCCATTGCGGAGGAAGGGAACAGCACGGTCACCCGGCTCACCGGGAACATGGAGTCCAACCCTGTCTACCGTATCGAGGGCGAGATTGCCTCCGGGGCAGGCAATTCCATCAGCATCACCACCAACGGGCAGGAACTGAAAATCGTGAACGCCACCCTGGCGGAGGGCGAAACGCTGGTGGTGGATACCGACCGGATGACCGCCTATGTGGAGGACGCGGACGGGATTACCCTGCGCAACGCCCTGCCGTATCTGGAGGAACTGAATTTCCCCACCCTGGCGGTGGGGAGCAATACCATCTCTGTGGCTGCGGAGAACGCTGTGTTTACAGGGCTGGAAATCCAGGCAAGGAGCCGATGGAGGTGACTGGCGAGCCGCCAGAGCCAATTCGCGCTCGTAAAATGTGGGGCGAATGAGATATGCGCCCGCGTCTAAAGTCTGTGGAAGAATGAAAAGAGGTGGATTGCGATGGCACTGAAAACAATCTTAAACAAGCAGACGGACTTCACCGGCGAGTTCCCGGCGGAATGGGCCAGGTCCGGCCTGTGGCGGTTCAATGAATCGGACCCGGATGAGGACGACTGCCTTTTGGATTCCTCCGGCATGGGACGGGCGGCAGCTATCAACAACTGGAGCGGCACCAGCGCATCCCTTTCCGCAAACCGGCTGGGGAATTATTTCCGCATGAACATCGTGAACCCGTCCTCTGAGCAGAACTATCTGAAGGTGGCCAATGACGGGAGCATCTTCGCGGCGCTTGGGGAGCGGATCATCTGCGGCGGCTGGATGAACCCCACCACCTATTCCGTGGGGAACACCTACTGCCCGATTTTTAACACCCGGTACGGGCCGGGGCAGCCGATCTTCTACCTGTCCCTCATCCGGGACAAGCCGAGGATCATGCTCTACAACGACGCCGGTTCCCTGATTTTAGATGAGTCGGTGGAGCCGCCCTTCTCCCTGGTCAACGGCGGCTGGTACTTTATCGCCTGCCTGATCGAGCCGGTGGGCAAGACGGCGCAGTATGTGGTGGGCGACCGCAGCAGCGGCACGGTGTGGGCATCAGAGATCCTTTCCTTTACCGGGGAACTGAACCGCTCCTGCACGGCGGATCTCATTCTGGGGATGCACGATGATTCCTACTGGTACGCGGGCGGCCTGGACGACTGGTTTTTAGACTGCGATACGGACCTCACAGCCGATGACCTGATGGACTATTTCCGCTCCTCACTGATGGCCAACGGCGGCGACACCTCCGGGGATGTGGACGGCATCACCGAGCCGGGAGTGGTTACCTTACGCGCATCGGACGGCGTTTACCCGGAAGAAGGCGTGCTGACCACAACGGCTGCGGACTGTAACCTCTCCGGCGCCGGGCGTGTGTCCGTGACCAGCGAGTATATCTCCGGCACCACGGCGGTTTCCCTTGTGGAGACCTCTACCAGCGATGACCTGGAGGATTGGAGCGATTGGGCGGCAGTCCCCGCTGACGGGCGGCTGGCTTCCCCCAACCGGGCGTATATCCGGTTCCGGGTGACGCTTACCACCAGCGATACCTCCCGGACGCCAAGGCTCATCGACATCCGGCTCTATGATATCCCGAAAGCGCCCTATGAGAAGATCGGCTATGCCCGGCCGGTGGTGCTGGACAGAAACGGCGCCTGGGAGGCAGTGCTGG
Organism: Oscillospiraceae bacterium; assembly: GCA_047777415.1. Lineage (GTDB taxonomy): Bacteria > Bacillota > Clostridia > Oscillospirales > Acutalibacteraceae > Caproicibacter. Next base: position 151,034 of record JBKEEO010000002.1, read on the forward strand.
ATAACGCCTATGACATCATTGTCACGGGCGAGATCAACGGCGAGGATACCCTCTCCTTTAAGATCCCCTACCGGGACGGAAAACGGCGGTTCATTGACAGCGAGAAGAAGATCCAGATCGTGGATGATGTGTATAAGGTGCGGACGGTCACCGACACCAGGGACACGGACGGCAGCGCCGTCACGGAGGTGTACGCGGAGGTGGAGTTCTATGACCTGACCTTTTCTGTCCGCAAGGAGGAGCGCACCTTTGAAGCCGAGTACCCGGAAACGGCGATGGCATACGCTTTGGAGGGAACCGAATGGAGCGTCGGCACGGTGACGGTGCGGACACAGCGCACCTGGACCAGCACGGAGAAAAACGCTTTGTCCATCCTCCGGAACATTGCGGATCTCCACGGCGGCGATCTGGTCTTTGACTGCCCGAACCGGCTGGTGCATCTGCTGACGGTCAACGGACGGGACAGCGGCGCGCTCTTTGCCTACAAAAAGAACATGAAATCCATCCAGCGGGTGGTGGATACCAGGGAGCTTGTGACAAGGCTCTATGCCGTGGGCGCGGAAGGGATGACCTTCGCGGACATCAACGGCGGTAGGCCCTATGTGGAGGATTTCACCTATACGGACGAGGTGCGGATCTCCACCCTGGACTGCTCCTCCTTCACGAACCCCTACCAAATGAAGGAGTACACCGAGATGCGGCTGGCGGACTACGCCAAGCCCACCATTTCCTATGTGTTAAACGCCATGGACCTGTCCGTGCTGACGGGCTACGAGCATGAAGCCTGGGCGCTGGGGGACTATGTTCGTGTGGAGGATAAGGAACTGGGGCTTTCGGTCACCACCCGCATTGTCCGCCGGGAATACAACCTGCAGGAGCCGTGGAACACGGTGCTGGAACTTTCCACCACGCTGAAGAACCTGGGCAGTTCCGCCAGCGAATGGGACAACGCGGCGGACTCGCTGGAAGGCACCAGCATGGTATCCAACAATGATATCCGGGAAATGGTCCCCTTCAACCTGCTGCGGAACTCCCGTGCCGATGACGGGCTTGCCTATTGGGTCAGCTCCGGCTTTGAGGCGGACAGTGAAAACGGCGCGTCCGGCACGGCGTCCTTCAAGGCGGAGGGCGTGGCCGGCATGACCAAGAGCCTGTCCCAGACGGTCTATCCCGCCAACCGTTCCAGCTACACCCTGTCGGCGCAGATCGGCTCGGAAGATCTGGAGAAGTTAAGCGATACTTCCCAGGTGGGCATTGAAGTTATCATCGAGTATGAGGACGGCAGCACGGAGAGCCGGTTCATCGATTTGTATTAGGAGGCGCCTATGGCTTATTTATCTTCCACCTCGGCCCGGATCACGCCGGAGAACTATTCCGCCAGGGTAAAGTCCATCACGGTGCGGGTGTGCATGACAAACTGCACCGGGACCCTTTATATCACGGACATCCTCCTGCAGGCGGGGTCCGTGGCAACAGGATGGGTAGGCCATCCCTGCGAGATGAAGTGGACGCTGGATGGCTAAGGTTGCTTTTATCCGGCTGGCGGAGGTCATCAACCGGAAACAGGAACTGCGTGTCGTGAGCGTTACTGTGAAGCCTACCATCACGGACTGCTCCGGCACGATTTACTTTACCGACCTGATGCTCCAGGAAGGCCCGGCGCTGACGGGATACACGCCCCACACCGAGCCGTTCCTTAAAAAACTGCGTGTGGATGGAGTAATAAAATCCCCCGTCTGGTTCAACGGCGTGGTGCGGGGCGAGGAAACGGTTATCCTTTTTAACCTGGGGGAAACCTCCGCGGGGCTGGATGTGCATATCTATCCGAAGTCAGATTTGGATGGGAGTTCTATTAAGCTGGCCCAGGGTGTGGGCGGCCAGAAGGTGTCTTTTCCCAATGCTATGAACGCCGAGGACGATGTGGCGCTTCTGGCATCCACACGGGAATGCACCAGGAACGGCAGCCCGGAGAAAAAGGAGGGCTTTTACCAATACAGCGCCGCCTGGGATTCCAAGCACAAGGTGACGCTCCCGGAAGGGAAAACGGCTCGGGTATTGTTTGAGATGCAGGAAATGCAGGACGGAGGTGATCCGGTCTGATGGACACATTAAAAGGCAAGCAGATCATGGTGTGGACGTTCATGGGAAACGCCCGGATGTACGAAGCCCTCCGGGACTACGGCGACCGCATCAGCCAGATCGGGCTGTTCTCCTTTAAGGTGCGGGCCACCGGGGAGATTTACGAGAGCGGCGTGGCGATCTCGGATATGCTCACCTACATCAACCGGTGGCCCCATATCAAGTGGCTGCTGACGGTGGCAAATGACGGCACGAACAGCATCTTCCGCGCCCTGCGGGATAACACAAACGGGGCGCAGGAGATGTTCCTCTCGGAGATTATCCGCATCATGGAGAAGTATCCCTGGTGTGACGGCATCGACATTGACCTGGAACGCGGGGACGGCTATTCCACCCACGCGGCGTCCACGGCGATGTTCCGCAATATCTACAATACGGTGAAAACCTATGACGCCACGAAGCACATGAACATCTGCCTGCCGGGGATGACTTCCGTCAATGGCTCGGTGGGCGGCGAGAACTGGTGTGTCTACGGCGACCTCAACGCTTTCTGTGACACGGCGTCCATTATGAGTTATGGCATGGCCTGGGCGGGGAGCGCACCGGGGCCGGTTTCTCCGAGAAGCTGGCTGGAGGGGATTTACGATTACGCCACCCAGGTAATGGACCCGGACAAGATCTTCCTGGGGATGCCAGCCTACGGCTGGAACTGGCAGATCTACGACACGCCGGAGAACCTGGGCGAGACCTACCGGGGCGTTTCCAACACCTACTACGCGGCAAAGTTCTGGATGACGGGGGCGTACAACTTCACGGGCGACGCCCCGCCCCAGCCTTTCATTCCCATCGTGGCCTATTGGGACGACTACGACAAGGTGCCGTATGCCTTCCCCCATGTCTACGACTACATGGAAGGTGCGGACGCTGTTTCCCGCGAGTACCCCCAGCTTGCGGGGACATACAACCGCAGACGCTACCTGACCGCCTACGGCAAGGAGCAGAAAACCGAGTTCGGGACGGTCTATATCGACCAGGATGCCAGCGGTTACTCCAGCGCGTCCGGCATCGTCTCCATTGAAAACGGTATCGCAACCCTGGGCGATGACGGCTCGGTGACCTACAGCTTTACCGTGGACACGGCGGGAACTTACGATGTGGCGGTGCGGCTCTGCTATCCCTTCTGGGACAAGAACGGCATTTATGTGTCGCTGGACGGCAGCGCAAAGCATTTCACGGAAAACCGCCTGTGGTGGCCGTACTGGCGGAGTACCTTCTGGGCGTCCCTCGCAAGCGGCGTGTCCCTCTCCGCCGGGACGCACACCATCACCATCTCCCTGGACGTCAAAGGCGTCCAGTTTTACGGCTTCCGGGTCTGCTCCGCCTTTTCCGAGGAACCCACCGCCGGGGAAGCGACCTTCGCCCTTGCGCCCAGGAGTTTTAAGGATGTAAACGGCAACATGGCCATCCCCGATAAAGGCTTCAAGTTGACGCTGGAGATGCTCAGAAGGAAGCCGGACTCGGCGCTCATCTGGTATGAGGACTTCCAGGATTACGGCGTGCTGGAGACGGACTACTGGATGGTGCGCTCCGGCTCCTTTGAGGTGTGGCGGTCGGATGAATATTCAATGGAGCGCGTCTACTCCCAGCTGGAAGGGCATGGGGAGCTTGCGTGGCAGTATGACGGCTTTTCGGATCTGCACCTGCGGGCAAGGCTGGCCTTCCCATCAAACGGCAGCGGACGGGCCGGCGTGTTCTGCGGCAGCCTGTTCTGCTGCTTAAACTACGATACTCAGGCGGTGGAACTGTACAACGGCTCCACGCTCCTTGGCAGCTACAGCCAGGAGATCACGAGGACCTCCTCGGCGGATCTGCGGGGCAACCCCACCATGTACACGGTGGAGATGCGCATCCGCGGGAACCGGGTGCGGGTATACTCTGGTTCCTCCTACACCCTGCGCTTTACGGCAACGGCCAGCGGCTTTTCCGGGGGCTATGCCGGGTACCGCTCGGACAGCGACACGGTCTGTGAACTGCTCCGCTTGGGGGACGCCTGGACGTATGAGCCGTATGAGTGGTTTGACGTGGAGATGCCGGACGGCAGTTACAAAAGCTACGGCCGGATCAGCCGTTCCAACTGTACCTGGGATGAAGAATTCCAGGTGTTCACGCTGACCTCCGATGTGGAGGAAAGTTCCACCCGCAGCGAGGACATTTCCCTGGATTATGACTTCTTCCATTCCGACCTTTTGGAGATCTCCTGCGGCGGGAACTACACGGCGAAGGTCATACCGAAGGACATCAACATCTGGATCGCCCGGCTGTTCCTTGGGGACGCGGACGGCTTTTCCATCCTCTACTATCAGGACGTGGACTCCCTGGTCTATTGGGCGAACCAGGCGGCGTATCGCTGGAAGCTCCGGGGGATGTGTATGTGGTCTTTGGGCCAGGAGGATATGCGGCTGTGGGAGTGGCTACCGAAGCAAACAGAATAACTTACGGGAACTGGCGACTGTCCATCATGGCGGCCGCTTTTTTCATACACAAAACCATTTCAAGAAACGGAGGTATCAACATGAAGGAACTTTGGAACACGGCGCAGGTGATCTTTGCGGCCATCGGCGGGTGGCTGGGCTATTTCCTGGGCGGATGCGACGGGCTGCTCATCGCCCTGGTGGTGTTTGTCGTGGTGGACTACCTTACCGGTGTGATGTGCGCTGTCTCGGACAAGAAGCTCTCCAGCGAGGTGGGCTTTAAGGGCATCTGCCGGAAAGTGCTGATCTTCCTGCTGGTGGGGATCGCCAACATCGTGGATGTGCAGGTCATCGGCACCGGCTCGGTGCTTCGCACGGCGGTCATCTTCTTTTACCTCTCCAACGAGGGCGTGAGCCTTCTGGAGAACGCGGCGCACCTGGGGCTTCCCGTGCCGGAGAAGATGAAGGACATCCTGGCGCAGCTCCATGACCGGGCGGAAAACACAGAAAGCGAGGGAAAATAACTATGGCTTACACGAACAGTTCACTGGTATCTTACACGAAACTCAGCCCCAACCACTCCGGGCAGCGGACGCACTCTATTGACCGCATCACGCCCCACTGCGTGGTAGGGCAATGCTCGGTGGAAACGCTGGGCAGTATCTTCCTGCCGGCTTCCAAACAGGCAAGCTGCAACTACGGCATCGGTGTGGATGGCCGGGTCGGGATGTATGTGGAGGAAAAGAACCGCTCCTGGTGTTCTTCCTCCAGCGCAAACGACCAGCGGGCGGTCACCATCGAGTGCGCGTCCGACACTACGGAGCCATATGCCTTTAAGGATGTGGTCTATCAGACGCTCATTAAGCTCTTCGTGGACATCTGCCGACGCAACGGCAAGAGCAGGCTCCTGTGGCTGGGCGATAAGGATAAGACGCTCTCTTATGAGCCGAAGCCCGATGAGATGGTGCTGACCGTCCACCGCTGGTTTGCCAACAAGTCCTGTCCGGGGAACTGGATGTACGCCCGGATGGGCGACCTTGCGGAGAAGGTCACGGCGCAGCTTGGCGGCAGCGCGTCCGGGGACGCGGATGCCGGGCATCCTGAAAAGCTGACAGAGGGCTATTACCGTGTCCGCAAGACCTGGGCGGACGCTAAGAGCCAGAAAGGCGCGTACAAGATCCTTTCCAACGCCAAGAAGTGTGCTGATGCCAATCCCGGCTGCAGTGTGTTTGACAATAATGGCGTGAACATCTATACGCCGGGCAGTTCTGCTGCGGCGGAGGACGTGCCGTTTACCGTCAGGGTCGGCATCTCCGACCTGAACATCCGTAAAGGGCCGGGGACGGATTACGCCAAGACCGGGGCCTTTACCGGGAAAGGCGTATTTACCATTATGGAGGTGCAGTCCGGGCAGGGTTCCACGGCTGGCTGGGGCCGGTTGAAATCCGGCGCCGGATGGATTTCGCTGGACTACGCGGAGAAAACGAAATAACGGATCGATTGGAAAGCCCGTGTGCATTCGGCTCTGACAGCCGTCTGCCCACGGGCGTTTTTTTATGCCGTCCGCTGAAACCGCCGGATTCTGTCCTTTCAGAGATAGAGGGTGAACCTCTTAACGATTGGAGGGACAGCGATGACAAACGAACAGAGAATGATCGTATCCTCCCTCCGGGCACAGGGCATGGGCTACGGCGCGATTGCCCGGAAGGTCGGGATCTCGGAAAATACAGTAAAATCCTTCTGCCGCAGGAACGCGCAGAAAGCGGAAGCACCACAGCAGGATACCAAGAGTCGGGTACACCGCTGCCTGTGCTGCGGGGCGCCGGTTGCCCAGCACGCCGGCCGGAAGGAGAAGAAGTTCTGCTCTGACAAGTGCAGGAACAAGTGGTGGAATGCCCATCTCGATCAAGTTGACCGCAGGGCGATCCGGGAGGTCACCTGTGCAAACTGCGGCAGGATATTTTCGGTTTACGGGTGCGCCGAGAGAAAGTACTGCAGCCATGCATGCTACATCCAGCACCGGTTTGGAGGTGGCGGCAGTGAGTAAGGAGCAGCTAAAGAATGAAAAGCTCTACCAGGCGACCATGAGCATGGTCAGGCGGATGCTGGAAAACGGGCTGATCAGCGAGGAAGAGTACCGTCAGATCGATACAATGTTCCTGGAGAAATACCACCCTGTTTTCGGCACATTATTCTCCGAAATCCGTTGACTTTACGCGCCTTTAGAGTGATGTATAGAGACGGAAAGGAGGGCTATTTCATGCCGAATTTAAGGAAAATCGAAGCGGTCGTTCCCGCCATCCGGGAAAAGAAAAAGGTGGCCGCGTATGCCAGGGTGTCCATGCAGTCGGAACGGATGCTGCACTCCCTTTCCGCACAGGTGAGCTATTACAGCGGGCTGATCCAGAAGAACCCGGATTGGGAATATGCCGGCGTTTATGCGGACGACTTTATTTCCGGTACCAATACGGTCAAGCGCGATGAGTTTAGGCGGATGCTCGCGGACTGCGAGGCCGGCAAGATCGACATCATCCTGACAAAGAGCATTTCGCGGTTTGCCAGGAACACGGTGGACCTTCTGGAAACGGTGCGGCACTTAAAAGACCTGGGCATTGAGGTGCGCTTTGAGAAGGAAAACATCCGCTCGATGGACGGGGACGGCGAACTGATGCTGACCATCCTGGCGTCCTTTGCCCAGGAGGAGAGCCGCAGCATTTCCGACAATGTGAAATGGGGAACGAGAAAGCGGTTTGAAAAGGGCATTCCAAACGGCCGCTTTCAAATCTATGGCTACCGCTGGGAGGGCGACCATCTGGTCATCCAGGAGGATGAAGCGAGGATTGTCCGGCTCATCTATGACAATTACCTGAATGGCCTGTCAGCGGAAACCACGGAAAAACAGCTTGCCGAAATGGGCATAAAGTCCTATAAAGGCCAGCACTTCGGCAATTCATCCATCCGGCAGATCCTCGGCAACATCACCTACACGGGAAATCTCCTGTTTCAGAAGGAATATGTAATAGACCCCATCAGCAAGAAAAGCAAAATCAACCGTGGGGAGCTGCCGCAGTATTTTGTAGAGAATACCCACGAGGCCATTATCCCGATGGAGATATACCAGGCGGTGCAGGAAGAAAAAGTGCGCCGCCGGGAGCTTGGGGCGCTGGCAAACTGGAGCATCAACACCTCCTGCTTTACCAGCAGGATTAAATGTCCCCTCTGCGGGAAGAACTACCGTAGGAGCGGCAAGCGCCAGCGCAAGAACCCGGATGAGGTATACTACATCTGGATCTGTCGGACAAAGAGTGAAAAGGGCGCAAAATCCTGCCCCGCAAAGGCAATCCCGGAAAAGGCGCTGAAAGCCGCGTGCGCGGAGGTGCTTGGAACAGCCGAGTTTGACGATGCCGTATTTTCTGCACAGATTGAACAGATTTATGTAGTTGGTGACGATACGCTGGAATTCCATTTTTATGACGGCTCGGTTCTGGGAAAGAAATGGAAATCTACATCCAAAAAGGACTGGTGGACCGAGGAACGCAGAGCCGCCTGGGGAGAGCTTCACAAGCACAAGGCAACCAATCCGAACCGGCGCAGGTTTTACGAATTTACAGGGCTTATCAAGTGCGGGCAGTGCGGCGAGAGCTTCCGCTGCCAGAGCATGACCCGGAAAGACGGCACACGCATCAGAAGCTGGCACTGCGGAAGGACCTGCGGGAATACAAACATCCGGGATGAGATTCTGAAAAGTATGGTCTGCGATGTCCTCAGCCTGGATGCTTTTTCCGAAGAGTCGATGGATGCGGCGCTGGAGAAAATCACCGTGAATGGTACGGCGGTACGGTTCCACCTCCGTGACGGCAGCGTTGCGGAGCGCGAATACACCCAGCCGAAGCGAAAAGGCACAAAGCACACGGAAGAATTTAAAGAGCATATGCGCCAGCTCATGAAGGCCAAATGGAAGGAGGGGAAAATGCATGGCACAAAGAAAAGTGACAACCATTCCGGCCACGATCAGCCGGTACACGGCGGTACCGATTAACAGCACAAAGAAACGCCGCGTTGCCGGGTATGCCCGCGTCTCCACCGACCACGAGGATCAGGTCACCAGCTACGAGGCGCAGGTGGACTATTACACGAATTACATCAAGGGGCGGGACGATTGGGAGTTTGTCGCTATCTATACGGATGAAGGGATTTCTGCAACGAACACCCGGCGGCGCGAAGGCTTCAAGGCAATGGTAGCGGACGCCCTTGCCGGGAAGATTGACCTCATCGTCACAAAAAGCGTCAGCCGGTTTGCCAGAAACACCGTGGACAGCCTGACCACGGTGCGGATGCTCAAAGAAAAAGGTGTGGAGATTTATTTTGAAAAGGAAAATATCTGGACGTTGGACGCCAAGGGCGAGCTGCTCATCACCATCATGTCCAGCCTTGCCCAGGAGGAGAGCCGGAGTATTTCGGAGAACACCACCTGGGGACAGCGGAAGCGGTTCGCGGACGGCAAGGCGAGCGTGGCTTACAAGCGGTTTCTGGGATATGACCGGGGACCGAACGGCGGCTTTGTGGTCAATCCGGAGCAGGCAAAGACCGTCAAGCTGATTTACAAGCTGTTTCTGGACGGGCTGACCTGCCACGCCATCGCCAAGGAACTGACGGGGCGGAAACTTCCGACTCCCGGCGGCAAGGCAGTCTGGAGCCAGAGCACCGTCCGCAGTATCCTTACCAATGAGAAGTACAAAGGCGACGCCCTCCTGCAAAAGGAGTTCACAGTGGACTTTCTCCAGAAGAAGACAAAGAAAAACGAGGGCGAGGTGCCGCAGTATTATGTGGAGGGCAACCACGAAGCCATCATCGATCCGGTAACCTTCGACTATGTCCAGGCGGAGATGGCAAGGCGGACAAGGGACAAGCACCGCTACAGCGGCGTGAGTATGTTCTCTTCCAAAATTAAGTGCGGCGAGTGCGGGTGCTGGTACGGCTCCAAGGTCTGGCACTCCACAGATAAATACCGCCGGGTCATCTACCAGTGCAATCACAAATACAAAGGCGGAAAGCCATGCGGCACGCCCCATGTCACGGAGGAACAGGTCAAGGACGCTTTCGTCCGTGCGGTCAACATCCTGCTCTCGGAAAAGGACGAGCTGGGTGCCAATGTACGGGCGGTTATCGCCGTGCTGTGTGGCAGCGCGGAACTGGAAAAGCGTCAGGCGGAACTGAAGGAAGAACTGGAGGTTGTCGTGGGGCTGGTGGAGCGGTGCGTGGCGGAGAACGCCCGGACGGCTCTCGACCAGGATGAATATTCGGAGCGTTACAACGGGCTGGTGAGCCGGTATGAAGCGGTCAAGGCGCAGTTTGATGAAGTTACCCAGGCGATTGCCGATAAAGCCGACCGGAAGAAGCTGCTGGAGCAGTTTCTCCACACGGTGGAGACGCAGGAGCCGGTTACAGAATTTGACGAGCGGCTATGGTCGAGCCTGGTGGATTTCGTAACGGTGAACAGCGAGAAGGACATCTGTGTAACCTTTAAGGATGAGACAGAGATAAAACTGCAGTTAATGCGATAAATCTTACTTACCTGCCTAAATACAATAAGAATGCAATGAAGGCGAAACGGCTATGAACAAGCGGATTAAGCCGATACGAAAGCAATTTGACAGTTGAAATGAAGTTAAAAAGGTGGTTTACTAACTTGCGATAGAGTACAATAAAGTTCGCAATTTCATAAAGGCATAGAAAAGTCATTGGGACTCCGATAAAATGAATGGTGATAAGACATTCAAAGAAGGAGAGATACCCAATGACTCAAAAAAAGAATACCACAGATTTGACAGAATTGCTACTAAAATGTATGGCGCAGCCGGATCCAATGCTGTCAATGCTGGAATGGCTGTGTACCCGTCTAATGGAAGCAGAGGTCTCCGGTATTATTGGCGCAGAAAAGAATGCACACAATCCGTCCCGCCGTGATTACCGCTGCGGCTATCGGCCACGTCGATTGGATACTCGTATGGGGACGATGTATCTGATGGTACCAAAACTCCGAAATCAGGGCTATATCCCGTTTTTCGTAACAGAACGCAAGCGCAGTGAAGCAGCGCTGATTCAAGTGGTCCAAGAAGCGTTTGTGCAGGGTGTATCTACGCGAAAGATGGAGAAACTAGCTCGCAGTCTTGGAATTGAGAATCTTTCCCGCAGTCAAGTCAGTGAAATGACGAAAGGCCTTAACGAGCAGGTGCAGTACTTCCGCAGCCGGCCTCTGACGGGTCGCTATCCTGTCATTTGGACAGATGCACTGTATGAAAAAATTCGTATGGATGGCCGGGTCGTCAGCATGGCTGTGATGGTAGTTTGCGGCGTCAATGAACAGGGGCATAGGGATATCCTCGCCGTGGAGCCAATGCTCGATGAATCCAAAGAAAGTTATTCTCAATTGTTTCAAAGTCTTCTCGATCGTGGTCTGAAAATACCGCTCCTGGTGATTTCAGACGCAAATAAAGGGCTGATTGCAGCCATCCGTGAGAGTTTTCCGGGAGCCTCTTGGCAACGGTGCAAAGTCCATTTTATGCGAAATATTTTGGCTCATGTACCCCAGAAGGAAAAAGAATCCTTTGCGGCTCAGTTAAAAGAAATTTGGTTAGCACCTTCCGCTAAAATAGCTAGACAACGCGCAGAGCAAATATCAGAACAGTATGGAAAACGCTTTCCAAAAGCAATTGAGCTTCTGCAAGATGGGCTGGAAGATTCTCTAGCTTTCTACGCCTTTCCGGAACTCGACGCCCGCAAAATTTCCTCGACCAATATGTTGGAACGACTGAACAAGGAAATCCGCCGCAGAACCAGTGTAGTCGGAATATTTCCTAATCCGGATTCCTACCTACGGCTGGTAACAACATGTCTGATGGAATATGCGGAAGACTGGTCTGTTTCCAGAGCATACTTAAACCCGAAATCCATTCTTTCACTGTTAAACGTAGCCTAATTCATTTTTCGGAGTCCCGAAATTGCGAACTTCCCTTGACACTAGCTAACTTCCGATAAAATTCAAAGACTTAAATATTTAAGAAGCAGATGGCTCCTCATCGGAAAAGAGAGGAGCCATCTGTTCCTTAAAGCTAATTATTCGCTCAATACTCCGCGCCAAAGAACAGCTTCATATCATCTTCCACGGTGCCAATTCCCGCAATACCGAAGTTCTCAACCAGAACCTTCGCCACATTAGGACTTAAGAATGCCGGAAGGGTGGGGCCGAGATGGATATTCTTCACGCCAAGATACAGAAGCGCCAGCAGGACGATGACTGCCTTCTGCTCATACCATGCGATATTGTAGACGATGGGCAGGTCGTTGATATCGTCAAGGCCGAAAACTTCCTTAAGCTTCAATGCGATAACGGCCAGAGAATACGAGTCGTTGCACTGCCCAGCGTCCAGGACACGGGGAATGCCATTGATGTCGCCCAAAGGCAGCTTGTTATACTTATATTTCGCGCACCCGGCTGTCAGGATCACGGCATCCTTCGGCAGCGCCTTGGCAAATTCGGTATAGTATTCCCGGCTCTTGGCACGGCCATCACAGCCCGCCATCACAACGAACTTTTTGATTGCGCCGCTTTTTACCGCCTCAACGACCTGATCCGCCAGAGCCAAGACCTGAGCGTGTGCAAATCCGCCAATGAGTTCTCCTGTTTCAATTTCAGTAGGTGCAGTGCATCTTTTTGCATGTTCAATGATAGCGGAAAAATCCTTCTGCTCCCCGATTTCTCCCGGGATATGGGTACAGCCCGGATACCCAGCCGCGCCGGTGGTATAGAGTCTGTCCTTGTAACTGTCCTTGGGCGGCACGATGCAGTTGGTCGTCATCAGGATGGGGCCGTTGAAGGATTCAAATTCCTCCTTCTGCTTCCACCACGCATTGCCGTAGTTGCCGATAAAGTTGGGATATTTTTTGAATGCCGGGTAATAGTGGGCGGGGAGCATCTCGGAATGGGTATAAACATCCACGCCGGTTCCCTGTGTCTGCTCCAGCAGCATTTCCAGATCCCGCAGGTCGTGACCGGAAACCAGAATACCGGGATTTTTCCCTACGCCAATGTTCACCTTTGTGATTTCGGGATTTCCATAGGCTTCCGTGTTGGCCTTGTCCAGCAGAGCCATGCCGGAAACGCCGTGCTTTCCGGTTTCCATCGTCAGGGCGATCAGATCCTCCACGCTAAGGTTGTCGTCCAGCGTAGCCGCCAGAGCCCGCTGAAGGAAGGCGTCCACCTCACTGTCATCCTTGAGCAGCGCATTTGCGTGCTTCGAGTAGGCGGACAGGCCCTTCAAACCGTAGGTAATCAGCTCCCGCAGAGAGCGGATATCCTCGTCTTTGGTGGAGAGTACGCCGACTGTTTGCGCCTTTTCCTCCCAGTCGCCGGAGCCATCCCATTTTGCGGCTTCGGGCAGGGCGGAAGGATCTGCGACCTGCGCCAGCAGGGCTTCCTTTTCCGTCAGCGTGGCGCGGATTCTCGCCTCAATACTCTCTTTGTCAAAATTCGCGTTGGTGATAGTGGTAAACAGGTTTAGGGTGACCAGATGGTTGATTTCCGCAGATACCTGTTTGCCTTCCTGACGCAGTACAGTGGTTACAGCCGAGATCCCCTTTGTGACATAAACCAGCAGATCCTGCATGGCCGCCACATCGGGCTTCTTCCCACACACGCCGGACATGGTGCAGCCCTTGCACCCGGCAGTTTCCTGACACTGATAGCAAAACATTTTTTGTTCCATATTTATTTACCTCCATAATGAAAATTATAATGTTATTTGAGAAATGAGGACTTGTTTTATTTTGTTTTATCCTCAATTTCAATCTTAAAAACATTGATTACATCTACATCCGGGCAGCAAAAGACAGCAGAGCCATCCGGTTGGCCCGGCAACTTACCCCCATAGCGCAGAATGTCTATATAAGGAAATGCGACATGCATCGCCATGGGGCATAGATTTCCTCTTTCCGTATCAAAGTCAAATGTGTCGCCGATTTGATGACCGCGATGGCAACCCATGTGACCTTTTTGCTCAATCAGACTAATTTTTATTTTTGGTTTCATCACCAAATCCCTACACTTTCATTTCTTGCTTAAAATACAACGACCAAAAGCATCTTGAACGCTTCCTGTCCATATACCGCATGAGGGTGCCCGGCTGGCATGACGATGGATTCCCCTTCATGCAGCAAATATTCTGTGCCGTCAATGGTGATTTTTCCAACGCCGTCCAGACAGGTTACGAAGGCATCGCCTCCTGATTCATGGGTGCTGATCTCCTCACCTTTTGCGAAGGAGAACAGGGTGATGCTTACCGCCGGGTTTTGCGCCAGCGTCTTGCTGACAACCTGCCCCTCCTGATAGGAGATTTGCTCTTTCAGCGTCAAAACCTCGGCTTGCGCAATATTTTTCATTTTTTTGCTCATAATGGTTCCCTCCTGTATTGTAGTCTGGATTTTGCTGTCGGAGCTATTCCTCGAACAGAAGCCCCGAATCAGCAGTTATTCCAAAATCTTTCCATCAATCGAGATGGTGACCACCTGCCAGGGAATGAATTTTCCACTTGCCTGCAATGCTTTTTTAGCGGCTGATTCCAGTCCGCCGCAGCAGGGGACTTCCATCCGCACAATGGTCACACTCTGGATATTGTTGTTTTGAATAATCTGTGTCAGCTTTTCGCTGTAATCCACGCTGTCCAGCTTAGGACAGCCGATCAGCGTGATCTTCCCGCGCATAAAATCTTCGTGCATTCTGGCATAGGCGTATGCGCTGCAATCCGCCGCAATCAGCAGCTTGGCTCCGTCAAAATAGGGGGCATTGACGGGAACCAGCTTGATTTGGCAGGGCCACTGCCCCAGCTGCGATTCAGCCCCCGCCGGTGCAGAAGGGGCAGATTCCTGTGAGTGCTGGATTCTCTGCATCCGGCTGCCGGGACAGCCACCATGAGCGCCGGCAGAGAGAGATTTCTGTCCATTCTTTTTTCTCATATTTTCCTGTACAGCCTTTTCATCATAAGCAGCGGCTTCCCGTTCCACAAAGGAAATGGCGCCGGTCGGGCAGGTGGGTAGACAGTCACCCAAGCCGTCGCAATAATCGTCCCGCAGGAGCTTTGCCTTCCCGTTTACCATGCCGATCGCACCTTCATGGCAGGCTTCGGCGCAGGCTCCGCAGCCATTGCACTTTTCTTCTTCTATCTGGATAATCTTCCGAATCATGTTCGCTTCATCCTTTCTCTTGCGTTTCTGGACTCAGTATACTATAATGAAAAATGAAAGTCTGTTGTTATAACAACAATGGGTGAAAAAATATGAATTTAATCAATTCGCAACTTTTTCGAGGGTTGGACGAAGCGGAGATCACATCTCTTTTGGGCTGCCTGAATGCTGTAGAGCGCAGCTTTCAAAAAGGAGAGGTGATCCTTTCAGAGGGAAGCATCACAGAAAATATTGGAATCGTACTGTCCGGCATGGCGGTGATCTCCTGCAATGATATTTGGGGCAATACCAGTATTTTGGGGAATGTTGCACCCGGTTCCGTATTCGCTGAGGTATATGCCTGCATTCCAGAGCAACCAATGCTGGTGACCGTATCTGCCGTTGAGGATACATCTGTACTGTTTATGAATGTGGGCCGCGTCCTTGCTACTTGTACCAATGCCTGTCCATTTCACACAAGACTTGTCCGAAATCTGCTGACCGTCTGCGCTCACAAAAGCCTTCAGCTTTCCCAAAGAATCCAGCATACCAGCTCAAAATTCATTCGGGGTCGGTTGATGTCTTATTTTTCGGAATGTGCCAAACGCGCCGGGAGCAATTCCTTCTTAATTCCTTACAACCGCCAGCAGTTGGCGGACTATCTGAATGTTGATCGCAGTACTATGTGCAATGAGCTGTCCAAAATGCAGAAGGACGGTATCATCGAATATGAGCGAAATCGCATTTTGCTCAAAGCGTAGAAAGAAATATCTGTGCCATACTGCGTTGAAGTATCTTTACCGATGGTAGGCGTAGATACATGCCTAATTTATGTAAGCAATAAAAGGGGCGACTTGACTTTCGAATATCTCATTAATTTTATTAAAAGTTATCATCTGCATTTCTGCACCGGTTCACTATCGTTAAAGGGGTGGCGTGTTCATCGTTAAGGGGGTATCCGGTGCATCGTTACATTGTATCAATTTCGGTATGGCAACGGAAGTAACCTATCAGTCAGATGGTGAAACTTTATCTTCCGTGACCATTCTCAGCATCGGTGCTCCAAACAACTAAATCCGCATCTTGCACATGGTGAATATTCGGGGTACAATGATATACAAGAGGTGATTGCATTGACGAAAGGACTTCACATCGCCGGACTGATTGTTGGTATTGTTGTTACCATGTGCGGAATAGGAACCATCGTGCTAAACGCAGTAGGGCTTTACAAAAAGAACTAAATATGAAAAAACAGCACACGGCCTTTTCCTAATCGGATAGGGTCGTGTGCTATTTTATGCTTTCATCATAATGAATTTTGGAATAATTGATTTACAAAGTGTATAATTAATTTGCAAAACAACATTATGTATTTAAAATAACTCCGATATAGAGCTTTTTTTATGTTCCTACGGTGCCGTTTTCTACTGCGGCCGCAAGCGAATGGCTGTAATCTTCGTTCCAGCGCGCCGCAAGTTCCTCGTTGTTTCGGCGGTCAGGAAGGGTAAAATTTTGTTTTAAATAAGCACCGAAATAGAAGCTTGTTTTATAGGCTCCCCATACGTTGAGATGTCCGGCGTTGTTCATATCCTGTGCAAAGTCAAGTCCGATTTCATCCATGCGGTCGCACAAATCCAGAAACGGAACATTTTCCTGCCGGCACAGGTCGGAGACCGTATTAAACAGGGCTTCGCAGTCATTGACCCATCCTGCTGTTTGATTCGATTCGGTGTAGTCACACGGCATGTTTACAAAGACCAGTTGAAACCCTTTTTCTTTGGAAAGCTCAATGAACTGATAAAAATAGTAAAGACCTTTCTCCGGAATTTCATACTTATTTTCGGTATCAGCATAGGATACATCCGCTTTTCCGTATCGTTGCGTACCGGCACTAAATCCTTTTAAGTAATATACGGAAGAACTGTTATATGAAAAATCGGCAGCAGTTAGGGAAGACCAGCGGAAATGATATTTCAATATCGGGAGTAAATAGGGAATCCACTCTTCAGGCGGGGTGCAGTGCTGGATGGCCTGCACTTTATTCATTGAAAATTTTATGTTATCAAGAGCGTTGCTGATAAACCCTGTATCCCCGTAAGGTGTTTCCATGCCCAAATAAAAAAGGTCTACCACAACTACGGAGGGTGTATGTTTTTTTAGAACTTCTTTCAAAAGATAATACGTTACGTCGAGCGGCTGCCCGCCGGTAGCATAGTTAAAACTTGTGATACCATACTTGTTCCATAGGACATTCGGGTCAATTCCGCCGTTCATATGGCTCGAACCCATCAAAACAACATCGTAAGGATCTTTTGAGTTGTATAATCCTTCCAGGAGTTTTCCGCGGTGGTCAATTTTGTAAATAAATATGTTGGACAAGGAGGCCAAAATCAGTGCAAGAATGGTGAGAAATAAAAATCCTTTAAATATCAGTTTTTTCACAGTTGATTCCCTCTAAAATTGGAAATAAATAAATTGCTGGGCAGTATATTGCGATCCGTAAACTCCAAATATTAGAATGACCAGAGTCGCTGAAAGATAAACAGCCCAGCGAATGAATAGGCTCTGCTTGAGCAGCAGCGTGCACATGTCAAATTTACGGCTTAAGATATCTGCCGACAGAATCATGGCAATGCCGAGAACTGCTGCATAAAATTCGGGCGCTGTCAGCCCTAGTTGGAAAAGACCACCGTCAGCCAGGTTCGCGGGCCGGAACAAGCTGCCAATTAAAAGGAAAGCGTCCGGCAGAGTTTTTGCGCGGAAAAATATCCATGCAAAATCGACCAAAAGAAAGGTGAAAATAGCTTTCACGAAACGAATTGCACGGGAATCAGGATTGATTTTCAGAAGTTGTATTGCTTTTTGACGCGTCGGTTTGAGCAGTAAACCAAAAATTTGGTACAGTCCGTGCAGAATTCCCCAGATGACGAAGGTGAAAGAAGCACCGTGCCACAGACCGCAGACGGCAAATACGATAAAAAGATTCATGCAGTGCCGAGCGGTGGAGCAGCGGTTTCCTCCGAGCGGGATGTATAGATAATCGCGGAACCAAGCGCCAAGCGTAATATGCCATCGGCGCCAGAATTCCTTAATGGAAAGGGAGAAGTAGGGCTTATTGAAATTGGTGGAAAGAGAAAATCCCAGCACCTCAGCGGCGCCAATTGCAATATTGGAATATCCTGCAAAGTCACAGTAAATTTGAAACGCGAAGAAAATGCTTGCAACAGCTACCTCTATGCCGGCATATTTTGACGGATTGCTGTAAACGATATTGACCAGCTGCCCCAATCGGTCGGCGACAAATACTTTTTGGAAAAAGCCCCACAGCATTAAAAGGAGGCCACGCCTTGCCCTATCGTAATCAAAATCATGCTGTAGGCTGAACTGAGGAAGCAAGTTTTTGGATTTTTCAATCGGTCCTGCCACAAGCTGTGGAAAAAATGATACAAACAGCGCGTATTTTCCGAAATGCCGCTCCGGTTTCAAATCGCCCCGATAAACATCCACGGTGTAGCTGAGTGCTTGAAACGTGTAAAAGGATATGCCAACGGGAAGCAACAGACCGGACTCCATACGCCCGACCGACAATCCAAATAAATTGGAAATATCGATGTAAATCTCATCTAAAAAATCCAAATATTTAAAAATAGGTAGATTGTAAAATCAAATTGAACACATAAAAAGATTCCATAGCGCACAGGGAACTGTTAGGATAAAGTTACCACACTAAATACTGACAGAAAGGCCTGAACACTATGGACAAGAACCATTCTATCATAAAGATCGAAGAACGCAAGAGGGGACAGCATCTTAAAGCAGAAGAGCGTGGCGCAATCCAACAGTTAAAGAAGATGGGATTTAGCAATCGAAAGATTGCTCGCGCAATCAATTGCAGCCCCTCTACCGTGGGCTATGAACTACGACGTGGCACACCGGAATACTCCGGCCGAGGTCGCAAACCCGGCTACTCAGCCAAACGTGGAGCTGCAGTCTACAAAGCGAATCGCAGTCGTTGCCATCGCCCTAGAACGGTATCCAGGAACTCCGACTTCATCCGTTGGATGGTTAAAAAGGTTCGTAAGCATAATTGGTCTTTTGATGAGTGCGTAGGGCGGGCCCGAAGCGAACATCGTTTTCCAGCCAAGGAAATCCCATGTACAAAAACTCTATATCATATGCTGTGGAAAGGGGAATTACCGCTCACGCTATTTGAACTTCCTGAGGTATTAAATAGGCATTCTCGCAGAAAACCACGGCTTTCTAAGCGTATCAATGGGAAATCCATTGATTGGCGGCCACCTGAGGCAGCAGAGCGAAACACATTTGGACACTGGGAATCTGATACGGTACTGGGCCGAAAAAGAAGCGGTGAGGCAGTTGTATTTACCATTGTAGAGCGCCTGACAGGATATTATCTTTCAATTCGAATTGACGGCAAAACAACCACCGGTGTTGCCAGTGCCATGGAACAGCTAAAGGAACAGTATGGCGAGAAATTTTCGCAGGTGTTTCGCAGTATTACCACAGATAACGGCAGTGAGTTTGCGGCATTTTCAGCCTTTGAAGAACTAGGCACGGCAATCTACTTTGCTCATCCCTATTCTGCTTGGGAACGACCTGTAAATGAGAGGACCAATCGCATACTACGAAAATATATCCCAAAGGGTCGCTCCATCAATGGCTTTACCGCCGAACAAATCTTAATGTTTGCAGACGAGATAAACGCCACGCCTAGGAAACGATTAGGTTATCAGACCCCTGAGGAACTGTTTGATGCTCAACTGGACAGAATTTATACTTTAAACCCGTAGATAACTTTATCCAGTGAAAGTGTTCAATTTGTTATTGCAATTTAAGATATTTAAAAATAATTAAAATTCCAAGATTGAGTACAAAGCTTGCCGTGACCCATATTTTTTTCATTTTTGCGGCTTGTTTAGCGTCAGTCAGATGATTTGCCTTTGCAATTAAAATGCCGCTGAAATATGTGATGACAGTGGATAGGGCAAGCAGGATACCGTATTGTGCATTCCAGCACATGTAAAAAAAGTAGCTGGCGGCAAGGAGCCAAATCCATCTTTTCTTTTGTGGCAGTATATAATAGACAATGGTGACAATGGGGAAAAACAGAAGAAACTGGGCAGATACGAATGACAAGAAGAAACCTCCCACTCGGCGCATCTGTTTGGCCGATTCATGCTTCATCAAACCAATTTATTGATACATCAATTGCTAAAAATTAGAGTTTTATTTGTCATTATTCGATGAGGATTGTTTAAAAATTCTTTCATCCGGCAAACAGGCTTAAAAATAGACCATCCGAAAAACGGACAGCCTGTTTGTCGGGAAAAAGGGTTTAATCTTCTTTCTTGGAGTCTTGCTTAAGAAGAACAGTGCCGGCAGGAACCGAAGTTCTGTGCAGTACAGGCTCCGGCAAAAATGTGATGAAAGAGCCGATGACAATCAGCAGAATTCCTATTATCATTTTGCCTGAAATTGCCTCTCCAAGAATGGCAAGTGAAAGAAGGGGTGCCAGGACGGGTTTGCAGAAAAAAACCAAGGCGGCCTTCGCAGCACCGGCGGTTTCTATGGCCAGAAAATAAAAAGCAAAGCCGCAGCCCGTAACAAAAATACCCACATAAGCAAGTCCGGGAAGGGAGGATGGACCGATGCCCGAAAATACCGGAACATTCGCGAATTTTGTCAGTCCTGCATTTTGCAAAAAAAGAGCTGCCGGGCGCAGATGTGTGATGAAAATTAACACCAACATTTCTGCGCATCCGAATAAAAAGCTAAAACAGGTTAGTACAATTCCGCCGTATCGGTCGCTTCTCATACGGCCAACCGCGTTATACAGCGCAAATGTCACAGCTGCTGCCAGCGACAGAAGGGTGCCGGTCACACTGCCGGAAAAGTGAATCGGATCTATCATGACAATCATGCCGAGCAAGCTTAGAACAATGCAAACAGCAGAGTTTAACTGAATTTTTTCGCCTAGCAGGAAAAATGCAAACAGAACCAGAAAAACTGAGTTGCAGCTAAATAAAACGGCAACCGTGGCAGCCGGCGAATATAAAACAGCCATCTGATACAGAATCATGCTGATGTTAACACAGATGAGACCTGTCAGAGCAAAGAAAGCATAGTCGCCGGGGTGCAGGGAGGTGTGTTTTTGCCTTAGTTGTTTTATCGCTAACGGCATTAAAATCATGGAGCCGATGAGAAAGCGAAGAAATGTCAGCTGAATCGGATTAAAGTTTCCTGCCGTCAGTTTTAAGGCAATTTCCATCGTGCTGAAAAAGAAAGTTGCTAGGATAATATAAATAATACTTTTTTTCAATGATACAGACCTCTTTTTGAATGATACAGATCTCACAAATTTAAACTGACGCGTAACAGTATAGCACGATATGTAAAATCTGTAAATGCAGCACTGTGTCAATTTCTTGACATTGTCCGAACCAAACGATAAAATCAAAATAAAAAAGACCGGGCGGGCTTGCAGCCCGCCCTAACAGGAAAAATATCCATGCATAAAAGCACGTTTTTAAAATACGATATTTTCCCTGCCGACAGTAGCTTATCCATGCAACCGTTGTGTTATGATTGCCAATTTTACACAGATTCCATGGATATGTAATAGAAAAGAGAGTGAAGCGAATTTGGGAACAATCATTGCATATTCCAGCACACACGGTTCAGCCGCCGAATGTGCTCGCATGCTTGAAAAGAAAATCAAGAATGCAAAAGTCATTGACTTAAAAAAGGAAATGCCCGATCCTTCGGACTATGACTGCGTGATTCTCGGCAGTTCCGTTTACGGCGGTCAAATTCAGCAGGAAGTGCGCAGTTACTGCAAAAAATATCTGGGCATACTTCTGCAAAAGCCGCTTGGAATTTATTTAACGTGTTTAACGCCGGACAAAACGGAAATCCGCTGGTACCTAGAAAATGGTTTTCCAAATGAAATCGTGGAGCATTTAACCGCATTGTCTACACCGGGCGGAGCTATTTATTTTACGAAAATGAATTTCTTAGAGAGAAATATTTCTAAAGTATTACTCAATAAGTTTTCTAAGGCTAGGGAAATGGGGATTATCTTTGACGGAAAGACAGATTACATTGCTCTTTCGGAAGAAAAACTAGATGCTTTTGCAAAGGAAATGGCAGAAAATATGGAAAGGAACAAATCATGCAATATCAATTAATTGCTTTCGATTTGGACGGAACGGTATTGAGAGATGACAAAACCATATCGCAGCGCACGCTGAGCGCATTGCGGGAGGCGGCATCCCGTGGAATACAGATTGTTCCTGCTACGGGGCGATTTGAAAAAATGGTACCGAAAGAAATACTCGGTCTGCCGGGTGTCCGCTATCTCATAACCTGTAACGGTGCCCGTGTTGTGGATTTATCAAACCAATCCGTTGTATATTCCCGGACGATGACTGTGGAAGCATCCCTAAAAATTGTCCGCTTTCTTACCATGCGGGGATTATTTATTGAAGCATATTGCGGCGGCGTTTCTTACGCGGATTCCGCCGAACTGCCGTCTCTTCGAAAAACTGCACTGCCGGAGTGGTTTTTTCGCTATATTGACGCTTCCCAGACTTTTGTTGAAGACCTCCTGTCTTTCTTAGCACACAACGGAAAGCCGCTTGAAAAAATTAATATACCTTATGTCCCGGCAGAGGAGCGCGAACGCCTCAGAGAAGAGATTCTTGCTATGGGACCTTATTCTGTCACATCTTCCGGAAAAATTAATCTTGAGATAAACGATGTTGAGGCCAGCAAAGGGGATGGACTTCTAAATCTTTGCAAAACATTGGGAATTGGATTGGAATCTGTCATAGCATTCGGAGACGGTGACAATGACAGAAGTATGTTACAAGCGGCTGGATTAGGCATCGCCATGGGAAACGCTGAACCGGAGATTCAAAAAAATGCCGATGTGGTCACGGGAACAAATGAAGAGGACGGTGTGGCATGCGCCATTGAAAAATATGTTTTTTCACAGAATAGACAGAAAATGTTTTAGTTAAGCAGCAAAGAAAACTTTTCTATTAACCAGCGCAGAGCCGGAAACAATTGTATTGTTACGCTTTATTTTTTCCATCATTGAAGTGAATGGGAAATGCTGACAAAAGGCAAAATATTTCGACAAAACAGTCAGTTTTTGGAGTCATAATATATTTGAGAATCCGTTTTAAGAAATGATTCGGAAAGGAGAAAATCAATGCACGGTTTTCGCCTTGTAAGAAATAAAATCTGGTTTTGCGCAGCAGCGGGTGCTATTCTGACCTCAGCTGCTTTCGGAGTGTTTCATATCTGGTACAAACATTATGTCCCATGGCTATTATCGGCGGCCGGTGCGGCGGCGTGCATTCACTATACTGCGGGATATGGAAATCGCCGAACGCTGATTTGCACCGGTATTTATTCTTCTGCCATGTCTGCCATGTTTCTGATTGGCTCGCGCATTACGGTCCAGCCGCCTGCTTTTGAGGGAATGGAATTAAAAGATATCATTCCGTTTGTTTGCCTAGCTTTGCTGCTGTGGACGGTGATTCTGGCGTTGTTCCGATTTTCGGACAGTCATCCATTCCCCACAGGAAAACGCCAGCTTTCGGAACATCCACGCAGTCGATTGTTTTCTTGGCTTCTGTGGAGTGCTTTTTTGGCGGTTGCTTGGATTCCATATTTTCTAACTTATTATCCGGGATTGATGACCGGTGACTCCTTCGCATGTTTGGTTCGTGCAGCCGGTTGGGACCCGATTAATAATCAGCAGCCGGTTTTGTATCAGCTTTTTCTGCGTGTTTTTTATCAATCGGGTACCTTTCTGGGGAGCATCAATCGCGGTGTGGCGCTGTATTCATTTGCGCAACTGTTGATTATGGCTTCTGTTTTGGGCTATGCGCTGTATTGGTGCCGTGCCCGCGGATGCCCATTGCCGTATTTGTGGGGAGTCGCGCTGTTTTTTGCCTTAAACCCTATCTATGGCAAATATGCCATTACCATGTGGAAAGATGTTTTGTTCGGTGGGGCCATATTACTTCTGACGCTTCTCCTTGCTGATACGGCGCAGGCAAGGGGACAAAATCTGTTGACGAGCCGCGGGCTCCTTCATTTTGGACTGGTTTCATTTGCGGTTGCCTTCCTGCGCAATAATGGTATCTATATACTCGTTTTTTCATTTGTTGCATTAGCGATATTCTGCCGCAGGCATATCAAAAAAATCGGCCCCGTGTTGCTGACGGTACTGGTCGTGTTTTCAGTGATTCAAGGTCCGGCATACCGACTTGCGGGCATACCGAAAAATCGGTTTGACGAGTCCGTAGGTGTGCCTCTGCAGCAGATGGCGCGTGTTGCCGTCAAAGACGGGCAAATGTCGGAGCAGGAAAGAGCATTTTTAGACCGTGTGATACCGATTGCAGTCATCAAGGACGTTTATGACCCGTTTACCGTGGACCGGATAAAATTCAATCATAAATTCGATTATACCTACCTAGCGCAGCACAAATCGGAGTTTTTTCGGAGCTGGGCAGGCATGTTTGTCAAAAACAGCAAGGAATATATCATAGCGCATCTGATGGAGACTCTGGGATACTGGCATATCGGCACAGGAAACTGGGTTGTAGCGCCCGGAATTACATCGTGGAACGGGGACACGTACGGAGTGGTTCCGTACAATTTGTTCGGTACATTGACCGGTGTTAATTCCAAGCCGTATATTCAGAAATGGAGTGACAGTCTGGAACATTTTGTACCCATTGGGATGAGCAACAACATTGGTGCGGTGGTGTGGCTGACTGCATTTCTGGTGCTGTATGCGTTTGTGCGCCGCCGGTATGACAGAATGGTCGCCGTTGCGCCGGCTGCGGGTTTGTGGATAACCACAATGTTGGCAGCACCGACTTACTGCGAATTCCGATATGTATTTGCCTTGTTTTTGTGTGCGCCGTTTTTACTGTTTATTGTCTATGCACAGGATAAGCTCGGTCAAAGTTACGGATAGGTCATTAATTGCAAAATCAAAAGCCGAAGGAAATTTTCATTTTCCTTCGGCGCTGATTTTATGAATCAGTTTTGAGTTTATTTCAATGCATTGTGGTAAATTTGTTCTAGCTCTTCATACTGGGGGGAAACAATCATTGCCACAAAATTGCCTGTGCGTTCCACTTTACATTTTTGAAGCATTGCGTATTCTTCCGGCAAATAATCTTTCATTTCTATTTCTTTCTGGTGGTAACGGGCATTCAGCTTTTCCTCAATCCTGCTTGCTGCAGCATCATCGGTTCCTTCAAACAACAGAATTTCATCGCCTTTTGTTCCGGTGGAATCCACGTAAGCGGCGAATTGCTTCACATCATTGGTGTCAATCCCATAATTCGGCATCAAATCATCGGAGGATAGATCCATCATCTCTGTATTGGTCAGTTTCTGCTTTATGGTGTCCATGATCTGTGACAAATTTGCTTCTTTTGGAGCGGATTTACTGCATCCGGTACACAAAATTACAGTTGCGAAAATTGTGAGCAGGAAAAGAATTGTCCGTTTCATTTAGATTTCAACCTCCGGTATGAGTCAAAATATAGTGAATCCAGACCTCGCAGGCCATGTCTGTGAAGTGAAGTCCTAAGTCATCGGGATCGCTGCAGTATTCTTTTTTTAATGCGCCCGTATCATCCCGCATGACAGAAGCAACATCAAGAAAATACCATCCGTTTTTTTGACAAATTTCGGATAGCAGTGCGTTGTAGCGTTCCAAATTGGGATTGTTCAGCATTTTTTTCTGTTTATCCGCAAGCATGGGGGTGGCGGACTGAATATAAATCTTTACGCCGGAAATCTTATCGGTAAAGCGTTTTGCAAGTTTCTCAAGATTGTTCGCAGCACCCTCCACGCCGTAAGGCGCCACATCATTGATGCCGAGCATCAGGTAGACTTTATCCACGCCCATTTCAGCCGCACTGTCTTCTAATAACTCTTTTTTACCGTTGTAATAAGGATGAATGGAATCCTCGCTGAGCGGTTGCAACGCATTCCCGCTGCCCATGCTGCCCGCGGCGAGAAAAGTGGCAGTGCCGAAAAAATTGGGGTCGGATTTTCGCTTTTTGGTTACGTAATTTTTTAGTTTCAACGTAACGGAATCGCCTACAAACACTGCTTTGTTTAAAAAAGAAGAAGGTGCTTCTTCACTTTCGGGAACACATGTAAGCACCGGCGGAGTATAACTGCTGCCGGAAGAAACGGATTCAGACTTAGAAACCGCTGAAGAATCGGCGGCTGATGATTCGTCTTCTGTCCTAATATTTGCTTCTGCTTCCACTTCGGAAGATAATATGTTTGAACTCTCTGTGATAATGTTTGAAGAAGTCTGAGAGTTTGCAGATGTTGAAGCAACGGGTTGCGTATTTTGGCAACCGGTCAGCAAAACTGCACACAGCAGGGTGGAAATGGCCCAAAGCCGATTTTTCATTCTTTTCCCTCCCCGTTATCTTGTCTGTAGTATAACATAGCCTAAATTCCAGTTTCAACCATTGTATCAGAATCGTAACTAATTCTGCTGTGCATTATGCTACGGATGACTCGATATGTATACAAATTGAAAAAATACGCGGCTGAAGTTCAGCCGCGTCAAAAGGAAATACTTCATGAAATTTTCGAAAAGTTCTTACCTTACTTTAAACGGAGGTTCTGCTCTCAAAAGTTGCACATTCTGTTTTCACTTGCCCGTTGTTTACATTGATTGTGCGGATATCAATATGCTTTGCATTACAGGATCGTTGTTGGTTGTAGACGCATTTGGTCACTTCACAGTGGACATCCAAAGAAGGATTCGGGGTTTGATGGTCAACCGCGTTTTGCCCGCTTGAGCCACAACTTTGTGCTTCCACAAAATTGGCGCAGTACGTTTGCTTGCTGGTACTTGCACTCGGGCCGCCCACCATAATATCCGGCCGACAGCAGTAATGGTTCTTGTTGCTTGCGCAATTTGTTACATCACAACGTAAATTCGTCATATTACGGCACCTCATAATTTTATTTTAAACATTGTTATTGTGTGCCGAAAATGTGGATTTATTCGTTTCCTATTTTGTTTTCATACAAAGTAACAGCATGGGCAATTAATTCTTCCGTTCCATCAATCCCTAAGCGAGATGTGTCGATGCACAGATGATAATTTTCTGTTTCTCCCCATTTTTTGTCTGTGTAAAAATGATAGTAACTTGCACGCTGTTTATCCTGCTTTGCAACTTGAACGGCTGCATCTTCGGGCCGCACTCCATATTCTTTTACAGCGCGCTTCTGTCTTAACGTCAAGTCGGCATATAGGAATACGCTGAAGACATTATTTCTGCCACACAGGATATCGTCGGCGCAGCGTCCAACAATCACACACGGGCCTGCATCGGCTGCTTCACGAATAATTTTAACCTGCAGTTGAAACAGTCTGTCGTTAATCGGCAAATGACTGGGCGTTATGGCACTGTCGGTAAAGGGATAATTCCCCATTATCATTGCATAGAGCAGGCTGCTTCCGGCTTTTTCATCCACCTGTTCCAATAATTCGCGGCTCCATCCGCTTCGTTTTGCAGCCTCAGCGATCAGTTCCCGGTCGTAAAACGGGATGGAAAACCTACGAGCTAAACGCTGCCCGATCTCATGCCCGCCGCTGCCGTACTGTCTTGCAATGGTTATCACGGTTTTCAAGAAAAATCCCTCCGTTTTCGCAGTGTTAAAATCAACATCATTATAACATGGTATGAAATCGAATGCCTATACTTTTTGTATATTTTATTCAAAAGCAATGTAAAGAATGTGTTTATTGTTTAAGCGAATGTGTTCAAAAAAGAAAAGAAAGTATTGACAAATTTTTGAACGCGGCATATAATACTATCAACATAAAATAAGTCAAACCGACGAGTAAGAGTAGTACTCCGGGGTGGCATTTTCAAAAGAGAGCCGCAGGCGGTGAAATTGCGGCGAAAATGTTCCGGACGAATGGGCTTATGAGGGCGGAATGAACGGCAGTTTTGCTCAGTAGTTTCCGACGGGATCTTCACCCGTTATCAAGGAAGCATGCATGAAAGTGCATGGAATGAGCGGGCGATTTTCGCCAACGTGGGTGGTACCGCAGGAGTTTATGCTGGCTCTATGTCAATAGTTGGGGTAACCCAAAATGGAAACACCGAATGGAGCGGCGTTAAGCTGCTCCATTTTTCGTTGAATGATGGAACATATGAAGAATGCGATTGCGGAAGCGACGAAAATTACGATAACCGTAGGCATTGCGTTTAAGAACCTTAATCTTGTTGTTAACCCCTTCGGTAAAACCGTTGGTGTAAGAGCAATCAAACGAATTTAGAATACCTCTTGACCAGCGAATCATGGTATTTGCACAAGCAACAAATCTTGAAAGACCACTGTTTTGTGCGGCCATAATCCAATGGGATAGCGCTGTCCGTGCAGATTGACTATCGGGAGAATCCAGGACTTTGAAAAACTGTTCTTTCAGAGAGTAGGCTGTCAGCAGACGGTTGCTGGCATAGAGCATAAGATCGACCTGTTGCTTTTGCTCTGGAGTGAGAAATTGGTATCGTTTGTTCAGCAAGATTCGGGAGCGTTTAAAATAAATTCTTCGGGTTTTGCTGAACTTTTTCTGTTCTTCCTTGCGAACGGCTTCAAAAGCCCAAAATACTTGACGAATGTAATGATATTTGTCAATGACATAATTTGAATTTTTAAAATATGTCTGAGCAATATTGGCATATATACTCCACATATCGCTGACGAAATGCTTCGTTTTAGAACGGTCAAGCCGGCCGAAATATTCTGTCAGTTTGTGGTTGTATCGAGCAGGAAGAATATCAAGGATTTGGTGACGAACCGGATCGGTCAGAATGCACTGATATTTCTCGCCGCTTGTATTGCCTTTAAACTCATCAATCGACACAACTTCAGGTAATTGCTGCGGTTTTCCATAGTGGATACAATCGAAAAGCCGGATAATAGTTGAAACAGATAGATTTACTTCACGTGCTACACTGGTGAAAGAACGCACGTCAGACAGCTTTGAAATGATATACGCGGCTAAACGATTTGTAATGCGGTGATATCTCGGCAGAAACGAGTTATCTTCAAAGAAACGCTTTCCACACAAAGAGCAGCGATACCGGCGCTTTCGGAGAATCAAACTAGTGTGTTTACCAAAAGCAGGGATGTCTTTTACTGTTTGACAACGGTAATCATGGACATAGCTGGTCCGATATCCACAGCAAGGGCAAACATGTGGCTTTCTTGGTAACTCAATAAAAATTTCCGTTTTATCGGGCAATTGCCTCACATTTTTTACGATTACCCCTTTTAATCCTAGCAATTTTTCGGTAGAATAAGTACAGAGCATATCGATGACCTCCAATATGGGATAGTGGTAATTTCCATTTTAAAGGTTTTTCATCGAATATGCTCTACTTTTTTGTTCTTTTTTCGCAGGCCTATTCGTCACACCCCAACATTTATTATAGAGCCTTTATGCTCTTGTCCCTGAGATTGCAGGGGCAAGAGTTTTTTTGTTGCTGTTTGCAGAAAATCCCTTAACTTTAGGGAATCTTAATAAAAGTTACTTGCTTTGCATGAGGGTATACACGGAGGTGGTTGCAGTGTCGGATGGCTGGTGGCGAAAGCCGAATTTTAGTATTTCTTCTTACGATATTTTTTTCAGGAGGTTTCTTACAATGAAAAACATTGGTAAAAAATTTACAGCGGCGATTCTTGCCGTACTCATTTCCGGAGTGCTTGGTGCCTGTTCATCAGCCGATTCTGCATCCTCTGCGGCGGTTAGTTCCGGTTCTGAGTCTGTCAGCTCAGCTGAATCCACGGAGAATACAACGGAAAAAACGGCAAAAACAATTGGAGTTTTGCAATATGCCGTGAATCCATCCTTGGACAATTGCTATACCGGATTTATTAAAGGGCTAGAAGAATCCGGTTATATAGAAGGCGAAAATCTAACAGTTCATTTGCTGAATTCTCAGGCCGATGCCAACAATGCAAAAACAATGGCAAAAACAATGGTTGAAAAACAATATGACCTTGTGATGGGAATTGCGACTCCTGCCGCTATGGCTTTGTATGGTGCGGCAAAGTCAACGGATATCCCAACTGTCTTCACGGCAGTCAGTGATCCGATTGCGGCAGGGATA
Organism: Oscillospiraceae bacterium; assembly: GCA_047777415.1. Lineage (GTDB taxonomy): Bacteria > Bacillota > Clostridia > Oscillospirales > Acutalibacteraceae > Caproicibacter. Next base: position 181,011 of record JBKEEO010000002.1, read on the forward strand.
GTAAAGTCATTGGAAGAGCCCGGCGTCAATTGTACCGGTTCTGCGGATGTTTTGCCGCTGGAAAGCCAAATCAAACTGATTCGGGCATTTTTGCCGGATGCAAAGAAAATTGGAATTCTGCACACAACCAGTGAACCGAATTCCACATCCAGCTTAGAAAAATTCCAAAGCCTTGCGCCGAAATACGGTTTTGAAGTGGTTGAAATCGGTGTAACAGGTTCCTCCGATGTGGAACCGGCCGTGAAAACACTCATCTCAAAGGGTGTCGACTGCATCAATAATTTTACCGATAACAACGTGGTTAACCATCTGCCAGGGCTCCTTCAGGCGGCAAATGAAGCGAATATCCCGATTTTTGGTTCCGAGGTGGAGCAGGTCAAAGACGGCTGTTTAGCTTCTGTCAGTATTGATTTTGTGGCTTTGGGAGAAGAAACCGGAAAGATGGCCGCAAAAATTCTGGATGGGACGGCTGATCCGGCATCCACACCGGTTTACGTAGTTGAGGATGGTAAACCTGTTTATAATGAAAATGTGATGAAACAGCTGGGGCTTTCTCTTCCGGAAGAGTATGCAACGGCTGAAAATGTGGCTGAGTAACTAGCTGCAAAATGAAAATCGGAGGCGAATCATATGGGCGTTTTTCTGGGACTTCTAATCGGAGTGTTCCAGGAGGGGTTTGTTTACGGCATCATGGCGCTTGGAATTTATATCACGTATCAAGTGCTGAATTTTCCTGACCTGACGGTGGAGGGAACGTTCCCACTGGGGTCCTGTGTAGCCGGTGTGATGATTGCCTCTGGAATGAATCCGTGGCTGGCCTGTCTCGCAGCGTTTGTTGCCGGAGCGGCCGCCGGGGCGGTAACCGGACTGCTGCATGTCAAGTTGCGCATAACCGATCTGTTGTCAGGCATTTTAGTGATGACGGCTTTGTGGAGCATCAATTTGGCTGTTACTTCCGGAAGTGCGGTGGTACCATTTTATAATCAGCCTACCATTTACACGTCCGGCTTGGCATCGCTGATTCCGGATTCCCACAACAGTTTGCGCGCACTTGTGGTAGCGTTTGTCTCGTGCATGATTGTGAAAGTGCTGCTTGACCTGTATTTAAAGACAAAATCCGGTTTGCTGCTGCGTGCCGCCGGTAATAATCCGCGCTATGTTGTGGCTTTGGGGAAGGACCCCGGCAATATGAAAATTCTCGGGCTGATGCTTGGAAACGGTTTGGCGTCGCTTTCCGGGTGTATATTGTGTCAAAGAGAGGAATCCGCCGATATTTACAGCGGCACAGGCATGATTGTTTTGGGCCTTGCGGCCGTCATCGTAGGGGTGAATATTTTCGCCGGATTGAAATTTTTGCGCCCCACAACGGCGGTAGCACTGGGCGCGATTATCTACCGCGGTGTGCTGGTGGGTGCTTTGCAGATGGGGCTGCCGACCAATTACATGAAATTGTTAATGGCAGTACTGCTTACCATTGTGTTGGTGGCGTATAAAGCGGCTCCCATGGGAAGGGGGAAAAAATATGTCAACCGGACACAGGTTTGAAACCGAAGCGCCTATTCTGGAGATGAACCACATCTACAAAACATTCAACAGCGGTTCAGTGAGTGAACTCAAATTGTTTGAGGATTTCAGCTTGTCTGTCAACCCCGGACAATTTGTGTGCATCATCGGAAGCAACGGCTCCGGCAAGACAACGCTGTTAAACTTGCTTTGCGGCAGCGAAACACCGGATGCGGGCGAAATTATGCTTGGGGGCGAAAATATCACAAAACAGCCCGAATTTGCCCGTTCCCGCCGCATTGGCCGCGTGTTTCAGGACCCGTCCCTTGGTACCTGTCCGCAGCTGACCATTTTGGAAAATATGTCACTGGCGGATCACAAAGGCAAACGATATGGTTTGTCCAGCGGCGTTAGCCGAAAAAAAATCGATGAATACCGTTCCAAACTTGAACTTTTGAAACTAGGTCTTGAAGATAAACTCGATTTGCCGGTGGCAAACCTTTCGGGCGGACAGAGGCAAGCTTTGTCTTTGTTAATTTGCACGATGACACCGATTGATCTATTAATTTTAGACGAACACACGGCAGCGCTTGACCCGGCTTCCAGTGAAAACGTGATGGAATTGACGAGGCGCCTTGTGCTGGAACAACATTTGACAACGCTTATGGTAACTCACAATCTCCGTTTTGCGCTGGCTTACGGTGACCGCTTGCTCATGATGCACCGTGGAAGCGCTGTTTTGGATGTAAGTGATGGAGAAAAAGAAGCTTTGAGTCTTCATGATTTGACGGATCGGTTTAATGAAATCAGTATTGAAGATGGAAATGATCTTTAAATATTTAGGAACTAGAAATTAAATTTTTTAACCAAAAGTCTTGACAGAAGGCTGTTTCTACGCTACAATACCTGTAAATTGAATCACGAAATGCGTTGAAAGGGACAAAAGCATTTGTTACCGAGTTTCAGAGAGCCGTTGTTAGCTGCGAAACGGTACCGGGCAAATGTATAACTCGCCTTAGAGCAGTCCGCCGAAAGGTTTTCACACCTAGTAGAACGGAACGGTTTCTCCCCGTTAGAGGAGAGCTGCATTGTTGGATGCAGGCTGAGTGGGCATTTTTAAAAAATGCCAACAAAGAGTGGTACCGCGACAGGATTTCACCGTCGTCTCTTTAAAGAGACGGCGGTGTTTTTGTTTTCCCAATTTCATGCAAATCGTGATGAAATCAAATGATTGGATGGAGGTAATTGTATGTCGGAATCCATGAGAAAAATCCAAATTTTTGACACAACCCTGCGTGACGGCGAACAAAGCCCCGGATGCAGCATGAATCTGGGAGAAAAACTGGAAATGGCGGCCCAGTTGGAAGAACTGGGTGTGGATGTAATCGAGGCGGGTTTCGCGGTATCTTCTCCTGAAGATTTTGAATCCGTAAAGCAGATTTCATCGGTTTTGCAGAAAACAACGGTGGCTAGTCTTGCGCGCGCCGTAAAATCCGATATTGATACGGCTTATGATGCAGTAAAAGAAGCCAAAAAGCCGCGTATCCATGTGTTTCTTGCAAGCTCAGATATTCACCTGCAGCATAAGCTGCACATGACGCGGGACGAAATGCTCCGTCAAACAGGGGAGATGGTTCGTTACGCAAAAAGCCTGGTGGAGGACATAGAGTTTTCCGCGGAAGACGCAAGCAGAACGGATTGGGCATTTCTTGCCAAAGTATATGAAACGGCAATTGCCAACGGAGCGAATGTCATCAATGTGCCGGATACAGTGGGCTATGTGACGCCGCATGAAATGTTTGATTTGATTACTTATTTAAAGGCGAATGTAAAAGGCATCGAGAATGCGGTTATTTCCGTTCACTGTCATGATGACCTCGGTATGGCCGTTGCAAATTCCCTTGCCGCCGTGCGGGCCGGTGCCGATCAGGTGGAATGCACTGTGAACGGAATTGGGGAGCGTGCGGGAAACGCTTCTTTAGAAGAGATCGTCATGGCGCTGAGGACAAGAAAATCGTATTATTGTGCAGAAACAGATGTGAACACAACGAAAATCTACAAAACCTGCCGAAAGCTTTCTGCCATCACCGGTGTGCCGATTGGCCCAACCAAGGCAATTGTTGGAGCGAATGCCTTTGCACATGAGGCGGGAATTCATCAGCATGGAGTATTGAATAACCGCCTTACTTATGAAATCATGACGCCCGAAAGCGTTGGAATTTCCCACAATACCATGGTTCTTGGAAAACATTCCGGCCACCATGCATTTGAGGAAAAGCTGAAATCACTCGGATATAACCTGTCGCCGCAGGAGTTGCAGGGTGCTTTCACCGCGTTTAAGAAATTGGCGGATTTGAAAAAGAATGTGACGGATGCTGATTTGGAAGCATTGCTGTCCGGTTCGATGAAACAGGAAATTGAAGAGATTTACACATTGGAATCCTATGTGGTCAACACAAGTTCAGTCAATTCCGCTTCCGCAATGGTCAAGATTGGTGTGAAGGAATCGGAAGAGAAAAAAGTTCTGGAAGGAAACGGCGTCGGTGCAGGGCCAGTCAATGCTGCACTTTCTGCAATTGAATCGGTGACGGAAAAAGGTTACACGCTGGAGAACTTCTCCATTCAGGCTGTTACGGAGGGCGAGGACGCACTCGGAGAGGTTGTTGTCCGGCTGAAAAATTCAAAAGGCACCATTGTAAGCGGTCGTGGACTGAATGTGGATATTATTGGTGCCAGCCTTCAGGCCTATGTAAACGCATTAAATCATATGGCAATGAGAAAGGAATAAGGAGGAACGCAATATGGGAATGACAATGACGCAGAAAATTTTGGCGGCACATGCAGGCTTGCCGGAAGTGAGGGCGGGTCAGCTGATTCGCGCAAAAGTGGATTTAGTGCTTGGGAATGATATTACAACTCCGGTCGCCATCCGTGAGTTTTATAACCACGGACTCAAGGATGTGTTCAATAAGGATAAAATTGCGATTGTACTGGACCATTTTGCGCCGAATAAGGATATTAAAGCTGCGGAACAGTGCAAACAATGCCGTGAATTTGCAAAAAGCAACGGTATTAAGCATTTTTATGATGTGGGTAACATGGGCATTGAGCACGCGTTGCTGCCGGAACAGGGGTTAGTCGCCGCGGGAGAAGCGATAATCGGTGCGGATTCCCATACTTGCACTTACGGTGCACTCGGCGCGTTTTCCACGGGAGTTGGTTCCACCGATATGGCTGCGGGTATGGCAACGGGGGAATGCTGGTTTAAGGTGCCATCCGCTATTCGTGTCCATCTGACTGGGAAACCGCAAAAATGGGTTGGCGGTAAAGATGTAGTTCTTACATTAATTGGTAAAATCGGCGTGGATGGAGCACGGTACAAATCTCTGGAATTTACAGGGGACGGCGTTGCAGCCTTGACAATGGATGACCGTTTCGCTATTGCAAATATGGCGATTGAAGCGGGTGCAAAAAATGGTATTTTCCCCGTGGATGAAACTGCAATTGCCTATATGAAAGGCCGCGTAAACAGGGAATATCAAATTTATGAGCCGGACACAGATGCAGAGTATGAGCGAACTGTGGAAATCAATCTTTCCGAAATCCGTCCCGTCGTTGCATGTCCGCATCTGCCTTCCAACACAAAGCCTGTTGATCAGTTAAAAGAAATTAAAATCGATCAGGTTGTGATTGGCTCCTGCACAAACGGCCGACTCAGCGATTTGGCAACAGCGGCAAAACTGATGAAAGGTAAAAAGGTTGCTGAAAATGTCCGAGTGATTGTGATTCCGGCAACACAGCGTATCTACCGTGAAGCGATGCGCTTAGGCTATCTCGACACGTTTATTGAAGCGGGATGCGCTGTTTCCACACCAACCTGCGGGCCGTGCCTTGGCGGTCACATGGGCATTATGGCAGCAGGCGAGCGCACAGTCGCAACAACGAATCGAAATTTTGTGGGGCGCATGGGAGACCCAACTTCAGAGGTCTATCTTGCAGGGCCGGCTGTCGCGGCAGCTTCCGCTGTTTTGGGCAGAATTGCATCGCCGGAAGAAATTGAAGAGGAGGAAGATTGATATGCAGGCAAACGGTAAAGTTTTTGTATTCGGTGACAATATCGACACAGATGTCATTATTCCCGCTCGGTACTTAAACAGTGCTGAACCGGAACATCTGGCATCGCACTGTATGGAGGATATTGACGCATCTTTCTCTCAGAAGGTTCGTCCGGGGGATATCATCGTAGGAGGCAGCAACTTTGGGTGCGGCTCTTCCCGTGAACACGCCCCACTTGCCATTAAATCGTGCGGAGTGTCCTGTGTGATTGCTAAAAGTTTTGCGCGCATTTTTTACCGCAATGCGATTAATATCGGATTGGCTATTCTCGAATGTCCGCAGGCTGCCGAGAACATTCGGCAGGGCGATGAGATTTCCGTTGACTTTGACAGCGGTATCATCACGAACAAAACGAAGGGCGAAACCTATCAGGCGGAGCCGTTTCCGGAATTTATTCGAGAAATCATCCGTGCGAATGGTCTTTTAAATTCATTAAGCAAATGCTAAATGAATATTCGGAGGTGAAAAATATGGAAAAAAGCATTGTTTTGCTGAAAGGAGACGGAATCGGGCCGGAAATTGTGGACGGTGCCGTCATGGTATTAAAACAGGTGGAGAAAAAATTCGGTCATCGGTTTTACTTTCAAGAAGAACTGATCGGCGGTGCTTCCATAGATGCTTGCGGGGAGCCGCTCACCCAAAAGACCATAGATGCCTGTAAAAAAGCGGATGCGGTTTTACTCGGCGCGGTCGGGGGTCCGAAATGGGATACGGTACCTGTGGAAAAACGTCCGGAACGCGGATTGTTGGGAATTCGAAGCGCCTTAGGACTGTATGCGAACCTGCGTCCTGCGTATCTTTACAAAGAACTGTCGGCGGCCTGCCCGCTCAAGGAGGAAAGAGTTCGGGATGGAATCGATTTAATTCTGGTCCGTGAGCTGACCGGTGGTATCTATTTTGGCGAGCGTCAAACAGTGACAAAGGAAAACGGAAAACAGTCCGCCTTTGACAAAATGGAATACAGTGAGGAAGAGATTGAACGGATTGGTCAGATTGCTTTTAAGTTAGCGATGAGCCGTCGAAAAAAATTAGTCAGTGTAGATAAGGCCAATGTGCTGGATACATCTCGGCTGTGGCGAAATGTGATGCATCGGTTGAGCAAACAATTCCCGCAAGTGGAATACCGCGACCAGCTTGTGGATAGTGCAGCTATGCAGTTGGTTTCGGATCCCGGCCAATTTGACGTAATTGTGACGGAAAACATGTTTGGCGATATCCTTTCCGATGAGGCAAGCATGGCAGCCGGGTCCATTGGAATGCTGCCGTCCGCTTCTTTGGGAGATGGAACGCGTGGGCTGTATGAGCCAATTCACGGCTCTGCGCCGGACATCGCAGGGCAGGATGCTGCGAATCCGCTGGCAACGATTCTGTCTGCTGCCATGATGCTGCGCATATCGTTCGGCATGGAGGAAGAAGCCCGTGCAGTGGAATCCGCCGTACAGTCCGCATTGGCGAAAGGCTATCGGACAAAGGATATTGCAATGCCCGGACAGTCTACGGTCGGCTGTACTCAAATGGCTCGAATTGTTGCTCAGGATGTTTAGAATATAGTTTAATAGAATGGTATATCATATTGGGAGACGGCCATTAATCAGCCGTCTCCTTTTTTGTTTGAGTAAAAAGCACTTGACAGAATCGGTATACACGTATATAATAACAGCAACAAAACATATATTGTTACTATGTTTAGTATGAAATAGTCCTTTTAATTCATTTAGGAGTGATATTCATGAAAATCGCAAAGAATTTGACGCAACTGATCGGCAATACCCCTCTGCTGGAATTATCTAATTTTGAAAAAGAAAAGGGAGTGGAAGCTACCATCGCAGCGAAGTTGGAATCGTTTAATCCACTTTCCTCCGTCAAGGATCGTGTTGGCTATGCACTGATCCAGGACGCAGAAGAAAAAGGTTTAATTAATCAGGATACTACACTGATTGAACCGACCAGCGGCAATACGGGAGTCGGTCTTGCATTTGTGGCGGCCGCCAAAGGCTATCGTTTGATTCTAACTATGCCGGATACCATGAGTTTGGAACGCCGCCGCCTTGTGTCTGCATTGGGTGCGGAACTGGTTTTAACACCTGGCGCAAAAGGGATGAAGGGAGCAATTGAAAAAGCAAATGAACTGCATAATGAAATTTCTAATTCCATGATTCTCGGTCAGTTTGTCAATCAAGCTAATCCTCAAATGCACCGCAAGACCACCGGTGAGGAAATTTGGAGGGATACGGACGGAAAAGTTGATATCTTTGTCGCCGGCATCGGTACAGGGGGAACTGTAACGGGTGTGGGACGCGCATTAAAGGAACACAATCCGAATGTGAAAATTGTCGGGGTCGAACCGACGGATTCCCCGGTGCTTTCACAGGGAAAAGCCGGTCCGCACCGCATTCAGGGCATCGGTGCAGGTTTTATTCCGGAAACGCTCGATGTGGGTATATTGGATGAAGTTTTGACCGTGTCAAACGAAGATTCGTTTGCGACAACGGCTCACCTTGCAAAAAGTGAAGGTTTGTTGGTTGGAATTTCTTCCGGCGCGGCGGTGTTTGCGGCGCTTCAGTTGGCACAAAGGCCAGAAAACAAAGGCAAATTAATTGTTGCTCTTTTGCCGGACACCGGCGAACGTTATCTTTCCACAGGAGTATTTGACTGATTCCAAAGCATATTGCAAAAAACGGAAGCGGGCTGTTGTCCGCTTTCGTTTTTTTTGTTATGATACTGATAATACTAAAATCAGGAGGTGGACAGATTGCAGATATCCGTCATCGGCTGCGGCCGTTGGGGCAGCTTTTTGGCTTGGTATCTTGACGGCATTGGGCATAAGGTAATTTTGTATGGCCGTGAAGGATCCCGAAAGCTAGCGGAGTTGAAACAAAATGGTACTAACGGGCTTGTGAGCCTAAGCCAGAAAGTGATGCTTACTTCAGACCTTAAAAAGGTTATGCAATCTGAAATTCTTGTTATATCCATTGGAGCACAGTCGTTCCGCTCACTCATGCATGAGCTTTCTTCCTATGATTTTACAAATAAAACGGTTGTCCTTTGTATGAAAGGTTTAGAGGCCGGAACGGGAAAACGATTGACGCAGATTTTCGAAGAATATCAGCCTAATGTTCCGGTTGCCATTTGGGTTGGACCGGGTCATGTGCAGGATTTTACGCGCGGAATCCCCAATTGCATGGTGATAGACAGCCGTTCTATGCAAGTGAAAAAAGAACTGGTGGATTTATTTTCAAGTGAACTGATTCGTTTTTATTATGGGGATGACTTGCTGGGCAATGAGATTGGAGCAGCTTCTAAAAATGTGATAGGCATTGCCGCCGGCATGCTGGATGGTTTGAATAAAACCGCCTTAAAAGGAGCCTTGATGTCGCGCGGAACGAGGGAAATTGCCCGCTTGATTCGCAAGATGGGAGGCAACGAAATTACGGCGTATGGACTCGCTCATTTGGGTGATTATGAGGCTACCGTTTTTTCGCCATACAGTCATAACCGCAGATTTGGTGAAATGTTTGTGCGCGGGGAAAACTATGGGGAACTTGCGGAAGGAGTTGCCACCACACAGGCAATGTTGATGCTCGCCCGTCAATATCAAGTAGAACTTCCGATTAGTGAAGCAGTGAATCGTGTAATCAATTTAGGGGAAGAACCGAACCGTGTCCTATCTGATTTATTTTTGCGCAGTATTAAGATGGAATTTTAGTTGACAAATTTGGTATAGAATCTTACAATAAAGACAAGAAGGTTAAAAATGTCATCAAACAAGCCGTAAAAAGGAGTTATATGAATGAGTGAAGAAAACTGCAACCATGATTGTTCATCTTGCGGGGAATCGTGTTCTTCGCGCAAAGAACCACAGGATTTCCTAGCAAAACCAAATCCGCGCAGCAAGATTGACCGTGTCATTGGAATTGTCAGCGGAAAGGGCGGAGTAGGAAAAAGTTTAGTTACCTCTCTATTGGCGGTACAGCTGAACCGACGCGGATACCATACCGGTGTTCTGGATGCGGATGTTACCGGGCCTTCCATACCGAAAGTGTTCGGTGTCCATCAGCACGCCATGGGCAATGAGAATGGAATCGTACCGGTTAAAACCCGTACGGGAATTGATATTATCTCTGTTAACCTTTTGCTCGAAGATGAGAATGCACCGGTTGTATGGCGCGGGCCAATTATTGCAAATGTGGTCAAGCAATTTTGGACGGATGTTGTTTGGAAAGATGTGAATTATCTGTTTGTAGATATGCCGCCGGGAACCGGTGATGTGCCGCTGACGGTGTTCCAGTCCATTCCGCTTGACGGCATTGTGATTGTTACGTCTCCCCAGGAACTTGTTTCCATGATTGTTTCCAAAGCCGTTTCCATGGCGAAGATGATGAATGTTCCGATTCTTGGTATCATCGAAAACATGAGTTATATTAAGTGTCCGGACTGCGGAAAGGAAATTCCTCTTTTCGGGGAAAGTCACCTAGAGCAGACCGCACAAAAATTTGGTCTGAGGGTGTTGGGCAGATGTCCTTTGGATCCCGATGTTGCTTCAAAATGCGATGCCGGAAATGCGGAAGACATTCAAGCGCCGTGGCTGTCCGGTGCAGCTGATGCAGTCGAAAGTCTGAATAATCATTAAATGATGTTCTTTTTAAAAAGCTTAAAAAGTAACCCGTTTTCTAAAAAGGAAACGGGTTACTTTTTTTGATATATAAGAATGAAAATTGCGAATTTTAATCGTTTTTTGTGGAATTTGAGTTAGAGAAAACTAAAATTTAAGTAAAAGACAAAAAAATTATCAAAATATGATTATAATTCTAATAAATAAAATACGCATGCTGTTAGAATACTAAAATAAAAAAATAATGGAGGGGATGAAATGACACGGGAAGAGCGCAAAAAACTATACTTAAAAACCTTTATCCATACATTCTCTGAAAATGGAATTGATCGCACTCCAATCAAAAAACTTGCCGGGGCAGCGAAAATCAATGAGGCATCAATTTATCAGTATTTTAAAAATAAAGATGAAATTGTTGTCGACTGTGTTCGATTATATTTAAATGAAGAGTTAACTCGGCTCTTTGATATATTGTCAGAACCGGAAGAGCCAATGGAAACACGGGTGAGAAAATTTCTCCATTTGAGTTCGAAAACATCTGCAGAGGCAAGATTTATTATTCAAGTGCTGACTAGTCCTGTCTATTCACAGTTATGTTCTCCTATTATTCATGAGTTTAGTGAATACATACTATCCTTGCCGCTTCTGAAGAAAAATAGAGAGAATGTTGCGCAAGATTCCGCAGAATCTGCCATAAAACTCTTACTTTTGAGTGTTTTCATCAGTGACAGAGTCATTGGGAAAGAAAACTTGCTTCGAATACAACTTGATTATCTTCTGCGGGTTTTATATAATGGTACATATCAAGAGGATACAGTACGGAAAAACACCAATTTGTTTTATGCTGTTTAATGTTATTTGCAGTTTAAAGAGGGCCGGATTTTTGCCGGTCCTCTTTTATTGTTGCAAACTTTGTCAGACAGTTAAAATTATTGACTCGCGTTTGTAAATAGATGTTCCCCGTCACTGTCTATGGTAAGTTCTGTCTGCGGTCGCAGAGAAGATTCTATCATTTTTCTTGCAATGAGGGTTTCTACTTCGCTTTGAATTAATCGCTTCAGCGGTCTTGCGCCGTATACCGGGTCATATCCGCGGCTTACAATATATTCTCTTGCCGCAGTTGTTAAGCTTATATGCAGCTGTTTGTTGCTCAGGCGTTTTTGCAGCTCAGACATCTGTAAATCGACAATCTTATCGATTTCCTCTTTTGACAGGGGGCGATAGAAAATAATCTCATCCAGTCGATTCAGAAATTCAGGACGGAACTGACGCCGTAACAGTGCATGAACTTGGTTTCTGGCTTCTTCACTGATTCGACCATTTTGGTTAATGCCTTCTAAAATTTGGCTGGAACCAAGATTTGAAGTTAGAATTAAAATGGTATTTTTGAAATCAACGGTGCGTCCCTGTGAATCGGTAATCCTGCCATCATCTAGAACTTGCAGAAGCAGGTTGAACACGTCCGGATGTGCCTTTTCCACTTCGTCAAACAGAACAACGGAGTAGGGATGACGGCGAACCGCTTCCGTCAGTTGTCCGCCCTCCTCATAGCCGACATAACCCGGTGGTGCGCCAATCAAACGGGAAACTGAAAATTTTTCCATATATTCGGACATATCAATGCGAATCATATTCTTTTCATCGTCAAATAAAGCTTGCGCAAGGGCTTTTGCCAATTCTGTTTTGCCAACACCTGTGGGGCCAAGGAATAAAAACGAACCGATGGGACGATTGGGATCTTGAATTCCGGCACGTGAACGCAAAATGGCGTCTGTGACTTTTTGTACAGCCTCATCCTGTCCAACTACACGTTCATGCAGAGTATCGCCCAGACGAAGCAGCTTTTCACGTTCGCTTTCCATCAGTCGGGATACGGGAATTCCGGTCCATCGCCCTACAATGCGGGCAATTTCATCTTCTGTGACACGGTCATGCAGAAGCGAATCGGATGACTGCATTTTATCTGCAAGTTCCTCTTCAGCTTTCAGTTCTTTTTCAAGTTCTGGCAGCTTTCCATATTTTAATTCCGCTGCCTTATCCAGGTCGTAATTCCGTTCTGCTTTTTCGATATCTGCATTGACCTGTTCAATTTGTTCACGCAGCTTGCGCACTTTTCCAATAGCCTGTTTTTCGTTTTCCCATTTGGCTTTCATCTCTTTAAAACGTGCGCGTTCATCCGCCAGTTCCTTTTGTATATGAGCCAAATGCTCTTTAGACAGAGGGTCGGTGTCTTTTTTCAAAGCGGCTTCTTCAATTTCTCTTTGCATAATTCTGCGGGAAATGTCATCCAGTTCTGTAGGCATAGAATCTATTTCCGTGCGGATCATTGCGCAGGCTTCATCAATTAAATCAATCGCTTTGTCAGGCAAAAATCGATCTGTAATATAACGGTTGCTGAGCACTGCAGCTGAAATCAGAGCCTGGTCCTGGATTTTAACGCCGTGAAAAACCTCATAGCGTTCTTTCAGGCCACGGAGGATGGAGATGGTATCCTCCACGCTCGGTTCTTCAACCAAAACGGGCTGAAAACGGCGCTCCAATGCCGCATCTTTTTCAATGTACTGATGATATTCGTTAAGTGTTGTCGCACCGATACAATGTAATTCTCCGCGGGCAAGCATCGGTTTTAAAAGATTGCCGGCATCCATGCTGCCTTCTGTCTTTCCGGCGCCCACAATGGTGTGCAGCTCATCGATGAAAAGAATAATTTTTCCATCGCTCTTTTTAACCTCATTGAGAACAGCTTTGAGGCGTTCCTCAAATTCTCCGCGGAACTTTGCACCGGCGATAAGCGCGCCCATGTCTAGAGAAAACACTTTGTGGTCTTTAATGCTGTTTGGTACATCACCGCGCACAATACGCTGAGCAAGTCCCTCGGCAATGGCCGTCTTGCCAACGCCGGGTTCCCCAATTAATACGGGATTGTTCTTTGTTTTTCTGGAAAGAATCAGAATGACATTTCGAATTTCGTCATCGCGGCCGATTACAGGGTCAAGTTTGTGATTTTTCGCAAGTGCAACAAGATCCTGGGCATATTTTGTCAAAGCATCATAGGTTTCTTCCGGGTTATCGCTGGTGACGCGCGTATTTCCGCGGACTGAAGACAGCGCTGCGAGAAAAGAATTGTGATTGATGCCGTATCTTTCAAAAACCCTAAGAATATCCGGATCCGGCTGTTCAATCAATGCGAGCATGAGATGCTCCACGGAGACATATTCGTCCTTCATACGCTCGGCAATATGCTCTGATTTGGTCAATACCGCGTCCGTTCCGGGTGAAACATAAATTTTTCCAGCTTCTCTGCCGGGACCGGTGACTGCCGGCAGCTTTTCTACCAGTTCTTTGACATCCTGTGTAAACGCATCGGTGTCAATGTTCATCTTCTTAATCAGCTGAGGAATGAGACCGTTTTGCTGGGTTAGAAGCGACAGAAGAAGATGCTCCTGACCCACCTGCATGTTGCTGTTTTCAATTGCAATGTTCTGCGCCAGCTGAATCGCTTCCAGTGATTTTTGGGTGAATTTTTGAGCATTCATACCTGCCAATCCTCCTTTTTATATGATAACGGATTTTCTAATGTGTTTTTGATATTCCCATTCTAATTTTATCTGTGTTTTTATGGGGGACTCAGAATCACAACAGTAAAGTTTCAGTTCGCGGTCGAACTCCAGAATATAGTCACAGATTGCTTTTGCTATGCGATCCGGCGTCCTGTCACGTTTGGAAGCCGGCATTTGCAGTTTTCGAACAAAACGCCCGGAACCAATTTCACACGGGATTTCTCCGGACGGAAAATACGACGCCAGCCAGCGGCTTTCTATACGTTTCCTAAATTTAAAAAATTCGGTCAATAAATTTACTAATTCGGGATTTTTCGTTCGCAATGAAACCCGAAGTTCTCCAACAGCAGCGTCATTCCGGCGAAAGAGTTCGAGGGCATATCGAATGGTGGGGTGATAGCGGTATCTGAGCGTACTGCGAATGGTCAGTAAAGTTTCGCTTTGACGGGAACGAACCTGAAAATTATTGGCATCAGAAAAAAAGCGTTCCATACAATCAAAAATGTTGCAAATTTTATCTTCCGGAGTGGAAAAGGAGAGATATTCTGCAAGAATTCTGTTAATCATCCCGCTTCGGCTCATACCGCATTCGCAGGCCAGACGATCCACAGCGTCCACAAGATCGTTCAATAATACGACACTGTAAACGTTTCTGTCCATTCTGCCACCTCTTATTCTTATCAATTTGTAAATTATTATATCTTCTGATTTATAAATTGTCAATCAAATTATATAAATTTCGATGCAATTTATTAATATTGGGTATATTTGAGTATGATTTCTATTCAATTGAATTGAATCAGTAAAAAGAGCCAGGAATGACGTGAAAACATCTTCCTGACTCATTTTTATTTATTATTAAGAAATATAACGCTCAGATATATTGTATAATAAGAAAATTAAATGTGCTTTTTGTAGCCGGTAGATTTATCAACAATGTTAATGAGAGGTTCTCCATTAAAGTAGCGGGTAAGGTTGGTACACACAATCTCAAAAACACGCTGATAATTTTCAGGAGCGTCCCATCCGCCTGAAATATGAGGTGTAATGATAGTATTCGGAGCATCCCAGATTGGATGATCCTCAGGCAGAGGTTCCGGATCAGTCACATCCAGTGCAGCGCCGTAGAGTTTTCCCGCATATAAAGCGTCACTGAGGGCATTGGTATCAACAGCAGTGCCACGGCCAACATTGACAAGAATCGCATCCGGTTTCATTAAACTGATTTTGGATTTATCAAACAGATGCTTTGTTTCGTTAGTGGCCGGCAGGCTTAGTGTGACAATATCCGCACGGGGCAATAGCTCGTCCAAGTGGTCCGAAGTATATAATTCATCCAGATAATCTGGTTTTTCGCTCGTCGTGCGTTTTACACCAATTACTTTTCCGCCAAGTGCTTTCAATCGTTTTGCAAATTCGCTGCCAATATCGCCAAGACCGACGACAAGTGCGGTAGTGCCAAGAATATGCCTTGACTTGCCGCTGCTTTTCCATATATGTTTATGCTGGTTGTCTCGGTAGTGAGGAAAATCCAGAAGGAGACTGAGCACTGCGCACAGCATGTATTCCGACATGGATTTGCCATAAGCGCCGGTTGCATTTGTCAGTATGGTTCCTTCAGGGAGTATACCCGGTTGAACATAAAGATCCGCCCCGGCGCTGAGCAATTGCAGCCATTCAAGATTTACTGCATATTTTAGAAGGGAGCGTTGAGGCATCCCTATTATAATATTGGCCTTGGCAATCAGTTCACGATCAAGTGGTTGATCATCAGTAAAAATTAATTCGGCTTCTTTTGAAAATTCCAGAAATTTGGAGCGATGATGTTCTTGTAATTTGAAGTTGGATGGAAAATCAAACAGGATTGTTTTTTTGTTCATAATGCCACACTCCGTTTTTTTCTCATTATATCATAGGCGTATTATAAAACAATACAAATCCTGTGGGGGACGTAAAACTTTATGTTCTAAAGTCAGTTTAGCAAAGCAATCATAAAATTAAGATATCCTGCGAAAGCAACCCAAACAAGATAGGGCAGTTGGAGAAATGCAGCAGTGCGATTGATGCTTTTAAATGAAGCAATCATAGCGATAATCAATACTATTAGCAGCAACAGCCAGAAAAAAGAAAACCAATAAGCCATAAGATTAAAAAAGAAAATAGTCCAGAAAAAATTCACAGCGAGCTGAATTCCATAAAACGTCAAGGCACGCCTCGAATTAGGAGAATCTTCCAGATAAATCATAGCTGCGCCAATTCCCATTAAGAAAAACAGTACCGTCCATACAATTGGAAAGACGGCTGCAGGCGGAGTTAAAGCAGGCTTTTTTAGACTTTGAAACGTTTGCATAGACTGTCGGGTTAAAAATCCAGATAACGCTCCCACTCCCACCGCAAGCAAAATGGAAAAAATATAAATTTTTATTTTCTTAGCAGAAAAAACCATAAAAAATCACCTCGCAGTAATATATGCGAAGAGCGAACAAATATGTATTGTAGTGCGACACGTTTTTTGGCGGTTCGGGTTTAGAAACATGTTTTACTGTGGAATTCTACCACTATATCCTAAAAGTAGTGAATGGTACTGTGAAAAAAGGTGCCCGAAGATCGGGCACGGTTTGTTATTCGTCGTCTCGGGTCAAATTTTCAGCATAGTCACGCAGACTTTCTATAGAGTTGATACTTTCACCTCGCTGTCTAATGGATTCCCGAATATAATTTGGGAGAGAACGAAAATATTGATTGGCTTCCGAATCATTTTGAACTAGGGTATATAAATCCTTGTAGTGCTGCATTGAAAGACCTCCTTTTATACTTTTATAGTTTAGTATGATCAATTCTTTAGAAAATAACATGTTTTCATTTTCATTTTGCAATATCAAAGTTCATATCAAAGCGTAAATTTTATTTTCCAGTATTTTCCCAAAGTGACGTTTTATCTACAAAAAGGAAATATTATGGCGAAAAAACTGGTATAATTATTTCAGTGTTATTTCAGTCATAAAATCGTCTAGGATGTTGAAGATTATGCGAATAAATGTTAATGAACTCCTTATTTCTCTATCCAGAACACTGGACTTTGCAGAAAAAGGAGTTCTCACAAATAATTATAATCATGGAATGAGAGTTGCTTACATAGCCGGCAGAATTGCGCGTGCACTTTCTATGTCGGATGAAAATTTGTTTGACCTCATTTCGTTTTCGCTGCTTCATGATAATGGTGTTATGAAGGCCTTGCTGGAGTCTCCTTCCCGTGAAAGATTTAAAACGGAAACGAATCCTACTCATTGTGTGGAAGGAGAAAAAAACATTGAAGCTTTTCCTTTTTTGAACAGGCAAAAAGACGTGATTTTGTACCACCATGAGCATTATGACGGCAGTGGATTTTTCGGTGTATCCGGAAGAGCAATTCCGCTGTATTCCCGTGTGATTTTTTTAGCCGACCAAGTGGCCATTCAATATGCTTCGGGTTATACATCGGATGAGATTATCGCGCGGATTAACCGAGACGCGCGCATTTTTGATCCGGTAATTCGGGAAGCTTTTATCGAAATGAGCCGATATGTAGAATTTTGGCTTGGCATGGATGATATGTTTATTCAGACATCTTTAGTAACCATGCTGCCGCGAGTGGCGCGAGAGATGGATTTTCAAAAAATCAGAACTATTTCGCAGATTTTCAGTAATATCATAGATGCTAAATCTCCATTCACCGGTTCACACTCGCGCGGAATCAGTGAAAAAGTGGGGATGATTTGCCGGTATTATGAATTTGATGACACTTCTTACTGGAAGATGCGCATTGCGGCAGATTTGCACGATATTGGAAAACTTGCGGTACCGAACATGATATTGGATAAACCGGGAAAACTCGATGATAAAGAATTTAAAGAGATCCAATCCCATCCGTTCTACACCAGAAAAATCCTTGAAATGATTAAAGGCTTTGAAGATATAACGGAGTGGGCATCGAATCATCATGAAAAACTTGACGGTTCAGGATATCCATATGGAATTGCGGAAAATAAGCTCGATTTTAATTCTAGAATTCTTGCCTGTGTGGACATTTATCAGGCATTAACGGAAGACAGACCGTACCGGGGCGGGATGGCTCATAAGGACGCAATACAAATTATGGAAAAAATGGCTCATAATCATTTAATTGAACCAGCTGTGGTCGAAGATATCGATTCAATTTTTCACCCTTAAGAATTTACCATGTCTTTAAAAATCTATATTAAATTTGTAAATTCATGATAAAATACGTAAAAAAGGTAGATTGTAAAATCAAATTGAACACATAAAAAGATTCCATAGCGCACAGGGAACTGTTAGGATAAAGTTACCACACTAAATACTGACAGAAAGGCCTGAACACTATGGACAAGAACCATTCTATCATAAAGATCGAAGAACGCAAGAGGGGACAGCATCTTAAAGCAGAAGAGCGTGGCGCAATCCAACAGTTAAAGAAGATGGGATTTAGCAATCGAAAGATTGCTCGCGCAATCAATTGCAGCCCCTCTACCGTGGGCTATGAACTACGACGTGGCACACCGGAATACTCCGGCCGAGGTCGCAAACCCGGCTACTCAGCCAAACGTGGAGCTGCAGTCTACAGGGAGAATCGCAGTCGTTGCCATCGCCCTAGAACGGTATCCAGGAACTCCGACTTCATCCGTTGGATGGTTAAAAAGGTTCGTAAGCATAATTGGTCTTTTGATGAGTGCGTAGGGCGGGCCCGAAGCGAACATCGTTTTCCAGCCAAGGAAATCCCATGTACAAAAACTCTATATCATATGCTGTGGAAAGGGGAATTACCGCTCACGCTATTTGAACTTCCTGAGGTATTAAATAGGCATTCTCGCAGAAAACCACGGCTTTCTAAGCGTATCAATGGGAAATCCATTGATTGGCGGCCACCTGAGGCAGCAGAGCGAAACACATTTGGACACTGGGAATCTGATACGGTACTGGGCCGAAAAAGAAGCGGTGAGGCAGTTGTATTTACCATTGTAGAGCGCCTGACAGGATATTATCTTTCAATTCGAATTGACGGCAAAACAACCACCGGTGTTGCCAGTGCCATGGAACAGCTAAAGGAACAGTATGGCGAGAAATTTTCGCAGGTGTTTCGCAGTATTACCACAGATAACGGCAGTGAGTTTGCGGCATTTTCAGCCTTTGAAGAACTAGGCACGGCAATCTACTTTGCTCATCCCTATTCTGCTTGGGAACGACCTGTAAATGAGAGGACCAATCGCATACTACGAAAATATATCCCAAAGGGTCGCTCCATCAATGGCTTTACCGCCGAACAAATCTTAATGTTTGCAGACGAGATAAACGCCACGCCTAGGAAACGATTAGGTTATCAGACCCCTGAGGAACTGTTTGATGCTCAACTGGACAGAATTTATACTTTAAACCCGTAGATAACTTTATCCAGGGAAAGTGTTCAATTTGTTATTGCAATTTAAGAATACGTAAAAAACCGCCTTTCTCTAAAATCAACGGGAAGGGCGGTTTTCTTTGTCAGATTTTCTTCAAATCTCAAATTCACTGGGATCATGCTTTTTCAGAGGCGGCGGAGCGTAAGGAGCACGCATCAAAGGATCGTATTGAAACGCGCGGCATGAATTTGCCCCATCATCCTTGTTAACCTGCCGATACGGGCAGGTTTCTGACGGCCCGGGGCCATGTGCGCAATAGCTGCAGTCAGGCTCGATATTGTTTCCAAACAGAGGCTTCTTTTTCCGTCTGAACATCTTAAACTTACCTCCGATTCATCGATAGAATCATTTGTATTAAATTATATCACTGTACTTCCAAAATTTCCATGTTTTTGCGTGGAGAGCTCAACAGCAGGGCGAAACAAAGTACCAAAAGGGCGGCTGAAGCCGCCGGAGTTGCGGAAAGCGTCCCATAAACCGGCTCTGTAAAATTGCAGAATGCTTCCTTTGTTTCCGGAAAAAGCAACATCAGTCCCCAAGAAACCGCGGCTGAAAGTATTGCCTGCAAGAGGCGAAAGAAGAGAAACCGTGCTTTGCTGAAATCCAATTCTGTCAGGGTGGAAAACACTTGAAAATGAACGCAAATTCCCCCCCAGCCGATTGCGGCGGAAACCGCCCATGGCGGTGCTTTTAAACGCGCAAGATCCGCACATCCGCCCGTCACTTCCAAAATTGCGGAGAGCCCCGCAGAACGGATAGGATCCGTGCAAACCATGCGCAGCAGATTCATCAGTGCCGCAAACAGAATCACAAAACAGCACATGTTGATGGTGGAGCGAGCGGCATCCGCAGCGGAAACGATGAGAGCTTTGGAAACACCGGTTTCTTTTGTCTTCTTTGAAACTCCAACAGATATTTGATGTTTTGCGGTTATACCGCTTCCAATGCCGAGCAGCAGGAATACAATTCCTTGGGCAGCAAATAAAATCACGCCTGCACGGGGACTCTTTAAAAATCCGGCACCTACGGCCGTAATGATAAACGACGGGCCTGCGTTGACACAAAAACCCAGCATTCTTTCGGCTTGGCGTTGGCTGAGCTGGCCATCTTCATAAAGTGCGGCAATGGAGCGGGCTCCGGCGGGGTATCCTCCGATGAGACTCATCAGTATGGTGGGGGCAGTGCTCCCAGGCAGATGAAAGAGTGTTTGGGTCACCCCTTCCAAATAGCATCCGATTTTCCGCGCCAATCCGCTTTTTACCACAAAGACGGAAAGGACCATAAACGGGTAAAGAGATGGAATCAGGACATCAAGGCAGTATCCAATGCCATTT
This sequence comes from Oscillospiraceae bacterium, assembly GCA_047777415.1. GTDB lineage: Bacteria > Bacillota > Clostridia > Oscillospirales > Acutalibacteraceae > Caproicibacter. The sequence goes on from JBKEEO010000002.1 coordinate 201,589, forward strand.
TTTGCACCCTGTGCCGCTTGGGCAGGAAAAATTAATAGTGCACAGGCTGCTGTCAGCGTTGCCAAAAGAAGTGTTCCTGCTTTAAACTTCATGATAAAGAATCCCTCCCATCCTTTCATGTATATGTTTCCATGCGGATATTTACCCCTGCTTTCGCATAGCATTAGGTGTAATCATTACGGGAGCGGGGGATCATTTTGGCCAATAAAAGTAATTTGCTGCATCGCGTTGGACTCAGTATGCCAACGCATATGGAGATTAACGGCAACACGGAGGCCGTGGTGGACGGGTGCAGCGGTGTGCTGGAGTACGATACGGACGTTGTGCGAATTCGGACGGGCAAACTGATAATCCGTTTCACCGGCCGGGGCCTCACCATCAAATGTCTTACTGAGGATTCGCTGGTGGTCACCGGATTCTTTACCGGAATCGAATTTTTGGTTTGAGGTGGTAAAATGTTATCGCTGAAGATGGTCCGGTGGATTTTAGGCTATGTTCGGTTTTCGGTGATTGGCGGCAGTCCTGAGCGTTTTTTTAATTATTGCGCAAGAGCGGGCATTGTTTTTTGGGATATGACCGGCCGCAGAGACAGCGGAGCTTGTGTTGCTTGCAGCAGGTACCGCACTCTGCGCTCATTTGCCCGCAGAGCGGGATGCAGACTGCGGGTTCGGGAACGTCATGGTTTTCCGTTTCTTTTTCGCAGAACACGCAGGCACAGAGGAATCCTGTACGGCTCGGTCGCATTTGTTATGATACTGGTGCTTTTGTCCATGCATGTCTGGTGTATTGAAGTAACGGGCAATACCACACTGGATTCACGTGTCCTTCTTTCCGCCCTTGCCGAAAACGGTTTGTACCCCGGTGCTAGGATATCGTCCATTCAAACAAAACAGCTGGAACAGAAATTGATGCTGATGTTCCCCAAAATTCGTTGGATGACCATTAATACGCAGGGTTGTACGATGCAGGTTTGTATCCAGGAAAAGACGGAACGGCCGGAAATCGAACAGAAAACCGGTTTCTGTAATGTGAAAGCTGCAAAAACGGGACAAATTGTCGCCATTCGTGTTTACGCGGGAACGGCGAAGGTTAAAACAGGGGATGCCGTTGCCGAAGGACAGTTGCTTGTCAGCGGTGTTGTAGAAGACGAGTTTGGTGAAAGCAAGCTGGTCCACGCCTCTGCCGAAATTATCGCTGAAACAATTCGCACCTGTGACATTCGGGTGCCACTGACGCAAAGTGACAGAGTGCCAACCGGTTCTCGGGTTGTAAGGAAAAGTCTGAAGATTTTCGGGGCAAATGTGCCGCTGACATTCATCGGCAAGCCCAAAGGGGATTATGATGTGTCCGGAATACAGACCGATATCAGGCTATTCGGGACCCTTTTGCCGGTGAGTTTGTATGAAGAAGACTGGGTCGGTATGCGTACCGTTCCCATTCACTTAACGGAACAGCAGGCATTGGCGCAGGCAAAAGAAAAACTTTCCGCTTATCAAAAAAATTTGCCGCAGGATACAAAAGTATTAGCTGTCAGCACATCGCAACGTATCGAAAAGGATACGTTTATTTACTCTGTGACATTAAAATGCGAGGAAAATATTGCACAGGAGTCGGAAATATTAATAAAATCGTAATATAATTTTGTGTATTTTATGGTGACGAAATTTTATAATTGTGCTATAATAATTTAAAATCTATCCGGTGAAATTCTTAGTGTGCGTGCCGGACTTTAGGTGATTAGATGTTTGAACAAAGAATCAATATTGACCGCATGGAGCAAGCAGTCGCACTTTTCGGAAGTTTTGACGAAAATATTCGAATCATCGAACAAGAGTACGGCGTTTCCATTGTTTACCGCGGCAGTGAGCTGAAAATTTCCGGTGAGCCGGACGGTGTCGGTAAAGCGGTTCGCGCGATTGAGAGTTTGCTGACATTGATAAACCGAGGTGAGGCACTGAGCGAGCAGAATGTTCGCTATTGCATTTCCCTTGTCAATGAAGGCAGCGAAAGTAAGATAGAGACACTTGCAGGTGACTGTATTTGCATCACTTCCAAAGGCAAGCCGGTCAAAGCCAAAACGCTTGGCCAAAAGCGCTATTGCCAGGCAATACAGGATCATACCATTACCATAGCAGTTGGACCGGCGGGTACCGGGAAAACCTATTTGGCGGTGGCACTGGCTGTCACAGCGTTTCGAGCGCAGGAAGTCAACAGGATTATTCTGACCCGGCCGGCTGTTGAAGCCGGTGAAAAGTTGGGATTCTTGCCGGGTGATCTGCAGCAGAAGGTGGACCCTTATCTTCGTCCGCTTTACGATGCACTGTTCGATATGCTTGGGGCGGAAACCTATCAGAAATATGTGGAGCGCGGAAATATTGAAGTTGCGCCGCTTGCCTACATGCGTGGCAGAACATTGGATGACAGCTTTATCATTTTGGATGAAGCGCAGAACACAACACCGGAGCAGATGAAGATGTTTTTGACCAGGCTTGGGTTTAACTCCAAGATGGTTATCACGGGCGATGTCACGCAGATTGATTTGCCTGTTGGCAGGAGGTCCGGCCTTCGCGATGTCCTTCGTATTCTGAAGGGCATTGATGATATTGCACAGGTTCGCTTTTCAGAAAAAGACGTTGTGCGCCATCGCCTGGTTCAGAATATTATTAAAGCATATGAGAAAATAGAAGAAGCGGGGCGTTGAAAGTTGGAAAAAATTAGGGTGATTATTGACAATAAGCAGAAGGCGGTGAAAATTCCAACCGGGCTGCGCATGTTGGTACGGCGCTGCTGCAATGCAGTACTCAGACTGGAAAAATTTGAGGGACCGGCAGAAATCAGTGTCCTTTTTGTGGACAACGAACAAATTCAAAAGATGAATGCGCAGTACAGGGGCAAAGATATGCCGACGGATGTTCTAAGTTTTCCAATGGGAGAAAACGGCGTGTATGATGTCAACCATGACACAGGAGCAAAAATACTAGGAGATATTGTGATTTCCCTGGAAAAAGCAGTGGAACAGGCGGAACGTTACGGGCATTCCCTGGAGCGAGAAGTAGGCTATTTGACGGCCCATTCTATGCTGCATCTTTTGGGGTATGATCATGAACAGGGCGGCTTGGCACGTGTTCGCATGCGTGAAAAAGAAGAGGAAGTTATGGTGCAGCTTGGTCTGCCGAGCACGGCAAGCTATGTTTTGGACGAGGATGAGGAATAGGATTGCGCTTTTTGAAAAGCTTTAAATATGCGTTTCGCGGGATTATTTACTGTATTAATAATGAGCGAAATATGCGGATACACACAGTGATTGCGCTGTATGTATTTGTGTTTTCGTTCTTTTTTCACTTAACAAGGGTTGAATACGCGGTGCTGTTTTTGACTTTCGCCATGGTAATTTCAGCGGAACTGTTTAATACAGTATCGGAGGAACTCTCTGACTTTAGTGCGGCGAGTTTCAATCCTGTTGTGCGCATTGTCAAGGATATGGCGTCCGGTGCGGTTCTTGTCAATGCTGTTTTTGCCATCGCGGTTGGCATCTGCCTTTTTTGGCGGCCTGCCGTCTTTGCGGAAATATTGTGCTTTTTTGCGGTACATCCCATTTTACTTGTGCTGCTGCCTGTTTTTACGGCGGCGGCTGTCTTTTATATCATTCTGGGACCGCTTGGCATCCGTGACTGTCTGCGGAGGAAGAAAAACGGAAAATAGGGAGAGATTGCATTGTCAGATCAAGAAAACAAAAAATCTGCTTTTATCGCAATAGTTGGACGGCCAAATGTTGGGAAATCATCGCTTTTAAATCAGATGCTCGGGCAGAAAATAGCTATCGTTTCACAAAAGCCGCAGACGACCCGAACACGCATTATGGGTGTGCTGACGGAAAAAGAGACACAACTGGTATTTATCGACACCCCCGGATTGCTTCAGCCGCGCAACCGGCTCGGCGAATTTATGGTGCGTTCGGTTGTGGAGTCCGTTACCGGTGTGGACGCATGCCTTTTAGTGGTGGAGGCGGGGAAGAAAACTTCCCGTTCTGCGCTGGAATTGATTGACCGCTTCCGTTCGCTCAACATGCGTGCGGTGCTTGCAATTAATAAAATTGATTTGCTGCAGGATAAATCCGTGCTGATAGAGCAAATATCCAGTGTGTCTCGGCTTTATGATTTTGAGGCGGTGGTTCCTGTTTCGGCCAAAACCGGCAGTGGCGTAAGCGACCTGAAAAAGGAACTTTCCGCGCTTGCAGAACCCGGAGTGCATTTTTTTGACGATGATACTTTGACCGACCAGCCGGAACGCGTTATTGCTGCAGAAATTGTAAGGGAAAAGCTGCTGCGCTTGCTAAGTGCCGAAGTACCGCACGGCATCGGCGTGGTGGTGGAGCGAATGACGGAAAGACCAAATCGCGGCGGAATTACAGACATTACTGCAACCATCTACTGCGAAAAGGAATCCCACAAGGCGATTATTATCGGGAAAAACGGGGACATGCTCAAACGGGTTGGAACTTACGCGCGGGAAGATATGGAACAGTTTTTCGGCTGCAAAATTAATCTGCAGCTCTGGGTGAAGGTCAAGGAAAACTGGCGCAACCGTCTTTCTGCTCTGCGTATGATGGGGTATGATACCTCGGGATTTGACGCATAACGACATTTTACGCAAAGCATATTTTCTGTAAAAAACATGTCATATTATGGCGTAAATTCATATATTTACCGCTCATAGATACTGCCGAATGGCAAATACTTTGAATAGTATCATAAAAAGGAGCGGTAATCTTGGACAAGAATACAGCATGGGACAGTTTTAAACATACGGGAAGTGTTAAAGATTATTTGATCTACAGCCAGTTGCGGCATATGGCCGAGGACGGGCATGTTCAGGAGGATCAGAATGAGGACGGACGCAGAGGGCTTGGTAATCATGGAGAAATGCGTGGGTGACAGTGACAGGCTGATCACCATCCTCACAAAGCAAAAAGGAGTGCTTCGTGCTTTTGTCCAGCGGCCGGGCCGTGCAAAAAGCGGCCGGCTGTCGGCAACACGGCTGTTTAGTTATTCCCGCTTCACGATTTTCGAAGGGCGGGATAAATACATAATTGATGCGGCAGAGCCAATTGAGATTTTTTTTGATCTTCGAAAGAATATCGAACGATTGTCACTGGCCCAGTATTTTTGTGAGCTTGCCATTGCCTTGGCACCGCAGGATTCGCCGGCGGAGGAATATCTGCGGCTGATTTTAAATGCGCTTTATTTTTTAAGCCGCGGTACGCGTCTGAACGAAATTGTCAAAGCTGTTGTAGAGATGCGTATGCTGGCTTTATCCGGTTACCAGCCGGACTTGGTAGGATGTTCGGGATGCGGATGTTTTGAATCGGACATCATGTATTTTCTGCCGGTTTCCGGTCGGATTTTCTGTGCGGAGTGTCAAACCCCGAAGGATGAACCATTCGTTCGGTTGGGACGCGGTGCCATGGCGGGTCTGCGGCATACCATTTATGCGGATTTAAATAAGGCGTTTTCTTTTACACTTTCCCCGCAAGGGACAAAAGAATTGGAACAAGCGGCAGAAGCCTACGTGCTCAGCACATTAGGACACGGATTTGCAACCTTGGACTTTTATCATGTGACTGCGGGAACGGTGACGTGGAAAGGCTGAGTAACTGGAATCACCAAGGAATCTGTTTTTTCTTTGTCTGATCCTACATTTTGGCGAAAGAACGCATGCATGCTTGTTTCATAAGTGACGGAACACATATGGGAGGAAAATATTCATATATGTCTATGCAAGGACTGCAAAAACACGCGCGGGCTTTGGAACTCGATAAAATATTAAAATTGCTGGCAGCCCGGACTGCGTGCGAAGATGCGGCACGAATTGCAGGAAGCCTGAAACCCTCGTCGTCGGTGGAAGAAGTCAAGCGGCTTCTTCAAGAAACGGACGAGGCTTATATCATGATGGCACGCTTTGGTTCTCCGCCGTTCGGCGGGCTTGTGGATGTGTCCAATGCTCTGCGCAGGGCGCAGGCGGGCAGCATGCTAACCATGGCGGAGTTGTTGCAAGTTTCCGGCTTACTGCGCACCATCCGTGCTATTACGGACTGGCGGCGCAAAAGCGAAGGGGTGAAAAGCTGTCTGGATGACCGGTTTTCCATGCTGATGCCAAACCAGTATTTGGAAAACCGCATTAACAATGCAATTGTATCGGAAGAGGAAATGGCGGACAGTGCATCGCCTGCTCTGCTCTCCATTCGGAGGAAAATCAGAACCGCTTCTGCGAAAGCGCGTGAAGTTCTAGACCGGATGACGCATTCTGCTTCCTACCAGAAATATCTTCAGGACCCGATTGTAACCATCCGAGGCGGACGGTTTGTGGTTCCGGTGAGGGCGGAATACAAAAACGAAGTACCGGGGCTTGTGCACGATACCTCTGCCAGCGGTTCCACATTGTTTGTGGAACCTTTAAGCGCTGTGGAGTTGAATAATAAGGTGCGTGTATTACAGTCGGAGGAACAAAAAGAGATAGAGAGAATTCTAGCTCAACTTTCTGCTGAAGCTGGGGAATTTGCAGATACCATCATTCGAAATTACAAAATCGCTGTGGAACTGAATGTCGTGTTTGCAAAAGCGGATCTTGCCTATCGGATGAAGGCAACTCTGCCCAGGATTAACAACGAAGGGCGGATTGTGCTGAAAAAGGCTCGCCATCCGCTGATTGACCCCGAGACCGTTGTACCGACGGATATTGAGCTCGGTGTCAATTTTGATACTTTGGTGATTACGGGGCCGAATACGGGAGGCAAAACCGTCTCGCTGAAAACAGTGGGACTTCTAACTCTGATGGCAATGTGCGGATTGATGATTCCGGCTGCGGAAAACAGCGAAATATCGGTTTTCCAGCAGGTGCTTGCCGATATCGGAGATGAACAGAGCATAGAACAGTCTCTTTCCACTTTTTCTGCTCATATGACGAATATCATACAGATTATGGAACAGGCGGGACAGGGGAGTCTGGTTCTTTTGGATGAACTCGGTGCCGGAACGGATCCTGTGGAAGGTGCGGCACTGGCGGAAGCAATTCTTGAGTCTTTAAGAGCAAAGGGAGCAAGAATTGCGGCTACCACTCACTATGCGGAACTGAAAGCCTACGCCCTGCAAACGCCGGGGGTGGAAAACGCCTCCTGTGAATTCGATGTAGATACGCTGCGTCCCACGTATCGGCTGTTAATCGGTGTTCCGGGGCGTTCCAACGCCTTTGCCATATCGCTGCGGCTTGGAATGGAACATTCAGTTGTTGAGCGAGCCAAGGCATTGATTTCTCAGGAAAACACAAGGTTCGAGGACGTGGTTCAGACCTTGGAGGTCAGCCGTCAGCAACTTGAAAATGAGCGGATACAAGCGCAGAAAGCGCATGCCCTTGCGGAGCAGACACGCCGCGAGGCGGAAGAAAAGCTGCAGCGGGTTCAAAGAGAGGCGGAGGCCGAACTAAACAAAGCACGCGAAAAGGCAGCTCAACTGGTTGCACGAACCAGGGCGCAGGCCGATGCACTCATCGGCGAGCTGGAAGAAATAAAAAAGAAGCGTAATAAAATTTTGACCGCGGAGCAAAAGGCGAAACTGAAGGCGGGTATGCGCGCGTTGGAAAACGGGGCGGATCCGGTTCGGAAAAAAGAAAACGGGGATTATGTCCTTCCGCGTCCGCTGAGAGCAGGCGATACCGTTCTGATTTTCGATATCGATAAGAAAGGCACTGTGATTCGTCCACCGGAGGATGACTCCGAAGAAGCGCTGATTCAGGCTGGTATCCTTCAGACGCGTGTTCCCGTATCCAACCTTCGATTGCTGGAAGAAAAGCCGCAGCGTGCACCGATTCGCGGAGTAACGAGGAACGTGACCTCCCGCGCGAATGCGAAAATAACCACAGAGGTGGACCTGCGCGGGCAGACATCGGATGAGGCAATACTGAATTTGGACCGTTTCTTGGATTCCGCACTGCTCAACGGGGTGGACCAATTGACCGTTATCCACGGTAAGGGCACGGGCGTGCTGAGAGCTGCTGTGCACCAGTATCTGAAAAAGCACCCACGTGTCAAAAGCTATCGCCTCGGCACGTTTGGAGAAGGCGAATCCGGCGTGACCATTGTGGAATTGAAATAGATTGGACACACGAAAAACAGCCGTGTTCATTGATGCAATTCCAGCAATTTTCAAAGCTTCAGCGTTAGGAGGATCATGAAATGAAACCGAAATACATGCGCGGAAAAAGCGTTGCAGCTCATATCGTTACCATGATCCTCTCAGTTCTTATCATCCTGCTTGCCGTTTTGTTCGTTTCTGTCCGGATGCTTCTCAATGACCCGAATGCCGGCCGCTCCATGCCGGCCCCCTCCGATGCAGCCATTTCTCAAATTGTTTCTGCCTCTCTTTCCGGGGCAGAGGTTCAGATGACTTCTGAAGAAATGGGCGGACTGCTGAATTATTTCCTTGAAAGCAATACAATCGCCGAGTTTGAAATGGGGATCACAGCGGTTTCCGTTACGGCAAATGAGAACGGCACGGTCGATATTTATTCCCCTGTACGCTACCGAGGCAAGGTGTTCGGTGTAATGGTCAATCTTCTTCCGTCTTTTGACAGTTCATCGGAAGAATTAAAATTCGATGTCAAATCAGTACAGGTGGGACGGCTTTCTGTGCCGGTCAATCTTGCGATGAACGTTATAGAAAGCAAATTGCCGTCCATTGTTTCGCGGAACGGAAACACATTTGTTTGTGATACAAAATCTCTGTTTCATGTCAACTATTCCGGCTTATCGGTGCGGCTGAGAATGACGGAAATGAAAGTGGCAAATAAAATTTTTACATTTCAATTTCAAACAAAATTGGGACTGGCAGGGTAAAATTATCCCTTGACAGTCTCTTTCTTTTATAGTATAATCCGTACTTGTAAAGAGAAAGCACTTTACACCTCAACGGAGGCGATCGGATGGCGAAGGACTTAAAAATTTCGCTTCTGCTTGATTTTTACGGTGCAATGCTGACGGAAAAGCAGAGGCAGATGGTCGAATACTATTACGATGAAGACCTTTCCCTCTCTGAAATCGCGGAAAACGAAGGTATCACTCGGCAGGGTGTGCGTGATTTTGTCAAGCGCTCGGAAAGTCAGCTTCTTGAAATGGAGCAGAAACTTGGCCTTGCGCAGCGCTTTCGTGAGATTATGGATGGTCTCCAAAAGATTAACGATGCCGCAGATCGCATCCGGGAATACAATGAACATTGCATTTATGCGCGGGAAATTGATGAAAATGCAAAGCAAATTCTTGCAATCACCCGCAAACTATGTGAATAGGAGGAACTGTTTTGGCGTTTGAAAATCTATCGGAAAAACTTTCAGCGGCGTTCAAGCGCCTGCGTTCCAAAGGAAAGTTGAGTGAGTCCGATGTCAAGCAGGCCATGCGAGAAGTTCGGATGGCCCTTTTGGAAGCGGATGTCAACTATAAAGTGGCAAAGGATTTTGTCGCAAAAGTCAGCGAGCGTGCCGTCGGGAATGAGGTTATGGAAAGCCTAACCCCGGCTCAGATGGTCATTAAAATCGTCAATGAAGAATTGACGGCGCTGATGGGCGGCGGCGAAACCCGTCTGAACAGTCCCTCCGCCCCGCCGGCTGTGGTTTTGTTCTGTGGGCTTCAGGGTTCCGGTAAGACCACCCATGCGGCAAAACTGGCGCTCATGCTGAAAAGTCAAGGTCACCGCCCTCTTTTGGTCGCTGGCGATGTGTACCGTCCGGCTGCCATCGAGCAGCTGCAGGTTCTCGGCGAGCAGGCGGGTGTTCCCGTCTTCGAACAGGGAGCAGGGGATCCTGTGAAAATCAGCAGGGCGGCCGTTAAACATGCAAAAGACTACGGCAATGACTTCGTTCTGATTGATACAGCCGGCCGATTGCAGATTGACGAAGAATTGATGGACGAACTTCGCAGGATTAAGGAAGAAGTATCCCCAACGGATATCCTGCTGGTTGTGGATTCCATGACCGGTCAGGAAGCTGTTAACGTGGCAAAATCGTTCCATGAGCTTCTTGACATTACAGGCGTTATTCTCACAAAGCTTGACGGCGACGCCAGGGGCGGTGCCGCACTGTCGGTTCGCGCCGTGACCGGACGGCCGATTAAGTTTGCCGGTACGGGCGAAAAACTTTCGGATTTGGAAGTGTTCCATCCGGATCGAATGGCATCCCGTATTCTTGGTATGGGCGATGTCCTTACGCTGATAGAGGATGCCCAAAAGAATCTGGACCGCAAAGCTGCCCAAAAAGCGGCCGAAAAGATGATGAAAAATCAGATGGATCTCAACGATTTGCTGGAACAGATTCGCCAGATGAAGAAGATGGGGCCCATTCAAGATATTCTGAAGAAAATGCCCGGTATGGGACAGCAACTGAAAGATGTGGAAATTGACGACCGACAGATTGACAGAACGGAAGCAATTTTGCTTTCCATGACACCGCAGGAGCGGGAAAAGCCGGAAATCATGAACCCATCGCGCAAAAGGCGCATTGCTGCGGGAAGCGGCATGAAGGTGGAAGATGTAAATCGGCTTTTGAAACAGTTTGAGCAAACCCGTAAGCTGATGAAACAATTAAACAAAAAGGGTATTCGCCGGCGTTTAGCCGGCATGGGAAAATTGCCGTTTTGATTTGAATTCATCCGGCTATTGCGCCGGTGAAGATAGATAAAGATTTCTGGAGGTGAAATCAATGGCAGTTAGAATCAGACTTCGCAGAATGGGCGCTAAGAAAGCTCCGTTCTACCGTATTGTGGTGGCGGATTCCCGCTTTCCGCGCGATGGCCGTTTTATCGAGGAAATCGGATATTACAATCCGCTTGCGGAACCGTCCGTTGTAAAGGTAGATGCCGAAAAGGCAAAAGCCTGGATTAAAAACGGTGCTCAGCCCACCGATACCGTGAAAGCACTGTTTAAAAAGCACGGCGTGCTTTAAGGAACGGAGAGGTGCCTCATGAAGGAACTGCTGTTATCCATTGCCCAGGGCCTTGTTGAGGCCCCGGAACTTGTCCGCGTGGAAGAAGACGAGCCATCTAAGGATGGAACTATTGTTTATCACCTCCATGTTGCGGAAAACGACATGGGTCGGGTGATTGGCAGACAGGGTCGGATTGCCAAAGCGATCCGGGTTGTGATGCGAGCTGCCGCAACCCACGCGGGTAAAAAAGTAGCCGTTGAAATTGACTAATTCGTTTTGCGGCGTTTTGAAGTAATAGGGCCTTGCGCATTCTTGCGCTGGGCCTGACAATTTTAAAATGCAGAGTAGAATTTTGCGCGTTAAGTGCCGCCTGGACGGGGAGTTGCCGGACGGACGAAAAGGGAACCTTGCGGTGCAAAATTCGCATCCCGCTGCTACATATTTTGAGGGAAACCTCCTTTATGTAGCGTGGATACAAAAGGAGGCTTTTTTTTGAAAAATTTTTTTAATTCAATTAGACTATCCAACAAACGCAGTGGCGTCATGGTCCTGGCAGGATGTGGTATGCTGCTGGCGTTAAAAGTCATTTTGGGTTTGTTTACGCTGAATCTTTCGCCAATACTGAAGGTGGGATTTTCATTTCTGCCGATTGCAGCGGCCGGTATGCTGTTTGGACCGGTGGCAGGAGGAACGGTTGGTGCGCTTGGAGATATCGCATCTAGTTTTATCAATCCCACCGGCCCGTATTTTCCGGGCTTTACGCTGACAGCTTTTCTTTCAGGGGCTGTTTACGGGCTGATTTTATACAGAAAACCCGTTACACTGCTGCGGGTTACGCTTGCAAAGACTGCTGTAACAGTTCTTGTTAGCCTTTGCCTAAATCCCCTGTGGCTTTCTATTCTGTATTCCAGAGCCTTTTTTGCTGTAGTGTCGGCTCGTGTTGTAACCAACCTGATTCTTTTGCCGATTGATATTGTGCTTTTATATGGAATATTGAAAGTCGTGGATAAAGAGCCGCTGTTTCATCACAGGAAAATATGACCGAAAAAGCTTGATAGGGAGGAATTATGCAAAAGAAATATTTGGAAGCTGGCAAAATAGTGGGTACGCATGGCGTGAAAGGTGAACTCCGTGTACAGCCTTGGTGTGATTCTGCCGAATTTCTGATGCAATTTTCCACCCTGTATCTAAACGCGGGTGAAACTCCGGTTCGGGTGATTTCCTCACGCGTGCACAAAAACCTCCTTCTCATGATGCTCGAAGGAATCGATTCCGTTGAAAAGGCGGATTTGTACCGGAATCAAATTTTATATTTGGACCGCAATGACGTCACTCTTCCACAAGGACAATATTTCATGCAGGACTTGATTGGACTGGATGTTTACGATGTGGACACTTTTGTCTATTACGGTGAACTGACGAAAGTGATGCGTACAGGGGCAAATGATGTTTATCAGATTACCTCACAAAACCATAAGAATTATTTGATTCCGGCGGTACCGGAATTTATCCGGCAGATTGATCTTGAAAAAGGGAAGATGCTGATACGCCCAATCAAGGGGATTTTTGACGATGAGGATTGATCTTGTAACACTATTTCCCGAGATGTGTGAAACCGTAATGTCCGAAAGCATTATCGGCCGGGCGCGCAAAAAAGGCGCAGTGCAGATCTGCTGCCACCAAATCCGGGATTACGCATTGGATAAACACAGTACGGTTGATGACTCGCCATTTGGCGGAGGAATGGGGATGCTGTTAAAAGCTGAACCAATTGCTCTTTGCCTGGATGATTTAATTGCACATCTGGGCAAAAAGCCTCACACCATTTATCTTTCTCCACAGGGGAAGACGCTCACACAGCGCAGGGTTTCGGAACTTTCCGAAATGGACAGCTTGGTGTTGCTCTGCGGACATTATGAGGGTGTGGATGAGCGTGTGCTGGAAGCTTATGTGGATGAAGAGATCTCTGTGGGGGATTTCGTTGTAACGGGCGGGGAGCTGCCGGCGCTCATGCTGGCCGATGCAATTTGCCGCATGGTGCCGGGGGTACTGTCAGATCCTGCCTGCTTTCAAGAGGAGAGTCATTTTCATTCTCTGCTGGAGTATCCGCAGTATACTCGTCCGGCTCTGTGGCGCGGCCGAGAGGTACCTGAGGTTCTGCGCAGCGGAAATCATGAACGGGTTCGCCGCTGGAGAAGGGAACAGTCACTTATGCGGACCGCTCAAAAGCGGCCGGAGTTGCTTTCAGCTGCAGAGCTAACAGAAGACGACCGTAAATTTTTGAGAGCTTTTTTGAACAAAGACGGCGATGAAATATTTTGAATCCGTTTGCATAGAATGTTTTGCCGTTATTATCGGGCATAGAAAACAAAAACTTTCAACAAATATGTCATATTGTACAAACGAATCTTTACGTATGAACTCCCCTTAGGTAATCGCTCCAAAGTTTTCCGATTACATTGACGGCATGTCCGAACGTGTTATAATAGGTATGACTATAAGTGGCGCTTTTCTTGTTTGAAATGCTTTTGGATATGATTTTATGTAGGAGTGAATTTTAGAATGTATGTTAAAGAAGTTCTAGTCCAAAATCAGGTGGGGTTGCATGCCCGTCCGGCGACTTTTTTTATTCAGAAGGCGAACGAGTATAAATCTTCTATTTGGGTGGAAAAGGCTGAAAGACGTGTGAATGCAAAAAGTCTGCTTGGGGTTCTTTCTCTGGGAATCGTCGGTGGGACAACTATCAGAATCATTGCGGATGGATCCGATGAACAGGAAGCTGTGGACGGCCTGGTTCAGCTGGTGGAGTCCGGTTTCTCCGAATAAACTGTTGAAACGCAAGGCACCGCTGAAAGCGGTGCCTTTTTTATACATACAGTTCGCGGAACCTCATTTAAAATGAATATAAAAAGGAGGAGCGGCAGTGTTGACCGAGCAGGAAAAACATAAAAAAGAACTCAGAGCCCGCGCCATGCGTCTGCCGCTGAGCCCGGGCGTATATCTGATGCGTGATAAAACCGGAAAAATAATCTACATTGGCAAAGCGAAGGCTTTGAAAAACAGAGTCAGCCAGTATTTTGGATCTGAAAAAAATCATGATACCAAGGTAAGGCGCATGGTTGCCAATGTGGAGACATTCGAATATATTTTGACGGACAGCGAGTTCGAAGCCTTGGTTTTGGAATGCAGTCTGATAAAACAATATTCTCCCAAGTACAATATTCTCTTAAAGGACGATAAGGGATACCACTATATTCGTGTTACTTCGGGCCCGTGGCCGAGAATTTCAGAAGCAAAACAAATTGCAGACGACGGCGCGGAATATATCGGGCCGTTTGTCAGCTCATGGGCTGTCAAGCAGTCAGTGGATGAGGCGCTGAAGATTTTTCGCCTTCCCTCTTGCACAAGAAAATTTCCGCAGGATATTGGCAAGGGGCGACCCTGTCTTTACTATTATATCAAGCAGTGCTGTGCGCCCTGCAACGGAAAAATCAGTGAGGAGGAATATCGGGAATATGTCGCGGAAGCTTTGGAATTTTTGCGGGGAGGCAGTGCGAAAAGTATCCGTGCTTTGACGGAGAAAATGAATGAAGCGGCGGAAAATCTAGAGTTTGAGCGTGCGGCGCGCCTTCGGGACAGAATAGCGGCAATTCGGAAAATGGGAGAAAGACAAAAAGTTGTTGCGTCCCGGGTAAAAGAACAGGATGTCATCGCGTTGACACAAGGCGCAGAAAAAAGCTGTTTCGAAGTTTTTCGATTCCAAAACGGAAGACTGTGCGATCGAGAGACTTTTCTCATTGGGGAAACAGGCTGCGCAGAAGAAGCAAGAAGTGAATTTTTAGAACGTTATTATTCCATGCGGGATCGGATTCCGCCGCGTATAGCGCTTGACGGTCCCGTTGAAAACAGCGAGCTGCTGTCACAATGGCTGACGGAAAAATCGGGGAAAAAAGTTACCATTACAGTACCCCAAAAAGGAGAACAGGCGCAGCTGGTTGCCATGTGCCGCAACAATGCCGCTGAACAACTGGCTCAGACAATGGGAAGAACCGGCAGGGAGGCTTCAGCGCTCGATGAACTGGCCCGCTTGCTTGGTCTTTCCGGGCCGCCCGCCTATATTGAGGCCTACGATATTTCCAACCTGGCCGGCGGGGAAAATGTTGGGGGTATGGTGGTGTTTGAAAATGGAAGACCGCTTCGTTCTGCTTACCGGAAATTTAAAATTCGCTCCGTTGTTGGTCAGGATGATTACGCTTCCATGCGGGAAGTTCTTGCACGCAGACTGGAAGAATACCAAAAAAACAAAGAAACGGGAGAAGGATTTGGCCGTCTGCCGGATTTAATTCTCCTTGACGGCGGTCAGGGGCAAGTTTCCGCGGTGCGTCCCGTATTAGAGAACAGTGGCCTACAAATCCCGCTGTTTGGTATGGTGAAGAATGACAAACACCGTACCCGTGCAATCGCGAAAGATGGCGGCGAAATTGCCATTAACTCCAGCCGCAGCGCATTTACGTTGGTGTCTTCCATCCAAGAGGAAGTACACCGGTTTGCGATAGGATATCATCGTCAAGTGCGCAAAAAAACATCCATTTCTTCCTCATTGACCGCTATTGAAGGAATCGGCCCGGCGAGGGCGAAAGCCTTGCTTAAGCACTTTAAAACAATAAAAGCTGTAAGAGAAGCAACCATGGAGGAACTTGCTGCTGTCCCGGGCATGACAAAACAGGCAGCAGAAAAAGTGTATGTTACGTATCACCCAAAGGGAACTGACCCAAGCACATTGACAGATGGGCCGGTTCATGGGATAATAAAAAATAAGTCGGAATGAAGGGGAGAATATATGAGAGTCATTACCGGTTCCGCCCGAGGAAAACGTTTGTCTGCCTGCACGGGTAATGCTGTCCGGCCGACATCGGACAGGGTAAAGGAAGCACTGTTCAGTATCATTCAATTTCAAATTGAGGGCAGGCGTGTGCTTGATTTGTTTGCGGGGTCCGGGCAGTTGGGGATAGAGGCCCTCAGCCGAGGCGCTAAAGAGGCTGTTTTTGTAGATGCGGCGAAAGAACCTGTTGAAATTATTGCCAAGAATTTGGAAAGTACCCAATTTTCAGATCGTGCCAAGGTTAAACATATGGACTTTGCATCCTATCTTGCCTCGGACTGTGGAACATTTGATTTGGCCTTTTTGGATCCTCCCTACCGCACCGGACTTCTGCAGCGTGCGATTGAGATGGTTGCAGGGAGAATGAACCAAGGGGGCATCATTGTTTGCGAAAACCCAACTGATGAAATCCTGCCTGAAACAGCTGGAGACTTCGTACGCAGGAAATCTTACCGGTACGGAAAAATTGCGCTGACTCTATATCAACATAAGGACGTGACATAAGCCGTGAAAACTGCGATTTGTCCGGGAAGTTTTGATCCGGTTACCCTCGGACATATGGATATTATTAATCGTGCCCGAAAGTTGTTCGACCATACGATTGTTGCCGTTCTGGTGAATCCGGAAAAGCACACCGCTTTTACGGTGGAAGAACGCATCAATATGCTCAAACGCTGCACGAAGGATATGGAAGATGTAGAGGTGGTTGGATTTGACGGACTGATTGCAGATTACGCCAGAATCCGCAATGCAGCAGCAATTGTCAGAGGACTGCGGGCTATGTCGGATTTTGAGTATGAATTTCAGATGGCACTGGTTAACAAAAAATTGAACCCAAATCTGGAAACGGTTTATCTTAACACAACTGCCGAAAATATGTTTTTAAGCTCCAGCGGAGTGAAACAAGTAGCATGTTTTGGCGGCGATATTTCGAATTTTGTCCCGGAGTGTATTTTACATGATATTGAGCAGCGTTTGTGTGCAGGAGGAAAGCGAAAATGAGTGTGGACGACTTAATCGATGAACTGTACGAGATGGTCGATAAGGCATGGAGTCTGCCACTGAGCCGTGGCAGAGCGGTTTTAGACGGGGAAGAGGTTAAACAAATTTTGGATGAAATCCGGGCTAATTTGCCAAAGGAAATTCGTCAGGCCAAAGCAATTGTTGCAGACCGTACGCAAATTCTTGAAGATGCCCGTCGGGAAGCGGAAACCGTTCTTCATGTAGCTCAGGAGAGAGCAAAGGCTTTGGTCGCACAGGACGAAATAGTTCGGCAGGCACAGCAGAAAGCGAACGAAATCACGATGCAGTCCCAGGCAAAAATCAGAGAAATGCGAAAAGCCAGCAATGACTATATTGACGATTTGATGAAACGTACCGATGACAGCCTCGCTCAGCTGTTGGCTGAGTTGAGAAGAACCAGACAAAACATTCGTGCTTCCCAACGGCAAAATGGAACAGATTGATTAAAATGGAAAATTTTTACGCCACAAAACCTTGTGGCGTTTTTTTTGTTCTTTGATACGCAATACAAAATATACGCAAAATATCTATTTAAAATAGGAATAAAGCAAAAAAATTAGTTGCATTTTTTAAACAGGTAGGATATAATCAAATCAAAGTGGTGAGAAGTGGATGAAAGTAGCATAAAGTGGTAAATAATTCTGCTTTTGCTGAAGAAGTGGGGAACATCTATGCTAATCGGTGAGTTCCAACATACCATAGACCAAAAGGGCAGGGTGATTGTTCCGGCCAGGTTTCGCGAAGATCTGGGAGATCACTTCTATGTCACAAAGGGACTCGACGGATGCTTATTTGTTCTTTCACCAAAGGAATGGAACAGACTTCAGGAAAAAGTCAGTGCCATGCCCATTTCTAAAGCACGCGGGTTGCAGCGTTTTTTCTTTTCCGGAGCTGTGGAAGTACAGCCGGATCGGCAGGGGCGAATCCTTTTGCCGCAAACGCTGCGCAAATACGCTTCACTTGAGAAAGATGTTACTTTCATTGGCGCTTCCAACCGTGCTGAAATATGGAATACGGACAGCTGGATCACCTTCAACTCCACATTGACTCAGGACAACATTGCCGAGGCAATGGATCTTTTAGAACTGTAAAGAGGCAAAGTAATGAATTTTTATCATAAACCGGTATTATTTGATGAGACAATTGAAAGTTTGGATATTCATCCGGACGGAATTTATATCGACGGTACGGCAGGAGGGGGAGGGCACTCCCAAGCAATTGCGCAACGTCTTACGACCGGGAAGCTGCTGGCGATCGATCAAGATCCAGATGCCATCAAAGCTGCTGGAGAGCGCTTGAAGGATTATCCATGTGCAACGGTTTACAGAGCTAATTTTTCGGATATGGACAAGGTCGCTGAAAAGTTTCATTTCATTCCGGTGGATGGTGTTTTGCTTGATATTGGGGTTTCCTCGTTTCAATTCGATAATCCGGAACGCGGATTTTCTTACCACTCCGATGCTCCGCTTGACATGCGGATGAGTCGGGAAGGGGTTTCTGCTCGTGACCTAGTCAATTCACTGCCGGAGAATGAGCTTGCGGGTATTCTTCGTAAATACGGGGAGGAAAACAATGCAAGGAGAATTGCAGCAGGAATTGTTCGAGCAAGGGAACAGACCCCCATTGAAACGACGCTCCAGCTTGCTGAAATTGTAAAAGAGTCCGTTCCCGCGGCTGTTCGCAGAAAGCCGGGACATCCTGCCCGCAAAACTTTTCAGGCGCTTCGGATTGCGGTGAATGGAGAACTGGACAGGCTCTCGGAAGGGCTTGACGCAGCATTTTCCATTTTAAAACCGGGCGGTCGTCTTGCGGTGATTACATTTCACTCTCTAGAGGATAGAATGGTAAAGAGAAGAATGGCTGAGTGGTGCACCGGGTGTACCTGTCCGCCGGATTTTCCGGTTTGTGTCTGTGGAAAAAAACCGAAGGCAGAGCTAATCTACAAAAAAGGTTTGGCACCGACGGAGAAAGAAATTGAGGAAAACCCTCGCAGCCGGAGTGCACGGCTCCGTGTTTGCAAAAAACTATAAGAATAATCAAGATAAAGAACGGAAAGGAAGGATTTGTCATGGCGGTCAGCAATACGGCTTACGATTTTGAAACATTTGAACCAAAGCGTCGACAAACACAGGAACCAGCGCGCAAAAATAACGTCATTGAACTTCCGC
This sequence comes from Oscillospiraceae bacterium, assembly GCA_047777415.1. Taxonomy (GTDB): domain Bacteria; phylum Bacillota; class Clostridia; order Oscillospirales; family Acutalibacteraceae; genus Caproicibacter. The sequence goes on from JBKEEO010000002.1 coordinate 220,627, forward strand.
GGGAGCGATTGGAAGAAAACCGCCGGCCGAAACATAGGATTTTGCCCATGTTGCCCACAATCCTTTCGTTTCTCGTTCTTGCAGGTATGTCGGGTGCGTATATTTACGGCCAAGTACAGCTTGCGGAACTTTCAGATTCTTTGAGTATTGTTTCAAAGCAACTTTCTGAGGCGCAGAGTGTTTATACCCAAATGAAAATGAAATCGGAAGCTCAGATTTCTCTGGAAGCAGTTGAAAATTACGCTTCTAAACAGCTGGGCATGGAAAAAATCAATCGCAGTCAGGTCGAAAATATCACACTGTCTAGCGGAGATAAAACGCAGGTTCTGGTGCCCGTAACAAATAAAAATTGGTTTTCCAAACTGATAGACTCTGTCCGCCGTTTTTTGTCATAAAGAGGGGATCCGCGCAATAAGTATTAATAGTGCGATCAAGCGCCTGCGGATGATCCGCTGCTCGATAGCAAGGAGAGTTGAGAAGAAGGTTCTTGACTCTCATTTTTGATATTCGTTACTTTAACAGGCAATTGGAGGAACATTGCATGGCCAAAGGAACAACCGTCAGAATGTGGCGCCGAACGGTGTTTGTTCTGTTCATGATGATTGTAGTTGGATTTGGTTCCGTTATTTTTAATTTGGCGAGGCTGCAAATAGTCGAAGGCGAAGAATTGAAAAGACGTGCCGTTGACAACCAGGTAAAGGACACAGTTCTAACTGCTCAGCGCGGAACAATTTATGACAGAAACATGAAGGAATTGGCCAAAAGCGCTACCGTTTGGCAGGTTGTTTTGGAACCGGCGTATATCACGGATGAGAACCGTGAACTGATAGCTGACGGTCTTTCTGCAATTTTAGACATTGATAAAAATGTTATACTGGAACACAGTCACAAGAAAACTTATTATGATGTCATTAAGCGTAAAGTAGAATCGGATATTAAGGACAAAATCGTCGAATTTAAAGATAAAAACAATATCACCAACGGGATTCGTCTGATTGAGGATTACAAGAGATATTATCCATACGGAACATTGGCATCTACGGTACTCGGTTTTACGGGTACGGATAGTCAAGGACTTGCGGGTGTGGAAGCGGAATACGACAGTGAATTGACCGGAGTAGCCGGAAAACTGGTCACAGCAAAAAATGCGATCGGTACCGATATGCAGTACGATTATGAACAGGAGATTCCGGCTCAAGACGGCCACAGCCTTGTGCTTACCATTGACGAGGTTGTACAGCATATTTTGGAAAAGAATTTGGAAGAAGGCCTGATTAACAATAAAGTGCAAAACCGTGGCTGCGGTATCATTATGGATGTAAATACCGGTGCAATTCTTGCCATGGCTGTGAAAGGCGATTTTGACCCCAACGACCCGTTTACAATTGCCGATGAGGCTTTGGCGGATGAAATCGCTCAAATGCCGGACGGTGAGGAAAAAACACAAGCGCTTCGAGAAGCGCAGCAGGCCCAATGGCGCAATAAATGCGTCAGTGATACCTATCAGCCCGGCTCCGTGTTTAAGATGATTACGGGCGCTGCGGCAATGGAAGAGAATCTTGTAACGGAAAACACCCTGTTTGACTGCCCCGGCTATTTAAAAATCGGGGACAGGATTATCCACGACTGGCGGCGCGGCGGTTTCGGTCAGCTGACGTTTGCGGAGGGAATCTGCGAATCGAGCAACGTTGTTTTCATGCAGGTGGGCAATATGCTTGGCCCCGATTTGTTCTTTAAGTATTTCGACGCGTTTGGCTTTACCTCTAAGACAGGCATTGACCTCCCGGGGGAATCCCGGAGCATCTATTATACGGCTGACCAGCTCAAACCGGTGGAACTTGCTACTTCTTCCTTCGGTCAAAGTTTTACCATTACCCCAATCCAAATGATTACCGCTGTCGCGGCGGTTGCGAACGGCGGCTATCTAGTACAGCCGCATGTGGTGGACCGTATTTTAGACAGTAATGGCAATATAGTCAAAACGGCTGATACATCACCGAAACGCCAGGTGATTTCAAATGATACATCGAGAAGAATGAGCGCTATCTTGCAGCAGGATGCTACAACAGGAACGGCAAAAAGCGGGTATATTCCGGGATATAGGATTGCAGGCAAGACAGGAACCTCTGAGAAACAGGAAATTAAAACCAGCAAGGAATATATCGCATCTTATTGCGGTTTTGCACCGGCGGATGACCCGCAGGTTGCTATGTTGGTTTTTTACGATGAGCCGCACGGCAACAGTTACTATGGAAGTTATGTTTCCGGGCCGGTGTTTTTAAAAACTATGTCAGAAGTTCTTCCGTATCTTGGAATAGAGCCGAAGTATACAGAAGAGGAACTGGAAAAACTTGATGCACAGGCACCGGGTGTAGTTGGAAAGACAGTAGCTGAGGCCAAAAATATCATTTCCGGAGCAGGGCTTACACCGCAGATATACGGCGACGGAGAAACGGTTATCTCCCAGGTGCCTCAAGCGGGCAAGAGTATTCCAAAAGGCGGCAGAGTGGTTTTGTTTACAGATGAAGAGAGTAAAGCAGAAACGGTTGTCGTACCGGATTTTGTCGGACTTTCGCTGTCGCAGGCAAACGAACGAGCGGCAGAGGCCGGCGTCAATATCAGTATTTCCGGTGCAGCCTTAACAGGTACGACAAACGCTGTTTCCAGCTTGCAGGATATTGAGGCGGGAACCGAGGTATCACCCGGCACAGTTGTAACAGTTTCGTTTATTGAACCCAATCAGGTGGAATAATCGATATATGGGAGCGATTTGATGAGAATCACAGCGGAAACGGTTTCAGGTGTGAAAGCAGTCGCGGTGGCTGAAAAGGGAAGTTCTTCAGCGGCTTTGCTAAAAAATATTTTTCGTATTTGCGGGCATGAAGATTACCGCGTTGTAAAGTATGGCAATATGTTGCCGAAAGGTATGGTAAAGCCTGTATTGCTCTTGTGCATGCGTATGAATGGCATTGATGTAAAGAAATGGGCGGTTTGCGTTGCAGAGCGGGAACTTTCTGAATATGTGCAGGGCGCGGCAAAACGGATCACTTTTTCGCTAAAGAGGAATGACGCGGACTTTACGGCACGAAATATCCGAATTACACCGGATGGAAATACCACATTTGAAATCGTAGGGTTTGGAGTGATCGGCCGGGTGAGACTGCGCGGAAGTGACCTTTCCAAAGTTGAGGCTGTGATGGCGGCTGCCTGTGCGGCTGTGGGCTGCGGAATCCCGTTTGCCGAGGTTTTAAGCACTCTAAACCAGAGTCAGCCTCGAAAATACTTCCCGGCACTTAACAATGTATAAACCGAAAGGATAGTTTACAGAATAAAGGTGAATGAGAAATATGAATTCTTTATGGACTTTGATGGCGGCGACTATTTCATTTGGAATCACGACGCTGCTTGGAAAATGGATGGTGCCTTTTCTCCACCGTGTAAATTTCGGTCAGACCATACGAGATGTTGGCCCTTCTTGGCACAGAAAAAAGAATGGCACGCCAACCATGGGTGGGTTTCTGTTTATTGTAGGAATCCTGATAGCCGTTGCTGTCTGCCTATCTATGTATTACGGGGCTGAGGGGCTGAGTGAACAGAATCTTGCGATGCGGACCAAAATCGTTGGCGGTCTGCTGATGGCTTGTGCATTCGGCCTCATCGGTTTTTTTGACGATTATATTAAAGTGGTCAAAAAGAGAAACTTGGGACTTACGGTTCGGCAGAAACTTGTTCTCCAGTTTCTTGTTGCGGGGGGATATCTTTATACCCTTTACCGGTTCGGCACGGGTTCTGTTACCCTGATACCGTTTGCGGGCGGTGTGAATTTGGGTGCATGGTACTGGATTTTGTCCCTTTTGGGTATTGTTGGCATGGTCAACGCCGTCAACTTTACGGACGGAATTGATGGACTGAATGCATCCGTTACTTTTTTTGTGGCTGCTTCTTTTATGGTGATTGCAGGTGTTTTAAGATTGTCGCCGGTTGGAATTGTCGCCGCAGCTGCAGCGGGTGGTTGTTTGGGATTTTTGGTGTGGAACTTTAATCCTGCAAAGGTGTTTATGGGGGATACAGGTTCGCTGTTTCTTGGAGGATTGGTTTGTGCACTTGGGTTTGATGTGAGTGCTCCCATTTTGATACTTCCAATCGGTATTGTGTATATTGCGGAAATTTTATCCGTTGTTCTGCAAGTTTCCTATTTCAAAATGACCCATGGAAAACGTTTGTTTAAAATGAGCCCGATTCATCATCACTTTGAATTGTGCGGCTGGAGCGAGGTAAAAATCTGCATGGTTTTCAGCGCGGTAACAGCGTTTTTCGGTGCAATTTCCGTCTTGCTTGCCTTCTATGAATTTTAACATATCCACAGAAAATGACAGATTCGGCGGCGCGGTTGTGCTTCAATAATATGTAACGCGGAAAGGAGGCGACAATCGTAGTGAAAAAACAAACCAATGTCACTCCAATGCCGAAACGTGCGGCCAAACGTCCCACCGGAGATATTAGAGAAGCCACTGCATATGGAAAAAAGGTAAAGAAAAAGTTTCGCATTTTTTCAGTGCGTTCCGGAATGGATTTGCCTTTTTTGTTTGTAGTGCTGGTTTTACTGATCATCGGGCTGATTATGATGTTTTCCGCCAGTTATGCAAATGCATTTTATCGGCATGGTGGCAACAGCTATTTTTTCATCAGCAAACAGGCGATTTTCGCCTTGATGGGCGTTATCATTATGATTGCCGTTTCCTATTTTGATTATCATCATTTTCATGAACTGGCAATTCCAATTTTGCTTATTTCCTATGCATTATTGGTATTGGTGCGCTTCATGCCGGCAATCAGCGGCGTTCACCGTTGGATTAGTCTTGGTCCGTTTGGTCAGTTCCAACCCTCTGAGATTGCCAAATTTTCCATTGTTTTAATTTTCGCGCATCTGATTTCGCTGAATTTTAACCGAATGGGAACATTTCGGTATGGGGTGCTTCCTTATGCATTGATTCTTGGAATGACAGCAGCCCTTTTGATGTGGGAACCTCATGTTTCTGCGACCGTTATCATTACTCTGATTGGCGCGGTGATGCTGTTTATCGGCGGAGTAAAGCTGCGCTGGTTTGTTGGTGCATTTAGTCTTATGGGCGCAGGTGTTGCCTACCTAGTGCTTTTTGCAAAAGAATATTCATATGCCAACGATCGCATTGTCGCTTGGCTGGATCCCTTTTCCAATGCGACACCGGAGTTGATTGCGGATACCTGGCAGACGCGGCAGTCATTATATGCCATTGGTTCCGGTGGACTGCTCGGATTGGGCTTGGGTCAGTCACGCCAGAAATTTCTCTATTTGCCGGAACCGCAGAATGACTTTATTTTTGCCATTGTCTGTGAAGAGCTGGGGTTTATCGGTGCACTGATTATTATTATCCTGTTTGCCATGCTGATTTGGCGAGGCATTGACATTTCTTTGCATGCAAAGGATAAATTTGGCATGCTGCTCGGGATTGGAATCGTGGTGCAGGTAGGTCTTCAGGTTATTTTGAATATTGCCGTTGTTACCAATACGATTCCAAACACCGGCATCAGTTTGCCGTTTTTCAGCTACGGAGGTACTTCTCTTGTCATACTTCTGGCTGAAATGGGAATTGTACTGTCTATTTCTCGAACAGCGGCCATAGAAAAAATATAAAAACGAGGTACTGTAATGAAAATTCTATTTGCCGGCGGAGGTACGGCCGGCCACATCAACCCGGCACTTGCAATTGCCGGATACATAAAAGAAAAAGAACCGGATGCACAGATTCTGTATGTTGGAGCAAAGGGCGGCATGGAAGAACGCCTTGTTCCCGCAGCAGGGTATGATTTTAAAAGCATCACCATTTCAGGTTTTCAGCGCAGCTTGAGTTTAAAGAATCTTGTGCGGAACGGGAAAACGGTAATTCGGCTGTTTACTTCCACAGTGGAATCCCGCCGCATTATCCGTGAATTTAAGCCGGATATCTGTGTTGGAACGGGTGGCTATGTGGCCGGTCCCGTCATCAGGGAGGCAATGCGCATGGGTATCCCGTCCGTTATCCATGAGCAGAACGCATATCCCGGCGTCACCAATAAGATGCTGTCAAAACGTGCAAGCCGCACCATGCTGGCCGTCGCGGATGCACAGAAACATCTCAGTCCGTCCGCTCGCTGCGTGTTGACGGGCAACCCGGTTCGGCAGGAAGTTGTCAGGGCGGACCGGAAAATGGCACGAAAGAAGCTTGGTTTGGATTCCAGGCCGATGATTTTGTCGTTTGGCGGAAGTTTAGGTGCCAGAAAAATCAACGAAGCAGTGGCGGATCTTTTGGCTCAGAGTGCCAAAAGCGGACAATTTCAGCATATCCATGGATATGGCCAGTGGGGAAAATGGTTTCCGGATCTTTTAAAAGAAAAAGGTTTGGATGTAAAACGCCATAAGGAACTGGATATTAGGGAATATATCAACAATATGCCGGACTGCCTTGCCGCGGCAGATCTTGTTATCTGCCGTGCCGGAGCAATTACCCTAAGCGAGCTGCAGGCAGTCGGAAGAGCATCTATTTTAATTCCGTCACCGAATGTGGCGGAAAATCACCAGTTTCATAATGCTATGGCAATGGTTCAACGCGGTGCCGCGGAAATTTTGGAAGAAAAAGATTTATCCGGGGAGCTGTTATGCCGCAAGGTGCAGGAACTTTTTTCCCAGCCGGGGAAAATTGAAACCCTTGCGGAGAACGCGAAAAAGATGGCAATTTTGGACTCATGTGAAAGAATTTATAAAATTATAAAGGAAGTTCTCAGCCGGCCGACAGCGTAATGATTCGTCACCGCAATCCCCCAAACAGCATAATATGGTAGCAGATTATTTGGGGGTGTTGCTATGTCGAAGCTGCTGATACATGGCACCAGAAAGCTGGAAGGAGAAGTGCAAATCCACGGCGCTAAAAACAGTACACTGCCGCTTATGGCCGCATCGCTGTTATGCGAAGGAAAATGTGTTCTACATAACTGTCCTGCGCTGTCGGATGTGGACACAGCTATTAAGATTCTGCGCCACCTTGGCTGCAAGGTGGAACGCACCGCGGGGGATGTTGTTATTGATCCACTCTCCGTCAGTCATTATGATATCCCCGACCACCTGATGCGCGAAATGCGCTCATCCATTATTTTTCTCGGTGCCATCGTCAGCCGGCTGGAACGGGCGGTTTTATCGTTTCCGGGCGGATGTGAACTTGGGCCGCGTCCGATTGATCTCCACCTTTCTTCCCTGCGAAAAATGGGTGTCGTCATTAATGAGGACCACGGATGCCTTGACTGCACCGTTCCGCATGGCATAAAAGGATCTGTTATTAATCTGTCGTTTCCCAGTGTCGGCGCTACGGAGAATATTATTATTGCCGCGTGTCTGGCCGAAGGGAGAACCGTCATCAACAATGCTGCCAGGGAACCAGAGATTTGCGATTTAGCCGATTTTTTAAACTCCGCCGGTGCGCAAATACAGGGCGCAGGGGACAGCACAATCTATATTGACGGCGTTGATCGTCTGGGCGGCTGCGAACATGTCGTCATACCGGACCGCATTGCAGCAGCCACTTTTATGACAGCCGCCGCAATCACGGGCAGCACATTGACCATTTCCAATGTAATCCCGGATCATTTAGCACCTGTATTGCCGGCTTTGGAAGAAAGCGGATGTCAAATTGATTTGCATGAAAACTCGATTTGCATTTCTGCCCCGAAACGATTGAGCCGCCTGAAAAGTGTCAGAACAATGCCTTATCCGGGTTTCCCGACGGATGCGCAGGCACCGATGATGGCTATGGCAACCGTAGCAGAAGGCACCAGCATGTTTGTGGAAAATATTTTTGAAAGCCGATATAAACATGTGGGGGAACTTCTTCGGCTTGGTGCCAATATCAAGGTGGAAGGCCGTGTTGCCGTTGTGGAAGGTGTGAAACGTCTGTCCGGGGCAGCGGTTGAAGCATCGGATCTGCGGGGCGGTGCGGCATTGGTGGTGGCTGGCTTGGCCGCACAGGGTACAACGGAAGTTTATGGACTGCATCATTTGGACAGGGGATATGAATGTATTGAAGATAATCTCGCCCGCCTTGGGGCGGATATTAAACGGGTTTAGCATTTTTCCGGAAGGAACTAGAAAAGCATGAAGAATTCGAAAAATCCGCGATACGCAGCACGAACAGAGAATAACAGAACATACAAATCTGCCCGAAGGGCAACATCTGCTCCCGCACCCTCCCGGGCTTCAATTCGTGCGGCGAATAGACGCAGGCGACGGCGAAGAGCACTGTTGATTTTTTATATTGTCCTGTTTTTGGCGGTTCTATCTGCCGCCGTCGCCGTGTCATTTACGGTGTTGTTTCAAATAGACACGATACAGGTTACAGGAACTTCAAGGTATTCACAGGAAGAAATCATCAGTGCCTGCGGTATTCAAAAAGGAGAAAATCTCTTCCTTGCAAAAACAAAGCAGGCGGAGCAGCAGATACTGAGTCAACTGCCCTATATCGGTTCGGTCAAAGTCAAGCGGCAATTACCCGCCAAAATATATATTGAAGTAACCGCGGCACATGTGTGCGGTGCAGTGGAATACTCTGGAGAATATGTGATTATGGGAGATGATTTCAGAGTTTTGGAGGTTACGGACAAGCTGCCACAGAGTTGTCCGCTGATTGAGGGAATTGAACTGAAAAACCCAGTAGCTGGTGCTGCGGCTGAGTTTGCAGACACCTCCATGCAAACTTGCTTCATGGAGGTTGTAAGCGCTTTAAATCAGTACGGGCTTACAAATATCACTGGCATGAACTTTTCCTCCTCGTCAAGCGTTCTGGTGGAGTATGACGGGAGAGTGACAATTAATTTGGGAATGCCGTCAGGGCTGGACTATAAAATTCGATATGCAAAGGCGCTGTTTGATTCCGGAAAAATTCAAGATACGGAGATGGGAACGTTGAACCTTTCCACTGTGGAGGAGAACGATACCGCTTATTTTCAACCGGAAACAGGGTCCTCGTAAAGGAAACTCATATTTGCTTATTTGAATAATATGGAAAAATATTTATTGAAATTATGCCTAAATCGTGTATAATATCTTAATATGGGACGATATAAAATTAGGATGTTTACGATATAGGCGGTGGCATAAAAATAGGAATCGTTTAAGGGGGATTGCGGCACATGCCTTTTGAAATTGAAAATGATTTTGACAATCTTGTTCAGATAAAAGTGATTGGAGTCGGCGGAGGCGGCGGCAACGCGGTTGATCGCATGGTATCCATGGGTGTGCAGGGCGTTGAATTTATCAGTGTGAATACGGACAGGCAGGCCTTGTACCGTTCTAAGGCTACACAAAAAATCCAGATTGGAGAAAAGGTAACACATGGAAAAGGTGCTGGTTCTAAGCCGGAAATGGGGCAGAAGGCCGCTGATGAAAGCCGCGATGCCATTGCCGCGGCCATTCGGGGCAGCGATATGGTTTTTGTTACAGCCGGCATGGGGGGAGGAACCGGAACAGGTGCAGCTCCGATTGTTGCCGAAATCGCCCATGATATGGGTGTTTTAACAGTCGGTATTGTGACAAAACCTTTTGAGTTTGAAGGAAGACGCCGCATGGAACAGGCTGAAAGCGGCATTACGGCCCTTCGGGAACATGTGGATTCGCTTGTTGTTATTCCAAATGAACGGTTAAAACTGGTCAGTGAACAGCGTATTACTTTGCTCAATGCGTTTTCCATCGCGGATGATGTTCTGCGGCAGGGTGTACAGAGTATTTCAGATCTCATTAAATTGCCGGGACTGGTCAATCTGGACTTTGCAGACGTAACCGCCGTTATGAAAGATGCCGGATACGCACACATGGCCATCAATGGGTGTCGGACGGGCTTCCGGTAAGGACAAAGCACAGGAAGCCGCCAATATGGCTATCTCCAGTCCATTGTTGGAAACAGCCATCAACGGTGCGAAAGGTGTTATTATCAATATCACTTCTTCACCGGATATCGGATTGGATGAAATTGAAACCGCTTCCGCCATGATATCCTCGCAGGCTCACGAGGATGCAAATATTATCTGGGGTGCCGCGTTTGATGAAAATATGGATGATGAAATGAGCGTAACCGTTATCGCAACCGGTTTTCCGACTGCTTCCGGTGAGGCAAATAACGTAACATCTCAAGAAAAGCAGGAGGCTGACAATAGCGAGAGGGCAGTTGAAAACAATTCGTTAGAAGACGATGATTTTACGGATATTATGCAGATATTTAACCGTAAATCCTAAATTACATACTTTTTCAAAGGCAGATTCCAAACGGAATCTGCCTTTTTTGTATGACGCGCGCCGGATAAGTCGGCCGACATTCTTTTTCGCAGTCGGTGTATTTTCTATTAACTATGAACAAAATATAACTGGATAGATGAAATTTATGCGGGATTTCAAGTAAAATAGTTCAAAATCAATCAAATAAGACTTTGAAAGATGCTTTTGGGCTAGTACGAAAAAATAGACCTTACAATATCGCCTGCGCTCTTGCAATCTCCGTTTTCTGTGCTATAATAGCACATGGTATAGAAAAACGAGAGTTTATAAGGGGGTGGCATTGTGAATCCTGACCCTTTGGGGAAACCGCGAAGAAAACTTCATAGAGGAGATGAGCACAATGCTGTCCTATTACAAAACAGTGGATGGACGTATGACGCAGATCGATGGGTGCGAACCAGGATGCTGGATTAACTGTGTGGCTCCGGATGAACAAGAAATTGCGAGTTTGATTGCGGATTTTGGCATTGAACCGGATTTTTTTCGCGCCGCAATGGATGAGGAAGAATCCTCCCATATTGATCATGAAGGTGACAACACACTGGTTGTAATTGATATTCCAATGGTGGAAAAGGAAGGGAATCGTTTAACCTATTCCACTATGCCGCTGGGCCTAATTTTGACAGAGAAAAACGTCATTACAGTTTCCATACGGGACAACTCGGTTGTGGATGAATTTGCGCGTGGTTTGGTCAAGGGAGTGCGGACGAATTTAAAAACCCGATTTCTGCTGCAAATCATGCTGCGCGTGGCCAGTCGATATTTGCAGTATTTAAAACAGATCGATAAAATCAGCAGTACCGTAGAAACAGAACTTCGGGAGTCGATGAAAAATTCAGAACTTTTGCAGCTGCTGGATATAGAGAAGTCCCTTGTATATTTTTCCTCCTCGTTAAAGGGAAATGAAATCACGCTTGAAAAAATTATGCGCGGCAGAACAATCAAATTGTACGAAGAAGACCAGGATCTCTTAGAAGACGTATTGATTGAAGTGAAACAGGCAATCGAGATGTCGAATATTCATCTGAACATATTGTCGGGGACAATGGATGCATTTGCCTCCGTTATTTCTAATAATCTGAACATCGTGATGAAAGCTTTGGCTTCCATTACATTGCTGTTTTCGGTACCTACGGTTATAACCGGTGCATACGGCATGAATGTTTCGGGGATACCAATCGCCAGCTTTTGGTTTCCAATTGCGTTTTCCATGCTTTGCATTTTGGTGGCATATTGGATTCTTCACAAGAAAAAGATGCTTTAAAGTGAATTTTATATATGTTATAATGACAAAAGGGGACTGCCGCGCGGTTCCCTTTTATGTATGATTCAAAGAAGGGTTTGTGTTTCATGAGTTCTATTCGAGTCAATGCAAGTGATATGGCACAGGCAGCTTCCCGCCTGCATGCCGGGGACCGCGTTTTGCTCAGCGGTACGGTATATACCGCGCGGGATGCGGCGCACAAAAGAATATTTACTATGCTTGATGAAGGCCGGCCGCTTCCGTTCCAACTGGAAGGGGCAACGATTTATTATGCGGGACCAACGCCTACCCCGCCGGGCATGCCCATCGGTTCTTGTGGACCGACTACCTCGTCGAGAATGGATGTTTTTGCTCCGCGTTTGCTTGACCTTGGGCTAAAATGCATGATTGGGAAAGGGAATCGTTCCAAAGCTGTTGTGGATGCCATTCGCCGCAATGGCGCGGTGTATCTGTGTGCCATTGGCGGGGCGGGCGCATTAGCAGCCCAATGCGTTCGTTCCCTTGAAGTCATAGCTTTTGAAGATCTTGGATGTGAATCTGTGAAACGACTGGAATTTGAGGATTTTCCCCTTTTAACCGCAATTGACTGCCACGGCGGCAGTTTATTCGGAGGGGAAACATGACCAATTTACTCATTCGTTTGTTCATCAAAGATTACCGCAATACCGGCGACCCCGTCGTTCGGGAGCGCTATGGGAAGTTTTCGGGATTTGTGGGAATTATTACAAATCTGTTGCTTTTCGCAGTCAAGATGATGATGGGCGTTTTATTCCACAGCATCGCGATTGCGGCGGATGCCGTTAATAATTTGACCGATTCCGTTTCATCCGTCGTGACTTTGGTTGGGTTTAAGCTGGCGGCGAAACCTGCTGATTCTGCGCACCCATATGGGCATGCAAGAATCGAATACATCAGCGGACTGATGGTATCCCTTGTTGTATTTGTCACCGGATTCCAGTTTGCGCATAGTTCTTTGCAAAAAATTATCCATCCGGAAAACACAGAGTTTAGCATTGTTGTTGTGGCTGTGTTAATTTTTTCTATTTTGCTTAAATCGTGGCAGAGTGCTTTTTACCGGAAAATTGGTAAAACAATATCATCTGAGGCAGTTACCGCAGCGGCAGCGGATAGCCTTAATGATGTATATTCCACAGCTGTGGTTTTGGCAGGAATTCTCATTACTCGGCTGTCCGGATTTAATTTGGACGGTTACATGGGACTTGTGATTGCCGTCATGATTATGATTACCGGTTTTCAGCTCATCCGAAAAACCAGCAATCCGCTGCTGGGGGAAGCACCCAACCGCGAACTGGTGGATGACATCTACCGCACCATTAACAGCTATGATGGTATTTTGGGAATTCACGATTTAAATGTTCACAGTTATGGTCCGGGTCGCTGCTTTGCTACGGTTCACTGTGAAGTTCCGGCAGAACAGGATGTTTTATTCAGCCATGATATTATTGATAACATAGAGCGTGATTTTTTAGAGAAAAAGGGGATTCATCTTGTCATTCACATGGATCCGGTTATGACACACGATCCCCGAATCAATGAACTCAAACAGAAGGTTAGCCAGTTGCTCACAGAGATTTCCCCGAAAATTGATATGCACGACTTTCGCGTGGTTTGGGGACCCACTCATGTTAATCTTGTGTTTGATGTTTGTGTGTCTTTTGAATTTCCAATGACGGATGCTGAACTTTTAGAAGCAATTTCAGAAAAGATACGCAGTCTGCCGGGAAATTGCTTCCCGGTTGTCACGGTGGACCACGACTATGTACCGGAGCGAGCAAATTCCTGATACAAAAATTTAACAATTGTCCCCTTGAATTTTTGAGGCGGATAGAATACAATATGAATTAGCACTTGATTGTATCGAGTGCTAATTCTTGTTTACAAAGGATGGGACTTGTATATGCCGATAAAACCGTTTCAGGCAGAGTCCAGGCACCTTCTGGACCTGATGATCCACTCCATTTATACACATAAGGAAATCTTTCTTCGCGAACTGATTTCCAATGCCAGCGATGCCATTGACAAACTATATTATAAAGCTTTGTCGGAAGAGAATACCGGATTAAACCGCGATGATTTTGTGATCCGAATTGTTCCGGACAAGGAAAAACGTACGCTGACCATTTCAGACAATGGCTGCGGCATGACAAAGGAAGAATTGGAAACTAACCTAGGGACAATTGCCAAAAGTGGGTCGCTCGATTTTAAAAATGAGGTTGAAAAGAAACCGGAAATTGAGATTATCGGGCAGTTTGGCGTAGGATTTTATTCTGCGTTCATGGTCAGCGACCATGTGACGGTTATCAGTCGAGCATTCGGCAGTGACGAAACGTATCGCTGGGAATCGCACGGTGTGGAGGGTTATTCGGTCGAGCCGTGTGAGCAGAGGGAAACCTGCGGAACAGATATCATTCTTTCTCTAAAACCAGACACGGATGACGAAAAATACAGTGAGTATCTGGACACTTACACGTTGCGGCGCCTTGTTAAGAAATATTCCGATTATATTCGGTACCCCATCCGCATGAATGTGGAAAAAAGCCGGCTCAAGGAAGGCAGCAAAGATGAGTACGAGAGCTATACCGAAGAAGAAACGCTCAACAGTATGGTGCCGCTTTGGCGCAAAAATAAGAACGAGATAACCAAGGAACAGTACAACCAGTTCTACAAAGACAAATTTATGGACTATGAGGACCCGGCAAGAGTGATTCATATGCATACGGAGGGTACCGCAACATTTCATGCGCTGATGTATATTCCCGCGCGGGCACCGTATGATTTTTATACCAAAGAATATGAAAAAGGGCTTCAGCTTTACTCCAACGGCGTTTTGATTATGGAGAAGTGTGCTGACCTGTTGCCGGATTATTTCAGCTTTGTCCGTGGTTTGGTGGATTCGCAGGACTTATCGCTCAATATTTCGCGTGAAATGCTGCAGCACGACCGCCAGTTAAAGATTATAGCGGGCCGTGTAGAAAAAAAGATTAAATCTGAGCTGGAATCCATGCTGAAAAATGAACGGGAAAGCTATGAAAAATTCTTTCAGAATTTCGGTCTGCAGCTAAAGTATGGAGTTTATCAGGATTTTGGAACACATAAGGAAGTTTTACAGGATCTCTTATTATTCCATACCTCTGCGGGAGAGAAATATTCTACTTTAAAAGAATACGTTGACCGGATGAAAGAAGATCAGAAATATATCTATTACGCCTGCGCGGATACTGTGCAGAAGGCTGCCTTGCTTCCCCAGACGGAAGCGGTAAAGGAACGCGGATATGAGATTTTGTATCTGACCGATCCGATTGATGAGTTCGCCATCAGGATGCTGGCAAAATATCAGGACAAAGAGTTTAAGTCTGTGTCTGCGGATGATTTAGATTTAGAGACCGAAGAAGAAAAGAAAGAAGCGGCTAAAAAGGTTGAGGAAAACAAAGATATGCTTTCCTTCCTCAAAGACGCGCTGGATGGTAAGGTCAAAGCTGTTGTACTTTCCAATAAGCTGAAAACGCACCCTGTTTGTCTTTCCACAAGCGGTGCCATTTCCATGGAAATGGAAAAGGTACTCAATTCTCTGCCAAACGCCGAAAAAGACAAAGTACAGGCACAGCGCGTATTGGAAATCAATGCGAACCACCCAATTTTTGAAAAGCTTGTGAATTTGTTTGACTCCGATAAAGAGAAACTGAAAACCTATGCTTCATTGCTTTACACACAAGCATTGTTAATTGAGGGAGCTCCCATTGAAGATCCCGTTGAATTTTCCAATCAGATTTGTAGCTTAATGGCTGAATAATAACAAAAACACCGGCTGTTTCTCGCCGGTGTTTTTTTATTTATCGTTCATTTTTTCGTTTTGCCTGTTGGCACGTTGCTCCGCCAACAGCAGATCGACCATTCTGCCATAGCTTTTTACCCCGTCCTCTTGGCTGGTTGCTTTTAAATAATGGTCATTGACACTGTTTGATACCTTTGCTGCGGGACCTTCAAACTGTTTCCAGTATTCCGAGTTATAGGAAAGGTCCCGAAGCACTCCGGGGTCAAGTGATGCAAAAATCTTTTGTGCCGCATCGGCGTCTGCGGAAAACAAGGCGTTGGAAGCGTGAGTAAAGGCAAGCATATAACCGGAATATTCGAAATCCGGATCTCCGCTTTTTTTGCATACTAAATAGCCGATAAAATTGGCTTCGTCTTCACGCATGAACCCGCGTAGGTGGGATAGTTCATGGCACATGGTGGCGGGAATTGTATATTCCGGAACATCGATGTTAACATTAGCCTCAAACGTAAACGGAAAAAATATCCCGGTAATATTTAGGCGCGACATTACCCTGGAAAAATGAACCAGTTTTGGCGCGCTGTATCCGGCATAAAGCAAAGAATAATCTTCTTCCATATTGTCATATGCCTGCGCTGCTTTTTGCGCGGTGAGATACATGTTTTGCGTGCTTAGCTGCATCACACCTTGTTCGTCTGTATGAAGCTGCGGACGCAGCCGATTTAAGTTTTCTGCGAGCGAAACGCACAAGTTTTCCAACTCAGTGACAGAGGAGGGCTGCACGTTTAGTCCGCAAGTGTCTGCAAAAGAATAACGATAGTAATTGATTCCGCAGTTTATTGTATACAAAAAATAAACAATGCTGATAAAAACAAATAAATTTACAGTCAAACGTATTGTAAAGAGGAGTCGTGCGCCTTTTTTGCGAATCAGACCTGCGATAAAGACGATGAAGGACACCGGAATTGCGACAAAAAAAAGTATAACCAAAATTTCTGCAATCGAAAAAGGGATCAATCCGGTGATGCGGTTGATGGTACGGGACAAACCGGAATAAATCACTACAGCATACCATTGAGCGAAAGCTGGATTCCACGCTGCGCATGTGGTCAGCAGAAGAGCCACAGGGAAAAGAAGTAATAGCCAAAGCCGTTTGCGAATTCCAGCTTGTTGCAGTATCCGATGCATTTTTACCTCCAGAATTCTTTGATATTTTTCATTATATCACAAAATTGGTGCAGCTCTGAAAAACTGACAGATGGGAAAAGTGTTAACAATTCCTGTCAGGCGGAGAGAAAAATATTCTCCAGATTTCAAATTTTTCAAATTTAGAATATTCTAACATAAGTTTCGTAATATTATTTTACATGGATTTTACAGAACTGTAACGAAAATGGACATGCATGTTTCTGGAAATCTAATCAATAAAAATAGTGAATATGAATGGCAGGAGAATCTATGACGCTGGATAACATCTTAGTACTGCTGGGCGGTTTGGGACTGTTCCTGTATGGCATGAAGCTGATGGGTGAATCATTGGAACTTGCGGCCGGTTCTAGAATTAAAGAAATGACGGAACGGCTGACAACGAACAAATACATGGGGGCCGTTCTTGGATTTGCCGTTACGGCAGTGGTCCAGAGTTCTTCGGCTACAACGGTCATGGTGGTTGGCTTTGTAAACGCCGGTATCATGAATTTAAGCCAGGCCGTTGGTATCATCATGGGAGCCAATGTCGGCACTACCGTAACGGGATTAATCACTGCGACTAATTTTATGGCTTTTGCTCCTGTGGCGGTTTTTATAGGCGTTGGACTGATTATGTTTGCCAAGAAAAATAATACCAAGCACATCGGACAGATCATTGCAGGTTTTGGTATTCTTTTCATAGGAATGGAAACTATGAGCACGGCAATGAAACCGCTTGGAGAGTCAACGCTGTTTCAAGATGTCATTACGAATTTTCAAAATCCATTGGTTGGCCTTTTTGCTGGTATGGTTTTTACAGCGGTGATACAAAGCTCATCGGCGACGGTGGGTGTTTTGCAGTCACTTGCTCTTTCCGGACTGATTGACTTAAAATCAGTTGTGTTTGTCATTTTCGGTTTGAATATCGGGACATGCATAACTGCGATGCTTTCTTCCATAGGAACAAACAAAACGGCGAGGCGTACCGCAGTTGTGCACTTGCTATTTAATGTTCTCGGTGCGGCTATATTTACAGGTCTCACGATTATCACTCCGTTTGCGCAATTAATTATGGATTTCTCACCGGATAATGTACGGTTCCAGATTTTCATGGTCCATATTATCTTCAACGTTGTAACCGCAGCTTTGCTTTTGCCGCTGAGCGGTGTTCTTATCCGCATGGCTTACAAAATTATTCCGGGTGAAGATAGTCTGTCGCAAGCTATGAGTTTAAAATATCTTGATTCCCGTATCTTAAATACCCCGCCGGTTGCCGTTACTCAATTGTTAAAAGAAGTTGGACGTATGACAGACTTGGCAAAAGCGAATTTTATGAACTCCATGGAGGCTTTATTTAACAAGAATCCGGATAAAATTAGGGAACTTGAGGAAAATGAAAATGTTATCAATTTCTTGAACAGAAGAATTACATCTTTTTTGATTCAAATTAATGCGCTCGACTTGGAAGACAATGACCGTGAAATTGTCGGTGCTTTGTTCCATGTTGTAAACGACTTGGAACGCATAGGGGACCACAGTGAAAATATCGGTGAGCAAGCACAAATTGTCATTGACGGAAAAGCATCGCTGAGCGGAACAGCTTCGGAAGAACTCAAGGAGATGCAGAATCTCATTGTGACAATTTTAGACGATTCCTTCCGTCTATTTTTAAAAGGCAGCAACGATGCGGAACTTTCCTTTAAGGTAAACAATACGGAGGAAACAATAGATAGCCGAACAGAACAACTGAAAGAAAACCACATAAAAAGGCTGAACACCGGTCAGTGCAGTGCGGAATCCAGCGCAGTGTTTAATGATCTTCTCATTAATCTGGAGCGTATTGCAGACCATGCTACCAATATAGCGTTTTCGATGTCTCAAACAAAACATGTTCCAATCTTACTCAACGGCAAAACGAAATAACAGGCCGCGTCGGGGTGATACCCCGGCGTTTTTGCATATCGGGAAGTTGTAATGGCCAAATTTCGTATGATACGGTTGCCGCATACGAAGAAAAATGATATGATAAACAAAGAATTGCACCAATTTTCAAAGGAGGGGGTTGCTTGCAGTTTTATTTGAAACCTGTGGGGGAACCCCGGTGCCTTTTCACCATACTCAATGAAAATGGTTGTCCAGAATATGAAGTGGTTGGAAAAGACACTTCTCTGGGATGTAAATTTTTTCTGCTGGATGGTAATCAAAACGTTGTTGGGCGGATTACCGGAGTACGAATCTCCGACGCTGTTCAATATTCGGTAGCAGCAGGAGGCAAAAGACTGCGGGTTGCCGTCAATTATACCTCTGTTCGGCGGCCTGTGCGTATCAGAGGAAAACGTTGGCGTTTTCGCGGCAACATGCTAACCCGGTCGTTTGATATTTTGAATGCTGCAGATCAAGTCGTCATGACGCACGGCAAGTGCTGGAGCATGGCGCGCGATTGCTACGCGATAGATATTTTGGACGGGGATTGTGTTCTTTTATTTCTTTGCCTTGCGGCTATTATAGATTTGACGATTTCCAGCGGATGTACCGCTCCGCTGCCGGCGGGCGGTTAATTGACAAAAAATACTGAAAGTGTCATAATGATTCGGTTAAACCTGCGTGGTTGACCGATTGGAGGAAAGTATATGAGCAGGGAATTGGCAAAAACCTATGATCCACGCGAAGTGGAAGACAGAATTTACGATTTTTGGCTTTCCGGCGGCTTTTTTCATGCAGAGCGTGATCCGGAGAAAAAACCGTATACCATAGTTATTCCGCCGCCGAACATTACCGGGCAGCTTCATATGGGACATGCCCTTGACAATACGCTGCAGGATATTTTGATCCGTTACCGCAGAATGCAGGGATATTGCACATTATGGCTGCCCGGCACGGACCATGCCTCCATCGCTACGGAAGCGAAAATTGTTGAGGCTATGCGCAAGGAAGGACTTACGAAAGAAGATATCGGACGCGATGAATTTCTAAGGCGTGCGTGGCAATGGAAAGAAAAATACGGGGGAAGAATTGTTGAACAATTGAAAAAGCTCGGTTCTTCTTGTGATTGGGAACGCGAGCGGTTTACTATGGACGAAGGCTGTTCCAAAGCGGTTCGTCAAGTGTTTGTTGGACTATACGAGAAAGGCCTGATTTACCGCGGTGAACGTATCATCAACTGGTGCCCCCATTGTAAAACATCCATTTCGGACGCGGAAGTGGAGTTCTCGGAACGGGATGGATATTTTTGGCATGTTCGTTATCCGTTTAAGGATGGCAGCGGTTATATTCAGCTTGCTACCACACGTCCGGAAACCATGCTGGGTGACACCGCTGTTGCCGTTCATCCCGAGGATGAACGTTACAAAGATCTTGTGGGCAAGACGCTGATTTTGCCGCTTGTTAATCGGGAAATCCCGCTCATTGCCGATGAGTACGTGGAACGTGATTTTGGAACAGGCGTGGTGAAAATCACCCCGGCTCACGACCCCAACGACTTTGAAGTGGGACTTCGTCACAACTTGGAAGTTATCAATGTGATGGACGAAAGCGGCAATATCAATGAAAATGGCGGGGTTTATGCCGGCATGACGGGAGCGGATGCCCGCAAAAAAATTGTAGAAGACCTCAAAGCAGGAGGCTTTCTAGTTAAGGTTGAACCTATTAAGCACAATGTTGGTTCTTGCTACCGCTGTGGCACCGTGGTGGAACCCCGTGTTTCCAAACAGTGGTTTGTCAAAATGAAACCTTTGGCAGAACCGGCTGTTACAGAGGTGCAAAAAGGAAAAGTCCGCTTTATTCCCGACCGCTTTTCAAAGATTTATTATCACTGGATGGAAAACATCAAAGACTGGTGTATTTCACGTCAGCTTTGGTGGGGACATCGAATTCCCGCATGGTATTGTCAAGACTGCGGAGAAATGATTGTTGCTATGGAGGAGCCTCATACCTGTCCAAAGTGTGGTTCCAAAAACTTAGAGCAGGACCCCGATACACTGGATACTTGGTTCTCATCCGCCCTGTGGCCGTTTTCCACACTCGGTTGGCCGGATAAAAACCCGGATTTGGATTATTTTTATCCAACCGATACGCTGGTGACCGGTTACGATATTATTTTCTTCTGGGTGGCACGCATGATTTTCTCCGGAATCGAGCAAATGGGGGAGGTTCCGTTCCGCAATGTGCTGATTCACGGATTGGTACGCGACGCGCAGGGGCGCAAGATGAGCAAGTCGCTTGGAAACGGTATCGACCCGCTGGAGGAGATTTCCAAGTACGGCGCGGATGCACTCCGCTTTACGCTGGCAACCGGAAACAGCCCCGGAAACGATATGCGTTATTCCAAGGAAAAAGTGGAGGCAAGCCGAAATTTCGCCAACAAAATATGGAATGCCGCTCGTTTTATTCTGATGAATATCGAGGGAAAAGATGTTCCAAACAGCTTGCCGGATGACCTTGCTTTGGAAGATAAGTGGATTATCGATTCGTTTAACCGGCTGGCAGGCGAGATTACCGAAAATCTGGATAAGTTTGAACTCGGTATTGCCGTACAGAAACTCTACGATTTCTTATGGGATCAATTCTGTGACTGGTATATCGAAATCTCCAAAATCCGCCTGAACTCGGGTGATGAACAGGCAGCGCAGTCTGCCCGAAGAGTTTTGGTTTGGGTTATGACAGGAACACTTCAGCTTTTGCACCCGTTCATGCCGTTCATTACGGAAGAAATCTGGCAGTCCCTTCCCCATGAGGGAAAATCCATCATGGTTTCCAAATGGCCGGAGCCGGATCCATCCCATGCGTTCCCGGCGGCTGCCAAGGAAATGGGTAAAATTATGGAGGCAGTGCGCGCAATACGCAATCGCCGCGCGGAAATGAATGTGCCGCCGTCGCGCAAAGCTCGTATTTCCATTGATACCATGTCACAGGAGACATTCAAAGCCGGTTCCGCTATTTTAGAGCGCCTTGCTTATGCGAGCCATGTAGAAGTCGGCACGGATATCAATATTCCGGACGCGGTCACGATAGTTACACCGGATGCCAAAGTTTTAATTCCCATGGATGAACTGGTCGATCGTAAAGCCGAGCTTGCCCGTTTAACAAAAGAACTGGAATCGGCGCAAAAGCAGTTGGCCACAGCTGAGGCAAAACTAAAGAATGAAAAGTTTTTGACCAAAGCTCCAGCAAACGTTGTGGAAGGCGTGCGCCAAAATGCTGCAAAATTAAAAGATCATATTGCACTGATTCAGTCTTCACTGGAGTCCTTAAAATCATAATAGAACCTGCGTGCTGTATGCCGCTGCAAAGCAGAAAAGACTCGGGAGTATCCATTATGATACTCCCGGTTTTCTGCAAAAGGATGAATTTACATGACTTATGAAGAAACCTTAAAAAATATTGAATCCCTTCATCGGTTCGGCCCCCGCCCCGGATTGGAACGAATCAGCAAACTAATGGACAGACTGGGCAATCCGCAGAACACACTGAAGTTTATCCATGTGGCGGGAACCAACGGAAAAGGAACTACTTGTACGCTTTTGGCTTCCGTTTTGCGCTGCGCGGGCTACCGCACGGGACTGTTTGTCTCGCCCCATGTGACGGATTTTCGCGAAAGAATGCAAATTGATGGTCATATGATTTCGCAGCAAGAACTTGTTTCCATCGCGGATCGCGTGTTTCCAATCATTCGGGAAATGGAATTGCAAGGGGACGGCGTCACGGAATTCGAAGCCGTCACCGCCATGGCACTGTTGTGGTTTGCCCAAAAAAACTGCGATATCGTTGTGCTGGAGGTTGGGCTTGGCGGCCGTCTGGATGCGACCAATGTGATTCCAACTCCGTTGGTTTCGGTCATTACCTCTATTTCCCTCGATCATACCAAGATTTTAGGGGATACTGTGGAACAAATCGCTTATGAAAAATGTGGAATCATCAAAGAAAATGGTGTGACTGTCAGCTATCCGGATCAAGATATAAAAGCTTTGGAAGTAATTCGCCAAATAGCGGCAGAACGTCATAATCGTCTTGTCAGTGCTGCCACGGAAGGAATAGAGGAAGTTTCCTTCAGTATTGGCGGAACGGAGCTTAATTGGAATGATATTCGGTTAAGAACTCCGTTTTTAGGATGCCATCAAGCGAAAAATGCGGCAACTGCACTTTCTGTATTGAGTATACTGAGGGAAACAGGATACAACATTTCAAATGAATCAATTGTACAAGGATTTTCCCATGCGGAGTTACCGGCCCGATTTGAGGTGTTGTCCCGTTCTCCAATTGTGGTTCTAGACGGGGCGCATAATCCGGACGGTACTGCAGCTTTAGGAAAAACAATCCGTCGATATCTTGCTGGAAAAGATGTCGTTGCCGTGATGGGAATGATGCAGGACAAGAATGTAGATATTGCTGTGAAGAATTTATCCGGATTGTTTTCCTGTGTTATTACAACTGAGCCGCCCAGCCCGCGAGCTTTGCCTGCTGATGTTTTAGCTCAACGCTGGCGCCGCGTAGGTGCCTTTGCGGAACCGGCCGTGGGATATGATGAGGCATTGCGTATGGCGGATGAACGGTTAAAGCCCGACGGCGCTGTTGTAATCTGCGGTTCTCTCTATCTTGCGGGGGAAATGCGCTCCCGTGCGCTCCAGTTTTGGAACCAATCGGAAAAATAACGCTTGTCCGCAAAATTCGAGCAATATTTCAGACAAAATCCCTTATCTTTTTGATAAGGGATATTTTTCTGTCAATACGAATAATCCATGCCAAAATGGGAATCATAAAAAATTTACTGAAAACGGGGGTTTTTATATGGGGGTCAGGCTGATTCTAAAAGAAGGAGTCCTGACAGCGATTCTAAGCGGAGAAATCGATCATCACTCCGCAAGGGAAATACGCGGCGAAATTGATGAGACCGCATCCAGAATAAAGCCGAAAAAACTTGTTCTTGATTTTACATCGGTGCAATTTATGGACAGCTCCGGCATCGGACTTATTATG
This sequence comes from Oscillospiraceae bacterium, assembly GCA_047777415.1. Lineage (GTDB taxonomy): Bacteria > Bacillota > Clostridia > Oscillospirales > Acutalibacteraceae > Caproicibacter. Next base: position 244,177 of record JBKEEO010000002.1, read on the forward strand.
GGGCGCTGCAAGCTTATGCAATTATTTGGCGGCACGGTGGAAATCGTTCATCTTCCACCTAAAATTGAAAAGATTGTTTCGCTTGCCGGATTAAACCAGCTTTGCACCATAAAAAAGGGGGACTAAAGATGAAGCCTGTTAATGAGATGTCGGTTTCGTTTTTAAGCTGTTCATCCAATGAGGCGTTTGCGCGCGCTGTTGTCGCGGCGTTTGTCGCACAGCTGGATCCCACGGTGGATGAACTTTGCGATATTAAAACCGCGGTTTCAGAAGCAGTGACAAATTGTATTGTTCACGCCTACCGAAATACAATCGGAACAGTATACATAAAGTGCCAACTGTACGGGGACGGGCAGATTGTGGTTAGAATTCGTGATAAAGGCTGCGGAATTGAAAATATTGAACAGGCGATGCAGCCGCTGTTCACAACGCAGGAGGGTGAACGGGCCGGTTTGGGTTTTGCCGTGATGCAAAGTTTTATGGACAAGCTCCATGTTCATTCTAAATTGGGGAAGGGCACAACGGTCACTATGAAAAAGACGATTCGTCGTCGCCCTCAGCAGAATGGATAGGGAACAGGCGGTTCGGGAGAACATCGGACTTGTCCATTCCTGCGCAAGGCATTTTCGCGGACGCGGCATTGAGTATGATGATTTATTCCAAGCGGGCTGTTTGGGACTTGTCAAGGCAATCGATCACTTTGACCCGAATCGCGGCGTTAAATTTTCCACATATGCGGTTCCCGTAATACTTGGGGAAATTCGCCGATTGTTCCGGGACGGCGGTGCCATTAAAATCGGACGAGGACTTAAGGAACTGTCGCTCCGTGCAACGAAGATTTCCGCAGAGTTTACGGAACGCGAGGGACGATCTCCAACCGTGCAAGAACTGGCCGATTTGTTGGATGTGGAACCGGAACAGGCTGCGGAAGCATTGGGCGCAGCACAAGTGCCGATTTCTCTCACTGCAGCAGATGAGGACGGCGGTGGCCAAATCGATATCGGAGTGGAAGCGGCCGATGATAAAATTGCGGAATTGTTGTCGCTGAAACAGGTTGTAACGGAACTGGAACCACGGGACCGCAGTATAATTATATTTCGCTATTTTCAAAATCGCACGCAGACAGAGACAGCCAATGCTCTGGGTATGACACAGGTTCAAGTTTCAAGGCGGGAAAAGAAAATCCTAAAGGAATTGCAGCTAAAATTGTCATAAAAAAAACCGGGAAACAGATTATGTTCTGCATCCCGGTTTTTAAATGGCTTATTTTGTTTTCAAATGATTAGGAAACTTCCGTTACTATTTATAATATCTAAATTTCAGGAAATATCCTTAATATCATAAGGTGTTTGCTGATATACATAGTAATTCAGCCAGTTAGAAAACATGAGGCTTGCATGGCTTCGCCAAACGAACGGCGGTTCTTTAGAGGGGTCATTTTCAGGGAAATAGTTTTTTGGCATATCAGGTTGTAAACCACGCTCTAAATCGCGCAAATATTCTCGTTTTAGAGTATCGCGGTCATATTCCTCGTGTCCGGTAACGAAAAACTGACGTCCGTTTTTAGCGGCAATAATATGAGGCCCCGCTTCGCTCGATTCGGTCAAAATTTCAAGTTCCGGGTGTATCAGAATATCTTCGCGGCGGGTTCCTGTGTAGCGCGAATGCGGTGCCCAGAATTCGTCGTCAAACCCGCGTACCAGCGGATGAAGGGGGCAAAGGACACTATGCATGAAAATCCCGGTTATTTTTTGGGGTAGCAGATATTTTGGAATACCGTAGTGATAATACATCCCTGCCTGTGCACCCCAGCAGATATGCATAGTAGAGTAGACGTTATGGCGGCTCCATGCCATAATATCACACAGTTCGGACCAATAATCTACTTCTTCGAAAGGAATTTTTTCCACCGGTGCACCCGTAATAATCATCCCGTCAAATTTTTGATCTTTTAATTCGGAAAAAGTTTTGTAAAATGTATTTAAATGGGTCTGGGATGTGTTTTTAGAAAAATGCGAGGCCATTTGCATAAGTTCCACGTCTACTTGCAGCGGCGTGTTGCTCAGTTGACGCAAAAGCTGGGTTTCAGTTTCAATCTTTGTAGGCATAAGATTTAATATGACAATTTTGAGAGGCCGAATATCCTGGCTCATCGCCCGTTTATGAGTCATCACAAAAATATTCTCCGCTTCGAGTATATGGCGTGCAGGCAGTGAATCCTGTATTCTAATAGGCAATCCCTATTCCCCCTTTATAATACCTATTATTTTACTAAAGAAAAGGTTTGTGTTCCATTATAGCAAAACGTAAATATAGCTGCAAGAAAAGATTTAAAAACAGATATAAAAAGTAAAAAAAAAGCCAAAAAGGCGTTGACAACGTAAACAATCCATGATATTATAGTTAAGCCGTCGAAACACGGAGCAAAAAAACAGCAGATTGCTGAAAATTAATTAAATTGTTTTTCGTCGGCATGGGACCTTGAAAATTAAACAACGAGAGAGAAGAAGAGGAACCCGTAAAGAACGAGAGTTTAAAGTACTTTCGGACGAAAGAGAAGGACAACTCTTTTGAAAAAAACCGAAGAGCGATACGTTAGTGTATCGGAGAAGAGCCTAAAAGCTCTAAGATAGATATAGACGCCGAAAGGCGAGTATATACCATATTTTAGAGAGTTTGATCCTGGCTCAGGACGAACGCTGGCGGCGTGCCTAACACATGCAAGTCGAACGGAACCATTCTTGAGCTTGCTTAGGGATGGTTTAGTGGCGGACGGGTGAGTAACGCGTGAGTAACCTGCCTTTCAGAGGGGGATAACGTCTGGAAACGGACGCTAATACCGCATAACATTCCGTTGTCGCATGACGATGGAATCAAAGGAGCAATCCGCTGAAAGATGGGCTCGCGTCCGATTAGCCAGTTGGCGGGGTAACGGCCCACCAAAGCGACGATCGGTAGCCGGACTGAGAGGTTGAACGGCCACATTGGGACTGAGACACGGCCCAGACTCCTACGGGAGGCAGCAGTGGGGGATATTGCACAATGGAGGAAACTCTGATGCAGCAACGCCGCGTGAGGGAAGAAGGTCTTCGGATTGTAAACCTTTGTCCTCAGGGACGATAATGACGGTACCTGAGGAGGAAGCTCCGGCTAACTACGTGCCAGCAGCCGCGGTAATACGTAGGGAGCAAGCGTTGTCCGGATTTACTGGGTGTAAAGGGTGCGTAGGCGGCTCTGCAAGTCAGGTGTGAAAACTATGGGCTCAACCCATAGATTGCACTTGAAACTGTGGGGCTTGAGTGAAGTAGAGGCAGGCGGAATTCCCGGTGTAGCGGTGAAATGCGTAGAGATCGGGAGGAACACCAGTGGCGAAGGCGGCCTGCTGGGCTTTAACTGACGCTGAGGCACGAAAGCGTGGGTAGCAAACAGGATTAGATACCCTGGTAGTCCATGCTGTAAACGATGATTACTAGGTGTGGGGGGTCTGACCCCCTCCGTGCCGGAGTTAACACAATAAGTAATCCACCTGGGAAGTACGACCGCAAGGTTGAAACTCAAAGGAATTGACGGGGGCCCGCACAAGCAGTGGAGTATGTGGTTTAATTCGAAGCAACGCGAAGAACCTTACCAGGTCTTGACATCCAACTAACGAGGCAGAGATGCGTTAGGTGCCCTTCGGGGAAAGTTGAGACAGGTGGTGCATGGTTGTCGTCAGCTCGTGTCGTGAGATGTTGGGTTAAGTCCCGCAACGAGCGCAACCCTTGTGATTAGTTGCTACGCAAGAGCACTCTAATCAGACTGCCGTTGACAAAACGGAGGAAGGTGGGGACGACGTCAAATCATCATGCCCCTTATGGCCTGGGCTACACACGTACTACAATGGCCGTAAACAAAGGGAAGCAATACCGCGAGGTGGAGCAAAACCCCAAAAACGGTCCCAGTTCGGATCGCAGGCTGCAACTCGCCTGCGTGAAGCCGGAATTGCTAGTAATCGCGGATCAGCATGCCGCGGTGAATACGTTCCCGGGCCTTGTACACACCGCCCGTCACACCATGGGAGCCGGTAATACCCGAAGTCGGTAGCCTAACCGCAAGGGAGGCGCCACCGAAGGTAGGATTGGCGACTGGGGTGAAGTCGTAACAAGGTAGCCGTATCGGAAGGTGCGGCTGGATCACCTCCTTTCTATGGAGAGAAGAACGAACGGAAGGTTTGTTCAAAATCCAAGGTCAGTTACGGAGAACTCTTCTTTGAATCGTTGTTTAATTTTGAAGGCCCCGAACAGCTTTCGAAAAGAAAGCTGAAAAGAGTCTTCAAGAAAGTGGAGTCGAGAACGGCCAACAGTTGAATAGAGCTCCTAAGAGATATGGGGGTATAGCTCAGCTGGGAGAGCGCCTGCTTTGCAAGCAGGAGGTCAACGGTTCGATCCCGTTTATCTCCACCAGCGGACGAAAGTCCGCGGTTACGAACGCGTTGGAGCGAAAGACAACAGACGCGGAAAGGACCGCAGAGTAAGTCCCAAAAAACGGCTATTGTGGCTGAAGTAACACCGGATAGCCTCGATGCCGGGAAATATGGGCTTATAGCTCAGCCGGTTAGAGCGCACGCCTGATAAGCGTGAGGTCGGTGGTTCGAGTCCACTTAAGCCCACCACGGGTGAAACCCGAGGAAAGACCTCGGGATGAGGAAAAGTCGAAAGATGATTCCGAAAACCCAAAGTAAAATATACATATGATATTCGAAAGGGTATTGTATGTAAATCGTACCTTGAAAACTGAATAAAGCGAGAAGCAGATAAGCGAGAAAAGTTGTTATTCTAAAATATATTTTAGGAAACTACAATTTTGAGAACCAAAATCACATGGTCAAGCTACAAAGAGCGCAAGGGGGATGCCTTGGCACTGGGAGCCGAAGAAGGACGCGGCAAACTGCGATAAGCTATGGGGAGCCGTAAGCAGGCATTGATCCATAGATTTCCGAATGGAGCAATCCGGCTGGAGTCATGTCCAGTCACCGTGCAGTGAATCCATAGCTGTACGGGGGGAACCGCCTGAACTGAAACATCTAAGTAGGGCGAGGAAAAGAAATCAACCGAGATTCCGTGAGTAGTGGCGAGCGAAAGCGGAAGAGGCCAAACCGAGGGCAGCAATGCCTTCGGGGTGAGGACAGCCAAAATCTGTGCAAACTCGAGCAGAACGGCATGGAAAGGCCGACGAAACAGTGTGAAAGTCACGTATGCGAAGGGTGAGCACAGAGGGCTGTATCCCGAGTACCGCCGGACACGTGAAACCCGGTGGGAAGACGGGGGGACCACCCTCCAAGCCTAAATACTACCCAGTGACCGATAGTGCAGAGTACTGTGAAGGAAAGGTGAAAAGCACCCCGGGAGGGGAGTGAAAGAGAACCTGAAACCTTGTGCTTACAAGCACCGAGAGCCCGTCAAAGGGTGATCGGGTACCTTTTGTAGAATGGTCCGGCGAGTGAATGTAACTGGCAAGGTTAAGTCCTTCAGGGATGGAGCCGCAGGGAAACCGAGTCTGAACAGGGCATATGAAGTCAGTTGTATTCGACCCGAAACCGGGTGACCTACCCATGTCCAGGTTGAAGTGGGGGTAAAACCCCATGGAGGACCGAACCGACTCCCGTTGAAATGGTAGCGGATGAGGTGTGGGTAGCGGAGAAATTCCAATCGAACCCGGAGATAGCTGGTTCTCTCCGAAATAGCTTTAGGGCTAGCCTCGTATTAGATTACCGGAGGTAAAGCACTGAATGGTCTAGGGGCCGAAAGGCTACCGAAACCTATCAAACTCAGAATGCCGGATAATCGATGTACGGGAGTCAGACAGTGTGAGATAAGTTTCATTGTCGAAAGGGAAACAGCCCAGACCCACAGCTAAGGTCCCAAAATATGGTTAAGTGGAAAAGGATGTGGGGTTGCTTAGACAACCAGGATGTTGGCTTAGAAGCAGCCATTCATTAAAAGAGTGCGTAATAGCTCACTGGTCGAGTGACCCTGCGCCGAAAATTCAACGGGGCTAAATCATATACCGAAGCTTGGGATGCTCAGTCGTTCTCCATAAACTCAATGGAGGAAGCAAAAAGGAATCCGGCGGCGCGGAAGCGACGCGAAATTCCATAAGCTAAATCAATTGAGAGCGTGGAGAATGGCTGAGCATGGTAGGAGAGCGTTGAATGAGAGCTGAAGTCAGAGCGGAAGCGCTGGTGGATTTCATTCAAGTGAGAATGCCGGAATGAGTAGCGAGAAATATGTGAGAATCATATTGGCCGAAAGTCTAAGGTTTCTGGAGGAAGGTTCGTCCGCTCCAGGTAAGCCGGGAGCTAAGGTGAGGCCGAAAGGCGTAGCCGATGCACATACGGTGGAAATTCCGTAGCCGCAGAAGGATTTAAGTAAGATGACACCTGCGAAGGGCATGACCCGGGCGATGGTTGACCCGGGCGTAAGGGACCGAAAATAAGTAGGGAAGCATGCTTAGAGCAGGGCGAGAAAAGTCTTATGGTATATCCGATGCGCCCGTACCGCAAACCGACACAGGTAGACAGGAAGAGGATTCCAAGGCCAACGGGAGAAGGGTAGTTAAGGAACTCGGCAAATTGACCCCGTAACTTCGGGAGAAGGGGTGCCACAGAAATGTGGCCGCAGAGAATAGGCCCAGGCGACTGTTTAGCAAAAACACAGGTCTCTGCCAAATCGAAAGATGACGTATAGGGGCTGACACCTGCCCGGTGCTGGAAGGTTAAGAGGAGATGTGCAAGCATTGAATCGAAGCCCCAGTAAACGGCGGCCGTAACTATAACGGTCCTAAGGTAGCGAAATTCCTTGTCGGGTAAGTTCCGACCCGCACGAAAGGTGTAACGATCTGGGCACTGTCTCAACTACCCGCCCGGCGAAATTGTAGTACCGGTGAAGATGCCGGTTACCCGCGACAAGACGGAAAGACCCCATGGAGCTTTACTGCAGTTTAATATTGGGTTTCGGTAATTTATGTACAGGATAGGTGGGAGACAGAGAAGCTCTGGCGCCAGCCGGAGTGGAGTCGCCCTTGGGATACCACCCTTAAGTTGCTGGAATTCTAACCTGCGGCCGTGAATCCGGCCGGGGGACATTGTTAGACGGGCAGTTTGACTGGGGCGGTCGCCTCCTAAAGAGTAACGGAGGCGCTCAAAGGTCAGCTCAGCACGGACGGAAACCGTGCCAGAGAGTGTAAACGCATAAGCTGGCCTGACTGCGAGGATGACGGTCCGAGCAGAAACGAAAGTTGGAGTTAGTGATCCGGCGGTATGAGAGTGGAATTGCCGTCGCTCAACGGATAAAAGCTACCCTGGGGATAACAGGCTGATCTCCCCCAAGAGTCCACATCGACGGGGAGGTTTGGCACCTCGATGTCGGCTCATCACATCCTGGGGCTGAATTCGGTCCCAAGGGTTCGGCTGTTCGCCGATTAAAGTGGTACGCGAGCTGGGTTCAGAACGTCGTGAGACAGTTCGGTCCCTATCTGTCGTGGGCGTAGGATATTTGAGGAGAGCTGTCCTTAGTACGAGAGGACCGGGATGGACGCACCTCTGGCGCACCAGTTGTCACGCCAGTGGCACAGCTGGGCAACTATGTGCGGATCGGATAAACGCTGAAAGCATCTAAGCGTGAAGCCGACTCCAAGATTAGATATCCCACAGCATAAGCTGGTAAGGCCCCTTGTAGACTACAAGGTTGATAGGCTGCGTGTGTAAGCACGGTAACGTGTTCAGCTTGGCAGTACTAATAGGCCGAGGGCTTGACCATATTTTTGGTTCGCCCAATTAGTTTTCTCCTTTCGCTTCTTTCCTTTATTCAGTTTTCAGGGTATGAAACCTGAAAGAAAACATACAAGGTGTTAGCGCCGGAAACTGACGTATGCACCATTAGCTCAGTTGGTAGAGCACCTGACTCTTAATCAGGGTGTCCCGGGTTCGAATCCCTGATGGTGCACCAAAGGAAGTCGGAAAGGGGTCAGGGACCCTGACCTCCGGGCCGGCTGTAAGGATGGATATGGCTCGTTGGTCAAGCGGTTAAGACATCGGCCTCTCACGCCGGTAACGGGGGTTCGATTCCCCCACGAGTCACCAGTATTAGATGAAAAATTAAATAAGTTAAATAGTTGGTGCCGATTGCGATGAGGGTACACCCGTTCCCATACCGAACACGGAAGTTAAGCTCATCTGCGCCGAAGATACTTGGCTGGTAACGGCCTGGGACAATAGGTGGTGCCAACATTGCATAATCCTCGTTAGCTCAGTCGGTAGAGCATGCGGCTGTTAACCGCAGGGTCGTTGGTTCGAGTCCAACACGGGGAGCCATATATGACCGTCTGCTTTTGCAGACGGTCTTTTTTTGGCTCTATGTCAAGGCTCAATGTCAATAGGGCTCTATAATAAATGTTGGGGTGTAACGAATAGAGCCTGAGAAAAAGAGTAAAAAAAAGTAGAGCATATTCGATGAAAAACCTTTAAAATGGAGATTACCACACCACCATTTGGGAGGTCATCGATATGCTCTGTACTCATTCTATCGAAAAATTGCTTGGATTAAAAGGGGTAATCGTAAAAAATGTGAGGCAATTGCCTGATAAAACGGAAATTTTTATTGAGTTACCGAGAAAACCGCATGTTTGCCCCTGTTGTGGCCATCAAACCAGCTACGTTCATGATTACCGTTGTCAAACAGTAAAAGACATTCCCGCTTTTGGCAAACATACCTCCCTGATTCTACGAAAGCGCCGATATCGCTGCCATTCTTGTGGAAAGCGTTTCTTTGAAGATAACTCGTTTTTGCCTAGATATCATCGCATGACAAACCGTTTAGCCTCATATATCATTTCAAAGCTTTCCGACGTGCGTTCTTTTACCAGTGTAGCACGTGAAGTAAATCTTTCGGTTGCAACTATTATCCGGATTTTTGATTGTATCAACTATGGTAAACCGCAGAAATTACCCGAAGTTGTATCGATTGATGAGTTTAAAGGCAATACAAGCGGCGAGAAATATCAGTGCATTCTGACCGATCCGGTCCGTCACCGAATCCTTGATATTCTTCCTGCTCGTTACAACCACAAACTGACAGAATATTTCGGCCAGCTTGACCGTTCTCAAACCAAACATTTTGTCAGCGATATGTGGAGTACATACGCCGGTATTGCTCAAACATATTTTAAAGATTCCAATTATGTCATTGACAAATATCATTACATTCGCCAAGTATTTTGGGCCTTTGAAGCCGTTCGCAAGGAAGAACAGAAAAAATTCAGTAAAACCCGAAGAATTTATTTTAAACGCTCCCGAATCTTACTGAACAAGCGATATCAATTTCTCACTCCGGAGCAAAAGCAACAGGTCGATCTTATGCTCTATGCCAGTAACCGTCTGCTGACAGCCTACTCTCTGAAAGAACAGTTTTTCAAAGTCCTTGAATCTTCTGACAGCGTGTCCGCACGGACAGCGCTATCCCATTGGATTATGGCCGCACAAAACAGTGAACTTTCAAGATTTGTTGCTTGTGGAAATACCATGGTCCGCTGGTCAAAAGGTATTCTAAATTCGTTTGATTGTCCTTACACCAATGGTTTTACCGAAGGGGTTAACAACAAGATTAAGGTACTCAAACGCAATGCCTACGGTTATCGTAATTTTCGTCGCTTCCGCAATCGTATTCTTCACATGTTCCATCATTCAACGGAAAATGGAGCAGCTTAACGCCGCTCCATCCGGTGTTTCCATTTTGGGTTACCCCAACTATTGACATAGAGCCGTCAATAGTTGGTGTTTCCATTTTGGGTGTCCCTGACTATTGATATAAAACCTATATTTTTACTGATTTATTGCACCCAGCCCCAGGAAATTGGTTGGCTCTTGGTTCCTTCCATCTAAGATTTTAATATAAAATGTAAAATTCAAATTGTGTTTTTTGGGGAAGAGAAATTCCGAATGAACTGGCGCACCCCAAGAATCATCTCCTCCAACACCACACTGTCCCTTTAAAACACGGATAACCGTTCGGCTGATCGATGGAAGTTCCATTGCATGGGCTGCATTTTCAATTTCATGTGCAGTATACGGAAGCACAGATGCCTCAAAAGGCTGAGGTGCCCAAAAGGCCAGTCCTCTTCCGTTCTTATCCGTAACACAAAGTTCGCGCAAACATGTTTTATTGCCACATTCCTGTGGTTTCAGGTAAGGAACATATTGCTGGTCTACACTACTTACTCCGATACCAAGCCGGCATGCATTTCGGCGATCAGCATAAGATTCTTTTTCTACATTACCATACCAGTATAAACAATTATATTGTTTCGGCATTTGCAACGTAATACCAAAACAAGGCAAATCCCCATCAACATTTTCCATGGAAATCGTAACTTTCACCGTATCATTCCAGTAAAACATATATTTCACAGTACATTCGCGCATCGGTTGCATGGGAAGAGTAATCTTTGAGATAACTTGCCCGGTTTGTTTGTCATATTGAATATTACTGCAATATTGATACAAAGAAGCTAGTTTCCACTGTGCCCAACGAAGGACGGACCCATTTCCTAGATCATTTTCTGTGGGGGCTCGCCAAAACTCCAGTGCAATTCCACGGTGGAGCAATTCCTTACCTAAGGTTTCAAATGAACTAAGTTGTCCGGTCAGATGTGAAATTAATCCAAAACTTTTTTGCATTTTGGCGCCAGTATTACAGTCACCAATTATCATTCTGGCAGGTTCGCATGTAGAAACATTCAAAACAGTCCAATTTTTCAAAATTGTCTGCCCAAAGGTGATTTCATGGCCCTTCGAGGCCCATGGGGTATTGTCTTTCAGAAGTACTCTACACTCAAAAACCCATTCTCCATCGCTCAATTCACAAAGTTCTGTATTTGCAGGAAGGTCAATAAGGCACTGCTCTCCGCTTGGAACATCCACTTCAAAAGTTCCGACTTGTTTTTCCACACCATTGCACATGAGGCTCCATGCAAAAATATATTGTTTTGTACTGATAAACAAATTACGGTTCTCAATGCAAATATGTTTTGAAGTACACGTGATGCGAACCGGACTATAAAGATATTTCGCTTCTTCTAGTTTTGGTGTCGGTGTGCGATCTGCAAACAAAAGACCATTTGCGCAAAAGCGTCCATCTGTAGGTCTGTCAAACCAGTCACCTCCAACCAACCACTTCCTGCCATGGGTACTGTCCTGAATACTAAGTGCTTGATCAATATAGTCCCATATAAATCCTCCTTGATACTGAGGATAAAGGTCTTCTAATCTTATATAAAATTGCACTCCACCGAATGAGTTGCCCATCGCATGGGCGTATTCACAAGATATATAAGGTTTTTCAGGATTTGTTTTTAAGTATTCCTCAATTTCATCTGGCTTTGCATACATACTACTTTTCACATCCGACGTCTGAGGAAAACGCGGATCCATACTGACTCCTTCATAGTGGACAAGACGTGAGGTATCCTTGCTTCGGAACCATTGTGACATTTCATATAGTATGGATCCACCAAAAGATTCGTTACCACAGGACCACATCAAAATACAAGCATGATTTTTATCGCGTTGGTACATAGAGTTTGCCCTATCCATAACAGCCTTTCGCCATTCTGGAGCATCCCCAGGTAGAAAATATCCATCGTTTTTCACTTTGCCCATGGCCATCCAAGTTCCATGGGTTTCTAAATTGGTTTCGTCAATCACATAAAGTCCGTAACGGTCACACAAATCATAAAAATATGCGTTGTTTGGATAATGAGAAGTCCTTACTGCATTAAAGTTATTTTGCTTCAGAATTTTAATATCTCGCTCGATATCTTCCTTTGTGATAGCTCTGCCCCTATCACAACTGAATTCATGGCGGTTTATACCTCTAAAAACAATTCGCTTCCCATTTAACAACATAATACCATTTTTTAGCTCAAACCGTCGAAAACCAATTTGTGTGACTGACGTTTCAACTGGTATTTTTTCCATGGTAAACAAAGTCATGCGGAGCTGATAGAGATTTGGTTTTTCTGCACTCCAAAGCTTTGGATGATCTACTGTGAAGCTAAGATCTACATCCCCGCTTACGACCATATCAATCGGATCACACGCCTGTTGGCTCTGCGTATCCAAAATACTAATGCCTACGCGAAAAGAAACCCCTTCCGGATGATGTATGGCTGCACGTACTCTCAGTTCTGCTGAGGAAAAGTCATCTGAAAGTTCAGATCGCACATCTAAGTCTTCTACGTGTAGCCATGGCACCGTAAACAGCCGTACATCCCTAAAAATTCCCGAAAATCTCCAGAAGTCCTGATCTTCTAGCCAGCTTCCACTGCAAAAACGCACAACCATAACACTAAGCCAATTCTTACCCGTATGCGCAGCTTTGGTAAGGTCAAATTCGCTAGGGGTAAAGCTGTCTTCGCTATATCCGATAAATTTTCCATTAAGCCATACATACAGGCAGCTTTCTGCCCCTTCAAAGCATATATGCAAATTCTTACCTTCCCAATCTTGCTCTAACTCAAAAGATCTTGCATAACATCCTGTTAAATTTTCCTGCATGGGAACCTGTGGCGGCCTCACGGATTCTTTGCCATCCCAAGGGTACATGGTATTCACGTACTGCGGTTTTGCAAATCCCTGCAGCTGAATATGTCCAGGAACCTTAATCTGATTAGCACTCTCTGCGAATTTTTCGGACAAAAAGTTCCAATCAACTTTATAAGGGGACGGAAATACAGAAAAAAACCAAGTACCGTTTAAGGACTGAGATATATGGGCTGTGCTATCCCCGGGATAAAACAGATGGTCGGAATGTGCAGGAACACGGTTTACCTCATAAATATGTGGATCTGTCAGCCATTGAAGTTTACTTTGCTCATTCTTGCATCTTTGCTGCATAGTTTCACATCCTTATTCTTCGCTTATTCTTTGACGGAGCCCAGCATTCCCTGTACGAACTGCTTTTGAAATGCAAAAAATACTATAATAGCCGGCAAAGTGGCAATTACTATTGCCATCATAATTACGCCGTATTCCGGAGTATAAGAAGATGACATTGAAGAAATTAGAAGGGTAACCGTCTGTTTATCATTTGTCTGAACAACAATTAAAGGCCATAAATAAGAATTCCAGCTAGTCATAAACGCATAAATAGCGGCAGCAGCGTAGGTCGATTTCATAGACGGTACAAATATTTTGATAAAAATCTGCATTTCTGTTGCACCGTCCACTCTTGCGGCCTGTATCACCTCCATGGGATAGTTTTGAAAACTTTGCCGGAAAAAGAAAATCATAAAAACAGATGCCACCGAAACGATGATAATCGCAAAGTGGTTGTTAATTAATTTCATTTTAACAATGATTTGAAACAGAGGTACCATCAAAGCAGCAAATGGTATCATCATGGTAGCAAGAAAGAAATCATAAATCCGATCTCTCACACGGCTATGATACATTTGAAAACCATATGCTGCCATCGACGTGACTATAAGAATCAAGACGACACTAATACTTGTAATTTTGATTGAGTTTAAAAGCGACTGTTTCATATTATAATTTTCAAAAAGCTTTTGTAGATTTTCGGTAAACAAAGAACCGAAAGTCATTTTTCCTGCGGTGATATCCAGCGCAGAATTCGTTGATCCAACGATGATCCATAAAAAAGGAAATATGCAAAAAAGTGAAAAAATAACTAAAAACACATATACCAACACTCTGCTTTTTCTTACTTTTTTACGCATAATAATTCTCCTGTATAGTTTTGAATTAGGTCAGTCTTGTTCCTAAGTAACATGGAACTGAAAATAGGTAAGTATGGCGATTATGATTAAAATCGCATAGGCAACGGTAGCAGCATAGCCAAAATTTGGATTGTATTTAAAACATAAATTATAAATATAAACACTAAGGGTCATAAAGCAGTTACTTGGCCCCACCGTGGCTGCAGTTACCCCACCTTGGGAAAGATTCATGGGTTCATCAAACAACTGAACCGTACCAATTGTGGACATAATGGTGGTGAATAAAATGATGGACTTTAGGCATGGCACAGTAATTTTGAAAAATGATTGCACTTTTGACGCACCATCAATTGCCGCTGCCTCATAGATATCGTGTGAAATGTTTTGCATCCCGGACAAATAGAAAATCATATTATATCCTGTCCACCGCCACACCATTGCCAGAATCAGTACAAACATTGCAAGGTTTGGAGTAGTTAGCCAACCCAGAGGCTCAGCAATCAGTCCCAGACTCAAAAGAGCTTTATTAATGATACCGTCATACGCAAACAACATTTTGAAAAGAATAGTGTAAGCAATTAATGAAGTGACGGACGGAAGAAAAATGGCTGTACGAAAGAAGCCCCTGAATTTTAACTTTCTGTCATTCAAAATACTGGCTAATACCAAAGCGAGTACAAGCATAATGGGAACTTGAACAATTAAAATGAAGAAGGTATTCTTTAATGCCAGATAAAACACCGGATCATGAATAAGCCGAATATAGTTTTGAAATCCAACAAAGCTGGATATACTACCTTTGGTGTTGGTAAAGGACAAATATAAGGAATAAAAGACCGGATACACTAGAAAGACACATAGCAACACTAGCGCCGCCAAAATGAACACCCAGCCATGCCGGTTTAGTCTGTTTTCCATAGACATTAGCTCCCTACTCTAAAACTTTGTTTCAAACTCATTGCAGCTTGAAAGTTTTACACTTTTAAAACATTTAACTTTATATATTTTCTAGAAATATGAAGATTAACGCCTATAGAATGAGCCGCCTAAGAAAGACGGCCCATTCCAATATGGATTGAAGATAAAGTATCCGTTATTATTGCTGAAGCTGATTTTCTAATTGTGCTTGAGCATTTTCAAGCGCCTGGTCTATTGTCATAGACCCATTACATACTGCGTCTATTTGCGCCATCACGGCAGCATCAGCTTCATAGGTGTAAGCGCCATAGTTAACGGGTGGAATGTTAGAAATCCATTGTCCCAAATCTTGATAGATGGCTTCTCCTCCAAAAAATTCATCTGCCTGGCTGAATGCGTCCCCTGAAAGTGCCGGTAAATAGGTTCCAATCGCTCCGTTGTTTTTCAGAATTGTCTGATAAAAATCTGTGTCTGCGCCATAAATTTCTTTCATAAAATCAATAGCTGCATCTCGGTTTGCAGAATGATCGAGAATATACCAGCTGGAGCCACCCAAATTCGAGAAATTTTTAGAATTGGAATTATTCAGCCTTGGAACCGGTGCAACATTCCATTTTCCGCTTTGATCTTCAGCGGCTTTAATGGAGCCAACAATCCAAACTCCTGTTGTGATAGTGGCGGCTTCTCCCTGATTGATTGCTCCTACCCATTCGTCCCAGCTACTGGTTGGCTTCGCGATTCCTGATTCATCAATTTTTTTATAAACGTTCATTGCTTCTTTTAAAACCTCATTGTCAACAATATAGGCTTTTCCAGAATCGTCAAAATACCAAGTGCCCGCAGACTGCAACATAATGCGCATTAGTCCACCGTCTGTTCTTTGGAATCCTAGCATATATTTCCCAGTTTTTTGTTTTACTGTTTTACCAATTTCAATAAATTGATCCCATGTGATATTCTGTAAATCCTTTGCTGTAAATCCAGCTTGTTCCAACAAATCCGTGCGATAGAACAGTCCTGCCACTCCCGAATCAAACGGAACGCCATAAAGCTTATCGTCTATTGTAATAATCCTTGTTTTATAATCTGCAAAATCCTTTGAGTTTAGCAGATTGGTCAAGTCGGTAAAAGCGCCGGGGTAAGAGGTGATGTATTTCTGCGCATTATAGTCTTCTATTAATGTGATTTCCGGAAGCCCTTCCGTTGTGTTAGAAGCCAAAGTGGTATTCAGCTTCTGCTCAACATCCGCTTTTGCCATTTCTACTACCTCAATTTTCACTTCGGGGTGTTTGGCTTCATAGCGCTCGGCTGCTTCATTCATAATAGAAATGTTAAATTGTGGATCCCATGCCCAGACCGTAATTTTCTTTACGTCTGCGGTGTCTGATTCCGATTCCACAGCGGCTTGGTTGCCTGAGCCAGAGGTGTTACTGCATGCAGTAAACATGCTTAATACCAATACTGCAGTTAACAGAAATGCAAAAACTCTTTTCATTTTCGTCTACGTTCCTCCCTATGTATTTTCAGTACGAGATTTTCTCGACTGCAAATATAGTTTACTGCAGCTGGTAAACAATGTCAATATTATCGACAATTATTTTACGAAATATTTACTTAACACATAATCAATCAGTATGGACTTCACAACAAATAAATGTTAAAATATTTACTATAATATGTGACTGAAGAGGGAGAATGTTATGGCAACAATCAGAGATATTGCGAAAGCTGCAAAGGTGTCCCCTGCAACCGTTTCACGTGTACTCAATCATGACCCAACGATAAATGTCAATGTGGAAACTAAACTTCGCATTTTAAATATTGCTGAAGAATTAGATTATGTGACAGTCAAAAAGAGAAAGGAACAAATTAGAAACTTATCTGAGCGGCTAAATATAGCTGTAGTGGATTGGTACCCGGAAACACTTTTAGTGGAAGATCCATATTATTTATACCTCTTAAATAGCGTGGAAAAATACTGTGCGCTTCATAATTTAAATACCTTTAGGCTAGTAAAACTGAAAGATAGCTATGTGTCTACCGTTAAGTTAAAAGCAAACGGCATGATTGCAATTGGCCGTTTTCCAGAAAACGAGGTTGCTCAGCTTGAACTAGTATCCAAAAACATTGTATTTCTTGATTCCGCTCCAAATGACGAAAAATTCAGTTCGATTTTAGTAAATACTCGCTTGGGCACATGGCAGGCATTGAAATACTTATATGATTTAGGACATCGCCGCATAGCGTTTATGGGAGGTGAAGTTGTAGGAAACAACTGTGAAAAAACGTCAGACCAACGGAAGGAAGTCTATATTGAGTTTATGAAAAGTCACGGATTATACCAAGAGAATCTTGTCTTTCTTGGTAAACGATTATCTTACGAAGAAGCTAGTCGTATGACACAGCAGATGTTAAGTCAAAAAGAAACTCTTCCAACTGCACTCTTTGCCGCAAACGATACAATGGCAGCGGCTGTCCTTTCCACTCTGAAGACAAATAACATAAAAGTACCAGAGTGTATCAGTGTGGTAGGTTTTAATAACTTAGCTGAGGTAGGACATCTTTCTCCTCCCCTTACTACTGTTAACATTCCCTTAGATTATATTGCAGAATGTTCGATTGAGATTTTGAAAAAAAATATTCTCCAAAATACTTACCCAGTAAAAATGTATGTCTCCACACAGCTGAAAATTAGGGAGAGTTGTGCTCCTCCAAGAAATTAAAAAACGTACGCATAAAAAATGATGTCAAAAAATATCTACGCGAATTGATTTACATGAAGTAGGTGAAAACTGTGATAACGGCTCAAGACAATAACTTTCGGCTGGATACGGAAAATACAACTTATCTTTTTAGAATAACCAAGTTTGGGCATTTGGAACATATCTATTATGGAAGTAGTCTTGGCCAGAACGAACCAGCAAATGTTTTGGCACAAAAACGAACTGTACCCTATGGCAATGGTGTTGTTTATGATGAATCCGATCCCCGGTACTGTTTAGACAATATGTTTCTGGAATGGTCTGACAACGGACGCGGAGATTATCGACAAAGCCCAACAGAACTGATCATGCCGGACGGTTCATTTGTGAGCGACTTTGTATACACTTCACATAGAGTCATAGAAGGCAGTCTTCCTATGAAAGAATTGCCAACCGCCTATGGTGGCGATCAAACCCTCGTCATTGATCTGCAGGACACGATTTATCCTATAACCATTTCGCTGTATTTTACGGTTTTTGAAAAAGCGAATGTCATTACCCGTCGTGCAAAGTTGACAAATGCAAGCCCAAACACCATATTCATTCGCCGCATGATGAGTATGATGGTGGATTTGCCCAATGAAAACTTTCATATGCTGACCCTGGATGGTGCATGGATTAAAGAATCACATTTACATAATCGCACAGTGGAATACGGAATGACAGTAAACTCTTCTGTCACCGGTGCAAGCAGTAATCGGCACAATCCGGGTTTTATGCTGGCACAAGAAAATGCAACGGAAGATAATGGTCATGTGTATGGATTTAATCTTATTTACAGCGGGAACCATTACAGTTCGGTGGAAAAAAACTGGTGTGATATTGTTCGTGTATCTCTGGGGATAAATCCTCATTGTTTTTCTTGGAAGTTATCACATGGTGAAAGTTTTGAAACACCCGAGGCGGTCTTCACCTACAGTGCACACGGATTTAACGAACTGAGCCATAATATGCACATGTTTGTGAACAATCACATTGTACGCGGTATTTGGAAAAACAGAGAACGTCCTGTCCTGATAAACAGTTGGGAAGCTTATTTTTTCGATTTCAATGAGAAAAAGCTTCTTGATTTGGCACAAGAAGCAAAGGAGCTTGGAGTAGAACTTTTTGTACTGGATGATGGTTGGTTCGGTGAACGTAACAACGACCGAGCCGGTCTTGGTGATTATACTGTAAACACCAATAAATTGCCACATGGCATGAAGGCGTTTGCGGACAAAATACATGCGCTCGGTCTGAAATTTGGTCTTTGGTTTGAACCGGAAATGGTAAATCCAGACAGTTCTTTGTTTCGCACTCACCCAGAGTATGCTGTGACGCTGCCGGGTCGCGAACCTGTCTATGGAAGGAACCAGCTTGTGTTGGACCTGTGCAACAGTGAGGTTCGTGATTACATAGTGGAACATATGGGCGCAATCTTGGATGAAGCGAAGATTGACTATGTAAAATGGGATATGAATCGCCATATCGCAGAAGGATATTCCACTTCGATTAAAAATCAGGGTGAGTTTTATCATCGATACATAATAGGGCTTTATGATGTTTTAACCCGTATTTTCCATCCGCGGCCACACATTTTGCTTGAAAGCTGTTCCTCCGGGGGAAACCGTTTTGATCTTGGTATGTTGTGTTTCAGCCCGCAAATATGGGGTTCCGATAATACCGACCCGGTAGAACGTTTAAAAATACAAACAGGCCTTTCGTATTTCTATCCACTGTCGACAATTGGCACGCATGTTTCGCAGTCCCCAAACCAGCAAACATTGCGCGACACGCCTCTTTCCACCCGTTTTAACGTTGCTTGTTTTGGCTGTATGGGATATGAGCTTGATTTAAAAAGTTTGACTGCTGATGAAAAAAAGGATCTGGCAGAGCAGATTTTATTTTACAAAAAATACCGCCAATTGTTTCAGTATGGCACATTCTCAAGAATAAAAACGAATAAACCAAACACCATAATTTGGCAAAGCGTTAGCAGTGACAAAAACACGGCCATCAGCGGATTCTTCCAAACCTTATCCATTGCTGCGGCCACCGGAGATAAATTGGTTGTAACTGGATTAAATCCAGGGCGTTTTAGAGTGCATACCAAATTGCAGCGATTATACAGAAAACGTTTCGGTGCCCTGATAAAATATCTTCCGGATAGTAATCTTGATGCTGCAAGTCAGAATATAAACCATCCTGAAAGTTTTCCGGACTGCATGGAAGAATACGAATGTACTTCAACTGCGCTACGTGTTGGCATTCCTCTCTGCAATCAATACTTAGGAACTGGTTTTGATAAAAACGTGCGTATGATGGGTGATTTCGGTTCCAATCTATATATCATTGAATCTGCTGACGCTCTTCGAGGCCACTGCCGCTCAACTGCATATCCGGCACAAACTGATTCGGCCTTATACACCCAGGCACAATGGTAAAGTGGAACGCAGCCATCGCGAAGACCAAAAGCGCTTTTACAACAAACACCATTTTTATTCCTTAGCGGACTTTGAAAACCAACTTTCCATCTACTTACGCCGCTCTAACAATATGCCGATGCGTCCTCTTCACTGGTTATCTCCTTCTGAATTTTTACAATCCCATACTGTCCAATCCCATACTGTCCAATATGTTTGACAAACCTCCAGAGCAAACTTCGTTTCTGTCATATTTGACTTGACAGATTACGGTAACACCTATATAATATAATATATGTAATATGACTTACAAAACCCCTGCCTTTCGGCGGATGGGAGGGAAGATAAATGGCTGAAATCCGAGTGAAAGAGAATGAGTCTCTGGATAGCGCCCTCAGACGGTTCAAAAAGCAATGTGCCAGAGCTGGCGTAATTGCGGAAGTTCGCAAAAGAGAAGCTTATGAAAAGCCCTCTGTTAGGCGGAAGAAAAAATCCGAAGCGGCACGCAAACGTAAATTTAAGTAAGTATTGCTCAATGCCAATGGATACAAAAAGCGGGCGTTTCGCCCGCTTTTTTAAACGATTTTTTTGAGTCGTTCACAGGAGGTGCTTTTTTGTCACTGTTTCTGCCGACAGTTTCGGTGGAGAGAGCAACCGATATTACACCGGAACTGATCCGTTCTTTGCACGCGAATACCATTTTATTGGATGTGGATAATACCCTTGCGTTACATGGTTCGCAAACCCCTTTTCCGGGCACGATTGCTTGGGCGCAGGACATGCGGGCGGCAGGAATTCGCCTGATATTAGTGTCAAATAATTTCAAAAAGCGAGTGGAGCCTTTTGCTGCAAAATATGGTTTGCCGTTTTTGTCACTGTCACTGAAACCTTTCCCGGCGGCATATCACCGTGCAGTCCGGCGATTAGGAGCAGAACCGGAAGAAGCTGTAGTTGTGGGTGATCAAATTTTTACGGATGTATTCGGCGCAAACTGGGCCGGCATGAAATCTATTTTGCTGGTTCCTGCGGACATGGAACAATCACTCTCTTTTCGGCTGCGTCGTGCTTTGGAAAAACCTATTAGGGAAAAAATAAAAAAAGTAGCTGCTGGGAAACATCAGAATAAAAGGTGATGCATTTTGGGATGTAAAAAAATTTTAGTTCTTTTGGGGCCAAACCTCAATATGGTGGGGATTAGAGAAAAAGGTGTCTACGGTGATGAAACCGCGGAAAGCATCAATCTTCAGATTGAGGATTATGCAAAACAACTTGGATATGACTGCGATATTTTTCAGTCAAATCACGAAGGCGATCTCATAGACAAAATTCATGCAGCCAGAAATCATTATCATGGTGTCATTATTAATGCGGGCGCACTGACGCATTATAGCTATGCCCTGCGTGATGCAATAGCAAGTGTCAGAATTCCTTTTATTGAAGTCCATATGAGTAATATTTACTCTAGGGAGGAGTTCCGCCATAAAAGCGTTATTTCAGCAGTTTGTGCTGGACAAATAGCGGGTTTTGGAAAAAACAGCTACTTTTTGGCTCTTCGTGCCCTTGACGACCTGATGTAAAAGAGCATTTTATTCTTTTTGTATATAAATTCGTCAGAATTCGCTTGAAAAAGTGAGTTAAATATTATAAACTATTTTAATAGGAAAAAGTAAACGGAGGATTAGACCAATGATATCAGCAGGTGATTTTAGGAACGGCGCGACTTTTGAAATGGACGGGAATGTTTATTCAATTATTGAATTTCAGCATGTTAAGCCGGGTAAGGGTGCGGCATTTGTTCGCACAAAAATCCGCAATGTCATTTCCGGGGCTGTAACAGAACGCACGTTCAACCCTAATGATAAATTTCCAACAGCGTTTATTGAACGCAAAGAGATGCAGTACCTTTATAATGACGGGGATTTATATTATTTTATGGATCCGGACACATTTGAACAGATCCCGATCAGTGGCTCAGTTTTAGGGGATAATTTTAAATTTGTCAAAGAAAATATGGAGTGTAAGGTCCTTTCTTATAAAGGAAATGTATTTGGCGTTGAACCACCGAATTTCGTCGAGCTGGAAGTTGTTAAAACGGATCCGGGTTTTAAAGGCGATACTGCTACAAACGCAACAAAACCCGCTACAGTGGAGACCGGTGCTGAAATTAAAGTACCGCTATTTATCAATGAAGGCGAAAAAATCCGCATTGATACCCGTACCGGTGAATATATGGAGCGTGCTTGACTGATACTATTGTTAAAGATAGCGGAAAAATTTAAAAGGGGGCACTGCTATGAAGACTACAGAACGTGTATCCTACATTAGGGGTTTAGCCGAAGGTTTAGAACTGGATGAGAACAAAAAGGAAGTTAAGGTTCTTAACGCAATTATCGATCTTTTGGACGACATGGCGCTGACTATGACGGAAATCGAAGATAATATGAACGATTTGGCAGACCAGCTGGATGCCGTTGATGAAGATCTAGGTTCTCTGGAAGACGATTTTTACGACGACGAAGATGATGATGGTTTCGGATACGATGAAGATTCTATGGACGATGATGAAATTGATGAATCTGAGTGCTATTATGAGGTAACCTGTCCGAATTGCCATGAAACTGTTTGTCTTTCCGAGAATTTAGCAAAGGAAGGGCAGCTGGATTGTCCTAACTGCGGAGAAACGCTGGAGTTCGATCTTGCCGATGCTGCAGATGCCCCATGTGCCTGTGAGTCTTGCTCGAAAGAGGAATAGGGATTTTCTTTCAGCTATGGACGGCGATACCTCGAACTTTGTGGATTTTAAGCAAGGTTTACAGGACAGCAATGTATATCAAAAGGAGCAGCTTAACGCTGCTCCTTTGTTGTGTTACCTCTTGAGTTGTTTGCCAGTGTGGCAACGTCAAAATTGTTGCTGCATACCCATTTTTTCGTCCATGAAAATTCGCGCATCCATCAGATGGAAATCCGGGGCAATCAATGGGCGAACTGGCATAAGCGCAATGATATCTTTTTCCACGTCTATTCCGGGAGCAGCTTCACATAGCATAAGACCGTCCTTTGTT
This sequence comes from Oscillospiraceae bacterium, assembly GCA_047777415.1. GTDB lineage: Bacteria > Bacillota > Clostridia > Oscillospirales > Acutalibacteraceae > Caproicibacter. Next base: position 267,091 of record JBKEEO010000002.1, read on the forward strand.
AGACGGAAAACAGCACGTTCCGTAATATACATCACGGGCTTCCCATTTGCAATGGCTGTTTTTGCGCTGAATGTTATCTGCTCAACTTGTTCACAGAATTTTTTACTCTTTCCTTCATTTATAATCTTCAGCTTGCCGTTTCCAATTTCAGTTTTCAGTCCCCCGGCTGTAAAGGTTCCGCAAAAATATACTTTTTTTGCATTCTGTGTAATATTAATGAAGCCTCCGCATCCGGGCAGCCTGTCGCCAAATTTTGATACATTGACATTGCCCGCAGTATCAGCCTGTGCAAAGCCAACAAACGCTTGATCCAGTCCGCCGCCGTCGTAGAAATCGAACATAGAGGGCATAGAAATGATACAGGCAGGATTCAAACTCTCACCAAAATCTAAACCGCTTTGCGGACTTCCACCGAAAATTCCAGATTCCACTGTCAATGTAAATTTGTCGCTGATTCCTTCTTCCGTTGTAACAGAAGATATGTATTCCGGGATACCAACGCCTAAATTGACAGTACTGCCGTTTTCCAGTTCCATTGCAGCTCTACGTGCAATGACTTTTTTGTTGCAGAGGGGTACAGGCTTGAACTCTGCCAGACTCATTCGGTGTTCCCCGGAAAATCCAGGATTATAATCAGTTCCAAAGTTTTGCGCGCAATATTTTATGTCGCTTGCAACAACAACATAATCAACCAGCACGCTTGGAATTTCCACTTTTTGGGGGTCGAGTGAGCCGCTTTTCACCACATGCTGAACCTGCACAAAAACCTTTCCGCCGGAATTGTGGCAGGCCTGTGCCATGGCGAGTGCTTCAGACTTAGTTCCCTCTCTCTCAAAAGAGATGTTTCCGTCCTCGTCCGCATAGGTACCTCCGATGATGACGTAGTCAAGCGGAATACTCTTGTAAAACAGATATTCTTTACCGTCAATCTCCAGAAGCTTAACTAGGTCTTCTTCCTTCTGAGTGATTTCGTTCATTTTCCCACCGGATATGCGTGGATCTACAAAAGTTCCAAGCCCTACACGAGTCAGTTCGCCGGGCTTATGAGCAGCTGTGGCTCGAAGTAAGTGAGATACAACTCCCTGAGGTAAATCATAGGCAATTACCTTATTTTTTACAACAAGTTCACCAAGTTTTCGCGCCATGCCATAATGTCCGCCAATGATACGACGTATCATATGTTCATGTGCTAAATGCTGCAGACCACGTTTATCGTTGTCCCCCTGTGCGGCGCAAAATACGAGGGTCAAGTTGTTCGGTTCTCCGGTTGCAAGAAATCGTTTTTCCAGTTCCATTGCGATTTCCTCAGCAAAGCCGGTTCCCATAAATCCGTTGGATCCAAAGGTTACTCCATTAGGCACCATGTATGCGGCTTCTTTTGCAGTTATGAATTGAACACCCATTTTGTAAAATTCCCTCCTAACTGTAGCATTAGATTGTTAATATTATAACATGCACAGTTTATAAAGTTCAAGCAAATTAAGAAAAATATGGAATCTGTATTTTGAAATTTTGGCAATCTTGCCTTGACAGGGATATGATAAAAAAATATAATAATTTTATGTAACAATTTCGACAGAAAATTACCATACAAAAAGTTACATGCAAAAACACAAAAATAGGAAATGGAGGAACAGTGTTGAAAAAAAGAATTCTTGCTCTAATCCTGATTGTGTCAGGAATTATGTTCCTGACTACACCGACTTTTGCAGCAGATGACAGTTTAAGTGGTTTTACTCTCAGCGAGTCCTCGATTGGAGTAAGAGTGGGTGATTACACAAGACTTTATGCTTACTTTGGCTCTTCCATTGATACGGATGTAAAATGGACGTCTCAAGATGAAACAATTGCGACCGTGGACAGCGAAGGAATGGTGACCGGCAAAAAAATTGGACAAACGGTTGTCTCGGCACAGTCAGGTGCATACAAAGCATCCTGCGTTGTCAATGTCGCTTATAAAGGCATCGATGTTTCCAGTTGGCAAGGCTCCATTGATTGGGAGGCCGTTAAAAATTCCGGCGTAGATTTTGCTATGATTCGGACCGGTTACGGACACGAAAACTGGTCAAAGCAAACGGATTCTTATTTTGAAACTAACTACGAAAATGCGAAGGCTAATGGCATTAAAGTGGGCGCATATCATTACAGTTATGCCACCAATGTAGCCATGGCAGAAGCCGAGGCGGAATTTTGCCTCCATATCTTAAACGGCAGAGAGCTTGATTACCCTGTTGCTTATGATGTTGAAGACAAATCATTATGGGGATTATCAGCAGATACCTTTGGACAGATGGTGGAGGCATTTTGCAGCAAAATAGAAGCGGCCGGTTATACGCCCATCGTATATAGCTATTATAATTTTTATAACGCAAACTTAACAAGCCCATTGGTTTCTAAATATGATACATGGATTGCGCATACCGGTGTAGACAGAACTCCGTTTAGTCACTACACCATGTGGCAATACGGTTGGCGTACCATTCCCGGTATTAGTACCGGTCCCTGTGATGTGGATTACAGCTTTTATGATTACTCGTCCGGCGATAATAGCAGCGATGACGATAGTGAGGTTATTTTCCCGGAAACAGGAGAGCAGATATTTACCTGCGACACGACTGGAACTTATACATTTGGTACAAATAAGACTTATTATTACAAAATTACCACCAATGATACCTTTACACCCACAGCATCATCGTCCAATCCCGATGCTGTCAGTGTATCTTACGCGAAGCGGATGACGGATGGATTCCTCTTTAAACTTACAAATAATGGACCCGGTAAAGCGGTGATTACAACGACAGCAGGGAACGGTACCAGCGTTTCCTTTATTGCGGTTGGTTCCGGGTCCTCGGAGAATACATCTTCCTCACAAGAAGATGAGAGCACAACAGAGGAAGAAACCGATACACAAACTTCCAGCCAGGTACTGAAATGTGATACGACCCTTCCGTATACATTCGGTTCCAATAACTCCTATATTTACAAGGTGTATACCACAAGCACAACCCCTCCCACGGCGGTGTCATCCAATCCCTCCGCAGTAACTGTTTCTTATTATGGAAAAGCCTCTGACGGATATTTGTTCCGTATTACGAATGTGGGAACGGGTGCGGCGACTATTACCACCACTGACGCAAACGGCGCTTCTGTTTCGTTTACAGCTAATGGAACGCTTCAGACGTCAGGTTCCACCGGTGGACTTCCTGTTTCAACCGGAACACTCAAATGCGATACGACAAATCCTTACACCTTCGGCTCCAACAACTCTTATATTTACAAGGTGTATACCACAAGCACAACCCCTCCCACGGCGGTGTCATCCAATCCCTCCGCAGTGACTGTTTCATATTACGGCAAGACTTCTGACGGATATTTGTTCCGCATCACGAATGCTGGAACAGGTGAGGCGACTATCACTACCATGGATGCAAGCGGAGCATCTGCTTCCTTTAAAGCAATCGGAACACTTTCCGTGCAATCTTCCTCCGATATTCAATCGGATACACCATACCTGTTCTCTATGAAGAAAGGCAATACATATATGTACAAATTTACCCCGTCGTCCGGAACTTCCTCTCTCCACTTTACTACCGGAAACGGTTCGGTCATTCAATCGGTTTCAGTCACAAAGATGGACGGCAGTTATTTTTACAAAATTAAAGCTGTGGGATACGGTCAAGCAGGTGTTTATGCTGCTGAATCCGGCAAATCGCCTCAACGTTTGGGCATTGTCACAGTTTACTGAAGTTTCATCAATCAATCATAGTCAAAAAGACCCGCACAATTTGACGATTGTGCAGGTCTTTTTTTGATTTTAAATTGCATTTGTTGTAATTACAACTGAATGATTGGTTGAAAGATTGTAAACTAAAATCATCCAATCAACTGTGAAACAAGATACGCCACAGCAGGATGGGTAATTTTAATCAATACGGGGAATAATCAAATCGAAACCAAATTCTTGAACAAACCGTATTTGCTCTAAAAACCTGCAAACTTTAGGAGGATATCAAATGAAAAAGTACAGATGTATTCCTTGTGGCTATATCTATGATCCTGAACTCGGTGACCCGGACGGTGGTATAGCTCCCGGTACAGCCTTTGAGGATTTACCAGATGATTGGCAGTGTCCCATATGTTTTGTGGGAAAAGAAGATTTCGAGCCGATTGATGATTGATAATTCATAGGAGGAATAAAGTATGAGTATGTTTTGTTACCAGTGCCAGGAAACTGCAGGAGGTAAAGGATGCACGGTCCGCGGTGTATGCGGAAAAAATGAGGAAGTTGCCAAGCTGCAAGATCTTTTAGTTTATACGCTCAAGGGAATTTCCGAAATTGTGGTAAAAGGAAAAGTGGATGTCAGCCAACTGAGAGAAACAAACTATCAAATGCTCAATAGCTTGTTTATCACCATTACCAATGCAAACTTTGATCCTGAATCCATTGAACAGCAAATTCGCAAGATGATTTCAATCAGAGATACTCTGCGGGAATCTGTTTCCGCTGCTGATTTCCACGACGCTGCCACTTTCACTGTGGATTCCAGAGAATCTATGTTAGAAAAGGCTGGTTCCATCGGCGTATTAGCTACACAGGATGAGGATATCCGCTCCCTGCGAGAGATGATCACATATGGACTAAAAGGTATGGCAGCGTATACGGAGCATGCAGCAAATATTGGTAAAGAGAATCTTGAAATCAACAAGTTTATTTATGAAGCGCTTGCTGCAACCTTGGACGATTCTCTCTCCGCAGATGATCTTGTCGCACTGACGCTGAAAACGGGAGAATACGGCGTAAAAGCGATGGCACTTCTGGATGAAGCAAATACCTCTCGGTTTGGTAACCCTGAAATTACCAAAGTCAATATTGGGGTTAGAAAGAATCCCGCGATACTTGTTTCAGGGCACGATTTGACTGATTTGGAGCAGCTTCTGGAGCAGACACAGGGGACAGGAGTGGATGTGTATACCCACAGCGAGATGCTGCCGGCACACTATTATCCCGTTTTCAAAAAATATGATAATTTCGTAGGTAACTACGGTAACTCTTGGTGGAAACAGCTCAGCGAATTTGAGTCGTTCCATGGCCCAATTCTGTTTACAACAAACTGCATTGTACCGCCAAGAAGCGAAGAGGTCAGAAGCAGAATCTTTACTACGGGTTCCACAGGATATCCCGGCTGCAAGTATATTGAGCCTGATGAAAATGGCAAGAAGGATTTTTCGGAAATTATCGCACTTGCGAAAACACTTCCCGCTCCCGATGAAATCGAATCTGGAAGCATTGTCGGCGGTTTCGCTCACAATCAAGTAATTGCTTTGGCCGATAAGATTGTGGAAGCGGTAAAATGCGGCGCGATTAAGAAATTCTTTGTCATGGCAGGCTGTGACGGACGTATGAAGTCCAGGGAGTATTACACCGAGTTTGCTAAAAAACTCCCGAAGGATACGGTCATTCTTACTGCCGGATGTGCAAAATACCGCTATAATAAACTCAATCTTGGAGATATCGGCGGTATTCCGAGAGTGCTAGATGCCGGACAGTGCAACGACTCCTATTCACTTGCGGTGATTGCACTTAAATTGAAAGAGATATTTGGCCTTGATGACATTAATCAGTTGCCAATTGCCTTTAATATTGCTTGGTATGAGCAAAAGGCTGTCATTGTGCTTTTGGCTCTGCTGTATCTTGGTGTGAAGAATATTCATCTAGGTCCTACCCTGCCGGGCTTCCTTTCTCCAAATGTTGCAAAGGTTTTGGTGGACAAATTCGGAATTGCCGGCATTGGCACTGTCGATGAAGATATCAACCTTTTTATGAATGCGTGATTTAAAAAGATAAATTGCGGTCTTCTGAATGGCAAAACCAATTCAGAAGACCGCTTTTGGCGCTGAAAAGAAAACATATAGTTTATTTGTGTTTTGCAATTGCCTATACTTTAAATATGTGACATTAACATGCTGACCACAAACAAAATTTGCTTATTTGGAAAAGACTTGTATTTCATCTCTGCGTATGGTATAATATTTCCGCTAAAACGCACGCCGATGCCCGGCCCAGGTGCCTGAAAAGGTGGAGGGCTGAAATTTTTGCACGGCGGAGGAAGAACCAAGGAGGATTTAGCAATGGCAGTAGTATCTATGAAACAGCTTTTGGAAGCAGGCGTCCATTTTGGACACCAGACCAGAAGATGGAACCCGAAAATGGCGGAATACATCTTCACAGAACGCAACGGTATTTATATTATTGATTTACAAAAAACTGTTCGCAAACTGGAAGATGCATATAATTTCGTGCGTGATCTTTCGGCAGAAGGAAAATCCGTGCTGTTTGTTGGAACAAAGAAACAGGCACAGGAGTCCATTAAAAATGAAGCGGAGCGCGCCGGCGCATTTTACGTTAATGCACGTTGGCTGGGCGGTATGCTTACAAATTTCCGTACCATTCGCCGCAGAATTGACCGCTTGAATCAGCTTAAAGCAATGGAAGAAGATGGTACGTTTGATCTTCTGCCCAAAAAAGAAGTTGGCAAGCTGAAACTTGAAATTGAGAAACTTGAAAAGTTCCTTGGCGGCATTAAGGATATGAAGAGTCTTCCCGGCGCATTGTTCATTGTGGATCCGCGCAAGGAAAGAATTGCAGTTGCAGAAGCGAGAAAACTGAATATTCCGATTGTTGCAATTGTCGATACAAACTGTGATCCGGATGAAATTGATTATGTAGTTCCCGGCAATGATGATGCAATCCGAGCTGTGAAACTCATTTCTGAAACTATGGCAAACGCCATTATAGAAGGTAAAGAAGGTCGTATGGGCGCAGCGGCGGAGGCTGAGAAGGTAGATGAACCGGAGGAAGGCGCCGCTGAATAATTTACTTCCCTATTAAAATAGTATTGATGAAGCGGAGGAATTTGGAAAATGGCATTTACTGCTAAAGATGTTGCAGCCCTTCGTGCAAAGACCGGCTGCGGTATGATGGATTGTAAAAAAGCGCTGGAAGCTTCCGGCGGAGATATGGATAAGGCGATCGATTTTCTGCGTGAAAAAGGTCTTGCAGCTGCTACTAAAAAGGCCGGACGAATTGCCGCAGAAGGCGTTGCCAGTGTAGTTCTTAATGATGCCGGTAATGTGGGCGTAGTGATAGAAGTTAACTCTGAAACTGACTTTGTAGCAAAGAACGCAGAATTTCAAGAGTTTGTTAAGACTTGTGCCAATACGGTGATTGAGCAGAATCCAGCTGATGTGGATGCGCTGCTTGCATGTAAACCTTCTGGATCGGATGAAACGATCGACGCGATTCTAAAAGAGAAAATTCTGAAAATTGGTGAAAACATCAAAATCCGCAGATTCCGTCGTATGGAAGGTGTCTTAGGTGGGTACATCCATGCTGATGGAAAAATCGGCGTTCTAACAAAGTTTGAAACCAGCGCAGAAATTGCTGCAAAGCCGGAATTTCAGGAGTATGCGAAGAATGTTTGCATGCAGATTGCCGCTATTATACCTCAGTACTTGAATGAGGAAAGCGTACCGGCAGATGTTGTTGAGCATGAAAAGAGTATCTTGAAACAGCAGATTATCGATTCTGGAAAACCGGAGGCAATTGCCGAAAAAATTGTAACCGGCAGGTTAAAGAAATTCTTCAAGGAAATCTGCCTGGTTGATCAGTCTTATGTTAAGAATGATAAGATTACCATTCAAGAATATACTGATCAGACTGCCAAACAGCTGGGTGGAACTATCAAAATCGTTGATTTTGTACGTTTTGAAAAGGGCGAAGGCCTTGAAAAGCGCCAGGATAATTTTGCCGATGAAGTTGCCGGCATGGTAAAGTAATAATTGATTTGAACGGAATTAGCAGCGCAGAATTTTCTGCGCTGCTTTTGCGTTATTGAGGTGTATAATGAGTTACACGCTGAGAATTCAAAAATCCAACCGAAAGACAATATCTCTTTCCATCACAAGAGAAGGAGAAGTTTTGGTAAAGGTTCCTTTGTTTCTTGAAGACGAAGCAATCAATGCCTTTGTTCAAAAGCATCGGGCATGGATTGAAAAACATTTGACTCTTTTGAAAGAACGTAATAAACAGGAGAAAACATTGATGCTAACTCCGGAGAAAGTTGCAGTACTCAAAGAGCGTGCTAAGATTTATCTAAATGACCGCGTTCAGTATTACAGCAAAATGATGAATCTGCATCCAACCGGAGTGAAAATTACATCCGCAAAGACCCGCTGGGGATCCTGCAGTCCGAAAAATAGCCTGTGTTTTTCCTATCGCCTTATGTTATTGGATCCGGATGCGATTGACTATGTAGTCGTGCACGAACTGGCTCATATCCGCGAAAAAAATCATGGCCCTGGATTTTACAGAGAGGTTGCAAAATATCTTCCGGATTATAAGCAACGGATTGCTCTATTGAAAGAATGTCAGAGAAAAATCGGGTTATAAGTTTAATTGTTTCATATAAATTTATAGGTAGATTGTAAAATCAAATTGAACACATAAAAAGATTCCATAGCGCACAGGGAACTGTTAGGATAAAGTTACCACACTAAATACTGACAGAAAGGCCTGAACACTATGGACAAGAACCATTCTATCATAAATATCGAAGAACGCAAGAGGGGACAGCATCTTAAAGCAGAAGAGCGTGGCGCAATCCAACAGTTAAAGAAGATGGGATTTAGCAATCGAAAGATTGCTCGCGCAATCAATTGCAGCCCCTCTACCGTGGGCTATGAACTACGACGTGGCACACCGGAATACTCCGGCCGAGGTCGCAAACCCGGCTACTCAGCCAAACGTGGAGCTGCAGTCTACAAAGCGAATCGCAGTCGTTGCCATCGCCCTAGAACGGTATCCAGGAACTCCGACTTCATCCGTTGGATGGTTAAAAAGGTTCGTAAGCATAATTGGTCTTTTGATGAGTGCGTAGGGCGGGCCCGAAGCGAACATCGTTTTCCAGCCAAGGAAATCCCATGTACAAAAACTCTATATCATATGCTGTGGAAAGGGGAATTACCGCTCACGCTATTTGAACTTCCTGAGGTATTAAATAGGCATTCTCGCAGAAAACCACGGCTTTCTAAGCGTATCAATGGGAAATCCATTGATTGGCGGCCACCTGAGGCAGCAGAGCGAAACACATTTGGACACTGGGAATCTGATACGGTACTGGGCCGAAAAAGAAGCGGTGAGGCAGTTGTATTTACCATTGTAGAGCGCCTGACAGGATATTATCTTTCAATTCGAATTGACGGCAAAACAACCACCGGTGTTGCCAGTGCCATGGAACAGCTAAAGGAACAGTATGGCGAGAAATTTTCGCAGGTGTTTCGCAGTATTACCACAGATAACGGCAGTGAATTTGCGGCATTTTCAGCCTTTGAAGAACTAGGCACGGCAATCTACTTTGCTCATCCCTATTCTGCTTGGGAACGACCTGTAAATGAGAGGACCAATCGCATACTACGAAAATATATCCCAAAGGGTCGCTCCATCAATGGCTTTACCGCCGAACAAATCTTAATGTTTGCAGACGAGATAAATGCCACGCCTAGGAAACGATTAGGTTATCAGACCCCTGAGGAACTGTTTGATGCTCAACTGGACAGAATTTATACTTTAAACCCGTAGATAACTTTATCCAGGGAAAGTGTTCAATTTGTTATTGCAATTTAAGATATAAATTTAAAGCTATTTTTAAAAAATGAAAGAACAAGGGCAGCCAACATCTTTGGGATGTGACTGCCCTATTGATGTAAATTAGCTCTTAGTTATCACTCAAAAGGAGTTATTTTTACGCCTGTGCTGCCTGTGCGGGAGCGTCGTCAATTTTCTTGGAGTTGGGAAGTACACCTTTGACGACATAAATCACAGCACATATAATTGCAAATATGATTCCAACCGGATAGGCGATGGAAGTGGAAAGATTTAAGCATTCCGGAGCCATGAAGAAATATGTGCAGGTTACAGCAGACATAAAGGTTGCCGGAATTGCTGCCACCAGGGATACCATAGAAGCTTTTTTCCATTTGCACAGGTAAGCTGCACCGCTCCACAGAACGATCATAGCCAGTGTTTGGTTGGACCATGAGAAATATCTCCAAACAATGGAGAAATCCATCTGAGTTAAAATTCCGCCCACTGCAAGCAACGGAATGGTAACAGCAAGACGTTTCGGGATTTGCGTCTGGTCAACATGGAACCAGTCTGCAAGAGTCAGCCTTGCGCTGCGGAACGCAGTATCTGCGGAAGTAATGGGGCAAATACCTACGCCCAGTACTGTCAATACGACACCAACAGGTCCAAGCAAACCTTTACCAATCTGATAAACGATCTGAGACTGGTTGTTCTGTACGGCAGCATTTGCGTCAGCCAAACCTTGAATACCGCCATTAAAGAAGGACATACCAGCAGCTGCCCAAATCAGGGCGATAATACCTTCGGAAATCATTGCGCCATAGAAAATTTTCCGCGCATTTTTTTCATCACTGACGCAGCGTGCAATCAAAGGAGACTGGGTGGAATGGAATCCGGAGCATGCGCCGCAGGCCACTGTAACAAACATCAGAGACCATATGGGTTTGCCTGCGGGATGAAGATTTGCCAACTGCATTTCCGGTATACTGGCTGTGCGCTCAATCAGAGTACCGCCGCCAACGCCGATGCACATGATAATCAGCAAAATGCCAAACACAGGGTACGCTTTGCCGATGATTTTATCAATCGGGAAGAGAGTTGCTAAAAAGTAATAAACAAGCAAAATTACCAGCCAGACATTTTTGCTCACAGCATCCGGAGTCAGCATGGCCAGCAATCCGGCAGGTCCGCTTGTGAAGGTTGCACCAATCAATACAAGAAGTACAACCGCGAAAACCCGCATTACCTGAAGCATAAATTTGCCAAGGTAGGTACCTACAATTTCGGAAATGGATGCACCATCATTACGAATAGAAAGCATGCCGCTTGTGTAGTCATGTACACCGCCGGCAAAAATGGAACCAAGGACAATCCAGAAATATACAACAGGTCCCCACAAAGCCCCTGCCAATGCACCGAAGATCGGACCGAGTCCTGCAATATTCAGCAATTGGATGAGGAATGCCCGCGGCGTTGAAAGAGGTATGTAGTCAACACCGTCAGGGTGCTTTACGCAGGGAGTAGGCGACTGATAGGGCTGATACACTTTGTCGACTACTTTGCCGTAGGTTAGGTAACCGACTATTAAGAGTATCAGTGCCACAAAAAAAGTAATCATGTAAACACCCTCCATGTGAATGATTGTGAATAAATTGTAACGCAATTGATGTGAATATTCAACAATCAAATTTCACAAGAAAGGTTATAATTTTTTAGTTTTATACAAATATTTTTATAAAGAATATTTAAAAAGAAACAAGTGTATTTGTTTACAGTGCATAATCGATATGAGCTTGCGAAAAAGACAGCACAAAACGACAAAAATATTTTATTCAATATTGTTAACTTGCAATGAAAAAATCAGTTATTTGGCAGGCCGATCTGCTTGGGGAATGAAATCAGCTGCCAAGTCATTTCGGCCGGTCACAAGTGCCAGAAGCATTCGGTAGACAGTTTCAGGGGAGCGGTAAAAATTGTCTTTGACCATGTTGGCTTGATAAAGATCTGGCACATAAAGGGAAATCTTCATTAGATCCATATCCCCGCCCGAAATGTGACAGATTACATTGTATCCCCGATCTACTTTTATAAATTCCACATGGTTTTCACGCTGGCGTTTCGCATCTGCCAACAATCGGATAGCAGCTCCTGCAGCTTTGTCGCGTACGGTTGGAGGCAGTGCGGTACCAAGCTGCTTTGCAATGATTTTTCCATTGCCACCCAAAAGGAGTGAATCCGGATCACTGCTTTCGCAGCAAAGAATCCCTTTTTGACACATCTCAGCGATAGCATCGGCTACTTCAAAGTAGTTTGCCAGTCCGTTTGCTTGCATAATTTCGATGATATCGTCTTTTTTAAGTGGTACGCCAACACTGTCTAGCAAATAACAAATCAAAATTCGAATTTCGTTTTTTGTTCTCAGGCCGCCGGGTTCAACGCCAGCTGTAAAAGCATCATAAGCCACTAGTGAAGCACCCCCAATTTTTAATCATTTTACCATAGAATAGATATGATGAAAAGGCGAAGAAAGGGAGGCAAAAAGAAAATCCCGCTGTTATACAACGGGATGGTTTTATTTATTTTTCTTATTTTGCGCTTGCAAATGTTTTTTGATACAGGCTAGAAACTTTTCTTTCTGTTCATTGGTGCAGGTGCGGAACAGCCCGACAAGTTCTTTTTCCTGTGGTGATAGTTCATAAATATGGCTGGAATTTTTTTTGCCGCTCACATAGTTACGTTTTGTGTTGCTGTCCGCAACGGGATGGGCATTCGATTCATCAGCCAAAAGCTCGCTAATAGAAATATTAAAAATTTTAGACAAAGTCATAAGAACGGAAATATCCGGAGTTGTTTTGCCAATTTCATAATATGAGTAGGTAGAGCGGTCAATATTCAAAATTTTAGCAATTTGGTTCTGCGTATAGCCACTTTTGATGCGAAGTTCACGTAACCGTTCATTAATGCGAATTTTTGTCAATTGGAATTCGCCTCTTTTAAGTTTATCCATACCAACATAAAAGTACCTCTCATCTTTGTAAGATATTATATAATCATTCGCGCACCTATAATAAATTTAGTGACCATTATTCACAATCCAACAAAAATCGCTGTTTTTTTCGGCAAAAAACACTTGACGTGCATAGAAATGTTTAGTATAATATCCAGGTCAGCTGAATTGCTACTGTGGCTCAGTTGGTAGAGCAGCGCATTCGTAATGCGCAGGTCGTCAGTTCGAGTCTGACCAGTAGCTCCAGAATTGAAAGCTTGGAATCGTCAAGATTCTAAGCTTTTTCCGCTATTATATGTTCATATGATGTGCAATTTATGCGCTTTTCATGCCAGCAAAAAAACGCTAGCAGCATGCCGCTTTAATTGCCGAGCATCAACGTAATATGCAATTTAGGAACTTAAATTGTGCAAAATATCTGTTGACATTTTTTTATGAGTTTGGTAAGCTACTAACCACTGCAAGTGAATATTTTAAAGACAGTGAAGAGAAGAGTACGCAGGGAGATATGTTTCAGAGAACCTCGGATGGTGGAAAGAGGTACAGAAGGACCTGCCGAACATGGTCTTGGAGTCGCGTGGCCGACTGCATCAGCACAGGTTACGCCGGGAGCGCCCGTTAAATGCGCAGGAGTGTGTCAGCACTCTTTAAGGCCGCTTCTGTGAGGAAGTGTGCGAAGTAAGGTGGTACCGCGGCGTTGATACGTTCGCCCTTGATGCAAGACATCAAGGGCGTTTTTTGTTGATAATGGCTCTATAATAAATGTTGGGGTGTGACGAATAGGCCTGCGAAAAAAGAACAAAAAAGTAGAGCATATTCGATGAAAAACCTTTAAAATGGAAATTACCACTATCCCATATTGGAGGTCATCGATATGCTCTGTACTTATTCTACCGAAAAATTGCTAGGATTAAAAGGGGTAATCGTAAAAAATGTGAGGCAATTGCCCGATAAAACGGAAATTTTTATTGAGTTACCAAGAAAGCCACATGTTTGCCCTTGCTGTGGATATCGGACCAGCTATGTCCATGATTACCGTTGTCAAACAGTAAAAGACATCCCTGCTTTTGGTAAACACACTAGTTTGATTCTCCGAAAGCGCCGGTATCGCTGCTCTTTGTGTGGAAAGCGTTTCTTTGAAGATAACTCGTTTCTGCCGAGATATCACCGCATTACAAATCGTTTAGCCGCGTATATCATTTCAAAGCTGTCTGACGTGCGTTCTTTCACCAGTGTAGCACGTGAAGTAAATCTATCTGTTTCAACTATTATCCGGCTTTTCGATTGTATCCACTATGGAAAACCGCAGCAATTACCTGAAGTTGTGTCGATTGATGAGTTTAAAGGCAATACAAGCGGCGAGAAATATCAGTGCATTCTGACCGATCCGGTTCGTCACCAAATCCTTGATATTCTTCCTGCTCGATACAACCACAAACTGACAGAATATTTCGGCCGGCTTGACCGTTCTAAAACGAAGCATTTCGTCAGCGATATGTGGAGTATATATGCCAATATTGCTCAGACATATTTTAAAAATTCAAATTATGTCATTGACAAATATCATTACATTCGTCAAGTATTTTGGGCTTTTGAAGCCGTTCGCAAGGAAGAACAGAAAAAGTTCAGCAAAACCCGAAGAATTTATTTTAAACGCTCCCGAATCTTGCTGAACAAACGATACCAATTTCTCACTCCAGAGCAAAAGCAACAGGTCGATCTTATGCTCTATGCCAGCAACCGTCTGCTGACAGCCTACTCTCTGAAAGAACAGTTTTTCAAAGTCCTGGATTCTCCCGATAGTCAATCTGCACGGACAGCGCTATCCCATTGGATTATGGCCGCACAAAACAGTGGTCTTTCAAGATTTGTTGCTTGTGCAAATACCATGATTCGCTGGTCAAGAGGTATTCTAAATTCGTTTGATTGCTCTTACACCAACGGTTTTACCGAAGGGGTTAACAACAAGATTAAGGTTCTTAAACGCAATGCCTACGGTTATCGTAATTTTCGTCGCTTCCGCAATCGCATTCTTCATATGTTCCATCATTCAACGAAAAATGGAGCAGCTTAACGCCGCTCCATTCGGTGTTTCCATTTTGGGTTACCCCAACTATTGACATAGAGCCTTGATAATTAGCAGTAAAGGAGTTGTAAGATTGTGCCAGAGTCTATTATTCGGATTGAACATCTGTGCAAATCGTTCGGAGGACCAAATCCCGTCAAAGCGTTGGATGATATCAATTTAGAAGTAAAAGCGGGCGAGATTTTTGGAATCATCGGACTTTCCGGTGCAGGAAAAAGTACGTTGGTACGCTGCATGAATCTGCTTGAAAAACCAACTTCCGGGAAAGTGATTGTGGACGGTGCGGATTTAACATCACTTTCATCTAAGAAACTGCGGCGTGCCCGACAATCCATTGGTATGATTTTTCAGGGATTCAATCTTCTTATGCAGCGTACAGCACTGGATAATGTGTGTTTTCCTTTGGAATTAACAGGAATGTCCAGACTTCACGCGAGAGAAAAAGCACGCCCTTTTCTCAAACTTGTAGGGTTGGAAGACCGGGCGGATGCTTACCCGGTTCAGCTTTCCGGTGGTCAGAAACAACGAGTGGCAATTGCTCGCACTCTTGTGACAGACCCGAAAGTGATTTTGTGTGACGAAGCAACTTCTGCACTGGACCCGACAACAACTCAGTCCATTCTGTCACTTTTAAAAGAGTTGAATCAAACTCTCGGCGTAACGATTATCGTTATCACTCATGAGATGAAAGTGGTAGAACAGATCTGTGACCGGGTTGCAATTATTTCGGAGAGTCACATTGTCGAGCAAGGGCTTGTCAGCGAAGTGTTCCATCACCCGAAAACCGATGCTGCCAAACAGTTGATTACTCCCAGCGGAACCATTTCTAAAAACAGTGTAATTCGAGGGCCGTTATATCGCATTAGCTTTGATGGCAGCACGTCGAGTCAACCGGTCATTTCCAATATGGTTCTTTCTTGTGGTGCGCCGGTCAATATTTGGTATGCGGATACAAAGGATATGGATGGCACGGCACATGGTCAAATGCTTCTGGAATTTCCTGAAGATGATACGATTGTTGCTAAAATGCTGGCTTATTTGGACAGTCATCATATCAGTTATGAGAAAGAGGAGGTGAAACATCATGATTGAAAATATTTCGGCTTTTTGGAATCAATATGGTGATCTGATTATGCAGGGTACCTGGGACACTCTGGTGATGACTGTAGTTTCCACCTTTTTTGCATACGTGCTGGGATTGCCCATGGGGATTCTGCTTACAATTACGCAGCCGCACGGCATCTGGCCACGTAAAACTTTAAATCAAGTTTTGGCATGGGTCATCAATGTGGGGCGTTCGTTGCCTTTCATTATATTGATGATTGCCATCATGGATTTCACCAAAATGCTTGTAGGTACCAAAATCGGTGTACGTGGGGCGATTGTGCCGCTTGTGGTTTCTGCCGCGCCTTTTATTGCACGCATGGTGGAGACTTCGCTAACAGAAGTTGATTTTGGGTTAGTGGAGGCCGCGCAGGCGATGGGAGCATCTGTTCCTCAAATTGTAAGGAAGGTTTATCTTCCGGAGGCCATGCCATCTTTAATATTGGGCAGTTCTATTTCCATCATTACCATAATGGCTTATACCGCAATCGCCGGTGCGGTGGGCGCAGGCGGCTTGGGTGATCTGGCTATTCGCTATGGGTATCAGCGAAAAGTCCCGGCTATGATGTTGGTTACCGTAATTTTGCTTCTTGTTTTGGTACAAATCGTTCAGTCTGTTTGCAGCTGGCTGTCAGCAAAAATAGATAAACGGTTAAAATAAAATACATTCTTAATGTTTTTAAACTAGGAGGTAAAAATTTATGAAACGAAAACTATTTGCAGGAGTTGCAGCTTTACTTTTGGCGTCGTCACTGATTGCGTGCAGCAGCGGAGACAACAGTGAAACTTCCAGTGCTGCCGGTTCCGATGATACGACAACCACCGTTCTCCGAGTTGCGGCATCTCCCACGCCTCACGCGGAAATTTTGGCGCAAGTAAAAGACGTTTTGGCAGAGCAGGGTATTGATTTGGAAGTGACCGAGTACGGCGACTATATTGTACCAAACACTGCTGTGGAAGAGGGAGATGAGGATGCGAATTATTTTCAGCATCTGCCCTACCTAAACCAGTTCAATGAGGAAAACGGCACTCATCTTGTCAGTGTAGCGGCCATTCACTATGAGCCCTTTGGCATTTACCCGGGCAAAACTTCCTCTTTGGATGAGCTTCCGGACGGGGCTCTGGTCGGAGTTCCAAATGACGCAACGAATGAAGCGCGCGCACTGCAGCTGTTGCAGGCACAGGGTTTGATTACCCTAGCGGAAGGAGCCGGGCTGAAAGCCACGCCGAATGATATTGTCGAGAACCCCAAAAACCTGCAATTTAAAGAATTGGAAGCAGCTATGCTGCCCAATGTGACTTCCGAAGTGGATATTGCAGTTATTAACGGAAACTATGCATTGGAAGCGGGATTCTCTTCTGCAAAAGACGCTTTGGCTCTGGAGGATAAGGATTCTGAGGCAGCGCAAACTTTCGCAAATATCATTGCTGTAAAAGAAGGGCATGAAAATGACCCTGCCGTGAAGGCCTTGGTTGAAGCTCTTCAATCCGATGAAGTCCGCGATTATATCAATGAAACTTACGAGGGCAATGTACTCCCGATTTTTTAAATCAAATCCAGCTCAATAGCAAAAGGGCGTCGCAGAAAAGCACTGCGGCGCCTTCTTTAATTTATTATTATGCTTCGTTACATACATTTTCATCACAACGTTTAAGTTGTGAAGATTACCTGTTTACATAGATATCTTCTCCACTCAGCTGTCAACAAACTTCCATGCATTTCATAAAATGTAATTGTAGGTTTGTCAAACATATTGGACAGTATGGGATTGTAAAAATTCAGAAGGAGATAACCAGTGAAGGGGACGCATCGGCATATTGTTAGAGCGGCGTAAGTAGATGGAAAGTTGGTTTTCAAAGTCCGCTAAGGAATAAAAATGGTGTTTGTTGTAAAAGCGCTTTTGGTCTTCGCGATGGCTGCGTTCCACTTTACCATTGTGCCTGGGCGTATAAGGCCGAATCAGTTTGTGCCGGATATGCAGTTGAGCGGCAGTGGCCTCGAAGAGCGTCAGCAGATGTTTCTTTGATGGGGAAAAACGGTTGGTAAATTCAAAACCGTTGTCAGTTTGAATGCATTCCACATGAACACCGCGCCGAGCAAACCATTTGACAGCTCGTTTAAGAAAGTCGGCAGAAGAGTAGGTACTCTGTTCAGGGTATGCTGCCAAAAAACGCAGCCTAGAAAATTCATCGATGGCTGTGTACTGAAAAAGCCGAAGCTCAGGGTCGGCAATACAGCGCTTTGGGACTACCTTTACATCGATTTGAATGCGCTCTCCGGGATGCGTCATTTGCTCATATGGCTTTGGCTGATATTTTTTCTTCGGTTTTGCTTCTGGAAAAATCCCCATTCGGCGCATTACACGGAACAGACTTTCCGGACATCGCTTGTATCCGCGCTTTTTTAACCGGGACCATAGTTCAATCATACCGAGGTCGGGATTTCTGCGCCGCATATCGCGAATCAGTTTTAACTCGGCAGGTGTATGCTGGTTTGGATGACTGTGTGGCCTTCTAGACCGGCAAGCCAACGATTCTAATGTACCGTCATACCGGGCCATCCAAAAGTAAATAAAGGAACGGCTTTTGTTGTACTTTCTGCTTGCACGACTGACACCGTACTTTTGAGCGTAGATCATTATGGATTGCCTAAACTTCATGTCTTGTGTTACACTATTCATGCAGGAATGGACACTTCCTCTCGGTATGATTTGGTTTGGGTAGCTTTATTGTAACCGATGTGTCCATTTCTGTATTTTATTTTTTCTCAACTGTCCAATATGTATTGTAGTCCTACACTTCCATGCATTTCATAAAATGTAATTGGAGCGTGTTATTTGTCTGAATAGGATGAGGGAGATAATTATATGGAAAAAAATAAAAGTTGTGATTTCCCTAAAATGAGAATCACAAATTATTCTGATATGCGTTATTGTGAACCGTTTTGTTACCCTTACAGACCCTGCCCCCCTCCATGGTGCTGCAGACCAATCTGTTGTATACCGGGCCCACTGGACCCACCGGACCAACAGGACCTGCCGCGTGCCCATTATCGGGAGAAATGGTCATTAACGGAGGAATGGAAGCGTTTACAGGTGATATTCCGACAGGATGGACCTCTGCAACACCCGATGAAATATCCCAGGTGACAGCACAGGGAAGAGTTCACTCGGGAAATTCAGCGGTTAATATTGAAGATGACGGTGTTCTAACACAAACCATTGCAGGAATTCAGCCGCAATGTTATTATGAATTTTCCTTTTTTGCCCATGCAGAGGGTGCAAGGGTCAGTTTAACCGCAACAGTCAACTTTTTAACGCCCGGCGGCGATGTTCTTGGTGGAACCATAACGGTTCGCGAGCGGGATATGCCAAATGCCAATAGAGAATTTGGGTATTATAGGCTGTATACCACTGCTGCACCCGCTGATGTGACAGGAGCTCGCATAGATTTCTCTGTGATTGCTGGTGGGCGTCAATCAGCAGATATTGATGATGTTTCCTTTGGAACTCAGTAAAATCTATTAATAAAATGATACCCCCGGCAAACCGGGGGTATTAGTGTTTTATTTTATTGTTTTGCTTTCGCTTTCGTTTTCGTCTTTTCTTGCGGGAAAGGATTTTTGCAGAATGATTGCATACAGCAGCTTTCGCAGTTCGGATTTCTGGCGGTACAGACGGCTCGGCCGTGCAGTACCAGGCGGTGGCAGAAATCATTGGATTCTTCCGCAGGCAATATCTTGCGCAGCTGCATTTCTACCTTGTACGGGTCTTTGCCTTCACTGAGGCCAAGGCGTCCGCAGATGCGAATACAATGTGTATCTGTAACAACAGCCGGTTTTCCGTAAATGTCCCCAATCACGAGGTTTGCGGTTTTTCGTCCCACGCCGGGTAATTTTATCAGTTCTTCAATGGTATCCGGTACAACACCGTTAAAATCAGATTTTAACATTCGGCACATCGCGAGAATGTCGCGTGCTTTGGTTTTGTATAATCCGCAGGAATGAATCAATTCTTCAATTTCTTCAACAGATGCCTGACAAAATGCGTCGATGTTGGGAAAACGCTCAAACAAGGACGGCGTAACCATGTTTACGCGCGCATCCGTGCACTGAGCGGAAAGGCGGGTTGCAATTAGAAGTTGAAGCGGATCGGCATAGGTCAGAGAACAAATGGCATTCGGATATTCCTCTTTTAAACTTTGTATCGCAAGCAGGGCACGCTGCTTTTTTGTCATTTTAATCCTCCGTTTTTGGTACAGCGGTTTTAAAAATATTTACTGTCTCAATATATGATTATTATAACTATTTCAAATGGGATTGGCAATGGAAAACTCCAGTGGATACTGTGTCTTTATGCAGGGTGCACGTTGCGTTTTTGCATATTACAGGGTATAATATGGGTAAATTTGTTCGGGAAAGGGTTTGAATACGATGTACAGTGATCTCATGGATACCATCGGTTTTGTGTCGCATGCCGACCCTCAAGTCGGTGCCGCTATGGCCAAAGAACTGAAAAGGCAGCAGGAAAATCTGGAATTGATAGCGTCGGAAAACATTGTTTCTCCGGCCGTTATGGCAGCAATGGGGAGTGTCCTAACCAATAAATACGCAGAAGGTTATCCCGGCAAACGTTATTACGGCGGCTGCCAGTATGTGGATGTTGTTGAGGAACTCGCGCGTCAGCGTGCTTGCGAACTGTTTGGTGCAGAACATGCCAATGTGCAGCCGCATTCCGGTGCGCAGGCCAATATGGCGGTATATTTCGCCCTGTTAAAACCCGGTGATACGGTGATGGGTATGAATTTGTCCGAAGGAGGACACTTAACCCATGGTTCTCCTGTGAATATGTCCGGCAGTTATTACAACTTTGTTTCTTACGGCGTCAGCCCTGAAACCGGCTGCATTGATTATGATGCGGTCTATGAAACAGCAATGAAGGTCAAGCCGAAACTCATTGTAGCGGGTGCCAGTGCTTATCCGCGCGTGATTGATTTTAAGCGTTTCCGTGAAATCAGCGATGCCTGCGGAGCAATCCTTATGGTGGACATGGCTCATATTGCCGGACTTGTTGCGGCCGGTGAGCATCCCAATCCGGTTCAGTGGGCGCAGATTGTTACTACCACAACGCACAAAACGCTGCGCGGCCCCCGCGGCGGCATGATTCTTTGCAAGGAAGAATATGCAAAAGCAATTGATAAGGCAATATTTCCAGGCACACAGGGCGGTCCGCTGATGCACATCATTGCCGGAAAAGCCGTTTGCCTTGGAGAAGCCCTGAAACCCGAATTTAAGCAGTATGCGCATCGCATTGTGACTAATGCCAAAGCTTTAGCAGAGGGATTACTCAAGAGAAACGTGAAACTGGTTTCCGGCGGTACGGACAACCATCTGATGATGATTGACTTAACCGGAATGGAACTGACCGGCAAGGAACTGGAACAGCGTTTGGATTCCGTCCACATTACAGCAAACAAAAACACCGTTCCGAACGAGCAGCGCAGTCCGTTTGTGACAAGCGGCTTGAGAGTAGGTACGCCTGCCGTGACAACACGTGGTCTGGATGCTGCGGATATGGATTTGATTGCAGAATGCATTAGCCTTGCTATTTTCGACTTTGAGCCGAACCGTGAGAAAATTTGCTCAATCGTGCAGGATATCTGTGCACGTCACCCTTTATATGAGTAAAACTTGAGGAAAGGATGGTGCCGCCGATGTCGGCTCCTCTTGCGGAACGAATCCGCCCGCACAGTCTGGATGAACTTGTCGGCCAGCACCATTTGCTCGATCCCGGAAAGCCACTCAGACGCATTATTGAATCGGGAGAAATCCCTAATATGGTTTTTTATGGGCCGTCCGGTATTGGAAAGACTACACTTGCTTCCATTATTGCGGCCCGAACAAGCCGCAAACTGATTAAAATGAACGGAACCACTGCTTCCACAGCGGATATCCGCAATGTTGTGAATCAGTTGGATACGTTAGAGGCCCCGAACGGCATTTTACTGTATTTGGACGAAATTCAGTATTTTAATAAGAAACAGCAGCAGACATTGCTGGAATTTATTGAAAACGGTTCTATTACTCTGATTGCGTCCACAACTGAAAATCCTTATTTTTATGTTTACAGTGCTATCTTAAGCCGTTCAACGGTTTTTGAGTTTAAGCCGGTTGAAAAAGAAGATGTGCGCAAGGCGGTCAAACGTGCTTTTTCCATCTTGGAAGAACAGCAGCATCGACGCATTGAGGCGGACCCCGCTGCGGTGGATGTCATTTCCTCCGCATGCGGCGGAGATGTCCGCAAGGCGATAAATTCGGTGGAACTTTGTGTCATTTCCGGAGAAGAAAGGGATGGAATTTGCCATATATCGGAGCAACTGGCCAGAGAACTGACACAAAAAAGTGCGCTCAAATACGACAAAGCGGGGGATGAGCATTATGACATTCTTTCCGCTTTTCAAAAATCCATGAGGGGCTCCGACCCGGATGCAGCGATTCACTATTTGGCCCGCTTGCTGGAGGCGGGGGACTTGCCCTCCGCCTGCCGCAGGCTATTGGTTTGTGCCTGTGAGGATGTAGGTCTTGCCTATCCACAGATTATTCCAATTGTCAAAGCTGCCGTGGACACGGCGCTTCAAGTCGGTTTACCGGAGGCCAGAATTCCTTTGGCGGATGCGGTTATTCTTGTGGCCTGTTCGCCGAAATCCAATTCCGCTTACTGTGCGATTGATGCGGCAATTGCCGATTTGAGAGCAGGAAAAACAGGCCCGATACCGCGCCGGCTGCAAAACAAGCATTTCGATGGAGAGGATAATCCACGTAAAGGTCAATTTTATCAATATCCCCATGATTATCCCGGGCATTGGGTACGTCAGCAGTATCTTCCGGATATTTTGAAGGATACTATTTATTACCGGTGGGGAGATAACAAGACAGAACAGGCTTACCGAAGATATTGGGAAGAAATTAAAAAAGAAAAGTAAATTTTGTTGATTTTTGCGTGGGTTTAAGATATAATAGTAAAAATGCGTTTAGGAGGGATATGGCTTGGATGAACTGATTTTGAACAGCCTGTCCTACGGTATGTATGCAATTGGTGTGAAGGATGGGGACAAGGTATCTGCATGTATAGCCAACACGGTATTTCAAGTTTCCAACACACCAAATATTGTTGCCGTTAGTCTAAACCATGACAATTACAGTTGCCAGTGCATTCACAAAAATGGTCTTTTCACTGTATCTGTTTTCTCCGAGGATACATCCGGCGCTGTAATTGGTGCTTTAGGCTTTTCCAGTGGACGTGATACGGATAAGTTAAAAAATGTTAGGCATCGCATTCTTGCGGAAGGATTGCCGGTTATTAAGGAAAACACCTGCTGCTGGTTCCTTTGCAAGGTATTAACTTCGGCAGAGACACCGACTCATACCCTTTTTGTTGCCGAAGTGATTGCAGGCAGTGAAAAATCGGTTGGAAAACCGATGACATATGAATATTACCACAGGGTTATTAAAGGCCGAGCGCCAAAGAATGCACCCACCTACCGCAAAGAGAAGCAATCCCCCACAAAAGAGGAAGGGGAAAGTTGGATTTGCACCATTTGCGGTTATGTTTACAATGATCCTTTTGTTCCGTTCGAGGAACTGCCGGATGATTGGGTTTGCCCCATTTGCGGGGCGCCAAAATCGGCATTTAAACGTAAAAATTAATAGGATAAAGCTCACACCGATGCAAAGATTGCACCGGGCGGGCTTTTTTTTTGAGTTATTTTCCTTTCTGTGAGAGAAAATGCAGTAAAAAAGCTGAGCTTTTTTATAATATATCTAAATTTATTGAGGAGTGTTCATTCATGACAAAGCAAATCATCCAAGTTGAGGAAAGACCACCTGTTTTGAAGGCGCTGCCACTTTCGGTGCAACATTTGTTCGCAATGTTCAGCGCTTCGGTGCTCGTTCCGGTTTTGTTGGGCATCAGCCCATCCGTTGTTCTTTTTATGAACGGTATTGGTACGTTGCTCTACATTTTCATCACAAAGGGCAAGGCACCGGCATTTCTTGGTTCCAGTTTTGCGTTTATTGCGCCGGCCGGAATAATCATAGGAACGCAAGGATTAGGTTATCCCTATGCACTTGGCGGGTTTGTTGTGTCCGGAGCCGTCTTTTGTGTGGTAGCAATCATTATTCGCTTTTGCGGCACGAAATGGATTGATATCATTCTTCCGCCAGCGGCGATGGGTTCCGTCGTGGCGCTGATTGGTTTGGAACTTTCCGGTACGGCGGCCCAAATGGGAGGACTGATTTTAAGCGATACTTACACGCAAATCGACCCTAAAAAAGTCACGGTGTTTCTGATTACATTGGCAGCGGCTGTTTTTGGCAGCGTTTTGTTTCGCAAATTTCTCGCTGTCATTCCCATATTGATTGCAATTATTATCGGTTACTGCGTTGCGTGGGGAATGGGCATGATTGACTTTTCCGCTGTTGCCGAAGCACCGGTTTTTGCTGTTCCGAATTTCCAGCTTGCTCAATTTGACTGGAATGCAATTACGATTATTCTTCCGGCAACACTAGTAGTGGTTTCTGAACATATTGGGCATCAAATTGTTACGGGGAAAATCGTCGAGCGCGATATTCTTAGAAACCCCGGTCTGCATCGCACCATGCTCGGCGACGGGCTGTCCACTATGGTTTCCGGACTTTGTGGTTCTGTTCCCACAACAACCTATGGAGAAAATATAGGTGTTATGGCAATGACCGGCGTATACAGCGTTTGGGTGATTGGCGGCGCTGCTGTTTTATCCATCCTTGTTTCGTTCCTCGGTAAAGTGGCTGCAGTAATTCAGTCCATTCCTGATCCGGTCATGGGTGGGGTCAGTTTCTTGCTGTACGGCATGATTGCATCCTCCGGCGTAAGGCTGTTGGTGGATCAGAAAGTGGATTACAGTCGTTCGCGCAACCTCGCTATGACCAGTGTTGTGCTGGTAACAGGTCTTTCCGGAGCGTTCGTGCAAATTGGACAGGTGAAGCTGACCGGAATGTCTCTGGGTGCCGTTGTTGCCATGCTGCTAGGATTGATCTTTTGGGTGATTGATAAATTCCATGCGGCAAACGACTATGAAGAAATTGCCGCAGAAATGGCTGAATAAAGGAGAATTCTGGTTTGGTTGAACAACGGTAGGTTTTATACTATAATAACAAAAGAAATAACAAACAGAAAGCTTGTAATCAAATTAGGAGGTTTGTAATGGACGCAACACGGAAAAAGGAACTGGAGATTGCCGCGTGCAAAATCCGGATGGGCGCTGTTGAAGGCGTTTTCCATGCAAAATCCGGGCATCCGGGCGGCTCTTTGTCGGCAGCGGATATTTTCTCATACCTTTATTTTCAAGAACTTCGGGTCAATCCCAAACAGCCTAAAGATCCGGGACGTGATCGTTTTGTTCTTTCTAAGGGGCACACTTGCCCGGGCCTTTACGCAGCACTTGCTTTAAAAGGATATTTTTCTGAAGATGAACTGAAAAAATTAAGGCATATTGGCGCAATGCTTCAGGGACATCCGGACATGAAAGGTACACCGGGCATTGATATGAGCACGGGGTCACTCGGTCAGGGAATTTCTGCCGCATGCGGCATGGCACTTGCAGGTAAAATGGATCATAAAGACTATCGCGTTTATGCACTGCTGGGCGACGGCGAATTAGAGGAAGGACAAGTCTGGGAGGCCTGCATGTTTGCCGGTCACAAAAAATTGGACAACCTCTGCCTAATTGTTGATATTAACGGTCTGCAAATTGACGGGCCAACGGCAGAAGTAGGGGGACCTGAGCCTATTGACGAAAAATTCCGCGCATTTGGGTTCGATGTTCAGACGATCGACGGGCATGATTTTGATGCAATAGAGTCGGCATTCGAACACGCCAAAACCGTTCAGGGCAAGCCGTCCGTTATTCTTGCGAAAACCATCAAAGGCAAAGGTGTTTCCTACATGGAAGACGTGGCAGGCTGGCATGGCAAGGCGCCAAATGCTGAAGAATACGAAATTGCCATGCGTGAACTAAAACAGACGTTGGCCGAATTGGAGGCGAAATAAATGGCAGAAATGGTGAAAAAAGCAACACGGGAAAGTTATGGATTGGCCCTTTCTGAGCTCGGTAACGAATTTCCCGATATTGTTGTATTGGACGCTGACCTTGCAGAAGCGACGAAAACCGGATTTTTCAAGAAGAAATTTCCGGAGCGTTTTGTCGATTGTGGAATTGCAGAGAGCAATATGATAGGAGTTGCGGCCGGATTAGCTACTTGCGGAAAAATTCCGTTTGCAACATCCTTTGCGATGTTTTCAACTGGGCGTGCCTTTGAACAGGTTCGCAATTCTGTTTGCTATCCGCATTTGAATGTTAAAGTGGTGGGAACACATGCCGGTATTTCTGTCGGTGAGGACGGAGCGACGCACCAGTGCCTGGAAGATATCGCACTGATGCGCTCTCTGCCGGGTATGACCGTGATTAACCCATCGGATCACTATGAAACTTTGGCGGCGGTACGTGCGGCTGCGGAGCACGAGGGCCCGGTTTATCTGCGTCTCGGCCGCCTCGCGGTGGAGAGTTTCAACAATTCCGATGATTACAAGTTTGAGCTTGGCAAGGGCATTACTCTGCGCGATGGTAAAGATATCACGATTGTCGCAACCGGCTTAATGGTTTCCCGTGCACTGGAAGCGGTAAAGCTGTTGGAACAAAAAGGAATCGACGCAAGGCTGATTAATATCCACACAATCAAGCCCATTGACCGTGATTTGATTCTAAAGGCTGCGAAAGAGACCGGAAAGATCATTACAGTGGAAGAACATAACGTTATCGGAGGACTCGGCGATGCCGTTGCCGGCGTCTTAAGCGAAGAATTGCCTACGCCGCTGCGTAAAATCGGTGTCAACGATCAATTTGGTCATTCCGGACCGGCAGCAGATCTCTTAGAACAATTCGGACTTTGCGCTTCCCATATTGCAAAAGTAACAGAAGAGTTTCTAAAAAAATAAGTTCCGCTTGCGGAACTGCTAGTACAGGCCGCGGGAGTTATTTCCTGCGGCCTGTTGCTTTCGTAGGTCAACCACCAGCTTTGCTGGTGGAAATAAGAGAGCTTTAGCTATGGACAAAAACAAAACTCCCCGATATATTAAAGTTAAGGTCTGTCAACCTAACAAAAATATCGAGGAGGTCTTTAAATGAAAGACATAAACAGTTTAGAACATACTAAGTGGAGATGTCAATACCATGTAGTGTTTGCACCAAAATATCGTTGTAGGACTACAATACATATTGGACAGTTGAGAAAAAATAAAATACAGAAATGGACACATCGGTTACAATAAAGCTACCCAAACCAAATCATACCGAGAGGAAGTGTCCATTCCTGCATGAATAGTGTAACACAAGATATGAAGTTTAGGCAATCCATAATGATCTACGCTCAAAAGTACGGTGTCAGTCGTGCAAGCAGAAAGTACAACAAAAGCCGTTCCTTTATTTACTTTTGGATGGCCCGGTATGACGGTACATTAGAATCGTTGGCTTGCCGGTCTAGAAGGCCACACAGTCATCCAAACCAACATACACCTGCCGAGTTAAAACTGATTCGCGACATGCGGCGCAGGAACCCAGAACTCGGTATGATTGAACTATGGTCCCGGTTAAAAAAGCGCGGATACAAGCGATGTCCGGAAAGTCTGTTCCGTGTAATGCGCCGAATGGGGATTTTTCCAGAGGCAAAACCGAAGAAAAAATATCAGCCAAAGCCATATGAGCAAATGACGCATCCCGGAGAGCGCATTCAAATCGATGTAAAGGTAGTCCCAAAGCGCTGTATTGCCGACCCTGAGCTTCGGCTTTTTCAGTACACAGCCATCGATGAATTTTCTAGGCTACGTTTTTTGGCAGCATACCCTGAACAGAGTACCTACTCTTCTGCCGACTTTCTTAAACGAGCTGTCAAATGGTTTGCCCGGCGCGGTGTTCATGTGGAATGCATTCAAACTGACAACGGTTTTGAATTTACCAACCGTTTTTCCCCATCAAAGAAACATCTGCTGACGCTCTTCGAGGCCACTGCCGCTCAACTGCATATCCGGCACAAACTGATTCGGCCTTATACGCTCAGGCACAATGGTAAAGTGGAACGCAGCCATCGCGAAGACCAAAAGCGCTTTTACAACAAACACCATTTTTATTCCTTAGCGGACTTTGAAAACCAACTTTCCATCTACTTACGACGCTCTAACAATATGCCGATGCGTCCTCTTCACTGGTTATCTCCTTCTGAATTTTTACAATCCCATACTGTCCAATATGTTTGACAAACCTACAATGTAGTGTTTGCACCAAAATATCGTAGGCAAGTAATATATAGAGAAATAAAGGCAGATATAGGAATCATACTAAGAAGATTATGTGAGCAAAAAGGAGTGGAAATAATCGAGGCAAATGCATGCCCTGACCATATTCACATGTTGATAAGTATACCACCTAAATATAGTGTATCACAAATTATGGGTTATTTAAAAGGGAAAAGTAGCCTTATGATTTTCGATAGGCATGCAAATTTAAAATATAAATATGGGAATAGGCATTTCTGGGCAAAGGGATATTATGTGGATACAGTAGGCCGTAATAAGAAGCAGATACAGGAAT
Source organism: Oscillospiraceae bacterium (assembly GCA_047777415.1). Lineage (GTDB taxonomy): Bacteria > Bacillota > Clostridia > Oscillospirales > Acutalibacteraceae > Caproicibacter. The sequence goes on from JBKEEO010000002.1 coordinate 295,612, forward strand.
ACATTAAGAAGCAATTAGAGGAAGATCAAATTGCGGATCAAATGAGCCTTAAAGAGTACATTGACCCGTTTACGGGTAGCAAGAAAACTAAGGCATAAATAAAATACCCCTTTAGGGGTATTGCTTGTAAAATGCCCTTATAGGGCTTAATCAAGCCTCCGGCTTAGCCGGAGGTCTTGACTTATAAACTGCTATGGTTGCCGAGGGAGGGAAGATCGGTTTTGCAGAACAGTCCAGCGGGGCGAATTCGAATTTTGGCGTTGCTTGAGCTGCTGCAGGAGCGCTCCGATGAAGAACACCCGCTTTCTGCGCAGGAACTGATGGATTTGCTTCACACGCAGGGGATTATCGCCGCACGAAAGACGATTTACAGGGATATTTCTGCACTGCGCTGCCACGGAGCGGATATTTTGTTCACAAGACAGCCCAAGGCAGGTTTTTTTCTTGCGTCACGCCGTTTTGAACCGCCGGAAGTCAGGCTTTTAATGGATGCTGTGCAGGCCGCTCCGTTTCTTACGAAAAAAAAGACCGCGGAATTGATACGGAAACTGGGCGGGTTGATGAGCAGTGCGCAGGCAGAAGAAACGGTTGGGAAAGTCCATATGAATCTGCGGCCGAAATATGAGAATGAGGAAATTTATTATACCATTGACGCAATCCACCGCGCTATTTTAAAAGAGAAAAAAATCTCCTTTCTGTATCGCCATTACGTCATCCGCGGCAGGCGGATTGTGCAAGACGAAGGAAGAAGATTTTTGATTAGTCCATATGCGCTGATTTGGAACAGTGATAAGTATTATCTGGCGGGAAATTATGAAAAATATAATGATGTCAGCGTTTATCGACTTGACCGAATGAAACATGTTGAGATTTTATCAAAGCCTGCCCGTCCCTTTAGCGAAGTGAGCGAGTATCGTGATTTTTTCGATGCCGAAGATTACGCTGCGAAAACCTTTCATATGTATCATGGTGACCTAAAAACGGTTGTCCTTCGCTGTGCCGATGAGGCATTGGAACTTTTACTGGACAAGTTCGGCGGAGAACTGAGTATTTCCGGGAGAGAAGAAGGTTTTTTTACCGTGTGCGTTCAAGTGTTTGCAGGAGAGGGACTTGTTGAATGGTTACTGCAATACGGCGACAGAATAACAGTGATTTCACCACAAGAGCTGCGCAATCAAGTGACGGAACGGATTCGGCAAATTGGTCAACAGTACGGGCTTTAAAGAAACACATGGTCGATAAAGATTTTTACACCGATTCCGATTAACACCAGACCTCCAAAAAACTCCGCCCTGCAGGAGCAGAAAGCGCCGAATTTTTTGCCGGTAAAAACACCGGCAAGGCAAATGATAAACGTGATGACACCGATAATCAAAACGGATTCGGCCATGAGGAATACGGAGGAGGCACCGACGGCCGACGGCAGTATAATTCCGGTAGCAAGCGCGTCAATGCTGGTTGCTATGGCAAGCGTAATCAGTGTTTTGAGTTTGATATCATCCTGCCTGCGGTCCAGAATTCCACAGTTTTTCTTTTTGTGGGATTCCCAAATCATGCTGATGCCGAGATAGCTGAGAAGAAGCAGCGCGACCCAGTGATCCACTGCGCTGATAATGCTTTCACCGGCTTTGCCAATCATCCACCCAAACAGCGGCATGAATGACTGAAAAAGCCCGAAACAAAGTGCGAGTTTTAAGGCGAACCAGGGTGTTACCTTTTTGGTGATAGCACCGTTTGTGATGCACACGGCGAATGCGTCCATGGCAAGACCTAATCCGATGCCGCACAGCGAAACATAATCCATTGAAATCCTCCGTTAAAAAGACGTTAAAAAGTATGATACATTGATTTTATTCTCCTGTCAATTTATATCCATAAGGTCGGCTTTTTAGAGCCAAAACATTTGCGTTATATTCACTTTCGTGCTATAATGAATTACCATATGAAAGCGGGTGATGACTATCATTGCAGTGATTGATTACGGAGCCGGAAACCTGCAGAGCGTTGTCAAGGCGTTTCGGCATGTAGGGTGTGATACAGTCATAACGGCGGATCCGAAACAGCTTGCCGATGCTGATGCAGCGGTTCTGCCGGGAGTTGGAGCGTTCGGCGACTCGATGAAATGCCTTGAAAATTCGGGAATGGTCGCTCCTACCATGAACTTCATTCGGTCCGGCAAGCCATTCCTCGGTATTTGCTTAGGCCTTCAGCTTTTGTTTGAAGAAAGCGAAGAATCCCCCGGTGTTCGGGGTCTTGGCGTTTTGCCGGGAAAGATTTATAAAATTCCGGATGCTCCGGGCCTGAAAATCCCACACATGGGCTGGAATAGTCTGCATGTAAAAGAAAAAGATGGCCTGTTTTTAGGCATGGAAGAAAATCCATATGTATATTTTGTTCATTCCTATTATGCCAAATCCGATGACCGCAGTCTTGTGACTGCAACTGCGAATTATGGGATTGAAATGGATGTTTCCGTGCGAAAAGGCAATTTGTTTGCTACGCAGTTTCACCCGGAAAAAAGCGGAGCGGCAGGCCTTCAGATGCTGCGGAATTTTGCGTCACTGTTAAAACCGGAGGGCTGACTATGTATGCAAAAAGGATTATACCGTGTTTGGATGTCAACAATGGCCGCGTGGTAAAGGGAACCGAATTTGTGAATTTGCGCGACGCGGGAGATCCGGTCCAAGCCGCCGTGGAATACGACCGACAAAGTGCCGATGAACTGGTCTTTTTGGATATCACCGCGTCGTCAGACCACAGAAATATCATCATAGACCTGGTTGAAAAGGTGGCAGACAGTATTTTCATTCCGTTTACCGTAGGGGGCGGCATTCGCTCAGTGGAGGATTTTCGTGTTTTGCTCCGTGCAGGGGCGGATAAAGTTTCTGTAAATTCTGCGGCAATTCTAAATCCCCGGCTGATTTCAGAGGCAGCGGAAAAATTCGGAAGCCAGTGTGTTGTCTGTGCCATTGATGCAAAGCGGTGCGGTGCTGGACAGTGGACGGTTTATCGCAACGGCGGACGGGTTGACACAGGACTGGACGCTGTGCAGTGGGCGCAGAAAGCAGAACAGCTTGGAGCGGGAGAAATTCTGTTGACCAGCATGGATTGTGACGGCGTAAAAAACGGGTACGACTTGGAATTGACCGCCGCGGTTTCCGAAAAGGTGGGAATTCCCGTGATTGCCTCCGGCGGGGCCGGCAAGTTGGAGCATTTTTATGATGCGTTTACGAAAGGAAAAGCCGATGCTGTGCTGGCTGCGTCCTTATTTCACTTTGGGGAAATCAAGATTCCTGAGCTGAAAGAGTATCTTTCAGAGCGGGGAATTACCGTTCGCAAATAAATCAATAACAAAAATGAGCGAGAGCCGCAAAGGCTCTCATTTTTTATGGATAGAATTTCCTTACCCGGCATAAGAATTTAGTATGAAATTGGAGGTGCTGGAAATGAAGTTGAAAAAAATGTCGGCCTGCCTTCTTGCAGTCTTGGTTGTACTTTTCAGTCAGCCGTTTGGGGCTTTTGCGTTGTCGGAAGAGGAAGTCAAAGCACCTTCCGCAGTGCTGATGGAGGCGCAGACAGGTAAAATTTTGTATGAGAAAAACGACCATGAACAGCGTGCATGTGCTTCCATTACCAAAGTGATGACCTTGCTGCTCGTGATGGAGGCACTGGACAGCGGCAAAATCGGTCTTAACGACATGGTTACAACCAGCGAACATGCGGCTTCCATGGGCGGTTCCGACATTTGGCTTGAGCCGGGAGAAACTATGTCAGTGGATGATATGCTCAAGGCGACGGTAATCGCCAGCGCCAATGATGCGGCAGTTGCTTTGGCGGAATACGTAGCAGGCAGTGAGGATGAATTTGTTGCACAGATGAATCAAAGGGCCAAGGAATTGGGAATGAATGACACGGTATTTAAAAACGTTAACGGCTTAGACGAAGACGGGCACGTTACGTCCGCCTATGATATTGCGCTGATGTCACGGGAACTGATTAAACATCAAAAAATCTTCGATTACACAAAAACGTGGATAGACAACGTGCGGGATGGAAAAACGCAGTTGGTGAATACTAATAAACTTTTAAAGAGTTATCAAGGTATCACCGGTCTAAAAACAGGAACGACAGGAAAAGCGGGCAGCTGCATTTCGGCAACCGCAGAGCGCAACGGTGTCAGTCTGATTGCGGTTGTGCTGGGCAGTTCCTCAACATCGGATCGTTTTAATGCCGCAGCTACTCTGCTAGATTACGGTTTTGCAAATTGGTCGGTTACCAACCCAGAAATTCCTCCGGAAGCTAATGCGCCGATTGCTGTTGCAAACGGGATGGAAGCGACAGTTGAACCAAGCGTCAATACAGAAGAAAGCATTTTAGTTCCAAAAGGCAAAGCTGGAGAAATCACATCCAAAGTTTCAATCAACAGTGATATTCGCGCACCGATAGAAGAAGGCCAAACACTGGGAAAAATTACGTATCTGCTGGGAGACGAGGTATTGAAAGAATTGGAAATTCGCGCAAAGAAAGCGGTGGAACCGATTACGTTTGAGTCCGTATTTTCACTTCTACTCCGGCTGGTGCTGATGGATCCGTAAATATTAATTTTTCTTGAATCCGCTCAATCTGCCTTGAAAACGGAGCCCGCCTATTGTAAAATAGAATTGCAAGAGGTTGCAAGAATTGCAATAGGTAGGTGGAAAAAATGTCTGTTCAAATTGATTTGCACCACTTGAAAGATTTTATTGATGATAGCGAATTTTCAGCAATTGCTCCTCAGGTGCGTTTGGCAAATGAAACACTTCTAAACGGTACCGGTGCTGGCAGCGATTTTCGTGGATGGCTGGATCTTCCGGAGAATTATGATAAGGAAGAGTTTGCACGTATTCAAGCAGCAGCGGAAAAAATTCGTTCCGATTCCGAAATTTTTATTGTCATTGGTATTGGTGGTTCCTATTTGGGAGCACGTGCTGCAATTGAGTATTTGCAGTCACAGCATTATAATAGCCTCAAAAAAGCCGGCCCGCAGATCTATTTTGCCGGCAACAGTCTGAGTCCTTCCGCCCTTTCTGAAATTATGCAGCTTTGTGGGGAGAAGGACTTTTCTGTTAATGTTATTTCAAAATCCGGAACCACAACTGAGCCAGCAATTGCTTTCCGTATATTCCGTGGACTTTTGGAAAAGAAATACGGGAAAAAAGGTGCAGCTTCCCGCATTTATTGCACAACGGATCGTGCACGCGGAACTTTGAAACAACTTGCGGACAAAGAAGGCTATGAAACTTTTGTTGTGCCGGATGACGTAGGCGGCAGATATTCTGTTTTAACCGCCGTGGGTCTTTTGCCGATTGCAGTGGCAGGGGCGGATATCAGTGCACTGATGGCAGGTGCTGCACAGGAGCGCGCTCAGCTCACCGGTGATACTTCAACCGATCCAACTTGTCTATACGCTGCAGCGCGGAATATCCTGTACCGCAAAGGAAAAGAAACCGAAATCCTTGTCAGCTATGAGCCGCGGTTCCAGATGATGTGCGAATGGTGGAAGCAGCTTTGCGGCGAAAGTGAAGGGAAAAACGGAAAAGGTCTTTTCCCGGCATCGGTAGTCTTTTCTACCGATTTGCATTCCATGGGTCAGTATATCCAGCAGGGCAGACGGAACTTGTTTGAAACCGTCGTTCTGATTGATAAACCGGCGGCAGATTTGACCATCGAGGAAGATTCAGAAAACGCGGATGGCTTGAATTTCCTTGCCGGAAAAAATCTGTCCTATGTAAATCAGAAGGCTTTTGAAGGCACTGTGTTAGCCCATACGGACGGCGGTGTTCCAAACATCGTGCTCCATGTGCCGGATTTTTCGGAACAATCCCTTGGTAGTCTCATTTATTTCTTTGAGCGTTCCGTGGCAATTTCAGGATATCTACTCGGAATTAATCCGTTTGACCAGCCCGGTGTGGAAAGTTATAAAAAGAATATGTTTGCTCTTTTGGGCAAACCAGGCTATGAAAGCGAAAAAGCCGCGCTCGAAGCCCGGCTGAAATAACCTCGGTGAAGTTTCACCGGTAAAGGTAAAATAATTTAGGAGGAGCAGCATATGATTAACGTAATTGTAGGCAAGAAAGGTTCGGGTAAAACTAAGAAGTTGATTGAACGCGCGAACGAAGCTGTTTCGAAGTCAAGCGGCAATGTTGTTGTTATTGAAAAGGGCAATAGACTCACTTATGATATTTCCCACGACGCCCGTCTCATCGATATTGATGAATATGGGATTCAGGGAGCGGATGCACTCGGCGGATTTATCTGCGGCATCTGTGCCGGCAACTATGATGTAACGGATATCTATGTGGACTCCACTTTGAAAATTATTGGTCAGGATATGGGAAGCTTAACTTCTTTTGCAGAAAAAATGGAAGCGCTTTCTTCTCTTTCCAATATTAAAATCACATTGCTGATTTCCGCGGATGAGAATTTATTGCCGCCGGAAATTAAAGCGGTTTCTGCGGTCGTTTGAACGTCTTTTGACGAAAATGGTGCCGGAGCCCACACTCCGGCATATTTTTTTGAAAATTCCCGAACATGTAAATTTTTATTGACAAAAAGGGGAAAAATCTCTATAATAAAGAAACGTAGCGCCGAGGTGGAGTATGCTGCTTAATTTAAAAAAAATATTTTCTCAGGAAAGCGAAAGCTGCTCATTCGATTATAGCATGGACCTGTCGTCTACCGAATTAAACGGAACATTTCCGTTTGTTTCTCCGGTGACGGTGAAAGGTACCGTTGAAAGCCGCGACGGTTCCGCAAGACTGAAAGCAAATGTTTCGTTTGACTTTTCAATTCCATGCGACCGATGTGCGGAACGGATCGACAGGCACTATGATTATACCTTTTCCCATATTCTTGTGCGTTCTGTTGAAAACAGCAAGGATAAAGATCGATTTATTGAGATTCCGGATGAAAAACTGGATCTGGACAAATTGATGAGGGAAGATATTTTGCTGGAGCTTCCAAGTAAGTTTTTGTGCAGGGAAGATTGTAAAGGTATCTGTCCAACCTGCGGGAAAAACTTGAATGAAGGGCCTTGTGGCTGTAAAAAACATACCACAGATCCTCGTTTGGAAGTGCTGGAGAAACTGATTCATTAAATGTAAAAGTTCTGTAAGGAGGTGCTGAGAATGGCGGTACCAAAAAGAAAACAGTCGAGCGCACGGCAGAACAAAAGGCGTTCTAATGTTTGGAAACTGACTGCTCCCGCTCTGGTAAGATGTCCAAAATGCGGAGAACTGACAGCGCCGCATAGAGTATGTGGCAACTGCGGCTACTACAATGGCAGGGAAGTAATTAAAAAGGAAGCATAATTTTATTATTGTTTTCCGAAAGTCAGAGAAGGAGCAATCCTTCTCTTCTTTTTTGTCCGCGGTGCTGCCTTAAAAAGCGAGAATAAGGGCAAAATAGTCCCGAACTTTATACACAGCGGGATTGGTTAACGATAAATGCAGGGAGGGTACCAATCATTATGGCTTTACCGGTAGTCGCAATTGTAGGACGGCCAAACGTCGGGAAATCGACGCTTTTTAATAAACTAGCAGGAAGACGCCTTTCCATTGTGGATGACACACCCGGAGTAACCCGTGACCGTGTTTATGCGGAATGTGAGTGGGAAGCGCGCCGGTTTTCCATTGTGGATACGGGCGGAATAGAACCGGGTGAGGATGTCATTCTTGCAAAAACCAGAGCACAGGCACGCCTTGCAATCGAAGCAGCAGACGTTGTCGTCTTTGTTACGGATGTTCGAACCGGGCCGGTTGCCGCTGACCATGAGATTGCTGCAATGTTGATTAAAAGCGGAAAACCTGTTGTGCTGTGCGTCAACAAGTGCGACAGCATCGGGGAGCCACCGCCGGAATTTTATGAGTTTTACAATCTGGGTTTGGGCGAACCGGTGGGGGTTTCTTCCGTCCACGGGCATGGCACGGGGGATCTTCTGGACTGCGTGATTTCTCATTTTCCGGATGAAAACAGTGATTCAGATGAGCAAGATATTATTCGAATTGCGGTAATTGGTAAACCGAATGCGGGTAAATCTTCGCTTGTCAACAAGATAGCAGGAGAAGAACGCTGTATCGTTTCCGATGTTGCGGGAACTACGCGGGACGCGGTTGACATTACTGTGGAGAACGAATATGGCAGATTTCTCCTCATAGATACTGCCGGGCTGCGCCGTAAAAGCAGGGTGTCCGATAATATTGAACGGTACAGCATGCTCCGTGCCCGGATGGCTGTGGAGCGTTCTGACGTCTGTGTCATCATGCTTGACGGCACTGTTGGTTTTACCGAGCAGGATTCCAAGATTGCAGGTATGGCGCATGAAGCGGGCAAGGCTTGCGTTATTGCCGTCAACAAATGGGATGCGGTTGAAAAGGATGGATATACGCTAGATGCGTACAAGAAAAAATTGCAAAAAGATTTCTCATTTATGCCGTATGCTAAAATCCTGTTTATTTCTGCAAAAACGGGTCAGCGCCTAAACCGTCTTTTTGAAGCAATTCGGGATGCAGCCGCTTCCAATTCACGCCGTATTTCAACAGGTATGCTAAACGATGTTTTGGCGCAGGCAACCACAAGAGTTCAGCCGCCGACCGACAAAGGCCGCCGACTGAAGATTTATTATATGACTCAGGTTGGTGTTCAGCCGCCAACCTTTGTATTCTTTGTGAATTCTAAGAAGCTGTTCCACTTTTCCTACCAGCGCTTTTTGGAAAATATGATTCGTGACACGTTCGGCTTTGAAGGCACACCGATTCGATTCCTAATCCGTGAGCGCGGCGAAAAATAGGAAGTATACCAGTGTTCATAGCTTTTACTCGCGGAATAATCAGTTCAGAAAACCGTATCGACAGTTTACTGCCGATACGGTTTTTTTCAAACTTGTTCGAAGAATTTTTATTTCTATTATTTTGAAAAGGTTGACTTATTCAGATAAATTGCTATAATATAAAACATACTATTCATATATGCAAAGAGGTATTTTTATGAAAGGCTTTTTAATTTCAATGTGTTGTATGTGCTTAAAATCATTGCTTCACTAAAAGTTTTGCCTCTTTGCAAGCAAATGGTAACTACAATCATTGAGGAGAAAAAAGCATGACAATATTTTATTCGGTTTTGTTTTTGGCGGTATTCGCTGGTTTTGAAATTTTGCTGTTATATATGGGCAAAATGAAAGTATCGTTTACAGTGCGGATTATGACTGCTCTGGTTTTGGGCCTGTTTTATGGCGTTTTTCTGCAAGTTGAATTTGGGGCCCAAGACCCGGTGACAACCCTGACAAACCAGTGGTTTGGAATCGTAGGCAGCGGCTTTACCAAAGCACTGCAATTTTTAATTGTGCCCGTTGTCCTGGTATCAATTATGAATGCGATTACAAGGGCGGGAACGGGCGAGAGAGCAGTTCGCTCCAGTGTTAAAATATTATCAATTCTGCTCGGTACGACCGGAATTGCTGCATTGATTGGTTATGGAACGGCGCTGGCGTTTCGTCTGGATGCTGGAGACCTCATTTCTGGTGTGACACAAGCCGATCGGGCACCAACGGATATACCAACGTCCATTTTGAACTTTATTCCATCCAATTTATTTGAAGCGCTGTCTGGGAACCGCGCGATTCCTGTGGTGATGATTGCTGTACTGATAGGAATTTCGATTTTGACAATTCGGAAAAATAATCCGGATTTGGGAGAAAAATTCATCCACGGCGTGGCCGGTGCGAATGAACTGGTGATGACAATCACAGACTACATTATTGGTTTTACTCCATATGGTGTGCTGGCTCTGATTGCGAAAATTGCATCTACAAAAGACTTTCAAAGCGTTTTGACATTGCTGTTGTTTGTTGTTGCACTCTATGTGGCGATTGTTATCATGTTTTTAGTCCATCTGGCGATTTTGGCTGCGCTTAAGGTGAACCCGGTGCAATATCTGCGCAAGGTTCTTCCCACATTGCTTTTTGCCTTTACATCGCGCAGCAGTGCCGCTACACTTCCCATGACCATCAAGACACAGATTGATCTTCTGGGAGTGGACAGCACCTCCGCCAATCTGTCCAGTGCATTTGGAACCACAATCGGTCAGAATGGATGCGCAGGGATCTATCCCGCAGTTGTGGCGACTGTGGTTGCCAAAGTACTCGGTTGGAATATTACGAGTATTGGTTTTTTATTGTTGCTGGTTTTTTATATCATTATTACTTCATTTGGTATCGGCGGTGTAGGCGGAGGAGCAACCAATGCTACGATTTTGCTTCTTGCTCTGTTTGGTCTTCCAATAGACCTTGTAGCAATCCTGATTTCTGTAGATTTTATTGTTGATATGGCGCGTACCGCGCTGAATGTCAATGACTCTATTCTCGCAGGAATCGTTTCCTCTAAAATGGATCATTTATATAATGAAAGTGTATTTGACTCTGTGCGGCCAGCTTCAGAAACATCTGCAGAGTAATGTTTTTACTCAACTGAATCAAAGAATCCCCCATGGCAGTTGCCGTGAGGGATTTTCATTTCCAATCATTTTCGGTTTATCAATTAAAAAATATCATGCACTGCTTGAGAAAGTGTAGGGCATTACAGCAGATATATAAATCAAATAAAATAAAAAGAAACCGACCATGGTCGGTTTCTTTTGTGTTTTTATATTTTGAAAATAAGGTCAGGTATCAGATGGCTCTGGTGACTTTGCCGGAACGCAAGCAACGGGTGCAGGCGTAAATACGCTTTGGAGAACCATTTACAATTGCCTTAACGCGCATGACGTTGGGTTTCCAGGTGCGATTGGAACGTCTGTGAGAATGGGATACCTTAATGCCGAAAGAAATGCTTTTGCCGCAGATTTCACATTTTGCCATTGGTCTGCACCTCCTTTAAAGGGCTTTTCATCGCAACAGTATTATGTTATCAGATTTATCCTCTAAATGCAAGCTTTTTTTCAGGCTTTATCTATTAAAATGATGCTTTTGCAGGTTTTATTTTAAAATCTGCGCTTTGCTTGCCTTTTTATCCTCTCCGTATTATAATCATAACCATAGTAAGGAGAATGTGTATGCTGATTGATTTATTAAGAAGTTTATTTTATGGCGGATCTGTGGACTTGCTCTCCGTTATTTTTCAGATTCTTGCCGCACTGTTTGTAATATTCTGTATTCTACCCCTTCATGAGTTTGCGCACGCGTGGGCAGCGGGCAAACTGGGGGATCACACCGCAAAATACAACGGCCGGCTGACCATGAATCCACTTGCCAGTTTTGACCCGATTGGGTCATTGTTTCTTCTCTTATTTGGTTTTGGATGGGCCAAGCCTGTTCCGGTTGATCCCCGCTATTTTAAGAATCCAAAACGTGACATGGCATTGACCGCTGTAGCAGGCCCGCTTTCTAATTTACTGGTGGCGTGGGTTGGCGCAATTATATACATCGGTTTGCAGCTTGCTGCCAAAACGTCGCTTCCCGCGTTCGTATACATTTTTTTCGATGTGTATATTACCATTAATGTAGCGTTGGCGGTATTCAACCTCTTACCGATTCCTCCTTTGGACGGTTCGAAGATTCTGGGCGCTTTTCTCAGTAACCGAACTTTGTATAATTATTACCGTTACCAAAATGTTATTGTGATGGTTGCATTTTTTATACTGTTCACTGGTTTGCTGGATAGACCAATCTATACGCTGGAGAGTATTTGCCAAAACGGTGTGTATTGGCTTGCATTATTGCCATACCGCTTGTTCGGTCTGATATCATAAAGAACAAAATTATGGATAAAATATGTTATAAACTGGAAACTTTTGAAGGCCCTCTTGATTTGCTTTTAACCCTGATTGCAAAGAACAAGCTCAATATTCTGGATATACAGATTACTGAACTTGTGGATCAGTACCTGGAACAGCTCGACGCCATGCGAGAGCGGGAAATGGACGTAACCAGTGAATTTTTGGAGATGGCCGCACGCTTGATCTATATGAAGACGGTGTCTCTTTTGCCTAAACACGAAGAGGCTGAACAGCTGAAAAAAGAATTAACCGGACAGCTGATTGAATACAGGGATTGTAAGTGTGCGGCGGCTATGTTGGGCAGTTTGCTTCGTTTCGATTCTTTCACCCGCGAACCGGAGAAACTTGAACCGGATCACTTATATCGAGGACATCACACGCCGCAGGAAATATATTCGGCTTATTTGAATGCGGTGGGTCGTGGCAAACGTTTTCTTCCTCCGCCGCAGGAAGCCTTTTCCGGCATTGTTTCTCATAAAATTATTTCTGTTTCTTCACGGATTATATATGTTCTTCGCCGGCTGCGACTTAAGGGCAAGCAAAAGTATACGACTTTGTTTGAAGGTATCCGAGACCATTCCGAGAGAGTCGCAACGTTTCTTGCCATATTGGAATTGGTTAAGGGGAAACGGGTGTATTTGGAAGGAGAACGCAATCCGGAAGTAAAATTGATATACGGCGGTGTAAGGCATGAAAATAAAGAAGCTTCAAGGAGCCATTGAGGCAATCCTGTTTGCAAGCGGGGATGCAGTTTCCGTGGATCGCATTGCGGAAGCGCTTGATATTGATCGGGGCACGGCAGGTAAAATGCTGGAAAACCTTGCGGACCAATATAACACAGAGCATAGCGGCATCCGCATTGTCCGACTTGAAGATGGCTATCAGATGTGTACGAATCCGGAACACGCGGCTGCTGTGCGGGCCGCATTGGAAATTCGCAGGAATATGCCCCTTTCGCAGGCGGCGCTTGAGGTGTTGGCTGTTGTAGCATATAATCAGCCGGTTACTAAGGCGTTTATTGAGCAGGTGCGCGGTGTGGATTGCTCGGCAGTCATTAGCGGCCTTGTTGCCAAAGGGCTGGTTGAGGAACGGGGCAGACTGGACTTACCGGGACGCCCGCTTATTTATGGAACCACAACGAATTTTCTGCGCTGCCTCGGCATTTCTTCCCTTTCCGAATTGCCGCAGTTGCAAAAGGAATCGGCAGAGGAAGAGAGTTCACAGGCTGAAGATGTAATTCTTCAGCCTACCGAAGAAAACGCAAAATGATAGGTTTTATGGTAGCGGGTTCCATCCTTTTTCTTTTTTTATTTTTGCTTTGCTGCCCTGTTTCTGTAGAAGCCGCTTTCCAAGAGCAATTTTCGGCGCAGGTCGGGTTTCTTTTTTGGCATTACCGCGTTTGGCCACAGCCGGAAAAAGAACAGGAACAACCGACAGAACAGGAAACGCAAGAGGAAAGCAAACCGTCTGAGCAAAAAATGTTTTCCAAGATAAAAAAACTCTTTCGGCAAAAGGGATTTGCGGGTTTCATGGAACTGTTGCGTGCTTTCTGCGAAGTTGTTTCCTCATGTTCCCAAAAAATTTTTTCCCACACTCAGATTAGCAGATTGCAGCTGCATCTTACCGTCGGTGGTGAAGATGCGGCGCAGACAGCAATCCAATACGGCAAAGCCTGTGCGTTGGTTTCCACTGCACTTACAGTTTTACTGTCCGCCAAAAAATGCAAAAACAGAGATGTGCGGGTTGTGCCGGATTTTCAAAATGGGAAAAGCAATGTGCGATTTCTTTTTAAAATGAAGATAAGGCTGTTTTTTTTGCTGACAGCGGTGTTTTCTGCTCTTATCGGCTTTATCCGAATCTATTTTAAACTCAATGAGAAAGAAAAGGCGGTGCTTAAAGATGGCTGACCATCCGATTGAAGGCATGATGGATACAACACTTGAAAAAATCAAACAAATGGTGGATGTGAATTCTGTTGTCGGCGATCCGATTACATCACCGGACGGAACAGTGATTGTTCCCATTTCCAAAATCAGCTATGGATTTGCCTCCGGTGGGTCCGATTTTCCGGGAAAAGCTCCGGAAAAGCAGCTGTTCGGCGGTGCATCGGGAGCGGGCGTTACCATTAATCCGGTGGCGTTTCTGACTATTTCGGACGGAAATGTCAAGCTGCTCCGTGTGGACCCCGGAAATACTTCTGTTGATCGGATTATCGATTTGGCGCCGGAACTCATTGATAAAGTTTCTTCTGCTGTGAGCTCGGCTTTTCATAAAGACAGCAAAAAAGAAAAGGCAGAATCTCAGCAGATATCAGCCGAAGAAATCGCCGGTGATCCTAAAATTTAAAATTGATTGGTATTGTTTCAGCCGCCTGCATATAAATAATTCGGCAGGTGGTTGATTTGTTAAAAAAAGCAGTAGCTTGTGTTCTTGTTGTTTTGGCGATGGTTTTTCCGTGGTCCGTCAGCGTTTTGGCTGCTCCTTCTGTTTCTGCAAAATCCGCAGTAGTTGTCTGCGCAGATAACGGACGGGTGTTGTACGAAAAAAACAGCCATGAAAAGCTGCCCATTGCAAGCACGACGAAAATAATGACGGCACTTCTTACGTTGGAGGCCGCTGCCCGCAGTGATGACGTAGTGCAGATTACCCCGGAGATGGTTCGGGTGGAAGGCTCTTCCATGGGCTTGAAGGCAGGAGATAAACTGACTTTGAGTGCACTGGCCAAGGGAATGCTGACCGTCTCCGGTAACGATGCCGCAAATTCCGCTGCAATTGCTATCGGCGGTTCCATCCCGAAATTTGCAGAATTGATGAATCAAAAGGCCGCACAGATTGGCCTTTCTGAAACACATTATGTGTCCCCATCCGGTTTGGATGAGGAGGGACACTATTCCACTGCAAACGATTTGGCAAAACTGACTGTGGCTGCATTGCAAAATTCTGAATTTGCAAACATAGTTTCCCAAAAGAAAATTCAAGTTGATTTTTATAATCCGGACAGAACGGTCACTTATACCAATCATAATAAGCTGTTAAGCATATATGAGGGCTGTATCGGCGTGAAAACCGGATATACAAAAAAATCCGGCAGATGCCTTGTTTCTGCGGCGGAACGAAACGGGGTACGCCTGATAGCAGTGACGCTTTGTGATCCGGATGACTGGAACGACCACGCACAACTTCTCGACTATGGCTTTTCCTGTGTAACTCGGTATCAGCCGGACGATTCCGAGCTTAAACTAACTTTACCGGTGGTTGGTGGAACAGACTGTACAGTGCCGATTTTGGGCACGGAGGGTGATGCGGTTATCCTACCTTCCGACGACGTACAAAATCTGTGCCGCACGGTGGAATTGCCACAATTTCTCTATGCACCAGTGAGAAAAGGTCAGGTGCTTGGATATGTCCGCTATTTTAATAATTCGGATACAGTTACGTCAACAAAGCTGATTGCTGGAGCCGATGTTCCTCGGCAGGTTATTGAGAAAAATTTGTTCGAAAAATTATGGGACTGGATTCGGCAGTTGATTTCAGTCTAAAGGATGTGTGAAATCGGTTGGGCGAAAAAATTAGATTACAAAAAATTCTCTCACAGGCGGGAATTGCTTCCCGAAGGAAAGCGGAGGAATATATTGAGGCCGGAAGAGTCAGCGTCAACGGTGTTACGGCAAAAATCGGTGAACGAGCAGATCCAAGTAAGGATTACATCACTCTGGACGGAAGGCCAATCCAAAGGGAAGTGGAAAAAGTATATCTGATGCTGCATAAACCACGGGGATACATTACCACCATGCGTGATGAGAGGGGCCGCAAATGTGTCGCAGAGTTAGTGCGCGATATACCGCAGCGCGTTTTCCCTGTTGGAAGGCTTGACAGGGAATCGGAAGGCCTGCTGCTGATGACAAATGACGGCGAATTTGCAAACGCAATGATGCATCCTTCCCATCATGTTCCAAAGGTATACCGCGTTACAGTGCGTCCCGGTATCACGGAAGAACAACTTGTGAAGCTTTCCACCGGAATGATGATTGACGGTAGAAAGACGGCACCTGCCGTGGTGCATGTTTTGTCCCATCAATCCGGGCGAGCAGTGCTGGAGATAATTCTGCGTGAAGGGCGGAATCGGCAGATTCGCAAAATGTGCGAACAGTTGGGATTGGAGGTTGCACGTCTGCGCCGTACCGCTGTTGGTTTTTTAAAATTGGGCATGCTGCCGCCCGGCAAATGGCGTGTGCTGACCGCCGAAGAAGTTCGTGGCCTTATCCGTGCGGCAGCTTCGGGCAGTTTTCCCAATTCTGCTTCTCATAAAATGCGTTAAAGCAATGTTAATGAAAGAAAAGAAAGATTTCGGTGGTGACAACGATAGAATAATGGCTTGCCATTTAGCAGCGAATCGTTTATAATAAACACAATATTATTGTCTGATACAGGAGGAAAATCCCTTAAACGGAGGAATGAAAATGAAGAGTGTCGGCCACGCAGAAACAGCGCGAACGGAACAGGATATTACACACACCAAGGGATATTTGCGCATCGTTTCGCTGCTTGACGAAGGAAGCTTTCATGAGATAGACGGCCTTGCACAATCGCAGGGTGGATATGCGGAAGCGGTTGCCGGTTACGGTACTGTGGCGGGAAATCCAGTTTGTGTCTTTTCTCAGAACAGCGATGTTGCAGGGGGAGCTATGTCTAAGGCGCAGGCTTCCAAAATGAAAAAAATTTACCAGTTAGCCGTAAAGACTGGAACACCGGTCGTAGGAATTTTTGATTCCGCGGGCGGACGATTGAATGAGAGCGGCGATATTCTTGAAGCATATGGCGAGATATTGCTCCATGCCAACAATATTTCCGGCGTGGTTCCTCAGATTTCTTTAGTTCTGGGGCCGTGTACGGGTACTTCTGCAATGATAGCGGCAGGGGCTGATTTTGTCGTTATGTCGGACAAAGGTGAAATGACCATTGCGACAAATGGTGAGGGAGGCTCCCCGGACGAGGCTGCAAAGCTGGGTCTGTGCCATATTGCCGCTGCTGATGAAACCGAAGCCATTCAAGTTGTGCGCCGGCTGGTTTCCATGATGCCTTCCAATAATCTTTCTGCTCCCATGCTGACCGAAGGCGCCGATCAACCGGTCGGTTCTCCTACTGCCGGAGAGACAGATGCTGTGAAACTGATTGGTTCTTTGTGCGACGGTGGAGAATTTTTGGAGCTTAGCCCAAAATTTGGAACTTCTGCCGTTACTGGTTTTGCCTATATGGGGGGTTCGGTCGCAGGTTTTGTGAGTTATTCGGGGACGATTGATTCCGATTCTTGCTCAAAGGCAGCACGCTTTATACGATTCTGCGATTCTTTTTCCCTGCCTATTGTCACAATTGTAAACGCTGAAAAATTTGCATCACTTAGGGAGGCTTCCAAACTTTCAAACGCCTATTCGGAAGCGACGACTGCAAAGATTACTGTCATCACAGGTTCGGCCTATGGCCCCGTATATATTGCGGTTGCGGGCAGGGGAGCAAACTCTGATTTCACAATGGCTTGGCCGGATGCGGTTGTTTCCGCAGTAGCTCCGGAAACGGGGGCTATCTTCCTTTGGAACGATCGGCTCTCCGGGTCGGCAAATCCTGTGGAAGACCGGAAAAAACTCATAGAAGAATACAAGCAAACAGAAGCCTGTGCGCAGAAAGCAGCAGCAGAAGGTATCATTGAAGCGGTAGTTGCTCCGGAAGCGACGCGCGCGGAGATTCTTGCAAGCCTGGACATGCTCAGCGGAAAAAGGGTTTCCACTCTGCCGAAGAAGCATGCCAACATACAGCTTTGAGCGAAAAGGACAGGGGGATTTCAAGATGACAAAGAATCTTAAAATTACAGTCAATGGCACAGCATATGATGTACAAGTAGAAGAACTCGGCACGTCTGCAGCACCAGCTCAGGCACCGGCGGCTCCCGCTCCCAAAGCGGCAGCTCCGACAGCTCCAGCAGCACCGGCAGCGGCGGCAGCATCTGCACCGAAGCCTGCGGCACCCGCAGGAGGGGAAACTGTTTCAAGTCCAATGCCCGGTACGATTGTTTCCACCAATGTTAAAGCGGGTCAAAGTGTCAAGAAGGGCGATGTTCTTGTTGTGTTGGAAGCAATGAAAATGGAAAACGAGATTATGGCGCCGCATGATGCGCAGGTTGCGGCCGTTCTGGTGAATAAAGGGGACAGCGTGGAAAGCGGAACTCCCCTTGTTACCCTCCAGTAAGGGGGCGGCGTAAACAATGCAAAAAAAGAAAATCAAAATTACGGAACTCGTCCTGCGTGACGCACACCAATCACTGCTGGCAACCCGCATGCCTCTTTCCGATATGCTTCCAATTCTCGATAAACTGGACAAGGTTGGATTTCACTCTCTGGAATGCTGGGGCGGAGCTACATTCGATGCCTGCCTGCGTTTCTTGAATGAAGATCCGTGGGAACGTCTGCGTGTCATCCGCAAAAACTGCCCGAATACCAAGCTGCAGATGCTTTTCCGCGGACAGAATATGCTGGGCTATCGGCACTACGCGGATGATGTACTGGAATATTTTGTTCAGCGGTCGGTGGCAAACGGAATCGACATTATTCGGATTTTTGACGCACTCAACGATATTAAAAACCTTAATGTTGCAATTAAGGCCGCTAAAAAAGAGGGTGCCCATGCCCAGGTAGCAATTTCCTATACAACGGGTCCTGTATTTACAGATGAATACTATGTGCAGTATGCAAAGAGGATAGAAGACGCCGGTGCAGATTCCATCTGTATCAAGGATATGGCTGCGCTGCTGACGCCATACAAAACTTATAATCTGGTTAAGGCAATCAAATCCGCGGTAAAAATCCCCGTTCAGTTGCATACGCACTATACTTCCGGCCTTGCTTCCATGTGTGAATTGAAAGCTGTTGAGGCCGGTGTGGATATGCTGGACACCACGATGTCTCCGCTTGCGCTCGGTACCTCTCATGCACCGACGGAATCCATGGTGGCTGCACTGAAAGATACACCTTATGATACGGGTTTGGATTTGGTTTTGCTCAATGAAATCCGTGAGTATTTTATGACTCTTCGCGAGAAATATATCAAGAGCGGCTTGCTCGATCCCAAAATGCTAGCAACCAATACCAAAGCTTTGGTTTATCAGGTTCCCGGCGGCATGCTTTCCAACCTGCTTTCGCAGCTCAAGCAGGCAGGCAAGGAAGATCAGTTCGAGGAAGTTTTGCAAGAAGTACCTCGCGTGCGCAAAGATGCAGGTTATCCTCCGCTTGTCACTCCGACTTCTCAGATTGTGGGTACACAGGCTGTGTTTAACGTTATCACCGGTGAACGCTATAAGATGTGCACCAATGAATTTAAGGATCTGATTGCAGGAAAATACGGAACGACGCCTGTGCCTGTGGACGAGGATTTTGCAAAGAAAATTATCGGCGACACACCGCGCATTACCTGCCGTCCGGCAGACCTTTTGAAACCAGAACTGGAGAGTCTGCGGAAGGAATGTGCTGAATGGATTGAGCAGGAGGAAGATGTGCTCTCCTATGCACAGTTCCCAAAAGGCTACGGACTTCTTTAAAAAACGTGCACAAAAGAAATATGGTATCGACGGAAAACACGCCAACCAACAGGAAAAAATTCATCCCGTTTGATTCATTTCAGCTCCGTGTCTTGTTTGCACGGAGCTTCTTTTTGATTTCTGCATCTTGTAGGCCGCAGTTGACAATTCAGTCACAAAGCTGATAGAATAAATAGGATTACGATTGATGGGTGAATAAGTTTTTTACATTGTTGCAATGATTTAATTGGAAGAATATAGAGATGAGATGATAATAAAGTGATAAAGAGCATGACCGGCTTTGGCAGATGCGAGAAAATCGTTGGAGGACGGGATATCACAGTGGAAATCCGGTCCGTCAATCACCGGTATTTTGATTATTCGTCCCGTATCAGCCGTGGGTACGCTTTTTTGGATACGAAGTTGAAATCATTTTTACAGGACAGAATTGCACGAGGAAAAATCGACGTTTTTGTTTCCATTGAGACGCTGGAAAGCGTCGATACGGAAGTTGCGGTGAATCATTCTCTGGCATCGAGTTATATTGCCGCTTTGCGGGAGTTGCAAAAGCAATATAAACTGCGTGATGATATTTCCGTCATGACAGTTGCGCGTTACTCCGATCTTTTTACGGTGCGTCAAGCACCTGAGGATGAGGACGAAATTTGGAGCCATGTGCAGCAGGTGACACAGGAGGCTTTTCAGTCGTTCTCTCAAATGCGAGAGGATGAAGGAAGCCACTTGAAAGAAGATTTTTTAAACAGGACAAAAAAACTTCTGGAACTTGTTAGCAAAGTGGAAGAACGTTCTCCCCAGACTGTTAAAGAATACCGTGATAAATTGCTTTCACGTCTGCATGAGATGTTAGCTGACGCAAATATTGATGAGCAAAGAGTTTTGACGGAAGCCGCAATTTTTGCCGACAAGGTTTCCGTTGCAGAAGAAACGGTTCGTTTGAGAAGTCATGTCAGCCAATTTCATTCCATGCTGGAATCCAATGAAGCGGTTGGCCGAAAACTTGATTTTTTGGTGCAGGAAATGAACCGAGAAGCAAACACAATCGGATCCAAATGTGTGGATGCTGAAATTGCACATCTGGTTGTGGACATGAAGGCTGAAATCGAAAAAATCCGTGAACAGGTTCAAAACGTTGAATAGAAAAGTTAAAGGGGATTCTTATGAAATTAATCAATATCGGTTTTGGCAATATGGTATCCGCAAACCGTTTAGTCGCCATTGTCAGTCCGGAATCAGCCCCCATTAAACGCATTATTCAGGATGCCAAGGAACGCGGCGCGCTGATTGATGCAACTTATGGACGCAGAACCCGGGCTGTTATCATTACAGACAGCGACCATGTTATCCTTTCTGCTGTGCAGCCGGAGACAGTTGCCAACCGTTTAAACAACCGAGATGAACTTTCGGAAGAGGAGCTTGAGGAAGATGACGAATGACGGGCTTTTGCTGATCCTGTCTGGACCATCCGGCGCGGGTAAAGGAACCGTGGTGAAAAGTCTACTGGCGCAAAACCCGAATGTCCGCTTATCCGTTTCCGCGACAACGCGCGCTCCTCGGCCGGGAGAAACAGACGGAAAAGAATATTATTTTTTAAACCGCGATCGTTTTCAAGAGATGGTCAGCAATGGAATGATGTTGGAAAGTGCTGAATATTGCGGAAACTACTATGGCACGCCATTGAAACCGATTCTTGATTGGACTTCCAAAGGACTGGATGTCATTTTAGAAATTGAGGTTCAAGGCGGCGCGCAGGTCAAAAAGAAACGTCCGGATGCAGTGGGAATTTTTATTTTGCCGCCTTCCATGCAAGAATTAGAGCACAGACTTCGGCAGCGCGGCACTGAAACGGATGAAGTGATTCGCGGCCGATTGCAGGCAGCACGGAAGGAATTATTGGAGGCTGTTCATTACGATTATGTTGTGATTAATGATTCCGTAGAGTCCGCAGTGAATCAAATATGTGCGATTCTTACCGCCGAAAAGAACCGTGTAATCAGAAATCAAGACCAAATTGAAAGGATACTGGAAAATGATTAAACCGATAGCAGATTTAATTCTTACCCCGGATCAGAGCCGCTATTCCCTGGTGGTTGCTATTGCCAAAAGAGCACGTCAAATCACTGAGGAATCGGACAAAGAAAGAAAAATATTGGAAGAAAAGCCGGTGGAAATAGCAGTACAGGAATTTATTAACCATGAGTTTTCCATGGTTGAAGCAAAGCCGCAAAACGATGATGAAGGCTGAGAAGCAGTTCTGAAAGGTGAGGGTCCCATTGGTCGCGGCAAAAGTTGCGGTAGAAAATACGGTTTATCATTTTGATAAACCGTTTGATTATAGGATTCCGGACTCTCTTCTTTCAACGGCAAGGGAGGGCTGCCGTGTCCTGGTGCCATTTGGCAGAGCAAATGCGAAGCGTCAGGGCATTATCCTTGAACGGATTCAAATGGAAGCCGGGAAAGATCAGCAGCTAAAGTCAATAGCAACTGTTCTAGACCGCGTGCCGCTCCTGTCTCAGGAGATGCTTCGGATGATTCCGTGGATCGCGGAGCATACCTTTTGTACGCTTTATGAAGCAGCACGATTGTTTTTGCCTGCAGGTATTCTTTTTCACGTAAGTACGGAGTATATACTTGCAGGTCCGGCAGATGAGATTGCAGCCAAAGCGGAAAACCGAGAACAAGCGCAAATCATCGAATATCTGTCACATAGAAAATCTGTCAAGAAGGAAAAGCTGCTCAAGGATTTTGGACTTTCTGCGGACAGCGATGTTTTGGAACAAATGCTTCGGGAAGGTCTTATTCAGAAAAATAGCGCCGCGTTCCGCAGAATCGGGGATGCCACCCAAAAAATGGTGCGCCTTACGGAGCCGCAGACCTTGCCGAAACTTACACCAAAACAAAAATGCGCCCTCGAAGTCCTTCGCAGCGCAGGAACTGCCTCCGTCAAGGAGGTATGTTATTTTTCCGGAGTTACTCCGGTGGTGGTGGATGCACTGGTTAAAAAAGGTGCGGCGCAATACTTTGACGCGGAGATTTACCGTAATCCATATAAAAAAATGTCTTTGTACGAAGAACGTTCTTTGCCTCCGGCCAAACTGACTCCCGCGCAGGAAAAAGCCTATCAAAATCTATTTAGTCAATATCGCTCCGGAAAAGGCGGAGTTTCTTTGTTGTATGGCGTTACGGGCAGTGGAAAGACACAGGTCTTCATGCGTCTCATTGACCGCGTCTTGGAAGATGGGCGCGGAGTGATTGTTTTGGTGCCGGAAATCTCTTTAACGCCGCAGACAATTTCTCTGTTTCATGCAAGGTACGGTGGATGTGTTGCGGTGCTTCACAGCGGATTGTCGCTTGGAGAGAGGCTGGATGAATGGAAACGGATTAAAAACGGCAGTGCTTCCATTGTTGTGGGTACTCGTTCCGCAGTATTCGCGCCGTTTGAAAATCTTGGCTTGATTATCATGGATGAAGAACAAGAGGGAACCTACAAATCTGAATCGACTCCGCGGTATCATGCCAGAGAAATAGCAAAATACAGGTGTGCTTACCATAAATGCCTTTTGGTGCTTTCTTCCGCAACTCCTTCAGTGGAAAGCTATTATCATGCATTGTCAGGAAAATATACCCTGAATGTGCTTCCGGAACGTTTCGGTCCCGCGCGTCTGCCTAAAGTCGAAGTAGTGGATATGAACGGAGAGATTGAAAAAGGAAATATCGGTATTATCAGCGAAACTTTGGCAGCGTCTCTCCGGGAAAATTTTGACAACGGGATGCAGTCCATATTATTGTTAAATCGAAGGGGATATAATACCTTTGCTTCCTGCAGCGAGTGCGGTCATGTTGCCGAATGTCCGAATTGCAGTATTTCTCTCACATACCATGCGGCGAATAACCGGTTGATGTGCCATTACTGCGGTTATTCAATTCCGTTTACAAGGGAATGCCCAAAATGTCACGCAGAACGGATGCGATACCTAGGCTTTGGAACGCAGCGTGCTCAAGAGCAGTTGGCACAGCTTTTGCCAGAAGCACGGATCCTAAGGTTGGATGCGGACTCCACTATGACTCGATTTGCCTATGACAAAAAGTTAAAACAGTTTTCAGAAGGTGCATACGATATCATTATTGGGACACAGATGGTCGCAAAGGGGCTTGATTTTGAAAATGTAACACTGGTCGGAGTCCTTTCTGCGGATCAGGCACTTTATAGTGATGATTTCCGCAGTTATGAACGTGCATTTGACCTGTTGACACAGGTTGTGGGCCGTTCTGGGCGAGGGAAATACGAGGGCAAAGCTGTCATACAGACTTTTACGCCGGAAAATCCGATTATCAGACTTGCGGCGCAGCAGAATTACACCGAATTTTATCAACAGGAAATCGCACTGAGAAAATCGCTTCTGTATCCGCCCTATTCCGATATTTGCGTCATCGGTTTTGTGGGACGGGACGAGAATAAAGTTCACGCGGCCTGTATGGATTTTTTCACACTTTTATGCAATACTGCGAAGGAGGACTATGCGGATCAGCCGCTGCGCGTGCTCAGACCATCTCCAGCGCGGATTGAACGTGTGAGTAACCGGTACCGGTATAAACTCATCATAAAGTGCCGGAACAACAGACGAATCCGTAAAATGATTTCCGATTTGCTGATTCAATTTGCGGCAGATCGAAAACATGCGGATGTGACAGCTTTTGCGGATATGAATCCAGAAACAATTTTTTGAACGGAGGAATAACATTGGCGATACGGAACATTATAACAGAAGAAGATCCGTTTCTTCATAAAAAATGCCGTCCGGTAGAAAAATTCGATAAACGACTTTGGACTTTACTGGACGATATGAAAGAAACACTTCGAGAAGCAAACGGTGTTGGTTTGGCAGCAATTCAGGTTGGCGTTCTCCGCCGTGCAGTCATCATTGATGTAGGAGACGGCGCAGGCGTAAGAGAATTAATCAACCCTGTGATTCTTGAAAAATCAGGAGAGCAGGAAACGATGGAAGGCTGTCTTTCCATTCCCGGCAAATGGGGAATTACCAAGCGTCCGAAACGTGTAAAGGTACGTGCCCAAGATCGGAACGGAAAGTTTTTTGAATATGAAGGGGAAGACCTTTTGGCAACAGCTTCCTGCCATGAAATTGACCATTTGGATGGAGTATTGTTTTTAAGCCACGTGATTAGAATGCTGACGCAGGAAGAACTGCAGCAATTAAATTCTCCGGAGGGCTGAAATTGAAAATCGTTTTTATGGGAACACCCGAATTCGCGGTTCCATCCCTTCCGGCTTTGATACAAGCCGGGCATGACGTTGCGGCGGTATTTACGCGCAAAGATAAACCGGTGGGAAGGAAACGAATTTTAACTGCGCCGCCTGTTAAGACTTTGGCCATGGAGAAAGGAATTCCCGTATTCCAGCCGGATACGCTGCGCGGTGCAGAAACGGAAGAAATTCTTCGTCGCATCGGGCCGGATGTAATCGTCGTTGCGGCGTACGGAAAAATGTTACCCAAAAATATCTTGGAACTTCCGCGCTTTGGGTGCGTGAATGTTCATGCTTCCCTGTTGCCGAAATACCGCGGTGCGGCACCGATTCAGCAGGCCATTCTCGATGGCGAGAGCGTTACGGGAGTCACCACAATGCAGATGTCTGAAGGACTTGATACGGGAGATATCTTACTCTGTGAGAAAACAGAAATAGACCCGGAAGAAACTGCTGTTGAATTGACTGTCCGCTTGTCTAAAATTGGCGCTCAGCTGATTGTAAGAACACTCACGGAACTAGAGGCGGGAACCATTACTCCCGTCCCGCAGAATGACGCAGAGTCAAGCTATGCGCCCATGCTGACAAAAGAGCGTTCTCCTGTTGACTGGAACCGTAAGGCTGTTCAGATTCACAATCAGGTACGGGGACTGTTTCCTTGGCCGGGTGCCTGCACAGTCTATAAGGGGAAAAAACTGAAAATTCATCGCACTCGCATTGCCTCAGCTGCGAAAGGAGTTCCGGGACAAATCCTTTCTGGTAAAGAGTTTAAAGTTGTCTGCGGTGACGGTACAGCACTGGAACTGCTGGAGGTTCAGCCGGAGGGCGGCAAGAAAATGAAAGGTTCGGATTTTCTGCGGGGACACCCCACAGTTGGAATTATTTTGGGAAACTAATAAAGGAGGTTGGCTGACATGTACGGATTTTATTACTTTGATTATACATATTTTTTGATCATGGTGCCCGCATTGATTATCACCATGATAGCACAGTTTCGGGTAAATTCTACTTTTAACAAATATTCACGCGTCCGTACCATGAATCAGATTACCGGTGCAGAAGCCGCAGAACGTGTCGCACGTTTCGGCGGGGTCAATCGTTTGTTTATCAAACGAATTGCAGGTAATCTGACCGACAATTTCGACCCCCGAAATGACACGATTAGCCTTTCAGAATCCGTTTACTCCTCCGTTTCCGTGTCCGCAGTCGGTGTGGCTGCACATGAAGCGGGGCATGCCATTCAACATGCCAAAGGATATTTCCCAAATAAAATTCGAACAGCTCTGGTGCCTGTGACCAATTTTGGTTCCCGCCTTTCCATGCCGCTGATTCTCATTGGTCTGATTTTACCCGTGCAGTACGATTATGTGGTATATACCGGAATTCTTCTTTACAGTCTCGTCGTTTTATTCCAGCTTGTTACCCTCCCGGTTGAGTTAAATGCCAGCTCACGCGCTATTCGCGCCCTTAATGATGCCGGAATTCTTTATCCGGATGAGTTAGAAGGTGCAAAAAAGGTGCTGCGTGCAGCGGCAATGACCTATCTAGCGGCGAGTTTTACAGCATTAATGACGTTGCTTCGTTTTCTAATCATCGCAAATAATAGGAGGGGACGCCGCTGATGACGGGCGCGCGGGAAGCGGCTCTGAAAGCTTTGCTGCGGGTCAATGCTGAGGGTGCGTATTCCAATCTTGTGTTGGATCATGTTCTCTCTGGCGCTCAGATGGAACCTAGGGACAAATCTTTGGCAACAACCATCTTTTATGGCGTACTGGAGAGAAGAATTACACTCGATTATGTGATTGCACATTTTTCCAGCATTCCGCTGAAAAAAATATCTCCCACCGCTCTTGAGATTTTAAGAATCGGTGTGTATCAAATTTTATATTTAACCAAGATTCCTTTTTCCGCAGCGGTTAACGAATCGGTTCAACTTGCAAAGACTTGCGGTGCTAAAAGGGCTTGCGGATTTATCAATGCGATTCTCAGAAATTTTATCAGAAGCGGGGGAAAGATACCTCCCTTTTCTTCCAATACGAATGAACAGAAAAGACTGAGCGTTGAATATTCCTGTCCGGAATGGCTGATATCGCTTTGGAATAAGGCGTATGGCAAAGAAACGGCGCTGCAGCTGCTAGAAAGCTTGCTGCAGAAGCCGAATCTTTTTGCCCGTGTGAATAATACACAGGTGTCGGAGGAACAATTAATCGAAAGACTTCGGCAGGGTGGAATTGCCGCAGAGCGTGTGGCATGGCCGGACCACACATTACGTTTTTTAAACGGGATAGATGTGGCGGAAAGTGAATGTTATACAGAGGGGTTGTTCCATATACAGGATCTTTCCTCCCAGATTCTTTGCGCATTAATTGACCCGCAGCCCGGGGAAACCGTTGTGGATGTCTGTGCTGCACCGGGCGGCAAAACATTCACCATAGCGGAGCGGATGGAGAACCGCGGAAATGTATTTGCTTATGATAAATATCCGAAGAAAGTCAACCTCATTCGGGAAGGTGCCCGCCGGCTTGGTCTTTCTTGTGTGAAAGCTGGAGTTCGGGATGCTGCAGCCCCAAAAATTAATCCGGACAAGGCTGACAGGGTCCTTTGTGATGTACCGTGTTCCGGTCTTGGAGTGCTAAGGAGAAAGCCGGAGATTCGATTTAAATCCCCGAAGCCTATTGACAGCCTGCCCGATTTGCAGTACCTTATTCTGTGTAAATCATCCGAATTGGTCAAAAGTGGCGGATTGCTTTTTTATAGTACCTGCACACTGAATCCAAAAGAAAATGGGGCGGTAGCAAGGCGCTTTTTGGCTTCACATTCGGAATTTTTACCTGAGCCTCTATTGCTGCCGAAGAATTTTCGGCATGCGGTGGAGGAACCGGAATATCAGATGACGTTTCTGCCGCATATGCACGGCACCGATGGCTTTTTCCTCGCGGCGTTTCGTAAAAAGTAGGAGGGTATTTTGAACCGCAAAGACTTAAAATCGATGACGCTCAGTGAAATGAAAACTGCGTTTGCCGGGCAGCCGGCTTTTCGCGCATTACAAGTGTATCACTGGCTGCATAGGGGTGTTTCTGATTTTGAAGAAATGACGAATCTTCCCCGGGAATTCCGCACAAAGCTGGCGGCTGAGTATTACATAGCCGCCGCCGGAATAAAACGTAAATACTGTTCAAAGCTTGATGATACAATCAAATATTTGTTTCGCTTTCACGACGGCGAGATGGCTGAAGGCGTGCTGATGCGTTACCATCATGGTCGAACCATCTGCATTTCCACACAAGTTGGATGCAAGATGAACTGTGCGTTCTGCGCAACCGGAAAAAGCGGCTTTTCTCGAAATTTGACCGCGTCCGAGATGCTGTCGCAGATTCAGGCAGCTCAGCTGGATACCGGTGAACGTATTTCCAATATTGTCTTGATGGGTATGGGAGAACCTCTGGATAATTATGAGGCTGTCCTCCGTTTTTTGGAACTCGTTTCCTCAAAGGAGGGCATGAATATAGGAATGCGGCATATTTCTCTTTCAACCTGCGGCATTGTAGATAAAATATACGACCTTGCCGAGAAAAAGTATCAATTAACGCTTTCGGTGTCGCTGCATGCGCCGAATAATCGGATCCGATCTCGGATTATGCCGGTGAACCGGCGGTGGGATATTGATGAACTGCTAAAGGCGTGCCGATATTATATCCAACAGACAGGACGCCGTATTTCTTTTGAATATGCCATGATGGAAGGCGTTAATGACAGTGCTCAATGCGCGGAAGAACTTGCCAGGAGGCTGCGCGGTATGCTTTGCCATGTAAATTTGATTCCGGTTAACCATGTGGGTGGTTCTGCGTTTCGCAAAAGTTCGCAGGAGAGGTTGCGCTCTTTCGAGTCAGTCTTGCTAAAACATGGAATAACCGCAACAGTACGCAGAACATTGGGAGCCGATATTCAGGCCTCCTGCGGCCAGTTGAAACGCAGATTCAATGAGGAGGTGGCCAATGTTGAAAATATTCAGTAAAAGTGATATTGGCCTTGTTAGAAAGTCAAATGAGGATGCGTGCAAAAGCGGCCTTCTTCCGGACGGCGCCGCATGGGCCGTTGTTTGTGACGGAATGGGAGGAGCAAACGGCGGTGATGTTGCGAGCGGAATTGCGGTTGACCGTATTTCAGAGAAAATTGTCTCCGGTTATTCCGCAGAAATTCCTGCGTCTGAGATACGGAATCTGATTTCAGATGCAATATGCAATGCCAATGATGCCGTTCGTGCCAAGGCAGGTGCGGATGAATCCTTAAGCGGGATGGGAACAACGGTCGTGGTTGCGGTCGTATCCAATGGAGTTGCCCATATTGCGCATGCCGGTGACAGCCGCGCTTATCTGATTACCCCGGAGGAAATCCGCCAGCTGACCACAGACCACTCCATGGTTCAGGAGATGGTGGATAAAGGGGACATAACAGAGCAGGAAGCGAAAACACATCCGCAGAAGAACATTATTACTCGAGCACTGGGTGTGGATTCTTTTCTGCAGACGGATTATTGTGAAGTCCCGTTCTCTGCGGGCAACCGACTGCTGATATGTACGGACGGTTTGACAAATAATGTGGAAGAGGAACAAATTTTTCTCCTTGCAAAAGAATTAGACGCCGATGAACTGACAGCGCGTCTTGTCGCTTTGGCCAAGCAGGCGGGTGGCAGCGATAACATTACTGTCACCGTCATAGAAAATTGAGCCGCTAAGGAGTTGATTGCATGGATAAATATACCGGTAAACGGCTTGATGGACGCTATGAGATACATGAATTGATCGGCGTCGGAGGAATGGCTGTGGTTTACCGCGCCTACGATACGATTGACGACCGGACCGTGGCCCTTAAAATCTTGAAAGATGAGTTTTTAGGTAACAAAGATTTTATTCGGCGCTTTAAAAATGAATCCAAGGCGATAGCCGTACTGTCCCATCCGAATATTGTCAAGGTATTCAACGTCAGTTTTGGTGACAGGATTCAATATATCGTGGAGGAATATATTGACGGTATTACGCTCAAGGAATATCTGGACCAACAGAAAAAAATTAAATGGAAGGAAGCCATTCATTTTACGGTTCAGATACTGCGAGCTCTTCAGCATGCACATGAGAAAGGCATCGTGCACAGAGATATTAAGCCACAGAATATTATGCTACTCCAAGACGGTACGATCAAAGTCACAGATTTCGGTATTGCCCGCTTTTCCAGAAGCGAAACCCGCACAATGACGGATAAGGCAATCGGTTCGGTTCATTACATCGCACCCGAGCAGGCACGCGGCGACATGACGGATGAAAAAACGGATATCTATTCGGTTGGCGTTATGCTGTATGAAATGCTGACAGGTCAGCTTCCTTTTGAGGCAGATAATGCTGTTTCCGTCGCTATCATGCAGCTGCAAACAGATCCGAAGCCCCTGCGTGAGTTAAATTCATCCATTCCGGAGGGATTGGAAGAAATTACGCTGAAGGCTATGCAGAAAAATCCGGAACAACGCTACGGTTCCGCTGCGGAAATGCTGCGGGATATTGAAGTGTTCCGCAGCAATCCAAGCACAAAATTCCAGTATAAATATTTTATTGATGAAAAACCAACGAAATATATTGATGCGATTAACTCCGTAAAAAATAACGATCTCGACGACTATGATGACAATTACGATTACGATTATGAATATATAGAAGATTTGGATGAAGAGCCGGTCAAAAAGAGAAAACCGGTCGCTGTGCTCATTATCGCCGGTATTGCAGCGGCATTTTTAATCGTTACCGTCAGTTTCGGTGTAGCTGCGCTGATGCATAGTCTAAATACCGGTCCAAAAGATGTTGAGCTTCCCAACTTTGTAGGAAAGAACATCGATGAGGTTCTTGAAGATTCCTCTTACAGCTTTACTTTTCAAGAAGAACCGAAAAGTGACCTCGAAGCAGAAGAGGGTACAATTTTGGATCAGCTGCCGAAAGCCGGCACGACTGTGAAAGAAAACGCCACTGTCACATTGACTGTGAGCACCGGCAATCCAACGCTGACGCTTGAAGATTACTCCGGCAGTTCTCAAGAGGACGTTGAAGCCGCACTGCAAAAGCTCGGATTAGACTATAAAATTTTGACAATCCCGAGCGATACCGTAGACAAAGGAACTGTGATCCGTACGGAGCCATCCGCAAAAGCAGAAGTCACGGTGGGCGAAGATACCATTTACGTCTATGTCAGCTCAGGGCCGGAAATTAAGAAAGTTGCTGTGCCGAATGTAGTGGGGCAGACTTTGGAAGATGCGAAAACAATGATTACAGCGGCCGGTTTGACGGTTGGAGAGGTCACAGAACAGGCAAGCGACCAAGCAGAACAAGGCACGGTGATTGAAACAGATCCGCTCAACGGCGTGAAATTAGATGAAGGCAGTACGGTGAATTTGATTGTCAGTTCCGGTCCGGCCCAAAAGACAATTACGGTTTATGTCCAGCTTCCGAAGGATGTGACCCATGATATTCAGCTCAAAGGCTATCTGGGCAATGACTTGTTGGTTAATAAAACTGTCAATCCGTCATATAACGACGTGTGTGAACTGAACTTTACTGGTACCGGAGGAATCGAAACATTAACCATTACGTTGGATGGAAGTAAATACAATCTTTATTCCCTGAATTTTGACACAGGAGAAGCCAAAAAGTACTGGTACACGGATTATGTAGACCCCAATCAGAATTCCTCTCAGAATCCTTCCAGTGAAGATGAAACCGACACCACGAGTACGTCGGAGGATTGATAAGAATGATTCGGGGACTGATTTTGAAGGGAATCGGCGGTTTCTATTATGTGGAAACCGCCGATCGGGTTTATGAATGCAGAGCGAGAGGAATTTTCAGAAAAAATGGCATGACACCGCTTGCAGGTGATTTTGTCAATATCTCCCTGGAAATGGACGGCACGGGTGCCATTGAAGAGATATTGCCGCGCCGTAATTTTTTGTTTCGCCCTCCGGTTGCAAATTTAGATCAACTGGTTATTGTTGTATCCTCCTGTGAACCGTCGCCGAACTTTTTAAATATAGACCGCACCATTGCAATGGCGCTGGATAAAGGAATAGAACCGCTCATTGTCTTTACAAAAAGTGATTTAATGCCGGTGGAACCGTTGGAAAGAATTTATTCTGCCACAGGAATCCGCTGCTTTGGCGTATCTTGCAAAACAGGGGAAGGCGTGGAAGATGTGAAGCGGATTTTGCCGGGAAAAATAACGGCGTTTACCGGGAACTCCGGTGTGGGAAAATCAACTCTGTTAAATTGCATGTTTCAAGATTTGAATCTTCAAACCGGAGAGATTAGCCGAAAATTGGGCCGGGGGCGCCATACCACCCGAAAAGTAGAACTACTCAAATTGGACAATGGCGGTTATGTAGCTGATACACCGGGATTTTCCTCTATTACACTGGAAAAGAATCATGTGATGGATAAGAAAAATCTGGCGAGTTGTTTTCCGGAATTTATTCCGTATCTGGGACAGTGTAAGTTTTCTTCCTGTTCTCATACCTGCGAAAAAGGCTGTGCCGTGCTGCAGGCGGTCAAAGAGGGGCAAATCAGCGGTTCGAGGCATGAAAGCTATGTAGCCATGTATCGGGAATTGGACGGGATTAAAGAATGGCAAAAAAAGTAAAGTGTATTGTAATCGGTTCAGTGGCGATTGAAAACCGAGAAGTCTTTCAAGAATACAATCTTGAGGAATGCTACGTAATCTGTGCTGACGGCGGTCTGGAAAATGCAAACCGTTTTGGCATAAAGCCGGATTTGGTCATCGGTGATTTTGATTCCTACCAAGGTCAAATGCCTGGGCAGACAGAAATCATTCGGCTCAATGTGGAAAAAGATGAAACGGATACTTTAGCGGCGGTCAAGGAAGGCATGAAGCGCGGATATCGGGAATTTATCCTGTTTGGCGTGTTGGGCGGCGCACGCATGGACCATTCGTTTGCGAACTTTTGCATTCTCCAGTATCTTTGTAACCAAGGATGCAAAGCCGCCTTGGTTCACGAAACCTGCAAGGTGTTTTTGCTTTCGGGCGGACGATTAACCCTCAGCGGCGTCAAAGGCGCAACAGTATCCGTCTTTCCCTTTGGATGTTCGGCGTGCAGAGTTAGTTACATCGGTTTAAAATATCCCTTGACGAAAGCTGTCCTTTATTCAGAGAATCCTCTGGGTGTCAGCAATCAGACTGAGAGTGATGAAGCTAAAATATATGTTCACGAGGGAAACGCACTAATTTTCGTGCAATTCTAAACTCCCTTGCACATTTTTTTTCCCGCTGTATATACTGAAATTAGAACATAAAACTGCGGCGGGGCGGTGAGTGTATGGGAGGCAGACATAAATGTTGCACAAAAAACTGGGCGCATTATATGGTGGCGTTCGGACTTGGCCTGCTCCTTTCCTGCTTTTGCCCCATCGGATTAATCATGTTTATAGCATCCATCATCATTATTGCACTTGGCATCGCACTTTTTAAAGGGTGCTGAACATAATTCCGGGAGGGATACATCCATGAAGGTTGTTGTTGTTCGTAGTTCAAAGTTTTGGAGTTTCTTGCTGCGCAGAATGTTTAATATCAAAAAGGAATCGTAAATTTTACCATTCCCCCGGGAAACCGGGGGTTTTATTTTTTACAAAATAATAACTGCCGATTTTTTTCGTTCATCAGGTATAAATTAGACAAGACTCGAATAACAATTACGTAGAATTAAAAAAAGGAGAGGGCCTCTATGGATTATATGCTTGACCGCGAGGCAATGGCAGTCGGCGAAGTGGTTTTCGATGGATGCCAGGAACAGCCTGTGGATCTAAACATCAGCCTTCCGGATTATTGCCCGGATATACAGCGAATTTTGAAATGCCAGATTTACCCGAAAATAGGGTCACGGTCGATTACCGGCGACCGCCTGATGCTGGAGGGAGGCTTTACCGTAAAGGTCTTTTATCTTGACCCGGACGGGACACGGATACGCTTCTGTGACAGTACCGATACCTTCTCGGCGGAAATTGCTTTAAAACAAGCGGCCGAAAATGCGCAGATTTATGCTTTTCCGCGGGTGGAATATATTAACTGCCGCGCCACGAGTCCTCGCCGACTGGATATTCACGGTGCGTTTTCACTCTGTGCCAAGGTGGTGGCTCAGGGACGAAGCGAAATCGTCAGCAACATAGTCGGCGCCGATGTAGAGCAGCTGAAAAATACGATAAGTGTGAACAATTTGGTTGGTTTCTGCCAGCAGCAGTTCAGTGTGGATGAAATCCTCGAATTGGGCGACGGCAAACCCCCAGCCGACAGTATCATGCGCACCAATGCGTTTGCCGTTCTGCAGGATTTTAAGGTAGCTGCCGAAAAACTTGTGATAAAAGGCGAAGTGTGCGTAAAATTCCTTTATGATACGGTGGAAGAAAACAATATCCCTGAAGCAATGGAATTTACGATTCCGTTTAGTCAGATGCTTGACTGCGACGGCGTGACAGATGATTGCCTGTGCAACGTGAAACTTGAGGTCGTCGGGGTGGAAGCGCAGATTAAAAACGACTACTCCGGTGACAAGACCTTCTTTGATACCCAAATTCGCATTTTTGCAAGTGCGGCTGCCTATCAGACCTCACAAATCACGGTGGTCAACGATGCTTATTCCAGGGATTATGATTTGAACATTGAGTCTAAACAAAAAGCTATGGATAATCTATCCGAGTTGATTGGAGATACCATGGTACATAAAACAACAATTTCTGCAGAGGACAGTATTGTTTCGAGGGTAATTGATATTTGGAATGAAATGAGCAGTGCGTCAGCAGAGGTTCAAGAGGGTCAGATACTTTTTAAGGGAAAATATAGTCTGTGCGTTCTTGCGTTGGATGAAGAAAACAAACCTTTCTATTTTGAACGTCTGATTGATTTTGAATATGCCCGTGCCTGCAACAGCTCCGGTGACAATTTGAAATGCGATGCGCACGTTGCGGTCGGCGGAATCAGTTTCCGAATCATGGGCAGCGGAATCGAAGCCAAAACCGAACTGCATCTGACAGCGGAAGTCTACAGCCGATACACCTATAAGGCAATTACGGCAGTTACGGCAGACGAAGACAGCCCGGTAGCCCGCGATAATTCAGCGGCTTTGTGTATTTACTACGCCGATGCCGGCGAAACTCTTTGGGATATCGCACGTAATTACCGGACTTCAGTGGATACTATCAAGCAGGAAAACGGAATCACCGGGGAAGTGATGGAAAACAGAGGAATGCTGTTAATTCCTATGTAAATAACGGATGGGTACCGGGAAAATTAATCTCAGCCTGAGGGGGAGGTAAAATGGAAGAACACGGCAGCAATATTTATAAAGATATTTCGGAGCGCACAAACGGTGATATATACATAGGGGTTGTCGGCCCGGTCAGAACCGGCAAATCCACTTTCATCAAGCGCTTTATGGACACGATTGTTATTCCGAACATAGACTCAAGCTACACACGCGAACGGGCGGTTGACGAAATGCCGCAGTCGGCCGCGGGACGGACGATTATGACAACGGAACCCAAGTTTGTTCCGGAGCAGGCCGTCACGGTTCACATTGACCAGACGGCCACGTTTTCCGTCAGAATGATTGACTGTGTCGGATACATTGTTCCCAGCTCGCTGGGATATATTGAAAATGATAATCCGCGCATGGTTATGACCCCGTGGTACAACGACCCGATTCCGTTTAATATGGCGGCGGAAATCGGAACAAAAAAGGTTATCACAGAACATTCAACAATCGGTTTGGTCGTCACTACGGACGGAAGCATCAGTGATATTCCGCGTGAGGAGTATGAGGAAGCGGAAGAACGGGTTATTGATGAACTGAAAAAAATTGATAAACCGTTCATTATTCTGCTCAATTGCGTTGAACCGGAAACCAGCGAAGCCGCCGCGCTTGCAGAACAATTGCAGAAAAAGTACGGTGTGCCTGTTTTACCCGTCAACTGCTTGAGAATGGAAGAAGCGGAAATCCGGACAATTCTAGCGAAAATCCTGTTTGAGTTTCCGGTCAGAGAAATTCGATTTGACATGCCCAAATGGCTTTCCAGTTTGGAAAAGGATCATTGGCTTCGCAGCACAGTTTATTCCGCTATTCAGACGGCAGCCTCCAAAGTCAGCCGTATCCGTGAAGTGGAGAATATTGTTGGAGAAGTCGGTCAGTGTGAATATGTCAACTCAGCAAAAACGGAATCTGTTGCGCTTGGAAACGGGCACGCGCGGATAGGGCTTACACTGCAGCCCGAACTGTTTTATAAAGTGCTGGGTGAAAAAACAGGGCTGGAAATTCATGACGAAGGCAGTTTGATGGATCAGGTTCTTAAGATGGCCGATATGAAAAAACAGTATGACCGTATTAAGGACGCATACCATGACGTTGAGGAAAACGGCTACGGAATTGTGATGCCCACAGTGGAAGAACTCAGCCTGGAAGAACCGGAAATTATCCGGCAGGGCGGCAAATACGGCATTCGTTTGAAAGCCGCGGCTCCGTCCATCCATATGATGAAGACCCGTATCACAACGGAGATTACCCCAATTGTCGGCTCGGAGCAGCAGTCCCAAGAGTTGGTAGAGTATATTCTCAAGGAATTTGAATCCAATCCGGCTCAGATTTGGGAGTCTAACATCTTCGGAAAGAGTTTGCATGAACTGGTCAACGAGGGGCTTCACAATAAGTTGACTCGTATGCCGGACGACGCGCGTGACAAGGTCCGTGAAACCATAGAGCGAATCATCAACGAAGGGTGCAATGGCCTGATTTGCATTATTCTTTAAACATTGCAATTTAAGGGTACACTTTGAGAGGAAACCCCGGAAAACGCCAGTTCGTTTTCCGGGGTTTCCTCTTGATTGTATTTATTCACCAAGTTTGCAATCAGTATGGTGTGGATTGTTTAATTTGAGACAAACATTGTTGAAATTTTATCAATATTACAAAAAAGATTGTTAAAATAACTACTTTATTATATAATATTTACAAATGTTAAGAAATGTCTTATACTGGAAATAGAAAAACATGAAAGGAGTCTTTAGAAAATGGAGAAATATGCAGCGGATCGTTATGGTTTGTACATTGGCGGGAAATGGGTCGAGTCTGAAGGCGGCGAAACATTTCAGGCTGTGTGCCCTGCAAATGGGGAAGTACTCTCCGTTTGTGCAGAAGCCAGCAAAAAAGACGTTGATCGGGCCGTTGATGCGGCATGGGCTGCATGGGAAAGCTGGAAAAAGACAACGGCGGCGGAACGCGCAGATATTTTAATGAAGATTGCGGATGTGATTGATGAAAATAAAGATCGCCTTGCTATGATAGAAACACTTGACAACGGCAAGCCATTGAGAGAAACCAAGGGAATCGATGTTCCGATGGCTGCGGATCACTTCCGCTATTTTGCCGCCTGCATTCGTGCGGAAGAAGGCACTGCCACGATGCTGGACAACAATACACTCAGCCTGATTCTCCGGGAGCCGATTGGCGTAGTCGGGCAAATCATCCCGTGGAATTTCCCGTTCCTGATGGCAGCATGGAAACTTGCTCCGGCGCTTGCCGCAGGATGCTGCGTCGTCTTGAAGCCTTCCAGCCAGACTTCTTTAAGTGTTTTGGAACTGATGAAGCTCATTGATGGAATCTTGCCCCACGGTGTTGTGAATGTGATTACGGGGCGGGGCTCCAAATCCGGAAATTATATGCTGGAACATCAGGGATTCCGCAAACTTGCCTTTACGGGTTCGACGGAAGTTGGCCGTAATATTGCCCGCGCCGCTGCTGATAAATTAATTCCGGCCACATTGGAGCTGGGAGGAAAATCCGCCAACATTTTCTTTGCGGACTGCGACTGGGATATGGCTATGGATGGCCTCCAGCTTGGCATCTTGTTTAACCAGGGTCAGGTGTGCTGTGCGGGCTCGCGCGTATTTGTTCAAGAGGATATTTATGACCGCTTTGTGGATGAGGCAGTTCAGGCATTTGAGCATGTAAAAGTCGGTTTGCCGTGGGAAGAAAACGTACAAATGGGTTCTTTGATTGATGAAGCACAAATGAAAAAAGTTCTTTCCTATGTGGATATCGGCCAAAAAGAAGGCGCCCATATTGCCTGCGGCGGAAAACGGATTATGGAAAACGGGCTTGAGAAAGGCTATTTCATGCAGCCAACTCTGCTGACGAACGTAGACAATAAAATGCGTGTCGCCCAGGAAGAAATCTTTGGTCCCGTGGCCGTCGTGATTAAATTTAAGACGGAGGAAGAAGTCATACAAATGGCCAACGACAGCGTATATGGGCTCGGCGGTGCCGTTTGGACGCGTGACATCAACCGTGCCATTCGTGTATCACGCGCGGTAGAAACGGGACGGATGTGGATCAATACATATAATTCGATTCCCGCAGGTGCTCCATTTGGCGGCTATAAACAGTCCGGTATCGGCCGCGAAACCCATAAGGTCATTTTAGACCACTACAGCCAGATGAAAAATATTATGATTAATCTTTCGGAGGCTCCATCCGGTTTCTATCCAAAGGTATGATGCTGTTCCGAATATATCCATCACAGAAGAAAAGGAGGCGGGCGTATGCAGCCTGCCTCTTCCTTTGTGCGAAATAACAAGCATACAAAGTCTCTAGTGCTTACTTGCTTCTTGTAGACAGAATGACAGAAACATACAAGGGTAAATTTACTATTGCAAAAAGTTTGGGATTATGCAATAATAATTTGTGTAAAATTTATCAATCTCAATAGGAGTGAAACTATGTTTCCTATTATAGAAAAACGAAAGCTCAACGACTCCATGACGCTTATGGTTGTTGATGCGCCTTTTATTGCAAAGAAAGCAAAAGCAGGTCAGTTTATCATTTTGCGTGTCAATGAGCTCGGTGAGAGAATTCCTCTTACTATTGCGGATTATGACAGGGAAAAAGGAACTGTCACCATTATTTATCAAATTGTAGGAAAAACGACAATGCTGCTCGATCAGCTGAATGTCGGCGATGCGATTCTCGACTTTATCGGTCCGCTTGGAAAAGCATCCGAACTGGAAGGTTACAAAAAAGCTGCGGTGGTCGGCGGAGGTGCGGGATGCGCTATTGCTTATCCGCAGGCCAAAGCACTGCACCAGTTGGGAACAAAGGTGGACATGATTGCAGGGTTCCGCAATAAGGATATTATTATCCTTGAGGATGAGATGCGTGCGGTGAGTGACAACTTGACTATTATGACCGATGACGGCTCCAACGGAAATAAAGGCTTTGTGACAGATGCGCTGAAGAAAAACATCGAAGCCGGTGCCGAGTATGATCTTGTTGTTGCAATTGGTCCCCTTGTCATGATGCGTGCAGTCTGTAATTTGACAAAGGAATATGGAATCAAGACGATTGTCAGCATGAACCCGATTATGATTGATGGAACCGGTATGTGCGGCGGATGTCGCCTGACTGTTGGCGGAAAAACGAAATTTGCCTGTGTGGACGGCCCGGATTTTG
This sequence comes from Oscillospiraceae bacterium, assembly GCA_047777415.1. Taxonomy (GTDB): domain Bacteria; phylum Bacillota; class Clostridia; order Oscillospirales; family Acutalibacteraceae; genus Caproicibacter. The sequence goes on from JBKEEO010000002.1 coordinate 334,807, forward strand.
ACGGACATGAAGTGGACTTTGATGAAGCTATCAAGCGTGCCAGAACATATGCCGAAATGGAAAAGAAAGCAGCTCACGATTATAAATGTCATTTGATGGAGAGTGTAGACAATGCCTAATATGAATCCGAAAAAAACACCAATGCCAGAGCAAGATCCAAATGTTCGCAGTAAAAATTTCGAAGAAGTGGCGCTTGGTTATACGGAAGCAATGGCAAAAGAAGAAGCGGAGCGCTGCCTTCATTGCAAACACCAGCCATGTGTTTCCGGCTGTCCGGTAGGCGTGCATATTCCGGATTTTATCCGCTGTATTGCGCAGGGAGATATGGAAGGCGCCTATCAAACAATTAAACTCACAAATTCTCTGCCTGCCGTCTGCGGCCGTGTTTGCCCACAGGAAAATCAGTGTGAGCATAACTGCGTGCGCGGCATTAAAGGTGAGCCGGTTGGCATCGGACGCTTGGAGCGTTTTGCAGCGGACTGGCATATGAAAAACGGAAAAGAAGAAGAATTCCATGTGGAGAAAAATGGTCACAAAGTTGCTATAATTGGTGCGGGCCCGGCTGGCCTCACATGCGCGGGAGACCTTGCTGCCAAAGGCTACTCTGTGACGATATTCGAGGCTCTGCATGATGCCGGCGGCGTTTTGATGTATGGAATTCCCCAGTTCCGTCTGCCAAAGGAGATTGTGCAGAAGGAAGTGGATGCCCTAAAACAAAAGGGTGTCGAAATTAAAACCGATATGGTAATTGGAAAAGTCCTGTCTGTCGATGAGCTGTTCGACATGGGATATGAAGCTGTTTTTGTTGGAACCGGTGCCGGTTTGCCCAGATTTATGAATATTCCGGGCGAAGGTTTGGTCGGCGTTTATTCTGCAAATGAATTTCTCACTCGTGTTAACCTCATGAAAGCATATAAACCGGAATATGATACGCCGATGATTGAGCCAAAACAGGTGGCGGTAATCGGCGGCGGAAACGTTGCTATGGACGCAGCCAGAACATCTTTGCGTTTGGGTGCTGATAAAGTTCACATTGTCTATCGCCGTGCAGAAGAACAAATGCCGGCACGTCAAGAAGAAATTCACCATGCCAAAGAAGAAGGTGTGGAGTTTAATTTGCTTTGCAACCCCGTGGCTATTCACGGCGATGAAAACGGCAAGGTAAAATCCATTGAGTGCATTCGCATGGAGCTTGGAGAGCCGGATGAATCCGGACGCCGCAAGCCAATTCCGGTGGAAGGTTCTAACTTTGAGCTTCCGGTTGATTGTGTCATCATGGCAATCGGCAATTCGCCAAACCCGCTGATTCGTACAACAACCGAGGGATTGGAAGCGAATAACCGAGGCTGTATTGTTGTGAATGAAGAAACAATGCAGACTTCCCGTGAAGGTGTCTATGCCGCAGGCGATGCTGTCAGCGGTGCTGCAACCGTTATCCTTGCAATGGGCGGCGGCAAGGCTGCGGCCCGTTCCATTGATGAGTACATTCAGTCCAAACATTAATTAAAAAATAAACAGCCCTCGCCCGGTGAAAGGCGGGGGCTGTTTTAAATTGCTGGATTAGTAACCAAGTGTTTCAGGGAGAAGGAATACTTTTACCCTGCCGGGTTCGCGCTGAAAGCTGCTGATGAGCGTATTGCAGCACATACGATCCGGACTTTTGCAGTCCGTGCATTGGCCTGTGATGGAACAGCCGGTTGTATGAACATTTAAACGATAGCAGTTTGCTGCAACGGACCAGTTCTTTACTCGGCTTTCCGCTTCCGCAAGATTTTGCACCAATTTATTGACGCCTGCGATTACGACGACATTTCTAGGACCGTAAGCGATTGCCGCTATGCGGTTGGAATTTCCGTCGATATTATAAAGTTGTCCGTCCATGGTAATTGCATTGGAACTGGTAAAATACCAGTCGCAATTTAGAGAGCGGAGAAAAATTTCACGCCGTTCCTCCGCTGTCATGCCTTCACGGTAACGGTCAAGATATTGGAATTTTCCGCTGCGCAGAAAGTCCATTACTCCGGTTTCACTTAAAGTGACGGAGCCTCCGTTTGCTACGACGGCGTTTTCAGGGACCATCTCTTCAAGAATTTTTAAAAGTTTTTCTCTATTTGGCACAAAACGCGCGTCAAAACGGTTGGCATTTAAGGCTTTTACCGCAGATTCTATTTTTTTCTGCGCCATTTGAGTTAATGCTGAATTCATATGTAATCCCTCTTTTCTAATTGTATCTTAGCAAAAGTATTAGGTTTTTACAAGATTGTTTCACGCGTAAATTTTGAAATTTGTGTTATGTTTTCATCCAGTTCTGTTTTTGTGTGTTTTCTCATATGATTATTTGAATGTAACTTTCAGGAGGACTTCATATGAAGCATAATGCAAGAATGGACACGCAGCGGACGAAACAGCACCCGGTGGTTACCGGTTCCCGGGGGAGGAAAACATGGGATGATCCGGATAATATGGAAGAGGAACTATATGAAATGGAAGATTTGGAGCCGGAGGATAAAAAATTGCGCCGGAAAGGGAGTGCTCGGCTTCTTACAACAATCCAAATCATTGCCTGCACAGCAATATTAGTAGGGGCGGTTGTCCTGCGGATTCATGGAGGTACAGTTTATCAGAACGCAAGAAAGTGGTATTTTGATTCACTGAATGATTCGATTGTCGCACAGTCGCAGATGGACAATATAAAACATGTGGTGATCGATTTGTGGTCCACGCTGTCCGAGTCCAGGGGGGAAAGCAGCAGTCAGGTTCCACAGGTTTCATCGTCTGTTTCTGATAATGGAGCAAATTTTGCCACATCACAGCCGCAGGAAAATGCTTCTGATTCGACATCGCCAGCCGAACAGCCCAATTCCTCAACCTCGAGTCAGATTCAGCAAAGCAGTTCCAATACATCTTCGGCTGTGGGGAATGAAGCTTCCTCGCCGGTTTCATCATGAGCTTTACAATCGGCAGGTGCCGAGTCTGTTTCAGCTACTTTTTCTTTGTGCTGATTGCCGTTTTGCTTCTGTTTGACACAAGCGGCGTTGCTGCGGCGGGCTTGGCTGCGACTGCATTGCATGAATGCAGCCACCTAAGTCTTATGTATGTTTTTGGCAGCTTGCCGGAAGAAATTCGTTTTAACGCCTTTGGTATCGATATCATCAGGACTTCCCGGCCTGACCACGGATATGTAAGAGATGCGCTGGTGTCACTGGCCGGGCCCGCAGCTAATCTGCTGGCCGCAGGGCTTTTTTTTACGTTCTGCGGTTCGACGGCCCAAAATCTGGTCATGGCCAATATTGCACTGTGTATCTTTAACCTTTTGCCCATTGAACCACTGGACGGCGGACAGGCTCTTTACGCGCTTTTGTGTTTGCACTGGGAACCGAATACAGCGGCGAGAACGGTTGAAATTATCTCGTTTTTAGTTTTGCTTCCTCTTTCTGCTGTTGGATTTATAATATTGTTTCGTTCTCCGGGAAATTTTACACTGTTCGCAGTTTGTTTGTATTTAATATTTATGTTGGTTTTTAAAAAAGGAAAATATTTTTGAACTAATCTAAAAAATAGGCAATAAAAACAGTTGCGCAGTGATACAGAATGTGATATGATAAAAAGGCATTTGAGATCCGTCGGAAAAATCCGATGGGATTCAACGCCTAAAACCCAGGGCATTGAAACGGACAGTCCTCTGCCGCCGGCAAGAATGTCTGAAAATTAGGAGGATTATGAATGGACGCATTAAAATTAATTGCACAGGATTCGATGAAGTCGGAGTTGCCTGCATTTGAAGTCGGCGACACTGTGCGGGTAGATGTTAATATCCGCGAAGGTGATCGTGAAAGAATTCAGGCTTTTGAAGGCACTGTGATTGCTCGCAAAGGTTCCGGAATCGGAGAAACCTTTACGGTGCGCCGTGTTTCATACGGTGTTGGCGTGGAAAGAGTTTTCCCTCTGCATTCTCCAAATGTGAAAGGAATCAAAGTGATTCGCAGCGGCCGTGTCCGCAGAGCTAAGCTGTATTATCTGCGTGACCGCGTAGGTAAAGCAGCGAAGGTTAAGAGCAAGATTCGGTAAGGGAATTCATAACGATGCTTGTGAAGGGACATTTCGGTGTCCCTTTTTTGTTCTTTTGATCGGAGGAAATAGTATGAAAGATATGTCGGATCCCGATCTTGCACAGAAGCAGAATACCGTTCAAAGGAGTCTGGCTGAAAATTGCTATGAGTGGGTGGAAGCCCTAATTCTTTCCATGTCTGTCATTATGGTGCTGTGCGTGTTTTTGTTTCGTGTTAATATTGTGGTAGACGGGGATTCCATGAAGCCGAATTTTAACAACGGCAACCGGGTACTGGTTTCTTGCTTGGACAGGAATTTTTCCCTTGGAGATGTTGTTGTGATTGATGGAAACGGCACCGGACTGAAAGAACGGATTATCAAAAGGGTGATTGCAACAGAGGGCCAAACGGTAGATATTAACTTTACCACAGGCGTTGTTATGGTGGACGGCAAAGAGCTTGATGAATCGGCATATATCCAAAATGGTATCACCAAAGATCAGTATGATGTCACATTTCCGCAGACAGTACCCGCCGGCCACCTTTTTGTTTTGGGAGACAACCGAACCATATCGGAGGACAGCCGATTTCATGAAGTCGGCATGATTGACCGCAGGTATGTGATCGGAAAGGTCATTTTCCTTTTGAATCCATTTCATTCAGTCGCAAAATAGCGCGAGATTCAATTTGGGCAAGGAGTTGACTTCCATTTGGGGAAAACGGAACCGGAATCTGATAAAGAAAAAAGAACATCTGACAAAAGCGGTTTTGCCATGTGTTGCTATGAATGGATGGAAGCACTGATTACTGCCCTGATTATTGTGACATTTTTATTTGCTTTTGCCATGAGAGTAGTGAGGGTCAGCGGCCCTTCCATGCTTCCCAGTCTGCATTCCGGGGACAGGGTTCTTCTGTTCAGTGAGTTTTATCGGCCCCATCAGGGCGATATTGTTGTGATTACCCATACGCAGGGACTTTCCGAGCCGATCATCAAACGTGTGATTGCTCTGGAAAATCAAACGGTGGATATCGATTTTTCATCGGGCACCGTTATTGTTGACGGAAAACGTTTGGATGAATCCCGGTACATTAAAAACGGGATCACCAATCAACCGTCCGATTATCGGTTTCCTCTTACCGTACCGGAAGGCTGTGTTTTTGTTTTGGGAGATAACCGTATGGTTTCCAATGACAGCCGGAGCAGTGATGTGGGAATGGTGAATCAGCGCTATATTCTCGGTAAGGCGGAATGGATTATTTATCCATTCGATCGTTTCGGGAAAGTGAATTCGTAAAAGGGGGAAATTTCCATGCAGGAAGGCCGGCCGATTCAATGGTATCCCGGTCATATGGCAAAAACCCGCAGACAGATGGAAAAGAATATCAAGTTGGTGGATGCGGTGGCGGAGGTTATTGATGCCAGGATTCCATACAGCAGCCGAAATCCGGATTTGGACAATTTAGCGGGCGGCAAACCGCGCATTGTACTTTTTAATAAAGCCGATTTGGCTGACCCCTCCCTAACCAAAGAATGGATTTCTTTTTTTCAGAAACGCGGCCAGGGTGCTATTGCAGTAAATTGCCGCACTGGAAACGGACTCAACGAGTTTTTGCCGCTTGTGAAAACCGTTCTTGCGGAAAGGCTTGCGGCGTGGCAGGAAAAGGGTATGAAGGGGCGTAAAATCAGGGTTCTCGTGGCAGGTATCCCAAATGCCGGAAAAAGTTCGCTGATTAACCGCCTTTCTAAGAACAGCCGCGCATCCGTTGCGGACAAGCCCGGTGTTACGCGCAGCAGCCAGTGGTTTCCTGTTGGCAAGGAAATGGAAATTCTGGATACTCCCGGTATTTTGTGGCCGAAGTTTGAAGATCCCATGGTTGGCGAACATCTGGCGTTTACCGGGGCAATTAAGGATGATATAATAGATATGGAAACCCTTGCCTGCCATTTGCTTGAGGTTCTGCGGGACAGTTATGCAAAACTTTTGGTTGGCCGATACCGTTTGGAGGGTGATATATCCGGTTTTGACGGGTATGCGCTGCTCGAGCAAATCGGCAAAAAGCGTGGTATGCTCATGCACGGCGGAGAAATTGATACAGAGCGTGCAGCTGTTGTTTTTCTTGATGAATTCCGGGCAGGTAAAATTGGCAGGATTACGTTAGAAAAAGCCGGAGTCGCAGATGAGTGATTGGTTTTTTTATGAAGATGCAGCCCGAAGCGATGGATGCAAGATGGTTTGCGGGATTGATGAGGCAGGGCGAGGGCCCTTGGCTGGGCCTGTATTTGCAGCCGCCGTTATTCTTCCGGAACATGAGCAGATCGAAGGCCTGAACGATTCTAAAAAACTGACCCCTAAAAAGCGAGAAATGCTTTATGATGAGATTGTTCAAAAAGCGGTTGCATGGGGTGTCAGTTTTGCAACAGAAGATGAAATTGACAAAATTAACATCCTGCAGGCTACGTTTCTTGCCATGCGCAGAGCGTTCAGCAAACTTAATCTCCAACCCGACTGCGCGTTGGTGGACGGCAATAGGATGCCGCAGCTTGGTGTGGAAACCAGGCTGATTGTAAAAGGCGATTCAAAGTCTGCGAGTATCGCCGCCGCTTCCATTCTCGCAAAAGTCAGTAGAGATCGAGTCATGTGCCAAATTGATGAAATTTACCCTGAGTATGGATTTGCAAAACATAAAGGGTATGGGACAAAGCTGCACGTGGAGATGCTGCGAAAAATCGGCCCATGTCCGGTTCACCGCAGGACGTTTCTGAAGAAGATACTTCCCGGGTATGGTAATGAATAACAAATCTGGGTCATTGGGAGAGCAGTACGCAGCAGAATATCTCCAAAGCAAAGGCTTTCGGATTTTGGCACGCAATTACCGCAGCCGATTCGGGGAGATCGACATAATAGCGGAAAACGGCCAGTATATTATATTTGCCGAAGTGAAGACAAGGGAAAGTTTTTCCTTGGTTGGTCCTGAAGAAGCTGTTACACCTGCAAAGCAAAACAAAATTGCAAAGACTGCGCTGATGTATTTGAAGAAACAGCCTACACGGCTGCAGCCGCGTTTTGACGTCATCGGGGTTGTGACTTCTAAAAACGGGAATCAAGTACTGTCACTGCACCATATTGAAAATGCATTCAGCATTTCATCTTTTTATTGAATTTTAAAACACCGGACTGCATATTCCGGTAAGGGGGATCAAAAATGAACTACCAGTCGACTAGGAGCCGCGCGGATGAAGTTTGTTCTGCACAAGCCATATCTCAGGGACTGTGTGGGGACGGCGGCCTTTTTGTGCCGGAAGAATTTCCTGTTGTGATGCCTCAAGAGCTTTCTGAAATGGAGAACGAAAGTTATCAGCAGCGTGCCGAGCGAATCCTTTCCAGATATCTGACTGATTTCACCGATGAGGAGATACACGAATGTGTCTCATCCGCATACACTTCCGAGAGTTTCCCGGACGGGCCGGCTCCTGTCGTTAAGCTGGGAGGAAAAGTTTTTTTCCTGGAACTTTGGCACGGCCCCACTTGTGCATTTAAGGATATGGCTCTTCAGCTTCTTCCGCATCTGATGACACGCTCTCTAAAGAAAATTCATTCCGGTAAAGAAGCCCTGATTTTAGTGGCTACTTCCGGCGATACCGGAAAAGCAGCACTGGAAGGTTTTCGGGATGTAGAAGGAACAAAAATTTTGGTTTTTTATCCACAAGACGGAGTCAGCCCGATGCAGGAGCGGCAGATGCGCACGCAGGAGGGGCAAAATGTTGCAGTTTGTGCGGTAGAAGGAAACTTCGATGATGCGCAAACCGGTGTCAAAAGAATTTTCAATCATCAGGAAATTCAGCATAATCTTGCGGAAAAGGGTTTGATGTTTTCCAGCGCGAATTCGATTAATTGGGGACGGCTTTTACCGCAGATTGTCTACTATTTTTCAGCTTACTGTGACCTGTGTGCCCGTGGAGAGATTCATAAGGGCGAACCTATTAACTTTGTTGTTCCAACCGGCAATTTCGGCAACATTCTCGCAGCCTATTATGCAAAAAAAATGGGTCTGCCGGTTAAAAAACTCATTTGTGCTTCCAATGCCAACAATGTGCTGACGGACTTTTTGACAACAGGAGTTTACAGCCGTAACCGCGAATTCTATACAACGATTTCACCTTCCATGGATATCTTGATTTCCAGTAACTTAGAACGTCTTCTCTATGACTTGACAGACAGGAACACAGAACAAGTGTCGGCTTGGATGAAACAGCTTACTGAGACCGGTGAATATCGGGTGGATGATGAAATCCTTGCAAAAATTCGCGAACAGTTTTATGCTGGTTTCTGCAATGACGATGAAACTAGGGAAGAGATGAAGTCGTTGTTTGAAAAACAAGGATATCTTTGTGACCCGCATACAGCCGTTGCTGCTCATGTTTATCAAAATTATCGCACAGAAACCGGTGATGAAACTCCAACTGTTGTTGTTTCTACGGCAAGCCCATACAAATTTGCGCCGGAGGTACTTAAGGCACTGGAGGAGAAAGCACCGGCTGATGATGAATTCGAAGCGGTAAAACATCTCTCCTCGCTGACCGACACTCGAATTCCCCGGCCAATTGCCGCACTGGAATCAAAGCCGATCCGCTTTTCTTCTGCATGCAAGAAAGAAGAAATGGGTGCGGCAGTACTGAAAATTCTGGATTCTAAATCCGTTTGAGAGCGTGCCGACATGTCATTGTTTGCAATAGCTGATCTTCATCTTTCTCTCGGTGCCGACAAACCGATGGATGTGTTCGAAGGATGGAATAATTATACGGAACGCCTGAGAAAAAATTGGTGTGCGGTAGTAGAAGAAGAGGATACCGTTGTCATCGCAGGGGATATTTCCTGGTCGATGAAATTGGAAGATGCAGAGAAGGATTTTCGCTTTATTCATGAACTGCCGGGGAGAAAATTGATTCTAAAGGGTAACCATGACTATTGGTGGTCAACAAGGAATAAAATAGAACAGTTTTTTTCGGCAAATGGTTTTACGGATTTTGAAATTATCCACAACAGCGCATCGGCGGTTGGCAACAAAGCAGTGTGCGGTACACGGGGATGGCTATACAATGCAGAAACCCCACAGGACAAAAAAATAGTCAGCAGGGAAGTTGGTCGGCTGAACACTTCTTTGGATGATGCGAAAAAACTGGGATTGGAACCAATTGTGTTTTTGCACTATCCGCCTGTTTATGACGGTATGGAGTGCAAGGAAATCCTTGATGTTTTAGAACAAAATAATATTAGTGACTGTTATTTTGGCCATATTCATGGCAGTGTTGCGGCCAAGAGGGCGCCGGACGGAGTCTACCGGGGAATCCGGATGCATTTGATTTCCTGCGATTATCTTGGCTTTATGCCAATTTTGGTCAAATGAATAAATTAAAAACATTTCGGCGAAAGGTAGAAAGTTTATTTGCCATGTGCTATAATAACTTCGACAATCGCAGATTTGCAGGAGGATATGAAAGATGAGTTTAAAATCAACCACGCAGGTGGAAAAGAACCGTTATCAGTTGGAGGTTCTTGTAGACGCGGAAGAATTCGAAAAAGCTGTAGACGCGGCTTATCATAAAGAAAAAAAGAGAATTGTAATCCCGGGTTTCCGCAAAGGAAAGGCACCCCGTAAGTTTATTGAGAAATATTACGGTGAAAATGTTTTCTATGACGAGGCTATTAATTCCGTATATCCCGGCGCTTTGGAACAGGCAATCAAAGAAGCTAACTTGGAAATGGTCGAGGATAAAATCGATTTTGATTTGGTATCCGCAGGCAAAGACGGCCTTGTGTTCAAAGCTACCATTACCACAAAGCCGGAAGTGGAAATTGAAGGATACAAGGGAATTCCGGCAACAAAAAAAGTTGTAACGGTAACTGATGCAGACGTAGACGCTGAAATTGAAAAAGTTCGTGATCGTAATTCTAGAATGGTTACCGTGGAAGATCGAGAAGCACAGAATGGAGACACTGTTGTCATCGATTTTGACGGCTATGTAGACGGCGAGGCATTTTCCGGAGGAAAGGCCGAAAATTACAGCTTGCAGCTTGGCTCTGGTCAGTTTATTCCGGGATTTGAGGATCAGGTTGTAGGCCACAAAACCGGTGACGAATTTGATGTTAATGTAAAATTCCCGGATGATTATGGTGCAAAAGAACTCGCCGGAAAAGACGCAGTTTTCAAAATTAAATTGCACGAAATCAAAATGAAAGAACTCCCGCAGGTCGACGACGATTTTGTAAAGGATGTCAGCGAGTTTGATACGCTCGACGCGTACCGCGCGGATATTAAGGAAAAACTTGAAAAAGCAAGAGAAGCACAGGCAAAGGACGACCTCGACAATAAACTGATTGACGAAGTTATTTCCAAACTGAAAGCGGATATTCCTCAGGCTATGTTTGAAAACAAAATCAATGAAGATATCCGCGATTTTAGCTATCGTCTTCAGTCACAGGGACTCAATATTGATACCTACATGAAGTATACAGGTCAGGATATAAATGCAATCCGTGATCAGTTCCGTCCTCAGGCTGAACGTCAGGTAAAACTGCGCCTTGCACTTGAAAAAATTGCAGAATTGGAAAATATTGTTCCTTCCGATGAAGATGTGGAAAAAGAGTACACCAAACTGGCAGAAGCTTACAAAATGGACGTAGAGAAGGTTAAGGCTTTCATCCGCAAAGAGGATCTTGCCAAAGATATCGCAGTAGAAAAGGCTTTTGACTTGGTACGTGACAGCGCTGTGGTTGCGGAAGAAAAGGAATAAACAGCCGGTTCAGTAAAAAGATGCCGACCAGCGGAATAAATGACGGAATTCCGCCAATGCTCTAATATTGTCGGCTACTGGAGGGATTGAAAAATGAGCAATTTAGTGCCCTATGTAATAGAACAGACCAACCGGGGTGAGCGCTCCTACGATATTTTTTCACGTCTGCTGAATGATAGGATTATAATGTTGACGGATGAAGTAAATGATGTGACCTCCAGCCTGGTGGTTGCCCAGCTTCTATACTTGGAAGGCCAGGATCCGGCAAAGGATATCAGCCTCTATATTAATAGTCCCGGAGGGTCTGTGACAGCAGGACTTGCAATTTATGATACCATGCAGTATATTAAATGTGATGTTTCCACTATCTGTATGGGTATGGCCGCCAGCATGGGCGCATTCCTGCTTGCAGCAGGGACTAAGGGCAAACGCTACGCACTGCCGAACAGCGATATTATGATTCATCAGCCGAGCGGCGGGGCTAAGGGGCAGGCCACGGATATAAAAATTCAGGCAGAGCATATGCTGCAGATTAAGAAGAAGCTAAATGAGATATTGTCCGAACGTACCGGGCAGCCGCTTGAAGTTATCATGCGGGATACCGAACGCGACAATTTTATGACCGCAGAGGAAGCGGTCCAATATGGGCTGATAGACAAGGTCATTACGAACAGATGAGATAGGGTGATAAAATGCCGAATAAGGACGATAACAAAGGAAGAGAAATCTGCTGTTCCTTTTGCGGAAAACCGCAGAGTGAGGCGCGTCGCTTAATAGCAGGTCCCGGCGTTTTCATCTGTGATGAATGCATTGAACTATGCACATCAATCTTAAATGATGAAAAAAATCTTTCCACAAGGAAAGAAAATCGCACCGAATCAACAGCCGAATTGCCAAAACCGCAGGAAATTAAAAAGCAGCTCGATGAATATGTAATTGGGCAGGAAGATGCCAAAATTGCACTTTCAGTTGCTGTCTATAATCATTATAAAAGAATTTATTATGGCCACGACAAGGACGACGTGGAGTTAACTAAGAGCAACGTTCTTTTGCTTGGTCCCACCGGCGTTGGTAAAACGTTGTTGGCTCAGACTCTTGCAAAGATCCTGAATGTTCCGTTTGCTATTGCGGATGCTACCACATTAACAGAGGCCGGTTATGTCGGCGAAGATGTTGAAAATATCCTTCTGCGCTTAATTCAAGCAGCGGATTTCGATATTGAAAGAGCGGAGCGGGGTATTATTTATATTGATGAGATTGACAAAATCGCAAGAAAATCGGAAAATCCATCCATTACGAGGGACGTCAGCGGTGAGGGTGTGCAACAGGCGCTGCTGAAAATTCTGGAAGGCACTGTCTCCAATGTTCCTCCCCAAGGTGGCAGAAAGCATCCACAGCAGGAATTTTTGCAAATTGACACAACCAATATTCTGTTTATCTGCGGTGGTGCATTTGACGGCCTAAATAAAATTGTTGAACGCCGTTCTGCACAATCTTCCATTGGTTTTGGAGCACAAGTACGCAGTAAAGCAGAGTTGGATTCCACCTCTTGGATGAAGGATGTTATCCCACACGATTTGGTCAAATTTGGACTGATTCCTGAATTGGTAGGGCGCTTGCCCGTGATTGCAGCGTTGGACGGTCTTGACGAAACCGCGTTGGTTCGGATTCTGACAGAACCGAAAAACAGCCTTGTTAACCAGTACAAAAAACTGTTTCAGCTTGATAAGGTTGAATTGGAATTCCAACCGGAAGCACTCCGGGCAATTGCGAAAAAGACTTTGGAGCGAAGAACAGGAGCCAGAGGTCTGCGCTCGATTTTGGAAGAAATTTTAACGGATTTGATGTATAATGTCCCATCCGATTATACGGTGGAGAAAGTAGTCATCACACAGGATACAGTGGAAAAAGGAGCAAAACCTGAAATCACTTATAATCCTGAACGAAAACCGGTTACGCTCAAGATTACGTCTCCAAGTAAAAGAGGAAGGAAGAATACCGCTTCCTGACGAAACCATACTACTAGCCTGTTGCAGCGCGGTAACTGTTCGCTCTGCAACAGTTTTTTTTCAAGGAGTTCGAGGAGTTATTTTATATGAATATCAATGAAACTGATATACAGAACGAAACCATCATCACCATACCGGCGCTGGCATTAAGAGGGCTTGTTGTTTTTCCCGGCATGTTGCTTCAGTTTGATGTCGGACGCCGTAAATCCATACTGGCCCTTGAAAAGGCGATGGAGGAAAACCAGCTGATTTTCCTTGTCGCTCAGAAGAATCTTGCTGACAATGACCCAACCGGGGATCAGATCTATCGTATGGGAGTCGTTGCGAAAGTAAAACAGGTTATTCGCCGCAGCGACGAAGGCGTCCGTCTTTTTGCAGAAGGGTTATATCGTGCTTCCGTTATATCCTATGAATCGGAAAATCCGTATTTAAGCGTTCGATTAAAACGTGCCGATACGCTTCCTGCCCGCAAGACCCGCAGGGCGGAGGCTTTGATTCGCTATACGCAAAACCTGTTTGAACAATTCATTCAGAACTATACTCACATTCCTCCGGATATCGTCATCGGGGTTGTACAGAAGAAGGACTGCGGAGAACTTGCGGATTATATTGCATCAAACATCATGTTTGACTTCGAGGAGAAGCAAACTATTTTAGAAGAACTGCATCCAATTCGAAGGCTGGAAAAACTGGCAGCAATCCTGAAAAAAGAAGCGCAGGTTCTTTCTCTTGAAACACAAATCAGTGAAAAAGCAAAAAATGCAATTGACCGCCATCAGAGAGAATATTTCCTGCGTGAGCAAATGAAAGCAATTGCCAGTGAGCTTGGCGAAGATGACAATCCCCAACAAGAGGCAGATGAACTGCGCAGCCGGATTCAAAAACTCGGATTGCCCAAGGAACAGCATGATAAACTGATGAAGGAATGTGACCGTCTGTCCAAAATGCCGGAAGGATCGCATGAGGGCAGCGTTATCATCAGCTATCTGGAAACCTGTTTGGAACTACCTTGGAATACTTCAAGCAAAGAGCATATTAATTTGAAAAAGGCCCGCAGAATCCTGGACCGCGACCATTACGGTTTGAAAAAGGTCAAAGAACGTATTCTGGAAACCTTGGCCGTGAAAAAACTGTCGCCGGAGACACAGAGTCAGATTATCTGCCTTGTTGGCCCGCCGGGTGTCGGTAAGACGTCAATTGCTCGTTCTATTGCGGAAGCAACCGGTCGCAAATATGTCCGCGTTTCCCTTGGCGGTGTACGGGATGAATCCGATATTGTGGGACATCGCCGTACCTATATAGGCTCTATGCCGGGAAGAATTATCAACGCTTTAAAACAGGCGGGAACCAATAATCCATTAATTCTGCTCGATGAAATTGATAAAATGGGCAGTAATTTCCGCGGAGACCCTTCTTCCGCCCTGCTTGAGGTTTTAGATTCCGAGCAGAATACTGCGTTCTACGACCACTATATTGATATGCCGTTTGATTTAAGCAAAGTGATGTTCATTACGACTGCAAATGATGCCAGTGCAATTCCGGAGCCATTGTTTGACAGAATGGATGTCATTACGCTCGGCAGCTATACGCATTTGGAAAAATACAACATTGCAGTTAAGCACTTAATACCAAAGCAGCTTAAAAAACATGGTATCAGCCCCTCTCAGCTGAAAATCACCCCTGCAGCAGTTCATAAGCTGATAGACAGCTACACGCGGGAAGCCGGCGTTAGAACCTTGGAACGCCGCATTGCTGAACTTTGCAGAAAATGTGCGAAGGATTTCGTCGAAAACAAAACTCAGAAAATCACCATCAATCCAAAGAAACTTGAAGAGCTGCTCGGACCGGCAAAGTACAAGGACGAAAGCCGTAATAAACAGGATATGATAGGGCTTGTCAATGGTTTAGCATGGACCAGTGTAGGCGGAACTCTTTTGCCGATTGAAGTAGCTGTGATGGACGGAACAGGAAAATTGGAACTGACCGGTTCGCTCGGTGATGTAATGAAAGAATCCGCGCGTACCGCGATCAGCTGCATCCGCACAAGAGCTCATACACTTGGTATTAGCCATGATTTCTACACAAAATATGATATTCATATCCATGCACCGGAGGGAGCTATTCCAAAAGATGGGCCTTCTGCCGGTACAGCGATGGCGACTGCTATCACATCTGCCCTATGCAATATACCTGTTCGGCATGACGTAGCAATGACCGGTGAAATTACCCTGCTTGGTCGAGTCTTGCCAATCGGTGGATTGAAAGAGAAAACAATGGCTGCTTACCGTTCCGGGATTAAAACTGTTATCATTCCCTCAGAGAATGTTTCTGATTTGGAAGAAATTGATAACACGGTGAAAAATTCGATTGAATTCATGCCGGTTGATAAAATCGACCAAGTTTTAGAAATTGCATTGACAGAAAAGCCAGAACCGAAGAACACATCGGATACCTCAGATACTTCGGAAACCATGCCGATTTCACCCGTAAATCAAATGGAGCGTCCCAATAACGGGACAGCTACATTTCCGCAATAAAGGTGGCGAGTATGAGTATTGAAACAGCGTATTTTGAACTGTCCGCTGGCCGTGCTGATCAACTTCCAGCCTCGATTCTGCCGGAAATTACATTTTCCGGCAGGTCGAATGCTGGCAAATCGTCGTTAATTAACCGCTTGCTTTCACGCAAATCCCTAGCCCGTACTAGTTCGGCACCGGGAAAAACAGCAACCATAAATTTTTATAATCTTGGCTTTTGCCGCTTTGCTGACTTGCCTGGGTACGGGTACGCAAAGGTTTCCAAAGCAGAAAAGCAGCGATGGGCAGAATTGGTGGAGGGCTATTTTCGGCAGCAACGGAACATCAGTCTTGTTGTGCAACTGATGGATTTGCGCCATGCTCCAACCAAGGACGATCTTCAAATGGTGGATTTTCTCCAAGAGAGTGAGATTCCTTTCCTGATTGCAGCCACAAAATGTGATAAACTCAGGAAAAATGCGCGTATACAGCAGGAGGCTGCATACCGTGCACAGTTTGAATCCTATTCCGGAGTTCGAATTGTCCCCTGCTCGGCTGTGACCGGCGAGGGTGTTGATCTGATTAGAAATGAAATTCTTGCAGTTTGTGATGCTGCGGAAAAATAGAGTGTTATTTTGATTTGTTTGACTTTTCCGCGCTGAAATGATATCCTGTGAAAATGGGGAGAGTGGTTTTTTTGAACTCAAAACTAAAAGATGATAGTGTGGATTTTTTATTCAGCGCTATTTTAACTTTGAAAACTCCGGAAGAATGCTATGCTTTTTTTGAGGATCTTTGCACAGTTTCTGAAATCAAGGCCATGTCACAGCGGCTTCTGGTTGCTCATATGCTGCGCAACAAAAAAGTATATAGTGATATTGTGGCAACCACAGGTGCTTCCACAGCAACAATAAGCCGTGTAAATCGTTCCCTTCATTATGGGTGCGATGGGTATGAGTTGGTTTTTAAACGGTTGGAAGACAAGACAAAAGATAAGGAATAAAATGGGTTACGGAATTTTTGCACGATATTATGATGCACTGATTTCAGATGTTTCCTACAGCGATATGGCTGAATATTTTTTAAAAATTTGTACCCGTTTGCAGCATCCTCCGGGCCGTACGCTGGATTTAGCCTGTGGGACGGGCAGTTTAACTCTGGAATTGCTTCAGCGTGGCGTTGATGTGTTTGGCGCTGACGCTTCTGTGGATATGCTGACTATTGCGCAAAATAAACTCGCTACGGCTGGATACTCTGCTTTACTTTTGCATCAAAAAATGGAAGAATTGGAACTTGACGAACCGGTTGATACGGTAATCTGTGCGCTGGATTCTATTAATCATCTGGAAACCGAAAAGCAGGTGTATGAAACTTTTCGCAGAATAGCGTCTTATCTGAATCCGGGCGGATGTTTTGTTTTTGATGCCAATACAATATATAAACACCGTGAAATTCTGGGTAATAACACATTTGTCTATGATATAGGCGATATTTTTTGTGTTTGGCAAAATGCCTATGAAAAAAAGACGAACAGAGTTGCTGTTTCCTTAGAGTTTTTTGAACGGCAGGGAGAAGTTTATCGTCGTACTTCAGAGCGCTTTTATGAGAGAGCCTATGATGAGAAAACTTTATGCACTCTTTTAGAGCGGACCGGTCTGCATGTGGCCGGAATGTGGGCGGATAAAACTTTTTTACCTCCGGAACAAAAGACGGAAAGAATTGTGATTGCCGCAAAGAAATGAGTATTAAAAGGTATAAGTCAGATATCCATTTTTTTTGTAAAAGCATGGTTGAACGCAACGATAAAAAATTTGAAAAAATTAGATTTTCCTGTTGACAATTGCGGCCAAATATAGTATCATATAACACGTCGCTGATGAAAAGGTGCGAACACCTAAGGGAGCATAGCTCAGCTGGTTAGAGCACCTGCCTTACAAGCAGGGGGTCATAGGTTCGAGTCCTATTGTTCCCACCATTTATTCATCAGATGGTTTTATGAGATGGCTCGGTAGTTCAGCTGGTTAGAACGCTAGCCTGTCACGCTAGAGGTCGTCGGTTCGATCCCGATCCGAGTCGCCATTTGCCTCTGTAGCTCAGTTGGTAGAGCAGGGGACTGAAAATCCCCGTGTCGGTGGTTCGATTCCGCCCGGAGGCACCAAGAATGCGAACGTAGCTCATCTGGTAGAGCGCCACCTTGCCAAGGTGGAGGTAGCGAGTTCGAGCCTCGTCGTTCGCTCCATTTTGGCGTCATAGCCAAGTGGTAAGGCACGGGTCTGCAAAACCCTTATCCCCAGTTCGAATCTGGGTGACGCCTCCAAACTTTGACAAGAGAAGGAATTCTCCTTCTCTTGTTTTTTTATATCATCAAACACTCACCCCCCGGTTTCACTTCCGGGGGGTGAACCTTTATATAATGTAGTACTGTTTCAATCAGCGGTTCAAGCGGGTATTGCTGCCCTTATTCAGGCTCTATGTCAATAGTTGGGGTAACCCAAAATGGAAACACCGGATGGAGCGGCGTTAAGCTGCTCCATTTTTCGTTGAATGATGGAACATGTGAAGAATACGATTGCGGAAGCGACGAAAATTACGATAACCGTAGGCATTGCGTTTGAGTACCTTAATCTTGTTGTTAACCCCTTCGGTAAAACCATTGGTGTAAGGACAATCAAACGAATTTAGAATACCTTTTGACCAGCGGACCATGGTATTTCCACAAGCAACAAATCTTGAAAGTTCACTGTTTTGTGCGGCCATAATCCAATGGGATAGCGCTGTCCGTGCGGACACGCTGTCAGAAGATTCAAGGACTTTGAAAAACTGTTCTTTCAGAGAGTAGGCTGTCAGCAGACGGTTACTGGCATAGAGCATAAGATCGACCTGTTGCTTTTGCTCCGGAGTGAGAAATTGATATCGCTTGTTCAGTAAGATTCGGGAGCGTTTAAAATAAATTCTTCGGGTTTTACTGAATTTTTTCTGTTCTTCCTTGCGAACGGCTTCAAAGGCCCAAAATACTTGGCGAATGTAATGATATTTGTCAATGACATAATTGGAATCTTTAAAATATGTTTGAGCAATACCGGCGTATGTACTCCACATATCGCTGACAAAATGTTTGGTTTGAGAACGGTCAAGCTGGCCGAAATATTCTGTCAGTTTGTGGTTGTAACGAGCAGGAAGAATATCAAGGATTCGGTGACGGACCGGATCGGTCAGAATGCACTGATATTTCTCGCCGCTTGTATTGCCTTTAAACTCATCAATCGATACAACTTCAGGTAATTGCTGCGGTTTTCCATAATGGATACAATCGAAAAGACGGATAATAGTTGAAACAGATAGATTCACCTCACATGCTACACTGGTAAAAGAACGCACGTCGGAAAGCTTTGAAATGATATATACGGCTAAACGGTTTGTCATGCGGTGATATCTAGGCAAAAACGAATTATCCTCAAAGAAACGCTTTCCACAAGAATGGCAGCGATATCGGCGCTTTCGTAGAATCAGGGAGGTATGTTTGCCAAAAGCGGGAATGTCTTTCACGGTTTGACAACGGTAATCATGAACGTAGCTGGTTTGATGGCCACAACAGGGGCAAACATGCGGCTTTCTCGGTAACTCAATAAAAATTTCCGTTTTATCAGGCAATTGCCTCACATTTTTTACGATTACCCCTTTTAATCCAAGCAATTTTTCGATAGAATGAGTACAGAGCATATCGATGACCTCCCAAATGGTGGTGTGGTAATCTCCATTTTAAAGGTTTTTCATCGAATATGCTCTACTTTTTTGTTCTTTTTTCGCAGGCCTATTCGTCACACCCCAACATTTATTATAGAGCCCTTATTCATAACAGCGCGAACTTCAGATTCTGTTACTAGATTTAAGTCGCCGCTAATCATCAGTTTCAGCACACTGGCTGCAATTGCAAATTCCACGGTTTCCTGCGGATCCATCTGATTTACAATACCATGTACCAATCCGGCTCCAAAGGCGTCTCCGGCAGCGACTCCTTTCATGACATGCACATGGTGCACGGGACTTTCGTAAAATTTGCCGTCTTTGAACAAGATTCCCATCCAATCGCTTTCTTCTACCGAATGAATATTACGCAAAACACTGGAAACCGTTTTACAGCGTGGGTATTGTTTTGTAATTTCTTCCATGCCGGCTCGGAAGCTGTCAATTTGCTCTATGCCGCGTGACATATCACCGTCAAATGCGGAAATATCTAGTGTAGCTTCGAAATCTTCATCATTAGCGATACAAATATCGACAAATGGCATCAGCTGCTTCATGACGGCCTGAGCTTTTTCGGAAGACCACATCTTTCCGCGATAGTTTAACTCGGATACAACTGTAATACCATGGTCGCTGCAATATGTGAGCACATCTTTTACCGCTTGGGTGAGTTTTTGCGAAATCGCTGGGGTAATACCGGAAAAATAAAAGATATCAATGCCTTCGAGCAGGCGAGGCCAATCAAACTCTGTATGCTTAGCGGTTGTGATAGAACTGCCTGCACGATCATAAACAACACTGGTTGGCCGTATGCTGGTTCCTTTTTCAAAGTAATATGTTCCTAGACGGGGACCGCCGCGCAATATCCGACTCGTATCCACACCGAAGCGCCTTAATGTATTTAAAGCGGCTTCTCCCAACGGATTATTAGGGAACTTTGTTAGATATGCTGCGTCATCATGAAAAATAGAAAGTGAAACAGCAACATTCGCCTCTGCACTGCCATAAGCAGCCTCAAAAGTATCTGTTTGCAGAATGCGCGAAAAACTCGCCGGTTTTAGCCGCAGCATCATTTCCCCAAATGTTAGAAATTTCAAGCTAGATAGACCTCCCTATGTGTTACAATATGGTTAGAGACCAATCAATGACTGGTAACTAGGTATAAAAAAGGATTTGACCAAGCTACACTATTGTTTTTCAGTAGAATTTTAAAATGTGTCTACTTTTTGATCATTTTGTTTTATTTTTTGGGATTTAGAACATATTCATATTTGAAATCTCGTTGAATTTTTCACAATCGTTTTGCGGGATATTGTATTCCAAAATCAAATGTAGAACAGTATGATATTTCATTATGATTAGGAGGTCTGTTGATGGTATCACATGAAAAACAGGTTAAACTAAATAAAAGAAATGGTGTTACATTTTTAACCTTTCCGACGTTTGAAAAAATGCCGTTTCTTACACATGCTTTTTCCACTCGGCTTGGCGGTGTCAGTTTAAATGAGTATTCTTCTTTAAATCTTTCTTTCGGCAGGGGAGACCCGGATGAAAATGTTATGGAAAATTACCGCCGTATTTGCATGGCTGCTGGTTTTGATGCGAATTCCATGGTTTCCTCTGCGCAGGTGCATGGAACGGTTGTCCGTCGGGTTGGAAGAGAAAACTGCGGTGAAGGATTCACGAAACCGAAACCGGACGGCGTGGATGGATTAATGACGAATGAACCAAATGTAACACTTGTCACGCATTATGCGGATTGTGTACCCATCTATTTTGCGGATCCTGTGAAGAAAGCAATCGGTCTGGCACATGCGGGATGGCGCGGAACAGCAGCACGGATTGGCGCGGAAATGGTTCACAAAATGGCGCAGGAATTTGGCAGCCGGCCACAGGATTTAATTTGTGTTATCGGTCCATCCATTGGTCCTTGCTGTTTTGAGGTTGATACGCCCGTATATGAAATTTTTGCACAGATGAAGGACCTGCTGCCCATGGAGTGGATTCAAGCTGACGGAGGGGGAAAATACCATATAGACCTGTGGGAGGCAAATAAGCGTATTTTAAAGCACAGTGGAATTCCGGAAAAAAATATCACCATTTCCGCATTGTGTACCAAATGTCATCCGAAGTTGTTATTTTCTCATCGCGCAAGCGGCGGAAAGCGCGGAGGATTATCTGCTTTTCTTGCAATAAAGGAGAATGACAATGCAGATTGAACACTGCGAGCTTTGTCCTCGTCGCTGCGGTGTGTTGCGTCAACCAATGCAAGGCAACGGTTTCTGCCGCATGGGTGCGGATCCGGTTGTGGCGCGCGCAGCGCTGCATTTTTGGGAAGAACCATGTATCAGCGGAACACGAGGCTCCGGTGCCGTGTTTTTTACTGGTTGTTCCTTGCAGTGTGTCTTTTGTCAAAATTATCAAATCAGTTCAGAGCGAAAAACAGGAAAGACGTTGACTCCAAAGGAATTGTCTGGTGTATTTCGTCGGCTGGTTTCACAGGGTGCCCATAATATTAATTTGGTAACTGGTACGCATTTTGTTCCGGCAATTGCACAGGCGCTGTCTTTGTGGAAACCACCTGTTCCCGTTGTATATAACTGCGGGGGATATGAAAGAGTTGAAACGCTGCGTATGCTCGAGGGACTAGTTGATATCTATCTGCCGGATTTAAAATACGCCGATGACACATTAGCATGCCAGCTTTCCGGCGCGGCAGACTATGTTTCTGTTGCCCATAAAGCTATTTTGGAAATGGTTCGTCAGACGGGTCCGGCTGTTTATGATGAGGACGGCATGATGCAAAAAGGAACCTTGGTGCGTCATTTGATACTCCCCGGACATACGAAGGATTCCATAGCGGTGCTGGACTGGATTGCATCACATTTGCCCGGCGTCCCAGTCAGTTTAATGGCTCAGTATGTTCCTTGCGGAAAGGCGGAACAGATACCGGAGCTAAATCGCAGAATTACGAAAAGAGAATATGAGAAGGTGCAGAATCATCTGTTCTCTTTAAATCTTGACGGTTATGTACAGGAACGAAAGTCCGCACGTAAAGATTTTATTCCTTCCTTTCAGTTGGAAGGTCTGGATAATATTGACATACTATAAATATTGATGTAGACTATTATACATAGTATTAAATACCATGTATAATAGAGTGTGATAATATATGATGAGTAACATTAAAAAGAGCCGACTCAAATTAGGGAGGGAAGAACTGGGGCTTCCGCAATATACCATACTGGAAGAGGTTCTCAACGCGGTTACCCATGGCATTGGCGTACTCCTTTCGATTTGGGGACTGGTTTGGTTGCTGCTCAATTGCCGACGGGATGCCCTTACCTTAGTCAGCGTGTCAGTGTTCGGAGCCAGCATGATTCTGCTCTATCTGGTATCCACGCTTTATCACGCACTGGGCGTGTGCAGAGGGAAGTGCGTGTTGAGAACGATGGATCATTGTACTATATTTCTTCTCATTGCCGGCACCTACACACCCATTGCCCTTCTTTGCTTTGGTGATTTGACCGGAAGGATAATGTTTTCAATTGTCTGGAGTGTATCAGCGGTGGGAATTATACTGAATGGCATCAGTGTGCAGCGTTTTCGAGTGTTTTCCATGATCTGTTACATTGGGCTTGGTTGGCTGATTATTTTCTTTTTTAAGCCCATGATTGCTTGCCTAAATGCCGATTCAATTCGTTACCTTATTTTTGGCGGAGTTTTTTATACCGTCGGGGCTATTCTTTACGGTATTGGGAAAAAACGGCCGTATATTCATTCTGTCTGGCACTTGTTTGTCCTTGCAGGAAGTGTATTTCATTATTTCGTAATATACCGAATTTCGGTGCCGTTGTAAGAAAATAGGACAACCAAACTGGTGATATTTGAAAACCCGTCTCCATATATTAAACGGAGGCGGGTTATTTATGTATTTTACAATTAAGATACAGCGTCTATTATTGTTCGTTATATCAGCGGTGCTGCTGGTTGCCTGTTTTTGCGGTGGTACTGTCGCCGCAATGCAGAATTTAAAAACCAACAACGGTGTGCAGCTTCCCATCATTATGTACCATAGTATTTTGCGAGAGCCGAGCCGGAATGGAAAATATGTGGTTTCACCCAAAACATTAGAAAGTGATTTTCTCTGGCTTCAAGAAAACGGTTATCAGCCGGTGGTTGTAAAAGACCTTCTAAATTATGTAGATCATCAGGTACCCTTGCCGGAGAAGCCGATTATGATTACTTTCGATGACGGATTTTACAATAACTATTATTACGCGTATCCACTTGCGCAAAAATACCATATGAAGATTGTCATTTCCCCCGTCGGTTATTACACAGATTTATATACCAATGGCGATGCCGACCATCCGAATTATTCCTATCTGACCTGGGGAGAAATTAGGGAAATGATAAACTCCGGAATGGTGGAAATACAAAACCATTCCTATCATTTACATGAAACTCGGCCGCGCTGCGGTGCGCAAAAAATGAAATCGGAAAGTGTTTCGGATTATCAAGCCCTTCTTCGGCAAGACTTGGAAACCATGCAAAAAAAGATGCTGGACCATACAGGGTACAGCCCCACCGCTTTTGTCTATCCGTTCGGTGCCGTCAGCGAGGAGTCAATTCCGGTTCTGAAGGAAATCGGGTTCCGCGCGAGCTTGAATTGTATGATGAAGATGAACTATATCACACAAGATCCGGATTGCCTGTTTGGTCTCGGGCGGTATATCAGACCGGCCGGTATGTCCAGCTATTCTTATTTTCATAAAATTGGGTTAGCTTAAATCATCTGCGGAGGAGAATGCGTTCGATAAAATGATATATGGCTGCCATGAAACTTACAGCAAATAAAATCATGGGAATTAGCACCAGCAGCATGGGTATGGAAAGAGCCGTCACCTCAAATAGGGAGGGGAAGAAAGCCAGTGCAAGTACAAAAGACATCGTCATGGTCAGAAAAAGAATCAAGCGCACTGTATTAAACGGCAAACAGACTTTAAACAGAATAAACAGCCCGGTAAATCCGGTAATCAGTACGGCGATAGTGGACTGTTCTGCTTGTGAAAAGCCAAGAAAAGAGGAAATGGCGACAAGTAAAACAATGTTTAGCGACATGGTTAGTGCACCGGGAATCGATCTTTGCAGTATGTTACCGATAAAACTTCCGTAAAGGCGTTCTTGATTC
This sequence comes from Oscillospiraceae bacterium, assembly GCA_047777415.1. Lineage (GTDB taxonomy): Bacteria > Bacillota > Clostridia > Oscillospirales > Acutalibacteraceae > Caproicibacter. The sequence continues at coordinate 359,112 of JBKEEO010000002.1, forward strand.
GGTTCTAACGCAAGAATAAACGAGGGAATGCCGATGGAAACGGCATTGATGAGGGTAAACTGAATCGGCTGGAATGGATATGAATATGAAAGGAACAGAAAAAGAACGGCAATGATGGCTGAAAACATGGCCTTCACCAGAAAAAGCGACGCGGAACGCTGCAGATTATTAATGCAGCGCCGACCTTCTGCAACAATCCGTGGCATGGAGGAAAAATTTGAGTCCATCAGAACAATCTGGGAAACCGTCCGTGCCGCGTCACTTCCGGAGGCCATGGCTATACTGCAGTCACTTTCCTTTAAAGCCGGGACATCGTTCACACCGTCCCCGGTCATGGCGACGGTGTGATTTTTTGCTTTGAGCGCTTTTATCAGGCCGAGTTTTTGTTCCGGAGTTACCCGTCCGAAAACAGTATATACCTCTGCTGCATTTTTAAGTTCTTCCTCATTTTTTAGTTTCGTCGCGTCCACGCAGCGGTCAGCATTTTTTATCCCCGCCTTTGCTGCAATACTCGAGACGGTTCTGACATCATCGCCGGATATGACTTTTAATTCGACTCCTTGGTCTGCAAAGTAGGATAGGGTTTCCCGAACTCCGGGCCGCAATCTGTCGCTGAGAAGTATCAGCAGCAGCGGAGTAAGGTCATCCGGAAGTTGTCGGTCCCCCAGCGGCTTTACAGAATGTGCGAAAAGAAGCACGCGTTTTCCTTGGCTTGCATACTTTTCCACTTGGGGCCGAATGGTATCAAATCGGTCTTTTAAGACAAATTCACCTGCTCCGAGCACAAAACTTCCTTTTTCTTTGAAATAGGCACCGCTCCATTTGCGTGCCGAGGAAAAAGGAACACTTTTTACGCAATTCCAACTCGGGGGCTGCGGCATAATTTCCCGAATGGCTTTTATGGTGGGAGAGTAGTCATCGGCCGCAGCTGCAAATGCTGATAGAGTTTCTTCTGCCTGTTTTCGTGAAATGTCGCATAGTGGAACAATTGTTTGAGCCTGAAGTGTGCCCTGTGTAAGAGTTCCGGTTTTGTCCAGACAAAGCGTATCCACATGAGCGAGTGTTTCAATCGAATATAACTCCTGTACAAGAGCTTTGTGGCGGGACAGGCGCAAAATACCGACTGCCAGCACGACGCTGGTCAGCAACACGAGCCCTTCTGGAATCATGCCGATTAAAGCAGCGACTGTTCCAACAACAGTGGGGCGAAGCTCTTGACCCAACACAGTCAACTCTTTGTAAAACATCATGATGCCGATTGGAAGAATAGCAAATCCCGTGATTTTAATGATACGGTTGACCCAGGTTAGGATTTCTGAATTTGGTTTTTTTAAATAGCGGGCACTGCTTGTTATGCGGGAAGCGTAGTTATCTGTGCCGATATGTTCCACTTGAGCTCTGCAGCTGCCGCTCACAAGGAAACTGCCACTGAGCAGCCTGTCTCCCTTTTTTTTAAAAATTGGGTCCGACTCGCCGGTGAGAAGGGATTCATTCACTTCACATTCACCGTTTAATATGATGCAGTCTGCGCAAACTTGATTTCCGGTTTCCAGTATCATGACGTCGTCCAAAACAAGCTCGGAAACGGGGATTTCCGTCTTTTTACCGTTTCTCACGACATTTGCCTTTGGTGCGGTGATGAGTGAAAGGCGGTCAATTATTTTTTTTGCTCGAATTTCTTGAATGGTACCAATCAATGTATTGCAGACAATCACGCCAAGAAACAGCAAATTTTTGTAGGAGCCCACCATGATAATCATGGAGGCAAGAATGAGATTTAAGATATTAAATGGTGTAATCAGATTGCTTCGCACAATTTGACCGATGGAACGAGTACCGGATTTTTCTGCGCCGTTTGTAAGTCCCTGATTCTGCCGAGAGGCTACTTGGTCATCACTTAAACCAAATGAATAGTCCGGGTAAAACCGCTCACAATAAAGGTTGATATTTTCCATAGTCTGGTTTTCACCGCTCTATTTTATCATTCTTTATTTTATTTCTATGGTATCACAAAAAAGGTTCTGAAACTGAATGTTTTCAGTTAATTGTGAAAAACTTCAAAAAAAATTCATAATATTCGTTATAATCAACAAATAGATTTAATTATTTAACCAAGATTCGTTTCATAGTTTATCTTGTTTCATGCCAGTGATGTGATATAATTGTCACTTGTGGCTTGAAAAAAGAAACGAAAGGGGTTGACTGTAATTATTCAAGCAGTTAAAGAGAGTTTCAGACTTGATTTTTTAAGGAATATTCAACTGGTCTATGAGGATTTTGACCGTTTTTTGGTATTATTGTTGGCTGTTTCACTCTTTGCCCCATTTTATATCAGTATGATTTTGGTTTGTGGCATTGCGCTTATGACCATTGTTAACTGCAAAAAAAGGGTACGTGCATTTGAGGCCCCTTATACAAGGTTTCTGTTTGGATTTTTAATAATTGCTTTTTTTGTTGCTGCAATTTATGACAATTATATCGGAATGGTGTATTCTATACTAATTTACGCGGTTGCAGTATGTGCGCTGTATATCCGCAGTATCATGACACGTTCCATCTTTAATCAAGCTATGGATTTAATCTGTATCGGCAGCATTTTTAGTTTGTTTGTAGCTCTTTATCAAAAGGCCTCTACATTTGCATCGATGCCGGATTACCGTCCGGTTTCCGTATTTACAAATGCGAATTATTACGGAATGGTAATTGAGTTTGTTGTGCTCATCGCAATTTATCGAATTTTTACTAACTCTGAGCTCAGTGTTTTTTATTTTGCAGTTATTGGCCTAAATTTCATCGGGTTATATCTTACGGCCAGTTTTTCCTCATTCATAGCACTGTTTGCAGCTGTAACCCTAATGCTTATTTTGAAACGAAAGAAGAAAATTGCGCTGATATATATAGTATCGGTTGGGTTGTTTATCATACTGTTAGCTGTTTTTCCACAGCTTTTGCCAAGAGGTTCACAAGCGATTGACCACACAATTGCCCAGCGGTTCTCCATTTGGTCTGCCTCGGTGAAGGGGATAGAACAACATCTATTTTTTGGTCGCGGGGCCATGGCATATCAAATGATATATGAACAGTTCTCCGGTTATAATACGTATCATTGCCATAATTTGATTCTGGATATCTTGCTGAATTTTGGAATTATAGGTTTTGCAGCAATTGGAATTTACATTGGGGTACAGGCAAGGCTGTTACAGCTGAGGATTCGCAATAATATTTGCATGGATATGAATTATCTGCTCATTGCTGCAGCTGCTGCAGTTTTTGTGCATGGATTGACGGATGTTACCATTCTTTGGATTCAAACAGGGATGCTATTTGCGTTTATCTATGCATCCACAGGGATTAGTTCAAGTTACCTTGAAAAAGATGTCAAGATTCCCAATCTACTCACTGCACCGTATTCTGCCGACTCTGTCGCTGCTTTATCTTTGGAAAATTAGATGGAAAATTGGCGATGCGCCTCCTTGAGATGGGGGCGCACTTTTATTGTGTTATATTTGAAATGATTTCAAGTAAATACAGGGGATTTTTCGCCGGAATACGTCCGAAAGTTTGCAATTTATGGTTGAAATCTTTTGGATAACGTGATATAATATCAACCGTCGCAAAATTGAATGACAGATGGGCCTGTAGCTCAGCTGGGAGAGCGTTCGGTTCGCATCCGAGAGGTCGAGAGTTCGAATCTCTTCAGGTCCACCACAAAAAAGCGCATGATTAAAAATCATGCGCTTTTTTATTGCTTTTCATAGGAGTCAAGTTGTGGCTGTGCCGTAAGGAGCCGTAGATTCCGACGTTCACATAAAGTTGAGCTGATTTTTATGGAAAATGGACCAGAAATTCACTTCATTAATGAATTTCTGGTCCATTCTTCATAATCATTGGCAGGGGCAGAAGGATTCGAACCCTCGGCACGTGGTTTTGGAGACCACTGCTCTACCAACTGAGCTATACCCCTATTTTTTATGGTTTTCTTGTGACGCAAGAGTTATTTTATCACCTTTCAATGGACGTGTCAAGACCAAAAATACGATGATCTCAAATAAAATTGCAGTATTTTGTAGAGTTAGATTCTATTTCGCATTTTATATGGAATATGGTATAATTACGTAAACTGTTTTCTCCTTAAGTGTATTCATACATAACACATTTTGACTATATCAGAAGGGATATCTCATGAAGAAGGTAAAAATTATCGTTTTAGCAAGTCTTGCTTTCATATTTGGATGCATGATCTTTCTTACTTCTCCGAATTTAAGCCCGTTTTACCGGGAAGGTATCAGTTTCTGGGGCGTTGTGATAACATCATTTGCACTAGCACTTTGGATTTTAAAAACGGGAACTTACCATTTTTGGAGTGTATCGGATGGAATTTATTTTCTGCGGAGCGGACGCAAATATTTTATTGCGGCGGCAGCACCGTGGGCAGTTTTAGTACTTGTTAATTTGTATTCCTTTGTACTATTTCATGTCAATACCTATAAAAATCAGATGCCGGAACCTGAAAGCAGAGTGTTTTCTTCAGATGTGCAGGCAATTGATATCTCACAGCTGCCTGTGGTAGATGAGAGTTTAGCTTTGCGTCTGGCAGATAAAAAACTTGGGGAAAAGCCATCTCTTGGCAGTCAAGTAACCTTGGGAGATGCTACCATCCAGCAAGTGGATAATAAATTGGTGTGGGTTGTGCCATTGCTTCATTCCGGATTTTTCAAATGGCTTTCCAATCTGGGCGGAACACCTGGCTATATTCTGGTTTCAGCCACAGATCCCCAAGATGTCACTTATGTGGACAGCTACTCGATTAAATACCAGCCAAGTGCTTATTTTCTGGATAATCTGCAGAGACATGCGCGCTTTTCCGGCGGACTTTTTACGGGACTGACAGATTATTCTTTTGAAATTGATGATGAGGGGAATCCCTACTGGGTTGTTACAACCTATAAGAATCTTGTGGGATACAATTTGCCGGAGGCTGACGGTGCAATCATCATTGATGCGCAAACGGGAAAAAGCGAAAGATATAGCATTGACGATGTGCCGAAATGGGTTGATCGTGTACAGCCTATTGATTTTGTAATGACACAAATTGAAAATCGAGGCAAGTATATTCATGGACTTTTTAACTTTTCTAATAAAGATAAATTTCAGACTTCAGAAGGGTACGCCATCGTTTACAATCATGGAAGATGCTATTTGTATACCGGGCTAACGAGTGTAGGCACCGACGAAAGCACCACGGGATTAATTATGGTCGACATGGTAACAAAAAAACCATATTGGTATCAAATTGGCGGAGCTACGGAATATGCAGCGCAGCAGTCTGCGGAGGGAAAAGTTCAGAATATGCATTATCGTGCTACTTTTCCGCTGATTACCAATGTGGACGGTCACCCCACTTATTTTATGACACTCAAGGATGACGCAGGATTGATTAAACAATATGCCTTTGTTTCGGTTACGGATTATACCAGTGTTGGAACAGGCGAAACAATAGGATCCGCCCTTGCAAACTATCGGTCCGTTCTGAAAAATAGCAGCGGAAGTTCCACTATTGATTCGGGGAATCAGGAACAAACCCTTCGCGGAACAATAGAACGGATTTCTTCCCAAATTATAGGCGGCAATACCGTTTACTCTATGATTATTCAGGAGAAACCCAACAAGATATTTACATCTGTTTCCGATATCAGTCCGGAACTGCCGTTGACTAGGGCAGGGGACAAGGTACAAATTTCCTTTGTTTTGGCAGAGCGAGAAGTTATTAATATCGTTTCGTTTGATAATTTAGAGTATGTGCAGGAATGATTTAACCAAGAAATTGCGGTTTTTATAGAGGGTATTGGTTTTGGATATTTAAAGTCCTAGGTGGGTAGTAAACCCAAAAGAAATAAGGGTTTCATGAGGATGGTAAACAACGTGTAGGCGTCTTGGTTGCCTGCATTATCAAGGCGGAGTATAATAATGAACTGTAAAAGGCATGTTGCGTGGTATTTGCCGGCAACAGTCACTTTTTGCTGGATATACCTGCGTTTGTGCTTGATTATGGAAGGAAAAAGAGGAGAAAACAAATGAAGCGAGAGACGGAAAAACTTTATGATCTGAACGCTAAGCTGAGAACCTTTCAAGCTCATGTTTTGGAGTGTATTCCAAAGGATGATCATTTTGTGATTGTCCTTGACCGAACTGCCTTTTATCCGGAAGGCGGGGGGCAACCTGCAGACAAAGGCGTTTTAAATTTTGCTAATATCTTGGATGTTCAAGAAAAAGAAGGTGTGATTTATCATATCTCAGACAGACCTGTTTCGGTTGGCACTTTGGTTACAGGGGGAATTCATTGGCCCCGTCGCTTTGCATTGATGCAGCAGCATACTGGGGAACATATTGTTTCCGGATTGGCACATCGCTTGCTCGGATTGGACAATGTTGGCTTTCACATGAGCGACCAATTTATGACGGTTGATTTGAACGGAACTTTGTCGGCAAATGACCTTGAACTGATAGAACGCTTGGCAAATGAGGCCGTCTGGAAAAATGTTCCTGTTAAAGTATGGTATCCTTCTGCCGAAGAACTTGACAGGATTCCTTATCGGAGTAAAAAAAGGCTGACTGGAAAAGTACGCATAGTGGAAATTCCGGGGTTTGATATTTGTGCTTGCTGTGGTACTCATGTTTCCTACACAGGAGAAATCGGTGTTATCAAATTACTGTCATCTCAGCGGTATAAAGGCGGAACTAGACTAACTATGTCATGCGGGGCACAAGCACTAAGAAATTTCAGCGAAAAATTAACCAGTGTTTCTGCTGTTTCTGCATTGCTTTCTGCAAAGCCATCGGAAATCCAACAGGCCGCTGAGCATATGCTCAAAGAAAATTCTGAGTTAAAGAGACGGTTGTCGGCACTTCAGTCGGAGGTGTTCCAGCTGAAAGCATCGGCAGTTCCGGAAGGCTGCGGCAAGATTCTCGTGTTTGAAGATAACTTAGCCCCAGAGCAACTTCGCAAGTTTGCATTAACTTTGTCCGAACGTTGTTCGGCGGCAGCTGCGGTGCTGTCAGGAAACGATACTGAGGGCTATCGGTATGCTGTTGCGGATACCGCGCAGGATGTCAGACCAATAGCAAAAGAACTGTCCTCTGTTTTTTCTGCTCGGGGAGGCGGCCCAAAAGAATTGGTGCAGGGCTCCGTTCGCGGCTTGCAAAAGGATCTTACCTTATTTTTTGAACAAAAAGGATTTCATAGCTGCAAATTATAAATGAATAGGCTAAATTACATAAAATTTTCCAGATTTTCTAAAAAATATTGCATCGTAAGGTAAAGCATGCTACAATTAAATGGACAACATTCCTTGAAAAGTGGTGTGCTACTGTTGGAAAGCAGAACCATTCAGATTCATTGTAACCAAAATCGGGAAATTGTATTAAGTATCATACCGGGACATTTCGCAACTTCGCATTCCCATGTTAATTATTACATTGATATGACGGGGATTAAGCATCATTATCGGATCGCCAAACAGGCAGCGGAATTTATGGCGCAGCAGTATGTTCATTCTGTGCCAGTCGATACGATTGTCTGTATGGATGGCTGCGAAGTAATTGGAGCTTTTCTGGCAGAGGAACTTTCCAAGTCTGGAATATCTTCATTGAACGAGGGAACTGACATTAAAATTATAACTCCTGAATATCCTAACGGTCAGCTTCTGTTTCGCGATAATGTTCAGGATATGGTTTGGAACAAAAACATTTTATTGCTTGTTGCTTCTGCAACTACAGGCAAAACCATTAGCCGTTCACTGGATTGTATTCGATACTATGGAGGGAGAATTGTGGGAATTTCCGCAATTTTCAGCGCAATTCCAAAAATCAACGATGTAAAGATTGACTCAGTTTTTACCAGTGAAGACTTGCCGAATTATGGTACATATCCGGTTTCCGAATGTCCTTACTGTGAAAAAGGTCAAAAAATCGACGCCATTATTAACAGCTTTGGCTATTCAAAAATTTAATATCAGCAGGCGCAGGTCCATGCGCCTGTTTTTATATTTTCCTAAAATTTTTCTAAAATATCGTTGCATAAATTTAACTGGAAGGAGTTAAGCCGTCTTTTTGGCTAGAAATTGTTAAATATTCAAAAGAAAAACTTGCAACTTTGAGTATATTGTGATATATTTAACATAGTCTGTTGATTATTTTGCAAATCATAATGAATGGTATGAAAAGAATGGAGGAACTGTTTATGTCAAGAAAAATTGTTTTGGCTGGCGCATGCCGCACAGCAATTGGAAAATTTGGTGGAACTTTATCCAATGTACCACTTGTAGACATTGGAACGACGGTTGTAAAAGAAAGCATGAAGCGTGCCGGAATTCAGCCAGATCAGGTTGATGAGGTGATTCTTGGATGCGTGTATCAGGCCGGCGTTGGTCAGAATATTGCGCGTCAGGTATCCGTTTATTCCGGCATTCCGATCTCTGTTCCGGCATTTACTCTTAACAACATGTGTGGTTCCGGATTAAAGAGTATCAATGTTGCCGCAGCTATGATTCTGGCCGGTGAAGCAGATGTTATTATTGCGGGCGGAGTTGAAAATATGTCCAGCACGCCTTATCTGCTGAAAAATGCACGTTTTGGTTATCGTATGCGTGACGGAAAACTGATTGACTCTTTGATTTATGACGGTTTGGAAGATACTTTCCATCATTATCATATGGGTATTACGGCAGAAAATGTCGCAGAAAAATATGGCATTACCCGTCAGATGCAAGACGAATATGGCGTTATGAGTCAAAATCGCGCCGAGAAAGCAATTAAAGAAGGCAAATTTAAAGATGAAATCGTGCCAATGGAAGTTAAGCTGAAAAAGCAAACTGTAACTTTTGACACCGACGAAGATGTTCGGTTCGGCACTACAATGGAAAGCCTTGCGAAATTGAAACCTGCGTTTAAACCGGATGGAACTGTAACAGCCGGTAATGCATCCGGAATAAACGATGGCGGTTCTGCTGTTGTTCTGATGTCTGAAGAAAAAGCGAAGGAACTTGGCGTGAAACCTTTGGCTACATGGGTTGCAGGTGACTGGGCTGGTGTTGATCCGGCTTATATGGGACTGGGTCCGGTTGCTGCAACACAGAAGTTGATGGCAAAAACCGGTATGACGGTTGCCGATATGGATCTTGTTGAAGCAAACGAAGCGTTTGCTGCTCAGACTTTGGCAGTTGCACGTGATTTGAAACTGGATTTGGATAAAACGAACGTAAACGGTGGCGCTATTTCTCTTGGTCATCCGGTTGGTTGTTCCGGTGCACGTATCCTTACCACATTAATTTATGAAATGAGAAGAAGACAAAGCGAACTAGGCCTTGCAACGCTTTGCGTAGGCGGCGGCATGGGTGTTGCTACCATTATTAAGATGGAAGGCTAATTGCTAGTTTTCTATAACTTATTTTGAAAGAAGGCAATGATGATGGGGTATGTGAAATACGAGCAAAAAGACCTGATTGGAATTGTAACAATTGACAGAGAAAAAGCTCTGAACGCCCTTAACGATGAAGTTCTTTCTGATCTGGAAACAGTGATTGATGCAATCGACCCAAATCAAACCCGCTGTGTTATTATAACCGGTGCGGGGCAAAAGGCGTTTGTCGCCGGAGCGGATATCAGCGCAATGAGTACTATGACGAAAGAACAGGGCAGAGCCTTCAGTAAGCGCGGAAATGATGTGTTCCGGAAGATTGAAAATCTTCCGGTGCCCGTTATTGCGGCTGTAAACGGTTTTGCCTTGGGCGGCGGTTGTGAACTTTCTCTCAGCTGTGATATTCGCATTGCATCTGAAAATGCATTGTTTGGTCAGCCGGAAGCCGGACTTGGCATTACCCCGGGTTTTGGCGGAACACAGCGGCTGGCCCGTACAATTGGCGTCGGCAAGGCAAAAGAATTGATTTATACTTGCCGCAAGGTTAAAGCTGACGAAGCTTTGCAGATTGGTTTGGTCAATGCTGTATATCCTGCCGATCAGCTCATGGACGAATGCATAAAGTTGGCGGAAAAAATTGCACGCAATGCACCAATTGCGATTCGTCAATGCAAGAAAGCAATCAACATGGGTTTGCAAATGGATATTGATTCGGCTGTTGCTTTGGAAGCGGAGCTGTTTGGTTTTTGTCTTGATACCAAAGATCAGAAAAATGCGATGACTGCTTTCTGTGAAAAGAGAAAGCCTGATCCGTTTGTAAATGAATAATATTTATTGAGTGATTAGGAGGCTTTTAAATGATTGTTGGTGTTATTGGTGCCGGTACAATGGGCTCCGGCATTGCGCAGGCTTTCGCGCAAACGGAAAATTATTCCGTAAAGCTCTGTGATATTAATGAGGAACTTGCTGCTGCCGGCAAAAAAAAGATTGAAAAAAGTTTGTACAGGCTTGTTTCCAAAGGAAAAATGGAGCAGGCAAAGGCAGATGCAATTCTTGCAAAAATCACAACTGGAACGAAAGAAATTGTTTCGGACTGTGATTTAGTTGTAGAAGCAGCGCTGGAACGGATGGATGTTAAAAAAGAACTGTTTAAGGAACTGCAAGGCATTTGCAAAAAAGATTGCATCTTCGCATCAAACACTTCTTCTCTTTCTATTACGGAAATCTCCAGTGGTTTGGATCGTGCCGTTTGCGGAATGCATTTCTTTAACCCCGCTCCGGTTATGAAACTGGTTGAGGTTATTGCCGGCATTACAACCCCGGATTCCACTGTGGAAAAGGTCAAGGAAATTGCTACGGAGATCGGCAAAACACCGGTTCAGGTGAAGGAAGCAGCTGGCTTTGTAGTAAACCGTATTCTTGTTCCAATGATCAATGAAGCAGTTGGTATTTACGCTGATGGAACGGCTTCCGCAGAGGATATCGATACCGCTATGAAACTTGGTGCAAATCACCCTATGGGTCCTTTGGCACTGGGCGATTTAATTGGTTTGGATATTGTTCTTGCCGTTATGGAAGTCCTTCAAAAAGAGACGGGAGATCCGAAATACCGTCCGCATCCGTTGCTCAGAAAAATGGTACGCGGCGGTTTGCTTGGTCGTAAGACCGGCAAGGGCTTTTATGATTACAGCAAGTGACTCTGGCATGCTAATATGAATTTGGAGGAACGAGAGTATGGACTTTCAACTGAGTAAAGAACATGAAATGGCTCGCACTCTTTTTAGAGAGTTTGCGGAGAATGAGATAAAGCCATATGCGCAGGATGTTGATGAAAACGAACGTTTTCCGAAAGAAGCGTATGAAAAATTCCGCCAGTATGGTTTTATGGGAATTCCTTATCCGAAGGAATTCGGCGGTCAGGGCTGCGATACCTTGACATATGCGCTTTGTGTTGAAGAGATCGCAAAGGTCTGCTGTACATCCAGCACAATGCTTTCTGCTCATACGTCTCTGTGCACTTGGCCGATTTACAAGTATGGCACTCCTGAGCAAAAAGCAAAATACTTACCGAAACTGACTTCAGGGGAATATCTGGGAGCATTTGGTTTAACAGAGCCAAATGCAGGTACCGATTCTTCTGCTCAGCAGACGAGAGCGGTGCTCGAAGGCGACCACTATGTCCTTAACGGGAATAAGATTTTTATCACCAATGCTGGTTATGCCGATGTTTATGTAATTTTTGCCATGACGGATAAAAGTCAGGGCAATCACGGTATTTCTGCGTTTATTGTAGAAAAAGACTTCCCCGGCTTTTCCATTGGCAAAAAGGAAAAGAAAATGGGCATTCGCGGCTCCTCAACTTGCGAATTGATTTTTGAAAACTGCATTGTTCCGAAAGAAAATCTTCTCGGCCAAGAAGGCAAAGGCTTCAAGATTGCCATGACTACCCTAGACGGCGGACGTATCGGCATTGCTGCTCAGGCACTTGGTTTGGCGGAAGGCGCACTCGATGAAACCATCAAGTATGTTAAGGAAAGAAAACAGTTTGGCCGTCCGCTTGCAAAGTTCCAGAATACGCAGTTTGAAATTGCAGATATGTACACGAAGATTCAGGCTGCTCAGTTGTTGCTTTATAAAGCAGCCGTTGCTAAAGACCACCAGAAGAGTGTTTCGCTTGAAGCGGCTGAAGCTAAACTTTATTGCGCAACTGTTGCCATGGATGTGACCACCCGCTGCGTACAGCTGCACGGCGGCTATGGCTACACGCGTGAGTATCCGGTGGAGCGTATGATGCGTGACGCAAAGATCACAGAGATCTACGAGGGTACCAGTGAAGTCCAGAAGATGGTCATTTCCAAATACGCTTTAAAGTAAGGCGGAAACTCTAAGGAGGGAAATTCGTTGAATATTATTGTTTGCATAAAACAGGTACCTAACACAAATGAAGTTAAACTGGACCCTAAAACCGGAACTCTGATCCGTGAAGGCGTACCATCCATTATTAACCCGGATGACAAGGCAGGGCTGGAAGCGGCACTGCGCTTGAAAGATTCACAGGGAGCACATGTTACGGTTCTGACCATGGGCCCGCCGCAGGCAGAAGCTGCACTGCGTGAAGCACTTGCCATGGGTGCCGATGAAGCTGTACTGGTTACGGATCGTGCGTTCGGCGGTGCAGATACTTGGGCTACCGCTTACACAATTGCTGCGGCTCTGAGAACCATGGATTACGATTTAATTATCACCGGTCGTCAGGCAATTGACGGTGATACTGCACAGGTTGGCCCGCAAATTTCCGAAAACCTGAATCTTACCAACATCAGCTATGCGGAAGATATCAAAGTGGAAGGCGATTCTGTTATCGTTAAAAGACAGTTCGAGGATCGCTATCATGTCATTAAGGCTAAAATGCCCTGCCTGATTACCGCATTGAGCGAACTCAATGAGCCACGTTACATGACCCCGGGCGGAATTTTCGATGCATATAAAAAAGAAATTAAAACCATTACCCGCAAAGACCTTGATGTTGACGACAGCTGCCTCGGTTTGAAAGGTTCACCGACCCACGTTGTCAAAACGTTCACGAAGAGTGCGAAAGCTGCGGGTACCGTGGTCAACAATCTGAATCCTCAGGAAGCGGCCGAGTACATGCTCGAAAAGCTCAAAGAAAAATTCATTATATAGTTGAAAGTGGTGAGCGAGATGGATATTCAGGAATATAAAGGCGTTTACGTATTTGTCCAGCAGGTGGACGGTCAGGTGGCCGGTGTCTCCCACGAGCTGCTCGGTAAAGCTAAAGAACTTGCAAAGGATATGGAAACAGAAGTAACCGCAATTTTGCTTGGCTATAATGTTTCCGGCTTGTGCAAGGATTTGGCAAGCTATGGTGCGGATAAAATTGTGATGGTGGATAATAAAGATTTGGAACTCTATTCCACCAAACCATATACTTACTGCGTATGTCAGATTATTGAGAAATACAAACCTGCAGTTGTTCTCTATGGCGCTACTGCGATTGGCCGCGATCTTGCTCCGCGCGTGGCGGCTAGAATCCGTACCGGCTTAACTGCAGACTGCACAAAGCTGGATGTGGCGGATGATGGTACAAAGAACCTCATGATGACCCGTCCGGCATTTGGCGGCAACATCATGGCTACTATTGTTTGTCCGGATTATCGTCCGCAGATGGCAACGGTTCGTCCGGGTGTTATGCAGAAAATTAAGCCAATTGAGAATGCTTCCGCTCCGGTTGATAAACTGGATATTGAAATTCCTGCATCTGAGAAGGATGTTGAAATTCTGGAAGTCATCAAGAAAGAATCTCAAAAAATGGATATTCAGGATGCGAAAGTCCTGGTATCCGGTGGCCGCGGCATAGGCTGCCCTGAGAATTTCAAACTGTTGGAAGACTTGGCCGAAGCACTCGGCGGTACTGTGAGTTCGTCCAGAGCCTGCGTTGATGCCGGATGGGCAGAAAAAGACATCCAAGTTGGTCAAACCGGTAAAACAGTTCGGCCGAATCTCTACCTTGCCTGTGGTATTTCCGGTGCAATTCAACACTTGGCCGGTATGGAAGAGTCCGATGTCATCATGGCAATTAACAAGGATGAAAACGCTCCGATTTTTGAAGTTGCGGACTTTGGTATTGTCGGTGATGCTCTTAAAATCCTTCCTCTGCTTACAGAAGAAGTGAAAAAGGCAATGGCTGAACGTAATAAATAATCAGTCTTTCCAATATCATATAAGCCTGGCATATCGAATGATATGTCAGGCTTTTTTATACCATATTATCGCAAGAGTGCGTGTTCAGTACCCCATGAGCTTAAAGACTGCTTTGCACAATACTCGTTAAATTTTGTTTCGGCATACAAGTCATCATAAAAAACGCCGATTCGACCGTCGGCAACGATAGCAAAATAAAAATAATGCGCAAATTTTTGGTTTCATAGTTGCTATTTTCTAACGTATATCATTTTATGGTAGAAAGTTTGCGAACTTTTTGAATGACTGTTGGTAAAATACGCAGAATTTCGTTTATTTCTTCTTCTGTATTTTGGGAGGATAAGGATAGCCGTAAAGATCCGCGTGCCAGTTCGGCTGGCAGGCCAATGGCACGAAGAACATGGCTTGGTTCCAGTGATCCTGCTGTGCAAGCGGAACCAGCGGAAGCGCAAATTCCGTTTTGGTCCAAAAGCAGAAGCAAGGATTGGGCTTCCACATGTTCAAAGCTCAAGTTTACATTTCCTGGTAAACGATGAATAGAATCACCGTTTAGACAAGAACCGGGAATTTTCAGTGCTCCTTCAATTAATCGGTCACGCAAGCGAGATAAGCGTGAAGCGTTCTCTTCCCGATATTCGCAGGATTCTTTCAAAGCAACGGCAAGGCCAACTATACCGGCCACATTTTCCGTGCCTGCGCGCATACCGCGTTCCTGTGCACCGCCATCCATCATGGCGGAAATTCCGGACCCTTTGCGAATATATAGCACGCCAACGCCTTTTGGTCCGTGAAATTTATGGGCGGACAGTGAGAGTAAATCAACATTCATCGCTTGTACATCAAGGGGTAAAATTCCGGCTGCCTGCACAGCGTCTGTATGAAATAAAACACCTGCGTCACGGCAAATAGCGCCAATTTGTGCGATTGGCTGAATCGTTCCAATCTCGTTGTTTGCTGTCATGATGGTGACCAAGGCGGTATCCGGCTTTAAAGCAGCTTGGAATTCATCCGGCTGAACGATACCATCTTTGTGTACAGGAAGGAGCGTAACGGAGAATCCTTCTTCTTGCAGAGAACGAATGGAATGTAAAACTGCGTGATGCTCAAACTCCGTGGTAATGATGTGTGTTTTTCCGCTTTTTTTCCCTTTTTTGGCAGACATTTTGATTGCCCAGTTATCGCTTTCAGATCCGCCGGAGGTAAAAAAAATTTCATCAGGGCGTGCATTTAGACACTTTGCAACAGTTTCCCGAGCAGTTTCTATGGCCTTTTTTGCCCGTCGACCGGCTGCATACAGACTGGAGGGATTGCCAAATTCCTGCGAAAAATAGGGGAGCATCGCATTTAGCACCGATTCCGATACAGGAGTTGTTGCCGCGTTGTCCACATATATCATAGTTCGATGCCCCCATGCTTGTATTTTTCGCTTTCCGCCACAGCTAGACGGTCACAGATTTCGTTTTCCGGATGCCCGGCATGACCCTTGACCCAGTTCACCGTCACATGATGTATTTCCAAAAGGTTTAATAAAACTTCCCATAAATCACTGTTTAAAGCAGGCTTTTTATCCGCTTTTATCCAGCCGCGCTTTTGCCAATTTTTTGCCCACCCTTTGGTGATAGCGTCACAGACGTAACGGGAATCGCTTGTCAATATGACTTCACATGGTTCACGGAGTTGCCGCAGTGCTTCAATCACACCGGTAAGTTCCATTCTGTTGTTTGTAGTTTCAGCTGCGCCGCCGCTCAGCCTTTTTTCCCGGTTGCCATAACGAAGAATTGCTCCCCAGCCTCCCGGACCGGGGTTACCGCTGCAAGCGCCGTCAGTAAATATTTCAACCCGTTTCATCATATCACCATGAATCTTTATTTTTCTAATATCACGATATGTTGTGTCGTGTTTTTGTTATTATATCACAATGGATTCCTGTGCACAAATGTTTAGATATGACATAAAAATTTCCTGGTGATTATCTGATTACTAACGTAGCGGATTGGTTATAATATAATCTGTAAAAAGAAATTCATGTTGACAGCCTATGCGATTCAAGGTACAATGTAAAAGATATTAGTGTCTTAGTTTAATGTCTAAGTTTCGGCGATTCGCGGGGGTAAACCCGCTTTTTTGCACATATAGAAGCAATTCGATACATTTTTGCGCGGGCCCGGTGCAGCGTAAAAGGTAAAATAAAAAATAGAGGGTAGCCAGGTCCGTTTGACCCGAATTGTCAACGGATTCTATATGGCTGTGCTCAAAATACGATGGAGGTCATTTTGTGACAGAAAAACAATTTAATAGTTCGGCTGGCAGCCAGAGTGATGGAGCTCAAAAGGTTGAAGCGGGTATGGGGAAGCTTTATCAGAAGATTACCCTGCCACAGGCACCTGCTCTGGAAAATGAACAGACACATTCTGCCGCTCGGCAGAGCAAGAACAGAAGTGCGAAGAAAACAGTTGGCAGCGAGAGTTCCGCGGAGAACAAGAATGTGGAGCGCAAAGGGAAGGCTGAGCAGTCGTCTGCGCCGCAAAAGCAGCAGGGAACGGAAGCAAAACAGAAGGCTGATCTTGCGTCGCAAACAGAAGCCAAGACAAAGAAGGGAGCCCGCCAGCAGAATGGTCAAAAACAACGCAGCAGGCAAAAGAACGCTTCAAAACAGCCTCTGACGGCCATTCAGAAAACCGTTCAGCAATATCTGGCGGAACAGTCAGCGAAAGAAAAGAAGGCAGCTGCTGCCCAAAAAAGCAAGCGGGGGCGCAAAAGCCGCCAGAACCAGCAAAAACCTTCTGTTCGGACCTATTTTCTTGGCGGCTTGAACGAAGTTGGTAAGAACTTCACATTGTACGAATGTGAAAACGATATGGTGATCGTCGACTGCGGTATGGCTTTTCCGGATGGCGATATGCTTGGCGTGGATCTTGTCATTCCCGATTTTACTTTTGTGGAGCGCAATGCGGATAAAATTCGGGGCATCGTTTTAACCCATGGACATGAAGATCACATCGGTGCGCTGCCTTATCTATTAAAAAAGGTCAATGCTCCTATTTACGGAACTCCATTCACTCTTGCACTGGTAAACAGCAAGCTGAAGGAACATGGTTTGCAGAATTCCGTAAAGGCTGTTGTGATGCAGCCTGGCGAACACGCTCAACTTGGCTGCATGGATATTGAATTTATTCATGTGAACCATTCCGTTCCGGATGCGGTTGCCATTGCGATTCATTCTCCCGCAGGTGTTCTGATTCATACCGGAGATTTTAAAATTGATTGTACGCCTGCGATGGAAAAAATGATTGATCTTGGCCGTTTCGCCGAGCTTGGCAACGAAGGTGTTCTGGCGTTGCTTTCCGATTCCACAAACGCGGAGCGCGAAGGATATACCAGTTCGGAAAGCAAGGTTGACAGTTCTTTTGATATGCTCTTTAAACAAGCGGAAGACAGCCGCATTATCATAGCGACGTTTGCTTCCAATGTCAGCCGCGTACAACAAATTATTAACTGTGCGGTTAAATATGGACGGAAAGTGGCACTGTCCGGCAGAAGCATGATTAATGTTATGACAATCGGTGTGGAATTAGGATATCTGGATGTCCCGAAAGGGGTGCTCATAGATATCGATATGCTCAACCGTTACCCAAAGGAACAAGTTGTGCTTGTTACAACGGGCAGTCAGGGTGAGCCGATGAGCGCACTGACGCGGATGGCTTTCGCAGATCATCGTAAGGTGGAAGTCGGACCCGGGGACTTTATTATCATTTCTGCACGGCCGATTCCCGGAAATGAAAAAACCATCGGCAACGTGATTGATGAATTGATGAAACGCGGTTGTCGCGTCGTCTATGAGTCGATGTATGAGGTACATGTTTCCGGCCACGCCTGTCAAGAAGAGCTTAAACTTATGCAAGGCATTGTTAAGCCTAAATATTTTATCCCCATCCACGGTGAGCAGAAAATGCTCCGCAAAAATGCGGAACTGTCTTACGCAATGGGCCGGGATCCCAAAAACGTGTTCATCGGTGACATCGGTGATGTGGTAGAAATTAACGAAAATTATATGAAGCGTCTTGCCCCGGTTCCGGCCGGACGAGTACTGGTGGACGGTTTGGGCGTCGGCGATGTCGGCAGCATTGTTTTGCGGGACCGCAAACATCTTGCGGAAGACGGATTGATTGTGGTTGTTTGCACCATTTCATGCACGGACGGGCATATTATATCGGGACCGGACGTTGTGTCCCGCGGATTCGTATATGTTCGCGAATCTGAACCATTGCTGGATGAGGCACGCGATTTGGTTACATCTGTTTTGCACAAATGCGCGGAAAACAAGATCCATGACTGGAGTACGCTAAAAACGCAGATTAAAGATGATCTGTCCCGTCTTTTGTATAATCGCACTCGCCGCAGTCCGATGGTTTTGCCTATCATCATGGAAGTGTAATCATCCCGGATCAGTTTTAAGGGGTAATTAGTTTGAAAAGAAAAGTATGGGCTTCCTCTCCGATTTTGTTTGTCCTTTCAGCGGTTTTGCTGCTGATGGCTGGTATCAGCTGGTTTTGGAATACCATTATTTTTGCTGCAGAACTTTCACTAGCACTTGTCTCCTTTGCAGCTGTAATGGTTGTGAACCGCCATTTTAAATCGTACATTTCCTATGCAGCGAAGAGTGTGGGAGAGTCCTTAGCTGGGGACCGATACCGTTCTTTGCAGCAGTTTGCACTGCCTGTTGCCATTGTTGGCGATGAAGGAGATATCATCTGGGTAAACAATGCTTTTTTGGAGCAGGTCAGCGCGAATAAGGATTGCCGCGGCGACAATATCATGAAGTTTATCTATCCTGCCACAACTGGGCAAATTATGTCCTCCGCAGGGGTAGATGTAACATTTGGTTCGCGGCGATACACGGTGTATGGCATACAAACGGACGCGGGAAGTGCCCTGTATTTTCTGGATAACACGGCTTTTTGGGAAATTAGCCGCAATTATGAGGAAAGCCGCCCGATTGTCATGCTGGCAAGTTTTGATAATCGAGAGGAATTGACTAGAAATTCCAGTTCCAGCGAGGAAACCAGATTAACTTCAGAAGTGGAGGAAGTCTTAAATCGCTGGGCGCAGAACTTGGGAGGCTTCTTTAAACGAATGAGCGGAGGCCGCTATCTGATTTTAACAGATGAGGCGCATCTCCGTGCGGAAATGAAGAAGCGTTTCCCGGTGCTCGATGCAGTGCGGGATATCAAAACAGGGGAACGATTGTGCGCAACGGTATCAATCGGCGTTGCCCGAGGGGCGAAAAACCTGCAGGAGGCGGACGATTGGGCCAGAAATGCCCTTAGTATGGCTCTTGGCCGCGGCGGAGATCAAGTCGCGGTCAAGCAGTCCAAAGATACATATGAATTTTTTGGCGGACTTTCCAATGGTATGGAAAAAAGAGATTCCGTGCGCACACGCGTTTTCGCGGCATCTATTTCGGATGATATCAAAGAAAGCGATGTCGTTTTAGTTATGGGGCATAAATACTCTGATCTTGACTGTGTCGGCGCGGCAATTGGAATGTGGAACGTCGCCTGCAAAACACTTCACCGCCCTTCTTATATCGTATTGAATCAAACGCAGAGTTTAGCATCCCCCCAGATTACTGCACTGCAAAACACTTATCCCGAAGAGAGAATTTTTATCACTCCGCAGGAAGCGCAAAATATGGCAACACAGAACAGTATGCTTGTGGTGGTTGACACGCATTCGCAGGATTTTGTGGAGAGTGCCGAGCTTCTGCAAGCAGTTTCGCGCATTGTTGTCATTGATCATCACCGTATGATGGTGCGTCACATTGAAAATGCTCTGGTTTTTTTCCATGAACCGTATGCAAGTTCCACCTGCGAGATGGTAACGGATCTTTTGCGGTACATTGGAGATAGTCAACTGACGCAGACAGAAGCGGAAGCTCTGCTTTCCGGTATTATGTTGGATACCAAGAATTTTGTTCTCAAAACAGGAGCGCGTACGTTTGAGGCTGCGGCGTTTCTCCGCCGCAAAGGTGCGGACACCGTAAATGTCAAGCGTATGTTTTCCAATTCCATTCAAGCTTATAAGGCAAAATATAAAATTGTTTCCAATGCTGAGATTTTTGGACGCTGCGCAGTGGCATCCACTGAACAGGAATTTCCCGATGTCCGTGTTGCCTCTGCACAGGCAGCGGACGAGCTGCTTTCCATTCAGGGAATTGATGCATCGTTTGTCTTGTTTCCCACAGGTGATGCCGTCAACATTTCTGCTCGCTCCCTCGGTGAAGTGAATGTTCAGCTTATTATGGAAGCTTTGGGCGGCGGAGGTCATCTGACCATGGCCGGTGCGCAGCTAAACAGTCTGACAGTGGCAGAAGCTAGAGAACGATTAATTGACGCCATTCAGAAATTTATGCAAACAACGTCTAATCATACAAATGAAAATGTTTCATTATAAGGAGGTACCCGATGAAAGTAGTATTGCTTCAGGATGTAAAAGGAGCCGGTAAAAAGGGCGAGTTGGTTCAGGTTAGTGACGGCTATGCAAGAAATTTTTTGCTGCCGCGCAAACTGGCAAAAGAAGCGAATGCGCAAGTAATGAGCGAATTGAAAAGTGCTGAATCCGCCAGACAATGGCGTATTCAGAAAGAAACAGAAGAAGCTAAGGCTGCTGCTGCTTCTATTAATGGTAAAACGATTCGGCTTTTTGCAAAAGCGGGTCAGGGCGGAAGACTTTTCGGCTCAATTACTTCCAAAGAAATTGCAGAGGAACTGAAAAAGAGTTTTCAGGTAGATGTGGATAAGCGTAAAATTGTGCTCAACGGCGATATCCGCGCGTTTGGTACCTATGAATGCGAGGTTAAACTCTATACCGGAATTTCTGCTAAAATCTACGTTTTGGTTGGAGAACAGCAGTAAAACAATCATATTATAATTGAGTTTCAGGAAAGGGAGGGTGCAAAATGGAGCCGATGGGAACGGGCGCTTATGCCGGATTAAATCTGCCGTTTAGTCCGGAAGCGGAACAGTCCGTACTCGGTGCAATTCTGTTGGATTCTTCCTGCCTGGATCGTGTGGCGGAAATTCTTCCCCGCCCGGAGTATTTTTATCAGACTAACAACAGCCTCATTTATGAATCAATGCTGGAACTGTTTACACAGGGCCGACCTGTGGATTTTGTCACGCTGTTGGAAAGGCTGCGGCAGACAGAAGGGTTTGAGGAAAATGGAGGAAAAACCTATCTGCTTCAGCTTGCACAGTTGGTTCCTTCCATATCCAATGTGGAAACCTACGCCAAAATTGTCCGCGATAAATATGATATTCGTACGCTGATTACGACTGCACGTGACATTATTGAAGAGGCCTCTTCCGGGACGGCTGATTCTGCAACGCTGCTGGACAGCGCAGAACAGCGCATTTTTGATATCCGGCGAGGAAAAAATATGCAGGGGATGCAGCGTATTGATGAGGTTATCGTCAAGGAATTTGATCGGCTGGATCTCTTAAATTCACCGGAGGCGGATCAGTATAAAGGTGTGCCGACCGGTATTCACGAACTGGATGAGACCATCACGGGTTTAAACCGTTCCGACTTTATTTTGCTCGGGGCGCGGCCCGGTATGGGAAAAACCAGTTTTGCTTTGAATATTGCTCGGCACGCTGCAGTAAAGGCCAAAAAGCGCGTGGCGTTTTTTTCGCTAGAAATGAGCAGTGAGCAGCTTGTTTCCAGACTGCTTTCCACGGAAGCGATGGTGGAAGGGACGAAGCTCCGCACCGGAAAGCTAAATGAAGAGGAATGGGTGCGGCTGATAGAAGCCGGCGATATTCTTTCCAAAGCACAGTTATATTTAGATGATAATCCGGGTATTACGGTGCCGGAAATCAAAGCAAAGCTCAGGCGGCTGCATGGGGTCGATTTGGTGATTATCGATTATCTGCAGCTGATGACGGCATCCATGCGAATTGACAACCGTGTTCAGGAAATTTCGCAGATTACCAGGAATTTAAAAATCATGGCAAAAGAACTTAATGTGCCTGTTTTGACCCTTTCGCAGCTTGCACGTGACAGTGAAAAGCGAACAAATCATCGCCCGGTTCTTTCGGATCTCCGAGATTCCGGATCGATTGAACAGGATGCGGATATCGTACTGTTTTTGTACCGCGACGAATACTATCAGGATGCGGGGGAACCATCGGAGGATGTGGACCGCAACCAAAGTGAATGTATCATAGCGAAGAACAGGCATGGTCAAACAAAAACAGTGCCGCTGCATTGGCAGGGAGAATATATGCGTTTTACCGCGCAGGAGGTTGTCCACAGTGAATGAGCGGATTGCGGCACTGGAACAAAAAATTATTCAAACCATTGAGGAAGAACGCATGTTTCCGGACGGCTGCGGAATTGTCGCAGGCGTTTCCGGCGGTGCGGATTCCATGATGCTGATTCATTTCCTCCGCAGATATGCTGATGAGCGCGGTATTTCTTTGCTGGCAGCACATATCAATCATGGTCTGAGAGGAAAAGAATCGGACGGGGATGAGGCGTTTGTCGCTTCTTGGTGTGCTGAAAATGAGGTGGACTTTCGCGTCCTTCATGCCGATGTTTCATCTCTGGCGAAAAAAGAAGGACAGGGTCTGGAAGAATGCGGGCGAAACGTCCGCTATACTTTTTTTCGCAGCCTCTGCGGACCAAAAACCAGAATTGCTACTGCGCATACATTGACAGACAGTACGGAAACCGTGTTGATGAATCTTGCAAAGGGAGCGGGGCCGCACGGACTTTCCGGAATTCCACCGGTCAGGGGCAAAATTGTGCGTCCGCTGATTCGTGTAACACGGGAGGAAGTGGAGGAATACTGCAGTTATTACGGACTGCACTATGTTACGGACAGTTCGAATCTTACCGATGAATACGTGCGAAACCGAGTTCGCCACAATGTGGTTCCGATTTTGCGCGGCATCAATCCCGCCTTTGAACAAGCAATTTTCAGGACAACACGACTGCTTAGGCAAGATGAGGAATATTTGCGCAGTGTGGCACGGGAGGAACTGAAAAAAGCCATAGGCAAAAACGGGGGATATTCCCTGCAGCATATGCGTAACCAGCCGGACTCCATTTTATCCCGCATGGTTACGTTGGCAGTTCAAAATCAGACCAATGCGCGTCTTGATTATGCACATATTGCTTCGGTAATCAGCATGATACGTTCCGGCAAAGGCAATATTACCCTGCCGGGAAGAATACAATGTTGCATTACTGGCAATACTCTTTTTGTCCTTTCTGATATAGAACGGCCTGCACAGTGGAAGGTACCGCTGCAAATTCCGGAAACTCTTCTGCCGGATGGCAGGCTTTTTTGTGTCCGGCCTTTGTCCTGCGAAATAAAAAATCGTGCTAAAATTAATAATTTGTTATTTAATAATTGGATTAACTATGATACAATATTGAAAACTAAAAGTTTTGTTCGAAACAGGCTGCCCGGCGATCGATTTATCCCTGTTGGCCGAGGAATCACCAAAACTTTAAAAAAGTTATTTAATGAACAGAAAATTCCTCCGTTTTGCCGGGACCGGTTAGCTGTTCTGGAGTGCGGCGGAGAAATTCTGTGGGTGGAAGGAATCGGACCGTCACAAAAAGCAGCAGTTACAGGCAGTACCCGCCAGGCGGCTGAAATAATCATCAAGGAGTGCTAAAACTAGTGCATCAGTTAACCGACGATATTCAACATGTGTTATTCAGTGAAGAAAAACTTGCTGATATTGTAAGTAAAATGGGAGCCAAAATCAGCGAGGATTACAAGGATAAAAATCTTTTGTTGGTCAGTATCTTAAAAGGCTCCGTTGTATTCATGTCAGATTTGATGCGAGCCATTACCATTCCGTGCAGTATTGATTTTATGGCAGTATCCAGCTACGGTTCCGGCATGAAGACATCGGGAGTTGTTAAAATAATTAAGGATCTTGACATCAACCTGAAAGGGTATGATGTTCTGGTTGTTGAAGATATATTGGACAGCGGCCTTACCTTAAGTTACATACTGGAACTTTTGCAGGCCCGCATGCCGAAGAGTATACGGCTCTGCACATTGTTTGACAAGCCGGATCGCAGAACCGTTGATATCAAAGCGGATTATGTGGGCACGGTAGTTCCGGATGAATTCATTGTCGGGTATGGCCTCGATTATGATGAAAAATACAGGAACCTTCCATTTGTAGGCGTCCTGAAACCAAAAGTTTACGGGGGCTGAACCGACTACTGAGGAGGGCCGACTCATATAAGGAGTGAAACGTATTTGGATAACAGAAAGACCGTAAAAAATATTGCCATGTTCCTGGGCATACCGATTTTGCTGCTCATTTTGCTGGCGATGGTTCTGAATAATAATTCCGACAAAACCTACAATTATTCGGAAATCCTGTACTATTTTGAGGATCAGAGAGTTACTTATTACTCGCTCGATCTCGGCAGCGGCGAAATGATTATTAAGCTGGATGATAATACTCAGATTTCCTATGTTGCGCCCAGTGCCACACAGCTTATTGAAGACATCCGGCCGTATGTGGAGCAATATAATGCAGAACATCCGGATGCGCGTATGACATTTAACTGGAAGAGACCGGCTGAAACAACTTGGCTTTCCAGTTTGCTGCCAATGCTTTTGACCCTTGCCGTCATGCTGCTGTTCTGGTGGTTCATGATGAAACGTCTGAACACTTCCATGGGCGACGCCGGCAAACAGATGAATTTTGGCAAAGCTAAAATTAAGCAGATGGCCGATGAAAAGCGCAAAACTACATTCGCCGATGTGGCAGGTGCGGACGAAGAAAAGGAAGAGCTGCAGGAAATCGTTGAATTTCTGAAAAATCCTAGAAAATATAACGAGCTTGGCGCACGGATTCCGAAAGGTGTCTTGCTTGTTGGCCCTCCGGGTACCGGTAAAACTTTGCTGGCACGTGCTGTTGCGGGAGAAGCGGGCGTTCCGTTCTTTTCCATTTCCGGTTCCGATTTTGTGGAGATGTTTGTAGGTGTCGGTGCATCCAGAGTGCGTGACCTGTTTGATCAGGCTAAGAAAAACTCGCCCTGCATTATTTTCATCGATGAAATTGATGCGGTGGGACGCCAGCGCGGAGCGGGCTTAGGCGGCGGCCACGATGAGCGCGAACAGACTTTGAACCAGTTGTTAGTTGAGATGGACGGTTTCGGTGCAAATGAAGGCGTCATTATGATAGCCGCAACCAACCGTCCGGATATCCTTGATCCTGCTTTAATGCGCCCCGGGCGTTTTGACCGTCAAATTATGGTTGGTTACCCGGACATCAAGGGGCGCGAAGAAATTTTGAAAGTTCACGCCCGCGGGAAACCAATTGCACCGGATGTAGATTTAAAGACGATAGCAAAGTCGACTGCCGGCTTTACCGGTGCTGATTTGGAAAATTTGCTTAATGAATCCGCATTGCTCGCGGCAAGAAAGAGCCTTAAGGCCATTACCATGGAATTAATTGAAGAGGCAACCATTAAGGTTGTTGTGGGCACAGAAAAGAAGAGCCATGTGATGACCGACAAAGAAAAGAAAATTACGGCATATCATGAAGCGGGGCATGCGGTGGCGACTTACTATTGCCCAACCCAAGATCCGGTTCATCAGATTTCTATTATTCCACGTGGTATGGCCGGCGGCTATACGATGCAAATTCCTGCTGAAGACCGCGCCTACCGTTCTCGTAAGGAAATGGAAGAAGACCTTATTGTCATGCTCGGCGGCCGTGTTTCAGAGGCTCTTACTCTGGACGACATCTCAACCGGTGCTTCCAATGATATTGAGCGAGCTACAAAGCTTGCACGCAGCATGGTGACAAAATACGGTATGTCAGATGAGTTGGGCCCCATTACTTACGGTCAGGACGAAGGAGAACCGTTCCTCGGCAGAGATATGGGGCATATCCGGAATTATTCGGAGAATACATCGTCTGCCATTGACCGTGAAATTAAACGTCTTGTGACTACCGCGTACAATAGGACGGAGAATATCCTAAAGTCCCATATGGATAAACTTCACGCAGTAGCGAAATATCTGTTTGAAAATGAGAAGATGAGCGGAGAAGAATTCGCAAAAATGATGAAAGAGAATGACCCGGAGCCAACGTCTCCACAGGACTTAACGACATCCGGTAACTCTTACACCAATATGTTGGGAGAGTCCGGTTGATTCCATTAACAGAATCAAATGACAGGGGAATGTTGCAACATTCCCCTTTTGATTGTCCTGATGAAAAATGGAAAATTATGCATGGAAATATGTAATTTTAGGGAGGCCCCTGAATGGCACGCAAACAAACATACGGGAATGAAAGCATTTCATCCCTCAAAGGCGCGGAACGAGTGCGCCGCCGCCCAGCGGTTATTTTCGGATCGGACGGGATAGAAGGATGCGAACATTCCATATTTGAGATTCTGTCTAATGCGATTGATGAGGCGCGGGAGGGCTATGGAACAGAAATCACGGTAACGCGATATATGGATCATTCTGTGGAAATTGAGGACCACGGGCGCGGCTGTCCGGTAGATTATAACCCGAAAGAAAAACGATATAACTGGGAATTGGCATTCTGCGAGCTATACGCCGGCGGCAAATACAACAACAGTGAAGATGAAAGCTATGAGTATTCGCTTGGGCTAAACGGTTTAGGCCTTTGCGCGACGCAGTATGCTTCCGAATATATGGATGTGGATATTCGCAGGGATGGATACCGTTATACGCTGCATTTTGAGCATGGTGAAAATGTTGGCGGACTGAAGAAAGAACCATATAAAGGAAAAGATACCGGTTCTCGTTTTCACTGGAAACCGGACTTGCAGGTATTTACAGATATTGATGTTCCGATTGAATACTATTTGGACATGCTCAAGCGGCAAGCAATTGTAAATGCAGGAATTACCTTTGTCTTTCGCAATCAGACGGAAAACGGATTTGAAACAAAAATCTTTCGATATGAAAATGGAATCGCCGATTACGCTAAGGAAATTGCCGGCGATGATGCAATGACGCCGGTTCAATTCTGGCAAACGGAACGTATGGTGCGTGACCGAAAGGATAAACCGGAATATAAAGTGAAAATCAATGTCGCCGTTGCGTTTTCCAACCGCAACCGATTGCTTGAATATTATCACAATTCCAGTTGGCTCGAGCATGGCGGGGCACCCGATAAGGCGGTCCGTAATGCTTTTGTGTACCAAATTGACGCTTATCTGAAACAGACCAATAAATACAATAAAAACGAAAGTAAAATTAATTTTTCGGATGTAGAGGATTGTCTGATTTTGATTATCTCTTCTTTCTCCAACCGTACATCCTATGAAAATCAGACTAAAAAGGCTATCACCAATAAAGGAATTCAGGAAGCTATGGTGGACATGCTGCGCCATCAGCTTGAAATTTATTTCATCGAAAATCCCGCTGATGCGGAAAAGATAGCTACACAAGTGCTTATCAATAAGCGCAGCCGAGAGAATGCGGAGAAAACGCGGCTGAATCTCAAAAAGAAATTGACTAGCAATTTGGATCTGACCAATCGCGTGGCTAAATTTGTTGATTGTCGCAGCCGGGATGCCAGTGAGCGTGAAATCTTTATTGTAGAGGGAGATTCCGCACTGGGTGCCTGCAAGCAGGCACGCGACCCAAATTTTCAGGCAATTATGCCCATTCGCGGCAAGATTCTAAATTGTCTGAAAGCGGACTACAATAAGATATTCAAAAGCGATATAATCACAGATCTGATTAAAGTACTTGGGTGCGGCGTGCAAGTTAAAACAAAAGCAAGCAAAGAGCTTTCTTCCTTTAACATAAAGTTGCTTCGGTGGAATAAAATTATCCTATGCACCGATGCCGATGTGGATGGATATCAGATTCGGACATTGCTGCTAACGATGATTTACCGCTTAATGCCGGCCTTGATAGAAGAGGGAAAGGTGTTTATTGCAGAGTCTCCGCTTTATGAAATACAGACGAAGGACGAGACTTATTTTGCCTTTACGGAGCGAGAGAAAGATGAATTTATGGCAAAATTGAAGGGACAGAAATTTACGATACAGCGCTCAAAGGGATTGGGCGAAAATGAGCCGGATATGATGAACTTAACTACCATGAATCCGGCAACCCGTCGTTTGATTCGAGTACTGCCTGATACAGCGGAACAGACCAGCCGAATGTTTGATCTTCTTTTGGGGGATAATCTGGAAGGCAGAAAAGAGTTTATTGCACAAAATGGATATCAATATATAGATACATCCGATTTAAGCTGATTACTAGCAGAATATTGCAACGAATGGTGGTGCGGCAGAATTCATGCCAAGAAAGAAGAAAGAACCCGTTCGCAAAACAACCGGGGCCCACGGCGTAATTAACGGTGCGGGCAAGGTCGTTGAAGAAAAAATTACGGATACGCTTGAAAAAAATTATATGCCTTATGCTATGAGCGTTATCCTTTCTCGGGCAATACCGGAAATAGACGGATTCAAACCGTCCCATAGAAAGCTTCTTTATACGATGTATAAAATGGGCTTATTGGGATCGGCAAGAACAAAAAGCGCCAATATTGTTGGACAGACTATGCGCCTCAATCCACACGGAGATGCTCCAATCTATGACACTTTGGTGCGTTTGAGCCGCGGATATGAAGCTTTGTTACATCCTTATGTGGATTCCAAAGGAAATTTTGGAAAGTTCTATTCCCGTGATATGGCTTATGCTGCCTCCCGTTATACGGAAGCCAGGCTGGACAATATTTGCGAAGAACTGTTCCGTGATATCGACAGCGACACGGTCGATTTTGTCGATAATTATGACCAAACCATGAAGGAACCAACGTTGCTCCCGGCAACCTTCCCTTCCGTACTGGTCAACGCAAACACGGGCATTGCGGTGGGAATGGCAAGTTCCATTTGTCCGTTTAATTTGGCGGAAGTATGTAAAACAACCGCGTCGCTCATTCAAAACCCGGAGCATGATATTTATTCCACTTTGCTTGCTCCGGATTTTCCGGGCGGCGGGTTGATTCTGTTTAAAAGAGATGCCATTAAGAAAATTTATGAAACAGGACGAGGCTCTATTCGAGTTCGTTCTCGGTATCGATATGACCCGGACGCACACTGTATTGATATTTTGGAAATTCCGCCCACCACAACGGTGGAGGTTATTGTCGAAAAGATTGTTGATTTGGTCCGGCAGGGAAAAATCAAAGAGATCTCCGATATCCGCGATGAAACCGGTTTGGACGGCCTGAAAATTACGATTGACCTCAAGCGCGGTGCAGATCCGGATAAGCTAATGCTGCGTTTATTTAAAATGACACCGCTGGAGGATAGCTTTTCCTGTAACTTTAATGTTCTCATAGACGGTACTCCGCGCGTTATGGGCGTGAGAGAACTGCTGAACGAATGGACTGCATTTCGGGTAAAATGTGTTCGCCGCAGAACGGAATTTGACCTAAAGAAGAAACAGGATAAACTTCATGTCCTCAAGGGTCTGCAGGCCATCCTGCTTGATATTGACAAGGCGGTCGCAATTGTCCGTTCTACGGAGGAGGAAGCCGAAGTTGTTCCCAATCTGATGATTGGATTTGGCATCGACCGTACCCAAGCGGAGTATGTTGCGGAAATAAAACTGCGCCACTTAAACCGTGAGTATATTTTAAAACGCACAGAAGAAATCGCGCATTTGGAACAGGAAATTAGTCATTTGCAAAAGATTTTGGGCAGTGACACGGAAATCCGTAAAATTATTATCAAAGAATTGAATGAGGTGGCTGAAAAATACGGAAAACCTCGCCGTTCTGAAGTAGTTTATCCGGAAGAAATTAAAGAATATACTGAGGAAGATACGCCTGATTATCCGGTGAATTTGTTCTTAACAAGAGATGGATATTTCAAAAAAATTACGCCCCTTTCGCTGCGAATGAGCGGTGAACAGAAGCTAAAGGACGGGGATGGAATCAGTCAGCATATCGAGAGTACCAATTCTGCGGAGTTGCTGTTTTTTACCAACTTCTGCTCGGTCTACAAAGCCAAAGCTGCTGATTTTCCGGATACCAAGGCAAGCGTATTGGGTGAATATATTCCTGCCAAGCTGGGCATGCAGGAAGGCGAGTCACCAATCTATATGGCAGTCACAACGGATTATTCGGGCTTTATGATGTTTTTTTATGAGAATGGCAAAGCTGCAAAGGTGAACTTGTCATCCTATGCCACAAAAACAAACCGCCGCAGGCTGGTCAATGCTTATTGTGATAAAAGTCCACTGGTTTCTTGCGCTCAGCTAGCAGAAGATCAGGAATTTCTACTAACATCATCACAGGGGAGAATGCTTCTTATGCATTCAGGAGCAATTCAGAGTAAAGCTGCCAGAAATACGCAGGGAGTAACCGTGATGACGCTTCGAAAAGGCGCCAGACTGCTGCGTGTTGAAACATATACGGAAGGAAAACTTAAAAATCCGAACCGATATCGCAAAACACTTCCGGCAACCGGTGCATTACCAGCCGCAGAAGATACGCAGGGGGAACAGCTAAAGCTTTAAAGAAAATAAAATAACGCCGCTGAAAAACCAATAGCTTTCCAGCGGCGGGACAGTTGAAGCGGCAAACGCAAACCAAAATAAATACGCTTTTCTTTGTCCGTAAGATATTTTTCCACTTCTTTGCGGCATTATACATTTTTTCTTTTCTGCTTTTTGAAATATATCCGATAATGCCCTTGAAAACGGTTCTTGTTTGTGATAACATCATAGTAAGGATTGTGAAGATTTTGGAGGTATTTTATGTCAGCCGGTGAGATTATATTAGGGATCATATTGATGATTTTTTCCATTGGAATAACAATCGTGGTATTATTGCAGGAAGGCCATGAGCAAAATGTTGGTGTAGTTACAGGCGGTGCGGATACGTTTTTGTCAAAAAATAAAGCACGTTCTGTGGACGCTTTTTTGTCTCGATGGACAAAAATTTTTGCACTTGGTTTCTTTTTGCTTGTCATCATGATGAATGCTTACTTGTTCTTTGGAGCATAGATAAAAGTTGGTTTCGCCCCGCTTGGTAAAAGCGGGGCGTTTCTCATATAACGAATCATTGGAAAATGCTGTGATCATTTCATGTGCAATTCTATTGCTAAAATTTCAGACGTTTGGGAAACTTATTATTAAGCTTTGTTTTTTCTTCAAAACAGGATGAAGTATGCAATGTTTTGCCTCAATAAACTCATCTTTTCAGAATGTTCTTCATTTATCATATATATTTAGACCGGAGGAAATAAATTGGAACTAGCAAAAGAAAAAATCTTAAAATGCTTAAATAAAATACCGCAGAGTATTTCATCACGTGATTTGCGGAAACGTTTAAAATTAAACAAAAATGACTATTACAGGGCATTGAATGAATTGCAAAGAGAGGGCCGGATTTCTGTCAGCAAAAGCCGCAGAATTCGGAAGATAAAGGGTAAATCCACCATTGGTGCTACAATTGTTTCATTATCCAAAGGTTTTGCGTTTGCTCGGCCGGACAGTGGTGGTGACGATATCTTTATCCATGCTGACCACTTAAAAGATGCTTTTCTGAAGGATAAAGTACAGCTTTACCGAATTCGTCAAAGTCCCAAAGGCCCCAGTGCAGAAGTGGATTCCATTTCTGAGAAAGGCAGCCGTATGATTACCGGAACGCTCCACAAAGGACGTGGGGTGTGCGAGATCATTCCCGATGATGCCATTCGATATCCAATCCGAGTGGTGCGCAAATCACCGCGAAACGGCAAAAATGGAGATAAAGTGCAGGCAAAAATCAGTCGGGCGAAAAAATCATCTGAACTTCAGGCTGAAATTGTCAAAATTTACGGTAAGTCAAACAGTGCTAAAATCTGCGCCGATGCCATTTTGGACCAATATGGTATTCGGACCAAATTTAATAAAGCGACTATGGAAGAAGCAAAGCAGGTTTCACGCCAGCAGATTTCCGAATCGGATCTCAAAGGACGGCTTGACCTTCGAAAACTTGCCATTTGCACCATTGACGGGGCAAGCGCAAAGGACCTGGATGATGCTATCTCCGTCAGCAGGACGAGAAAAGGGTACCGGTTGGGTGTCCATATTGCGGATGTATCTCATTATGTGCGTGAAGGCGGGGCGCTGGATCAAGAGGCATTTGAACGCGGGACATCCGTATACTTTGCGGACCGCGTGGTTCCAATGCTTCCGGAGGAACTGTCCAATGGTGTTTGCTCGTTGAACGCGGGAGAGGATAAGCTCACCTTTTCTGCAATCATAGAACTGAATCGACAAGGAGAAATTTTGTCATATAAATTCCGCAAAAGTGTGATTCGCTCCCGTGTGCGCGGTGTCTACTCAGAGGTGAATCAGATTTTTTCAGGGAAAGCGGACCGTGAACTGAAAAAGAAGTATTTTCCTGTTATTCGTTCGCTGAATGCCGCAAGGGAACTGGCAGCAATTTTAAAAAAGCGTTCTGGGGAAAACGGCTCCTTTGATATTGAAAGCACGGAATCCGAGTTTACCCTAAATGAAAAAGGAGTCTGTGTGGATGTCCAGCCTCGAAAAAGCGGGGAAGCGGAACAGATGATTGAACAGTTGATGATTACCGCAAACCAGGCGGCTGCAATGTTGGCGAGAGAAAAAGGAATTCCATTTATTTACCGGGTTCACGAGCAGCCGGATCCGGAGCGCGTCAAGACGTTAATTCAACTGGTTGATGCGGTAGGCTTGAATTCACGTTCCTTAAAGAAAAAAGGCCCGTTGTCGGCCGCTGATTTCGCAGAGATTTTAAACCAGGCTGCCGGCACACCCATTCAGAAAGTGATTTCACATCAGCTTCTGCGAACCATGGCAAAAGCAAGATATGCGGCGGAGCCAATCGGGCATTTCGGACTTGCCCTTCAGGATTATTGTCATTTCACCTCACCCATTCGCAGATATCCCGACCTTGCGATTCACCGCATCTTAACGGCATTACTGACGGAAAAAAATAAAGGAAAAATCAATAGATTCCAAAATTTCGCCGTCAGTGCGGCAAAGGCTTCCTCCAATGCAGAAGTTCGCGCTATGGCTGCCGAACGTGATGCAGAAGACTGCTACATGGCGGAATATATCGGTCAGCACATCGGTGAAGTTTATGATGGTTTGATTAGCGGTGTGACTCAGCGAGGGATTTTTGTGGAGCTGCCAAATACTGTAGAAGGGTTTGTACCGATAGACAGTTTTCGGGATGCCAATTATCAGTTTGACGGTATGATGACACAGATTGACCGCATTTCCGGCAAAAAATTAACCATAGGCCAGCCAATACGCGTTCAGCTTGTGGCTGCCGATGTGGCTAGCGGCCGAATTGATTTTGTGCCGGCTGAAAATATGGAATAATTTTTCTGTTCAAATTTTAAAACATTGCATAAGAATTGGAATAAATGCCCATCCTACTGACATAAGTATAATCGGAAGGCGGAATTGTCAGTATGGAATCTGTATTAAAACTTTTGCAGCGCACCACAAACTGTGAGGAGGTACAAAATGAGCGCAACCGGCAGCAGATTATTGATGCTATACGGGATATTTCTCGCCGGTTGGCTTATAACGAATGCTGGTTTCAACTGGAGTCCGACGAAAATCTCATTGACGCGTGTATTTATCAGCGCGAAGAACTGAAATCACGGTATCGCTATCTGTTGAAGCTGGCAAAACAGCAAGGTGTCAACTGCGCTTCCTTCCAAAAATAAGGAGCGGAGGTGTAAAATTGCAGGATCTAACGACCATCGTTGGCGCATTGGGCATTTTTGCGCTGCTGGTCATTATTCAAGTGATTGTAAAAGCAGAACGGCCGGTTCGAAAAGCAATCGGTGGAATTTTAACCGGACTGTGCGCGCTAGCAGTTGTAAATTTGACGGGATGTTTTACAGGTGTCACACTTCCCATCAGTCCCTTAACACTTGGTGTTTCGGGAGTTGCCGGGATATCGGGAGTCACAATGCTTCTTTTGTTAAATCTTATTCTGAGATAAGCCTGCGGGAATTGCCACGCAGGCTTTTTCTTTTTTAACCAATAAGAAATTTGGCATATAATTTGACTTCTACGACTGTTTTCTATATACTATCTATGTTAAATTGTACCATTTGATACAGAATTGGAGGCTGCATGAAACAAATTAAAAAAACGAAAAAGTACGCGCAAATATTGTCCAGAACTTTTCTTTTTCGCGGTGTTGATACAGAATTGGTAGAATATGCATACAATTCCCCGCG
The DNA here is from genome assembly GCA_047777415.1 of Oscillospiraceae bacterium. Lineage (GTDB taxonomy): Bacteria > Bacillota > Clostridia > Oscillospirales > Acutalibacteraceae > Caproicibacter. The sequence continues at coordinate 393,529 of JBKEEO010000002.1, forward strand.
ATGCACCTGTGCAGAGTTTGAAAACGGGGAATATGTTTACACCCGAAAAAATTTTAAAAGAAGCATTGGCATTGTGCTCAGCGGAGGGCTGAAAGCTGTTAAAATAAGGGCAAGTGGGCAGGAAATCTTGCTCAATACATTTGAGAATGGGGGTATTTTCGGCGTCGCGGGGTTGTTTAACAGTTCCTGCCGCTATGTTTCAGATATTATTGCCATGCGCCGAAGCAAGGTTCTATTTCTGTCTCAGCCTTTAATCAAAGACTTGATTTACAAAGATCCGCATGTTGCTGAAAATTATATTTCATTTCTTTCCGGCAGAGTTCGGTATCTGAATACCTGTATTGATCATTTTACTTGCGGCTCTGCGGAGGCAAGGCTTGCACGGTTTCTTTTGGCACTGCAGGAGGAAGGGGAGAATGTGGTTGAATTGCCTTGTTCCCTGCAGCAACTCTCCGATACACTTGGTATCGGCCGTGCATCCTTATATCGTGCATTGAACGCAATGACGGAATATGGACTGATTCGTCGAACTGGCAGACGGGTGGAAATCTTGAATTCCGAAAGTTTGCGCAACGTATAGGTCTGATAAATCACAAATTGTTAAAGGGGTATTGATTCATGAAATTGTCCAAAACAATCGGAGCGATGATTCTTGTCTTTACGATGCTGTTTACGATACCAGCATGTTCTTCTTCCAATGCTGGTTCTTCCTCACAATCCCAAATTTCTACTGGAGCGTCCGCAGACGATGCAAACAGCAGTCAAACCGACGAGAAAACAGTTATACGAGTTGCCGGGCTAAAAGGCCCCACTGGTTTAAGTATGGTAAAATTAATGAGTGACAGCAAGGACGGGACCGCATCCGAGGATGTTCAATTTACCATTGTATCCTCTCCGGATGAAATCGTAGCGAAGCTCAGCAGCGGGGAAGTTGATGTGGCGGCTGCCCCGACCAATCTTGCGGCGGTTCTTTATAATAAGACAAACGGTGGAGTTCGGCTCATGGCTGTGACGACGCTTGGGGTTTTATATGTTTTAACAGCGGATGGTGAATCCGTTCAGACTGTTTCGGATCTAAAAGGAAAAACCATTTATGCTACCGGGCAGGGTGCTACACCGGAATATGCTTTCAACTATATTCTTCGTCAGAATGGATTGGAGCCCGGGAAAGATGTTACGGTGGAATATAAATCAGAACATTCAGAACTTGCATCTCTCATGATTGCAGACAAGGCTCAGATTGCGGTTTTGCCGGAACCATTCGTCACGCAGGTGTTGGCGAAAAACGATTCCGCTGAAATTGCTTTAGATTTGACGGAAGAATGGAATAAGGCGGCAGGTGAGAAAAGCGTTTTAACAATGGGCTGCTTGGTCGTAAGGAAGGAATTTGCTCAGGAACATAAGGCTGCGCTTAATGCTTTTCTTGATGATTATAAGGCCTCAGCTGAATATACAAATTCCAACCCGGAACAGGCGGCTCAATTGTCTGAACAGTTTGGAATTATGGATAGTGACATCGCGGAAAAGGCAATTCCAAACTGTGCCATTACCTATCTGGATGGGGCTGAGATGAAAGCCAAGATACCCGAATTTTTAAATGTTTTGTATCAGGCCAATCCTAAATCAATTGGAGGAAAAATGCCCGCGGATGATTTTTACTATCAGAAATCGTAAAATATTCAGAAAAATTGTCGCAGGAATTTTTGCCGCACTGTTTTGGGTTGGTGTGTGGCAAATGGTATATCTGACTGTTGGGCTGGAGATTCTTGTAGCGTCACCTGCGCAAGTATGGAAACGACTTTTGGAGTTGGTATTTCAAAGAGAATTTTGGCTGACCGTATTGTTTTCCATGTGCAGAATTGTGGAAGGCTTTCTTTTGGGTGTGTTTTTGGGAATCGTTGCTGCTGTTTTCAGCGAGATATCTACCATAGCCCAAGCGCTGATTCGGCCAATGGTAAGTATTATAAAGGCTACTCCTGTGGCCTCATTCATTATTCTTGCGTTGGTTTGGATGAAGTCACAGATGGTTCCCGTGTTTGCCTCTGCGCTCATTGTGCTTCCAATTCTGTGGACGAATCTGTCGGAGGGCATTGAGAAGACGGACAACGGATTGCTGCAGATGGCGAAGATGTATGGCTTTGGAACAATCGGAACGGTTCGCAGTGTTTACCTGCCGTCTGTCCTTCCGTATTTTACGGCTGCCTGCACAGCAGGAATGGGAATGGCATGGAAAGGCGGAGTAGCGGCAGAGGTTCTTTCCTCCCTTCCGCTTTCACTCGGGGGTGAAATCTACCGTTCCAAAATTTATCTTGAAACCGTAGACCTGTTTGCTTGGACTGCCGTTGTGATCTTGCTCAGTGTATTGCTGGAACGAGCGTTGCTATGGACTGTAGAAGCTGTAGGAAAGCGCTATGGATTTTATTCCGCGGAGGTTGGGCATGAAAATTGAAATTTGTGGTGCGGTTAAATCATATGGGGGCCTTAAAGTACTGGACGGGCTTTCCTTGTCGCTGCCCACCACAGGAACGGTTTGCTTTTTTGGACCTTCGGGGTGCGGGAAATCGACGTTGCTCAATTGTATCGCAGGGCTCGAATCGCTTGATTTTGGTCAAATATCCGGAATCAAGGACAAACGAATTTCTTATTTGTTTCAAGAAGACAGATTGCTGCCATGGAATACAGCGGCGCAAAATATTGCAGTCGTTCTGCCCGGAACCAATAGAACGCAGCGGGCGGTGGACTGGCTGAATCTTGTTGGTTTAAATGGAGTGGAAAATCAATATCCTGGTCAACTGAGCGGGGGAATGAGGCGTCGGGTTGCTATTGCCCGCGCCTTAGCTTATGGAGGCGATGTTTATCTGCTCGATGAGCCGTTTCAGCGGTTGGATGAGCAGAATAAAAACCGAATTGCTGATTTCATCGAAGAAAAAACAAAAGGAAAATTGAAAATTTTAGTGACCCATGATTGGCAGGTGGCGAAACGTCTTTCCGATACTATATATATTTTGAACGGAGTTCCATTGAAAATTATGGATAAAATTATCAAAAAGGACGCAAAATAGAACAAATATTCCGTGGATCACTCCAAAATTAAAAAAATGTTTGTTTATTTCATCGAGAGTTTGTGCTATACTTATTCGGTTAAAACTTGAGTATTGGAGTAATTCGATGATCAGTAAACGAAATGGGTTCAGAAAGTTGATCCCTCAAATCATAATTGATGCAATTTGTATTTTTTTCAGTTATTGGATTGCTTTTGTATTGCGCTATGAAAATCACGTTCCGTTTTTAGATGTCATTTCATTCCGTACCAGTATTCCGTGGATTACAATCATATGCCTTGCAATATTTGCCTTGTTCCGTTTTTACAGCACTATGTGGCAGTTTGCAAGTCTTGATGAATTGCTGCAGATCTTTTTTGGGACAACTGCGGCTTGTCTTGCAGTCACCATTTTAGGGTATACAGTTTTCCCGAAGTTACCTAGTTATGAGGGAGTTACTATCTATCGCTTTCCGAACAGCGTGTATGTCATGGGATGGGTATTGACTTTGTTCTTTGTGGGAGCTTCACGGTTTGGATTCCGGTTGGCCCACAGAAGTCTGCGAAAACGATCGACTGTTCGGGACGAAATGGACGATTTCAGCCGTGTTATGGTCATTGGAGCGGGTGAAATGGGGTCTATGATTATCAAAGATCTCAAATCTTCGCCGCACTCAAAAGGAATTCCGGTAGTCGCTGTGGATGATGACAAGAAGAAGCGAGGTACGCGTATTCACGGGGTTAAAGTTGCCGGCGGCAGAGAGAGTATTCCAAAACTAGTCGATCGTTATCGTGTTGACCAAATCATATTAGCAATTGCAACTGCCAGCACAAAGGACAAGCATGAAATTTTGCGCATTTGTGCGTCCACGGGATGTAAACTAAAAACGGTACCGGCGTTGTATGAAATTTTGGAAGGCAGCGCGGACCCGCATAATGTTCGCGATGTCAATATTGTCGACTTGCTGGGACGGGATGAAATTCATCTGGATGTAGAGAAAATCAGCGGATATCTCAAAAACCGAACAATCCTTGTAACAGGTGGAGGCGGCTCTATCGGCAGTGAGCTCTGCCGTCAGATTGCGATTTTCCATCCCAAAAAGCTAATCGTTTTTGATATCTATGAAAACAATGCATACGATCTTCAAAATGAACTCCACCGCAGGTTCCCAAAACTTGATATGGACGTGGTGATTGGTTCGGTTCGTGATAAGGAACGTGTCCACAGTGTGTTTGCAGCCTTTCGGCCGGATGTGGTTTTCCATGCGGCAGCTCACAAGCATGTGCCGCTCATGGAATTAAGCCCCGGAGAAGCCGTGAAAAACAATGTGTTTGGTACGTTGAACGTTGCGCAGGCGTGCGATGAATTTGGCGTAAAACGCATGGTATTGATTTCCACGGATAAAGCGGTTAACCCGACTAATATTATGGGTGCTACCAAGAGAATCTGTGAATTGATTGTTCAGTATTATAGCCGTCACAGCAAAACAGGCTTTGTGGCCGTGCGGTTCGGAAATGTGCTCGGCAGCAGCGGCAGCGTTATTCCGCTCTTTATGCGCCAGATTGAAGAAGGCGGACCTGTCACCGTAACGCATCCTGACATTGTACGATTCTTTATGACCATCCCTGAAGCAGCACGACTGGTGATTCAGGCAGGCGGCATGGCAAAAGGCGGAGAGATATTTGTCCTTGATATGGGGCAACCGGTTAAAATTGCCGATCTTGCCCGTAACTTGATTCGCCTTTCTGGCTTAAAGCCGGACGAGGATATTAAAATTCAGTATACAGGACTGCGTCCGGGAGAAAAATTGTATGAAGAGCTTTTGCTCGACAGCGAGGGCGGTTGCAAAAAGACTTCTCACGAATTGATTTATATTGGAAACCCGATTCCATTTGATGAAAATACATTTCTATCTCAGTTGGAAAAGCTTCGTGAAGTTGCAGGAGTGGACAATCAAAAAATGATGGATTTGGTGCATGACCTGGTTCCAACTTATTCCGGCCATGCAGAAAAAACCGATTTGCTTGCTCAATAATAAGAAGATTGTTTTCATTTTGTTACAATGAAACTTAAAAGAAAAGAAGTAGTTTTTTGTGATGGCAAGAACTCATAACTGGGGTGTGTGTATGGCTGATGAAAAGCGGTTTGCGGTTCTGATTGACGCTGATAATGTCTCTGAGAAATACATTAAATTCATACTGGATGAAATATCCAATGACGGTGTAGCGACCATTAAGAGAATTTATGGGGATTGGACCAAACCGACTATGAGTTCTTGGAAGACGGTATTGCTGGACTATTCCATTACACCGATTCAGCAGTACGGGTATACAACGGGAAAAAATGCTACGGACTCTGCAATGATCATTGATGCCATGGATATTTTATATGCAGGCAATATTGAAGGATTCTGTATTGTATCAAGTGACAGTGATTTTACCCGGTTGGCTTCCAGATTAAGGGAATCCGGTATGTATGTGGTCGGCATGGGGGAGAAAAAGACGCCGAATGCCTTTATTGCGGCATGCAATAAATTTAAATATCTTGAGATTTTGGCGCAGGCACCGAATCTGTCAGATAGTCAGAATTCATCCGATGCAGCGGAAGTTGGCGAAATGGATCATACATCTCTCAATGAAGTCCGAAATACCATACGTACGATTGTGGAAGAAACTTCCGACGATGACGGCTGGGCCGCTCTTGGTGATGTGGGGAATATCCTCAACAAACGATATCCCGATTTTGACGTGCGTAATTACGGCTTTAAAAAGCTAACGCCGTTTATCAATTCTCTGAAGGTTTTTGAAATTCGCTGCAGCCGCAGCAAGGACGGAAACGTGCGTTTGATTTTTGTACGGGAAAAAGGACGCAGAAATTCAAAAGCATAGTAAAAAAAAGAGGCTCTATGTCAATAGTTGGGGTAACCCAAAATGGAAACACCGAATGGAGCGGCGTTAAGCTGCTCCATTTTTCGTTGAATGATGGAACATATGAAGAATGCGATTGCGGAAGCGACGAAAATTACGATAACCGTAGGCATTGCGTTTAAGAACCTTAATCTTGTTGTTAACCCCTTCGGTAAAACCGTTGGTGTAAGAGCAATCAAACGAATTTAGAATACCTTTTGACCAGCGAATCATGGTATTTGCACAAGCAACAAATCTTGAAAGACCACTGTTTTGTGCGGCCATAATCCAATGAGACAGCGCTGTCCGTGCAGACACACTGTCAGAAGATTCAAGGACTTTGAAAAACTGTTCTTTCAGAGAGTAGGCTGTCAGCAGACGGTTGCTTGTATAAAGCATAATGTTAACCTGTTGCCTTTGCTCTGGAGTGAGAAATTGGTATCGTTTGTTCAGCAAGATTCGGGAGCGTTTAAAATAAATTCTTCGGGTCTTGCTGAACTTTTTCTGTTCTTCCTTGCGAACGGCTTCAAAGGCCCAAAATACTTGACGAATGTAATGATATTTGTCAATGACATAATTTGAATTTTTAAAATATGTCTGAGCAATATTGGCATATGTACTCCACATATCGCTGACGAAATGCTTCGTTTTAGAACGGTCAAGCCGGCCGAAATATTCTGTCAGTTTGTGGTTGTATCGAGCAGGAAGAATATCAAGGATTTGGTGACGAACCGGATCGGTCAGAACGCACTGATATTTCTCGCCACTTGTATTTCCTTTAAACTCATCAATCGACACAACTTCAGGTAATTGCTGCGGTTTTCCATAGTGGATACAATCGAAAATCCGGATAATAGTTGAAACAGATAGATTTACTTCACGTGCTACACTGGTGAAAGAACGCACGTCAGACAGCTTTGAAATGATATACGCGGCTAAACGATTTGTAATGCGGTGATATCTCGGCAGAAACGAGTTATCTTCAAAGAAACGCTTTCCACACAAAGAGCAGCGATACCGGCGCTTTCGGAGAATCAAACTAGTGTGTTTACCAAAAGCAGGGATGTCTTTTACTGTTTGACAACGGTAATCATGGACATAGCTGGTCTGATATCCACAGCAAGGGCAAACATGCGGCTTTCTTGGTAACTCAATAAAAATTTCCGTTTTATCGGGCAATTGCCTCACATTTTTTACGATTACCCCTTTTAATCCTACCAATTTTTCGGTAGAATAAGTACAGAGCATATCGATGACCTCCAATATGGGATAGTGGTAATTTCCATTTTAAAGGTTTTTCATCGAATATGCTCTACTTTTTTGCTCTTTTTTCGCAGGCCTATTCGTCACACCCCAACATTTATTATAGAGCCAAAAAAGAAAGCTCGAAAAGTGTGGAGAATCACCTTTTCGAGCTTTTTTTTGCGCTTATTGCTGTTGCAGAGCAATTCTATTGGGGGATAACCTTGCTTCAGATGAGTTTTTCCTGTATTGCTATCAAATGTGCAATCATCCAACAGACAATGCTTTCCGCACCTTGGTTATTGTTAATTCCGCCTTCAATCAGTCCGTCACGGCATCCGCCGGTTTCCGGGTCAATGAGAGAAACATGGTGAGAATTTTCTCCCAAATACCACCGGTAGCATTGAATTGCACTGTCACGGTACTTTAAATTGCTGGTTAATTTGTAGGCAGCTAAGCATGCAAGCATTGTGCTGCAGGCTTCCACCGGTTGTTCGTCAAATTCAGCGGGGGAGCCTCCTTTCGGATACCATCCCTTGCACCCGATTGGATGAAAAACACCGTCTCGTATCGTCGCTGAAAGCAAAAAGTCCAGACTTTCAAGCGCGATGCTAAGGGCTTGTTTTTGATTTGCTTTTTCATAAGCATAACATAATGCCAGAGGAAGTATTCCACTGCAGTAAGTCATCTTATCTTCAAACCATCGCCAATTTTCTCTGCGGCATTGAACATATGTATCGATAATGGACTCGCAAAGCATTTTGGCTTCCGGAAGTCCGGCAGGGTCTCCCCATAGGAGCAAGCCTGTCAATGCATAGGCTTTTCCTTTTAAGAAAGAAAGAGAGACGCAGCTTTGATACGTTTTTAATAATAACTTTTGGGAGGCTTCTTTAATGGAAGAAGGAAGACCGCTGCAAGATGCGATAAATCCCAGAGAACAAATGGTACGTCCGAAAGAGTCCTCTGAACCGCGTTTTTCCAAAAATCTTCGGTCATAGCCCATAAAATTCCGAAACCAGCCTTGTTTCTGTGCATAAAGAAGAAAAGAAGTATAGCGGTACAGAAGATCTTCATATTTTTTTTCAGGAGATAGTTTATAGAGTAAAGCCGCCATAATTAACGCGCGGGCATTATCATCCAACGTATATCCTTCCGTCGGATCCGGCACGCCGGAAACAGCATGTTGAAACATTCCGGTATCGTCAGTCATTCGGAAAATATATCGGTCGTCAATCGTTCGATTCATCCCAGGCTTTCATCTCCTTATCAGAGCATTTTTGGAATATGCGCAGGTAATTCAGTGCAACTTGATTCCAATACATTGTTTTGCCGAGCTGCAGTGTACGTTTTTCCATATCTTCCTGCTTTTCCGGGTGCTCAATCACTTCTTCGATGCATTCAGCTAGGGAGGCAGCACTGCGAAAATCAGCCAGCAGACCTCGTTTTTCCGCAAGCATTTCCTGTGCGTACAAATATGGAGTGGATACGATAACCCGACCATAGCCGACAGCATAGGCCAGTGTGCCACTAACAGCCTGATCTTTGCCAAGATAAGGGGTCATGTAGATATCCGATAATTGCAGATACCTTATGATTTCTTCTATTGTAAGATAGTGGTTTACGAAACGAATATTATTTTGAAGACCAAAATTTTCAACGGTGCGTTCCAGCTTTTCACGGTACTTTTCACCGTCTTTTTGTTTGATTACTGGATGTGTTTGCCCCAGGATAAAATAAAGAATTTCGGGGTGTTTTTTTGCGACTCTAGCGATCGCCTCAATACCGTATTCCAATCCTTTCCCGGGGCTGATAAGCCCAAAGGTACTGATGATGAATCGGCCGGAAAGTCCCAATTCTCGTTTCAGAGTGTCTCGTTCAACAGCCGGGTATTCCGGTACACCATGATGGACAACTTCTATTTTATTTCGCTCCACCCCGTATACATTTTGCAGCGTTTCAACAGTATTGGCGGCCATGGTAATCAATTTCGAGCATTTGGCCGCCAACGTGCTGACGATTTTTCGTTGCAGCTCATTCGGGTTCGGAAGAACCGTATGCAAGGTTACGCAATAAGGAATTTGGAGGTGCTCCGTTAAATCGAGCAGATATTCTCCCCATGTTCCACCATAGATACCAAATTCGTGCTCCACCATTAAAAGATCAAAGCCGGAGCCGTTAATTTTCTCAGCGGCTTCGGTGTAGGATTCTTTTCGGTGCTGTTCAATTGTAAATTTTACATTTGGCGGATAGGAATAATCCGAGTCATTGATAGCCATAATGGAAGTATTTATTTTCCCGGTTTTTTGAAGTGCATTGACTAAATCCTGGGTAAAGGTTGCAATACCACAGGCCCTGGGGGGATAGGTACTTAGAAACAGGATATTCAAATTTTTTTGTTGATTCAATGTTTAACGATCCTTTCTTCTTATTTTGCTCAATTTTGTGTTTTATATAGCGATATGACGTTTGCTTTCCTGCGAATAAATCGTATTCGTCAACTGAATACCGCTTCCAATGTGGCATCCGTCTGTAATCACGGATTTTGAAATTCTCACACCGCTGCCGATGGACACATGATCCCAAATGATACTATTACTGATTGTGCATCCTCTTCCGCTTTCGAATCCGTTGCCGACTACAACATTTGGCCCAATTGTAACATGAGCACCGATTCTCACATTGTCTCCAAACCATACTGGGCCAATTATTTTTGCTGTGCTATGCAACTGAACATTTTTACTTCCAAACACTTGATTCTGGAAGAAGTTTGTTTCCGGCAACTTGCATAAACCGCTGAAAATATCTCCGTGTACTTGAACATATTTTTCAGGAGTACCAATGTCAATCCAATAAGATCCACCGCGGTATACGGCAATTTTGTAACCTTTTTCTAAGAGAGTTGGAAATGTTTCCTTTTCTATCGAAACCACTCTGTTTGATGGGATTAAATCAAGAACTTTTGGCTCGAATACATAAATACCGGCATTGATAAAATCAGATTTTGCTTCACCCGGCTTTGGCTTTTCTGTAAAAGTAGTGGCAAAACCGAATTCGTCATATTCAATGACTCCATAACTGGAGGGATTCGGCACTCTTGTTACTGCAATGGTAACATCGGCCTGCTTTTGTTTATGAAAACGAACAAGGTCATTCAAATCTATATTACTGACAATGTCGGAATTAAAAATCAAAAACGTGTCGTCAAAATATTTTTCACAGTTTTTGATGGCTCCGCCGGTTCCAAGGGGAATATCCTCACAAACATATTGAATTTTAATCCCGAAGTCGTTGAGGGAAAAATGCCGTTCAATATCTTCGGCACGGTAACATGTGCTGAAAACCACTTCATCCGTTCCGCAGTTTTTCACTGCTTCAATATTCCTCTCCAACAAAGGCCGTCCCATAACGGGTACCATCGGTTTTGGAAGATGATTGGTAAGAGGTCTGAGGCGCGTCCCCTTTCCTCCTGCTAGAAAAAGAGCTTTCATATTGCATTCCTCCTTTGTCATTTATTGTTATTTATGTTAAACCGAAGGATAATTATTCCTTCGGTACGGGACAACTTTTGATATATTCCAGCAAGTCACTGAGAGATGCTGTGGCCAGGGCAATGCAAGTATCAGCACCGCCATAGTACATTTTCACTTTTCCGGATGGCTTATCCAGTACCCATCCGCACGGAAAAACAACATCACGTACGTCGCCCTCACGTTCATAAAATTCCTCAGGCCCAAAGATCCATTCATCACTTCTGTGCAGCACTTTCCAGGGATTTTCCAAATCCAGCAAAGCAAGTCCAAGACGATAAATGGATCCGGAAGCGGTGCGTTTAACGCCATGATACAGAATTAACCAGCCTTCGGAAGTTTCCAATGGCTGTGCACACAGCCCGACTTTGTTAGCATCCCACCAGCCACCGCTTCTTGCGTTAATCAAAATTTTGTGGTCGCCCCAGTACTTTAAGTCGCTTGAGCAGGATATCCAAATGTGAGCACCGGGACCGAGCCGAGCTACGTTGCCTATGTGGGTTCCGATTGGTCGGTGAATCAAAATCCATTTGCCTTTAAATTTTCGAGGGAACAGTGCAGCATCTTTGTCTTCTGGCGGCATAATAGAACCCATTTTTTCAAAGTTTTCAAAATCTTTTGTCAATGCCAGAGACACAGTTGGTCCTGAATGAGAAAAAGATGTATATACAACCGCCCAGCGATTTAACTCGTCAATTCTGGTAATGCGGGGATCTTCAATGCCCCATGCTTCTTCCGGATAATCCGGATTTGCCTCCAGAGTGGGGCATGTGTCAATTTGCCAGTTCGTTACGCCGTCGTCGCTGACAGCCTTTGTAAAGTGGGAAAATCCGCGTCGATCCTCCACTCTAGCAAGCAAAAGAATTTTGTTGTTAAATACTGTGGCGGCCGGATTAAAGACGCTGTTTACAGCATATGGCCAGTCTTTTGCAGTTAATATGGGGTTATTGGGATAACGAAGAAATAATTCTTTATAGGTATTGTCATTACTCTTTAATCTTGTTTCAAAATGTCTCATATTTGTTCTCTCCTGTACTCCACTGCGGTGGCTTGTTAGCACTTATCATATTAGAGTGCCAATATTTATATATAATTTAGCATAAGATTGAAATTATGTCAACTAAATGTTGGCGTCGTCCATCTTTGAGGACTGGTGTTAAGTTCAGTTTTGTTCTGTCAAGATGTGCACCTTTAAAATAGTATTAATCCAAAGTGATAAAACATTCCCATGAATTTGGTCGATTTCACAGTATTTTTTTATAGAGGCCAAATTCGCCCAATAGGATGCTGCTGTTAAACATAATGAATGGGTGTAGTTATGCCTGTAAGAAAACCCTCACACAAGTGGTACTCGAATATCGTAAGAAAAAATTTTCATAAAAAACGGAAAACGCCTTCAGATATTCTGAAGGCGTTTTCCGTTTTGTGAAAAGAAGTATGTGTCCTAATGCTACTCTTGCAATCAAAATTAATGAAAGTGGAATAAAAATTAATGTATTCACATTCCATGCTCTATTTTACCTGTTTTATGTCAAGTAGTCAATATAAAACAAAAACGCTTTTTGAGTTTTACGTAATATTGTATAAATGTATAAAAATTCACTGATTTTTTTGTACTAATCAGTTAGTTTGGTGCAGTTTTGAAGAATTAAAACCATCATTCATTATAAATCAAATCTACACCTGAAAGTATCACTATGGTATATTTTCAAAAATCCAAAGAAGTTTGACATATCATTAGCATGCAGTAGGTTACGCCTACCTATGAATGAATCAACTGATAAAATTTTCTGTACTTAACATTTGATATTTGAGAAACGCAAGAGGCATCGAATGAATCCGGGCTCTATAATAAATGTTGGGGTGTGACGAATAGGCCTGCGAAAAAAGAGCAAAAAAGTAGAGCATATTCGATGAAAAAACTTTAAAATGGAGATTACCACACCACCATTTGGGAGGTCATCGATATGCTCTGTACTCATTCTATCGAAAAATTGCTTGGATTAAAAGGGGTAATCGTAAAAAATGTGAGGCAATTGCCTGATAAAACGGAAATTTTTATTGAGTTACCGAGAAAGCCGCATGTTTGCCCCTGTTGTGGCCATCAAACCAGCTACGTTCATGATTACCGTTGTCAAACCGTGAAAGACATTCCCGCTTTTGGCAAACATACCTCCCTGATTCTACGAAAGCGCCGATATCGCTGCCATTCTTGTGGAAAGCGTTTCTTTGAGGATAATTCGTTTTTGCCTAGATATCACCGCATGACAAACCGTTTAGCCGTATATATCATTTCAAAGCTTTCCGACGTGCGTTCTTTTACCAGTGTAGCATGTGAGGTGAATCTATCTGTTTCAACTATTATCCGTCTTTTCGATTGTATCCATTATGGAAAACCGCAGCAATTACCTGAAGTTGTATCGATTGATGAGTTTAAAGGCAATACAAGCGGCGAGAAATATCAGTGCATTCTGACCGATCCGGTCCGTCACCGAATTCTTGATATTCTTCCTGCTCGATACAACCACAAACTGACAGAATATTTCGGCCAGCTTGACCGTTCTAAAACGAAGCATTTCGTCAGCGATATGTGGAGTACATATGCCGGTATTGCCCAAACATATTTTAAAAATTCCAATTATGTCATTGACAAATATCATTACATTCGCCAAGTATTTTGGGCCTTTGAAGCCGTTCGCAAGGAAGAACAGAAAAAATTCAGCAAAACCCGAAGAATTCATTTTAAACGCTCCCGAATCTTGCTGAACAAGCGATATCAATTTCTCACTCCTGAGCAAAAGCAACAGGTCGATCTTATGCTCTATGCCAGTAACCGTCTGCTGACAGCCTACTCTCTGAAAGAACAGTTTTTCAAAGTCCTTGAATCTTCTGACAGCGTGTCTGCACGGACAGCGCTATCCCATTGGATTATGGCCGCACAAAACAGTGGCCTTTTGAAATTTGTTGCTTGTGGAAATACTATGGTTCGCTGGTCAAAAGGTATTCTAAATTCGTTTGATTGTCCTTACACCAATGGTTTTACCGAAGGGGTTAACAACAAGATTAAGGTACTCAAACGCAATGCCTACGGTTATCGTAATTTTCGTCGCTTCCGCAATCGTATTCTTCACATGTTCCATCATTCAACGAAAAATGGAGCAGCTTAACGCCGCTCCATCCGGTGTTTCCATTTTGGGTTACCCCAACTATTGACATAGAGCCTGAATCCGATGCCTCTCATTCTATGTAGCTATTTCTCTTTAATCACACCATTGCGGTAGGCTTGCAGCAACTCAGACAGTTCCGCAATCTGAGATTTTAGCTCTCGGCCAGTATCCGTATCCGCAACGGTAATACGCTGTTTGGTTGCTTCCACTATCATCACTTTTGGAGCATCTTCTCCATATAAGCTACCGGGTTTTAAGGGTTTATGTTCGGCAAGTGCCAGATAGCGGGAATTTGCAATAAATGTGTAGCCTCCGATACCCGTTTGTTTTTGATAGGATTTAGAAATACCGCCGTCAATCATGAACAGAAGGCCGCCGCCTTTTACGGGGCTTTCGCCTTCTTTTAATTTGACCGGGACATGACCGTTAATGATGTGGGAATTTGACGGATCCAGACCAAACTCCCTCAGTATTTTTTCGCACGGTTCGCGTTGTTCGATATAATGATAATATGGATTCATTTTTTCTGCATGAGTTTCCGGGTCCTCAATAAAGTATCTTTCGAACGTTGACATTTTGCTTTTTCCGAATAAAGGTGATTTGACGCCACACCATAAATACCACATCATATCCTTTGCAGATTCGCTTTCCGGAGTATTTTCCGGAGCAAAATAGGCACTTCTTACAACAGAATCAAGATATTCCAGCAGTTCGCGTCCTTTTCGTCCTTTGCCTCCAAGATTCACTGTATCAAATTCCCCATCTTCCGTCATGGGAATGCATCCGTGATACAGGAGGTTGGAATTCATACGAAGATACATGCTTCCATGTGAATATAAAAAACGAATATGTTTCTGAAGGCGCTCACTGTGGCGGAACGAATAGGCAATGGATTTCATCAGTTCCTTTTCCTCTTTGGTTAGTTCCAAGGGATTATTGGGGTCAACTGTGGGAAAGCGTTTGTCGCGCAGGGGATAGGTTTTCCCGTCAAGCGTTATGACACCATTTTTAAAATCGATCCGTTTAAGCAGATTGCGGTCATCCATGTTGTATTCCGGATGCTTTTCAATCAGTTGCCCCTCCAGTTTAAACTGTATAATTGCAATTGCTTTGTGCATTTTTGCGGCAAGCGACAGATCAACTGGGTCATAAAGATTTTCATCAAGAATATGTGGAGTAAAAAATTCGCATGGGTCATCTCGGTACACTCTGTCGGCAAACGCAGAAAGAGGTCTTAGATTGATTCCGTACCCGTCTTCCAAGAGATCAAACGTATTGTAGCTGATTCCCAGCCGGATAACGTTTGCCATCAATGCCATATTGCCGGAAACCGCTCCCATCCAGGAAATATCGTGATTTCCCCATTGGATATCGATGTCATGAAAATCGCTGAGTGCGTCCATGATGGCATCGGGCCTAGGGCCGCGGTCGTATATGTCGCCGAGGATATGCAGCCTGTCAATCAAAAGCTGCTGGATCAGATGGCATAAAGCCGTAATAAATTCCACGCTCATACCGGTTTGCACAATAGATTTAATGATTTCGCTGTAATAGTGAGGTTTGTTTTTTCCGCCATCCGAATGCAGAAGTTCATCAATAATGTAAGCAAAGTGTTCAGGCAGCTTTTTGCGCACTTTAGAACGCGTGTATTTGGAAGCTGAGGCTTTGCATACTTCCACAAGTCTGTAAATGGTGATGCGGCACCAGTCGTCAAATTCGGTTTCGCGGCGCATGGCACGTGCCAATTCCGGCTCCGGGTAATAAATTAGTTTTGCGAGCGCTGTACGTTCTTCTTCAGAAATGGACTGTTCAAACAGTTCATCAATTTTTGTTCGTACTACGCCGGATGCACTTTTTAGTTGAAACAGAAAAGATGCATGTTCCCCATGCAAATCACTGAAAAAGTATTCTGTTCCCTTCGGTAAACTCAGAATTGCACGAAGATTAATAATTTCGGAGGCGGCTGCTTCTGCATTTGGATATTTTGTGGCAAGCAATTTTAAATAATGTTCATCTGCCATATGTCGAACTCCTTTTCATCTTTTTCATGGTTGCATTTTTATATCCCATTACACTGTGCAAAAATATGAAAATATGCTATACTGAAATAGATTAATAGGGGGGTTATCATTTGGGATATAAAGAAGAGTTTGAACAAATTTATTTGGAGAAGATTAAAAGAAACGGTGCGGAAGAATTTCTGAAGTGGCTGCATTCAACGGATTTTTTTACAGCCCCTGCAAGCACAAAATTTCACTGTGCCTGTGAGGGCGGTCTTGTGCAACACAGTGTGAGCGTGTATCATGTGATGCGAGAAAAGCATTTTGATCCTAAAGTGGACAATGAAGAAAGCTTTGCAATCTGTGCGTTGCTGCATGATGTATGCAAAGCGCAGTTTTATAAAATAAGCACCAGAAATGTGAAAAATGAGGAAACGGGAGCTTGGGAAAAACGCCCCTATTATTCCATTGACGACAGTTATCCATATGGCCATGGAGAAAAATCCGTCTTTTTAATCGAACGGTTCCTTCGGCTGAAAACTTCGGAAGCAATTGCCATTCGCTGGCACATGGGTGGCTTTGACGATTCCGCAAGAGGCGGGAGTTTTGCTATCAGCCAAGCCTATGAAAAGTATCCGCTAGCCGTAAAGCTCCATTTATCAGACCTTGAGAGCACTTATCTGAGAGAAAAAGGAACTTCCATGGTTCATCGCCGTTAAAAAATTGAGCAAAACTTTTCCTTTGTAAACCGTATGCTTTACCATAGATTGAATTTGATAAACTGAAAGATACAAAGCCGCCATTTGAGCGGCTTTTCATTTATTATAACATGAAAATTTAAAAAATCTATTGACAAATATAGAAATCTTATTGTATTATTGTATTACTCAATTAATACAATAATACAAGGAGACAAAAATATGTCGGAAACTGTTTTTCAATCACAAGCGCTGGTTCGGCGTTTTGGGAATTTCCCTGCAGTCAATGATTTAAGTATAACTGTAAACAGAGGGGATATTTTTGCTTTGGTGGGGCAAAACGGAGCGGGAAAGACAACCCTGTTAAAAATGATATGTGGTCTCACACCGCCGACATCTGGCTCTATGGAGCTTTTTGGACACGCAAATGCAAAAGGATTGGAACATGCGCGCAGACGAATTGGCAGCATAATTGAAACACCCGGATTTTATCCATATTTGTCCGCCCGTCAAAATTTGGAGTACTACCGGATTCAACGTGGAATCAGTCATAAAAACTGTGTGGATGAAGCGTTATTTTTTGTTGGCCTAAATCCTAAAGAGAAGAAGAAATTTAAAAATTTTTCTCTTGGAATGAAGCAGCGGTTGGGTCTTGCACTTGCTCTTTTGGATGATCCGGATTTTTTAGTGCTCGATGAGCCAATCAATGGTTTAGACCCGATGGGAATTCATGAATTTCGTGAAATTCTATTAAAGTTAAACCGGGAAAAAGGAACGACAATACTGATTTCCAGCCATATTCTTGGCGAGCTTTCTCAAATTGCAACCCGTTATGGCTTTATTAATGCCGGACGCTTGGTGGAATGTATCACCGCAGAAGAGCTGGAGCAAAGATGCCGTGTTACCCTAAAACTGGAAGTTGACGATTCGAATAAAGCTTCCGAAGTGTTAAGAAATGTTTTGTCACTGCAGCAAATTGAAATTCTCAATGACACTGCGCTGCGGATTGCGGATGATATTGAGCATCCTGAATTCATCGTGAAGTCTCTTGTGGAATCCGGAATTTTGGTTTCGCAAGTATACCGCACAGGTGTCAGTCTGGAAAATTATTTCATTGATTTGGTGGGAGGGAAACAAATTGCTTAAATTAATACATGCAGATCTTTATAAGGTATTTCATCGCATTTTCTTTTATAGTATGCTCGCTGTGATGGCAGTTCTTGCTGTTTTGGTCAATTTTTCGCTGTCAAAGTTGTCTGCATCGAATTCCGCATATGCTTCTTGGATGTTGGTTCGTTTGTATTTTCTTTCCTGGCCGATTTTTATTATGCCAATTCTGATTGATTTAATTGCCGCAGAAGAATACAAGGAACATACACTGAAAAACACTGTTTCTTATGGCTTAAACCGCACAAAAATTTATTGTTCTCAGCTAATCAGTTCTACCATTCTGGGTGTTATTGTGGGAGTGGTTGCCCTTGGGTTTTACTGCGGAAGTTCCTTGCTTCTTTTAAAAAGTGATCCACAATTTACAGGAGCGTTTATCGCTGATTTTTTCAGCAGGGTTGGTGTTAGCTGTATTGGTTATATAACATCTATTATGATTGCCGCTTTCTTTGCAATGATATTTCAAAAAAATTCGTTGTTTGTGTTTGCATTTTACGCAGCCATATTTTTGCCGCAGGGACTTTTTAAACTGCTGCGTCATTCTGAGTGGAATCAATATTTACTGATAACGCAGTTTGGGCAGATTTCCACAGGTACCACACAGCAGATGATGAAATCTTCTGTGGTTTTTGCTGTTACGGCTGTTATCTTTCTTGTTCTTGGAATTATCTTTTTCAATAAAAAAGATATCCGTTAAATGATAAGAAAAGACTTGTCAAAATGGTAAAAGTATCATATAATTGTATTATTATATTAGTACAGTAATGCGTCGGAGGTGAAAGAATGGCGTGGAATTTAAAATCAGACCGACCGATTTATTCTCAGCTAATCGAGCAAATTCAGCTGATGATCGTTTCGGGAATATATGAGCCAGGAAGTAGATTACCCTCTGTTCGTGATATGGCTGCCGAAGCTTCGGTAAACCCGAATACTATGCAGAGAGCGCTCTCAAAATTGGAAAGTGATGGGCTTATTTATTCACAGCGAACAAGCGGACGATACGTCACGGAGGATGTGCAGAAAATTATGCAAACAAAAAATAATCTTGCGGCTGATTTAATACAGGAATTTATTCAGAAGATGAACCGTCTTGGTTTTGACACCGAACAAACTATTCATATGGTAAATCGGATTATGGAGGAGGAAGAGCAGAATGGAGCCCATACTTGAGTGCCGGAATCTTGTAAAATATTATCCCGGTTGTCTTGCGCTTAATTCCATTAATCTTTCTGTGCCAAAGGGACGGATTGTTGGACTGCTTGGGCCAAATGGAAGCGGAAAAAGCACGTTGATTAAACTTGCAAACGGACTGTTAACGCCCACTTCCGGGGAGATTTTGGTAGGCGGTATGACACCGGGTATCGAAACAAAAAAGATAGTTTCCTATTTGCCGGAACGGACTTATCTAAATGATTGGATGAGCGTTCATACAATGATTGATTTCTTTGGAGATTTCTATGAAAATTTCAATAAGGCCAAAGCTTATGATATGCTGAGCAGACTGCATATCAATCCCAAAGATCGTTTGAAAACAATGTCAAAAGGCACCAAAGAAAAAGTGCAGCTCATTTTGGTTATGAGCCGTGAGACAGAGCTGTATATTTTAGACGAGCCAATCGGCGGGGTTGATCCTGCGGCAAGGGATTACATTCTGGATACTATTATCAGCAATTACAGTGAAAATGCCACAGTTCTAATTTCAACGCATTTGATTACCGACGTGGAAAAGGTCCTGGATGAAGTGATATTTATCAATATGGGAAATGTTGTGCTGCATTCTGCCGTTGATGATATCCGGGAAAAAGAAGGCAAGAGTGTCGATGAGCTCTTTAGGGAGGTGTTCAAATGTTAGGCAAATTGCTAAAATATGAGACAGCGGCAACGGCGCGAATTTTCCTCCCGATTTATGGGTTGATTCTTCTCCTAGCGGGTATTAACAAGTTATCTTGGAATTATGATTTTGATAGCTTTGATATTCCACGTTCTATTTTAATGAGCGTGTATGTCATGCTTATTGTCTCAGCGTTTGTCATTACGCTGGTGGTTACAATTCAGCGTTTTTATAGGAATTTGCTCGGCGATGAAGGATATTTATCCTTTACCCTGCCGGTAAAACCACACAGCCACATCGATGCTAAACTGATTGTTACACTGATGTGGGCCGTGTTGAGTATTTTGGTGACCGTACTGTCGATTTTTATTTTTGTGGCAAACGCAGATACTTTGGAGAAGTTTAGCCGTGCATGTGCGCAAATAAGAGAATTGTATCAGGCATATGGGATATCTGCACATATTATTACCTTGGAAATCATTATCATGATGGTTGTAAGCTTTTGGTCCAGCATTCTACAAATCTACGCTTCCGTTACAATCGGTAATTTAGCCGGACGACACAAATTACTTGCGGGCGTGGGTGCATATCTTGGCTTCGGTATTGTTGAACAGACTATTACCTCCGTGCTGGTTACTGTTTTTCATCAACAAATTCAAGATTATTTTTCGTCATTTAAGGATTTTGCTGGTGCCACTTATCCCGCAGAGCCGATTGAAGTTGGATTACTTATACTAATTCTTTTTTCAGCAGCTTTTGCCGTTGCATTTTATATATTTACGAATTGGATGTTAACAAATAAACTAAATTTGGAATAGTTTATATTTTTAAACTATGATTCAAAAGTCCGGCTGCGGCCGGACTTTTCTTTCAAGCGATGGTAATCCAAATTTGCTATATTGTCGCTGTATCATCAGACAAATTCCGCCATTTAGCTTGTGCAGAACGTTGAAACAGTTCAATATAATTCATAAAAATATTGAGATTCTTGAGTGCTTTTTTTCAAAGCATCCTATTGTAAACATATGCTAAAAATGCTATAATAACATCAAATGTTAAAAGTTTAACATATTCTTGCGAAAGAGGGAATCTATGAAATACGAGTATGATAACGAAGCCAAACAGTTAAAATTCGAGGTTTTAACTAGAGTGGCTCGCTATTCTTATGAAGGTACTTTGGAAGAGCACTTGGATGATATTCCGTATGATATTATTCCGGGACCGCTTCCAACATTTCGTTGTTGCGTCTATCGCGAACGTGAAATTATACGGGAAAGAATGGTTTCGGCCCGCGGCGGCAATCTTCCGGGGCAAGGGGATAAGAATGTTATTGGGGTTCTTCCTGCGGCCTGTGAGGGTTGCCCGATCAGCAGATTTCGTGTCACGGATAACTGCCAGCATTGTCTTGCACAGAAATGCCGTGAAGCTTGCCCGTTTGGTGCCATTTCCATCACTCCTAAAGGGGCGTATATCGATCCCCAAAAATGTAGGGAGTGCGGACGCTGTGCGGCGGCCTGTCCATATAATGCTATCTCGGATACTATGCGGCCCTGTGTTCGCTCTTGTCCTGTCAATGCGATTGGCAAAGATCAGTATAGACGTTCTGTGATAGATTATTCCAAATGCATCAGCTGTGGGGCTTGCATGAAAAACTGCCCGTTTGGTGCCATAACTGACCGTTCTCAAATTGTGCAGATTATAGAAGAAATAAAAAAAGGTGTTAGAGTTGTAGCTTGTTTTGCTCCTGCGGCGGAAGGTCACTTTGGAACGGCAACCGCAGGGATGATTAAAAGCGCACTCAAAAAACTGGGTTTTGCAGATGCTCTGGAAGTTTCTCTGGGCGCGGATGCTGTTGCATCCCATGAAGCGCAGGAATTAAAGCAGGCGCTGGAGTCGGGGAAAAAGATGACAACTTCCTGCTGTCCCGCATTTGTTGAACTGATTCAGAAACATTATCCCAAGCTTCAGGAACTTATCTCTCATACGGTTTCACCCATGACAGCTGCAGCAAGATATCTTCGTGCACAAGATCCACAGACAAAAGTCGTATTCATAGGTCCATGCGTTGCCAAGAAAAACGAAATTCAGAAAGTTTCGGATTCGGCGGACTATGTGCTAACGTTTGAGGAACTTGCGGCTATGTTTACCGCAAAAGACATAGATGTGGAAAAAGAGCCTGAAAGCGAGCAGGATGGCAGCCGCGCAGGAAAAGGCTTTGCCCAAAGCGGCGGCGTTGCCGGTGCGGTGAAACAGGTGTTTGAGGAAGAAAATATTGATCTGCCGTTTACTTGTGTCAAATGCAACGGAATACAGGAATGCAAAAAGACATTAGCTATTCTAAATGCCGGCCGCCTTCCGGAAGACTTTGTGGAGGGAATGGCTTGTGAAGGTGGATGTGTGTCCGGTCCGGCAGGTATCTCACCGCCTATCAAAATTCGGAAAAACCGAACGGCCATTTTGGCAAAAGCGGACAGCCGTACCATTTCAGAAAATGTAAAAATTAAACATGATTTTTCCCAGATTAAAATGGAATAATCCCAGAAAATGTGATATTCTCATACTGAGGTGATTTCAGATGGGCAATATTGCAATTCATACGCAAAATCTGGGTAAAACTTACGACGGTACCGTCTATGCTCTCCATGACCTGTCATTGGAGATTCCTGTCGGTACCGTCTTTGGTTTTCTTGGTCCGAACGGTGCCGGCAAAACAACAACAGTAAAGCTTTTGATGGGGCTGATAAAACCTACGGCGGGTTCCTGCACCATGCTGGGAATTTCACCGTACAAGAAACCGGAGAAAGTCCATCGCCTCTGCGGAGTTGTTACAGAAACTGCCCAAATGTACGCACGCCTGACCGGAATGGAAAATCTCATGTTTTTTGGACAAGTCCTTGGGCTGGAAAGAAGAGAATGCAGACAACGGACGGAAGGGCTTTTGAAAAGGTTTGATTTATGGGATGTACGCGATAAGCGTCTGGCAGCCTACTCTACGGGTATGGTTCGGCGTTTGTCGATGGCACGTGCAATGCTTTCAAGACCTAGCATCCTCATTCTAGATGAACCAACCAATGGTTTAGATTCCGAGTCGACACAACAGGTCTATACAATGCTTGTGGACTTGGTCAGACGGGAAGGCGTTACAGTTTTCCTTTGTACGCATCAGATTCGTTCTGCGCAGAATTTGTGTGACCATTATGGAATTATTTCTAACGGCAAAATGCTAGCTTGCGGTGATTTGGAATCACTCAGTAAAGAAATTGGCGTACCGCTTTGCGCTAGGTTTTGTGTGCGTGAAGGACAGACGCCGGAAGGCTTACATTTTCGGGAAGGGAATGTGTGGGAAAAAGAAATTGCAGATGAAGAAGAAATGCCGAAATTATTAAAGCATATGATTCTTTCCGGTATTGATGTTTTCGCGGCACAGGTGGTTCATCCATCTCTGGAGGATATTTATTCCCGAATTCTGGCGTTGGGGGAGGGATAGCATTGAAAATTTGGACTTCTGCGGAAAAAGCTTTGGCATTCAAAGATTTCGGCGATATATGGAACAACAAATCAGCACGAAGTGCACTGATTCTGGTACCGCTCTTTATGGCTTTTATTCTGCCAATTTTGTTTCTCGTGCTCTTGCTTCATGCACCGCTGAAAAATATGAACGGGGTAGACCAAATGCTAAGATTGATTTCAGATCAAGCTGCGGGGTTAGATCAGCGGCAGGGTATCTTCTACCTAATGACCAATATGATTTGTCCCATGCTTTTTTTAATGATTCCTCTTTTGTCATCCTGTGTTGCTTCTGCACGCAGCTTGGTGGGGGAGAAAGAGTCCGGGACTCTTGAAACGCTGTTGCTGACACCATTGAGTGCCCGCAAGATTTTTAAAGCAAAGATTTTGGGGTGTATTCTCCTTTCTGCGCTTATCACAGCCATTTCCTTCGTTGTGTTTTCTATAGTAATTGCCGTTGGAGATATGATACTTTCTATGCCCTTTTACTTAAATTGGAACTGGGTTGTCTTGGTATTTCTGTTATCCCCGACGATCATTTTTTTCGGCGCAGTGTTTATGGCACTGATTTCCGTGGGCAGAAACAAATATACGGAATTAATACAGACTTCCGGCTATCTTGTCCTTCCGGTTGTCCTTCTATTTACTTTACAGTTTACTGGTCTGTTTCGGGTGAAAACCGCTCTTTTGCTGTTTACCTCCGGCGTACTTTTTTTAGTCGATGTGCTTTTGTGCTTTCTTGCTGTTCGGAGGTTTACCCCTGAAAAACTTTTACGTTAGTTGCCTTTATCCGTGTTTAGGATTATAATAATAACGTAAAAAGGAATTGGAAAGGAAGTGCGGCATTGACCGCTGATTTGCATTGCCATACCAAAATGTCCGACGGTTCTGTTGGAGTCGAAGAAACTGTTATGTTAGCGGCAAAACGCGGCATTTCTATCATTTCCGTTACAGATCATGACACGTTTTCCGGTTCCGTTCGTGCTGGGATTATAAGCAAAAAGTATGGAGTTACGGTAATTCCGGGCGCGGAATTTTCTGCCAAGGATCCCTCCACAGGGAGGAAAGCACATATCTTGTGCTATTTTTGCAAAAATCCTGACAAACTTGAAGACCTGTGCAAACATATGCAAAACGAGAGAGCTCATGCTGCTGCTGTCATGATGCAACAGGTGATGAAGATTTATTCGATTCCGAAGCAAATGATTCTGAACCGATCAAAAGAAAGTACTGTGATTTATAAACAGCACATTATGCATGCACTGATTGATGCAGGATATGCAAATGAATTTTACGGTGATGTTTACCATCACTTGTTTCATGCTGATAAGGGCTTGGCCTATGTTCCGATACACTATCCGGATGTGCATGAAGTGATTGCCCGAATCCATCAAGCAGACGGCATCGCCGTTTTAGCTCATCCAGGTGAATATGACAGCTATGAACTTTTAAAGCAGCTTGCTTGTGATCACGAAATTGACGGTGTTGAGGTTTGGCACCCTTCAAATAAAGTGGGCGACGAGGAGTTTTTTTCTCAAATTGCGCAAAAATACGGGCTGATTATGACGGGCGGAACGGATTTTCACGGTATGTACCGAAAGAAATGTTTACCGATTGGCACTTGCAACACACCGGAAACAGAGGTGCAAAAACTAATTCGTCTAGGCACTGTTTCAGCTTAGTTTATTTTATTTACAATGGAGTGAAATATGTTGACATATCGCTATAAAACACATGGAACTTGTTCTTCTGAAATGATCATAGAACTGGAAGGAAATTTAATTCATTCTGTTAAAATTATCGGAGGTTGTGACGGGAACTTAAAGGGCATCTGCTCCCTTGTGAAAGGGCAGAAAGCGGAAGATGTCATCAGTAAGTTACAGGGGATTCGCTGCGGTTTTAAATCAACTTCTTGTCCGGACCAACTGGCACAAGCCCTCAAACAGGCAATGGATAAAGAACTGTATCAATAAGTTGAGGGCTGCGAAACGATGCTCGCAGCCCATTTTTGTACTTAGCAGCCGCCGCCGCAGCCGCCGCAGTTGTCACCACAGCCACCACATCCGTAGCCGTAGTTCCCGCCAGAACAACATACCCAGATGATGAGCAGAATAATCACCCAGGTGCAACTATTGTTACCGCATCCAAAGAAACCATTGTTACACATTATTAATTTCCTCCTTTCGGTTTACAGTATATAATATTGCGAGAGAACAAATAGTGTTACAAGTTTTCTTGCGCGCGATGTCCTGAACATTTGACAGCATAAGACATGGAGGCGATGAAAAATGTTGTGTGAATCATGTGGACGTAATCCGTCCGTTATTCGGGTGCAGGCCATTGTTGGCGGAGAGCCTGTGGAGTATGCGCTCTGTGCAGACTGTGCCCGTGCCTTAGGGTACGCCAACCTTATGTTCGTCATGGACATCGAATTCGACAATGCTGTGAGTGATTTTTTCTCGGAAGGGGAAAGTTATGCCGCAACACAGCGCTGTGAATGCTGTGGCGCTTCCTTTCATGATATATTACTCACCGGAAAAGTCGGATGTGCAGAGTGCTACTATACATTTGCAGACCAATTAGCGCCTTATATTCGACGAATTCATGGCCGTGTTACCCATCGCGGCAAGTCCGCTGGGGGAGGAGACCTTCCGCAGGTTTTGCCGAAAGCGCAGTTGGCCATTATGCACGGACGGCTGAAAGAAGCTATACAAAATGAAAACTTTGAACAGGCGGCTGTTTTGCGTGATCGGATTCATAAAATGGAGGAACGCAGCCAATGAGCAAATGGTATGAAGCAGCATCAAAAGACGCTGATGTTTCTGCAGGTACATATATCAGCCTTGCACGTAATTTGACCGGCGTACCATTTCCTTCAAGGATGAGTGTGTCTGACCGGCGTTTTGTTATGAAGAAGGTTCTTGCAGCTCTGGAGGGTGATTCCGGCTATGAACGTTGTACAAAAATCAATTTGGAATCTGTAACAAAAATTCATGCCGCATCTTTGGCGGAAAGAGGTCTCATCAGCGCTGAAATGGTGACTGAGCGAAACGGGCGCGGGTTAATCGTTTCGGAAGATGAATCACTTTCCATCGCTGTCAACGGGGAGGATCATCTAACCATTCAGTCGATTGCTGCCGGATTACAGCTTGAAAACGCTTACTCAGCTGCGGATCGTTTAGATACTTTTTTGGACAGGACCCTTCCTTTTGCTTTTGACTCTCAGCTTGGTTATTTAACGCAGAATCCTTTTCATCTGGGAACTGGTATGGTCGCATCCATTCGGCTTCATCTTCCTGCGCTGGTGGAATCCGGTTCCACAAGCAGAATTGCGCATAATCTTTCTAAATTGGGCCTAACTTTACACAGTATATATGGTTCAGAATCAAACCCGCGGGGGGCTTTTTTTCGCCTTTCTAATCAAGTGACAATGGGTCTTTCAGAACGTGAGGCTTTAGAAAACCTTTCCAGCATGGCAAAGCAAATTGTTACCCGCGAACGAAATATGAGGGAAGAGTTGATTCACCAACTTTTTGTGCAGGATAGTATTTTGCGCAATCTGGGTATTCTGCAGAATGCACGCTTGCTGTCTTTCGACGAATTTTTGGAACGTGCCAGTGCGGTTCGCTTTGGAGTCGCAGCGGGCATGATCCGTGGAATTAATATTTGTGATATGGATACTATGATCTATAAAGCACAGCCCGCTACGCTTGCTTATGAACAAGGCGAGTCGCTGACAAAAGAAGAGCACCGCAAACTTCGTGCTTCTATGGTACGGCAAAAGTTGAAAGAGGGAATGGAGGCTTTGTAATGAAGTCTGATAGACATGCGGATCCGGAACTTGCAGCTGCGTTATTTTATCTGCTGGGTGAGTCTGTCCCCCATGATCCGAAACTAGAAAAAACGGCGGGAAAAATTTGGAGTTCCACTAACGATAAAGAGAAGCTGCTTCTGAAGATTATTGAACTTTGCGGCGATTCTTCTGAGCCGAGAGAGTTGTACCTCTGTGAAAAAGCGTACAGCTGGCTTGGCAGAAACTATTGCAGGCAGACAATTCAATATGCAAGACGTTATCTGGAAAGCCCAGGGTGGGATGCCCTTTCCGGCAGAACGGAAAAAGGTTGAAGGTATTATGATTGATTACGGCGATTCCCACAGGGCAGGAGTATTCATCGACCTTGCCAAGGCTTTAGAAGAAGTCGGCAGTTTAGAGGAAGCTTATTCAAACTATCTCCAAGCATATGAACTAATGCCATACAACGCCATGGTCGTGATTAAAGCTGCTGAAGTATTGTCACGCAGCAGAGGACGGGAGGAGGCGCTGAATTTTCTTCTACAGCAGCGCCACAGTTTGTATTACGATCCAATCAAATACAGAGATGCTGCGGGTAAGATACACCAAAATGCTGTATTTCAAAATTTACTGGAATCCCACATCTTAAAATTGCAGGGAAAAAGTACAGAAGGACAGAAAAATGACAGGCTGCCCGAGTAAGGCAGCCTGTCAAGTATTTTGTTTTCATTGTGTTTTATTTTTTGTAAAATCCGTTATAATTTCTTTTGTGCATCCAAGTGGGGAATAGACAAATCGATCCATATGATTGCCCTTAAAGAAATATTTTGGAGGGGCCGGACGGTAAGAGTAATCGAAAGTATCCACAATGGCCAATTTAACCTTCATGCGGTCTGGAATAATATTTTTTATGTAGACGCTTGCTTGCTGGCCCGGGAACACGTCATCCTTTGTTTCTGCAAGCCCTGCAAGATTGGGCGTAAGTTCCACAAAAATTCCATAAGATTCTACGGAACGCACAATTCCGGCGACAGTTTCACCCGGGGAGAACATACACACATTTTCTTCCCATGTGCCCAGAAGTTCTTTGTGGCTTAACGTAACTCGGTTGCCCTCTATGGAATGAAGCACTGCTCGGATATCCATTCCTACCGTAAAACGTTCTTTTGGATGATCGATGCGCGAAACGGAAATAGCATCAATTGGAAGTAAGGCGACAATTCCGCAGCCAATATCCGCAAATGCACCAAAGCTTTCAAGATGTGTGATCCTAGCGTCGATGACATCGCCGGGGACCAGTTTGGAAATATATTCTTTAAAACATTTTTCCTGTGCGGCCCGCCTGGAAAGAATCGCGATAATGGTTCCATCGGTTTTTTTTTCAAAACCTGTCACAAGAAAACAGACAGGACGGTTTACCCTGGAAATAATAGCAATATCCCGCGTAGTACCCTCACGAATACCAAGAGCACCCTCTTCACGCGGAATAATTCCCTGCATGCATCCTAAATCTACTATCAGATTATGTGAACTGTCACAGACTAACGCACGTCCTTCCAAAATTCTTCCATCCCGGCAGGCGTCGTTAACCGCGGAAATATTTTGGGTTGCTGCGCGGTTCTCAGGGGTGTCAATGGTCCAACCTTCCGGATAGTATTCAAACATTTTGGTCCCTCCTTTTATCTTCATATATCTATATGCAATATTTTTATGCGTCATACGTCATAAAATGTTATCAAAACGTAAAAAGTGATTTCTATGCTTGATTCTGTGCCGGTTCTATTATAAAATAAATAAGATAGCGATTTCAAGAGCAAAGAGATTGCTTGGGGAAGGAATTTTGAGCAAATGACAAAAAGAAACCGCCTTTTCTGTATCGGAATGTGTTTATTTTTGATGCTCTTCATGGCTTGCTCTAACGGTACGTCTTCCTCTGTGGATGGAAGAATTCGTCCCGATGATGGCAATCAGATTGGTTATCAAATGGAACTTCCTCAGAAAGGCGAGCAAATCGCAGTTTTAGAAACTAATTTTGGCACAATTCGCATCAGATTGTTTCCGGATGCTGCGCCAAAAACTGTGGAGAATTTTATAGGACTGATTCAAAAAGGTTATTACAACAATCTTACCTTCCACAGGGTAATTGAGAATTTCATGATTCAAACCGGTGACCCGAAAGGGGATGGTACCGGCGGCGAAAGCATATGGGGTGACCCATTTGCGGATGAGTTTAATCGCAATTTGCTTAATTTGCGCGGGGCTGTATCGATGGCGAATTCCGGCAAAGACACAAACGGCAGCCAGTTTTTTATCAATCAAGCTCCAGCCTCTGCATTTGTAGGATGGGATTATTTTGATCAGGCCTATGCGTTATATCAGCAAGACCCGGAAGCATTTGTGAAACAATACGGCTCCGGATGGATTGATATGAGTAAGGTCACCGATCAATACCGTGAAATTTACGAAAAGTACGGCGGCAATCCTTACTTGGACGGATATTATAATATTGAAGAAAAGGGCCATACGGTGTTTGGACAAGTTTTTGACGGCTTGGATGTAGTGGACAAAATTGCGGCTGTTTCTACAAATGATCAAGGCAGACCGGATGAGGATGTGATCATTCAGAAGGCCGAAATTGTAACATATGAGGGGTGACGTTGTTTCCGGTATGGATGAAAAAACTCAAAGCGGACAGGGCAAAAACAATGTTGATGAACATCAGCATGAGCAGCCGTCCGGTTACGGAAGGCCCGATGCAAATTCCGTTCCAAATTGGGGGCGTACTTACAGGAATCCTTATACAGGTGAACCGCAGAACTGGCAGAGACAAAATACCCCGAATAGAAGTTCTGTTCCAAGTGATGAAAAAGCAATCTCTGCTCTTTCATATATTGGAATTCTCTGGCTAGTGGGACTGTTCGTTGACAGGGAGAATCCGAATGTTATCTTCCATGTCAATCAAGGCATTCTTCTCAGTATTTTCGAATTTGCCCTCATGTTTTCCATTGGCGTCGTAAAAGCTATTATACAGATAGTTTTCGGTTTTGCCTTGGGTGGATTTGGGCTTTTTTCATGGATGGGAAATCTTTTTGGAGGGCTACTTTCTCTGGCAGGTTGGTGTTTGGTGGTTTCCTACATTATTATTGGAGTGGTTCATGCAGTACAAGGGAAAAAGGAACCGCTGCCGCTCATTGGGAACCTATTTACCGTTGTACATTAATTCCATAGACTTTTATCGCCCTAGAAAACCAGTGAATGGGCGATATCCTTTTTTTATTGATAAATGCGGCTGACAGTGAAATAATTATAGATAGATGATGGAGGGCAATATGGCAGCAAAGTATGTATTTGTAACAGGCGGTGTTGTATCAGGTCTTGGCAAGGGAATCACTGCGGCGTCCCTTGGGCGTCTTTTAAAATCCAGGGGCCTGAGAATCACAATGCAAAAATTCGACCCTTATTTAAACGTCGACCCGGGAACTATGAATCCATTTCAGCACGGGGAAGTTTTTGTAACTGACGACGGAGCCGAAACAGATTTGGATTTAGGTCACTATGAACGCTTTATTGATGAGAATTTAACCCAGAACAGCAATGTCACGTCCGGTCGTGTGTACTGGAACGTCATACAGAAAGAACGCAATGGAGATTACGGCGGCGGAACTGTACAGGTGATTCCACATATTACAAATGAAATTAAATCCCGTATTTATGCCGGCAAAGAGAATGTGGATGTGGCAATTATAGAAGTAGGCGGAACTGTGGGCGATATTGAAAGCTTGCCGTTTTTGGAGGCTTTTCGCCAGTTCGCCACGGAAGTGGGACGCAGCAACTGTCTGTTTGTTCACGTCACTTTGGTTCCGTACCTTGCCTGTTCCCATGAGCATAAATCAAAGCCGACGCAGCATAGCGTCAAGGAGCTGCTGTCCATCGGGATTCAACCTGATATTATTGTGCTCCGTTCGGACAAAAAAATCGGTACGGACATTAAGAAAAAGATTGCACTGTTTTGTAATGTGGAAGAAAACTGTGTGATTGAAAATCTGGATCTTCCACTCTTGTATTCTGTTCCCTTGGCTCTGCGTGAGGAAAAGCTCGACGATATTGTCTGCAAGCACTTTGGGTTGGATACACCCGGTCCGGATTTAACGGATTGGATATCGATGGTAAATACGGCAATGTCCTTAACCGACAGTGTTACCATTGCCTTGGTTGGAAAATATATTGAACTCCACGATGCTTACTTAAGTGTTGCGGAAGCTTTGACTCACGGCGGATTTGGTAACAAAGTAAAAGTGAATATTAAGTGGGTTGATTCCGAAACAATCAACGCAGAGAATGTTTCAGAAATCCTTGCGGATGTTGACGGTGTTCTGGTCCCCGGAGGGTTTGGCCAAAGAGGCATTGAGGGAAAAATTATCGCAATTCATTATGCACGTGTCAACAAGATACCATTTTTGGGCATTTGTCTTGGTATGCAGCTTGCACTGGTGGAATACGCCCGTTATGCCTTGGGCCTTACAGATGCAAATTCTGCCGAGTTTGATCCGCAGAGCAATAATCCGGTTATTGACCTGATGCCGGAGCAAAAAGATGTGGTGCAACTTGGCGGCACCATGCGACTTGGCAAATACCCCTGCAAACTTCAAAAGGGAACAAAAGCGTACAAGCTATATGGAAATGCCCCGTTGATCTATGAAAGACATCGTCATCGCTTTGAAGTCAATAATGATTATAGGGTTCAGTTTGAAAAAGCAGGCGTTGTTTTCTGCGGAAGATCTCCGGACGACCGCATTGTAGAAATGATGGAACTTCCCGATCATCCATGGTTTATGGGTGCTCAGTTCCATCCGGAGTTTAAGTCCCGTCCAAATCGTCCCCATCCGTTGTTTCAGGGACTGATTGCGGCAGCAAAAGAATATCACAACAGTA
The DNA here is from genome assembly GCA_047777415.1 of Oscillospiraceae bacterium. Taxonomy (GTDB): domain Bacteria; phylum Bacillota; class Clostridia; order Oscillospirales; family Acutalibacteraceae; genus Caproicibacter. The sequence goes on from JBKEEO010000002.1 coordinate 425,340, forward strand.
ACAATGAACAGCTTTCAATTTCTGATTAAATCGAAAATGCCCCGGAAACGGGGCATTTTCATATGGAAGATAATACTAAAAAGCCAGCCATCAAAGGACTTTTCTGATGGCCGGCTTTTTTACATGAGTGCATATCTTATTTCATGGACAGGACAATGCTTTCGGCAAGCGCGTCCAAATCGGGACGATTTTCTTCATTCATAGAGGAGTTGAGCGTTAATGTTTCGTTGAGAACATTCATATCCTTCATTTCATCTTCTAGGAATTTCCGCATGAGTGTGCCGGATTTGCAGGCCCAGGAGCCGTTTTCCACGATAACCACTGTGCGTTTTTGCACATTTAATGCTTTCATATCCATTAGGTAGTTTTTCATCGGAGGATAAATACCAAGGTTATAGGTAACCGAAGCCAAAACCAAATGGCTGAGACGGAACGCTTCAGAGATGAGATAGGAGACATTGGTTTTCGAAACGTCGTACATCACTACATTAGGCATGCCTTTTTGCACAATTTTGCTTGCCAGAGCACCGGCGGCACTTTCCGTATTCCCGTACATGGAGGAGTATACCAACAGAACACCTTTTTCCTCCGGTTCATATTTGCTCCATTTATCGTATTTGTCGAGCAGATAACCGAGGTTGGAGCGCCAAACAAGGCCGTGGAGCGGACAGATGATTTTGATATCAATGCCGCAGGCTTTTTTTAGCAGCGCTTGGACAAATGGGCCGTATTTTCCGACAATATTCGTGTAGTATCTCCGAGCTTCATCAATCCAGTCGCGGTCAAAATTGACTTCGTCATTGAAAAGTTTACCGTCCAGTGCTTTGAAGGAACCAAATGCATCCGCCGAGAACAAAACGCCGTTCGTAGTGTCAAATGTCACCATGGCTTCCGGCCAGTGAACCATCGGTGCGGCAATAAATGTCACAACATGTTTGCCGAACGATTTTGTGTCGCCTTCTTTTACTTCTTCCGTTCGACCATCAATAGGAAAACCAAACTGGCGCATCAGCATTACGGCTTTTTCGGTTGTGATAATTTTTGCTTTCGGATATCGCAATAGGATTTCTTCCAGAGAAGCTCCATGGTCAGGTTCCATATGATTGATGACCACATAATCCAGCTCTCGTCCGTTTAGCACATATTCCACATTTTCAAGAAATTGGCGGCAGACGGCCCAATCTACCGTATCAAACAGAACGGTATTCTTATCAAGCAGTAAATAGGAGTTATAGGAAACACCATCGGGGATGGGGTGAATATTTTCAAAGAGAGCCAACCGATGGTCATTTGCTCCAACCCAATACAAATCATCAGTCACTTGTCGGACATTATACATAAAAAGAAACCTCCCTAAATCTTAGTCTTATTTGAAGGTTATGCTTCAATGAAGTTTGTTTTATCTTCGCCGCATTCCGGGCAAATCCATTCTTCGGGAAGCGATTCGAACAGCGTTCCGGGCTGAATATCGTTTTCGGGATCTCCAACACCCGGGTCATACTCGTAGCCGCAGCCATTGCAGACATAGTGCTTCCAGTCCGGTTTTACCATCTTTGGTACTGCACGTTTCATTTTCTTCATCGGCGGCGCCGGCCGTTTGGGTTCACCGTTGTCCAATGCCTGCGTTAGCAATGGAAGAATTTCTAAAACATCGCCCACAATTCCGTAATCACAGTTTTTGAAAATGGGCGCATTAGGATTGTTGTTAATCGCTACAATGGTAGTTGCATCTTTGATGCCTTTTAAATGCTGACCTGCGCCTGAAATTCCGCAGGCGATATAAAGGTTTCCGTTGAATTTTTGACCGGACATGCCCACATAGCGGTTTAAGGGCAAATAGTGAAGGGTTTCTGCAACGGGGCGTGAAGAACCAATCGCCGCGCCGGCCTGAACGGCAAGGGCTTTTACCAGCTCCATATTTTTCTTTTCACCAATGCCTTTCCCGGCGCTGACAACGCGGTCGGCTTTCGAAATCGGGGTGTCTATATCAATTCCAACGGTAAAGTCATAGCCATCTTTCTGCAGTGCGTCAACCAGTGCCTCGACTTGCTCCTTGGGGGAGCCGTCTTTGAAAATCACCTTTTTACGTGCACCTGTGATTGGACCGCGCTTGCCGCTGCGAGCAACTTCATCTTTTGGCATCTTTCCTATGATGTGGGATGCAATTACAACTCGTTGAATCTCGTTTGTACCTTCATATATGGTGCAGATTTTGGCATCACGATATGCGCGCTCTACTTCCATGCCTTTTAAATATCCATTTCCGCCGAAGATTTGCAGCGCGTCATTTACGATTTCAAGACATCTGTCGGAGGCAAATTGTTTTGCCATGGCAGCTTCCATGGAATACGGCTCATGATTTTCCTTTAATTCCGCTGCGCTGTATACCATAAAACGTGAGGCACGCAGTTTTGTCGCCATATCGGCAAGTTTAAAAGCAATGCTTTGCTGTCTGCAAATAGGCTTACCAAACTGAATTCTTTCTTTGGAATATTCTAAGGCGTTTTCATACGCTCCCTGAGCAATGCCGAGAGCCTGCGCCGCAATTCCAATTCGGCCGCCGTCCAACGTGGACATGGCTATTTTAAATCCTTCTCCCTCTTTGCCCAAAAGATTTTCCTTTGGTACTTTTACATTATTGAAGATAAGTTCCGCAGTGGAGGAGGAACGGATTCCCATTTTATCGTAATGATCGCCGAATGTAAAACCTTCCCAGCCTTTTTCAACAATAAAGGCACTGATGCCATGGGTCCCGATTCCGGGTGTTGTTACGGCAAACACAACGTAAATATCGGCCTTATCCGCATTGGTAATGAAAATTTTTCCTCCGTTAAGTATGTAATAGTCCCCGTCGAGTTCCGCAGTGGTCTCTGTGCCGCCTGCATCGCTGCCGGCTTCAGGCTCTGTCAGACCAAATGCTCCTAATTTTTCACCCTTTGCGAGCGGAACCAAATATTTTTGTTTTTGTTCTTCCGTGCCGTAAGCAAAAATCGGCCAAGAACCCAGTGATACATGAGCAGAGAGAATCACGCCAGTGCCGCCGTCAACTCGTGAAAGTTCCTCTACGGCAATGGCGTAGCTGGTTGTATCGAGTCCCATACCGCCATATTTTTTAGGATAGGGGATACCCATCCATCCGAGTTTGCCCATTTTTTGAATAATTTCATCCGGAAAACGATTCTCCTTGTCAAGGGTAAAGGCAAGGGGCTTAATTTCCGATTCTGCGAATTCACGAACTTTCGCGCGGAATGCTTCCTGTTCTTCTGTTGTTTTGAAAAACATTCAACTTCCTCCTTGAATCAAAGTTTATTGTATAATTTTTCACTCACGGCATTCTCCGGGAGCCAAAAAAATACATAGCAAATGGTCAAACTATACTTGATAAAATATGTCCACTTTATATCCAAAATGAGCAGCTAATGAAGAAATATCATTAGCTGTCGTCGGATAGTATTTCCGAAAGAGGCAAAGCTTTCAGCTCTTTATCCAGTCTGTTTTGTATTTGCTGCAAATGCCGGTGAACTTGACACGGCTTATTGTATTTTTGCCTCCATGCGCAGGGGAATCCCGGCTGTGTACAGGCACTAACAGCTTTGTCTGCATCCATAATTTCCATCAAGTCATAAAGACTGACTTTCTCAAGGTCTGCAATCAGCCGGCATCCTCCGTCTTTTCCTCGCGTAATGAGAACAAGACCGGCTTTCTGCAGTTTTTTCAGTATCTTGTAAACAAACTGCTGTGGCAGTAATTCCTGCCGACAAATATCGGCGGTTGTAATTTGCTCGCCGGTCGAGAGTGCGCGCAGTGTCCGCAGAGCATAGTCTGTTTCCCGTGTAATTAACACTTGTTTGCCTCCGTTGGATATTTTTAACATTTATAATATATCATTCTAGATAAACTTTGTCAAGTTTAAATTGGGATATTTTCAATCAAAAAATAGGTGATATTCTTCTATTCATATTCGTATTTCAAAAAACACCGTCTGGGTGAATACCCAAACGGTGTAATCGATCAAACGAACGTTGATGTTTTGCAATATCCATCAATCCTATATCCCTATTGCTGTGGGATATAAATAAAACAAATGGAAAGTCTGCACTCTAAAGAGTTCCGAAAATACGGTCACCCGCATCACCGAGTCCGGGAATAATATAGCCGTGTTCATTCAAATGGTCATCAACAGCGGCGCAGTAAAGCTGAACATCGGGATGAGCTTCCGTCAATGCCTTAATGCCCTCCGGCGCGGCGATGACGCACATGAATTTAATGCTTTTGGGATTGCTGCGTTTGATAATGGTGATTGCGTCTTTGGCAGAACCACCGGTTGCCAACATTGGATCCAGCACAATGACGTCACGCTGATCAATATCGCAGGGAAGTTTGCTGTAATATTCTACGGGTTTTAACGTTTTGGGGTCACGGTACAGTCCAATATGACCAACTTTTGCAGCGGGAACCATCTGAAGAACACCGTCCACCATGCCGAGCCCTGCGCGCAGGATAGGCACAAATGCCAGTTTCCGTCCGGAAATGACTTTTGTTTTTGCTGTGGCAACCGGTGTTTCCACTGTGGTTTCCTCTAGGGGAAGGTCACGTGTTGCCTCGTAGCAAAGAAGCATTGCAATTTCACTGACCAGTTGACGAAATTCTTTGGACCCCGTTGCCTTATCCCTCAGATACGTTAGTTTGTGCTGAATCAGCGGATGGTCCATAATGAATATTTGTTTTTCCATTTTTATATCCTCCAAAAATATACTTTTTATAACTCGCCGCGCTCAATCTGTGCAATTTCATCAATTCTTCTTTGATGACGGCCGCCGTCAAACGGGGCGTTTAGAAACAGTTTGACAAATTCGACTGCTTGTTGCTCATTGATAACTCTGCCCCCAAGACACAAAATATTGGCGTTGTTGTGGTGCCTGGTAATTTCTGCGCAATATGCGTTTGCACAAACAGCAGCGCGAATTCCTTTTACTTTGTTTGCTGCGATACTCATCCCAATTCCGGTACCGCAGCACAAGATGCCTAATTCGGCGTTGCCGTCTGCAATGTAGTGTGCGACCTGTGCGGCAATGGGAGCGTAATCAACCGAATTTTCATTAAAAGTCCCAAAATCCCGGTATTCGATTTTTTGGCTTTCCAAATATTGGCGAATTGCTTCTTTTAATGCAAAACCGCCGTGGTCAGCTCCTAAAGCAATCATAGTTTATTCCCTCCATGCTGTTTTTTAAGTGAACGCTCGGCTTGTGCCGGGCGAAGATAGATTGGCATTAAAGCGGCGGGGGAGACTGTGTGTCCGTTTTTTACCGCATTTTCTGCAGCTTTTGCAACACCCCATGCCCGTTGGTATTGAAATGGTTCCGGGGAAAGAATGGCATTAAGCTCTTGGAACGATTCCGATTTTGCGCAGAGTCTTGCTCCGTCACCGACAAGATAAAGCGGGTCGTTGAATTTTTCGCATTCCGCAGCAAGGTCTTTAATGGCGATAGCACGGTCCGGCGTCAGCCTTTCAATATTTCCTTCTTTCGCCCGGAAAAGAGCATTATAAACTTGTCCGCACCGCGCATCCATAACGGCGCAGACAAGACAGTTGATATGCTCCAGATTATGAGCCATAGCTTCCAGTGTAGAAATACCTGCACATGCCGTTTGAAATGGCATGGCCAACCCCTTGATGCTTGCAATTCCAATTCGGATGCCGGTAAAAGAGCCTGGTCCGGAAGAAACCGCAAATAAGTCAATTTCAGACGGTTTTATCTTTGTACACTGAAAAATACTTTCAATCATCGGCATTAATGTTTCACTATGTGTTAGTCCCGTATTTAAAAAATATTCTCCCAGTATTTTTCCGTTTTCCGTCAGTGCGGCGGAAGCAGTGACTGCGGAAGAATCAATCGCCAGTATTTTCATCAGAAGTCCCCTCAATGGTAATTACGCGTTCGTTGTCCGTTTCCCCCCGATTTAGGGAAATCCGGATCGCTTCCGGAGGCAGTGCGTTTTCAATATTTTCGCTCCATTCCACAACCAAAACCGCGCCTGTGTTCAGATCATCAAAGAAACCGGTGGAGGCAAGGTCGTCCCAGCTTGTGACGCGGTACATATCAAAATGATAAACAGTCAGGCGCCCCCTGTATTCATGCACCAATGCAAAAGTGGGACTGGAAACGCCGTTTGAAATTCCAAGTCCACGGGCAATTCCGCGGGTCAAAGCGGTTTTTCCCATCCCCATGCCGCCGAACAGTGCCAGAACTTCTCCGCCTTTTAAGGAGGAGGCAATCTGTTCCCCGAGTGCTTCAGTTTCTTCGGGCGAAAACGTTCGGTAAACTTGCAAGACATCACCTTCTAATACCATGTTGCATTTTAAAATAATCCGGAAATTTTTCCGTTTTCATCCACGTCAATCTCTTCAGCAGCAGGGTGGGAGGGAAGTCCGGGCATGGTGAGAATATTGCCTGTGTAAGCAACCACAAATCCGGCGCCGCTGCTGAGCTTTGCGTCCCGAATCGTAATGGTAAAACCGGAAGGCCTGCCAAGCAGTTTTGGATTATCGGACAGAGAATACTGCGTTTTTGCCATACAAACCGGCAGACGGTCACCACCCATAGATGAAATTTCTTCCAGAGAACGAATGGCCTGCTGCGTATAGGTTACCCCATCCGCACCGTAAATTTCCTTTGCAATAGTCTCTATTTTTTCACGGATCGGCATGGTGTCAGGGTACAAAAGGCGCACATCGGACTGTTTTTCGGCGGCTTTGCAGATCTTCCTTGCCAGTTCCACACCGCCTTCGCCACCTTTTGTGAACACTTCGGAAAGGGCGAAATCTGCTCCGTTGTCATGGCAATACTGCTCAATAAACTCCAGTTCTTCCTCGGAATCACTTTCAAAACGATTAATCGCTACGACGACCGGAATGCCATATTTTTTTAGGCCTTGAATATGCGCACCAAGATTTTCAATGCCTTTTTTCAAGGCTTCTAAATTTTTCTTTTCAACTTCTGTTTTTGATACGCCGCCGTTATATTTCAGCGCACGTGCTGTCGCGACAAGAACAGCCGCATCAGGTCTGAATCGAGCTAGACGGCAGTTAATATCCATGAATTTTTCCGCACCCAGATCGGAGCCAAATCCTGCTTCCGTTACACAGTAATCGCCAAGTTTTAAAGCAAAACGTGTGGCACGTACCGTATTGCATCCATGGGCAATGTTTGCAAAAGGTCCCCCGTGAATCAGTGCAGGGGTCCCCTCCAAAGTTTGCACAAGGTTCGGTTTAACGGCATCCTTCAGCAGTGCTGCCATCGCGCCTTCCGCTTTCAGATCATGTGCGTAAACCGGTTCGCCTTTTATATTGTATGCCACAAGAATTTTGCCAAGCCGCTTTTTTAGGTCACACAGGTTTTCAGCCAAGCAGAAAATCGCCATAACCTCGGTTGCAACTGTAATGCAGAAACTGTCCTCACGAGGCACACCGTTTGCTTTGCCACCAAGCCCGCAGATAATATTGCGGAGCTGCCGGTCGTTTACGTCCATACAGCGTTGGATTAGCACTCTGCGAGGGTCAATTTGCAGGGCATTTCCATGCTGGATATGGTTGTCCAGCATTGCACAGAGAAGGTTATTGGCGGAGGTAATTGCATGAAAATCGCCAGTGAAGTGGAGGTTGATGTCCTCCATGGGAACTACTTGAGCGTATCCGCCGCCCGTGGCTCCTCCTTTGATGCCGAAAACCGGGCCAAGTGAAGGTTCCCGTAGGGCTATGACGGCCTTTTTTCCAATTTTAGAAAGTGCATCACCTAATCCAATGACGGTGGTGGTTTTTCCTTCTCCTGCTGGGGTGGGGTTAATAGCAGTCACAAGGATTAGTTTCCCATCTGTTCTGTTTGAAATTCTTCGGTACAAAGCATCAGTCAGCTTCGCTTTGAATTTTCCGTACGGTTCAAGCTCATCCTCTGTAATGCCAAGTTTTTCAGCTATTTGACGAATCGGTTTTGGCTTTACCTGTTGAGCAATTTCAATATCCGCGAGCATTGGCATTCTCCTAACACTATGACATAAATTATAAAAATTATAACACAATTCGAGCGGATAGGAAATACTGCGTGCTGAATATTCAGAATACCTTGCAAGTTTATGTTTCGTGTCATATAATAAGCTATCGTAGGATCCGTGTACTTTAAGAGGTGAAATGATGCACGCATTGAAGTCCATCACAAATTATATCAAACGTACGGACAAGCTGTATTGGGTTCTCATGTTTATGATATCGGGATACAGTTTGCTGCTGATGAAAACAATTCCTAACCCCGAAGGGAGGACCTTGGGTTACTTTACCACCATGCTTGTGGCGGTAGCTGGTGGATTCATCGGTGCCGTGCTGTTTTCTTTGATTGATTATAGAGAAATCAGTAATTACTGGTATGTTGTTGCCGGATTTTGTTTATTTTTAATTATATATACCCAGCTCTTCGGTTCCGCTGTTGTCAATAGCGGCGGTGTGAATGCCAAAGCATGGATTTCTCTGCCGGGCGGTTTGACATTTCAGCCGAGTGAGCTGGTGAAAATTGGATTTATTCTTACTTTTTCAAAACACCTTTCCACATTGGAAGAACGCGGTTTGCTGAAATCTCCAATTCATGTTATTTTGCTTGCTTTTCATGCTTTGGTACCCATTGTTCTGATCCATTTTCAGGGTGACGATGGGGCTGCGGTGATTTTTTTCTGTATGTTTTTGGCCATGGCATTCGGTGCCGGGATACAGCTTCGCTATTTCGCAGCGCTCATTGCAGTAATAGGGATTTCATTTCCGTTAGCATGGAAATATGTTTTAGAAGATTATCAGAAGCAGCGTTTGTTGGTTACCTATCGTTTGGATTCCGACCCGAATGCAGCATTGCGGTATGCTTATCAGCAAATTCAGGGTCGTCTTTCCATTGGAAGCGGCGGCTTATGGGGGCGCGGGCTGTTCCAGGCTCCTCGGGTAAATCGTTCCGCGGTGCCGGTTCAGCAAAGCGATTTCATTTTTTCCGTCGCAGGAGAACAACTTGGATTTATCGGCTGTACCGCTATCATTTTATTGCTCCTTTTTTACCTGTTGCATACGCTTCATATTGCCAGAAAATCGACGGATTTACTGGGCAGCAGTATTTGTATGGGTTTCTTCGGTATGATTGCGTCACAATCCATTTTTAATTTGGGTATGTGTCTGGACTTGCTTCCAGTCATGGGTGTGACGCTTCCGTTTTTCAGCTACGGAGGTTCTTCCGCCATATGCCTGTATTTTGGATTCGGCCTTGTCTTGAATGTTTATATGCACCGTGTGAATATGGATAAAATCGTTTTAAAGCGCAGAAATATTATGCCAGGTAGATTGTAAAATCAAATTGAACACATAAAAAGATTCCATAGCGCACAGGGAACTGTTAGGATAAAGTTACCACACTAAATACTGACAGAAAGGCCTGAACACTATGGACAAGAACCATTCTATCATAAAGATCGAAGAACGCAAGAGGGGACAGCATCTTAAAGCAGAAGAGCGTGGCGCAATCCAACAGTTAAAGAAGATGGGATTTAGCAATCGAAAGATTGCTCGCGCAATCGATTGCAGCCCCTCTACCGTGGGCTATGAACTACGACGTGGCACACCGGAATACTCCGGCCGAGGTCGCAAACCCGGCTACTCAGCCAAACGTGGAGCTGCAGTCTACAAAGCGAATCGCAGTCGCTGCCATCGCCCTAGAACGGTATCCAGGAACTCCGACTTCATCCGTTGGATGGTTAAAAAGGTTCGTAAGCATAATTGGTCTTTTGATGAGTGCGTAGGGCGGGCCCGAAGCGAACATCGTTTTCCAGCCAAGGAAATCCCATGTACAAAAACTCTATATCATATGCTGTGGAAAGGGGAATTACCGCTCACGCTATTTGAACTTCCTGAGGTATTAAATGCATTCTCGCAGAAAACCACGGCTTTCTAAGCGTATCAATGGGAAATCCATTGATTGGCGGCCACCTGAGGCAGCAGAGCGAAACACATTTGGACACTGGGAATCTGATACGGTACTGGGCCGAAAAAGAAGCGGTGAGGCAGTTGTATTTACCATTGTAGAGCGCCTGACAGGATATTATCTTTCAATTCGAATTGACGGCAAAACAACCACCGGTGTTGCCAGTGCCATGGAACAGCTAAAGGAACAGTATGGCGAGAAATTTTCGCAGGTGTTTCGCAGTATTACCACAGATAACGGCAGTGAGTTTGCGGCATTTTCAGCCTTTGAAGAACTAGGCACGGCAATCTACTTTGCTCATCCCTATTCTGCTTGGGAACGACCTGTAAATGAGAGGACCAATCGCATACTACGAAAATATATCCCAAAGGGTCGCTCCATCAATGGCTTTACCGCCGAACAAATCTTAATGTTTGCAGACGAGATAAACGCCACGCCTAGGAAACGATTAGGTTATCAGACCCCTGAGGAACTGTTTGATGCTCAACTGGACAGAATTTATACTTTAAACCCGTAGATAACTTTATCCAGTGAAAGTGTTCAATTTGTTATTGCAATTTAAGGAATATTATGCCATCGGGATTATGACAGAAAAAGAGCTGTTTTACGGGTTAATCCGTAAAGCAGCTCTTTTTCTATTTTTTGGCTTTCTTCTTGTTTTTGTTTGCCAAAGTAGCTTCGCGGTCAATCGTAAGAGAACCTTCCACATCGTCCACTTTTAAAACGTCGCCCGCTGATGCTCCCTGCGGTAAATCGGAAATTTCAATAGCATAATATTTTTTATTTTTGTCTTCACAAATTGCGTAGATACCTTCCATTCGGTTAATTGTCAGTGTTTTCATGAAAGCCACTCTCCCTAATTCCATAAAAAATGCATCAATTTCTTATTTAGCAGTTATTTTTCCGTTACAACATGGATCGTTTTTCCGTCTGTAAGAAAAATTATTGTTCCGTTGACATCTGTGCGATAAGTTTTTACATTTGCGTTATACAAACGCTTGAGCACATCGTTTTTTGGCAATTTGTTCCGGTCATATCCAACGGAGATTGCCGCAAATTTTGGATGAACCGCATTGAGAAATTCCAAGGTGGTTGAGGTGCTGCTGCCGTGATGTCCAACTTTTAGCACATCGGCGGTCAGATTTGCGCCGGATGCCAGCAGACTTTGTTCTTCTTCTTTCTCTGCGTCGCCTGTCAGAAGAAATCGGATATCCCCGTAGCGGAGCAGGAGGACAATAGAACTGTTGTTTGTATTGTTGCCCGGAGAAAGCGGTCCTACAACATGAATATTCATACCGCCCAACGTAAGTACATCTCCGGCTTTTGCAACGGTTGCCGACAGCCCTTTTCTTCGCAGCGAATTCATCGTCTCTATATAGGCGGTATCTTTTGGCACAAGCTCCGGGCGGATTTCCGGCAACAAAAACATTTCGACCGAAAAACTTTCCAAAACATATTTTAATCCGCCCACATGGTCTTCATCCGGATGCGTGTTGATTACATACTCCAGACGAGATATTCCTCGCTGCTTTAAATACTGGATAATATGCTCTCCGCTATCGGACGTTCCGCCGTCAACCAGCATTTGGTGCCCTTCACATTCCACTAAAATACTGTCGGCCTTGCCAACATCCAAAATGTGCACGGCTGCCGGATACTGATCTGCGCAGGAGGAAAAATGTCCAAGACCGAAAAAAGCGAATACGCTATTCCAGACTGATTCAGCCCCATAAGGCCGCCCGGCTGCCAAGAATATTATTAAGACCAAAAATGTAATTATTGCAGACCGGGTTTTCTTGGAGTGCAATATAAATCGTTTCATGAGTTTTTGTTCGGTGCAGAGTCATCTTGCTGCATATTTCGTTCCAGCCATTGCTGGTATGTCATCAGAACCTGACGGGGTTTGGAACCATCCCGAGGCCCAATTACTCCCATTTGTTCCATTTCGTCAATCAATCTGCCCGCACGCGCGTAACCTAGGCGCAGACGCCGCTGAAGAAGGGAAGTGGAAGCCTGACCGGCTTCTATTACACATTTGATTGCATCCTGCATCATGGGGTCTTCGCTGTTCTGTGCGGTGCCGGAAGAGGAATCGTTCTTTTCAGCGGCCGCATTGCGTTCGATTTCCTCCGCAATATTTTCATTATAATCCGCTTTCTGCGCTTTTTTCACATAGTTCGTAATGGATTCAATCTCACTGTCACTGACAAAACATCCCTGAATACGAATCGGTTTTTGTGAGCCGACAGGGGAAAATAACATATCACCGCGCCCTAAAAGTTTTTCTGCGCCGCCCATGTCCAAAATTGTTCGCGAATCCACTTGGGATGATACGGAAAACGCAATTCGGCTTGGAATATTAGCTTTGATGATACCCGTAATAACGTTGACAGACGGTCTTTGTGTGGCAATGACCAGATGCATGCCGGCGGCACGCGCCATCTGTGCAAGGCGGCAGATGGAATCTTCCACTTCGTTTGGTGCTGCCATCATCAGGTCGGCAAGCTCATCAATAATGATGACAATCTGAGGCATATGTTCCATGGGCTGGCCGTCTTCTTCTTTGTAATTTCGTTGAGCGGCCAGTGCATTATAAGCGGAAAGATCACGCACATTGTGCGATGCGAAGATGTTATATCGTTTCAGCATTTCGTTAACCGCCCAGCTCAGTGCGCCGGCAGCTTTGCGCGGATCCGTCACAACAGGAACCAGCAGATGGGGGATGCCGTTATAAATTCCCAGTTCTACCACTTTTGGGTCAATCATGAGGAACCGAACATCTGCCGGTGAAGATTTATAAAGAAGACTGATAATCATGGAGTTAATACAGACGGATTTACCGGAACCCGTTGCACCGGCAATCAAAAGATGCGGCATCTTAGCAAGGTCAGCCACGGCAACACCGCCTGCAATATCGCGTCCAAGAGCAACGGTCAGACGACTTTTTGCAACGGCAAAGCTATTGCTTTCAATCAATTCACGCATGCGAACAATCGTATTTTTTTTGTTTGGAACTTCAATACCAACCGCAGCTTTTCCTGGGATTGGTGCCTCTATGCGGATGCCTGCCGTTGCAAGGTTCATGGACAAATCATCGGCAAGATTTGTAATTTTGCTGATTTTTACACCGCTTGCCGGCTGCAGTTCATACCTCGTGACGGAAGGCCCCCTGCTGTAGCCGACAAAAGAGGTCTGCACCCCAAAACTTTTCAGAGTGTCAACCAACATCCGGCCATTTGTCTGAATTTCACTGATTGCTTCCTGCTCGCTTAGTTCGCGTGTGGTTTCCAGCATGGAAATCGGCGGGAAGTGGTATTCTCCATCCTGCGGCGGTTCGACAGAAATGGAACTTGTCTTTTCCGGTACAGATTTTCCAGTTGCCGTATTGACCGCCGTTCCAACAGCGGGTTCTGTCTCTTTTACAGCCATAGCAGGTACAGTTGGTTCTGATGCCGTCTTTTGCTGAGGCTGCGGTTCAGAATCGTTACCCTTAATGTTAAAAACTTTTTCAAGCCGTTCCAGCTTCTCGCTTTTCTTAGGTGCTTTCTTTTGAGAGGAGCGAACCGGATGCAACGGAAGCCCTTCATCATCCAGAGGAATATCAATGTTAAGGTTTTTCCGGTTGCGTTCTATCTTTTTCTCGCGGACTGTATTGATGCCGCTTTTTACCATGCCTGCCGGTTTAGCAACTGTTCTGAACAACTGAATTAAGCTTGTTCCGGTTAGAATCATGACAGCGACGAAAAGCAGAAGCAAAATAACAATTTTAGCTCCCAATGCGCCAAACGCTGCAACAATCGGAATACCGATTAGGCCGCTAAAGAATCCGGAACCTGCATGTTCCGTTCCTTCATGATACAGTTTCGTAAGGGTTGTCCAAAATGATTGAAGCGTTACACCGTCAGAGGCAGAAAAGATATAGCCGGAAGCGCAAAACAAGGCTATAATAATAATCATCAGAACGAGTTGTCTGCTGGTATGGGTTCCTTGACGTTCCAAAGCAGTTATAATGGATATGTACAGAAGAAGAATCGGCCACAGAATAGCCCAGCTGCCGAACAGACCGAGCAGTACATTATGAAACCAGTGCCAGATGTGTTCGCCGCTGATTAGAACAAGGCAAAACATCAAAATGGAACAGGCAAACAAAATAACGGCATAAATTTGACTGCGCTGTTTGTTCGCCTGTGCGCGCCTCATGGCTGCGGAAGCAGCGGCCTTTGAGGGAGTCGCTGTGTTAGACCTCTTTTTCTTTGCAGTCTTGGGATTGGATTTTTTATTTTTGCTTTCGGACTTTTTAGCCAAACGGCACACCTCTATCCGTTTCAATTCTGTCTTCATTCGTTGGGGATGGTTGCACTTTTTGGCGGCTTCCTTCAACAGCATTAACCTGTTTTAGCCCGCTGTCAAGATGGCTGGCATGAGAAGCAATGTGCAAAAATGGAGTATAACGAAACAAACGGATTTCCGTATATTGAAAACATTTTTGTGTGGCGGTTAAAGCCCACACATCAGCAAAAGAATCAACTCTGTTGCCTGTAAAATCCGAATCTTATGTAATGGCGGCATGCAGCCGCCTTTCAATGGGCTATTTCTTTTTGGCTGTTTTTGACGAAGCCGACATTTTCTTTTTTTCTTTTTTCTTTGTTTCGTCAATCATCTCATACAGGCACTCAATCGCATCGCTCAGGTTTCCGATAGAATCAATCAATCCTTCCTGTACGGCGTCCATTCCTTCCAGAACAGAACCAATATCCAGCACTAACTCCTGAGTGTTCATCGAAAGTTCCATTAGACGCTCAGCTGAAATATTGGAATGAGCGGTAATGAATTTTGTGATTCTTTTTTGCATCCTTTCAAAATAGTCCAATGTCTGTGGAACACCGAGCGTCAGTCCGTTCATTCTCACCGGATGCAGCGTCATGGTTGCGCTTGGAACGATAAACGAATGTTTTGCGGCAACCGCAAGGGGAACCCCGATCGAATGCCCTCCGCCCAAAACAATGGAAACGGTCGGCTTTTTCATGCCCGCAATCATCTCGGCTAAGGCAAGTCCGGCCTCCACGTCGCCGCCAACCGTATTCAACAGAAGGAGCAGCCCTTCAATTTCTCTGTCTTCCTCAATGGAAACCAGTTGTGGAATCACATGCTCATATTTTGTGGTCTTGTTTTGCGCAGGCAAAACGGTATGTCCCTCAATTTGACCAATAATAGTCATGCATTGGATGATATGCTTCCCGTCACCGGTAATGACAGAGCCGGAGTCGACAATGCGATCCATGGCACGGTTTGTTCTTTCATCTTTATTTTCTTCTTCGCTCATAACGGCACCTCCCGCAAGACTTAGTTTGCCTGCGGAAGTGCATAACATACATAAAGGAAGATTCCATCTATGAATTCATTTGTATTATATCATTTGTTGACCTATTCAGCAACAAAATGTATATTCGGATGCCAAAATAAATCGATTGAAAAGGCTAATTGATTGACAATAACTGATTCTTCATACATAATGAACTTATCTATTGTTTACTGCAGACTTTTAAGTGCGGATGATTCAAATTAAGGAGAGGTTTCAAATATGGGATTGACACTGTCACAGAAAATTATAAAAAAACACCTTGTCAGCGGCAATATGAGCGTTGGCAGCGAAATCGGCATTCGGATCGATCAGACTTTGACGCAGGATGCCACGGGGACCATGGCCTATATTGAATTTGAGGCTATGGGTGTGCCGAGGGTTCGTACAGAACGTTCCGTTGCCTATGTTGACCACAATACATTGCAGACCGGTTTTGAAAATGCGGATGATCACAGATTTATTCAGTCTATTGCAAAAAAATACGGAATTTATTATTCACGGCCCGGCAACGGAATCTGCCACCAGGTTCATTTGGAACGTTTCGGTATTCCGGGCAAAACTCTAATTGGTTCCGATAGCCATACCCCCACAGGCGGTGGAATCGGAATGCTCGCAATCGGCGCAGGCGGACTCGATGTTGCCGTTGCAATGGGCGGTGGGCCATATTATATTACAATGCCGAAAATCTTGCGCGTTGTCTTAAAAGGTGCGCTTTCTCCTTGGGTCAGCGCAAAAGATGTTATTCTGGAAATTCTACGGCGTCTTTCGGTTAAAGGCGGAGTGGGAAAAATTTTAGAATACACCGGTGAAGGTGTGAAAACGCTGACCGTTCCGGAACGTGCCACTATTACGAATATGGGTGCGGAGCTTGGTGCAACGACTTCCATTTTCCCTTCCGATGAAATTACCCGTGAATTTCTGAGAGCACAAGGAAGAGAACAGGATTGGGTGGAACTTTCTGCGGATGCAGATGCTGTTTACGATGAGACCATTGAAATCGATCTTTCCGCTATTGAACCGCTGGCTGCCTGTCCGCACAGCCCGGACGCCGTAAAACCGGTCAGAGAAATCGGCCCAATTGCGGTGGATCAGGTTTGCATTGGTTCTTGCACAAATTCATCTTTGCGCGACATGATGCGTGTGGCATCCATTTTAAAAGGCAAAACAATCAGTCCCAGCGTCAGCCTTGCGATTGCTCCGGGATCCCGTCAGGTTTACAGCATGCTTGCTGAAAATGGAGCGCTTGCCGATCTAATTAACGCGGGAGCCAGAATTTTGGAGTGTGCTTGTGGTCCCTGCATCGGAATGGGACAGTCGCCCAATTCCGGCGGAATTTCTCTGCGTACCTTTAACCGAAATTTCCTTGGACGCTCCGGTACTGCAGACGCTCAGATTTATCTGGTTGGACCTGAAACAGCGGCAGCATCCGCGCTTACCGGTGTTTTAACGGACCCGAGAACACTAGGGGAAGAACCTGCCATTTCTCTTCCGGACCATTTTGAAATTAACGATAATATGATTGTTCCGCCTGCATCCCCCGAGGAAGCAAAGGATCTTCCTGTACTGCGCGGACCAAACATCAAGGAACTTCCTGTGGCTGATCCGATGCCGGAATCCATAGAAGCGAAAGCTGTTTTAAAAGTTGGGGACAACATCACGACAGACCACATTATGCCTGCGGGTTCCAAAATTCTTCCATACCGGTCCAATATCCCATATCTCTCACAATACTGTTTTGCTGTATGTGACAAGTCTTTTGCACAACGCTGCAAAGAAAACGGAGGTGGCATCATTATTGGCGGCTCCAACTACGGGCAGGGTTCCTCGCGTGAACACGCCGCACTGGTACCGCTTTACCTTGGGGTCAAAGCCGTGATTGTAAAGAGCTTTGCACGAATTCATTGTGCTAACTTGGTCAATGCCGGAATTCTCCCGCTTGTCTTTGAGAATGAAAATGATTATGATAAAATCGATCAGATGGATCAACTCGAATTGAAAGATGTTCGTGCAGCGATTCAGGATGGCGCAACTGTTAAGGTTTATAATAAAACAAAGGGCACTTCCTTTGAGGTGAAACCTGCAGTAAGCGAGCGTCAACGCGCCATTCTTCTGGCCGGTGGACTGCTGAATTATACAAAAGAGCAGAACGGGAGGAACTAAGATTGGAACTGTCGGCGCGAAGACTCTCGGCTAATCAAATCAAATGGATTGCCATTGTTGCTATGCTGATTGACCATACCGCATGGGCCTTTGTGCCGACCTATTCTGTGCTAGGGCAATTGATGCATGTTGTGGGGAGAATTACCGCACCCATTATGTGTTTTTTTATCGCGGAAGGATACGCCTATACGCACAATTTTAAACGCTATGCGTATCGTTTGGCACTGTTTGCGTTGATTTCGCAAATTCCGTTTACATTGTTTCTGACCGGCCAATTACGATTTGTTGCTTCCGGTTTATTTTCGGAAAGTTTCAATGTAATTTACACACTGTTTTTAAGCCTTATGGCAATTCGTGTTTATGATAAAATAGAAAATCCGGCACTTAGAACACTGGCTGTTATCGGACTATGTATCCTTTCTTTGCCGGGGGACTGGATGGTTTTCGACATCTTATTTACACTTGTTTTTTGGCAGTACCGCGGGAGTTTCCGGCGTCAAGCGCAGGCTTTTTCTATTGTAGCAGTTTATATGATGTTTCTTATGGTGTTCATTGGTTCTTTTGCTGCGGGACGCCCAATTTATAGTCAGCTGTTCCAAGCGGGAGTTTTTCTGAGCTTGCCAATTCTGTCCCTTTACAGCGGGGAGCGCGGGGGAGGCCGGTATTCTAAATGGGCGTTTTATATTTTTTATCCCGCGCATTTATTGGTGCTTGGTATCCTAAAGCTATGTATCTGAAATTGGAGGATGTATTATGGCCGAGAAAATAAAAATGAGAACCCCCCTTGTTGAAATGGACGGGGATGAAATGACAAGGGTCATCTGGCAGCAGATTAAGGATATTTTACTGATGCCTTTTATTGACCTAAAAACAGAATATTATGACCTTGGATTGAAACATCGCGATGAAACAGACGATCGGGTAACTGAAGAAGCAGCCCGTGCAATTGAAAAATTCGGCGTTGGTGTAAAATGCGCGACCATTACACCGAATGCTGATAGAGTTAAGGAATACAATTTGAAACAAATGTGGAAATCGCCCAACGGAACCATCCGTTCCATTTTAGACGGAACGGTTTTTCGCACTCCGCTTTTGGTTAAGGGCATAACCCCTTTGGTTCCCGGCTGGAAAAAACCGATCACGGTCGCGCGTCATGCCTATGGTGATGTCTATAAAAATGTTGAAATGACAGCTCCCGCTGGCTCCAAAGCCGAATTGGTGGTAACGGATGCCGACGGAAACGAGAAGAGAGCGACTATTCAGGAATTTCAGTCTGCTGGTATTGTTCAGGGTATTCACAACATGGATAAAAGCATTGCAAGTTTTGCCCGCTCTTGTTTTCAGTATGCACTGGATATGAAGAAAGATCTTTGGTTTTCCACAAAGGATACGATTTCCAAAACGTATGACCATCGATTCAAGGATATTTTTCAAGATATCTATCAAAACGAATATGCGGAAAAGTTTGAAAAAGCGGGAATTACCTATTTTTATACCCTAATTGATGATGCCGTTGCGCGTGTGATCCGCTCAGAGGGCGGATTCATTTGGGCCTGCAAGAACTATGACGGAGATGTTATGAGTGACTTGATTGCCACGGCTTTTGGCAGCTTGGCCATGATGACAAGCGTACTGGTTTCGCCCAAAGGCGTTTATGAATATGAAGCGGCACATGGTACGGTACAGCGCCACTATTACCGCTATCTCAAAGGGGAAAAGACTTCAACTAATCCGTTGGCAACTCTTTTTGCGTGGACCGGTGCTCTGAAAAAGCGCGGAGAACTCGATGAAATTCCGGAACTCACACAGTTTGCGGAAAAATTGGAGCTTGCCGCTTTTCAGACAGTGGAGAGCGGGATTATGACAGGTGATCTTGCAGCCATTACAACAATGCAGGAGAAAAAAGCGGTTGATACGGAGACATTCTTAACCGCGATAAGAAAAAAGTTAGAGTCACTTTTATCAATATAGTTTCACATGATGAAGGATGGGAGGAATGCGTCATGCCAAGACGTGAGAATGTATCGATGTCAGTCATACGAAGACTGCCTCGCTATTATCGCTTTTTAAGACTTCTGAAAGAAAAAGGAGTTACACGAATTTCTTCAACGGAGCTTTCGGAAAAACTGGGGCTTACCGCTTCACAAATTAGACAGGATCTGAACTGCTTCGGAGGATTCGGGCAACAGGGATACGGATATATTGTGAGCCAGCTTTGTGACGAAATTGCAAAAATTCTTGGCCTTTCCACGAAATATCCTACCATTTTGTTTGGAGCCGGTAACCTTGGCCGCGCAATCGGCACACACATGTCTTTTGAAGCGGACGGATTTAAACTCATCGGCATCTTTGATAATTCTCCGGATCGAATTGGGATGAAACTGGCTAATTTAAAAGTGCAGGACGTTGCCAATCTTGAAGAGTTTTGTAAAAAAGAGAAACCGGTCATGGCAATTTTTTGTGTGCCTCCTCAAGCGGCGCGAGACCTTGCAGAAAGATTATACAACCTAGGCATAAAAAATTTCTGGAATTTCAGCCATTACGACATCGCGATGCAGTACCCGGATGCTATTGTTGAAAATGTTCATCTCAATGACAGCTTAATGACTTTGTGTTACCGCATTTCAGATAGAAATTCAAAATAAGTCTCTGTTTTTAACATGCACAAGATACAGAGGCGAATTTTAAAAACGCTTTTTTGGCATACTATTAGGTAGATAAAATAATTTGGGAGGCCGTTTTATGGGTTGGGTGCCAATCGCGGTTATATTAGGAATTTTACTCATTTTAATCCTCTGGTGTGTTTCCGCCTACAACAAACTGGTATCATTTTCTGTTCGGGTGGACAATGGCTGGGCACAGGTTGATGTTCAGCTGAAAAAAAGATTTGATTTAATTCCCAATCTTGTGGAAACGGTCAAAGGATATGCGGCACATGAAAAGTCCACTTTATCGGAAGTGATAAAATGGCGGGGTGCTGCAATGAATTCCAAAACTCCGGAAGAAGCAATGGAAAACAATGCGAAATTATCCAGGGCCATTGTGAATCTGTTTGCAACTGCAGAACAGTATCCGGATTTGAAGGCAAATCAAAATTTTTTAAACTTGCAGCAACAGCTGCAGGAAATCGAAGGTAAGATTGCAATTTCCCGTCAGTTTTACAATGATACCGCCATGAAATACAACGAATATGTGATGCATTTTCCATCCAACCTAATCGCCTCTTTGTTCCACTTTGAACTGAGAAAATATTTTGAAATTGAACAAGCGGACCGTGCAGCTCCGCAGGTGAAGTTTTGAATTTAAGACATTACTGTAGGCTGTTGACAGCGGCTAAACTCAAATTCTGCAAACTGGTTCTTTTCACGACCCTCATTTTCAGTCTTATTGCATTGGCTGGATGTTCCGAACAGTTTGGTGAAAATTCCAAACAAATCATGGAAAAATTAAATATATCGGCGGTTTTGATGGAAAACGGGGATATGGTGGTTTCGGAAACGTGGAAGATTAATTTAAAAGATCGGGGCCGACCTTACCGAAACTTATATCGAACTTTTCCTGTGGATACCGACAAAGTAGATGATATAACGGATCTTACGGTTTATGACGAAGACCGAGAAATTTCTTATTCGTTTGCCGGGGACGTAGATGCTGAAAGTGTCTCCGGTGATGAAATGCAGGACAAATGCTATTTACATCGGACGGATACCAGTATTGAGCTTGGTTGGTTCATGCCGGCCATTGAAGAAGGTGTCCGAACATTTACTTTTACTTACAGAATTAAGAATATTATCAATGTTTACGCCGATACAGCGGTACTTTACAATTATTTTCTACCAAACAATTTTAGTATTCCGGTTGAATCCCTAAATGGTGTCATACGTTTTCCATCCGGCGCAACACAAGAAACGGTACAGGCATGGCTTCATACGGATACAGAGAGCAATTTGACCATTGACTCGGCCAATCAAGTCAGCTTTACTGCCTCTTCTATTCCGGTAGGACACTCTGTGGAAGTTCGGCTTTGCATGCCGCCACAACTGTTTCCTTCATCCACAAAAGTGTCGTCCCAAAGGGCATTGTACGATATTCAGCAAGAAGAACAAAAGTGGGCAGATGAATATGAACAGGAGCGCCGCAATCAGTTTCTGTTAGGTGTTCTTGATGCGGTCAGTGCCTTGCTGTTGTTTGTTTTGGCACTTTATGCCTTTTTCAGACTTCGGAAGAAAAATAAAAGGTATTCCGTTACAGTTCCGGAATACACGCGGGAGATACCGCCGGGCAATAGTCCTGGTGGAATTGCAAATCTGTTCTATTTTTATTCCGGACTGCATGAAAAAGAAAAGAACAGAATGTTTAGCGCTACGCTTTTAAGTCTTGCTCGGAAAGGATTTATTCGCTTTGACGGTACTGCAGATAATCTTACCATTGTTGTGACAGGGAACACGAAAGGGAAAGAATTAACGGAAAGTGAACAGGTCTTTTGGGAACTGATTTCTACAGTGGGCGAATCATCAGAAAACTCTTTTACGATGAAAGAGTTTAAAGACTATGCGCAGAGCCATGGGGAATATGTCAGCCATAAGCTGGACGATTTTCTCAATGCTGCAAAGCGGGAAATTGCCACACGGGGATACTATGAGTCAAGGCCGGTTCTGTTTTCCACTGCAAAATGGGTCGGAGTTTTATTGCTGTTTCTTGCGTTTGTTGTCTTTTCAGTCACGGGCTTATTCGGAGTTCTTCTGGTCTATTTGCCGCTTTCTATGTTCCTGTCAGGCTTCCTCTTTTTTGCGGGCGGCTCAGCAAAAATGCGATTGAGCCAAAAAGGGGAATACGAATACGGGATTTGGCATGGACTGAAAAAATACATGATGGAGTTTTCCAGGATGGAAGAATACGGTGTGCCGCAGCTTGAATTGTGGGAGGAATACTTGGTTTATGCCACAATGATGGGGATTTCCGGTGAAGTTTGCAAACAGTTGAAGATGGTGTATCCTCAGTTGACGGACGAGTCGTTTGTCAATACGAATTTCACCGGAAGTTATTTATATTATATGTTTGGTCCCAGGCTGTACTGGGGTGGAATCAACCGGTCCCATAATACTTTCGATTTCGGTGCGGCTCTTGGCAGATCGTTTCAACAGATTAACGCAGCTGCCACTAGACTTTCCGACTTGGATATGAACGGTGGCGGAAAATTCGGTGGCTTTGGCGGAAGTGGCTTTGGCGGCGGCGGATTTTCCGGCGGCGGTGGCGGATTCGGCGGCGGAGGCGGCGGCGGTGTCCGCTGACTTCCTTATAATTGAAATTAAGATTTGCAATTTTTGCAAATCCTTCAGTCTCTTGAAAAAGTCCAGCGAAAGCTGGGCTTTTTGATTGTAAGATGGTAAAATAGAAATGGGTGATGAAAGATGCTGGAACGAGGAAAAATGCACAGGAATGCAGTAGAATTTGTCAATATAGACCTATTAGTGCCGCGGGCCCTATCACAATTTTGTTCTAGGAGTTGAGGTGACTCCCGGAAATGTGCACAACAGTGTGGCATTCGATGCAGTCTATGACAAAGTGACAAGACAGTTTCCTGAAATTGAGACGGTGGTGGCGGACGCTGCCTACAAAACACCGCATATCTGCAAACGGGTTTTTGATGACAAGCGAGTACTATCTACAGCATATAAAAGACCGATGACCAAAGCCGGGCATCTTCAATGGTGGAAATATGTATATGACGAATATTATGACTGTGTGCTATGCCCTGAATATCAAGTTTTGCACTATGCAACAACCAATCGTGAAGGATACCGAGAATACAAAAGTAGAAGTTATATTTGCAAAAAATGTCCGTCCCGTTCCCGTTGCACAAACAGCAAAAGCTATACGAAAACTGTGACAAGGCATGTGTGGCAAACTTATGTAGAACTAGCGGAGGACATTCGGCATACTCCAAAATACAAAAAGCTTTATCAAAAGCGAAAAGAAACTATTGAACGTGTATTTGCTGATGCAAAAGAAAAGTATGGAATGCGATACACGCTCTACCGGGGCTTAACTCAAGTGACAAATTGGGTTAAGCTTAAGTTTGCTGCCATGAATCTCAAAAAGCTGGCAATGTGGAAGTGGAGGGATGGTCATCCTCTCTCTTTTGTTTGGATGTTACATTTTTTTGCTATCTGCAAAAATAACCCAACCTTCGATGAATGCGTTGAATGGGTTATTCAAAAATCTACCTGAGCAGTTAATCTGCTCAGGTAGATTTTTTGCTGTTTTTCACCGTAGACCCAGAATCTGTCCATATAATTCACCTATACTGTGTGCAGAAAAACGTGGTAAATGTTGTAAGGAGAAATAAAAGAAAGAATTTAGAGGCAGGAATGAACTATGAACAGTGAGTCTAGAGTTTCTGAAATGCAACAGAACGCAATATGGTATTCTAATAGTAAGGTCGCACTGACGGGTGCTGCTATTGCACAACTGTATAAAATAGGACTTTTCAAAAATAACCCTTCACTTTGGAGAGCGAGCTTTCCTGATTGGAAACCGATTTGGCAGTATATCAAAGGCAACCCTACTTTCGGTTCTCTCACAACACATCTAGCGTGCTTCCGTATATTGCACAAATGGGCAATTCTGGTTATAATCGCTGCAATCATACTAATCTTAGTTTGCACTTTTGGGTATTTTCGTTTCTTGTCTAAAACGCCTTTGAAAGGAGGATGGCAAGCAAAAAACATCTTTGGGATCACCAGAAAAGTTATGTTGTTCGAAAATGGAAAATGTTGGATTTACGATGCGGATGATGGGCTGAATTCAGTCAATTATTTAGCATTAAAAAACAGTGATAGTTCCTATAAAGTGACGCTTTTTGAAAATCACCCAGTTATGGTGATGTTTGTTTCTTTCTTAGATGATAACACCATACAAGTCAGTATACCCAACTTGCGCAATGTTGTTACAATGACCCGTATTGACAAAAGCACGGCCAAAAGTATAATGGGAATTGGTAAAAAATTTTTCATTTTAATATAGGATCACGCAATAATGATTGAAAACACAAAACCAACACACAGTTTATAAGCCTTTCAATCTACGTTCAGTTGCTAATTTAATGTTTAGGTGAATAGCAAAATATTGCAGTTTTAAGTGAATTATTGGAACCTCCCAAAAAGGCAAATCGACTGGAGCGGCGTGAAGCTGCTCCATTTGCGGTGAATCAAGGAATATGTAAAGAATATAATTGCGAAAACGAGATAGGTTAACGCGATCATTGTTGATTATATACAAATTATTAATTGAAACTTATTAGATATATAGAATTGTTAAAAATATCTTGAAAATTGATAGCAGATGTTATACACTACTTCTAGTTAAGAACGTTGTTCTTATATATAGAACATGAGTAGAGTGGTACGATATGGTGAAATCTTTGGAAAAAGCACTGAATATTTTGAACTGTTTCTCCATAGAAAAACCGGAATTAGGAATCACTGAAATCAGTCAGATGACGGGGCTATATAAAAGCAATGTTTTTAATATCGTTTCCACTTTTGTTCGTTGCGGCTATCTGGAACAAAATCCAGAAACCGGTAAATATCGAATTGGCTTGAAAATTATGAATCTGTCGCATATTCTTTCCACTTCAATGGGGTTTCACAGTATCGTACATCGCTGTATCAATGAATTAGCGAAGGCCATTGATGAAATCGTGTACTTCGGAATCCCTAATGGTGAAAATGTGATGTATATGGAGGGCGCGTATCCTGAGAAATGTTATAATATTCGTTGGGTACAGGGAATGACAGCCCCCTTGGTTTGTACGGCCATTGGGAAAGCAATGTTGGCGTATATGGATGAATCGTTCATAGACCAACTTCTGCAAAAACCTTTGCGTAAATATACGGATTATACAATTACAGATCCCGATGTTCTAAGAGCAGAACTGCTCCTCACGAAACAACGGGGTTACAGCGTTGACAATATGGAACATGAGTACGGTATCAAATGTGTGGGTGTGCCTGTTTTTAATCATTCTGGAGAATTGGTTGGCGCTCTAAGTACAACCGGGCCTTCCCTTCGATTCAGCGAAGAACAGTCTGCAATATTTGTTTCCCTGCTAAAAGAAAAAGCGGAAATCATACGTCAAAATTTTTAATAGTGGGCTTCGTATAGTCCTATTTTTTTACCATATTGAGAGAACAGTATTCTGTATTATAGAACAAACAAAGAAAGGGGCCTTTATTATGTTGAATCGTTTGCCGAAAATTGGAATTCGTCCGGCGATTGATGGACGTCGGGGAGGAATACGTGAGTCATTAGAAGGAAAAACTATGGCTATGGCAAAAGCTGCTGCACGGTTGATTCAAGAAAACCTGCGTCATGCAAGCGGAGAAGAGATTGAGGTTGTGTTTGCCGATTCGACCATCGGAGGTGTCGCAGAAAGCGCAGCTTGTGCAGAAAAATTCGAAAAAGCCGGTGTTGACATTACTTTGACCGTTTCGCCCTGCTGGTGCTATGGAACAGAAACCATGGACATGAGTCCAAACACAATAAAGGCTGTTTGGGGATTTAATGGAACGGAGCGTCCGGGTGCTGTTTATTTGGCCGCTGTTCTAGCTGCGCATAATCAAAAAGGACTTCCGGCCTTTGCAATTTATGGAAAAGATGTTCAAGACATGGACGATGATTCGGTACCTGAGGATGTGCAGAAAAAAATTCTGATGTTCTGCAAAGCGGCCCTTGCCGCTGCCTCCATGCGTGGCAAAAGTTATCTCTCCATCGGCTCCGTCGCCATGGGAATTGCGGGTTCCATTCCAAACCACGAATTTTTCCAGGATTATCTTGGCATGCGCAATGAACAAGTCGATACTGCCGAAATTCTGCGCCGGATTGAAAAAGAGATTTATGACAAGGACGAATATGAAACCGCAATGAAGTGGGTTCGTGAACATTGCCGGGAAGGATTTGATAAGAACCCGCCCCAAAAAGCATACAGTAGAGAAGATAAGGACAAACAGTGGGAATTCGCTGTAAAAATGACAATGATATTCCGCGATCTAATGCACGGGAATCCAAAACTCGATGAGATGGGCTGGAAAGAAGAAGCCTGCGGACATGAGGCAATCTGCGGCGGTTTCCAAGGTCAGCGCCAGTGGACGGACTTTCTCCCGAATGGCGATTTCCCAGAGGCAATACTGAACACAAGTTTCGACTGGAACGGAGTGCGTGAAGCCATTCCGTTTGCAACGGAAAACGATACACTTAACGGAGCAACCATGTTATTAGGGCATCTTTTAACGGATAGGGCTCAGCTTTTTGCAGATGTTCGAACATATTGGTCTCCGGAAGCTGTTGAACGTGTAACCGGCAAAAAATTGACCGGTTTGGCCGCAAATGGAATGATTCATCTCATCAATTCCGGAGCGGCGGCATTGGATGCAAACGGAAAAATGAAAGATGCAAACGGCCGCCCGACTATGAAACCATTTTGGGAAATCTCTCAGAAAGATATCCAAGACTGCTTAAATGGCGTGGACTGGTGTCCCGCGGATGTGGATTACTTCCGTGGCGGTGGTTTCTCCTCGAGGTTTATTGGCGGTTCCGAGGGAGGAATGCCGATGACCATGGCGAGGATTAACCTAATTAAAGGAGTTGGTCCCGTTCTACAGTTGGTGGAAGGATACACCTGCAGTGTTGACCCGGAAATCCACAGAATTCTTGACAAAAGAACGGATCCAACTTGGCCGACCACTTGGTTTGCACCAAAATTGACGGGAAAAGGTGTTTTTACAGACGTCTACTCTGTCATGGCGAACTGGAATGCTAATCACGCTGCTTTGTCATACGGTCATATTGGAGATCTACTGATTACGCTGTGTTCCATCCTTCGAATCCCCGTGTGCATGCATAACGTAGAACGTGAAAGAATTTTCAGACCGACTTATTGGAGCTGTCTTGGAACAGAAGACTTAGAAAGTGCGGATTATCGCGCATGCAAGGCGCTTGGTCCCATGTACGGAATTTAAGAGTTTCTAGAATTATTTTAGATTCATCCAACGCATCGTTTTCGGTCCGAAATTTCATGGTGCAACCAGGTGAAAGCAACCTGCATGCCAACTTGATTCTGAGAAAAGGAGTGTTTCCCTTTCATGTATGAAATCCTAAAAAGAGAATTTATCTTCCCGGAATTAAGTTCCGGCATGTGCCATGCCTCAACGGTTTTGCCTTTGGACGACGGTTCCGTGCTTGCTGCATGGTTCGGCGGGTCACATGAAGGAAATGAGGATACTGCTATCTGGCTCTCCGCCAGAAGAAACGGGCACTGGGAAGAACCTGTTCGTATTGCATATTCCGAAGAAGCACACTGGAATCCGGTGCTGCGTGACAGCGGCAACAATAAAATTGTCCTGTATTTCAAAGTCGGAGATGTCATTGCACAATGGCGAACTATGTACTGTGTTTCCGGTGACGGCGGCCTCACTTGGAGCGAACCTAAGGAATTGGTTGCGGGGGATCGTGGAGGCCGAGGGCCTGTTCGCAACAAAATTTTAAAGTTGAAAAGCGGGAGACTTTTGGCTCCGGCTTCCGCTGAAGGAGAAATTTGGCGCGCTTTTGCGGATATTTCCGATGATGACGGATGCACGTGGCGTAAGAGTGAGGAAATTCAAATTAAAAATTTGCAATTTAACTACGGAGAACGTACGGATCAAGGAAGCACCATTGAAGTCAGCGAGCAGTCGTTTTATGGCAGAGGAGTCATTCAGCCCACCTTATGGGAATCTCGTTCCGGTCTGGTTCACATGTTTCTGAGAAGCACGGAGGGAGCAATTTACCGCAGTGATTCGGATGACGGAGGGGAAACATGGACTCCAGTGCAGAGAACGAAACTTCCAAATAACAACAGTGGGATTGATCTTGCACAGGCGAATGATGGAGTACTGTATCTAGCCTGTAATCCTGTCGGTGTCAACTGGGGATCGCGTACCCCAATGTCATTGTTGCAATCCCTTGATGATGGGGACACATGGGAGCGGTTGTTGGATCTTGACAGCGGAGTAGGCGAATTTTCGTATCCTGCCGTAGTTGCCAAAGACTCCAAACTTTACATTACTTACTCTTGGAAACGAAAAAGCATCGCATACTGGGAAATCAGCATTGCGGCGCAGAAATGATTACTGCATAATTTTTACAACTGGAAAGGACCGATGAAATGAAAAATACATTCCCAGGCGGCGAATGGCCCACTATGCTGACCCCTTTTACGAAAAGCGGTGAGGTGGATTACAAAGCTCTTGAACAGCTGATTGAATGGTATTTGCAAAACGGGGTTTCCGGTTTGTTTGCTGTATGCCAGTCCAGCGAGATGTTTCAGCTCAGTTTAGAGGAGCGGGTTGGCATTGCCCGATTTACCAAAGAAAAAGTGAACGGTCGGGTTCCTGTCATAGCATCAGGACATATTTCAGACTCTTTAGAGGATCAGGCAACTGAGCTAACTGAGATGTCCAAAACCGGTGTGGACGCTGTGATTCTTATTACAAACCGGCTTGCAAAGGAAACCGAAGATGATGAAGTCTGGATTTCAAATTTGCAAGAACTTCTAAACCGAATTCCGGATGATATTCCACTTGGCTTTTATGAATGTCCTTATCCTTACAAACGAGTTATGAGCCCTAAAACTGTATCTTGGTGCGCACAGACCGGCAGATTCTTTTTCCTAAAGGATACCTGCTGCGATATCGATCAAATTTCCAAAAAATTAGAAATCACAAAGGGCACCAATTTAAAGTTATACAATGCCAACACTTCCACCCTTCTGGAATCGCTGCGATTGGGAGCGTCCGGATACAGCGGTGTGATGGCAAACTTTCAGCCGAAGTTATACGCATGGCTGTGTGAAAATTACCAATCTAAAGCGGCTGAAAAACTTTCAGATGAACTGACTATCTGCTCTTTGATAGAGCGTCAATTATATCCTGTAAATGCAAAATACAACCTTTATTTAGAGGGCCTCCCGGTGGAAATCGTCTGTCGGGTAAAAAACAGTGCAGATCTTACTCATACATTCCGTAAAGAAGTAGAAATGCTTCATCGTATTACGGAACGTATGAATAAGGAATATATAGTTTAAATTATGAGGAGGAAATGAAATGAGATTCAAAAAAATCTTAGCAATTTCGCTCGTCGCAGCAATGGCTGCAAGTGTTCTGGCAGGATGTCAAAGCAAAGCGGACAAAGAATATCCAACAGCAGGTGACGTTACAGTCATTATTCCGAAAGGTGCCGGAGGCGGAACGGATATTTCGACCCGCGGAATGCTTCAGTACATGAAGAAATATGCTGAAGGAATCAACTTTGTTCCAACCAACAAACCGGATGGCGGCGGAGTTACCGGAATGGTAGAAACTGCTCAGGCAGAGCCGGATGGCTACACTTTGGGTGCTGTAACAGTTGAGCTGGCAATGTTCCCGCATCAAGGTAAATCATCGGTAACTTATGAGGATTTTGCACCAATTGCTGCGGAGATTGCCGCACCGGCCGCTCTGATTGTACGTCAAGACGCGCCGTATAATACTTTGGAAGAATTTGTGGAATACTGTAAAGCTCGTCCCAATGAGATTCAAATGGGAAATTCCGGCGCTGGTGCCATTTGGGATATTGCAACAACTCAGTTCGAAGAAGAGTTTGACGTACAGGTTAAGCATATTCCATACCCGAATGGAACTGCCGATATTATTGCTGCGCTCACCGGTGGACATATCGATGCGACGCTAGCTGATCCATCGGGTGTAAAAAGTCAGTATGATGCCGGAACCATTAAGATTCTTGGCGTTATGGCAGACACCCGTTCCAAACTTTATCCGGATATACCTACCTTTAAGGAACTCGGCCATGATCTTACCATCCGTGCGTGGGCAGCTCTTGTTGCACCGAAAGATACGCCGGAAGAAATACTGGAGTATCTGCGTGATGCTGCGAAGAAAACCGTTGAAGACCCGGAATATCAGGAATATCTGATGAAACAGGGTATTGATCCGGTTGAGATTATCGGCGATGATTGCTACCAGATGATGAAAGAGGACGATGCAATGTATGCGAAGGCATTGTCGGAAACCGACACATCGAAGTAAATTTTTAATCCTGTTTCAATACTGTATAATAGTATACGGAAAGGGAATAGAGAGAACATTTTTTCCTGTTCTCTTTCCGTTGTTTTTAAGCGACTGTCTATCCTGGAAATGAGGAATTGGACCATGACAAATATGAAAAAATGGAACTATATTGTTTCACTGGTTATGGCACTCATCGGCGGCTTTGTTATACTCATGTCCCTGCAATATCCCGTAACTTTGGGGACGGGAGATCCTGGTGCGGGTTTTTGGCCTATTGCCCTCGGTGCCGTGCTGATCCTGCTTTCCTTGATTCTTACCGTTGCAAATACTGTGAACGGTGAAAAAGAAAAGCAAAAGGAATTTACCATTTCCCTGCCTGCCAATGTGCGAGTATATTGGTTTATGGCACTGATTACCCTATTTTGCATTGTAATGAACTTGCTTGGATTTTTAATTTCAGTGCTGCTCTTCATTCCCGTATCCATGTATCTATTGGGAGTTCGCAATGTAAAAGAAATGGTTTTGACCAGCATTATTACAACAACTGCCATTTATGTTGTTTTTTCTATGTTATTAAAAACATCCCTGCCCATGCCATTTTTCATGCGATAAACTGAAAGGAAGGGAACGGTTTTATGAATGCTTTCATTACTGCACTGGGAAACGTTGCCGAACCGATTAATATCATTGGTCTTGTATTCGGCGTCGGTATCGGTATCCTAATCGGCGCGTTGCCCGGCCTTTCGGTGAATATGGGTATTGCGCTATTATTTCCCCTGACGTTCGCTTTTCAAGGAATCGGGGGAGTCCTAATGCTACTCGGTATTTATTGTGGAGCAATTTATGGTGGCTCCATTTCTGCTGTTCTTTTAAATACGCCGGGTACACCGGCTTCTGCTGCAACAACCATTGACGGGTATCCGCTTGCAATTAAGAAGAATCAACCCGGGCGTGCTTTGGGCTTGTCTACGCTGGGTTCAACATTTGGCGGAACTTTCAGCGCCATCTGCCTAATGGTTCTTTCCCCACAACTTGCAAAAGTTGCTCTTCAGTTTTCTAAGCCGGAATATTTTGCCTTGGCTGTTTTCGGAATCAGTATTATTACAAGTGTTTCATCCGGCTCCATCATCAAGGGAATTATGGGCGGAGTTATCGGTCTGATCATCTCCACAATCGGGATAGATGCGATGAGTGGAGAGATGAGACTTACATTTGGAACTACGTATTTGTTGGGCGGACTATCTTTCGTACCGGTTCTGATTGGTCTATTTGCATTTTCTCAAGTGCTGCAAAGTATTGAGGACTGTTACAACGAGAAATTTGAAAAACAAGAAGTCAAAATAACAAGGGTTTTCCCCAGCAAGTCCGATTTAAAACGTGTAGCAGGCACCCTGCTGCGCTCCGCATTTATCGGTACATTCATCGGTTGCGTTCCGGGAACAGGCGGAGATATTTCTTCTTTTATTTCGTACAACGAAGCGAAGCGCTGGTCCAAACACAAGGAAGAATTCGGCCACGGCGCACCGGAGGGAATTGTGGCACCGGAATGCGGAAATAATGCTGTTTCCGGCGGCGCAATGATTCCTATGCTGACTCTGGGAATTCCTGGTGACGGTGCAACGGCGATTATGCTTGGTGCACTGTTGGTTCAGGGTTTGCAGCCGGGACCGTTGCTGTTTACGCAGCAAGCACCGCAGGTTTACACCATTTTCCTGGGGCTGTTAATTGCCAACCTTGTCATGGGAATGTTTGGTTTCTCTATGATTCGTCTCTTTGCGAAGGTAATCAATATTCCTAAGCGTTTTCTGCTGCCGGTGATTTTGGTTCTCACATTCGTTGGTTCTTATGCATACAACAATTCTATTATGGATGTTTACATCATGGTTGGATTTGGATTTTTAGGTTATTTCCTAAATAAAATGGAATTTTCCATGTCAGCAATTGTTATCGGAATTATCCTCGGCAGTTTGGCGGAAACAAACTTCCGTGGGTCGCTGATGATGAGCGACGGAAACATGATGATTTTTATAACTCATCCGATATGCGCATTTTTCCTGGTGGTTGCTTTAATTTCACTTTTCTCGCCAATGCTCAGTCCTTTGTTTAAAAAGATCTTTAAAAAGAAGGAGAACGCGTCGGCATGATTTTGGATACACCGGAAAACCTTTTCCAAGGGACTTTGTCTCCACAGTGGAAAGAGGCGGAAAAATTTTACCGTCTTAGCTCCACTCTTGCGCCTGGCAGATATGATTTAAGTAACGGAGTATTTGCCTTTGTGCAGGAAGGTACAACATTGCAAGAAAATCAGGTCGATTTTGAATCACACCAAAAATATACGGATTTACAAATTGTGCTAGAAGGACGAGAACTTCTGGTCTGGTCAGATATATCTTATTTGACTCTGAAAGAGCCGTATGACCCCAAAAAAGATGTCATGTTTTTTACCGGAGAGGGAACGCCGATCCCTGTTGCCGCAGGGTTGTGCTATGTGATGTACCCATCCGACGGACATAAGGCGTGCTGCCATCAGGACAAATCTTCCCATTACCGCAAGGCTGTTATCAAGATACCGGTTAAAGCGGAGTAGAAACAAAACAGGATCAAGTGCTGGGGCCACGCGATTCTCTTTCCATGAAAGAAAGGATTCATTTGCTATGCCTAACGAAAAAAGAGACAAATATGTAATCGGAATAGATTTTGGTACACTTTCTGCCCGCGGAATACTTGTGAATGTTCAGAATGGTTCTATTCTTTCCACAGCAGTCAAAGAATATCCACATGGAGTGATGGATGCAAGCCTGCCGGACGGAACTGCGCTCGGTTCGGATTGGGCGCTTCAGCACCCACAGGATTATTTAGACTGTATTGCCGAAATTTTCCCAAAATTGATGAAAGAAGCCGGAGTATCACCGGAAGATATCATTGGGGTGGGAAGTGACTTTACAACCTGCAGTATTCTTCCAACAAAGAAGAACGGAGTTCCGTTGTGTTTTCTTCCCCAGTATCAAAAGACACCTCATGCTTATGTGAAACTATGGAAGCATCATGCTGCCCAAAAGCAAGCAAACGAATTGAATCGGATTGCAAAACAGCGCGGGGAAAAATTTTTATCTAAGTACGGGGGAAAAATCTCCTCGGAATGGATGATTCCAAAGATTTGGCAGATTATAGATGAAGCGCCCGAAATCTATGAAGCTGCAGACCGAATTATGGAATGCGGCGACTGGATTGTTTTTCAACTCACTGGGGAGGAAAAGCGCAGCTCTTGTCAGATGGGATACAAAGCCATCTGGCAAAAGAGAACCGGCTATCCTTCAGATGACTTTTTCCGTTCCCTTGACCCGCGTCTGGAGCACGTTGTGGACGAAAAACTTTCCAGAACAGCATATCCGCTTGGCACGAGAGCGGGATTTATTACGGAAGACTCTGCAAAATGGACGGGGCTAATCCCCGGCACACCTGTTGCCGTCAGTTGTGGGGATGCCCATGCGGCGGTGCCCGGGGCGGGAATTACGCAGCCTAATATCATGCTAATGGTCATCGGAACATCCGGCTGCGATATGATGGTATCCGAAAAAGAGTACCAAATTCCGGGAATTTGTGGCATCTGTGAAGATGGAATTCTTCCTGGATTTTTCGGTTATGAGGCAGGGCAATCCTGTATGGGAGATCATTTTCAGTGGTTTGTCGATCGGCTGGTTTCTGCGGAATACAGGCAGGCTGCCAAAGAAAAGAATATGTCGGTGTACCAATACTTTGATCATCTTGCATCTCAAATACGGCCGGGAAAAAGCGGTTTGCTTGCTTTGGATTGGTGGAACGGCAACCGCAGCGTATTGGTGAATGCAGACCTAACAGGGCTTCTTTTGGGAATGACACTTGAAACCAAACCAGAAGAAATTTATAAAGCTTTGGTAGAAGCCGTTGCATATGGAAAGCGCAAAATTATAGACACATTCGAATCAAACGGTGCGAAGATTACAGAACTTTATGCAACAGGCGGTATTGCGGAAAAAAGCCCGTTTGTCATGCAAACATTTGCGGACGTGATTGGCAAGCATATAAAGGTTTCCGCAGTGGATAATGCAACGTGCATGGGGGCAGCCATCATGGGTGCGGTTGCGGCTGGCATAGAAAAAGGCGGTTATGCTACCATTGAAGATGCTGCTTCCGTTATGAGCGGAGGAGTCCGAGCCGAATATGTTCCGAATGCGGAGAACCAAAAAGTTTATGAGCGCCTGTATCATGAATACTGCACACTTCACGATTATTTCGGCATACAGAACGACGTCATGAAAAGGCTGAAGGAAATTAAATCAGCTGATACCTGAAGGAATCGTTTCTCGACATAACAATTCGAAACTTCTCAATTAAAGCTACACAGGGATATACACAACCTGTGTGGCTTTATACTTTTTAGGCTCTATGCTAATCGATATTTCTTATTCCAACTATCAGCATAGAGTCAAAAGCCTTTCTGATATGGCATTTATCAATCCCAAAGTGTCGCTCCATCAATGGCTTTACCGCCGAACAAATCTTATCGTTTGCGGACAAGATAAACGCCACACCCAGGAAACGATTAGGTTATCAGACCCCTAAGGAACTGTTTGATGCACAATTGGACAGAATTTACACTTTAAATCCGTAGATAACTTTTCTCACAGCCTGTAAACCTCCAATTTAATCTACTGAGTACAAAATTTGCATCATGTTTAACCCAGATAAAAAAGACCCCGCGTTCTGTTGTCATAGCGCGGGGTCAACATTAAATGTTGTATTGTTCTCTTGACGGGATATGGTTCACTTCATACGTGGACAAGCTATTTGACAATTTGGAAAGGCTCTTTCCGTCATAGCCGGACACTTCGAACCCAACCGTATGGATCGGGTTCACGGCCCCATTGAATTCCGGTAAGAGTCTGATAGAGTTTCTTGGTGAGAGGACCGATTTCTTTATTGTTGATCGTAATCTTGTCCCCACGGTAATCCAGTAAGCCTACCGGCGAGATGACGGCTGCGGTGCCGGTGGCAAAAACTTCCTCCAATGTTCCATCGTGGCCGGCTTGCATGATTTGGTCAATGGTAAACCACTCTTCATGTGTCTTGATGCCCCAATCCCGCAGTATGGTTAGAACGGAATCACGCGTAATGCCCGGCAGCACGGTCCCTTCCAACGGAGCTGTGTAAATTTCGCCGGAAATCTTGAACATGATGTTCATGCCGCCCATTTCTTCTACATACTTGCGTTTTACACCATCCAGCCAGAGTACTTGTGAGTAGCCACGTTTTTCCGCTTTTTCCTGCGCAATCATGGACGCGGCGTAGTTGCCGCCGCATTTTGCAAATCCGGTGCCGCCACGAACTGCCCGCACAAATTCTTCTTCCACCATAATATCCACGGGTTTAAGACCTTCCGGATAGTAAGCGGCAACCTTTAATGTGCGACCGGACCCGGTTGCGGAACAGAGTTTAAGACCTTCCGGATAGTAAGCGGCAACCGGGAATGTGATGATAACAAATTGGAATTTATGCGACGGATGTAACCCGATTTGACAGTCTGTGGTAACCACAAAAGGCCGGATATACAAAGAAGTTTCCGGTTCATGTGGAACCCAATCAGCATCTACAGCGACGAGCGCCTGTACTGCCTCGACAAAAACGTCTTCCGGAATTTCAGGGATGCACAAGCGTCTGTTGGAATTTTGCAGGCGGCGTGCATTCATTTCCGGGCGAAAGAGAAGAATACGGTCATCGTTGGCACGATATGCTTTTAGGCCCTCAAAGGTTTCTTGTGCATAATGAAAAACCACAGCTGCCGGATCCATTTCGATTGGTGCATAGGGTATAATGCGGGGGTTGTGCCAACCCTCTTCTTCACTGTAATCCATTAGAAACATATGGTCCGACTTATATTTGGCAAAACCGAGATTTTTCTCATCCGGTTTCTTAAACGGCGTCGTTGTACGAGTTATTTTAATATCCATTGATATCAGTCTCCTTATAAATTATGTTTTCAGAAAGTTGATTCAATTTCTTTAATCTTTCGGTAGAGTTCCTGATTGACCGGAGTGGGAATCCCGTGTTTTTTACCCAACGCGTTGATAGTGCCGGAAAACAAATCCACTTCTGTTTTTCGATGCGCCTCCGCGTCCTGACGCATGGAAGGCTTCCCATCAGGATTAAGCTTGTCTATTAAATCCAGCCAAAACTCCAGGTCAGTCTGGTCCAGAGCGATACCTTCTGCCTGCGCGATTGCGATTACTTCCCGCATGGCGGCAATCATAGTATCTCTGGCCGGCCCCGGCTTTTGCACTCCGCCAAAATTGGTTTCATATACGGTGACAGCTTGATTGATACCGGTATTTAGAAGCAATTTTCCCCACAGTTTCTTTTCCATATCCACAGGGCAGTCATATGGAAAACCAATCCGATCAAAAAAATCGGTAAGTTCTTGCAAACGGTTTCCACAGCGGTGGTAGGGATCTCCCACACTCAATGTCCCCATGTTTTTATAGTACATGCGGTTTCCAACTTTCAGAGCATCCATGCCCTGCGCCGTGCAGTACAGCACTTTTTCCGTCCCAAACTCTTTTCCAAGAATCTCTTCGCTGCTAATGCCGTTGAGAAGGGACAGAATCACAGTTTGAGGTCCTACCTGATTGCGGGCGGTCTGGATGGCTTTTTCGAGCCCGTTAAATTTTACCGCAAAAATCACCAGATCTGCAAAATCTTTAATATCCGGAGTAAGATACGTTAGTGGAAAGCTTTCATCGTTGCAATAGACGCCTTCTGATTGATATCGTTTGATGCGTTGAGCATCTGCAACGATTCTTAAATTACCCAACGGCAGTTGCTGTGAAAAAAAGTGTGAAAACATGGTACCCAAAGCGCCAAGCCCCACAATAGAAACTGTTTGAATCATCGCTGTTTATTCCTCCTCAAAAATTGCGACACAGCGGGCGCTGAAACCAACACCACCTACTATGCGGGGCCAGCTGCACATAATAATTGCACCGGCAGCTGGTACCTTGTCCAAATTTTTCATAACTTCGATTTGGATTTTATCTTGTTGCAGAATATATCGTTCTCCAACCCAGCCGAGACCCAACGCTGGAGCATCCGTGTCGGTGGGTTCGTGCCCTATGGCGCCTACATTTCGTTCCTCCACCAAAAATTTCAGAGCTTCCAAAGACCAGCCGGGATAGTGAGGATTTCCGTCGGCGTCGTTATTTTCGTAATCCGTCGCGTGCGTGATTGCTAGTGTCAAGGGAAGTTCGCAATTTCGGGACTCCGAAAAATGAATTAGGCTACGTTTAACAGTGAAAGAATGGATTTCGGGTTTAAGTATGCTCTGGAAACAGACCAGTCTTCCGCATATTCCATCAGACATGTTGTTACCAGCCGTAGGTAGGAATCCGGATTAGGAAATATTCCGACTACACTGGTTCTGCGGCGGATTTCCTTGTTCAGTCGTTCCAACATATTGGTCGAGGAAATTTTGCGGGCGTCGAGTTCCGGAAAGGCGTAGAAAGCTAGAGAATCTTCCAGCCCATCTTGCAGAAGCTCAATTGCTTTTGGAAAGCGTTTTCCATACTGTTCTGATATTTGCTCTGCGCGTTGTCTAGCTATTTTAGCGGAAGGTGCTAACCAAATTTCTTTTAACTGAGCCGCAAAGGATTCTTTTTCCTTCTGGGGTACATGAGCCAAAATATTTCGCATAAAATGGACTTTGCACCGTTGCCAAGAGGCTCCCGGAAAACTCTCACGGATGGCTGCAATCAGCCCTTTATTTGCGTCTGAAATCACCAGGAGCGGTATTTTCAGACCACGATCGAGAAGACTTTGAAACAATTGAGAATAACTTTCTTTGGATTCATCGAGCATTGGCTCCACGGCGAGGATATCCCTATGCCCCTGTTCATTGACGCCGCAAACTACCATCACAGCCATGCTGACGACCCGGCCATCCATACGAATTTTTTCATACAGTGCATCTGTCCAAATGACAGGATAGCGACCCGTCAGAGGCCGGCTGCGGAAGTACTGCACCTGCTCGTTAAGGCCTTTCGTCATTTCACTGACTTGACTGCGGGAAAGATTCTCAATTCCAAGACTGCGAGCTAGTTTCTCCATCTTTCGCGTAGATACACCCTGCACAAACGCTTCTTGAACCACTTGAATCAGCGCTGCTTCACTGCGCTTGCGTTCTGTTACGAAAAACGGGATATAGCCCTGATTTCGGAGTTTTGGTACCATCAGATACATCGTCCCCATACGAGTATCCAATCGACGTGGCCGATAGCCGCAGCGGTAATCACGGCGGGACGGATTGTGTGCATTCTTTTCTGCGCCAACGATACCGGAGACCTCTGCTTCCATTAGACGGGTACACAGCCATTCCAGCATTGACAGCATTGGATCCGGCTGCGCCATACATTTTAGTAGCAATTCTGTCAAATCTGTGGTATTCTTTTTTTGAGTCATTGGGTATCTCTCCTTCTTTGAATGTCTTATCACCATTCATTTTATCGGAGTCCCAATGACTTTTCTATGCCTTTATGAAATTGCGAACTTTATTGTACTCTATCGCGTGATTGACCAATCAGAACGCATAGCAACAAACGCATTATTGGGAATACGCCCGTATTTAGCCTCATATTCTTTGATATCTTCAACCGTTAAAGCATAGTCATTATTTTCATTTACTTTAGCAGAAACGTCAATCACACACAGAGGGAAAAGCAGGTTGTGAACCGGTACGTCTTCCAGTGTCCGACCATCTGGAACAAAGTGTGCAGGACAGTCAATATGCGTACCATACTGGCTGACTAAGTAGTATCCATAAGCAAGTACGTCGAATCCGTCTTCATGATAGTCCAAAGCTTTTTCCATCACCGTGATTGGTTTAAACCCCACCCAGTGCGGTGTTTCAGGGCTTACGGGATGAGATAATTCCACCCATTTGTATTTTGGGGATTTCAGTTCCTCGACAATGTTCCACAGCTTGCTTTCATACATAAGTATGTACCTCCTATATCGTTAGAATATGGGCTTAAGGTTTGCTAATCGGTTGTGACTTTTTCCATCGTAAATCTGAAGCAGATGAGTCTGACTGAAATCACTTTCGTCAAACACGCCCACGCCAGAGGGTAAATTTGTTGTCCGCTTCATGCATTTGCTGTATTGAATTTGCTCAGATTGTGAAACAATTTTATTTTTCTGACGAGTAAGACCATTTTGTATATTGCAAATGTGAATAATTATGTGAAAGTCCGGAATGAACGGAGCGTCAATAAGTGGATTTTTATTTTTAAGTTTTTTGGTGAGTTTTAAAAAGAAGGCAGCAAAAAAGCAGCAATGGAGTTTTACAGACGCTCCATTGCTGCCTTTTTATTAATAAAATATTAAATTTATGTTATTTACAAAATCTTGTTGTTAATTTAGTATATCTTTTGCCGTCAATTATGTCAAGGGAAACTCATAATCTTGGTACTCTTCATCAAAGAGCATCAGACTATATCCAATGTAAATAGTCAGAATGCCTTTTAAATTTCGGTAAGCACTGGAAATAAGGCGATTTTTGGCAAATTTCACCGGGCCATGTTGCTGCCGCAGCAGGCAGAAATTCGGATAGAGCGATACTACGACCATGCAGGTTCGCAGCTCAAATGTGGTAGGCATCTTTTCTAACAAAAATTCTTATAGTCAGTCAGCTAACCTCATACACGCATCATGAAAATACAATGTGGTTGATTTCGGACTGGCGTATTGCTTTCCTGCTGTGATATTATAATAAAAATGCTACAAAAAGTATTTTTATAATTTGCGTAGTGAGGTGCGGTATGAGGTCCAATAAAAATGTAACTGAAAAGTTAATATATTGGATCAATATTCTTTTAATTTGCGTCTGTGCAAACAGCTTTTATCTTGCAAAGCGTTGTCCTGCACTGATTCCTGTTTTAGCAGTTGGTTTTATCTTTTCTAATATTTCACCAATTTACTCTTCAAATGATTTTCCAAACAAAAAAATAAAAATTTGCAATCACGGTACAAAATGCCTGAAAATCTTTTCATTGTCTTTGGTGATATCGATTACATATCATCTTCTCTTATTTTACCTTTTCCCCACACAACGGGCGCAATGGATTTTGAGCGCAGTTATTTGCATATGTGTGGAAGCAATTATTTTTTGGAATGGAATTATCAGTGTTTATTGTTCCTCTGTGCAGCTGGGTATAAAGTTGCGTTTACTGGGGCTTGTTTTCGGGGTGATCCCGGTGGCGCATCTTTTTATGCTTTGGAAAATCATTCACATCACTTCGGAAGAAGTGCGCTTTGAAACAGAAAAATACCGTATCAATATGGCACGACACGATCAGCTGATTTGTAAAACAAAATACCCTATTTTGCTTGTCCATGGGGTATTTTTTAGGGACTATAAATACTTTAACTATTGGGGGCGTATTCCTAAGGAACTTGAAGAAAACGGTGCGCAGATCTATTATGGTGAACATCAGTCAGCGGCATCTGTAAAAGCAAGTGCTGCGGAACTGGCGGAGCGAATCAAACAAATTATTCGGGAAACAGGCTGTGAAAAGGTTAATATCATTGCACATTCAAAAGGCGGTCTAGACTGCCGATATGCAATTGAACATACAGATATTGCTCCATATGTTGCCTCACTGACTACCATCAACACACCGCACCGAGGCTGTAAATTCGCTGATTACCTTTTAAACAAATTGCCGATGTC
Organism: Oscillospiraceae bacterium; assembly: GCA_047777415.1. Taxonomy (GTDB): domain Bacteria; phylum Bacillota; class Clostridia; order Oscillospirales; family Acutalibacteraceae; genus Caproicibacter. The sequence continues at coordinate 466,725 of JBKEEO010000002.1, forward strand.
AGCGCAGCAGAGAATTGCAGATACATATAACACAGTTTTGCGGAAATTCGGAGACAAAAATCCCGATTTTATGGTTGCTGTACGCGACTTAACATCTGAACGGTGCATGATATTTGACCAAACGACGCCTGTTCCCAAAAACATTGTTTGCAACAGCGTAGGATCTAAACTGAATCATGCTACAAATGGAAAATTTCCACTTAATTTTTCCTATTATCTTGTGAATCATTTTGATGGTCCTAATGATGGCCTTGTTGGAGAACAATCTTTTCGTTGGGGTAAAAATTATACATTTTTAACAGTTGATGGAAAGCGTGGTATTTCACATGGAGATATGATTGATTTAAACCGAGAAAATATTGCTGGATTTGATGTGCGTGAATTTTATGTAAAATTGGTTCATAATTTGAAACTACAAGGATTATAAAACCTTTGCGCAGCCATAATCTGCATTTAAACTGAGGATGCTTGTATCAGCATGTTTTACTTCTCTTGTGTTATACTGAAAAAAATGTTTTGAAAGGGAAAGTATCGTTTGCAATGTAATGTTGAAGGATTTAAACGTTCCAACATGTATTGTAGTCCTACATTTGTCAGTCATCGCCTGCTAAGATGCCTACTTCCTTTTCTCTATTCTGAAACCTTTGCGGTTGGGTATTTCTTATTCTGATGCCTAGCTGTACCTGCGGACAGCCGTAGCATATAACACTATTTTGGAGAGACTATCTGGGAAAGGGTTAATAATCTATTCACCAACTCCGAAATCCGTATTTTGATACAATACCTCAATGGACGGATCGTTATCGAGATATGCGTATTTGTTTTTAAACCATTCTAATAATTTGGGGTCCTGTTGGATTGCTGTGGAATTGTTTGTAAACACATTTACAGTTCCCAAACGAAAATATCTTTTCAAAATTCTGATATCGTTGTCAATCATCTCTTTTGTTTGTCCTTTGATGCAAACCATGATGCATGGAGAATCAAAATAGCGCGCAACTTCTTCCGGTGTGCGGAAAGATGCATGTTTGTTAAGGACCTTTTCCCGGAATTCGTTATCAAATGTTTCCACTCCGATCTTAAAAGTAACGGGAATCCCCATGAATTCCCTCATCTCATGTAATCGGTTGCGGTATATCCAGTGGCTTTCTAAAAATAACCGCTGGATATTTTTTTCTTTAATGACTTGGCGAATACGACATAGTGTATCTTTAGGAAGTTCAAAACAACTGCCGGAATTGATGACTTCTAACACACCCGTTTTACCGCTGACCTGAGAAAGAACTTGTGCGTTTATGCGGGCCATTTCTTCTTCGTCTTTTGAATTGTCGGAAGTATAATCGCAAAACGTACATTTTCCCCATACACATGGGTAGCCTTTCAGCAATACAATTTCTCTGGGATTTTTCTTTGTGATAAGATTATAGCGTTTCATTTGATTTTCTCCTATTGAACAATGTTTTAAAACGGTCGTCGAGGTGTATGAATATGAGATTAACGACTATGACAGTTATCAGCCGGTCCGCATAATCTGTCAGAATTTGCACAATAAAGGTACTGAAAACTAAGTCCAACCCCATATAATAATGTAAAATTTGCACCAACAGAGAAGAACCAGAAGAAGTAACGCCACCAAATAGAAATGTAACAATGAAGGAGCTGACAATGGTACCTGGTATCGTTAAAAATAGGTTGCCTAAAGGAAGTTTCCACTTTTTCAACCAGTTTGTGCGGAACAGAACTCCTGCGATGCCCCCGGTTATCATTCCCACAGGGATAAAATAGAAGGAGTAAACATCTGCGGTGGCACCGTTAATGATACCGCTCAGAAAGGCAATTAACATACCAAATGAGGGGCCTAGCAGGGCAGAACCCAGTATGGTACCGATGCTGTCTAGATATATGGGCAGCCGCATCAGTAACGCAATGTATGCGCCGGCAATATTAATGACGGTGCAAAGTGCTGTGATTGTTAGTTTTATGGTGGACATTCGTTTCATGATATTACACCCCTGTCATGATTTTAGAAAGAATGGGCTGAATTTGATTCGGCTCTTTACGAAACATGCGGGATATGAACATAGTCATAAAATCAATCGGATTGGTTTGGGTAAGGATGTGACTGTTTGGTTTCCTGCGCCAAAAATTCATGGAATCCACTACGGACTGCCCGATACAGATACCATTCGTTTCAATGGCGGTATAAGCATCAAAACCTTGACAGATATCGGGTTTAACAGCATAAGCGACAGCAAGCGGGTCGTTTATCACGCAGCCAATGATACCTTCTTGCTTCCAATGGAAATCCATGTAGAACCGGGTGATTTTTTGAATAAATTCTGCTGTGTCAGGATTCAAAATACGCATATATTCCAGTAAATTCGGAGTTAGAACTATCTTGCGAGTCACGTCAAGACCGACCATGTGAATCGGTTTTCCTAAATTTTCAAAAACTTCGCTCGCGGCGTCCGGGTCGCACCAGTAATTGTATTCCGCCACAGGGGAGCAATTGCCGTAACTTCTGAAATTTCCACCCATCGAAATTAATTGACTTAAATTTTGAAAAGCCTTTTTGTCCCGTCTTAATGCTAATGCAATATTCGTCAGCGGTCCGAGGGCAACAATGGTCAGTGACGTCGTTGTTCGCAGTGTCTCCAAAATAAAGTCAACGGCGCCGGTACGCCAGGAAATGTTTTGCGGCGATGATATATTGCTTTCACCTAATCCATCTGCTCCATGGGTATCCTGTGCACTGACGTAATTGCGCACCAGAGGCGTTTTTGCGCCGCAGTAAACCGGAATATCAAGCCGATTCATAAAATGCAGTGTACGCAGTGCATTGTAGGCTCCCATGTCTGAGGGAACATTTCCGCTGACTGTGGTAATTCCACAAATATTCAGCTCCGGAGAGGAAAGCGCCAACATAAGTGCAAGTGCATCGTCAATTCCGGGGTCGCAGTCCAAAATGATGTTCTTTTTTTCTAACATAAAATCTTCATTCCTTTATGGATATCTCTTTAGACTTTTCAAAGACATATCATGCAATTTGAAAACTTTAGGTATAGCTTTTGTGTGTAGATAACAGCGCATAAAAAAGCCATGCCCCTGCTAAGGACATGGCTCGAACGTTTGTTTACAAATCTCATTCCTTAGTTTTTTATACTGGGAGGTTCTCGAACCTGCGGAAGGAGTGAACAGTCCCTGATTTTATTTGTCGTGGTTTATTATATCTAAAATTGACCTGCGTTGCAAGTTTTGCCGATAGAGTACGATAAGTTTGTGTGTGGGTTTGTCAAATAATAGTAGACATAGATAAATCCGGAAGGAGATAACCAGTGAAGCAAGCGCAAGGTTGACCGGTTTATTTTTGCTGATGTGTGCAGTTCTGTTTTTATTTTGGCTTATCTGTCCAATATAATTGTAATCCTAATAAGTAGAATAAAAACTTAGTTAGCTTGCTATTGACTTTTTGTTTTCCACATGTTATTCTATTAACAAACAATCAAACAGGAACGGAGATGCTATATCTTATGCTGACTACATTTAAAGCTACGGCAAAAAAATTACCGAACGGCTTGCAAGTTGAGTCTAATTCCAGAGGATTTAAAATTCTGTATGATGAGCCGGAAGAATTGGGTGGAACAAACGCGGGCATGAATCCGGTGGAAGCTCTACTTTGCACACTGGGTGCCTGCCAGTCCATTGTAGCAAGTTCCTTTGCTGCCGCGCATGATTTTACTTTCGATGAGTTTTCCGTTGAACTTGAAGGCGACTTGGATCCGGACGGGTTTATGGGAGTTGCGGATGTACGAAAAGGTTTTCAGGAAATTCGTTATGTGATGCACTTTAAAACAAAGGAAAGCCAGGAAAAGGCAGAAGCTTTCGCAGATTTTATTGAAAACACATGCCCAATCGGAGACTGCCTGGCAAATGGAGTCAAATTGGTAAGGGCCGGAGTTGTAAGAGATTAATCAATATTACAATACAGAAAAAGAAGTAGGGGATTGCGGCTGCAGTCCCCTATCTGTAATAGGAGGATAACTGTGGAAATTAAAATGACTATCATCCCGGGAGGGAAAACCGGAAAGGTTGGGAAACTTAGAGTAAAGCCGGGGGACAAAGTAAAAGAGGGTGACATTTTAGTCCATGTTGAAACCGGCAAAGGAAACCGACCGATTAAAGCTGCCAAATCCGGAACAATCACCAGTGTTTTATGTGCGGAGAGCGATGAAGTGCGTTCGAATCAGGTACTGTTTGAATTGGAGCCGGATACCGTTTCAACAGAAGAAATCCAGAATCAAACATCTGCGCAGGCAAGTGCTGCTTTCTCAACGGAAATCAAGAATGTGGAAACCGATTTACTGATTATAGGAGCAGGCCCCGGCGGTTATGTTGCCGCTATATATGCGGCGAAAAAAGGTCTGAACGTTACACTAATTGAAAAGGACAAACTGGGTGGAACTTGCTTAAACGTAGGTTGTATTCCCACGAAAGCATTGGTAAAATCTTCTGAAATTTGCCGAAATGTAAAAGAGTCTTTCGTTTTTGGAATTGAGTCTGGCCCGGAAATTCAAGTAGACATGAAAAAGGTGATTGCCAGAAAAAATGAGGTAAAAGAAAAACTGGTTTCCGGCATTGAATTTTTAATGCAGAAAAATAGCATCAATGTAATTTCCGGCACAGTCTCGTTCCTGTCCAACAAAGAAGTTTTTGTCAAAGGCAAACAAAATTACAAAATAACTGCCAAAAATATCATCATAGCCACGGGATCCAAAATATCCAAAGTAAACATTCCAGGCATTAATTTACCGTTTGTTATGAACAGCACCAAAGCGTTAGATTGTACGCAACTTCCCAAGTCCATTACCATCATTGGCGGCGGTGTCATTGGTATGGAGTTTGCTTTTATTTACCGAAATCTGGGCGTTAAAGTTCATGTTGTGGAATTTATGGATCGCCTGCTGACCATGTTGGATACAGACGTATCGCAGGAAATACAAAATGCCGCAGAAGAAGCAGGAATTCAGATTCATACAAGTTCTAAGGTACTGAAAATTCAGAGTTCAGCAGATGGTCAGGCCATTGTAACTTATCAGGACAAAAACGGGGAACAGCTCATTGTCAGTGAAAAAGTGTTGGTTGCCATTGGCAGGGAGCCGAATATCGAAAATCTGGATATTGAAAAGACTGATATCCAGTTAAACGACAGAGGCAGAGGTATTGCAGTGGATCAATATATGCGTACCAATGTTGAGAATATCTATGCAATCGGCGATGTGACGAATATGATGCAGTTGGCTCATGTGGCTTCCCGCCAAGGTATAATAGCGGTGGATAATATTTTGGGACACAAAGCGAAACTGGAATATACCACCGTGCCAAATGTGATTTTTACATCGCCTGAGATTGCCAGTGTCGGAGTAACGGAAGACCAGTGTAAAGAACGTGGCGTTGAGTATAGTGTCAGCAAATCTTCATTCCTAAGTAACGGCAAAGCACTTACAATGAATGAATCAAATGGATTTATCAAACTGATAAAAGACAACAAAACAAATCAAATTATCGGCGGAACAATAATTGGGCCGGATGCTTCCTCACTTATCAGCACATTGGCCATTGCCATTGCAAACGGTTTAACAGATGTGGACGTAACACGAACCGTATTCGCCCATCCTACAACAGCAGAGGTAATTTATGAGGCGGCACTTGGTCTTAGCATAGGAGCATTGCATGAATAATGAACCAAATTTGTTTGTCCCTTGAAACGGATCCCTATTTCAATATTGCGGCAGAGTACCAAATGCTGTTGGATGCAGATAACAGTGTTCGATTCTTTGTTTGGCAGAATCGCCCCGCTGTGATTTGCGGACGCAATCAAAATCTGTATGGCGAGTGCGATGTGGAATATCTGCAAAAAGAACACATCCTTCCTGTGCGGAGATTTTCCGGTGGGGGAACGGTTTTTCAGGACTTAGGCAATGTCAATTTCACGTTTCTTACCCGCGAAGAAAATGCAGACACAGAAAAATACATGAAAGTTATTCAAAGGGCTTTGTCCTTCTTTGATGTTACCTGCCAATTCAGCGGGCGAAATGACCTGCTTTGCCAAGGTAAAAAGTTTTCGGGCCATGCTTATTACACAGAGAACGGGAATCATATGTATCATGGCACAATTATGGTAAATGTGGATATGGGTACTCTTGACAAGGTGCTGAAACCCTCGTTCATTAAACTACGGTCCAAGGGAATCTCGTCGGTGCGAAGCCGTGTGGTGAATCTTTCGCAAATCAACCACAACATAACGGTAGAGTCCATGAAACAGGCGCTTATTAGGGCTTTTATTGAGGTTTATGGAGAAAGTGGGTCTGTACATCCTGTAAACCGAAAAAATACCAAAGCACCGCTTTTTGAAACCATCCGTACCCAGCAGTGGATATTTGGTGAGTCGCCGAATTACAGCATTAGCTTTGAACAGAAACTCTCCTGCGGCAATGTTACCATCTGTGCCGATGTAACGGATGGAATAATCCGTCATATTAAGATCCACACGGACAGCCTCACTGTTTTTGATTTCTCAGCCTGTGAAAAACAACTAACAGGAACGGCGTTTCAAAAGAGTGATGTTTTCGAATTTATCGAAAATCATGTGACAAATTGCAAAAAGCATGCGGAAGCAATCAAATAGTGTTATAATTAAGTTGTATTAATGATAACAGGTTGGGATATTGCAGATGTTTTATTTAGATGATTGTTTCGCATTAATCACTAGCAAGAGTGCCAAGGTGTTTAAAGAGTCTTTAGAGCGTAGGTTTCGGCGTTATAATGTTACCAGAGCACAGTGGATGGCGATGTATTACATCCACATTAGTGAGGTGATAACGCAAAGAGAATTGGCAGATAAGTTGTGTATTAAAGAGCCCACGCTTGCCCGTTTGCTGCAAAAATTAGAGTTTGAAGGATATTTATGTCGCTCCAATTGCAGTACGGACAAACGCGTTAACCATTTAAGATTAACGGAGAAGGGAACAAAAATTTGCAAAGATCTTATCCCTGTAGCTGAAAAATTCAAAAACGATACCATAGCCGGAATCGACGAGGAAGATCTTCAAATATTTAAAAAAGTCCTTCATAAAATGACCGTTAATGCGTTAAAACAAGAGGAATAGCGGGATTATATTTCCTTATGCGGTTATCAGTCCGATGACGGAAACGGGATCAGAAGACCATGCATTGTATCCGCAAGTAGTCATATAATGCAAAAAATTAAATCAGCAATAAAAATACGCTTTGTTCGGAATTTTGGTCCGATTCAAAGCGTATTTTTATTCATTCAGACCATGCCGCTGTTAGAATTGTTTTCCGCGGAGTATACCTTTGCCATAATAAACGGCGTTTGGAAGAAACATTTCATTTGAGCAAATGAGGATTCATTTTAGATACATTTCAATGGGCTGTCCGCGGTTGTATTTCGGTTGGTTGTTTGTGGAAGCGCTGATATAGGCGGCTGTGATTTTGATGAAACATCATTTTTTGACAGTTATGGAAAGGGGTAAAATAAATGTTTTTTCCTGTATAATAGATAAAACAGGGGGCACGTAGTCTACCGTCGGGATATCTTTACCAGGATGAACAGCATGGCCGGATGCCATGCTGCTGCGGAAAGCAGAGTAGAAATTCCCCGCCCGCTCGCGTCGATTGCTGATTAGTCTTGCCATTTTCGCGCTCCCACAATATGCAGGTAGCGAATTTGCGAAAAGAAATAGTGGTTCAGAGGTTTCATATAGACGTCGTAAGTATGCGCTGCAACGTAGATGTTGTTTCCCTCCACCGCGACTACAACAGGGGTATGGTAAAAATGATTCGCGTTGCCCAGTTGAACTAAGTCTCCCGGCTCAATTGTACCAGAGCTAGTATCTATAGCATATGGGCCGACGGAGTTATTTTGCGTCAAAAAACGATACAGGTATTGCACACCGCTCCAAGCGGCTGCACGGTCGTTTGGAGTATTATAGTACCAGCCGATGTCTTTGGTGTAGTTCATCACGCCACACCCGGCGAATACACATTGGGAAGCAAAATTGGTGCAGTCTCCTCCCATTCCGTCAAAGCTGTAATAGGCGGGATTTCGGCTAAGGGCCCACTGTTTTGCGTATTGCACCGCCTTTTCCCGGTTGTATGGAATCTGTATCAGCATTTGTATCCCTCCGCACATCGGCAGATGTTTTGTCATCAATACCTATGCTGCAAGAGCAGAAAAGTTTCCTTTTAAGGCATACCGTCGCGGATAGAGCACAATAAAGTTCACGATCGTTAGGTACGTGAAATGACGAAAGCCCTTAACGAGCGGGCAGTATTTCCCGCAGCCGTCCCATCAAAGTTCATTCTGATACTGTTCAGTGTAGCCTAATGATTTTTAGGAGTCCTTAATTGCGAACTTCTTTTGACTTTAGGGGGGTGCGGACAAAAAGTTGGACAAAATACACTCAGGAAAGAGATAGAGGATGTATTCAGAAAAACAATATCGCAAAGCCCTGGAAGTTTATGAAGAAACGAAATCGGTAACAAAAACAATAACGATTTTGGGATATCCTGCACGCAGGCAAACGCTATACAATTGGATCAATCGAAAACGAACCTTGCCGGAAGACCGATGCACCTTTTGTGGACATCATACACCGGAGCACCCGCGCCATCCACCAATAGAATGAAAGCTTGAGATTTTACACCGTTGCTTTGAGCTGTGAGAAGATGTACAATCAGTATCAAATATTGATGCGCTAAAAAAGACCCCGGCGTCAACAAGAGTCCCTTGAACAACAGGGAGAAAGCAGTGATTGTTGATGCTTTAAAAGAGAAGTATCCGCTGCCTGTATTGATAGAAAGTTCAAACAGGCCAAGAGAAGCTCTACTATCAAAACAAACGTGTCAGTTTTGCAAAGAAGCATAAAGGTGATTATCAAGCTGTTGCGACCATATTCCACAACAATAAGGAAAGATATGGATATCGTAGAATTAAAATAGTATTGAACCGAGAGGGCTATATCCTATCCGAAAAGATGATACGTCAAATGATGCGTGAAAATGGCTTGGTTGTGAAAGGCAGAAAAGAGAGGAAATACTGCTCTTACAAAGGAGAAATTAGCCCTGAAGTACCCAATGTGATTCGAAGAAATTTCAGAGCTGACAAGCCAAATCAGAAGTGGTTGACTGATGTGACGGAGTTCTCAATTCCAGCAGGAAAAGTATATTTGTCTCCTATTATTGACTGCTATGATGGTATGCCGGTAGCATGGAACATTAGCTGTAAACCAGACGCACAATTGGTAAACCGTATGCTGGATCGTGCAATTAGTGCACTTCCTCAAGATGCGCATCCGATTATTCATTCAGATCGAGGCTGTCACTATCGATGGCCGGGCTGGATAGATCGAACCCGTAAGGCAGGATTGATCAGATCAATGTCTCAAAAAGGGTGTTCACCGGACAATTCAGCCTGTGAAGGTTTTTTTGGAAGAATGAAGAATGAGATGTTCTACGGCCGTTCTTGGCAAGGTATCACAGTAGAGGATTTTATGCAGCAGATTGAAGCTTATATGGTATGGTATCGGAATACGAGAATCAAAATATCTCTTGGAGGATTGAGTCCAGCAGAATATAGAATCAGTATGGGATTAGCCATATAGTCCAATAAAATGTCCGCAGGCCCCGACCGAAAAGTAAGTAATGCTTACATCATAGTTGCAAAGAAAGGATGATTCCTTTGAATGTCATTGTGTCAAAATTAAGAGAAGTATCATTGTCGGTTTTTCCGATTTCGGTGTTAGTACTAATACTTCACTTTACTATCTCACCGATTAATACAACATTTATCATACGATTTCTTTTAGGTTCAATATTTGTTGTATTGGGTTTGACAATATTTTTATTGGGAGTTGATATTGGAATCACTCCGCTTGGATATTTAACTGGAGTATCACTTGCTAAATCAAATAAGCTTTGGGTTGTACTAATCGGAGGATTACTGCTTGGATTTTCAATCTCAATTGCGGAGCCTGGATTAATGGTTCTTGCAAATCAAGTTGAGGTAGTCACTTCAGGACAAATACAAAGCATTAGTCTGCTTGTTATTGTGTCGATTGGCTTAGCTCTTTTGTTGGTATTAGGATTTTTAAGAATTCTCTACAATATCCCATTGTATAAACTACTGATTGTTTTATATTTCATTATTTTAGGATTATCCATATTTACTTCAAAAGAATTTTTAGCAATATCCTTTGATGCTTCAGGTTCAACAACCGGCATACTGGCAGTACCATTTATTTTATCTCTTTCTGTTGGAATCGCCAAATTAAAAAAAGACAGCAAGGCATCTGAAAAAGACAGTTTTGGATTGATTGCCATTGCATCAACCGGAGCGAATATCTCCATTATGATCTTGGATATATGTTCTAAAACAAAGCAGTTTTCTGTTGTGCAAGATCCTAGTATAGATAAATCGACTTCTGTCATTAGTCCATTTATAAAACTGATTCCGGAAAACTTGAAAGAAAGTTTTATATCCATTATGCCGTTATTAGCAATACTGCTAGTGCTGCAAAAAATATTTTTTAAATTAACAAAAAGGGAGTTTAGAAAACTTCTTACGGGATTTGTATTTGCTTTTACAGGATTATTTTTGTTTCTAAATGGTGTATATGCAGGTTTTATTGATATAGGAACAAGTATTGGTCAAAGCTTAGTTTGCTAGTGTCAAGGGAAGTTCGCAATTTCGGGACTCCGAAAAATGAATTAGGCTACGTTTAACAGTGAAAGAATGGATTTCGGGTTTAAGTATGCTCTGGAAACAGACCAGTCTTCCGCATATTCCATCAGACATGTTGTTACCAGCCGTAGGTAGGAATCCGGATTAGGAAATATTCCGACTACACTGGTTCTGCGGCGGATTTCCTTGTTCAGTCGTTCCAACATATTGGTCGAGGAAATTTTGCGGGCGTCGAGTTCCGGAAAGGCGTAGAAAGCTAGAGAATCTTCCAGCCCATCTTGCAGAAGCTCAATTGCTTTTGGAAAGCGTTTTCCATACTGTTCTGATATTTGCTCTGCGCGTTGTCTAGCTATTTTAGCGGAAGGTGCTAACCAAATTTCTTTTAACTGAGCCGCAAAGGATTCTTTTTCCTTCTGGGGTACATGAGCCAAAATATTTCGCATAAAATGGACTTTGCACCGTTGCCAAGAGGCTCCCGGAAAACTCTCACGGATGGCTGCAATCAGCCCTTTATTTGCGTCTGAAATCACCAGGAGCGGTATTTTCAGACCACGATCGAGAAGACTTTGAAACAATTGAGAATAACTTTCTTTGGATTCATCGAGCATTGGCTCCACGGCGAGGATATCCCTATGCCCCTGTTCATTGACGCCGCAAACTACCATCACAGCCATGCTGACGACCCGGCCATCCATACGAATTTTTTCATACAGTGCATCTGTCCAAATGACAGGATAGCGACCCGTCAGAGGCCGGCTGCGGAAGTACTGCACCTGCTCGTTAAGGCCTTTCGTCATTTCACTGACTTGACTGCGGGAAAGATTCTCAATTCCAAGACTGCGAGCTAGTTTCTCCATCTTTCGCGTAGATACACCCTGCACAAACGCTTCTTGAACCACTTGAATCAGCGCTGCTTCACTGCGCTTGCGTTCTGTTACGAAAAACGGGATATAGCCCTGATTTCGGAGTTTTGGTACCATCAGATACATCGTCCCCATACGAGTATCCAATCGACGTGGCCGATAGCCGCAGCGGTAATCACGGCGGGACGGATTGTGTGCATTCTTTTCTGCGCCAACGATACCGGAGACCTCTGCTTCCATTAGACGGGTACACAGCCATTCCAGCATTGACAGCATTGGATCCGGCTGCGCCATACATTTTAGTAGCAATTCTGTCAAATCTGTGGTATTCTTTTTTTGAGTCATTGGGTATCTCTCCTTCTTTGAATGTCTTATCACCATTCATTTTATCGGAGTCCCAATGACTTTTCTATGCCTTTATGAAATTGCGAACTTTATTGTACTCTATCCTTAGTTTTATTGGATAATAAGGCATACATACTAATCACCGGCTTTATCCTTGGTGTTGTAACTATTTTGGCGGAACCGGCTGTACATGTATTGACGCAGCAGATTGAAGATGTAACAAGTGGATATGTTAAGAAAAACGTGGTGTTGGTTCCGTTAGCAATTGGAGTTGGCTTGGCTGTTGCACTGTCGATTATTCGAGTTTTGGTGTCAGAAATACACTTATGGCATTATTTACTACCGGGATATCTTATTTGTATAATATTAATGTTCTTTATTCCGAAACTCTTTGTCGGAATTGCCTTCGATGCAGGAGGTGTTGCAACAGGACCTATGACGGTAACTTTTATTCTATCTTTTATCCAAGGCGCTGCGAACGCTTTAGAAGAGGCAGATTTGATGGCAGATGGCTTTGGTATGATTGCAATGGTTGCCATGATACCAATCATCACTCTAGAAACCCTAGGATTGATATTTTCTTTGAAATTAAAAATGAAAGGAGATGAAAAGTAAAATGGCTAACTGCAATCGTTTCCCCAACTTTGCGCTAATTTGCGTAATTGTAAATTATGGACTTGCTGGCCGTGTTCTGCAAAAGGCGAAAAAAGCCGGTATTCCTGGAAGTACAATTTTTTTTGGGAGGGGGACTGTTAATAGTTCTTTATTAAACTTTTTATCCTTATATGATGAAAGGAAAGAAATTATTATCATGGGAGCTGATCAGTGTACTGCAGATCATGCTTTCGATGAATTGAATAAACATTTCCGGTTTGATAAACCAAACCATGGAATTATTTTTACCATCAGCTTGCTGGATGTTGTTGGGTCACGGTGTTGTATAAGCGAGCATCACTATAAAAAAGAAACAGAGGTAAATAAATATATGTATGAACTGATTATTACGATTGTAAATAGGGGAAAGGCTGAGGATGTAATTGAAGCCGCTAAGGCTGCTGGGGCCAAAGGTGGCACCATTATTAATGCTAGAGGATCGGGAATCAATGAAACAAGCAAATTGTTTAATATGGAGATTGAACCTGAAAAAGAAATGGTTATAATTATTACTAATAAAGAAATATCAAAGGATATTGTAACATCTATACGTGAAAAACTGGAGATTGATAAACCAGGTAACGGTATTGTTTTCATTCAAGACATAAAAGAAGCTTATGGTATTTTTGAAGGTACACCGTAGTATTTATGTACTTCTTCCGGTAACATCACAATATTGTACAAATTTTAAATTTGTTCCGTTTCATCACCATTTCCCAGCCTTTTGCTTTTCTCAGAACCTAAATTTATTTTCAACTGATGTTTTACATTAAAAAGGCTTCCTTTCAGACTTAAGTTTTTAACCTTATTCTAGTCTGAAGGGAAGTCTGATTCAGATTTTACAAAAAATTTTATACCTTAAATTGCAATAACAAATTGAACACTTTCACTGGATAAAGTTATCTACGGGTTTAAAGTATAAATTCTGTCCAGTTGAGCATCAAACAGTTCCTCAGGGGTCTGATAACCTAATCGTTTCCTAGGCGTGGCGTTTATCTCGTCTGCAAACATTAAGATGATAGAGTACAATAAAGTTCGCAATTTCATAAAGGTATAGAAAAGTCATTGGGACTCCGATAAAATGAATGGTGAGAAAACATTCAAAAAAGGAGAGATACCCAATGACTCACAAAAAGAATACCACAGATTTGACAGAATTGCTACTAAAATGTATGGCGCAGCCGGATCCAATGCTGTCGATGCTGGAATGGCTGTGTACCCGTCTGATGGAAGCAGAGGTCTCCGGTATTATTGGCGCGGAAAAGAATGCACACAATCCATCCCGCCGTGATTACCGCTGCGGCTATCGGCCGCGTCGACTGGATACTCGTATGGGGACGATGTATCTGATGGTACCAAAACTCCGAAATCAGGGCTATATCCCGTTTTTCGTAACAGAACGCAAGCGCAGTGAAGCAGCGCTGATTCAAGTGGTTCAGGAAGCGTTTGTGCAGGGTGTATCTACGCGAAAGATGGAGAAACTAGCCCGCAGTCTTGGAATTGAAAATCTTTCTCGCAGTCAAGTCAGTGAAATGACGAAAGGCCTTAATGAGCAGGTACAGTACTTCCGCAGCCGGCCTCTGACGGGTCGCTATCCTGTCATTTGGACAGATGCACTGTATGAAAAAATTCGTATGGATGGCCGGGTCGTCAGCATGGCTGTGATGGTAGTTTGCGGCGTCAATGAACAGGGGCATAGGGATATCCTCGCCGTAGAGCCAATGCTAGATGAATCAAAAGAAAGTTATTCTCAATTGTTTCAAAGTCTTTTAGATCGTGGACTGAAAACACCGCTTCTGGTGGTTTCAGACGCGAATAAAGGGCTGATTGCAGCCATCCGTGAGAGTTTTCCGGGAGCCTCCTGGCAACGATGCAAAGTCCATTTCATGCGAAATATTTTAGCTCATGTACCCCAGAAGGAAAAAGAGTCCTTTGCGGCTCAGTTAAAAGAAATTTGGTTGGCACCCTCCGCTGAAATAGCTAGACAACGCGCGAAGCAAATATCAGAACAGTATGGAAAACGCTTTCCAAAAGCAATAGAGCTCCTGGAAGATGGACTGGAAGATTCTCTAGCCTTCTATGCTTTTCCAGAACTTGATGCCCGCAAAATTTCCTCGACCAATATGTTGGAACGACTGAACAAGGAAATCCGCCGCAGAACTAGCGTAGTCGGAATATTTCCCAATCCGGATTCCTACCTACGGTTGGTAACAACATGTCTGATGGAATATGCGGAAGACTGGTCTGTTTCTAGAGCATACTTAAACCCAAAAACCATTCTTTCACTGTTAAACGTAGCCTAATTCATTTTTTCAGAGCCCCTAAATTGCGAACTTCCCTTGACACTAGCCTCAAAAATAGCCACCGTATGACATGGCATCGTTTTTTATGCAAAGTTGAACGACGGAGATGATGTGTTCAATACTGTCCTCACAATCACCTTTCACCCATGCATTGATTATTGCCGTCAAACCATGGGTTTGCATGTATCATAATGTGTTTGACATCCGAAAACTTCTGTTCTACATTTTTGTGTACACGCTCGGCCACATCGTGGGCCTCTTGAAAAGATTTATTGCTGTCTACAGATATTTCCAAGTCGATATAAACTTTATTGCCGAACATTCTGGTACGGAGCATATCTACGCCGAGCACATCCTCTTGTGACAATATTTCTTCTGCCAGCTTTTTCTCATAGTCCTTATCACAAGAAGTGTCCAGCATCTTGATGACGGCATCTTTGGTGATGTCATAAGCCACCTTAACGATAAAAATGCAAATTATAACACTGGCCACAGAATCCATTACCGGGAATCCCAACATAGCCCCGCCAATGCCAATTAAAGAACCAATAGAGGAAAAAGCATCGGAACGATGGTGCCAAGCATCTGCCAGGAAGGCGGAAGAGTTGATAAGTTTGGCATAGTAGCGTGTATACCAATACATAGCCTCTTTGCCTACAATCGAAATTATGGCAGCGACAAGCGCAATGGTACTGGGAATAGCAAGGGTTTCATAGTTGCCGGAAATAATGTTTTCGATACCTACTTTACCAACGCCTATTCCCGTGGCAAACAGGACGATGCCCAGCACCAAAGATGCTACACACTCGAACCGTTCGTGTCCATAGGGGTGGGACTGATCAGCAGCTCGTTTGGAAACCTTAACTCCAATCCATGCAATCAATGTCGTAAGCACATCGGAAAAAGAATGGATCGCGTCAGAGATCATCGCACCAGAATTGCCAACAATACCAGCAAACATCTTGAAGCCTGAAAGAATGGCATTCCCAATTACGCTGACCAATGACAAATTTCGGATGATTGCCTTTTCATCGATTGGCTTAGAAGTTGGTTGATTTGTTTTTTTGTGTTTGGTTGTCATAAAAGAATCCTCCTGTTTCGTCATATATGATGACAGTGTTATTTCTCTTATGAGCACCTCATTGAGATAATCTGTTCCCAAATGAATAAAAAAACATCTGCGGAACATACAACTGTCCCACAGATGTTAAAAACAATCTGCTGCCACACCAGCGGCCCGGCCCCATAACCCGATCGGTTTATCGCCTGCTCAGTTTGTACTGTTGATCTCGCACCCTGAATCAGGATGTAATGCAGTGCAAAGAGTTTATTTATTTTACAACATCTTATGCTTATTGTCAAGCAAAAGTGAAAATTTATTGTTGTTATTCTGTGATAATGTCATGTTGAATTTATTCTGATAAAATGTCAGGTATGAGAGAGGAGACATTCAACATGACTCAAAAAGAGATAACTCGTCTTAGGGTTATCAATCAAGCTATCGATAAAGTGATTACCATCAGAGAAGCTGCTGAACTCCTCGGCCTCAGTGAACGCCAAGTGATAAGGCTTAAAGGAGGAGTTGAAAAATTTGGCCCCGCGTTCATTATTCACAAAAATAGAGGCCGTAAACCTCAGCATTCTATCCCTGATGACCTTAAAAGCAAAATCGTTGAGTTAAAACTTACTAAGTACCAAGATGCTAATTTAAACCACTTCGTTGAGCTTTTGGAACTATATGAGAATATCAAAGTCAGTTATTCTTCTACTCATAGAATCTTAACTCAAGCTGGTATTAAAAGCCCTAAAAAACATCGTAAGCTTAAGTCTCACCACAGAAGAAAAAGAAAGCCTCAAAAAGGTATGCTGGTTCAAATTGATGCTTCCCCTCATGTGTGGTTTTTTGGTAAAACACCTTGTGCTCTGCATGGGGCAATAGATGATGCTACCGGTGAGATTCTCGCTCTTTTCTTTGCCCAAAATGAGTGCCTTGAAGGTTATTTTGAAATCATGAGGCAGATTGTTTCTAAATACGGTGTCCCTATGTGTTTATACTGTGATCGTCACTCTATTTTCGTCTCCCCTAATGATGGTAAGCTGTCTATCGAGGAGCAGCTTGAAGGTAAGTATGTTAAACTTACTCAGTTTGGAAAAGCCATGGAGGAACTAGGTGTAAATATCATCAAAGCTTCCTGCCCTCAGGCCAAAGGTCGTATTGAGAAGCTATGGAATACTCTCCAGAGCAGGCTTCCTGTTGAGTTTAAAATCCGGGGAATCGATAGCATTGAAGCTGCTAATGATTTTTTAGCTAAGTTTATTGCTGCTTACAATGAGAAATTCGCAGTTGAGCCTGAAAGTCCTTTGTCTGCCTTTAGGCCTCTTGACACTTCAATTGAGCTTGATTATGTTTTATGCATCAAAGAAGAGCGTACTGTTATTGATGGTGGTGCTTTTTCTTACAAGGGGAAGTATTATCAGCTTGTATCAAAAGGCAAGGGAGAAGTTGCTTTGCCTAAAGCTAAAATCATGGTTTTGAAGAGCTCCAGAATAGGTGTTAAAGCTTTATATGGTGGTGTGGTGTATGACACTTTAATTCTGCAAGATCGCCCGAAAAAGAGGGATTTAGAGCGTTCTGAAAAGCAAGCACAAAAGCGTACTCCTGTGAAGCCTGCTGCTGATCATCCATGGCGCAATGCGTCAAATAAAAAGCCCGTGTTCGTGTATGAAGAAACTGATAGTGAGATTCTTGAAATGCTCAATCAGCTCTTCAATTCTACACGAGCATGGGCATAAGCGAGAGAAGATATTCTATTTTAGCATACCCCTTTTGATGGATATTATCAAGGGCTTATTCTCTCATGCTCGTTTTTTCTTCTCTGGCTCGCAGAAAGAGTTTGTCTTGTTTTATTCTTTAGTTGTTTCTTTAAAAACAGTATATATATGTCAATGGTGACATTTTCATAGAATAAAATTACACCCTTTTAGGTGACATTTTCACTGGTTATTGACAGCAAAAGTGAAAATTTATTTTTAAATAATCATCAGTTTATGGAATCAGCATAATCAATATGCCTGCTATAATGGAAAACAGTCCAACACCTGCCTTTTTAGACAAGCATTCGTGGAAAACAAAATAAGAAAACACAATCGTCACTAATATACTGAGCTTATCAATGGGAACAACAACGCTGGCAAGTCCATCCTGTAGAGCTTTATAATAACAAAGCCAGGACGCTCCAGTAGCAAGACCGGACAAACAGATAAATGCCAACTCCTTCCTTGGGATTTCTCGAACTGTGCTGGCCTTGCCTGTTATCAACACCATGATCCACGCCATTACTAACACCACACCGGTACGAATAGCGGTCCCCAGATTGGATTCTACGCCTTCAATGCCGATCTTGCCTAAGATAGAGGTGAGACTGGCAAATACTGCCGAGCCAAAGGCATAAAACATCCACCCCTTTCCCTTGGAAGATGTATTGGTGGTGACCGCCTTTTTCTCAATCATCAGGAAAGTGCCCACGCCAATCAGAACAACACCGACCCCCTGAAACAGTCCAATGGGTTCCCCCAAAAGCAGGAAAACCAACAGGATCGTGAGTACGACGCTGGATTTGTCGATGGGAACCACCTTGTTTACATCGCCCAGTTGGAGGGCCTTAAAATAACAGAGCCAGGAAGCACCAGTAGCCGCTCCTGACAGGATCAGAAACGAAAGTGTCTTTCCGCTGATCGCTCCAATTTGATTCTGTGACCCTACCACAAATACCATCAGCCAGGAAAAGATAAGTACAATAATGGTACGAACTGCCGTTGCCACGGTAGAATCCGTTTTCCGAATACCGCATTTTGCAAGGATAGAAGTAATGCCTGCAAAAAAGCGGAACCAAAAGCAAATACAATCCACATAAAAGATCCCTCCAAAAGTATGGCAAGCTTTTATAATGTCAGTCGCTTGACTCGATAATCTGTGTCATATTGGGAAATCCTGATTTGCTTTCCTCTTTGCACTTTCTGTAGAGAACATCTAACAATCGGGTAAATTCCAGCCGATCTGTTTCATCGAGAGAGGAAAGGAGCCACTCATAGAATACAGCTTCAATATGAGCCTTGGAGTTTTTGAGATGTTGAGCCTGCTCCGTAGGAAAGATAAGCTGACTGCGACCATCCGCAGGATTTACCTCTCGATGCAGATATCCTTTGACTTCCAGGTTTGCTGTCTGCTTTGCCACGGCCCCCTTGTCTGCGCCGAGAATCCTACAAATCTCGGATTGTGTAATTCCAGGATTTTTCCGAACCACATGAATCAGGTCAAACTCTGCTGTACCTACTCCGTCCGCTTTCATTGTGCGGGCGGTAAACTTCCCAACTTCACGCGCAATTTTCGTAATCTTTCGTTCAGAGATATCCATATAACCACCACCATAAAGCAAAAAGATGTACTATCAACCATTTAGATGATAGTACATCTTTTTCAAATTGTCAATAGCGTGATCCACGATCCACGCCTTTGGCTTTAGGGGGTGCATTAGCTTAACTGGTAATTGGTCCCCTCATTTTTGGTCACCTGAATAGCTGTCCAAATGATCAATTCCTCCGGGGTGGGCATTTCACCCTCGCAAGGGATACTGCTCCAGAGTTCACGAACCTTTGGATCAGGATTATTCCATCCTGCCATCATCGCCGCCTTCATTTCTGTGCGTACTTCCTCCTCAGATACTCCATTGTTCCGCGCCACCTGCTTAATAATATCCTTTGCGGCTTTCAGTGCTTCCTGTGGAATAACTCTCTTTTTGAACATTTTTTCTTTCCTCCATACATTTATGGATGGAGTACAATAAAGTTCGCAATTTCATAAAGGCATAGAAAAGTCATTGGGACTCCGATAAAATGAATGGTGATAAGACATTCAAAGAAGGAGAGATACCCAATGACTCAAAAAAAGAATACCACAGATTTGACAGAATTGCTACTAAAATGTATGGCGCAGCCGGATCCAATGCTGTCAATGCTGGAATGGCTGTGTACCCGTCTAATGGAAGCAGAGGTCTCCGGTATCGTTGGCGCAGAAAAGAATGCACACAATCCGTCCCGCCGTGATTACCGCTGCGGCTATCGGCCACGTCGATTGGATACTCGTATGGGGACGATGTATCTGATGGTACCAAAACTCCGAAATCAGGGCTATATCCCGTTTTTCGTAACAGAACGCAAGCGCAGTGAAGCAGCGCTGATTCAAGTGGTTCAAGAAGCGTTTGTGCAGGGTGTATCTACGCGAAAGATGGAGAAACTAGCTCGCAGTCTTGGAATTGAGAATCTTTCCCGCAGTCAAGTCAGTGAAATGACGAAAGGCCTTAACGAGCAGGTGCAGTACTTCCGCAGCCGGCCTCTGACGGGTCGCTATCCTGTCATTTGGACAGATGCACTGTATGAAAAAATTCGTATGGATGGCCGGGTCGTCAGCATGGCTGTGATGGTAGTTTGCGGCGTCAATGAACAGGGGCATAGGGATATCCTCGCCGTGGAGCCAATGCTCGATGAATCCAAAGAAAGTTATTCTCAATTGTTTCAAAGTCTTCTCGATCGTGGTCTGAAAATACCGCTCCTGGTGATTTCAGACGCAAATAAAGGGCTGATTGCAGCCATCCGTGAGAGTTTTCCGGGAGCCTCTTGGCAACGGTGCAAAGTCCATTTTATGCGAAATATTTTGGCTCATGTACCCCAGAAGGAAAAAGAATCCTTTGCGGCTCAGTTAAAAGAGATTTGGCTGGCACCTTCCGCTGAAATAGCTAGGCAACGCGCAGAGCAAATATCAGAACAGTATGGAAAACGCTTTCCAAAAGCAATTGAGCTTCTGCAAGATGGGCTGGAAGATTCTCTAGCTTTCTACGCCTTTCCGGAACTCGACGCCCGCAAAATTTCCTCGACCAATATGTTGGAACGACTGAACAAGGAAATCCGCCGCAGAACCAGTGTAGTCGGAATATTTCCTAATCCGGATTCCTACCTACGGCTGGTAACAACATGTCTGATGGAATATGCGGAAGACTGGTCTGTTTCCAGAGCATACTTAAACCCGAAATCCATTCTTTCACTGTTAAACGTAGCCTAATTCATTTTTCGGAGTCCCGAAATTGCGAACTTCCCTTGACACTAGCCATTTATGTAGTTATACTCTGAATTGTATTTACAACTCATTTCGTATGTATCATAGCATAGTAATCATGTCACTATTTGTCGCATCGTGTAAGGTGGTATAAAAAAAAAGAAAAAAACACACGGAAAATTGTTCCGTGCCAGATTGTCGAATAACCCATCCAACGCATCAAGCGAAGGATGGGTTATTCGACAATCTGGTTCCTTTTCCGATTGTGTGCGATCAGCCAGGGCAGATAGCTGCCATGCGGAACTGAAAATACCGGAAACAATCAGGAGGATGGAGCTTATTTTATTAGCAACTGCATAAAGACCCGTCGCCGCACTGCCGACCATATAAGAAATAAAATAACGGTCGGAAATATTGATGACCCACGAGCAAACCGTAACAGGTATCAGCGGAAGACAATATTGAAACATCCGTTTTACCAATTCTTTCTGCACCTCAGCAGGACGGATATATCCCCAGAGTCCTGCAGCCACAAACAGAACGAGCGCAGATATTCCGTCGGCAATTACATTGGAAAGAATATAACCCGTAACGCCAAGGCGGAAAACAGCTAGAAAAAGAATATTACAGCTGACAGCCAGTAACGTGCACAAAATGCCGCTGACGGCGTAAAGGCGAATCTTTCCCAGAGCCTGTGCAAAAGCTTCGCATAAAGAATGAAGATTTGCCATGCTCACATAAAGCAAAAGCAATATCGTATATTCCGCCGGTATCCCGAAATTTTGGAGCAATGGCAAACATAGACTCAATAATATACAGCCGGTTAGTATGACAACCAGTCCGGTTGTAAATATGGATTTTTTATTGGTTTCTTTTTCCAGGCCAAAACGAATGACCGCATCTAATATTCCGGCTGATACGATAGGAAGCAAAAAATTTCCCGTCTGTATGAAAAGATCGGTGATGCCGTATTCAGATTCAGATAAAATGTGGGTATAAAAAGGCGTCAGTAAAAAGATTAAAATTTTAGAGCCAAACGTACTTATAGAAAATAAAAACGTATCGGAAAGAAGCTTTTGGTAGGAATTCGTAACTTTCACCTCTCTATCGTATTACTGAGGTGAGTTACGGCTTAAATCGGTAACCTGCACCCCAAACGGTTTGGATATATCGGGGTTCGGAAGGATTTTTCTCTATTTTTTCCCGCAGGCGGTTGATATGCACCGCCACCGTTGCGTTATCTCCCATGGCATCATAACCCCAGATCCGCTCATATAAAGCTTCCCGGCTGAAAACAATGTCCGGATTCGACATCAAAAACAACAGCAATTCGTATTCTTTGTTTTTCAACTCAATTTCTGTTCCATCCACAAAAACTCGTCTGGTATCCTGATGCAGCAAAATATTGCCCATACGGATCTGCGTTCTGTCTTGTCCGCCCGAATGCTTCAAACGGTCATACTGAGCAAGATTTGCCTTGATTCTAGCCACCAGTACATTGGGAGAAAAAGGCTTGGTAATGTAATCGTCCGCGCCCATGCCAAGTCCTTTGATTTTATCAATATCTTCCTGTCGTGCTGTTACCATTAAAATCGGTATGTCCAGCGTTTCCCGCAGCTTACGGCATACGGTAAAGCCATCTATGCCGGGCAGCATCAGATCGAGCAGGATCAAATCATAATTTCCCGCCCGTCCCATGGCGATTCCGTCCGAACCGTTTTCCGCAATATCTACCTCGAAATCATGGACGGTCAGATAATCCCGTTCAATGGCAGCAATGCTTTCATCATCCTCAATGATTAAAATTCGTTTCAAATTTGTTTCCTTCTTTCAATAAGGGAATCTCAAGTACCATCCGCAGACCGCCGGTTGATAGATTTTCCGCATGGATGGTTCCGCCCATTCTCTCCATTGTTTTCCACACAATCGCAAGTCCCAGCCCACTGCCCTGATTGGGATTTTTGCGGGATGGGTCATTACGGTAAAACACATCAAATAACTTGGGGAGCGCCTCGTCCGGAACACCTGGGCCGTCATCGTCTACAAATAGAAGCAAATTTGTTCCCTCTATCCTGCCTGTGACCGAAACGGTTCCCGTTTCCTTATCCTTGTATTTTGCGCTGTTGTCCAACAGATTTGTCAGAATACTGCGGAAACAGGTGGGATCAGCCTCGATTGCCGCTTCCTGCGGCATAGGCCCTGTTTGAATTTCGAGTCCTCGCCGACGGTATTCTTCGGCAGAAGCCGCAACAAAATCAGCAATTTCTTTAACCGCATCCAGACGTTCCGGGCTGTATGGGTATTCGCCCAGTTCCATTTTCGAGAACAGGAATAGCTTTCTTACCATTTCATCAATTTCTATTGTTTTTTTCTGGATGGTGGCAAGGTAATTCTTCTGCTTCTCCGGGGTATCTGCAACGCCGTCTAACAGACCCTCTACATAGGCGCGGATGGAGGTAAGCGGAGATCGGATATCATGGGATATGCTGGCCAGCAGCTCCTTCCGGCTTTCTTCCTCCTTTTGCGACTGTTCCACAGAAGCACGAAGCCGCTCTGCCATTTCATTGAAATCCTCGCAGACTGGCAGGAATTCATCTTTTCCCTGATAGTCAATCCGATGAGTCAGATTGCCGTCCCGGATTTGATGGACGCCTTCCGCCAGCGTTTTTAATGGTTCTGAGATTTTTCGGAAAACAAACCGGGTCAAGAAACGGTTTGTGAGAAAGATGATGAATAGCAGGGTCACGATCATAAAAAAGCCGATACCAGCAGCCCAAACCTTTAGATTTTGGCTTGCCAGTGTAATGACCGGATTATAGACATAAATCTGATAGTCTGTACCGTTCACCGAAATCTGCTGTCCGTACAAGTCGAAGTTTCCATTGGAAACGGTTCCTTCTCCGTTCAAAACCGCCAGGGATTGCTCCAACTGAGTATGCGATGAAATCTTTTTGCTTCCGAATTCCTGAATCAAATTTTGTCCTTGATAAATCTGAAGCTTTATCTGATGTTTTTCCGCTAATTGGGACAGGGTTGATTCTATTTCGGTCTTTCGATCAGCGTCGGCTTCAGAAAGCCATTCGACCGCAAAATCTGCGGCTTCATAGCGCATCTCGGTCAATTCTCCCTGAAATCCCAGCTGGTACTCCGCATGCGGAAACTTCAAAACTAAAAAGATAAACATACAACCCGCTAAAACTGCTATAGCAAACACCGCTGGAATCACTAGCATGAGAATATTGGAGATGAACAGTCTTTTTTTAATAGTCATCGTGATCCCTCCGTTTTGTATTATACACCCAAAATATAAAATAAAATTAAACTGGCCAAAAAATATGCAGAGTATAAAAACATCCGGGATTCTATGATCTCGGATGTTTTTATACTTTATATCGGAGAAGAGAAATTAACCACATGGCATACTGCAAAGAGCAGGACTAACGCTCCGAACAGGATACGATATACAGCAAATGGAAGCATGGGTTTCTTTTGCAGGAAAGAAATAAATTTCTTTACCACCAGTAGCGCTACTGCGAAACTAATGACAAACCCAACTCCCAGGCTTATCAGCTCCAATCCACTCATCGCTCCGAAACCGCCTAACTGAAGCAATTTCAAGGCACTCATTCCCACCATAACCGGGATAGCAAGGAAAAAGGAAAACTCTGCGCTGGCCGGCGTGGACAGTCCGGCGAACCAACCGCCGATTATCGTGGAAGCACTCCGGCTCATGCCGGGAATGACAGAAAGGCATTGAAATCCGCCAATCACAAGAGCCTGTTTCGTGGTAACACTAAGCCATTTTCCTTTCTGGATTTCGTGCTGGTCTTTTTTACAAAAACGTTCCGCCAGTATCATGGCAATGCCACCAAGTATCAGGGTGATAGCTACACTTACACCATTAAAAAGATACGCGTCCGCCAAATCACCTACCGCCATCACAACGATAAAGCCAGGGATACAAGCCACAGCCAGCGTCACCCAAAACCGCAGCCCGGTTTGAGAATAGGAACGTATCCATACACCATTTTCCTTTTTCGGGAAAAAGCCTTGAAGTGTAGCAAGAATTTTTTCCCGGTACAGAACGATGACAGCCAAAATAGCGCCTAACTGAATGATATAGGAATAGGCAGTAATGTACTGTGGAGAACCTTGAAACCCCAGTAATTCCTCGAAAACAATCAGATGACCTGTGGATGAAATGGGAAGAAACTCTGAAATTCCTTCTACAATTCCTAAGAAAAAGGATTTCAAGCAGAAAAGAATGTTTTCCATCATGCCTTCCCCTTTCCAGTTGCGTGCGGATTACTCTTGTAGATCCCTACATGATTGTTTCTCCTTCGGTCTAGGCTCTGGATCAGCCAGGTAACGCCTCTCTCTGCCAAAAAACTCATCAAGACGAAGCCTACTAAGAAAAACAGCGTCAACCCGGTAGGCAGGGCAACCTGCAGCATATGATGAAATAGGAAAACGGCCAGATAAAAGCCTGCCGTCATGGTGGAACACAGGAAAACCCGCAGCTTGTTAAACGGCCAGCTTGCTTTGAATACCGCCTGAATTCCTACGGTTCCCACCAACAAGTAAAGCAAAATGCCAAATTGTGCGGTTGGAATCGGCATGACCCAGGACAAGGCAAGCAGCACAAGGAAACAGATCAGGATGGAAAGTGCATTGGGGACTGCCCGCCGCATAACCGATGGAAGGAAACGTCCCGTAATTTTTCTCCCATCCGGTTCAAAGGACATAAAGAATGCCGGATAGCCTTCGATGATAAGGTCAATGAGCGTGATCTGAATGGGCATAAAAGGAAATGGGATATTCAGTATCAAACACACAATAGACAGCAGCACGGAATAGATTGTTTTTACGAAAAACACACCAGCTACGCGGGTGATGTTATTAACGACCCGGCGTCCTTCACTCAATACAGAAGGGAGGGCGGAAAAATCAGAATCCATCAAAACCACTTGAGAAACCTGTCGGGCGGCATCGCTGCCCTCCGCCACGGCAATGCTGCAATCCGCCTCCCGCAGCGCCAAAAGGTCGTTTACACCGTCACCGGTCATAGCGACTGAATGGCCATTTTTCTGCAATGCCTGTACCAGCTGCTTTTTCTGTCGAGGCGATACACGGCCGAAAACAGAATAGGACAGCGCCGCCTTTTCAATTTCAGTTTCTTCCGTCATACCGCTCATATCAATATAGCGCTCCGCTTCCGGGAAACCGGCTTGTTTTGCCAGCGCAGAAACTGTCACCGGATTGTCGCCGGAAATCAGCTTTAGGTCTACCCCTTCTTTTTGGAAATACGCCAGAGTTTCAGCAGCGTTGGGGCGGATAGGATCAGAAATCACAATGTAAGCAAACTCCTGAATAGCAGGCAAAGGACGATCCGGTTCTACCGTACCTTTTGCAAGTCCGGCCATCAGGATACGCTTTCCTGCCTGTTCTTCTTTTTGCAGGTGCGGGGGAATGGTTCCTCCTAAGCGTTCCGGTGCACCGATCACAAAAGTTCCGGCGTTTTCAAATTCCATAGCACTCCATTTCCGCTCGGAAGAAAACGGAATCTTGCGCATGGGTGAAAAAGTAGTATTGCTTTCAAAGTATGCTTTCAAAGCCTGAAAAGTAGCGTTGTTGTCATCAGAATGCTGGAGAAACGAACCCATTAATTCTTCAAACGGAATGGAACGCCAAAGTTCAGAGGAATATACTTTTTCCACCTGCATTTTACCTTGGGTGAGAGTGCCGGTCTTATCTAGGCAAAGGGTATCCACATGGGCGAGGGTTTCCAATGCAAAAAGTTCCTGCACCAAAACCTTTTTCTTGGAAAGGGCAATGATTCCGACTGCCAAACTGATACTGATGAGTAGTACAAGCCCTTTGGGCAGCATACCGAGCAATCCGGCAGCTGTGGTAACGACAGCGTGGTTTAGCATATCGCCACGGAGGAAGAACGCTTCTAGAAAGAGCAGAATTCCCAACGGGGGGATCAGATAGCCGGTAAACCGGGCGACCTTTCTCATAGAAGAGAGCAACTCGGAATGTACACCGCGCAGCTTTTTTGCTTCACGGGCAATCTTTGCTGCATAATTCTCTGATCCTACATGCTCCACACAGGCTCTGCATTTACCGCTGATGACGAAGCTGCCGGAAAGAAGGTGGTCGCCGACAGACTTTGGTACGGGGTCGGACTCACCTGTCAAAAGGGATTCGTTGACTTCCACTTCGCCCGCTAGGATGATGGAATCCGAGCAGACCTGTTTTCCGGCTTCTAATGCAATGACGTCTTCTTCCACCAACTCCTGCACAGAAATCTCCGAAGCGTTCCCGTCACGGATGACCTTTGCTGTGGGTGCAGATAAAAGGGAAAGCTTCTCCACCAATTTTTTGGCATGAAGTTCCTGCACAATGCCGATCAGCGTATTCAGGGCGATTATCAGAATAAAGAGCATGTTGGACCATGCGCCCACAAAGGCAAGTGCAATAGCGATCAACACATTAAATAAATTAAACAGGGTGCAGATATTATCCTTCAGAATTTGCCCTGTCGATTTTGTGACCTTCTCTGGCTGGATATTCTGCTTCCCATTTTCTTTCTTGATCCGAACTTGTTCGGACGTCAGTCCAGACAAATGTGAAGGTTTATAAAAATCCTCCATATGAAACATCTCCGTTTCCTTTCAATTTATGAATGTAGTGTATTCCACAGGTTTAAAAATCGAATAAATCAACGTTAAACAGTTTATAAACCAGCATTCGCTTTTCCAGTTTATAAAAATGTTATCTCCTGGAAAGGCATTGTTTAAGACTTTGCTATATGCATAAAAGACCAGGGACAAATTTCCCTGGTCTCAGATTGTCGAATAACCCATCCAACGCATCAAGCGAAGGATGGGTTATTTTTGCAGGAATGAAAAAAGCGATATAATATCCAGACAAAAGAGGAAGGATGACCATCCCTCCACTTCCACATTGCCAGCTTTTTGAGATTCATGGCAGCAAACTTAAGCTTAACCCAATTTGTCACTTGAGTTAAGCCCCGGTAGAGCGTGTATCGCATTCCATACTTTTCTTTTGCATCAGCAAATACACGTTCAATGGTTTCTTTTCGCTTTTGATAAAGCTTTTTGTATTTTGGAGTATGCCGAATGTCCTCCGCTAGTTCTACATAATTTTGCCACACATGCCTTGTCACAGTTTTCGTATAGCTTTTGCTGTTTGTGCAGCGGGAACGGGACGGACATTTTTTGCAAATATAACTTCTACTTTTGTATTCTCGGTATCCTTCACGATTGGTTGTTGCATAGTGCAAAATTTGATATTCAGGGCATAGCACACAGTCATAATATTCGTCATATACATATTTCCACCATTGAAGATGGCCGGCTTTGGTCATCGGTCTTTTGTATGCTGTAGATAGTACTCGCTTGTCATCAAAGACCCGTTTGCAGATATGCGGTGTTTTGTAGGCAGCGTCCGCCACCACTGTCTCAATTTTAGGAAACTGTTTTGTCACTTTGTCATAGACTGCATCGAATGCCACACTGTCGTGCACATTTCCGGGAGTTACCTCAACTCCTAGTACAAAATTGTGTTTGTCGCAGGCCGTATGCGCTTCGTAAGCAAAACATTTCTTGTGTTCTCCCTTTTGGAACAATCCGCTCTCCGGGTCCGTTTTGGAGACAGTTATTTCCTTTTCCTTCGGCGGTTTTTGGGTACTGTCAAACGGCTTCTTTCCATGCTCTTTCCGATCTGCATTGACTTCTTCCATCAACTCTGAAGCGTATCGCTTTGCCGCCTGAGGAACCGCCTTTTTGATTTTCTTATTGATGTTGGCGTTTGCTTTGATATGTGTCCCATCCACAAATACTGCTTCCGGTGCCAAATACCCTGCGCGGTTTGCTTCCTGCAATATCCATGAAAACACCTTCTCTACAGTTTCCTCTGTAAACCGGTGTTTAAAATTATAACTTACAGTAGAAAAATGCGGCAATTCTTCGTTTAGCGTATATCCCAAAAACCATCGATAAGCAATATTCATATCGATTTCCTGCATGGTTCGACGCAGCGAAGGAATTCCATATAGATGCTGGATTAGCACTATCTTAAATAGGACTACTGGGTCCACACTGGGACGGCCATTATCTTCACAATATAATTCTTCTACAAACTCATAAATATGGCTCAAATTTACCGCTTTATCAATCTTACGCAACAAATGCTCCTGCGGCACCAATAGGTCTATATTGACAAATTCTACTGCATTCCTGTGCATTTTTCCTCGTTCCAGCATCTTTCATCACCCATTTCTATTTTACCATCTTACAATCAAAAAGCCCAGCTTTCGCTGGACTTTTTCGACAGGCTGAATGGAGCAGCTTAGCGCTGCTCCATTTATTTTAAATTCATCCGAACTATTGACATAGAGGCTCAAATTGAGCATAATTTTTTGACCCTATTTTGACCCTTCGTGTAAGGTCAAATGCGGTCAAAAGCGGTATTTTTAAAATTGATAATAGATATCAAAAAAATCCGCAAGGCCTAGAGCCATGCGGATTTTTGTGGAGCTGCTAACCAGATTCGAACTGGTGACCTCGTCCTTACCAAGGACGTGCTCTGCCAACTGAGCCATAGCAGCATTGGCGACTCGGATCGGGATCGAACCGACGACCTCTAGCGTGACAGGCTAGCGTTCTAACCAGCTGAACTACCGAGCCAGATTGTGTAATGGATATTGGCAACGTATGATATTATACTGAAATATGCGGAATTTGTCAATATGTTACAGATATTTTTTATAGTACAATATATTGAATAAATATCAAGTAAAAAATGATGATTAATTCTATATATTGAATTAACATACGTAACAAGAATTAAAATTGTGTCTATGATTTTTAGTGTTTTAGAAACAGTTGCTTATTATAAAAACAATATTTGACAGAAACAGCAAGCAGGGAAGAGTATACTATATTTTAGTCCGACAGGGGGAAGAGCCATTGAAGCAAACCATTTACATAGATATTTTATTTGGCGTCAACCTGTTCATTAATTATCTGCTGCTGTGCTGTGTTGCAAAGTTTCTTTCACTTAACAGAAACCGTAAACGATTTGTATTTGGGGCTCTATTGGGTGCATTTTTTTCTTTGTTAATTTTGCTTCCTGAGGTCAATATTGCGGTATCTCTAACGATTAAGTTACTTATGTCTTTAAGCATTGTTGTTACAGCCTTTGGTTACCGGGGACTGCGGGAATTCATCCGTGAAGCGGTAGCATTTTATCTGATCAGTTTTGCGTTTGCGGGATTTATGTTGGTACTGTGGTATTTTTTCGCTCCGCAGGGGCTGATGATTCGGAATTCAGTAGTTTACTTTAACATATCTCCTTTAGTATTAATTATTTTTACCGTTATTTGTTATGTTGGAATCACTCTTTTTCATCGGATTACGGGCAGGCAAATGCCTCCTGATTTGAATTGTCAAATTCTCATAGAATGCGGAGGCAAAAAATGTGTTTGTTCCGCGCGGGTGGATACTGGAAACTCTCTAAAGGAACCATTTTCAGGTGATCCGGTAGCGGTAGTATATGAATCTGTGCTTACGGGTATAGTGCCACCGAAAGATGGGTTAAATTTTCGTTTGATTCCGTTTGATGCGCTTTCCGGCGGCGGATTACTGCAAGCTTTCCGCCCGGATCGCATGATGATATGCTGTGGAAACAAGAAAGTTGAAACTAAAAAAGTCTATGTTGCTGTTGCGAAAACTAGATTTGGAGAGTTCGATGCTCTGTTAAATCCGGATTTACTGCAAAAAACGTCCGACTAAATCTGGCCGTAGACGGACGTGTGAATAAAGCCGCAGGCGGCGGCGGCAAAGGGAATGATCGGAAATGAGCATGAATGGGCGAATCAGGGAATGGTACAATCGGTTGCTGCTGCTGTTTCATCGACTGCAGCTCAATGGACAGATTCATTATATCAATGGACCGGAGACTCTTCCTCCTCCGCTTACCAAGCAGGAAGAAGAAGCAGTGATGAACAACATTATGAATAATGTTCCAAACGCACGAGAACCATTAATTACACATAATCTGAGACTTGTTGTCTACATAGCGAAGAAATTCGAATCTTCCAGCGCCAATGTTGAAGATTTGATTTCTATAGGTACCATCGGGCTTATTAAAGCGGTTAACACTTTCTGTCCTGAGCGGAATATCAAGCTGGCGACTTATGCTTCACGCTGTATAGAAAATGAAATTCTGATGTATCTGCGGAAAACTTCTCAGCTTAAAAATGAAATCTCCATTGATGACCCCTTAAACGTGGATTGGGACGGCAATGAACTCCTTCTGTCCGATATTCTGGGCAGTGACCAAAACGCTGTGAATATGAATCTTGAGGAGGAAGTAGAGCGAGAACTTCTGCGCAGTGCAGTTTCTCGCCTGGCACCGCGTGAAAAGGAAATTATGCAGCTTCGGTTTGGTTTAAATAATCAAAGGGAACATACGCAGAAAGAAGTGGCAGACACGTTGGGCATTTCACAGTCCTACATATCTCGATTGGAAAAAAGAATTATTGAACGTCTGAGAAAAGACTTGGAACGGGTCAGCTGAGCGGAGCGGCCGAATTCGAAGCTTTTCGTATGACCCTATATGCGTTTAGCAGTTTTTCATAGTTATAAAATCTACAATTAGCAGGGCTGGTGGACGGCAGTGCCTGGGCAGGTAATCCGGTTTGTTTCAGACAAAGCCGGCGGTACAGCGCAGTCGCCTTTGTACCAGTTGTAAAGACGGTATGAATGTTGGTTTGTGATAGCAGAGAAGCGATGTCATTCGGCACCGGTTCCCGAATACTGCCGTCGTCCGCACCTTCTATGACACAGCTTTTCAGAACATCCCACAGGGCGATTCTGTGTGCGAGCAGAACCGCCTTTTTTTCTTCATTGGTCTTAGGAAGCGGTACGCCATAGAGGTCGGAGATAATCCGCCAAAACCTGTTTTGCGGGTGGGAATAATAAAAGCCATACTCCCTGGATTTTGGAGAAGGCATGGTTCCCAATATCAATATACGAGAGTTTTCATTGTAAACCGGTTTTAGCGGATGCACAATCCGTTCCATTAGGACAGTTCCCTCCTTTTCCTTTTGGCATAATTCAACAGAGCATCCCGTTGGTTGGGGCATGTCCCATCTATCACCGCATCCAGCAGTATAGAAAGCAGAAGTCCAACCAAGCTGCCCTGAGGAATACCGGCTGCAATCAAATCATCGCCTTTTACTGCAAGGTCCTTGAGAGAAAAACACTGTTTTTCTCCAAGAATTTGCTGCACAACTTTTTTGGTCTTGTCAAGCAGCCGCAATTTTTTTTGGTCTTCCGGACTTTTTGCAAGTGTGTCTGCTTCCCGGATTTTTAATAGCCGATGCAGATTTTCTTCGCCCAACCGATTCAGACGCCTCCGGAGAATTTTTTCATTGTCCGGAAGGGACAAGTCGTGTTCTCGTACCAACAGAGTAACATCACGGATTACTTTTTTGCTGTAACGCAGGCGCTGTAGTATGGATTCAGCCAGATCTGCGCTGATATCAGGATGACCGTAAAAATGTCCGATTCCATTTTCATCTTCAGAGTAGCAGTGTGGTTTTCCGAGGTCGTGAAAAAACATTGTCAAGCGCAATACGGGGTCTGGTGGAACGGCGGCAATACTTTTCAGTGTATGCTCCCAGACGTCATAAATATGATGAGGATTGTTCTGCGGAAAATCGAAAGCATCCCGAATTTCAGGAATAAACTGGGCGAATACCTCGCGATATTCCCGCAGTATCCGTTCTGCACCAGGACCACAAATCAGTTTTGTAAATTCCGCTGAAATGCGTTCCCGTGCGATATCATCAAGCATTTTTCGGTTTTTTACTAAACTTTCGGTAGTCGCAGGTTCAATGACGAAATCGAGCACGGAAGCAAAACGCAAAGCACGCAAAATCCGAAGTCCATCTTCCTGAAATCTGCGGTCCGGGTTGCCAACGCATCGAATGATTTTCTGTTTTAGATCTTCTTGCCCTCCAAATTCATCCACCAACTCGCCATTTCTTCGGTAGGCCATGGCGTTGACGGTGAAATCCCTGCGGGAAAGATCCTCCTGCAGAAGGTGTGTAAACAGAACAGTGTCCGGTCTTCGTCCATCGGAATAAGTCCCATCTATACGGTATGTGGTTACCTCCACCGGCATATTGTCGCTGATTACTGTCACAGTGCCGTGCTTTAGTCCGGTTTGTATAATTTGAAATTGTTTGAAAATACGCATGGATTCCTCCGGAAGTGCAGAGGTTGCAACATCCCAATCTGTTGGCGTTTTGCCAATCAGACTATCGCGTACACAGCCGCCTACCACGCAAGCGTCAAACCCATTGAAGGTCAGAATTTGCAATATGGAATCGACCTGAGGGGGGATTTTTACTATCATGCTATTTCCTCGCTTTTCAATCAAATCTTGTCGATAACAGAAAAGAATATTTCTGTGATTCCCTGCATGATCTTCCGCATTCATGGTAATAATGACAATGTAATGCGGCGGACGGGGGAATGTGACGTGCAATACAATAAAGTTGAAATTTGCGGGGTTAACACTTCCAAACTGAAAGTTCTCACCGAAAAGGAAAAAATGGAACTTCTTCGCCGCGTAAAAAACGGGGATATGAAAGCGCGCGACGAACTGATCAGCGGAAATCTTCGGCTGGTTTTAAGCGTGATTCAGCGGTTTACCAACCGTGGAGAAAATTTGGATGATTTATTTCAAGTTGGCTGTATCGGGCTAATTAAAGCAATAGATCATTTTGATATTAATCAAGGCGTTCGTTTTTCCACCTATGGTGTCCCGATGATTATTGGCGAAATCCGACGGTATCTTCGCGATAACAACAGTATCCGTGTCAGCCGGTCGTTAAGAGATACAGCATATAAGGCCATGCAGGTCAAGGAAAAAATGATGGCAAAAAACAACAAAGAACCGTCTGTGGAGGAAATTGCCAAGGAACTTAACCTTCCCAGAGAAGAAGTTGTTGTGGCGCTGGAATCCGTTGTTGAGCCGGTATCCCTGTATGAACCGGTATTTTCAGACGGCGGCGACACCATATATGTGATGGACCAAGTGGGCGATAATAATGATGATAAAAATTGGCTCGATGAAATCGCTTTAAAAGAAGCTATCAAAAATTTAAACGGCAGAGAGAAAAATATTCTTGCGATGAGATATTTTCAGGGCAAAACGCAGATGGAAGTGGCCTCGGAAATTGGAATTAGCCAGGCCCAAGTTTCTCGCCTGGAAAAAGCTGCACTAGATAAAATTAAAAAGGATATTTGATTTTGCGAAAAGGACCGCTGATAAAGGCGGTCTTTCTATTATTATGGTTTCGTATCGACGCTTCGTATACAATTTATTTAATAAGAAATATTTTAGCATTTCTTCCCGGCTCAATCAAATAAATCATGTTTCCGGCATAACAATAGGATACAGGGGGTGTAAAAATGACTTGCAGGATGATTGATTTGCGCCGGAAAGAAGTAATTAATATTAAAGACGGGATGCGGTTGGGAAGTGTAAATGATATAGAGTTTGATACGACAAATGCACGGGTAACAGCAATTGTCATTTATGGCCGTCTGCGCTTTTTTGGACTTTTTGGAAGGGAAGACGATATCGTTATTCGTTGGCAGGATATTCAAGTGATTGGGGATGATACCATTTTGGTAAGTTACAATAATTACATAAAGGCAAAAAATCCTTCCCATAGCATCGCAGCTTTTTTTGGATTTAAATAGCAGAGCAGAGTGCGTCCTTACTTTTCGAATCAATAAGGAAAAAATGATGCTGAAAAGATTCCAAAAAGTTTCATAATATCTTGCACTTAGCATCATATTGGCGTAAAATAATTTCAGTTTCGTGCGAATTTGTCTGAGATAAAAGTACCTTATGTCTGCATAGTTGCACATAGAAATCTTTAGGCAGGTGTATAATTTTTTTAGCAAGGCCATGCTCCAAATGAGCGCGGAGCATGGCTGTATTTGCCTGTTGTGATGATTGGTACGGATATGGAAAAGCGTTTATCCCATCATGCGCATGCGTTGACAAAAAAGACTAAATAGGTATATAATCCTATAACAGATAATTTTAACAAAACATATCTAAATGATATGTAATAAATAAAGGTGAATCCAATGCAATATTGCCAAGAAATTGAAACAAGCATTTTTAAAAAGTATCGAAGAAAAATATGGATTCCTTTCTTAAAAGCGGTCAAGGAGTATCAGCTGATTCAGCCCGGAGATAGGGTCGCGGTTTGTATCTCGGGCGGAAAGGACTCTATGCTGACCGCCAAGTGCATTCAGCATTTGCAGAAATACAGCGATTTTCCGTTTGAAGCGGAATATCTTGTTATGGATCCCGGATATAATGCGGAAAACAGACGGCGCATTGAGGACAATGCCACGCTGCTGAATCTGCCAATCCGTATTTTTAATACAAGAATCTATGATGTTGTAGCCAATATGGATGGCTCACCATGTTACCTGTGCGCCAGAATGAGAAGGGGGCATCTATATCAGCGCGCACAGGAGCTGGGATGCAATAAGATTGCACTTGGGCATCATTTTGACGATGTGATTGAAACTACTCTGTTGAGCATGTTTTACGGCGCGGAAGTCAAGACGATGCTGCCGAAACTCCGCAGTAAAAATTTTAAAGGAATGGAATTAATTCGACCGATGTACCTGGTGCACGAAGCTGACATTATTCGCTGGCGGGATACCAATGGGCTTAGCTTTATCCGTTGTGCCTGCCGCTTTACGGAAAACTGTGAGCTGCACGGCGGGAACTCCAAACGCCGGGAAGTGAAGGAGCTGATTCAAAGGCTCAGAAAGACAGACCCCGGAGTGGACAAAAATATTTTCCACAGTGTTCATAATGTCAACCTGGACATGGTCCCGGGTTACAGGAGTAAGGGTAAATATTACAGTTTTACCGAACGTTACGATAATGAATGCGAAATTTAGCATAGGCATGTGTTTTGTTTTTCTGCTGTGTAAAAATATGTTTTGTGATTTTCTAAATGAGGATTTTATCATGAAGCTGTGGGATACACTAACAAAATAGATTCAGCGCTCATTTTACCAGCAATGTCATAAATTGCTGCACAGTCAATTTCAAGGAGGAAATAAATTGAGAAACAGGCAATCATAGTGCGGGAGTGAAAACATTTATGATGAGAAAAATAACAATAAAAATAGCCGGGATGTCCTGTGCGGCATGTGCGGCGAGAATAGAAAAAAGTTTAAACAAAATCGATGGTGTAAAATCCGCAAATGTGAATCTTGCTATGGAACGTGCTGCTGTGGAGTATGATGACACCAAAGTTGAGCCTAAAAGGTTGAGTGAAACCGTTGAACATCTTGGTTATTCCGTCATTCGGGATGAAAAACCTCAAATTGGCAAGACCGTTTTGAATATTACGGGCATGTCCTGTGCAGCGTGTTCAGCCAGAATTGAAAAGAAACTGAGCCGAATGGAAGGCGTTCACAACGCGGGCGTTAATCTGACAACGGAAAAGGCAACGGTTGAATATGATCCGAATATTGTCGGAGTATCGGACTTGATTCATGCAGTTGAATCGCTTGGGTATGGTGCAGAAAGAGCGGAGGAAATCTCGAAAGATCGGGAGAAAGAGGTTCGGGAAAAAGAAGTCAAGAGCCTAAAATATTCTTTAATCGCATCCATCATTTTGAGTTCACCGCTGCTTTTGGATATGTTCTTTACTATGTCGGGCCTTAATGTACCACTGTTGCACAGTGAGTATTTCCAGCTTGCGGTGGCAACACCGGTGCAGTTTTTCATCGGATGGAGATTTTATCGGAACGCATATTATTCTCTCCGTTCGGGCAGTGCCAATATGGATGTGCTCATTGCCATGGGTACATCCGCAGCGTACTTTTTCAGTTTGTACAATGTCTTTTTTGAAGCTCCGGCCGCCAACGGGCACAAAGATCTCTACTTTGAGGCAGCGGCTGTTGTCATTACCCTGATTTTATTGGGTAAGTACCTGGAGGCTGTGGCGAAGGGAAAAACATCGGAAGCGATTAAAAAGCTGATGAATCTTCAAGCAAAAACAGCCAGAGTGATCCGTGATGGCAAGGAAACCGATATACCGGTTGAGGAAGTCCGAATCGGAGACCGTATTATTGTACGGCCGGGCGAACGGATTCCGGTTGATGGTACTATTGTGGAGGGAACGTCTTCCATTGATGAATCCATGCTGACGGGTGAAAGCATACCGGTTGAGAAAAAGCCGGGCGATTTGTGCATAGGTGCCACTGTGAATAAATACGGTACGTTTACGTTTGAGGCCTCCCGAGTTGGAAAGGACACGGTTCTTGCCCAAATTGTCAAAATGGTGGAGGATGCGCAGGGCT
The DNA here is from genome assembly GCA_047777415.1 of Oscillospiraceae bacterium. Lineage (GTDB taxonomy): Bacteria > Bacillota > Clostridia > Oscillospirales > Acutalibacteraceae > Caproicibacter. Next base: position 504,212 of record JBKEEO010000002.1, read on the forward strand.
CAAAGGCGCCGATACAAAAAATTGCAGATAAGGTTTCCGGCATATTTGTTCCCACTGTCATTGGGATAGCTGTTGTAACTTTTCTTGCTTGGCTCTTTTCCACCGGCGATTTGAATCAATCCGTCGTGAACGCTGTTTCAGTTTTGGTGATTGCCTGCCCATGTTCGCTGGGGTTGGCAACTCCGACGGCCATTATGGTTGGAACCGGTCTCGGTGCGGAAAACGGAATCTTAATTAAGGGCGGTGAACATCTGGAAATGGCTTACCGCGTCAATGCAGTGGTTTTAGATAAAACCGGAACCATTACAAAGGGTAAGCCGGAGGTTACCGATATTGTTCGGATCGGAAACATGGGAGAAGAAGAAATTTTAAAGTTTGCAGCTTCTGCGGAAAAACGTTCGGAACACCCTCTTGGCGTTTCTATTTATAAAAGCGGTCAGAGTAGACTGCAGACCATTCCTAATCCGACACAGTTTGAAACTATACCGGGACGCGGCGTACGCGCTTATGTGGAAGGAAAAAATATTCTCCTAGGCACGCGCAAACTAATGGAAGAAAATAGTATTGACGTGTCCGGTGCTGTATCTGTTTTGGAAAGGTTGGAAAGCGAAGGAAAGACAGCGATGCTGATGGCCATTGATGGTCATTTGGAAGCGGTTTTCGCAGTTGCGGATACATTGAAAGAACATTCAGCGGACGCGGTCGAAGAGCTGCACTCTATGGGCGTTGATGTCTACATGATTACGGGGGATAATAAGAGAACTGCCAGTGCCATTGCTAAGCAGGTTGGCATTGAACATGTCCTTGCGGAAGTTCTTCCGGAACACAAGGCAGAAGAAGTGGCGAAACTCAAAAAATCCGGAAAGGTGGTTGCTATGGTGGGCGACGGTATTAACGATGCCCCGGCACTTGCAACGGCGGACCTTGGCATGGCGGTTGGTACTGGAACGGATGTTGCAATGGAAGCTGCGGACATCACGCTGATGCGAGGCGATTTACGCACCATTGCCGCTGCAGTGCGTCTTTCCAGGCGAACCATGCGTAAAATTAGGCAAAATTTATTTTGGGCATTTTTCTATAACGCCATTGGTATCCCATTTGCCGCATTCGGATTTTTAAACCCGATGATTGCAGGGGCAGCTATGGCTTTCAGCTCTGTGTCAGTAGTCACCAATTCACTGAGTCTGAAGCGGTTCAAGCCCATGGAAAGATCTGTTAAAAATTAAAAGGAGGTTTTCAAATGTCAGTAACGGAACTAGTTTTGAATGTAGAAGGCATGTCCTGCAGCCATTGCGAGCACGCGGTGAAAACTGCTGTGGGTGCGTTAGATGGAGTCGAAAGTGTTGATGTGGATTTGAAAGGAAAAAAGGTTACAACTAAGTATGACTCCACTAAGGTTACTCCGGATCAGATCCGAAATGCAATTGAAGATCAAGGTTACGATGTGGTCTAAATGAGTAAAAATGCGGTGGGCGTATGATTGTGTCCGCCGCATTTTTTAATGGATCCGCTTTCTGCTTTTCGATGTCCAGATTTGCCTGTAAACTATGGCGTACTGAATAAACTTATAAATATTTGCTCATTCCAAAAGAAAAACTTTTTACATAAAGCATTGACTTCAAGGCAATGCGCGGTTATAATATATTAAAATTCAATTTATTAAACGCGATGACAAAGAGAGTAAATTGTCCATGGCACCAAACAGAGAGCATTCCACGGCGCAAGCCATGCTGAGAGGAAGCTGGAGCAGGGCAATTGAATATCACTTTCGAGCGGCGCACCGAGACGGATTTCGTTTAGGCTGCGACGGGATTTCCCGTTAACGAAATAGGGTATGATAGTTTTAGATTCGTACCTGATGAGGCTCGTTGCCGCAAGGCGCGGGTAAATGGAAGTGGTAACACGGGATTATCTTCTCGTCTTCTTAATTTATTTTAAGAAGACGAGATTTTTGCTTTTTATCAAAAGTTTGCATGAAATGGGGCAGTCCAATCTTAGTGGGAAACACCAAAAGTTTCAGCCTCTTAACTTTTGGCAAGTGTTTTTTTTCACGTGGTCTGCTAATCCATCAGTAATAAAAATAATTATGAGGGGTGTTATCCATGAACAGTGATGCATTGAGAAACAGTATGCCGAAACGTTCCCTGCTCCACGCACTGGGACTGACCAATGAAGAGATTGATCGTCCATTAGTGGGAATTGTCAGTTCCTATAACGAAATTGTCCCGGGACATATGAATTTGGACAAAGTCGTAGAAGCTGTTAAACTGGGTGTTTCTATGGCTGGCGGAACTCCGCTTGTTTTTCCGGCGATCGCAGTTTGTGACGGTCTAGCAATGGGACATCTGGGAATGAAGTATTCGCTCGTTACCCGCGAACTGATTGCAGATTCCACTGAATCCATGGCACTGGCTCACGCACTTGATGCTCTGGTAATGGTACCAAATTGTGACAAGAACGTGCCGGGACTTCTGATGGCGGCAGCTCGTTTAAATCTGCCAACTGTGTTTGTCAGCGGCGGCCCTATGCTGGCCGGAAAAGTCAATGGGAAGAAAGTCAGCTTTTCCAGCGTTTCAGAAGCAGTTGCGGAGTACGATACTGGAAAAATCAGCAAGGAAACACTCTGCGAATTTGAACATAAAGGTTGTCCAACTTGCGGTTCCTGTTCGGGTATGTACACAGCTAACAGCATGAACTGCTTAACAGAAGTTCTTGGTATGGGTCTGCCTGGTAATGGCACAATTCCGGCGGTTTATTCGGAACGAATTCAGCTTGCAAAACATGCCGGTATGCAAGTAATGGAATTGCTGCGCAGAAACATTCGGCCGCGTGATATTATGACGGAGGGTGCTTTCCGCAATGCTGTTACCATCGATATGGCGCTTGGCTGCAGTACCAACAGTATGCTTCACTTGCCTGCCATCGCACACGAATGCGGCATCGAACTAAACCTTGATTTTGCCAATGAAATCAGTGACAAGACACCATGCCTGTGTCATTTGGCACCTGTGGGACATACATATATCGAAGAACTCAATGAAGCTGGCGGTGTTTCCGCTGTCATGCATGAAATCAATAAATTGGGCCTTTTAAATACAGACCTAATGACCTGCACCGGAAAGACAGTAGGGGAAAACATCGCGAACGCAGTCAATCGAAATCCGGATGTCATTCGACCGGTTGAGAATCCGTATAGCAAAACCGGTGGCATTGCGGTGCTGCGCGGCAATTTAGCGCCGGATTCCTGTGTGGTTAAACGTTCCGCCGTGTCGCCTGAGATGATGACCCACGAAGGGCCGGCGAAAGTGTTCGACTGTGAAGAAGATGCAATTGAAGCAATTAATTCCGGTAAAATCGTTGAAGGCGATGTTGTAGTGATTCGTTATGAAGGACCGAAGGGCGGCCCCGGAATGCGTGAAATGCTAAACCCAACAAGCGCAATTATGGGACGCGGACTTGGCGGAAGTGTGGCTCTTATCACCGACGGACGATTCAGCGGTGCAACCAGAGGTGCGGCGATCGGCCATGTATCACCGGAAGCTGCAGTTGGCGGGCCGATTGCTTTGGTGCGTGACGGCGATCGTATTCGTGTGGACATTCCAAATAATCGTGTTGATGTTCTGTTGGATGATGCGGAACTGGAAGCACGCAGAAAAGAATGGAAACCTAGAAAGCCGAAAATTACGACCGGATATCTGGCAAGGTATGCTGCTTTGGTAACTTCGGGAAACCGTGGAGCAGTGCTGGAACTTCCTGAATGCTGACATCTTTATTCAAAAAACACCCCGTGAACCAATATGGATCACGGGGTGTTTTCATCTACCATTTGTTTGTCAGCAGGTGTTCTTCAGAATGTTAAAAAGCTGGAAAATTCCAGATTGAATTTCTCCAGTTCATCATAAAATACCGCATGTCCGCTGTGTTCAAACCGATACAGTTTAGAATTTTTGATTCCTTGATTTAATGCAAGCGCAAGTTCCTGTGAACATATTTTATCCAATGCACCATAAAAAATCCCGGTCGGAACAGAAATATTGTCCAAATCCCCCCTTAAGTCAGTGTCCCGCAAGGTTGCTGCGGTTTTTAATGTGCTGTAACCCGGGCAGGAAAGGGTTACTCCTCGAAACCATTCTCCAAATGCCGGCGTAATCGGCTGAGCAAAAAAATATTGCTCGAAATCATGGAGCGCTTGAGGACGATTTTGACTAAGCTGGGCAATCAGCGCATTTACTTGTTCTAGCGGCAAACCTCCAGAACAGTCTTTACGCCTTACAAAACAAGGTGCTGTGGCAGAAATCAGTGCCAGACGGGAAATTTTATATTCTTTGTGACGCGCCATATATCGAATGGCTATTGCACCGCCCATGGAGAAGCCGACCAATGCCATTTTGGGTGTGTTAATCATCCTGATAATTTCATACATATCGTCAGCAAGCCGATTATAGTCATAACCGCTCCACGGTGCATCGGAATTACCAAATCCACGCAAATCGATACAAATGCACCGAAACCCGAGTTTTGGAAGAAGGTTCAGTTGATATTCATACATATTATGGTTTAAAGGCCAACCGTGCACTAAAAAGACAGCCTTTTTACCTGTTGGATTTATATCATATACCGCAAGCTTAACCCCATTTTGCACATTGACATAATACATGTTTTCACCCCCAAAAATACATTTATGTTTTTGGGAAGTGAAATAGTAATTTTTCTATATAAATTTATTATTTCGGAAATAAAAAAGAGCTTTTTCCTCATTGGAAAAAGCTCACTAAACTCAGTTGATTTTACATTTTTTTCCGTTATAAACAATCCCGCGCGCAGCATCAACTGTTACTGCTGTGCCGCTTTTTAGCAGTTTTGTAGCATTTTGTGCATTAACAATAACGGGTTTTCCAAGTGTTAATCCCACAATGGCAGCATGGGAGTTCATACCGCCCCGTTCTGTAACAATTGCGGCAGCTGCCTTTAAAATGGGCAGTATCTCATTTGACGTTTCTGGAATGACGAGGATGTCACCTTCCTTAAAACGCTCATGTGCTTCTTTTTCGTTTTGGCAGACACATAGATTGCCGCACACGCTGATTTTAGTCACGCCTCTGCCGGATACAAGCACATCACCAACAAGCTGTACTTTTAGCAGATTTGTAGTTCCTGAAACACCGAGCGGTAAGCCAGCTGTAATAACCACTAAGTCACCGTCTTGTACCAAGCCGCGGCTTCTAGCTGTTTCCACAACGTGGTCAAACAGCTCATCCGTGTTGTTTTTTTCTTCCACTAGGATTGGTACCACTCCCCAGGAAAGGTTCATTTGGCGGAGTACGGTAGGATCCGTTGTACCGCTGATGATTGGATGGGATGGACGATATTTGGATATCATGCGGGCGGTTCGGCCGGTTTTCGTCACCGTAATAATGGCAACGGCACCTAAGTCATACGCTGTTGTGCATGTTGCGTGGGAAATGGCGGAAGTAACATTCGGTGGTTCGTGAAAATCTTTCTTTTTAAATCGCTCAATGTAGTTAATGTCGTTTTCCGTGCGTTCTGCAATTTTTGCCATGGTCTTTACGGCAAGAATTGGATATTGACCGGCGGCAGTTTCTCCGGAGAGCATAATTGCGCTTGTTCCGTCGTAAATTGCGTTGGCAACATCGGTGGCTTCTGCACGGGTTGGGCGCGGGTTTTTCATCATGGAATCAAGCATCTGTGTTGCGGTAATGACTTGCAAACCCGCACCGGAAGCTTTTTTAATCAGTTTCTTCTGGATAATCGGAATTTCTTCTAATGGGATTTCAACTCCCAAGTCGCCTCTTGCAATCATAATGCCGTCGGAAACTCGTATAATTTCATCAATGTTTTGCACGCCGTCTGTATTTTCAATTTTAGCGATAATACGGATTTTATGGCAGCCCAATTTCCGCAGTTCCGAACGCAGATCAATGATATCCTGGGCACTGCGGGTAAAGGATGCGGCGATAAAGTCAAAATCCTGTGCTACGGCAAAAGCAAGATCCTGACGATCTTTTTCGCTGATAAAAGGAAGGGAAAGATGAACGCCCGGCACGTTAATACCTTTGTGGGAAGAAACAGAACCTCCGTTTTTCACGGTACAAAGGATATCGGTATCTGTGCAGGATTCTACTCTTAGTTCGATGAGTCCGTCATCAATTAAGATTTTTGTACCGGGATGAACTTCCTTAGGCAAACGCTCAAAAGTGACCGAAACACACTCTTTATTTCCAATGATATCGCGTGTTGTCAGTGTAAAACGGTCTCCGGTATTCAATGTGACGGACGACTGTTCGAATTTGCCAATTCTAATTTCTGGCCCTTTGGTGTCTAAAAGAAGCGCAATCGGAAGATCAAGCTCCTGACGCAACTTTTTGACCATGTCAACATAGGGCTGTTGATCTTCACCGGTCCCATGCGAAAAGTTTAGGCGAGCAACATTCATTCCAGAAAGCATCAACTGGCGGATGGTTTCTTCGTCTTTGCTTGCCGGCCCAAGAGTACAGACAATTTTTGTTTTTCTCATTTTTGCAGCCTCATTCCATACTGCTCATTATTTATCAATTATTACAGTATTACAATTTAAATCATACTAGAAACATTCAAAAAAATCAATGAATTCAAAATTTAATTGACAGTGTTTCTGGAAATGACTCTTCTATTGCATTCGTTTCGGATAAGATATACAATAACAAAAAAGAGTTTTCGGGATGGATGATATAGATGAAAAGGCGACGAGAAAAAGTTTTAAAGACGCATCCTCAGTGGCGCAGTCAGAATCAGATGAAAAAGCTCAAGATTGTTATGACAGTTATTGTCATTGCTATTTTTCTTTCTGCTGCGGCAGCGGGACTGCTGGCATGGTCCCAACTTCGTGTGTGGCTAAAGGAACCCACTGCTGATGTTGCTATGTTGTCTTCCGATGGGGGTTCCACTGAAACCGACGAATTGCCCGTTTATGACGACGCACTGAATTTGATGCTTGTCAATGTATCACAGCCTCTAGAGTCTGGTTACCAGCCGCAGTTGACAAGCTTTGACGGATATCAAGTGGATGAGAGGATCTTGCCTGCACTAAAAAAGATGATGGAACAGGCAGAAGCGGATGGCTGCCCGTTGACCCTTTCAGGGGGCTATGTGAGTGTCGACGAGCAGAATCAACTTTATCAGGCGGAGGTTCAGCGCTTGATGCAAGAAGAAAATCAGTCTCGTGTTCGTGCGGAAAATGAGGCACAAAGCACCATTGGAAAGGGCGGATATAACGAAAATCAAACCGGTCTTGCTGTTACATTTTCCGCCGATGGTAAGCAGGGTGCGGAGTTTGCATCTACCAAGCAATACCGCTGGCTGTCGCAGAACAGTGTTTACTATGGTTTTATTCTTCGCTTCCCGGAGAATAAAGAATCCATGACGGGAGTGAGTTTTCAACCGGACCACTTTCGCTATGTTGGAACGAAACATGCCATAAAGATGCGGGAATATTCCCTTTGTTTGGAAGAATATGTTACATATTTAAAGCAACAGGCACAAAATTAGAAACTGGCGTAAATATTTCCTTGCAATTGCTTTCCCGGTATGTTATAATCTTCGCAGTATGGAGTATGGTTAATAAAGAGGTGACAGGAATGAAGGAAAAAATCCATCCGCAATATAAAGATGCAACAATTACCTGTGCGTGCGGAAATGTAATTCATACAAGATCTACGAAGGAAAACATCCGTGTTGAAATTTGCTCCAAATGCCACCCGTTCTTCACGGGCAAGCAGAAGCTGGTTGATACAAGCGGCCGTGTAGATATGTTTAAGAAACGTTACGGCATTGGTAAGTAAAGCAGTTTGGTACGGATAGACGGCGTTTTTCGCCGTCTTTCTTTTTTTCGGGGTGACGGGAATGAAAGAAGAATATCGAACAGTAAAGTCAGCCGCATCCGTGGAGTTTACAGAGCGCCGCTCTAGGTTTATCGGTGACGTTGCACCCGCTGCCACTGAGGAAGAAGCGACATCTTTTTTGCAGTCGGTAAAAGCCCGTCATCGAGAGGCGACACATCACGTTTACGCTTACACGCTTCGAGAAGGGAATATTTCGCGACATTCTGATGACGGAGAACCGCAGGGTACTGCGGGGATGCCTGTATTAAACGTACTGCTGAAATCCTCAATAATGGACGCGGTGGTTGTGGTTACTCGGTATTTTGGCGGCACTTTGCTGGGAGCAGGAGGGCTGGTCAGGGCGTATTCCAGAGCGGCCTCATTGGCACTGGAACAAGCGGGAATTGCTGTGATGAAGTTCTGTTCCGTGGTGTCGGTTCGCTGCAGTTATGCTCAGTATTCTGCGATTGCTGCACTGATTTCACAGCACGGCGGAGTTATAGAGCACACGGATTATACCGATTCGGTTCTGATCCGCTTTCATATAGAAAATGAAAATCTTGCAACCTTTCGCAGTGCTTTGTCCGATTTAACATGCGGTAAATGTACCGCAGAGTTTTTATTCGGAAAATATATAGACTTGAACTAAACTTTTTTTGCTAAAACAAAGGAAAAGTGGACGAAGATTGCGTATAATGCAAACAGATATATGGGAAAAGGGGTATTGTTATGACTGTTCGTGAACGGTTACAGAAACTGGAAGAACAAACCCTATCGCCCTATGCCATGCGTTCTGCAAATTCGGCGGGCCGAAAGGTTCCGGAAAAAGAGTGCGATCTGAGAACACCATATCAGAGGGATCGGGATCGTATTATCCATTGCAAGGCATTTCGCCGGCTGAAACATAAAACTCAGGTGTTTCTTTCTCCGGAAGGGGATCATTACAGAACACGGTTGACGCATACATTGGAAGTAGCACAGATTGCGCGAACCATTGCGCGGGCATTAAACCTAAATGAAGATTTGACGGAGGCCATTTCACTTGGTCACGACTTAGGGCATACTCCATTCGGCCACGCAGGAGAACGGGCTTTGAATGAAATCGTCCCGGGTGGATTTCGCCACTATGAACAGAGTGTGCGAGTCGTGGAAAAATTAGAAAAAAATGGTCGTGGACTTAACTTGACAAAAGAGGTATTAGACGGTATTTTATGTCATACTACCGGTACCGAAGCCATGACGATGGAGGGGCGCATTGTTCGTGTAGCGGATAGAATTGCTTATTTAAATCACGATATTGATGATGCCGAACGCGCCGGTGTACTCAACGAGGAAGATATTCCACAGAACATTACATCTGTGTTAGGCCATAAAAAATCACAGCGGATAGATACGTTGGTGCGTTCTGTGGTGGAAAACAGCACCGATGGAACTGTGCGTATGGCCTCCGATGTTCAGAAAGCTTTTGATTTTCTCAAGGATTTTATGTACAAAAGTGTGTATCAGAATCCTTATGCAAAAGGTGAAGAGAGAAAAGTCCCATATTTCATTGGAGCATTGTTTGAGCATTTGCAAAAACCAGAAAATTTGCCGAAAGATATGAGAAAGATTGCCGATCAAGAAGGTTTAGCGCGGGCTGCATGTGACTTTATTGCCGGCATGACAGATCATTATGCAATAGAACTTTTTAAGTCCATTTATATTCCAGCGTCCTGGAAAATGTAAGGCAAATCGGACAGCCGATTTGCAAGGGGGTGAGTGAATGCCTTTGCCGGAATCATTTTTGCAGGAGCTCAAGGCAAGAAGCGATCTTGTGGAGATTGCTTCTAACTATGTGAGTTTAAAACGCAGCGGAAAGAATATGGTTGGGCTTTGTCCATTCCACAGTGAAAAATCACCGTCATTCAACATTTATCCGGAAAATGGATCATTTTACTGCTTTGGCTGCGGAGCTGGAGGCGATGTGATCACATTTGTACGAAGAATCGAAAATCTGGACTATCTGGAAGCCGTCCGTTTTTTGGCGCAGCGAGCCGGAATTCGGGTTCCAGAAGCTGAAGTGGATGACGGAATGGCAAAATTGCGTACCCGTATTCTGGAAATCAATAGGGAAACCGCACGGTTTTACTACTCTGTATTAAATTCTGATGCCGGCCGTGAGGGAAGGGAATATTTTGCACGCCGAGCATTAAAGCCTGAAACTGTGCGGCATTTTGGGCTTGGTTATGCACCAAATTCCAGATTTGCTTTGGTGGATATGCTGGAGAAAAAAGGATATACTCAGCAAGAAATGATACTTGCCAATGTTGCTTTTAAAAGTCGGGGAGGCAGGGCAGTCGACCGATTTTACGGTCGGGTCATGTTTCCGATTATTGACCTTCGGGGCAATGTTGTTGCTTTCGGCGGAAGAACTTTAGGTGATGACAAGCCGAAATACCTAAACACTTCCGAAACGCCTGTTTTTAATAAAGGAAATATGCTGTTTGCCCTAAATTTCGCAAAAAACTGTCATTCAGAACGGCTCATTTTATGCGAAGGCTATATGGACGTCATTGCTTTGCACCAAGCGGGGTTCCGGGAAGCAGTTGCAACACTGGGAACTGCTCTGACGTCGGCGCAGGCACGGTTGATGGCTAGGTATGTGAAGGAAGTGGTTATTTGTTATGACTCCGACGGACCGGGACAGAAAGCAACTTCACGTGCAATCCCAATTCTGCGGAATGCCGGTTTGATTGTTCGGGTATTAACGATATCAGGTGGCAAAGATCCGGATGAATACATAAAAACATATGGTCCGATTAGATTTAAGCAATTGCTGGATTCCTGCGGCAATGATGTGGAATACCGTTTGCAAAGGGCAAAACAGGGAAAAAATTTGCAGATCCCGGAGCAACGGGTGGAATATCTTAATACTGCAATCTCTATTCTTTCCACATTGGAAAACCAAATTGAGCAGGAAGTGTATGCAGGACGTCTTGCACAGGAGGCCGGAATTGCTACCTCCACAGTGATGAACCAAATTATTGCTTACAATAAAAAGAACCACAAAAAACAAATGAAAAAGCAGTTTCAGATTATACAAAGGCAAACTGCCGGACTTCAGGATTCCGTAAACCCGGATAAGGCAGAAAATCTGCGCGCAGCTATCGCTGAAGAGGCATTGATTGCTTATTTGCTGAAATTTCCAGAATCGTCGGAACAGATTATTTCTATTTTGCCTCCAGAAAAATTCATTACTGAGTTTAACCGCCGTGTATATGCGTCAATTGTGGGCAGAATTACAAAGGGAAATACTGTCGATCTTGCTTCTTTGTCGGCAGAATTTTCAATGGATGAGATTTCATCCATTGCAAGAATTCTTGCTTCATACGACTCAATCACACTGACGCGGCAGGATGTTCAGGAATATATCAATATTATTTCCCAGGAAAACGATAAAAAGATAATAAGCCAGGCCGAATCGGTACAGGCTGAGGAGATAGAAAAGTACCTTAATAAATTAAGGCAGCAGAAGAAATAGGGGGACAAATCATGGCAATGCCGGACAAGAAAACGGTTATTAGGGAATTGATTGGACAGGGAAAAGCCAAAGGACAGCTTTCAACAAAGGAAATTCTTGACGCATTAGGAGAATTGGACTTTGATCCGGAGCAAATAGAAAAATTCTATGATGCCTTGGAATCGCAGGGCGTGGAAATTGTTGAGGACTTTGGAGATGAACCGCTGGAAGATCTTGGAATAGATCCGAAGATCGCAGCAAGTGAAGATCTTGAATCTACTCTGAGCACGGAAGGAATTGCAATAGATGACCCGGTAAAAGTTTATTTGAAGGAAATCGGCAGAGTGCCCCTTCTCACGCCGGAAGAGGAAATTGACCTTGCTATTCGCATTTCCAACGGAGATGAAGCCGCCAAAAAAAGACTGTCTGAAGCGAATCTCCGGTTGGTCGTCAGCATTGCAAAACGCTACCTTGGAAGAGGCATGCAGTTCTTGGATTTGATTCAAGAAGGTAACTTGGGACTGATTAAGGCAGTAGAAAAATTCGATTATACCAAAGGATTTAAATTTTCTACTTACGCCACTTGGTGGATTCGTCAGGCAATTACCCGCGCTATCGCAGACCAGGCCCGAACGATCCGTATTCCCGTCCACATGGTTGAAACCATCAATAAGGTGAAGAAGGTTTCCAGTCAGCTGTTGCACACCAGCGGACATGAACCTACAGCGGAAGAAATTTCAGAAGAACTGGACATGCCTGTGGAAAAGGTTCGGGAAATTATGCGTGTTGCGCAGGAACCGGTTTCATTGGAGACGCCAATTGGTGAGGAAGAGGATAGTCATTTGGGAGATTTTATTCCGGATGATGATGCTCCGGCTCCCGCGGACGCCGCTTCCCATACTCTGTTGAAGGAACAGCTTGCTGATGTGTTGGATACGCTTACACCTCGTGAGGAAAAGGTTCTGCGTCTGCGCTTTGGACTGGAAGATGGGCGTTCTCGCACGCTGGAAGAAGTTGGGAAAGAGTTTAATGTAACAAGAGAACGTATTAGACAGATTGAAGCAAAAGCGCTTCGCAAACTTCGTCATCCAAGCCGCAGCAAAAAGCTGAAAGACTTTTTGGATTAAAAGTAAGGAGCGGTTTTAGTCATGGTTTTAACACTCGAAGCAGACTATGCAGTTCGTATTGTGGATGAATTGGCACAGTCAAAACAAAAAATTGACGCAAGGACCCTTTCGGAACATACGCGAGTCCCGCTTCGTTTTGCACTAAAAATATTGAGAAAATTGGTTGCTTCCGGATTGATTGTGTCTTATAAAGGTGCACACGGAGGCTATAAACTGGCTGGGCCTGCAGAAAAAATCACCTTGCGTCAGGTCATTGAATCCGTGGAAGGCCCTTACATGCTTAGCCGATGCCAACAGGATGCTTACAACTGCTCCCATGATACATGCTGCCGTTTTCACGGTATCTATGACGAAATTTCTGCTATTGTAAGGGAGAAGCTGGATTCATATACATTTGCTACTCCCACTGATAATTCACAGACAGCCAAATAAACTGCGGAAAATAACAAAAGCCGGAGATGAACTCCGGCTTTTGTTTGCATATTTTTTTGCAAAATTAAAAAAATATCTTGACAACCACCATATCTTGTAATACAATAATATACTGCATCATCATGGCAAATTGTATGCATGTCAATTTTTTCTTATCATATCACAAATTGACGCAAAAGGCAATAGTTTATCTGGAGTAAGAAAAAAATATGGAATATATGAAAACTTTTTGTGCTTAATTTATGCCGCGGAATGTCAAATCTATGAATGGAGTGATTGAGCCAATGGTGAATGTCAAACCGGTTAAGGTTGGCAAAAATACCCGAATGAGTTTTGCGCGTATTGATGAAGTCCTTGATATGCCGAATCTTATCGAAGTGCAGAAGAAATCTTATCAGTGGTTTCTTGATGAAGGACTTAAGGAAGTATTCAAGGAAGTCTCCGGTATTACCGATTACACGGGCAATCTCGTACTCGATTTTGTCGACTACAAACTGGATGCCGACAAACCTAATTACAGTGTGGAAGAATGTAAGGAACGCGATACCACTTATTCCGCGGCATTACGGGTTACGGCTCGTCTGCTGAATAAGGAAAGCGGCGAAATCAAAGAATCTGAAGTCTTCATGGGGGATTTCCCCTTGATGACCGAAAGTGGTACTTTTGTTATAAACGGTGCGGAGCGTGTTATCGTTTCCCAGTTGGTTCGTTCGCCCGGTGTCTATTATAAGATGGATTATGACAAAACGGGCAAGGAACTTTATAGTGCTACCGTTATACCTAACCGTGGTGCTTGGCTGGAATATGAGAACGACGCAAATGACGTGTTCTATGTTCGTATTGACAAAAACCGCAAAATTCCCGTCACAGTTTTTATCCGCGCTCTTGGTCTTGGTACGGATCAGGAAATACGCGAATATTTTGGCACCGATGAGCGAATTGAAGCGACCATTGAAAAGGACCCCTGCAAGAATATGGAGGAAGCTCTCTTTGAGATATACAGAAAGCTTCGTCCAAGTGAACCGCCTACCATCGAAAGTGCGCAGGCGCATATTAACAGCCTGTTTTTTGACGCCAGACGTTACGATCTCTCTCGAGTAGGCCGTTATAAATATAATAAAAAACTGAATCTGGCCGGACGTATTACTGGTCAGGAACTTTCCAGACCGATTGCGGATCCTCGTACGGGAGAAGTACTGGCAGATGCGGGAACAATCGTGTCCCATGAACTTGCAGAGAAAATTGACAATGCCGGAGTTTCGGTGGCTTTTGTGAAGGTGGACGACCGAGAGATAAAGGTAATCTCCAACGGTATGGTTGACATTCAGAACTTTGTCAATTTCGATGCAAAGACAGAATGTAACATCAATGAACGTGTCCGCTTCTCTATCTTAAACGAAATTTTGGAATCCTGTTCAACCGATGAAGAGATTAAGGAAGCCATATCCGCAAGAATGGATGAATTAATTCCGAAACACATTATCATTGATGATATTTTTGCTTCCATTAACTATATGAATTGTCTGGCTGTTGGTTTGGGCAGTGTGGATGATATTGACCATTTGGGGAACCGTCGTATTCGTTCCGTTGGTGAGTTGCTGCAAAATCAGTTCCGAATCGGTTTTTCGCGTTTGGAACGCGTGATTCGTGAACGTATGACACTCCAAGCTCAAGATCTTGAGGTTTTAACGCCACATTCCCTCATTAATATTCGCCCGGTTGTTGCGGCTATTCGTGAGTTCTTTGGTTCTTCTCCGCTGTCGCAGTTTATGGATCAGACGAATCCACTTGCGGAACTGACGCATAAGCGCCGCCTTTCTGCACTGGGACCGGGTGGTCTTTCAAGAGATCGTGCCGGATTTGAAGTTCGTGACGTTCACTATACGCACTATGGGCGCATGTGTCCAATTGAAACACCAGAAGGTCCTAACATCGGTTTGATCTCCTATCTGGCGACTTTTGCGCGCATTAATGAGTATGGTTTTATTGAAGCTCCATTCCGTCGCGTTGACAAAAAGACCGGTGTAGTTACAGATGAAGTCGTTTATATGACGGCTGACGTTGAAGATGAATATGTTGTTGCACAGGCAAATGAGCCGCTGGATGAAGAAGGTCACTTTATCAATGCTAAGGTAAACGGCCGTTATCGTGATGAGTTCGTTGAAGTGGAACGGGAACAAGCGGATTTCATGGATGTTTCACCGCGTATGGTTGTATCCGTTGCAACCGCAATGATTCCGTTCCTTGAAAATGACGACGCCAACCGCGCACTGATGGGTTCGAACATGCAGCGGCAGGCAGTTCCGTTGCTCAGAACAGAAGCGCCTATTGTTGGAACCGGTATGGAATATAAAGCCGGTGTTGACTCCGGCGTCTGTGTGATTGCAAAACGCAGTGGTGTCGTAAGCAGTGTTTCTGCAGATGAAATTAAAATTCTGACAGATGACGGAGAAACCGACACTTATCATATTATCAAATTTATGCGTTCCAACCAGGGAACATGCATTAATCAGGTACCGATAGTCGATGTCAATCAGCGTGTTACGGCCGGTGACGTGATTGCAGACGGTCCAGCAACCAAAGACGGTGAAATCAGCCTTGGTAAAAATGTGCTGATTGGCTTTATGACTTGGGAAGGTTACAACTACGAAGACGCTGTCCTTATCAGCGAAAAAGTGGTACGCGACGATGTGTTCACTTCCATTCACATTGAAGAATATGAAACAGAAGCGCGTGATACCAAACTTGGTCCCGAGGAAATTACACGAGATATTCCCAACGTGAATGAGGATTTGCTGCGCGATTTGGACGAGAACGGAATTATCCGTATCGGCGCAGAGGTTCGTGCGGGCGATATTCTTGTTGGTAAAGTAACACCAAAGGGAGAAACCGAACTGACAGCTGAGGAACGCCTGCTGCGTGCTATCTTTGGAGAAAAGGCACGTGAAGTCCGTGATACTTCCTTGCGTGTTCCACACGGCGAAAGCGGTATTGTTGTAGATGTAAAAGTATTTACCAGAGAGAATAGCCACGATGAGCTTAGCCCCGGTGTTAACAAGGTTGTCCGCTGCTATCTTGCACAGAAGAGGAAAATTTCGGTAGGTGACAAGATGGCGGGCCGTCACGGAAACAAGGGTGTTGTTTCACGTATCCTTCCTGTGGAAGATATGCCATTCCTGCCGGACGGAACACCATTGGATATTGTGCTGAACCCATTAGGCGTGCCGTCCCGAATGAATATTGGGCAGGTACTGGAAGTACACCTTGGCCTCGCTGCAAAAGCCCTCGGATGGAAAATCATGACCCCTGTGTTCGACGGTGCGAATGAGGACGATATTGTTGCGTGTTTAAAAAAGGCAAATTTGAGTCCCGACGGAAAAATTCGATTGAAGGACGGCCGCACTGGCGAATACTTTGATAATCCTGTTACCGTTGGTTATATGTATTATCTGAAACTTCATCATCTGGTTGATGATAAGATTCATGCTCGGTCCACAGGTCCTTATTCTCTTGTTACGCAGCAGCCTCTGGGCGGTAAGGCTCAATTTGGCGGACAGCGTTTCGGTGAGATGGAAGTTTGGGCACTGGAAGCTTATGGTGCAGCATATACGCTGCAGGAAATTTTGACTGTTAAGTCTGACGATGTGGTTGGACGTGTCAAGACTTATGAAGCAATTGTAAAAGGTCAGAATATTCCGACCCCGGGTATTCCTGAGTCGTTCAAAGTGTTGATTAAAGAACTGCAGTCTTTGGCACTTGATGTGAAAGTACTGGATGCCAACAATGATGAAATTGACCTGAAACAGAATTTCGATGACGACGATATCGAATTTAATCCGCAGGAAGAAAATTTCGATGAGCCGACGGTTGAGGACGGAAACATGGAAGGTTATTCTGTGAATGGGGTTGAGGATGACGATGCTCTGTTTGACGACTCCGATGTTTTTTCGGATGATAACGGTGATATTTCCGGTAATTCCGAAGATTTTGAAACGGACGATCTGTTCGATTTGAATTCCGATGACAATGAAATTTGACAGGAAGGGGTCGAAATATGGAATTTAACACATTTGAATCCATAAAGATTGGACTTGCTTCACCCGAGAAGATCCGGGAATGGTCGCACGGTGAGGTTAAAAAGCCGGAGACAATCAATTACCGCACTTTAAAACCAGAACGTGACGGATTGTTTTGTGAACGCATTTTTGGACCTACGAAGGACTGGGAATGCCATTGCGGTAAATATAAAAGAATCCGGTACAAGGGGAAAATCTGTGAGCGCTGCGGAGTCGAGGTAACTCGTGCAAAAGTCCGCCGCGAACGGATGGGACATATTGAGTTGGCGGCTCCCGTTTCCCACATTTGGTATTTTAAAGGGATCCCTTCCCGTATGGGACTGATGCTGGACATTTCGCCGCGTATGCTTGAAAAAGTGCTTTACTTTGCTCTTTATATCGTCACGGATCCGGGAAATGTAAGAGAACTGCAAAAGAAGCAGTTGCTCAACGAAAAAGAATATCGTGAGATGCGTGAAAAATATGAAGACGATTTTGAAGCTGGCATGGGTGCTGAGGCCATTAAGAAACTGTTGGCGGAAATAGACCTGGATGAACTCTCAGCAGAACTAAAAGCGGAACTGGTCAATGCCACCGGACAAAAACGGGTACGTATTTTAAAGCGTCTTGAAGTTGTGGAAGCATTTCGTCTTTCCGGCAACAGACCTGAGTGGATGATTTTAGATTGCATTCCGGTCATTCCGCCGGATCTGAGGCCAATGGTTCAGCTCGATGGCGGCAGATTTGCCACTTCTGATTTAAATGATTTATATCGCCGTGTCATCAACAGAAACAATCGGTTAAAAAGATTGTTGGATCTTGGTGCTCCGGATATTATTGTACGTAATGAAAAACGTATGCTGCAGGAAGCGGTCGATGCTCTGATTGACAACGGGCGCCGCGGACGTCCTGTAACAGGACCGAATAACCGTCCGCTCAAGTCACTTTCCGACATGTTGAAAGGAAAACAGGGCCGATTCCGCCAGAACCTGCTTGGCAAACGAGTGGACTATTCCGGACGTTCCGTTATTGTTGTCGGTCCGGATTTGAAAATGTACCAATGCGGCTTGCCAAAAGAAATGGCTTTGGAGCTGTTCAAACCATTTGTCATGAAACGTCTCGTGGAGACACAGGCTGTGGGTAATATTAAAGCAGCAAGAAAAGCGGTGGAACGTGCGAAACCGGAAGTGTGGGATGCTCTTGAGATTGTAATTAGAAATCATCCGGTTTTGTTGAACCGTGCACCCACCTTGCACCGACTGGGTATCCAAGCTTTTGAACCGGTACTGGTTGAAGGTCGTGCTTTGAAATTGCATCCATTGGTGTGTACTGCCTATAATGCAGACTTTGACGGCGACCAGATGGCTGTGCATGTGCCGCTTTCAGCGGAAGCTCAAGCGGAAGCCCGCTTTTTGATGTTGGCAGCCGGTAACCTGCTAAAACCTTCCGACGGACGTCCTGTCATTGTTCCAACGCAGGACATGGTTCTTGGTTCTTATTATTTAACACTGGATAAGCCGGGAGAAAAGGGCGAAGGCAAGTGTTTCCGTGACTTCGATGAGGCCATTATGGCCTACAATGAACATCTCATTGGCTTGCATGCAAAGATTAAAGTGCGCAGAACTTTAATGGTTGATGGAAAGCCCGAAAGCGGGATCATTGAAACAACGGTTGGAAGAATGATTTTTAACCGTCCGATACCGCAGGATCTTGGTTTCGTGGATCGTTCCAAGCCGGAAAACCGTTTCAACCTTGAAATAGATTTTCTTGTAGGCAAAAAACAATTAGGGCAGATTATTGAAAGATGTATTAAAGTTCACGGTGTGCCAAAGACTTCCGAAGTGCTGGATGCCATTAAGGCGCAAGGATACCATTACTCTACACGGAGCGGTATTACAGTTTCCGTAAGCGACGCGACAATTCCGCCGCTCAAAAAGCAAATTATTTCAGAAGCGGAACAGAAGATTGATCAGATTACCGAACAGTACAAAATGGGTCTTCTTTCAAACGGCGAGCGTTATAACGCGGTTTTGAAAACATGGTCAAAGGCCACGGATGATGTTTCCACAGCACTTCAGAAAAATTTGGACCGCTATAATCCGATCTTCATGATGGCAGATTCCGGCGCTCGTGGTTCCATGAGCCAGATTCGTCAGTTAGCAGGTATGCGCGGATTGATTGCAAATACCTCCGGTAAGACAATTGAGATTCCAATTCGTGCAAATTACCGTGAAGGTTTGAACATTCTGGAATACTTCATTTCATCACGTGGTGCGCGTAAAGGTCTTGCGGATACAGCCTTGCGTACAGCAGACTCCGGTTATCTGACTCGCCGTCTGGTTGACGTTTCACAAGATGTTATTATTCGTGAAGAAGACTGCGGCACAACAGAAGGTCTCGAAGTCTTTGATATTAAGGAAGGCAAGGAAGTCATTGAAACCATGCATGAGCGCCTCATAGGTCGGTATTTGCTGGAAGACTTCGTGGATGAAGAGACTGGTGAAGTTTTGGTGTCGAAAGATAAACTCATGGATGACCATGATGCTGATATCATTGTTTCTAAGGGCGTTACCAAGATTAAAATTCGTTCTATCTTGGAGTGCCGTGCAAAACATGGGGTATGTAAGAAATGCTATGGCGCAAACTTGGCAACACGGATGCCTGTTACGGTTGGCGAAGCGGTTGGAATTATCGCCGCACAGTCGATTGGTGAGCCGGGTACACAGCTTACGATGAGAACATTCCACACCGGCGGTGTTGCAAGCGCCGAGGATATTACACAGGGTCTTCCTCGCGTTGAAGAGCTTTTTGAAGGAAGGAAACCAAAACATCTCGCCATTATCAGTGAAATTTCCGGCAAAGTTTCTTTTGAAGAAATCAAAAAGGCTCGCCATGTTGTCATTACAAATTCTGAAACAGGGGAAAGCAAATCTTATCTGATTCCCTTTGGTTCCCGTATTATTGTCAATGAAGGCGATGAAATTCAAGCAGGTACTCGCTTGACAGAAGGTTCTGTTAATCCGCATGATGTTTTGGCAATCAGCGGGACACAGGCGGTTCAGGATTATCTGATTGAGGAAGTTCAAAAAGTTTACCGCATGCAGGGCGTTGATATCAACGATAAGCATATTGAAGTAATTGTTCGTCAGATGCTGAAAAAGGTTCGTGTGGAAGATCCGGGAGACACTACTTTACTGCCGAGCGCATTGGTTGACAAGAGCGAGTTGGAAGCAGAAAATCAGGTGATACGCGATCGTATCGCGGCCGGGGAAACAGATTTGAAGGAAGCAACGGCCACACCGGTATTGCTTGGTATTACAAAGGCTTCCCTTGCTACGGATTCCTTCCTTTCTGCGGCGTCCTTCCAAGAGACAACTCGCGTGCTGACAGATGCTGCCATCAAAGGTAAAGTCGATCCTTTAATAGGCCTAAAGGAAAATGTTATTATCGGCAAACTGATTCCAGCAGGAACCGGCATGAAATGCTATGGCGATGTTGAAATTGTGCCGAATCGCGAAAACTTGACAAACAATGCGGTCTAGGTTTATAATATAAAATTGTGGTGGCTTGCGTTTTAGCGTAAAGAAATTGATGGCAAGCCGTTATAATTTAGTTGTTCTTGCTGCCTGGAAACGAGCGGCTTGACATAAATATCTTTGTTAGGAGGTGTCATATGCCAACCTTTAATCAACTAGTCAATACTGGAAGAGAGGTTTCCACCAAAAAGGCGAAAGCCCCTGCACTGCTAAAGGGCTGGAATTCCAAAAAAAGGATTCCTATCAACCAGAATTCACCCCAGAAACGCGGTGTCTGCACAGTGGTTAAGACTGCTACTCCGAAAAAGCCGAACTCAGCTTTGAGAAAGATTGCCAGAGTCAGACTTTCCAATGGAATAGAAGTCAGCGCCTATATTCCGGGCGTCGGCCACAATCTGCAGGAGCACAGCGTCGTGATGATTCGCGGCGGCCGTGTTAAAGACTTACCTGGTGTACGTTACCATATTATCCGCGGAACTCTGGATGCACAGGGTGTTGCCCAACGTATGCAGGCGCGTTCCAAGTACGGTGCGAAACGTCCAAAAGCCGGTGCTGCAAAGAAATAATCGGCTTTGCTTAAAGATGATGACAGAAACCTGACGGCTGCATGTTGAAAAACAGAATTGCAGCGGCGTTTAAATATATAAAAGCGCCTCTGTACTGGCCACGGGAGTTATGTCGCTTTCGAGTACCGATGAATTCATTTCTGTGAAGGAGGGAAGTAAAGTGCCAAGAAGAGGTTCAACTGCAAAACGAGATGTTTTGCCGGATCCACTTTATAATTCCAAGATTGTTACCCGACTGATTAATAATATCATGTATGACGGAAAAAAGGGTGTAGCTCAGAAAATCGTTTACGGCGCATTTGATATTATTAGAGATAAAACGGGAAAAGAACCATTGGAAGTTTTCGAGCAGGCCATGGAAAATGTAATGCCTTCTCTGGAAGTCAAAGCCCGTCGTGTTGGCGGTGCCACCTATCAGGTCCCTATGGAAGTTCGTCCGGAAAGACGGCAGACACTGGGACTGCGTTGGATAGCGAATTATGCAAGACAGCGTAACGAAAGAACCATGAAAGAGAGACTTGCCGGCGAAATCCTAGATGCTGTGAACGGTGCTGGCGGCGCTGCCAAAAAACGCGATGAAACGCATAAGATGGCAGAGGCAAACAGAGCATTTGCACATTACCGCTGGTAATGGCCAAACTGCACATTTTCAGTATATTTTAGGAGGATATTATGCCAAGGCAGGTACCACTTGAATTAACCCGCAATATCGGCATTATGGCTCATATTGATGCCGGTAAGACAACAACTACCGAACGCATCCTGTATTACACCGGAATTAATCATAAAATTGGTGAAGTGCATGACGGGGCCGCAACAATGGACTGGATGGTGCAGGAGCAGGAGCGGGGTATTACCATTACTTCAGCCGCTACCACCTGCTTTTGGAAGGGTCACCGCATCAATATTATTGATACTCCGGGCCACGTGGATTTTACGGTGGAAGTTGAGCGCGCCTTGCGCGTTCTTGACGGTGCCGTAGCAGTCTACGATGCTAAGGGCGGTGTAGAGCCACAGTCTGAAACCGTTTGGCGTCAGGCAGAACAGTTCGGTGTTCCGCGCATAGCTTACGTCAATAAGATGGATATTATGGGCGCGGATTTTTATCGCACCGTTCAGATGATGAAAGATCGTCTAAAGTGTAACGCCGTTCCGATTCAGCTTCCGATCGGCAGTGAGGATACTTTTAAAGGTATCATTGACTTGATCGATATGAAAGCTGATGTTTATTACGATGAAATGGGCAAGGACACGAAGGTCGAGGATATCCCCGACGACATGAAAGAGCTTGCGGAAAAATACCATAACGAGCTTTTGGAAGCAGTTGCCGAGCAGGATGACGACTTGATGGAAAAATACCTCAATGGCGATGAGCTTACAAAAGAAGAAATTAATTCGGTTATCCGCAAAGCAACCATTGCCAACAAGTTCGTACCAGTTACTTGCGGAACTTCGTACCGCAACAAAGGTGTTCAGAAATTGCTCGATGCAATTGTGGACTATTTGCCTGCACCGACGGACATTCCTGCCATTCGCGGAACGAATCCGGACACAGGTGAAGAAGAAGATTGTCATTCCACCGACGATGAACCGTTTGCAGCACTTGCATTCAAAATTGCAACGGATCCTTTTGTTGGAAAGTTGGCTTTCTTCCGTGTATATTCTGGTACGTTAAATGCAGGATCCACCGTTTATAACTCTGTTAAGAATACGAATGAAAGAATGGGCCGTATTCTTCAGATGCATGCAAACCACAGACAGGATCTTGAAACGGTTTATGCCGGTGATATTGCCGCAGCCGTTGGTCTGAAAAACACTACCACCGGAGATACTCTTTGCGATCCAAAACGGAAAATTGTCCTTGAATCGATGGAATTTCCGGATCCGGTTATTCGTGTTGCCATTGAACCAAAGACCAAGGCTGGACAAGAAAAGATGGGTATTGCTTTAGCGAAACTTGCAGAAGAAGACCCAACTTTCAAGGCATACACGGATGAAGAAACCGGACAAACTATTATCGCCGGAATGGGCGAACTGCATCTGGAAATTATTGTTGACCGTTTGATGCGTGAATTCCACGTAGAGGCAAACATCGGTAAGCCGCAAGTGGCTTACAAAGAAACTGTGCGCCGTCTGGCGGATGTTGAAACAAAATATGCAAGACAGTCGGGCGGTCATGGTCAGTACGGACATGTTAAGATTAAGCTGGAACCAAACCCGGGTAAGGGCTATGAATTTATTAATGCTATTACAGGCGGTGCAATTCCGAAGGAATTCATTCCGGCTGTTGACCAGGGAATCCAGGGTGCCATGCAGACCGGTGTTTTGGCAGGCTACCCGGTTGTGGATGCCAAGGTAACGCTGTACGATGGTTCCTTCCACGAAGTGGACTCCTCCGAACTTGCGTTTAAGATTGCCGGTTCGATGGCGTTCAAAGAAGCAATGTCCAAAGCAGACCCCGTCATTTTGGAACCGATTATGAAGGTTACCGTTACCGTTCCTGAGGAATACATGGGGGATGTTATGGGAGATTTGAATTCCCGCCGCGGCATGATTGAAGGAATGGATGCTATTCCGGGTGCACAGCAAATTCGCGCATTGGTGCCGCTTTCAGAAATGTTCGGATATGCAACTGATTTGCGTTCAAGAACTCAGGGACGTGGACAGTATATTATGGAACCGGGCAACTATGCAGAAGTTCCGAAGAACATTTCGGAAAAAATTATTACTTCCCGCAGTAAAAAAGCGGAATAATCAGAAAAATATGCTTGATTTTTAACTTTAATATTGTTAGAATGTTAAGCATAATGAAAAATTATATTGAGTTCGGATAAATAAAAAGGAGGATCTCCAATGGCAAAAGCAAAATTTGACAGGTCAAAACCTCATGTAAACATTGGTACCATCGGTCACGTTGACCACGGCAAGACCACATTGACTGCAGCTATCACGAAGGTTCTTAACTTCAAGGGTGAAGCGGATTTTGTCGATTACGCAAACATCGATAAGGCTCCGGAAGAAAGAGCTCGTGGTATCACAATCAGCTCTGCTCACGTTGAATATCAGACAGATAAACGTCACTATGCACACGTTGACTGCCCCGGCCACGCCGACTATGTTAAAAACATGATCACCGGTGCTGCTCAGATGGACGGTGCTATCCTTGTTGTTTCTGCTGCTGACGGTCCGATGCCTCAGACCCGTGAGCACATTCTGCTTGCTCGTCAGGTTGGCGTGCCTTATATCGTTGTTTATATGAATAAAGTTGACCAGGTTGACGATGAAGAACTGCTTGATCTTGTTGAGATGGAAATTCGTGACCTGCTCAATGAGTATGAATTCCCGGGCGATGATACCCCAATTATTCGCGGTTCTGCATTAAAAGCTCTGGAAAGCTCTTCCACTGATCCGGATGCTCCGGAATACAAGTCTATCTGGGAATTGATGGATGCAGTTGATAACTTCATTCCAACTCCGGAACGTAAAGCTGACCAGCCGTTCTTGATGCCTATTGAAGACGTCATGACAATCAGCGGCCGTGGTACTGTTGCAACCGGTAGAGTTGAGCGCGGTATGGCTAAGATCGGCGATGAAGTTGAAATCGTTGGTCTTTCTGATGAAAAGAAGAAGTCTGTTATTACAGGCCTTGAAATGTTCCGTAAGTCCCTTGATTTCGCAGAAGCCGGCGACAATATTGGCATGTTGCTTCGCGGTATTCAGAGAGAAGAAATTGAGCGCGGTCAGGTTGTTGCACAACCGGGCAGTGTGCATCCGCATACCAAATTTGTTGGTCAGGTTTATGTATTGACTAAGGATGAAGGCGGACGTCATACTCCGTTCTTTAACAACTATCGCCCGCAGTTCTATTTCCGTACAACAGACGTTACAGGTATCATTTCTCTTCCGGAAGGAACCGAAATGTGCATGCCCGGCGACAATGTTGAGATTACAGTTGAACTGATTACTCCTGTCGCTATGGAAGAAGGACTCCGTTTTGCTATCCGTGAGGGTGGCCGTACGGTTGGTTCCGGTGTTGTTTCTAAGATTATCGAGTAATATTTTCGCATAGGTTCTGAATTTAGGCAGAGACGGTGACGTTTTGTCATCGTACTCTGCCTTATTTATTGGCTCTATGTCAATAGTTGGGGTAACCTAAAATGGAAACACCGAATGGAGCGGCGTTAAGCTGCTCCATTTTTCGTTGAATGATGGAACATATGAAGAATGCGATTGCGGAAGCGACGAAAAGCTAGTGTCAAGGGAAGTTCGCAATTTAGGGGCTCCGAAAAATGAATTAGGCTACGTTTAACAGTGAAAGAATGGTTTTTGGGTTTAAGTATGCTCTAGAAACAGACCAGTCTTCCGCATATTCCATGAGACATGTTGTTACCAACCGTAGGTAGGAATCCGGATTGGGAAATATTCCGACTACGCTGGTTCTGCGGCGGATTTCCTTGTTTAGTCGTTCCAACATATTGGTCGAGGAAATTTTGCGAGCATCGAGTTCCGGAAAAGCATAGAAGGCTAGAGAATCTTCCAGTCCATCTTGCAGAAGCTCAATTGCTTTTGGAAAGCGTTTTCCATACTGTTCTGATATTTGCTCTGCGCGTTGCCTAGCTATTTCAGCGGAAGGTGCCAGCCAAATCTCTTTTAACTGAGCCGCAAAGGATTCTTTTTCCTTCTGGGGTACATGAGCCAAAATATTTCGCATAAAATGGACTTTGCACCGTTGCCAAGAGGCTCCCGGAAAACTCTCACGGATGGCTGCAATCAGCCCTTTATTTGCGTCTGAAATCACCAGGAGCGGTATTTTCAGACCACGATCGAGAAGACTTTGAAACAATTGAGAATAACTTTCTTTGGATTCATCGAGCATTGGCTCCACGGCGAGGATATCCCTATGCCCCTGTTCATTGACGCCGCAAACTACCATCACAGCCATGCTGACGACCCGGCCATCCATACGAATTTTTTCATACAGTGCATCTGTCCAAATGACAGGATAGCGACCCGTCAGAGGCCGGCTGCGGAAGTACTGCACCTGCTCGTTAAGGCCTTTCGTCATTTCACTGACTTGACTGCGGGAAAGATTCTCAATTCCAAGACTGCGAGCTAGTTTCTCCATCTTTCGCGTAGATACACCCTGCACAAACGCTTCTTGAACCACTTGAATCAGCGCTGCTTCACTGCGCTTGCGTTCTGTTACGAAAAACGGGATATAGCCCTGATTTCGGAGTTTTGGTACCATCAGATACATCGTCCCCATACGAGTATCCAATCGACGTGGCCGATAGCCGCAGCGGTAATCACGGCGGGACGGATTGTGTGCATTCTTTTCTGCGCCAACGATACCGGAGACCTCTGCTTCCATTAGACGGGTACACAGCCATTCCAGCATTGACAGCATTGGATCCGGCTGCGCCATACATTTTAGTAGCAATTCTGTCAAATCTGTGGTATTCTTTTTTTGAGTCATTGGGTATCTCTCCTTCTTTGAATGTCTTATCACCATTCATTTTATCGGAGTCCCAATGACTTTTCTATGCCTTTATGAAATTGCGAACTTTATTGTACTCTAGGGGGTGCGGACAAAAAGTTGGACTGAATACACTCAGGAAGGAGATAGAGGATGTATTCAGAGGAACAATATCGAAAAGCCCTGGAGGTTTATGAAGAAACGAAATCGGTAACAAAAACAATAACGATTTTGGGATATCCGGCACGCAGGCAAACGCTATACAATTGGATCAATCGAAAACGAATGTTGCCGGAAGACCGATGCACCTTTTGTGGATATAATACACCGGAGCACCCTCGCCATCCACCTATAGAATTAAAGCTTGAGATTTTACACCGTTGCTTTGAGCTGGGAGAAGATGTACAATTAGTATCAAATGAAGTGGGATATAGCACAGCAAGTATATATAACTGGCGGCGCAAATATATCCAGAAAGGTGCTGCGGCATTAATGAATGCATCCAATGAGCGAGCCAGAGGGAAACTGACGGAAGGAAAAGCTGCATCTTCAGAGGAACTTGATGAACTGAAAGCAAAAATCCAAGATATGCAGTTAGAAATTGACATTCTGAAAAAAACAATTGATGTGCTAAAAAAAGACCCCGGCGTCAACAAGAGTCCCTTGAACAACAGGGAGAAGGCAGTAATTGTTGATGCCTTAAAAGAGAAGTATCCACTGCCTGTATTGATAAAAAAGCTCAAACTGGCCAAGAGCAGCTATTACTATCAAAACAAACGTGTCAGTTTTGCAAAGAAGCATAAAGATGATTATCAAGCTGTTGCGACCATATTCCACAACAATAAGGAAAGATATGGATATCGTAGAATTAAAATAGTATTGAACCGAGAGGGCTATACCCTATCCGAAAAGGTGATACGTCAAATTATGCGTGAAAATGGCTTGGTTGTGAAAGGCCGAAAAGCGAGAAAATACTGCTCTTACAAAGGAGAAATTAGCCCTGAAGTACCCAATGTGATTCGAAGAAATTTCAGAGCTGACAAGCCAAATCAGAAGTGGCTGACTGATGTGACGGAGTTCTCAATTCCAGCAGGAAAAGTATATTTGTCTCCCATTATTGACTGCTATGATGGTATGCCGGTAGCATGGAACATTAGCTGTAAACCAGACGCACAATTGGTAAACCGTATGCTGGATCGTGCAATTAGTGCACTTCCTCAAGATGCGCATCCGATTATTCATTCAGATCGAGGCTGTCACTATCGATGGCCGGGCTGGATAGATCGAACCCGTAAGGCAGGATTGATCAGATCAATGTCTCAAAAAGGGTGTTCACCGGACAATTCAGCCTGTGAAGGTTTTTTTGGAAGAATGAAGAATGAGATGTTCTACGGCCGTTCTTGGCAAGGTATCACAGTAGAAGATTTTATGCAACAGATTGAAGCTTACATGGTATGGTATCGGGATATGAGAATCAAAATATCTCTTGGAGGATTGAGTCCAGCAGAATATAGAATCAAAATGGGATTAGCCATATAATCCAATAAAATTATAGTCCAATAAAATGTCCGCAGGCCCCTATCGACGAAAATTACGATAACCGTAGGCATTGCGTTTAAGAACCTTAATCTTGTTGTTAACCCCTTCGGTAAAACCGTTGGTGTAAGAGCAATCAAACGAATTTAGAATACCTCTTGACCAGCGAATCATGGTATTTGCACAAGCAACAAATCTTGAAAGACCACTGTTTTGTGCGGCCATAATCCAATGGGATAGCGCTGTCCGTGCAGATTGACTATCGGGAGAATCCAGGACTTTGAAAAACTGTTCTTTCAGAGAGTAGGCTGTCAGCAGACGGTTGCTGGCATAGAGCATAAGATCGACCTGTTGCTTTTGCTCTGGAGTGAGAAATTGATATCGCTTGTTCAATAAGATTCGGGAACGTTTAAAATAAATTCTTCGGGTTTTGCTGAACTTTTTCTGTTCTTCCTTGCGAACGGCTTCAAAAGCCCGAAATACTTGGCGAATGTAATGATATTTGTCAATGACATAATTGGAATTTTTAAAATATGTTTGAGCAATACCGGCATATGTACTCCACATATCGCTGACGAAATGCTTCGTTTTAGAACGGTCAAGCCGGCCGAAATATTCTGTCAGTTTGTGGTTGTATCGAGCAGGAAGAATATCAAGGATTTGGTGACGAACCGGATCGGTCAGAATGCACTGATATTTCTCGCCGCTTGTATTGCCTTTAAACTCATCAATCGACACAACTTCAGGTAATTGCTGCGGTTTTCCATAGTGGATACAATCGAAAAGCCGGATAATAGTTGAAACAGATAGATTTACTTCACGTGCTACACTGGTGAAAGAACGCACGTCAGACAGCTTTGAAATGATATACGCGGCTAAACGATTTGTAATGCGGTGATATCTCGGCAGAAACGAGTTATCTTCAAAGAAACGCTTTCCACACAAAGAGCAGCGATACCGGCGCTTTCGGAGAATCAAACTAGTGTGTTTACCAAAAGCAGGGATGTCTTTTACTGTTTGACAACGGTAATCATGGACATAGCTGGTCCGATATCCACAGCAAGGGCAAACATGTGGCTTTCTTGGTAACTCAATAAAAATTTCCGTTTTATCGGGCAATTGCCTCACATTTTTTACGATTACCCCTTTTAATCCTAGCAATTTTTCGGTAGAATAAGTACAGAGCATATCGATGACCTCCAATATGGGATAGTGGTAATTTCCATTTTAAAGGTTTTTCATCGAATATGCTCTACTTTTTTGTTCTTTTTTCGCAGGCCTATTCGTCACACCCCAACATTTATTATAGAGCCTATTTTTTGCAGTTTCAATGAGGTCACAGTCCTGTGGAACCGTTTTTAATTTTCCGGCTACCTTTTTTAATGGAATATTAATGATAGCGTTGTTTTTTAAAGCGACCATATAGCCATACTTTTCTTCGCAAGCTAATTGAGCAGCAGCTGTTCCGAATCGAGTAGCAAGAACACGGTCATACGGGCATGGACTTCCGCCACGCTGGAAATGTCCTGGCACGGTAACTCTGGTCTCCTGTCCAGTTAAATTGTTTATTTCAGTTGCCAAACGATACGAAATGGACGGATATACCATCTTCGAGCGTTCCATCTTCAATTGACTTTTGCTCAAACCTGATTCATCTGTTGAAATAGCTCCTTCTGCAACTGCTAAAATGGAGAATTGCTTGCCTTGCCGCGCTCTGTTACGAAGAGCATCAGCAACAGATTCAATGTTGTATGGGATTTCTGGAACGAGGATGACATCAGCTCCGCCGGCAATTCCTGCGTACAACGTTAGCCATCCAACTTTATGCCCCATAATTTCTACTATAAAGACGCGGCTGTGAGAAGTGGCTGTTGTGTGTATGCAGTCAATCACATAAGATGCATTATTCACAGCACTTTGGAATCCGAAACTCATATCCGTACCCCAAAGATCATTGTCAATTGTTTTGGGAAGCGTGATAATGTTCAGCCCTTCTTCACTGAGAAGGTTAGCAGTCTTATGGGTGCCGTTTCCTCCAAGAATCATAAGGCAGTCCAATCCCCAATTACTGTAATGATATTTCATGTTTTTAATTTGATCTTTCTTTCCAGCACGAATTTGCTTATAGGGCTGTCGTGATGTCCCTAGAACAGTGCCGCCTAAAGTTAGAATCCCAGAAAAATCATCCATACTCATTCGTCTGCAAATTCCTTCCATGAGGCCTCGATACCCGTCTTGTATACCATATATTTCTATTTTGCCATGCGTATGCAGGGTAAGAGATTTGGCAATTCCACGCAATGCGGCATTTAGTCCCTGGCAGTCACCTCCGCTTGTTAAAAGTCCGATTCGCTTCATTCTACATAGTCCTTCTTTCTTGAATTGTTAGATTTTTTTTGCATTCTTCTGCTCAACGCAGCTTTTAGCGTATTGCTGAGCCAATTTCATTAGCTCATCTTGACAGCTCAGCGGTATTTTTCCTCTGCGGTCAACCCTGCTATACGTTCCATCTGAGGTCATTTCCCTTGCATTCTGGTTATCCTTCAATAGTAGGTCTATGATACGAATCACTCTGTCTCGCAGAAATGTGTCTTCTACGGGAAAAACGAGTTCTACCCGTCGATCTAGGTTGCGCGGCATCCAATCAGCACTTCCTAAAAACACCTTGGGATTTCCGGCATTTTCAAATATGAAAATTCGGCTATGTTCCAAAAAACGCCCCACAATGCTTCGAACAGATATATTCTCACTGAATCCTTCTTTATGTGGTACAAGGCAGCAAATACCACGCACAATCAAGCGAATGGGCACTCCTGCTGCAGAGGCTTTGTAAAGTAGCCGAATGATTTTAGGGTCAACAAGCGAATTTACTTTGACAGTAATTCCGCAGGGCAGGGATTTTTTTGCATACTCCATTTCTTTCTGTATCATTTCCATAAAAAAACTACGCAGTCCATTCGGAGCTACCAAAAAACGATTGTATTCTGGGGGGCGGGAATACCCGGTCAAAACATTGAATAGGGAAGAAGCATCGACTCCATAGGGTTCCCGGCAGGTAAATAATCCAATATCTGTGTAGACTTTTGCTGTGGAATCATTGTAATTACCGGTTGCTATATGAACATAACGCCGAATACCGTCTTCATCGCGCCGAACCACTAAAAGTATTTTGCAATGTGTTTTTAATCCTACCAAGCCATAGATTACATGGCATCCCGCCTCTTCCAATTTTTTTGCCCACATCACATTATTTTCTTCATCAAACCTTGCTTTTAATTCAACCAGCACAGTGACCTGCTTTCCATTTTCAGCGGCATGAATGAGCGCCGCAATAATTGGGGAGTGACCGCTGACACGATAAAGCGTTTGTTTAATGGCTAGCACATTTTTATCCTCTGCGGCTGTCCGCACAAAATCGATAACCGTTTCAAAGCTTTCATATGGGTGGTGAACCATTCGGTCACGCTCTCGGATTGCTTTAAAAATATCATTGCAGTTTACAAAATCGCCTGGTGGATAAGCTGGGCATAGCGGTTGGTAGCATAATTGTCTGTATTTTGGCAAGGAGGCGAAGGACGAGCAAAAAGTTAGGTCTAACGGGCCTGGAATCTCATAGATTTGATGGTCTTCTATTTCAAGCATATCTTTTAAGAACAGCTCGGTTTCACGGTCATGTTCTTTAGAAAGTTCCAGGCGTACCGGCTTTCCACGTTTACGCTTTTTGATAAACTTTTGCACTTCATCTAGCAAATCCCTCGTGTCTTCATCAATATCCAGATCGGAGCTCCTTGTAATCCGAAAGGTACAGGATGACCGAATCTCATTGAGTTCAAACAGTTCTCCCAGTTTATGAATAATAACATTTTCCAGCAAAATGTAGTCATTTCCGCTTTTGGATGGAACACTTAAAAAACGCGGCAGTATGCTGGGAACTTGTACAACGGCAAAATAGGATTCGCTTGTACCTTTTAAACGAACAGCTATGTTTAAACTGCGATTGGATAATAGCGGGAATGGGCGGCTTCGGTCCACTGCCAATGGAGTAAGAACGGGAAACAAAATTCGGTCGAAATACTCTGAAACGTATTGTTCTTGGTCTTCATTTAGTTCGCTCGGTTTGAGAAAACGAATTCCCTGTTTCTTTAGAATAGGCAAGATAGAGCGACTGTAGCACGAATACTGTTTTTCCACAAAACCATGAATTTTTTGAGTGAGAATCCGAAGAAGCTCTTCAGAAGATAGACCGGAAAGATCCTGGACGAAATACCGGGAATCAACTTGGTCTTCCACACCTGCAACACGCACCATAAAAAATTCATCAAGGTTGGAGGCAGTAATCCCTAAAAAGCGCATCCGCTCCATAATTGGATTTTCTTTTCGAAACGCTTCTTCTAAAACTCTGTAATTAAAATCCACCCAGCTTATTTCCCTGTTGATGTAAGGCATGGAAAATTTTTCGTTCAATTTTTTCACAATCCTTTTACAAAAGGTTAGATTTTAAAATCAATTCAGTTTGAAAACCAAATACCTCTTCAAAATATGGCGCACATTGTGCAAATGCCCATTGCTCCAAATATACATTCGTGTCACATTGAGCTGAAATAGTTAAGTGGTTATTTTCGAATCTTACCTTGATATTGGAGAGTTTTTGCTTTTGAGATTTGTCAAGCGCGTTTGCCAGACGAAATATCGCTACCAATTTAGAAACAATTAGCCTATTCTTATCGCTTAGCGAGGCAAAAGAAGTATTTTGGGGATTTGGCACGTCGTATTCGTTGTGACGAGCCACAAAGGCCGTGAGCAGTATTTCTTCGTTAGTTAGACCATAGATATCCGTATCTTTGATAATGTCAAACGTGCTTTGGAGATGCTGTTTTGCAGTGACATAATGTCCGCATTCATGCAGAATAGCTGCAAGTTCAAGCAATAGCCTTTCGTTGCAGTCTAGACCGTGAACCTTTTTCATTTTGTCAAAAATTTTGCAGGAAAACTCTCGGACACATTCTGTGTGAGCACGATTGCAACAATAATAATCAGCAATTCTTCTGGCACATGCGGTTGCGCTGGTGCGTACGTGTTGCTGATACTGCTCACGGCTTTTGGGAATTAACATTTGACAAATCAGTGCGTCCCACAAATCCACATTTGGGGTTAGAATCGTTGCTGATGTAGTGTATTCCAGTAGTTTGATTGCAATTGCCATAGAAGAATATAACAGTTCAGCGGTTTCTTCGGATAAATTATATTTTTGACTGATTTGATTCTGCGGCATATTTCGTATTTCCTCATAGCAAGTATGCAGACGCAAAGCTTCAAGTTCGTATATACCGTCTGTCAAATCCAATGCACAGATTTTTCCTATCAGCCGAACTCCGTTTCCTGTTAAAATGAGATGATTTGCCTTGCCGCTCCCCAGTGAAATATTGATATGCCATAAAATAGAGCTTATATATTCCTCTATCACTGTGTCAAAATTCTCAGTGATAGTTTGAATATGATCCAGCATGTCATGTATCCTTAATGACCCTATTGGAATATTCTGTGAATGAATTATCTCCTTCCCATCATATACAGCAAGACCAATACTTCCGGCACCAATATAGCAAATC
Organism: Oscillospiraceae bacterium; assembly: GCA_047777415.1. Classification (GTDB taxonomy): domain Bacteria; phylum Bacillota; class Clostridia; order Oscillospirales; family Acutalibacteraceae; genus Caproicibacter. The sequence continues at coordinate 537,925 of JBKEEO010000002.1, forward strand.
AAGGCGCTGTCATTTTTTATTTGTTCCATTTTGCCAAGATGATTTAAAATTTCCCAGTAAATCAGAGATTTTTCCTGGTTGTCTTCCAAAACTGTAACAGGAATTCCATTTTGAATTTTAAGCTGATCCATAATAAACGAACGATTCTCCGCTTCCCGTAAAGCAGTAGTAGCCACTGTTTTGACGTCTTTTACTGCATAATCAGCCAGTACTTCTTGATATCCATGAAGATGGGAAGAAAGTTCTCGAAGGCTTTTAAAACTGATTTTTCCGTCCTTGAATACTTCATGACCGAGCTGCATTGGATATTCGAGAATATCAATATCGGAAATTTCCCCCTTCTTCAGCTGAGCAATCTTTATTTTAAGTGCATTGGAATCAATATGAATTACGGCCGCCAATCGGTGAGTCTTTTTACTGTTCAAAAAGATACCTCCGTTTGCAGAGTCAGTAATCAAAATTATGAAAATTACATTGAGTTTTAAAGGATCATCAGGAGATTGTTGGTACAAAGTATGGTTTTGACTGTCTGAGTATGATATACTGTTATCATTCCCTAGGCAAACAAAAAAACACAGGAAGGTCAACGGTATATATGAGAAAAGGAAAACCATCAGCCGTTCGGAAAACGGCAATTATTTCAGGTATTGTTATATTGTGTGCTGCGTTAGCTGCCGCGGCTGCGCTGTATTTCGAAAAACTTCCAAATTTGAATCAAGAAAAGTCGTCATCTACTGTTACACAGTCTTCCTCTTCCCAGACATCTTCCGCAGTATCTTCTTCGAAACCGGTTCCGGAGCCAGTATCTATTACTATTTTAGGTGCGGGAGACGATTTAATTCATAGTACACTGTACAATCGAGCCAAAAAATTGGCGGATGGAGATGGATATAATTTTGACCCAATGTATGAACGGGTAAAAAGCCGAATTCAAAGCGCGGATATTGCTGTGATTAATCAGGAAACTGTATTAGCATCAGAAGTAGCACCAATCTCCGGCTACCCATTGTTTAATTCTCCTACCGAAGTGGGGGGCGAGTTGGTGGAGTTGGGGTTTGATGTCATTAACCATGCCAATAATCATCTTCTTGATATGGGGGAAAAAGGCATCAAAGCTACGCTAGATTACTGGGATACTCAGCCGGTCACGGTCATCGGTGCGTACCGAAACAAAGAGGATTTGGAGAATATCAGGATTGTGGAAGCCAAAGGCATCAAAACTGCTCATATAGGTATAACTGAGATGACGAACGGTTTATACCTGCCAAGTGGTTCGGATTACCAAATCATTTATGCCAGTGATACAGATTTAATCAAAAGCCTTATTCAGAAAGCGAAAAGTATGGCGGATGTTGTTGTTGTTTCCGTTCATTGGGGAAACGAGGATACGTATACTTTGACAGAGAATCAAAAGACACTGGCACAGGAAATGGTTGACTGGGGAGCGGACATCATTTTTGGCAACCACCCGCATGTTGTGCAGGAACTTACGTTGCTTACGCGAAGTTCTGACGGGGCGAAATGCCCGGTGATTTATGCTTTGGGAAACTTTATTTCCGGTCAGCTTTACGGAAGAAACATGATCAGCGGTCTATTAACTGTTACGATGACAAAAGACTTTGAAACGGGAAAAACAACATTTTCCGGAATGAAGTTTGACCCAATTGTTACACATTATGAAGCAGGATTTAACAATCTTTCCATTTATCCGTTGAGCGAATATTCACAGGAGCTTGCAAGTAAACATGGGGTCCGAAAAAGAACCCCGGAATTTAGTATGGAGTATATTCAGAATGTTATTGATAAAAACATTCCTAAAGAATATCAAGCTGTGTCTTGACAGCAGATTCATACTGGTGTTATACTATTAACAAATAAATATGTTCTCTTCGGGGCGGGGTGCAATTCCCCACCGGCGGTAAAGCGGCGAAAGCCGACAAGCCCGCGAGCGGAAACGCAGATTTTGGTTCGATTCCAAAGCCGACGGTATAGTCCGGATGAAAGAAGAAAACGTAAGATATTAAAATTACGTTGTGATTTCGTCCCGCAGTTATTGCGGGATTTTTTCTGTCTTTATACTTATTTGTGCAAGCAAAAGGGAGGTTATATGCATTCATTAGCAAATTAATTGTTCCGTCTAACAAATATTTTTCAGGGCGGGGTGAGAGTCCCCACCGGCGGTAAAACGGCAAAAAGCCGGCAAGCCCGCGAGCGGAAAGTCAACCGCAGATTTCGGTTCGATTCCGAAGCCGACGGTATAGTCCGGATGAAAGAAAAGGAGATATCAGTATGAATTACGAAAAAGTAAGCAACAAACGTCAAGGTTTTCAATTGGATGCAAGGATGATTGCACAAGTCGGCATCCTTGGAGGAATTGCTTCTCTGTTGATGATGTTTGAATTTCCCTTATGGTTTGCACCGGGATTTTATCAGTTGGATTTTAGTGAAATTCCTGTTCTGATTGGCGGATTTGCCATGGGGCCTGTGGCCGGTGTTTTAATAGAACTCATTAAGGTAGTTTTATATATGCTGATTCATGGAAGTTCCACTGCGGGTGTCGGTGATCTTGCAAATTTCCTCATTGGTTGTTCCATGGTTATTCCTGCTGCGATGATTTACAAAGCTCATAAATCTAGAAAAAATGCAATCATCGGTCTTGTGGTTGGCACTTTGGCAATGGTTTTGGTGGGCAGCGCGATGAACGCTTATGTACTTCTTCCCGTTTATGCAAAGGTGTTTCATGTGTCTATGGACACGTTAATCAGCATGGGCAACGTGGTTAATCCGTCTATTAAAAGTCTTGAGACATTTATTATACTGGCTGTGGCACCGTTCAATCTGTTTAAAGGAGTAACCGTTTCAAGTCTGGTCATGCTGTTGTATAAAAGAGTTAGCCCCATTCTGCATGGAGCCTTGGGAAAATAAACCAGTTGCGTTGTATTGAAAATCACTTTACAAATTTATCAGTCTATGATAATATTTATATGAGATAATTGAATAAGCCCTTATCAAGAGTGACGGAGGGAACAGGCCCTATGATGTCCGGCAACCTGCTTTGATAAAAGTAAGGTGCCAAATCCTGCGGGAAAGCCGAAAGATGAGGTTAATTCATACCGTCCGGTTTTCCGGACGGTTTTTATTTTTCCTCGCCGAAGGACGGGAGAAGGAAAGTCAGGAGGATACTAATTATGTCAAAACATTTTTTTACTTCCGAGTCCGTAACGGAAGGACATCCCGATAAAGTTTGCGACCAGATAGCGGATGCCGTATTGGATGCAATCATTGCACAGGACCCTGCTGCACATGTAGCTTGCGAGGTCACAGCAACAACGGGGATCATCCATGTGATGGGTGAAATTTCTACAACCTGTTATGTGGATATTGCTTCCATTGCGCGTGACGTGGTAAAAGATATTGGTTACAACAATCCGGATTGTGGCTTTGATGGGAATACTTGCGGCGTTATCACTTCCATCGATGTGCAGTCACCCGATATTGCTATGGGAGTAGACCGTTCTCTGGAAGCTAAAAATGGTGCATCGGATGAAGATGATCTCATTGGGGCAGGGGATCAGGGAATCATGTTCGGATACGCTTGCAATGAAACGCCGGAGCTGATGCCGTTGCCGATTTCATTGGCTCACAAATTGTCCAGACGTTTGGCGGAGGTGCGTAAAACAGGTCTGATTCCTTACCTAAGACCGGATGGGAAAACGCAGGTCACAGTGGAATACGATGAAAACAGACCGGTTCGTGTAGATACTGTGGTGGTGTCGGCGCAGCACAGTCCGGATGTCACTTTGGAGCAAATTCGCAGCGATGTTTTAAAACATGTGATTGAGGCTGTTATTCCGAATAAATGGCTGGACGAAAAGACAAAATACTATGTCAATCCAACCGGACGGTTTGTAATCGGCGGGCCTGTTGGAGACAGTGGACTGACGGGACGCAAAATCATTGTAGATACTTATGGTGGATATGCGCGACACGGAGGAGGAGCTTTCTCGGGGAAGGATCCCACTAAAGTCGACCGGTCCGCGTCGTATGCAGCACGTTATGTTGCTAAAAATATTGTGGCTGCCGGCATTGCCGAAAAATGTGAAGTACAGCTGGCTTACGCAATTGGTGTCGCAAGACCGGTTTCCATTCGGGTGGATACCTTTGGTACATCTGAGTTTTCGGGAGAAGAACTGTCTGCTGCGGTTGCAAAAACTTTTGACTTGCGCCCGGGAGCAATTATTCGCAAACTAAACCTTCGCCGTCCGATTTATCGATCTATTTCGAACTACGGGCATATGGGAAGGGAAGACCTTGGCTTGACATGGGAAAAATGTGATCGTGTCGATGCTTTAAAGGCTGCACTGAAAAAATAGTCAATCAAAATTCCACTCTGACACATAGAATGTGTTGGGGTGGTTTTTATGTTTGAAATTATCATGAAAGTAATTTTTGTATTGTTTGCCATTTATGGTATTGTTGATTCGTTCCGTTTATTCTTGTTTTGGCTTCTAAAAACACAAAAACCGGGGAAATTTTATCTGGTTATTCCAATGACTGGGCATGACGAAGAAGCAGAGCTGATTTTGAGAAGTGCTTATGAACGTGTCCAATGGTTACCGGACCGCAAAGCAGAAGTCCTAGTGGTGGACTGTGGTATGGACGATGAAACTAGGCGGATTTGCGAACTCACCGCTTTCGATTTTCCGGAGATACAGCTTTGCTTTCCGGAAGAGATTGAGAAAATTTTCTGCTGCTAATTTGCAAATACATAAAGAATCATTTATACTAAAATTATCTTGTTGGGAATAAGAGGGAACTCCATGGCGGAAACAGGACTTCTGGAAATGACGGGTACAGTGGAGCAGGTAATTTTTCGTAATGAAAGCAATGGATATGCCGTAATTGAGATAAACAATGGAGACGAAATAATTACTGCTGTGGGCAATATGCCTTTTGTCGATGTTGGGGAAGAACTGCATATTGTTGGTAATTGGACTACAAGCCAGAACTATGGTGAACAGTTCCGCGTTGAAGCATTCGAACGCTCCAAGCCGGCTACGGAGTCGGCTATGCTGAAATATCTTTCGTCCGGCGCGGTGAAAGGAATTGGTCCGTCGACGGCACAAAAAATAGTGGATATGTTTGGCTCCAATTCACTTGACGTGATGGAAAACGAACCGGAACGTCTGTGTGCTGTAAAGGGTATTACAAAGGCGAAAGCCCAAAAAATCAGCAAAGAACTCAAAAGACTTGGCGGAATTCGTGAAGTGATGGTACAGCTTGGTGGATATGGGATTTCTCCCGAAGAAGCTGTTCGTGTCTGGAAATCTTACGGTGCGCAATCCATTGACCGTATACGGGAAAATCCCTATTGCCTTTGCGAAGAAAAAGTTGGAATTGGTTTTGACCGAGCAGACAGGATTGCAGCGTCGTTGGAGCGTCCACAGGACGATGTCTGTCGGATTCGTGCCGGTATTCTGTATGTGATTCGACATAATCTTGGAAATGGACATACCTGTTTGCCGGCGGACAAACTTACTGCAACAGCTGCACGGCTGTTGGGAGTGGAACAAAGTTTGACGGAGGATGTCCTACAAGATCTAATAGATGATACATCCGTGGTTTCCCGTATTTTCGGCGGCAGAGAATTTATTTTTTTGCCGGAATTATACCGCGCGGAAATTTATACGGCGGAGCGGATAAAAATGCTGCTTCGTTTTCCAGCTCCGACGATTCAAGGGGTAGACAGCCGAATTGAAGAAGTGGAAAGAGAATTCGGTATACAATACGCGGAAGGTCAAAAACAGGCCGTACGTGAGGCACTATCGAGAGGAATCCTGATTCTAACCGGAGGACCGGGTACGGGGAAAACAACCACGTTAAATGCCATCATACGCCTGCTGGAAGCCAGTGGAGAAAAAGTTTTGCTTGCAGCTCCGACTGGCAGAGCTGCGAAACGAATGTCGGAATTGACTGGCAGAGAAGCAAAAACCATACATCGCTTGCTGCAGGTGGAGTGGAATGAAGAGAGTCGACCTGTTTTTGCGAAGAATGAAAAAAATTTATTAGATTGTGATGCAGTGGTTATCGACGAGTTGTCCATGGTGGACACATTTCTTTTTGAAGCGCTGTTGCGGGCGCTTCCGCTGGGGCGCAGACTGATTTTGGTCGGAGACAGTGACCAGCTTCCATCTGTTGGCCCGGGGAATGTGCTCGGCGATTTAATAGCCTCGGGACTTTTACCGGTTGTCCAACTTTCTCAGGTGTTTCGTCAGTCCATGCAGAGTTTAATTGTACGAAATGCACACCGGATTGTTGCTGGTGAAATGCCGGACTTAAATATCAGAAATGAGGATTTTTTCTTCTTGCACTGTGGCAATCCCGCAGAAATCAGCTCGATTATTGTTGATTTATGTAATCGTCGGCTGCCGGATAGCTACGGTTTTTCACCGCTTACCGATATTCAAGTTCTTTCTCCGTCCAGAAAAGGAGAATTAGGAACGCAAGAATTGAATAAAAAGCTTCAGCAAGCAATCAATCCGCCGGACAAGCATAAATCGGAGATTCGAGTAAATGGCATTTTATTCCGTGAAGGGGACAAGGTGATGCAAGTTCGGAATGATTACAATTTGCCGTGGACACGGAAAGATGGCACTGTTGGGGAAGGAGTATTTAACGGTGACCTCGGTATTATCCAGAAAATAGACCGGCGTGCATCCGTTATTACAGTACTTATGGATGATCGAATCGTAGCATATGAGCCGGAAACGGCGACGGAATTGGAACTAGCCTATGCAATGACAGTTCATAAAAGTCAAGGCAATGAATTCCCGGCTGTTATCATTCCCATGTTTCGCGGCGCACCTCAGCTTGCCTATAGAAATTTGCTTTATACTGCTGTAACCCGCGCAAAATCTCTGCTGATTCTTGTAGGTACTTCAAAAACTGTGCGTACTATGGTGGAAAATAATCGTAAAACAAATCGATACACCGGTTTATTCTATCTTCTGACCGGGGGCGAGGAAGATGACATTGAAGGAAATCATGCTATTTTGTCTTGAATTATTGTTTCCTCCTCATTGTGTCTTCTGTGACAAGGTGATTGCACCGGGAACAAAGATTTGTAAATTATGCGCCAATTCCATTGTGCCTGTTAATGCGGTTCGCTGCATGAATCTGACTGGTTACGGACAAAATATTCCCTGTATTGTGCTTTATCCTTATGAAAATCAAGTCCGAGATTCTATCATACGATTTAAATTTCATGGTGAAAAGAGATATGCTTATTTTTATGCGGAACAGCTTGCAAAATTGATTGCAAAACAAAGTAGTTTGCCAGTGGTTGACGTGGTAACGGCAGTTCCTATTTCCCGGGAACGAAAACAAAAACGGGGATATAATCAGTCTGAGCTAATTGCAAAAAAGGTTGCTGTTCTGTTAAATCTTCCGTTTGATGATTGTCTGGAGAAAATTCGAGATAATCCAGAACAGCATTGGCTGCCTCGTTTGGAGCGAATCGAGAATGTCAAGGGAGTGTATCGTGCCGATGAAAAAAAGACCGCCGGCAAAAATATCTTGTTAATCGATGATATTGTTACGACAGGCTCAACCCTTAGTGAATGTGCGTCTGTTCTTCTCACGGGAGGAGCACGAACTGTTGTTTGTGCCGCTGTTGCGCAAGCTAATTGATATTTAGTTGAAATCAGACGTGTTTTATTTTATAATAATCAAGTGATTTTCGTATACATTCGCTTTTTGAATGTATTTATATTTAGAAATGGATGTGATTTTGTGTTGGGAACCGACCTTGCGATAGACCTCGGAACGTCGATGACCAAAATTTATTTAGACGGCAAGGATATTGTCTTGAAAGAGCCTTCCGTCGTAGCGGTGAATACCGAAACAGAAGAGGTTGTTGCAACGGGAGAAGAAGCCTATACCATGATAGGGCGGACTTCCGATAAAATTCATGTATGTCTGCCTTTGGAAGGCGGAGTGATTTCCAATTTCGATCTGGCTCACATTTTGATTGAAACTTACTTAAAAAAAGTCTGTCAGAGTCGTGTTGTGATGCCAAGAGTTGTGGTAAGCGTCCCCTGCAAAATCACTGAAGTGGAAAAGCGGGCAGTAGTTGATGCCATTAGTTCTGCCGGTGTGCGAAAAATTTGCCTCATTGAAGAACCAGTGGCAGCAGCTTTAGGAGCAGGAGTAGATATTTCACGGCCACATGGAACCCTTGTGGTGGATATCGGCGGAGGAACAACTGATATGGCCGTTCTGTCGCTTAGCGGTATCGCGATTTCCCGTTCCATCAAAATAGCTGGAAATTCATTTAATGAAGCAATTATAAAATATATTCGAAGAAAGTATAATCTTATCATTGGGCGCCGCATGGCGGAAAATGCAAAACTTGCTATTGGCTGTGTTTATCCGCGTACGGATGCAACTACGTTTCGTGTAAAAGGCCGCAATGCGATGACAGGATTGCCGCAGTGGGCCGACATTACCAGTGATGAAATTCTTGAAGCACTGATCGACAGTGTCATGCAGATTATCCGTGTCATTCAAGAGATGCTTGAAAAAACACCTCCGGAATTGATTGGAGATGTTTATACAGACGGTATGATTTTAACAGGCGGTTCCTCTCAGCTTTACGGTTTTGATAAGTTGATTTCCAAGAAAGCCAAAATACCTGTTTGCATTGCAGAAAATCCACAGAACTGTGTCGCTGTGGGAGCGGGAAAAGCAATTCGTTTTATTGATGATATGGATAATAAAGGATATGGAATTATTAATCCTCTGAGTGCGGCCTATTAAGGCAAAAAGAAAGCGCCGCTGTAATTTTGACATTACAGCGGCGTGAAAGCATAGCTTGTTTATTTGCTCATCATATAATTGATAAACATGAGTTCATCTTCAGGGTTTTCCACATTTAGTTCTGCGGATATCGTAGAATTTTTTGTTTTTTCCAGTAAAGCTCTTACACCATACAGCTGGCATAATTTACTTTTTAAATTTAGCTTATTGCCATCCTCTGTTACTAAATATACATTTCCTTTTGCCTTATCCAACAGTTCAATTAGTCGAATGACATCGATATCATATAATTTCAAATGATCACCATCCCATCTTCTTTTGTTTGATTGATTATATTATACGATGTACATCATAAAAAAACAATGTTTTTCTATGATGATGAATTTAAATATTTAATTTTCGAACCAGTTTTCATCAGACGCCGAAAGTTTACACAATGTTAATTAACATTCGTGCAGGCAAGAGTACAATAAAGTTGATCTTGCGATTTCAGTGAAAATAAGGATGATTCTTTTGTTTGGTTATGTGAAACCGCAGAAATCGGAACTTTTGGTTCGGGAACTTGAAGCATATAATGGAATTTATTGTTCACTTTGCAAAAGTCTCGGAAAAGTTTACGGCCCTGTGGCAAGGTTAGCTTTAAATTTTGACTGCACTTTTTATGCGCTTGTCCTGCTTTCAATATCCCCGAATCAGCTGCCTAAATTTGAAAAGGGCCGATGTGTTGTCAATCCACTGAAAAGACGAACGTTTTGCAATGCATCGGGAAAAGAGTTTCATCAAGCTGCGGCTTTAACCGTGATTTTACTGTACCATAAATGGCTTGATGATATTCAAGATTCCAAAACGATCAAAAAGATTCCAAAGATCCTTGTTTTGCCCATTATCAAGCATGCTTATCGAAAAGCAATCTCTGATTTTCCTCATATAGGAGAATCTGTTGCCGAAGCGATGAAAATGCAACGTGAAATTGAAAGCAGTGAAATGCCCGGACTTGACCAGTGTGCGGAGCCAACAGCTCATATGATGGAACGGATTATGGAACAGTCTTCTGGAGAAGAACCTGTTTCTCCAAAATCAAGAGTATTGAACCGTTTTGGCTATTATCTTGGTCGGTGGATTTATTTCATAGACGCTGCCGACGATTTGGAAAAAGATATCAAATCCGGTTCTTTTAATCCTTTTGCAATCCGTTTCCATTTGGACAACAAAAGTCCAATGGCCAATATTTGGAAAGCCAGGGCATATGCAAATGAAATGCTGAATCAAACGCTGTCTCAGCTGAGTGCAGCTTTTAATTTGATGGAAATGAATGAGATGGGATCTATTGTCCGGAATATTATTGTTCTTGGACTGCCAAAGATGCAAAAGGAATTACTGTTTGAAAAGGAGAACGCGAATGTCTGATCCTTATAAAGTCCTTGGTGTATCACCGAATGCGACAGATGATGAAATTAAAGCCGCTTACAGGGAACTAGCCAAAAAATATCACCCAGATCATTACGCGGGCAGTCCGCTGGCGGACCTTGCAAGCGAAAAAATGAAAGAAATTAATGAAGCATATGACCAGATTATGAAGGAACGCAGACAGCGCAGCCATGCCGCGCAGGGTTCTTCTAATACCGGATATTCCGGATATGGAGGATACACCGCAGCGGGCACAGGATTTTATGATGTCCGCAGACTGATCAATGCAGGTAGAATTGCGGATGCTGAACAGATTTTAGACGGTGTGCCATTGGAAGGCCGCAACGCCGAATGGTATTTTTTGAAAGCAACAGTTCTTTACAGACGAGGATGGCTCGATGAAGCCTATAATGATTTTGCCCGTGCATGCCAAATGGATCCAAATAATGCGGAATATAGAGCTGCATTTAATCAGGTAACGAATCAACGGAATGGTATGTTTGGTGGATATAATCCTAATATTCCGCAGTACGGCGGAATAGGCGGGTGCGATTTATGCACTTCGCTTTGTCTTGCTGATTTGTGCTGTGACTGTTTCTGTGGGAATATGTATTCTTGTTGCTGATTTATATTGACACCGCTGGAGGGAGGAATTCAGATGAGTCATAGCCTTCGTCTGGCATTTAGTTCAATGATCACCGCGATTGGAACTGCAATTATGTTTTTAACTGGTCTTATACCTATCGGAACTTATGCCTTACCAGCACTTGCAGGCATATTTTTGATTCCTGTAGTGATTGAAATAGGAATTAATTGGGCTTTCGGTATATTTATTGCGGAGTCCCTGCTATCCGGTTTTTTTGCACCGGATAAGGAAGCTGCCTTGTGTTTTATATTATTTTTTGGCTACTATCCAGTTTTAAAAGCTGTTTTGGAACGTAAACTGCAAAAACGGTGGATGTGTGCGATTGCAAAATATTTGCTTTTTAACATTGCATTAATACTGGATTTTTGGGCAACTGTTGCAATTCTTAAAATTCCTATCGAAACTTTTTCTGTTTTTGGAGCGTTTATTCCTGTTCTTTTTCTTTTGGCAGGTAATGTGATGTTTTTTCTTTATGATTATGCTCTATCCTTGCTGGTCATCTCTTACTGCAATAAGCTTCGTCATGCATTGCAAAAATGGTTTCATATAAGATAGGAAGTTTGTTACTGAAGGGTACCCGGTAAGTTTATACTTGATTTTTAATAGTGCTGGAATTAGAATAAAGTGGGAATATACCTAAATTGAGTGGAGGTTCGGCAGTGCCGCGCGGGCCGGACCCATGATAATTTGCGCGGAGAAAAGGCGGAATTGTTAATGGATAATTTGCTTGCTGCAAGAATTCAAAATAAAATGGGAAGTTTTTCAAAAGGACAAAGACGAATAGCAGACTATATTAAAGAGCATTACGATAAAGTGGCATTCATGACAGCATCTAAACTTGGTGCCACCGTTGGAGTCAGTGAATCCACAGTTGTTCGGTTTGCTACTCAAATAGGTTATGCAGGATATCCTCAACTACAGCAAGCTATTCAGGAAATGATACGAAATAAACTCACTTCTGTTCAGCGGATGGAGGTTACAAGCGAGCGAATCGGCGATTCTGATATACTTGATTTTGTATTTAGTCAAGATATAGATGTCATTCGCCGCACAATGGAAGAAACGAGTCACGAAAGTTTTTACGAAGCAGTTGACTCGATTGTTGCGTCCAGAAAAATATATATTTTAGCGGCGAGAAGTGCGCTTGCTCTTGGCACATTTTTGTCTTATTATCTGAATCTGTTGTTCGAGAATGTTCTCTTGGTGCAATCCACCAGTGAAGGTGAAATTTTTGAGCAAATGATACGCGTTGACGAACGTGACGCAGTGATTGGCATCAGCTTCCCGCGTTATTCCAAAAAGGTTGCAAAAGCAATGAAATTTGCTCATGACAGAGGAGCAAAAGTCATTGCCATTACGGACAGTTCTATGTCTCCTATTGCAAAAGCATCTGACTGCGTCTTGCTAGCAAGAAGTGAAATTGCTTCCATTGTTGATTCCCTTTGTGCGCCCTTGAGTTTGATTAATGCACTGATTGTCGCAACTTCCCTAAAGAAGTCAGAGGAATCTAAAAAGCTCTTCCAAAATCTGGAGGATATCTGGGACGATTATGGCGTCTATGAAAAGGTGGATGACAACTCGAATTGAAATATGATGTTTTAGTAATCGGTGCGGGTGCCGCCGGTATGATGGCAGCGGGCACTGCAGCTCAGAGAGGTCTTCGAGTTTGTCTGCTGGAAAAAAATCAAAAGCCGGGCAGAAAAATTGGAATAACCGGCAAGGGAAGATGTAACATTACAAATAATTGCAGCATTCAGGACTTCATTGCGTCCATTCCGACAAATGGAAGGTTTTTATTCAGTGCTGCTTCGCAATTTTCACCTCAGGATACTTTGGAATTTTTTGAAAAATTGGGATTGCCGCTAAAGACAGAACGAGGCAACCGTGTGTTTCCTCTGTCTGACAGGGCTGCAGACGTAGTGCAGACATTGGTTAGATTTGTAGTATCATCCGGCGCTCATATGGTAACCGGGGAAGCGAAACAGTTTCTTTTTTCGGAAAGTCATGCTTGTGGAGCCAAATTGAAAGATGGAAGAGAAATTTCTGCTGAAAGTGTGATTGTTTGCTGCGGCGGAAAATCCTACCCGGCTACCGGCTCAACGGGAGACGGATATCTTCTAGCAAAACAGGCAGGGCATACCATCGTACCTTTAAGGCCGTCTTTGGTTCCTCTGGTGGCATGGGAAAAGGACTGTGCCGATATGATGGGACTTTCTCTCAAAAATATTTCCATTCGAGTTGTGGACACGGTGACGAATAAAACTATCTATACAGATTTTGGGGAACTACTCTTTACCCACTTTGGATTATCAGGCCCGGTGATACTGAGTGCCAGCGCACACATGCGAAACATGGCACCGGGACGTTATCGGGTCATCATTGATTTAAAACCTGCATTAAGCCCGGAGAAACTGGATGCACGGCTGATTCGTTTATTTGAGGAGAACCACAACAAAAATTTTGCAAATTCACTTTCCTCTTTATTACCGAAAGCGATGATTCCGGTTGCAGTCCGCAGATCTTGCATAGAACCACATACAAAATGTAATTTGATAACCCGGGAACAGCGCCATAAATTTGCAGACCTCTTAAAATCTTTTAGCATAACGATTGAATCTTTCCGTCCGATTCAAGAAGCTATTGTGACTTCTGGTGGAGTATGCGTCAAAGAAGTAGACCCCAAAACGATGCAATCTAAACTTGTAAAGGGGTTATACTTTGCAGGAGAAGTCCTAGATGTTGATGCTTATACGGGGGGATATAATCTTCAGATAGCATTTTCTACCGGCCGCTTGGCTGGAAATTCTGTTAAAACCCAGGAGGAAGATACATGATTTCGGTTGCTATTGATGGGCCTGCCGGAGCAGGGAAGAGCACCGTCGCCAGACAAGCGGCAAAAATTCTAGGATTTATTTATGTTGATACCGGAGCACTGTACCGTGCTATCGGTCTTCACATGCTGCAAAAAAAAATTAATCCGGCAGACAAAGATGCTGTCTGTTCGGAACTTTCTTATGTCGATGTTAAGCTTACTTTTCAAAACGGGGAGCAGAAAGTGCTGCTCTGCGGTATGGACGTAACTGCAAATATTCGTTCGGAAGAGGTTTCTGTTGCAGCTTCCACAGTTTCGGCAATACCGGAGGTACGTCAGTTTTTATTTTCGATGCAACGAGAAATTGCGCAGCAACAGAATGTTATCATGGATGGCCGTGATATAGGCACGGTGGTACTTCCGAAAGCCCAGGTTAAAATATTTTTAACCGCCTCACCACAAGAACGTGCCCAAAGAAGATACCAAGAATTGTTGCAAAAAAAGTGCAGCGTAAAATATGAGGATGTTTTAAATGACATGATACAGCGTGACTACAATGATTCCCATCGCGAGGTCGCCCCGTTAGTTCCCGCGCAAGATGCCATTACAATCGATACAACAGGCATGACGCTGGAACAATCTATTTCACAAGTGGTGAAAACCATACGGCAGAACTTGAAAATTTCAAATGAAAAACGGTGAAAATATGAAACGTACACCACTTTATTCGTTTGCAAGAACATTTTTACCATGGTTTTTTCGTACATTAATGCCCATTCGGGTTAGAAATGCAGAAAATCTGCCACAAAGTGGTAAGGCTATTCTGTGCTGTAATCATATGAGCATGACGGATCCTCTTCGTCTTGCGTTTAGCCAGAAACGTCAGATATTTTTTATGGCTAAAGAAGAACTTTTCCATAACAAACTGGTATCTGCTGTTCTCACTGCACTTGGTGCTTTTCCTGTTTCCAGGGGAAAAGGTGATAAGAATGCCATTCATACTGCTCAAGAAATTTTAAACAGCGGGCAAATTTTGGGTATTTTTATTGAAGGAACTCGAAGCAAAGACGGCAACTTTCTCAGGCCAAAATCCGGGGCGGTTATGTTGGCACACAACTGTCATGCTCCAATTGTGCCATGTTGTATCACACCCAAAAAAGGCAGAATGCCAAGACTGTTTCATGCGTGTTATGTTTCGTATGGTGCTCCCATTTCTGAGGAAGAGCTTGGAATTCAAAATGGGACTCCTTCGGAATATAAAAACGCGAGCTTGTTGGTGATGAGTCGCATTGCGCAGTTGCGTGAAGATGATTATAAAAAGTCCACAGGTGGCATGCAGAACAAATGAAGGAAAGTTGTTTTTATACCTCATTAGTGCGTATTTTTGGGCCGATAGTCAAAGGTTTGTTCCGAGTTCAATATGAAAATGTGGACAATATTCCGAAAAATGGAAGGTTGATTGTATGCTGCAATCATTTGTCCGTTGTTGATCCAATTTTGTTGGCTTTGCCATTTCGGCGGCAAATTCGCTATATGGCAAAATCTGAACTGTTTACGGAGCATGGAAAGCTGTTTCGGAATCTCTTGTATGCCCTCGGTGCTTTTCCAGTCAGACGGAACAAAGGAGATACAGCTTCGGTAAAGACTGCGCAAAATATTTTGCAAGATGGGGGTACAGTAGGAATTTTTCCTCAGGGCGGATGTTTTCCAGGTAATAACATAACTCGGTTAAAAGCAGGAGCTGCAATGATTGCTGCTAAAACACAAACGCCAATACTGCCTGCCGTTATTCTCTGCCGTGAAAAACCACGTCCACTGCACAGGACGGTAATCCGTTTTGGTGAGCTTATTACCATTGAACAGTTTCCTCAGAAAAATGATGGTTCTTATGATATTAAGCAACTGATCAATATATTACGAGAAAAAATGAATAGATTGCTTGGGGTGGCATTGTGAAAATTATAGTTGCAAAATCCGCAGGATTCTGCTTTGGAGTGAACCGCGCGGTCCAGACGGTTAGTAAATTGTTAGACGAGGGAAAGCAAGTTTGTACTCTTGGCCAGATTATTCATAATCCGCAAACGTTGCGCTGTTTTGAACAACGAGGCGTAAAAATTGTCGATAAACCGGAGGAAGTACCCTCTGGGGCAACTTTAGTTATTCGTTCCCATGGAGTTGCAGACAGTGTTATAAAAGAACTTGAACGCAGACAAATTCAATATTACAACGCCACCTGCCCATTTGTGCAAAAAATTCAAAAAATAGTCGCTGATGCGTCAAAACAGGGACAAACGGTTTTGATTGCAGGGGATGCAACTCATCCGGAGGTACAGGGAATCATCGGCCATTGCTGCGAACGCTACTTTGTGTTCAAAAATGCTAATGAACTGCAAAAAATTTTAGAACATGCTCCATTTGGTGCTAACGACCCCATTTGTGTGGTTGCACAAACGACATTTAGTGTGAATGAATGGGAAAATTGTTTGAAAATCATCAAAAGGGTATATACAAATGCCGCAGTTTTTGATACAATATGTAATGCAACTGCGATACGTCAGTCGGAAGCGGCCGAACTGTCGCGGCAATGCGACGCTATGATTATCATTGGCGGAAGGCAGAGTTCCAATACCGCCAAGCTTTTTGAATTGTGCAAAAAGAACTGCGCCGCATATCTTGTCGAATCTGCGGACGAGCTTCCGCTGCCGGCCCTGAAGCGGGCTGAGTGCATTGGCATTACTGCGGGCGCGTCGACGCCGGCAAGCATTATAAAGGAGGTACTTGATACCATGTCAGAATTAAACCAGGGTGCCGGTCCCAAAGAGAATAATACCGAGGGAAGCTTTGAGGAGATGCTCGAAGAATCTCTCAAAAATTTAAATACAGACGAGAAGGTTCACGGTGTTGTTGTTGGAGTGACCCCGAGTGAAGTCTTGGTGGATGTGGGAAGAAAACAGGCGGGATATATCCCGGCATCTGAGCTTTCCGCCGATCCTAATGTAAGGCCGGAAGATGTGGTCAAAGTTGGAGATGAACTTGATCTTCTCATCATGCGCACAAATGACCAGGAAGGCACTATCATGCTTTCTAAAAAGCGTATGGATGCCAATAAAGGCTGGGAAAAGATTGTTGCCGCAGAAGAGGATCAGTCTGTTCTTGAAGGTGTAGTTACAGAAATTGTAAAAGGTGGACTCATTGCCGTAACAAACGGTGTGCGTGTATTTATTCCCGCATCACAAGCGACGGCATCCCGTAACGATCCGATTGAGGACCTCCTGAAGAAAGATGTTAAATTCCGCATTATAGAAGTCAACCGCGGCAGAAAACGCGCAGTTGGTTCTATTCGTTCTGTTCTCAAAGATGAGCGGAAGAAGCTGGCGGAAAAATTCTGGGCAACAGCAGAGGTTGGAAATGTTTACACGGGTGTTGTCAAATCCTTGACTTCTTATGGTGCTTTTGTTGACCTCGGTGGAATTGATGGCATGATCCACATTTCCGAACTGTCTTGGACCAGGATTAAGCATCCTTCTGAAGTGGTAAATGTCGGGGATCAAGTAACGGTTTATGTAAAAGGGCTTGATCAGGAAAATGGCAAGATTTCACTTGGCTACAAAAAGCCGGAAGATAATCCGTGGGAGATTCTAAAACGCGAATATCCGGTAGGCAGTGTTGTTGATGTTAAAATTGTCGGCATAACTACTTTCGGTGCATTTGCTCAGGTCATTCCCGGCATCGATGGCTTAATCCATATTTCTCAAATTGCTGACCATCGGATTGAAAAACCGCAGGATGTTCTGAAAATTAATGATGTTGTGAAGGCCAAAATTACAGATATTGATTTTGACAATCACCGTGTAAGCCTTTCAATCCGCGCATTGCTGGAACAAGAAAAGGAAAATGAACAGCCCGCGGAACCCGCTAAGGTTGAAACGGAAGAATAATGACTTCATACTCTAGATGAACAACGGGCACAAAGATTCGAAAGTATCTTTGTGCCCGTTTTATTCACAAAATAATTCCTTCCGGTATATTATGCAGTAGTATACTTCGGGAGGTGCACCCCATGAGGCACAGAAGAAGATATCCAATGCCTGTTCGGGGAAAGCTTGTACTGTTTGCATTCATTTGCTTCGTATTTTTTTGGATCTTCAGTAGTCAAATTAGGCCTGTCATTGAATCCATAACAGCAAATGAAGCGAAAATCAAATCGGTGGATACAATCAACAATGCCGTTATGCAGGAATTGAATCAAGATAATATTACTTATAACGACTTAATTACCGTAGAACGTGGAAGTAATGGCAATGTTTTGGCTATTACAACTAATATGGTTAAAATGAACGAACTAAAAGCTGAAATTATTTCGGATATTCAAGAAAAATTGAACAATGATACATATACAACCGTTTGGGTTCCCATTGGAACATTGCTTGGCGGGGACTTTTTTCACGGTAAAGGTCCGAGGATTGCATTGAAAGCCTCCCTTTCCGGAAATGTGACAGCTCAGTTTAACAGTACCTTAACTTCCGCCGGCATCAACCAAACTAAACATCAAATCTATTTAGATATTAGTACAAGTATTTATTCCTTTTTACCTGGATTTGATACAACGACAGATGTTCACACGAATATCCTTGTCGCAGAAACGGTAATTGTCGGCTCAGTGCCGCAGGTGGTTGCCAATTTAAACTAAGGTTCTGAAAAATTACGCAGGAGGCTGAAAGCATTGGAATTGGAAGAAGCAAGGCGTTTGGCTAAGCAGCTTGCTGAACAGATCCGATATCATAACCATAAATATTATGTTGAGGATTCACCGGAAATTGATGATTTTGAGTATGATAAACTGTATAGACAACTCGAACAGCTTGAAGCCAGCTTTCCAGAGCTGATAACACCGGATTCTCCAACGCAAACGGTGGGAGGAGAGGCACTGAATAAATTTTCTCCCGTTACTCATACAGTTCCGATGGAAAGTTTGCATGATTCGTTTTCCGAAGAAGAACTGCGGGATTTTGATAGGAGAGTTCGCTCAGCTGTAGAATCCCCCGTTTACATCGTAGAACCAAAATTCGATGGTCTCTCGGTTTCCGCAGAATATAGAAATGGCATATTTGTACGTGGGTCAACGCGCGGTGACGGAACAGTGGGGGAGGATATTACAGAGAACCTACGCACAATTCGCAGCTTGCCGAAGAAATTGAAACAGCCTTTGCCGTTTTTGGAAGTACGCGGAGAAGTTTACATGTCACATCGCAGCTTTCTCAAACTCTCTGCTCGGCAGGAACTGGAAGGGGAAAAACCGTTTAAAAATCCTCGCAATGCAGCAGCTGGCTCTCTAAGACAGAAAAATGCAAAGATAACCGCTGCACGGGAACTGGATATTTTTGTATTTAATGTTCAGCAAGTATCGGGAATCGATTTGCAAGGGCATCAACAATCGTTGGTTTTTTTAGAAGAACTAGGATTTCCGGTACCGCCATTTTATAAAGTTTGTCACACGATTGATGAGGTTTTGGAGGAAATCAATCGCATCGGAGAACTCCGTGGAAGTCTAGAGTACTCAATTGATGGTGCTGTTGTAAAGGTAGATTCCTTTGCACAAAGAAGAATTCTTGGAAGCACCGCAAAATTTCCCAGGTGGGCGGAAGCTTTTAAATACCCGCCGGAGGAGAAGAGCACAAAACTTTTGAATATAGAAATAAATGTTGGCCGTACGGGAGTGTTGACGCCGATTGGAATTTTTGAACCGGTAGAATTGGCTGGTACGACAGTGAGTCGAGCGACACTCCATAATCAAGATTTTATAGAAGAAAAGGGACTCTGCATCGGAGATACCGTTATATTGCGAAAAGCAGGGGAAATCATACCGGAAGTCGTCCGTGTTGTCAACCACACAGAAAATGCCATTCCTTTTTCAATGCCGTCGGTATGTCCTTCCTGCGGGGCACCTGTGGTGAGGGAGAAAAGTGAAGCAGCGATTCGCTGCACCAATCCGGAATGCCCGGCACAGCTTTTGCGTCACCTCATTCATTTTTGCAGCCGTGATGCTATGGATATTGATGGTATGGGGCCTGCTGTTATTGAACAGCTGGTAGATAAAAACTTAATTCGTTCTCCTGCTGACCTTTATTTTCTAACACGTGAGCAAATTCTCCAATTGGAGCGCAAGGGAGAAAAATCAGCGGATAATTTGATGAATGCGCTTCAAAAGTCAAAGCAAAATGATTTGTATCGACTTCTTTTTGCATTAGGTATTCCTCATGTAGGATTAAAAGCAGCTAAATTGCTGTCTGCTCGTTTCAGAACCATGAAAGGTATTTTTGAGGCAACAGAGGAAGAAATTGCAGCAGTTGATGGTATTGGAGGCATTATTGCCCACAGTGTGCGACAATTTTTTGATTTGCCAAATACAGCACATTTAATTGGGCGCCTTCAAGATGCAGGAGTTAATATGAAATGTCTGACGGTAACCGATGACAACCGTTTTCAAGGGAAGACATTCGTTCTAACCGGCACACTGCCGAATCTGACTCGATCTCAAGCAACCGAACTGATTGAAAAACACGGTGGCAAAGTTAGCAGCAGTGTCTCCAAAAAGACCTACTATGTACTAGCGGGAGAAGACGCCGGCAGCAAATTAGCAAAAGCCCAGCGGCTTGGCATTACGATTATTTCGGAGCAGGATTTAGAAAATATGCTGCAGAATTAATAGAAGCGGTTCCAATGAATTTGACAGCACTAATCGATGGTTTTATATTCGTAAAGTAAAATTTACATTACTCAAAAAATTCTCTGGTTTCTAAACGGAACCAGAGAATTTTTTGCTTTAGGCAGAAGTTATTTTAATGAACCCTTCATCAGAAGATAATTTTTTGTTCTAACCTTTTCAGATTGTCCATATCTATTTGATGAAGGGAGAGGACAAGTCGATGGTTGAAGAAAAGGACGAGCGGTTTGATACCGCAGCAAAATGGATTTGTGAGCGAATTCATAGAGCTCTGATGAATCTGCCTGTAGACGTTAAAAAACACACGCAGGAAATCCGCTTGCGAATTAATCAGCCGGTTTGTATCAGCTGTGCGGAAGGAACTTATTTTTTAGGGACTAATGGAGAACTGACCTGTAGACCCACTAACGGATCATTAGTGGCTGAGCCAAAAGATATGGAAGATAGCTTTCGGAATTTATGCAGCTATTCCATATATAGTCATGAAAATGAAATAAAGAACGGGTATATCACTTTAAGCGGCGGACATAGAGCGGGACTTTGCGGAACTGCAGTTATACAGTCGTCAACGATCTGTTCGATTAGGAATATTTCCTCTATCAATCTAAGAATTTCACGTGAAATACCGGGGGCTGCCGATGAACTATTGAATCAGCTTGGCAAGAGTTTGAATGAAGGACTTCTGCTCGCAGGAGCTCCATCCAGTGGTAAAACAACTATTTTACGCGATATTGCACGCCAGATGTCCAGCGGTTTACGTGGAAATTTGAAAAAAGTTTCTGTGATTGACGAACGCGGGGAAATAGCTGGTACATATATGGGAATCCCTCAGAATGACTTAGGATGCTGTTGTGATGTTTTGGACGGATATCCAAAAGCAGAGGGAATTTTGCTTGCTGTTCGTACCTTGTCACCGCAAATTGTTATATGCGATGAAATCGGTTCTGCAAGTGAAGTAAACGCAGTGGAAGAAGGATTAAATACAGGAGTTACCATGATAGCAAGCATTCACGCCGGTTCCATTGATGAACTGATGAGGCGAAAGCAGGCTCAGAAACTTTTGAGAACAGGAGCCTTTGGCAATGTTGCGGTTTTAGATGCAACACACGGACCGGGGCAAATTGCCGGAATTTATAAAGCAGGTGATTTAGTTGATAAAGCTTCTTGGAGCCCTTCTGCTGATTATGGCTGGAAGTCTTTCGGGCTATAAGGAATCCCATAAACTTTCCGTTCGGGTTGATAGTTTGGAGTTATTTTTGCGTTTTTTGTCCGCAGCAAAAACAGAAATTCGCTATTCAGCCGTTCCTGTTGTTCAGGTTATAAAAAGACATAGTGCTGGATTTCAATTTCTTGAAGAATGTGCAAACAATTGCGAACAAGGCGGCAGTTTTGCCGATGCATGGAGATATACTGTGATACACTATGCAAAAAACGACGGCTTTGCTGCAAATGATATCAAGCTGTTGCTTTCCTTTGGGGAAGGATTCGGCGCAAGCGACACGGATGGTCAGATAGCCCATCTGCAGTTGTATTCCGAACTGTTTGCCACAAGTTTAAAATCTGCCCGAGACGAACGAAACCGAAAATCCAAATTGTATCTGATGCTTGGCATTTTCGCCGGTTTATCTTCGGCGTTGCTGCTGTGCTGAAAACGGAGGAAGAAAAATGGATGTGGATTTAATCTTTAAAATTGCGGCAATCGGAATTATTGTGACGGTTTTGAACCAAGTTTTGGAGCACTCCGGCCGTGAGGAACAGGCTATGATGACAACTTTAGCGGGTCTGATTGTGGTATTAATGATGATTATCCAGCAAATCAGTACGTTATTTCAAACGATTAAATCCATCTTTGGTTTGTAAAATGAACGTGGTTGGAATTGCTGGGATTGCTGTCTGCGCAGCTGTGATAGCTGCTATGCTGCGCAAATATCATCCAGAATATGCTGTGCTGCTAAGCATTGCAGCAAGCGTTGTCATCTTGCTTGAAATTTTTAAGGGAGTTGCTCCCGCCATCAAACAGATTCGCACTCTGTTTTCCGCCTCCGGAATGTCAACCGACTATATTTTAATATTGCTAAAGACACTTGGAATTAGTTTTCTGGCTCAATTTGCAGCCGATGCTTGCAGAGATGCGGAGGAAGAAGCGCTTGCTTCTAAAATGGAGCTTGCTGGAAAGATTGCAATTGTGGTTTTATCCCTGCCTTTGTTTAAAAAAATCGCGGAGACAGCGGTAAACCTGATTGGTGGGTGAAGAATGAAAAAAGTATTCTGTCTGATTGCTGTAATTATCATTTTATTTCTGCCATGCTATTCGGTAAAAGCGGCAGCAGAGGAATCTTCTTTGCGCAGTAATATAACGGAGCAGTTTTATCAAGACCAGCTAAGGGAAAGCGGTGCAGAGGATCTTCCGGACAGTTTATCTCCGGAAACAAAAAAAATACTACGGGACCTCGGCGTTGAGGACACTGATTGGAATTCTATTGCTTCCATTTCGCCAAAGAGTTATTTTCAAAAAATTCTAAACATCTTTACAGGGCAGGCTAAAAATCCTTTGAAAATTTTATGCGGTGTTATTGCTGTTATTTTACTCTGTGCGCTTTTTAATGGCATGAAGCTGTCATTCGGCGAAATGCAAATGAGTGAAGTGATAGGAATGGTAGGTACACTCTGTATTTGTACCATTGTTGTGATGCCTCTTGTTTCCTGTATTCATGATGCTGCGGATGTTTTAAACGCTGCTTCAAGTTTTTTGCTTGCATGCATTCCGATTTTGACGGGAATTATGATAGCTGCAGGGCAGCCTGCTTCCGCCGGTTCCTACCATCTTCTAATGCTTGGTGCGGGTAACATCATTT
The DNA here is from genome assembly GCA_047777415.1 of Oscillospiraceae bacterium. GTDB lineage: Bacteria > Bacillota > Clostridia > Oscillospirales > Acutalibacteraceae > Caproicibacter. The sequence goes on from JBKEEO010000002.1 coordinate 561,186, forward strand.
CAGTTTTGTCTTCAAACTTTTTTATCCCTATGTTAAATATCTTTCTTGCACTTTCCGTTGTATCCGCTGTTTCTCCCAGTATTCATCTGAACGGTTTGTGTTCCGCTTTGAATAAAATGGTCAAATGGATTATGGGGCTTTGCATGACACTGTTTACTAGCCTTATCACAATGCACTCCATTGTTTCCTCGTCACTCGATAGCACCGGTTCCAAAGCGGCGAAATTTGTTGTCAGCAGTTTTGTTCCTGTTGTCGGTAATGCATTGGGGGAAGCACTTCAAACTGTAACCGGATGCGTAAAGCTGCTCAAATCCGGTGTCAGCGCCTTCGGGCTCCTTGCCGGGATTTTTATTTTTCTGCCTATTATTGCGGAATGTGTACTCTGGATTCTGACGTTGGATCTATGTGCAGGAATCGGACAAATCTTTGACCTTGATGGCATCACCTCTCTTTTGAAGGCGTCTTCAGACGTTGTTTCCACCATGCTTGCCATTCTTCTGTGCAGCATGATGATTTTGGTTATTTCTACGGTTGTGATGCTGATTATCGGAGGCGTAAAATGAGCGGCATAAGAGAATGGGCTACGGTAATCTGTCTTGCTGCATTGTCCGCAGCCATGCTGCAAAGTCTTGTTCCGAATGGCTCAATGGAACGAATGGCAAAGTTCGTAATTGGTGCTTTCATCATTTGTGCGCTGATTTTACCGATTTCCAAAGTAGCTCTTCAAATTAATGCAGTACTAAAAATGGAAGGTCAGCCTGCCGAGGAAAATAAAATGCTTAATTCTACAGTAAACAAACAGTTTGAAGAAGCGGCAAGGCAGAGTATCACCAATTTGGTTCAAGCGGAGTTAAAACGAATGGGGATAATTTGTAAAAATGTTCAGGTGATTATGGATACAGATGAAAATGGCAGCATATCAATTAATAAAGTCATTGTAACTCTTAATGGGGATGAAGTATCCGGACACGCAGGTGTGTCGTCCGCGCTGGAAAAGACGCTGGGCATTCAAACGGAGGTCGTTTCCGATGAAGGCTGAAATAAAAGAAGGAAAAGCCCGGAGGACCGGCCTGTTCGATCTTCTGGCAACAAATGAAAATTATCGTAAAATCGTATTAGCCGCAGGGGTGATTGGGATTGCATTGATTTTTCTTTCCAGTTTTCTGGAAGGCGGTGAAAATACCGAGCCCAAACTTGATCTGTCCCAAGACAGCTATACGGCAGAGGAGTATGAAACACATCTTGAACAGGAACTTACAGATTTGATTACAAAAATTCAGGGAGTGGGCAATGCCAGTGTCATGGTGACGCTCGAACGGACAAAAGAGGCGGTTTATGCGAAGGAAGAAAAGGTCAGCGGCCAAACTACAAAAGACCAATCGAATGGGTCAATGAGGAATGAAACGGATCAAAGCAATGAAACCACTTACATATTGGTGAAAGACGCGAATGGATCTGAGAAGGCGCTTTCTGTAACTGAGATTCAACCAATTGTCAAAGGTGTAGTTGTAGTTTGCGATGGCGGCAGTAGCCCGGCGGTTCAGCAAAATGTAATTGATGCCGTGACTACGGCTCTGGACATTTCTTCCGCGCGGGTGTGCGTTATAAAAGCAAAATAAAGCAAACAGGGGGAATTTAAGTATGAATATGGGCAAACGGCAGCTTGTTCTTGCAGCGTTGGTGGTAGCGCTAGGGGCGGCCGTATATCTTAACTGGGCGCTGTCAGGAAATACGCAGCTTCCTGCCACGGATGCAGTCACATCAGGGAGGGAACTAGGCGAAACTTTGTTAGTAAACGCTTCCGAAAGCGAAAACAGCGATGCAACAGGTGAGGACTCATCAGCGGTGGATACAAGTGCGAGCGTTGAGGGCAATGATTATTTTACCTCTGCCAGACTTTCCAGAGAAAAGGCAAGAGATGAAGCAGTTGAAACATTGCAAAAAGTCATCAATGGTTCCAATCAAACGGAAGCTGCAAAACAGGCAGCAACGTCGCAAGCTAATGTGATTGCAAAGAATATTGTTAAGGAAGCCGAGATTGAAAATTTGATTAAAGCGAAAGGATTTGCTGACTGCGTGGTGTTCCTGCAGGACGATGAATGCAGCGTTGTTGTTAAGACTAAATCGAATTCTCAAAATGATGCAATTGTCATTCGTGATATCGTGGCGGACCAAGCGGGTATTTCCTACGATAAAATCAAGATTGTTGAACGTGAATAGTTGTGTTCACCGGCAAATGTGGTATAATATTTCCCGTGGATGATGAGGTGAAAAAATGGAACCCTCCACATTGTGGAGGGTTTGTTTTCATAAAAACTATTAAATCACGGGGGATATCATGAAAAGACGCGAAGCTCGCGAACAGGCTTTTTCTTTGCTTTTTGCAAAAAGTATTAATCATGAGAAGATAAAGGATATCGTTACCGCTGCAAATGAAGCGAATGATCTACCAATTGATGATTTTGCGGAAGCCATTGCCGCCGGTGTTGAAACACATCAAAAATCTTTGGATGAAGTGATAGAAAGTTTCACTCGCGGCTGGAAGGTTCAACGTATTTCAAAGGTTTCGCTTTCCATACTGCGTCTCGCGGTTTATGAAATTCTGTATGAGAAGGATATCCCGACCAGTGTGTCTATCAATGAGGCAGTTGAATTGGCGAAGAAATATGGAAACTCTGAGGACGCTCCGTTTGTCAACGGTGTGTTGGGATCCTTTGCAAAAAAGCAGGAATCGGAACATGTCTGACGTTTTGGGAATTGACACCAGCAATTATACAACGTCGGCGGCTTTGTTAGAAAACGGACAGATTTATCAAAGCAAGATGTTGCTGCCGGTCAAAAAAGGACAACTTGGTCTTCGCCAAAGCGATGCAGTATTCCATCATGTGGTTCAGCTGCCACAGGTGCTTTCTAAACTTCCTATCGGAGAATCGAAACTTTGCGCTGTAGGCGTGTCTAATCGCCCAAGAAACATGGAGAATTCTTATATGCCATGTTTTTTAACAGGGCTTGGTTCTGCACAGGCGATTGCACAAGTAAAGCAAATTCCGCTTTATTCTTTTTCTCATCAGCAGGGACACATAGCAGCGGCTCTTTACTCCGCAAAAAGACTTGAACTTTTACGAGAATGCTTTCTAGCATTTCACGTTTCGGGCGGTACAACGGAAGCTGTTTTGGTTACCCCGGATGATAATGAGGTTTTTTGCACAAAAATTGTTGCGCGATCTTTGGACTTAAAAGGCGGACAGGCTGTGGACCGTGTTGGTGCTATGCTTGGTCTGCCATTTCCAGCAGGCAAAAAATTGGAAAAACTTGCACTCAAATCAAAGTCCAATATATCCGTGCATGCGACTATGAAAGGCGCAGATTGTTCGCTTTCCGGTGTGGAAAATCGCTGCAAGGCGATGTTAGAACGCGGTTTTCCAAAAGAGGAGATTGCTGCGTTTTGCTTGGCCTCAATTTTAGCGGCACTGGAAGGCATGGCCGATGCGCTTCTGAAACAATTTGGAAATCTTCCAATTGTGTTTGCAGGCGGTGTCATGTCCAATTCTATTTTACGTGCTGCGCTTGAGAACAAATACGGAGCTTTCTTTGCAGAACCGGAATTCTCCTGCGATAACGCGGCGGGAATTGCAGTGCTTGCAGCCTGGAAGGAAGGTTTTTTGCAGTGAACAAACTTACACCAATGATATTGAGTGTGACTCAGCTGAATACTTATATTCGTTCTATTTTGGAACAGGATCCGCATTTGGCGCAGGTATTTGTGGCTGGGGAGATATCCAATTTTAAAAACAATTACCGGTCCGGACATTTGTATCTATCGCTGAAAGATGACAAAAGTATTGTGAAAGCGGTTATGTTTTCTCGCTATGCGCAGCGTCTGCGTTTTATGCCGGAAGATGGAATGAAAGTCATTGCACGCGGATATGTAAGCGTTTATGAAACTGCTGGACAATATCAGTTATATATTGAAGACCTTCAGCCAGATGGGGTAGGCGCCCTCAGCATCGCTTTTGAACAGCTCAAAAAGAAACTGGATGCGGAGGGATTGTTCCGCAATCATCGGCCGATTCCTAAATTTCCGGAAACAATCGGAGTAATTACATCGGCGTCCGGAGCCGCTGTGCATGATATCTTTACAGTGCTTAAACGGAGGTATCCGGTAGCTCAGATTGTTTTCTGCCCGGTTCCTGTGCAGGGAACGGATGCCGCACCTCAAATTGTAAAAGCAATTGAAAAGTTTAACCGGTTAAAATGTGCGGATGTTTTAATTGTTGGCAGGGGCGGAGGTTCCTTAGAAGATCTCTGGCCTTTTAATGAGGAAATTGTGGCCCGTGCGGTAGCTGCTTCTCATATACCGGTGATATCAGCGGTTGGACATGAAACGGATTTTACAATTTGTGATTTCGCCGCAGATCTGCGTGCTCCCACCCCTTCTGCGGCGGCAGAACTGGCCGTGCCGGACAAAACGGAACTGATGGCGTACTTGAGAAATCTTAAACAACGTTTGGAACAAGCAATGGATTCTATGCTATCGGACGCCCATCAGAGATTGGATAAACTGTTAGAAAGTCATGCTTTCAGAAATCCACAGGAACGTCTTGAATTACAGAGAATAAAAATAGACCAGCTGTCATCTGCATTAAAATCAGATATGATCCAGCAGCTTCAAAAGTGTAAAAATATACTTTCAAATGAAAGTGGTAAATTGAACGCATTAAGTCCCCTTGCCGTTCTGTCACGTGGCTACGCTGTTGCCTGTAATAAAGAAGGCTTTCCGCTTACTCAAGCATCGCAGGTGAGCAAAGGTAGTGTTCTTTTATTGAAAATGAATGATGGTGATATCAAATGCACTGTACAGGAAGTTAAAATCCGCAGTATGAAACGAACGGAGGAGGGTATCCTGTGAAACAGAAGATGACCTTTGAAAAAGCCGTTGCAAGGCTGGAGGAAATTGTTGCGCAGATGGAGTCAGGGGAAACAACACTAGAAGAATCCCTCAAACTATTTGAGGAAGGATCTGCGCTTTCCTCCTTATGTTACCGGAAACTTGCGGAAGCGGAGCAAAAGATTCGTGAAATTGAGGAACTGAATGAAAAGGAAGGAAAAGTGAATGAGCAGAATTGAACCGCAGAAATATGGCGAAGTGATAGAAGCGGGTCTTAAGAAATATGTGCCAGAGGAAACCTTATTGCAAAAGCGCCTGTTTCAGGCTATGCGATACAGCCTTCTTTCAGGCGGAAAAAGAATTCGACCGATTCTTTTGCTGGAATTTTGTGGTGTCTGCGGAGGAGATCAACAATCTGCCATTCCTTTTGCCTGTGCTGTTGAAATGATTCATACCTATTCGTTAATTCACGATGATCTACCATGCATGGATAATGACGCAATGCGGCGTGGAAAGCCAGCAAACCATGTTGCATTCGGTGAAGCGCAAGCTCTGCTTGCCGGAGATGCGCTTTTAACAATGGCATTTGAGACGATGCTCTCACCGGATAGTATTGCGGCGGTAGGAGCCCAGCGCGCTGCAACTGCGGCCGGGATTTTAGCGAGAGCATCCGGTGCATACGGCATGGCGGGCGGGCAGATGATAGATTTAGAAAGCGCCGGTAAACAGATTTCGGCAGACACGCTGATTCAGATGGATCAGTGTAAAACCGGAGCATTAATTTGTGCGGCAGCTAAAATGGGATGTGTTTTGGCCGGTGCTGGAGAAACGAAATTGCATGCTGCGGAAAAATACGCAAATTCTATTGGTCTGGCGTTTCAAATTATGGATGATATTTTGGACGTAGAGGGTGAACAGGAATCGCTGGGTAAACCGGTTGGAAGCGATCAAAAAAAACAGAAAAGCACATATGTTACCATTCTTGGGCTGGATAAGGCCCGGACGTTAGTGCGGGAATTAACCAATGAAGCAATTTCCGCGCTGGATTGTTTCGGGGAACAGGGTGGTTATTTAAAGCGCTTAGCCATCACACTTGCAGAACGAAAAAATTGAGAGTTGTTCCATTGACAGAGTTGACGAAATATGATATTCTTAATAAGCCGCTTATTCCGGGCTGTAAGTGGGACACCCGCCCGAGAATAGCGAGACTGAAGAAAAGGCAGGGCCTAGTATTTATGTTTGCAGTAATTGAAACAGGCGGCAAGCAGTACAAAGTCCAAAAAGACGATGTCGTTTTTGTGGAAAAGCTTGCAGCTGAAAAAGATTCCACTGTTCAATTTCCTGTACTCGCTGTTGTCAGTGAGGATGGGACAAAGTTTGGTACGCCTTATGTAGAAGGTGCTACTGTTACCGCAAAAGTTTTGAAAGAGGGAAAAGGTAAGAAAATTACAGTCTTTACCTATAAGCCCAAAAAGAACGAAAAACGCAAAATGGGTCACAGACAGCCATACACTAAGGTTCAGATTGTCGAAATCAATGCTTAATTTATGATTTGTGCTGAGTTTTTTACGTTTTCCGACGGTAGTCCAGCTGGGTTTCGCATCAGCGGTCACTCCGGTGCAGGAGCAGAAGGCAACGATATTGTTTGCGCTGCGGTTTCTTCTGCGGCATATATGACGGTTAACACGATTACGGATGTTGTTGGTATTCATCATGCCTCGGTTAGCGTAAAAGATGGTTATATGGATTGTAAAATTGCTCCGGAGGACGCTAAAGTCTGTTCTACCTTATTAAAAGGGCTGAGACTTCATTTGTTGGCACTCCGTCAGCAGTATCCTCAAAATATTCAGATCATTGATACGGAGGTGTAAAGCATGCTGCAGATTAATATTCAGCTTTTTGCTCATAAAAAGGGAATGGGTTCCACAAAGAATGGCCGTGACTCCGAGTCAAAACGACTGGGCGTAAAACGTGCGGACGGTCAGTTTGTGCTTGCCGGTAATATTTTGGTGAAACAGCGCGGCACCCACATTCATCCGGGCAAAAATGTGGGAATCGGTTCCGATGATTCTTTGTTTGCTCTGATTGACGGTAAAGTGAAATTTGAGCGCTATGGCCGTACCCGTAAGAAGGTCAGTGTTTACGCCGAATAAAAAAAGACTGCGTTTCAAAGCACGAATACAGAATCCCGGGTATCAATTGCCCGGGATTTTTTTTACCAATCCTGAAAGACTATAAGATAGTGGTAAAAAAGTATTGTATAAGGATAGTTTTTACAAATATGCTGAAACAAAGGAGTTTCACGTATGTTTATTGATAATGCCAGAATTAAAGTGAAAGCGGGAGACGGCGGAGATGGAGCCGTTGCTTTCCATCGAGAAAAATATATTGCGTCAGGCGGTCCTGATGGTGGAGACGGGGGCCGTGGCGGCGATGTTATTTTCCAAGTGGACGACAATCAGTCCACATTGTCCGATTTCCGTTATCGCAGGAAATTTGTAGCGGAAAACGGCCAAAACGGATCCGGAAAACGTTGCAGCGGACGCCGCGGCAAGGATCTTATTATTCGAGTTCCGCGTGGTACATTGGTAAAAGATGCTAATACAGGCAGGCTGATTGCTGATTTATCAACGGACGAGCCACAGGTGATTGCAAGAGGCGGACGTGGCGGATGGGGTAATGCACATTTCGCGACGGCAACTAGACAAACACCGCGGTTTGCAAAACCGGGTGCGCCCGGTGAAGCCTTTGAACTTCAACTGGAATTGAAGCTGCTTGCAGATGTTGGATTGGTTGGCTATCCGAATGTAGGGAAATCTACGCTGGTATCCGTCGTCAGTGAAGCAAAACCACAGATTGCCAATTATCATTTTACCACGTTAGCTCCGGTATTGGGCGTGGTACGAACAGAATCTGGAAATTCTTTTGTCATAGCCGATATCCCCGGGCTGATTGAAGGTGCACATGAAGGTGCAGGACTGGGGCATCAGTTCCTGCGTCATGTTGAGCGCTGTCGTCTGCTTGTGCATATTGTTGACATTTCAGGCAGTGAAGGGCGAGATCCAAAAGAAGATTTCAAGATAATTAATTCTGAACTAAAAAAATTCAACCAGGAACTCTCCGAAAGACCAATGCTGGTTGTCGGAAATAAGTGCGATCTTGCCCAAGAGGAGCAGATTCATGACTTTGAAAAATTTATTCGTGATCAGGGATATGAATTCTTCCCAATGATGGCTGCTATCCGTTATCAAGTGGATCCTCTTTTGAATAGAATTGATGAACTACTGCAAAAACTTCCACCCATTGTACGTTATAAACCAGAACCAGAACCTCAGCGTCCTGTTGAAGAAATTGGGAAGCATAAAGTGAGTGTCAAGAACCTCAATGGTGTTTATGTAGTGGAAGGAGAATGGCTGATTCCTATTTTGCGTTCCGTTAATTTCAATGACGCTGATTCTCTGCGTTATTTCGAGCGTGTTTTACTTCATACCGGCGTGGATGAAGCCTTGCGCGCTGCGGGGGTTCACGAAGGGGATACGGTAAGTATTTATGGTGTTGAATTTGAATATATGGAATAGGAAGTGCGCTGGTTGGAACGGTTTTATAATGTTTCTTGTGACCCAAAACGGATGAGTGCTTTAACTTTGGCCTTTATTGGTGATGCGGTATTTGAAGTGTTTGTTCGTGAAAGATTGGTCTGTCAGTCGCAACGCCCGGTTTCGCAGCTGCATCGGGCTGCAGTCGAGCAAGTGTGCGCCCGAGCGCAGGCTGACTTTGTGCAAAAACTTCTGCCTGTTTTGAACCGGGAAGAACAGGATATTCTTCGGCGTGGAAGAAATGCCCACAGCAATCATGTTCCCAAAAATGCGGATCCAGGTGAGTACCATGCCGCAACGGCTTTTGAATCACTGTTTGGATATTTATATCTAAGCGGTAGAATTGATCGTCTGCGAGAATTGTTTTCCATTGTTTGCAGGGAGGACTAAATTATGCCGCTAAACCTAAAAAGTGAGGCAAAAGAATTACTGCAGGACTTACTTTATTACACCATAGGCAGTATACTTTACTCCATTAGTGTCAGAATGTTCACCGCACCAAACCATATTGCGCCTGGCGGTGTTACAGGTTTAAGCACAGTGCTGAACTATCTATTTGGTTTTCCAATCGGTATGACAAGTCTCTTGCTTAATATTCCTATTTTCATTTGGGCAATACTGCAAATTGGATATAAACTAGTCGGAAAAACGATTATTGCGACAGTTATTTTCTCCAGTGCAATCGATATTTTGTACGTCATCATTCCACCTTATCAGGGAACTCCCATGCTTGCCGCCATTTTTGGCGGTTTGATGGAAGGCATCGGGTTGTCTCTTATTTTTATGCGTGGAGCAACTACAGGCGGTACCGATTTGGTTGCTCGCCTCTTAAACAGAAGAGTGCGATTTGTATCCATGGGCAAACTGATGCTTTTAGTCGATTTTGTAGTTGTGGTACTATCAGCACTTGCTTATCAAAGCATAGAAAGTGCATTATATGCTTGTATTGCTATTTTTGTTTCTACTAAAATGATTGATACCATTTTATATGGTACGGATGTTGGTACTGGAAAAGTGATGTTCGTCATTTCTGAAAAGAATGAGCAAATTGCGCAGGAGATTCTTAGAGATGTTGAGCGCGGTGTTACTTATTTGGATTCTAAAGGAGCTTATACCGGGAGAAAGGGAGAAGTACTTCTCTGTGCCGCGCGCCGTTATGAAGTTGTGAAAATTAAGGATATTGTACGTTCCATTGATAAAAACGCATTCTTGATCATAGGGGATGCAGGAGAAATTTCCGGTGAAGGTTTTCGTAAGGATCGGTCAGAGGACAAGACTCTGCCGGAACTCATTAACAAGATCAAATCATCAAAAAAATAACCGGACGGATTCTTTGGAATCGCTCGGTTCATTTTTTTAGCTACCTATTGATTTATTTTCCGGTTTTGTTATCGGTTAGTAGTGAGTCCAGAACTTATCTATAATTTTTGATAAGAAAAATTATGACGCTAAGAGATACGACTCTTGCAACAATGTATATTTTCAACGCTTTGTATTTACAATTTAACAATATAATGAATTAAATCTTGAAAATATTGCAAATAAATGTTATAATTAAGATTAAATAATTTATAAACATTCTTATGAAAGAAGGCTTTTTACAATGCAGGAGATCAGTGTGCAGCTGACAGATCATCCGAAACAGAAACCTGCCGACGAGAGCAAGCTGGGTTTCGGCACTATTTTTTCAGACCATATGTTTGTTATGAATTATGATGAGGGAGAAGGATGGCACAATCCACGTATTGTTCCTTTTGGAGATTTCAGCATATCTCCGGCGGCAATGTGTCTGCATTATGGTCAGTCCGTATTCGAGGGCATGAAAGCATACAGAGCTGTGGACGGCAGAATTTTACTGTTCCGCCCGGATAAAAATATGGCTCGTCTTAACTCTTCATGTGAGCGCCTTTGCATCCCACTGATTGATGAACAATTTGCAGAAAAAGCCATTGAAAAACTGGTTTCAATTGAAAAAGACTGGGTACCGCATTCTGATGGTACATCCCTCTACATTCGTCCGTTTATTATCGGTGTAGATCCACATATTGGTGTTCATCCTGCCAAGCATCTTATATTCTTTGTAATATGCTCTCCGTCCGGCGCATATTATCCGGAAGGGTTGGACCCCGTCAAGATTTACGTTGAGAAAAATTATGTACGAGCTGTCCGTGGAGGAATGGGATACGTAAAGACTGCCGGAAATTATGCTGCTTCTTTGAAGGCACAAGATGAGGCAGAAAAGCAAGAATATACGCAGGTTCTTTGGTTGGACGGTGTGGAACGCAAATACATTGAAGAAGTCGGCACAATGAATGTATTCTTTAAAATTGACGGTGAAATTGTAACACCGGCTCTTCAAGGTTCTATACTTCCTGGTATTACTCGTATGTCTGCATTGGAATTGCTGCGTTCATGGGGAATGAAAGTAACTGAACGGAGAATTTCCATTCAGGAACTCGCGGAAGCTTCGAAACAAGGCAAGTTAGAGGAAGCGTTTGGAACTGGAACGGCCGCTGTTATTTCTCCAATTGGGCATTTGAAATGGGGAGATGATGTCATGGTGATTAACGATGGCAAGATCGGACCGGTTTCCCAGCGTTTGTATGATACATTGACTGGTATTCAGTGGGGTAAGATAAAGGATACCTTCGGCTGGACCGTGGAAGTAAAATAAACAGTATACTAAAAAACAACCCCCTATTACGCTTTAATCTGTAATAGGGGGTTATTATTATGTGGTTGATTTATGGTTTAGTTTTGTTTCTAAAGCTTTTAGGGTTTCTTGAAAATCAGCGGCAGTTACTAAAAGGGAGATATCAACTTCAGAAGTTGTTATTAATCGAATATCAGTATGCACGGATGAAGCAATGTTGAAAACCTCTGCTGCAACGCCGGGTGTATTTTTCATACCATCATCATAAACAGATATCTTACAGTTTCCGCTGCTGACAACGGCACTGATTTGACTTTGCAGTCGCAAATCAGATGTAAAGCTTAATATCTTGTCAAGGTCACTGTCTGCAATTGTGAAGGATACGGAGGTATAGGCGCCTTGTGTTGGAGCAAGAGATATCATATCAACATCTACGCCCAATGCAGCAATCTTTTCAAAAACATCTGCAATAAAACTTAGATTTGAAGGACATTTCTGAAGGGTAATCAAGGTAATGTCGGTAGCAGTCGTAATTTTTGGACACAAATCCATTTTAATCCTCCTGTTGTATGAGATCACTCATTGTGTAAAGTCCTTTTGCTTTACTCGCTAAAAACACGGCTGCATTTAGGGCTCCGCGAGCAAAAATTTCCTTTGACTGTGCGGAGTGTGAAATGGTAAGGACTTCATGCGGACCAGAGAAAATCACTTGATGTTCACCGACTATGGTACCGCCTCGAATAGAGTGAATACCGATTTCGTTCCCAGGACGTTTTTTTCTTCGAGAATGACGATCATACATATAATTCATAGGGACATCTGATGCCTCTGAAATAGCATCGGCTATCATTAAAGCTGTTCCGCTCGGAGCATCGATTTTTTGATTGTGATGTGCTTCAACGATTTCAACATCAAAACTGCTGCCAAGCACATGTTCTGCTTTTTTAGCTAGTTCAATAAGCAGATTTATGCCCATAGACATGTTTCCTGAGTAAAAAATCGCTATTTCCTGTGAAGCAGATCGAATCGTTTCAACCTGTTCAGAATTATAGCCTGTTGTGCAAAGTACAAGCGGAGTTTTTGTCATTTTTCCGTATTCCAAAAGTGGATACAGTAGTGCCGGATTGGAAAAATCAATTAAAACATCGGCTTCCAAATGGATTTGATCCGGTGAAGAGTAGACTGGATAATCATAACCAGAGTCTGTTTTCAAATCAATTCCTGCTATAATTTCAACATCGTTACGTTCTGCAGCACAACAAGAAACAACTTTACCCATTGTTCCATTGCATCCGCTTAAAATTATCTTTTTCATTTTAGCCGTCCCTTTTAACTTAACTAAATTCGTTAATTATGAAACTACATGATACTTTTGCAAGACTTTATAGAGTTTATCACTCATTTCTTTACTCATACTGGTAAGTGGCAGACGGCAAGTGCCGCAGTCAAAACCCATAAAATTCATTGCTTCTTTAATTGGAATGGGATTTACATCCCAGAACAAAGCATCCATAAGTTCCAGATACTTTAAAAACGTTGTTCGCGAAGCTTCCACATTTCCATTCAAATAATCTGCACAGATCTGTTTCATAACTTTTGGAAGAATATTTGCAAACACAGAAATAACACCTTTACCGCCAAGAGAAAGTATGGGCAGCGTTTGATTATCTTCTCCCGAATAAACTGCAAGATTATCTCCGCAAAGCGAAATGGTTTTAGCACATGCTGCAAGGTCACCGTTTGCCTCTTTCGTACCAACTATATTAGGATGTTTTGCTAACTCTACATAGGTTTCCGGCTGAATATTGCATCCTGTTCTGGAAGGAATGTTGTACAGGATCATTGGAATATCGACTCTGTCAGCAATATAATGAAAATGTTTTACAAAGCCCGTTTGAGATGTTTTATTGTAATAGGGTGTAATCAACAGGAGGGCGTCGGCTCCGGCATCTTGCAATGATAGCGACAACTCAACTGCATATCTTGTATCGTTGCTTCCGGAACTTGCAATAACAGGCAGTCTCTTGTTTACCTTTTTTACAATGAACTCAACAATTTTGCAGTGCTCTTCGTGGCTGAGAACAGGTGATTCTCCGGTTGTTGCGCACGCAATGATTGCATCGGTTCCACTTTGAACATGAAAATCAATCAGGCGCTCCAAAACATCATAATTAATAGAGCCGTCTTGTTTCATAGGAGTGACCAGGGCAACACCGGAACCCTTAAACACAAGCTTCTTCATCTTATTTTACCTCCCTGTTGACAGTATATTAATCCATAAAGCCTTTGGCACAAAGATATTCGGCCATCAGCACACCGCCGCCAGCTGCACCGCGGAGTGTATTGTGGGAAAGACATATAAATTTTAAATCGTACTGGGTATCCGGACGCAAACGTCCAATCGAAACAGCCATACCGTTTTCAAGATTGCGGTCCAGGCGTGTTTGAGGACGATCCTCTTCATGAAAATAATACAGAAATTTTTTAGGAGCGCTTGGCAAACCGAGTTTCTGCGGCTCTCCGCTGAAGTTGTTCCAGCGTTCAATGATTTCATCGATTGAAATTTTTTTGTCAAAGGACATAAATACAGCCGCTATATGCCCGTCGCTGACCGGAACTCTTAAACATTGTGTTGTGATATTTGGGGATGAAGCATTCACAATAGCATCATTTTCAATATGACCCCAGATTTTCAGTGGTTCATTTTCTGATTTGCCTTCTTCGCCGCCGATGTATGGAATCACATTGTCAACCATTTCCGGCCATGTTTCAAATGTTTTTCCTGCTCCAGATATGGCTTGATATGTGCAGGCGAGTATTTTGGTAACGTTCAAATCCAAAAGGGGAGTGACAGCCGGCACATAGGTCTGTATGGAACAGTTTGGCTTTACGGCAATAAATCCGCGGCGAGTTCCAAGCCGTTTCCGTTGTGCAGCAATGATATCCGAGTGTTCCGGATTGATTTCCGGTATCAGCATAGGAACATCCGGAATCAATCGATTAGCACTGTTGTTTGATACGACAGGACATTCTGATTTTGCATACATTTCTTCTAGTTCACGCGTTTTTTGCTTATCCATATTGACGGCGCAAAAAACAAAGTCAACCATCTGAACAATTTTATCTTTATCTTTCTCTGCATCCAAAATAACCATATTTTCCATATTTTTCGGCATAGGGGTGGTCATGAGCCAACGATTGCCTACCGCTTCCCGGTATGTCTTCCCGGCAGAGCGTTCGCTTGCGGCTAAAGCAGTGACAGTAAACCAGGGGTGATTTTCTAAAAGTGAGGCGAAACGCTGGCCGACCATACCTGTCGCACCTATAATTCCAACCCTATAGTTTTTCATAAGAGCAGTCCTCCTAAATATATATAAATATGAAAAAGCCAGAAAAATATCTGTGTAATAAAAAAACCGGTTAACACCGGTCATCAGAAATTGTGGCACTTTCGATTTTTATTCCATGTAACAAATTAGCCACATGAACATAAAGTCGATAGCTCTCCATCAAATACTGATGACAGTCATCCTGCTGTTCGCATGATGACCAGGCGGATACTCTGCCACAGTATCCCCTTCGGCGATTTCCCCTTTCACAGGGATTCATCGGCTCCGGCAGCCTCCTCCCCGCTAATCTTGAAAGTCGCACCTCTATCGTTTTTTTTATTCAATTTTTCTCATAGATAAAATATTTAATAATTTGAGAATAAATCTGAAAATATAATAGCATGGGTTGCTATTGATTGTCAATTTATTTATAATAAACTATTAGTATTTATTGTGGCTGAATGGGAGAATTAAGATATGGAAATTGACTTAAATCATTTGAAAACAAAAGATTTTTACTATGATCTACCGGAAGAGCTGATTGCTCAGACTCCAGCTGAACCGAGGGATTCGTCCCGCCTTTTGGTTTTAAATAGAAAAACAGGCGAAATGGAACATCGGCATTTTTATAATATCATTGATTATCTAAATCCAGGTGACTGCCTTGTATTGAACGATTCCCGTGTCCTTCCCGCAAGATTATATGGCATCAAAGAGGGTACAGGTGCTAAAGTTGAATTTTTGTTGTTAAATCACCGCGATGGCAATGTGTGGGAAGTATTGACTGGTCCGGGGCGCCGTGCAAAGGTAGGAACTCAATTCACATTTGGGGACGGTCTGCTTCATGCGGAGGTTCTGGATATCATGGAAGATGGTAACCGACTTGTGCAATTTAGCTGTAACGGAAATTTCTATGAAATCTTGGACAAGATAGGACAGATGCCTCTCCCACATTATATTAAGAGTGAACTGAAAGATAACGAACGTTATCAGACCGTTTATTCCAAAGAAGTCGGTTCTGCTGCTGCACCG
Organism: Oscillospiraceae bacterium; assembly: GCA_047777415.1. Classification (GTDB taxonomy): domain Bacteria; phylum Bacillota; class Clostridia; order Oscillospirales; family Acutalibacteraceae; genus Caproicibacter. The sequence goes on from JBKEEO010000002.1 coordinate 576,684, forward strand.
ACAGCCGGCCTTCATTTTACACCAGAGCTTCTACAAAGAATTAAGGACAAGGGTGTTGAGATTGCTTTCGTTACACTTCACGTGGGACTTGGTACATTCCGTCCTGTTACCGCAGAAAATATTACGGAGCATAAAATGCACTCAGAGCATTACTACCTTTCCGCTCAAACTGCTGACTTAATCAATCGAACAAAGCAAAATGGCGGTCGCGTGATTGCAGTTGGAACGACTAGTTGCAGAACTCTGGAAGCAGTTGGAACAAAAGAGGGCTGTATCAAGGAAAGTGCTGGATGGACGGATATCTTTATTTATCCGGGCTACCAATTTAAAGTGCTCGACGGATTGATTACAAATTTTCATCTTCCTGAGAGTACGTTGATAATGCTGGTTTCCGCATTTGCGGGATACGAACACACAATGAATGCTTATCAAGTTGCTGTCCAAAAGAGATATCGCTTTTTTAGCTTTGGGGACGCAATGTTCATCAACTAAAGAATAAAAGGATGAAATATATGTATCATCTTATTAAAAACTGCGGTGCGGCACGAAGAGGAGAATTTCATACTCCTCATGGCACGATACAAACACCTGCGTTTATGAATGTGGCAACTGCTGGTGCAATTAAGGGTGCGGTATCCGCACTGGATTTAAAACAGTTAAAATGTCAAGTTCAGCTGTGTAATACCTATCATCTTCATCTTCGTCCCGGTGATGAGACAGTTCATCGGTTAGGCGGGCTTCATAAATTCACACGTTGGAATGGTCCAATTTTAACAGACAGCGGTGGATTTCAAGTTTTTTCTCTCGCCAAACTTCGTCACATTACAGAAGATGGTGTAGCGTTTGCATCCCATATTGATGGTCGAAAAATATTTATGGGTCCGGAAGAGAGTATGAAAATCCAATCTAATCTAGCTTCTACCATTGCGATGGCGTTCGATGAATGCGTTCAAAATCCATCTTCGTACGAATATGCACACGAATCCTGCGAGCGAACAATTCGATGGCTGAAACGCTCGAAGGCTGCAATGGATCGTCTAAATCAGGAATCAAGCACGATAAACCCAAAACAGATGTTGTTTGGGATCAATCAGGGCAGCACGTACGAAGATCTGCGCATCGACTGTATGAAAAGAATACGGGAGCTGGATTTAGACGGATATGCAATCGGCGGCTTGGCAGTGGGGGAAAGCAGTGAAGAAATGTACCGTATTATAGAAGCTGTTATCCCCGAAATGCCAAAGGACAAGCCCAGGTATCTTATGGGAGTGGGAACACCGGAAAATATTCTTGAAGCAGTGAAGCGGGGAGTGGATTTGTTTGACTGCGTGATGCCCACCCGCAACGCAAGGCACGGTCACGTCTTCACTTGGCAGGGCCGGAGAAATCTGCTCAATGCAAAGTATCAATTGGATGAATCTCCGCTGGATTCAGAATGTGATTGTCCGGTGTGCAAAAATTTTACCCGCGCTTATATACACCATTTGTTTAAAAGCGGCGAAATGCTAGCAATGCGGCTTTGTGTTATGCACAATATTTATTTTTATAACACTCTTCTTGAAAAAATAAGATTTTCTTTGGAAAATGAAACATTTGAGCAATTTTATCGAGAAAATGTGGAGTTTTTAAACCGGAGAATTTAAGAAAACCTTGCATGAAGATATTTTTGCTGATATAATCTAAACATTAGAAGAGAGGTGTTGGTTTTTAATGAACTTTTTACTAACTAACGGAACTACTGGTACAGGCGACGGCATTGTAGTTACTATTATTTATATGGTCGTCATTGTTGGAATCTTTTATTTTCTTTTGATGAGACCCCAGCAAAAGAAGAAAAAACAAGAAGAAAAGATGCGTAACAGTGTACAGATTGGTGATGATATTACTACAATCGGAGGAATCATGGGCCGCGTTGTAGGAATTAAAGAAGACACCGGTACACTGATTATCGAAACCGGAACGGATCGTGTGAAAATGAAGATTAAAAAATGGGCCATTGGCAGTATTGATACCGTTCACGACAATGCAGAATAATCCTTTATAGAGGTTATATTTAACGCCCTTTCCGAATATCTATATTGATAGGATATTGGAGGGGGCGGTTGCGATAAAAACGTCTAAGTTTACGACCAAAAAACCTGCTTTGGATGCTATTCGCGCCATTGTGATAGGCTCGGTTACAGGTGCTTTGTTGTGTGCTGTTTTTCTTTGTATTTTATCGTTGGCTTTCGTGTCTGCAGAGAGGATTCCACAAGGACTGTTGTCCCCTCTTGTAATTGCTGTGTCTGTTCTAAGTGCTTTTGGGGCTGGTTATATCGCAGCTAAAATCTCTGGAAAACGGGGATTGTTGTTTGGAGCAGTAGCAGGAATGTTTCTGTTTGCACTATTTCTGTTTTCCGGCCTGATAATCTCGAATAATAAAGCTGCCGATCCGGCTCAGGTCGGAACGCGGTTGCTGACAATGGTTCTCTCTGGTTCCATCGGCGGCTTCCTTTCAGTTAACAAAAAAACAAAGCCGAAACGAAAATAATTTTGACTAATGCTGTCATCGTTGTTATAATATGATTTGTCCTTATCTCAACAAGTGAAACGGAGGCATTAAAATTGAAACAAATCAGAACGCTGAATCAGGCGAATTTAAAGGAAAGTGCTGCTAAAGGTGGCTGCGGCGAATGTCAGGCATCCTGCCAGTCCGCTTGTAAAACTTCCTGCACAGTTTCCAATCAAAAGTGCGAAAACAAAAACAGATAACTTCATGGGAGAAATTTCAATTTTGAATTTCTAACTTCTTACATCAATTTGGAAGAAGATTTTATGGTTTTTTAAAATTAGCTCAAAAGGGACAGTGAACTGTCCCTTAAATTATGTTCAATTGGAGAAATATAAATGATTCACAAGTATTCTTTAAATGGGTATAACATTGTTTTAGATACCAATAGCGGTGCGGTTCATTTATTTGACGATGCTCCGTTTGATATTTTAGACTATTTGCAAGATGGTAATATTCCTGACAACCCGCCGCAAAAGATGTTAGATAATCTTAAAGCTCGTTACAGTGAAAAAACACTACGCGAAGCTTATGAAGAAATTCGGCAATTATATGAAAATGGTCAACTGTTTTCCCGGGACGATTATGAAAAATTTGCCACCATGCTAAAAAGTGCGCCGATTAAATCCATGTGTTTGAATGTAGCGCACGACTGCAATCTGCGCTGTAAATATTGCTTTGCTGCGCAAGGTGACTTTGGAGGGGAAAGAATGCTCATGCCATTTGAGGTGGCAAAGAGCGCAATCGATTTTTTAATCGATCAATCAGCAGGTCGTCATAATCTTGAAGTGGATTTCTTCGGTGGCGAACCTTTGATGAATTTTGATGTGGTCAAGCGTACCGTGGAATATGCGCGCAGCATCGAAAAACAGCACGATAAAAATTTTAGGTTTACTATTACAACAAACGGACTTTTACTCAGCGATGATAAAATAGATTTTATTAATCGTGAAATGTCAAACTGTATATTGTCATTCGACGGCAGAAAAAGTGTTCACGATAGGCTGCGAGTGAGAGTGGATGGTTCAGGATGTTATGACACCGTTCTTCCAAAATTCCAAAAGCTCGTAGAAAAACGCAGTAAAGACAAGGATTATTATGTAAGAGGTACTTTCACTAAATATAATTTGGATTTCACAAAAGATATTGAGCATTTGCTCAATATGGGTTTTCATGAAATTTCCATGGAACCGGTTATTTCCGAAGAAAAGCTTGACTATTCCGTTAAAGAAGACGATTTACCAAGGATTTTTGAAGAATACGAAAGACTTGCCAATCTTATTATTGAGCGCAGCAAAGCAGGAAAAGGATTTGATTTTTACCACTTTATGATTGACTTAAACCAAGGGCCCTGCGCTATCAGAAGACTGCGCGGGTGCAGCTGTGGAAATGAATATATCGCGGTAACTCCTTCTGGAGACATCTATCCGTGCCACCAGTTTGTTGGACAAGAACAGTGGAAAATGGGAAGTGTTTTAGACGGCAGTTTGAACAGAAATATGAAGGATAACTTTGCAACTGCAAATGTTTATTCAAAACCGGAGTGCAAAAACTGCTGGGCAAAATTTTATTGCAGCGGCGGCTGTAATGCGAATAATTGGCAGTATGAAGGCGATATACATACACCCCACGCCATATCCTGCGCATTAGAAAAGAAACATTTGGAATGTGCTATTATGATACAGGCAGCATTATCAGATGTAAAATAAACGATTTTCCATCGTATACATAAAAGTATTATGTGTTTTTAGCAATTTCAATAAAAATAAAAATCTTGTATTATTTTGTATTGATTCAGATGGGGAATAGGTTTAGTATAATAAATATCAATCAATACTGGAGGCAGGACATGAAAGATATCAAAGTAGGGTTTATTGGCGGCGGAAATATGGCATCGGCTATTATTGGTGGAGTGGTAAAAGCTAAAACATTTCCCGCGGAACAAATCTATGTTTTTGATATTCACAAGGAAAAGTGCGAAGAACTGCGGACAAGAACCGGAGTTAATATCGAAAATTCAATTGACAGTCTTGTTCAAACGTGCAATATTATTTTTTTGGCGGTTAAGCCGCAAAGTTTTCCTTCCATGCTGGCGTCGATTCAACCGTCTGTAAGCGAAAACAAAACGCTGGTATCAATCGCCGCCGGTATTTCATCCGATTCTATTACGAAGGCGTTATCTTGCCGTTGTCCTATTATTCGCGCAATGCCAAATACACCTCTTTTACTTGGAGAGGGTGCAACGGCAATTTGTAAAACTGAAAATGTGCAAAATGATGTGTATCAGCTGGTCTTAGAACTATTTTCATCCAGTGGCATTGTAGCACAGATTAATGAAGAACAGATGAATGCGGTCATCAGTGTCAATGGAAGTAGTCCTGCTTATATTTATTTGTTTGCCAAAGCGGTGGTGGAAAGTGCTGAGAAACAGGGGATTGAGCCTTCGGTGTCATTGCCGCTCTTTTGTCAGACTCTCATTGGCAGCGCCAAAATGCTTTTAGAGTCTGGAAATACTCCCGATGAGCTAATTCAAAAAGTATCGTCCCGTGGAGGCACGACAATCGCCGCGTTAGATGTTTTGAAAGAGCATCATTTTGCACAAATAATAGATGATGCAATGAAAGCATGTACTGCACGTGCATTAGAATTAGGGAAGTAAACATAGAATCCGTTTGTCCCTCATACATTTTTGTTAGAAGCTCCGTTGGGAGGAATGTATGAGTATGAGCAAGATAATTGTAGTTGCTCGAGGAATCCGGAACCGATCGGCTTCCTGCAGACATGATATGATGAAAGCAGCCCGTCTTAACTGGGAACTTGTCATGTTGGCGATCGTGTTTTTAGCAGGAATGTTTATGGGAGCGATATATGCACGACATGCAGATATACATGCTTTGGAACGGCTAGATTTTCTGTTTGCCGGTAATTTCAAAGCACGAATGACTGAGCCTTTGATTTCTATTTTTACGGCATCTTTTGCTTCAGCTTTTTTGTTCGTTTTTATCTGTTTTTTATGTGGTTTATCCATCTGGGGCATGTTTTTGATTCCTTTTATCCCTTTTTTTCGTGGTTTTGGTCTTGGACTAACTGCTGGTTATTTATATGCATGTTATGGAGGAAGAGGGGTTCTATTTACCTTAACCGTGATTTTGCCTGGGGCCTATTTTTGCTGTTTAGCCATCTTGTTGGCAGCAAGGAATGGGATCGTTTTTTCTCATTTATTAGCTTCTGTGAATTCCCATAAGGTGAACCACACAAAGCTGAAAATTTATATCCTACAATTTGGTATAGTTTTAAGCATTGTTTTTTTGGCATCATTAATAGATCTACTTTTATCCGTTTGCTTAGGCGGTTTATTTTCCTTCTAACTTATCGAAAGGAAAGAACAAGATGAAGGATTTTTGTTCAGAGTTCAGCGAATATCTGGTGAATCAAAAATCGGTTTCAGCTAATACGCTTGAGTCTTATGTACGAGATGTCGAACATTTTATCTCTTATCTTGCAAGAATAGGGAAGAAAGACCCTATTTTAGTCGACAAAGAAATTATCTATTCTTACATTGAAGACATGAAGCGTAGCAAAAAATCCGATGCTACTATTACAAGAAATATAGCATCTATTCGGTGCTTTTATCAATATATGGTTATGGTTGGATATGTGAATGTCAATCCAGCAAAAGGTATACGGCTTGAAAAAACACAAAAAAAGTTTCCGCAAATATTAAGCGGAAAAGAGATCGAGCTATTGCTTTCACAGCCCGATGTTCGGGAAGCCAAAGGCTGCAGAGATAGGGCTATGTTGGAGTTGCTTTATGCAACTGGAATCCGTGTATCCGAATTAGTTGATCTTGATATCAGCGACATTAGTCTTCAGACTGGTATGCTGCGTTGTAATTCCGGCAAGCATGAGCGGGTTGTTCCCGTATATCCAACGGCAATTCAAGCAATAACAGATTATATTGTACGGGTTCGTACACAAATCATAACACCGGCCGGCGGACGAGCTCTTTTTGTAAATTTAAATGGAAAGCGCATGACACGTCAGGGGTTCTGGAAGATTGTGAAAGGCTATGCGGAACGTGCAAAAATTGTAAAAGAAATTACACCTCACACTTTGCGTCATTCTTTCGCACTTCATCTGTTGGAAAATGGGGCTGAGCTAAAAGATATTCAAGCAATGCTTGGTCATGCGGATATTTCGTCCACACAAATGTATGTACATTTGCTAAATGATCATTGCAAAGAAGTGTACAACCAATGCCATCCAAGAGCAAAATTAGGGTAGGGGAGATTTGTCATTGGGGCTTTTTCACGTAAATTATGATCGACCGGGACCTGGCGTAAGAAAGGACGAACCAGAAAAGAACGCCTTTATCCGTTTTTTTTCGATACTATCTAGAAAATTTACAAAATTTATTGAATTGAATTTGCTTTTTTTACTTTTGCTTCTTGCGGCATTTTTTGTTACATATTTATTATCTAGTTTAAGTCCAAATTGGGTAGTAAATTTACTGCTAGTTTTACTAGTTTCACCATTCATAGCTGGAATTACATTTGTAACACGTAATTACGCGAGAGAGGAACACGCTTTCTTACTGTCTGACTTTTTTGAAGCAACAAAAAATAATTGGAAAGCTTTTTTAATCAATGGAGCTGTCTGTTATTTTTTATATGTTGTCATTGACGTTGCTATAAAATTTTATTACAGCAAATTATCATCTAATGGTATATGGTATTTTGCACTTGGTATCTGTATTGCTATTGCATTTTTATTGGTTTTTGCCCAATATTATGTACCTGTAATGATTGTAACATTTGATTTAACACTGATGCAAATATACAAAAACGCCTTAATTTTTGCAGTGCTTGGTTTGTGGCGGAATTTGTTGCTTACTGTTATGTTATTGTTGCTTGCTCTTGCTCTTTATTTATCGCAAGCAATCATGTTTACTTTTTTAGTTGGAATTATATTTAGTATCACTTTGTTATTTTCCTTAAGTTTCTTTTTGATTAACTTTACAATTTATCCATTGATTTATAAAATGATGATTTTGCCGCTTAAAAAAAATGAGAATGAGCAAGAAGAACAACATAATTTTTCTGACAAGTAAATAAACTTTACTTAAATTGCAATAACAAATTGAACACTTTCACTGGATAAAGTTATCTACGGGTTTAAAGTATAAATTCTGTCCAGTTGAGCATCAAACAGTTCCTCAGGGGTCTGATAACCTAACCGTTTCCTGGGCGTGGCGTTTATCTCGTCTGCAAACATTAAGATTTGTTCGGCGGTAAAGCCATTGATGGAGCGACCCTTTGGGATATATTTTCGCAGTATGCGATTGGTTCTCTCATTTACAGGTCGTTCCCAAGCAGAATAGGGATGAGCAAAGTAGATTGCCGTGCCTAGTTCTTCAAAGGCTGAAAATGCCGCAAACTCACTGCCGTTATCTGTGGTAATACTGCGAAATACCTGGGAAAATTTCTCGCCATACTGTTCCTTTAGCTGTTCCATGGCACTGGCAACACCGGTGGTTGTTTTGCCGTCAATTCGAATTGAAAGATAATATCCTGTCAGGCGCTCTACAATGGTAAATACAACTGCCTCACCGCTTCTTTTTCGGCCCAGTACCGTATCAGATTCCCAGTGCCCAAATGTGTTTCGCTCTGCTGCCTCAGGTGGCCGCCAATCAATGGATTTCCCATTGATACGCTTAGAAAGCCGTGGTTTTCTGCGAGAATGCCTATTTAATACCTCAGGAAGTTCAAATAGCGTGAGCGGTAATTCCCCTTTCCACAGCATATGATACAGAGTTTTTGTACATGGGATTTCCTTGGCTGGAAAACGATGTTCGCTTCGGGCCCGCCCTACGCACTCATCAAAAGACCAATTATGCTTACGAACCTTTTTAACCATCCAACGGATGAAGTCGGAGTTCCTGGATACCGTTCTAGGGCGATGGCAACGACTGCGATTCGCTTTGTAGACTGCAGCTCCACGTTTGGCTGAGTAGCCGGGTTTGCGACCTCGGCCGGAGTATTCCGGTGTGCCACGTCGTAGTTCATAGCCCACGGTAGAGGGGCTGCAATTGATTGCGCGAGCAATCTTTCGATTGCTAAATCCCATCTTCTTTAACTGTTGGATTGCGCCACGCTCTTCTGCTTTAAGATGCTGTCCCCTCTTGCGTTCTTCGATCTTTATGATAGAATGGTTCTTGTCCATAGTGTTCAGGCCTTTCTGTCAGTATTTAGTGTGGTAACTTTATCCTAACAGTTCCCTGTGCGCTATGGAATCTTTTTATGTGTTCAATTTGATTTTACAATCTACCAGTTTATGATGAATTTAAGATTAATTAAATAAATGGTCACATACAATTACGTATGTGACCATTTTTTGGCTCTATGTCAATAGTTGGGGATAGAGTACAATAAAGTTCGCAATTTCATAAAGGTATAGAAAAGTCATTGGGACTCCGATAAAATGAATGGTGAGAAAACATTCAAAAAAGGAGAGATACCCAATGACTCACAAAAAGAATACCACAGATTTGACAGAATTGCTACTAAAATGTATGGCGCAGCCGGATCCAATGCTGTCGATGCTGGAATGGCTGTGTACCCGTCTGATGGAAGCAGAGGTCTCCGGTATTATTGGCGCGGAAAAGAATGCACACAATCCATCCCGCCGTGATTACCGCTGCGGCTATCGGCCGCGTCGACTGGATACTCGTATGGGGACGATGTATCTGATGGTACCAAAACTCCGAAATCAGGGCTATATCCCGTTTTTCGTAACAGAACGCAAGCGCAGTGAAGCAGCGCTGATTCAAGTGGTTCAGGAAGCGTTTGTGCAGGGTGTATCTACGCGAAAGATGGAGAAACTAGCCCGCAGTCTTGGAATTGAAAATCTTTCTCGCAGTCAAGTCAGTGAAATGACGAAAGGCCTTAATGAGCAGGTACAGTACTTCCGCAGCCGGCCTCTGACGGGTCGCTATCCTGTCATTTGGACAGATGCACTGTATGAAAAAATTCGTATGGATGGCCGGGTCGTCAGCATGGCTGTGATGGTAGTTTGCGGCGTCAATGAACAGGGGCATAGGGATATCCTCGCCGTAGAGCCAATGCTAGATGAATCAAAAGAAAGTTATTCTCAATTGTTTCAAAGTCTTTTAGATCGTGGACTGAAAACACCGCTTCTGGTGGTTTCAGACGCGAATAAAGGGCTGATTGCAGCCATCCGTGAGAGTTTTCCGGGAGCCTCTTGGCAACGATGCAAAGTCCATTTCATGCGAAATATTTTAGCTCATGTACCCCAGAAGGAAAAAGAGTCCTTTGCGGCTCAGTTAAAAGAAATTTGGTTGGCACCCTCCGCTGAAATAGCTAGACAGCGCGCGGAGCAAATATCAGAACAATATGGAAAACGCTTTCCAAAAGCAATCGAATTCCTGGAAGATGGACTGGAAGATTCTCTAGCCTTCTATGCTTTTCCGGAACTTGATGCCCGCAAAATTTCTTCAACTAATATGCTGGAACGGCTGAACAAGGAAATCCGCCGCAGAACCAGCGTAGTAGGAATATTCCCTAATCCGGATTCCTATCTACGTCTGGTAACAACATGTCTCATGGAATATGCGGAAGACTGGTCTGTTTCCAGAGCATACTTAAATCCAAAATCTATTCAGATACTATTAAACGTAGCCTAATTCATTTTCCGGAGTCCCAAAATTGCGAACTTCCCTTGACACTAGCTAGTTGGGGTAACCCAAAATGGAAACACCGAATGGAGCGGCGTTAAGCTGCTCCATTTTTCGTTGAATGATGGAACATATGAAGAATGCGATTGCGGAAGCGACGAAAATTACGATAACCGTAGGCATTGCGTTTAAGAACCTTAATCTTGTTGTTAACCCCTTCGGTAAAACCGTTGGTGTAAGAGCAATCAAACGAATTTAGAATACCTCTTGACCAGCGAATCATGGTATTTGCACAAGCAACAAATCTTGAAAGACCACTGTTTTGTGCGGCCATAATCCAATGGGATAGCGCTGTCCGTGCAGATTGACTATCGGGAGAATCCAGGACTTTGAAAAACTGTTCTTTCAGAGAGTAGGCTGTCAGCAGACGGTTGCTGGCATAGAGCATAAGATCGACCTGTTGCTTTTGCTCTGGAGTGAGAAATTGGTATCGTTTGTTCAGCAAGATTCGGGAGCGTTTAAAATAAATTCTTCGGGTTTTGCTGAACTTTTTCTGTTCTTCCTTGCGAACGGCTTCAAAAGCCCAAAATACTTGACGAATGTAATGATATTTGTCAATGACATAATTTGAATTTTTAAAATATGTCTGAGCAATATTGGCATATATACTCCACATATCGCTGACGAAATGCTTCGTTTTAGAACGGTCAAGCCGGCCGAAATATTCTGTCAGTTTGTGGTTGTATCGAGCAGGAAGAATATCAAGGATTTGGTGACGAACCGGATCGGTCAGAATGCACTGATATTTCTCGCCGCTTGTATTGCCTTTAAACTCATCAATCGACACAACTTCAGGTAATTGCTGCGGTTTTCCATAGTGGATACAATCGAAAAGCCGGATAATAGTTGAAACAGATAGATTTACTTCACGTGCTACACTGGTGAAAGAACGCACGTCAGACAGCTTTGAAATGATATACGCGGCTAAACGATTTGTAATGCGGTGATATCTCGGCAGAAACGAGTTATCTTCAAAGAAACGCTTTCCACACAAAGAGCAGCGATACCGGCGCTTTCGGAGAATCAAACTAGTGTGTTTACCAAAAGCAGGGATGTCTTTTACTGTTTGACAACGGTAATCATGGACATAGCTGGTCCGATATCCACAGCAAGGGCAAACATGTGGCTTTCTTGGTAACTCAATAAAAATTTCCGTTTTATCGGGCAATTGCCTCACATTTTTTACGATTACCCCTTTTAATCCTAGCAATTTTTCGGTAGAATAAGTACAGAGCATATCGATGACCTCCAATATGGGATAGTGGTAATTTCCATTTTAAAGGTTTTTCATCGAATATGCTCTACTTTTTTGTTCTTTTTTCGCAGGCCTATTCGTCACACCCCAACATTTATTATAGAGCCCATTTTTTACAACAACCAAAACAATTTCATTTTTTACCTCGTTGCTTTACTTGCGACAGCGGATTTGCACGTGCGGCAGAAGCCATTTGCTCACTGGATAAATGTGTGTAAATTTCAGTGGTTCCCAGATTTTCATGGCCCAATATATCTTTTAAAACTCTAATATCAACGTGCCCATACTGGTACATGAGGGTAGCGGCAGTATGGCGCAGCTTATGTACAGAATAGCCACGTCCGCCTAGACCAATTTGAGATAAATATTTTTTAACCAAATATTGAACGGTTTTTGGACTAATCCGTTTCTTTTGTCCGCTAATAAACAGAGCATTTCTATCGATTAGCCCATCATTTGGCCGGACTTCTAAATAACGCTGCAAGGCATCAATGCATGCATCATTTAAATAAACTATTCTTTCTTTATTTCCTTTGCCAGTGATTTTCACAGTGCCGCTTGCAAACTGAATATCATTTAAATTAAGTCCAACAAGCTCCGAAAGACGCATTCCACAGTTTAGAAAAAGCATTAAGATACAGTAGTCTCTTTCTTTTGTTTTACCGTTTACTTTTGTTAGTAATTCCAAACTCTGTTCCAGTGTTAGGTATTTGGGAAGAGATCGTTTAATTTTTGGTGTTTCCAATTCTTTCACGGGATTTACTTCCAATTTACCAGCTTTATTGGTCAGATATTTGAAGAAACTACGCAAACTAGACACTTTTCGCGAACGCGTAGCAGGATTGTTTCTGCGCTCAGCATTTAAGTAGTTCATATATTCGAACACCTGTGCAAGATCAATTGTTTTAATAAGGTCAAGATCTATATCTGAAATACTGATATTCTCGAATTCAGTATCGGGCGGAACAAGGCCACGCCGCCATTTAATGTATCGGAAGAAAGTCCTTAGGTCCAAATAGTATTCTTCAACTGTTTTTGGAGATTTTCCTCGAATCGTACCCATGTAACCTAAAAATTCGCTAATGATTGGAGGAGCTTCCATAAGTAGCTCAGGTTTCATATGTAAATCCTTTCATATTAGCTTTCTGTACCCTAAATTATACAAAATACTTATTTTGTATAATTATATAGGCTTTTTTCAATAATGTCAATCATTTAATGCTTTTTCTCCATTAAAGGAATCAATCCTCCGATATCTATAAGCTGTCCTTCCGAAAGTGCTATCATTTTAATTTGTCTGCATTCTAAAAAAGTTTTCATTTTAAAAAAATCTGGATGATAGACAGGATTGCCGGCGAAAGCTAAATGATGTCGGCCAATCATTCCACAGCAGCCGCCAATGAAACCATATGAATAACCTGGAAGCCGAATATATCCCGGCTTAATGATTAAAACTTCCATTCCTGCCTTTTCTGCTGCTTGTCCAATACCATAATCCGACGTTATAATCGAATTTTTGTCAATGACCGCAACGGAACATTTTGCATAGCCTTGCTTTACCTTTATCGGTGTGATATCTGCTTTAAAACAAAAATCGGAAATTTGTGAATCAAGTGACTTGAAATTAGCAATTAGATGGTTGCCAACTCTAGCCGCATTTAATCCCACATCGCTTGGATATGGACTTGAAATCGGTGTTAAAGACTCTATTACATCAAAACCAAATTTTTTTAGTTCTGATTGCAAGAACTTTTCTCCTTTTGCCACAATAATATGAGAGCCTCCAAGATGATGGCACAGAATGTCTGCATGGCTTTGTATAGGCGTTTCTAACATTGGCCTTGGCTTTACGGGGATTACCTTTATCCCCAGCTTCTTTAGTGTATTTAGAATATTTGGATATGTAGCGGAGACGGCCATAAGACCGACATCCGACTGAGGAAGATTTGGAATTTTAATGTATCGCATGATTATTCCTCTCTTAAAGCATCTACCGGTTTTAGTTGAGCTGCCTTATATGCCGGATAAACTCCAAAAATCGTTCCTATAAAAATAGAAAAAGCGGTAGCTATTAAAATAATATCCATTCGGATAGCAAGTTCCACATGAAAATATGAAGCCCAAATATAAGATATCAAATACCCTGCACAGATTCCTAAAAAACATCCGATCAGTGAAATTAGAGATGCTTCAAATAAAAATTCGAGCATAATTGCACCGCGGGTTGCCCCCAAAGCTTTTTTTATTCCTATCTCACGTGTCCTTTCATTTACTGACACAAGCATAACAGTCATGATGCTTAAACTGGCTACCAGCAAAGAAATAGCGCCCACAGCAGAAAGAATCCATGTAATAATATTCAAAAGTTGAAGGAAACCTTCTTTTTGTTTTGCAAGATTATTAGAAATAAAGGCTCCATCTGCTCTGTTATTGATATCCAAATGATTCACAATCATAGCTCCAACATCTTCCGCATCATATCCCGGTCGGATTTTTACTGCTATTTCATCAAAACTATTTCGTCCTGCGGATGCTTGCATAGTGGTATATGGTACATAAATGAAAGTGGGGACATAATTACCAATCATATTTTGTAAAAGTCCTGTCCCCGTTTTTATGATTCCAACAACTGTAAATTGCTGCTCTACTCCCCCACACCGGAAATTAATTGTTTTGCCAACCATATTATTTCGGCTATATACGTCCTGGGAAAACTGCTCATCTACCAAACAGACATTTGCACAGGTATTGATATCTTTTGGGGTAAATAATCTTCCATATAAAACCCGCAAAGAGATTACGTCACTTGCACCGGAATCAATGCCCCAAAGCAGAGCGGATATAGTTTTGTCACGCAACGCTATATTGGTGTTTTCTACTAAGATGGGAGAAACTTGTTCCACTTGACTAAATTTGCGAATAAAATTTAGATCATCCGATGTCATCGTAACATTTTTTCCCTCTTTTACAGTGATGGATAATCCGCTTAATCCAAGACTGTCTAATTCGTTATTCAAGATATTAGTGCCACATTGACTAATATTAGCGATAATAATAACGGAGGATACTCCAATTGCAATTCCTAATACTGTTAAAAAGGTCCTTACACTTTTTTGTCCCAAATTTCGGCAGGCGGATTTTAAGTAATCAATCATTGAACATTCGCCGCCTTGTGAAAAATTGGGATTACATGTGTTCCTTCAGAAAGATTGCCAGCATCCTCAACAATCCAATCATCTGCAGATAGTCCGGAAACTACTTCAAATCCATTGTCAAATTCGCGCGCGGTTTTGATAGGAGTCTTTACAGTTGTTCCTTCCACAACTCGAAATACATACTCCGCACCATTATGATCGGCTTGCACGGCACTATAAGGTACGACTAGAACAGAAGAATTAGTTGATGTAATAATCTTAGCCTTTGCTGTAAATCCTGGTTTTATATCCTCTTTTGGTTCATTGACAGTCACAAGAACTTCAACAACGGTTTCTTGCCCGACTGTAGTAGCAATCTGTTTTGCTTCAGATGATATTTCCTTCACTGTTCCGGAGTAGCAAGAATTTTTGAATCCTACTCCAGTGATTTCAACATTCTGCCCTACTTTTATATCCGAAATTTGCGATTCATTTACATTTAAGCGCACTTGAATCCCTGTGTCACCACGGATGATTACGACAGGAGATGTGGGATTCACATAATAACCTGTATCTGCAGAAGTAATAAATGCAACCGTACCGCTGATAGGCGCTGTTAATGTGTTAACCTTTTCCAAGTTCTCTTCCGACTGAACATCCACATAACAGGCATAAGACTCATCTGAAGCAGCATTTTGAAAAGAATTTACAGCGACATCCATTAAAACTTGTCCTTTTTCAACTTTTTGTCCGGCTTTTACGTAAATCTTTTTGACAATAGAGTTAGCAGGTGCATACACGTTTTGACCGGGTACTGCTTCCACCTTTCCGGTGCAAACCACAGACTCAACTTCGGAAACCGGTTCCAGTTTAATTACATTGATTTTTAAGATTGTTTTTTTTATGGTGCTGCCAATTAAAAAAATTGCAGATAAAGCAATCAAAGTGCAGGTAAAAAGAATAAAATATCGTTTCATTTTCATTCCCCCATCACTGTTATTTTGTGATAAGGGCAGTAAAAATATAACGGTCACCTGGAAACTTGGAATGAATAAATTATTTAAAAACCAACAGACTATAATCGAGGTGAATGTTGATGAGTATTATTCAATGTGATGTTGACTGTATCTATCAAAAGGATGGTTACTGCACACTGGAAACTCCTTCTGCAATTACCAATTATACTGGGGATGGATGTGTACATTGCATCAAAGTGACTCCAAGATCGAAGGATGACGTCATTCAGTCGCGGCCTCAAACGCCTCCCTCACATTTTTGACTCCAATGAGTTTTATGCCGCTCCATTTGGATTTAGAGCGCTTTAGGCTGTGATATGGTAAGATACAATATTCAAATCCTAGACGTTTGGCCTCGCTGATTCTAGCGTCGATTTGTGTGACGGAGCGAAGTTCTCCTGCAAGTCCAATTTCACCGAAAACAATTGCTGAATCATTAATCGCTTGATTTTTCAAACTGGAAATCAAGGAAAGTGCGACCGCGAGGTCACAAGCCGGTTCGTCAAGACGCAATCCTCCCACCACATTTACATAAGCGTCGAGATTAGAAAAAAAGTAGCCGGCCCGTTTTTCAAGAACTGCAAGCAACAGCGACATTCGGTTATAGTCAAAACCGGTAGCCATGCGGCGTGGGGTTCCATAACCTGAAGCTGTTGCCAAACCCTGTACTTCAGCTAGAATAGGCCTGGAACCTTCCATAACACATGTTACACAGGTTCCGGCCACATGGCTAGGTCTGCCGGAAAGCATCGCCTGGGAAGGATTGTCTACCGGGTGAAGCCCATCTTCACCCATTTCAAAAACACCGATTTCATTCGTTGAACCATACCTGTTCTTGATGGCTCTCAGTAGCCGATAGGACATTTGTCTGTCCCCTTCAAAATATAGCACAGCATCCACAATATGCTCTAATACCTTAGGACCTGCGATTGCGCCATCTTTGTTGACATGGCCGACGATTATAACCGGGATTTCTAGAAATTTTGCCGCTCTCATAACCGCATTCGTACATTCTCTAACCTGAGTGACACTTCCGGGAGACGAGTTTAAATCTGTAAAATTCATAGTTTGGATAGAATCAATCATTACAAGGTCTGGCTTATGTTCCCGCACTTGTTCTATCACAACTTGAATGTCAGTTTCCGTTAATATAAAAAGATTTTGGCTGTTAACCCCCAAGCGATCTGCACGAAGTTTAATTTGATGCCCGGATTCCTCTCCGGAAACATATAAAATTTTAAGACTCTGTCCAAGATATTGGCAAATTTGCAGTAAGATAGTTGATTTACCAATGCCAGGTTCCCCGCTAACGAGCACTAAAGAACCTTTGACAATTCCGCCGCCTAAAACACGATCCAACTCCCCCATGCCTGTGTGATACCGTTCTTCCTCTGATGCGGACAGCTCTGAAAGTGAGACAGCCTTTGCGGATACAGCTGTTCTTCGTTGGCTGCGTTCAAATGATTGTTTTGGTGCAGATTCAACGATTTCCTCATTCATTGTATTCCAATGACCGCAATTAGGACATTTCCCATACCATTTGGCAGATTCCAAGCCACATTCCGAACATATGTAAACACTTTTTCTTTTTCCCACAGTTTTTCTTCCTATCTTAATTTAATATATTTATTATATTTGACTAGATTTTATTATTCAAGGAGTTAACTGGATTTCGGAACAGTAATTCAATATACCACTGTAGATGGAAAAAGCTATTTTGTGCTGATAAATTGGGTCTTTGAGCTTCAATTCTTCCTCAGGGTTAGATAAAAATCCGCATTCAACCAATACCGCAGGTACCTTTGATTCCCGAAGAAGGTAAATGGAATCACCGGCTGGCTTTATCTCTCTCTTATTGTCTTTCTGCAGCAATTGAATGACTTGAGATTTGATATGCTCTGCAAGAATTTTACTGCCTTGATGATTGATTGAATAAAAAACTTGAGTGCCATGATATTGTGATTGGGTAAAATAATTTTGATGGATACTGATAAAAATACAATTATTTTGTTCTTCCAGAATTTTTAGGCGTTGATGCATATCACTGACTTTGCGTTCATGTACGGTGTTAAGAGAATTATCGCCAATTGCTACATCTTCTGTTCTTGTCATTACGACTTGATAGCCCGAAACTGTCAAAAGCTGTTCTAGATCTTTAGCAATGGCAAGATTGATCTCTTTTTCCGGCGTTCCAGTGCTGCCGGATGCTCCCCCATCTTCCCCACCATGACCGGCATCGATCACAATTGTACGGGGTGGGCCGCTGGACTCTAGAGTTGAGGCAATTTGGTCAATCCGATTGTAAGAAATATAAGATAACATTAAAAATGCAAGGCAACAGACAATCAAGACAATGACAGGAATAACGTTCCCTAAAAGACTGCTTTTTTGATTGCCCAAATGAATCACCCCACGCATCCATTATATGCGAAGCGTAATCTTCCATATGCTTTTAATTACAATCGTTAAAATAAAGAGATTGATTTTGAAACGGTTGACAAATTGTACTTCAAGAGGTAAGATAAAACCTGTATATTGCTAAATAATAAGTTTCGTGTAGCAATATGGGATTTATTAATATTTCATGATGAAACGTAAGGCCAAGATAGTATTTATCTACATAAATTTGTTTGATGACTAATGATATAAAATGAAACTTCGCCTGTTGAAAAACTGATTCTTACTTCTCGAAAGCGTTAATACCGGTTTTTCTCCTTACTGAGAATACTTTGTGGCAAGGGTTTAGTCCTACGCTGGATGGGCCTATGTTGGGGTAAGTCTTTTTCGCCGTGAAAACGCTTAAATCAAGGTTATCAATTGCATTAATTTTCAAATAATTCAGCAAAATGCTGAATGAGGGGGTTATCCTATGTCAGAATTAACTCAGAAACTATATGAAATTGGTATCATTCCCGTCATAAAAATGGACTGTGCAGAACATGCTGTTCCATTAGCTCGTGCCTTGAAAAATGGAGGTTTACCGGTAGCTGAAATTACATTCAGAAGTGATGCTGCTGAGGAATCAATCCGAGTAATTTCAAATCAAGTGCCAGAGCTTTTTGTTTGCGCGGGAACAGTTCTTACGGTACAAAATGCTGAAAAAGCAGTAGAAGCCGGTGCCAAAGCAATCATCAGTCCAGGCACTAATATGGACGTTGTTCATTGGTGCATTGAACATAATATTCCTGTTATTCCCGGCTGTTCAACGCCTACAGAAGTGGAAGCCTGCATGAGGGAAGGTCTTACCCTGGTTAAGCTATTTCCCGCAGAGGTTATCGGCGGAGTAGCCATGCTGAAAGCGCTCTCAGGGCCTTACGCAGGGATGAAATTTATGCCGACGGGCGGCATTAAGCCTAACAATGTAAAAGAGTATCTGTTACAAAAAAATGTACTGGCATGCGGCGGTACTTGGATGGTCCCGACCGATTTGTTAACAGCGGGCAAATTTGATGAAATCGAATCTCTTACCAGAGAAGCTGCAGCACTTCGGGATGAGGTTCGCTGATATAAAGGCTGAATGAGTTTTTTCTAAATTTAATTTTCCTCAAAGCTGATAGTACGCAAACGAAGCATTGTACCATCCGCTTTGAGGAATTTTATTGTTTTTCAGCTTATTCTTGATATTATTTATGGTATTTTCCGTTATTTATTATTTGAAATGCACGGTATACTTGTTCACAAAGCATTACACGTGCAAGCTGATGCGGGAACGTCATCGCAGACATAGAAAGCTTCAGTACAGCCTTTTCTTTGACTTGGTCAGACAAGCCGTAGGAACTGCCAATAATAAAACTGATGTCACTAACGCCCCGCAAACCGGTATTCTGTATAAAATTTGCTAGTTGTGTGGAAGTAACAGATTTTCCTTCAATGCATAACGCAACAATATCAGAATTACCCGTTACGTTTAAAATACGTTCAGCTTCTGAGTCCAATGCATATTGAATTTGTGCTTTGCTAGGTTTATCCGGTAAACGACTTTCTGCCAATTCTGTTACAGAAAATTTGCAAAATGACCGCAGACGCTTTTCATACTCGTGGACGGCTTTACGCCAATAATCTTCCTTGAGTTTTCCTATACAAATCAAATGGCATCTTAACATCTTAAAATAGAATCATTTTCCCTTCACTGTTTTCTTTAGGCGCAACATAAAGCTCAAAATCAATTCCTTGTTTTAGTCCTGACATAGATAAGGAACATAGAGAAGTTTGATAAGCTAATTCCGGTGTATTATTTTCAGAACTAAGGTGTGTTAAAACAAATCGAGTTGTTCCGCTGGATACAAAATGATACAATTCTTCCGCACACGCGGCATTGGATAAATGTCCTGTTTTGGACAAAATGCGGCGTTTGAGATAATATGGATAAGGTCCATTCTGAAGCATACCGATATCGTGGTTAGATTCCAGCACAATCATATCAGCACCTGTCATCTCCTGCCTTACTTCTTCTGACATATAACCCAAATCTGTTGAAATTGCAATTTGTCTACCATCGTGCGTATCTATCCGGTAACCGATGCTCTCTGCGCTGTCATGGGATGTGTGAAACGGTTTAATAAACATTCCTGCACATTCTATCCCGTTATTCTCTATGACATTTGCCTCATATTTCGTACTGAGACAATTTATTCGTTCCAATTCAGCTAATGTCCCTGCAGAAGCAAAAACCGGCAGGTGATGCTTTGAGGCAAACACCCGCAGTCCCTTTATATGGTCAGAATGTTCATGTGTTACAAAAATACCTTGAATAGCTTCGGATGATATTCCACAACGTGCAAGCATTGTATCAAGTTGTTTCGCTGTTCTTCCTGCATCCACCAGAATGCCTACCTTTTCGGACCCTATGTAATAACTATTTCCGCTGCTTCCACTAAACAGCGTATAAAAACGAGCCAATTGATTTCCTCCGTATTCTCATTATTCTCATAGATTAAAATAAAAAGGGTGGACGTCTTGTCCGCCCCTCCATTCTCCATTTTAGACAACTTTAGCAGATTCCGTATCAGGAATATGAGCACGACGTATTTCTGCTCCAAGTCGTTTTAATTTAGTATCAATGTTCTCATATCCACGTTCTATATGGCGAATATCCTCAATTTGTGTTGTTCCATGAGCACAAAGACCAGCTATTATCATTGCAGCGCCTGCGCGGAGATCTGTCGCACGAACCGGTGCGCCCGTAAGATGATCCACACCCTCAATAACAGCTAGCTTGCCGTCAACTGAGATTTGTGCACCCATGCGTTTCAATTCTTCTACATACCGAAATCGGTTGTCCCACACGCTTTCATTAATAATGCTTGTCCCTTTTGCAATAGATAGCAGTACTGCAATTTGTGGATGCATATCGGTTGGAAAACCCGGGTGAGGCATGGTTTTAATATTGCATTTGTTTAAAGGACCACTGCGAGAAACTCGAATGGAATCATCAAATTCCTCCACTTGCACACCCATTTCTACCAGTTTAGCAGAAATGGATTCAAGATGTTTTGGTATAACATTTTTCACTAAAACATTTCCACAAGTAGCTGCTGCTGCAACCATGTATGTTCCAGCTTCTATCTGATCGGGAATAATGGAATAAGTCGTTCCACCTAAATGTTTTACACCATAAATTTTGATTACATCCGTACCTGCTCCGCGTATGTCAGCACCCATGGAATTTAAAAAATTCGCCAAATCAACAATATGCGGTTCCTTTGCCGCATTTTCAATGATGGTAGTTCCCTCAGCTTTCACCGCAGCCAGCATGATGTTAACAGTGGCTCCAACGGAAACAACGTCAAGATAAATGCTAGTTCCAACAAGACGGTCCGCTGAAACATCAACCATCCCATTTTCCAGCTTATATTTTGCTCCTAACGCCAGAAAGCCCTTCAAATGTTGATCAATTGGGCGAACACCAAAATCACATCCGCCGGGCATGGCAACAACCGCATGATGGAACCGCCCCAATAATGCACCCATTAAATAATACGAGCCGCGAATATGCCTTGCAAGTTCATCTGAAACAATATGGGTATGAATTGGCCTAGCATCAATCTCAAATGATGATTTATTGATTACTCGAATTTTAGCCCCCATATCATATAAAATACCCGTAATAGAAGAAACATCCGTAATATTGGGGACGTTTTCAATTCGACATACTCCATCTGAAAGAATTGCCGCCGGGATGATAGCCACAGCAGCATTTTTTGCTCCACTGATATTAACTTCTCCGAAAAGGCGGCAATTACCTTTAATAACAAATTTATCCAACGCGGTCGCTCCAATCTTAATGAACAATATTATTATAACAAGTTTTTTTCAAATATTTAAGTATTTTTCCCATTAAGCACATGTAAATATTTGAATAAAAATACCTAATTTTAGACATAAAAAAAGCATAATTTATCATTGAGACAGCTAAATTTTAAGCTATATTGCATATTATTGATAATAATACAAGGCAATATAAAAGTCAATAAGCGCCCAAAAATAATTCGCCGTATGAAAGAAGCGGCGAATTATTCTGATTAATTTACATAATCTAAAGGGTTTACCTTTCTACCATTTTTTATAACCTCAAAATGACAATGCGGGCCAGTTGAATTTCCAGTACTGCCTACCTTTGCAATCGCCTGGCCTTTGGAAACCTTTTGTCCAACAGAAACCAGCAGTTCACTGCAATGTCCGTATAACGTACTTAATGTACCGCTATGACGGATAACTACACGATATCCGTAACCGCCATCCCATCCAGCCGCGGTAACAACGCCACCGTCGGCCGCAACAATGGTCTTTCCATATGCACTTGATCCCGAAATATCAATGCCGTAATGGAAACTTCCCCATCGCCAGGTGAAATACGTTGTAATAGTATGAAGTGATGGAACAGGCCACATCAGGCTTCCACTGCTGACACCGCTCCCTGTATTTGGACGCTTTTTGGTTCCGGTTACGACTACCTTGTCAACCGGTTCGGAAATAACTGTTCTGCTGACAGATTCACGCTTTGTTTCAATTCCATTAACTGTATAAACCTTATCAACGCATTCCTGCAGGCCCTCAACACCTTCTGTAAGAACTTTTGTATAGTCTGTGTATTGGGAATCATCATTTTTGATAATAGTCTTGTACGGTATGGATACTTGATATGTTTCCGTTTTTATAACTTCAACTTTTAACCTTGGTTCAGCAATTTCAATATTGATTAAATCTCCCGGATGAATGGAGTCACCGAGCTGATTACCATTGATTTTATTCAACTCTGAAATGGTCATATTGTATGCTTTCGCAATGGATGTGACCGTATCGCCTTCTTTCACCGTATAGGTCACACCGGCTTTTGAAGTGCTCGTGATAATTTTTTTCATATCATCTGTGGAAATAATCGAAGTAGTCGGATACAGTCCACTTTCAATTTCTACGTTCTGTGCAAATTGGGCAGTAGCATTTTCATCATCGCCCCGAGCGGCATCTAACAGGTTCTGGAGCATATACCGTAAATCAGCCGCACTTTTTACAACACCGAGCAACTCCCCATCAACATAGAGTCCGCTAGCTTCTTCAATAATGCCATTGGACTGCTCAATCAGTTTATCACATACATAAGAAGCGGTTGCAAACGTATTGTTTGCTACAGTAAGCCGGAAGTTCGGTTGAAAGTTCAGCTGTGAACTTTCGTCATCTGCCGTGTCGTGAACCATGCGTTGGTTCACCATTTCAGTAGCTTGTTCATAGGTATTTTCATCTTCAATAACCGCAATTTGTTTCCCGTCGTTTTCTAATATCAGTCCGAAATTCAATTGATTCCAGTATTGAATCGTAAATAGAAGGGTCAAAATAGAAATAACTGGAACGGTGATATTTAGAACAG
Organism: Oscillospiraceae bacterium; assembly: GCA_047777415.1. GTDB lineage: Bacteria > Bacillota > Clostridia > Oscillospirales > Acutalibacteraceae > Caproicibacter. The sequence continues at coordinate 600,254 of JBKEEO010000002.1, forward strand.
ACAAGACAAAATTCTTATGAAGTTTTAAGCTGATGTTGGTAACATAAAAAAATTCTTTTGCAGCCGCTGTTAACCCATTTTGCTTAGCTTGTACAATACGTTGTTTTGCGATGATAAATCCTTTTCGAATGGAATGGATTTCATCTTTCAGCCAAAGTAATCTTCTTCCAATGAAGATAAAATACAAATGTTTGCTCAGGTTGGTAAACGGACGCAAAAAAACGGATAATTTTCTCCGCCAGCGTTTTAAAATTCGGACGGATTGAATACCTACAATATATAAAAAGCGGCAAAAGCGAGTATTCGCACGTTGTATCTTGAGCTTGGCAGCTACCCAGTTCATTTTTGGCAGCTTAATCAGCTTTTGAATCCGCATGCAAACAAATCCCTTCAAAGGTTAAATAATTACAACTTTGTAACTCATATCAATAATAATATAACAAAAGTTACAAACTTGCAACCCTTTGAAAGGAATTCCTTAGATTCATTGATTATATTTTAAGTTTTCAACTTTCCAATTCTCAATGATGGGCAGGAAAGCCTTGGCTTCATCAACAGCACCAATTAAATCATGTTCCTGATAATTCCCACATTCGGAGGCGGATGCCCCGGGAATTGGTCCGTTATATTCCGCTATTTTCCGAAAAGTATCGACGATTAGGCGAATAGCGTCCGCATGTTCGGTATTGCGAAGCAAGAGATAGAATCCTGTTCTGCATCCCATAGGCCCAAAATAAATGACATGGTCTTTTTGTTCGGAATTTCTGGCAAAAGTAGCAAACAAATGCTCTATGGTATGCAGAACTGGGTTCTCAAGATAAGGCGGAACATTTGGCTTTCTCATCCGAATATCGTAAGTTACAATATCTCCATCAATACGGGATATATAAATTCCTGGTAATAATTTATTGTGGTCCACACAAAAGCTAGCAATACGCTCCAAGGATATTACCTCCTTATACAAATGAAATTTCATGGGTTAATTGACTCAGGTCAGCCGTCTTAAATTCTCGAATAAATGTAACGCTGTCTTGAATAGATTTTGCATAAAGTTCAAAAAAACTATCTGTCCGAAAATCCCTATTATTTTCAGGCCATTTCCATTCTGAATGCAGAACATTCGCATAATCGAACTCATCAGGTTCATTCATGCCACGGATCACGCTTGAAAATACATATTTATGGGTCAGTTGTTCCAATGCCTGTGCAACTGGTTTTTTAATCATATATCTATCATTTAAAAATCCGCAAATTATCCTGCAATGAGACATGGCTTGAAACACATTCTCACGTATTCCGTGAATTCCATACAGACGTTCAAATATGTGACGATACAACTTCTCAATTTGAAGCTGCACTTCTCTGTCTTTCGGCACAGTTTTTCTTAAATCAAAGTCAACGGCTAATTGTCCTGTGACGGAGCGAAGAATAATGACATCAAGAACAGATTCTACATGATTATGCAGAAAACTATTGCTTCTACCCGGATAGAGATTTTTTAACGCATGCACATCCCAATGCACAAACGGATGTGCAGTTCGATCCAGACTGTAGTGGCATAAAAATCCGTAAATATAGGACTCTATCATTTCGTTGCCACTCTGATTTAAAAAATCTCGTATTACAGACAGAAGTTTTGCTGGATGCTCATGGTGCAACTTGCTGCCAAGTGAGCGGAGGTTTTTCCGCCACGGCTGAAACAAGTTGTGATAATATAGGAAGTCCGGTCCCTGTGCGCCACATAGAAAGGCATCCGTAAATTTTGGTGAATGTTCAATATCGCATTTTTTTAAAACAGCCAGTGCCTGCTGATAATGCGTAATTGCCGCGGGCATTTGATCACCGTCCAAATCAAAAAAAGGAACACAGCAATCCGCTGTATTCCCCATTTTAACACAGATAAGTAACCTTTTAAAGGACCTTTGACAAAAAGTCTTTCAATCTTGGGTTTTTGGGTTGACCAAAAAATTCATCCGGTTTTGCTTCTTCCAATATTTTGCCGTCTGCCATAAATAGAACACGGGTCGCAACTTCCTTTGCAAAGCCCATTTCATGCGTTACTACAACCATGGTCATCCCTTCATCTGCAAGTTCCTTCATAACCTGAAGAACCTCACCGACCATTTCCGGGTCAAGTGCGCTGGTAGGTTCGTCAAACAGCATCACATCCGGTTCCATTGCAAGCGCACGTACAATTGCTATACGCTGTTTTTGGCCGCCGGAAAGTTGCCCTGGGTAGGCCTCCGCCTTATCTGCAAGGCCGATCCTTTCTAATAAGCGAGTTGCCTGTTCGTCTGCATCCTTTTGTGATTTCAGTTTTAACGTAACAGGTGCAAGTGTAATATTTTTACGCACGGTAAGATGTGGGAATAAATTAAAGTGCTGAAATACCATTCCCATTTTTCGGCGGAGAAGGTTGATATCACATGCTGGTGTGTTAATTTGCTGGCCTTCAAACCAAATCTCGCCCGCTGTAGGCTGTTCTAGAAGATTCAGGCAGCGCAAAAATGTGCTTTTCCCAGAACCTGACGGCCCGACAACAACAACTTTTTCTCCTTTTTCAATCTCCTGGTTGATTCCCTTCAAAACTTCAATTGTTCCATCCTGCGTTGAAAAACTTTTGCTTAAATTTTTAACGGTTATCACTTCTGTGCAGCCTCCTTTCCAGACGGGTCAATGCAGCGGTCAAACCTATGACGATAATCAAGTATACTCCAGCAGTTGTTAACAAAGGAGTAAATGGCAGATAGGTAATACTGCGAATAATGTCGCCGCCTTTGGTAAGGTCTTGAATACCGATGTATCCAGCAACGGATGTTTCTTTCACTAGAGTAATAAATTCATTACCAATCGCTGGCAACACATTCTTCAGAGCCTGTGGGAAGACAATTTTGACCATGGTTGTACGTTGATTTAAGCCGAGAGAACGTCCCGCTTCGATCTGTCCCTTATCTACAGACTGAATTCCGCTTCTAATTACTTCGGCTACATACGCGCCTGAATTAATACCAAAGGCCAAGATAGCTGCAGTGATATCATTCACCTTCGTTTGGCTCAAAATAACATAGTACATAATCATAAGCTGGACAAGAACAGGTGTTCCGCGGATCATCGTTAAGTACACATTACAAATAACATTTGCAACTCTTAATTTTTGGGGATTGTTGTTATGCCCTACTTTTACGAGTGCTATCAACGTTCCCAGAACAATTCCCAGAACAACCGCAAAAACAGTAATGATTAATGTGTTTTTTAAGCCATCAGTAATATAGCGATAGCGGCCTTTATAAATAAGGCACTGGTAGATCTGGTCCGATAATTGTAGATAAATGTTTTTAAAAAATTGTAAAAATCCGTTGCCTGAAGCGTTAGCCAACGGCATTGTAATTAAAGAAAACATTAGATTCATTCGTATCCTCCCGCTGGAAACAACATAATGCAGGGAGCAAAATCACTTTTGCCGCCCTGCATGCTATCATGTTGTACCAGACTTTTATTCAGCGCCAAGAGATGATTGGTATTTATCAATGATCTGATCCAGTTCTCCACTGGATTTCATTTCATCCAGTACGGAATTGATCTGCTCCAAAAGCGCCGTGTTGTCTTTCTGCACCGCTATGGCATATTCTTCCGTTGTCAGCGAATCATCTAATTTTACAATTTTATCCGGATTATTCTGAACAAATTTTGTCGCTGGAAAATCATCAATAACCACAGCGTCTATTCTGCCACTGATTAAATCAGAAATTGCATCTGCGCCCTTATTGTACCGTTTCACAGAGTCAACCTGCACTTCACTTGAACCATCTTCGTTCGTGCAATAAGTGTCACCGGTAGTTCCCTGCTGAACGCCAACAGTCTTGCCGTTTAAATCCTCAGGAGTTTGAATATCGCTACCTGTTGGTACAATTATAGCCTGCGATGCATCAAAGTATGGCTCAGAGAAATCAACATTTTTCTCACGGTCAGGTGTTACCGTCATACCGGCTGCAACAAAGTCGCACTTATTTGTTTGAAGTTCCATAATGAGAGAATCGAAGGCAACATCATTGATGTTCAATTCAAGATTCAATTTCTCAGCGATTTTATTTGCAATTTCCACATCAATGCCCACAATATCACCATTTTCCTTATACTCAAACGGCTCGAATTCTGCATTTGTGGACATCGTCAGCGTACCATCTTGGATGGTCTTGATAGAACTGGTTTCAGCAGACGCATCAGCGGAGGAAGACGCTTTGGATGTATTGGACTCCGCCTCACTGGAAGAACTACTGCTCTGCGAGCAGGCAGCCAAAGATGCGGCCATGGTAATTGCAAGTATGAATGATGCAATCTTTTTCATTTTTTTCATAATAGACAGCCCCTTTACTTCTTTCATAAGTCCTTATCTGTAAAGCATTATAACGCATAAATATTCATAAATCAAGTAGTTTATGAAATAAAAATGAAATAATATTCAAGTTATATATTTGCTGAACAGTTCTGCATAAAAAGAAGCAAGTTTTGCATGTCTTCCGGTAGATATTGCACAAATCTTAGTTTGCGCCTACTGACAGGATGGACCAACCGAATTTCTCCACAGTGAAGGGCCTGCCTCTGAATTAGTAAAAGACTGCCGCCATAAAAATCATCACCTGCAAGCGGATGACCGATATCTGACATATGAACGCGAATTTGATGAGTGCGTCCGGTTTTTAAATGGAATGCGATCAAACTGTGTTCATTACCAGTGTAAAGACTGCGCCATCTGGTCACTGCTCGTAAGCCATCCGGCCGAACCATACGCTGGATTTTATGCCCGTCCTTTAATCCAATCGGCGAATCAATCAAGCCACTGCCAGAAAGAATGCCTTCACAAATTGCAAAATATGTTTTTTTCACATCTTCTGCAAGTCTTGAGGCGGCATATGAATGCTTCGCCAGCAAAACCAACCCCGAGGTATCTTTATCCAAACGATAGATTGGACGATATGCAAAATCCTCACCATGAAGCTTGGAATTGTAAGAGAAAGCGTTAAAAAGGCTGTCTTTGTCATGTCCAGGGGTTGGGTACATCGGCATTTCACTGCATTTATTAACAACTAATATATCTTCGTCTTCATACACCACATCAAAAGGTAGTTTGACGGGTGAAACACTAACATCATCACTGGGAAGGTTTAAGCAAACATGGTCTCCTTCTTGCAATGTGTCTGTTGCAATCGCATGATGACCGTTTACCATGATCCCCGTAGGTTCCTTTTTCAGCTTTGCAAGCAGACGGGCAGATACTTTGCAATAACCTCGAAGAAAACTTTTTAATCTAATACCATGAAAACCGGATGGAACTGTAAATTCAATCTCACGCATTTTAAGCTCCGAAATTATTTCATATAAAATTTAGTTTTATTGTAACACAACTGCAACAGAAGGTGAAGCCTTGGAGAATCTCAGTTATTTCATAGAATAACGGGTCAAATCTTATATTTCATGTGTGATTAGATATTTATAACTTTCGATGTATTTACCATTCCGCAACAGAACCGTCCTCATGACGCCATACCGGATTTTTCCAACAATGAGGATTCTTGCTCTCTTTTACAACAAGGTTTTTATTTACCTTGACACCGATACCCGGCAGGTGAGGTAAGTTTACGAATCCGTTTACAAATTTAAAATCATCTGCATTGTCAATATAATCCAATACACTTCTGCCAACGTTATAATGTATACCGATACTCTGCTCCTGAATAATGGCATTATGGCAAACCGCATCTACATTCAGGCAAGCAGCCAATGCAATGGGGCCTAATGGGCAATGGGGGGCAAGTGCGATATCATATGCTTCAGCCATAGCTCCTATTTTTCTAACTTCTGAAATTCCTCCCGCATGGGAAAGGTCCGGCTGAATGATATCAACGCCACCAGTTTTAAATAAACGCTTGAAGTCCCAACGTGAATATAAACGTTCACCGGTTGCAATAGGAATATTGCACGCCGATGCAATTTCAGGGAAATCTTCCATATTATCACATAGCACTGGCTCTTCAATGAACATGGGATTGTATTTTTCCAGTTTTTTTGCTAATATTTTTGCCATTGGTTTATGCACTCTGCCATGAAAATCAATTGCTATGCCAAAATACTCACCACAGCTTTCTCTGATTGCTGCTACTCGTTCAAGCACTGCATCGATTTTTTCATAGCTGTCAAGATACTGAAGGTCTTCGGTTGCATTCATTTTGATTGCAGTAAATCCTTCATCTTTTTTCTTCTTTGCAGCTAAGCCAACACCCTGTGGTCTGTCACCGCCAATCCATGAATAAACACGCATTTTGTCACGGCATGCCCCGCCCAAAAGTTCGTAAACGGGCGCACCATACAATTTGCCTTTGATATCCCATAAAGCCTGATCAATTCCGGCTATTGCACTCATCATTATGCCCCCGCCGCGATAGAATCCGGCTCTGTATAATGTACACCATATGTCTTCAATACGGCGAGGGTCTGCACCTATTAAATAACTGCTCATTTCTTTGATACAGGCTTGGACAGTAGATGCGTGTCCTTCAAGGACAGGCTCTCCCCATCCTGTAATACCGTCATCTGTAATAATTTCTATAAACTCCCAGCGCGGCCTGACCAGATAAGTGTTAATTTCAGTAATTTTCAATTTTTCTCCTTCTTTCTAAGCCACTGAAAATTTAGTATTATATTTTAGGCCAGTCGACTTAAATGGTCAACTGGCCTACTATTTTACAGGGTATGTATTTTGACTCTGCCTTACATACTTTCGTTCTGTTATCATCAAATGCAACATGCAACAACTGTATGCCTTAAAGACTCTGCTTTTCAGTCGAATCCATAATTTTGTGCAGTCTCATTTTTACGGCGTTTCATTCTTTCGCCTCGCGCAGTGATTCCAGAACAATGTCCGCTTTCAATTCGGCATTAAGTGTTCTCCTTTAAATAGTCAACTGGCTTGTGACAACATACCTAGGCAGAAATCGATTATGATACTTTTGTTCGGTATCACTAAATTAACAAACTTTTTATAAAACTATCGATTCGATTAGCGCGAGAGATAGCCGCCGTCGCAAGGAATAATTGCACCATCCAGATAATCCGACGCGTCAGATGCCAAGAAAATGCAGATTCCCTTCATGTCATCCGGTGTACCCCAGCGATGTGCAGGGATTCTGGCCAAAATTTCTGTGTTGCGCGTTTCATCGTTAATAAGGGCCGTGTTCATCTCGGTATCCATGTAACCCGGTGCAATCGCATTGACATTGATGCCTTTGCCGGCCCATTCATTGCACAGTGCACGAGTCAGCTGTGCTACGCCGCCTTTGCTTGCCGCATAGGCAGGCACTGTAAATCCACCGAAAAAGCTCAGCATGGACGCAATATTGATAATCTTTCCTTTACTGTTCTGTGCGATGAACTGTCTTCCTGCTAGCTGAGAGAGCATAAAGACAACATTTAAATTGATATTGATAACTGCATCCCAGTCTTCCATTGGAAAATCTTCACAATGGTGACGTCTTTGAATGCCCGCGCAGTTAACCAGAATGTCCAGATGTCCTCCAAGTGCTTTAACTGCTTCTTCAAAGGAACGTGTAACATCTTCACGAACACCCAAATCTGCCACTATAGCATGACACTTAAAACCCTTTTCACAAAACTCTTTTGCAACATTTTCAATTCTTGGACTTCTGCCAATTACCGCGACCTCGACACCGGATTCCATTAATCCTTCTGCCATAGCCTTGCCTAAGCCACGAGTGGCACCGGTCACAATTGCTTTTCTGCCGGAAATGTCGAATAAGTTAGACACTATTCATTCCTCCCATTTTTTTATTGATACGTACTAGGATACGTACCAGTTCAACCGTATTAATTGACTTTATACTCGCAATTGCCTGTTTTCAGAACATCCAGTACGTTTTGAGCAGCCATAAGACTCATCTTACTGCTGGCTTCAACTGTTGCGGCACCGGCATGCGGGGTCAAAATGCAATTATCCAATTTGGCTAGCTTGTCTTTTGCCGAATCTGATGCCATATCATCCAATGCAGCCGCATGAATCTCGCCATTCTTCAGAGCCTCGTACAAGTCATCTTCATTGACAATCCCGCCGCGCGCCGCATTGACAAGAATAGCGGTTGTTTTCATCGCTTTGAACTGTTCCGCTCCAAACATATTTTTAGTTTCCGGGGTAAGCGGTGAGTGAATTGTAATAAAGTCAGCATTACGAATCAAAGTGTCAAAATCGACATATTCTGCGCCAACTTCTTCTTTAAACTTTTCATCCTGATACTGGTCGTAACAAAGGATTTTCATATTAAAACCACGGCAGCGACGCGCAACACCCTTGCCGATTCTTCCTGCCCCTACAACACCCAAGGTCTTTTCCCACAGTTCAAGGCCCATAGGACGAACCGGTTTTCCACTTTTGCTGGTGTTGTTCATTATGTATACATTGCGTGCACAATCAAGCATCAGTGCTACCGCAAGGTCAGCAACCGAATCACCATTTGCACCCGGCGTAATGGTAACAAGCACGTTATGATCAGCAGCTGCCTTTAAGTCCACTTTCTCATACCCGACACCATAGCGGGAAATGACCTTTAACTGATTGGCTTTGCCAATCAACTCGGCATTATAATCCTCTAGCCCAGCAATGATAGCATCTGTATCCGCAATTTCATTTTCCAACTGCTCGTTAATGGGGCCATCGGAAGCTACGAGCTTCTTTACGGAACATCCATTTTCCTCCAACAGCTTTTGGGCTTTGTCATCCGCTTTTCCAAACGAGCGAGCCGTAACAATAACTTTATGTTTCGCCATATTAAACCTCTTTTACCAATTCCACTGCTTCTCTGGTTAATTGCTCAATCTTTGAAAAATCACCGGCTGCAACCAAATCGCCTTTTACCATCCAGCTTCCGCCGCAGGCAATAATCTTTTTGTTAGCCAAATATTCTTTAACATTACCGGGATTTACACCGCCGGTTGGCATAAAGCGCATCTTCGGGAATGGTCCACCCAATGCATTAATCGTAGCTAGCCCGCCGTACTGGGAGGCCGGAAAAAATTTAACAACTTCCAGATTGTAGCTCATCGCACGCATCAACTCTGACGGCGTGCAGACACCTGGAAAAATGGGGATCTGATTAGAAACTGCGTAAGAGGTTACTTCATCTGAAAATCCAGGAGTAACAATAAACTTTGCACCGGCCTCTACTGCAGCTTTCGCCTGTTCAAGGTTTGTCACCGTTCCTGCTCCAACCAACATTTCGGGATAAGCTTTGCTGATTGCTCTGATTGATTCTTCCGCAGCATCGGTACGAAAGGTGACTTCAGCCACAGGCAGTCCACCGTTGATTAAGGCCTTCGCCACAGGCAAAGCTTCCTTGACATCGTTTAATACAACCACGGGCACAAGTTTTAGTTTTTCAATTTGTTCATTGATTTTCAAAAAGAAAACCTCCTTTAAAGGTGTACGAAGTAAATGAAAGTAGATGAAGTCCATTTGTAAAAACGGACTTCATCACTTTCTGTCAAGCTTAAAGAGTCATGCCAAAAAGTTTCGGCAGGAACTCAGAAATTGCAGGGATATAGGTGATAAGAGCTAAACAAATCAGATTTACTATAATAAACTGTATGATGCCTCGGGTAACGACTTCCAATTTTGTATCGCCAACTCGTGTTGCAACAAAAAGGTTAATTCCCAAAGGCGGTGTTATAAATCCGATAGACAGGTTCACAACCATGAGAATACCAAAATGGATGGCACTTAAACCGACTACTTTCCCGATGGGTAAAAGGATTGGAGCAAGAACCATAATTGCTGGTGTTGTATCCATAAAGCATCCAACAAAGAGCAGCAAAACATTGATTAGCAAGAGAATAATAATCTTGTTTGTTGTAAGATTCAAAATTGAGTTCGTAATCATGGTTGGGATCTGCTGCAGAGTTAACAACTTAGTAAATGCAGTTGCGCAGCCGATGATAACCATGGTCGTACCCGTTGTATTACAAGCATTTGCTATTGTCTTAGTGATATTTGTTGCATCCAGTTCTTTGTAGATAAATGCGCCGCAGATAAAGCCGTAAACAGCCGCAACAGCAGCAGCTTCTGTAGGAGTGAAAATACCGCTATAAATACCACCCAATATAATGATTGGGTCTAAGAGTGCCCATTTTGCTTCCCACACTGCGTCCCATTTTTCTTTAGCCGTGTATTTCTTGTTTTCACCGCGCCAACCCATCTTGCGGCAATAAAAATAACAATATCCAATTAAGGCAAGACCGATGACCAAGCCAGGGATAAATCCGCCCATGAAAAGTCCGGTAATGGAAGTTCCTGTGACGGAACCAAAAATGACCATTGGAATACTTGGCGGGATAATAACACCAATGGAACCGGCGCACGCAACCAATGCCAAAGTAAATGATTTACTGTATCCATTATCCAGCATGGTTGGTACAACCATACAGCCAACAGCCGCAACAGTTGCTGGACCTGAACCGGATACTGCCGCAAAGAACATGCAAACAACAACGGTTACAATTGCCAGTCCACCGTGAACATGTCCGAAAAACGCATTACACACGCCCAGCAGTCGCTTTGACACGCCACCACTGCTCATTAGTTCACCTGCTAAAATAAACAATGGGATTGCCATTAATGGGAAGGAATCCGCCGCAGTAACCAGCTGTTGTGCTAGATAAACAGCAGACAGATGCCCGTCTGCAACAATTGTACACCATGAAGAAAGTCCAATTGCAATACCAACCGGAACGTCCAAGATCATGAAGAGAATCAGAGTTCCAAATAAAATAGCAGTAATCACAAATCTTCCTCCTCTCCATGACGAATTCTGTTTACTCGATATATAATTGTTTGAATTTGCCGAATACTAGCAAGTGCAAATCCAACACAAGGTGCCGAGTTAATATAAACCATGGGGATATGCATTGCGGCTGAATAATCGCCTGATGCCGCGGTTTTAGCAGCATAAATTCCACCTGTAATCACAACGTAAATGGAAAACGCAAGAAAACATATATCACCCACAATGACTATGTATTTACGTGCTTTTTTGGGAAACAGTTTAAGAGAAGCATCAATTTTAATATGTTTCATTAACTGGCAGCCATAGCTGATACCAAGGTAAATAAGCCAAATAAACGTATACCTTGCTAATTCTTCAGACCAACTCAATGAATTGTTGAAGACATACCGCATAATAACCTGCAAAAATATGGCTAATGTCATAATTGACATTAAACAAATACATAATGTTACTTCTAGCTTTTCATTCAGCCATTTTGTAACTTTTTTCATAGATTCCTCACCTCAAATAAAAGGTGGTGTTGCTATTAACAGCACCACCTTATTACACCTATTGCATATTTGGTATTATTATTTAGCGCGGTAGGCTTCCAATTCTGACACTAATGCGTCGGCCAGTTCAGGATGCTCCATTTGCTCTTTAACCAACTCAAGACAATTAGCACTGCTAGCTGCGTCTTTGAATTCCTCTTTTTGTTCAGCAGTTAAATGCGTAACTGTGCAACCTGCATCTTTGAAGACTTCATCAGCGTCATCCTCAATTTTCTGAGAAATCTCGTACTGATACGCTGTCGCTTCTTTCATAGCTTTGCTGATAGCATCTTGCTGAGCATCAGATAAAGAATTCCACTTGTCAAGATTCATAACTACATAGTACGGAGTGTAAACATGTTCAGTGTAAATAATGTTCTTTTCAACTTCCTGGAAATTGTTGCCCAGAATGATGCCGATCGGGTTTTCCTGACCATCTACCGTACCCTGCTGCATAGCTGTGTAAAGTTCAGAGAACGTCATAGGAGTCGGGCTAACACCCATAGCCTTCCAAGCAGCCAGATGAACATTGTTCGCCATGGTACGAATCTTCAAGCCTTTCAGATCAGCAACACTAGCAATTGGCTTACTGTTTGTTGTCAAGTTGCGGAAACCATTTTCCCACATTGCCAAACTTTTCAGACCAATTTTTTCCACGTTGTTCGAAATTGTCTGACCGGTTTCTCCTCCAAAGCCTACATCGTACACTTCCTGCTTGCTCATAAATAGGAACGGAGTATCATAGACGTAATAGTCAGGATAAATGGAACTTACTGAAGAGGTAGATCCAACTGCAATATCAACATCGCCCTGCTGGCACATCTTAAATGTTGTTGCGTCATCACCTAGCTGATTGTCCGGATATTGCTTTACAGTAATACTACCGTCTGAGTACTGTTCAACCAATTCTCCAAATTTAGTTCCAGCTTCTTTACCATTATCAGAAGTAACATTTGCAAGACTCAGTTCCACAGCAGTTTCGGCGCTATTTGCACCATTGTTTCCTTCTGATGCTGCATTTTCACCATTATTTCCACTAGAGCTATTGCATGCTGAAAACGACATAATTAGGGCTGCCGCCATAAGAAAAGACAATACTTTTTTCATTTCATAATCCTCCTATCAATTTCATCGAAAAATTAGTTATGACTTTTTAGTTCTCTCTCCTCCTCATTTAATCATTTAGAAATAGGATAAAATCCAATAAGCAAAACTGATTTTGGGCATTTCCCTTGTCAGTTCTACCTATTTTGTACATTTGTAATAATCTAGATAGCGTTGAAACTTTTTGCGGTACATTTCTGTAGCTTTTGGATTTGGAGTGATGACCCCAACTACATTAGGACGATAATCTCTGACATCATTGATTTCACCTAACAATTCCATAGCCAGTACAGCACCGCCAAGCAAACTTCCCTGGTCAATATTATCAATTGTCAAAGTGCGATTGAAAATATCTGCACACATTTGCTTCCAAAGAGGAGAATGTAAAATCCCGCCGGAGATTTTTATCTCTTTTGGCTCTCCGTTAACATCTGCTAAAATGCGGTAACAGTGATAAAGATTGAACAAAACTCCCTCGAGAACCGCATGATAAAGATCCACTGATTTATGCTGGGGCAAAAGTCCCAGAAAACCGCCTTGTCTGTCGTCATCCCACCCGGGGCAGCGCTCTCCGTAAAGGAATGGAAGAAACACCGGTGCGACATTACTGTCTATCTTGGTATCCTCTGTTTCTATTTCACGGTAAGTTGTTCCTTCCGGGAAAAAACCGGTCCGCACCCAGTCAACACAGTTGCAACAGCCATTCGTTGCGGCCCCGCTTAACCATGATTTAGGGGACAAATAGCACCATGTGCTTGGGTTCTCTGGCAATATGGGCTGATCGGTGGTTAACCGTATTGCACCGCTGGTTCCTACTGAGAAAGTGGCAACGCCCTTTTCCAGTGCACCGACTCCCACCTGATTTAAGCCGCCGTCAGCGTTCGTTGGAATGACAGGAATTCCGGACTGCAAACCAAGCAATTTTGCCGCTTCATCATTCAATGGGAACGTTTCGTCATACTCGACCAATTGACTTAACTGCTCTTCATGAAAACCAAACTCGTTCAGAATTTGAGGATCGTATTCTCTTGTATGAATGTTCAAAAGGCCGCTGCCGGACGACAAACACTTTGTTGAAACTCGTCTTCCCGTCATTCGGTATGTATTATACGTTCCCTGGCTGACAAACAGATAGTCTTCCAGTTTCCATCCTTTGCGTCTCAACAGTTCAAGCTTAAACACAGGATAAATTGCATTAACCATGCATCCGGTTCTTTGGTAATATTGATATACATAATTCTTATCTTTGCGAAGATCCCTGCATAGGTTGGCAGCCCCGGTGTAATTCCAAAGATAAACAGGGGTCTTTGGCACCATATTGGCATCACACAGCATGACGCTGTGCCAAGTACCACCCAGAGCAATCATATCAACTTTTGTTCGACCGGCAAGCAATTCCTTGCCGGTCGCCATCACCTGCAAAAAAACATTTTCAGCCTCATCGCTGGTTTTGGCATTTTTTATGTTTTCGCCATACTCATTTACCTTTGTTTCAAAGGTGCCATCTTCCGTGTGATAAAGCATTGCCTTCGCAGAAGTGGTGCTTGCTTCTAAAACCAAAATTTCCAAAAAAGACCCCCACTTATCAATTGGAATATATTCTGAATTAATAAAGTATTTGTTTCAGAAAAAACGGAAGTTAAGCTTTGCAATCAACAACTACTTTCACAGTTCCACAATCGGGATCTGCAATCATATCGAAAACTTTGCTGGATTCACTAAGCGGAACAATGTGAGATACAACTTTTTCCAACTGTGTGTTGACGTTCTTTAAGAAATCAACAGTTTGTCTAAATTCTTCCTTGGTGTATACGCGAGTTCCCACTAAAGTCTGTTCTTTAAAATTCAACTGTCTCAGGTCTACGGCATGGGGCTTCTTATGTACGGATGTCATGCAAATGGTACCCTTTACTCTAGTCAATTCAGTCATTTGAATTGCAGCCGCCTCAGAACCAGAGCATTCAAACAGAATATCGCATCCTTCACCGTCTGTGGCATTTTTCACGATAGCATTCAAATCTTCTTTCTGCGGATTCACCGCAGTTAAGCCAAACTGCTTTGCAAATTCAAGCCTCTTATCAAACACGTCGGAAATAAACACCTTAGAAGCTCCAAGTTCTTTTAGGACAATTCCTGTCAGCATACCAATTGGTCCAGCACCAATTACAACCGCACAATCAAGGGGTTTTAGTTTTGCCTGATTCATAGAATGAATAATAACTGCCAGCGGTTCTGTCACCACTGCTGCACGGTCAGAGACTTCATCAGGAACCTTGAACAGAAGATCTTCATCCGCACAGACATACTCAGCCATGCCTCCATCGCAGTCAATACCAATCAATCCCAACGTATTGCAAACATGTGCATTTCCTGTTCTGCATGCTAAACAATGCCCACAAGAGATTAACGGATAGCAGACAACGCGATCGCCTTTTTTCAGTTTTTTTCCGTCTTCCTGAACAATACCCAAAAACTCATGTCCAAAAATCAGCGGAGCCTTTGCGCGAGGGTGAGTTCCCAAAAAAATTCCAATGTCGGAGCCGCACACGCCACAGTATTTCACTTTTAGTTTTACCTGTCCGGGTTTGCAAACGGGTTCTGCAACATCTTTAAGTACTGCTTGCTTCGGTCCAGCATAAATTAATGCTTTCATGAAAACATCTCCCCAAATAAATTTATGTGGTGAAAAATATATTATTTAACAAATAAAAAATATATATCACACTCTAATAATATACTATTTTGTAAAGGGGAGTCAATATCAACTATGACGAAACTGGCAATCTGTATTTAGACATATTGCTCAATTATCTCGTCTGATTATATTAGTTTTATTACACAACGGCAAATTTTAATGCTCCATGCTTTAAAAGTGCAACAGCATTTTTTGCACAGATCAAGCTCACTTCATTCAGGGCTTCTTCAGAATACATACCGATATGCGGTGTCACGACAACTTGTTCGAGACTTAAAAGCGGATGATCGGGCTGCATGGGTTCTTTTTCTGTCACATCCATTGCGGCAGCAGAAATCTGTCCGGATACCAACGCTTTGTAAAGATCATCTTCGTTTACAATTCCACCGCGGGCCGTGTTAATAATAACTGCACCCTTTTTCATATGGTCCATCTGCTCCAGCCCAATCATATTGCGTGTCTGGTCGGTCAAAGGCAAATGCATAGAAAGATAGTCGCAGTTGTTAATTACATCATTTTTGTCTGCACATAACGTTACAAAGCCTTTAAACTCCTCCGGCAGCTCCTTTACATATGGATCATAGGCCAGAACTTTCATTGAAAATCCAGCGGCACGCCGTGCAACATTCTTCGCAATGGCACCAAAGCCCATTAATCCCAATGTCTTGGCATATACATCATGCCCAATAACGGTCTTCCATTTTCCTCTGCGGACGTCTCTTTCAGCCATGGATATTTTCCTGGCACAGCTGAGCATCAGACCAAAGGTCAAATCGGCGACCGCATTGGAATTTACTCCAGGTGCGTTGGTAACGCGTATGCCCATTTCCTTAGCCTTCGAAAGATCAATATTATCTAATCCCGCGCCATGCTTGCAAATCATTTGAAGTTTTGAGCATTTTTGCATAACTTCTGTAGGAAATTTATGCCCACCTATAATGAGAACATCATAGTCCGGAATCATTTCTGTAAACTCATCCATGTTAAAATGGTCTCTGTAAAGTGTCACATCATAGCCCGCATCAGTTAAGATCTTGAGCGGCTCATCGCTAATTTCTCCAAAAGAACGAGATGTTACTAACAACTTTTTTTTCATTATTGTCACCCTTTTTTTTGAATGCAGGAAATAATTTTCTTGAGTCCCATGATGGTATAATTTTTCTCTTGGGTTATTGGATACCAAAATGTCTGTTTGATATATGGGTTATCTGCCAAAATGGTACTATACAAGTCATACATATACTTGTTGGAAACAATGACAGCGGTTTCACAGCCTTTCCATTTCTGCTCACAGCAATGTGCCAATGCTGTAGAATATCCACCATTTAGAACGCCTTCAGCATAAGATTTTCTTCCCTCTGGGCTCTCCTTGTTGAACAGTCTCATACCATGGCAAATATAAATGGCTCGGTTGAATCCGTAAGTATGTAAATTTTTAACACCCAATGAGACCATTCTTTTGTCAAGGTCTTTCGTTTCTACATTAAGCACAGCAGACAAAATGGTGGAAGATTTCACAGCATAAAAGAGTTCCCCTGTCATAGTCGATAGAAGATCCGTTACCTGGTTATTTTCAATCAATGCCGTATGCGTGTGGGAACCCGGTAGGACGAGAGCAATTTTACGGTTCGGAAAGTCTTTTTCTAGCAAATCCAGAGCACCAATAATCTCTGTCTCTTCTCCCCGTACGTTGTTTACAGAACTGATTTCGTCCCCTGTTGTTCGCAGTCCACGAATCAAATAGATATTTTTGTGTAACAAACGGTCCTCATAGAAACAGTAAAGAGAATTTGCAAGATCCTCGGCTGATACGGGAAGAGGATGATGGGGAACTTCTTTTATTCCATATGGAGATGTGGCCATACCGGAGGCATATATAGAATCTATCTGCTCTTCCCTTACTCCTGTTTCAGTTAGCATACCGTCGTACAGATCTTTTAAGGCTTGGATTAACACAAGATTACTGCCCGAAATGGAGCAATCTTTAGAACCAATATTTTTTTTGCCGGTATACTTTAACTGAAAGTTACGGTCAAGAAGATAAATTCTGGAATTCGATGTCCCTGTGTCATAATAAACAATGAATTCTTTTTTCATAAATCTATACCCTCAAAAGTCATTTGCTTAATGCATCCATATAAGCTTTGGCGGTTTCGGTGATTTCGTCAAATTTCCCTTCACTTACAAGTTTCTGGCTTACCAGCTTACCGCCACAGCCAACGCCTATTGCACCTGCGTCAATAAAAGACCGGCAATTGTCGGGTGAAACGCCGCCAACTGCAGTGAGAGGGATATGTTTTAGAGGAGCTTTCAATGCTTTAACATAACCGGCCCCCAACACACCCGCTGGGAAAAGCTTTACAATATCGGCCCCATATTCATACGCATTGGCAACTTCAGTCGGCGTACAACCACCCGGAATAGATACTTTCCCCAATTTTTTTGTTTCCCGAATAACCGCTTCATTAATATTGGGAGAAATAATATATTCCGCACCTGCCTCAACTGCCTGATGAACCTGCTCAACTGTCATAATCGTGCCAGCACCAACTGCCACTTTGTCACCAAATGTTTTCTTAATGGTTGATATGGCCTTTAACGAATCTTTTGTCTTTTCTGTGCTGCTCTGGTCAAAAGTTACTTCCACGCAGGACACCCCTCCAGCCAACAACGCGTTGACCAAATCAACAATGCTGGTGCTGGGTATTCCTCTTACAATGGCAATCACTTTTCCTTCCTTGATTCTGTCCAATGTGCTAGTCATAAATGAAATTCCTCCTTGATTAAATTGATAAATTAATTAAAAAAGCATTTCTTGTGTAATAAATGCTTATTTCAACAATTTAAGTGCATCGGATATTGCCATTTTAATATGCGTATCTTCCGCCTCTAGCGCATCTTGGAGCCGGCATTCGCAAATAGCATTCAAAAGTTTCATATGATACCCGTGCGCTAAAACAATTCTGTTTTGGTACTCATCTGTGTCCTGACGAAAAAGCATCATTAAATTACAGCACGTCTTATAAATATCAAAAAGGCGATTGTTTCCATTAAGGTAGATAATGTCATCATGCATTTGTCTGTCAATATCGGAAAAAAGCATATCAGACTTGGTACCTGAAACATAAATCTGCCTGATATGATTCATTTTATTCCTTATCTCTTCGTCGCCGCTCTGAATAGCAGAAATAATTTTTTTAATTGCATTTTTTTCTATTATGCTTCTGATCTCGTAAATCTCATAAATATCCTGCTCACAAATCTCACGCACATGGCATCCGCCGCGTGAATCATTTTCAACTAATCCGACATGGACTAACTGAAGCATGGCATCTCTTACTGGGGTGCGGCTAACGCCAAATCTATCAGCAATTTGTGTATCGACCAACCTTTCACCCGGCGCAAAACGGTGATGCAAAATTTCATTTTTTAATATGGAATAAATCTGCTGACTTAAAGGTACATTTTTCACTATTCGGCTTTCCATGATTAACCCTCTTTATTTCTATGAGAAATAATATATACTTAAATATCGTATACAGTATACAGTGTTTTTTATTGCTAGGCAATATATATTATATAGATTTGTTTATTTCATTGATTAATGTTATATTTTTTTATGCAATCTAACTATTTATTTTAATGTTTGATTGTAAAACGAAACCGTTATCAACCTCAAGTCCGTTATAAAAAGCTATCCTTAAAACCATCGACTCTATTTTAGCATACTAGTAAACGCAATAAGTCTAAATCCATATTATTAGATGTAGATGTTATATATTTTTATCGTTAATTGACAAAAAAATAGTTTTAGTCTATATTTTAGACATGATAGAATGCTGAATATCATAAATTTTATTTCCCTAGCATAGAACTAAAGTTTCAGAAACCGGTGCAGATTGCTATGTAACAAGAATATAGATTTTTCCATCATCGAATTTTTGAAACCAGATCTTTGTTACGGTAAAAAGAAAGGTGGATAACAATTGGGTATGGTTTCGGATTTGGCCCAAGCCATTGCATTGCCAAAAATGGTTAAAATTAAGCAGAATTTCCCTAACGCCGAGGGAATGGGTCAAAATGAAATTATTGAGGCTGTAAAACAACAACTGAACAGAAAAGAAATCTTAAGGCATTTAACGCCTGGCTCTACCATCGCAATTGGATGTGGCAGCCGTGGAATCACAAACATTGCACTGATTGCAAAATGCACAGTGCAATTCTTGAAGCAACACGGCTGTAAACCATTTATTTTTCCGGCTATGGGCAGCCATGGTGGTTCTACCGCTGCTGGTCAGAAAGAAATTCTTCGGTCTCTGGGCATCACGGAAAAAAGCATGGGATGCCCCATCAGATCCTCAATGGAAGTTGTTCAGGTAGGAAAGACCGAGGATGGCCGAAGCGTGTATATCGACCGGAATGCTTCAGAATCTGACGGAATAATTCTCATTAATAGAATTAAGCCACATCCTTCTTTTCGAGGCCCATGTGAAAGCGGCATTGCAAAAATGATGGTGATCGGGATGGGAAAACAGTGGGGTGCAGATTCCTGCCATGCAAGCGGTTTTGGACGAATGGCCACCGACTTGATTACTTACCGTGATGTCATTCTGAAAAATGTTCCCATCATATGTGGTTTGGGAATTCTTGAAACCGCTTTAGAAAATACCTTACGCATCGTTTCCTTAACTCCGAATGAGATCCCCGTAAAAGAACCGGAACTGTTACTGGAAGCAAAACAGAATATGGGACGCATCTATATTGATAAAACAGATGTTCTGATTGTTGATGAGATTGGAAAAGACATCAGTGGTGACGGTATGGATCCAAATATCACAGGAACATTTTGCACCCCATACGCTTCAGGTGGTATTTCAGCTCAGCGCGTTGTTGTTCTGGATCTTACCGATGAAACACATGGAGCAGCAGTGGGAATGGGCATGGCAGACATTTCGACAAAACGGCTATTAAATAAGGTTGATTTTGAAAAAACATATCCAAACTGCATTACCAGCAGGGCGTTAGAACCTATAAAAATCCCCTTGATTTGTGAAAATGACAGGGAAGCGATTCAAATTGGAATTCGAACCTGTTTTCAGGTGGTAGACAAAAATGCCCGTATTGTCCGGATTAAAAATTCTTTAGAGCTGGAATATATTGAAATCTCAGAATCACTTCTTGTGCAGGCCATGCAAAATCCTAACATTACAATTTTGGGGGAACCTCAGGAGATGGCATTTGACCAATTAGGAAATTTGTTGTAAATTATTCCATGGACTTAAATATATGAAGCGGAAAAGAGCTGGCTTAATGATTAAACTTCAAGCGCCTGAAGTGTTGGAAAATGAAAATCTATCCAACTTTATTGCCGATTCACTGAAAAAGAGAATTATTATGCTGGATTTATTTCCAGGAGAAAAATTAAGTGAGATGAAAATAGCACGTATGATGGCATGCAGCCGCACTCCGGTACGGGATGCATTTCATCGCCTTCGCAGTGAGGGCTATTTGGAGAGTCATCCGCAAGTGGGTACCTTTGTGCCTAAAATTGATCTTCGACGTGTGGAAGAAGTTCGTTTTATTCGTGAAGGGATTGAGACTTTTGTGCTGAAATTCGGTATGGAGCGTAACTTATTTATGCCGTACTTTACCCAACTTCAACATTTGATTGATAAACAAGACAGGGCTTACAGTGCAAACGAATATAATACATTCAATCAGTTAGATATAGAATTTCATCATCTATTTCACCATGCAATCAATAAGCCATTTGTTTCTCATTACAGCGGTGATACGGATGTACACCATGCTCGGCTGCGATTAATGTCGATACGTTATGAACGCAACCCTCACATTGCAATCGAACACCATCAGCAAATTTTAGACTCCGTCGTAGCGAACGATATTCCGAAAATGTTTTGTGTCATGGAAGCTCACCTCAATAATCTTTACCGCGTGTTGGAAAATCCTGAGTTGATCAATTCCGCTATTTTAAAGTGACGCTGGAATCATACCATAATTATGCACAGGACAATTACAACAGTGGCCACGCTCTAGTTTTCCGGCGAATATCTTTGGGTACAGCCTTTATATCAAGTTCTTTCCCCACCACCGGCCTAGTTGAGAATCCTTTGACAGACGAATAAGTAAATGGAAACTTGTTTTCCAAATGATTCCTTTTTACAAAGATAATATATAAAGCGCTGCCCTTGGCATACTGCCAGGGCGGCGCTTTTTAACAAATGGCTAGTGTCAAGGGAAGTTCGCAATTTCGGGACTCCGAAAAATGAATTAGGCTACGTTTAACAGTGAAAGAATGGATTTCGGGTTTAAGTATGCTCTGGAAACAGACCAGTCTTCCGCATATTCCATCAGACATGTTGTTACCAGCCGTAGGTAGGAATCCGGATTAGGAAATATTCCGACTACACTGGTTCTGCGGCGGATTTCCTTGTTCAGTCGTTCCAACATATTGGTCGAGGAAATTTTGCGGGCGTCGAGTTCCGGAAAGGCGTAGAAAGCTAGAGAATCTTCCAGCCCATCTTGCAGAAGCTCAATTGCTTTTGGAAAGCGTTTTCCATACTGTTCTGATATTTGCTCTGCGCGTTGTCTAGCTATTTTAGCGGAAGGTGCTAACCAAATTTCTTTTAACTGAGCCGCAAAGGATTCTTTTTCCTTCTGGGGTACATGAGCCAAAATATTTCGCATAAAATGGACTTTGCACCGTTGCCAAGAGGCTCCCGGAAAACTCTCACGGATGGCTGCAATCAGCCCTTTATTTGCGTCTGAAATCACCAGGAGCGGTATTTTCAGACCACGATCGAGAAGACTTTGAAACAATTGAGAATAACTTTCTTTGGATTCATCGAGCATTGGCTCCACGGCGAGGATATCCCTATGCCCCTGTTCATTGACGCCGCAAACTACCATCACAGCCATGCTGACGACCCGGCCATCCATACGAATTTTTTCATACAGTGCATCTGTCCAAATGACAGGATAGCGACCCGTCAGAGGCCGGCTGCGGAAGTACTGCACCTGCTCGTTAAGGCCTTTCGTCATTTCACTGACTTGACTGCGGAAAAGATTCTCAATTCCAAGACTGCGAGCTAGTTTCTCCATCTTTCGCGTAGATACACCCTGCACAAACGCTTCTTGAACCACTTGAATCAGCGCTGCTTCACTGCGCTTGCGTTCTGTTACGAAAAACGGGATATAGCCCTGATTTCGGAGTTTTGGTACCATCAGATACATCGTCCCCATACGAGTATCCAATCGACGTGGCCGATAGCCGCAGCGGTAATCACGGCGGGACGGATTGTGTGCATTCTTTTCTGCGCCAACGATACCGGAGACCTCTGCTTCCATTAGACGGGTACACAGCCATTCCAGCATTGACAGCATTGGATCCGGCTGCGCCATACATTTTAGTAGCAATTCTGTCAAATCTGTGGTATTCTTTTTTTGAGTCATTGGGTATCTCTCCTTCTTTGAATGTCTTATCACCATTCATTTTATCGGAGTCCCAATGACTTTTCTATGCCTTGATAAAATTGCGAACTTTATTGTACTCCATCAACAAATGGCCTGTTGTATTTTATTCCCACTCTATCATTTTAACTTTTATCTATCGTTATCAGAATTATTTCTGCCGTTTTTTATGAAATCTTTGCCCATATTGAATAGCCTAATCCGTTTTTCTTAAATTTTTAGAATCATTTTAGAATCAGATGGCAACTCTTCAAATGCTTGCAACTTGCTGGCGATTTCTTCTTGCTTGTGCGGCCAAAGGTGACTATAAGTGTTGAGTGTTGTTTCTACATTTTCATGGCCAAGCCTGTCTGCTATCAGCAATGGTGAAAATCCCATCTCAATTAAAAGCGAAGCGTGACTATGTCTGAGGTCATGCAGTCTAATTTTTTTAACACCTGATTTTTTACAGCCGCGTTTCATTTCATGCTCCAGGAAATGCTTTGTAAACGGAAAGATTCTATCGTTATCTTGCAAACCGTACAATGTTGCAATATAAGCTTTTAATTCGTCACAAAGGAATGGCGGAATAGCAATAACTCGATTGCTTTTCGGCGTTTTCGGCGGCGTAATAATATCCTGTCCATTTCGTCGGCTATATGTCTTGCTTATTGAAATAGTGTTAGTTTCAAGGTTGATGTCTGCCTTTGTTAAGGCCATAAGCTCGCCTATTCGCATACCGGTATAATAAAGCACTTGAAAAGCCATATAAGAGCGAGGTTTGTCCTTAATAGCTTCCCTAAACTGCTTGTATTCTTCCACAGTCCAAAAGTGCATTTCTTCTGCATGTTTCTTCCCCATGCTCCCCGCTTTATGGCACGGATTCTCTTTCAATCCATAGAACTTCACAGCATAGTTAAAAAGAGCTGTCAATTGATTATTAACAGTTTTCAGGTATGTTTGAGAATATCTTTTGCCGGGCTTATATTCCGCTTCCATAAGTGTTGCCTGCCATTGTCTTACATCAGCCGCAGAAATAGCACACAGTGGCTTTTTACCGAAATATGGAATAATCAGCTTATCAAACAAAAAGCGCTTTCCGTCAAGCGTAGAACCGCGTAAACGCGGCTTCATATCCGATAGATAAATTTCCACAAAATCTGACAGCTTCATTTTCATATCAGCTGTTTGCCGTTTCAGGAATTCGCGCTCCCATTCCTGGGCGGCTTTCTTTGTATCAAAGCCCCGTTTGTATTTCTTTTTTCTCTTCCCTGTCCAATCGGTAAAGTAAAACTGAGCTATCCATTTTCCTGGGCGATTCGGATCTCTATTCGCTGGCATATCCGCACTACCTCATATGTCATACTAAGTTATGTTGAAACCAGCTTTAAGATTTAGACACTTTGAATGGCTCTAAGAATTTTTCAACCCTCTCTTTTGCATGACGTTGGAGTGGTGGATTTTCATTTATAATACAATCCAAGAGTTTATCAAATTCTGCACGTTTATCATCTAACAAACAATACTCATTTCCTTGTTCGTCAACAAAATAAGAATAATTCGGTGCAGTTGACGTACTTTCAATAGGACTATTCACATCAGCACAAGGAAGAGCACGAAAAATTTGCTTAATACCAAGCTGTTTAAGCACAAGCCTGCGCTTTTGATTTCTATGTGCTATATCGTGAATCATTTGATCATTAATCTCCAAAAAAATTCCCCCTTTGCAATTTGATAAATTGCGTTCTTATTCATTCTATGATTGGTTTCTACTTTTTTGGTACTCTGGTATTTTGGCTAAATCCTCAATCAGTTCTGCAGCTTTCTTTTTAGCTGTATCGTTAATAGAGCAAAAAGCTTTAGTAAGAGAAGTGAGAAGCTTAAAGTCAGAGTTTGTTAAATTATCATATTGAATGACCAACGTCGCCAAGATTTGATTGAAGTACTTTATCTTCTCTTCTTCCTCAGGCGGAATGTCACTCCGCACTATTTCATAATCGCTGTCTAAAAATCCTATATCTTCCGGACTTAATCCAACATATTTATAAATCCAATCTGAATTTTTACTTACAGTCTGGTAGTCGTGTAATGATTTCAAAGTATCATAGACATCTTCATCATTCATGCCCTGAAGATAGCCGGGAGCCACCTTCAAAGCTTTTGCTATTTTTTCAAGAGTGGTATATTTGGGTCGTTGACGGCCACTCTCATATTTTCTGATATTAGCCTCATTTATTCCACAAAGCTGTCCTAGTTGCTTTTGTGTCATGCCTTTACCGCCGTCAAAGGAAAGTCTTGCTGTTTTTATTCGTTTTCCTATTTCAATCGCTTGTGGATCGCGATCACTCCTTTTCATTATCTACCTCCTTTTAATTACTGTATCATAATCAAAAGAAAAAGTACAGAGTAAAATTGACCTGTATGCAAACTTGACAGATAAAAATCAACCTGTTAAAATTTAAAACAGATAAAAAACAACCTGTAAGAAGGAGGCAGATAATGTGACAGCAGATAAGAAAAAAATTGAGCTAGCGATGGCAAGGGCGTGTATGAATGCTAAAGATATAGCTGTAAAAGCCAATATGCCAGAAGCAACTGTAAAAAATGTGCTTTCTGGTCGAAACGTAAAGCCACGCACTTTAGGTAAAGTTGCTCAAGCACTTAGATGCGACGTCACTGAGCTTTTGGAGGTGAATTAATTGAGGTCCTATTACATAACTGCCAAAGAAGCTGCTTCCATTTTGAATCTGTCAGAAGGCAAAACTTATGAACTGTTCAGGCAAATGAATGCTGAGCTGAAAGCCGCAGGCTATATGACAGTTGCTGGACGCGTGCCCCGCGCGTATTTTAATAAAAAGTTTTACGGCGGAATTGAACAAAATGAAGAACCAACTAAACAAAATGCTTGCTAAAACAAGGAATAAAAGGATATTGGGGGTAATAAATTGGCAGAACGCAGAATGTTTTCAAAAAGTATTACACAAAGCGCACGTTTTCTGAAAATGCCACTAAGTTCGCAGGCACTTTACTTCCAAATGGGCCTTAGTGCAGATGATGACGGGATTGTGGAAGCTTTCCCAGTTATGCGGATGACCGGGGCAGCAGAAGATGATTTAAAAGTTCTCGTCGCCAAAGGATTCATAAAAATTTTAAATGAAGATTTAGTGGCATTCATCGTTCACTGGAAAGATAACAATATTATCAGAAAAGACCGATACCATAAGTCTATATATCATGATTTACTTTCAACTAGCTTACCTGAAAATTGTAGTAAGCAAACATCTGACAACCAAGTGACAACCAGCTGTCAACCAAATGACAACCAAGTGCCAACCAATGGTATACCGAGTATAGGTAAGGTTAGTATAGATAAGATTAGTGTAGATAAGGAGAATACAGGTAAGTCAAGTAAAGAAAAAGAAAGTGTAGGAAATATTGAATACATCTCCGCTGACGCGTCAATGTCCCAAAAAACTTCTAAGTTACATACCATAGAACCTAACAGCGAGCCTGACAATGCAGTAGAGATATTAGAACGTGAACTTCCGCTGATTGCATACTTCAAAGAACAGTATAAACTCCATACAGGAAAAGAACACCCGTCCATTAGCTTTCCAAAGCTAATAGAAATTGCTAAGTCTCTATATGACAAAGACACCAACACTGATTCTGTTGATGAATATTTTGGGCATGATGGCAGAAAAGGCCTATGCGGTGATTCAGATTGCAGTATATTCCACTTTGCAAGTGATGGCGTACAGGAGCTTCTAATGAAGCGTATCTGCTAAGGAGGAAGATATTAATATGCCACTTACGCAAAAAATACCGGATTCGACATTAATTTGTAGAGAAAAAGAAAATCCGGAAGCAAGGTGGTCTCATTTGACGGAAAACGACGTGAAAGAATTACTCAAAATCTATTACGATATTCCTCAGATGATTGCCGAAGAATTTGCTGCCATCCGGCACTGTGAAGAGGAGAAAAACAAAATAACCGTACAGTCTGTCAAACTGTCCGGGATGCCGGTCGGCAAAGGCCGGCATGGGGACCAAACGGCCAGCATGGCGCTGAACGACCAGGCAAAATATTATGAAGAGGAAATCAGACGATGCCGCCGCAGGATTGCGGAATTGCGTGAAAAAAGGGACTGGCTGGGTGTTGCGCTGGGTAAGCTGGATAAGACGGACCAGTACATCTTGGAGCTTGCCTATATGGGAGACCCGAACGACCGTACGCATGTGTACCGCCGACCGCCATGGAAAGTTATTGCAGACAAGGTCGAATACAGCGAAAGCCGCACAAGAGAAAAAGCACGGATTGCCTTGTTAAACTTGGCAAATTTACTTAAGGCATCCAGCCAAGATGTTTCCACTGAGATGGTGGGATAAATGGGTTGACAAATTGCAAAAGAATAAGAGGAAACTTAAAGGACGGAGGTAGTTATGATGAAACTAAAAAAAGTCCCCAAAAAAACAGTGATTTTGTTTATAGGTATTTTGATTCTTACTGGATGCGTATTAGCAATGGTCTTGAATTATCAAAAAACGGACGAAAAAAACGCAGATGATGCCGTTACTAGTGCGGCAGTTTCTTCGCAAATCTCAGAAATTTCCGTTGCTCCTATTATTCCGTCTTCAGATGCATCAAACAGTACTACAAACAATACAGAACCATCGAACATCAGTCCGGCATTTGACCCAACCAAAGAAAGTTCTCGCAGCGAACCATTGACGACGAGTTCGAAACCAACATCCACACCGCCCAAACCGGTAATTGAGGGTGATAGTGAAAACGGCAGTCAACCAACTAACTCAGCACTGACTGATAAAAGTCATAAGCCAACTTATACTAGCCGTCCAACTGTTTCTCCGGAATCCAGCTCGTCCACCAGCAGAGAAGATGACACTTTTATTGATCCAATCTTTGGGAATAAGACAAGCCCTAAAGGCTCTACCACCGTAATCGATGGTGATTGGGGTGAAGGTCCACAAGTAGGAATTATGGATTAAATTACTTGAGAAGACATTTGCTGACAAGCGACATACTCTTTGATATTTGGAGGTAGGAAATGAAACGATTTTTAACAATATTGTTTTGTATAGTGTTTCTGCTTTCTACTGCTGTACCAGCATACGCTGGAACTGGCGAAGGCAATATCGACAACGGTGGAGGCAGTATGGGGCAAGGTACGGCGGAGAATATCTGGCATACGGGTGAGGAAGGCGTCCGTATTACAGTGGTTCGAGCCAAAGATAACATGCCGGTATCGACTCCGATTGATTTGACTAATAAGAACGAAAGCAATGTTGTAACTCATTTTGGGAAAGTCAGTAAATTGCATTATAAAAACGGAGCATCCTTATCAATGTCGACAGCATCCTATATCTTCTATACCCCGTCTGAACCCTTGCCGAAAATTATTAGTGACGGCGGTGGTAATACAAATATTGAAATCATTCGAAAATATTATTGTTCCGAAGGAACAATAAAACAGATAGCATCCATTATCGGTACCACCTATGAAAAGCTTACCAATGGAAACTATAAGCTTCTTTTGGAGCCGATTGCATACTTTACCTTTCAAGGTATGAAATATGCGATGACCGCGACAGAGGCAGCGTTATATGATAAAGTATTGGGTGGCGGTCTGCGCAGTAAGATGATTTCTCTAACTCATCAGAACTTGCCGCTTTCTATGTTTCTGCAGCACCCGGACATGGGATACCCCGCTTATTCCGGACCGACCAACAAGCCACAGTCCGACGCAACGATTATCAATGAACTTGGTCTTTGTATCGTGAAATTCACAGAAGATGACGAAAGTGAAGATGATACCGAACCGGTGCAGTACGATGTTACCTACCGCACGGATACGGATGTCATTACTTCCGTTATTCTGGATGCCGATTCCGAAATTACGCCGGATAGCCCTACAAAGGTAACGTTCCATATTCTTGGCAGTTCTTACACGCGCACCGGTATTGTAATCCCGGAAGGTGACAGTCAGCTTGTTTGGGTGAAATGGCATACGCCTGACACTCCGCAGACGACCACGATTACCGTATCTTCTACCAAAGGGTCTTTAAGTGAGAACCGTATTACGGCCAACATTATCGACATGCAGGAAAACACACCGCCCGATCCGACTGCTAAAGACCGCAACGATAAGTTTAAGATTCCAGATGTTCCTTCCGAATTGACGAGCTCATCTAATACATGGAGCGTATGGAGCGCCGAATGGGTGCCCGTATGGGAATGGGAAGAAGACTGGGAATGGGAAAGTCATCCCGACTGGCCGTCCGGCGGCAAATGGGTAGACCACGGTGAATGGGTTGACCATGGCTATTGGGAATATGATAAGACAACATACCGCGCAACTTTAACTGCAGATATGGACCTTGAGCCGGACGATAAGGTTCCGACTGCGAAAGGAAAGAAAATGCGTTCCGGATATGGCGTCAAAATCAGTGTGGACAGTGACATGAGGACCTCGGGATCCTATTCCAACGTCACAGGTGCACAGACAGCAGTCACCTATTTTCCGGAGTTTGCATATTCTACATACTGGAGGGTTCTTGACCCAATAACGGACGGGCTGTCTGCAGCGTTCGCTTTTAAGAAAAATATCTATTCGACCTATAACCGGCGAGTTCACTTTACTCCGCTTTGGTACCCGGACGGAAAGTATACTGCTTATACTGTTGTGCAGGATGCATGGACACCGTCCGGAATGCTTTCAGCGAAGCTGACAGACTATGTAACCATCGACGGAAACGTTTATGATGATTGGCACGTGGCGCCGTTACCGGTCAATTAAGCAGAATCAATAGGTTCTCTAAAACAAAAACGCTGCCCAACCAAGGGCAGCGTTTTTTAGGAGAGGAGTTTTATGAAAAAAGGATATATCAAAAACCTTATATGAGGCACTTGTAATTTGTCTGCGGGTCTGTGGTCCGGTATTCCGCCCTCACCACTGACCTGATGCAGTGTACTTCTTTTCACTGACAATATACTACCTTGAGATTATGAAGGCCCCATGAAACGGTTTTGAAGTTTTATGGGATTTTTTATGAAGTATTTATGGACATAACATTAAAATTTAATCAGAATACCTCGCAGATGAATCCAAAATCTGTGTGTCTAAACGCAAAACAGTTGAAAAAACTTTGTACTAATCATCCGCTATTTGTTTTACAGTTACGGCTTGATATTAAATTTTTGCACTCTGTTTTTAATCCCAAATTGGAGACTTTTTGCAAAGCAATTTTAAGAAATGGAACAGCGATTTACGGGAGTCCAAGATTGATTTTTAGTTGATTGCTGACATCATTCAAAGCAAAACTTCGCGCATCAACAGCCTGAAAATATGATTGAAAACAACCGAACTCAAATCAAAACTGCGCAGAAAAAATTGAAAAAACTCAATCAAAAACACAGAGATATTAGGAGCGGAACTTTTTCTTCGTATCTGAGTTTCGACTCAAAAAAAGAACAACTTCTTCCTGGTCTTTAAAGTCAAAACGTGCTGAAAAATGGGACAAAAATGTGAAAAAATGGCCTCAAAAATATACGTAAAACATACGTAAACAGGGGTAAATTTATACGTAAAAACATACGTAAATGCCGGTTTTTGGTGACCCCACCGATTCGTTAGGCTTTGCCTAACTCCCCACCTTGTGTGGGGACAGAATCCCCTTATGCTCTTTCACTCCATAGAAGGGGCGAACGCCACCGTTTTTTTCGGTGCGGCTTTTAATCAAAAAGTTGTCACATGTGAGGTGAAAAAATGGACGTAAAAGCACGCGGCGCTGATCCGGCAGCCGTCAAAAAAATTGATGAACTTGCCCGCAGGCAGAACATTTCACGCAACCTTTTTCTCGTCAATTTAATTAATAACTACGCGGCGCTCGAAGAATTTCAGAGCTTCGAACAGCGTTATGCCGCAGCGCTGGAGCAGTGCCTGAATGTCATCCGGCAGAACAGTATTGTGCTCCAAAAGGTTTTGAACATAGTGGGGGACGGCGATGAAACATAGAAAGAATTTTTATCTGGAAGATGCAGCAATCTCATACGTTAGGCAGGTACAAAAGGGAAATCACTTACCATCTTTTACGGCTGCGCTTTCTCAAATCATACGGGAGCATCAGCACAGGAATGACATTCCCCCGGCAGAATTTTTTGCAAAAGAGATGGCAAAACAGATTGCCGAAGAACTGAAAACTCCGCTGACTCGGATACGCTTGGGCGTTAACAACGCGGACCGCAACAGCGATATTCTTTTGTTACTTGTCAACACTTTGCTTGCGTATTCGCCATATCAAACTTTGTTTGTGGATGACACACCCCAGCTTGCCAAAGCACGGCAAATTGAAAAAGACCGCATCGCAAACTTCCTACAGAAAAAGCTGGATGCGGCCAAAAAGAAAATGAAAAAACAGCAGGAACACCTCACTGCATTTTAAGATTCAAGTCAACGACTCAGCAGTCAATTCACTTCTCCTACCTGATTCTGCAAAAAAGAGGGAATGAAGAATGGAAAACTTTATACGACTTTTCAGGCATAGGAAAATCGATTCTCTCTGGTTCATCCCCACATGCGTGGGGCTAACGTCCAGTAACAAGCCTTGCAAGCGCTCCAAAAAGCGCGGTTTATCCCCACATGCGTGGGGCTAACTGTCTGTGCCGCTCTCTTTCTCGGCTGTCAGCCACGGTTCATCCCCACATGCGTGGGGCTAACAATAAACCCCTTTCGTTCGCTGTGTTTAACGTGACGGTTCATCCCCACATGCGTGGGGCTAACTATAGTTTGGCGCAATCATAGCGATTTCCACCCGCTGGTTCATCCCCACATGCGTGGGGCTAACCGATTGTCAGCCATTTTAACGTGCGGTTTGGATTCGGTTCATCCCCACATGCGTGGGGCTAACTCGATAAACGAGGTTTTCTTGTTGTCGCCACTGCCGGTTCATCCCCACATGCGTGGGGCTAACCTGATGTTGAGTTGTGCGAGGATTCTAATTTGCCCGGTTCATCCCCACATGCGTGGGGCTAACCTTTTAGATCATCTTCGTAATTCCGACAGTCAGACGGTTCATCCCCACATGCGTGGGGCTAACGAGCTTAAGGTACTTTTTATAGTCGCTCAAACGACGGTTCATCCCCACATGCGTGGGGCTAACTTCTTCGCACCATATCCAAACTAGCTTGCCGTGCGGTTCATCCCCACATGCGTGGGGCTAACCGCCATTTGCAGTATTTTGCTGTGCAAGCCCAGCCGGTTCATCCCCACATGCGTGGGGCTAACAACCCGACATCTTGCAAGAATGGATTTATTACATCGGTTCATCCCCACATGCGTGGGGCTAACATATCCTTGCTTACGGCACCAGTAAACAAACCGCGGTTCATCCCCACATGCGTGGGGCTAACGATATTTTTGAGTATATACTTTTCCTTGATAACAACGGTTCATCCCCACATGCGTGGGGCTAACTATCCATTGCCGGATTTCCCAACCATAAAATTTGCGGTTCATCCCCACATGCGTGGGGCTAACTTAGTTGCGATTTTTTCGTACTTCTCTATTTCAACGGTTCATCCCCACATGCGTGGGGCTAACTTAGTTGCGATTTTTTCGTACTTCTCTATTTCAACGGTTCATCCCCACATGCGTGGGGCTAACACCCGCCGCATCATCCCCCAGCGTGTCTTTAATGCGGTTCATCCCCACATGCGTGGGGCTAACGCGTTGTATCGAAATAGGTTGTCACCTTCATAGGCGGTTCATCCCCACATGCGTGGGGCTAACTATTTTTGCACCATTTACAACAGCTTCAGCTCCACGGTTCATCCCCACATGCGTGGGGCTAACGAAATGATTACGCGGATAATTCCGCGGAGTGTGTCGGTTCATCCCCACATGCGTGGGGCTAACGTCTGATAAGCTCCAAAAATACGCTTCGGCTAACGGTTCATCCCCACATGCGTGGGGCTAACATCAATCGTTGGTGCGTTGCTAATTGCTCTTAATACGGTTCATCCCCACATGCGTGGGGCTAACTGTAGCCAAGTGCACCAGCAACAGGGGCGGCATACGGTTCATCCCCACATGCGTGGGGCTAACTTTTAGATACACTTTTTGCAACGTCATTCATCTCCGGTTCATCCCCACATGCGTGGGGCTAACAAGGGTGCAACGCACCGCCGAAGGCGGCTACGCCCGGTTCATCCCCACATGCGTGGGGCTAACTTGTCCAATCTGAACGTTCCGGGTGCAACAAATCGGTTCATCCCCACATGCGTGGGGCTAACGTAAAGAAGGACAAAAATGGAAATCCAATTTGCACGGTTCATCCCCACATGCGTGGGGCTAACTGAATTAGACTGTCTTGCATTTGACAAATCATCCGGTTCATCCCCACATGCGTGGGGCTAACATCCATGAAAGCCTTACAAGATGACGGTACCATGCGGTTCATCCCCACATGCGTGGGGCTAACTTTCATATTTTTCAATAGCCTGGGTGCTGGATACGGTTCATCCCCACATGCGTGGGGCTAACACCTATAGCAAGTGCGATATAAAACAGCGGATTGCGGTTCATCCCCACATGCGTGGGGCTAACGTACTACAAAGGTTACTGGCAAAGGCCAGCAGTACGGTTCATCCCCACATGCGTGGGGCTAACTCAGGCCACAGCGGACGCAGTTTCAAAACTGGGACGGTTCATCCCCACATGCGTGGGGCTAACGGAAAATTGCTCCCTTGCTCTTTTCTAACGCTCTACGGTTCATCCCCACATGCGTGGGGCTAACGTCCTGAATGAATTTCTTCGCGAACGCAATATTATCGGTTCATCCCCACATGCGTGGGGCTAACGGTTGCTGACTCCAACGACAAATTTCCATAATGCCGGTTCATCCCCACATGCGTGGGGCTAACTATCTCTGCCGCATAACGCGCATGTACCGACAACGGTTCATCCCCACATGCGTGGGGCTAACGTTTTTCTCTTTGTAGGGTTAGCATCAAGCCAGCCGGTTCATCCCCACATGCGTGGGGCTAACCATCACTGTGGCCACTGTTGGACGTGATACTCCAACGGTTCATCCCCACATGCGTGGGGCTAACGTAATAGAGAATAAAAAAAGCCAGCTGGAAAACTGGTTCATCCCCACATGCGTGGGGCTAACTTGCCTTTGCGACAGCTAGCGTGAATATTACTAACGGTTCATCCCCACATGCGTGGGGCTAACAATTACCGCCGGTTCAGGCGGGGGCGAATCTTTTGACGGTTCATCCCCACATGCGTGGGGCTAACAATTCGGCAGTATAGCGGTCAGAGATTTGCAAGACGGTTCATCCCCACATGCGTGGGGCTAACGAAAAAGACAGTTTTTGGTGAATATCGTGATACACGGTTCATCCCCACATGCGTGGGGCTAACTTTCACCGTTTACCGCTACATATTGCCTAATAACGGTTCATCCCCACATGCGTGGGGCTAACTCGGTTGTCACGGTGTAACGCCCGTTTTCCGTTTCGGTTCATCCCCACATGCGTGGGGCTAACCATTAATTGCACCTGTGATATTTTCTGTGAAACGCGGTTCATCCCCACATGCGTGGGGCTAACGGATTAGCCGTTACAGACCATGGTAATATGTTTTCGGTTCATCCCCACATGCGTGGGGCTAACTTTTTTGTCCATTTCATACACCTCATTTCATAATCGGTTCATCCCCACATGCGTGGGGCTAACTCCACGACTATTATCATCATGTGAAAGAGTGACCGGTTCATCCCCACATGCGTGGGGCTAACTTAACGATTCTCAGCTTGCTTCCCGCGCTAACCGCGGTTCATCCCCACATGCGTGGGGCTAACCCACGATGGTTAATGTTTCGTTGCTAATCAGCAACGGTTCATCCCCACATGCGTGGGGCTAACATACACATTGCGCACCCCTGCATCAGAATCATCCGGTTCATCCCCACATGCGTGGGGCTAACTTTCAATACACCCTTACTAGGCTGGGTTACGAGGCGGTTCATCCCCACATGCGTGGGGCTAACACTAAAAGAAATCGCATGATTCCGGCATTTTTGCCTTTAAATAAGGCCCGAAGTGTCATATTCATATTATATTATCATTATCGCTGTCCGGCAATGGAAATAAGCTGGATACCTTCCACATCCACTACTCTGCGGTAAGGTTCACCACACATTTGCATAGCAAATCCTTGTTCAGTGTCGGCACTATAAAACATGATTGCACCTGTCCTTTGCTTTTCGGCACAAATTTTGCCCCATAATTTTTCTCGAACGAGTGCACTTACATTACCCACAAATGTGCCCGGTTTTGCTTCCATCAGCCAACGAGTCAATTCGCCTCGTAACTTTTCTGAAGCATTCTCAATTACCATTACCACCATCTTGACTCACTTCTCTTGAATAATTTATACCTCCCTGTGAGGTTGTTCCATTTTCTTCCCAAAGTTCTCCAGTCTGAGGGGCCTCATCATGCTCATTTTCGGTTTCTCCGAAAATCCATGCAATATCTTTCGCAATACGACGCATTAGATGAATACTATGGAAATATTTCCTACAGCAAATACGTGCCTGACGTTCAACATCTTGCCGATTGATTTTTACAGCTTCGAATGCTGCCGGAATTGTGGTTTCTGCCTTATATAGATCGCCAATATCATAAACAAATGACAACATTTTTCCAGTATGTATAAAACCCAGTGCAGGAGAATATCCTAAAGAAAGAATAGATGCTTGACAAACACTGTACAAAACTGAATTGGCGGCAGAAAGGGCACGGTTGATATCATCAGCATCTTCCCAACGTGAATGTTTATAATTTCTAGATTTCCATGTTACGCCATTTCGCTTAGCTGCGATTTGATATGCTTTTTTAACTCGTATACCCTCTAACCCACGTATTTGCTGTAAAGTCATACCCTTACAATTCATTTTTGGAAAACGGATTTCATACATACGCCTAACTACACGCATATGTGCTTCTTCATCCATGCAAAGCCGTGCTTGCAACAAGAGATTTTTAGCGCTGCGTGTTTCTCCCATACCGGAAGCATAAAAACGCGTTGCATGTTCACCACACCAGACAACCATACAGCCATTGTCCGCCAACGCTTTAATCGCAGCATGGGTAATACTGATACCCGGGCCTAACATCAAGCAGGTAAGGGCCGCAACTGGGACTGGTATACGATTATCTTTTTGTATAACAACAATTGAGGAATCTTGCTGTTCTATAATTGCATGTTCAAAATACAAATAGCTGATACTGTCGCGCAATTTCGGAAGTTCCTGTAAATCCTTTTTCATAGCTTTGCCCTCAATAATAACATGCCCAATCCATACGCTCGTCCGGGACCAATGCCTTGTTTCCAACTAGTATGAAATTTTGATGAATCAATAATTTTCAAACATCCTGTAAAACGCACAACGCTCCAGTACATTTTTCCACCTTGTTCGGCGCCATGCCGACCATATAGCGTAGGCTGTATTTCCTCTTGCATAAATTGAATTTCAAATCCACTTTGTCTGCTTTTTCGCGTCATCCAATCCAATCTTTCTTGTGCTGTGCGCAGCAAGCGACGGCGGCTGTTCTTGCAGCCGGCCATAGATACCTTCTTACTGGGAGAAACCAAGATATCAAAATCATAGCAGGTACCAATGCGAAAGTTGTTTTCCAATGTACTGGTATCTTTGATGCCTGATACAAACATTCCGGACACAGCATTTTCAGCTTGTGGTTTTTGTTCAGACAAAAGATACACCTTCATAGTTTCATTGGAAACTCGATACAACACACCTGCTTCTTGACGTGAGCCATGAAATAGCCGCATCAGACTGCGATGCATGTCCTCACAGTTACGCAAACACTGCCGAACTCCAGGGTCACGGCGATCCAGTTGTATTCTGCTCAGGTACATGATTTGCCTCCTTTATGGTTATAGGCTTGCGTATAACCCTGCGGCACAAAAAATTGCGCTGGCCGGGCGCAATGCCATCCGTTCGCAGATATTGGGTACCATTCTGATTCTGTTTTTCGTCAATGTCTATGTCTGTTTCAATCAACACCGAAGCATTCTCTTGTTTTTCTCCAGACCGCTTCGCTCTTGGTAATTTTTGCAAAGCTTCTTCCAGCGTTGTATATTCATAGGTTATCTTATCCAGCACTGGCCTCGTTGGAACACAACTTTTGCGTCCCAAATAAATCGGCCATTTAGGCTTTTTAAGAGCCTGTTCTAACTTTTTTAGTATTTTATCCTCACCCGTAAGCACAACCGTAAAGCAAGCATCCTGCAAATAACTGCGAAAAGAAATTAGCGTATTTCCCCCGCTTCGTAATTCTCCATTTGCTTTGAGGAGCCTATCCGACTGCACAGACTGAAAATCAGTCATTTGGCGCCCCGGTCGGTCTGCACGTACTGCTATTGTCAGTTCTCTACTGAGTTCCGCAAGCTGTGGACTACTGCGTTCCAATCCCAGTGCACAACCCAACAGACCAATAACGCCGGATTTGGTAGGCATATCCGCTGTGTCACGCCAGTTCCATTTGGAATGTTCGCCCCAGCTTTGCAGTACACCTTCTAAACGTAAAACAAGGATTGGAATTGTTTGTGCCATTTTGCCTTGCCTCCCTTATTCTGCGATGCATGTACTGACACCGTCCACAAGTTCCTGAAAATTTTCACAGTTCTGTGCAATTGTCATTTTCTTCTTTAATCCGGAGCAGAACCATAAACGTTTCTTTACTGGCAAAGCAAAATCATGATCTGTTTGTTCTACAAAGTCCACCAATTTTTGAATACTTACAGAAATTAGGTCACTTTCCTTAGAAGCATACGCTGGATTTACAAATGCATTAGCATAACTAACAGGTACAGGATATTTTTTGCATTCCACTAGCACTGCAGAAGGCAGAGAGTGCCCGGCAAATGTGTTCTGTTTGCCGCTGGGATTTGTAAAGGCCATGGTACGCAGCAGCGCCGGAACAGATTTCCGCACAAGCTCAGCAGCATTTTCTGAGTATTTTAGATTCTCTGCCAGTTTGTTTGTATCCAGAGAAGCATAAATATAGTAGCAGGAAGAGTTATAATCGATATCCCCCGTCATTCCGGCGCCCATTTCTTGAGTACCGTCAATTAAATCATCCATAGCCGTGAAAAAGTCAGTTTCCATAACAACTCTATGCGTAGAAATGGCATGCGCAACTTGCATCGAGGCTTCAACATCTGCAAATGCGTTTGATGTAACCATGCGGCCAAATAAAGCTATATCCAACGATATGGGCCGCATCTTTGCCCCCTTTACTGCATTTTCTAAATCCTTAGCGGTTAACTTTTCGAAAGCTTGCACACTTTTGCTCGATTCAATTTTTTCTTGTACTGCTTGTGCTACCGCATCTATGTCCTCAGGCGAATATATAACAACTTGACTAGTCCAATTGCCTTTCTTGTTTTCTTTATTGTCTTTGTTTGCGAAACCCGAAAGTCTCTTTTCTACAATTGACAAATACTTTTCATCAATACCATTTGCTTTTAGTTTGTCAACTACTAGCTCTGGCAACTTACGTGTACGGATTCCCATCACATCTCCTAATTCCGCCTTTAAAAGAGGAGATGTACGCCAACTGCGTTTTAAACACTGGCTTGAAATTCTCCCCCGCTGTACCCCACCGAACATACAGCTTTTCGGACTTCCCGTATCATCACGATTCAGATTTGTTGGTGCAAAATTCTTCAGCATATGAACTTCAATCAACATCATGATCCTCTCCTTCAATTTGGTTATATAATTCTTGTGTTCCACAAATGACACGAGCCCACTGTTTTTGTACAAAACGTGATGTGTCATTCCAATGAAATAAATCACGCAACAGTTTTTCGCAATCTATTACCACACCTTTTGATTTACAAAAACGCACCAATCGATACAACTTAATTGCTAAGTATCCATCATCATCCCATCTTAGATCCAACAGCGTTGTCAAACGTTTTAAAAAGGTATTTTCATCTGTCTCATTCATTTTTGCCAAAGCTTTTTCCAATGGTATTGCTTCTGTTAAATCATCAGGTTGCCACAAGCATTGCAGGCATGCTGCGAAAAAACACTGATCTTCCTTCTCTTTCGGCGGATATGCTTTATAAAATGCTGTAAAAGCTTTACCCTCAGCGTTAGTTAGCATTTTTCCAGCTGCCCGCCGTAAGGCTATTCGGTCGCCTTTGTCAAGTTCCGCAACTCGCTGCAGAAATGATTGATTACCCATTATTTACCTTCCTTTCTTATACCGTTTGGTAGCTGTTGCTAACTTGTTATACAATAGCTTCCTCTCTTTTTCCGCACGCAGCAACCATTCGGCATTGCTGCACACTTCCTTGCAAAATGCATCATAAGCACTCCATGCAACTTTTTGTACTGCTTGCCCCCAATTAGACGCCACATTCTGTTTATCGTCATCAGTATCGGCTGTGGCTACCTGAAAACACAACTGTTTATCAAACAATTTCCCACACTCTGAATAATAGCTTTGCAATACAGACTGAATCTCATTTTTACGAAATTGTTGCTGCTTGGCACACAATTGATTCAGAGTTTTCCGCAGATAATCAGCCACGTTCTCCGCATACTTAACTGCTTCCGAAATCAAGTGGCACTTTTCAGGACTTTCTGTAATTCGGGTATCAAGTCTTAGCTCCCCTCGCTGGATATCCAAATAAGAAGCTTGTTTCGTAACAGCGCCAAAAATCATTACATCCATCTGAATCCTATCCAATTCGTCTTTAAAGCTTTTCTGGTATTGATTGAAAATTGTTGGTGCTTGCTCTGCAAAGTTTTCAGTTATCGTACCAATATTGCGCCATGGTTCTTTATCTAGGGACGGTTTCAATGCAACTTGCCCGTTTTGACTTGGAACATAAGCCACATGGGAATCTTTCCATGCATCATATCCAACATAATTTAAGCCCTTTTGTAAATATACACACCGCACTTGCCCTCCGGTTTCCACAAGGCGCACCCTTCTGCTTGGGAATAACATTCCATACAACAGCGATGTGCTTACAACCTTTTTCCCAGGTTCTACCGGATCTGTGCAGCGCCACAATTCTAAAGGTAAGTCTTGCCCCCTGGGAATCGGGACCATAGAAAATACCAGCGTTTCTAATAGATTTTTACCTTTGAGTAAAAAGAACAAAGGTGGCGCACCGTAAACATTTGATGGTCCTTGCAGACCGGCAGTACAGAACAGTTGTACTGTCAAAAGAGCACGTGCCGCCTGTGCGGGTGTCATACAGGCATCTTTTTCAAAGGTATGATCAAAATGTACTGGGTTGTTGCCACTTGCGCGAGTATAGTCCAGTACCGCAACCGATTTCAGATTTTTGTCAGTATCCCATCTGGGATCGAATGGACTTTGCAGAAATGGCCGCTTTTCATCAAATATGTCAAAGCTAACTCCCTCATCCTGACATATCTTCAAATATTTTTGCAGGCGATTTCTGTCAATGCAATTAGCATCGAGAATATACAGTAAATCATCTGCGTTTCGCGGGCGGTACACAGCCATTAAAAACAGAATCAAAAATCGGTAAAGACTATATTCGTCCATTGCATTTGGTATGTCCAGTTCCCGCAGGTTCTGTGCTTGTTCCAAAGTATCAAGAAGTCCCAGTTCTTTTCTCACTCCAGATAGCGTAAGCACCGGAATCCACGGCTGAGTTAAAATGTTAAACTGCATTACTCATCACCTTCCTTAATTAAAAAGCCAAGCAGTGGATCTATCTGCAAAGTTGCACCGTTTGTAAAAGTACAACGTCCGCCTTCTGCCGGCAACAACCATACCCCGGTCAGTAATCCATCCCCCTGCACTGGTTTCAGACCTCCGACACAGGTACTTGTCAAATATTGTTGAACAGATTTCTCCCGCACAGAAAAACTGAATTGCAATACCTCTTTTGCTATCGTCCGACTGGGATGTTCTACGTGTACAACCTGACACCACAAATCTTTTGGTAACAATGCAAGACGGACACTTGGCTCGCCTAAACGTGTATGTGCAGACATAAATTCGCTATCCTCATCTGAAAATATCGGGTCATCGCTGCTAAAGCAAAATTCATAAGGATTTGGTTTTGGCAATTCCACAGCCTCTGCACTACTTTGTTTCAGTTCTTCTTCAAATTGGTGTTCATACCATTCTTGCAATTGCTCTTCCAGCACTTGTCCATTACTGTATACGTGTTCTACCAATTCGGGAATCTCTTTTGGCATTTCCAATTTTGCTTTTCTCATTAACACTTCTTGTGTACGTTCCAAAATCACATTTGCATAAACAAAGCCACTCGGGCCATAATTCTTATCTTTATCTGCCGGTACCAATACCGTAAGTTTGGGATTAACCAACCCTCGAGGACGCTGTGTATTCTTATGGCGCCATATCCGGCCTGCTCTCTGGAATAAAAGATCTATTGGACAAATTGCAGTAATCATCGCATCGAAATCCAAATCCAGCGATTGCTCAACCACCTGCGTTGCGACCAAAATAGCGCGTTTTGGTCGGCAAGACTTATCTGGTCCAAATAAACGAATGCACTGTTCTTCCAACTCTTTGCGGCGTCTGGCATCAAATCTTGCATGAAATAAAATAATTGGCTCGTTCGGAAGCAATGTCCGCAATTCACTCCACACCGACTGCGCTTCCTTAACAGTATTAAGTAAAATACACAAACAGCCACCGTAATGATGAAGAAACTCTTGCGCTATATGTGCTATTTTCTTTTCCTTTCCCAGCAAAGGCACTGTTTCAAGTGTTACAGTACTGTGCTGATAACTGGACCGTACGGCTATTTGCCGCAACGGTTTTTCTTCATATAAAAGTGTGATGGATGGATATGTTCCTTTACCCAACTGTTTTGTCTCGTCGTATGCACTTGCAAAATCCGCCTTCTTTTCCGATGGAAGAGTAGCGGATAACATCACAACAGGAATATGAAGTGTTTTACACCATTCCAAAAGACGTATCAAAATTCCACTCATATAACTGTCATACGCATGACACTCGTCAATAATCAAAACTTTTTCTGCAAGTCCTGCGAGCCGAAGAACACCATACTTAACTCTAAGTGCTGCCATCATAACTTGATCAACAGTTCCCACAGCATAAGGAGCAATTAAGCCGCGACGTAATGGTGCCGTCCACTGTTCTGCTATTTTTTCTTCAGCAAATCCAGCGTCAGTGTCTTCATCCATTTGCCAAGCCATAGCATGTAACAATCTGCTGTCTCCCAACTGATGCTGGGCCAACATCGCGTTGATACGATTATACATTTGATTTGATGTTGCCGCCGTAGGAAGGCCTATATAAAAACCTTTTTTATTCCACCGCTGTGCTAATTGTGATGCAGCATACATTGCCGCTTCTGTTTTACCTTCTCCCATGGGTGCTTCTAAAATCATCGCTAGCGGTTTTTCATTTGGATCTTCAAAAATGGTTTCCACCTGTTGCTGAAGAACACGCATTCCAGCACGAGGAATATCAGGCCATAATTCAGTAAATTTATGTATGCAGAGTGGATCGATCCATGTCATATTATTTTTTCTCAAAAAATCAATTCCAACTTTTTCGGCATTTACCGCTACCTGCTTTATGTCTGTCATTTCACAAGGGTGATCGAAATTCTTTCCTGAAGCAATCCAGTCGGCAGTGATTATAATTCCCAGCAGCAGGATATTGACCGCATCTATATGTTGTAGAGAGACGGTTGTGGGAGGTTCAAAAAACTTCCAAAACATTTCTTCATAGTCGTTCTGCATATCTTCCCAGATAGCTGCTCGACTCTTATCCATCGCACCAGCATTTCCCCGTTTACCTTGATGATGCAAACGGATTAGTGCAGAAAAATATCTGCGCACATGACGTGGAAAACGTTCTTTGTGTTTCCATATTTGTTTAACACGTGCTGCACCATATTGTTCATGACGAAAATGATCATCACAAAATTCCAAATGATGCTTTTCAAGGAATGCTTTTGCCTCTAATACGGCACCGCTCCCCACAAAAGAAGGATGTATTTTCCCAATATCGTGCATCGCGGCAAGATATCCAACAAGAGAACATATTTGCTCAGCTGATAAGTGCATACGTTGTTCCAATTCTTTGCGCAATGGCACAAAGCAGCCTTTCATCGTCAATATTTGTGCAACAATACCGGTTTCCAACATATGCACCCACAATGGTTTAAATGACCTGCTTTTCGCCCATAACAGTTTCGTTAACTTCTCTTTCAGGGATACATCTAGCATATCCATATTGCATATCTCCATCAGAATTGTATTGTTTATATTTTCTCAGAATTTAGCAGAAACACAGTCCCTATGGCTTCCATTTATCAAATCTTTCAATCATATATTGTCAATCTACTTAATTATAAGAATTATTTGTTATTCACTTTGCAAAAATTTAAGACCATTTTTTACCTTTTGTTGTGTTTTTATTATATTCTTATAAACGCATTATTTCAACAATATTTTACAAATTTTAGCAACAGGAATGATGGTGTCAAAATATCCAATATTTGTTATATCACATAGTGATAAAAAGCCTTTGAAACCGCATAAAAAATGGAGCAGCTTAACGCCGCTCCATTGTAAGGTTACCCAACTATTGATATAAAATCCGTAAAAATAGAATCATTTTAGAATCATTATGCAAAAATATAGACCATAAAACCGCATTGTAACTGATTTTATGGCCTGTTTTATTTTATTCCCACTCTATGGTTGCCGGAGGTTTTGAGGTTATATCGTAAACAATTCTGTTGACATTTTTAACTTCATTGATAATACGGGAGGATATTTGTTCCAGTACATCATAAGGGATACGTGCCCAATCCGCCGTCATAAAGTCAGAAGTTGTGACTCCGCGGAGAGCAATTGTATAATCGTATGTGCGTTCGTCCCCCATTACGCCGACACTTTTAATTCCAGTCAGCACTGCAAAGTACTGGTTGATTTGCCTGTCAAGACCTGCTTTTGCGATTTCTTCACGGAAAATAGCGTCAGCATCTTTTAAAATGGAGAGCTTTTCTGCCGTCACTTCACCCATGATACGGATAGCTAGACCTGGCCCCGGGAAAGGCTGACGCCAAACAAGCGTATCAGGAAGACCAAGTTCGGTACCAACCTTTCTGACTTCATCTTTAAACAGATACCGTAACGGCTCCACAAGCCCAGTGAAACCAATATCTTTCGGAAGTCCGCCAACATTATGATGACTCTTAATAACTGCGGCATTTCCAGTTCCGCTTTCAACAACATCCGGATATATGGTTCCCTGACATAAGAAATCGACCTGTCCAATTTTTTTAGCTTCTTCCTCAA
The DNA here is from genome assembly GCA_047777415.1 of Oscillospiraceae bacterium. GTDB lineage: Bacteria > Bacillota > Clostridia > Oscillospirales > Acutalibacteraceae > Caproicibacter. Next base: position 644,313 of record JBKEEO010000002.1, read on the forward strand.
AAACCCGGATGAATTCTTCACCGATAATTTTCCTCTTTTTTTCCGGTTCAGTTACCCCGGCCAAGCGGTTCAAAAAGCGCGACCGTGCATCAACACGGACAAGATTCATATGGAATTGACTGCGAAACACCCGTTCCACTTCATCCCCTTCTCCTTTGCGGAGAAGGCCATGGTCTACAAAAATACATGTGAGCTGTGTTCCTACGGCACGATGTACCAGGGCCGCTGCAACGGAAGAATCTACGCCTCCGGACAGTGCACAAATCACTTTTTTATCGCCGATTAACTGTTTTAGTTGTTCGACTGATGTTTGAACAAAAGAATCCATTCTCCAGTCACCGGTACATTGGCAAATGCGATATAGAAAATTATGCAAAATATCATTGCCGTGAAGTGTATGTTCTACTTCCGGGTGAAACTGCGTAGCATAAATTTTCTTCTCAGCATTTTCCATAGCAACCACAGGACATGTAGCACTTACTGCCGTAATATGAAATCCAGCAGGAGGAGTTTTGATATAAACAGTATGACTCATCCAGCAAACAGATTGTTTGTCAATACCATGGAACAATTCGGAATCCGCGGTAATTCGATATTCTGTTTTTCCATATTCTCTTACCGGTGCGCTAGCAGTTTGTCCGCCAAGGGAATATGCAATAAGCTGTGCTCCATAACAAATGCCCAAAATAGGAATACCAAGACTAAAAATTTCCATATCACATTTCGGAGCACTTTCATCATAAACAGTATCTGGCCCTCCCGAGAAAATAATCCCTTGGTAACCGGCAGAGGCAATCTCCTTGGCAGGGGTTTGATATGGTTTAATCTCACAATATACATTCTGGTCGCGCACTCTTCGGGCGATCAGCTGACTGTATTGTCCGCCGAAATCCAATATCAAAATGGATTCTTTTTGTTTCATATGGTTTCTCCTTATTCAACGGTAACTAAATCTGATTGCAAATTTCTTCTTATTTTTTAATATAAAGGTATCCTTTATTTACATGAAAATGCACGAGCTGAAAATGTCGGCAGGCAGATTGCTATCAGCAAACCGCCAACCGACTGTGCCGCGATGGATGAACAAATCAATTTCGTTAACGATATAGGATATCTTCGCGGGACGGACCATTGGAAACCATGTGAATCGGAACTCCAATCTCCTTCTCCACAAATTCTACATAATTTCGTGCGTTTTCAGGAAGGTCTTCATATTTCCGAATTCCCCGAATATCACATTTCCATCCTGGCAGTTTTTTCAGGATTGGTTTGCAGCGCTTTAATTCCGACGTTGTTGGGAAATAGTCAATTGTCTTCCCATCGAGCTCATATGCAACACAGACGGGAATTTCGTCAAGATACCCAAGTGCATCTAGGACGGTAAACGCAACGGATGTAGCACCCTGCACGCGGCAACCATAACGGGAAGCTACCAAATCCAGCCATCCCATTCTTCTCGGGCGTCCAGTTGTTGCGCCATATTCGCCGCCATCTCCGCCTCTGCGGCGCAATTCATCAGCCTCGTCTCCGAAAATCTCACTTACAAATTCGCCTGCTCCTACAGCACTGGAATATGCTTTGACTACTACAATAATATTTTTGATTTCATATGGGGGCAATCCAGCTCCAATGGCGCCATATCCTGCTAGGGTATGTGAAGATGTGACCATGGGATAAATTCCAAAATCAGGATCTTTTAATGCACCAAGCTGGCCTTCCAAAAGTATATTTTTTCCCTGTTGCACAGCATCGTATAAATAACTAAAAGTATCGGTCACGTATGGCTCCAAGATATTTTTATACTTTTCCAAGTACTTCAGGATGTCGTCCACGGATAGCTTTGGCTGATGGTATAAATTTTCGTAATAGACATTTTTTAATGTTACAATGCGTTCTACTTTTTCTTTCAGTTCAGCCTTGTCGCCAAAGAGTTCACTAATCTGAATCCCAATTTTCGCAAATTTATCCGAATAGAAAGGTGCGATTCCAGATCTTGTGGAACCAAATGAACGAGAAGAAAGTCTAGCTTCTTCAAATGAATCAAGCTGAATATGATACGGCATAACAAGCTGAGCACGGTTGGAAACCATGATTTTCGGCTTTGGTACACCGCGTGCTTCCAGCGATTTTAGTTCCTTGATAAACTGATCTGCATTTAAAGCTACACCGTTTCCGATGATATTTGTGATATGGTCATAGAATACACCGGAAGGAAGCTGATGCAGGGCAAATTTGCCATAATGATTAATAATGGTGTGGCCCGCATTACTGCCACCCTGAAAGCGGATGACAATGTCGGATTTCGCCGCTTCCACATCTGTTATTTTGCCTTTTCCTTCGTCGCCCCAGTTTGCACCAACAATAGCTGTAATCATCTTTTTCATCACTCCACCGCGCCGCTACGGTAACAAAATACTGCCCTGCGGCCGGATTTTAGGCAGCATTGATACAATAACTAATTCATCATAACATAAACGGTTCTTAAACACAAATTCTATACAGTAATGTCCGTTTTTGTTTCCTTAACCGTCTTATACTGTTCCAGTGCGGGCTGAACGATCTCCAGAATAAAGTCTTCTGTTTGCTCAGGAGCTCTTCCGACATAGCGCTCGGGTCTAACCGATTGTTCTAATTCTTCCCGTGTGACTCCAAAAGCTGGATCGGAAGCAATGCGATCCAGAAGATCATTCTCCCCACCCTGTTCCTTGATGATACGGGATGCTTCCATGGAATGAATCCTGATACGCTCGTGAAGCTGCTGGCGGTCTGCCCCACGTTTTACAGCATCCATCATGATATTTTCCGTCGCCATAAACGGTAATTCCCGATTTAAATGCTGAAGTATCACTTTCGGATAGACAACTAAACCATCCGATACATTTTCATAAAGATTCAAAATACCATCCACAGCAAGGAACGCTTCCGGAATACTGATACGTTTGTTTGCAGAGTCATCCAGTGTTCGTTCGAACCATTGCGTTGCTTCGGTAATACATGGATTTAAACTGTTTATTATGACATATCTGGCAAGAGAAGCAATTCGCTCACATCGCATCGGATTTCGCTTATAAGCCATTGCTGACGAACCAATTTGATTTTTCTCAAACGGTTCCTCTATTTCTTTTAGGTGCTGAAGAAGCCGGATATCATTGGAAAACTTTGCGGCACTTTGGGCAATTCCGCTTAAAACAGCAAGCATACGGCTGTCCAATTTTCTTGTATATGTTTGCCCGGAGACCGCAAAACAGGTTTTGTACCCCATTTTTTCCGCAATCAGTTCATCCAAGCGTTTAACTTTTTCATGGTCACCGTTAAACAATTCGAGAAAACTTGCCTGTGTTCCTGTTGTTCCCTTAGAACCGAGCAGTTTAGATTGGGACAAAAGATATTCGATGTCGTCCAAGTCCATTAAAAGATCTTGAATCCAAAGAGTTGCACGTTTTCCAACCGTGGTTGGCTGAGCAGGCTGAAAGTGTGTAAAGGCTAATGTGGGTAGATCTTTATATTTCATCGCAAATTTTGATAAAATGCGCACTGTATTGACCACTTTGTCCCGCAGCAGGCGGAGTGCTTCCGTCATAACAATAATATCCGTATTGTCACCGACATAGCAAGAGGTTGCCCCAAGATGAATAATCGGCTTTGCTTTTGGGCATTGTTCACCAAATGCATATACATGGGACATGACATCATGCCGAACAAGCTTTTCCCGTGCCTGCGCTACTTCATAGTTAATATCGTCCTGATGAGCTATCATCTCATCAATTTGTTCTTGTGTAATATTGAGTCCGAGTTCTTTTTCAGCCTGAGCCAGAGCTATCCAAAGCCTGCGCCAAGTTCTGAACTTTTTTTCAGGAGAAAATAAATAACTCATCTCACGGCTGGCATATCGTGTGGACAGTGGTGTTTCATATGTGTTCTTCAATGGTTTTAGCCTCCATACTGATTAAAGCCGTTTAATAGGCATACAGTAATCATAATTTTTCTGTGCAACAAAGATAGTCCGGTATTTCCGCAGGATATTTCCCGGAAAAACAGGCATCACAATATCCAGTGCAGGCGGAACCGGATACATTCAGCATTTCCGGCAGATTCTCAAGTTTTAAGAAATCAATCGAATCTGCAAAGCTCATTTTGCCAATTTCCTCAATACTGTGCTGACAAGCAATCAGCTCATCCTTGGACGGTATATCCGTTCCATAATAACAGGGCCATAAAAACGGCGGCGAGCTGATTCGAAGGTGAACTTCTTTTGCACCGGCATCTTTTAACATGGAAACGATGCGCGCACTGGTTGTACCGCGGACAATGGAATCATCCAACATGATAACGCGCTTTCCGTTGACCGCTGTGTGCAGAGCATTTAATTTAATGCGTACACTGGATTCCCTGTCTGACTGATTTGGCTTAATAAACGTGCGGCCAATATAGGTGTTCTTGACAATTCCCTTTTGATAAGGAATTCCGGATTCTTCACTGTAACCGATAGCGGCATCTATTCCGGATTCAGGGACACCGATAACAATATCCGCATCAACGGGATGCTGTCTTGCCAACAGGCGTCCCGCTTTTTTTCTGGCCTCATAAACACTGATGCCGTCAATGACACTATCCGTTCTTGCAAAATAAATATACTCAAAAACACACAGGGATTTCTTTTCTGTGACAGGCTCATAGATAGATCGAAGACCATCCTGATCTGCCACAACAATTTCTCCCGGTTTCACATCACGCACAAATTCCGCACCACAGGCATCTAATGCGCATGTTTCAGAAGCAAATACGTAAGAATTGTTAATTTTCCCAATACACAGCGGACGAAAACCATGAACATCACGTACGCCTATCAGCTTTTGCGGGCTCATAATCACCATGGAATAGGAGCCATGTACTTTTTTTGTGGCCCGGTGTACTGCCTCTTCAATGGACGGCGCTTCCACGCGTTCCCTTGCTATCATGTATGCGAATACTTCCGTATCGATAGTGGTCTGAAAAATACATCCCTGTCGAGCAAGCTGTTGGTGCAATTCGTAGGCATTGGTTAAATTGCCGTTATGCGCAATAGCGAGCGTCCCTTTGATATAACGCATGACGAGCGGCTGGGCATTCTCTCTGACACTGGCACCTGCAGTAGAATATCGGACGTGACCTACTGACATTTGCCCTTTCAGTCGATTTAAAATCTCATGATTAAATACTTCTGAAACAAGACCCATGTCTTTGTAATAGGAAATCACACCTCGGTCATTGACTGCAATACCACAGCTCTCCTGTCCCCTGTGTTGCAGGGCAAGCAAGCCATTATATGCAGCGTAGGAAGGATCTATAGTGCCATCGGAATAAACACCGAATACGCCGCATTCTTCATGCACATGTCCGAAATCACGCTCTGCGACGGAACAATTCAAAAGATCACCATCCATTCCTTATAAACCAATTCTTTTCATAACCTCTTGGTAGGCTTCTTCCACACCGCCCATATCACGGCGGAAACGGTCTTTGTCCAATTTTTCATGAGTATTTACATCCCAAAAGCGACAGGTATCCGGGGAAATTTCATCTGCCAGTATGATTTGTCCGTGATAACGACCGAATTCTAACTTAAAATCAATCAGCTCAATATTAACGGAACGGAAAAAGTCACATAAAATTTCATTGACTTTAAGTGCCATCTTTGAGATTTCATCAACCTCTTCTTTGGTAGCAAAACCCGCAGCGAGAATATGATACTCATTTACCATTGGATCATCCAGAGCATCGCACTTATAGCAAAATTCCAGCACCGGGCATTTCATGGCAGTTCCTTCTTCCAAACCGAGGCGTTTTGCCAGACTGCCGGCAGCTTTATTTCGCACAATGACCTCCAGCGGAACAATCTCTACTTTCTTTACAAGTGTTTCACGATCACTGATTTGCTCCACAAAATGAGTTGGTATTCCCTTTTTCTCAAGTAATTGGAAAAGGTAGTTGGACATCTTATTGTTCACAACGCCTTTTCCTAAAATCGTTCCCCGTTTCTGGCCATTGAATGCAGTCGCATCGTCCTTATAATCAACGATGCAATAATCCGGCTGATCCGTGGCAAAAACCTTTTTTGCTTTTCCTTCGTACAGCTGCTCCAGTTTTTTCATTTTAGTTCCTCCAGACACTTAAATAAAGTTTACAAAAGCGGATATTTTTGTAATATCTATGACGGAAAGTTTCATACCGTCCACATGTAGTGCACAGTTTAAAAATGCGTTTGCGGTGTCAAGTGAGGTCAGACAAGGAATACCAGCTTCCACCGCGTTGCGGCGAATGATATATCCATCGCGCTTATGCTCATCTACCTTGGATGGGGTGTTGATGACAAGGTCAATTTCTCCAGAGATAATATGATCCAGTATATCCGGGTTCCCCGCTCCAATCTTCTTTGTTCGAATGGTGGGAATTCCGTGGTCGTTAAGGAAATCCGATGTGCCTTTTGTGGAATATATTTTCCAGCCAAGATCGTAAAGTCCTCTGGCAATTGGAAGCATTTCTTCCTTATCGCCGTCTTTAACTGTGATAATAACATTCCCATGTTTTATCATATGGACTCCTGCGCCATAGAAAGCCTTGATTAACGCTTCTTCATAGGTACGTGCAATACCGAGCACTTCACCTGTGGATTTCATTTCAGGGCCGAGATTGACATCTTGCCCGTACAACTTTTCAAACGAAAAGACAGGCATTTTAATCGCGACTAAATTGCGCTCATGCTGCAAACCGTAATGATATCCCATTTCCGGCAGCTTTTGCCCAAAAAACGCTCGAACTGCCAATGGAACAATTGGAATACCTGTTACTTTGCTGATGTAAGGAACCGTACGTGAAGAACGCGGGTTTGCTTCAATGACATAGACCTCATCGTCCTTAACGATGTACTGCACATTCACAAGACCGACCACATTCATGGCTTTCGCTAGGCGGCGGGTATATTCCACAATTTTATTCTGCATTTGTTTTGTCACACCAATCGCAGGATAGACGGAAATACTGTCGCCTGAATGAATTCCGGCGCGCTCAATATGCTGCATAATTCCCGGAATCACAGAGTCTGTACCGTCACAAACAGCGTCAACTTCCACCTCAATGCCCATAATGTATTTATCAATAAGAATCGGATGCTCCTGCGTCACACGGTTGATAATGCCAATCTGCTGAATGACATCTTCGTCGGAATACGCAATCTGCATACCCTGTCCGCCAAGGACATAGGACGGACGAACCAGTACCGGATATCCTAGTTCCCGCGCAGCGGTTAAAGCTTCGTCGCAAGTAAACACCGTTCTGCCTTCTGCGCGCGGAATACCACACTGTTTCAGAATTGCGTCAAAGCGCTCGCGGTCTTCCGCAGCATCTATGCTGTCATAATTGGTTCCCATGAGCGGAATTCCCATTTGCTCAATCGCATGAGCGAGTTTGATGGCAGTCTGTCCGCCGAACTGCACAACGGCTCCATCAGGTTTTTCCAATTGCACAATATGGAGAATATCTTCTTCTGTGAGTGGTTCAAAATACAGTTTATCGGCAACATCGAAATCCGTGCTGACGGTTTCCGGATTGTTATTCACGATGATGGTTTCATAACCAAGTTCTTTTAACGCCCAAACACTGTGTACGGAACAAAAATCAAATTCAATCCCCTGCCCTATGCGGATCGGGCCGGACCCAACAACAAGGATTTTTTTGCGTCCTTTCCCAGGAATGGACTCATTTTCAGTGCCATAGCTAGAATAATAATATGGAGTCTCCGCATCAAATTCAGCTGCACAAGTATCCACCATTTTATAGACAGGATGAATCTCCCATTTTTCTTGTAATGACCGAATTTCCTCAACGCTTTTGCCGGAAAGTTCTGCAATGGTTTTATCCATAAATTCGAATTTCTTTGCTTTTAAAAGCAGGTCTTTGGTCATCTCTTGTTGGGCTAATTCTTTTTCCAACTGAACGATATTATAAAATTTCTGTAAGAACCAACGGTCAATCTTTGTAATTTCAAAGATATGGTCAAAGGAAATGCCGCGGCGTAAAGCTTCTGCTACCGCCCACATGCGGCGGTCATCCACAACATGAAGCCTTTTTTCCAATTCGGAATCCGATAACTCCGCAAATGTAGCATCCCTTAGGCTATATACATTTTGCTCCAAGCAACGGATGGCTTTCATCAACGCAGCTTCAAAGTCCGGAGCAATCCCCATAACCTCACCGGTAGCTTTCATCTGCGTTCCGAGTGTCCGTTTCGCGAAAACAAATTTATCGAATGGCCAGCGAGGAATTTTCACAACACAATAATCCAAAGTCGGCTCAAAACAAGCAAATGTCTTCTTTGTAATCGCGTTAGGAATTTCATCAAGAGTATATCCAAGCGCAATTTTTGATGCCACTTTTGCAATTGGATAGCCTGTAGCCTTGGAGGCAAGCGCCGAAGAACGGCTTACACGTGGGTTTACCTCGATAACCACATATTCAAAACTATCTGGATTTAACGCAAATTGTACATTACAGCCGCCTTCCACTTTTAGCTCGCGTATAATGGACAAAGCAGCGCTGCGCAGCATTTGCAGCTCTTTATCTGCCAGTGTCTGGCAAGGTGCCACCACAATGGAGTCACCGGTATGGACACCAACGGGGTCAATATTCTCCATATTGCAAACTGTGATACAGTTGTCATTCTTGTCCCGCATGACCTCGTATTCAATTTCTTTCCATCCTGCGATACTGCGTTCAATCAAAACTTGATGAACACGGCTTCGATGCAGTCCAACCGTGGCAATATTGACTAATTCTTCTTCATTAGCGGCAATTCCTCCACCGGTACCGCCGAGTGTGTATGCAGGACGAATCACTACTGGGTATCCAATTTTTTTGGCAGCTTCTATACATTCGTCCAGATTTTCCGCAATAACACTTTTCGCAATTGGCTGTTGAATCCGTTCCATTGCTTCTTTGAACAGTTCACGGTCTTCCGCCATTCGAATTGTGCTGGCGTTAGTGCCAATCATCTCCACATGATTTTCTTTTAAAAACCCGGACTCTTCCAGTTCTACTGCCAAATTCAGCGCATTTTGCCCGCCCAAAGTTGGAAGAATACTGTCTGGATTCTCCTTTAGTATAACTTTTTTGATTGTTTCGATTGTCAGCGGCTCAATATATACCTTATCGGCAATCTGGCGGTCGGTCATAATGGTGGCAGGATTCGAGTTAATCAGAATAACTTCTATTCCCTCTTCACGCAAAGCGCGGCATGCCTGTGTGCCTGCATAGTCAAATTCAGCTGCTTGTCCGATAATAATAGGGCCGGATCCAATAATAACAACTTTTTTAATATCTTCTCTTTTACTCATAGGCGGCTCCCTCCCATCAGAGCGATAAACTTATCAAAAAGAAAGCCGGTATCAAGAGGACCCGGCGAAGCCTCGGGATGAAACTGTGAAGAAAATACTTTTCCGTTTTTATAAGTTAATCCCTCAATGCTGCCATCGTTCATACTGACAAAACGAATGTCTGCAATTGAAGGATCAATTGTTTCGGCATTAACCACATAGCCGTGGTTTTGGGAAGTGATAAAAACCCTGCCTTCCGCAAGATCCTTGACAGGGTGATTGATACCTCTGTGGCCATATTTTAATTTATAAGTATCGAATCCCATAGCAAGTGCCATGAGCTGATGTCCCAGACAAATGGCGAATGTGGGAATGCCATATGCATATACTTTTTTAAGTTCTTCAATGGATTTTTTGCAGTCTTTCGGGTCTCCCGGGCCATTAGACAGCATAATTCCATCCGGTTTAAATTCCATCATTTCTTCAAAAGAAGTGTCAAATGGAAAGCGTTTTACTGTGCAACCGCGTTTTACAAGGGAACGGATAATATTGTTTTTAACACCATAATCGACAAGTGCTACACGAATCGGCCCATCACCGTAGACGGAACTTTCTTTGCAGCTAACAATTGGCACGGTTGGAGTTATTGAAAAAGATTGCAGTTTGCTTTTCATAGCATCCGTATTGATATGATCTCCAAATGCAATCATTCCACGCATCGTTCCGCTTTCGCGCAAAACCCTTGTAAGAGCCCTTGTGTCAACACCCTGCATACCCGGAATATGATTATTCTTTAAAAACGTGTTAAGGTCTACTTCATTGCGGAAATTGCTCGGCACTTCCGACAGGGTGTGCACAATGTATGCGGACACCCAAGGCCGTGTGGATTCCATGTCGTCATAACAGATACCATAGTTCCCAATCAGCGGATATGCCATTACAACTCCCTGACCCGCATAGGAGGGATCCGTCAAAAGCTCTGAATAGCCACACATGGCACTGTTGAAAACCACTTCACAAAGGGTATCGTGTTCATCCCCGAACCCTTCACCTTCGAAAATCATACCGTTTTCGAGCATTAATTTTGCTTTCATTCCATCACCAACCAATCTGAAATTTCAGTCCAATTATCCTGAAAAGCGATGTATGATTATGCATCATACGGAAAACGAATTTACAATCCGCTCAACAGCTTTCCGGGTATTTTCTGTTGTATTAAAACTGGTAAGACGGAAATAACCCTCGCCTGCCTGTCCAAAACCACAACCAGGCGTACCAACAACCCCGGTTTTTGAAAGCAGCAAATCAAAAAACTCCCACGAAGAGAGGCCTTCCGGTGTCTTTAACCAAACATAAGGTGAATTGATGCCGCCGTATACTTCAAAGCCAGCTTTTGTGAGACCGTCTAGCATAATTTTGGCGTTATTCTGATAGTAAGAGATGTTTTCACGAATTCCACGTTTTCCTTCTTCAGAATAAACCGCTTCCGCGGCACGCTGAACGACATAAGAAACACCATTCATCTTAGTGGACTGGCGGCGTGCCCACAAACGATTCAGTGAAACACCATTAAATTCAAGATCTTTCGGTACAACTGTAAACGCACAGCGCACACCGGTAAATCCTGCCGTTTTGGAAAAACTGCGGAATTCAATCGCGCACCGTTTTGCCCCGTCGATTTCGTAGATGCTGTGCGGCATTTCTGGATCTGTAATAAACGCTTCGTAGGCAGCGTCGTACAAAATAACGGAATGATGCTCCAGGGCATAGTTCACCCACTTTTTCAGTTCATCTTTATGGATGCCCATTCCGGTTGGGTTATTGGGGAAGCATAGGTAAATCAAATCAACTTGTTGTTTGGGAAGTTCCGGCAAAAATCCATTTTCCTTTTTGCATGGCATATAAACAATCTTGCTCCACCCTTTTTCCGGTGAATATTCGCCTGCACGGCCCGCCATAACGTTTGTGTCCACATATACAGGATAAACCGGATCGCAGACAGCCACAGTATTATCGCGATCGAAAATATCACCGATGTTGCCCGTATCACATTTTGCACCGTCACTCACAAAAACTTCGTCCGGATCGATATCCACGCCTCTGCTTTGATAGTCATTCTTGCAAATTGCATCACGCAAGAATAAATATCCAGCTTCAGGACCATATCCGCGGAAGGTTGATGCATCTCCCATTTCCTCTGCAGCATGCTTCATAGCATCAACAATAGCTTTTGGAAGAGGCCTTGTTACATCGCCAATCCCCAGTTTAATAACCTCTGTTTCGGGATGTTGCTGCATAAATTGGTCCACTTTTTTGGCAATATCAACAAACAAATAACTAGCTGGTAACTTTACGAAATTTTCATTAATTTTCAGCAAGCTTGGCCATTCCTTTCATAAAAATTCATAATATACACTCTGAATGAATATTATATCAGATTTCCACCGTTCCGTCAAAGACGAATTCAGCAGGACCTTCCATATAAATTTCGTCTGTTTGCTCATCCCACCGAATCAAAAGGTCTCCACCTTTTAAGTGAATTTTTACATTCCTTTCCGCCACTTGATTCCATGCTGCTGCGCATGCGACAGCACACGCGCCGGTTCCACAGGCCAGCGTTTCACCGGAACCACGCTCCCAAACGCGCATTTTCAATTCGTTTTCTCCTAATATTTGAACAAATTCTGTATTAACCCGATCAGGGAATATTGGATGTTTTTCAAATAAAGGACCAATTTTTTCCAATGGAAGCTGTTCTACATTTTCAACAAACACAACGCAATGAGGATTACCCATGGAAACACACGTGATATGGTATTCCTTACCATCTACAATCAACGGCTCATTGAGGACCTTGTCTTTCGAAAAAAGGACCGGTATTTCAGCAGATTTTAGAATGGGTTTTCCCATGTTAACCTCAACCGTTCTCACATGACCATCTGTGATATTTAAGTGAAGCGTCTTGATGCCGCTGAGAGTTTCCACATGCAAGATTTCTTTTTGGGCAATTCCGCGTTCATAGACATATTTACCCACGCAGCGAATTCCGTTGCCGCACATTTTTCCCTGCGAACCGTCAGCGTTATACATATTCATTCTGCAGTCTGCAATTTGAGACGGCTCAATAAAAATAATGCCGTCCGAACCGATACCGAAATGGCGGTCGCTCAAACGAACGGCAAGCTCTGATGGATTCTCAACCCTTTCTTCAAAACAATTCACATAGATATAGTCATTGCCAATGCCCTGCATTTTTGTAAATTTCATTGCACAGCCTCCCTATGAACTCAAGACTATCATGGCGGATTCGACCATCTTTTTCCCTGTATTCATACTCTTTTTTTGCAGAAATCGGTGAGCTTGTGGTTCTGTAAAGTGGTTGCGTTTCATCAGCAGGCTTTTCGCTTCTTGAATCAGTTGTTTATCGTCATAATTACCCTCAGCCAACTTCTGTTTAATGGAAAGTGGAGTAAAATTTGCTAGATTGAGAAACATATTCACTGTGGATATTAAACTCATTCGGTTGATCGGTAACATAAGAGTAGCGTGTTCCAATGACTCACACATAGATGTAAGCTGTGAACTAACCAAAAACAGAAAGTCATAAGAATTTCCAACCACTTTGGGTAGATTAACAGCTGGCATATCTCTCAACTTCACACTGCAAACTGCAACACCGCCATGATAATGTTTGCTTGTGAAATTCATGACCTGAGCGCCTGTTGTACAAACGGCTCCAACATATAAACCGCTAGACCGAAGAACCGCCGCTATTTTTTTCGCATGTTCCGGATTTGAATTTGCTACAACAATGCTACTCATATTGCTAACAACTCCATAAAGGAAAAATAAAGGAGTCGGTAATAACGCCAACAAAAATAACGACGCAATCCCTATTCTGTCACGCAGGTAAAGCTTTGGCATTACTCCTTATCATTCGCTTCAAATAAACAAAAAATATCAGATTATTCCGAATATTAGAACAAATACAGAACCATGAGTTTTTCAAACTTAAATATTATTACAATAGTATGTTTATAATATGTTTATAATTTTATGCTTTTTCAAAAGCGGTGTCAATCTTTTTCCAATTGAAAGAACGATTTCATTTTTATGCACAAAAATACATAGGATTTGCACGAATTTCATGTTTTTTGCAGTTTTTTTGATAAGCAGATGCAAAACATCATAAAAAAGTACCTGTTTGGAATTATCCAAACAGGTGTTTTTTTACGGTGTTATAGTAATTTTATGATAAACTTTTTTTCCTTTTCTGATAATCAAGCAAGACTTATCATTTTTATGGAAATCTTCTTCAGTAAAAACTGCTGTTGTATCTGTAATCCTATTTCCATTTACAGAAATACCGCCTTGAACAATCAGACGTCTTGCCTCACCGCGTGAAGCCACAAGTTTTGCCTTGACCAAAATGTCCAAAATTCCCACGGAACCGTTTGTGAAATCCTCCGGTGTCAGATGCGTTGTCGGCATATGTTCTGTATCGGCGCATTGGTTAAACAGCGCATGGGCAGTATCCCGGGCTTTTATAGCTTCTTCTTCTCCGTGAATCTGTTTTGTCACTTCAAAAGCCAAAAGTTCCTTTGCCGGGTTAAGCTGTTCACCGGACAAAGCAGCAAATTGGTTGATTTGATCCATCGGAACGAATGTCAGAATCTTCAAACATTTGAGAACATCCGCATCGTCAACATTTCTCCAGTATTGGTAAAACTCAAACGGAGAAGTTTTTTCCGGATCCAACCACACAGCACCTTTTTCCGTTTTGCCCATTTTCTTGCCTTCGCTGTTTGTCAGCAGGGTTACGGTTATGCCATAAGCATCCTTGTTTTCTTTGCGGCGAATTAATTCTATACCTCCGATGATATTGCTCCATTGGTCGTCACCGCCAAGCTGGAGTTTGCAGTCATACCTACGGTACAGTTCCAAAAAATCATAACTTTGCATGATCATATAGTTCATTTCAAAGAACGAAAGGCCACGTTCCAGCCGCTGTTTATAACATTCGGCGCTCAACATACGGTTCACAGAGAAACATACGCCGATATCGCGCAGAAAATTGATATAGTTGAGGTTGGACAGCCAATCCGCATTATTGGCCATAATTGCCTTATCATCAGAAAAATCAATCAACCTTGACATTTGCTTTTGGAAGCAGGAAATATTATGCGCAATTTCCTCTTCTGTTAACATCTTGCGCATATCCGTTTTTCCGGAAGGATCTCCAACCATACCGGTTCCACCGCCAAACAGTGCAATCGGTGTATGCCCTGCACGCTGAAGATGCGCCATAACCATAATCGGAATAAAATGTCCTACATGAAGACTGTCGGCAGTTGGATCAAAACCAACATAAAACGTAGTTTTTTCTTCATTAAGCAAGTGACGAACCTTCTCCCGGTCCGTAGTCTGTGCGATTAATCCACGTTCTTCCAACGTTTCAAAAACACCCATAATTTCATCCTCCAAGTTTTGTCAGGGAGCTATAAAAAAAGCCCCCTGCAAGATTTGCAGAGGGCGGATAAATTCCGCGGTACCACCTCAATTTACCGTCTTCCTCACGAAAGCGGCCTTAATGGGTACAAACATACCCACACGCTGTAACGTGCGTTTCCACGGCCGAACCTACTAAATACGTTGTATTGTTCAATCCGGCAGCTCCGGGATGTATTTCATTCGGCATTCGCACCTGCTTTCACCAACCGCAGGCTCTCTGAGCGTTTGCTACGAATTACTTCTTCCCTTCATCGCTATTAGTAGATATTATATTTTGAATTCTCCTCATTGTCAAGGCTTTAAAACCGCTTTTCAGCGAAGTGTGTAGCATTTCAATCCGTACTGCATATATTGTTTTTCTGATTTACCAAATTAATGCAATGTTTTCTGTTTTACTTATTTCGAATGATTCTTTTAAAACGGTCGACATAGACTTGAGCCAATCGTACTAATTCAATATTATCTTCAGATGATATTTTATTTACACCTTTTGACATAATGATTTTGTCAATGTTTTCAACTTGTGAATAGGTATCTTGAGAAGCCTCCCCGCCCATATCCATCAAGTTGATTTTGGTTCCGTCCTCAAACGTTACAATGTAATAAAAATCACCTTTATCTCTTATAATAGGAATATCATTTCCATATACTCCTGTTTGAACGGAACGAATATCAGTGTATGAATATTCTTTCGCAACCGGATGAGTAAATGAATAATGTATAATCTCTTCGCCTGTAAATACACTGACACTTATAATTTGAACATACAGTAGAACAACCGTGATAATGGAAGCAGGAATCCATTTCTTTTTATTAAATGAATCCGTTTCACTTTTTTGAAATAATTTTAACCACAGAACATATAAAAATATATCAATTAGCGATATGATTATAAAGAAAGCATACTTCCCTGGCGGATTAACTGTCCATAACAAGTAACTTTTTGGTACGAAAAAGAATACCTGGATTAATCTAACAATAATAGCAAATAGTATGTCACAAAACAGAAGTGCAAGCATCAACAAAATAATTGAGCCAACACTTCGCAGTATACCAATTAGTTTCTTCATATTGGTCCTCCTGACTGGAGTTATGAACAAAATACTTGCAAGAATACCCGATTATTTTTACAATAAATTCCAACGTAATTTCAAATAATAACTAATACAAATCAAATCGTCAACAAAAAACATATGTGTCGTAAAGCTATAATTCATATTGGACAGTTGAGAAACTTCAGATTTTCCAGTACACGGACATAGATGAATTTATGCAGTGTGCTTTCTGCCGATTATCCCAAACAGTGTACTTATTTTAGGCTGATTTTTAAAATCTGTTTTCTGTGTACTTATGCGCTTTCAAATATGCCAGTGCGTACTCCGTTTATCTCCTTCTGAATTTTCAGTTCCATACTGTCCAATATGTTTAAACAATCTACATTAAGACGGAAGTTTTCGCTTTTCAGCAAGCCGCAGCATTTCTTCAGCGTTTTGGAGCATTAAAGGTGTGATGTTCTCCCCACCCATAATACGTGCAAGTTCCTGCTTCCGTCCGTTCCAATCAAGGTGATCTACCTGCGTGAAGGTACGGTTGTCTCTAACTTGCTTGCGGATTAGAAAATGCGTATCAGCCAGCGCCGCAATCTGAGCCAGATGCGTTACACAAATAACCTGACGATTTTTGGAAACTTCCTTTAATTTCATTCCAACCTTCTCTGCTGCACTTCCGCTGACTCCAGTATCGACTTCATCGAATATCAGGGCCCCAACGTCATCCCGACCGGCCAAAACAGTTTTAATTGCAAGCATAATACGCGAAAGTTCTCCGCCGGATGCTACCTTTGCAATCGGCTTAGCAGGTTCCCCCGCATTGGTTGAGATATAAAATTCTATTTTGTCACAGCCTGTTTCATTCATGGGAACATGGCTCTGCCGGATTTCAAAAGTGACATTTGGCATATTCAAAAATTGTAGTTCTTCTTTCATCTTTTGTGTAAAAACCTTCGCGGCTTCCGTGCGCCAAGCAGAAATTTGAGCTGCGAGAGATTCCGCCTGCGAACGATATTTTTTGTATTCTTCCCTGAATTTTTTCGCATTTTCGTCCGAGAGCTGTATCTCTTTCAGTTCTTCCCTGCACTTTTCAAGATATGCGAGCATTTCTTCAATGGAGCCGCCATATTTCAATCCAAGCCGATAAATTGTATCGAGTCTTGCTTCAATTTCGTCAAGTTCGGACGGATCATATTCCAGCTGGGAAGAATAGTCGCGCAATTCATCTTGGCAGTCTTCCAAATCATAAGAAATAGACTGCAGCCGATCCGCTAATTCGTGTAAACCCGGAAGATAATGTTCCGCATCACGCAAAGCATCTGCAGCGTCCGAAATAGCCGATACAGCTCCCGGTGTTTCTTCGTCACCGTTAAGCGCCGTTTTCGCCTGCAGAATTGCCTGTGCAATTCGTTCTGAATTGCGGTACAAATTTTTTTGGTTTGTCAGTTCTTCCTGTTCACCCGGACGAAGGTTTGCCGATTCCAATTCATCAATCTGATAGGTAAGTAAATCAATTTGCCTTGCCTTCTGCGCTTCATCCATTTGGCAAGATTCTAATGCCGTCTTTGCGTTTTGCATAGCATGATATGCTTTTTGATATTTCTGCAAAAGTTCATTCGGCAATCCCATACTGTCCAGATAACCAATATGCAGCTCCGGGGATAATAGACCGTAGCTTTCATGCTGACCATGTATATTGATAAGTAAGTGCCCTATTTGCTTTAAAACAGATACTGTGGCAGGACGCGCATTGATCCGGCAGGAAGATTTACCATCAATAGAAATGGTGCGCTGAATCATAACACTGCCATCATCTTCCACCGCGTAACCCAATTCTTGAATCTTTTGCACAGCTTTTCCATCTTTCAGACGAAAAACGGCGGATACAAGAGCATGATCTGCACCTGTGCGTATTAACTCCCGCGATGTCCGTTCACCCAAAATTGCATTGATAGAATCAATCACAATAGATTTGCCCGCGCCTGTTTCACCGGTGAGCACATTGAAACCGGTATCAAAATCAATCTGCGCTTTTTCTATAACAGCTATGTTTTCAATATAAAGCTGTGTCAGCATGCCAATCACCTGATAAATTCATTCAATTTTGAAGACAGCTTCTGAGCAGCACTTTCATCCTTTGTTAAAATAAATATCGTATCATCTCCCGCTAGGGTTCCGATAATATCATCCCACTGGAGGCTATCCAAAGTGGCGCATACTGCATTGGCCATTCCCGTCAAACATTTTACCACAACAATATTTTGTGCATAATTCACAGAACGGGCTGCATCGGAAAACAAAGAGTAAAATTTCGTTGTAAGTTCCTTTGCCTCTTCATTCCCTAATGTATATCTGTATTTGCCGTTTGCAGTGAGAGTTTTAATCAGCCGTAGTTCTTTGATGTCACGTGAAACGGTCGCCTGTGTAACTTCAAATCCCTCGTCACGGAGACGCCGAAGAAGCTCTTCCTGCGTATCGATAAAATATTTATTGATTAATTCCAATATTTTAGCATGTCGTCGTTCCTTCATACCTCATTTCTCCTTTCTCCAAGTTTATCGGTTACGATTTCATAAAAGTTATTGTTTTTTAACTTTAATATTTTGACAGTGGTTGCGGATCTGGAGAATTCAATTTTCGTGTCGTCCTGAATTTTTAGAAAAACTTCTCCATCGACTGTAAGAATAATTTCACTTTCATATTCAGAATGAGCCTGAATGCTCAATTTCGAATTCGGCCCAAAGATAACAGACCTGCTAAGCAAAGAATGAGGGCAAATAGGAGAAAGAAGAATACAGTTCATCTGAGGGTCTATAATTGGCCCGCCTGCAGAAAGCGAATATGCTGTGGAACCGGTAGGTGTTGCGACAATCAGTCCGTCTGCGCGGTAATCACAAACTTTTGCATCATCCAACTGCACTTTAAAATCCAAAATGCGTGAGAGGGTGCCCCTTGCGACTACGGCATCATTAAATGCGGTAAAGGTTTTTGTCTCTTGGTTTTCAAACACACGAACTTCTAACATCATGCGTTCTTCAATAAAATAATTCCCATTTATCAGCTTGTCCAAACAGTCGAATTCGTCTGATTCCAAACCAGCGATAAACCCAAGCCGTCCGATATTTATGCCAAGAATGGGCTTTTGAGCGGCTGCGGCATTTCTTGCGGAATGTAAAATGGTTCCATCCCCACCTACCGCAATCACAATATCGCAGTTCTGAATCATTTCCATCATGTTGGAATAGAATAGAACATTCTGTTCCGCAAAGAAAGGCCGAAGATCTGCCTTCATGAGAACTTTTATTCCAAGATCAAGGAGCTTTTGAATCAATTTGCATGTGTAATAACTCGCATGATCTCGGCTAAGATTGGGAATTACCGCAACATTCAATCTACTTCACCGCCATTTAATTTCCGGTGGGATTCTTCCACCAAAGCTGCAATATCAGGAGCATGATTTTCTGGAAAATCGGATTTCTGCAAATACAAAAGGTATTCAATATTCCCTTCCGGCCCTTTGATTGGTGAATAGGTCAGACCCAAAACAGAAAATCCGTTTTTCTGAACAAAATCGACTATGCGGGAAATGACCTGAATATGAACTTTTCGGTCTCGGACAACTCCCTTTTTCCCCACATTTTCTCGGCCAGCCTCAAACTGTGGTTTAATTAAACAGACAGCCTGCCCATTTTCCTCCAAAAACTGACGCGCCACCGGAAGAACCAGCCGTAACGAGATAAAAGATACGTCCACACTAAAAAAAGAAATTAGTTCCGGCACCTGTTCTTTTGTCAAATAACGGACATTTGTACGCTCTAAATTCACCACGCGTGGATCTATCCGGAGTTTCCAAGCCAGCTGGCCGTATCCAACATCCACAGAGTAAACCTTTTTGGCGCCGTTTTGAAGCATACAGTCTGTAAATCCTCCGGTGGAAGCTCCTATATCCATTACTACTTTATCTTTTAAGCTGATTGGAAATGATTTGAGTGCTTTTTCCAGTTTCAGCCCTCCGCGGCTTACATAGCAAAGCTTATCACCGCGTACTTCAATTGGAGTATCTACCGGAAACATCGTCCCCGGTTTATCCTGTTTTTGTCCATTAACATAAACTTTACCTTCCATAATAACCGCTTTGGCTTTTTCTCGGCTTTCTGTAAATCCGCGGTCAAAAATTAGACAGTCCAGCCTTTTTTTCTGAATCAATGTGAGCACTCCGATATAATCAAATTGGCCATTCCTTCTGCGCTGAGCCCAAGCTGTTCCAAGGCTTCTTGCATGCTTTCATGTGGTACAAAGTCATGTATCGCGCGCAGATAAAACTTGCCTTTATATGCAGCTTGATTTAATAAATAGGCAAAATGCTCGCCTATGCCGCCCTGTTCTATTCCTTCTTCAAAGAAAAAAACAACATCAGCTTTTAAAGCGATTTGAATTGCCTCCTGGTCAATTGGGAAAATCCGATTTAATTTGATGATACGGGCATTAAGTCCCTTTGATTGAATGGTTATCAACGCTTGACAAGCATTGGAAAACAGCCTTCCATACGTTACAATTACAATATTTGCAGACTCATTCCCGTAAATGTCATATGCTTTACGGGTACCATGAAAGTCATATGGACAGTAAAGCTGTCCGCCTCTGGGATATCGTACCGCAGCTAAGCCTTCACAATAATACAAAGCCTGGTGCAAACAAATCTTAAGTTCGTCATAATAGGACGGAGAATAAATTGTAATTCCGGGAATTGTACGTAGAAAAGCGGGGTCAAAGATCCCATGATGTGTTTCTCCATCTTCTCCAACGATTCCGGCACGGTCAACCGCAAGAACTACTTTTGTTCTTTGCAAAGCGACGTCATGAATGATTTGGTCATATCCACGCTGCAAAAACGAAGAATAAACAGCAAAAACAGGCAGCATGCCTTGGCATGCAAGACCTCCTGCAAAAGTGATAGCGTGCTCTTCCGCAATGCCTGTGTCAAAAAAGCGTTCCGGAAATTTTTTTGCAAATGCTGTTAATCCTGTACCTTCCTGCATAGCAGCAGTAATGACACAAATTCTTTCATCCGCTGCCGCAAGCGAGCAGATTTTATTTCCAAAAACAGAAGAAAAGCTTCCGCCTGAACTTGATTGAACCGGCTCACCCGTTTCCACGTTAAAACGGGAAATCCCATGAAAGGCCTTTGGGTTTTTCTCAGCGAATGAATATCCACGCCCTTTTTGTGTCATCACATGGATGAGCACTGGATGCTCTATGGTTTTGACATTATTGAATACTTCAATCAATTTTTCTGTGTCATGACCGTCGAATGGGCCGTAATAATAAAAACCCATATCTTCAAAAATGGTGCTGTTGTATAAAAGCTGTTTTAAAACAGCCTTGGATTTTGTCAAGGCGTGCCGAAATGGTTTTCCGACTCCCGGAATATGGTCCAAAATGGTTTCAATGTTGCCTTTGAATCTAAAGTATGATGGTTTTGTACGAATTCGTGCCAAATAGCGCGCCATAGAGCCAACATTGCGCGATATGGACATTTTATTGTCATTGAGCACAACAATAAAATTTTTATGCAGCCTACCTGCATTGTTCATTCCTTCGTAAGCAAGGCCTCCTGTTAAGGCACCGTCGCCAATTACAGCAACCACATGCCCCGGCTCCCCTTTCAATTCTTTCGCCTTGAAAATACCCAGCGCTGCTGAAATGGAAGTGCTGCTGTGCCCGGAAGTCAGAGGATCGTGAGGACTTTCCTTTCGATTTGGAAAACCTGAAAGCCCTCCTCGGGTTCTTATGCTATCTATCCGGTCAAGTCTGCCAGTCAGCATTTTATGCGTATATGCCTGATGGCCGACATCCCAGATGATTGCATCTTCTGGAGACTGAAACACACGGTGCAAAGCGACTGTAAGCTCGACCACTCCAAGATTGGATGCCAAGTGCCCGCCATTTGTCGATACCGTTTGAATAATTTGTTGCCGAATTTCAGCACAAAGTTGTTCCAGTTTCTCCGATGGGAGTTGCTTGAGGTCTTCAGGAGACTGTATGGAGCTTAACAAATTGCTCATAAAATCAGCAGACTTTCTTCCGAATTGGGATTCCGTTTTGAATTTTAGCTGCAGTCAACGTATTGCGAAGAAGCATAGCAATCGTCATTGGACCGACACCACCCGGAACAGGCGTGATATACGACGCAACCTTACAGACATTTTCAAAATCCACATCACCACAGAGTTTATTATTTTCATCCCGATCCATGCCGACGTCAATAACACACGCGCCCGGTTTTACCATATCGGCTGTAATGAATTTGGGTTTTCCCACAGCTGCAACCAGGATGTCTGCTTTTTGGCATATTTCATTTAAATTCCTTGTCTTACTGTGACAAATCGTTACTGTACCGTTAGCATGCATCAAAAGCATTGCCATCGGCTTGCCTACTATGTTGCTTCGCCCTACAACAACACAGTTTTTGCCCGTAACAGAAATTTTTTCTCTATGCAGCAATTCCATAATACCCGCTGGCGTGCATGGCAGAAAACGATGATTACCAATCATGATACGGCCAACATTGGATGGATGAAACGCATCTACATCTTTCCATGGGTCAATGGTCTCTATAATGGATTCTTCATCCAGTCCGTCAGGCAGTGGCAACTGCACCAAAATACCATGAATTTCTTTTTTATGATTCAAACGGTTCACTAATTCAAATAACTCATCCTGGTGTGTATTTCCAGGCAGGGCGTATTTCTCTGAATAAATACCCACTGCCGCGCAGGCTTTTTCTTTATTTCTCACATAAGTTTGGGAAGCAGGATCATCGCCAACAATCACTACCGCAAGTCCTGGGATAATACCGCTTTTTTTCAGTTCCTGCACCTCAAGAGCGATTTCGGCACGGATTTCTGCTGAAATTGCCTTACCGTCAATCAGTTTTGCCATCTTCCGCATTTTCCTCCTTCGCTGAGTCTACTGCTTCTGAGTAAGTACTCTCGTTATCCTGAGCTTCCGTATTGCTTTCTGTGTCTGTTTGCTTTAAATTGCCGGAATCCTCATCATCCGATTCGCTTTGCATGAGTGTTCTGGCCTCTTGAGCAGAATCAAAAATTGTGCTTGTGCCGTCATCAATATAGGCATCATCCACTTCTTCAGGCTTTACTTCGTCGACAATGGAATTGAGCTCCATTATTTTATGTGAGCCGCAGCCCGTCAAAACCGTTCTGTTTCGGAATACAATTAGCAGCACAATGGAAGTCAGCACCGTAGCCGCTGCCACAACCTGTGAGACTCTCAAAGCAACAATCGGCGTCATGAGGCTGTCGGTTCGAAGCCCTTCGATAAAGAAACGTCCAATACCGTACCACAAGAGATAAAGTAAAAACACCTGTCCATCGTATCTTCTGAATTTTCTGCTGAAAATATGTAGCAGAATAAATCCCAGCAAGCACCACATGGATTCATAGAGAAAGCAAGGATGTACACCGGTAGCAGATACAAGACTGGTATTTTCGCTCACCATTCTCCACGGCAAATCTGTTTCTCTGCCAAATGCTTCTTGGTTTACAAAATTACCCCAGCGCCCAATCGTTTGTCCTATTAGGAATCCCAGTGAGGCAATATCCAACGTTGCCGGAATACTGAGTTTGCGGAATTTTGCCATTAAGGAACCAAACAGCAGTCCGCCAATAATACCGCCATAGATGCCCAGACCGCCGTTCCAGATATATAGAACGCTGATTGGATTATTAATATATTGGTCGCTGGCATCAAACAGAACGTAATACAGTCTTGCGCCAATCACACCGAACACAATGCCAACCATAACAACATCAACAAAACGGTCCTGATCCACACGAAATTTTTTGCAGCTTGCCATTGCATAAAAAAATGCCAGAAGAAATCCCGTTGCAATAATAATTCCATACCAGGCAATCGGATGGTCTCCGATTTTAAACGCAATGGGATTTACTGTAACATCAATACCAAGTCCCGGAAACTGAACATGATACATCCTTACACCACCATTTCTCCACGCAGTAGAAATTTTAATTGGAAACATCTGCTGGGCTTTAGCGTGGAAAGCACCAGCAGACCAACTGTGTGATGATTATTTTTGGGGCAGTATAACAGAAAGAGAGGAATACTCAGGGCGAAGCTGTGTTTCCAGCCTTTTCATAACCGAATCCATATCTGCCTGTGCAACAGAATCAATATATTCAAATAGTTCGCGTCCGGAAAACGCAAGAGAAACTAAAGAATTTGCAATACTTCCAACATTGTTTAGAGAAGCAATATTTTTACCGTAAACAGCCCTTTTTGCGCATTCAAAAATCTGCCGTTCAAACCCGTTGTTCCGAATGTGTTCAATTTCTTTTTTGATCTCTTGTGCCACCTGCTCCGGATTTTTAGATTCTCCGGAAAAGATCACAGAAGCATAACCCGGGCCTTCAAAATATTCAAAACCAAAAGATGCTTCATTAATTAACTCCGCATCCATCAAACGGCGGAACAAAGGTGTCGCGTTGGAAGACAATGCCTCTAACAAAATTTCGGTTTCCGCGATCTCTTTTGATGAAAGGCGCCCATCGCCGACCGGTTCTTTAAATCCAAGTTCAAACAGCGGAACTGCAACCGAAAGTTTCTGCTCCACTTTCGCTTGTGCAATATGGGCAGGTTCTTCTTCAAAAATACGTTCCACTTGAATCGGTTTGGATGGTTTTAGCATCTTGTCGCAAATTTTTGCAACCTGTTCCGGCTGTATATTTCCTGCGATGCACAACACCATATTATTAAGATTGTAAAAAGCATTATAACACTGATATAAAAGTTCCGGTGTAATCTGTGCAATACTTTTCACCGTGCCGGCAATATCATTTCTAACCGGATGTTTATGATAGAGTGCTCCTAGCAGGTTAAAAAGCACTCTCCAATGTGGGTCATCATCGTACATTTTGATTTCTTGCCCGATAATACCCTGTTCCTTTTGCACGGTTTCTTCTGTAAAGTAAGGTGATTGTACAAAATCCAACAGAATTTCGAGTGATTGATAGACATTCTCCGTACAAGAAAAAAGATAACATGTCATGTCAAATGAAGTATAGGCATTTGCAGAAGCTCCAGTTTTTGCAAAACGTGAAAATGCATCACCGTCTTCACTTTCAAACAATTTATGCTCCAAATAATGAGCGATGCCTGCCGGAACTTTATGAGTGTTTGTTTCTCCGTGAATTTTAAAACAATTATCAATGGAACCGTATTTTGTTCCAAAAATTGCATAGGTGGAATTATTATTCTCTTTCGGGTAGATATATACAGTCAGCCCGGAAGAATGTTTTCCGGTAAAATAACTGTCTCCCGTACGCTCTCCGGTAACTTTTTTGAGCCAATCCATTAGACATTCACCCCATTTCCTTCCAAACGATAAACCGTATCAAGTGTTATTTTGCGTGCTGCGTTCACAACTTGGTCACGCGTTACAGCACTCACAAGTTCAGCTTCTTCCTCCGGTGTTCTGACCTGGGGCCGAAATGTCTGGGACAGATACCATGATTCCAAGCCACCCAGAGAATCTGATAAAGTTCGGTAGCTGTTGCACAAGCTCAGTTTGGCTGCAGACAGTTCATTATCATCAAAATGACCTTGTTGGACTTCTTCCAATTGATTCAGGATCTCTTTCTTTGCCCAGTCGATATGATTCGTTTCAACCCCGCTTTGAACTAAAAGAATCCCTTTGATAGGATTATAAAGCGAGCTGCAGTAATAGCAAAGACTCAGCTTTTCACGCACATTCATAAACAATTTAGAGTTTGGTGTTCCTCCAAACAATGCATTACAAAGTTTCATGGCCGGCACTTCATTTTCCGGTTCCGCACATCCAGTTCGGAATCCCATTACCAATTTAGATTGAACGACATTCATTGTTTCCCTAATTTCCCGATGGTTCTGAGCAACCGATATTACTTTGGTTGGACAATCAACCGTTTTTGTTCGCGCAAGATTTTGAAATGCGGCATAAAAATCTTTAAAAACTGGTTCGGGGTCACAATCACCGAGGACCATAACCTCCACTTTTGCATGATGTATCAGATTTTCCCAAACCTGAGTCAATTCTTCCAGCTTTAGCTCCTGAATCTGCTGGCGAGTCCCGCAGCGTCCGATTCCATAGGGTTCCTTTTCACACATCAGTTGTTCGCAGCGCAGTTTCGCATACATACGCTTATCGTTGAATTCAGAATCCACCATCTCAATTAATTGTCGTTTTTCTTGTTCGAAACCCTGTCTTGGGAACAACCCATCTTCCAAATGAGGATCAAACACGATACTGCAGAGCAGCTTTGCTAGTTCTGCGGAAACACTTTCGCCATTTAACGAATATCGATCTGCAATTCCGGACGCAGAAACGGATAAAACTTGAACATCCCCAAGCTTTTGCACATCAGCATCCAACACTGCGCCGTAGAGTTCCGCCAGATGCGCGTTTAATTTAGTAAAATCGGGATATTTCCGACTGGCACGACTTAGTAAAAAGGGGAGAATCGAGTTAGCAGAAACAGTTTCTTTTGCAAGTGGGTATAAAAAATGGACTGACATGCGGATTGTTTTAAAGCGATCATCCCGTATACTGCGAAAATTTACGCCGTCGCAAACAGCCCGCTGTTCTATTTTTAACATAATATATTTCATCTCCAAAACAGATTCGGTGAAACGAGAATAATTATACCACAGTTCACTAATTTAGAAAAGATTGCATCCATAGGATATCACCAAAATTTACAAAACGGAAACAGAATCTTGTTCGCTGTGTTGCCGATATGTTGCCGACTAGAAATGGTAATGCTATAATATCTTACATAAATTATATAACTAATATTTTATCAGAAACGTTTGAGGTGCTATTTTGAAAATTCTTAGAAGTCGATCTATCGCTGCCGAACTTGGTATTGTCCTTGTTACAATGATATGGGGAAGTAGCTTTGTAGTAGTCAAGAACGCCACAGATACGGTTCCCCCCGCAACAATGATTGCCGTACGATTTGGCATTGCTGCTATTTTATTATCTTTTCTTTTTTTCAAAAGACTGAAAAAACTCTCAAAATCCTACATGAAATTTGGACTTCTGATTGGTCTTGAAAACTTTCTTGCCTTCGAGTTGCAAACAGTAGGAGTTCAATATACAACCGCTGGAAATAATGCATTTCTAACTGCTGTTTATTGCGTGATCGTTCCGTTCTTGTATTGGGCAATAAAAAAACAAAAGCCGCGTTTTTTTCATCTGATTGCGGCTGGTTTATGCATGACCGGAGTGGGCATGCTTTCCATTCAAAACAATTTCACCATGAATTTTGGTGATCTTCTTTCCGTTTCATGCGGCCTTTTTTTTGCTCTCCAAATTGTAACCATAAGTATTCTAACCGAAAAAAACGACCCTATACTGCTTTGCATTACGCAGTCTGCCGCAACAGCACTTTTTGCTCTGCCTGTTGCGCTTTTGACTGAAAATATTCCCTCAACTCTTCCCACTTCTTCTGTTTTATCCCTGCTGTATTTGACTTTGATAAGTACCATGTTAACGACCGTTCTCCAAACAGTTTGCCAAAAATACATATCCCCTTCCAAAGCGTCTTTGATTATGACGCTCGAGTCCGTATTTGGCATAGTCTGTGGAATTATTTTTTTGCACGAATCTCTTACACTTCGTTCGTTCGGTGGATTCGCACTGATTTTTGCGGCAATTTTGCTTTCGGAACGGGGAGATCTAATTTTTTCATCAAAAAACAGGAAGCAAATACAGCAGCACAGTTAAAAAAGGATGATAAAATGCCCCCGATTTTTATCGGGGGCATTTCTGTCAATGACAGAATACTGTTAGAGTTTTTCTAAAGCTATGCGAATATCATCTAAAATATCTTCAATATTCTCAATACCAACGGACATCCGGAGCATATTCGGGCTGATTCCAGCTTGTTTGAGCTGCTCATCATTTAACTGCCTATGGGTCGTGCTTGCAGGATGCAGCACACAGGTTCTTAAATCAGCCACGTGAATGACAATGGATGCAAGTTTGAGATTTTCCATAAACTTTGCCGCTGCTTCCCGTCCGCCTTTGACACCAAAGGAAATAACCCCGCAGGTCCCGTTAGGCATATATTTTTGGGCTAGTTCGTGATATTTGTTGCTTTTTAAACCCGGATAATTTACCCATTCAATTTTATCGCTGTTCTCTAAAAATTCAGCAACAGCCAAGGCATTGGAGCAATGGCGCTGAACACGAAGTGCAAGCGTTTCCAAACCTAAATTCAACAAAAAGGCATTCATGGGTGAGGACTGCGCACCAAGGTCGCGCATTAAATGCACACGTGCTTTTACAATATAGGCACTGTTGCCGAAATCTTTGGTATAGACTGTTCCATGATAAGATTCATCCGGTTCAGTCAGCATCGGAAACTTTCCGTTATTCCAGTCGAATTTACCGCTGTCTACAATGACACCGCCAACTTGTACCGCGTGCCCATCCATATATTTTGTGGTTGAATGTACCACAATATCTGCTCCGAATTCAAACGGGCGGCAGTTTACCGGTGTTGGGAAAGTGTTATCCACAATCAGCGGAACACCGTGCGCATGTGCTGTTTTCGCAAACAATTCCAAATCCGTCACAACAAGTGCCGGATTGGACAAAGTTTCCGCAAACACACAGCGTGTATTCTCGCGAAATGCTGCATTGAGTTCCTCTTCCGAGCAATCTGCCGAAACAAAAGTACATTCAATGCCCATTTCTCGCATCGTCTTGTTAAACAAATTGAATGTTCCGCCATAAATTGCGCTGGACGCAACCAAATGATCCCCTGCGCGGCAGATATTCAGAACGGCAATCAAAGAAGCAGCCTGCCCCGCGGAAGTTAACAGCGCTCCAACCCCGCCTTCTAAAGCGGCAATTTTCTTTTCAACCACGTCAACAGTTGGATTGCCGATTCTGGAGTAAAAGAAACCGTCCGCTTTCAGGTCAAAAAGTTCTCCCAGTGTCTGTGCACTGTCGTATTTAAAAGTTGTGCTTTGTACAATCGGGGTGACACGAGGTTCTCCATTTTTGGGCTCGTATCCTGCATGGATACATGCTGTATCTATATGATATGGCATAAAACAAACTCCTTTTTAAACTTTAGATTGATTCTATATAAAAATTGATTTTAAAAAATTAACAAATTGATCCGTAAGATTGACAACAACAGTAACTAACCCAAGAAACAGAATAGCGGTCATAATTCGAATAAAGGCCTGTTTAGCATGATTCTTATTTGACTCCTGTTTGTCCTTATTTTTGTCAATCCCCGAAATACTGTTGTTTTCGCCCGGTACCCCAATTTCCTGCAAAATTTCCTTGCAGCGCTCCACTGCTTGGAACGGTACGAAGATACGATAGTTTGAATATGGCACTTTCCCGTACAGAATGGAAGGTGGCGCACCGAGCCCACACATTCGTTCTTCATGTGGGATCCCATTTTCATCCAATGCGACACATATTCTGTCACGATCGGACTCATTTGCCGTATAAAACAAAACAGGGTCATTGTGCCCTACCTCGCGCAGTTTTTTCGCTCCGCAGGAAGGGCACACTTTCCCTGTGTGAACTAACATCTGACAATTTGAACAGTAAAGCATTGCAGGTTTCACTTCCATTCTTTTAATATGATAACAAGTTTTGATTTTATTTTCAAGTTATACTTTTATATTTCTATCGCCAAACGGGCTGCAGTTGTTTTCCTTCTAACGCCGCAAGGGCTGTTGGGAGAATCAGGCTGAAATCTGCTACAGCAGAATGCGGTTTTTTTTCAGGATTATCCTGCCGCATGGGCACAAAATAAATATCCTTTACATTCATCAGTCTGCCAAGATTCTGTGCGGAGGCCGCCAAGGCATCATTAGTTGCAGGAGCCAATACAACCGGAATACCGATTCTCAAACAGGATTTTACAGCCATTGTCACTGCTGTATCTGTAATGCCGTTTGCAAGTTTGGCAAGCGTATTACCCGTACAGGGTGCGACTATCATCAAGTCAACAAGTTTCTTCGGTCCAATTGGTTCGGAACCCACAATGTTGGTAATCACATCCCGACCGCAAATATCGCTGACTTGCCAGATGAAATCTTTTGCACGGCCGAAGCGGGTATCTGTGGAAGATGCGTTTTCCGACATAATCGGCAGTAGACGATACCCTTTCTTCGCAATTTTTCTCATTTCATCCAGTACTTTATCAAATGTGCAAAAGGATCCGCACATGGCGAATCCGAAAGTAATCTCATTCAAAACCGTGTCCCTCCTTCAAAATATTGAAAATGGTTTCTTTGATGATTTCTCCCGCCGCCTTTGGTGCCACTTTTCCGGGCAGGGACAAAGCCTGAATAACACGAATTCCAAATTCATCCGCAGCCTGTAGATCTACACCGCCGGGCAGTGATGCAAGATCAATAAGAAGTGGACGGTACTGCATTTTTCTCAGCACAGAGTGGCTAAACACCTGCCTTGGAATCGTGTTAAAGATGATATCGTACTCTCCCTCACCCACATGTTCAGTTAAAACGGCAGAGTAACCATAGGAGCAAATCCATGCTAGGTCCGCTTGCTTTCTTGCGCTGACCGTCACCATTGCGCCGATGCCGCGCAACATCCATGCAAGCACTTTCCCGATTCGGCCGAATCCCGCAACCAAGCATCGGCTGCCGTTTAATGTGCCGGGATATTCTTGTATTGCAATTCCGATTGCCCCTTCCGCGGTTGGAACCGCATTTTTGACGGCAAATTCCTCTCTTAAGCTGAAATCATGGGTATTGATACAATCCCACAGCCTGCTTGTCTGAAAAAGCTTCTCCATTTTTCCGCCGAACACCTGTTTGTCACGCAGTAATTTGGCAAAATCGTCATTCAGAATAACCTGCTCTTTGCTGTAATCCATTTTCAGATGAATTCCGTCCGATGTAACCGGCAAGGGCAAAATGATGTTTTTATGATTCCTGACTGTTTCGGTTAATCCGGATTTTATGATGCCGCTTGAAAAGCTGACATTGTCAAAACCATAAACAGATACTGAATATCCATCTGCAGCTATGGATTCCGCCATGGCGATTTGGCGCCTGTCTCCACCCAATACGCCGAAGCTGCCGCCGTTTTGCATGAATAATCCCTCCATGATTGGTCTTTTACATATTATGGAAGGCTCCGATTGTGTGTGATTCTCAAGAAGTAATATAAAACTGTATTTTCTGTTGCATATATTCAAAAAGATGATTATTATAAATATGTTTGGCAATATATTTATTTAAGCGATATTTTTTTATTAAATGGTAAGGAGTATTTACAAATGAACGATATTGATATCCTGTCAAAGGTAAAGAAGATACATTTTGTTGGCATCGGCGGTTCCGGCATGTGTCCAATTGCTGAAATCTTGCTTCGCAGAGGATATAAGCTAACCGGATCCGATATTAATGAGTCCGATACGCTTGAGAGGGTTCGCTCTCATGGAATTCCGGTTTTTATGGAACAGAAAGCTGAAAATATTGACGGAGCAGAACTGGTGGTTTATTCTGCCGCCGTAAAGCAAGATAATCCTGAACTTGTGGCTGCACGGGAAAAGAAGATTCCAACGGTGGAACGCTCCGTCATGCTAGGAATGGTAGCACGCCATTATAAAAATACTGTTGCAGTTTCCGGAACGCACGGCAAAACAACAACAACCGCTATGATTACTCAGATTTTGCTGGGAGCCGGAAAAGACCCTTCCGCTGTCATTGGCGGTAAATTGCCGTTAATCGGCGGAAACGGCCGTGCTGGACATTCTGATACCATGGTATGTGAAGCCTGCGAATACGTCGACACGTTTTTGCAGCTGTATCCATCCGTTTCCGTTATTTTGAATATCGACAACGACCACCTTGACTATTTCGGCACCGTGGAAAATATCATCCGCTCCTTCCATCAATTTGCCAAGCAGACGTCCCGTTTAATTATTGTGAACGGCGATAACGAAAACGCCAAAAAAGCTGTCGATAATATCAATGGCCCGAAAATAGTTACTTACGGCTTTCACAAAGATAATGATTATTACGCTGACGACATCTGCGACACCGTACGTGCACGCGAAAAATTCAACGTATATCGCCATGGTGAAAAAGTAGCAGAAATTAATCTGAGCGTGCCGGGCAAACACAACATCTACAATGCTCTTGCCGCTTTCGCCGTTGCAGATTCTTTCAATATTGCTCCCGATATCATTGCCGAGAATTTGCATCGGTTCACCGGAGTGCACCGCCGTTTTGAACTTCTGGGTGAATTTAATGGAATTACAATAGCGGACGATTTTGCACATCATCCAACCGAGATAGCTGCCACGCTTACCGCGGCAAAACAAATGGGTTTTTCTCGCGTTTGGGCGGTGTTTCAGCCGCATACGTATTCCAGAACATTTAATCTGCTCAATGATTTTGCGAAAGTGCTGCAGATTGCAGACAAAGTTGTGCTTTCCGAAATTTTGGCGGTGCGTGAAACAAACACCTACAATATCTATGCTAAAGATCTGGCCGATAAAATTCCCGGCTGTGTCTGGTTTAAAACCTTTGATGAAATTGCAGCGTATGTAACGGCTCACGCTCAAGACGGTGATTTAATTTTGACCCTCGGCGGCGGCGACGTTTACAAATGTGCCAATTTAATCGTTCAAAAATACCGTCGGCAAGAGAAAAATGCCAACTGACATTTCTGCCTTAACTGCATAAAAAAGATGGAATCCTTTTTTGATTCCATCTCAGATTGTCGAATAACCCATCCAACGCATTAAGCGAAGGATGGGTTATAGTTTTGCAGAAAGCAAAAAAGCAATGAAACATCCAAAAGTAAAGTGGAAGGACGAGATAGGGGCCTGCGGACATTTTATTGGATTATATGGCTAATCCTATTCTGATTCTATATTCTGCTGGACTTAAATTCGATAGAGTACAATAAAGTTCGCAATTTCATAAAAGCATAGAAAAGTCTTGGGACTCCAATAAAATGAATGGCGATAAGACATTCAAAGAAGGAGAGATACCCAATGACTCACAAAAAGGATACCACAGATTTGACAGAATTGCTACTAAAATGTATGGCGCAGCCGGATCCAATGCTGTCGATGCTGGAATGGCTGTGTACCCGTCTAATGGAAGCAGAGGTCTCCGGTATTATTGGCGCAGAAAAGAATGCACACAATCCATCCCGCCGTGATTACCGCTGCGGCTATCGGCCGCGTCGATTGGATACTCGTATGGGGACGATGTATCTGATGGTACCAAAACTCCGAAATCAGGGCTATATCCCGTTTTTCGTAACAGAACGCAAGCGCAGTGAAGCAGCGCTGATTCAAGTGGTTCAAGAAGCGTTTGTGCAGGGTGTATCTACGCGAAAGATGGAGAAACTAGCTCGCAGTCTTGGAATTGAAAATCTTTCTCGCAGTCAAGTCAGTGAAATGACGAAAGGTCTTAACGAGCAGGTACAGTACTTCCGCAGCCGGCCTCTGACGGGTCGCTATCCTGTCATTTGGACAGATGCACTGTATGAAAAAATTCGTATGGATGGCCGGGTCGTCAGCATGGCTGTGATGGTAGTTTGCGGCGTCAATGAACAGGGACATAGGGATATCATTGCTGTAGAGCCAATGCTGGATGAATCTAAAGAAAGTTATTCTCAATTTTTCAAAGTCTTCTAGATCGTGGTCTGAAAACACCGCTCCTGGTGGTTTCAGACGCGAATAAAGGGCTGATTGCAGCCGTCCGTGAGAGTTTTCCGGGAGCCTCTTGGCAACGGTGCAAAGTCCATTTTATGCGAAATATTTTGGCTCATGTACCCCAGAAGGAAAAAGAATCCTTTGCGGCTCAGTTAAAAGAAATTTGGTTAGCACCTTCCGCTAAAATAGCTAGACAACGCGCAGAGCAAATATCAGAACAGTATGGAAAACGCTTTCCAAAAGCAATTGAGCTTCTGCAAGATGGGCTGGAAGATTCTCTAGCTTTCTACGCCTTTCCGGAACTCGACGCCCGCAAAATTTCCTCGACCAATATGTTGGAACGACTGAACAAGGAAATCCGCCGCAGAACCAGTGTAGTCGGAATATTTCCTAATCCGGATTCCTACCTACGGCTGGTAACAACATGTCTCATGGAATATGCGGAGGACTGGTCTGTTTCCAGAGCATACTTAAACCCGAAATCCATTCTTTCACTGTTAAACGTAGCCTAATTCATTTTTCGGAGTCCCGAAATTGCGAACTTCCCTTGACACTAGGTTAAATTCCAAGAGATATTTTGATTCTCATATCCCGATACCATACCATGTAAGTTTCATCTGCTGCATAAAATCCTCTACTGTGATACCTTGCCAAGAACGGCCGCAGAACATCTCATTCTTCATTCTTCCCAAGAAAACTTCACAGGCTGAATTGTCCGGTGAGCACCCCTTCTGAGACATTGACCTGATCAATCCTGCCTTCCGGGTTCGATCTATCCAGCTTGGCCATCGGTAGTGACAGCCTCGATCTGAATGAATAATCAGTCAGCCACTTCTGATTTGGCTTGTCAGCTCTGAAATTTCTCTGAATAACATTTGGTACTTCAGGGCTAATTTCCCCTTTGTAAGAGCAGTATTTCCTTGCTCTTCTGCCTTTCACAACCAAGCCATTTTCACGCATAATTTGACGTATCACCTTTTCGGATAGGGTATAGCCCTCTCGGTTCAATACTATTTTAATCCTACGATATCCATATCTTTCCTTATTGTTATGGAATATGGTCGCAACAGCTTGATAATCATCTTTATGCTTCTTTGCAAAACTGACACGTTTGTTTTGATAGTAATAGCTGCTCTTGGCCAGTTTGAGCTTTTTTATCAATACAGACAGTGGATACTTCTTTTTTAGGGCATCAACAATCACTGCCTTCTCCCTGTTGTTCAAGGGACTCTTGTTGACGCCGGGGTCTTTTTTTAGCACATCAATTGTTTTTTCAGAATGTCAATTTCTAACTGCATATCTTGTTACCGATTTCGTTTCTGCATAAACTTCCAGGGCTTTGCGATATTGTTCCTCTGAATACATCCTCTATCTCCTTCCTGAGTGTATTTAGTCCAACTTTTTGTCCGCACCCCCCTATCACGAAGTGCTGCCAAAGGTTGTGTATCTTAATAGAAAAATGAAGGTTGAAAAAGAATGGACGGCGTACTTAACGGTACTTTCAGAAATTGTAACAAAGGGCTACAAAATAGGGGCTTAATGCTCTGGAGGAATGGCTGGTGGACAGTGAGTTGGGAATATAGATTAAGGAAGGATGTAGGCGTTAAGGAAGGAATGCGAAATTCGTTGCTCATAATCCTTTTGCATAAATTTGATTCCTTACCTGACAATCTATACTTTGCTATTACAAATTAACAAAATGAGAATATTTTAATGGAGTGGCTTAGGAAGGTTTCAGGTATCAATTCCATAGACGAACTAGAGAAAATGGTGTTTAGTAGAAATTGAATAAATCCTCCTTTACCCTTATTGCCCTTAAACCTCCTATTCCCTAAATCCCTATAATATTATGTATATTAGTTGAGATGAGGAAAGGCAGATATTTCAAGGAATTGAAAGTGTTTTAAGGCGACAAAAATTTTAGCAAACTTTATAAATTTGGACTAGACAAATTTTTTTGTGCGCGCTATAATTATCTTATAAATTTATATTACACAGGGGATGATTATCAATGAAAAAGAAAATAAATATTATACTTAATATAGTAATACCGACCGCAGTTGCATATATAGTATTTTTCTTGCTTTACTATTTATTCGAAAAAACATTTTTCGAATACAGATGGCTGGGAATAATACCGTTTCTGATAGTCACAGGGTTTATTATTTTAGAAAATAGAAAAGAGTGGAAGATGTTAAAGCAACAGAGATAAGGGAAACCTTATCTCTGTCAGATTGTCGAATAACCCATCCAACGCATTAAGCGAAGGATGGGTTATTTTTGCAGGCTCTATGTCAATAGTTGGGGTAACCCAAAATGGAAACACCGGATGGAGCGGCGTTAAGCTGCTCCATTTTTCGTTGAATGATGGAACATGTGAAGAATACGATTGCGGAAGCGACGAAAATTACGATAACCGTAGGCATTGCGTTTGAGTACCTTAATCTTGTTGTTAACCCCTTCGGTAAAACCATTGGTGTAAGGACAATCAAACGAATTTAGAATACCTTTTGACCAGCGAACCATAGTATTTCCACAAGCAACAAATTTCAAAAGGCCACTGTTTTGTGCGGCCATAATCCAATGGGATAGCGCTGTCCGTGCAGACACGCTGTCAGAAGATTCAAGGACTTTGAAAAACTGTTCTTTCAGAGAGTAGGCTGTCAGCAGACGGTTACTGGCATAGAGCATAAGATCGACCTGTTGCTTTTGCTCAGGAGTGAGAAATTGATATCGCTTGTTCAGCAAGATTCGGGAGCGTTTAAAATGAATTCTTCGGGTTTTGCTGAATTTTTTCTGTTCTTCCTTGCGAACGGCTTCAAAGGCCCAAAATACTTGGCGAATGTAATGATATTTGTCAATGACATAATTGGAATTTTTAAAATATGTTTGGGCAATACCGGCATATGTACTCCACATATCGCTGACGAAATGCTTCGTTTTAGAACGGTCAAGCTGGCCGAAATATTCTGTCAGTTTGTGGTTGTATCGAGCAGGAAGAATATCAAGAATTCGGTGACGGACCGGATCGGTCAGAATGCACTGATATTTCTCGCCGCTTGTATTGCCTTTAAACTCATCAATCGATACAACTTCAGGTAATTGCTGCGGTTTTCCATAATGGATACAATCGAAAAGACGGATAATAGTTGAAACAGATAGATTCACCTCACATGCTACACTGGTAAAAGAACGCACGTCGGAAAGCTTTGAAATGATATATACGGCTAAACGGTTTGTCATGCGGTGATATCTAGGCAAAAACGAATTATCCTCAAAGAAACGCTTTCCACAAGAATGGCAGCGATATCGGCGCTTTCGTAGAATCAGGGAGGTATGTTTGCCAAAAGCGGGAATGTCTTTCACGGTTTGACAACGGTAATCATGAACGTAGCTGGTTTGATGGCCACAACAGGGGCAAACATGCGGCTTTCTCGGTAACTCAATAAAAATTTCCGTTTTATCAGGCAATTGCCTCACATTTTTTACGATTACCCCTTTTAATCCAAGCAATTTTTCGATAGAATGAGTACAGAGCATATCGATGACCTCCCAAATGGTGGTGTGGTAATCTCCATTTTAAAGTTTTTTCATCGAATATGCTCTACTTTTTTGCTCTTTTTTCGCAGGCCTATTCGTCACACCCCAACATTTATTATAGAGCCTTTTTGCAGAAAGCAAAAAAGTGATATGATATCCAGACAAAAGTGGAAGGATGACCATCCCTCCACTTCCACATTGCCAGCTTTTTGAGATTCATGGCAGCAAACTTAAGCTTAACCCAATTTGTCACTTGAGTTAAGCCCCGGTAGAGCGTGTATCGCATTCCATACTTTTCTTTTGCATCAGCAAATACACGTTCAATAGTTTCTTTTCGCTTTTGATAGAGCTTTTTGTATTTTGGAGTATGCCGAATGTCCTCCGCTAGTTCTACATAATTTTGCCACACATGCCTTGTCACAGTTTTCGTATAGCTTTTGCTGTTTGTGCAGCGGGAACGGGACGGACATTTTTTGCAAATATAACTTCTACTTTTGTATTCTCAGTATCCTTCACAATTGGTTGTGGCATAGTGCAAAACTTGATATTAAGAGCACAGTACATAGTCATAATATTCGTCATATACATATTTCCACCATTGAAGATGGCCAGCTTTGGTCATCGGTCTTTTGTATGCTGTAGATAGTACTCGCTTGTCATCAAAGACCCGTTTGCAGATATGCGGTGTTTTGTAGGCAGCGTCCGCCACCACCGTCTCAATTTCAGGAAACTGTCTTGTCACTTTGTCATAGACTGCATCGAATGCCACACTGTCGTGCACATTTCCGGGAGTCACCTCAACTCCTAGAACAAAATTGTGATAGGGCCTGCGGCACCAATAGGTCTATATTGACAAATTCTACTGCATTCCTGTGCATTTTTCCTCGTTCCAGCATCTTTCATCACCCATTTCTATTTTACCATCTTACAATCAAAAAGCCCAGCTTTCGCTGGACTTTTTCGACAGGCTGAGACGGAATCCTTTTTTGATTCCATCTTTTTTATGATACTTTTGCACTCTGAGCAAATGTTAGCTAAATTTCCAAACACACACGATAAGTGTTGCTTTATTCATTACGACTCTGCGGAATGTTCTTCTGACAGCATTTTTTTCAGATACTGTCCCGTATAAGACTCTGGAACCTTTGCAATCTCTTCTGGTGTTCCGGTTGCCACAACCTGCCCGCCGGCATCTCCGCCTTCCGGGCCAAGGTCAACAATGTAATCAGCCGTTTTAATGAGGTCAAGATTATGCTCAATCACAAGGACAGTATTTCCCCCATCCACCAATTTTTGCAGCACTTCAATCAGTTTATGAACATCTGCAATATGCAAACCTGTGGTAGGCTCGTCCAAAATATAGATGGTACGCCCTGTTGAACGTTTTGCAAGCTCGGCCGCCAATTTGACACGCTGCGCTTCCCCGCCGGAAAGAGTTGTTGCGGGCTGACCTATTTTTATATATCCAAGGCCTACGTCCTGAAGCGTTTGTAATTTGCGGGCTATGTGCGGAATTTCTGAGAAAAATTGGAGACCTTCCTCTACGGTCATTTCAAGAACATCGTAAATACTTTTGCCTTTGTATTTGATTTCCAGTGTTTCTCTGTTATAGCGTTTTCCCTTGCACACATCGCAGGGAACATAAACGTCCGGCAGAAAATTCATTTCAATCTTGATAATGCCGTCGCCCTCGCACGCTTCGCATCTTCCGCCTTTTACATTGAAGGAGAAACGCCCCTGTGTATAACCGCGCAGCTTTGCATCCGGCGTAGAGGCAAACAATGCCCGAATATCGGTAAAGACGCCCGTATAGGTTGCCGGGTTAGAACGGGGTGTGCGTCCAATAGGAGATTGGTCAATCTGAATGACTTTATCCAACGCGTTAAGCCCAGTAATTTTCCGAAAAGCTCCCGGCCGTGATTTTGCACCGTTAAGTTCCGCCGCAAGATATTTATAAAGAATTTCATTAATCAGTGAGGATTTTCCCGATCCGGATACACCGGTAACACAGATAAATGTGCCAAGCGGAAAGGTTACGTTAATATTTTTTAAATTGTTTTGTGATGCTCCGATAATGGATAGCTTTTTCCCGTTTCCCTTGCGGCGAACAGAGGGAATTTCCACTTTTCTGCGGCCGCTAAGGTAGTCACCGGTAATGGAATTTTTGCATTTTAAAAGATCTTGAACCTTGCCGCTGAAAACGATTTTTCCTCCATGCACACCGGCTCCGGGACCTATGTCCACAATGTGGTCGGCAGCCAACATAGTTTCCTCATCGTGTTCTACAACAATGACTGTGTTTCCAATGTCCCTCAAATGTTTCAGAGTATCCAGTAGTTTGGCATTATCCCTCTGATGCAAACCAATACTCGGTTCGTCCAAAATATACAAAACACCGGTAAGGGAGGAACCAATTTGAGTTGCCAGCCTGATACGTTGACTCTCCCCGCCTGACAGTGTTCCCGCTGAGCGAGAGAGAGTCAGATACTCCAATCCTACATTTTTTAAGAAGCCAAGTCGACTGCGAATCTCACGCAAAATCAAACGGGCTATCATGTTTTCACGGTCTGTGAGTTTCAGATGATCAAAAAAATTAAGCGCTTCTGTGATAGATTTATCGCACAGATCTGCAATATTAATACCGCCAACCGTAACAGACAGACTCGCGGGAGACAGTCTTTTGCCGTGGCAAGCATCGCAGGGAATTGCACTCATATAGGACTGAATCTCTTCCTTAATCCAGTTGCTCTGTGTATCCCTGTAGCGACGTTCCAAATTGTTGATGATGCCTTCAAACGTTGTTTGATAAACACTGTGCGCAAATTCTGTGCTGCGTTCTACTGTTATTTTTTCACCGTTTGTACCATACAGCAAAATATCTATAATCTTTTTGGGCAACTTTTTAATCGGTGTATCAAGCGAAAAATGATAGTGCTTCGCAAGTGCACGGAAATACATTGACGCAATGGAGTTGCCTTCCATTGCCCATCCGCTCGCCTTGATCCCGCCTTGATTGATGGAAAGGGATTTATCCGGAATAATGCGGTCGGGGTCAATTTTCATAAAAACACCGAGTCCAGCGCATTTTGGACAAGCACCAAATGGACTGTTGAAAGAAAACATTCTTGGCGCAAGTTCTTCCATGCTGACACCGTGCTCCGGGCAGGCGTAGTTCTGCGAAAACACATGATCCTCTCCGTCGACAACGCTGATAACAGTCAATCCTCCTGCAAGACTGGAGGCAGTTTCTATCGAATCTGCCAAACGAGAACGGACGCTTTGGTGAATAACAAGCCGGTCAACTACAACTTCAATGGTATGCTTCTTGTTCTTTTCCAACTTGATTGTCTCGGATAAATCATAAATCATACCGTCCACACGGACACGAACATAACCGCTTTTGCGTGCAGCCTCCAGCGTTTTAAGATGTTCGCCTTTTCGTTCACGCACAACCGGTGCAAGGACAAGAATTTTAGAATTCTCCGGCAAACTTAGCACCTGGTCGACAATCTGGTCCACTGTCTGCTGCCGGATTTCTCTGCCACAGACCGGGCAGTGCGGGATTCCGATTCTGGCATACAAAAGCCTCAGATAGTCATAGATTTCCGTTACAGTTCCCACCGTAGAACGCGGATTTTTTGAGGTTGTCTTTTGGTCAATGGATATGGACGGAGAAAGGCCATCAATAGAATCAACATCCGGCTTATTTGCCTGTCCGAGGAACTGACGTGCATAGGCTGACAGCGACTCCACATATCTTCGCTGACCTTCAGCATAGATTGTGTCAAACGCAAGCGAGGACTTTCCGGAACCGGAAAGTCCAGTAAAGACAATCAGCTTGTCACGCGGAATTTTTAAATCGATGTTTTTTAAATTGTGCTCTCTTGCACCTTTGATCAATATATTTTTTGCTGGCATAATACCTCCTATTTACGCTATTTTCCGCTGCTGAGTTCTTTGATGCGGTCGCGCAGCCACGCGGCGTGTTCAAACTCCAACAACTTTGCAGCCGCTTTCATTTCTTTGGTTAATTGTTCTATCATTCGCTTTCTTTCGGAAGCCGTTAGGCGCCTTTTCTTTTTCACCGCCCCGGTTTCTTCCTCTTTATGCGTACTAATTTCCAGAATTTCGGGAACATTCTTGATAATTGTTTTAGGCGTAATCCCATGTTCCTTGTTGTATTTCATCTGAATATCGCGCCTGCGCTGCGTTTCCCGAATAGCAGCTTCCATAGACGGTGTGACGGAATCCGCATACATAATTACTTGACCATTTGCATTTCGTGCTGCACGGCCAATAGTCTGAATCAGCGACCGCTCACTGCGCAAGAAACCTTCTTTATCCGCGTCTAATATGGCTACCAATGATACTTCCGGAATATCAAGCCCTTCACGAAGCAAGTTG
This sequence comes from Oscillospiraceae bacterium, assembly GCA_047777415.1. Classification (GTDB taxonomy): domain Bacteria; phylum Bacillota; class Clostridia; order Oscillospirales; family Acutalibacteraceae; genus Caproicibacter. The sequence continues at coordinate 685,917 of JBKEEO010000002.1, forward strand.
ATGCCCACCAGAACATCAAATTCTCCAAGCCGAAGGTCGCGGATTATTTCCATCCGTTCAATGGTATCAATGTCATGGTGCATATACCGAACACGAATTCCCATTGACTCCAGGTAGGCAGTTAAGTCCTCCGCCATTTTTTTGGTAAGCGTAGTGACTAGTACGCGTTCTTTCTTTTCGGTTCTCATGTTAATCTCGGAAATGAGGTCATCAATCTGGCCGTCCGTCGGTTTTACGATGATTTCCGGATCAACCAATCCAGTTGGACGGATAACCTGTTCTACAATTTGAGCCGATTTTTCTTTTTCCAAATCGCCCGGTGTCGCACTGACAAAGATGACTTGATTTACATGACGGTAAAATTCGTCAAAATTTAATGGCCGGTTATCAAATGCTGATGGCAGGCGGAACCCAAAGTTTACCAGAGTTTCTTTTCTGGCTCTGTCACCCGCGTACATAGAACGCACCTGCGGCAGGGTTACATGGGATTCATCGACAAACATCAGAAAATCCTTTGGAAAATAATCAAGCAGCGTAAACGGTGAACTGCCCGGTTTGCGGCCGGAAAGAATTCTGGAGTAATTCTCAATACCCTTGCAAAAGCCAATCTCTGACAACATCTCCATATCATAGCGAGTTCGTTCTTCAATCCGCTGTGCCTCTATGAGTTTGTTCTGACTTTTAAACAGGGCCACTTGTTCTTCCATTTCCCGATTGATTTCCTCAATGGCACGCTGCATTTTCTGTTTCGGTACAATATAGTGTGATGCAGGGTAGATTGCAATATGCTTCAGGTCTGATTTTACTTCCCCTGTTACGGGATTAATTTCTCGGATTCGGTCTATTTCATCGCCAAAAAATTCAACTCGTACAGCGGTATTGTTGGATTGCACCGGAAAAATCTCCACTACATCGCCGCGAACACGGAATTTGTTTCGGATAAAATTGACATCATTGCGCTCATACTGGATTTCAACCAGTTTTTTTAACAGCTCGTCCCTATTCTTCTTCATTCCGGGACGCAAAGAAATGACCATGGTGCGGTAGTCAATCGGGTCTCCAAGGCTGTAAATGCACGAAACACTTGCGACAATAATCACATCGCGCCGCTCCGAAAGTGCGGAAGTGGCAGAGTGTCTCAGTTTATCAATTTCATCATTAATTGCGGAGTCTTTTTCAATGTAGGTATCCGTTGTGGGAATATACGCTTCCGGCTGATAATAATCATAATAGCTTACAAAATATTCTACGGCATTTTCCGGAAAAAACTCACGAAATTCCGAGCAAAGCTGAGCGGCAAGCGTCTTGTTATGAGCCAAAACCAGCGTCGGCCGGTTCATTTGGGCTATCACGTTTGCCATAGTAAACGTCTTGCCGGAACCGGTCACACCAAGCAAAGTCTGTTCTTTATCTCCTCTTTTTAAGCCTTCCACCAACTGCTGAATCGCTTTTGGCTGATCCCCTGTCGGCTTATATTTTGAAACTAATTTAAAATCCATATCTTACTCCAGTTCAGGATTAAACAACTCTGGCATTAATTTGCTTTTTGCAATGGAAAGATAATCATTTCCGCTGACGATAATATGATCAATCAGCCGAACTTCCACTGTATCCAGTGCTTCATAAACCCAGCGGGTTGTACTGAGATCCTGCTTAGAAGGAAGACAGTTTCCGCTTGGATGATTATGGGATAAAATTGCATAGGATGCATTGTACTGCACAGAAAGTCTTACGATTTTTTTAATATAAATATTCGCTGAATTAACGGATCCCTCATCCACAACATCACAATACAAAATGCGAGTTTGGCTGTCAAGCAGCATCAGTATAACAACTTCGTTCTGCCGCCCGATAAATTTATGAATTAATTGCTTTCCTGCTTCCTCGTAACTGTAAATCACTGTTTTATCCCGGTCGAGATCCTCTTCGTACCGGCGGCAAAGTTGTGGAATCAGCTTAATCAGTGTCGCAGCTGATTTGCCGATTCCATCTACTTCTAAGAGTTCTTCAAAAGGAGCATCGAAAGTTCCGGAAAGGGAGCCGAATTTCTGTATCAGCCTATGCGCAATGGGATTGGTATCTTTGAGTGGGATTGCGTAATATAAAAGAAGTTCCAAAACAGAATGAGATTGAAAAGAGTCAAGCCCAGACTTAAGAAACTGATTTTTCACTCGTTCCCGATGTCCGCTGTGCAAAGATTTTGTTTTGAGCGGTTTTTCTTTTTTTGTAATGGTGTCCTGTTTCAAAATAGCCGCTCCCTTTATCGAAATCAGCTCTTTCTGCTTCCAGGTTTTTCCGGAGCAGGGGCCCCTGCTTTGCACAGGGGGCAGTCCTGCGGTTCCCATGACTCTACTTCCATAGACACAACCGCCTGATACGGTACCCCAAAATCGATTTTTCCGCCCGTTCTGTCCACAATGGAACCAACGCCAACAACAATTCCGCCGCTCTGCTTGACAAGTTCAATTACTTCACGTACAGAACCACCGGTTGTAACAACGTCCTCAACCACCAAAACACGCTGCCCCGGTTTGACGGCGAAACCTCTGCGCAAAGCCATTTTTCCATCTTGGCCGCGTTCGGTAAAAAAGTTTTCACATTCAAGCGCCCGACTGACTTCATACGCCATCTGTACAGCGCCCATTGCAGGACCAATGACAATTTCGATATTGTCATTTTGATACTTTTCCGCAAGTGCTGCGCAGAGTTCTTCGCTGTATTTTGTATTGCGAAAAATTTTCGCACATTGCAGGTAGCGATTACTATGCCGTCCAGAAGTCAAAAGAAAATGGCCTTCCAACAGCACACCAGCGTCTTTAAATATTTCAAAAGCCCGTTCCTGTGTCATTCATGAAATCTCCTTTGTCCCTACTATTTTCCCTATTATATACTAAATTATTTTTTTTGAAAAGCCTTTCAATATTTTCGATGTTTCTAAAATTTATGCTATAATAAACTACAATAAAGCAAACCATTGCAGGGGTATCAAGTATATGAAAAAAGTGATTATCGGTGCAAACGATGCAGGGCAGCGACTGGATAAGTTCTTGACAAAATCTTACCCAAATCTACCGCAGTCAATGCTATATAAAAGTATTCGGAAGAAAAATATCAAACTGAATGGCAAACGCTGTACCAATTCAACCCGACTGGCAGAAAATGACGTCTTAACCATGTATTTAAAAGACGAATTTTTTCAGACGAAACCGAAACAATATGATTTTTTGAAAGCACCAAACAGGCTGAACATTGCGTATGAGGATGAAAATTTGCTGGTGCTGGACAAGCAGCCCGGCTTAATCGTTCATCCGGATGAAACTTATCATTTTGATTCCTTAATTGCGCGCGTTCAGCATTATTTGTTTGAGAAAGGAGAATATCGGCCCGACGAAGAAAATTCTTTTGCTCCGGCTTTAATCAACCGCATCGACCGCAATACAGGAGGTCTTGTTCTGGCGGCAAAAAACGCAGAAACACTACGGATTATGAATGAGAAAGTAAAACAACGGGAATTGCAGAAATTATATCTTTGCGTTGTCTGCGGTAAACTTCAAAAAAAAGAAGCCACGCTGGAAGGATTTTTGCAAAAAAACGAGAAACAGAATCGTGTTTATATTTCCCAAAAGCCCATGCGTGATGCCAGAACAATCCGAACCCGTTACCGAGTTTTGGCTGAACGAAAAGCATTCAGCTTGCTGGAAGTGGAACTGTTGACCGGACGCACACATCAAATCAGGGCACATCTTGCTTCCATCGGCCATCCGCTTGCCGGTGACGGCAAATATGGAACCAATGCCATGAACAAGGTTTCGGGTTTTCCCTATCAAGCACTATATTCCTATCGTTTAAAGTTCCGTTTTACAACGGACGCCGGGATTCTCGAATATCTAAACGGCAAGGAAATAGAGGCAAAAAATATTTGGTTTTTAGATGAGTTTTATCGCTTTCCATAATAGAATTGAGAAAGGCTCTATAATAAATGTTGGGGTGTGACGAATAGGCCTGCGAAAAAAGAGCAAAAAAGTAGAGCATATTCGATGAAAAAACTTTAAAATGGAGATTACCACACCACCATTTGGGAGGTCATCGATATGCTCTGTACTCATTCTATCGAAAAATTGCTTGGATTAAAAGGGGTAATCGTAAAAAATGTGAGGCAATTGCCTGATAAAACGGAAATTTTTATTGAGTTACCGAGAAAGCCGCATGTTTGCCCCTGTTGTGGCCATCAAACCAGCTACGTTCATGATTACCGTTGTCAAACCGTGAAAGACATTCCCGCTTTTGGCAAACATACCTCCCTGATTCTACGAAAGCGCCGATATCGCTGCCATTCTTGTGGAAAGCGTTTCTTTGAGGATAATTCGTTTTTGCCTAGATATCATCGCATGACAAACCGTTTAGCCTCATATATCATTTCAAAGCTTTCCGACGTGCGTTCTTTTACCAGTGTAGCACGTGAAGTAAATCTATCTGTTTCAACTATTATCCGGATTTTCGATTGTATCCACTATGGAAAGCCACAGCAATTACCCGAAGTCGTATCAATTGATGAGTTTAAAGGCAATACAAGCGGAGAGAAATATCAGTGCATTCTGACCGATCCGGTCCGTCACCGAATCCTTGATATTCTTCCTGCTCGTTACAACCACAAACTGACAGAATATTTCAGCCGGATTGACCGTTCTCAAACCAAACATTTTGTCAGCGATATGTGGAGTACATACGCCGGTATTGCTCAAACATATTTTAAAGATTCAATTTATGTCATTGACAAATATCATTACATTCGCCAAGTATTTTGGGCCTTTGAAGCCGTTCGCAAGGAAGAACAGAAAAAATTCAGTAAAACCCGAAGAATTTATTTTAAACGCTCCCGAATCTTACTGAACAAGCGATATCAATTTCTCACTCCGGAGCAAAAGCAACAGGTCGATCTTATGCTCTATGCCAGCAACCGTCTGCTGACAGCCTACTCTCTTAAAGAACAGTTCTTCAAAGTCCTGGATTCTCCCGATAGTCAATCTGCACGGACAGCGCTATCCCATTGGATTATGGCCGCACAAAACAGTGGTCTTTCAAGATTTGTTGCTTGTGGAAATACCATGGTCCGCTGGTCAAAAGGTATTCTAAATTCGTTTGATTGTCCTTACACCAATGGTTTTACCGAAGGGGTTAACAACAAGATTAAGGTACTCAAACGCAATGCCTACGGTTATCGTAATTTTCGTCGCTTCCGCAATCGTATTCTTCACATGTTCCATCATTCAACGAAAAATGGAGCAGCTTAACGCCGCTCCATCCGGTGTTTCCATTTTGGGTTACCCCAACTATTGACATAGAGCCTTGAGAAAAAGCACCGAGGCAAATGATATCGGTGCTTTTTTATTACGTATTTTTATCTACCTGATGAAATTTTTTTAGGTTTCCTGTTTTTTGACTTCGCTTGTTAAGCTCCGCTTCCACTTCTTCCGGAGAAATTCCCTCGTTTACCATCAAAACGGTCAAATGATACAGCAAATCCGATATTTCTGCAACCGTATCAGCATTTTTGCCATTCTTCGCAGCGATAATCACTTCACTGCATTCTTCTCCGCATTTTTTCAAAATTTTATCTAATCCCTGCTCAAACAGATAACAAGTATAGGAACCCTCGCGATGTTCGGATTTTCGGCTTAACACAGTCTGATACAAATTCCGCAGTACATCATTCATCGGTATCCCTCCAAATTTCATTAAAAAAACAACTATGTGAACCTGTATGACACGCCGCACCAGTTTGCCGGACAATAACGAGCAAAGTGTCGCTGTCACAGTCCCCAAAAATTCGTGTTACTTTCTGTACGTGGCCGGACGTTGCCCCTTTATTCCACAACTCTTTGCGCGACCGGCTGTAAAACCAAGTGTAACCTGTTTCCAGTGTCTTTCTCATAGATTCCCGATTCATATAGGCCAGCATTAAAACTTCGCCGGTCGATTCTTCTTGTATAATGGCCGGAAGTAGGTCTGCTTTTTGAAAAAAAGGTTCAATATCTTCATCACGGATTTTAGTTCCATGCAAATTCATTCTGTTTTTAGATCCCCTTTCGTTTCACTGCAAAGAGCAATGGCTTCTTCCAGCCGAAGTGTTCCTGCGTAAAGTGATTTACCGCAAATTGCACCATACAGTCCTAAATTAGATAAGTCTGAAATATCTTGCAGGCTGCGAATCCCGCCGCTGGCTATAATTTGACAAGAAACACTTTGCTGAAGCTGTTCCAGCATGGTAAGATTCGGTCCGGACAGCATCCCGTCACGCGATATATCTGTAAAGATAATATACTTTACGCCTACCTGTTCCATTTTTTTTGCCATCGTAAGATAATCCACACTGGAAGTCTGAGTCCATCCCTGCTGTGCCACCATGCCATTACGCGCATCAATACCAACCGCAATTTTATCCCCGTATTTCTCTACGGCTTCTACAACCAGTTCCGGATGATTTACCGCGGCCGTGCCTAGAATCACCCGGGAAATCCCATTTTGAAGATAAAAATCAATCGTAGAGATATCACGGATTCCGCCGCCAACTTCAAGTTTTAGGTCAGTTTTCCTTTGAATTTGAAACATCAAATCTGCATTCACAGGTTTGGCACTTTTCGCACCGTTTAAGTCGACAACATGCAGCCACTCGGCGCCTGCCTGCTGAAACGAATGCGCAGTCTCAACCGCATCCTCTGCAACACGATGTGCAGTACTATAATCGCCTTGAAACAAGCGCACACATTCCCCGTCTTTTAAATCGATTGCCGGCAATAATACCATGGCATATCCTCCTGACTTACAAACTTCCTTTTGTCGAAAGCGGCCCCTTTCCTGAAGGTGTGACAGCAAGGCGTAGAGCATGCCCTAAAGCCTTAAAAACAGCTTCCGTCTGGTGATGAGCATTTGTTCCGTATTTGACCGACACATGAAGGGTAATTCCAGCGTTAAAGGCGAATGCCCTTAAAAATTCCTCCGTCAGACAGGAATCATAATCTCCTATTCTTTCCTGGCGGAAATCGGCATCAAAAACCAGAAATGGGCGCCCGCTGATATCAACTGCGGCAAAGGCCAGTGCTTCATCCATTGGCACATAAAAATTACCAAATCTTGCTATGGAGGAGCGATCGCCAACAGCCTGTGCGAATGCTTTTCCTAAAACAATACCTGTATCTTCGACCGTATGATGTCCATCCACATGTAGGTCACCTGAAACGGAGACCTGCAGCCCGAATCCACCGTGAACCGCAAATGAATGAAGCATGTGATCGAAAAAACCGATTCCTGTGGAAATCTCAACTAATCCGCCGTCTAAATTCAATTGCACAGAGCAATCCGTTTCCTTTGTCTTTCGTGTCTGATTGCCAACCCTCACCGTAACACCCCCAAGTTATAACGCAGCTTCAAAGTGGTTGAAAAATTCTATATTCTCTTCGGGGGTACCTGCGGTGATACGAAGATAGTCCCCCAAAAATCGGACGACAATCCCGGCTTTCAGAAGATTTTCAAACACACGTTTGCTGTCTTTGACGCGAACAAGCGTAAAATTAGTCACACTATCGTAAACCTTAATTTGATCTTTATGGTTATGTTCGAGTGAGCGCAGCATGGCAAAAAGCTCTCTTTGGGATTTCTTAATCTCTTTCAGCCCCGAATAAATCCAATCTTTTTCCTGTAAGACAACGGATCCGATTTTCTGCGAACACGCATTGACGTTATATGGGGACTTGACTGCGCGAATTGCATTGGTCAGGGACGAATTAGCTACTGCAAATCCCAAACGCAGTGCTGCCATTCCGATGACTTTAGAGCAAGTACGGAGAATAATCAAATTCTCAAACTGGTCTGCTTCCTTTAACAAAGATTGATCCCAAAAATCCATATATGCTTCATCCAAAACAACCAGTGCATCAACGGAGCGAACCAGTTTCCGTACTTCTTCTCTGGTCAGTCCCTTGCCTGTTGGATTGCAGGGATTAGAAAAAATCAAAGCTTTTACGTCATATTCTTTAATCAGAGAAATCAGTTCGTCCAAATCAACGGAAAAATCCGGCTTTTTCTGGTATTCAAGACATTTTACCTCATTTAAATGACCATAAAAGCGGTACATGGAAAAATCAGAAGAGAGAGTCATAATCGCCTCACCCTTCATGACAAAGGCACCAAGAATCACAGAAATCAGTTCATCGGAACCATTCCCCGCAGTGACATTCGAGACGTCAATTCCATACAAATCTGCAAAACTGCGGCATAGTTCCTTTGCATACGGATCCGGATAGCGATTAAAAACAACGTCTGCCGAAGCTTTTTTGATTTTGGCAATCATCTCGTCCGTAGGTTTGCGGAACGATTCATTTGCGTCAAGCCGAATGGGATAATTTCCTTGTATTGGCGTGTAGGGTTGCAAATCTCTGATTTTTGCGTTTAAACTATAAGCCATTTTGATTCCTCACCCTAATTGAATTTGCATGTGCTGTCAAGCCTTCTGCCTCGGCAAGTGCTATAATTTCGTTTGCCACCGGGTTTAGTGCCGTTTTCGTGTAGTAGAGAAAACTGGATTTTTTGATAAAACTGTCCACTGAAAGCGGGGAGAAAAAGCGTGCAGTTCCGCTTGTTGGCAGTACATGATTCGGTCCCGCAAAATAATCTCCAAGTGGCTCCGGGGAATATTCGCCTAAAAATACCGAACCGGCATTGTCTATCCTGCCCAAGTATTCCATAGGCTTTGATACGCAAAGTTCCAGATGTTCCGGGGCAAGTTCATTTGCAAATGCCACGGCGTTCTCCATATTTTTGCAAACCACGACAGCACCGAAGGTTTGCAGTGACTCTTCGATGATTTCACGGCGGGAAAGAGTCTGAATCTGACGTGCTATTTCATCAAGCGTTTGCTCAGCAATTTTTCGAGAAGTTGTCAAAAGAATCGAAGATGCAAGGACATCATGTTCGGCTTGGGACATTAAATCTGCGGCCAAAAAAGCAGGGTTAGCGGTTTCATCCGCTAAAATCAGGATTTCGCTTGGCCCTGCTACCATATCGATTCCAACTGTACCGTAAAGCTGTTTTTTTGCGGTAGCCACATAGATATTGCCCGGCCCTACAATCTTGTCTACCATCGGAATGGAATCTGTTCCGAATGCCAGCGCGGCAATTGCTTGCGCGCCGCCAACTTGAAACACCCTGTCCACCCCGGCGATATATGCGGCTGCAAGAATGTTTGGATTCGGTTTTCCGTTTTTGCCCGGCGGGGTTGTCATGACAATTTCTTTCACACCGGCAATTTTAGCCGGGATGGCATTCATCAGCACAGAGGATGGATAAGCCGCCGTACCTCCGGGAACATAAATTCCCACGCGGGCAAGCGCACGAACTCGTTGCCCCATCATCACACCGTCCGGGCGTGTTGTAAACCAGCTTTGTTGTTTCTGTCGATTGTGAAAATCCCTTATGTTTTCCGCTGCACGCTTTAGTGCGTTTAAAAATGTACTGTTACAGGACAGTGCCGCTTGCTTTAGCTCATCGCTGCCAATTTCCATTGGCTCAGGCAAAGCACCGTCAAATTTTAAGGTGTATTCGCGAACAGCTGCATCACCGGATACACGAACATCCTCAATAATCTGTGCAACCGCATGTTCAATTTCCGGATTTGATTTTTGGCTGCGTCTTTTGAGCTGTAAAATTAACTGCTTTCCAAAAGTTCCGTCATCTTCCAAAATCTTCAGCACGCCTTTTCCTCCTCCCCGCCTTTTGCAGACTTATTAATGAATTTCTCCATACGGTCTGTTAATAGTTCAATTTCCGACTTTCGCAGTTTCATACTGGCTGCGTTTACAATCAGCCGTGCGGAAACACCACAGATAGTTTCTATAACCTTGAGTCCATTTTCTTTTAATGTGGTACCCGTTTCAACAATGTCTACAATCGCGTCGGAGAGGCCAAGCAGGGGCGCCAGTTCAACAGAACCCTCAATTTTAATAATTCGGACATCCATTGCTTTACGATCAAAATAACTGCGAGCAACCCTGGGATATTTGGTTGCAATCGTTTTAGCTGAGTAACCGCTGAAAAAATTAGTTCCATTGGGCCCGGCCAATGCAAATCGACATTTACCAAAACCGAGGTCAAGCACTTCGTAAAAGCTTCCGCCTTTTTCCAGAATAGTATCTTTGCCCACCACTCCGAGATCACAGACACCGTATTCCACATACGTAATCACATCAGCCGCTTTTGCGAGAACGACTTCCAGTCCGTCGTTAACAGGCAAAATCAATTTTCTGCCCTTGTTACGCACTGCCGAACAGTCATAACCAATCTGCTCAAATAAATTCACTGTGCTATCTTCAAGCCTGCCCTTTGTAAGGGCAATTCTTAATGGTTTCATTTTTACCAGCCTTATATCAGATTTATTGTTTTCACGGTTTCACCCACGAAATCAACTCGTTTAATGCCGCTTGACTGCGCATAAGCGACCGCTTCATCCTGCGTTGAAAATACGCTGGTTTCACACCGCAGACCTTTCGCAATCAAATCGGCAGCATATTCGAGCGCTTTAACTTCGTAATTAGTTTCACCGTGAACCAAAATATCCATTGGAAGAACCGGACATACATTTCCGCGGTCAATCAGTGCTTTCGCAATTGCGTCCACATTGACTGCAAATCCGATTGCCGGCATGGGCTGCCCAAAATGCCCCAGCAAATTATCATAACGGCCGCCCAGCAATACCGCATCTCCAATTTCTTCCACATACGCGCTGAACACAATGCCCGTATAATAATCATTACGTTGAACCAATCCCAAATCAATCATCAGCTGTCCGCTTTGCTCCAGTTGGGAAAGTGAGCGAAAAATTTTTTGCAAATAGTCAAGCGTCGCGGAAAGTTGCGCATCTCCTCGCAGAAGTGATGCACGTTCAAACACTTCTTCCCCTCCGAAGAGTCTTGGCAGCTCCCGCAGGGTACGGATATGATCATTTTCCTCAAAGCTGTCTAACAGCTCATGCAAACGTGCATAATTTTTCGTTTCTATCGCCGTTCGAATATCTTCTCTCAGATCTTCATCTGCGGGTACGTGTTCCATCAGAGAGCGGAAAAAATCCGCATGCCCTATTTCCAGCCGATATCCCGGAACACATTTTCCCAGAGCTTCCACCGCCGTAGAAATCACGTCCAAATCAGCGCGTATTCCCCCGGCGCCCAAAAGCTCAATCCCGGTCTGCACGGATTCATCGCTTCGACCGGTTAAACCCGGATTGTTTCTGTAGATAGGCTGCGTGTAATACAGTCGAATCGGTCTTGGAAGATTCTGAAGACGTGTTGCTGTCAATCGCGCAATCGGAAGCGTTGAATCCGGGCGCATCACAATCAGCCTGCCGCGTTTATCCGTCATCTTGTACATGACTTCCTGAGATATCCCGGAAAAATCAGGGTCAAACACATCATAGAATTCCAGTCCAGGAGTAACTACTTCATGAAAGCCATGGGAAGAAAAGACATCGCTGATTGTTTTTTCAATATATCGTCTGGTCAGGCATTCTTCAAACAAAAAGTCTTTTGTGCCTTCGGGTGTAATTCGATTGTTTTTCTTCATGAATGCCGCTCCTTAGTTATTTTGCAGCGCGCTTTATCGTGCTAACATGATATCATACTAAAATATTCTTGTCAACTAAAACAGGGAAATCTGACTGCTTTTTGGAAGATCTTTTAATACGCCTGCAGCCTCCATTGTCTCAATGACAGATTTGGAAACCTTAGCCCTCGCCTGTAAATCATCCACAGAGATATATGGTCCCTTTTTCCCGGCCTCCGCCAAGCTTTTCGCCGCTGCCTCTCCCACTCCGGAGAGGGACAGAAACGGGAGTCGAATCTTGTTGTCTTCCACCAAAAACTTTTTTGCGTCGGATTTATAAAGGTCAACCGGAAGAACTTCAATGCCCCTTGCAAGCATTTCGTTGACAATCTGAAGTGTAGCGTAGGCGGCTTCTTCTTTTGCGGTAGCCTCTTTGCCCTTCATGACAATTTCATTCATTTTGCGCCGGACTGCATCCCTGCCCTGCATAACGAGCGCACCGTCAAAATCCTCACCGCGTACGGTAAAATATGCGGCGTAATATTCCACAGGGCGATGGACTTTATACCAACCAAGACGAAGCGTAGAAATCATATAGGCCGCGGCATGCGCTTTTGGGAACATATATTTAATCTTCATGCAGGAATCAATGTACCACTGAGGTACACCGTGCTCCTTCATCGCTTGGATGTAATCTTCCGTGAGCAATTTTGGCGCCTTACCTTTTCGCGTAATTTCCATAATCTTAAACGCCATTTTGGGTTCTAAACCTTTGTGAAGCAGATAAGTCATGATACTGTCACGCGTACCGATTACTTCGGAAATTGTACAAGTTCCGTTTTTAATCAGTTCCTGTGCATTGCCAAGCCAGACATCCGTACCGTGGGACAAACCGGAAATCTGCAAGAGGTCTGAAAATGTTTTGGGTTTCGATTCAACCAACATCTGACGGACAAAACTGGTACCTACCTCCGGCAGAGAAAAAGTTCCGGTTTCTGAATCAATATCTTCCGGCTTTACTCCAAGTGCCTCTGTGGAAGTAAACAGGGACATCACCTGCGGATCACTCATGGAAACGTTCATCACCGGAATACCGGTGTAGTCTTCCAAATAGCGGTATATGGTTGGAACATCGTGTCCCAGCTCATCCAGCTTGCAGATGGTGTCATGGATGGAATGAAAGTCGAAATGCGTTGTGATGCTGTCTGAATTCTGGTCATTAGCCGGGCGCTGTACGGGACAGAAATCATAAATTTCCTTTCCTTCCGGCACAACAACCATTCCGCCGGGGTGCTGTCCCGTTGTTCGTTTGACACCGGTGCAGCCTGCCGCAAGGCGGAGTTCTTCTGCACGGTGCAGTACAATTCCTTTTTCCTCTTCATACTTTTTGACGAAACCAAGCGCCGTTTTATCGGCGACTGTGGAAATAGTGCCGGCTTTAAACACGTGATCCTTACCAAAAAGTTTTTCCGTGTAGCGGTGAGCACTGGATTGGTATTCTCCGGAAAAGTTGAGGTCAATATCAGGTGTTTTGTCCCCATCGAAACCGAGAAAGGTTTCAAATGGTATCGTATGTCCGTCCCGATTGTATTCTGCCCCACATATGGGACATTTTTTCGGCGGAAGGTCAAATCCACTGCCAACGCTGCCGTCTGTAATAAATTCACTGTGTTTGCAGTTTGGGCAAACATAGTGCGGTTCCAGCGGATTTACTTCTGAAATACCCGCAAGGTTTGCGACAAAGGACGAACCAACCGAACCACGCGAACCGACCAAATAGCCATGTGCGACGGAATCGGCAACCAATTTTTGCGCAATCATATATAGAACGGAAAAACCATGTTTTGTAATGGAGCCTAGTTCCCTCTCCAATCGGTTTTTAACCAATTCCGGCAGCGGGTCGCCGTAAATTTCTTTTGCACGCGTCCAAGTGATATTGGTAAGCTGTTCTTCCGCCCCCTCAATAAACGGAGGAAATGTCCCTTCCGGAATTGGACGGATTTCTTCCACCATATCGGCAATCCGATTCGGATTCGTAACGACAACTTCATAGGCTTTTTCCTTGCCCAAATATTCGAATTCTTTCAGCATCTCCGGTGTTGTTCTAAAATACAGCGGAGCCTGCTCATCAGCGTCTTTAAATCCCAGACTGTGCATTAATATTTTGCGGTATTCCGCATCCTTCGGATCCATAAAATGAACATCGCAGGTTGCAACAACGGGCAAGTTGAGCTTTTCACCCAGTTTTACCACAGTACGATTAAATTCTCTGATTTTTTCTTCATCCGGCACCATGCCTTCACGCACCATGAAGCGGTTATTTCCAACTGGCTGAATTTCCAAATAATCATAGAATGAGGCGATTTCACAAAGTGTCGTCCAAGGCTGCGCGCTAGTAATAGCCCTGTAAAGTTCTCCCGCTTCACAAGCACTGCCCACCAGAATTCCTTCTCGATGTTTTATTAATTCTGATTTTGGAATGCGAGGATTTCGGTAAAAATAATCCAAATGGGATTTTGAAATGAGCTTATACAGATTTTTCAGACCAATTTGATTTTTTGCAATCAATATCATGTGGTAGGACTTCATCTTTTTGATATCGCCGCCGGCTAGGCTGCTATTGATATCCTGCACAGTTTTTGCACCGGTATCCTCAATCAGGCGCTGAATCAGCCGTAAAAATATCTGGCCAAGAACTGCGGCGTCGTCACAAGCGCGATGATGCTGGAACGGGTCAAGTTTTAAATATTTTGCTACCGTATCCAACTTTGCGTTTTTTATGCCTTTTAAAAGCGACCGACACATTGGAACGGTATCTATGTAAGTATTCGAAAATTCAAAGCCGCATCGTTCGGAGGCTACACGAATAAACGAAGTATCAAAATCAGCATTGTGGGCGATTAAAACCGCATCTTTGCCGCAGAACTGAAAAAAACGTTCCAGGGCCTCTTTCTCAGAAGGAGCGTCCTTCACCATTTCGTCCGTGATTCCAGTCAGTTCTGTAATTTTAGCTGGAATACTGCGTTCCGGATTGACAAAGGTATCAAAAGAATCCTTCACTTCTCCGTTCACAATTCGCACCGCACCGATTTCCGTGATGCGGTCCATTGTTGGACTTAATCCGGTTGTTTCAATATCAAACGAGATAAACTCCCCGGACAGTTCTCGGTTGTCGTTACCTTTAACGGCAGGAACAAGGTCATTGACAAAATAAGCCTCCGTACCGTACAGAATTTTGATCGGCTGCCCCTTCTTCTTCAGCTCTTCTGCCGTGTTCATCGCATCAGGAAACGCTTGTACAACTCCGTGATCCGTCACAGCTATCGCTTTATGTCCCCAGTTTGCTGCTCGACGGATTAATTCCGAGACAGGAGTAACCCCATCCATTGCGGACATATTGGAGTGAAGGTGCAGTTCCACGCGCTTGTCCTGTGCGTCATCCGTCACTTGCACCTGTTTTACGGTCGCGATGCTTTTGGGACGCAGAACAATTTCATGGTCATATTTGTCGTATTCAACATTCCCTCTGACCAGCACGGACATCCCTTTTGCAAGCGTATCGAGCATCTTACACTGGGTTGCCATCTCGATAACTTTCAAAGTAATGGAACTGGTATAATCCGTTACATTGATTGAATAAATTTTGCGCTGTCTGTCACGTGTTGCTTTTTGTTCAATGGAAAAAATTTCACCCCAGATGGTTGCGCTTCCAATATCGGGAGTGATTTTAGCAATTGGAATTGGCTTGGCACGGGGCATATGACCGTAGATTTCTCTGGCACTGTCTAAAACAATCGTTGGATAAAGTGTTTCCCCTTCACGCACGCTGATGGTTTTCGGAGTCGTTTTTCTTTGATGCAATTTCTCTTCCGATTCCACCATGTCTGCAATCGCCTGCCTGCGGCGGGTTTCTTCCTTGACTAATTTACGGTTAATAAATTCGGTAGCTCCCTGTTCTGCCTTTAGAACACCGTTAAACTCAACTGTAAGATGAATGCCAAACTTTTCGCGAATCAGTTCGGCGATCATTCGGTCAATATGGCGGGCTTTTAGAATATTACCGCCGCCATGTTTTAAGGTAATTAATAATTTTCCATCTTCCAATGTTGCCTGAGAATCTGTGAAGGTTCCGTTTAAACTTGCTTCACGTTGTTTTAGTTCTGCAATAATGCTTGGAAAATAATCCGTTGAAAAGGAAGCCTGCGGAAAGGTTGGTTTCACGCAGGCTTTGGAGAGGCGGAGCTTTTTACAGGAAACAATACTTTGCTCCACCTGCTTTATTACGTTCCACTCGATCAAAGCAGGAAAACAGACTTTCGCCGTAATCATTCTTTCGTTGGAATTAATTTGCAGGGAAGTGATCGTACCTTCACGAACCGGTTCTGGAAACCGAGAAATATCTTCTATATACTCATGAAAAAATTCCCCAAACTTTTTCAATAGTCTTCATCCTTTACATTTGATCGATTTCCTGCAGCAGGGCTTCGACCAACTCGTTTTCCGGTACCCTGCGGACAATTTCTCCTCTTTTAAAAATCAGGCCTACACCATCTCCGCCGGCAATCCCAATATCAGCTTCTCTGGCTTCACCCGGTCCGTTGACCGCACAGCCCATAAGCGCTACGGTCAAATCTTTCTTTAGGCCAGTCAGTCGTTTTTCCACTTCTTCTACAATGGGAATCAGATCAATCCGTGTTCTGCCGCAAGTTGGGCAGGACACAATCCGTATGCCTCCGCGCAGAGAAAGTGCTTTCAACAGGTCGATTCCTGCTTCCACTTCACGTACAGGATCCGCCGTCAGTGACACACGGATGGTATCACCGATTCCACGCTGCAATAGTGACCCAATACCAATTGCGGACTTTATGATGCCCATCCGTTCGCTTCCGGCTTCCGTCACGCCTAGATGAAGCGGATAATCACATTGGGATGAAACCAGTTCATTCGCCTTAATCATGCAATTTACATCCGATGATTTAATTGAGATGACAATATCATCAAAATGGAATTTTTCCAATAATGACGCATGATACAAAGCACTTTCCGCAAGTGCCTGCGGAGTAGGTCCGCCGTACTTTTTTAACAGATCTTTTTCCAGAGAACCGGAATTTACACCGATTCGGATTGGAATTTTTCTGTCGGCACAAGCGGCAGCCACCTCACGTACGCGTTCATCGGAGCCGATGTT
The DNA here is from genome assembly GCA_047777415.1 of Oscillospiraceae bacterium. Classification (GTDB taxonomy): domain Bacteria; phylum Bacillota; class Clostridia; order Oscillospirales; family Acutalibacteraceae; genus Caproicibacter. The sequence goes on from JBKEEO010000002.1 coordinate 702,694, forward strand.
TCCGGGGTTTATACGAATTGCATCGACTCCAGCTTTCACGCAAGCAATTGCCAGCCGATAATCAAAATGAATATCAGCAACCAACGGAATTTTAATTGCCTTTTTGATTGCAGGCACCAGTTCCACCGATTGTGAATTCGGAACTGCAACGCGTAAAATTTCACATCCTGCCATCTCCAGAGTTTTTGCCTGCTCTATGTTTCCATGGACATCCTCTGCGGGTTTATTCAGCATGGACTGCACTGTAATTTTGGATCCGCCGCCGACGGCAACGGATCCGACAAACACTTTTTTTGATGTTCTCATGCGCCGCCCAATCCTTTCCCTGTAATCAGGCGCAGAATATCACTATAGGTCACAATAATCATAAAGCCCATCAGCAACACAAATCCTGCTGTTTCCACAATTCCAACATACTTTTGCTGCAGAGGTTTGCGTCTGACGGCTTCAACAAGCAAAAACAATACTTTTCCGCCGTCCAATGCCGGGAACGGCATTAAATTTACCACACCGAGGTTGACCGTAAGGACCATGGTCATATAGAGGACATTATTCAAACCATCCAAAAAGCTCCGAGCAAGACCGGCAGAAGCTGCTTGGTTAATGGCACTGACTGCGCCTACCGGTCCAGCAACATCATTAAACCCAAATTTTCCAGTAAGAAGTCCAATCAAACTGTACCATATCATACGAACAGTGGATACTGTATCTTGTACAGACTTCGTGATTAAAGTGCCAAGATTCTTTTCGATCGGCATAACATAAAAGTCAAGAGTCAAATAACTTTTCCCATTGACGGTTTGAGTATTAAATTTGATATCGTTAAATGTGAGAATTTCTCCGTTTCTCAAGACTTCAATATCGACAGACTCAGGATTGGCCGTGGCCAGTGCAAAACTGAGATCGCGATCGCCATAGATGCGGTAATGGTCTACGGAAACAAACTCATCGCCTCTTTGCAAACCGGCCTGCGCAAGAGCGGAATTTGATTCAAACTGAGAAATTGTTGTGGAAGAAAATGCGGTTTCTTGCCCAAGAATGATCATCATCAAGACAAGCCCAAAAACGATATTCATGACAGCACCCATTATAACAACCAAAAGGCGTTTCCATACGGGCTTTTTCCCAAAGGCCCTTTCATCACTGCTTTCTTGATCCTCACCTTCCATGGCGCAAAAACCGCCAATTGGCAGCAAACGAAGAGAATAGCGGGTTTCTTTTCCCTGAATATGAAACAGAGTCGGACCCATGCCAATTGCAAATTCATTGACACGAATTCCACATAGCTTTGCTGTAAAAAAATGACCGAATTCGTGAATAAAAATCATAAATCCAAATAGCAAAACTGCAATAAGAATCAGACTTGCTTTGATAATAATAATCACCCCTCAGGTATTTACTGCGTTTAAAACGTAACTGCGAGCCTGCGCGTCTGCATGTAAAATGTCGTCAACACTGGAAACCTGGTCCACATCCGGCTGATGTTCCATCGCTTCCCATACCAAATCGCCAATATCACGAAAGGATATTTTATGATTTAAAAACAGCCGAACGGCAACTTCATTAGCTGCATTGGCAGCTGCGGGCGCAAGACCTCCTCGGCGCAAAGCACGCCGGCAAGCAGCGAGACACCGAAATGTTGTTTCATCCGGCCGGGCAAAGGTCAGTTTTCCATATGCCGCCAAATCCAGTTCATCTGTATCCATGTCAAGGCGTTCGGGATATGTGATGGCATATTGAATCGGTAAATGCATATCCGGAACCCCAAGCTGCGCGATGACCGATCGATCTTCAAATTCCACCATGGAGTGAATTACGCTTTCCCGTTGCACCAATACGTCGATTTTTTCATCCGGCATATCGAACAACCAGGAAGCCTCAATAATTTCCAAACCTTTATTCATCATGGTGGACGAGTCTATTGTAACCTTTGGCCCCATATTCCAGTTTGGATGTTTGAGCGCTTGCTCAGGCGTAACATCATTTAATTCTTCCAAAGTTCTTCCAAAAAACGGGCCACCGGAAGCCGTTAGAATAATGCGGCGTACGGATTTTTTCCCCGGGCTGCCCTGCAGACACTGAAACACAGCAGAATGTTCACTGTCTACGGGAAGAATTTTGACATGATGTTTCTTTGCCTCCCTCATAACCAAATTCCCGCCGGCAACAAGTGTTTCTTTGTTGGCAAGGGCAACATCTTTGCCAGCATGGATAGCGGCAAGCGTAGGCTCAAGCCCAACCATCCCTACAACAGAATTGCAAACGAGGCCTGCCGTTGGCAGGCAGGCCGCTTCGCATAAGCCGTCCATCCCCTGCACTATTTTAACAGGCAGGTCTCTGACCGCTATTTTCAGTTGTTTTGCTGCAGCAGGGTCAAAAACAGATGCAATCTGCGGACGAAACTCTCTTATTTGTTTTTCCAGCAAATCAATATTTTTTGCTACCGCCAACGCACAGACTTTTAAACGCAACCTGCGTGCTACGTCCAAAGTTTGTGTTCCGATGGAACCGGTGGAACCCAGTACGGATAAACATTGTTTCATTATTATTCACCAATAGCCTCGATTATTGCAGTCAATAAAAAAATAACTTTCACTTTAAAACAATTGGAAAAATTTGAACCAGAAAATACACAAAGGGTGCTTCAAAAATTACGCTGTCAAAGCGGTCCAGAATACCTCCATGTCCCGGTATCATTTCGCCGAAATCCTTAATATGGCAACTCCGCTTAATCAGTGAAAAGCTCAGGTCACCCAATATGGATATAACTGTTCCAAATATACCGATTAGAAACAGAGGAAGATACGATATTTCAACACTATAAGCATAATAAATGGCATGGAACAGATAGCCAAATACCAACATGGCAGCAACGTTTAACAAAAGTCCTCCTACTGCGCCCTCCACTGTCTTATTAGGACTGATGTTTGGACACAATTTGTGCTTTCCTAAAAAAGTTCCGGCAAAATAAGCACCAACATCCGCGGTCCAAGCAGAAAATATACCGATTATAACATAAAACATACCGTGCTCGCCGCCGATTTCTCGCAGACTGATAATGGTTCCAAGCGCCGAAGGGATTAACAGCGACATACTGTAGATGACGCCAACTTCACGAAATGTAATATCAGAGTGGTAAAAGATCAACGCGGAAAAGATGACAATGGTATATAAAAAATAAGCGACGCCATACCAATACTGTGCTGTCAAAAATGGAAGCGCCGCCGAAAATAGCAGGCTGGGAATCAGAAGAATCAAATTTTTTGCAAGACCCAGCGCAGTAATAATTTCGTTTACTGCTAAAACAGAAATCAGGCCGATTGCAAAATTTAAAGCAAGCGGTACCACACCGTTGCAAATGACAATAGCGGCCAAGAATACTATCAAGGTGATTGCCGAAGCAATTCTTGTTTTCAATCAAATCCCTCCGAAGCGCCTGTTGCGGGCGGCATAGAGTTCCAGAGCACGGTCCAAATCCTTCGGTTTAAAGTCCGGCCAAAGGATATCCATAAATACAAATTCTGTATATGCGGATTGCCATAAAAGGAAATTGGAAATTCTCTGCTCTCCGCTTGGGCGGATGATTAAGTCGGGATCCGGCTGACCTGCGGTATATAATTTTCCCGAAAACACATCTTCGTCAATATCATCAGGCGACAAAATACCATTTTGAACATCACGCGCCAAACTTTTTGCTGCTCTTAGAAGTTCTGCCCGTCCGCCATAATTCAAAGCGATATTTAAGACCATCCCTGTCTTATCTTTAGATACGCGAACAGTTTCGTCAATCAATTCTCTCAGCCGCGGATCAAAAACAGTTTCATCGCCAAGAAAATGAACCTGAATATTTTCATCCAAAAAATTAGTCAATGCATCGGTAAGATATTGTTTAAACAGCTTGATTAAGGTAAGAACCTCATCCTGAGGACGTTTCCAGTTCTCCGTTGAAAAAGCGTAAACTGTTAAATACCGAATCCCGATTTTGCTGCAATAGCGAACGATATTCTTGAAAACCGCTGCACCGGCCGCGTGACCGGCAGAGCGGGGAAGCCCCCGCCTTTTGGCCCAGCGACCGTTGCCATCCATAATAATTCCCACATGTGAAGGCAGAACATTCTTCGCCATTGATTAAATCTCCAAAATTTCCTTTTTCTTTTCTTCGAAAATTCGATCCGTTTCCTTACAGTATTTGTCGGTTAACTCCTGCGTATGCTTTTCCGCTTTCTTAAGATCGTCTTCCGTCAATTCAGAATTCTTCTTCTTCGTCTTCAATTTTTCCATCGCGTCACGCCGAATGGAACGGATTGCAACCTTGCATTCTTCTCCCATTTTGCTGATCTCTTTGACCAGATCGCGCCTTCTTTCTTCAGAAAGCGGCGGGAATGTAAGACGAATGACTTTTCCGTCACTCTGCGGGTTGATGCCTAAATCGGACATTTCAATCGCACGTTCCACGGCTTTGCAAACAGAGGCATCCCACGGTTGAATCGTCAAAACACGGGCTTCACTGACGGAAATAGCGGCCAACTGATTAATGGGAGTCGGAGTACCATAATAATCCACCCTGATTTTATCCAGTACGGCAGGATTTGCCCTGCCAGCGCGAATCGCAGCGTAATTGCTGGTAAGAACTGAAATACTTTTTTTCATTCGATTTTCTGCATCGGTTAAAATGTCTTTCATGACTAATCCTCCTTCACATCATTAACAATGGTTCCGATCGGTTCACCACAAACCGCCTTCACAATGTTCTCGGGCTGGTCAATGTTGAACACCAAAATTGGAATATGATTATCCATGCAAAGTGATGCGGCCGTACTGTCCATCACCTGCAGTCCCCGGTTCAGAACATCCAAAAAAGACAGGGAGCTGAATTTCACAGCATTTGTATTTGTTTTTGGGTCCCTGTCATAGACGCCGTCCACCATAGTGGCTTTTAAAACAATATCGGCGTCAATTTCAGCGGCTCTAAGTGCCGCTGCCGTATCGGTGGAAAAGAAAGGATTACCAGTGCCGCAGCCGAACACAACGACTCTTCCCTTTTCCATATGGCGTACAGCGCGGTTGCGGATATAAGGTTCTGCAATCTGTCTCATTTCAATAGCAGTCTGTACACGAACCGGAACGCCAAGTTGTTCTAACGCATCCGCTACACCGAGGGCGTTGATCGTGGTTGCCAGCATACCCATATGGTCAGCACGAGTGCGGTCCATTTTTCCGCTGCTGCGGCCGCGCCAGAAATTTCCGCCGCCTACTACAATGCCAATCTGCACGCCTAGGTCAGCACATTGCTTCACCGGTCTGCAGATCTCCAGAACTTTGTCAAAATCAATGCCGTGTGTTTTCGTACCGGCAAGACTTTCTCCGCTGAGTTTCAGCAATACTCTTTTATATTTTGGCTGCAATTCCAACACTCCTATTCAGTTTATCTTATTTTACATGATGTACCGTACAAAGTAAAGCGTTTCATAGGCAAAATCGCTATTCTTTACGGGCACAACAAAGAAAATATAATCTGTATTCAATGTTACAAACCATAAAAACAGCCGCCCAACTTTCCAAGCAAATGGCGGCTGAATTTCCGCTTTATAAGCGGCTTGTATCAATGATGTTATTTATTCGATTTGCTCTTAATAATGCGATTAAGCTCGTCCAAAAAAATGTTAATATCCTTAAACTGACGATAAACCGAAGCAAAGCGTACATATGCGACTTCATCAACGGTTTTCAGTTTTTCCATTGCATATTGGCCAATTAAACTCGACGGAACTTCGCGATCCAACGAATTCTGAAGCATATTTTCAATTTCATCAACAATCTTCTCTAAGGTCTCAATCGAAACGGGACGTTTTTCACATGCCCGCAAAAGGCCATTTAAAAGCTTGTTGCGGTCAAATGCTTCTCTTGATTTATCTTTTTTTATGACAACGATAGGTACCGTCTCAATGACTTCATAGGTGGTAAAACGTCTGGAACATTTTAAACATTCCCTGCGCCTGCGAATTCGTTCCCCTTCGTCTGTGGGACGGGAATCAATCACTTTGCTTTCTGCATATCCACAATACGGGCATTTCATCAGTCCGTCACCTCGAATATTTCCTTCTGTTGTATTATATCAATTTTCCTAATTTATATCAAGTATATCAAGCAAATTCACCAAACCTTTTCAATGAGTTCATCCACGATTCGTTTAGCAGACAAAAGTTCTTTCAATTCATTAAAATTTTTTCGGTAAACTTCAATAATTAAATCTCCATCAAACTGAAAGCCTTTCAGCATTTGTATCAAGGCAGGATAATCCATTGTCCCACTGCCTGGAAGAAGACAGTCAAAATTTGGTTTATTGTCATTTATATGTACATGTACGATTTTATCCCCCATGGCGTCACAGACTTCAAATGGATTTTTTCCGCCGCGAACGGCCTGTTTAATGTCCAGAACAAATGCACAATCCTGACCGCAGTATTGTTTCATTTTTACAATCAAATCTGCGTCGTTACTTATAAATTGATTAACATTTTCCTGTGCAACTGTAACACCGAATGTTTGACCAACACGGTACAGCGTACTGTATCGCTTGAAATACTGTTCATCCAAAGCAGGGGAGCGTTTCAGGCTACGCTTACCATGCAGAACTAAGATATCTGCCCCGAGCAGATTGCAGACTTCAAAATAACGCTTATAAAACTCAAGGCCGTCTAAAAATCGCCGCTCATAATCTGAAAACAACAAAAAGCTTTCATACCCGGAGGTAAATGGGTGCAGCGATTTAACATGGCTGCCGGTATCCTCCATCTTTCGGCGAAGTTCCCTAACAAAATCCGGTTTCATTTCGCTGAATGTATTAATAAAAAGCTCAAATTCGTGAAATTCTAATTGCAGCAGTGTCGTAAAAGCATCTTCCAACAACATGGGATACAGACAAGCCGTAGAAATGCCGGCCTTCATAAAATCACCTCTCAGACATTATATTCCTGCCAAACGGAAAAGTCCAGAAGCAGAGAGAGGAAAGGAGAATTACCATGCAAAATGGCAAAACAGAACACTTTCTTGCAGGCAAGCTGTTTTGGGTTTCTCGTCTTAGTATGGAAGCAGCGGAGCAAATCATGCCAATGATTCGTGATGAAACAATGAAGCTTCAGGTAAGCCGTCAGCTGGAAACATACCGAACCATTGCTGCGCGGTCGGCAGAAATCCTGCAAAAATATGGGCTGGATCCCGTCGAGAAAGCGGGTTTAATGGATTGGTTGCTTCGAAAATCCATCGAAATGGATACCTCATGGAATCAAAGCACCTCGCACCTAGCCAAAATCGCAATTCACTGCACAGATGCCGCAATGAATAACCTTATAAAGACCATAAACAAAACTGCAGCTGATGATCTGGAAATTAATATACTTGCGGAAAAGTATTTGGATGAAGGACAAAAGGACATTGAATTTTTGAAAAAGTACATTTAGGATAGGCATATTTTGTTTGCTTGATTTCAAACAGCAATTTCGTTATAATGATTGGAACGGAAAGCAAAAGTTCCATACTTTCTGCAATGGAGCAATACATATAGAAGGGTTCTGTATGGGGTTAATAAGCGTTGGTAATTTGGCAAAATCGTTCGGAACTCAAACCGTTCTGAACGGAGTTTCTTTTGAAATACAGGAAAATGATCACATCGGTCTGATCGGCGGTAACGGTTCTGGCAAAACCACACTGCTCAAATTGTTAACAGGAGAACTGTTTCCTGATTCGGGAACCATTTCCGTTGCGGGAAAAACAACAATCGGCTATATGGAACAGCATGTATGCCGAGATCTTGAACGAAGTGCTTTGGATGAAGTATTGACTGTTTTTTCCCCTCTTCTTGCTCTGGAACAAAAGCTGGAAGAAATCGGGCAGATTCTTCGCAGCGGTCTTTCTGAAAACATTGATGCTGTTGTAGAGCAGCAGACCCTTCTGAATGAAAAATTTATTGCGGATGGTGGACTGACTTTTCGCAGCCGCGCCCGCTCTGCTTTGCTTGGCCTTGGTTTTAAAGAGGAAGAAACATCCACACCCGTTGGTAAATTAAGTGGTGGACAAAGAGCAAAACTGCAGCTAGCGAAACTTTTGCTCAGTGATGCCAACCTAATGTTGCTTGACGAACCAACAAACCATCTTGATTTATCATCCGTAGACTGGCTGGAAGAATTCCTCCGTTCTTCCAAAGCGGCTTTTTTGGTCATTTCGCATGACCGTTATTTTTTGGACAGGGTGACAAATCGCACCTTTGAATTAACAAATCACAAGCTAAACCTTTACAAAGGAAATTATACTGCTTATTTGTCACAGAAAGAAAACAAAGAACTTACTTTAAAACGCAAGTATGAAAACACACAAAAAGAAATCAGCCGACTAGAGGGAATCGTTGAGCAGCAGCGCCGTTGGAACAGAGAAAAAAATATCAAAACCGCTGAAAGCAAAGAGAAAATGATCGCCCGGTTAAAGCAAACACTGGTAAAACCGGAAGCACAGCAAAACACGCTCCATTTTCATTTTGGCGTCGATGTCCGCAGCGGAAACGATGTCCTTGCAGTAAAGGATCTTTCACTTTCTTTTGGGCAAAAGCATCTATTTCAAAATGTTTCATTCCAGATTACACGCGGCGACAGAGTCTTTTTGATTGGACCAAATGGCTGCGGTAAAACATCTCTTTTTAAAATCCTTCTTGGTAAAATTAGACCCGACAGTGGCAGTTATCGCTTGGGTACGGGTGTCAAAATAGGGTATTATGACCAACTTCAAACAGGATTGCGTCCCGAAAAGCGTGTCATCGATGAAATCTGGGATTATTATCCTCATATGACGGAAACGCAGATTCGAAATGCACTTGCAGTTTTTCTGTTTCAGGGAGACGATGTTTTTAAGCAGGTTAGCTCACTCAGCGGCGGCGAAAGGGCAAGAATTCTATTACTTCGGCTGATGCTTTCCCGTGACAATTTCCTCCTCCTCGATGAACCGACCAATCATCTGGATCTTCCATCCTGCGAGGCACTGGAAAATGCACTCAAGGATTACGAAGGAACTCTTCTGGTTATTTCACACGACCGATATTTCATCAATAAAATTGCAAATCGCATCTATGCTTTAAAAAAGGATGGTCTAGAGAACTGCGGCGCAAATTATGCGGAATACCTGGAAAAGCAAAAAAATGAGCAGGCTAAAATGCCTACTCATAAAATGCACAAAGAAAATGATTATATCAACAGAAAGAAACAAGCATCCGCTTTGCGTAAACGAAAAGCAGCGATTTTAAGGCTGGAACAGCAAATTGAACGAAATGAATCGGCAATTGCAGAATTGGAAGAAAAGTTGTGTGACCCGTCAACTGCAAGTGATTATCAGGCGGCAATGGAACTGTCAGACAAAATCGACGCGCTGAAAGCTGAAACTGAAAATCTCTTTTTGGAATGGAGTGAACTTTCCGAAAAGCAGGAGAATGCATAAAAAAAGCAGCGTTGATCTTTTCAGACGCGCTGCAACTTATGTTTACGATCTTACCGCTACGGGATCACACTGAAACTGCTGTAACTGTTTAATAAAACTATCCGCATTGTCGCTTTCAACTTCAATTTTCAGTGGCTTGGACAAATCGAGACTAAAAATTCCCATGATTGATTTTGCATCGATTTTGTATTTATCGGTAACAAGATTAATCGGAAAATTATAACTGTTTGTCAATGTCACAAATTTTTTCACTGCTTCAATGCTGGAAAGAAGAATCGAAGTCGTGTACATACAGTTACCTCCCTGGTTTATTTATCTCTACAAATATATCTCAAATTATCAAGAAGGTCAATGTTCATATTGCCTATAGTTTTTTCACTATAGCAAAACAAAATATCTATTTTTATAAAAGGTGTACAAATGAAAGTATCTGTAATTACACTAGGATGTAAAGTAAATCAATACGAATCGCAAGTTTTGCTCAACCGTCTGCAGTCGGCCGGTTTTACTGCTTGTGACCCATCAGAGGAAAGCGATGTAGTCATTCTAAATACCTGCACCGTAACATCCACAAGCGACCGTAAGGCCCGTCAATTATTGCACCGGGTACGCAGACAAAATCCAAAAGCGGTATTGGTTGTAACGGGTTGTCTTCCGCAGGCGTTTCCTGAGGCGGCGAACAAACAACTTGCCGAGGCTGATATTGTCCTTGGTAATTCCAATCGCTCTTCCCTTCTGACCGACATCGAAAGATTTCTGGCAACCCGGCAAAGAATTGTTGACATTGTACCCCACACATCCGGAGAACCGTTTGAACCCATGAGCACGGATCGATTTTTTGAACGGACACGTGCTTTTTTAAAAATTGAGGACGGCTGCAATCGATACTGTTCCTACTGCATCATCCCTTATGCGCGCGGTCCGGTAAGGTCTAAGCCTCTGGATGATTTAAAACGCGAATTAGAGCAAATCGCTGCAAAAGGTTATCCAGAAGTAGTGTTAACCGGTATCAATCTTTCCTCATATGGTCAGGAACTGGGCCTGACACTCTGTGACGCTGTGGAAGCGGCCTGTGCCGTGGAAAAAATTCAGCGCGTCAGGCTGGGGTCCTTGGAACCTGAACGGCTGGATGAGGAAGTGATTGCGCGGCTGAAACGCCAGAAAAAACTCTGTCCTCAGTTCCATCTTTCCCTGCAAAGCGGATGTGATGAAACTTTAAAACGCATGAACCGTCATTACAATACCGAAGAATACCGAAGAATTGTCCATAATTTGCGCCAAGCATTCAACAATGCTGCCATTACAACTGATATTATGGTTGGTTTTCCGGGCGAAACGGAAGAGGAATTTGAAAAATCAAAAGCATTTCTTGAGGAAATTCAGTTTGCAAAAGCTCATGTCTTCTCTTATTCGCGGCGTCCCGGCACCGTTGCAGACCAATCTCCGGAGCAAGTGGATCCGAAAGTCAAAGAAGAGCGAAGCCATCGTATGATCGATGCGGCCCGAAAAACACGAGCCGCTTTTCTGCAAAGCCAATGCGGACTGACAGAGTTTGTTTTGTTCGAACAAAAAAGTGCCACAGGTGTTTATGAAGGCTATACGACAAATTACACGCCTGTGAAAACACACAGCGCCGAAGATCTTTGCGGAAAAATTTTGCCGGTACACATCACAGCAGCAACGGATGACTTCTGCCTAGGTGAACTTGTTTAAGATACATTTTTTAAGACTTTCATAACATTCTGAACCTCTTGCTTCGTCTGGTCTGTATCTAAATAATCCGCGGAATAAAACATGAAACCATCGCAGGAGATTTCGCGTCCAAATTTCACTTGGGTAGCCAAAATATTGCTGGAGTTTTTCCATGTTCCGCTGTCCGTTTCTGACCCGGCTTTATAAACAGCAAGTCCAAAATACAGCTTTACATTTTGATTTGTAACCATTTCTCGCCATGTCTTTGCTGCTGTATCGAAGGGCAAAACCGGATTTTCAAAATTTACATAAAGCTGTGGACAAATGTAATCTACATACCCGGAAACGGAACACCACTCGGTTACGTTCGCGCCCATTGCTAAATCATTCTGTATGTTTCCCTGCGGTGCAATTCCAAATTGCAGTGACGGTCTGACTGATTTTATCTCTTGGTAAACGAGCGATACCATCGCGCTGATATTGGCACGTCTCCAGTCGGAAAGACTCATTGGCGTACCAGTTTGCTCTGCAGTTTTGCAATAAGCATCATAAGCTGTCTGATCAAATGAGGAATCCTGCGTTGGGTAAAAATAGTCGTCAAACTGAATTCCATCCACATCATATTTCTCAGCAATTTCTTTAGCTCCGTCTGCTATCAATTTTCTAACTTCGGCATAGGCCGGGTTAAAATACTTTCCATTTTGAAAATCTACAACCCAGTCGGCTTTTTCGGGGGCATTTTTCCATGTATTATAGATGTTTCCCACCGCAAGAATGGATGGAGTATTTGAAATTTGAATCCGTAACGGGTTGATCCATGCGTGGATTTTCAGCCCTTCTTGATGACAAATCTTTACCATGTCCGCTAACGGATCATACCCGGGATTCACCCCCTGCGTACCTCCTACCACATGGCTCCATGGGAAATAGGAGGATGGATATAAAGCATCCGCAAATGGCCGAACTTGAACAATCAGTGTATTCATGCCACATTTTTTAGCATTGTTGACAATCGTATTAAATTTCTTTAAAAATCCCTGTTCGCTCCTGTCATCTTCACGGCTCATATTTAAGCTAAGATACGGAACCCAAACAGCCCTCATTTCATCATCTACTTCTGTAACTCGAATCGTGGACGAAACACCAACTGCACTGGTTGCAGAATTTAATTTCACTGATGCTGTTTGTGCGGGTGGGCTGCGATTAAAATTGACTGCCATTGTAATGGCGATAACAACTATAAGTACGAATATACAAACAATCATGCTATGCCTGTGAAACAATTTGACTACCATTTTTTTCATCCTTTCCAACAGAAACATCATTTTGCAAAAGGCCGCTTGTTATAAAATTCATTTTCAGAGGTGGAAAAAATGTTTTTTATCATCGGAATTACCAGTTCAACGACAGAGATTGGTATGCGACGCTTTGTTTATTTCCCGTGCTGTTCTCTGCGGGGGAATAGTGCGCTTGTAACCTGCGCTTATCAACAGTTCACCTTTTTCTTTTTGCCTCTGTTCCGGTTTGGAAAAAGATATTTTGTATCCTGCCCAAACTGCGGCGCTGTTTACGAAATAAACCGAGATGAAGGCAAACGAATTGAACACGACGCCGAAGCTCAAATCAACCCGGACCAGATGTTTCGAGTATCGGGACGAGCCGCAAGATTCTGTCCCAATTGCGGTGCACGAGTCAATCCGGGAAGCAGTTTTTGCCCATACTGTGGTACAAGGCTGTAAAAATTTTAGAAGGGGTAAATTGTGTCTGATTATATATATTGCATTAGTTACCTGATTATTATGAATTTTGTGGCAGCCGTTGTGACAATATTGGACAAACACAGGGCAAAACGACATTTATGGCGTGTTTCGGAAAATAAACTTTTGCTACTTGCTTTGCTCGGCGGCTCCCCTGCGATGCTTTTGACCATGCTTTTCATTCACCACAAAACACGGCATGTAAAATTCATGGTGGGAATTCCAGTTATTTTCTTTTTGCAAATGTGTATATTTTTAAAATTTATGATATAAATTATTTCCTGTAAACTGTAATAAAACAGGGGAAGGCCACGGACGAGTCCGCTTTGCTTTCCCCTTATGTTTTATGATTTCTATTTTCATATCTTTTTTAAACTTAGCATCCAAAAACGGGAAACCAGAAAAAACAAAACTTCTGTGATAACGAAAGAAAGCCAAACACCATCTGTACCAAAAATCATGCTAAAAAACAAAACAAACGGAACTAAAAATACACAACTGCGTAAAACCGATAAAAGCATAGCCGGCTTAGAACGAGAAACAGCGCTCAAAAAAGCGATGAATACAATATTTACCCCTGCAAAAAAATAACCTGTAAAATATATCTTTAGTCCAGAACCTGCAATCTCTGCAAGGATGTTGTTTCCCTCACTGTTAAAAATAGCAACAATGGGATCGGAAAAAAGAAACACGACTGCATACATTATAAACGCCAAAACAATGCATGTTATCGTTCCTAATCGTGAGATAGCTCTGATAGAACCGATATCTCCTTTGCCGTAATACTCGCTTGCTAAAGGCTGAATTCCTTGCGCAGCTCCCGTAAAGACAGCTGTGGCAATCAGGGCAATGTTCGCTATGATGCCATATGCTGCAACCCCGGTATTCCCTGCAAGCTTTAAAATGACTAAATTGAATGTAAAAAGAGAAATTGCAGATGCAAGTTCTCCAATGAAAGAAGACAATCCAAGCAAAATAATATCGACAAATTCGGAAATATGGATTTTAAACTTGCAAAGGTGAAATCCTTGTTTCTTCTGAATAAAATGTATGGATAACACACACAAGCTGATTATAGGTGAGAAACCAGTAGCCACTGCCGCACCTAAAATCCCCAGTGACAAAGGAAATATAAAAATATAGTCCAGAATAATGTTTGAAAAACTGCTGATTAACATCGCAGCCATTGACAGTTTTGGATTATTATCATTCCGAATAAACGCCAGTAAAATGTTGTTCATGACAAAAAAAGGAGAAAATCCCAGTATTGTGGACAAATACACTTTTGTAAGAGGTAAAGTGATTTCATCCGCGCCAAGAATCCTTGACAATGGTGTAGTAAAAAATATAGAGATGATTACAAAGACAAGAGCAACAAAGCCACCCATGATCAAGGAATGCATGTAAACGATGCTTTGCTTTTTCTGACTGCTGTCAGTCTTTAAAATAGAAAAGCGTGTTGCCCCGCCTATACCTATCATCAATCCCAATCCCTGCAATATGCTGAAAAATGAAATGCTAAAGTTAAGCGCCGCCAGTCCATTTCTTCCTAACGCATCTGCAATAAAAAATGTATCCGCCAAAATATAACAGGAAAATCCAATCATTGCGATAATGTTAAAACTCACGTATTTTAAAAATCTTTTTGTTAGATGCTGCATGATACCTCCTAGGAGACAAAAAGTGCCTAAACCATTCCTTCTAAGACCTAACGGAATGGAAAGGCACTTCGATTATTTACCCGGTGGCAAATAACTTTAAACTGTTAAATTGTATTTAGTAAAAACCTTTGATAAAACACGCAATAGCTGGAAGGATTAATTCTTTACGGACTCTCCAATAACTTCTATTTGCACGCCTCGCATAACATCCAGTGCCTTCTGATGCATGTTCTCGTCAGCACTGGCGGTACAATCCGCATCCACAATGATTTTTGCTTCAGGAAGCGCTGCTTTGGCAAGAATTGCATTAGAAAGAACGCAAATATTAGAAACTAACCCGACTAGTTCCACCAAATCGTAGTTCTGTTTTGCAAGATATTCAGCAAGTTCAAGGGAACCAAATGTTTTCTTTTCAAAACATTTATCGGAATCAGCGCGAGCGGCAAAAACCTTACCGTACAAATTCCATCCATCAGTGTTTTTCAGACAATGCGGAACAGGGAGTTTTTGTCCTTCTTGAGTTTTTAAATAGTTGTCTTCATGGGTATCAAATGTAAAGATGATGTCCCCGTCGGTACGCCGATATTCCTGGATTTTCTCTACAATCCTGTTTTCCAACAAAACAGCTTTTGAAAAGCCAAGGCTTCCGGTGACAAAATCATTTTGATAATCCACAACAATCAAAGCTTTTTTCATGCGGATATTCTCCTTCCTAATACTGTTTTAAACTGTTTTATGCGAATATCCGAAAAAGGCCGTTCCGCAAAGAAACGGCCAAATTGTATTATCTGACAACAAAATTGATTAATTTGGATGGAACATAAATTTCCTTTACAAGTGTCTTTCCTGCAAGTTCTGCAGCAATCTTTCCATTAGCCTTAGCCTGTGCAAGGGCATCCTCTTTTGATATATCCGAAGGAACCGTGAGATGTGCCCTTACCTTGCCGTTTACTTGAATAACAATTTCAATGGTTTTATCTACACATTTGCTTTCATCGTATTTTGGCCACTCTTGCTGGCAAGCCATTCCGCCGAAGTTTTGGAGCTCCCATACTTCCTCGCAGACATGCGGCGCAAACAGATTCAGCAAAAGCGTAAAGATGCGAAGTTCACCCCGTGTAATAGAGCCAACCGCTGTAATATCGTTCATAAGCGACATCAAAGCCGCGATTGCTGTATTGAACTTTAGGTTTTCAACGTCTTCTCCAACTTTTTTAATCGTCTTGTTAAATGCAACTTCCAATTCACTCCGGATATTTTCTCCGTCGCAGAGAATATTCTGCAAATTCCAATAACGTTCTACAAAACGGCGGCAGCCTTTAATACCGTTCGTACTCCACGGAGCAGCCTTTTCAAAATCTCCGATGAACATCTCATAAAGCCGCATTGTGTCGGCACCATATTCTCGTACAATATCATCCGGGTTTACCACATTACCGCGGGATTTGCTCATCTTTTCTCCGTTTTCACCGAGAATCATGCCATGGCTAGTGCGTTTCGCATACGGTTCCGGAGTGGGCACTACACCAATATCGTACAGGAATTTATGCCAGAAGCGGCTATACAGCACATGCAAAGTTGTATGTTCCATACCGCCGTTATACCAATCGACGGGAGTCCAGTATTTTAATGCTTCCGGTCCTGCAAGTGCTTTGTCGTTATGAGCATCGGTATACCTAAGGAAGTACCAGGACGAACCCGCCCACTGCGGCATGGTATCGGTTTCACGCTTTGCAGGGCCGCCGCAATGCGGGCACGTGGTATTCACCCAGTCAGTCATATGAGCAAGCGGCGATTCTCCGTTATCGGTTGGCTCATACGATTTTACATCCGGCAAACGAATGGGCAATTCACTTTCCGGAACAGGTACATACCCACACTTTGGACAATGCACAATCGGGATTGGTTCTCCCCAATAGCGCTGGCGTGAAAATACCCAGTCACGCAGTTTGTAATTGACCTTTGCTCTTCCAATACCTTTTTCTTCGAGGTATGCAATTATCTTTTTCTTTGCTTCTTCAACCGTTAAGCCATCTAAAATTCCGGAGTTTACAAGAATACCGGTTGCACAGTCTGTAAATGCCTCTTCCTGCACATTTCCGCCTTTGACAACTTCGATAATGGGCAAATCAAACTTTTTTGCAAACTCCCAGTCACGGGTATCGTGTGCCGGCACAGCCATAATTGCGCCGGTTCCGTAGGATACCAGAACATAATCGGAAATAAAAATCGGAATTTCTTTGCCGTTTACCGGATTGATTGCATTGACACCATCCAAACGGACACCGGTTTTTTCCTTTGCCACTTCTGTTCGCTCAAAATCGGATTTTTTGGAAGCAGCTTCCTGATAGGCTACTACTTCATCCATATTTTTGATACTGTTCTTCCACTTTTTCAGAAGCGGATGTTCAGGAGATACGACCATATAAGTTACACCATAGAGAGTGTCCGGCCGAGTGGTATAAACTGTCAGTATGTCTCCAACCGATGTTTTAAAATCGACTTCCGCACCCGTGGAGCGGCCAATCCAGTTAATCTGCTGTGCTTTAACACGATCCGGATAATTGACCAAGGCAAGGTCATCGATGAGGCGCTGTGCATACGCCGTGATTTTCAGCATCCATTGTGATTTAACTTTACGCACAACTTCGCTTCCGCAGCGTTCGCACACACCGTCAACGACTTCTTCGTTTGCAAGAACACATTTGCAGGATGTACACCAGTTAACTGCCATCTCTTTTTTGTAAGCAAGACCATGTTTAAACAGCTGCAAGAAAATCCACTGCGTCCATTTATAATACTCCGGATCAGTCGTATTAATTTCGCGTGTCCAGTCAAAGGACAGACCCAAAGATTTTAGTTGCTGTTTAAACCTTGCAACATTCTTTTTTGTTACTTCAGCCGGATGGACATGATTCTTAATAGCATAGTTTTCAGTTGGCAACCCAAAAGCGTCCCACCCAATTGGATACAGCACATTATAGCCCTGCATGCGGCGTTTGCGTGCAATGATATCCATTGCCGTATAAGACCGTGGGTGACCTACGTGAAGTCCCTGACCGGACGGATACGGGAACTCGATGAGTGTGTAGTATTTCGGCTTATCGTGGTCATCGGAAGCGTGGAACACGCCAGCTTCCTCCCAACGATCTTGCCATTTCTTTTCAATCTTCTTGTGATCATATTTCATTGATTCATACGCCCCTAAGTTATATCATTTTCGCAGTGAAAAAATTTACCGCGTTTTTCAGTCAATTCAGATATTTGGACAGATCCACAATTTCACCGTCCTGCCACAGCCTGTCCAAGTCATAAAACTTTCTGGACTCCTCGGTGAAAACATGGACCACTACATTTCCGTAATCCAGCAGAACCCAAGAATTTGAGCGGTAGCCTTCCTTGTGCCCAGGTTGAAATCCCAGTTCTTCAAGTTGGAATTCCGTTTCGTCCGCTAATGATTTCACATGAGTGCTGCTTGTACCTGTAGCAAGTACAAAATAGTCCGCAATAATTGAAACGTCCCGAATCCCAATGACCTTGATATCCTTTGCTTTTTTACTGTCCAATACTTTCGCAGCCTGTACGGCTAGTTCCAGTGAAGTCATTCTCAACAACCTTCCTGATTCCTTTTTCTAGCTCTGGTTTTTCAAAATAATATCATTATAGGCCGCAATCGTGTCTGGATGTATGGGCCGTTTCGCATCCGCCAACTCCTTAATGGTAAAAACGATTCCTTCAACCATAGTTTTTTCCAGACTATTCATCGCAGATTCCCGCAGCGTTTGCACGCCGGGGTAGTCTCTGTCGTCCGATATAAAATCAGCAATAAACAGGACTTTTTCTAAAAGTGTCATATTTGCTCGTCCTGTCGTATGATATCGCACTGCCTGCAAAATTTCCTCATCCGTAACATTCAGTTCCCTGCGGATATATTCCGCGCCAAGAATTGCATGCCACAGTTTTGGGGAGCTTTGCTCCAATTGCGTAAGCTGAATTCCATACTGCTGCATACGCTTTTTTTGTTCATCGGGCGGTAAATCCTTCATAATATCATGGAGAATCCCGGCAATTTCAGCCTTTGTTTCATCCGCACCATACAGACAGGCTAGCTGCACGGCCGAACGTGACACACAAAGAGAATGATGATAACGTTTATCACCTAGTAGGCTCCTGATTGCTGTTTGATAGGATTCAAGATTCATTTTGTTCCTCCATATACAGATGATGTTTACAGATATAGTCGGCAACCTGCCTTGGAACATAGGCAAGAAGATTCTCTCCTCGACGTACTGCATTGCGAACCATGGTGGAAGAAACAGGAAGATAATCAATATTGCAAATCATCGTTTTTGCTCCCTTTTTACCGACTTTTTCCGCGTATTGATTCAATGCCGTGCACCCATTTCTGCTGCGCGGGGCAGCACAAATTGTTGCCAGTGAATAAACGAGTTCCGGATTATGCCATTCTTCCAGGGTCAAAAACATATCCTCACCGGTGATAAAAAAAAGTTCTGAATTCGGATATATCTGTTTTAATTCCAGCAAGGTATCCGATGTATAACTTGGCCCTTCTCTCCTGATTTCCATATCGCTGACTTCAAAACCATCCGGCTCTGCCGCAAGACGGCACATTTGAAGCCTGTCCTGCGCAGGTGCCAAATCCGGCGCGGCTTTATGGGGTGGAATTCGGGTGGGAATCAGCAAAACTCGATCCGCTTGAATCATTTGAGAAAACCGACGAACCAAATGCAGGTGTCCGTTATGAATCGGATTAAAGGTACCACCTAAGATTGCTATTTTCTGCATGGCTACACCCAATTATCCCTTGTCTTTTTATCATATTACTTTTTCCTTTGTTTGGGAAGTGTAATTTTGGGTTCTTTTTCATTTTTACGGTATAAAACGAATTTAGAACCAATGACTTGCACCGATTCCGCATGAATTGCACCGGCAATTTGATCCGCTGCTTCTCTTGCGGAAACAGGGGACGTTTCCAGCACGCGTCCCTTAATCAGCTCCCTTGCAGTGAGTGCGTCATCGGCCTGTTTGAGCAAATCAGCCCCAATTCCGGATTTTCCAACAATCAGTATTGTTTCCATTGAATTAGCAAGCGAACGCAAATAAGCGCGCTGTTTTTCATTCAGCATTTTGATTGCTCCTCATATTCTTTCAATTTTTCGGCAAACTGACGCAAAGCTCGGCCACGATGGCTGATTGCGTCCTTTTCCTCCCCGGGCAGTTCAGCAAACGACTTCTCTCCAACCAAAAACAGTGGATCGTAACCAAATCCCCCTGTACCGCGCGGTGCAAATGCGATAACGCCTGGACATTCCCCGCGTGCCGTAATACGGTCACCGTTTGGGAACACACAGCAAATGGTACAGACAAATTTGGCGTTTCTTTGCTCCTTTGGAACATCTTTCAGCTGTGCTAGCAGCTTTTTGTTGCACGCTTCACTGCTTGCACCCTCCCCGGCATATCGTGAGGAATAAACGCCCGGCTCTCCATTGAGTGCATCCACCATCAGTCCGGAATCATCCGCCACAGCCGGAAGGCCCGTGGCGCGGCAGGCAGCTTGAGCTTTTAACAGCGCATTTTCCTCAAATGTCCGTCCGGTTTCCTCCACTTCTTGCAAATGGGCTGTCGCAACTTCTACACCCAGTGGTGATAAGATTCTCTGAAACTCTTCTATCTTATGCTGATTATGCGTCGCTATGATCAGTTTCATTCGATTCCTCCCGTCTTTCAAACAGCGCCTGTGCAAACTGGTCCGCGTCAAATGGCTGCAGGTCATCCACCTGCTCTCCGACCCCGATAAATTTAACCGGTAGACCGAGATCTTCCTTGATGGAAAGAATGACACCGCCTTTTGGTGTACCATCCAGTTTTGTTAAAACAATGCCGGTAATATCAGCAGCAGACTTGAATTCCCTTGCTTGATTGACAGCATTCTGTCCGGTTGCAGCATCCAAAACTAAAAGCACTTCGCGGTCAGCGTCCGGGGCTTCCCGTTGAATGACGCGGTTAATTTTGGCAAGTTCCTCCATTAAATTCTTCTTATTATGAAGCCGACCTGCTGTGTCACAGATGACGACGTCTGCGCCGCGCGCCTTTGCAGCTGCGATGGAATCAAACACCACGGAAGCTGGGTCACTGCCCTGTGACTGTTTGACAAGCTCCGCTCCGGAGCGTTCAGCCCAGACTTCGAGTTGCTCAATCGCTGCCGCGCGGAACGTATCCGCTGCGCCAAGAATCACCTTTTTGCCCTGATTTTGCAGCATTGCAGCCAGCTTACCTATGGTAGTTGTTTTTCCAACCCCATTGACTCCAATGACAAGTATTACAGAAGGCTTTGTCCCGATTTTCAGTTCCTCACCACCGCGGAGCATATCCGCGACAATGGAGCGCAACAAACTGTAAACGGCATCCGGATCCGTTACTCCCTGTGCTTTAACTCTGCGCCGAAGTTCGTCACAGATTCGGCTGGAAGTTGCCGCTCCAACATCTCCCATAATCAGCAGCTCTTCGAGTTCTTCATACAGTGATTCATCTATTTTAGTGAAAGAATGAAGCATCGCTGAGACAGAAGCGCTCATACTTTCTCTGGTCTTTTTAAGACCTTCCTTGATTTTAGAAAATAGACCCATACGTTTCCCCTTTCCGCCCGTTAGGGCCTGATTCCCATTTTGGTTTCAATTTCAGACACCGGCATTTCCAGCATTTTGGAAACACCCTCCTCCTGCATGGTAACACCATACAAGACATCAGCTTCCTCCATACTGCCGCGGCGGTGTGTAATAACAATAAATTGCGTGTTCTGCGTCATTCTGCGCAGGTACGCGGCAAAACGATTCACATTGACATCGTCAAGAGCCGCCTCGATTTCGTCCAATACACAGAATGGAGGCGGATTGACTTTCATAATGGCAAAATACAGTGCGATAGCAACTAAAGCCTTTTCTCCTCCGGAAAGCGCTTCCAAATGCGAAACAATCTTACCGGGGGGCTGAACGGAAATTTCAATTCCTGAGCCAAGCACATCATCCGGTTCACTAAGGGAAAGTGACGCTTTGCCGCCGCCAAAAAGTTCACGGAATGTCTCAGAAAAATATCGGTTGATTTGTTCAAACCGAGCTGAAAAAAGATCTTTCATACGAGCCGTAAGTCCGTGTATCAGTTTTTTTAATTCGTCCCTCGACTGTTCAACATCGGCAATCTGCGCTTTCATAAACTCATATCGTTCGGAAACTTCTTTGTATTCCTCCACAGCGGATAGATTCACAGTCCCCAACGATTTAATTTGGCTCTTCAGTTCACTTAACCTGCGCTGAGTTGCCTTCGGGTCGGATGCAGGTTCCGCTTCCTGTTCTGCTTCGCGGCGCGTCAATTCATATTCTTCCCATAAACGCGCAATGATTTCATCGTATTCCCTTTGCAGACTGTTTCGGCGTTCTTCCAAACGAGCCAGCTCATGGCCGATTCTTTCTTTTTCCTCCGTCTTTTCCCGTTCCAAAGTGCGAAGTTCCACCGACTTTTTCTCAAGTTCCAAACGCTCCTGATTGAGATTTTCTACCCTTTGGGCTGCCTGTTTGGATTTTAGCCTTAACTCTGCAGCCTCGTTGCCGAGTTTCTCGATTTTGGCGTTGAGATCCGCGGTTAGAGCGTTCAGTTCTTTGATTTTGTTCGCAAGCACTTCTTGTCGCTCATTCTGGCCCAATCTTCGCTCATGCAAATCTTGAATATTTGCTCGGATGGACTGCACATCTTTTTGAGCGGAAAGCCTGTCCATCTCAATCTGCTTTAAGGCGTCGGTCAGTTCGTTCAACTTTGCGTTGAGTTTTTCGCGATTACCTCCGACTTTTTCCAGTTCTTCCTTCAAGGACTCTATCTGTACATTCAACTCCGCAGACTTTCGCTGCGCGTCTTGAACGATGTTCTCTTGTTGTATCAAGCGCGTGTTTGCCGCCGTTTCCTCCTGCTGAAGGTTCTCCAAATTTTTCCTCGCGGAATGCAGTTCCGCTAAAATTCTGCGGTGTTCCGCATCGGCATGTACTTTTTCCTCCTGCGCGGTGACAAACTCACCTCTTGCGGCGGACAGGGCCGCTTCTTCAGCAGAAACTTCTTGCTCCGCCGATTTTAGCGCCTCGGCAGCGTTTGCTGCTTTTTCTTGGAGAATTTCCGCTTTCTTTTTCAAAGCGTCAATTTCGGCCGCCCTGCTGAGCAATCCTGAATTTTTCACAAGGGAACCGCCTGTTAACGAACCACCGGTGTTTACAACTTGACCATCAAGTGTGACAATACGGAAACGGTAGCGGAATTTACCCGCAATCTGAACTGCAAAATCTAGATTTTCTGCGACGACAATTCGGCCAAGGAGTGAATTTAAAATCTCTTGATATTTTGCGTCGCAAGAGCATAATTCCGATGCAATCCCCACAAAACCGGGGCAATCGGAAAGACCAGTCTCAGAAAGAATACGCCCCCGAATCACGGAAAGAGGCAGGAAAGTGGCACGGCCGGCATTTTTATTTTTTAGTAGCGCGATGGCACGTTTTGCATCCTGTTCCGTACCGACAACAATATTCTGCATGGCGGCACCAAGCGCCGTTTCAATTGCCACGGAGTACTCTTTCGGCACACGAATCAGACGCGAAATTGGACCATGTATCCCACTTAATGCACCGCGTCCTGCTTCTTTCATTACCACCTTAACGCTTTGAGCAAATCCTTCCAGATTGCGTTCCAAATCTTCCAGCAGGCGTGCTCTGCGCAAGTGTTCTTCCAAATCAAGCCGCAGTGTTTCACTTTGCTTTCTAGAAGCCTCAAGCCGATTCCTGCGAGCTTTCAGGCGCAGCTCGTGGCCTTGCACCGTATTACCAAGTGACTCGATTCGCTGGGTTAATTTTTCCAGTTTTTGTTGATATTCTGCCTCTTTTTTTTGAAGTGATTCACATTTTGCGCTAATTTCTTCCACATTTTTATGTATTTCATGCAGGCGAAGCCGAATTTCGGCCATGGAAGTGGATGCAGTCATTTCTCGCATTTTTAAATCCGTGACTTGCGAAGATAATTTCGTCATTTCACGGGTAAAGCCGTCCATCCTGCCCGCTGTTTCATTCAGACTATTCTTTAGTTGTTCCAGTCGTGCGGAACAGTCGGCAAAATCTGCGTCTTTTGATTTAATATACTTGGTCTTTTCAGAGATTTGCTGTTCTTTTTCTTGAATCATTCTGAGCAGTTCTTCCCCGGAAAGACGGTTTTGCTCAATTTCAGAACGAAGTCGTTCTATATCTTCTTCGTTATGCGAAATATCATTTTTAAGAACTGAGGATTCTGCATCCTTTTGAGCGGCGCTTTCATCTAAAGAAATACTCTCTCTTCTAGCTTCATCAATTTGAGCAGAACACTGATTGGATCGGCTGAAAATTTGCTCCAGTTCTGCATCTATCTTGTTCACTGCCTGTTCTGCAGAATCATATTGGGATTTCGCCGATAAAATTTTATCTTCTTGTTCCCTCAGAACAAGAGAGGATTGGTTCAGCGTTCTCAGCCACAGGCTGATTTCCAGCTTTCTTTTTTCCTCGGAGAGTTTCAAATATTCCTTTGCTTTCTCGGCCTGTTCCTCCAAAGGCCCCACACGGCTTTCCAATTCAGCCAAAATATCGTTAAGGCGCAGGAGATTTTCTTCCGCCTGCGAAAGGCGGCGTTCGGATTCTGCTCTGCGGTAGCGGAAACGGGAAATTCCCGCAGCTTCCTCGAAAATCTGCCGTCTATCTTCACTGCGAGCCGAAACAATTGCATCAATTTTGCCTTGACCAATCATGGAATATCCGTCGCGTCCAAGGCCGGTATCCATGAACAGTTCATTGATATCTTTTAATCTAACATTTGTTTTATTAATCAGATATTCGCTTTCGCCGGAACGATAATAACGCCGTGTGACAGAAATTCTGTCGGCATCGTAGGGAAGCTGACGCCCAGTATTGTCGATATTTAGGGTAACCTCCGCAAAACCGAGCGGCTTGCGCGCCGGTGTTCCGCCAAAGATAACATCCTCCATTCTCGTACAGCGCAGGGTGCGCACGGACTGTTCCCCCAGCACCCAGCGAACCGCATCGCTGATATTGCTTTTTCCGCTTCCGTTTGGTCCTACAACTGCTGTAATACCGTTGTGGAAGGTCAGCTTAGTTCGGTCCGGAAACGTTTTAAAACCCTGAAGTTCCAGCGATTTCAGCAGCAATCCTATTTCCTCCAATATCCAAAATTTGAAATTCTCCTTTTCTTAATGCTGAGTCATACTCCAGCGACACATCATAACCAAGCTTCAATAAAGTTTTCAAGTTGCATTTTTTCTGCCCAACCGCAACAGATGCATTTGCGGGATGAACACGAACAATCGTCTTGCCTTTTGCCACCTTGTTCGCTGTCAGAGTATCGACAATCTTCGTAAGCATGCGTCTGCTTTCACAAAGTTGGCGGAAAGCAGGATGCCACGGTCCAGCCAATCTGTCCCGTTCCAGTTCCGGAGAAGCATGCAAACCGAGTCGAATTACCGGAATGTTCCTGCTTTCAAAAAAGTCAAGCAAATCAGCACATAAAGCAACAGTCTCTTCTAGTCCTGGCGGAGTATATCGCCCCTGCAAAAACAGCTCACCTAGTCGAGTTCCTTTGATGACAATGGTAGGGTAAATTCTGACACAATCGGGATGCAATGCAGCAAACTGTTCCGCGGTGTTTTTCGCTCCGGACAGCGTGTCCCCATACAGGCCAGTCATCATCTGAAGTCCCAGAGAGAATCCGCTGGAATGGATTAACTTTGCAGCGGTGCGCACCTGTTCTGCAGTATGTCCTCTTTCGTTTAATTGAAGAACGCGGTCGTCCATGCTTTGAGCACCGAGTTCAATGGTTGTAACACCGTAATCCTTTAATATTGAAAGGACTTCCGGGTCTATCGCATCCGGCCGAGTGGAGATTCGGATTCCAAAAAAGGAACCGTTTCGAACATAGTGCGCCGCCGCTTCCAACAGTGAAATCATATAGCTTCGTTTCAGTGCAGTAAAGCTGCCGCCGAAAAATGCAATTTCTGCAGATTGCGAATCCGACCCCAAATGCGTCAACGCCGTTTCCGCCGCAGACACCACATCTGCCGGAGTTGGCTGAACCGCTTTTCCCGTGATGCTTTTCTGGTTACAAAAACTGCACGCATGCGGGCAGCCGTTATTGGGCACAAAAAGTGCAACATTTGCGTGCCGCATCAGTAACCCATCAATTCCAGCGCCTCACGCGCCGCCTGCTGCTCAGCTTCTTTTTTGCTGCGTCCCCCGCCTTTTCCGATGACATTGTTATCCAGCCGCACCTCTACTGTAAAATGCTTGTCATGGTCGGGACCGCTTTCCCCGGTCAAAACATATTCCAGTGTTTCCTCCGGATTTTTTTGTACAATTTCCTGCAGGGAGGTTTTGTAATCCTTAAACACGCGCGGTTTCGTATCTTTTAAGAGAGGCAGAACAAAACGCAGAACAAATTTACGGCTTTCCTCCATACCGCCGTCCAGATAAATAGCAGCGGTAATAGATTCAAACGCATCCGCAAGAATGGAAGAACGGTTTCTTCCGCCTGAGTTCTGTTCTCCCCGGCTTAACAGAAGATACTTGCCTACATCAAGCTGACGGGAAAAACCGCAGCATGCCTTTTCGCAGACCAACGCCGCCCTCTTTTTGGTAAGGTCCCCCTCGGGAAGGTTAGGAAAGTGTTTGAACAGATAATCGGCAACCACCAGTCCAAGAATGGAATCTCCCAGGAATTCCAGCCTTTCGTTGCTTCCTCCCGGGATCTTATGTTCATTCGCGTAGGAAGAATGCGTCAATGCGGTTTTCAAATAATTGCGATTTTTAAATCGGTAGCCGATTTTTTCTTCCAGTTCAGTCAACAGATCCACCTCCAGCATTCTGAATATTTTGTTATAGCTTCTTTTCAGGAGAACTGTATTTTGCAACGTTGGCGGCAACTTCGGATACAACATTGCCTTCCACATAAGACTTAGTTAATCGCAGCGCATTGTAGAATGTCTTTGCTTTTGCACTGCCGTGTGCCTTAAATACCGGTTTAGCGCAGCCCATCAGCGGAGCTCCGCCATATTCATTATAATCAAAATTCTTCTTCAATGCTTTCACATCGCTAAGAATTGCCGCTGCCGCCAGTTTGTTTTTGAAACTGCTTGTAAAAATTTCTTTTAATTTTCCCATCAGCATCAGTGCAACGCCTTCATAGAGTTTTAGAATCACGTTGCCCGTAAAACCATCCGCGACGATAACATCCCCTGCATCATTGGGTATATCCCGTGCTTCAATATTTCCGATAAAGTTTAAACCTGATTTTTTCAGCAGTGCAAATGCATTGTGCTGAAGTTCTCCGCCCTTGTGTTCTTCCACACCGATATTCGCAAGCGCGACTCGTGGATTCCGGATTCCCATGACCTTTTCCATGTAAATGGAACCCATGATTCCGAACTGCTGCAGCATTTCCGGTTTGCAGTCCACGTTCGCCCCACTGTCAATCAACATGAAACAACCCTTATCTTTCGGCATAACAGGAGCAAAAGCAATGCGCCGCACACCTTTAATGCGTTTGACAATCAATGTGGCTCCGACAACCAATGCACCGCTGTTTCCCGCGGAAACAAAGGCATCCCCTTTTCCCTGCGCCAGCAGACGCAGTCCGACTGCCATGGAGGATTTCGATTTCGACTTCATAATGTCACCGGCAGAATCTTCCATCGTAATGACGTCCGGTGCATCGCAAATTTCCATTCGCTCTAAGGATATCCCGTTTTTTTCGGCTGTACTGCGGATTTCCTGTTCCCTGCCGGTTAGAAGAATGTCCACATCCAAACCCTTTACAGCATCTGCGCACCCCTTAATGATTTCCAGTGGAGCATTATCTCCGCCAAATGCATCGACGATAATTTTCATATCCAGCACCTCGATTCAAATGAGCCTTTGTTTTTCTTCCGCTAAAGTTCTTTCAAGATCTTTGAGTGCGCGAGCAGCAAGCGCAGCATAACGTTCCCGCTTGTCTCGAATTCGTTCCTCAAGAGGAGGTATTACACCGAAATTTGCCCCCATCGGCTGGAAATCCCCGGCTCCTCCGGATTCCACATAACGGCTTAGGGCGCCTATCATAGTCGTTGCAGGCAATGTGAGCGGCTCGATTCCACGCACACGCCTTACAGCATTTATACCTGCCATAATTCCCGACGCCGCGGATTCCATATAGCCTTCCACACCTGTTATCTGACCCGAGAAAAACAGATTGGGATTTTCTCTGAAAGCGAAACCAGAAGTCAAAACTTTTGGAGAATTTAGGAATGTGTTGCGGTGCATAACTCCATACCGCATATACTCAGCATGTTCCAGACCGGGAATGAAACCGAACACACGCTTTTGCTCCGGAAATTTCAAGTTGGTCTGAAAACCTACTAAATTATACATGGTTCCCTCTGTGTTTTCACGCCTTAACTGAAGAACCGCCCACGGCCGGTGGCCTGTCTTTGGATCGCGCAAACCCACCGGTTTCATCGGCCCAAACCGCAAAGTATCCGGTCCTCGGCGAGCCATAACCTCAATCGGCATACATCCCTCATACACCTTCGGGTCGGCTGTATCAAGCGCGTGAACAGGGGCCCGTTCTGCGGAAATTAATTCCGAATAGAATGTTTCATATTCTTCACGGTTCATTGGGCAATTGAGATATGCGCTATCTTCTCCTCTGCCATAACGGGAAGCAGCAAAGATTCGTTCCATATTTAAGCTTTCGGCTGCTACAATCGGCGCCGCTGCATCGAAAAAGCTGAGACTTCCGCCGCACAAACGGAAGATTTTTTCCGCAAATGCGTCAGAGGTCAGCGGTCCTGTTGCAATCACCGTAATCCCGTCCGAAGGAATTTCTGTGACTTCCTCATGATGGATGTGTATGAGGGGATGGGCATGGATTTTTTGCGTGACAGCTTCCGAAAAAGCGGTTCTGTCAACTGCAAGCGCCCCTCCGGCGGGAACGCGGCAGGAATCCGCACACAAAAGCGTTAACGAACCTAATTTTCGCATTTCTTCTTTCAAAAGTCCTGCGGCACTTTCCAATCGCTCCGCCTTAAAGGAATTGGAACACACCAGTTCCGCAAATTTCTCACTCCGGTGCGCCGGAGAAAAGCGGATAGGCTTCATCTCATACAGTTCCACCGGATAACCGGTTTGTGCAATCTTCCATGCTGCCTCGCAGCCGGCCAGACCTGCTCCTATAACCTGAATGCTCATTCGTCCTCCATCTTTTCAAAACCGCAATCGGGCGTTACGCAGTATAGTTTAGGATGCTTTCCCTTTTTCTTCAGAAGAGTTTTGCCGCATTTGGGACACTTTTCTTTTGAAGGTTCATCCCAAGACACAAAATCACAATTGGGATAATTGGAACAACCGTAAAACACGCGTCCTTTTTTGGTCTTCTTCACAATTACTTTTCCGCCGCATTTGGGACATTCGGCTCCGGTTTCCTGCACATATTTCTTAACATTTTTACATTCCGGATATCCGGGACACGCTAAAAATTTACCGTAACGGCCAGTTTTGATGACCATATTTCTTCCGCATTTTTCACAGATGACGTTAGTTACATCTTCCTTTAGCTGGATTTTAACGCCTTTCATCTCTTCTTTTGCGGTTTTTAAAGTTTTGTCAAAGTCCCCATAAAATTCTTCCAACGTTTGTACCCAATCGGTCTTTCCACTTTGAACTTCATCTAGGTTGCTTTCCACCTGTGCTGTGAATTTTACGTTGACGATTTTTGGAAATCGTTCTTTCATTAAGGTGGTGACGGTTTCCCCTAACTCCGTTGGTTTAAGAGTTTTTCCTTCACGTACAACATATTCTCTTGCGGTTATGGTTGAAATCGTTGTGGCATAAGTGGAAGGACGACCAATGCCGTTTTCTTCCAGAGCCTTGATTAACGACGCTTCGGTATATCGCGGCGGCGGCTGCGTAAAGTGTTGACTGCCAGAAATTTCTTTTAGTTTCAAGGGCATTCCTGTTTCTAAATCCGGAAGAGCAACACTCTTCTCATCCTTTTCATCCTTCGCTTCTTCGTAAAGAACAGTAAAGCCGTCAAATGCAACCGTATATCCGGATGCTTTAAAAATATAATTTTTAGCTTGAATATCGGCCCGGGTGGTACTTTGTATGCAATTTGCCATTTGACATGCCAAAAATCGTTCCCAAATCAGTTTATACAACTTATACTGGTCGGAAGACAAACTGTCTTTTACTTTTTCCGGCGGAAGAGAAGGCATGGTTGGCCGAATGGCTTCATGCCCATCTTGAGCATTTGCCCGGGATTTATAATGTCGTGGTGAATCCGGAAGATATTTTTCGCCCCAACGTTCGCGGATATATTCTCTCGCTTCTTCCAGTGCATCATCTGAAATGCGAAGCGAGTCCGTTCTCATATAGGTAATTAAACCAACCGCTCCAAGGCCAGGAATTTCTACACCTTCATACAGTTCCTGGGCGGCTTTCATCGTCCGTCTTGCCTGAAAGCCCAGACGGCGGGAGGCCTCCTGCTGGAGCGTTGAGGTAATAAAAGGAGGAGCAGGCGATTTACGCCTTTGGCCTTTTTTTACTTTAACAACATTAAAATCAGCATCTTTTAAATCTTCCAGAATACGGTCGGATTCCTCTTTACTGGAAATTTTTATTTTACCGTTTGTATCGCCGTAAAAACTTGCGGCGAAGGATTTTCGGGAGCCTTTTGGCACAAATTTCGCATCAATGGTCCAATACTCTTCCGGCACAAAATTGCGAATCTCGTTTTCACGGTCTACAATAATGCGGACTGCAACGGACTGCACCCTTCCTGCGGAAAGGCCGCGTCTGATTTTTTGGGACAAAAACGGACTGAGCTTATAACCGACTAATCGGTCCAGAATACGACGTGCCTGCTGGGCATTCACCAGGTTAAGATCGATGCTCCTGGGATTCTGCATTCCATGTGTCACGCCCGCTTTTGTGATTTCGTTGAAAGTAACCCTATTTTTTTCATTCATATCAAGGCCGAGAATATATGCAAGATGCCAAGAAATCGCCTCGCCTTCTCGGTCCGGGTCGGTGGCAAGCAAAATAGAGTCACTTTTATCTGCACGTTCCTTTAGCTCTTGCACCAATTTTTCTTTGCCTTTAATGATTTCGTATTTTGGTTTAAATTTATTTTTAACGTCAACACTTAAACGGCTTTGAGGTAAATCTCTTACATGGCCCATTGATGCTACAACCTCAAAACCGGTTCCTAAATATTTCTGAATCGTTTTTGCTTTAGCCGGAGATTCCACGATCACCAGCTTGGACATAAAACCACCTCACATCTATAAACATTTTCCATCCTGCAACCGTACATACGAATGGAAACATTAACGCGGCAAGCTGTACCGCCTGCCAGAATGGGATTCAATAGCGCCCTCCAATTCCAATTCCGTAATGGCAGAAAGCAGCCTCGCCGCCGGAATCTTTGTAATCTCAATCAATTCAGCAATCGGGCGAGGAATATTGGTTAAACTGGACAATAGTATTTGCGCATCCGGGGAAAATTTATCCGCGCTCGGTATAACCTGTTTCGAATATTCCTCAAATGAATTACTATTTGCGCTATTCTCTTCTATAATAACATTTGTTTTAGCATCGTCAAGAAAAAATTTGCTTTTTCTCCACTCAGGATATTCTTCAAGAATCTCTTTTGCTCCGCTGACAGGCTTTGCTCCGGACTTAATCAAGTTGTTGACTCCGGCCGAAACAGGGCTAGATATACTGCATGGAACCGCAAAAACATCACGACCCTGTTCCAGTGCGTAGTCCGCTGTAATTAGGGATCCGCTTCTTGCGGCAGCTTCTACCACAAGCGTTCCGAGCGACAATCCAGAAATAATCCGATTTCGAATTGGAAAATTTGAAGCAGTTGCCTGTGTCTGCGGCGGAAACTCGGAAATGAGTGCTCCTTTCAGCGCAATGGTATCCCGAAGAGAAGCATTTGTCACCAAATAGTCCGTATCAATGCCGCATCCAAGAACACAAACCGTTTTGCCTCCGGCCTGAAGAGCACCCTGATGAGCGGCAGTATCGATGCCCAAAGCACCCCCGCTCACAACTACGACGCCATTTTTTGCAAGCTCATACGCAAAACTTCGTGCGGCAGCCTTTCCGGTTTGCGTTGCTTTTCTGGTTCCAACAATCGAGATAGCCGGTTCCCTGTTAAAATCAGGCAAATGTCCTTTTACATACAGCGCACACGGCGCATTGCGGATTTGGCGCAGCGGAGCCGGGTACTCGTCACAGTCAGGGGTAACAACTGCTTGTCCGATTTTTTCACAATATTCCAGCAGAGCTTGTGCATCGGACAGCGTATAAGTTTCCATATTTCGAATTTCTTTTGGCGTGAAATATCCCTCCAGAAGCCACGCTTCCTTACCCCCGGCATAAAAATCCTCCAGGCTTTTCCAACTTTCAAAGATTCGATTCTGTTTGGAACTGCCCGCACCAAGCGCATGCTGCAGCCAAAGCCAGAAAACCCTCGGATCATATTGACTCATAAAGCAGCCCCTCCTGCTTGATTTTTCATTATTTCCCAAATTAAAATTGCCGCCGCAGCAGATGCATTTAAAGATTCCGCCCGACCCAGCATAGGAATGGTAACCTCTATGGAACAAGCCTTTCTTGTTTCCTGTGTCAAACCGTTCCCTTCATTTCCGACAACCATTACGCATTGATGGGAATGTATATTTGTTATGGGCTGCGCATTGCTGTCTGGGACGGCAGCTGCTGTAACAAATCCGCACTGATTTAAGCCGGATAAAAAATCAGGAAGATCTTCCGCAATGCAAAATGGCAGGCGAAACACGGCCCCCATCGATGCACGTAGAACCTTTGGGGAATAGATATCACAGCAGTTGCCGCCTAAGACAATCCCGCTCACGCCAAGTGCTTCCGCCGTACGGAGTATGGTTCCCATATTAGCAGGATCCTGTAAATTTTCCAGTGCAAGATAGGCACCCGGCGCCGCTATATTGTATTCACTGGCCGTTTTGGGCGGCATTGCGCAAATGCAAAAAATACCCTGGGGCGTTTTGGTGCACGACAAAGCCTTCGCGGCCTGCGGTCCTACAAGATAAATTTCCTGTGCTTGTTCCATAACCGGACGAAGATATTGCTGATACTTTTGCGCAGCGTGTTCCGTATACAGCAATGTGTGAATGATAACACCGCTGTATGCGGCGTCCGCACACAGACGTGCCCCTTCCAAAAAATACAGCCCACATTCTGTACGATACTGAGCGGAACTGGATAACCGCACAGCTTTTTTGATCATGTCGTTACTGCGGCTTAAAATCATTTTAGGCATTCGGCAAGAACTCCCAACGGATAAAATGAGCGCCCGGGGCCATCCGGGCGCAATGTATGGTTTATTAAACTGCAGATTTTGCCTTTTCCACCAAGCTCTTGAATGCAGCTTCATCTGCAACAGCAATTTCCGCGAGCATTTTTCTGTTCAGCGTAATCCCTGATTTTTTCAGACCGTTCATGAACACGGAATAACTGACGCCATTGGCACGGCATGCGGCCGAAATTCTGGTAATCCAAAGGCGGCGAAAATCTCTTTTTCTAGCCTTGCGGCCAATAAACGCATAATTTCCGGATTTCATAACGGCCTGTTTGGCCATTTTAAAGTGACGGCTTTTGGCACCGAAATAACCTTTTGCAAGTTTTAACGTCTTTTTTCTTCTTTTGCGCGTCATCAGCGCACCTTTAACACGTGCCATTCTATTACCTCCAAATTAATGGTAAATTTCCGATTTCCGAGCAGTCTGTTACTGATAGGGAATCAGCTTTTTAATGCTTGCCACATTTGTTTTGTCGGCAACAACTGTTTTGCGCAATCCACGCTTACGTTTTGTTGTCTTTTTGTTCAGAATGTGCGATTTATTCGCATGAGCGCGGATAACCTTACCGTTTTTAGATAGTTTAAAGCGCTTTTTTGCACCGGTATGTGTTTTAATCTTAGGCATGACTGCCCCTCCTTATAGAAACTTTACTTTACGGGTTTGGAGGCAAGGAACATCAACATGTTGCGTCCTTCCAGCTTAGGCGGTTTTTCAACATTGGCCAATTCGCTCAAAGCGTTGGCAAAACACTTCATAATTTCATGGCCTTGCTCCGGGTGACCCATTTCGCGGCCGCGAAAACGTATGGAAACCTTAACTTTATCTCCGCTTTTCAAAAATCTCTCCGCGTGCTTCAGCTTCGTATTGAAATCGTGGACATCAATATTCAGCGAAAGACGGATTTCCTTAATATCAACAGTATGCTGATTCTTTTTCGCTTCTTTTTCGCGTTTTGCTTGTTCGAACCTGAATTTTCCGTAATCGATAATTTTGCAGACCGGCGGATTCGCCTGGGGAGCAACCTTTACTAAATCCAGATTCATCTCCATCGCTTTCTGCAGAGCCTGCGCAGATGACATCACACCGAGCTGAGTGCCATCCGAACCAATTAACCGCACTTGCCTGTCGCGGATTTGTTCGTTAACCTGAAGTTCCTTGTTGCTAATAGTTAAGCACCTCCATAACACGTAAATCGCATTAAAAATAAAAAATGCACGGACAGAATTTCCGCCCGTACATCAATACTTTCATTTTTCCTAAAATAAAAGGAAATGATCAAACGTATTGACCCGTGACGGACGAAAACCCCACAGGTGGAAATACAGCATTATCCACTGTATCTCACTTTGTTGTAACAAGATTAATTATACTGGCAGGATCCGTATTTGTCAAGAATTATTTGAACGGCCCGGTGATTTCCTTGCCAAGGGAGAATGAATACAGCAAACACTGTATTACTTTTTTGCCGGAACAAAGTTCCAAAGCACGCCGATACCAATCCAACTGCTCCCGATATCTTGCCCACAGTTCCTTCGGACTGTGCGTGCGATCTGTTTTATAATCTACAATCACCAATCCGCCGGACTCTTCAAACACACAGTCCACCGCTCCCTGCAAAATCACAGGTTCCTGCGCCAGTACTCCGGCTAATTGAGGGCGAATTTCTCCAGCCGGGATTTCCACAGAAAATCGATATTCACGCTCTAAATACTCAGATGAAAGCATTCGCTTTGCAATTTCACTTTGAAAAAATACGCCCACAGCTTCCAAATCGACCGCCTGCGCCTGCCATGAAGTAAGAAATCCCTCTTTTACCAAGCGCTCCAGTTCTCCCCTCGGATCACCGGATGCCCGGTGATAATCCGCAAACTGGAAGAAAGCATGCAGCGCTGTGCCGCGCTCCGCCGGGGTGAGTCCTGTTTCGCTGAGAAAAGCCGGCCGAGAAGATGCCGAATACCGGGCGAAAAATTTACTGGCGGCCAGTTCCGAGGCGGCCACCTTTGCGCACATTCCATTTATGCCGGAATATGGATAAATAAAATTTAAGTCCGATTCCAGTTTTGCAAGCAGACCGGTATCCACCTCAGCAGTACCGGTACTTTCCGATTCCGTTTGTTCCTGCTCCTGCACGCAAGGCTTTATAACATGGACGGACCATTTTTCCGAATCCGGCACAGTAATTTCATCAGAAACACCTGCGAGCCGCCGCAGACATCCGGCATCCGGATGCCTTAAGGCACAGAGCAGCACCCAGTCTGAGATGCTGGATACTCCCCTTACCACATAGGGAGAAATACGTTCTTCAGACGTGATTCGGGAAGCCAAATTGCTGAGTGTTTTGCCGGCATTGTCCAGCGTTGTAATTAGAATCAGTTTTTCCTTTGCGCGTGTCATTGCCACATAAAGTACACGCAGTTCCTCACTCATCTCATCTCGTTCCTGTTCCAAGGCGACAGCTTCCCTCACAATGGTAGAATACCGCGCACCGGTATCCGGATCCCGAAGCCTGATACCTGCACCAAGTTCCGGATGAAGCAGAACATCGGAATGCTCTTTGTGAAAACCGCGGGAACATCCCGCCAAAATACAAACCGGAAACTCTAATCCTTTGGAATGATGTACACTCATAATCCGTACAACGTTCGCGGACTCGCTGATGGTAGAAGCTGCGGAAAGATCTGCGTTGCTTTTTCGCATGCGTTCAATAAAACGCAGAAATCCGGAAAGGCCGTTATAGCCGGAGGATTCATATTTTCGCGCGTAGGAAAGCAACAGGCGTAAATTTGCCAAACGCAGTTCCCCGTTGGTCATGGCCTGCACCATATATGGAAATCCTGTCCAATCGTATACACGCTGGATCAGCTGGTCGGATGGCATTGTGGCGGACAGCGTCCGAAAACGTTTCATCTCCTCTAAAAATTCGGCGGCTTTGTCATTTCCGTCCCGCGCAGCCGCAGTCACTGCCGGATAGAGCCGACTCTTAGGTTTATGCAGTCTAATCTGAGATACTTCATCCGGGGTAAAGCCGTAGAGCGGGCTCATCATTACCGCTAAAAGCGGAATATCTTGCATAGGATTGTCAATCACTTGAAGCAGCGACAAAACCGTGCTGATTTCGCTTGCGGCAAAAAATCCCCCGACCGTATCCGCCCACGCCGGAATGCCAAGCGCGGAAAGTTCGCGGGCATACTCATGGGCATATTGGTTTGCGCTGCGGAGTAAGATGCTGAAATCCCGATAAACACAGGGTCTCTGTTTTCCGTGATCCGTAACTGTATACGAACCGTCCGTCATGGAATAAATCAATTCCGCAATGCGAAGACATTCCGCATGAATCATATCGGCGTCTTTTTTAAACTCCGTGTCTGACAAATCGATAACTTCCAGGCTGCATGCCGGCTCTGTTTGCGGCGGATATTCGGCACCGGGAACAAGCTCCTCCGCTTTTGTGTAGTCAAGTTCTCCCGTTGTTTTACTCATCAGCTGCCTAAATACAAAATTGACAGCCGCCGTTACACCGCTTCTGCTGCGGAAATTACGGTCAAGCACAACACAGGCGGGAAATTCTTCTCTTTCCGGATGATATTCCTTCATCGCAGCGCGGTGACGGAGAAAAATCTGCGGCATCGCCTGTCGAAACCGATAGATGCTCTGCTTAACATCTCCTACAAGAAATAGATTTGTTTCATTACGGGAGATAGCACGAAAAATCATATCTTGTGCTTCGTTGGTGTCCTGATATTCATCCACCATAATTTCTTCATACTGTTCGGAGAGTTCCAATGCCTCCGGTGTTCTCTCATACCCATTGGAGGTATCCCGTACTAAAAGCTTTAATGCCCAATGCTCCAAATCTCCGAAATCTGCGGCTCGCCGCTCCTCTTTTCTTTGCTGTAACAGAGTACCAAACCGTTCCGTTATTCGAAACAGCATCCGAACGGCCGGGGCAAGCCGCGAAAGTTCTTGTTCCCATTCCGCTCGGGTACAGCCAAACAGTGTCGCAAGATTTCCTACGACGGATTTTACTTCTTTGCGTGCATTTGTAACCGCATTTTTCAAAGGATCTTCTTTGCGTCCTCTGACGGCACGCAATTTCGGAAAAGTAAATTCAGCACAGCGGCGTGCACACAAATCCCAATCTCCGGATGTAATTGCTTCTTGCAGAGAGGACAGATTTGCAAGGTCAGATTCGTAAGCCTCGTCATACGCAGCAGAAATCTCTTCATCCGAGCTCATACGCGAAAGAGAGTTTTTGGTTAGTGAAATACCGTATGCCACTGCTTCTTGCGCATAGGAAAAGATAGTCTTTCCCCACGGGGAATTCTCAATGGGAACATGACTGTTGTACAGCGCGGCTTTTTCGGAAAACCAACGTTTCGGAAACGGATGTGAGCGGACAAAATCATACAGGCGATTCACGGTATCCGCAATACGGCCATCATCTCTTCCGGATGAAAATTCTTCCACAAATTCAAAAAATTCCGGATCTCCCTGTTCATAGAATTCATCCAAAGTGTCGGAAACCGTCTGCGAACGAAGCACTGTCATTTCTCCGTCATCCAAAATGCGAAAATCCGGTGCGATGCCTAATTTAAAGAAATTTTCACGTACCAAATCGCTGCAAAAGGAATCTATGGTGCCAATTTTAGCGCGGGAAAGAAGAATCTGCTGGCGCTGCAGCCGAATGTTCCCCGGATCCTGTTCCAGCATGGCGGAAATTTCGGCAGCGATTCGTCCTCGCATTTCCTCCGCAGCGGCTTTTGTAAATGTGACAACCAGCAGCCGATCCGCGTCAACCGGACAAATCGGATCTGTAATGCGCTCAATAAAACGCTGTACCAAAACAGCAGTTTTTCCGGAGCCGGCAGCAGCTGAAACCAAAAGAGTCCCCCCGCGGGCATAGATTGCGTTTTTCTGACTTTGCGTCCAATTCCTGCTCACGGTGTATCCCCCTTCTTTGACAACTCTTCTATGACGGCATCCCTGTCCCATTTTTGCATTTCACGGGTTGGGTCATCCTTCTCATGCCCGCAGACTGCTGCGTATGGACACCATGCACAAGCGTCATATTCCCCGGAAAGCGGCACAGCGGCAATATTGCCCTGCCTTAATTCACTGGCCATATTCTCAATTAAACCACGGATATATCGGAACATCTGCTCTAATTCCTGTTTGGTAACCAGATGTCCGCCCCCCGAGGGAACTCCTTTTTTGAGGGTAACCGGGATATACGTTCCTTTTCCATCCGGTTCCATAGCGGCGACTACCTCGGCATCGTCCAGAATCAATCCATCCATGCGAAGTTGTTTAAGGAATTGTTTTTTTCTTTTATCCTGATCTTCACCACGCTTGGAAGACGGCGATGGTCGGTTTGCCGGCATGTAAAGCACACCTGCCGGAAGGATTTCACCGTAGCGTTCTGTTCCATTTTCACACAAAGCAGCAAGATAAATCAGCATTTGAAGGTTCATACCGTAAATTACGTCGGAAAGCCGAAATTCCTTCTTCCCGGTTTTGTAATCTACCACACGCAGATAACGCACTCCACCACGCGTCATGATATCAACCCGGTCAATTTTTCCGTCAATTTCAACTTTGCCGCCGTCCGGCAGCGGAATTTCCATCGGTGGGATTTCGCCGCCGACCGACAGTTCAAAATCAACCGGTTTAAAGGTACTCTGAGACAGTTCCTGCGCAATATGGCGTGCCACAACCTGTGCCGACGCCGCTAATCGGGTTATCAGATAGGTAAACCGTGGTGTCCGATTGGCAAGCCCGCCGAATCGGACTTCCACATAATCTTCAAGGAACTGCATAATAACCGCGTTTAGTTCCTCATCGCTCATCGCTGCAATTTTTACGCTGCCAATTTCTTGGAATAGCCTTTGCAGGAGGTAATGCATCAGACTGCCGTATTCCAATGCGTCCAATTCAGCGGTTTTTCGTTCGCGCGCGTCAATTCCGTACCGGCAGAAATACTGAAATCTGCAGAGGTGGTATTTTTCAATTTGTGTTGCGGACACATGCATATGGTTTCCAAATAGATGAACGGCATTGGCAGGGTTCTGAAAGGAAAACGGCCGTTTTTGAGCCGCTGTGTCAATGGACTTTAACCTGTCCTGCATTCCTCTGCGAGTCAAAAGTTCCCTCAAAGTAACAGAGAGGGCATCGTTTGTATGCCATCTTTGCGCGGTCAGTTCCAAGGCAGGTTTTTGTGCCGAGGCAAAATAGGTTTGCTCCAATAACAGTTCATTCCATGTTTCCGCATTGGGCAGAACAGCACGCACTTCCGTCACAATGGATGACGGGGAATTCGCTTTACCCTCCGCATCAGAAACAGGGTAGCAGACAAACAGCCGTTTGGAAGCGGAACATATGGCAGAATAGGCAAGAAAGCGTTCCTGCACTGCTGCGCCTTCCGCGGTATCGTTTAGTTCCAATCCCAGTCCTATCAGTTCACGGCGTTCCTTGTCGCTGATCAGTCCGCCCGCACCGAAGGTCATGGGGAATTCCCCCTGCGCACACCCAATTAAAAACACAACCTTCGGATCCGCCGGACGGGAACGATCTGCTGCCCCAACGGTGACTTCGTCAAGTCCTTGCGGGATGCTTGCTATTCTGCTGGACAAAATGACCAAGTGCAACAGTTCCGCATAGCGCGTACCCGTTACCTTGTTTTTTCCGAGAACAAGCGCGGTTTGGTCCAAAATTTCCATCAGCAAATCCCAGATGCGCAATTCCCGCTCCGCTAAAGCAGGGTTTCCGTCGTCGGATAACTGCTTTGCAAATTTTTTTAAGTGTTTCGCCGCATGCACTTCTTCGAGCAAATTGAACACCGCTGCTGCCATTTCCTCGCCGGTGGCATCAGCTGTTCTTTGGGCAAAATGTTCCAGTGGGGCGATTGCCGCTCTACGGTATTCATTGATTTTCGCAAGCAGTTCTTTTTCAGCCGGCGTTTGTTCGCCTGTAAAACCTTCTGGGTTGTCCGTCCATTCTTCTTTCCATTTTTTACCAGAAAGGTTCCAAAGAAATGTATAATTTTCAAGCAGAGCAATTTGTTCCGGCGTCAGACCGCAAAGACCGGTTTTTAAATACAAAAAAATATCGTCGGAGCGAAATCCATTTTGCGTGATTTGAAATGCCGATAAAACCAAACGCATCAGGGGTTCGGCGTCAATCTGCTCCGGCCTGTCCATAAAATACGGAATTTCCCACTTTTCCAGCGCTTCATCAAGAATTCCGCGGTAAGTATCCGGATTCCGTGCGATGATAGCAAAATCGCGGTAACGGTACCCCTCGTCGATTACAAGCCGGCGGATGGTGGCGGCAATAAAAGCCGATTCGTCATAACTGTTTTTTGCTTCATAAATG
Organism: Oscillospiraceae bacterium; assembly: GCA_047777415.1. Taxonomy (GTDB): domain Bacteria; phylum Bacillota; class Clostridia; order Oscillospirales; family Acutalibacteraceae; genus Caproicibacter. Next base: position 743,124 of record JBKEEO010000002.1, read on the forward strand.
GTAACTGCTTGACTCTCCCCGAAGAACGGTTTTCGATGAGCCGGACGATAAACTCCTTCTTCCAGTTCTTTTAAAGCTTCATTTTGAAAACGTGCTCCATTTTCGAGCACAATCGGTGCAGCAACGGAAACTCCGTTTTGCCTTGCAATCCGCATTAATATCCGGGCTGTTTTTCGAATGAGAGAAAAAAGTCCCGCACCACATTCCGGATCATCCAGCCGATCCGTACAGAGCGCAACCCGGACTTCCTTTGCCTGCATAAGAATCTGCGATAGAACATTGTATTCCTGCACAGTAAAACTCTGAAAGGAATCCACCATAACAGTGTAACCATCAAAATAATTATGCTGCTCCAGTTTTTCCTTCAGACGTGTCAAATCGTCCAGCGGGTCGATATAGCTCTGTGCCACCAAGGCATCGTATGCAGACAAAATTAACGACAATTCTGAAATTTTGTGCTTTAACGTACCTTCGGGCATTTTTTTTGCCACTTCAGATAGATGCTGCGGGGTTACAGCGCACATTTTAAATTCTGCGCATACATCAAGCAAAAGTTCGATTAGCTCTGTGCTATCCGCATTGCGGCGGTAAATATCCAGCTGATCTTTCACCTGTTCCAACGCGAGGCTCATAAAAATACTGCGGCCGCCGTCATCCAGCCTTCTTCCGGCAAAGCCGCCGCAGTGCCGAAACACCTCTTCCGCCAACCTTGAAAAGCTGGTGACTGTCACACGCCGTGCAAGCACTGGCCCGAGCAACTTCAGCATGGCACGCTCGTTTTCAAACGATGCCTGTTCCGGCACGATCAACATCAGCCGGTTTTCCCCAGCTTGAGCCAAATTTTTAAGGTCATTCCGTATGGTTTGCGTCTTTCCGCTGCCGGCGCGGCCTAAAACGAAACGCAGCATTTATGCCTCACTTCCTTTTTAAAGAAGTATAGCATAAAATGCTGCGTAAAAAAAGACAGGTTGCACTCCTTGTTTAGCTATGTGCTGCATTCCAGCCAGTGCTTCAACTGCTCATAGTATTCTACCGTTTTAAACTTCACCTGATATCCTCCCGCACCCCGAACGATTCGCAATTGAGTGGGATTCAGAACATCCTCCAGCTGCTTTTTATCTTCAGCGGCCGGCAGACAAAGCTGAGGAAAAATAACACACCACCAGTTGTGACCCTTTCCGGAACCGATAGTTACTTCCAGCGCATCATACTCTCCGGCAGGCAGTGTAACATCGCCGTACGTTCTGGTCGTAAAGTATGTTTTGGCAATCCGGACCTCTACCGGATAATTAAATCCCTGTTTTTTCACTTCATCCTGCGCCGCCTGCTTGAGCCGAAGAAGATTTTTTTGGACGGCTTCAATCGCTTCCTGCCGATTCTCCACATCATCGAGCATCCCGTCGCTCTCCTGGAGAATTCTGTCCCTCACTTGTAATTTCAAACTCTGGTCTTTTTGAGAATCAGAATTGGCAAGGACATGCAGACGAAGCACTTGAGAGGGAATTTCTTCACAGCCAACGGTAAAACATGTAAAACTGAGCAGAACTGCAAATACAAAAGCAAGACAAAATGCCTTTCCTAACGTTTTCATATACATGAAAGCTCCTTTTTTATGTTTCAAAAAAGAACATTGACCAAAATTTTCCATTTTATTCTTTTTTCCGTAAAAATATTTCGTTATAATAATAAAAATCAAAGTAGAGGAGTGGATTAAGATGCAGGAATACTTTTTGAATTTGCTGGCTCGTATTGTAAATATTCTGTTTCAAGTTCCGTTGAGTATCACTGGTGCGATGCTGTGGGGCCTCATTCTTTATTTCATATGCCTCCCGCTTTTTTTCCGAAAAAAGGAACTTGCGCAAAAATTCAGCATAGCCCTATTGTTTTTATACACGGCAGCGTTGTTGCAGTCCAATGGGTGTTTGACAATTCCTGTTGCAGCAAAAGTGGACAGATTTTCCATCTGGCAAACTGTGACAAAAGTGGAATGGAACCCATTTTTCTTATCTTCTGTTGGTCTTCAAGATGTGTGGACAACCCTTCTCGATGCTTTCTTGGCATTGATTCCTGTTGGCTTCTTGGCTCCGCTCACCGGTTCTCACGCAAATCTAGGAAAAATGCTGGTACTATCCCTGCTCTGCGGCGCATTCTTGGAAATATTTCAGTTATTCGCAAATGTTTTGACACCTAGCGCAATGCATAGTGTAAGCACAGGTGAAGCAATTTTAAGTGCAGCCGGCTGCCTGACCGGATACCTCTTTCTAACTCTTTTACGAAAGCTCCCGATTCCTCGGCATAAAGCGCGTCATTATGCTCACCCCGGACAAGTTACATAATCACTTTTTTACAAATAGTGTCTGAAATAACCAGACGCAAAAACGACCCGAAAAAGCGTTTACAACACTTTTTCGGGTCTATTTTATAGGTAGATTGTAAAATCAAATTGAACACATAAAAAGATTCCATAGCGCACAGGGAACTGTTAGGATAAAGTTACCACACTAAATACTGACAGAAAGGCCTGAACACTATGGACAAGAACCATTCTATCATAAAGATCGAAGAACGCAAGAGGGGACAGCATCTTAAAGCAGAAGAGCGTGGCGCAATCCAACAGTTAAAGAAGATGGGATTTAGCAATCGAAAGATTGCTCGCGCAATCAATTGCAGCCCCTCTACCGTGGGCTATGAACTACGACGTGGCACGCCGGAATACTCCGGCCGAGGTCGCAAACCCGGCTACTCAGCCAAACGTGGAGCTGCAGTCTACAAAGCGAATCGCAGTCGTTGCCATCGCCCTAGAACGGTATCCAGGGACTCCGACTTCATCCGTTGGATGGTTAAAAAGGTTCGTAAGCATAATTGGTCTTTTGATGAGTGCGTAGGGCGGGCCCGAAGCGAACATCGTTTTCCAGCCAAGGAAATCCCATGTACAAAAACTCTGTATCATATGCTGTGGAAAGGGGAATTACCGCTCACGCTATTTGAACTTCCTGAGGTATTAAATAGGCATTCTCGCAGAAAACCACGGCTTTCTAAGCGTATCAATGGGAAATCCATTGATTGGCGGCCACCTGAGGTATCAGAGCGAAACACATTTGGGCACTGGGAATCTGATACGGTACTGGGCCGAAAAAGAAGCGGTGAGGCAGCTGTATTTACCATTGTAGAGCGCCTAACAGGCTATTATCTTTCAATTCGAATTGACGGCAAAACAACCACCGGTGTTGCCAGTGCCATGGAACAGCTAAAGGAACAGTATGGCGAGAAATTTTCCCAGGTATTTCGCAGTATTACCACAGATAACGGCAGTGAGTTTTCGGCATTTTCAGCCTTTGAAGAACTAGGCACGGCAATCTACTTTGCTCATCCCTATTCTGCTTGGGAACGACCTGTAAATGAGAGGACCAATCGGATACTACGAAAATATATCCCAAAGGGTCGCTCCATCAATGGCTTTACCGCCGAACAAATCTTAATGTTTGCAGACGAGATAAACGCCACGCCTAGGAAACGATTAGGTTATCAGACCCCTGAGGAACTGTTTGATGCTCAACTGGACAGAATTTATACTTTAAACCCGTAGATAACTTTATCCAGTGAAAGTGTTCAATTTGTTATTGCAATTTAAGGGTCTATTTTATACTCTTATATAAACCAATTGTTTAGATCCACTTGTCAAAAAGTCATACTCCAAAATCCGTGATTTAAATGGTTGGATGATAAGGCTCACACAAAAAAACATCCGTGTAACGGCTCGAAAGGTGTTCGGCACAAATCTGTGCCTGTTCTTCCTGCCGAAACAATCCAAAAACAGTAGAACCGCTGCCTGTCATGCACGCCCCATCCGCACCTGCTTGCAGCATAATCTGCTTAATTTTTAAAACATCCGGTAAAGGAATGGCCTTTTCAAAATCGTTCCCCAAATACTTTGCTACGCCTGCTAGATGACCCCTCCGCAATTGCGCAATCATTTGCTCCGTTTCACAGCCCGACAAAAAACCATGGCGGTCAATCTCCTGATAGGCCTCTTTGGTACCTACCCCCACACCGGGCTTGCACAAAACAATATGACAGTGGGGCAACGGCGGCAAAGGAGTCAGCTTTTCTCCAATGCCTTCAGCTAACGCCGTGCCACCGAGAAGACAGAATGGCACATCCGCGCCGATGGTAACCCCGATTTGAGAGAGTTCCTTCTCGCTCAGCGCCGCAGAAAAACATCGATTCAACATGCGGAGCGCCGCAGCAGCGTCTGCGCTTCCACCGCCTAATCCCGCCTGCCAAGGAATTTTTTTCTCCAAATGGAAGGAAACACCACAATTTGCTGTTCCGGTTGCCGCAAAAAAAGCCTGTGCCGCACGGTACACTGTATTGTTTTCCCCACATGGCAATGCCGGATTATCACTGGAAACATGAATTTTCCCGTCTGACAACAGCGTCAGCGAAATACGGTCACAAAGTGTCACACTTTGGAAGATGGAACGGAGCGTATGGTAGCCATCCACACGTTTTCCGGTTATATCCAGAGTCAAGTTGATTTTCGCATAGGCGTTTTCAATCAAATCAGGCATTGTATCCTCCCTACAGTGTCCGAATAAAATGCTCAATGCGCGACAATGCTTCCGTGATATGCCGAATGGAATAAGAATATGAAACGCGAACGTACCCCTCACCGCAATCCCCAAAAGCGTTGCCGGGCACAACCGCTACTTGCTCCTCATAAAGCAGCTTTTCACAAAATTCTTCCGATGTCAAACCTGTACTTTTAATGCAGGGAAACACATAAAAAGCACCTTCAGGTTCAAAGCAAGACAAGCCCATCGAGTTAAAACCTTCCACAACCAGCTTTCTGCGCAGGTCATACTGGTCGCGCATAGAAACAATATCCCCGTCCCCGTTTTTCAGGGCTTCAATGGCTGCGTACTGCGCCATGGTAGGTGCGCTCATAATTCCAAACTGATGCAGTTTTGTCATCTGCCGAATTACTTCTTTCGGCCCGGCAGCATAGCCTAGACGCCAGCCGGTCATAGCAAACGCCTTGGAAAATCCATTGACCAAAATGGTTCTTTCTTTCATTCCATCAATCTGTGCAAATGAAACGTGACGATAATCGCCGTACGTGAGTTCTCCGTAAATTTCATCGGAAAGAACAAGAAGATTGTGTTTTTGAACCACTTCTGCTATGGCTTTTAGATTTTCACGGCGCATGACGGCTCCGGTAGGATTATTCGGATACGGCAAAATTAAAAGTTTTGTTTTCGGCGTGATTTTTTCTTCTAATTCCTCCGGTGTCAGGCGGAACAAATTTTCCTGCTTGGTTTCCACAACCACCGGAACGCCCCTCGCCGCAAGAGTCAGCGGTTTGTAGCAAACAAAGCTGGGCTCCGGAATTAACACTTCATCCCCCGGTTCCACCACAGTGCGTATTGCAAGGTCAATCGCTTCACTGCCGCCGACCGTTACCACAATGTCTGTTTTCGGCTCATATTCCAAGTGACAGTGACGTTTCAAAAAGCGGCAGATTTCTTCTCTCAGCTCAATAAATCCGCGGTTGGGCGAATACCATGTCTTCCCGTCTTCAAGGGAACGAATCCCTTCTTCCCTCACATGCCAAGGTGTCGTAAAATCCGGCTCTCCAATCGAGAGAGAAATCACATTGTCCATTTCGCTGGCAATATCGAAAAAACGGCGTATGCCCGAAGGCTTTATGCTTTGAATTTGTTTATTGAGCATGCGCTGATAATCAATCACAGAGCACACTCCTTCTTTCATCTTTTTCGTCTTCCTTATTCAGAATAACGTCACCGTCTTTATAGCGTGTCAGAATAAAATGAGTCGCGGTGGAAAGGACAGAATCCAGCGTGGAGAGACGGCGCATCACAAACATAGCGATGTCCTGCATACTTTTCCCATGAACTTTAACCGCAAGGTCATATCCGCCGGACATCAAGTACACGCTTTCCACCTCTTCAAACTGCATGATTTTGTTCGCAATTTCGTCAAAGCCGCGTTCGCGCTTAGGAGAAACGCGCAGTTCAATCAGTGCACTCGCCTTGTTTTTATCTATTTTTTCCCAGTTAATCAGCGCTTTGTAGCCACGGATGATTCCTGCCTTCTCATAGGCAGCAATTGCTTCTTCAACTTCTTCTTCCGTTTTTCCAAGCATCACCGCAAGCTGTTTTGTACTCAACCGAGCATTTTCATTTAATAAGGTCAGTAAGCGATCCATGTTTAATACTCTCCTTCACCCTTTTATTCAACCGGCAAGAAATGAGGTTTACGCCGTCTATAAATAGTAAAATGATGAAACCCTGCCTTTCGCAGAAGATCCAATCCTTGTTCAATTCCTGCTCCAACATCTGCCCAGCGGTGTGCGTCAGAACCAAGCGTCACCAAAGTTCCTCCCAGGTCCCTGTACCGTTTGATAACTGAAAAATCCGGCATGGAAACACCCAACTGCTGCCGAAATCCGGATGTATTGACCTCAAGGGCAATCTTCTTTTTTATCAGCAATTTTAAAATTTCATCGATTCTGTTTGCAAACCAAAAATTCCGGATAGGTATACCGCCTTTTCCTATAATATAACGCCACGGATAGGTTAAATGTGCAAGAGAGTCAAAACTTCCCCATTCAATCATTTCTAAAATCTCATCAAAATATTTGTTTAGGAGACTGTCAATATTCTGCGATGAATAATCTAGTTCATAAAAATCCGGAGAATTTTTGATATTGTGCAAAGAACCAAGAACAAAATCATACTGAAAACAGCCAAGGGCGTCTTCAGCAGCCTGCGTGTTCTGCGTTGGTTGTCCCAATTCAATTCCGGAATAGACATGAAGGCGTCCATGAAAAGCAGCCGCTGCTTTTTTCGCTTCATAACAAGATTGGCGAATGGATTTATCGTATCCATGCGCATGGTATAGATTACACTCGCAGTGATCCGTAATAGCGACAGCATAAAACCCCAAACGGGCAGCACTTTCGCACATCATCATCGCGGAGTCCGTGCCGTCCGGGGAACAATCCGTATGCATATGAAAATCCGATATGTATTGAATATTCATGACATCCTCCTATCCGGTGTTCAAATTTTGCTTTTATTATAGTACCACAATTTCCCCGTGAATCATAGAGTTTCGTACTTATAATGATTGAAGGTTTACAGTATATTGTGGAAATTTCTTCGCATTTATGAAAAGACTTTTCCTTGACAAAGATACTTTTTCCGCACATAATACACATAATAATGAAATTCTAACAAGAAATTGAAATGAAAGCTTTGGGGGTGGCAGAATGCGGGCTGTTATTACCGTAATCGGGAAAGATATGGTTGGAATTCTTGCTCGTGTTTCTTCTGTGTGTGCAAAAAATAATGTGAATGTTCTGGAGGTAACGCAATCCATTCTTCAGGACCTTTTCGCAATGATTATGCTGGTGGATATTGAGAAATGCAAAATTCCCTTTTCTGAACTGTCAAAACAATTAAGTGATGCCGGAAAAGAATTAAATCTTACCATCCATGTTATGCATGAAGATATTTTTAATTCCATGCATCGCATATAACTTGGATTTCAAAGGAAGGCTGAAGATTAATCATGATAAATTCCCACGACATTCTTGAGACAATACGGATGATCGATGACGAAAATCTTGATGTTCGTACCATTACGATGGGAATCTCGCTGATGGACTGTGTTGATTCCGATATTGACCGCGCATGTGATAGAATCTATGACAAAATTTGCAGATATGCAGGAAATCTTGTCAAAACCGGAGAAGAAATTTCACAGGAATATGGCATTCCGATTATACATAAACGAATAGCTGTCACACCGATTGCCATGGTAGCTGCGGCTTGCCCTGATAAAAACCCAGTCCGTTTCGCAAAAGCACTGGATCGTGCAGCAAAAGCAACAGGGGTTAATTTCATCGGCGGCTTTTCCGCTTTGGTTCATAAAGGCTTTGCCCCAGGAGACTACGCTGTAATCGAGAGCATTCCACAAGCTCTAAGCGAAACGGAATTTGTCTGTTCTTCTGTTAACATCGGGTCAACCAAATCAGGCATCAATATGGATGCTGTTGAGAAAATGGGACATATTGTTCTGGAAACAGCCAAAGCAACCGCGGACAAAGAGTGCATCGGCGCAGCAAAACTTGTTGTTTTCTGCAATGCACCGGAAGATAATCCTTTTATGGCAGGTGCATTTCATGGTCCAGGTGAACCGGATTGTGTCATCAATGTCGGGGTTTCCGGACCGGGTGTAGTGCGCGCTGCACTGGCAAAAGCCGGCAACTGCAAAATGGATGAAATCGCCAACATTATCAAAAAGACTGCATTTAAAGTAACGCGGATGGGGCAGCTTGTGGCGCAGGAAGCTTCCAAAAGGCTCTGTGTTCCTTTTGGTATTGTTGATTTGTCCCTTGCTCCGACACCTGCCGTAGGTGATTCTGTTGCGCATATTCTGGAAGAAATGGGGCTGGAAAGCTGCGGTGCACACGGCACTACCGCTGCCTTAGCAATGTTAAACGATGCCGTGAAAAAGGGCGGCGTGATGGCATCTTCCCACGTTGGCGGACTTTCCGGCGCCTTTATCCCTGTTACAGAGGACTCTGGCATGATTGATGCAGCACGTTGCGGGTCCCTAAGTCTGACAAAATTAGAAGCAATGACAGCAGTATGTTCCGTTGGACTTGATATGATCGCTGTTCCGGGGGACACCCCGCCTGAAATTATATCTGCCATTATTGCAGATGAAGCGGCGATCGGTATGGTGAACTCGAAAACTACCGCAGTTCGACTGATTCCCGCCATCGGAAAAAAAGCCGGCGATGAACTGAACTTTGGCGGCTTGCTGGGAGGCGGCCCCGTTATGGAAATTAACCGCTATTCCCCACTGAAAATGATTCAGAGGGGCGGAAGAATCCCTGCGCCAATTCAAAGCTTAAAAAATTGAACCGTTCACAAAACATTCATATATTTTAGCTAAAATTTATAAATAAATGCTATATATTTCGTTTTACAGGCTTTATTTTTCTTATATATTGTTATAACATTTTCAGTAGTTTTGTTTAGAAAACAGCAAGAAGAACGGCCGGTTGTTCGGTGTTGATAAGACGACATTTTAAAATGTTGTACATCGTAAAACCATATCGTACGGCGGTAACAACAACGATGGCCGCATACTGCATGTATGCGGCTTATTTTCCTAAAACGCGGATGCCGTCAATATATATTGAATTGTGTGAATTCAGGGTTCTGTTGTACTGTTGTTCAGATTATTATGCGGGAGGGAATGCCATATGCAGGATCTAATGAAACAGATCATTGACATGGACAAAAAGGCCCGGCAGATTACGGAAACTGCCCAACAAGAAAAGGTGGATTCCGAGAAAGAAATACAACGAAAACGTGAAGAAATCCGCCAAAAATATATGGATGAAGCACGAAAGCGAATCGCAAAAAATGAGCCGAAAGAACGTGCAGCAGCTGAGGCCGAATGGAAAAAAAAGGAGCAGCAGGCAAAACAGCTGGCCGAGCATATGGAACAGCTTTATCGTGAAAAAGGAGACCAGTGGGTGAAACAAATTGTGGCAAGAGTTTTAGGAGAGTGAGAACGAATGTTTTCCGAGTTTGCATCAAACGTTATCCTCTCTAAAGCACGCACCATGTACGGAAAAAGACTAACGATACAAAATTATGAAGACCTGCTGGCCTGCCAATCGGTCGGTGAAGTTGCAGGTTACTTAAAAGATCAAACTGTATATGGAAAAATCCTTTCCGGAATAGAAACATCCGAAATTCACCGTGGCCAGTTAGAGGCAAAACTAAAACAAAAGTTGTGGGAAGATTATGCTTCCCTTTGCCACTATGAAATTACCGTGGGTGAGCGTTTTGCGCAGTACTTCATCGAAAGGAATGAAATTGAACAGATTCTCCATGCCATACTTTTGTTGGATGCCGGAATGCCGGAAGAATATCTGTTCAATATGCCATCTTATCTGTTGCATCACACAAAAATCAATCTCAAATCACTGAGCAAAATTGAAAGCTTTGATGATTTGCTTCGAACAGTGGGCCATACGGAATACCGCAGCATACTGGAACCATTTCATCCCGATGAAAGTGGCTGGATTAATTACACGGGAATCGAAAGCGCTCTTTATTCTTATTTATACAAGAATATGTTCCGCATCATAAGAAAATATACGCATGGTGAAACCACAAAGCAATTGCATGATATCTTAAAATCCTATATCGATCTGACAAACTTTGCAAGAATTGTCAGACTGAAAATATCGTATCATTCGGACCCGGAGTTTATCAAAAAAGCTTTACTTCCCTATGGAACTTTCAGCGAGCATCTGCTCAATAAAATGATTGAAGCGCAAAGTGAAGACGAACTCCTATCAATTTTGGGTACCACTGAAATTGGAAAACGTGCTTTAAAATTTAAGCATGATTACGTCGGAGAAATTCCTCGGCGTATGAACTTCCGCAATTGCCGTCATTATCTCGACTTCTCAACACATCCTTCCGTTGTATTAATTTCTTACATTTTCACCAGTGAAACAGAAATTAGTGATATTATTACCATTGTGGAGGGAATCCGTTACAAACTGCCAGCGGAAGAAATCAGGAAATTGCTTGTTATTATAAACAACGAACTATGAAAGAGGGGACATAATCATGGCTGTTGTGAAAATCAAAGTCCTCAATGTAATCGGGAGAATATCCGAATTGGATGAGGTCACCACAGTGCTGGGAAAATCCGGAGTATTTCACCCGGACAATGCTTTGGCCTTTTACTCCGATACTTCGGAATTCATCCCATTAAATGATGAGAACCCGTATACCGGCGCCTTACACACACTGGAAGAGACACTAAATTCCATTCATAAACATGTGGAGCTTCTTAGCGTGCGAATGGTTGAAAAAATTGCGCCTACCATAAAAAATTGGCGTGATTATGTTAAAAACTTATCCATCCGCGTCAGCGACCTTCTGAAAAAGCGTGATGAATTAGAAAAACAGCTTGCAGTAGTCAATCGTGAAATTGATAAAGTCAGCCATTTTATGGGATTGGATTTAAATCTGGATGAACTGAGAGAATGCAGATTTATCAAGATTCGCTTTGGATCCCTGCCAATAGAAAGTTATGAAAAGCTTTCAAGTTATGATAGCAATCCTTATGTTGTTTTCTTCCCCGGAAGTGTGGATAAAGAGCATTACTGGGGGATGTACTGTGCCCCAATTGACCAAATAGCGGAAGTGGACCGCATTTTTTCCGGACTGTATTTTGAACGGACCCGACTGCATGAGCTGACGGGCACGATGCAGACGGCAATGGAACACTTAAAAGAACAACGCGAGAATCTCATAAACAAGAAAGATGAAATTAATCGACAAATTGAAGAGCTGTGGGAGAAAGAGAAACAGACGATTCAAAATGTTTATTCTTGGCTTTCAGAACAGTACGTTTATTATAATATCCGCCGTTACGCCGCAAGATACGGAGATAATTTCATTTTGACAGGGTGGATTCCCGCTGACCGAGAGAAACAGATTCAAAACCAACTGGACAAATTTGAATCCATTAAATGTACTTTCGACCGTGCAGAAGATCCGGAAGTCCTCATGCACTCCCCTCCGGTTGAGTTAAAAAACAAAAAGCTATTCCGTCCATTTGAATATTTCGTGGAAATATATGGTCTGCCATCATATAACGAAGTTGACCCCACTGTATTGGTTGCGATTACCTATTTCCTTTTGTTTGGTATTATGTTTGCCGACCTAGGGCAAGGATTGTGCATCACGCTTGCCGGCTATTTTATGTGGAAAAAGCTGAAGATGAAACTCGGCAGAATTTTAATTCCCTGCGGTATCAGTTCCGCATTATTTGGAACACTTTTGGGTTCTGTTTTCGGATTTGAACATGTTTTGGACCCCTTGTACCACGCTTTGTTTGGTCTTGAAGAAAAACCGATTTCCGTTATGAAACCAGAAACCACCAATATGATTATTTTTTCATCCGTCGGACTTGGCATTGCCTTGGTCATTACCGCAATTCTTATCAATATCTATTCTTCCGTGCGAAGAAAAAGATACACTGATGCGTTCTTTGGCCCCAACGGAGCAGCCGGTTTGATCTTTTATCTTGCAATTGTGTTAGGCTTTGGCGGGAAGCTTATGTTCAATATAAATGTTGTAAATCCCCCCTATGTCATATGTTTTATCATTCTTCCCTTAATCATAATGTTTTTCCGTGATGTTCTGGGAGGATTGGCAGAAGCTCGACCGGACTGGAAACCGGAAAAGTGGAGCGATTATATCATGCAGAACTTCTTTGAAGTTTTCGAGTTTTTGCTAAGTTTCTTGACCAATACCATGAGTTTCATCCGTGTTGGCGCATTTGTTCTTGTCCATGCAGGAATGATGACGGTTGTATTTATGCTTGCAGAAATGTTTTCCGGCATTGGATTTGCCCTGGTTGTTTTATTTGGCAATGTTTTCGTCATTGCCTTGGAAGGACTATTAGTAGGAATTCAGGCTTTAAGACTGGAATTCTATGAAATGTTCAGTCGATTCTTTGACGGCGAAGGCAGGCCGTTCCTGCCGGTTGTCGTTCGTCAAGAATCATGATTTTGGGTACATATTTTGTTATTAGGAGGAATTATTTATGACTTATGTTTATCTCGCTCTTCCTGTAATTTTTTTGTTTGTGTCCACGTATCTTGCCATTCGCGCTGTAAAACACGGCCATAAAAAACGCAGTGCATTAACCGCTCAAATTCTAGCTTTCCTTGCGGTATGCTTGATCACTTTTGCGGCACCTGCGGTCGCTCATGCTGCATCTGCTGATAATGATGTACCGGCTGTTGAAACCTCTGAAACGGCATCCACTCCGGATTCTTCGTTTGGCATCACCATGATTGCGGCCGCACTCTCCATTGGCCTGTCCGCAATCGGCGGCGGTATTGCTGTTGCGTCCTCTGCCCCTGCTGCCATTGGCGCAACCAGTGAAGATCCGAAGGCATTCGGTAAGGCATTGATTTTTGTCGCTCTTGGCGAAGGTATTGCAATTTATGGACTTCTGATTTCAATTTTGATTTTGAACAAAATCTAAAGATTTCGCAAACGGAGGCCGGGTTATGCGCTTTTATTTGATTAGTGACAATGTGGATACACAGGTAGGAATGCGCCTTGCGGGCATTGAAGGCGTTGTTGTGCATGAAGAAAATGAGGTCAGGCAGGCTCTCCAAGCAGCAATGGAGCAGGAAGATATTGCTGTGGTTCTAATTACTGAAACCCTGCTTTCCCTCTGTTCCGAAATGATTTATAATCTGAAACTAAACCGCAGACGGCCGCTGATAGTCGAAATCCCTGACCGCCATGGAAACGGGAGAACCAAGGATTCTATCACCCGTTATGTCCGCGAAGCGATTGGCGTTAAGATTTAGCTGAATTTAATGGTCAAACGGGGGTTCATCAATGGCAAACACCGAAGAAAAAAGAGATAAATTTTACTTAGCCATCAATCACTATGCTGAAGAACAAAGAAAAAAAATAGAGGAAGAAATTGCCGCGTTTAAGCAAAAAGAACTTCACGATGCAGAAATGGAAGTTCTAACAGAATGTTACCTCTTGATTCAAAAGGAAATGGCACAAATGAGATCCGGCATTGCCAGGGAGATGGCTGTTCGGGAAATAAACTTGAAACGTCAGCTGCTTGCGCAAAGGCAAAAAATCACAGACGATGTTTTTCGCCGAGCTGCGGACAAACTGGCTGAATTTGTTCAAACAGAACGTTACGCCGAATTTTTGAAAAAAAACGCTCAGCAGCTTTCCAAAACATTTGAAAAAGAAGGAACCATCATTTTTATAAAGCCCGGTGACGAAAAATATGAAAATGATATTCGGGAAGCATTTCAGCACCCTTGCTCCGTGCAGACCCTTGAAAGCATACGCATTGGCGGAATAAGAGCCCGCAACGATAAAATGGGCCTCGCTGCCGATGCAACACTTGATACACTGCTGGAAAGCCAGCGGGAATGGTTTGCAGAGCAATCTGGTCTGGCCGTTGTCTAAAAAACCGCTGAACACTTTGTTTAGCAGTTTGAAAACGGATTAGTGATTTCGGAGATGAAGTTATGGATTATAAGGACACAATATACGGAATCAACGGGCCGGTGGTAACCGTCAGAAACTCCCGTAGTTTTTCCATGATGGAAATGGTATTTGTGGGGAAGGAACGTCTGGTCGGTGAAGTAATCGGCGTTTCAGATGAGATGACCACGATACAGGTCTACGAGGAAACCACCGGTCTGCGCCCCGGTGAACCTGTTTACGGCACCGGCAGTCCGATGAACGTCACGCTCGGCCCCGGGATTTTGGATAACATCTTTGACGGAATTGAACGCCCTTTAAAAGAAATTGCCCAACAATCCGGCTCATTTATCGCACGCGGCAGCAATGTCGCTGCACTTGACGAAACACGAGAATGGGACGTTACCATTACCGTAAAAGAGGGAGATCGCTTAAAAGGTGGCGATATCTATGCCGAACTGCCGGAAACGCCGATTATTCGTCATAGATGCATGGTACCGCCTGCACTTTCTGGAATTGTTGTTTCTGTCAAAGAAAACGGCAAATATCATGTTAACGATACGGTGGTGGAATTAAAGGACGACATGGGAAAGGTGCATAAACTTTCCCTGTGCCAAAAGTGGTCCATTCGTGTTCCACGCCCCGTTTCGGGACATTTGCCACCCAATATACCACTGATTACCGGTCAGCGTGTCATAGACACACTCTTCCCTATTTCCAAAGGCGGGACTGCGGCCATACCCGGTGGGTTTGGAACGGGTAAAACTATGACCCAGCATCAGCTTGCCAAATGGTGTGACGCGGATATTATTATTTATGTAGGATGCGGCGAACGCGGGAATGAGATGAGTCAGGTTTTGGAGGAATTTTCTGAGCTGATTGACCCAAAATCCGGACGCCCAATGACGGACAGAACCGTGTTGATTGCCAACACAAGCAATATGCCTGTTGCCGCGCGTGAAGCCTCCATTTACACGGGTATTACGCTCGGCGAATATTACCGAGATATGGGATATCATGTCGCGCTGATGGCTGATTCCACTTCCCGCTGGGCGGAAGCTCTGCGCGAAATATCCGGCCGCTTGGAGGAAATGCCTGCGGAGGAAGGGTATCCTGCCTACCTGCCCAGTCGTCTTGCTGAATTTTATGAGCGTGCCGGCATGGTGAAAAATTTAAATGACACAGAAGGTTCCATCACCATCATTGGAGCCGTTTCCCCGCAGGGTTCCGATTTCTCTGAACCCGTTACCCAGAATACAAAGCGCTTTACCAGATGTTTCTGGGCACTGGATAAATCACTTGCATACGCTCGTCATTACCCGGCAATTAATTGGATGCAAAGTTACAGCGAGTATTTTTCCGATCTTGACCCTTGGTATGCAGAACATTTTGGAGAGGAATTTATCCAGTACCGAAACAAAATTAACAATATTCTCCAGCAGGAAAACAAACTGATGGAAATTGTTAAGCTGATTGGGTCTGATGTACTTCCTGATGACCAGAAATTAATTATTGAAATTGCACGTGTCATCCGCGTCGGTTTTTTGCAGCAAAATGCTTTTCATTCAGAAGACACCTATGTGCCTCTTGAAAAACAAAAGCTGATGATGAAAGTCATCTTATATCTTAACAAGAAAGCCAAACATTTAATTTCAGCCAGCATACCGATATCCGATATTATAAAAACCGGATTGTTCGAAAAGCTGATAAAAATGAAATACGATATACCTAACGATAAACCGGAAATGTTTGACGAATATATGAAAGATATTGACAATACTCTTTCTAAAATTTTATCCGCGTAACGGGTCGGATCGTCTGTCCCGTTTTCTTGTCTTTTGTTAAAATGATTCTTTGGAAGGCGGTTTCACATGATTCTTGATTATATCGGTGTAAAAGATATCAATGGTCCTCTGATTGTCCTTGATGATGTCCGAAACGCATCTTTTGAAGAAGTTGTAGACATCTATCTGGATGACGGCAGTAAACGGCAGGGCCGAATTGTTCAAATGGAAGGAAACCGTGCTGTCATACAGGTATTTGAAGGGACCAGGGGGATTTCTCTGACAAATACAAGGACACGGCTGACAGGCCATCCCATGGAAATGCCGCTCTCCCCGGAACTGCTCGGCCGCATTTTTGACGGTTCCGGACGGCCAATCGATGGGCTGGGAGATATTTTCCCCGTAAAAAAAGCAAATGTAAACGGCACGCCAATCAATCCGGTCTCAAGAATCTATCCAAGGAACTATATCAATACCGGTATTTCCACCATAGACACATTGATGACACTGATTCGCGGCCAAAAACTTCCGATTTTCTCCGGCTCCGGTATGAAACACAATGAACTTGCCGTCCAGATTGCCCGACAGGCGAAAATCACCGATGAAAACAGCGGCTTTGCCATTGTTTTTGCAGCTATGGGCGTTAAAAATGACGTAGCGGATTATTTTCGTCGTTCCTTTCATGAATCGGGAATTCTTCAGCACGTTGTCATGTTCTTAAATCTTGCTAACGATCCGATTATTGAAAGAATTTTAACTCCGCGCTGCGCATTGACGGTTGCGGAATATCTCGCTTTTGAACTTGGGATGCACATTCTTGTTATTATGACGGACATGACGGCGTATGCAGAAGCTTTGCGTGAATTCAGCTCCTCTAAAGGCGAAATTCCAGGCCGAAAGGGATATCCGGGCTATCTTTATTCGGACCTTGCATCCCTATATGAACGTGCAGGAATGGTAAAGGGAAAAACCGGCTCCGTCACACAGCTTCCAATTCTAACCATGCCGAATGATGATGTGACGCATCCTGTTCCCGATTTGACCGGATATATTACGGAAGGTCAGATTGTTTTGGACCGTTCCCTGGAAGGACAGGGCATTTATCCGCCTGTGGCAGTACTACCTTCCCTTTCCCGACTCATGAAGGATGGTATCGGCAAAGGATATACACGTGAGGATCATTCCGCGCTTTCCAACCAGCTTTTCGCTTCGTACGCGAAGGTCATGGATGTTCGCTCACTGGCTTCTGTTATCGGAGAAGAGGAATTGTCACCTGAAGACAAAAAATATTTAGAATTCGGAAAACAGTTTGAATTACATTTTGTAAATCAAGGTTTTACGGAAAACCGAACCATTGAGCAAAGCCTTAATCTCGGCTGGGAACTGCTCGCGACTTTGCCGCGGGAAGCCTTGGATCGCATTGACGATAAGATGCTTGACCAGTATTATGAGCCGGCAAAAAAGCGTCTGTCCAACAAAAATGCAAAAGCAGGAACATCGCAGATTTTTTGGGAACATGTGCAGGAAATTGGCAATGAAGCTAGAGATGAGAACGGCGGCGGAGGCGAAGAATAACAATGAGCGACCAGATTGTCCCTACAAAAGGGAATCTTCTTTCCATAAAAAAGTCGTTGGAACTCTCACGAACCGGGTTTGAACTGCTCGACCGAAAGCGCAACATTTTAATCCGTGAAATGATGTCATTAATTGACAGGGCCAACCGGCTTCAAGGGAAAATAGACAAAGCGTATGAAGAAGCCTATGCCGCTTTGCAGCGAGCCAATATCACACTTGGAATTGTAAAGGAACTTTCTCAAACCGTTCCGGTTGAGAACGGACTAAATGTTGCTTTCCGAAGCATTATGGGCGTTGAAGTTCCTATGGTATCACTTCATGCAGAAAAAACTCAGCTTCCATTTGGCTTAATGTCGACCAATATTCTGCTTGACCAAGCTTATTTAAAATTTCATGAAGTGAAAAAACTAACTGCTGAACTAGCCGAAGTAGAAAACAGTGTTTATCGCCTGGCTTATGCGGTGAAAAAAACGCAAAAACGCGCAAACGCACTGAAAAACATTTTGATTCCCCGTTTTGAACAAGCGGTGAAAACAATTACTGAAGCTCTTGAGGAAAAAGACAGAGAAGATTTTTCACGCATGAAAATCATTAAGCGACAGAAAAGCAATAAAACAGCGTAAAAAAAGGCATCCAATTTTGGAAGCCTTTTTCAATATAAATGATGATCGTTCTAAAATGTACTCTTCGACGGATTTATAGGAGTTGCCTTTAACCCCGTCAGACATCTTCAGGGTCAACATTCGTCTTATCGGGAGTGGATGCATATTCCAGTCTGCTTACGATATCTTTGGTGTCTCGCGCAATAACCAGTTCTTCGTTTGTGTTAATAACGTAAACGGCAACAGTTGAATCAAACGCAGATATTTTTCCTTCTTTGCCGTGAACCAGCTCATCATTTTTGATTGGATCAATTCTAACTCCCAGATATTTTAAACCTTTGCAAATACCATAGCGCAACGTAGCTTGATTTTCTCCCAATCCTGCAGTAAACACGATGCAGTCGACCCCGTTCATTGCAGCCGCATAAGCACCAATCTGTTTAATAATCTGATACGTCAGCATTTCATGTGCAAGAATCGCTTTTGGATCACCTGCAATTTCAGCTTTCGTTACGTCACGGTCATCGCTGAAACCACAAATGCCATACATTCCGGACTTACGGTTTAAAATCTCATCCATTTGTTTAGGGGTAAGTCCTTCTTTGTCCATGATAAATGTTACAACTGATGGGTCAAGAGATCCGGAACGTGTACCCATCATAAATCCATCCAGCGGAGTCAAACCCATGCTGGTATCAATCACTTTGCCATTCTGAATTGCCGTAATAGAAGAGCCGTTTCCAATATGGCAGGTTATCATTTTGATATCTTCCAGCGGCTGATGCATCAAATGTGCACAGTGGCTACTCACATAGCGGTGGGATGTTCCATGAAACCCGTATCGACGGATCTTGTATTTTTCATAATATTCATAAGGGATTGCATACATATATGCCTTTGGAGGCATGGTTGCATGAAATGAAGTATCAAAAACAACACACTGAGGCATGTCCTTCCCAAATACCTGCTGGCAAGCTAGAATAGCATTTACTTCCGGACCATTATGAAGAGGAGCCAATGGAATTAAGCTTTGAATTTGACGAATCACCTCATCCGTTACCAACACGGATTTGTCAAAAATAGCCCCGCCCTGTACTACACGATGACCAATAGCAGATATTTCAGACAAATCAGAAACAACGCCAACTTTGGAATCCAAAAGAGCATCTGTTACAAGTTCAAATGCCGCCGTATGATCTTTGATTTCTATATTAACTTTTTTTTCGCGGCCGTCCGACGTCTTATGCTGGAAGACACCATCCACTCCAATTCTATCACAAAGACCTTTTGCAAGCATTTTTTCTGTATTCATGTCAATCAGCTGATATTTCAGTGATGAACTGCCTGCATTGATAACTAGTACTTTCATTCAAATACCTCCAACAAATTCATAAGTTAATCCATTACAAAAGTGGTTGTAAGTTCCTCTTGAATCGTGTAATATAGTATATCATAATACAGGAAAGGTATAATTGCAAGGTTATCTTACAAAATGTTAACAGCAGGAATTATTAGTGAATACAATCCCTTCCACTTAGGACATGAATATTTGATACAACGGCTTCGTGCATACGGTGCTACGCATATTGTCGCTGTTATGAGCGGCAATTTTGTTCAGCGTGGTGAAGCTGCCATTCTTTCCAAATACGCCAGAGTTCGACAAGCTCTAATGAGCGGCGTAGACCTCGTAATTGAGCTTCCGCTTCCATGGGCTGCCGCCGGAGCAGAACGGTTTGCACTTGGCGGAGTTTCTCTGCTGGATGCAATTGGAGTGGATATCATTGGCTTCGGCAGCGAGTGCGGAAGCATTGATCAGCTGCAGGAAGCGTCTCATGCACTTTTCTCACCTCGTTTGCGTGAAACGATGCTGCAAACGCTAAAAGCGGGAAAAACTTTTGCTGCAGCCAGACAGTCCGCTGTTGAACAGCTTTATGGGAAAGCGACAGCCGACCTGCTGCGCAGCCCAAATAATATTCTAGGAATCGAATATTTAAAGGCAATTCAAACTATTGGTTCCAATATAAAACCGCTCACAATTCGGCGCTATGGAGCTGCACATGATGCGGAGGATGAAACAATCCCTTATGCTTCATCGAAACAGATTCGTGCTCTGCTGCGCAAAGGACGGGACTGCTCTTTCATGATGCCCCAAACGGCATTTACTGTTGTTCAACAGGAGATACAGGAAGGTAAGGCTCCAGCTAGCCTATCTTTCGCTGAAAGAGCTGTATTGGCACGCCTTCGTTGCATGACAAGGGATGATTTTTCTATATTGCCCGACATCAGTGAAGGGCTGGAAAACCGGATTTATAACGCGGTCAGACAGGCCACTGACCTGAAGACACTATATTTTCTGGCTAAAACAAAGCGCTATCCCCTTGCAAGAATCCGTCGAGTCGTACTTTCTGCTTTCTTGGGGATTAAAAATCAAGATACAGTTGGTCTGCCGCCTTATATCCGTATTCTCGGCATTGGTTCGCATGGTGCTGAAATTCTGCAGAAAACCAGCACTATGGCAAAACTGCCTATTATTTCGAGAGTCGCGGATTTTTCTGCACTGGATCAAAGAGGTAGAAATATTGCAGACCTTGAAAGTCGGGCCATGGATTTATACGCGCTATGTATGCCAAAAATCGCCCCTTGTGGTTTGGATCGGAACAAAAAACTCATCACATTTTAAATTAAAAGGGTGTTCTGATGTATGGAACTAAAAGAAATAGAATATGAAAATTTCGGACGCTGCATCAAGATCACCAACGGAATTCTTGACTGTATTGTTACTATTGAATGTGGACCACGTATCGTCCATTTTGGTTTTACAGGTGAAAAAAATATTTTTTATACGGATTTAGAACGCAAGTATAAACATTTGACAGATGAAAGTACTTCTGTTTCTTCTAAAAACTCTGTATACTATCTTTATGGAGGACATCGTCTGCAGGTATGTCGGACTCTTCAAACAGATTTGCCTGATAATCAGCCCGTCGTCTATGGTGTCCTATCCGAAGGTGTTACCTTTACACCGCCGCAGCCAAAACAGCTGGCAGTACAGCTGTCCTTTGAAATTATAATGGGAAAAGAAGCCGCTGATATTATGGTTGTCCATATGGCCAAAAACTGTTCTCGCAAATCCATGATATTGGGCCTGCGGCCTGCAACTCTTCTGGAAGGCGGAGGAATTGCTGTAATTCCACAGAACCGGAAAGCACAACCTAGGCGCCCAGACAGAACCATAAACCTATGGCCCGAAACAGATATCAATGACGCAAGGATTTCTTACGGTAATCGGTTTCTCACTGTCGCTCAGATAATGGGTAACCAAACAGCGCTCAGAATCGGAACAAATAATCTGCCCGGTTGGACAGCTTATGCGGGCAACAATTTTACTTTTGTCAAAAGAATCGTACCGAATCCGCAAGCAGCCTATCCCGATAGCGGAAGTTCCTGTGAAATTAGTTTATCGGAAGATTTTGCTGAACTGTCATCCTTAAGCCCCATGTATGAGATTAAACCCGGTGAAACCATTCGACACGTGGAAAATCTTTCACTGTATCACAGCGGCAAACCTCCTGTGTTTGTCAACGAAGATGAAATAGAAAAATGGGCAAAGGAAATGTTTCAGTATGAAATAGACTGATAAATTGTTTTCAATTGCAGCGATTTTCCATCCTAACACTGTGGCAGAAAGGTAACTTTCTCTCTGCCGAACCTAAATTTGTCTATATTCAAATGCTTGGTGTCAGAAAAGACACCAAGTAAAAAAGCTCTTAAATGTTGGGATATGAAAAATAGGCCTTAAATAAAAGGAGAGCATATTCGATGAAAACCTTTAAAATGGAGATTACCACTATCACATATTGAAGGTCATCGATATGCTCTGTATTTATTTTACCGAAAAATTGCGATGTTCTCTACTTTGGTAAACGACCAATTTCATTTTTCGCATGCACCGGTATCGTTGCTCTTTTTGGCTAGTGTCAAGGGAAGTTCGCAATTTTGGGACTCCGGAAAATGAATTAGGCTACGTTTAATAGTATCTGAATAGATTTTGGATTTAAGTATGCTCTGGAAACAGACCAGTCTTCCGCATATTCCATGAGACATGTTGTTACCAGACGTAGATAGGAATCCGGATTAGGGAATATTCCTACTACGCTGGTTCTGCGGCGGATTTCCTTGTTCAGCCGTTCCAGCATATTAGTTGAAGAAATTTTGCGGGCATCAAGTTCCGGAAAAGCATAGAAGGCTAGAGAATCTTCCAGTCCATCTTCCAGGAATTCGATTGCTTTTGGAAAGCGTTTTCCATATTGTTCTGATATTTGCTCCGCGCGCTGTCTAGCTATTTCAGCGGAGGGTGCCAACCAAATTTCTTTTAACTGAGCCGCAAAGGACTCTTTTTCCTTCTGGGGTACATGAGCTAAAATATTTCGCATGAAATGGACTTTGCATCGTTGCCAAGAGGCTCCCGGAAAACTCTCACGGATGGCTGCAATCAGCCCTTTATTCGCGTCTGAAACCACCAGAAGCGGTGTTTTCAGTCCACGATCTAAAAGACTTTGAAACAATTGAGAATAACTTTCTTTTGATTCATCTAGCATTGGCTCTACGGCGAGGATATCCCTATGCCCCTGTTCATTGACGCCGCAAACTACCATCACAGCCATGCTGACGACCCGGCCATCCATACGAATTTTTTCATACAGTGCATCTGTCCAAATGACAGGATAGCGACCCGTCAGAGGCCGGCTGCGGAAGTACTGTACCTGCTCATTAAGGCCTTTCGTCATTTCACTGACTTGACTGCGAGAAAGATTTTCAATTCCAAGACTGCGGGCTAGTTTCTCCATCTTTCGCGTAGATACACCCTGCACAAACGCTTCCTGAACCACTTGAATCAGCGCTGCTTCACTGCGCTTGCGTTCTGTTACGAAAAACGGGATATAGCCCTGATTTCGGAGTTTTGGTACCATCAGATACATCGTCCCCATACGAGTATCCAGTCGACGCGGCCGATAGCCGCAGCGGTAATCACGGCGGGATGGATTGTGTGCATTCTTTTCCGCGCCAATAATACCGGAGACCTCTGCTTCCATCAGACGGGTACACAGCCATTCCAGCATCGACAGCATTGGATCCGGCTGCGCCATACATTTTAGTAGCAATTCTGTCAAATCTGTGGTATTCTTTTTGTGAGTCATTGGGTATCTCTCCTTTTTTGAATGTTTTCTCACCATTCATTTTATCGGAGTCCCAATGACTTTTCTATACCTTTATGAAATTGCGAACTTTATTGTACTCTATCCTCTTTTTGTGAAACATGTTACTTTAAAGATACTTTTCTTCCGAGGTATCACCGCATAGAAAAATAGTGGTCTTTCCAAATTTGTCGATTGCGGTAACACAAGGATGCGCCGGTCACAAGGGTAACAACAAGATTGAAACACTCAAACGTTTACCATAATTTTGCAATGATATCCTCCAAATATTTCACGATCCAACGAAAAATAAGCAGATGAGCGTCGCACCCATCCGACGTTTCTATTTTAAGTTACCCCCAACGATTGATATAGAGTCTTATGAAACAAGCAAAAAGCATACCGGCAATCATGACCGGCATGCTTTTTGCATTTAAAAATCGGATACGCTAATCTGCTTTTCCCAGTGTAAAATGGAGACAAAAGTCGGTAAATAAGCGTTCCTTGTGTCGCCCCTATGCAATTTTGTTACAAGCCTATTAGGACACATTTTTCACAAAACGAAATACCAAATTAACGTTTTCCTCAATTTTCACCACTCTGATTATTTTTTAGTATATCAATTTTTCTGCCAAAAGTCGATATTCAAAGTGAATCAATATGAATAATTTGAGTGTGCATCCTGCACACTCAAAGATAAAATCGAATTTTTAATGCAAAGCCCAAACGAAACAAGTTCTCATTTTGTGAAAGATCCAGACCTGTGATTTCCTCGATTCTGCTAATACGATTCGCAAGCGTATTTCGATGTATAAAAAGCTTTTCTGCCGCTTTTTGCCTCGCTCCCATATTTTGAATTAAAACATCTAAGGTGTTTGTCAAATTTGTGCCATGTTCACGGTCATATTGTTCCAATTTTCCAATCGTGTCTGTCACATACTTTCGAAAATATGACGTAGAACAGCTTTTCAGCATTGCCTGTTCTAAGCGCACATTGTCGATTACTTGAACCGGGCCATCGGAATCCATCGTTCTCGCGATTGCAATTGCGTCGCACGCTTCCTCATATTGAACCGATAAATCCAGATAGGAACCACAAAAGTCTGATATCCCCACTGTTACTGAAATGTGATATTGTTTTTTGATTAATATACATAGTTTTTCAAAAGTCAATTTTAGTTCACTGGCAGGCAGCGAATTTGGAAGCAATACCACAAAATTGTCACTGTAAATCATAACAATAGCATTTTTGAAAGACAAATGATTGCGTATAAGATGATAGATATTCTCTTTTAGCTTCTGCACTTGTTCTTCACTAATGTTTTTACAGACACTTTCAAAATTGTTAATGTTCACGACTGCAACGCGTATTGGCGGATCCGGCCAATGCAGCAGATTTGCTCTTCCCTTTGCCTCATCTTTAGATTTAACGTTTCCGGCTAATATATCTAGAAATAGACTGTTTTGTAAGAAATTCAAATGTTCTTCCAACTTTTGCAGCTTTGATATTTCCAAGGCAACACTGGTTGCAGCATGATTTAAAGCAATCAACTGCATATCTTCGAGTGAATGGGAACGGCTAATGATACAAATATATGCACAAACCTGTTTTTTTACTGCTATGCTTCGCACAAAAATCTCCGAATAGGCAGGGACCGTTAGGCGTTGCAGTATATCTTTTCGATTGATTTGTGAGGAAATCAGACTGCTCAGTCTTGGGTTCCCCTGAGAATCGGGTTCAATAACAGAATCCGGAATCAAATAACCTTTTTCGTCACTTGTTGCCAACACAGAAAAAGAGCGTGATACAATGACGATTGGCAGCCCAATTAAATTAGACAGTGTCTTTGCAATGCCATGAAAGCCGCTGTCATTTAATTCTAATTCTAAGAATTTTTGGTTCATTCGCTCCGAAAATTTCAGGTTTTTATTATGTTCATCTACAATCGCTTTGATGAGAGGCATTGTAATATCAACAAATGCGACATCTTTTGGAATTTCAATCAACGGCACTCCAAGGCGATTGGAAAGCTCGATTGTTTTATCTGAAATACCGCCTAAAAATCTTGTTTTCACAGCAAGTCCGGCTGCATCCGCTTTTTTTAACTCCCAAATCAGATCTGACAGTGCATCCGCATTATCTTTGATTGCATATCCTGTTGTAATCAAAAGCAAGTTCTTTTTCAGCCATGGCTTGATATTTGGAACTTCCATGGTATCGATATAGCTGACCGTTCTGTAAAGCCCGTTTTTTCCCGCAATCAGTTTACAAAATTTCATCGCACCAATCTTTAAAGCATCTTCTACCGTAATAGACAATCCAAGCCCTTCCTTTCATTCTGTGCCATTCCCGATTTTTAGGTCTCATTATATCATTTCTGTTTTATCCTTGCAAAACACCTACACTACAAAATCGATTCATACTGATGTCACGGTTGTTAAAGATAGGTATTGACCATTTCGGATAATATGTGCTTCGTAGAAAAAGAAACCCCCGAGTGATCCATGGGATCATTCGGGGATTTTAATGCACCGTGATTCAGACTGAATTAGCTTATAGATGGAGTACAATAAAGTTCGCAATTTTATCAAGGCATAGAAAAGTCATTGGGACTCCGATAAAATGAATGGTGAGAAAACATTCAAAAAAGGAGAGATACCCAATGACTCACAAAAAGAATACCACAGATTTGACAGAATTGCTACTAAAATGTATGGCGCAGCCGGATCCAATGCTGTCGATGCTGGAATGGCTGTGTACCCGTCTGATGGAAGCAGAGGTCTCCGGTATTATTGGCGCGGAAAAGAATGCACACAATCCGTCCCGCCGTGATTACCGCTGCGGCTATCGGCCACGTCGATTGGATACTCGTATGGGGACGATGTATCTGATGGTACCAAAACTCCGAAATCAGGGCTATATCCCGTTTTTCGTAACAGAACGCAAGCGCAGTGAAACAGCGCTGATTCAAGTGGTTCAAGAAGCGTTTGTGCAGGGTGTATCTACGCGAAAGATGGAGAAACTAGCTCGCAGTCTTGGAATTGAGAATCTTTCCCGCAGTCAAGTCAGTGAAATGACGAAAGGCCTTAACGAGCAGGTGCAGTACTTCCGCAGCCGGCCTCTGACGGGTCGCTATCCTGTCATTTGGACAGATGCACTGTATGAAAAAATCCGTATGGATGGCCGGGTCGTCAGCATGGCTGTGATGGTAGTTTGCGGCGTCAATGAACAGGGGCATAGGGATATCCTCGCCGTAGAGCCAATGCTGGAAGAATCCAAAGAAAGTTATTCTCAATTGTTTCAAAGTCTTTTAGATCGTGGTCTGAAAACACCGCTCCTGGTGATTTCAGACGCGAATAAAGGGCTGATTGCAGCCGTCCGTGAGAGTTTTCCGGGAGCCTCTTGGCAACGGTGCAAAGTCCATTTTATGCGAAATATTTTGGCTCATGTACCCCAGAAGGAAAAAGAATCCTTTGCGGCTCAGTTAAAAGAAATTTGGTTAGCACCTTCCGCTAAAATAGCTAGACAACGCGCAGAGCAAATATCAGAACAGTATGGAAAACGCTTTCCAAAAGCAATTGAGCTTCTGCAAGATGGGCTGGAAGATTCTCTAGCTTTCTACGCCTTTCCGGAACTCGACGCCCGCAAAATTTCCTCGACCAATATGTTGGAACGACTGAACAAGGAAATCCGCCGCAGAACCAGTGTAGTCGGAATATTTCCTAATCCGGATTCCTACCTACGGCTGGTAACAACATGTCTGATGGAATATGCGGAAGACTGGTCTGTTTCCAGAGCATACTTAAACCCGAAATCCATTCTTTCACTGTTAAACGTAGCCTAATTCATTTTTCGGAGTCCCGAAATTGCGAACTTCCCTTGACACTAGGTTAGCTTACCTTTGCATAAGTGAAGAGCTTATCACCCAACGGTGTGGTAACAACATTGGAAATGTTCGGCTTCTGGAGATACACATCAGTGTAGAAATAAATTGGGCACGCAGGCATTTCTTCCATCAGAATGTCTTCTGCGTCATGCATAGCCTGCATACGCACTTCCTGATCACCGGTGGATTTTGCCTGCATAATCAAGTCATCAAATTCCTGATTAGACCAGTGAGGATTGTTATTTCCGGAATCAGTCAAGAACAGGTCCAGATAGGAAATCGGGTCATTGTAGTCGGCCAGCCAGCCGTCACGTGCAACTTCATAGTTGCCTTTTTGGCGGCTGTCAATGAATACAGCCCACTCTTGCGAAGCCAAGGTGCAATTGATGCCGAGTTCTTCTTTCCACATGTTCTGAAGTGCTTCCGCAATCGCCTTATGGCCGGAGCTTGTGTTATAGGAATACTCAAAAGTCGGGAACCCTTCACCGTTCGGATAGCCCGCCTCTGCTAGGAGTTTTTTGGCTTCTTCCACATTTTGCTCGTAATCTGCATCCTCTACAGAGAAGTAAGAACCACCCACATCACGGAACTGTTTGGAGCTGTCCGCGTCGCTGACACCGGTGGATACAAATGCGTCCGCCGGAATTTGACCGGCTTTGGTGATGTTATTCACAATATAATTGCGGTCAATTGCAAGTGTAAGTGCTTTGCGGACTCTTGGGTCATTAAAAGGCTCTTTCTCACAGTTGAATGCGATATAATACGTACCAAGCTGTGCCATGTTGTGGTAATCATCGGTAGCAGCCCAAGTGTCCTGCTCCTCTACAGGATAGGAATCCGCAAACTGCAGTTCACCGTTCTGGTATGCTGCTTGAATGGCAGAGTCATCGTCCATCAGCATGAATGTAATCTTGTCAACTGTTACTTCGTCCTTATTGTAGTACGTATCGCTCTTTTCGGCAACAATACTTTCTTTATGATTCCATTCTTTCATTTGATAAGGACCATTGCCAATATAGGTTGACGGATCCTGTGTCCACTTATCGTTTCCATCCACAATATCTTTGCGCATTGGATAAAACATGGGACGGCTGAGCAGCTCTAGGAAATACGCACAGGGTGCAATCAGTTTAATTTCGAGCGTTTTATCATCTTTTGCGGTAATACCCAAACTAGTCACATCCGGGTTATTGCCGGTGTAAATATCCGTAGCATTTACAACCGGATCCAACATATAACTGTACTCAGAACCTGTCTTTGGGTCAACCACACGCTGCCATCCATAGACGAAATCCTGTGCAGTAACAGGTTCTCCATCGGACCATTTAATATCGTCGCGCAGCGTAACGGTGTAAGTCAAACCGTCATCACTGATTTGAATATCTTCAGCTTGTCCGTTGACAATGTTTCCGTCTTGATCCAGTTTTGTCAGGCCTTCAAACATATGCTCGATATAAATGAAGCCGTCAACTGAAGTATTCAACGCAGGGTCAATGGAGTCCGGCTCCGTTCCTACCTGTACGGTTAAAGAAACCGGCTGGGTTTCTGCAGCAGAATTACCTTCAGAACCTGCCTCCTGAGATGAAGATGACGAATCGCCGCATCCGGTGAATGCCGTTGCAATCATGAGGGCGGCAAGCACCGAAGCCAAAAATCTTTTTTTCATAATTTTCCCTCCAACTAAAAAAATTCTTGATGGAAATCTTGCATTTTATATCAAAGACCATTGCACGAATCCAAAGATTTCACAATGAAGCCCTGCAGGCAACACCAAATTAGCAATGTTGTTACCTACAAACTCAATTAAATGCAACTGAAAACTTGTCTTCACATACAAATGAAACCGCTGAATTCTGCAATGAAGTCCTAATGCACATTTTTCTGATTGATTTCACGGATTCTATGGCAAGCTGCAAAATGTCCCGGTTCATATTCCGCCATTTCAGGGACTGCTTCAGCACATTTTGGCACTGCATAAGGACATCTTGTCCGGAAGCGGCAGCCTGTTGGAGGATGAAGCGGACTTGGCACATCACCTTCCAGCACAATTCTTTTTTTCTGACGGCTTGTTTTTGGGTCAGGAATCGGAATGGATGAAAGAAGGCTTTGTGTATATGGATGCAGAGGTTTATAATACAGCGATTCACTGTCCGCCATTTCCACTAGTTTCCCCAAATACATAACGCCGATTCTATTACTAATATGCTTCACGACGGCAAGGTCATGGGCAATAAACAAATATGTTAAGCCCAATTCTTTTTGCAGGTCTTCAAACATATTGATGACTTGTGCTTGAATGGATACATCCAGTGCGGAAATTGGTTCATCACAAACAATAAACTCCGGATTAACCGCAAGAGCACGGGCAATACCGATTCTCTGCCGCTGGCCGCCTGAAAATTCATGTGGATAGCGGTTCGCATGCTCGCTGTTAAGTCCCACTGTTTTGAGCAGTGATAGAATTTTTTCTTTTCGTTCTGCCTTAGAAGAAGCAAGTCCATGAATATCAATTGCTTCCCCAACAATATCCCCGACTGTCATGCGGGGGTCCAGAGAAGCATATGGATCCTGAAACACAATCTGCATTTTCTTACGATAGGGTTTAAAATCAACATGCGTAACATCAACGCCATTATAAATAATTTTGCCGCCGGTAGGCTCATAAAGCCGAAGGATGGTACGGCCGGTTGTGGTTTTCCCGCAGCCGCTTTCCCCCACTAGCCCAAAGGTTTCACCTCGATTGATGTAAAAACTAACATCATCCACTGCTTTAATATAGCCTTTGCTAAATGCGCCTGTTTTAACAGGAAAATACTGTTTGAGGTGCTGAACCTCCAATAATTTTTCACTCATGGCTGGCGGCTCCTTCCTGTTTTTCAAACTGCTCCTTTTGATTTAACCAGCAGGCGCTCTTATGCGTTGGAGAAATCTGCGTAAACTCGGGCATTTTTTTCAAACAGATTTTCATACAAGATTCGCATCTTGGCGCAAATGGACAGCCCGCCGGGGGATTCAAAAGATCAACTGGAGTCCCCTCAATCGGTACCAGCCTTTCATGGCTGGACTGGTTGATTTTAGGAATAGAACGCAGCAACCCAACGGTGTAACAATGTTTTGGATGATAGAAAATATCGTCAACCGTGCCAATTTCAACAATTTTTCCTGCATACATAACCGCTATGCGGTCGCATACATCAGAAACAACACCCAAATCGTGGGTAATCAGCATGACAGACATGCCGATTTTCTTTTTCAGTTCCACCATCAGTTCCATAATCTGAGCTTGAATGGTTACATCAAGCGCAGTAGTCGGCTCGTCCGCAATCAGTAATTTCGGATCACAAGCCAGCGCCATCGCAATCATAACACGCTGACGCATTCCGCCGGAAAATTCGTGCGGATACTGTTTCAGCCTTTTTTCAGGCTCGTTTACACCCACCAAATTCAGCAGTTCAATCGCTCGTTGGCGGCGCTCTTCACGATTTTTATTTGTATGAAGCCGCAGCATTTCAGTCAGTTGATTACCGATGGTGTAAACGGGATTCAATGATGTCATTGGATCTTGGAAAATAATACTAACTTCGCTGCCGCGTATTTTTCGAAATTCTTTTTCTGAAAGTTTTTCTATTTGATGTCCGTTAAAATTAACTGTTCCGCCAACAATTTTGCCCGGCTTATCCACAAGCCCCATTAGGGTATAGGCAGAAACACTTTTGCCGCTTCCGGATTCCCCCACAATACCGAGAACTTCTCCATAGTCAAGCGTATAGGATACTCCATTCACCGCTTTGACTTCACCAGCTGGTGTAAAAAAGGACACTTTTAAATCGTTTATTTCAAGCAGATGTTTGTTTTTCATTTTGCATTCTCCTTCATCTTCGGATCAAATGCATCCCGCAGTCCATCGCCAAACAGGTTGAAGGAGAGAATGACGACACTGATTGCGACAGCCGGTGCAACGAGCAAATAGGTGTAAGATTGAAGTCCGCCAATCGCGTCGGAAGCAAGAGATCCAAGGCTGGCCATTGGCGACATAACACCAAGTCCCAAGAAACTTAAAAATGCTTCTGTGAAAATTGCCCTCGGAATTTCCAGTGTAGTCATAACAATTAGCACACTAATACAGTTTGGAATCAAATGCTTTGTGATAATTCTGCGGTGAGAGGCGCCCAATGCGCGTGCTGCTGTGACAAATTCCTGCTCCTTGAGTGCCATGATCTGTCCGCGGACTATTCTTGCCATTCCTACCCAATATAATAAACTGAATGTGATAAAGATACTAATCATAGGAACACCTAAGCTTTGCAGTCCGGAAAAGGCCGGATGTGCATCGAAAAAATTTGTAAGAGGTGTTTTCAAAGTAACCTGAAGCAAAATTATCGTCAGCATATCCGGTATGGAATAAATAATATCCACGATTCGCATCATGACAAGGTCAACCACACCGCCGAAGTACCCGGCGATTGCACCATAAATCGTCCCAATGAAAAGAACCAGTATGCTGGCAATGATTCCCACCAACAGAGATACACGCGTTCCCATCATGAGCCGAATAGCCATGTCACGTCCGTGCATATCCGTACCAAGAATATGCGGAAAAACACTGCCGCCCGAATTTATGATTTCCATTTCTTCTTCAGAATACTGCATCGGATGCAAAAATTCACTTCCGCGGATTTGCTGATCGTAGGAATAAGGATAAAATTGCGGCAGAACAAATGCAAATATCATAATCAAAACAATGACAAAAAATGCTGACATCGCCACCTTATTATGGCGCAGCCGATTCATAGCATCTTTCCAGAAAGTGGTGCTTTCCCTCATAATAACAAGCTGCTGCTTTTCGGACTCATCAGCTGGCAGAAAATCTTCTGCTTTCAATTGAAGGGATAGCGGTTTCTTGATTCCTTCCATTTCCGTATCCTCCCTTAGTGCAATGTGATGCGCGGATCGATCAGCTTGTAGCAGAGGTCAACCACTAGGTTCATTACAACAATCAAAACAGCTAGGAAAATGGTCGTACTCATTACCAATGGATAATCGCGCGCAGTAATACACTGGATAAATTCCCTTCCAAGACCGGGAATGTTAAAGATAGTTTCCACCACAAAGCTGCCTGTAACGGTGTAAGCCAGCAAGGGACCAAGATAGGTTATCACCGGCAAAATTGCATTTCGAAGAGCATGTTTATATAACAGAATCGCCCTTCCAACACCTTTAGATTTTGCAGTACGAATATAATCCTGATCAAGTGCATCAAGCATGCCGGAACGCATCAGCCGCGTTATATAGGACATTGGATAAATGGCAAGCGTAATGCAAGGCATAATATAAGCTTGGAACGAGCGCAGACCAAAAGTCGGCAGCCATTTAAGTTTAACCCCAAAAATCAGCATCAATACTGCCGCCGTGACGAAACTTGGAACCGCTATACCGAGTGTTGCTAAGACCATAAGTGCACGATCTGTAAAGCGACCGCGCTTTAACGCCGAAATTGAGCCCATCAAGACACCGAAAATAACGGCGATTAAAATAGAAATACCGCCTAATTTAGCGGACACCGGAAAAGCAGAGAAAATAATGTCATTTGCTGTCCGACCCTTTTGTTTTAGCGATTCCCCTAAGTCGCCGGTAAGCAGTTTTCCCATGTAATTTAAATACTGTTGTGGCAGCGGCTTGTCCAACCCATATTTCGCATTTAAAGCTGCAACCGTTTCCTCCGGGATATTCTTCTCACTTAAAAAAGGACCGCCCGGTATCAAATTCATCAGTGTAAAAGTAATGATTGAAATGAAAAAAATAGTCAATAAGGCATAACCGGTTCTTTTAATGGCATATGCTCCCAAAATATATCCCCCTTTTTTCTCTTGCACATTAAATTAAAAAATGGCAAGTACATTCACCGTGAGAATGCGCCTGCCACCCAATAAATCTTCATGGAATCAATTGCCTGAATATTCTTTGAATTAATATCCACAAATTCGATTTTTACAAATCGAATCAATAATTTGCTTTGTAAATGAACAAAGCGTCCCACATGCATATGCAACTACTAAGAGCATCACACCCGCGGAAAACGCCATTAAAAACAAAACAGGCGAGGCATTAGGCACTACTATCTAAACCCACAAGTCTACATTGTAATATGTCTTTGGCATGTATAACTGCTAAATAAAAAACATTTTAACCATAAAATTAGAGAGGTGGTAATCTCCGCTTTTCTAAAACCACTTCCCATATCAATTATTAGTATTATGAAACATTAGTATTATGAAAGTTGAAAATTAAAAGTTGCAATAAGCTATTGCATGCCAAGCCACGTGAAAACTTTAAGTAAAATTATAGAGAAATATTGCATCATTGTCAAGAAAAAATTTCATCCTATTTTTTCTATTTTATTGATATTCAGGCAGATATGCGCATCAAATGTAATAATATTCAATATTTGATGTATAGAATACTTAATTTAATAAAATTCTTATTAAGACTAAAAAGATATAGATTATGGATATTTGTTGCAGAATAATTGATTATTTTTTTGGTTAATTAGGATACTCTTATGGCATACAACCACTTTTTCAA
The DNA here is from genome assembly GCA_047777415.1 of Oscillospiraceae bacterium. Taxonomy (GTDB): domain Bacteria; phylum Bacillota; class Clostridia; order Oscillospirales; family Acutalibacteraceae; genus Caproicibacter. The sequence goes on from JBKEEO010000002.1 coordinate 776,854, forward strand.
AAAATATATGAAGGCCCAGCAAACATTGATATACCTCCCATGATAACTTCCTTAAAAATCAATCTTTGTGAAATCATTGTGTCTCTTTACATGCAAGAATAAAGAATTATTTTGCAAATACATTTACTCCATCAATGTATCCATTCTTTTCTTGCCAAACCGAATACTGGTGGGGTATAGTATTAACATGTTCTGAAAAAGTGAGTTTGCACCTGCACCTCGGTATGAAACAAATATCCGAGTACTGCATAAGACAACAAGAATTGTGTTCGCTAAAAAACGGAATTTGAAGAACAGATGGGGGGATTTCCAATGAAAATACTTGTTTTAACATCCAAAAAACGTATTGAAAAATACACGGATTTTTCTAAAATTCCGGACGACTGGGAAATGATTTACTTAGACAGCGTTTATGACGAAAAAGAGGCTCTGCGGCGTGGAAAAGATGCAGACTTTATTATTGTGGATGCAATAAGCCCTGTGACACGCCACTTAATAGAAAATATGCCAAACCTTCGTCTGATTCATTCAGAAGGGGTTGGTTACAACAAAATTGATATTCAAGCGGCGAAAGAACGAAATATTTTTGTTTGCAACAATGCTTCACTTAACAGCGGTGCCGTCGCGGAGCAGGCAATTCTGCTCATGCTTGCACTGCTTCGCCGGCTTCAAGAGGGGGACAAACTGGTTAGAGAAGGAAAACAAGGTCACGCCAAGGTTTCCTTCATTTTGGACGGAATTCCGGAATTAGAATACTGTCATGTGGGGATTATCGGCTTTGGGAGTATTGGAAAAGCAACTGCAAAACGGCTGTCGGGATTTGGTACCCGTGTAAGTTATTACAGCAGACATCGACTGAGTGTGGAGGAGGAAAAGAAATTTAATGTCAATTACCTCCCTTTGGATGAACTCGCTGCTGCATGCGATATTATTAGTATTCATCTGCCTGTAACACCGGAAACAATCGGCCTAATTGACAGCAATTTTTTGAAAAAAATGAAGCCCTCCGCATTTTTAATCAACACTGCAAGGGGTGAGATTGTTGATCAGAAAGCCCTTGCAGAAGCTTTAGAAAACGGAACCATCGCAGGAGCCGGACTGGATACACTGTACCCCGAACCCGCAACACTGGATAATCCGCTTTTGAATTTGAGTGAGAATTGTCGCTTTCGGGTTGTGTTTTCGCCGCATATTGGCGGAACAACTGATAGAGTATTTTATCGCTTGCACCAAAACATTTGGAATAATCTATTCCTGGTCGCAGAAGGAAAAAGACCCAACAACATTGTAAACGGGCTGTAAAAATAGTTTTAGAGATTTCATTCTTAACGATGGCACTCAATTTCTTTTCATATGTAAAGGCAGCCATTTTCGGCCGCCTGTCTTATTTTGACGCAAAGCAAAACCTTCTTGCACAGCTGCAAACAGTATTGTAAAAAAGCAAACCCGAAAGAGCGATGCATTCACTCTTTCGGGTTTTTCCCTACCATGTGTTAGTATGAAAATGTTAGTTGACCTGAGTAATCACAATATTTGCTTGAACCGGCAAATCTCCGTATAAAACGGCACTACCCGTAGTATTTACAAGGCACAAAGTGGATGGCGCCGTGCCAATTGTGAGAAGTGCACTGCCGGAAAGCTGCCCGGAGACAATCGGCATCGCACTTGGAATGTCTGTAGAATCGTTTAGCCTCAAAGCAAACGCTATGGCTGCCGGCCCTGCTGTTCCGGCGACAGCAACCCACCAATTCACCAAATACGTGCCCGTCTCAGAAATCGTAAAGATTCCTGTGTTGGAATCATAGGTAATGGAAGGGCTGGAAGTATTCAGCAAGGAATCAAACAGCACATTAGCATTGTCTTCCAATGTGTTGGAGTTGTGATTTATCATTTGCGCATGAATACCCGCCAGAGCTTCTTTCGGTCCTCTTGGCCCTCTCGGCCCGGTGGGCCCGGTTGGTCCTTGCTGGCCTTGTGGTCCGGTTGGTCCTTGCAGGCCTTGTGGCCCTGTTGGCCCGGTCGGACCCATAGGCCCTGTGGGTCCTTGTGCTCCCGTTGGTCCGGTTGGACCAAAGCAGCAGATACATCTGTTATGGCAGCCGCAACAGGGATGCCCATAATTCATATCTCCGCAAAAAAGCGGCGAATGGCAGGCAGAATCGCCTGCATTGTTTAATTGATTTCGAAAATATGTGTAGTAATCGCTTTGATTTTTTTCGGTATACATCTTACAATCTCCCATCTATATAGCATAGCGATTTCAATACTATCGTTGCTCAATACATGATATGAAAAAAATCTGCATTTGGTTAAGATTAAGGCGTGGAAGATTGTGTTAATTTGCCGGATTATTCTGCTAACGTTCTAACTGATCTGCATTCGCTGGATTGTCCGATACGAGAATATCGGAAAATTCTTTATGCCTTGCAAACCAACTTTTGGCATATGAACAAGTCAACACTGCTCTTTTTCCTTCTGTCCGCAGGATTTTGGCCGTTTCTTCCAAAAGGCGAGATGCAACTCCCTGCCCGCGGAGGGAGTCATCGACAAATGTGTGATTAATATCTACAATTCCATCGCGAATTTCTGGAAATGTTACTTCCGCAACGACCTTATGATTTTGATCCACAGAGTAGATTCGTTCCGGCTCATAGTTTAGATTCATTTTTAAACACCTCATAGTACAGTATAACACGCAAAAATTCCCTTTAAAAGCGCAGCACCCGACATTGTTGTCGGGTGCTCTCAAAATTATGCTTAATCCAACTTGTCACTTAAGTTAAGCCCCAGTAGAAGAGCGTGTCCGTAATATTTTGTGTAAATCAGAACTCAATTCAGATAATAACTTATGTGTTTTTTGATTTGCAAAGTGAATCAAAAGGTTAGCATGGCTCTTATTATCCTATTTTCCTCAAAGCTGCCGAGGCATGTTTGCGAAGCGTAAATGCCAAAACAACTCTACTGAATGAGTTAACAACAAAATTAAGGTGCTCAAACGCAATGCCTACGGTTGCCGTAATTTTCTTCGTTTCCGTAATCGTATTCTTTTCACATATTCAATAATTCAACGAAAAGTGGAGCAGCTTAACGCCGCTCCAATACGGTGTTTCCTTTTTGGGTATCCCTAACAATTGACGTAGAGCTTAAAGTCCCCATAAATCACCGTAAAATTCAGTGTTCATGCTGGTTTTCTCTACACCGAGATAACAAGACTTGAACCTGTGACATTCTGCTCCCAGCAGTTTTCGTTATGAATACCGCCATTTTCTATTGCTAAACGCAGAAGTTGATTCAATTTAGAACAGCTAAATGTTGTATGTGCTGTTCTCTATCGGATATTGGCAATGATATTTCAGATACATACAGCACAATAAGCACATACAAATAACTTAATAAATAATGGTCATCACAGTATCATTTGATCTTTCTCTAAATCATCATAAATGATTCCCGGCCCATATGGAGCAAGCCGCACCATAATATAATCACACGTACAGTTGTCCCCGGTTTGCTTTGCAAACGTCCAAAGTTTTTTGCACATTTGACGAATGACCGGTTTGTTTTCAGGAAGATTCACCACATTATGTAATTCATTCGGATCATTTTCCAAATCATAGAGTTCATCATAATCGAACGCGTTGTATACATATTTCCACTTTTTGTTCCAAACAGCACGCTGAATGCCATACACTTCGTTACCGTTCGTCTGTGTAAAATGTTCAGAACGCCACCTTGTCGGAGGATTCCCCTGAAGAAATCCCAACAACGAATGTCCTACCATCTGTGTCGGACGCTTGATTCCGGCGATTTCCAGAAGAGTTGTTGCAAAATCCGCCATTGAAATCAAAGAATCTATCTGTATATTTTGGCGGATACCGCATCCACCCATAATTGCACAGATATTATAAGCTTCACGAAAGCATGGCAAGCCCTTGGCCCATAATCCATGTGCTCCCATGTAATCCCCATGATCCGTTAGGTAAAGCACAATGGTATTTTCCCACATGCCATTCCGTTCAACCGCATCCAATACTCTGCCAAACAGTGCATCCTCATAGGACACAAAAGCAAGATATCGGCGAATGCTTTCACGATGTTCTTCTTCTGTAAGCGCAAATTGCTCTCTGGTACGGCGGTATAATGCCGGTTTGTCAAGCATGGAGTCAAAAAAGCTTTCCGGCAGACGAATATCATCCCTATTGTAGAGATCCAAAAATTCACGTGGGGGTGAATAAGGATCGTGCGGACCTGTTGTGCCAATGTATAAAAATAACGGTTTTTTTCCGTCATGGTGATCTAACTCATTGCATGCCAGTTCAACCGTCGTACTATCACCAAAAGGATTTTCATCGATTCCAAATTGGCTGTAATGTGGATATCCCTCTTTTATGATTCGCCCAAAGGTCTTTGTTTCATTAGGACCGTCCAGTTTACTGGGATCATTGTACAGATGAATCCAATCGTTGTGCGAAGGGCGATTCTCTCGTTTGCGTCTGCCGTAATTGGAGATATACTCTCTGAGCACGGTGTCGAATCCCCTATCCTCCGGCCCTTCATATGCACTCACATGCCATTTGCCTGCAAAAACTGTACGATAACCATTCTTTTGCAGTAATTCAGGAAACAGCTGAATGCCATCGTATAATCCATGGGAAAGCGCGTTGTCCACTTCTACATTGTTCCATACCCCATGCTGTAGCCATCGTAGTTCTCCGGTAAAATGCGACAATAATATTTAACTTTGCGGATATATTATAGCTGAAATATTCACTCGTGCAAATACTTTTTCAAATTTTTCCACTTAAAGTAAATACATCAGAAATCAATATTACCATATTTTGTGCGTATACCGTCGCAATATACGAAACAGCGTAGAATAAATCTTGCATCACGATACTAAAAGTTATCCCTTTGTTTCGTAATTTCGACATCATTCAATACATCCTGCCCATCCGAATATCCGATTGTTGAAAGCTGTATGATACTGACTTTTCAAAGTGTTTGTGATAAAATGAAAAAAAGATACTGGAATATACAATATGAACGTTACCTACCCGTTAAAAACCTTATTGTTGAAGCCACACCGAAAACAGTACCGAATAAAAGCATTCACCGTTCTCATCAAAATTAAAGCTGCAAAATTAATAACACATTTTGATTATCATGATTTGTGAGGGAACTGCAAGCAAGTGTTCTTTCTCAGTAAATTATTGAAACACTTTCAAAAAGGAGGACTTTTTTATGCCACCAATCAGCTTGTTAATTAAACCTGCTTCGTCCAGCTGCAACCTGCAATGTACATACTGCTTTTATCGTTCATTGTCAGAATCCCGAAACGTAGCCTGCTATGGAATGATGGACGAAAATTTACTTGAACAAATTGTAAAAAAGACGCTTGCTTATGCGGATGGTTCTGCCACATTTGCATTTCAGGGCGGCGAACCCACATTAGCCGGTTTGGATTTTTTCAAAAAGCTGCTCGAATTTGAAAAGAAATACAATATCAATCAAGTAAAAATCCAGAATAATATTCAGACAAACGGCATTGCCATTGATGAACATTGGGGAGAATTTTTGGCTAAGAATCATTTCTTAATCGGCATCAGTCTTGATGGTCCAAAAGAAATTCACGATGCAAATCGAGTTGATAACCGTGGCATGGGTTCCTATAACAGAGTAATGCAGACAATTCGCATTTTTGATCGATTCCATGTGGAATACAATATTTTATGTGTGGTAAATAGCATAACGGCACGGCACGCCCAAAAAATCTATGAATTTTTTAAGAAAAACCATTTTGATTATTTACAATTTATTCCCTGCTTGGACCCGTTGGAAGAACAGCCCGGACAAAAAAAGTATTCATTGACCCCGGAAAAATACGCCTATTTTTTGAAAACACTGTTCAATCTTTGGTATAAGGATTTCCAAGATGGCAGAATGATCAGTATCCGGTATTTTGATAACTTAATCGGCATGCTCATGGGGTATGCGCCGGAATCATGCGGCATGTCCGGCCACTGTCAGTGTCAGTATGTAATTGAGGCGGACGGAGGTGTGTATCCCTGCGATTATTATGTTACGGATGAGTGGCGGTTAGGAAACATATCTGACAACGAATTTGGGGATTTTACCCGTACACCTCAGTTTAAAAAATTCATTCAAGATTCCACCTATATTTCGCCTGAGTGTACCAAATGCAAATGGTTCCATATTTGTCGGGGCGGCTGTCGCCGAAACAGAGAACCATTTCAGGACGGAAAACCCAAACTGAATTATTTCTGCAAATCTTATCAGGAGTTTTTTGAGGAGGCTATGCCGCGATTGCAAAAGATTGCTTTATCTTTAAGAATGGGTAGGTAGGGCCAGATAGATTACAGTCAAGTTTGCATTTTCGAAAACAGCTAAAAATCCATTTAGACTATAATAAGTTGTGTTTCTGTAAGATGGAGCGGAAGATTCTCGTGCTTTTGGCGTCTCTCCGAAACTTGCCGCTCAAAAATTTTCTAGACTGATTGCCAAAACGACTAAACGAGGAAATCTGGCACAGAACCAGAGGCAGTTGGAATGTTCCATTGTTTTTTACATCAGCGAGAATCAGTCGCTTTGACAGAGCAATTTTCGGACGCAAGACAAGCTAAAAATATACAGGCTGACTACACTCAACTTACGTCATCGTTTTCCCTGTTGACAGAGATGCATATACAGAGTAATAATATGAAAAGAAATCGCTGCAGTCAGAGAAAAGGAATGTGATATTTTGTCCGGAAGAGATAAAAAAGTAACGATTCGTGATGTCGCCGCCATGGCGGGTGTTTCTATCAGCACTGTTTCTAGATACTTGGAAAACCCTAAAAACGTGCGTCCTTTAACCGCCTATAATATCAAGAATGCAATTCGAGAGCTAAATTACGAACCAAATGTTTTTGCTCAGAGCCTAAAACGCGGGTATTCCAAAACAATCGGAATAATCATCCCCCATACCGAATTTTTCTTTGGGGATGTGTGTTCAATTGTCAGTGACTATTTTTACGAAAGAGGATATGTCACTTTCATCTGCCGAAGCGACAATGACGGAGAAAAGGAACGGTTCATCGTCCGGGAACTTCTCAATCAGGGAGTAGCCGGATTGATTATAACGCCGAGTGGACAAAACACTGCATATCTCAGATCGATTGCGCGGAATTATAAGAACATGGTCCTGTTCGACCGATATCACGACATTGGCTGTGATGCCGTGATTACGGGAGATTACGATCAGATCGCGTATAAATTAGCCAGCTTCGCCGTGAAAAAATTTGAATGCCGTCCTCTGTACACCATGTCCGGGTTTGAACAGGCATCCAGCAGTCAGATGGTAGCCAGAGGAACCGAGCGCGCATTTCAAGAGGCCGGGCGTGATATTTCTGAGCTGCATCAAATTTTTAACTGCGGGGTAATTGATAATGTAGACAACACTATCCGAAGAATCCGTGAGGATCTCAAAAAAGGAAAGCACCCTGCTATTATTTTTTATGGCGCTAATTTTTTGGAGTCTGCCATCATGCTAATGAATAAATATGACAGAAAATTAATTCATCAGGTAGATATGGCGGGCTTCGCGGAGCAAGAAACCAAAAACAAACTCGGTGTATCTATTCCCTGCATAATCAGAGATTTTAGAAAAATTGGCATCACATTGTCAGAGCATCTGTATAAAAAAATCACAGGTAAAATTCATTCTAACGGAGAAACAAAGATTTGCGTCCCGCCCGTTTATTATCTTGATAACAATTAAAATTCATAATTTGTAAAAATAACGGGTATGCTTTCACAGGAGAGAACGCCCAGAGGGGCAATATGCAGTTGCTTTTGTTTGCTTGAGTGCTGGAATCAAAAATGAAAACGTTTCTATTCTATCTTATCACTCGTAATTAACAATATTTAAGCAAATTTAATATTAATTTGCATATAAATTGATTATTTATCATAATTGACGCCAGTAATTGTAAGTATATACTGGATATAGCGATAAAACACCACAAAAATTATATGAAAACGTTTTCATATTGGCGGTAAAATGCAAATGATGAAGGAGAGGAATTTGTATGAAAAAAATCATATCTTTTGCACTAGCACTCATCATGACCTTATCTCTTGCAGCCTGTAGCTCAAACAGCTCTGCACAATCAGCAACAGAATCAAACGCACAGACTAGCAGTTCCCAGCAAAGCAACACCGAGCAAGGTTCGGATGCATCAAGCTGGAAGCCAGCTCACGACATAACTGTCCGCGTTCCAAAGGCAGCAGGTGGAGCCATGGATACCGTTACCCGCCTTGCAACATCGGGCTTAAATAAAACTTATGGTACCACTGTACTTGTCACTAATATGCCGGGAGCCAGCGGAGCGATTGCCGCAACGGATCTCTTAAACAAGCAACCGGATGTCTGTGAGCTAATGGCTAACGGAATTGTTTTATACACACTTGCTCCACTGTTTAATCCCGATATCAAGATTAATATTGACGACTACAAATTTGTCAGCGGGCTCATTTCCGAAGACTTTATTCTTTGTGTAAATGCCGCAAGCGGAATTAAGAACTGGGATGACCTGAAAGCATATGCAAAAAACAATCGAATTCTGGTTGGTTGTCAGTCTGCCGGTGATTCCACACACATGCTCGCATCTGCTGTTTTTGGTGAAAGCGGCATTGAATGGGAAGCGGTTTCCTCTGACGGCAGCAGTAAGGACGTTCTGGCACTGGCTTCAAATGAGGTAAACGTTGCCATCGCATCAGAAAGCGTGTTTGCTCAGTATGTAGAAAGCGGCAAAGTAGTTCCAATTATGTGCTTTGGAAATGAAGATTATACGGGTTATGAGGGCTATACGGTTCCTACCGCTCAAAGCCTAGGCTTTGACGGCGTACAATGGCAGTCCCTAAACTTCCTGTGTACTCGCGCAGAGGTCAGCGACTCTGATGTGGACGGGATGTATAATGCAATCAAAGCATACAGCGAAACAGATGAATTCAAAGATGCTTGTAAAAAAGCAAATATCAACTACTATATCTGTGACGGGGATACATGCAAGCAGATCATAACGGGTACAGAGTCATTTTGTAAGAAAATGTATGAAAAATACTATTCCTAACCCTGTGCAAAATCAGGCACTTTAGGAAAAACCGGATTTTGACTGCAAAGGAAGATCTGCCGCTGGCATTTCCTTCAAAAAATTTATGCCCACCTGAAAAATCCAAAAGGAGAGTTTTACGGCTGAATTATGAAAACGATTAAATATAGGTCAAATCTCTGGGGCGGCATTATCAGCATTATCTTGGGAGCAATAATTTACTTTATGGTACCCATATATATCGGAACCGAACCCTCCGCAACCAAGTTGTATGGAATTACATCCCGCACAGTGCCCACCAGCATGGCTGTTTTGTTGATGATCTGCGGCGTAATTCTTTTGTTTCAGAGTCTTGTCCTCAAAAAGGATACAGTCAAGCAACTTGTACTGCGGCAAGAAATGCTAGCTTTACTTTATATTTCCATTCTTATCGTATCGCTCTTGATGTTCTCGCACAGCTTTATTCTTGCAATGCTATTTCTGGGCTTTGCCACACTTATAAGTCTCAGATGCAAAAAAGTCCTTTATTATATTATCGAAGCCGTCACGGTTTTTGCTCTATTTTTCATATTTAATAAATTTTTGCATGCTGGCCTACCGGCGTTGTTTTTTTAGCAAGGAAGGTGAACAAAGATTATGCTGCAATACATAACACAGGCTTTGCCTGAGGTTTTTACACTTCAAAATCTGATCTTAATCAACGTCGGTATGATGATAGGAATTATCTTCGGATCAATTCCCGGGCTAAATGGAAATCTAGCAATTGTTGTTCTGATTCCCTTTACATTTCACATGGAAACAGTTTCTTCCATACTCATGCTGTGTTCCATCTTCTTTGGTTCCAATTTTGGCGGTTCAATCAGCGCAATTTTGATTAGTACCCCCGGAACCAATAATGCCGCAGCTACCATTTTGGATGGCTATCCGTTGGCGCAAAAAGGTTATCCAATGAAAGCTCTCAGCACCGCTCTGATTGCGTCCAGTTTCGGCGGCTTTTTCAGCGCGGTATGCCTGCTGTTTTTTTCCGTGCCTATCGCCAAAGCCGCCATGCTGATGCAGTCTCCCGAATACTTTATGATCTCGCTTTTCGGTTTGTCCATTATCATCTTCGTCAGCGGAAAAAATCTGGTAAAAGGTATCATCAGCGGTGCCATCGGTATTTTGCTTTCCACGGTCGGTCTCGATAGTGTCAGTGGACTGACTCGGTTTACGTTTGGAAACATGTATTTGATGAACGGCTTATCCGTCGTAGCACTGCTTCTGGGAATGTTTGCAATTTCTCAAATGATTGAACGGGTAGTAAAACCGGAAGCCGTCAAAGCTTCCTTTTTGAAGAAATCGGACGCCAACGATCGACTTAGCCGACAGGAAAAAAAGTCATTGGTTCCAACCATGCTTCGAGGTTCATTCATCGGCTCTTTAATTGGTGCGCTGCCCGGAACAGGTGGTGCCATCGCAGCATTCATTTCCTACAATGAAGCATCCCGCCGCGCAAAAAAGAACGAACACTTTGGTGAAGGGGAAATAAAAGGTATCGCTGCGTCGGAATCTGCGAACAACGGTGCCACCTGCTGTGTGTTGATTCCACTGCTGACTTTGGGAATTCCCGGTGATATTGTCGCTGCTACTCTGATGAGTGCTTTAACCATGCACGGTCTGATTGTTGGACCACAATTGTTTACTAACTCCGGTACAACTGTTTATGCCATAATTGTCGGCTGTCTTTTCGCCCAACTTTTCATGTTTCTTCAGGGCAAATATCTCCTCAAACTATTTGTTAAAACCACTCAGATACCATATGATTTGATGACTGCTCTGCTAGTAGTCATTTGTTGTGCCGGCGCATATTCCATCAACGGTATGGTCATCGATGTAATTGTCATGGTAATTTTCGGAATATTCGCTTATCTGACGATGATGGTTGATTACCCCACAGTGCCTTTTATACTCGGGTTGATCCTCGGGTCGACGGCGGAATCTTACCTGCGAAACAGCATGGTGGTTTTAAAAGGAAACTGGCTGGGATTCTTTCAACGTCCGGTGTGCGTAGCACTCATTATTATTTTGATTGCTATTTTTGTTCTTTCCAGAAGAAATGAGAAACGCAATAAGGAGGAAATCCAAAAACCTGCTCAAGAAAGCTGTGGATGATTAACAAATCAGATTTCCCCACTATTCTTTAAATTCATAAAAGATATGGTAATTCTTTAGGGCGGGGCGTACAGCACTTTTCTGCCGCCCAGCCCTAAATACATTAAAGTTCTCAAGGTTAATCGAAAAGATTTTTCTTTACCGACAGGACGATGGAACCGGTTTTTAAACAGGACCAAAGCCTGCCGGATGAGTACGCTTTGCCATTTGCGACTGTTTACCACCCTATTTTGGATACGGTTAAAACGAAAAACGGCAAAAATTCAGATAATTAAATTGATCTATTCTGCTGATGCCGTCCACTTACTATGTTCTTTCATAATAGAATTGCCCAGAACATTAGAGAGGAGTCTAACTAATGAATATCATCTATTTTCATACCCATGATACAGGACGTTATATTCAGCCGTACGGATGCGGACTGCCCACACCTAACCTGCAACGCTTAGCAGAGGAAGGGACTTTGTTCCGTCAGGCATACTGCACATGTCCCACCTGTTCCCCCAGCCGAGCGGGCTTGCTGACGGGGAAAATGCCCCACACCAACGGCATGTGGGGACTTGCACACCGTGGATTTTCACTGTTTCACCCCGAAGAGCATCTGGCGTCTTGGCTGGCAAATCACGGCTATGAAACAACGTTGAGCGGAATTCAGCACGAAGGAGAGGATCCACACGAGTTCGGTTATCAGAGAATTCTTGGTGATACAAATTACACCATGGCTGTTGGAAAGTGTGAACGGGATTGGAAAGATTTTGATCTAGGCAATGCACGTGCAGCAGCAGAGTATCTTTATGAAGAACATGACAAACCATTTTTCCTTTCTCTTGGTCTATTCAATACTCATCGGGTGTTTCCGAAAGTACCAAATCCAAAGGTGGCACAATATGTACAGGTTCCTTTCACTGTCTGCGACACACCGGAAAACCGACTGGATATGGCAGCGTTCATTGAAAGCTTAAAAACGGTTGATGAAGCGGCAGGCATTCTATTGGATGCATTGCGAAAAAGCGGTCATGAAGACGACACATTGGTACTGTTCACAACCGACCATGGTATCGCTTTCCCTGATATGAAATGCACCCTCTATGATACAGGCATCGGTGTTTCTTTAATCATGAAATACAAAGGCAACCGGATGGCCGGCCGCACACTGGACTGCCTGGTTTCTCATCTGGATATCTTCCCCACATTATGCGAACTCTCCGGGGTTCCTAAACCGGAAGGACTGCAGGGAGTTTCTTTGATGCCGGTTTTGAACGGAGAACAGGAAAGTGTCCGTGACAGCATCTTTTCGGAGGTCAACTTCCATGTGGCCTATGAGCCGAAACGCTGCATCCGCACAAATAGGTTTAAGTATATCCGCAGATACAGTACCTATGACAAGCCCATGCCCTCCAATACAGATGAATCACCCAGCAAGGCACTTCGGGCGGCAGTAGGATATTACCAGCGTCCTCAGCCCAGGGAGCTGCTGTTCGACCTTGTCTGCGATCCGCTGGAACGCATCAATCTAATTGGAAATCCTGACTTTGCAGACACAGTAAAAGAACTATCCAGTCAGCTTGACGCATGGATGGAAAAAACAGACGACCCTCTTCGTCACGGCGTGATGATTCCGCCGGAAACTGCTCTGGTGAATTACCCCGACAGTATGTCTTACACAGAAAAAGTATATATTAAAAATTTCGATGAACTTAGCTGACAAGCTAAGATTGTCAGTCACATTGTGAAATACCCCATCCTTCGCTTACCGCGTTGGATGGGGTATTATTAAAAAGATAACCATCTTTCCGATTTGATAGTATTGAGAAGAATTCGATAGAGTACAATAAAGTTCGCAATTTCATAAAGGCATAGAAAAGTCATTGGGACTCCGATAAAATGAATGGTGATAAGACATTCAAAGAAGGAGAGATACCCAATGACTCAAAAAAAGAATACCACAGATTTGACAGAATTGCTACTAAAATGTATGGCGCAGCCGGATCCAATGCTGTCAATGCTGGAATGGCTGTGTACCCGTCTAATGGAAGCAGAGGTCTCCGGTATCGTTGGCGCAGAAAAGAATGCACACAATCCGTCCCGCCGTGATTACCGCTGCGGCTATCGGCCACGTCGATTGGATACTCGTATGGGGACGATGTATCTGATGGTACCAAAACTCCGAAATCAGGGCTATATCCCGTTTTTCGTAACAGAACGCAAGCGCAGTGAAGCAGCGCTGATTCAAGTGGTTCAAGAAGCGTTTGTGCAGGGTGTATCTACGCGAAAGATGGAGAAACTAGCTCGCAGTCTTGGAATTGAGAATCTTTCCCGCAGTCAAGTCAGTGAAATGACGAAAGGCCTTAACGAGCAGGTGCAGTACTTCCGCAGCCGGCCTCTGACGGGTCGCTATCCTGTCATTTGGACAGATGCACTGTATGAAAAAATTCGTATGGATGGCCGGGTCGTCAGCATGGCTGTGATGGTAGTTTGCGGCGTCAATGAACAGGGGCATAGGGATATCCTCGCCGTGGAGCCAATGCTCGATGAATCCAAAGAAAGTTATTCTCAATTGTTTCAAAGTCTTCTCGATCGTGGTCTGAAAATACCGCTCCTGGTGATTTCAGACGCAAATAAAGGGCTGATTGCAGCCATCCGTGAGAGTTTTCCGGGAGCCTCTTGGCAACGGTGCAAAGTCCATTTTATGCGAAATATTTTGGCTCATGTACCCCAGAAGGAAAAAGAATCCTTTGCGGCTCAGTTAAAAGAAATTTGGTTAGCACCTTCCGCTAAAATAGCTAGACAACGCGCAGAGCAAATATCAGAACAGTATGGAAAACGCTTTCCAAAAGCAATTGAGCTTCTGCAAGATGGGCTGGAAGATTCTCTAGCTTTCTACGCCTTTCCGGAACTCGACGCCCGCAAAATTTCCTCGACCAATATGTTGGAACGACTGAACAAGGAAATCCGCCGCAGAACCAGTGTAGTCGGAATATTTCCTAATCCGGATTCCTACCTACGGCTGGTAACAACATGTCTGATGGAATATGCGGAAGACTGGTCTGTTTCCAGAGCATACTTAAACCCGAAATCCATTCTTTCACTGTTAAACGTAGCCTAATTCATTTTTCGGAGTCCCGAAATTGCGAACTTCCCTTGACACTAGGGGGTGCGGACAAAAAGTTGGACTGAATACACACAGGAAGGAGATAGAGGATGTATTCAGAGGAACAATATCGCAAAGCCCTGGAGGTTTATGAAGAAACGAAATCGATAACAAAAACAATAACGATTTTGGGATATCCGGCACGCAGGCAAACGCTATACAATTGGATCAATCGAAAACGAATGTTGCCGGAAGACCGATGCACCTTTTGTGGATATAATACACCGGAGCACCCTCGCCATCCACCTATAGAATTAAAGCTTGAGATTTTACACCGTTGCTTTGAGCTGGGAGAAGATGTACAATTAGTATCAAATGAAGTGGGATATAGCACAGCAAGTATATATAACTGGCGGCGCAAATATATCCAGAAAGGTGCTGCGGCATTAATGAATGCATCCAATGAGCGAGCCAGAGGGAAACTGACGGAAGGAAAAGCTGCATCTTCAGAGGAACTTGATGAACTGAAAGCAAAAATCCAAGATATGCAGTTAGAAATTGACATTCTGAAAAAAACAATTGATGTGCTAAAAAAAGACCCCGGCGTCAACAAGAGTCCCTTGAACAACAGGGAGAAGGCAGTAATTGTTGATGCCTTAAAAGAGAAGTATCCACTGCCTGTATTGATAAAAAAACTCAAACTGGCAAAGAGCAGCTATTACTATCAAAAGAAACGTGTCAGTTTTGCAAAGAAGCATAAAGATGATTATCAAGCTGTTGCGACCATATTCCACAACAATAAGGAAAGATATGGATATCGTAGAATTAAAATAGTATTGAACCGAGAGGGCTATACCCTATCCGAAAAGGTGATACGTCAAATTATGCGTGAAAATGGCTTGGTTGTGAAAGGCCGAAAAGCGAGAAAATACTGCTCTTACAAAGGAGAAATTAGCCCTGAAGTACCCAATGTGATTCGAAGAAATTTCAGAGCTGACAAGCCAAATCAGAAGTGGTTGACTGATGTGACGGAGTTCTCAATTCCAGCAGGAAAAGTATATTTGTCTCCCATTATTGACTGCTATGATGGTATGCCGGTAGCATGGAACATTAGCTGTAAACCAGACGCACAATTGGTAAACCGTATGCTGGATCGTGCAATTAGTGCACTTCCTCAAGATGCGCATCCGATTATTCATTCAGATCGAGGCTGTCACTATCGATGGCCGGGCTGGATAGATCGAACCCGTAAGGCAGGATTGATCAGATCAATGTCTCAAAAAGGGTGTTCACCGGACAATTCAGCCTGTGAAGGCTTTTTCGGAAGAATGAAGAACGAGATGTTCTACGGCCGTTCTTGGCAAGGTATCACAGTAGAGGATTTTATGCAGCAGATTGAAGCTTACATGGTATGGTATCGGGATATGAGAATCAAAATATCTCTTGGAGGATTGAGTCCAGCAGAATATAGAATCAAAATGGGATTAGCCATATAGTCCAATAAAATGTCCGCACCCCCCTAGCAAGAATTCGCAATGCAGCTTAAGATAATCTATAATTCCAAAAGCTCGCCAAAAAAAGGCATCACCGGTTTCTCCCGGTGATGCCTTCTGCACTTGTGAGCCAAGCAGTAAATCTCTTCCGCATTCCGCATGTCTGCACTTTTAGTACTGTATCACTTCGATTCCCAGTATTTCCGCAACCATTTTCATGATATCCGTAACATCTTCCCACACAATGCTGTAATGGTGTGGAACTCCGTTTTTCAAAATGGCGTCCATTATATTTTTGACAGGTGCATCCGGGACAACATTAACCATACATCCCGGTGTGTATAAATCGGTCTTTGACGCCGTTCCACGAACCATGAACAGTTTATAGACTCCATCAATATTGCAGAACCTTGAAATTGTTACCGGCCCCTCTTTCAAGGTTGTATAGAATGCGGTTCCCTGCCCCGCCAGTGGATGATCTCCCATTTTTGTGGGATATTCCTTATGGTGAAGCGATGGAGCCGCATTGCCGCAATGCCAGAAAGTTAAATAATTACCTTCTTCGTGCAAATCAATCATATCGGTAATGAAATTAGCTTCACCAGTAATGCAATTCTGCGCAACTATGGCTAAGGTTGCATCCACATCTCCCTCACAGGCAATATTGATGTTTGCATCTGCAAGGCGTCCAAGAACTGCACAGGGGGTTGTTTTCAAATTTCCCATTTCCGGCCAGCATTTTATCGCACAATAGTCGTAGCCTTCTTGCTCTACTAGCTTTTTCAGCGCTAAATATAGCTTGGAATGGTTATCTTTATATTCCTGCGGAAGATTTTCTGCAAAGTGAAACGTATTTGCAACCAATTGTTTATCCTTTTCCAGTTCTTCCGGATCCGTCTTTTCCATTTCATCAAATACGGTTTTTAGGTCGGTTTCTTCCATACGAATTCCAAACGTACGTCGAATCAGCCCTTCATCAAATGCTGAATTATAAAATGCCGTTGGACGATACCCAAACAAGCCCAAAACCGTATGGCGCATTTTTTTGACCACCGAATAAGCTTTCACAATGGACAGTACCTTAGAAACCGCTTCCTGTTCATCCATGTTGCCATAAACCGGATAGCAAGTATGTCCCAAACGATGCATAGAGGCATTGTTCATGGTAAGCGCAACCAGTGCGTTGGACAGCAGCCGTCCTCCGCCGAGTTCCGGCTCTCTGGGAGCCCATAAAATCAGCGGCACTTTCAGGTTCTCTGCAATACCTGTGCAAACATCATCGCCCGTAAAAGCACCGTACAGCATAATGACCAAATCTACACTTTGTTGTTTGAGCGTATCAATGGCATTGTCAATCCGCTTAGGAGAATCAATCAATGTGTCAAATGTAATCAAATTGACTTCAGGAAGTTTTTCTTTTAAAAACGAGCCATAGTTTTCCATTCTTTTTTGAGGCGTTTCTCGGGGCCACCGGCCGGAAACGGTCGTGATAAAACCGACGTTCAGCTTATTTCGATTCATGTTACACAATCCTTTCTGCATATGTACATACGAATGTATATCGCCTAAAAAATATGCTCATACATCAACTGCATGAGCCGCCTTACTAAGGTCATTTTATACCCAACTTGCAGGTAATGTCAACATTTTTCATTCAACAACTGAAATTATTTTGTGATTTTTTGAATTCATTCAACAAAAACGTCTGATACGGTCTACGTAGTTTGGCGTTCAATGAGCGTTGTTTCAACGTTTTTTCCGGTTGCTTCTTTTCCGGCCAGCATATCTTCCAACATGTCAATGATACAGCGCGCTATCTCTTTCCGGTTTATCTGCACGGTTGAAAGTTTGGGCTGCAGCAGCTGGCTAAAGTCGGAATTATCGAATCCCATAATAGCAATGTCATCAGGAATTTTCAGCCCGCAGCGTTTCACTGCCTCCATTGCTACCGCCGCAATATAATCATTTCTGCAGATCATGGCGTCCAGTTTCAAACCGTCTTTTAATTTTTGTTCAATACCATCTGCCAGTGCCTCCCTTGTTTCAAAGCCTGTAAAAAATTGCTCCGATTCCTCAAACGACAGACCGCTTTTTTCCATTTGCTGCCGAAATCCTCTGTAACGCAGATCTCGCATAGTGCTAAAGTGATGATTGGTACTGGTTCTGTCAATGTAAGCAATTCTTCTGCGTCCTTTTTTAACCATCAATTTAACCGCGTTCTCCATTCCTTTCATCATACCGATATGTACGATGCCTGCGCGTGCGTCCACATTGGAATAGTCCCGATTCCCCAATAAGATGACATGGATGCCGTAATCCAAAAACTGCGTAATATATTTTTCATCAAAACTGACAGAACTGATTACTACTCCGTCAATTTGCCTGCTGACAATTTGAGACACAAAATCCATATTGTTTCGGTCTCTCATCAGTGAAATTAAAAAACCTTTATCATAGGCCAGACTGTCCATTTCCTCTACAATC
Organism: Oscillospiraceae bacterium; assembly: GCA_047777415.1. GTDB lineage: Bacteria > Bacillota > Clostridia > Oscillospirales > Acutalibacteraceae > Caproicibacter. Next base: position 795,183 of record JBKEEO010000002.1, read on the forward strand.
CTGCCAAAGTGTTCATTTGCAATGCTGTCCGCAATAAACAGAATATGATTGCTGCGTTTTCCTTTCAGTCCACGGGCCATTGTATTGGGAACGTAATGCAGTTTCCGCATAGCCTCCAGCACGCGCTCCCGTTTCTCTTTTGCAACATAACGATTGTTGTTCATGACATAAGAAACAATCGTCTCCGTCACTCCGGCATATTCAGCAACATCTTTCCTCGTCACCTGTTTCTTTTCCATACCTAAGGCCGATCTCCTTCTATTGTGAAAGCATTTCTTTGTGAGAGTTGATTTCAATGGTCTGCTCACAGGTAAAAGTTCCTTCTGCATTAAGCGTCAGAATTTCTTTTTTTCTGCGAAAATCGCCATCCGTATTCGTCGTGTCTGGAATACCGTACCATGGTTCAATGCAAACAAACGGCCTTGATTCATGGTTGATCCAGAAAACCAGTTGCGGAAAGCCCGCAATTCCAACACGCAACCCTTTGCCCGCTTTTTTGTCATAAAGTTCTATGTAACGGGAATGGAATCCCTCAACTATGCAGCTTCCAGGAAAACATGGATCGAACAGATCTAGGCTACGTTCCTCATGCAGCAAAGGCTTTGTGTCCCCGGTAAACAATCCGTCTTCCATAACCAGTGAGTGAAGCGTTTCCGCCTTTTCAAACATCAACACACAGTCATGCGCGTCCGAATCGTCCGCCAGTGGACAGCGGTAACCGGTGTGATACCCGATGGAGAAAGGCATGGACACATGACTGTGATTTTCCACAACATATTGGCAGTGAAGTATTTTTTCAGTTAGGTAATATTTAACGTACAATACAAATGAAAAAGGATACATCTTCTTTGTTTCACTGCTGTCCGAAAAACGCAGCGTAACGCTGTCTTTTTGCAGATCCACAACCTTATGTTCATAATCTCGCGCAAATCCATGAAGAGGCATATGATATTCCTTGCCGTCGATAAACGCAGTGTTATTTTTGAGTAGTCCACAGACCGGAAAAAGGATAGGAGCCCGACGCCGCCAAATGTCGGCATCCTGCGCCTGCCAAAGATATTCACGCCCCGAAGCCTTTTCCACAATGGACCATAACTCTGACCCAAATGGGTTCACAACTACTTTGTAATAATCATTTTCTATTGTAACCATTTCTGAAACACGGCCCTTCTGCTTTTCATGTAATCACGTATGTATATTTTAAATTATAAATTATAAACAGCTTATCGTCAAATATCTAACTAGTGCTGCTGTCCTACTTAAAATTCGTTTTAAGTAAAATCCGGGTATTTCACGTTGAGTTCGCCTGCAACCATTCTTTTCATTTAGATTGGTTCTTTCATTAAACCGTGATATGTGTTTGTTTAAACCGGAATTTTCAGCGTCCTAGGTATGTATAGTATTCGTACAATATTATTTAATAAATTCAATGAAAATTATTGACATTGCTCTATTGTTTGCTTATAATAAAAACCAGAAAATATACACACGTGTTTATGGTTTGACCATAAACCTGCCGCAGTACATACGCGGCACAATCATTCAAAGTAATTTTAGGGAGGAATACGAATGAAAAAACTCATTGCATCGTTGCTGTCGGCAACGCTTCTGTTCGGCATGGTCGCGTGTAGTGGCACATCTTCTTCCTCATCTTCATCTGCGGCTCCCGCTTCATCTGAAGCAAGTGATAGTACATCCGCAGGGGATGAACTCACGAACGAAGTAACTATTAAATTTGCAAATCATATGGTTCTTGAAAATGGCACGAAGGATTTCTGGGAAAATTTCAAGTCGGATTTTGAGTCAAAACATCCAAAAATTAAAATCGAGTACGTAACAGCACCCTATGGTGAGATTTTGAATACTGTCATCAATATGGCAGGCGGCGGCGATAAAGTGGATATTCTCCTTGGAGAAACTCCATGGACACCGACTGTGGTGGATTCCGGCCTTGCAGTACCTGTTAAAGATATTGCGGGAGATGAAATGGTTTCCGATGTACTGCCGGGTGTCGCAAGCGCACACATGATTGACGGTGAATTGTACGCATTGCCGCTATACATGACTCCTTTTGTGCTGTTCTACAACAAAGATCTGTTCCAAGAGGCCGGGTTAGATCCGGAACAACCCCCAAAAACCTATGAAGAAATGCTGGAAATGGCTGAAAAGCTTTCCAAACTGAAAACTAAAGACGGGAATCACGTTTACGCATTCGGGCAGACAACGGCATCTGTTTCCATTTCCGGTTCCGCTCTTACAGCCATGGTGTACAACTTTGGCGGTCGCGTCCTCAACGATGACGGAACATTGGCTACCGACAGTCCGGAGTTTAAAGAAGCATTTAATATGCTGAAAACATTGGATGAGAAATCGTACAATCCGCAGAACGCAAAACTAAAAGATCTGCGCAATTTGTTCGCTCTTGGTCAGCTTGCCATGTATTATGACCAGTCCTGGGGTTTCAGCGGAATTCAATCCATCAATCCAGAGGCAGAAAAATTCACTGCTACCGCGGCGCCGTTGGCAGGCGGTTCCGGCAAAGGTGACAGTCTTGTGAATGCGCACTGCCTGTTCCTGATGGATAACGGGGAAGAACATAAAAAAGCGGTGTCAATTCTGTTGAAAGAGCTTATCAGCGAAGACACCTTGAGTGATTTCATGTCCAAGGTCAACCTTGCATATCCGGCTTATACTTCTATGAAAGATATGAAAGCCATCAAGGAAAGCACTGTTCTGCAAGGGGCATTGGATAGCCTTGACTGCGTGCAGCCGACTGCATTTGTTCCCACACTTAATGATCTAAATCTGGAACTCTGCACCTTTGCACAAAGCATTACGGTTGGGAAACAAGATTTTGATTCGGCGTATCCTGCTTTCAAAGCCGCCGCGGAAGAAATCATTCAGCAGTAAGTAAGGCCTTTGCAAATAATATTCTATATATATTATTAATTTTAAAAAAGTGCCTCCCGCCGTGTCCGCTCAATACAGCATGTGGATGCGGCGGAACTTTTATAAAAACCTTAGGAAACGGAGCGTGTGATGATGAAAAATAAATTTGCCGGACGCAGAATGCCTGGTCATACGGCGGATATCGCTTTTTCGTTGACCTTGGCTGCTCCCGCCATGCTGATGACAATCATTTTTATTCTGTTCCCTGTTGTTGATTCCGTTTATAAGAGTCTGTTAACTTTTAAGGTCAGCAATATTATTTCAGGAAAACCCGGCACTTGGAACAATTTTGCTAATTACATTCGATTGTTTCAAAACAACAAACTGGTCCCTGCCATTATTACAACATTTTATTTTATTGCCGTTATTGTCATTTGCCAATTTGTGTTCGGAATGAGCTTGGCACTGATTTTAAATTCCAATATCCGCGGCAGTCGTTTCTTGCGGAGCATTATGATGATTCCCTGGGTGGTTCCCACCGTTATTTCCGCCCTTGTATGGATGTGGATTTATCAGCCACAATATGGACTGCTCAAATACTTTATGTCTTTGTTTGGTGTGAATGATTTCGCTATTTTAAACAATCCTTCCACCGCTCTGTGGGGCGTGATTATCGCTGCTCTGTGGAAACAGATTCCTCTGACAACTCTCCTTTTTCTTGCCGGTCTGCAGAACGTTCCGGAAGACATGCTGGAAGCAGCTACAGTGGACGGGGCAAACGGCCCCAGACGTTTTTTCTCCATAATTGTTCCTTCTATGAAAAGTGTGATAAAGATTACGCTTACGATGGCACTCATCGAGAATTTTAAACAATTTCCGCTTGTATGGACCATGACGGGTGGCGGCCCTCAAAACTCAACCACAACTCTTGCAATTCTTAGCTATCGCGAAGCGTTTGTTTCCAACAACTTTGGTTCCGGTGCAGCGGTCACGACGATTTGGATGCTCTTAATGATGATTGTCGTGTTTTTCTACAACAAATTTATGGGTTCCAGCAATGTTGATTAAGGTGGTGACAGCTATATGAAAATGTCAGTTGCAAGCAGAGCAGTTCGTGATGTAGTATTAATCATTATTCTTTTCTTTTTACTCTTTCCGATTTTTTGGGTGCTTTTAACCTCGTTCAAAACAAATATGGAAGCCTATCGCTTTCCGCCGACATTCCTGCCGGAACAAGTAAGCATCAGCAGTTATATTAACCTTTTTACAAAGGACAATGCCTTTTTTGTCTATTATAAAAACAATTTTATCGTTTCTGCCTTTACGGCATTGGCGACAACTGCCTTTGCCATTCTTGCGGGATATGCTCTTTCCCGGTTCCATTTCAAGTGGAATCAATGGCTGGTTGCAGCCCTATTGGTTTCTCAGATGTTCCCTGTCATCAGCCGCATGATTTCTTTGTATGACCTATTGGGAAAAATTCACCTAATCAATACGATGTTTGGTTTAACCCTCGCTCTAATTGCTGCTCAAATACCGTTTACTGTGATTCTGATGAGCAGTTTCTTCGACAGCGTCCCTATTGCAATTGAAGAAGCCGCGCGAATTGATGGAGCAGGGCGTATTCAAATTTTAACACAAATTGTCACACCGCTGGTAAAACCAGGTATGCTGGCATCCGGTTTATATGCCTTCCTTATGACATGGGACGATTATCTGCACGCCATTACATTGATACAAACGGACAGTCTCAGAACTTTGTCTGCCGGAGTTGCGCTGCGATATCTGGGTGAATTATCTTTCGATTGGTCTTTGATTAATTCAATTTCCATTGTTTCAATGCTGCCAATGATCATCCTATTTTTCTTCTTCCAGAAATATATGATCAGTGGTCTTGTTGCAGGCGCAGTTAAAGGCTGATGTACGGCCTCCACTATAAAAAGCAATCCACAAAACTGCTTTTATGCTTAAACAGTGCGATTATTAAAACTGATTAATAACATTGTGGAAAGTATGCCAAAGTCCTATTGTACTTTCCTGTCAGTCAATAAGGACAGTAGTCCATATAAATACACCAAAGGAGTTAGATTTATCTATGCTAACAACAAATCTCGAGGAAATAAAAAAAGCATCCCGTGAGGGGTACGCCATTCCTGCCATCAACACGCAGGGCGGCAATTATGACATCATTTGGGCGTGTTGCCGCGCCGCTGAAGAAATGAAATCCCCTATTATCTTGGCACATTATGTAGCAACCGGCGCTTATTCCGGACACGATTGGTTTGTAAATGTCTGCAAATGGTGCGCAAACAAAGTATCCGTTCCCGTTTCCATTCATCTTGACCATGGCGACAGTTTTGACATCTGTAAAATGGCGGTAGATCTGAAATTTACAAGTGTCATGATTGACGGCTCAAAAAAACCGATTCAGGAAAATGCTGCGCTGACCCGTAAGGTTATTGAATATGCTCACCCACAGGGCATCCCTGTGGAGGCAGAAATCGGTGAACTACAAAGACTGGACAACGGTGTGGTTTTGGAAAATAAAAATATTGCAAATCCTGAGGACGTACGAGAGTTTTTAAGTCTATGCAGTCCGGACACCCTCGCGATTGGAATTGGAAATGCACACGGGTATTATAAAGGAAAACCAGACATCAAACTGGATGTTCTGGAAAAAGTCCGCAAATTCACGGATATTCCGCTTGTTTTGCACGGTTGCACCGGAATGGATACTGATACGATTCATGCTGCCATTCAATATGGAGTAGGTAAAATTAATTTTGGTACGGAGATTCGTTACAAATATCTGGAGCACTATCAACATGCCCTTGAAACATCGATCACCAGGGGCATTCCTGGAAAGTGTCGCAAGCAGCAAACGATGCTTTGACCGAGGATATCAAAGAGATCATCAAACTCTCCGGCTCCGCCGGCAAAGCTTGAAAAACGCTTTTGAATATAAATCAAAGACGCGCCGGACAGTTTCCTGTTCTGACGCGTCTTTTTATGTTTTGCAAAACAGAATTTGCAGATACAATTAGCCTGCTAATCGGTCGGAAAACAGGATGTTTCGCTGGTTAAAACCAAAGTTCCAATTTCGACACCTGCATGTCCAATGTTCGACAATTTTTTTAACGCCAAATACAACATTTTTACGCAGAGCATCATCATTCGTAAAGGATGGCTTATTTTTGGTAATCGGCCGGAACTGGCGATTCAAACCTCCGATGATATTCGTCGTAAATTAGCACTATCTTAAACAGGCTATAGGTTCCACACTGAGACGGCCATTATCCTCATAATATAATCCTTCTAAAAACTCATATATAGGATTTAAATCTACCGCCTTATCAACCGATGGAGTACAATAAAGTTCGCAATTTCATAAAGGCATAGAAAAGTCATTGGGACTCCGATAAAATGAATGGTGAGAAGACATTCAAAGAAGGAGAGATACCCAATGACTCAAAAAAAAGAATACCACAGATTTGACAGAATTGCTACTAAAATGTATGGCGCAGCCGGATCCAATGCTGTCAATGCTGGAATGGCTGTGTACCCGTCTAATGGAAGCAGAGGTCTCCGGTATTATTGGCGCAGAAAAGAATGCACACAATCCGTCCCGCCGTGATTACCGCTGCGGCTATCGGCCACGTCGATTGGATACTCGTATGGGGACGATGTATCTGATGGTACCAAAACTCCGAAATCAGGGCTATATCCCGTTTTTCGTAACAGAACGCAAGCGCAGTGAAGCAGCGCTGATTCAAGTGGTTCAAGAAGCGTTTGTGCAGGGTGTATCTACGCGAAAGATGGAGAAACTAGCTCGCAGTCTTGGAATTGAGAATCTTTCCCGCAGTCAAGTCAGTGAAATGACGAAAGGCCTTAACGAGCAGGTGCAGTACTTCCGCAGCCGGCCTCTGACGGGTCGCTATCCTGTCATTTGGACAGATGCACTGTATGAAAAAATTCGTATGGATGGCCGGGTCGTCAGCATGGCTGTGATGGTAGTTTGCGGCGTCAATGAACAGGGACATAGGGATATCATTGCTGTAGAGCCAATGCTGGATGAATCTAAAGAAAGTTATTCTCAATTGTTTCAAAGTCTTTTAGATCGTGGTCTGAAAACACCGCTCCTGGTAATTTCAGACGCGAATAAAGGGCTGATTGCAGCCGTCCGTGAGAGTTTTCCGGGAGCCTCTTGGCAACGGTGCAAAGTCCATTTTATGCGAAATATTTTGGCTCATGTACCCCAGAAGGAAAAAGAATCCTTTGCGGCTCAGTTAAAAGAAATTTGGTTAGCACCTTCCGCTAAAATAGCTAGACAACGCGCAGAGCAAATATCAGAACAGTATGGAAAACGCTTTCCAAAAGCAATTGAGCTTCTGCAAGATGGGCTGGAAGATTCTCTAGCTTTCTACGCCTTTCCGGAACTCGACGCCCGCAAAATTTCCTCGACCAATATGTTGGAACGACTGAACAAGGAAATCCGCCGCAGAACCAGTGTAGTCGGAATATTTCCTAATCCGGATTCCTATCTACGGCTGGTAACAACACATCTGATGGAGTATGCGGAAGACTGGTCTGTTTCCAGAGCATACTTAAACCCGAAATCCATTCTTTCACTGTTAAACGTAGCCTAATTCATTTTTCGGAGTCCCGAAATTGCGAACTTCCCTTGACACTAGCTATCAACCCCACGCAATAAATGAGATCTCATGGCAACAATAGGTCTATATTTACAAGTTTCTCTGCATTCCTGTGCTTTTTCCTTCGTTCCAACATCCTTCATCAACTATTTTTTTCTTACCATCTTACAATAAAAAAGCCCAGCCTTCGCTGGACTTTTAAACAGAATCAGCACCCGACAATTGTTGTCGAGTGCTGTAAATATATAATATAAATAGATACGCCATAAAGCAAAGCTGCAGAATCTTTATGCAAAACACTCTGCAGTTTTCATGCTCAGCGCAGTTTAATCGAAAATTAATTCTTCGAACAAATAAAGCAGCTTAGATTGTAATTATCTTCTGCAAAAATAACAGCTGAGGAAACGGAACAGCCGGCATAATTCACGATTACTTAATGTGCTAAAATCTGCATTCACAAGATTTCTCAATTCATCAATTGCTTCCGTAAAATTCTCATTAGATGCTAGGCTTTCGATAGCATTTTCAAAATCCAAATCATTGTCGTTACTTTCACCGAAACGATAGTGATGACAGCAACAATGCATCCATCACACCTCCTTTCCTTAGAGTTCCCTATATACTATGGAACAGGAGGCTCGCTTGTCAATATGGGATTTAGGAATTGGTTTTTCGGTTTATTTAAGCGAAAAAGCCGACAAAAATAGGGAGCGCACCCCATTGTACGCTCCCCGGGAGGATCCGGATAGAAAATCCTCACCTCGCATTCATTAGTATGAACCGTATGAATGAAAATTAAACATCCATTAGCAAAAAAATTTCTTTTTTCAGTTATATATCAGCTTACATTCAGTTTATTCTTTGCATATTCGGAGCTTTGCATTTTCATAGATTTTTGATATACTTAGAAAAACTTAAATTCAGGGGAAATACATATGATGCTTAATAAGCAAAATAATCCAGAAAATCTCACCGAACAATATAGGCTGCTAAAAATGCAGATGACTGAACTGTTAAAAGAAGAAACCGACTGGGTAGCAAATCTGGCAAATGCATCTGCGCTGCTTTACAACGCCTTACCAAACATAAACTGGGTTGGTTTTTATCTCCTTAAAAACGGAGAACTGATTCTGGGGCCTTTTCAAGGAAAACCGGCTTGTGTGCATATTCCGGTTGGCAAGGGTGTATGCGGCACGGCAGTGGAACATGATGCCACACAAATTGTGCCGGATGTGCATTGTTTTGAAGGTCATATTGCCTGTGATTCGGACTCTGCTTCAGAGCTGGTCATTCCCCTTCATTCAGAAACAGAAAGAAAAGTGGTAGGAGTCCTGGATATTGACAGCCCGGTACAGAATCGGTTCAGCAATGAAGACGCGGACGCGCTGGAAGAAATAGCGGCAATTATTGCAAAAAGTTGTATTTGGAGCAACTGATGCTTCCATACCTATCAATTTTTTTGGCATACTTCTTCTGGTCGGTGTATTCTAAAAAATACCTCAAACTATGTATCAACCTCATGTGCTAATTTCTTATCTTTTTTACTTAACGCCCACATACCGCCTGCGCCCACTAAAATACAGCCGACCTGAAACAGCCATGTCAGTAAAAATCCGATTGGTTCCACTATTTTACCGATAATCAGTGGCCCCAAAGCGCCGCCGGCCCCCTGAACAAACATGGAAAGCGAATTTACCCTACCTAAATACTGCGGCGGTGTACGATTTGCCAAATAGGGCCGCATATGGATGCTGTTCAGTATTTCTGCTACCGTGAAAATTGTACCCGCCAGCAAAAAAATCGACATTGAGTGCCCCACAGCAAACATCATATAGGAAATACCGAACACCGCACCGCTTAGCGCTACCATGTAAAGCGGACGACGGCGACGTGTCAGTCCGGTTAGAACCGGAGTAAACAACACTACAACCGATGCATTTAATGTCGTTAGAATACTGAAACGGAACGCTCCCCCTTCCCCATAATAATTACCCAATTGGAGCGGCAAGAGAAAGCCCCACTGGGAATAAGTAAACTCATAGATGAAACTAAATAGAATGGCAAGCAGAAGAACAGGGATTAGCCGAAACAAAGAAAAAAATCCGGGGCTTTCAGATGGCACTTCCTGCGAAAATTGGTCAGAAGTTTTTTGCCAGTCCGCTTCCTTTATAAAAAAGGTAATCAGCATTGCAGCAAACAGTGTTGTTGCCGCATCCAAAAAAAACATCAGTCGCAGGTGATTTTGAAAAAGCAGGCCTGCAAAAATCGAGCTCACCGCCACGCCTATGTTAACACCAAGGTAAATGAGTGAAAAGGAGGCAGTTCGTGTTTTTTCTGTGGAATAATCCGCTGTCATAGATTCATAAGCCGGGGCGGCAGCCACATAAAAATCCGCAGCTATTATTATACACGGAAGCATCAATATTTGATTTGGAAACAGACCACAGAGAAGATAAAAAAAAGCACCGGCAATCTGGCAGAAAACCAGAACTTTTTTTCTTCCAATCCAGTCTGCCAGCTTTCCACCTATGATTAGGGAGGGGGCTCGCGTTAAGATAATAAATGCTGAAAAGCCGCCCGCTGCCGCGGCCGAATACCCCAGTTTCTGCGTCAAAATCAGCGTGAGAAGAGGTTGAATAAAGCCTCCCAAACAGGAAATAATTCTTGCGGCAAATATGATGTAAATTTCCCTTGAGAGGTTTTGGTAAGGAGCAATATATTGTTTTTTTAAAAAATTCCAAAGCATATCAAAGTGTGCCTTCCGATTAATCCGATGTTTTCATGTGTTTTCGTATTATAAACCAAATACAAAAACTTTACAAGCTGACAAGGCACAATTTTCTAATTGCTATACCAAAATAGGATAGAGTACAATAAAGTTCGCAATTTCATAAAGGTATAGAAAAGTCATTGGGACTCCGATAAAATGAATGGTGAGAAAACATTCAAAAAAGGAGAGATACCCAATGACTCACAAAAAGAATACCACAGATTTGACAGAATTGCTACTAAAATGTATGGCGCAGCCGGATCCAATGCTGTCGATGCTGGAATGGCTGTGTACCCGTCTGATGGAAGCAGAGGTCTCCGGTATTATTGGCGCGGAAAAGAATGCACACAATCCATCCCGCCGTGATTACCGCTGCGGCTATCGGCCGCGTCGACTGGATACTCGTATGGGGACGATGTATCTGATGGTACCAAAACTCCGAAATCAGGGCTATATCCCGTTTTTCGTAACAGAACGCAAGCGCAGTGAAGCAGCGCTGATTCAAGTGGTTCAGGAAGCGTTTGTGCAGGGTGTATCTACGCGAAAGATGGAGAAACTAGCCCGCAGTCTTGGAATTGAAAATCTTTCTCGCAGTCAAGTCAGTGAAATGACGAAAGGCCTTAATGAGCAGGTACAGTACTTCCGCAGCCGGCCTCTGACGGGTCGCTATCCTGTCATTTGGACAGATGCACTGTATGAAAAAATTCGTATGGATGGCCGGGTCGTCAGCATGGCTGTGATGGTAGTTTGCGGCGTCAATGAACAGGGGCATAGGGATATCCTCGCCGTAGAGCCAATGCTAGATGAATCAAAAGAAAGTTATTCTCAATTGTTTCAAAGTCTTTTAGATCGTGGACTGAAAACACCGCTTCTGGTGGTTTCAGACGCGAATAAAGGGCTGATTGCAGCCATCCGTGAGAGTTTTCCGGGAGCCTCTTGGCAACGATGCAAAGTCCATTTCATGCGAAATATTTTAGCTCATGTACCCCAGAAGGAAAAAGAGTCCTTTGCGGCTCAGTTAAAAGAAATTTGGTTGGCACCCTCCGCTGAAATAGCTAGACAGCGCGCGGAGCAAATATCAGAACAATATGGAAAACGCTTTCCAAAAGCAATCGAATTCCTGGAAGATGGACTGGAAGATTCTCTAGCCTTCTATGCTTTTCCGGAACTTGATGCCCGCAAAATTTCTTCAACTAATATGCTGGAACGGCTGAACAAGGAAATCCGCCGCAGAACCAGCGTAGTAGGAATATTCCCTAATCCGGATTCCTATCTACGTCTGGTAACAACATGTCTCATGGAATATGCGGAAGACTGGTCTGTTTCCAGAGCATACTTAAATCCAAAATCTATTCAGATACTATTAAACGTAGCCTAATTCATTTTCCGGAGTCCCAAAATTGCGAACTTCCCTTGACACTAGCCAAAATAGTAACCCCCCGGCTTAGCCGGGGGTTCTTCATATGCGGGCAAAGCCCTGTTTTACTGGCTGCGCCTCAAGGCGCTGATACGATCTGCCACTTGCGAAAAGTTTGTTACTTGCTACCCGTAAACGGGTCTACATACTCCTTGAGTGTCATTTGGTCCTCAATTTGATCTTCCTCTAACTGATTTTTGATGTACTTGGCTATTGCTTTATCATTTTTCCCAGCTGTATCTACAAAATAGCCCCTGCACCAAAATGTTCGATTTCCATACTTGTACTTTAGATTTGCATGTCGCTCAAAAATCAGCAATGTGCTTTTTCCTTTAAGAAATCCCACAAACCCCGAGACACTCATCTTCGGTGGTATCTTAACCAACATATGAATATGGTCGGGGCATACCTCTCCTTCTATGATTTCTACTTGCTTCCAATTGCATAGTTCTCTCAATATTTTTCCTATTTCTATTCGTAGTTTTCCATATGCTACTTTCCTACGATACTTGGGTGCAAAAACTATATGATATTTGCAATTCCAACTCGTATGATTTAAACTATCTATATCATTCTATATCATTCGTTTTCATTTCGAATGTCTCCTTTTGATATATTCTGTTGCAGTTGGCAGACCGCAACCTCATTATATCAAAAGGAACTTTTATTTTCTCATCGCTTAAGCTCTTCTGAACATCCCGGCATAGCCGGGAGTTTTCATATGATAATAAGGGCAAACAGATCCAAAATTTTGGATCTGTTTGCCCTTGTCCTATTTTTCAGATAAAGCTGATGCATGGAGGATAAAACGGTTTCTGTGGAATTCCAGCAGTCCTGCGCTGCGCATTTTACTCAATTCCGCAGAAAGTGCGCTGCGGTCCACACATAAATAATCGGCGAGTTCCTGACGGCTAAACGGGATAGAAAATTCCTTCTCCACAATTCCCGCTGCTTGGTCAGATAAAAATGCGAGCAGCTTTTCACGAATGGTACGTTTGGACATATATTCAATTTTACGATTTAACAGCATGTTTTTGCTGGCGAGGATTCGCAGCATATTTTGAATCAGCTTGGCATGAAATCCGCAGGCGGAAGAACACACAGACACAACACGCCGATAGTCAATCCAAAGCACCGTACTATCCTGGGCGCTGACAACCGTAACGGGAAGATGCTCCATCTGTGCACAGGAAAACGCCTCTGCAAACAGCTCTCCGGCGGACGCTTCCGCTAAAATGATCCTATTTCCCCGGTAATCTTCTTTCACAATCAATACACTGCCGGAAAGTACAATGCCCACAAGGGAGGCGGGCTGTCCTTCCAACAGCAAAATCTCCTGCTTTGTGAAGAACTGCTGTTTTGCGTTTAAACAGGACAGTAAATATTTTAGTTCCTCCGATGAAATACCGTCAAACAAGGGAATTCCCGCTAAGAATCCAAAATCAATGTCCATACGTCATTCAATCACTTTACTCTTCCACAATCTGTCCATCCGGTGCAATCACTGTCACCCGCCACGGAATCATTTTACCGCTGTTTTGCAATGCTCGTTTCACTGCATTTTCGATTCCTCCGCAGCATGGGACTTGCATCCGCACCACATGAACATTTCTAATTTGGTTATTTTTTAAGATTTCTGTAAGCTTTTCTGCGTAGTCTCCTTCGTCGAGCTTTGGGCAGCCAATCATAACGACATGATTTTTTAGAAATTTGCGGTGGAAATCACCGTACGCAAAAGCTGTGCAATCAGCCGCAATCAAAAGGCTGGCATTGTCAAGCCATGGAGCACGCACTGGAACCAATTTGATTTGAACAGGCCAATGTGTCAATTCGCTCTCCACCGAGCCACAGGAAACATCTTGAGCAGGTGTTTCCGCCTGCTGTAAATCCGATGGCCTACGAAGCGTTCTTGCCATGCTGCCGGGGCATCCAGAAAACGGCACCTGGGCTGCTGCTTGTGCTTTTTTCACCGCAGCTTCGTCAAAAGCAGGTGCTTCTCGCTCTTCAAAAGAAATCGCACCCGTTGGACATGCCGGCAGGCAATTGCCCAATCCATCGCAATAATCTTCCCGTACAAGGCGAGCTTTGCCGTTCACCATAGCAATAGCTCCTTCTTGGCATGCCTGAGCACAAAGCCCGCATCCATTGCATAAGTCTTCATCAATCTTTATAATTTGTCTAATCATTATAGTGGTCCTCCCGGAACAATTTATGTGAATTGTTTTCATTATATCGAAATGATATGATAATGTCCGTTGTATTTCCAACAATCCACAAAGATTCCGGCACTTTTGCAAATCACAAGGGACTATCTTTTATGATTCACCTAAAGAACTCCTCTAATCCTCCCAGACATCTTCCATTAATTTTAACGCTCGTTTACGGCGTTCTTCCGTTTGTTCTCGATCAATTTGAAAACTGATGGTCAAAACATCACCCTCCCGAACTCCCTGCGGGAGTTCGTCTTTCGGAAACGGTATCAGCCTGCCGTCTTCAAATTCCAAAACACACATGTCATTTTCAATTCTGTCCAAAACCGCTTGCATCGCTTTTCCTCCCCTGACAAAACATACTAGGCAGCCGATTTCATCGTTTCATCCTGTTCATTCATACCGGGAATGTGAGTCTCCACCGTAATGTTTGTGCTGTCGGACTGGATAAGAATGGTGCCGTCCTCGTCTGTGCGGTAAATTTTCGTGCCCATCTTCTCTAATTTCTTTAAAGTTGTGCTTGCCGGATGGCCATATTTATTATCCTTCCCCACTTCTATGACCGCATATTTCGGAGAAACACGATCCAAAAAAGACTGTGTGGAAGACGTATCACTTCCGTGATGCCCCACTTTCAGTACATCCGCGCTTACATCCGCGGTAATTTCTTTTTCCGATTCCTCTCCTGCGTCACCCGTAAACAAAAATGAAGTGTTTCCATACGTTAATTTAATAACAGCAGAATACTGATTTAAATCCGAATAGTTGGTACCCACCGGTGCTACCATTACAGCTTTTAAATTGTCCTGATGAAGTAACTCGACACCGGCCTTTGCAGTTTTGATACTTAATCCTTCTTGACTGATTGTGGAAAGCAAATTTTCAAAAGTTTTAGATGTGGTGGAAACTTTCGGCATATAAACAGAACCAATTTCTACCTCATTGATTACTTCTGCCATTCCGCCAATATGGTCGGCGTGAGGATGGGTTGCTACCAAATAATCTATTTTTTCAATTTCCTGTTCTTTCAAAAACTGATTAATATCACTGCCATTTTCCGGATTGCCTGCATCAATCAGCATGTTTTGCCCGTTAGGCAATTCAATTAATTCGGAATCCCCTTGTCCAACGTCAAGATAGTACACATTTAAAACTTCAGATGACGAAAGAGGCGAATTTGTTTCCTGTTCTTCCTCCTGCACCGGCGACTGCATATGCAGTGCCACAGCAGCCAAAACGGCTATTATTAGTACAGCCCATGACCAAAACGATTTTTCCCTTTTTTTCGCCATAATGACCTCTCTTTTTCTGTTAATTTTCATATGCCTGTTTATCATACAAAAATTAACTGATTTTGGCAAGGTCGATGTTTTACCGAGATTATTTCTTAAAACTACATCCCAATGATTTTCCTATTTCTCTGTAAACAAGGAACTAGATTGTTATGCTATCGAAGTCATTTAGTAATAAAATATAAACCAACCATACAAATTGCAATACCAACGACTTTCGACCATGTGATCATTTCTTTGTAAAACAAAAAGCCAACAAACAGCAAAACAACTGCAAGAATAACGCTCTGCACGATATAGCCGGTATTGATATTCCACCCCATTTTGTACATAAATATATTTCCAAGTTCAAGTCCGACTATGGAAATACCAAGCACAAATGGAGTCCAGTTTAAATGTGTGTACTGCTGCAGCAGATTTTCTCCAGGGTTTAAAACAAAATATAGTATGCCGGACATAACAGCACCGGTTAAATATGTGATTGTTAGGGATGCCATTGGGTTTATTGTATTGGGCATTGATTTCGCGCAAATGTGATAAAAAGTATTTGATAAAACGATTAATACAATTGGCCAATATATACTCATAAATCAACCTCCAACAAAAAAACCACCCCGCAGGGTGGCAATCTCGAATACAAAATTCTGACTTCTCACAAAGATATCATAGCAAAGAAATTCAAAACATGCAACTATGTATAGAATAATTTCTTTCTTCTTGTCAAAATCAAAAATCTCACACTGTATTCGTGTAACCGAATTATGAAAAGGCCGAATATAAAAAGCATTTCGCGACCGGTGTTTATATTGAACAACGTTATAAAAACATGTTAGAATAAAGTAATTCACAATTGGTATCTAAAATAAATCGGCAAAACTTCTAGAAAGCAGAGATACGGAACCCGTTAAGCAAAAGCCAAATTTAATGTTCAGTTACTTCCTGTCCCCGACCGAAAACAACTGTCGTTAAAGAACCCATCGCACATTGATAAAACAAATGGATTGATTGAAAAAAAAGGAGAAACCATACCATGAAATACGATTTTACATCTATGATTGACCGTCACGGGAAGGATGCAATTGCAGTAGATGGTTTAGGTTCAAATTCCGGCTTTGCTCCGGACTTGCCAAAAAATGGATTCGATGTAATCCCTATGTGGATTGCCGACATGAACTTTCCCACAGTACCCACAGTTTCCGAAGCTATCATTGAACGCGCCAAGCATCCTTTATTTGGTTATTTTCAGCCTACGGAGGAGTACTTTAACTCCATCATAAAATGGCACAAAATCCGCAACGGCATAAAGGATTTATCTCGGGAATATATCGGTTATGAAAATGGTGTTTTGGGCGGTGTTATTTCAACACTTTGCGCATTTTCATCGCCTGGGGATCCCGTTTTACTGCACTCACCTACCTATATTGGCTTTACTAAGAGCGTACAAAACGTTGGCCGCAAAATTATCCACAGTCCTTTAAAATTGGATGAGAACAATATATGGCGCATGGACTATGAGGACATGGACAAAAAAATCAAAGACAATAATATCCATGTGGCCATCTTTTGCAGTCCGCACAACCCGTGCGGACGCGTGTGGGAAAAGTGGGAAATTGAAAAGGCCATGGAGATTTACAAAGCCAACAACTGTGTTGTAATTTCCGATGAAATTTGGTCCGATATCCTTCTGAACGGCAACAAACATATTCCCACCCAATCCGTCAGCGAGGATGCCCGCAATCGTACAGTGGCACTGTATGCCCCCAGCAAAACATTTAATCTTGCCGGTTTAATTGGTTCCTATCACATTATCTACAACAAGTATTTACGGGATCGTGTGCGCGCGCAGAGCAGTAAGTCCCACTACAATGAGATGAATGTCTTAAGCATGCATGCATTGATTGGAGCATATAAACCCGAGGGCTATGAATGGGTGGACGAGTTATGTGAAGTATTAAGCGACAATGTAAATTATGCTTATGATTATATTACACAGCATTTTGAAGGTGTAAAACTATCCAAACCTCAAGGAACTTATATGCTTTTCCTGGATTGCACCGAGTGGTGTAAACAGCATGGCAAAACCATTGATGAGTTAGAGAAAAGTGGCTGGAATGTCGGCGTCGCCTGGCAGGACGGACGTATGTTCAACGGCCCCTGCTCGATTCGCATGAATCTTGCATTACCCATGAGCAAGGTCAAAGAGGCAATGAATCGTCTGAACCAGTATGTATTTAACGCATGACAAACCGGCAAATCACAAGGCATAAAAATCCTAGCTTTTCTATGTCTAGGCCAGCCTTTGCAATTGCGTACTTTATTGTACTCTGTATACTCTTCCCCTTGCGATATCCCATTAAATTGTGCCACACTGAGATTTGGCAGTATCTTGACCAACATATGAATATGATCTGGGCATACTTGGGTTTTAATAATTCCCACACCTTTTTACTCACACAGTTTTCTTAGAATCCTCCCTATGTCTGCTTTGATTCGTCCTTATATTTCTTCAGTATTGGGTAGGAAATACAATGTGATACCGGCATCTCCACTTTGTATGTGATAAACTTTTTATGTTTTTGATGATATAACCTCCTTTTGTTCTATCATGCGGTTAGCAGACCTGCATTTATTTTAACAAAAGGAGGGTTCCTTGTATCTAAAGATTTTTATTCCCACCAGCAAAGCTGGTGGTTCTTGGTGCTGAAGCTGTAAAAAAGGCCGTACAGGTGCAAATGCATCCGTACGGCCATTATCATTTAAATTTTTATCTTTTCGTTTAGCTTTTACTTACATTGGCAAGCATCGTCATACCGGTCATGTGAAGATTGAACCCTTCCACATTCGGCCTAACCGCATAAAGGATTGTGGAATGGGAAATTGGCAACCATGGAGCCTGTTCGGCAAGGTATTTCTGCGCCTGAACATAAATTGCATTCCGCTCTTCACCATCCGGCATCTTTACCGCTTTTTCAATCATTTCGGTATAGGTTGCATCGTTATACCGCGCAACATTCATTCCTGGATCCTGCGAAGCCAGGAGGTTCAAAAAGTTATCCGGGTCGCCGTTGTCACCAATCCAACCAGCAAAGCAGATATCAAAATCTCCCTCTTCTTCCTTGGATTTAAATGTCGTCCAATCATAGGAATCGATTGTACAGGTAATGCCAATTTTAGACAAATATCCCTGAATCGCTTCGGCAAGCGTCTTACCGGTCGCTGCGTTATACTGACGGGCACTGGAATAAGTAATCATATGAATGTTCTTGATGCCTGCGGCCTCCAGTGTTTGTTTTGCTGTGTCCGGATCATAGGTTACTTGTGTAATACTTTCGTCATAGCCAGGCATAAAGGTGGGAAGAATCGAGGTTGCCGGTTCTGAATATTCCTGATACAGACTGGTAACCAGCTCCGGAACGTTAATTGCCGCCGAAACAGCCGCTCTCAATTTTGGGTCGTTAAACGGTGCGCGGCTGCAGTTGTACATCATATAGTTGATATTCATGCCCGGTGTTTTTTTCACCAGATTGCCGCTCGCTGTAATCTGGTCAACTACCGTGTAATCAAAGTCGTCGATAATGTCGACTTCACCGTTGCTCAATGCAACGACGCGTGCAGAATTATCCTTGATGGTCTTGAAAATGACATTTTTGCTTTTGGCCTTGTCACCCCAGTAATTGTCATTGCGCACAAGAACAACAGCCTCATCCTTATCCCATTTTACAAACTGATAAGGGCCCGTTCCGCAGGGTGCTTCGTTGAGGTTATTATTGTTTTCTTCCAAAGCGGTCGGACTGGCAATCGGTGCCCCCAAATTCATGGCAAGATTACGAAGGAAAGGGGTGCATGGCTCTTTCAGAATAATCTGCACTGTGTTTTCATCGACTACCTTGACCTCTTTGACCGAACCATAAACAAAGGAAGCATAGCCCATGTCTTCTTCCACTTTCGGGGGAAGCTGACGCTCAATATTGTACTTCACAGCCTCGGCATTAAAGTCTGTTCCGTCATGAAATTTGACGCCCGTGCGCAGATGAAACGTATAGGTTAGGCCGTCATCACTGACATCCCATGAAGTTGCCAAACAGGGTTCGATGTCTGTGGAATCCTCTTTGTACTTGAGCAGCCCTTCGTATATGTTGCTCATAATCTTCACCGACTGAACATCGTCAACAAGCGCCGGATCCAAACCACGCGGATCCGCTGAAGCCCCGTACACAATCGTATCGTCTATCTCACTTTTTTCGGAAGACTGTGGCGCACCGGAACTTGTCTGACCTTCCCCTGTCTGCCCGGCGCAACCTGTTGCAGCAACAGACAGCAGTACAGCTGAAAGTAGCAACGCAATCAGTTTTTTTCTCATTTTCATAATACCTCTCCTTTTGGGTGATTCTGAAAAAGGGCGCCCGACATCCCTGTCGAGCGCCCTTGCTCATTTTGTTTTGGAGTTTATTATATCACTATACAAAGTGGTCGTAAAGGTACTTTATGGAATAATGTTTATCTCAAATTTACTTTTTGCATTGAAAAATTTGTAATTTAAACTGTTCAAGTTACCGATCAGCCTCCGCCATGGAGTTCCTAACCGTTTTTTCCTTCTATTAAATCACAAAACAGCCAACATGATATACCTGTTCCAGCAGAAAAAATTCCCTATTATGCCAGCAGAAAATTCGGTTCACCCGTTTTGTGCCCGAAAGATACACTTTTGCTGGCAAAGGTAGGCGTTGAGGTGCGTACGGGAGTTCCTGTCTGAAATCGATTTTTAATTCACACAAATATCACTGTCTAATATGCATTGAAGTCCAACACATATGATGTCACAAAAATCAGCTCACATGCTTGACAGCTAGGACTTCCTATGTTATAACTAAACAAATTATAAAATATATAAGTTTTGTAGATGAAAGTGATTCTTATGAGATATTATTCAGACAGAAATAGAATGATGATGTGCATGTGTGAGATGACGCGGTTTGTAAGAAACAGCATCATCCATTTTTGCATGCAATCATAAAACTGCTTTTGTTTGCAAAAACAGGATCGCTGATTCTTAGGAGCCGCTGATATGCGGCTCCTTTTTGTTTACTTTTTTAACACACACAGCAAGTTCTTAAGAAAAAGGAGAAAACCAATATGACATTACAGCAAATTTACTATATGATAACAATTTCTGAAGCAGGTTCCCTAAACAAAGCCGCAGAAATTCTATATGTATCCCAGCCTTCACTGACGAATGCAATTAAAGAAGTAGAAAAAGAAATTGGCATAACAATTTTCAATCGCACCGGAAAAGGCGTCACTCTAACCAATGATGGAACAGAATTTCTTCTGTATGCTCGTCAGGTATATAACCAATACAATATCTTGCTGGAGAAGTTCGGTAAAAGCAAAACGTTAAAGAAAAAGTTCGGCGTATCTACGCAGCATTATTCCTTTGCTGTTAAGGCTTTTGTCGAAATGGTAAAATCCTTCGATACTTCAAAATATGAATTTGCTATTCGGGAGTCTAAAACCCGGGACGTCATTCACGACGTCAGCACCCTAAAAAGTGAAATAGGAATATTATATCTGAGCGATTTTAATCGCAAAGCCATTCTGAAACTCCTAGCTTCCAATCATTTGGAGTTTCATAAATTGATAGACTGCAATGCGTATGTTTATCTGTGGAAGGGTCATCCTCTGGCAAATGAAAAATCCATTCATTTTTCACAGCTCAATAAATACCCTTGCCTTTCTTTTGAACAAGGAGATAACGGTTCTTTCTATTTTGCAAAGGAAATCCTCAGCACGAATGAGTACCCGAGAATAATTAAAGCATGTGACCGCGCAACAATGCTGAATCTGATGGTGGGATTAAATGGTTACACCCTGTGCTCCGGAATCATCTGCGAAGAGTTAAACGGCACCGATTTTACCGCGGTTCCATTCGAAGCGGACGACTTAAATCCAAACAGTGTGATGGAAATCGGGTATATTGTGAGGAAAAACACCTTACTGAGCCAAATGGGTCAACTGTACATTGAGGAAATCAAAAAATATTTGGACAGTTACGCAAGAGAACAATCATAACCGTGCTGGTTTCTTAAAAAACAATAGATTTAATCTATTATTCCATATCATTTCTTAAATTGCAATAACAAATTGAACACTTTCACTGGATAAAGTTATCTACGGGTTTAAAGTATAAATTCTGTCCAGTTGAGCATCAAACAGTTCCTCAGGGGTCTGATAACCTAATCGTTTCCTAGGCGTGGCGTTTATCTCGTCTGCAAACATTAAGATTTGTTCGGCGGTAAAGCCATTGATGGAGCGACCCTTTGGGATATATTTTCGTAGTATGCGATTGGTCCTCTCATTTACAGGTCGTTCCCAAGCAGAATAGGGATGAGCAAAGTAGATTGCCGTGCCTAGTTCTTCAAAGGCTGAAAATGCCGAAAACTCACTGCCGTTATCTGTGGTAATACTGCGAAATACCTGGGAAAATTTCTCGCCATACTGTTCCTTTAGCTGTTCCATGGCACTGGCAACACCGGTGGTTGTTTTGCCGTCAATTCGAATTGAAAGATAATAGCCTGTTAGGCGCTCTACAATGGTAAATACAGCTGCCTCACCGCTTCTTTTTCGGCCCAGTACCGTATCAGATTCCCAGTGCCCAAATGTGTTTCGCTCTGATACCTCAGGTGGCCGCCAATCAATGGATTTCCCATTGATACGCTTAGAAAGCCGTGGTTTTCTGCGAGAATGCCTATTTAATACCTCAGGAAGTTCAAATAGCGTGAGCGGTAATTCCCCTTTCCACAGCATATGATACAGAGTTTTTGTACATGGGATTTCCTTGGCTGGAAAACGATGTTCGCTTCGGGCCCGCCCTACGCACTCATCAAAAGACCAATTATGCTTACGAACCTTTTTAACCATCCAACGGATGAAGTCGGAGTTCCTGGATACCGTTCTAGGGCGATGGCAACGACTGCGATTCGCTTTGTAGACTGCAGCTCCACGTTTGGCTGAGTAGCCGGGTTTGCGACCTCGGCCGGAGTATTCCGGCGTGCCACGTCGTAGTTCATAGCCCACGGTAGAGGGGCTGCAATTGATTGCGCGAGCAATCTTTCGATTGCTAAATCCCATCTTCTTTAACTGTTGGATTGCGCCACGCTCTTCTGCTTTAAGATGCTGTCCCCTCTTGCGTTCTTCGATCTTTATGATAGAATGGTTCTTGTCCATAGTGTTCAGGCCTTTCTGTCAGTATTTAGTGTGGTAACTTTATCCTAACAGTTCCCTGTGCGCTATGGAATCTTTTTATGTGTTCAATTTGATTTTACAATCTACCTTCCATATCATTTTTCTGTATTGGACAGATATAGCACAGTGACAGTACAATGATAAAGCAATTATAAGCAAGGAGGCAACGGTTTGATTAGGCTGAATCATATCAGCAAAACATTTGCTGTATCCCAAAAAACAGTACACGCTGTACAAGACGTCAATCTGACGATTTATGATAAAGAGATATTTGGCATTATTGGTTTTTCCGGCGCAGGAAAGTCCACTCTAGTGCGGTGCATGAATTTACTAGAACGTCCTACGAAAGGAACTGTGGAGATTGACGGGCAAGAACTTACCGGATTGTCTGCCAAAGAATTACGCCAATCGAGAAAAAAGATAGGGATGATTTTTCAGCATTTTAATTTAATGCCGTCCCGCACAATATTTGGTAATGTTGCCTATCCGCTTTGGAACAGTGGCCTGAGCAAACAGGAAATTCAAGATAAGGTGCGTAAGTTATTGCAGTTGGTAAATATAGCGGATAAAGAGAACGCATACCCTAGTCAATTATCCGGCGGGCAAAAACAACGAGTAGCTATTGCACGTGCCCTTGCGAATGATCCAAAAATTCTTCTGTGTGACGAAGCGACATCTGCATTGGATCCACAGTCGACAAAATCAATTCTGCAGCTGCTCAAAAAACTGAATGAAACATTAGGTATTACAGTTGTTATCATTACACATGAAATGGATGTTGTAAAAGAAATATGCCACAGGGTTGCCGTCATGGATCATGGCCGTGTTGTGGAACAAGGAGAAGTATTTTCAATTTTTGCCAACCCAAAACAAGAAATCACACGCAATTTTATTAAGACCACATCCAGCCTGCAAAAAATCGATGAACTGCTTAAATTGAATGCGCCGATTGTTTCTTTAAAGCCCGGAGAATTGATTGTCCGCCTATCTTATATTCAGAAAAACACGTCGGAACCGCTGATTTCTATCGTTTCGCAAAAATTTGGAGTCCGCCTAAATATTATTTTTGCTGATGTGGAGATTGTTCAAGGTGCACCTATCGGAGGCACGGTTGCCATTATCAGCGGAGAACGTGAACAAATTACACAAGCGGTTCAATTTCTCACGGAAAAACATGTTGTTGTGGAGGTGCTTAAAGATGGTGGATTTACTAAATAACCTTATTCCTAACGTTATGGACAAACTGCCAACCTTTTATACTGCAATTCAGGACACTCTCATCATGGTGCTCTGGTCCGGTTCCATATCTTTTTTTCTGGGACTCTTTCTGGGTATTGCTCTGATTGTAGCAAAGCCGGGAGGTATTCTGGAAAACAAAGTGCTCTATCAAGTGCTTGACAAGATCATTAATTTCTTTCGTTCCATACCATTTATCATTCTGCTGACATGGGTCATTCCTGTTTCAAGATTCATCATGGGAACAGCCATTTATGTGCAAGGGGCAATTGTCCCGCTCGTTATGGGTACGGTTCCCTTCTTTTCAAGACAAATCGAAAGCGCTCTTGCAAAGACGGATCATGGTCTGATTGAAGCAGCGTTGTCGATGGGTTCCAGTCCTTTAGAAATCATATTTCGTGTGTATCTTCGTGAAAGTATTGCACAGATTGCGCGGGGAACAACCATCACCGCTATCAGCCTTGTAGGGCTTACCGCCATGGCAGGCGCCGTTGGAGCGGGCGGCCTTGGGGATTTCGCTATTCGGTACGGCCACGACAGAAACCAAATGGATGTTACATGGGTTACGGTGATTGTAGTTTTTATCCTTGTCAGCGCAATCCAACTGATTGGCGACCATCTGGTGAAAAAACATACATATTAGGTTAAGCTCACAACAAATCAATTTCTTTTTGGAGGCAAAATTATTATGAAAATCAAAAAAATCGTATCAACGCTGATTGCTGTAACAGTTTTAATACTTTCTTTCACCGCATGCGGCAGCGCAGCACAGTCCGATGATAGCAGCGAAAACAATGGATATGATACCATAACCGTAAAGCTGGGCGTTGTCGGCAGCATCTATGAAGATCTCTGGGCACCTGCAAAAAAAACACTGGAGGATGAGGGAATTAATCTTCAAATTGTTCAATTTTCCGATTATGTCACACCAAACAATGCGCTCAACAACGGCGATATTGACTTAAACGCATTCCAGCATCGGATTTATTTGGAAAGTGAAATTGAGCAAAACGGCTACGATATTGAGCCCATTGGATATACCTTCATTATTCCACTGAATTTGTATTCTTCTAAAGTGTCTTCTTTGGAGCAAATTAAGGACGGTGATACCATTGCCATTCCCGATGATGTTACCAACGGCGGACGTGCTCTTAAGGTGTTAGAAGCCGCAGGGCTTGTGAAACTGAAAGCAGACGCCGGATTTAGCCCCACGCTCGATGATATTGAAGCGTACAATGTTAATATCAAAATTGAGGAACTAAAGGCAAATACTATTCCCTCCGTGCTTTCCGACGTAACCGCAGGAGTTGTGAATGGCAACTATGCGCTGGATTTTGGGTTGAAGACGGATGAAGCGATTTATCAGGATTCCGAATTGGATGAAGAATATTATTGGAATCTGATCGCGGCACGCAGTGAGGACCTGAAAGACCCGAACAAAGCTGACATATACAAAAAAATAGTTTCCGCATTTCAGTCCGATGCAACTGAAAAGGTATTTAATGATACATACGGAGGATATTTCATCAAAGTGGGATGGGAGCAAGGTTTTCTAGCAGATACCTAAGAAAATGAAAAAACTTTCGGTTTGTTTGAAAATGAAAACAGCTATTCTTGTAGGGAGATGATTATGACGGTTCATCAAGACATTCTGCAATCCATCATTTCGGATCACAGACGGCTGATTTTTGACAAAATACAACCAAAATATCTAAGCGATACTTTGGGCCGGCTTCAAGGAAAGGCCGATGCGCTCATATTCGCACGCAGCACAAAAGAAGTAAGCGCTGTTCTAAAATATGCGTATGAGCATCGTATTCCAGTTACACCGAGAGGTGCGGGAACAAATCTTGTTGGCTCAACCGTTCCTGTGGACGGTGGTATTATCCTTGATTTTTCTCTTATGAATCAAGTACTTGAACTGGACAGAGATACAATGACAGCTACAGTGGAACCGGGTATTCTGTTACAAGATTTTCAGACCTTTGTAGAAAAGCACGGCCTATTTTATCCCCCGGATCCGGGCGAAAAAGCCTCTTCCATCGGCGGAAATATCAGCACGAACGCCGGTGGAATGCGTGCGGTGAAATATGGCGTAACGCGCGATTATGTACGCGGACTTGAAGTCGTTCTGGCGGACGGCACAGTGCTAACTGTTGGAGGTAAAAATGTCAAAGATGCCAGCGGGCTTTCATTAAAGAATTTGTTCATTGGTTCGGAAGGAACGCTGGCGGTCATCACAAAATGCATCTTAAAACTTGTTCCAAAGCCGGAAACCTCTGTAAGTGTATTGGTCCCTTATCAGGACCTTAAAACCGGCATAGACAATGTACTTCGCATTTTGCGTGCAAACGCAAATCCTACCGCAGTCGAATTTATGGAACGCAAAGTTGTGCAGTTGGGCGAAAATTTCTCGGGCATAAAATATCCCCGCCCAGATGCAGGATCCTATATTCTTCTAACATTTGACGGACATCGCACGGAGGTACAGGCAAACGTGGAACGCGTTCACAAGCTTGCATGTGAAAACGGAGCATTGGATTATATTGTACTTTCCGACCCGCAGCAGGCAGCAGAAATCTGGAAGGTACGCGGCGCACTCGTGAAGGCCGTTGAGGCAGTTTCGGAACAAGAACCTGTTGATATTGTAGTACCCATCAATAAAACATCCGATTTTATCCGTTTCATCAATCACTTAGAGGAAACCTCCGGTATGCAAATGATTAGCTTTGGACATGCCGGCGATGGAAACGTCCATCTCTGTGTTTTGCGCGGAGATCGAGATGAAGTGACTTGGGAAACCGAACTGCGGTCGAACATGGAACAAGCATACGGAAAAGCGTATGCACTTGGCGGTGTAGCATCCGGAGAACACGGCATTGGTTTGAGCAAACGGCATTATTTTTTACGTGAGAGCGCGAAGGAAAATCTGCGTGTCATGAATGATATCAAAGATGCGCTTGACCCTCTGCATATCCTCAATGATAAAAAGTCTTACATAATCGGAGGTAAAAAATGAGGTAATTATCAAATCGTACACAAGGCTTTGCAGATTCCGTCATACGGAGAATGACACGCGTTTGCCTAAAGTACGGGGCGGTCAATTTGTCGCAGGGATTCCCTGATTTTGAACCTCCGCGGGAGATTTTGGACCGACTAGCAGAAGTTTCGCGCGAAGATTTTCACCAGTATTCCATTACTTGGGGTGCACAAAATTTTCGTGAAGCGCTTGCAAAAAAGCAGTCCCGTTTGATGGGAAGAACAATTGATCCAAACAGCGAGATTGTTGTCACTTGCGGCAGCACGGAAGCTATGATGGCCGCCATGATGACCGTAGCAAATCCGGGTGATAAAGTAATTGTTTTTTCTCCGTTTTATGAAAATTACGGGGCTGACGCGATTCTTTCCGGAGCAGAACCCATTTATGTTCCTTTATATCCACCGGATTTTCATTTTAACACGGATGAACTTGAAGCAGCTTTCAAGCAGCATCCTAAAACCCTTATTTTATGCAACCCATCCAATCCGTGCGGCAAAGTTTTTACGTTGAATGAATTACAAACAATTGCTGCTCTTGCAGAAAAATATGATACGTTTGTCATTACAGATGAGGTTTACGAACACATCGTCTATGAACCAAACAAACATATTTACTTTGCTTCTCTGCCGGGTATGTGGGAAAGAACCATCTCCTGCAGTTCGCTGTCAAAAACCTATTCCATCACCGGATGGCGACTCGGCTATATCATCGCACCTTCCTACGTTATCGAGACGGCAAAGAAAGTACATGATTTTTTAACAGTCGGTGCGGCAGCACCGCTTCAGGAAGCAGCCGTAACAGGACTAAAGTTTGGCGATGCATATTATAAACAACTTCAGGAAAAGTACACGCACAAGAGAAATCTTTTTTTGCGTGGACTGGATGACCTAAATTTAGTTCACACTGTTCCGCAAGGCGCTTATTATGTTTTGCTTGATATTTCTGAATTCGGATTCGAAAGCGATTTAGAATTTTGTGAAATTTTAGCAAAAGACGTGGGAGTTGGTGCGGTTCCCGGTTCCAGTTTCTTTCGCGAAAATGTGAACCATTTCATTCGTTTTCATTTTGCCAAAAAAGATGAAACTTTAAATGAAGCTCTAAACCGTTTGGCCGACCTAAGAAGTAAAATCCCGGCAAGAAAACAATAGTGTAAAATTATGTACGTAAGTTCGCTCAAAGTTCAAAAGCTATTTGAACTCCGATACGATTACGCTGCGACTGTTTACTCGGATGTGGACGATGTATCTAAATGGAGTATCCGCAAAATTTGTCTGTCTTCAGAACGTACCGAAATGCAAAATTCGTTTGGACACTATTTGTTGCACCCTGATTTACTTTTTTTGGTCTTTAAACCAAAAATTTCTCATTACACAACTAATTTGAACGAAATACAAAAAATAAAATCACAATTATTACAATAGTGATTGATAATGCGGAAATTGCATGCTATAATCATTACGCTGTAATGTTGGGACTATACTATTGAATCTTATAATTGAATATTTTAACAACTCCATATAAGTCCACTAATATGGTGTGGACGTCTCTATGTGGCAACCGGAAATTGCCTACGCTATGGTGTTCTTACGTGTCATCCGATAGAGCGGCTTGGATTTTGCCGCTCTGTTGGTTTTGCCATTTCATTTTTCGGCAGACTAGGAACACTGTTCCTAGTCTGTTTTTTATTTTAGCAGGGGGCTGGAATATGAACAAGACTTATGAACTTCAGATCGCAGGATTAACGAGGAAACTACCTATTGTAAGGATCACCGATTCTCTGTCGATTGCTAGCTTTGTTATTCTTGGCGATGCAGAACTGGTTACACGAGCAGCACAGGAGCTTAGTAAGAAAATTCCGGAAGTAGATTACCTAATCACGGCAGAGGCAAAAGGGATCCCTCTGGTACAGGAGCTTGCGCATATTCTTGGCATGAGCCGATATTTTGTGGCGAGAAAAAGCATCAAGCCTTATATGATGAATCCCGTTATCACGGAGGTCTATTCCATCACCACGCAAGCAAAGCAAATTTTATGCCTTAGTGAAGAGGAAAGCGAATTGATTCACGGCAAGCGGGTTTTGATTGTCGATGACGTGATCAGCACAGGGGATTCCGTCAAAGCCATGGAGTCACTGGTAAAAAAAGCCGGAGGCAAAATTGCCGGCAAAGCAGCGATCCTCGCGGAAGGGGATGCAGCGAAGCGCAATGATATCATTTTTTTGGAAAAGTTGCCTGTATTCCCGGTGAAACCATCACGATAAAGTGACTCACATGTTTGACGAATAGGAGATGATAATTTTTGGGCTTCTCAATTAAAAATATCAGCTATCAGTACAGCCAGAATACAAAACCAGTCCTGAAGAACATCAGCTTTGAAATTCAACAAGGAAAGGTCACCGCAATTGTCGGACCGAGCGGATGCGGCAAGACGACGCTTGTCAATATTCTAAGCGGTGTCATTCCCGACTTGATGTCGGCAGGTATTTTAGAAGGCAACTTCGATGTTGGAAAGGATATTAACATATCTGTTGTCAGCCAATCTCCCGAAAATCAGCTGTTTGGCTACGGTGTGGAGGATGCTATCTCATTCGGAATTGAAAACATGGGTCTTGACAGCGGAGAGATTGCAGAACGCGTGGAATATGTTTTGGATCTTCTCAATATTCAACATCTGAGAAGGCGCTCGGTCGCGACACTCTCTGGCGGACAACGTCAAGCCGTATGCATAGCTTCAGTGCTTGCAATGCGTCCTGATATTCTCATTATGGACGAGCCTGTTAGTTCCCTCGACCCAAAGGGTAAAAAGATGATTCAGTCAATTCTGAACCAGCTTAGGGAGACAGGCCAAACCACTGTGATCGTGGACAACAACCTTGACTGGTTTGCGGGTATTGTCGACCATGTTGTTGGGCTCTCTGAAGGCCGTGTTGTTTTTAATGGAACAAAACAAGAATTCTTTCGGAATTTCGAGATTCAGGAAACTCTTGGGGTAACAATTCCACAAGAAGTTGAAATTTATCGAAAACTCGCAGAAAAAATAGAGGGCATTGAAATGTTCGACACTGTCAATGACGCAAAGCAAGTTCTTGGACGGTTCCTCCCAGTGCAAAAAGAACGGCGTGCCTCTGCACCACCTGTAGAAAACAAAAAGGAAATTCTGACAGCGGAAGGGCTCAGCAAGACTTTTTCAGACGGATTTCACGCGTTGATGAACGTAAGTGCTGGATTCGAGCCCGGAAAAGTGGTTTCGATTATAGGGCAGAACGG
Source organism: Oscillospiraceae bacterium (assembly GCA_047777415.1). Taxonomy (GTDB): domain Bacteria; phylum Bacillota; class Clostridia; order Oscillospirales; family Acutalibacteraceae; genus Caproicibacter. The sequence continues at coordinate 825,197 of JBKEEO010000002.1, forward strand.
TTCCGGCAAGACAACTTTTGTAAAACATCTCAATGGTCTTTATCAACCAACGGAGGGGAACGTTCGTTACAAAGGGGTTTCCACCCTTGGCAAATCGGTTGCACAGATTAGCCGCGATATTATTCTTGTGTTTCAAAATCCGGAACACATGTTGTTCGAGGCATCAGTGTATAAAGAGCTGACTTTTTGCGCACGGGCCCAAGGGGTTGAATTTTCTGAAGCCGAAGCGCTGGAGGTGCTGGAACGGTTTGGACTGTTAGAAGACAAAGATGAGCTGCCGCTCAACCTTTCCATGGGAAAAAAACATTTGCTGACAATCCTTTCCGTTCTTTTTTCAAGTGCAGAGGTTGTAATCCTGGACGAACCAACGCTGGGGATGGATCAGCTCATAAAAAACCAATTGGAAAACATTATTCGTGTTCTAGCCCAGCGTGGAAAAACAGTGATACTTATAAGCCATGAGATTCCCTTTGTCTTTAAAGTATCGGATCAAATTTTCGTGTTAAATAATGGTGTAAAACTTGCGTTTGATTCAAAACAGTCCATGGCGGAACAGGATGAGCTTTTCGAACAAATTAACATATCGCTGCCCCCTGTGGTGATTTTATCGAAATATTTTGGCTTCTCAGAAATTCGCTGCGATGTAGATTCCTTTGTTAGTGAAGCCGCCGACAGAATTTTACGTAAGATATCCTAATGCGGTCATTGGAGGATCATGCATGAATAACTTTTTACAGTATGTAGAACGGGATTCCTTTTTGCATCGACTGGACCCAAGAACAAAATTTTTCTTCTTTCTTGTAATATCGGTTCTCACCTCTTTTATAAAGAGCGGCGTTGCCCTTCTATTTCTTTTTTTGGTGTTTCTAACTATATGGGCAACCAGTCATATCGGGAAATACATCGCTGTCCTTGCTGCCAAGGTAAAGGTGTTGTTGCTGTTTATATTTTTGCTCTGGCTTATTTTAGGCGCTTTTTCGGTAAATGCCGGTCCTGTTATTTTTCGACAGACGTTTTCTCTGTTTGGCAAAAATTATATTTTTAGCCTGGATTGGTTTGATTTTTATAAAGGATTCGTGTTTGGCATGAGAGTCTTTCTAATGATTTCTGTGTTTTATACGGTAATCCTGTCCACTAATTTCAGTCAGATCATCTCCGGGCTCCAAGCTTGGCATGTTCCTTATTCAGTTTCTTTCGGAGTTGGGCTTGTTTTTCAGATTATCCCCATGATTATCAAGGAATTCAGCACTATTATGGAAGCACAGAGCTCACGCGGGCTAGAAGTGGAAAAATGCGGCAGAATTGCAAAAATGAAAAACTATGTAATAGTCTCTCTACCCCTTTTGTTTCGGGTGTTAGGAAAAGGACACAGCATCTCTCTGGCCATGCATTATTATAAGCTAGACTTTAAGGTCAAGCGTTCCTCCTACAAAGTGATTCAACCTACCTGGAGGGATATGATTTTTATCTCCGTAACCATCATTTCCACCGCTGTGGCAATTGTGCTGCAGATGATGTTTTATATTCAACTGTAATAAATAAAGGAGTGTCACTATGATCGCCAAATGGGAAAATCTTACTCGGGATGAAATTGCGGCGCTTGACAAATCTAAAACAATTGTGCTGCTCCCCACAGGTGCCACAGAACAACATGGGCCCCACCTTCCTGTAGGTACGGATTCTATCATCCTTTCTGCGCTGATTGACCGCATGATAAAGGAGCAGAATTTTGACGAGGGAAATCTTATTTTTGCTCCACAACTCTTTGTTGGGAAAAGCAACGAACACATGGGCTTTCCCGGAACCCTCACGTTTGGAACACAGACTTACTATTCTTTGTTGCATGACATTGCCGCTGCCATTTCTAAGAGCGGATTTCAAAAACTTGTGCTGTTCAACAGCCATGGCGGGAACACGGATATGCTGAACATGATCAGCCGTGATCTGAGAATTGACCTCGGCCTTGATGTATTTGTTTTCGACTGGTGGTTTACACCTTTCTGGGAGAAAGGTCTAAAAGGTCTAAAGCAGTCGGGAACCTATGGCGTTTTTCATGCTTGCGAACTGGAAACCTCTTTGATGCTCGCCATCAGACCGGAAACCGTCCATATGGAACTTGCGGTGGATGAGGATCCTGTAGAGAGTCTGCGTAACAACAGCTATGTTACCATCCTAGGGCCATATACCGCTGGCTGGAAAACAAAAGATGTGACAAAGAGCGGTGTTATTGGCGCCCCGACCTATGCAACCGAGGAAAAAGGAAAGAAGCTTCTTTCCTACGCAGTCAAGGAGCTTCACGATATATTTGCTGCTTTTTTAAAAACTAATTATTAAGGAGAGTCGTTATGGCAACAAAAAAGAAATTCACATTCGTCAACATCATCTTTTTTGCAATTTTCGGAGTGTTTACAGGAGTCTTATGGGCATATGGCAGCCCAATTCCGCTGATTCCAGGCGCGGTGCATTTTAGAACGTTTGCGTTTGTTATCGTCGCGATAGGTTTCCTGTTTGGACCTGTCACAGGTTTTTTTGCCGGCTATATCGGTACGTTGGTGTGGTCCCTTTTAGGCGGATATTTTATCGCACCCCATACGTTGCTAACTGACGGTATTACGGTAGGACTAAGCGCTGCGCTTCCTGCACTGATCATGCTGAAACATAAGAGCTTGGACGAGTACATGAAAAATAAAAAAGAGTTTATCGGAAAATGCATGTTTTGGTCTCTTTTGTTCGGCTGCTTAATGATCCTTACAACCAGCATTTCTCTTGCATTTTTCACCGGACTCAGCTACTGGTACTGTGTTGTCTGGATCGGCATTGCGGATGTTGTTCCAATAGCTATTACCCCCTTTGTGGTTGTCCTGCTGGCGCCAAGGCTGCAAAAGATACAGACGATAATTCCTAGAATTTAGCAGTTATCTTTTATAGGCTTTATGTCATTCGTTACAATAACCTTAAAATGGAACACCGAATGGAGCAGCTTAATGCTGCTCCATTTCAGCCTGTCGAAAAAGTCCAGCGAAAGCTGGGCTTTTTGATTGTAAGATGGTAAAATAGAAATGGGTGATGAAAGATGCTGGAACGAGGAAAAATGCACAGGAATGCAGTAGAATTTGTCAATATAGACCTATTGGTGCCGCAGGAGCATTTGTTGCGTAAGATTGATAAAGCGGTAAATTTGAGCCATATTTATGAGTTTGTAGAAGAATTATATTGTGAAGATAATGGCCGTCCCAGTGTGGACCCAGTAGTCCTATTTAAGATAGTGCTAATCCAGCATCTATATGGAATTCCTTCGCTGCGTCGAACCATGCAGGAAATCGATATGAATATTGCTTATCGATGGTTTTTGGGATATACGCTAAACGAAGAATTGCCGCATTTTTCTACTGTAAGTTATAATTTTAAACACCGGTTTACAGAGGAAACTGTAGAGAAGGTGTTTTCATGGATATTGCAGGAAGCAAACCGCGCAGGGTATTTGGCACCGGAAGCAGTATTTGTGGATGGGACACATATCAAAGCAAACGCCAACATCAATAAGAAAATCAAAAAGGCGGTTCCTCAGGCGGCAAAGCGATACGTTTCAGAGTTGATGGAAGAAGTCAATGCAGATCGGAAAGAGCATGGAAAGAAACCGTTTGACAGTACCCCAAAACCGCCGAAGGAAAAGGAAATAACTGTCTCCAAAACGGACCCGGAGAGCGGATTGTTCCAAAAGGGAGAACACAAGAAATGTTTTGCTTACGAAGCGCATACGGCCTGCGACAAACACAATTTTGTACTAGGAGTTGAGGTAACTCCCGGAAATGTGCACGACAGTGTGGCATTCGATGCAGTCTATGACAAAGTGACAAAACAGTTTCCTAAAATTGAGACAGTGGTGGCGGACGCTGCCTACAAAACACCGCATATCTGCAAACGGGTCTTTGATGACAAGCGAGTACTATCTACAGCATACAAAAGACCGATGACCAAAGCCGGCCATCTTCAATGGTGGAAATATGTATATGACGAATATTATGACTGTGTGCTGTGCCCTGAATATCAAGTTTTGCACTATGCAACAACCAATCGTGAAGGATACCGAGAATACAAAAGTAGAAGTTATATTTGCAAAAAATGTCCGTCCCGTTCCCGCTGCACAAACAGCAAAAGCTATACGAAAACTGTGACAAGGCATGTGTGGCAAAATTATGTAGAACTAGCGGAGGACATTCGGCATACTCCAAAATACAAAAAGCTTTATCAAAAGCGAAAAGAAACCATTGAACGTGTATTTGCTGATGCAAAAGAAAAGTATGGAATGCGATACACGCTCTACCGGGGCTTAACTCAAGTGACAAATTGGGTTAAGCTTAAGTTTGCTGCCATGAATCTCAAAAAGCTGGCAATGTGGAAGTGGAGGGATGGTCATCCTTCCTCTTTTGTCTGGATATTATATCGCTTTTTTCATTCCTGCAAAAATAACCCATCCTTCGCTTGATGCGTTGGATGGGTTATTCGACAATCTGGGACACCTACAAAAAACAGTAGGTGTCCTTTTCCTTTTTCTTGTCTGAAAGAAAGTCTGATATTCAACTTTTACACAAAATTTTTTGCGGTCTTTATACATTCAATATGTTTAACAAAGCTACGCTTCTCTGTTTGACAAAACTGCAAAAGGTGTTTTGTATCATTTCTCTTGTTAAAACATTTTAGTATTTTTAAACCTTGTAATTTCACAAAAACGCTGTATAATTAACATATTAATTATTAACTAGTTAATAATTTAGTTCTTTTTCATGCCTAAAGAAGGGAATGTTTTATGTTTGATAAATTTGCATTAATACCTGAGCACATTAAAGCGTTATCTCCGACCTCTCACATAGTCATTGCGTGGAAACTAAGACACTGCAATATGATAATGCGGAGTATTATTGAAAAAAAAGTTGCAAGAACGGGACTATTTAACAGCCAACACCGTTTGTTAATGATTTTATTTCATCACCCCAATATCTCTCAAGTGGAGATTTCCAGACTATTAGAAATCTCCCCTGCCGCTGTTGCAGTCTCATTAAAAAAACTGGAAAAGACAGGATGTATTAAACGGACTGTGGCAAAGAATGACAATCGAACTCATCAAATTGTACTTACGGAAAAAGGACACAATATTGTAAAGATGAGCCAAAAACTGTTTGGAGAAGCCGAATCTGCTATGCTGAAAGGCTTTACCGAAGAAGAAAAAACGATATTAACGGATTTTTTATCGCGGATTCGAGTGAATTTGCTGGAGTACAGCAAGCAGATGGAGGAATAAGTCCATGAAGAAATTCTTAACATATATGAAACCGTATTTGGCGTATTTTATCATTGGGCCGATTTTAATGATTTGTGAAGTCATTGCGAATGTTCAAATACCCACTGTTGTGGCAAGACTGATTAATGTTGGAGCCGTAAATCGAGATATCTCCTATATTGTGTCCGGCGGAATACAAATGCTCTTTATCATTTTCTTTGGGATGGCAAGCGGCATTGGTGCCGCTTACTGTGCTGCGAAAGCATCCGTGGGATTTTCCTGTGACATTCGTACCGATCTCTTTCGGAAAATACAGAAGTTTTCGTTTGCTAATATTGATACGTTCAGCACAGGTTCTCTTGTTACAAGGCTGACCAATGATATCACACAAGTTCGAAATCTTGTAGAAATGGCAATGCGTATGATGTTGCGAGGTCCGGGGATGTTAATTGGCGGATTTATCATGGCGGTCAAACTCAATGCTCAGCTTTCCATTGTGTTTTTAATCATTGTCCCTACTCTAGCGTTATTAATCTTGGCAATTGTCCGCACAGCATTTCCCCGGTTTCATATCATGCAAAAGAAATTGGACCGTTTAAACTCCGCAATTCAGGAAGCATTGATTAATGTGAGAGTCATCAAATCGTTTGTGCGGGGAGATTACGAAGAACGCAAATTTGCCAAAATAAATGAAGACCTAAAAAATGCAACAATCAATGCTGTAAAAATAATTTTATTTATTACGCCGGTTATGACTTTGGCCATGGACATAGGTACCCTTGCCATCGTGTGGTTTGGCGGCAAAGGAATTATGGCAGGCACGATTCCGGTTGGTGACGTAGTAGCATTTATCACGTATGTGACACAAATATTGATGGCTCTCGGAATGTTGGCTATGGTGTTTATGCAAAGCGCAAAGGCCGTAGCCAGCTTAAACAGAATTTATGAAGTGATGAATGCAACGGTAGACTTGACCGATGAACATGCAAAATTTAAGGAACAGACTGTCCAAAAGGGACGCATAGAATTTAGAGATGTATCGTTCCAATATTACAAACACAGTGAAAAAAAGGTTTTAGATCATATCAGTTTCACCATATCACCCGGTGAGTTTGTCGGCATTATTGGATCAACCGGCTGCGGAAAAACAACACTGGTTCAAATGATCCCCCGTCTGTATGATGTGGACGATGGTGAAGTTCTTGTGGATGGAATTAACGTAAAAGATTACTCCTTACAGCATTTGAGAGATGCTGTTGGAATGGTTTTGCAAAAAAACGTGCTGTTTTCCGGCACCATTGTAGAAAATTTAAAATGGGGCAATGATTATGCAACCAAAGCCGAAATCGAAAAATGCGCCAAAGTAGCGCAAGCTGATGACTTTATTCAAAACTTTGCCAATCAATATGAAACGGAACTTGGCCAAGGCGGAGTAAATCTTTCCGGTGGACAAAAACAACGCATTTGTATTGCAAGAACTCTTCTCAAAAATCCAAAAATCTTAATCTTGGATGATTCCACAAGCGCAGTTGACACGACTACGGAAGCAAAAATATTGCAAGCTTTAAAAGAGAATTTTAAAGATATCACCAAAATTATAATTGCGCAAAGAATTTCCTCTGTGATGGCTGCGGATAAAATCATAGTGATGGACAACGGGAAGATTTCGGGCATTGGAACACATACAGAATTATTACAGTCCTGTGAAACCTACCGCGAAATTTACAATTCTCAGACTTCTGTCGGCGAGGTGATTGCATAATGGACCCCAAAAAAGCGGAACGATTAAAAAACAAATATCAAAAATTTAACCCGGAAAGTGGAAATACGCCATCAAAGAAACCTCCATTTGGCAGAGGTCCGCATTTTCCGGGAATGCCGAAAGGCAAACCCAAAAATACCAAAGGAACCATTAAGCGGCTGTTTTCCTATTTGGCAAAGGATAAATTGAAACTAGGCATTGTCATTTTTTTGGTATTGGTTGGCACAATTTCAAACCTTGCAGCTTCCTATATGATTCGGCCGATTATCAACAGCGTTTTCAATAACGACAAGACAATTGCAAGCCTGCTCAAAGATATTGTAATGATGCTCTCCATCTATGTGATTTCTGTGACGGCAACATATGCACAGTCCCGACTGATGCTTCATATCGGACAAAGAGCCTTGCAAAAAATTAGAAATGACCTTTTCCATAAAATGCAAACTCTGCCCGTAGGTTTTTATGACAAAAGCAGTCACGGTGATTTAATGAGCCGCTTTACGAATGACGTGGATACCATCGGTGACATGATGACGAATACGGTAGTCAATTTGATTTCCGGCGGAATCATGATTATTGGAACTTTTTCACTGATGCTCTATACAAATATCATTTTGTCTGCCATAACGATACTCATGCTTCCGGTGATGCTATATTCCAGTAAATTAATAACGAACAAAAGCCGAGTTCTGTACAAACAGCAGCAGGCGGCCATTGGCACTTTAAACGGGTTTATTGAGGAAACAATCACCGGCCAGAAGGTGGTAAAAGTCTTTAATCATGAAAAAGACTGCATCGAAGAGTTTGAATACTTAAACGATGATTTAAAGCACAAACTTGTTTTTGCACAGTTTTTTGGCGGAATGATGGGACCTGTAATGGGTAATTTAAGTCAATTAAACTATGTGCTGGCCGCCTGTGTAGGTGCTGTTCAATGTATCGTTAGTGGATTCGATATTGGAGGCCTTACTATTTTCGTCAACTATGCCAGAAAGTTCAGCCGACCTGTCAATGAACTCTCTATGCAAGTAAATACCATTTTTGCGGCATTAGCAGGGGCAGAACGAGTATTTAGCATTCTTGACGAGAAACCGGAACGTGAGGATTCCTCTGACTCCGTTGAACTGCCTTCTATGAAAGGACATCTTGTTTTAGAAGATGTAACTTTCGGCTATTCTGCAAACAAACCTGTTTTAAAAAATATCTCGCTTTACGCAAATCCGGGTCAAAAGATTGCTTTAGTTGGTTCAACGGGTGCTGGAAAAACTACCATTACAAATTTAATTAACCGATTTTATGACATTCAAAAAGGCCGTATTACCATCGACGGCGTAGATATCCAAAAGATAAAGTTGAACTGTTTGCGAAGAAATATTGCCATGGTCTTGCAGGATACAAATTTGTTTACCGGTACAGTTATGGATAATATACGATATGGGCGGATGGATGCTACAGATGCAGAGGTAATTGAGGCAGCCAAAATTGCAAATGCGCATGAATTTATTATCCGTTTATCCAATGGCTACGATACTGTTTTACAAGGCAACGGGTCGAATTTAAGTCAAGGACAAAGACAACTTTTAAGTATAGCTCGCGCAGCAATTACAAAAGCTCCCATCCTCATTCTAGATGAGGCAACCAGTTCCGTTGACACAAGAACTGAAAAAAATATCTCTAAAGCAATGGAGCGAATTATGGCCAACCGCACAACTCTTGTGATTGCGCATCGGCTTTCAACCGTAAGAAATGCAGATGCTATCATGGTTCTTGAAAATGGTGAAATTATAGAAAGAGGCACGCACGAAAGCCTTTTACAGCAGCACGGAAGATATTATAGTCTGTGCAAAGGAATTACGAAATTGCAATAATTGATTTCCTCGATGGAGTACAATAAAGTTCGCAATTTTATCAAGGCATAGAAAAGTCATTGGGACTCCGATAAAATGAATGGTGAGAAAACATTCAAAAAAGGAGAGATACCCAATGACTCACAAAAAGAATACCACAGATTTGACAGAATTGCTACTAAAATGTATGGCGCAGCCGGATCCAATGCTGTCGATGCTGGAATGGCTGTGTACCCGTCTGATGGAAGCAGAGGTCTCCGGTATTATTGGCGCGGAAAAGAATGCACACAATCCGTCCCGCCGTGATTACCGCTGCGGCTATCGGCCACGTCGATTGGATACTCGTATGGGGACGATGTATCTGATGGTACCAAAACTCCGAAATCAGGGCTATATCCCGTTTTTCGTAACAGAACGCAAGCGCAGTGAAACAGCGCTGATTCAAGTGGTTCAAGAAGCGTTTGTGCAGGGTGTATCTACGCGAAAGATGGAGAAACTAGCTCGCAGTCTTGGAATTGAGAATCTTTCCCGCAGTCAAGTCAGTGAAATGACGAAAGGCCTTAACGAGCAGGTGCAGTACTTCCGCAGCCGGCCTCTGACGGGTCGCTATCCTGTCATTTGGACAGATGCACTGTATGAAAAAATCCGTATGGATGGCCGGGTCGTCAGCATGGCTGTGATGGTAGTTTGCGGCGTCAATGAACAGGGGCATAGGGATATCCTCGCCGTAGAGCCAATGCTGGAAGAATCCAAAGAAAGTTATTCTCAATTGTTTCAAAGTCTTTTAGATCGTGGTCTGAAAACACCGCTCCTGGTGATTTCAGACGCGAATAAAGGGCTGATTGCAGCCGTCCGTGAGAGTTTTCCGGGAGCCTCTTGGCAACGGTGCAAAGTCCATTTTATGCGAAATATTTTGGCTCATGTACCCCAGAAGGAAAAAGAATCCTTTGCGGCTCAGTTAAAAGAAATTTGGTTAGCACCTTCCGCTAAAATAGCTAGACAACGCGCAGAGCAAATATCAGAACAGTATGGAAAACGCTTTCCAAAAGCAATTGAGCTTCTGCAAGATGGGCTGGAAGATTCTCTAGCTTTCTACGCCTTTCCGGAACTCGACGCCCGCAAAATTTCCTCGACCAATATGTTGGAACGACTGAACAAGGAAATCCGCCGCAGAACCAGTGTAGTCGGAATATTTCCTAATCCGGATTCCTACCTACGGCTGGTAACAACATGTCTGATGGAATATGCGGAAGACTGGTCTGTTTCCAGAGCATACTTAAACCCGAAATCCATTCTTTCACTGTTAAACGTAGCCTAATTCATTTTTCGGAGTCCCGAAATTGCGAACTTCCCTTGACACTAGGATTTCCTCAAAGTAAAATTGAATTAGTTTATCTCGGATATGCAGTAAGCGGAAGTGGCTTTGACCCGTGTTATACGTATTTCATATGGATACCGCGCAGGATAATCTAGTTAACTGCTATTTTCAAAGTCGGTATTTCGTTCAAAGTTTTGAGTTGTCAACACCGCACCATTTTGCATGCGCTCTCTGAAATGTTTTATTCTCTTCAGACTTCTGCGCTGCATATCATGAGTTTTAATCCATGTATGCTGATTTGGATAACTGTAAGGCTGTCCAGACGGGTAAACTGATGATAATAACAGGCCATTATAACTAAAAATTACAGAAGAATCCGGCAAAAAGCAGTTCGTTACCATACATATAAATTAATGTGCTATCAACCCATTAATGCTACACTCTGCTAAAATCACCATAAAACTTTAAAAAAGGAAAGGAACACTATTGACAACCGAGTTAGCATAAGCTAACATATATACAGTTAGCAACAGCTAATTTATTTTTCGAACATCAGTTAGCTAAAGCTAACCCATAAAAGTTAAGAATGGGAGGCAAATTGTAATATGATGCCGTTAACACTGGCAAATATCGGCGAAGAAAACATAATTAAACGAATCGGAGGAAGTCCGGAGGCTAAGAAACATCTTGCAAATCTCGGATTTATCGCAGGAGGAAATGTGAAAGTGGTTGCCTCTATGGCCGGCAATATGATCGTCAATGTGAAAGAAGCTAGAGTCGCAATCAGCAAAGAAATGGCACAAAAAATTATGATTTAGAAAATTAACCCTATCACAAGCCCTATCTCGCTTGAAGCATTTATGGAGGAAAAAGGTTATGAAAACACTAAAGCAGGCAAAGGTCGGAGACAGTGTGAGAGTTGTGAAACTTCATGGTGAGGGCGCAGTCAAACGCAGAATTATGGATATGGGAATCACCAAAGGCGTTGAAGTACATATACGTAAAGTGGCCCCGCTTGGAGATCCGATAGAAGTGAACGTACGAGGCTATGAGCTTTCCATTCGTAAAGATGATGCTGACATGATTGAAGTTGAATAGCTTGACATAGGGCGAAAGCCCTAAATTTTATAATCATCGGTTAGCCAATGCTAATTTCGAAAGAAAGGAAACTGGAGATGAACATCAGAATTGCTCTTGCCGGTAACCCGAATTGCGGTAAAACAACGCTCTTTAATGCACTGACAGGTTCCAACCAATTCATCGGAAATTGGCCGGGCGTTACGGTAGAAAAAAAAGAAGGCAAGCTAAAAAAGCACGATGGCGTTACAGTGATTGACTTGCCGGGGATCTATTCACTTTCCCCTTACACTTTGGAGGAAGTGGTAGCAAGAAATTACCTGATTGGTGAACGGCCCGATGTCATTCTGAATATTGTGGATGGCACAAACCTTGAACGAAACTTATACCTTACTACACAGCTTACAGAACTTGGCATCCCGGTAGTCATGGCAATCAACATGATGGATGTGGTAAGAAAAAGAGGCGATACGATTCTTACAGATGAACTTTCCCGTGAACTAGGCATAAAGGTTGTCGAAATTTCTGCCTTAAAAGGGGAAGGAATCATGAAAGCGGCAGAAACCGCAATCAATGCAGCGAAAAACGATAAAACAATTCCTCAGCACACCTTTTCTGGTGCAGTGGAACATGCCCTTGTACATATCGAAGAAGCCGCCGTACACAATATGCCGGAAGAACAGCAACGTTGGTATGCCATCAAAATTTTTGAGCGTGATACCAAAGTCCTTGAGCAGCTTAAACTCGACTCCAATATTCTTTCTCATATTGAAGAAGACATCAAAGCTGCTGAAAAAGAGTTGGATGATGATGCAGAGAGTATCATCACAAATGAACGTTACGTATATATTTCTTCCATTCTGAAAGCTTGCTACAAAAAGAAAAATGTGGGGAAACGATCGGTTTCCGATCAAATTGACCGCGTTGTAACCAACCGTTTTCTCGGTCTTCCGATTTTTGCAGCTGTCATGTTTTTGGTTTACTATATTTCCATGGTTACAGTCGGAACAGCGGGAACGGACTGGATGAATGACGGTGTGTTTGAGGATGGCTGGCACCTGTTTGGAATCGGTTCCGATACCTATGCAGAAGCTGTTGAAACTTATGGTGACACCGACCAAATCATCGAAGGATTTGCGGCTGCGTTTGGTAATGATGAAATTGCCAATGCTTTGGATATGGACTCCGAAAATTTTGATGAAGCAGTTGCTCAATCGGCGTTGCAAGAACTGATTGCGTTAACGCCGGACGATGCCAGCATTACCTATCAGACCGTTGATGAGGAAACGCTCGCAGTCAGCAATCATCCGAATACAACGAAAGCGATGCTGGAATCTGCTGTTGCGGAATATCTAAACACCGATTATAAGGAAAGCTACGGTGCTCCCGATACCTCCTCCTATGGCATATGGGTGCCCGGTATCCCCGTTTTAGTAGCGAGTGGACTAAAAGCGGTGGGTGCTGCCGATTGGCTCAGTGGATTAATTAATGACGGAATTGTCGCCGGTGTCGGCGCAGTGCTAGGTTTTGTCCCCCAAATGCTGGTGCTGTTTTTGTTCCTTGCTTTCCTCGAATCCTGCGGTTATATGGCTCGTATAGCATTTGTTCTTGACCGTATCTTTCGTAAATTCGGACTGTCCGGAAAATCTTTTATTCCAATGCTGGTTGGCTCCGGCTGCGGCGTTCCCGGGATTATGGCATCACGTACCATTGAAAATGATCGTGATCGGCGTATGACCATTATAACTACCACATTTATTCCCTGTGGCGCAAAAGTTCCTTTCATTGCGATGATTGCAGGTGCTCTGTTTGGCGGATCTGCACTTGTCTTCACTTCGGCATACTTCATCGGCATGGCAGCGATTATCGTTTCCGGTATCCTACTGAAGAAAACAACACTGTTTTCCGGTCAGCCTGCCCCATTCGTTATGGAACTTCCGGCTTATCACTGGCCGACCATTGAGAATGTGCTTCGTTCCATGTGGGAGCGCGGATGGTCGTTTATAAGAAAAGCCGGTACAATTATCTTGCTTGCTACCATCCTTGTGTGGTTTACCTCTTTCTTTGGGTTCATTGACGGTAGTTTTCGTTTGCTGGCTGAGGATGAAATTGACTCCTCCATTCTTGCGGCTGTCGGTAGTGTGATTGCCTGGATCTTCAAGCCTCTTGGCTGGGGAAATTGGCAGGCCACAGTTGCATCAATCTCCGGACTTATTGCAAAAGAAAATATTGTCGGCACCATGGGCATACTCTATGGGGGCTCCGGCGATGTGTACGCAACACTTTCCAATGTCTTTACCGGCATCAGCGGCTACTCCTTCCTGGTGTTTAACCTGCTCTGTGCTCCGTGTTTTGCAGCTATCGGTGCAATTAGGCGTGAAATGAATAGTGCGAAATGGACTTGGTTTGCAATAGGCTATCAGTGTGGATTTGCCTATGCCATTGCGCTGATGATTAATCAGTTTGGTGGGTTGTTCACCGGACATATAAACGTAATTGGTCTGGTTTTTGCATCTGCATTGCTTGCAGGCATGCTCTATCTGTTGGTGCGTCCTTACAATCCATCTTCCAAATTAACTGCTAACGTCAATATTTCCACATAAATAGAAGCAAAACTCTTGAAAGGAGTTGGTTGAAATGTTAACATGGTTGGGTACAAATCTTTCAACCATTTTGATTTCCCTTGCACTTTTGGCTATCGTAGTCTGCATTATCGTAAGCCTACAGAAAGATAAACAGAATGGCAAATCCAGCTGTGGAGGAAGCTGCGGACATTGTCCCATGGGCAGCTCCTGCCACAGCCGCAAAGAATAAGCAAGTATCTCTTGCTTGACAATAAAACAATCGGAATTTTTTGACGACTGCTTTCAAAAGATCATAGGGGAGTGATTATCATAGAAGTATTTTGGGGAATTATGATCCCGTTTTTTGGCACATCCTTAGGTGCTGCTTGCGTTTTCTTCATGCGAAAGTCGCTTCGTGATTCGGTTGAGCGGTCGCTTACAGGATTTGCTGCTGGCGTTATGGTTGCCGCTTCGATTTGGAGTTTGTTGATTCCTGCAATGGAACAGTCTGAAAGCATGGGAAAGTGGTCATTCATTCCGGCAGTTTTAGGTTTCTGTGGCGGTGTACTGTTCCTGCTTCTGCTTGATCATATCATTCCCCACCTACACCAAAACAGCGAACAGGCCGAAGGCCCGCAGAGTAAACTTCAGCGCACCACCATGCTTGTATTAGCAGTAACTTTGCATAATATTCCCGAAGGCATGGCAGTCGGGGTTGTTTATGCCGGCTATCTAACAGGGAACTCACAGATTACAGCAATGGCAGCATTGGCACTTTCCATTGGAATTGCCATTCAAAACTTTCCAGAAGGTGCCATCATCTCGATGCCTCTCAGAGCGGAGGGTGTCCGTAAAACACATGCATTTGCCGGAGGTGTCCTTTCCGGTATTGTGGAACCTATTGGCGCTGTGTTGACGATTCTTGCTGCGTGGCTCGTTGTACCCGCTCTTCCCTATTTGCTTAGCTTTGCGGCGGGTGCCATGATTTATGTGGTTGTGGAAGAACTGATTCCTGAGATGTCACAGGGCAAACATTCCAATATCGGCACAGTTTTTTTTGCTATTGGATTCAGTATCATGATGGCATTGGATGTAGCTTTAGGATAAAACACAAAAGATTTCTGTATAACACACGCTGAACGCAATCAGATACTCTAATGAGAACCTTTCTCCATCCTATGGGTTACCATATAGAGAGTCGAAAAATTATTTAACGGTTTCTTGCGTGGTAAGTTATATTTGGCATTAAAAAAAGGTTATCGAAAATTCGGCATGCTAATGCCAAAATCGGAACTAGGGAAATTCCTCACCATTTAAACTAAAATGTACCGTATAAAATTTTTTGTAGAAGATAAATAAGACTTCCCTTCAGACTAAAATGAGGTAAAAAACTTAAGTCTGAAAGGAAGCCTTTTTAATGTATAACATCAGTTGAAATGAATTTAGGTTCTGAGAAAAGCAAAAGGCTGGCAAATGGTGATGAAACGGAACAAATTTAAAATTTGTACAATATTGTGATGTCACCGAAAGAAATACATAAATACTACGGTGTGCCTTCAAAGATACCATAAGCTTCTTTTATGTCTTGGATGAAAACAATACCGTTACCTGGTTTATCAATCTCCAGTTTTTCACGTATAGATGATACAATATTCTTCGATATTTCTTTGTTGGTAATAACCATAACCATTTCTTTTTCAGGTTCAATCTCCATGTTAAACAATTTGCTTGTATCATTGATTCCCGATCCTCTAGCATTAATAATGGTTCCACCATTAGCTCCAGCAGCCTTAGCGGCTTCAATTACATCCTCAGCCTTTCCCCTATTTACAATCGTAATAATCAGCTCATACATAAATTTATTTACCTCTGTTTCTTTTTTATAGTGATGCTCGCTTATACAACACCGTGACCCAACAACATCCAGCAAGCTGATGGTAAAAATGATTCCATGGTTTGGTTTATCAAACCGGAAATTTTTATTCAATTCATCGAAAGCATGATCTGCAGTACTCTGATCAGCTCCCATGATAATGATTTCTTTTCTTTCATCATATAAAGATAAAAAGTTTAATAAAGAACTATTAACAGTACCCCTCCCCAAAAAAATTGTGCTTCCAGGAATACCGGCTTTTTTCGCCTTTTGCAAAACACGGCCAGCCAGTCCATAATTTACAATTACGCAAATTAGCGTAAAATTGGGGAAACGATTGCAGTTAGCCACTTTTCTTTTCATCTCCTCTCATTTTCAATTTCAAAGAAAATATCAATCCTAGGGTTTCTAGAGTGATAATTGGTATCATGGCAACCATTGCAATCATACCAAAGCCATCTGCCATCAAATCTGCCTCTTCTAAAGCGTTCGCAGCGCCTTGGATAAAAGATAGAATAAAAGTTACCGTCATAGGTCCTGTTGCAACACCTCCTGCATCGAAGGCAATTCCGACAAAGAGTTTCGGAATAAAGAACATTAATATTATACAAATAAGATATCCGGGTAGTAAATAATGCCATAAGTGTATTTCTGACACCAAAACTCGAATAATCGACAGTGCAACAGCCAAGCCTACTCCAATTGCTAACGGAATCAACACCACATTTTTCTTAACATATCCACTTGTTACATCTTCAATCTGCTGCGTCAATACATGTACAGCCGGTTCCGCTAAAATAGTTACAACACCAAGGATAAAGCCGGTAATTAGTATGTAAGCCTTACTATCCAATAAAATTAAGCTTTGACCAATACTTGTTCCTATATCAATAAAACCTGCATATACACCATTTAGAAACAAAAATAATCCTGTAAAAGCAAATACAAATCCCGTAAGAAGTTTCCTAAACTCCCTTTTTGTTAATCTGAAAAATATTTTTTGCAGCACTAACAGTATTGCTAATAACGGCATAATGGATATAAAACTTTCTTTCAAGTTTTCCGGAATCAGTTTTATAAATGGACTAATGATAGAAGTCGATTTGTCAATACTAGGATCTTGCACAACAGAAAACTGCTTCGTTTTAGAACATATATCCAAGATCATAACAGAGATATTCGCTCCTGTTGATGCAATGGCAATCAATCCAAAACTGTCTTTTTCAGATGCCTTGCTGTCTTTTTTTAATTTCGCGATTCCAACAGAAAGAGATAAAATAAATGGTACGGCCAGTATGCCGGTTGTTGAACCTGAAGCATCAAAGGATATTGCTAAAAATTCTTTTGAAGTAAATATGGATAATCCTAAAATAATGAAATATAAAACAATCAGTAGTTTATACAGGGGGATATTATAGAAAATTCTCAAAAATCCTAATACCAACAACACAGCTAAGCCAATCGACACAATAACAAGCAGACTAATGCTTTGTATTTGTCCTGAAGTGACTACCTCAACTTGATTTGCAAGAACCATTAATCCGGGCTCCGCAATTGAGATTGAAAATCCAAGCAGTAATCCTCCGATTAGTACAACCCAAAGCTTATTTGATTTGGCAAGTGATACTCCAGTTAAATATCCAAGCGGAGTGATTCCAATATCAACTCCCAATAAAAATATTGTCAAACCCAATACAACAAATATTGAACCTAAAAGAAATCGTATGATAAATGTTGTATTAATCGGTGAGATAGTAAAGTGAAGTATTAGTACTAACACCGAAATCGGAAAAACCGACAATGATACTTCTCTTAATTTTGACACAATGACATTCAAAGGAATCATCCTTTCTTTGCAACTATGATGTAAGCATTACTTACTTTTCAATTCTCTTGGATAAGTTCTTCAATTATCACATAATATTTTTTTACGGTTCATGGTAAAAAATGAATATATAGAGAAGGATGGAATAGTCATAAATATAAATTTAAAAATGGACAAATCATCCTATTTTAATAAAAATAAAGACAGGAATGGACACATCGGATAAAATTAGACTAGCAAATCAACTTTTCCCGAACGGATGTGCTCATTCCTTTTTGATTAGTGTAACATAAAACCCAAAGTGCAGGCAATCCCTGCCATACGCTAATGTGGAAACGACCAGGCTAACCGGTATTGTAACTAAGTATTGTAACAAAAACCGTTTTTTTACTATTGACTATTTTAAATCACTTCCCTTACCGTATTGAATAGAGCGGCTGTCAAAGTTGTGCAATCCGCATTAATGCCTTGAGGTACTGCCAATACAACAAAGATTTGCCCAAAAGATTACTCCCGTATGAAAAAGGTCATTCAAGATACTCCTGACATTTCTCCGTAATATTTATACAAACGTAGAATCATATCATGAGCTAAATTGATTATTACAGTCCTGTTTGTATACGCTCAACAAATTAAATAAATAGCACTCCGTAATATTTTGTGTAAATCAGAACCTCTATTCAGCTAAGAACTCAGGTAATTTTTTTTGATTTGCATCGTAAAGCAAAAGGTTGACTTATTTTTGGTAATCCTACGAAACTGGCGATTCAAACTCTCGACGGTATTCGTCGTATATGTCGTATATATCGATTTTCGGATTTCCGCCTGCTATACGTAAAATGTGGAGAGAATCTCCCAGTTATCTTTCCAGTTCTTTACACAGGATGGATAAAATTTTTCCCATTTTGCTTTGAAACGGCTGAGATTGTATAAGATATCATCTTCTGTTACAGCTTTGTAAACCAGCTTAAGATCCTTCATCAGTGATTTAATGTCCTTGTAACGTACATAACGGGTACTGGACCGAATCTGTTGGAGCATACAGCTTGTTTTTTCCATAACCTAACTGTTCTTCCAATTCGCTTTTCATAACTTGCCAGAGAACATCACGGAACATATCTTTCATTGTTTCCATAACATCCGCGGTGCCGCTAAAATGTTGGCTGTTGATATACTCCCTTAAAAGTTCTGCCATACTCTACTCATCAAACAGACTTACCTTTATTTTCTTACCCTCATTCGTGTCTGAAAGAAAGTCTGTGATTCAGCTTTTACACAAAATTTAATGCGGTCTTTGGAAGTCCTTTACCATTTGACAACGGTAATCATGGCCATAGCTGGCTTGATATCCACAACTGGGGCAAACGTGCGGTTTTCTCAGCGACTCAATAAAAATTTCCATTTTAAAGGTTTTCAACAAATATGCTCCGATTTTTTACTTTTTTCTTGGGGCCCATTCGTCACTATCCAACATTTATTATAGAGCCATAAAAATCAATAAATAAAAATTTCCTCAAATCTGCTTTGGCATTCACGCGTCGGGCGCAGCCTCAGCAGTTTTGAGGAAATGGAATGAATAATGAAGCATATGTGGCATATGACTCTTCTTTAAATCGAGTCCTAAGCCTTTTTTTGAATGGATATGAAAAATTATGGATTACTGTCGTCTGTCAATCATAACATCAAAATATGTTTTTGAAACACAATCGTATCACTCTGCTTGGCTATCCAGTTCCGCTATAATGGCTGGAATCACCTTGTACAAATCTCCGACAATACCAATATCGGCTATGTCAAAAATTGGAGCATTTTCATTTGTGTTAATGGCAACAATCAAACCTGAATTTTGCATACCTGCAACATGCTGTATAGCACCTGAAATACCGCAAGCAAAATAAATTTTGGGTTTTACGGTGGTACCGGTCTGCCCTACCTGATATGCATGGTCAATCCAACCTGCATCAACCGCTGCCCTAGAAGATGCGATTGTTCCTCCCAATTTATCCGCAAGTTGTTTGAGAAGTTCAAACCCTTTTGCGTTTCCAAGTCCCATGCCTCCGGAAACAATAATATCTGCATCGGTCAGTGATACTGTTTCCTTCGCCGTTTTTACAACTTCCAAAACCTTTGTGCGGATATCACTTGCAGCAAGATGTACATCCAATGGAATTAATTCGCCTTTTCGTCCCGGAGTCCTGTCCGCTTTTTCCATAACCCCTGGACGAACGGTTGACATCTGTGGCATATGATTCGGACAGATAATGGTTGCCATGAGATTTCCGCCAAAAGCCGGACGAGTCTGCATAATCCGTTTGGTTTCCGGATTGATTTCTAACTTTGTGCAGTCTGCGGTAAGACCGGTATTGCAGCGAACGGCAAGACACGGACCCAAATCACGCCCGATATGAGTTGCTCCCAAAAGCACAATCTCTGGTTTATACGTGTCAATCGCTTCATGAATCACTTTCGTATAAGCATCTGTTGTATACTGTTTTAATTCCGGTGCATTGGCATAATAAACTTTATCGGCACCATATTCAAAAAGCTCATCTACAAGAGAATCGACATGATCCCCGCAAAGCACTGCACTAAGCTCACAGCCAAGCGTCGCAGCCAGCTTTTTGCCTTCTCCCAACAATTCTATGGCAACTTGCATCAGTTTTCCTTCGCGCTGTTCTGCAAATACCCATATTCCATGATATGCGCTCAAATCTTTCTTTTCTGCGCCGGTTTCAGTTTTATCGATAGCATGGAATGGACATACATCAACACACTGTCCGCATCCTGTGCAGGCAGGTCCAATCACAGCGATTCTGTTCTCCATTGTAATGGCTTCAAAAGGGCAGGATTTGACGCATTTTGTGCAGCCCTTACATTTATCTTTTAATACTACTACTGCCATGGCAATCTTAACCTCCTAATTTAGATCAGATGCTTCTCGTTCAATTTCTCAACAAGAGTCTTGGCCATTTCCTCAACGGATCCGTTGAGCATCTCTCCCTTGCCCTTCTGCGGCGGTGTGAAAGAACGAAATACTTGCGTTGGGGAAGCATTCAGACCACAATCTTTTGGATCTAGGCCAACAGCCGCATGATCCCATACTGTAATTTCTTTTTGATAAGCGTCTACAATTGCTCCAACTGACATATATCTTGGTTCATTCAGCTCTTTGACGCAAGTAAGCAGGCAAGGTGTTTGAACCTCCAGGACTTCATAACCATCTTCGAGTTGCCTCTGGACAGTAACTTTACCTTCGTCAATTTGAATTTTCTCAACGTATGTAACCACTGGTATTCCAAGGCGCTGTGCAACCTGCGGACCTACTTGTGCGGTATCGCCGTCAATTGCCTGCCGCCCGGCAAAAACAATGTCCACTCCACCAATCTTCTTAATCCCGGCTGCAATGGTGGTAGATGTTGCACATGTGTCTGCACCGCCAAAAGCGCGGTCACTTAGCAAATAGGCTTCGTCCGCTCCCATTGCAAGGCATTCACGCAGCATGTAAGTAGCCTGCGGTGGGCCCATGGTAAGAACAATTACTTGTGTATCTTTATCTTTATCCTTAATTCTCAGTGCCGCCTCCAGTGCGCTGGCATCATCTGGATTTAAAATACTGGGAACGCCTTCACGAATCAATGTTCCTTTCACCGGATCGATTTTCACTTCATTGGTATCCGGAACTTGTTTAACGCATACTAATATTTTCATGTTATTTGATCCTCCCATTACTTCTTCAGAAGTTTTTTGCTGATAACGATCTGCTGAACCTGGCTGCTCCCTTCGTAAATGGTAAACACACGGCAGTCACGGTACATCCGCTCCACTTTATAATCTTTAATAAAGCCGTATCCGCCATGTATCTGAACAGCTTTTCCGGCAATTTCATTGCAGATTTCAGTCGCGTAATATTTTGCCATAGAAGCAACGAGTGTGGCATCTTGCTTGGTATCCATCAGGTAAGCAGCTTTATAGGTCAACTGTTTTGCGGCTTCCAATTTTGTTGCCATATCAGCAATCATGAAGCTAATCGCTTGAAAGTCCCCGATTCTTCTTCCAAACTGCTTTCTTTCTTTTGCATAGCTGATTGCTTCATCGAGACATCCTTGCGCAACACCAATTCCTTGTGCGGCAACACCCAATCGTCCGGTATTAAGGGTCTTCATGGCAATCTTAAAGCCATCGCCTTCTTCACCAAGACGGTCACATTCCGGTACAATTACGTTTTCCAAAATAATATCCGATGTAGCACATCCGATAATACCCATCTTATTTTCCGGTTTACCGCAACTTACACCGGGTGCCTTCATATCAACCACGAACGCGGAAATACCACGGTTGCCCTTTGTCATGTCGGTTTTTGCAAAGACAACTGCATAATCCGCAAGCGGAGCCATTGTAATGAAGCATTTACGGCCGTTAAGCACATAATGGTCTCCTTCTTTAACCGCTGTTGTGACCATTCCGCTGGCATCTGAACCAGCGCCCGGCTCAGTTAAAGCGAATGCTATTTTCTTTTTGCCAGTAACTACCGGTGTTAAATATTTTGCCTTTTGTTCATCATTGCCCGCAAGAAGCAGTGGTCCGCCGGACAAAGAATTCGGGCTGGATACATAAATACTTGCAATTGCGGAAACTCTGGCGATTTCTTCCATGACCAACACATAAGAACGAGCATCCGCACCTTGGCCACCCAACTCTTTGGGAATCTTGATTCCAAAAAAACCTGCTGCGGCCATTTTATTAAACAGCTCTTCCGGAAACTCTGCTGTTTCCTCGATTTTGTCCAATACATCTTTCGTTAGCTCTTTTTCGGCAAAATCACGAGCTAGTTTTCTAATCAACTCATGTTGCTCTGTAAAATACGCATCTGCCATTTTCTTTCCTCCTAAACATTAAAGTAAACTTAGGGTAGCACTACCTGTTTTAGATACTGTTTCCTTGTTGAATCATTTCTGCCGCCATTGATTTTACTGCCTCTAGTTGAATTTTCCCGCTTGCAGTAGTCGGAAACGAGTCAAATTTCAACAGGTAAGTGGGTACTTTATATCGAGCTAGTTTCGATTTTAAAAAGGTCAGAAGTTCTTCTTTTTGAATGGTACACCCCGGCTTTGGTACGATGCACGCTGCAATTTCTTCTTGCAGCACGTCTGCCGGAACACCAACTACTTTGACCTGATCCACCCAAGAACACTCTTGAATAACACTTTCTATTTCATTTGGGGAGATATTCTCCCCTCCTCTGATAATCATTTCTTTCAATCTTCCGGTCACATGAAGGTCACCATTTTCATCTATGAACCCGATATCTCCCGTTCTAAGCCATCCATCGCTTGTGAATGCTTTTGCTGTGATTTCAGGCAATTTGTAATAACCACACATGACATTATAGCCTTGTACTTGAATCTCTCCATTGTGATTCGTTTCAAGCACTTTACCGGAATTAATGTCTGCAATACGCACTTTTACATGTTCAATCGGGCTTCCGGCACATTTGCTCTTTCGGTCTATGGAATCGTCCCAATTTGCAATTGTTACGCAGGGAGAAGTTTCTGTCTGTCCATAAGAGGGCTGCAAGTGCATGTGTGGGAACCGATCACAAATTTCCAAGTATTCTGCTTGAGAAATAGGTGATCCGGCAATAATTCCTGATTTTAAATTGCCTGCGTGTCTATGAAGATGTTCCTTTTTTCGGATTAGAGCTAAAAACATGCTGGGAACGCCGTTTAAAATTGTACAACGCCCTTTTTCAAGTTCGTTCCAAACCGTGCTTGTCTTGAAACGTGGGAGTAAAACCATTTCTGCCCCAGACATTAAACAAGCAAGAATTCCAGCTGTAGTTCCAAAACAATGAAACAATGGAACCACAATACACATCTTATCTTCGCACGTCCAATGCATGGCTTCGACCATTGCAAGAGCATTATTCACAAGATTATAATGATTAAGACACACACCTTTAGCAAATGAACTTGTTCCGGAAGTAAAAATGATACATGCAGTATCTTCCGGAACAACTTCCTTTTGGGCACACTCTAATTCTCTTAATGCATCCGGGGATTTAACTTTGTCATCAAAATCGGTTTCTTCCATCCATGTTCCGTTTTGTTTCGTATCCATATGTATGAAATGCCTAACGCCCGGCACATTGTCCCGAATCCTTGCAATGATATCCTCATAATGAACCGTGTTGCAACCGGCATCATAATAAAGCACTTCCACGTCTGCATAATTAAGTACCCGTGCAACTTCCATATCTTTATAACATGTGTTGATCAGCACCGGTATTGCTCCAATTTTCGTAAGTGCCAAAAAAGTAAACACCCAATTAGGAGTATTAACACTCCATATTCCTACGTGTGTTCCCTTTTTAATCCCGTATTGGTTCATCTGTAAAGCAAGGAGGTCGGTAATCTTATTCATTTGTGCATACGTGCAACTCCAGCTGCCCATTGAAATGGCGGTACTTTCTCCTGACAATATTGCACGTTCTCTTAGGCATTCGCCAATCGTTTTATGGATAAGGTCCATGATTTTGCCCCCGTTAAATCTTTGGAACAAAGAGACTGCTGCCAATAGTTTTGTCCCACTGACAACAGTCCTTGATCCGTAAATTACCATTTACTGTGCTTTACTGTTATCCTTCCAAACATACAAAGATCCTTTATCTAACATTTCCTGGATCTGAGCATCGCTGTAACCAAGTTCCTTTAGAATGTCCGGACCTTGCTCACCAATCATCGGGCCGCGATTGTATGCGGGAACTCCCATCTCATGGAACTTAACCGGCAGTCTGACCAGCCTCCTTGTGTTACCATTGGGATATGTCATGTCGTAGAAACAGTTATTTGCCTCAGCTTGTTTGTCATTTCTGATTTCAATCCAGTTTTGTGCAACAGCAAACGGAATATCCGCCTCTTTCAGGATTGACTTCCATTCTTCAACCGTTTTTTTACTGAACGCATCCATAACAATATCGTAAACTTCAGTAGTTAAACCTTTCTCTTGGCAGGTCAAAATTGGGAAATAGTCCTCGTTGTCTACGAGATCTTCTCTGCCAATTGCCGCCATGAATTTCTTGTAATAAGTATTGTAATCCGGCATGCAGGTTTGAATAAAACGATCGTCCTTTGTTCTCCAAGCCGCATTAAATGGGTTTGCGGATTTTCTTACATCAATCGGATACTGCTGTGCAATACCTTCATAGTTGGAAGCCTGAATCATCATACCCATGTTGAAGATAGCACTTTCAAACAGGGATGTTTCAACCTTTTCACCGACACCTTTTACCTTAGCCTGGTACAGTGCCGCTAAAATACCCGCAGCCAGGTTCATGCCAACATTATGGTCGCCCAGCCCCGGAACCACATTCATTGGAACAGAGCCTTTTTGACGAAGGGAATCAAGATACCCGCCCCGTGCAAAAAATGCAGTAAAGTCGAATCCTGGAAGATCCTTATCCGGTCCATATTCACCGTAACCAGTGCAGATAGCATATACCAGCTTAGGATACCTGGATTTTAAGCTTTCATAATCCAATCCCATCCTCTGCAGAGCCTGAACTCTCCAGTTGGTAATAAGAACATCAGCGGTATCAAGCAGTTTATAAAATGCTTCTTTACCTGCCGGATCTTTTAAGTTCAGTGATATGCAGCGCTTATTAGCGTTTTCAAGTTCCCATGTTGTATTTTCATACATATCAAGCGGTCTGCCTTCGGACGGTGCTGTATATCTCAGCGGATCCCCTTTAGGCGACTCGATTTTTACGACATCGGCACCAAGATCCGCCATAAACCTACCGGCCGTAGCAGCTGCAATAAAATTTGCAAGTTCAACAACACGAACTCCTTCAAGTGGTTTGCTCATAATTAGATATCTCCCTTAAAAGTAAATTGTTCTTTGCTTAGTTTTTCTTAAACTCTGAATCAAATTTCCCAAGTTTAGTCATAATCATATGAATAATGAACGGAATGACTACAACGAAGATTGTTAGATAACCAAGATAGCCATATCCCGTGCTGACGAGGGGAATGAGACCAAACTGAGCAATGGAGAATGTTAACAGAGTGAAAAGAACCGCAACCATAACAGTACGTTTCTTCAGTTTTTGCTGTGAGACTTCTGGAGAAGCATCTTTCTTGTTCATAGCATTCACAAATCTTGCAATGACACCGGCAATCATATTAACAGCGGTAGATACTGCACCCAAAACAATTAAAATGGAAATGATTGGTGTGAGAACGGAAGCGCCTACGCCCGTTGTCACCATTAGCAAAGTCGGAACACTTGCAGTTTTTAGATCGGGGTTTTGAATGACAGCAATCAAGCCGATGGTGCACATAAGAATGATTACAGCATTCACAATGAAACCGTAGAGCATTGATTTCTTTGCTTCATTTTCGCTATGGAACGGCTCGGCATGCTGCATCAAAAGTCCAAGGGAAGCGAGTTGGAATGCCGCATACAGGAAGCATTTCCAAAGTGCCGGACCTACCGGTGCCGGGGTTGCAGCAAGTTGAGCAATATTTGCGGTGATTGTATCCCACTGAGCAATGATGTTAGGAATATAAACCATCAGCAAACCTGCTATGATAATAACCGATACAGTGGAAGCTGCTGCTCTGACAAGATTGGAACCAAAAATAGTAAGGAAGAAAATAATTAAACCAATGATGACAGTGCAAAGAATGTACGGAATGCCTGTAAGGGTATGAAGCGTCGCACCGCCTGTCGCAAAAGCTACCGATGGAGCTAAGCAGATGGTAAACAGATAAACAAGCTCGTACAGGTTTGATAAAATTGGTCTGGCTTTATCACCAAAATCGCCATAAAATCTGTCTGTAAAAGAGCGATAGTCATAGGTATCATGCCTTTTGGCATAGCGCAGTCCATACCACTGAAAAATTGCTCCAAACGCTTGTGCAAGAATTGGTGTAAGAAGCGTCCAAATTCCAAATTTTACGAAATAAACATACAGTTGAGCACCTGATGCAAAGCCGCCGCCAAATTGAGTAGTAAACCAAACAAACGCTACGCCAATTGCAATTGGCATCTTGTTTTTATTAATCATAACTGTTTTACTCTCCTCATCATTATTCACTTGTTCTTAATCCGAACGGTATCAATAGCAGTTAAAGCAAAATGTGTGTGACAACAAACAAATTTGTACCAAACTGTCAAAGAATGGTTTTATAGCCGCATGTCGCCAACTGGTCCCTATTACTCTTGGGGACTCTTGGCATGATACAATTATTTAGGCTGACGCTGTAATTTAAAACATTTCTTTGAATGCCTGAATCATCGTCGCAGCTTGTTCATAATTAACCATTTGACGGTCAACTTCAATATTCAAATGGTTCAGCCCCTCTGCTTCGCAGGCTCTCTTGATGGGCACATAGTCAAACTCTTCCGGATCGCAAAATTTTGTCATGAGGATAATAACACCTTTTGCATTGTGCTTTTTCGCAAGATCCATTAAGAAATTGACACGTTTCTTTTCTGGATCGTACAGTAAGGTGCAGTTATCCATATTGGAAAATTTCTGCGCAAGTGCATCCAGCGGATTGGGCATATCCGGAATATCGGTACGATATTGTCTTGAATCATGAGCAATATCATCAGCGACAATTTTAATGCCGTTCTTGTCAAAAATTGACAGCAGGTTGGGCGAATCAGCCATAATACCGCTCACCAGCACCCGAACTTTGTTATCATCCTTTGGCGTCTTTTTCAATTCTTCAATCAGTTGCTTCACCAAAGCCGTATGTTCTTCTTTCAGCATAAACCATGCGCTTTTAAAAACATCGTTTCTTTGCGCAGCGGTAATGGTATGTTCTGCTGCAACTTCGGCAAATTCTCTCATTACTGCATTATGTTCGTTGTAGATTTTATTGGACTCTGCAAGAGCCAATTCCGAAAATTGAGCACCGGTTGCAATTGTCAGATCATCAATCACTCTTTCATACGCCGCTTTAACAAATTTCACGCCGTAAGCCGGTTTTCTGTTCTGCGGATAAGTCATTGGAATAAAAGGAATATCCTTAACGGCGTATTTCCAGTTTTCTCCCAAACTTTTAAGCGAATCGCAGAGAGATGGAACAACAAGTGCGGATACTCCGTTGTATGCTCCTTGAATCCCAAGCTCAAGAATGGTCTGCATAATGGAGCAAATGAAAGCGGGGTAATACTTTTTTGCTTCATTCACTTCCATATCTGCTCCCCAGACACCCATGGGAACCAGCCCCATCGAATGAATAATTTCCTCCGGGGTATAAACCGGTGCACATGCAACGACTTTTTTGCCCTGAGCCAGATATTTATCAAGCTGCTTTTTGGGAGATGCAGCAATCTCGTGGAATTGGTTGAGTAATTCCTCTATTGCCATTTTCAGTGACCTCCTTTGTTTGCTTCCATGATTTCCATTAAGCCCTGGACACGTGTATCGTACTGTGCTTCGGAGAAATTTCTGGGATCTGCTTGGTCACCGTCAAAACTGACCACCGGGATTCCACAGGCTTGACCAATCTGCCGGCTCATTTCGGCCATAAAGCTGGACCAAAGTTTGCATGACCGGTTCGTATGAACCAATAATCCTTCAACATGATTATCTTTGCATAGTTTAATTCTCTTATCTCTGGCCACTTCGAGGTTTATTGCATTCGGAACACGTGCGTAAGCGCGGCACATACCGTCAAAATCATCGTAAATAAATCCAAACGCATCGGCATAAATTGTCGTTACCATGTTAATTCCGCGTTTTTTCAGCCCTTGGGAAGTAACTCTCAGCCAAGGCCAGCAGGCAATTCCCTCAAACATAATCCGGTATTTTTCTTCGCCGCGATAGGTTGAAATTCCCTTTTGATGGTTTTCCTCATATTCTTTTAAAAGCAACTCCATTGCTTCCGCCGCTTCTTTCTTACCGCGAGCGGTAACCATAACTGCCATGTGGTTGAGAAGGTCAAAACCATTAAACGGCGACGGAACATATTTTGCGCAGGAAGTCGCCTTGAGCCATGCTCTGCTGGAGCGACCGGAAATTTCCATGACTTCTTTATACCGTTCATCGCTCCACTTTTTGCCTGTGATTTCTTCCAACTGATGAATTGCATCCCAAAACTGAGCTTTTATGTACTCTGTAAAATAATCACGCACTTCATAATCAGGATTGAACGGAATATCAATCATGATCATAGGAATGTTGAGTTCTTTGGCTATGTTTTCATACCATTTAATCATGCAATTGCAAATGTTGTTGCAACATAGCACAAAATCCGGCAACGGCATATTTTGCTCAGGCGCTTCTTTCAATTTCATATAAGCAAGGGAAACTCTCGCATAAGCGCAGATATCATTCGAATATCCATCCCCTTCGCTTTCTTTGCACATCCGTTCGCCGCCGCCCCTTGCAGCAATGGCTGCTGCCTGGTTTTCCGGGTAGCATACAGGAATACCTAATGTTTCCGGAATTTCAACTGGGAAGTTACTGGCGCACCATCCAATCTTTTCCCCCCTGGCTTTCGCTTCTATGCAATCGCTATACGCTTTTGCAGCTATTTGACCCAACTTGTATTTTGCCGAATTGGGATCCGGCGCAGGCCTTTTTTTCTTAACTTCTTCACCCATTATAAGAACCTCCTTTAAGAATTGTTGGCTGAAAGTTTGTCATAGGCATACAGTGCTGCACCAATTGCACCCATGAGCTGAGCATTTTCGCTATATAAAATTTTTGTACCTAGCTCTTTTGCCATTGCGTTTCTAACGCCAGCATTTCTTGCGACACCACCACTCATGCAAACCATTTCCTTGATGCCTACTCTTTTTGCCAAAGATGCAACTCGAGACGCCACTGACTGACAAATTCCGGCAACAAGATCAGGAATTTGAGTGCCTGCCGCAAGCTGAGAAATCACCTCAGATTCCGCAAACACAGTGCAGGTGCTTGAAATGCTAGCGGGATGAGTGGATTTAGCAGCTTCAACTGCTAGCTGTGATATATCAAGTTTTAATATATTGGCCATAACATCTAAGAACCGACCTGTACCGGCAGCGCATTTATCGTTCATAACGAAATTTACCATGCGCCCATTTTCGTTCAGAGAAAGCACTTTTGCATCCTGTCCACCAATATCAATGACTGTTCGGACATCTTTAAACTCATGGTGAACACCAATAGCATGACAAGTAAGTTCACTTACCTGCAGATCCGCTTCTTCATAAGTTTTCCTTCCATAACCGGTTGCAACTGTAAAACTGATATCATCTTTGCTTACGTTTCCCTTTTGGAATACGTTTTCTATGGCCCGAGAAACGCCATCTGTTCCCACTGTGGCAATTACAATGGAGGAAGATACCAGTTTGCCGCCATTTTCCAAAATGACCGCCTTCGCGGTTGTCGAACCAATGTCAATTCCTAACGTGTACATAATTAAGAACTCCTTGTTCTGTATGTAATTCTTTTCAGTAGATTACGTTGGAGAAAGCATACGTTGTGTACATAGAACTGTTTTATACCCTTTTAAACAAATACAATTGTTCCGAAATCCTCTTTGATGCCGGATATCGTTATTTTTATATCGTTATTTTTTTGACATATGAGCGTATGCGCAACACCGGAGAAAGAGTGGATAATAAACATTTGTACTCAAGTTTACTTGTCGACCTGTTTACTTGTCGACTTGTTGACAAGTTTTTAACATCTTTATTTTACCAACTACTTGGTCGAAAGTAAATAGACATTTTATCTATATTATAATTTCCAAACTGCACATATTACACAAATCAAATTGTTTTCATTTTGATTGCGTTGGTGAATATTTGTGTAAATTTAGGTTCTGCTTCTTTTAAGTACAATGAAATCAGCCATTTCTATTCCCTTTTACCTATTTTTATAGTAAAATAGAATTAAAATTACACACTCAAGAGAAAGGTCACTTTTATGGACGATACAGCAATTCTAAATGGTTTACATCCATATACCTCAGACGAGGTATTTGAACAAATCCTCAAGAATATTATTGAATTCAAGCTAAAACCGGGTCAAAGGATCAGCGAAAATGAAATGTCCGCGAAATTTAATGTTTCCCGTTCTATTATCCGAACTGCTTTTGCCCGACTTCAGCAATTGAAATTTATTGAAGTCTATCCGCAAAGAGGGACTTATATCAGTCTTATAGATCTCAACGATATTGCTGATCTTCTTTTGCTTCGCACCGCCGTTGAAAAAGAAGTCATTTTCGAGATGTTTCGCTATTTAAAAAAAGAAACTAGAATTAATCTCATTAATAAATTGGAAGAAAACATGGCACAACAGGAAAAATGCCGTAACGAGCAAAACTACTATGGAAAATTCCCCTCTTTAGATTCGTCTTTTCATATGATTATGATTAACAGTGTTGGGAGAAAATCTCTGGTTGAGCGGCTATCAGATGCCATGCTTCATATTGCTAGGTGGAGAAATTTTGACGTTGAATTTGGAAACAGAATCCCCCAGCTCATTAACGAGCACCGCGCAATCGTTGACGCGCTGAAACGCGATGATATGTTGCTAGCGCAGGACAAACTGGCAGAACATTTGGAAACAATCTCAG
The DNA here is from genome assembly GCA_047777415.1 of Oscillospiraceae bacterium. Lineage (GTDB taxonomy): Bacteria > Bacillota > Clostridia > Oscillospirales > Acutalibacteraceae > Caproicibacter. Next base: position 856,324 of record JBKEEO010000002.1, read on the forward strand.
AAATCTCCGATGCTGCTAAAAAGATATATCCCGAATATTTCAAATAGATTTTGATGAACACATTTCTGCATATGGCGATCCATGCTGTTCTCTGCAGACAATGGCTTGGCCGTTTTAAAAAAACAGACCAATGAAACCCAAAAAGATGAATGAGAACAATCATTTATTAACCGAAAGCATGTGTAAAGGACCTATCTTCGCTCAACGCGTCAGATGGGTTCTTTCGCTAAAAACTCTGAGTATCTCGTAATATTGGGATATACAACTGCAATAGCATTATGCGGCTTTATGAGAACAAAAGAAGAAGATAGAGTACAATAAAGTTCGCAATTTCATAAAGGCATAGAAAAGTCATTGGGACTCCGATAAAATGAATGGTGATAAGACATTCAAAGAAGGAGAGATACCCAATGACTCAAAAAAAGAATACCACAGATTTGACAGAATTGCTACTAAAATGTATGGCGCAGCCGGATCCAATGCTGTCAATGCTGGAATGGCTGTGTACCCGTCTAATGGAAGCAGAGGTCTCCGGTATTATTGGCGCAGAAAAGCATGCACACAATCCGTCCCGCCGTGATTACCGCTGCGGCTATCGGCCACGTCGATTGGATACTCGTATGGGGACGATGTATCTGATGGTACCAAAACTCCGAAATCAGGGCTATATCCCGTTTTTCGTAACAGAACGCAAGCGCAGTGAAGCAGCGCTGATTCAAGTGGTTCAAGAAGCGTTTGTGCAGGGTGTATCTACGCGAAAGATGGAGAAACTAGCTCGCAGTCTTGGAATTGAGAATCTTTCCCGCAGTCAAGTCAGTGAAATGACGAAAGGCCTTAACGAGCAGGTGCAGTACTTCCGCAGCCGGCCTCTGACGGGTCGCTATCCTGTCATTTGGACAGATGCACTGTATGAAAAAATTCGTATGGATGGCCGGGTCGTCAGCATGGCTGTGATGGTAGTTTGCGGCGTCAATGAACAGGGGCATAGGGATATCCTCGCCGTGGAGCCAATGCTCGATGAATCCAAAGAAAGTTATTCTCAATTGTTTCAAAGTCTTCTCGATCGTGGTCTGAAAATACCGCTCCTGGTGATTTCAGACGCAAATAAAGGGCTGATTGCAGCCATCCGTGAGAGTTTTCCGGGAGCCTCTTGGCAACGGTGCAAAGTCCATTTTATGCGAAATATTTTGGCTCATGTACCCCAGAAGGAAAAAGAATCCTTTGCGGCTCAGTTAAAAGAGATTTGGCTGGCACCTTCCGCTGAAATAGCTAGGCAACGCGCAGAGCAAATATCAGAACAGTATGGAAAACGCTTTCCAAAAGCAATTGAGCTTCTGCAAGATGGACTGGAAGATTCTCTAGCCTTCTATGCTTTTCCGGAACTCGATGCCCGCAAAATTTCCTCGACCAATATGTTGGAACGACTAAACAAGGAAATCCGCCGCAGAACCAGCGTAGTCGGAATATTTCCTAATCCGGATTCCTATCTACGGCTGGTAACAACACATCTTATGGAGTATGCGGAGGACTGGTCTATTTCCAGAGCATACTTAAACCCGAAATCCATTCTTTCACTGTTAAACGTAGCCTAATTCATTTTCCGGAGCCCCTAAATTGCGAACTTCCCTTGACACTAGGAAGAAGAAAGACAACTGATATTGCAGTAATTTTGTAACATCTCAACGATTCTTCAAGCACAGCGCCCCCGTTCATCTCCATCACCATCCTCGATAAGATCTTTAGTGATTTAAGTGATGGCCGTCTTCATTGAAGCGAGCAACAATTGTCCCTTTTTATTTCTTTGTTAAAATCATGAAAATACTGACCTATCAAAAACCTCATCAATACAGTGATAGCTAAACAACCTGCAGTTCCTGCAGCTATAATTAATAAAAAATTATCATGATATAATTATTTTTTATTGTGATTACTTTGTATTCATGCTATAATCAGTATATAGAACATTTCTGAAACACTTTTGATATTAATATTGATTCATCTTCAAGAATTGGAAGGATGCCATGTGAAAACTACCAGTTCTAAAATCCTTAGGCCATATATCAGCTTAGTTGAATTTTTAGGTAAAGTTCTTGGCCCGGATTATGAAATTGCTCTTCATGAAATCAACGCTAACAGCCAGTCTATCATTGCAATCGCAAATGGGCATATCAGCGGAAGAAAAGTCGGTGCCCCCATTACAAACTTAGCGTTAAAAATTATCAAAGAGCAGGCTTACAAATCGCACGATTATCTTCTGAATTATAAAGGTGTTTCCAAAAGCGGCAAAATTCTGCGGTCATCAACCATATTCATTAAGGATGAAAATGATGAACTGGTCGGTATGCTTTGTATAAATTTTGACGCATCTCGCTATCGGGATATCAGCCGTCAGATTTTGCAGTTGTGTAATCTTCCGGCTGAATCGGTAGAAGAAGAAGTTCCGCCGGAATTGCCAAACGCGCTTCCGGATATGGTAGAAAACTTTCCGGATAACATTGGCGAGATGATAGAAAATGTGATAGAAACCTGTCTGCCTGACAACAAGATACATCCAAAACGCCTGACTCAGGCAGAAAAGATAAAAATTGTCGATTTACTGAATAAAAGAGGAGTTTTTCTATTAAAAGGCGCTGTTAGTCAGGTAGCAAAGCGACTTCATTGCTCGGAACCTACAATTTATCGGTATTTAAGCGCACTGAATAACAATAAATAAATTGTACATTTTAGCGGCAGATGCGCCCATTCCACGACATATTTAAAGTCATTGGATTTTTCTCCTATTTGGACTTCTTTTGGCTACATCCTTTTTATCGGAGTTCCAACGACTTTTTGTTCCTTCTTCAAACTGTTTAAAAAAGACAGAAAAAATCAGTATTTGCAATTAGTGCAAATACTCATATTGTAGAATAACCCATCCAAGGCATTCAGCGAAGGATGGGTTATAGTTTTGCAGAAAGCAAAAAAGCAATGAAACAACCAAAAGAAAAGTGGAAGGACGACCTTCGCTCAACTTCTGCATTGCCAGCTTTTTGGGGATTTTGGGCAGCAAACTTAAGCTTAACCCAATTTGTCACTTGAGTGAAACCCAGGCATGTATCGCATTGCATATGTTTTGTCAAGAAAATTACGAAAAATCAATTTATACCGTCAGTTTGTTAGTAGTTAGCTAGCGATGTTTTGCTTTATCCGTTTCATATGGTATTGGTGCTCCATGTTGAAATACCATTTTGTTCACTATTCAGAAGCTGCCACATAACGAAGGCGTGCACAAACCAGCTTCAATGCACCGTTGCTATGAGGAAAAGCACTAATTGCTTTCGTTCGGCGTTTAATCTCAATTAATGCTTTCGGTTACATTATTAGAATAAATATCAGCTTTGATTTTGATTTGAGGGATTCCTTTTTGCTCTGGTAATATACCATCAAATTTTATATTTTTATATGATGAAGTTTTACTCCACTGAAATCGTCCAAATGTTGTTGAACAAAATCCAATTGCATCGTTGTTGGACAGTCTTTCCAAGTTATCAGAATCACTGTTTTGTTTGATTTTTGAAATTATCATGTTGAGTTTTCTTCGTACAGTTTACCCATTTTTTTTATTGTATTCGCCATTTTTATGCGAAGACTTTTCGGCTTAGTAACTTCAAGAAATTCCATCTGACTTAAAAGCCACATGATGATTCCCCTATCATAGACTTCCGCTTCTATGATTGCCTTCTCGCCGTCATATCCGACAACTCTCGCAGTAGGGATACGGTCAAGGACCGCTTCCAGGGAACCTCCCCAAAATTTAAACTGAAGATGAATTAACTGTCCCGGATACATAAAATGAATCCGCTTGTGAAACTCACTTTCTTCAAAGCGATCTTTATAAGATATGTTAAAATGTTCTTCGGTTGCGCAATAGCTTTGAAACCGATCTACTCTAAATACCGCAGGTTGATCTTTTTCTAAATCGCAAATTTCTGCTACAAGATAGAAATAATATTCACTAAAAATCAGTCCAAGCGGTTTCAAGCGATGCTCTTTTGTAATTCCATCCTGTCGTTGATATGTAACCACGGCATATTGGGAATGATGAATACTTGAGGCGATTTTCCAAATAAAATCAATGATATCCTTCCCATGCCGTGGTGGAACATAATAACACAGCTCATTTTGAACTGCTTTTTTTATTGATTCCTTATCGTTACATTGATTTAAAAAAGTCGATATAATCCTTTTCATTTCCGTAGCTGAAAAGGCTCTGGATTCCAATAAGACCTTTATCAGTGCAAAGATATCACTGTCCGAAAGAAATGCATTAGAGCGATTTAACAAACGATACCCTTTTTCTTTCGGGCTATATAGAATTTTACAATCTGAATTGCTTTGCAGCGAAAAATATTCATTTAAATCTGCAATATCCCGTTGAATAGATTTTTCCGTTACATGATAATAGGCGGCAATTTGTTGTTTATTAATTAAACTGCCGCGACTAAATTTCTCGAATAAATCCAACATACGAAATGTCTTATTTGCACCATAGGAAGCTATCATATCTACACCTCAAAAATATTTTATGGCAAAATTATCTAAATTGCAATAACACAGGTATGAGGGATTGGCCTTTCATCCGCAAGAGTTTTCTGGTCAGCGTCGAACTGTTCTGCTTTCGCACCCATGAACGTGCGGTCTTCTTCTTTGGACTCCTGAGGAATCTGGCTCACGGCAGCCTCCATGTCCTCAGGTTCATGTATTGTTACCTCGTCGGAACGAGCCAGATATTCTTCGTCCTTTTTCCTCATTTTCTCTGCCTGAGCTTTGAGTCCTGTGATTTTCTTTCTGAGGACAAGAGGCAAAAAATTCACATTTGCGCATTTTTTGTCCCACTGAGCGTCTTTTCATTTGACAAGTTATTCTAAACTGATATAATATATATACTTTTATACTTTCTTTTTCACAAGAACCGCTTTTCCGATGTCTGTCGGATAGCGGGCTTTTTATTTTATGTATCATTGAATCCAACGTGTCCAGCTCCGCCTTAATTTTTATGTGTGGGCATCAGCTGATTTCCATTTTTAAATACTGCGACTGCCCCGTCCCTTTTTAGATTTTAAAAAACACCACTCGAATAAATCGTGAAGGAATCAAAAGGGCGGACATTTTAGAGACAAATGTTGTAGCCTTAAGCGGAAAGCAAAAAGAAAAAGCCCGTCACTAATCGTGACAGGCTCAACAAAGTGAAAAAGCAGATAACAAATCTGCTCCCCGTGAGGATAGAGTACAATAAAGTTCGCAATTTCATAAAGGTATAGAAAAGTCATTGGGACTCCGATAAAATGAATGGTGAGAAAACATTCAAAAAAGGAGAGATACCCAATGACTCACAAAAAGAATACCACAGATTTGACAGAATTGCTACTAAAATGTATGGCGCAGCCGGATCCAATGCTGTCGATGCTGGAATGGCTGTGTACCCGTCTGATGGAAGCAGAGGTCTCCGGTATTATTGGCGCGGAAAAGAATGCACACAATCCATCCCGCCGTGATTACCGCTGCGGCTATCGGCCGCGTCGACTGGATACTCGTATGGGGACGATGTATCTGATGGTACCAAAACTCCGAAATCAGGGCTATATCCCGTTTTTCGTAACAGAACGCAAGCGCAGTGAAGCAGCGCTGATTCAAGTGGTTCAGGAAGCGTTTGTGCAGGGTGTATCTACGCGAAAGATGGAGAAACTAGCCCGCAGTCTTGGAATTGAAAATCTTTCTCGCAGTCAAGTCAGTGAAATGACGAAAGGCCTTAATGAGCAGGTACAGTACTTCCGCAGCCGGCCTCTGACGGGTCGCTATCCTGTCATTTGGACAGATGCACTGTATGAAAAAATTCGTATGGATGGCCGGGTCGTCAGCATGGCTGTGATGGTAGTTTGCGGCGTCAATGAACAGGGGCATAGGGATATCCTCGCCGTAGAGCCAATGCTAGATGAATCAAAAGAAAGTTATTCTCAATTGTTTCAAAGTCTTTTAGATCGTGGACTGAAAACACCGCTTCTGGTGGTTTCAGACGCGAATAAAGGGCTGATTGCAGCCATCCGTGAGAGTTTTCCGGGAGCCTCTTGGCAACGATGCAAAGTCCATTTCATGCGAAATATTTTAGCTCATGTACCCCAGAAGGAAAAAGAGTCCTTTGCGGCTCAGTTAAAAGAAATTTGGTTGGCACCCTCCGCTGAAATAGCTAGACAGCGCGCGGAGCAAATATCAGAACAATATGGAAAACGCTTTCCAAAAGCAATCGAATTCCTGGAAGATGGACTGGAAGATTCTCTAGCCTTCTATGCTTTTCCGGAACTTGATGCCCGCAAAATTTCTTCAACTAATATGCTGGAACGGCTGAACAAGGAAATCCGCCGCAGAACCAGCGTAGTAGGAATATTCCCTAATCCGGATTCCTATCTACGTCTGGTAACAACATGTCTCATGGAATATGCGGAAGACTGGTCTGTTTCCAGAGCATACTTAAATCCAAAATCTATTCAGATACTATTAAACGTAGCCTAATTCATTTTCCGGAGTCCCAAAATTGCGAACTTCCCTTGACACTAGCCCCGTGAGGTTTCGCCGGAGGGTCAATCAAAAGGCTTATGGCAATAATTGAGGGTACGATCCACAACGACTATGAGGTACTCCAAAAGAATATGGGCCTTGGCGAAAAACTCGGTACAGGTGTCGTACAACTGTCGTACGGACGGAAATTCAGGGTTAAGAGGATAAAAAGAAAAACCGCACGAACAACTGAATCACTCAGTGTTCATGCGGTTTCTGAGGTTTGGTGCGCGAGACGGGACTTGAACCCGTACGTCATACGACACACGCCCCTCAAACGTGCCTGTCTGCCAATTCCAGCACTCGCGCTCAGCAAGAGGTATTATATCATCTTTTCCACCAACTTGTCAACACAAATCTTCTACTTTTTTATAGTTCCTCCGCTATTTTGACAAATTCGTCATAACTCATAAGACTGTTGAGTACTTCCGGCAATGCTTTGGCAGATAGATGTTCCGGAAGGGAAAGACGTTTGAGCAATTTAACGCGCTTTTTTGCGCTCTCCGGCCCGCCGGACAGACCGTTTAAAAATAAATCCGTTTTTGTGATGCGTCGAATCCGTTTAGGCGGTTCTTCATCCACACTGACTCCTGCACGAAGCAGTGCCTCCTTTAAAATAGAGATTGGCACACCTTCCACGCCGAGTTTGCCTTCTTTGGAGGGTTTTTCTTTCCGTTTCTCCTTGCCCAAAATATCCGGGATATATGCATGCCTGATTTTTTCGGGTGCAATGCAACCCGAAAGATAATTGCGAATAAGAAATCCTGCTGAGTCACTGTCCGTTAAAATCAAAAGACCGCGTGTATCCGCTAAAGAGCGAATGAGCGCCATTTTTTCAGGATCTTTGAAAATACGGAATCCGTTTGTCGGTAAAATGATTCCATCAATGAGAGAAGAGAGTTTAATTTTATCGTATTTCCCCTCAACAATCACAGCTTCTTTCACATGAATCAAGGTGTATTCCCTCTTTCCGACAAAATCAAGAGTCTGGCAATCAATTTTTCCAGCACAGTGCGTCGATTGCAACGTGAACTTTTCAGTGCAACATCTGCCGCGAGAAGTTCTTTTAAACTTTCCCGATACATCCCATCCGGATACCGTCCTGCATCCCGTTGAGCGTTTCTAAGGCGAAATTCTTTACGTGCATAGTCAAAGTACTTCGCCGGTTCCATAGCATCATATCCATTATGAATGGACGTGCGCACGCGGTACAGGTCAAGATAAGCGGAAGACAATACAGAAAGAATAACAACCGGCTCCTCCCCCTGCTGGAGCAAAAAGTCCAAAATGGAATAGGCACGTTCCCCCGAACCGGAAAGGATTGCCTTGGAAAGGTCGAACACCCGCGCTTCCAAATTTTTAACGGCAAGTAATTCAATATCATCCGCAGTAATTTCTCCCTGCTTTACATAGGAACAAAGTTTTTCCAGCTCATGCAAAAGAGTCGTCAAATCTGAGCCACAGGAAGAAACAAGCCGTTCGGCATTGCGGGGTGACAATACACATCCCCGCTTTTCTGCCCCATTACAGAGAAGTTTTTTTAGCTGCGCATCCGTACGCCTGCGAAAACGGATAACATGACCGGCGCTTTTCATCAGATGGATAAATGTTTTCCAGTTTTTGCTCTTCTTTTCATCTGCATCCATATTCGGCAAAGCCACAATCAAAACAGTTGTATCGGGCAGAGAGGATATAAGTTCTTTCCACTTTTCCGTTTCAACCGTTTTCATTGTATCCGCATCCGGGTCTGTGACAACAACACATTTCCGTTCAGCAAAAAATGGCAATGCCAGGGCGGCTTCCGCAATACGGTCTGCCCCCGTTTCGCCGCCGTCAAATCGCTTAAAATTAAAGTCGGTAAACTGACTGCCGGTCGCCTTGCCCGCAAGCTGATGAAGATAATAGGTTACCAAGTATTTTTCTTCGCCGTATAAGAAATACAATTTTGCAAAATCTTTGTGGCTGATTTGCTTTTTAAGTTCCGTTTCCGTAATTTCCGGCATTACGACTCCCTCCCGACCGACAAAATACGATCCCCTTTCAATTGTAATTCAATTGTTCCAAATCCACCCGTCCAAAGAATGTGACTTTCCTTTGGCTGCTGTATTTTGGTTAAATCCCTATAATCCATAGAAAGAACAGTGCAAAGCGGGTGCAGTAACATTATTTTCTCCGGCGGAAGATCCGTGATTAAGAAATCCGGATGATACCATTCCGGCGGAATCATGGATACATCCGCACCATCCGGCACAATCAAGATAGAAATATTCTGCGCTATCATTTGCACCGCTTTGCTGCCCCCGCAATCATATAGTTGTATCTTGACATCCTGCCATATCATAGTATTCGATGGATTTTCCTGCCAAAAAACATCGGCGGAACAAGCTGCGGCTTTTTGCACAAATCCATCGTACCGAAAATCCGAAGGAGCACAAAGAGTCCCCGGAGAAAACATCTCCGCCAAATCAGCTGCATTGACGGCTTCTTCTCTGTTCGATGTCAACAGATTCAGATGATCAATATGCCGTATATTTTTACCGGACAAATAACTCGCAATTTTGGCAGACTGATACCCGTCACAGCCGAACACTGCGGCGGCACCGTCCTTTGTAACAGCAACCGAAAGACCTGTCCCGACGTCAAGCACGGCAATTCGTGTGACGCCCCTCGAAAAGATTCCATAACTCAGTATTCCCGTACAAAGCATAACAAGGCAAAGAACAGCCGATGTTATCATCAATTTCCGCCTTGAGCGGCAAACAAAAGCCACTGCAAACAACAAGATAGAACCTGCCAGCCAAAGATATACATATCCGTAAGAAGCTGAAACGCTTGCGTATGGGATCTGCGACAGCAGGTGCGCGCAGGCAAGCAGATATTTTGCAAGGCTTCCGCTTATCAGCGCAAACGGCATTAAAAGAAACGACTGCGGTGCAAAAATACCGATGACAGCCCCCACCGCAGAAAAACCAATCATCAGGGAAGCCGGCACCAACATCAGTAAATTGGAAAGCGGCGCAATCAATGAAATGCTTCCAAAAGACAGAATGACAATCGGCAATGTGAAAAGAATAGCGGCAAATGTCGTTGAGAGAATGCCGTTGATTCCACGCACTAAAGGACGGAGCAAGCGGACGTGACCCAGCCGAGCATTGAGCCAATTCTGCACCGGCCGAGCTAACAGAATCAACCCCAGTGTAGCAGAACAGGACAGCAACAGACCTACGTCCGCAGCAGCGTAAGGGTTCGGCAGGCAAAGAATCAGTATTGCCGTCCCCAAAGAATTGAGAGAATCAGCCCGTCTGGATACAATCGGCGCCGCTAAGCAGAGCAAAAACATGATTCCGCTTCGCATGACAGACGGAAGAAACCCGGTAACCGCCATAAAGCATAGAATTCCCCCGCCTGCCAGAGCTGCAGAGAATTTTCTTGGAATTTGAAACAATCCGAACAAAAGGAGCAATAACTGAGCAACCGTAGCCATATGAAGCCCTGAAACGGCAAGCAAATGGGAAGCACCTGCAGCACGAAAGTCTGTTATTGTTTCCGAAGTGAGCGTTGTCTTATCCCCCAAAAGCATCCCTTGAATCAGCCCCGCCTCTTTCTCCGGCAACATGGATTTGACCGAGGAAATCATTTTTTGCCGCAGTATAAGAGCGTAATAGTAAATCGGCTTCGATTTCGGAGACTCAACGCGCACAGGCTCATCGTATTCATACAGATATGCAAATAGTCTAATTCCGCGGGACTCATAATAGGATTCCGCAGAATATCCGTTTCCACCTTGCGGGCGAAAAAAATGTACCTTCCCGTGAATCCGCGAATAGGGTTCCGAGGCAAGTTTCTGCTGTGACGAAAGACGAATTTTAAAACTCTGCGGTGCACCCGGAACAGAAACCGAATCGATGCTGACAATATAATACCAACGCCCATATTGTGAATAGGGCAATTCACAAATTGTGCCGTTTACCGTAGCATCCAGTCCGTCAAGCATCCGTGGCGGTTCAACTGCCGCATGGGAATAACCCGCAAAGGCACCAAAAGCAACCGCCGCAGTGAGAAAGGCAACGGGGAACACGAGCACGGTACGCGTTTTCTTCAAGAAAGCGGTCACCGCAAACAACGCAAGGCAACACCAAAACAGCACAAAAGAGAGTTTTGCACCAAGATAGACAGCAGCCGCCAGTGTCAGCAGATAAGAAAATCCCACCAACACCAGCGGCCTTCTCATAGAATCTCCCCCAAAAAAGCTGCCTATTTAAAAAACAGCGGCAAAGGTTCCAGATAAATAATATCATCGCGGTCCTTCGCATCGCCTTCTGCAAGGACGCAGGCACGGCCAACAATCTCCCCGCCGTAAAGCTTTACCAGCTTTTCCATCGCGGCAAGGGATTCTCCTGTGCTAATGACATCGTCCACAATCAAAACGCGTTTGCCGCGCAGCACTTTTTCATCTTCTTCAGAAAGAAACAGTTTCTGCACATGATCCGTGGTAATGGATTTTACTTCCACGGAAATCGGATTTCTCATGTATGCTTTGACGCTTTTTCTGGCAACGACATAGTTGCGGCAGCCTTGGCGTGCCATTTCATAACAAAGAGGAATCCCCTTTGTTTCGGCAGTTACCACAACATCGTGCTCCGGGCATTTTTTCAGCAGAGCTGCTGCAGTTTTTTCCGTAATTTCCACATCGCCCAGCATGATAAAACCCGCTATGTCAAGATGTTCGTCGATCGGACAAATCGGCAGGTCACGCTCACAGCCTGCAATGGTCATATGGTAGTACTTTTCATTCATGACAAAAGATCGACCTTTCCAAAATTAATACCGTCTGAATTTTTCAGCCCGGCGGCCATTTCATGGAACGGCCGCCCAGCAAATGGAAATGAAGATGCGGCACCGTCTGACCGCCATCCGCGCCAGCATTGCAGACAATGCGGAAACCTCCGCTTAAATTGTTTTCCTTTGCAAGTCGTGCCGCTACTTCGTAAATATGAGCTACAACCGCACTGTTTTCCTTTGTGATTTCTGCGGCGGAGCCAATGTGCTGTTTAGGAATTAAAAGAATATGAACAGGAGCCTGCGGTTCCAAATCATAAAACGCAAGAATTTGCTCGTCTTCATATACCTTTTTACTCGGGATTTCTCCCGCGGCAATTTTGCAAAACACACAATCCAAGGCAAATCCTCCTTTGCACCAAATTCCAAAAATTAATTATAAACTTATTTAATCATATTAGCAACAATTTTTTCCGCGGCTGCAATGGCCTCATCCAGGTTTTCGGGGTGTTTGGTTCCTGCCATGGCACTGTCCGGACGGCCGCCACCGCCGCCTCCGGCTGCTGCGGCAACTTCTTTCACAATTTTTCCTGCGTGCGCGCCCTTTTTCTGAGCATCCGGTGCACAGGCAACCGCTATATTAGCTTTACCGCCCCGAACACAAGCTAACACGGCAACCATATCCGGCGCATGTTCCTTCACACGGTCACACATCAAGCGAAGTACATCCGGATCCGTTCCTTCTAATTTTGCCGCAATAAGACGAATCCCGCCGATGTCTTTTGCCCCCGCAAACAGGCTTTCCATCCGCATGGAAGCAATTTTGCCGTTGAGCGATTCAATTTCACGTTCTTTTTCTTTTAATTCCGCCGTCATTTGCTGTGCTTTATGCGCAAGGTCCGATGTGTTATTCACTTTCAGCACCGCCGCCGTTTTCCGGAGTTGGCCTTCCATTTCATCGAGATAGCTCAGAACATTTTTCCCAGTCACGGCTTCAATACGCCGAACGCCTGCTGCAACACTGCTTTCGGAAACGATCTTAAACAAACCGATTTTCGCCGTGTTGTCCACATGGGTTCCGCCGCAGAGTTCCCTAGAAAAATCACCCGCTGAAACAACACGTACAACACTGCCGTACTTTTCGCCGAACAGCGCCATTGCGCCAAGCTTCTTCGCTTCTTCGATTGGCATTTCACGGCAGTCCACCGCAAGTCCGCTGAGAACTTCTTTGTTTACAAGTGCCTCGACCTTTTGTAATTCCTCCTGCGTCAGAGCCGCAAAATGCGTAAAATCAAAGCGCACACGGTGTTCATCAACCAGTTGGCCCGCCTGCTCCACATGCGTTCCGAGGACTTTGCGCAGCGCAGCTTGCAACAAGTGCGCGGATGTATGATTGCGCATAATAGCCTGTCTGCGTTCCGCATCGACTTTGGCTGTTACTGTATTACCGGTATGCAGTTCCCCTGCTTTAACAACTGCGTGATGTAAAAAGTTCTTGGCAGGATTTTTCGTCGTGTTGGAAACCGTCAGAACTGCGCCATCCGACTCCAGGGTTCCGGTATCCCCAATCTGCCCGCCGCTTTCCGCATAAAAAGCGGTTTTATCCAGAACCACGGCAACCTTATCCCCGGCTGTCGCAGAATCAACGCGGACGCCGTCTTTCAGAATTGCAAGCACTTTGCCCTCTGTTTCCATGGTTTCATAGCCGACAAAACAGGTTTGAGGCACACCCTCGAGCGCATCGTTTTCTCCGGCCCATGCATCCGCTCCGGCATTTTTACGCGCCGCACGGGCACGTTCTTTTTGTTCGCGCATCAAGCGCGTAAATTCTTCCTCATCTACGGTAAGACCGCGTTCCGCAGCAATTTCTTTCGTAAGGTCAATCGGAAAACCATATGTGTCGCTTAAAAGGAACGCCTCTGCTCCGGAGAACACCTTTCCGCCGTTCTTGACCGTTTCATCCAGATACCCTTTGACCAGCGAAAGCCCCTGATCAATTGTTTTAGAGAAGCTCTCTTCCTCCACACGGAGCAGTTTCACAATCATATCGCGCTTTTCCGCAAGTTCCGGATAAGCACCTTCATTTTCATGGATGACGGTATCCGCAATCTGCCACAGAAATGTATCGTGAACACCGAGCAAACGCCCATGACGCGCGGCCCTGCGCAGCAATCGGCGCAAAACATAGCCGCGGCCCTCGTTCGACGGCATAACCCCGTCACCAATCATAAACACAGTGCTGCGGATGTGGTCGGTAATCACACGCAGAGAAATATCTTTCTTCGGATCCTCGCCGTATTGAACACCTGTAATTTTGCAAATTTGCTTCATAATGTTTTGGACACTGTCAACAAGGAACAGGTTGTCCACACCCTGCATGATGCAAGCCAGACGTTCCAGCCCCATGCCCGTGTCGATGTTCGGATGTTCCATCGGCGGGTAATTCCCCTTGCCGTCACTGTCGAACTGGGAAAACACGATATTCCAGAATTCGACATAGCGGTCGCAGTCGCAGCCAACACCACAAGTTGGCTTGCCGCATCCATACTCTTCACCGCGGTCAAAATAAATCTCTGAACATGGACCACATGGGCCGGAACCGTGCTCCCAGAAGTTATCCTCCTTGCCAAGACGAACCACACGTTTCGGGTCAAGGCCAACATCATTTACCCAAATATCATACGCCTCGTCGTCATCGAGGTAAATGGTGACCCAAAGCCGCTCCACCGGAAGTTCCAGCACTTTGGTGCAAAACTCCCATGCCCACGGGATTGCTTCACGCTTAAAATAGTCGCCAAACGAGAAGTTGCCGAGCATTTCGAAAAAAGTACCATGCCGTGCAGTAATGCCGACGCGCTCAATATCCGGTGTGCGAATGCACTTTTGGCAAGTTGTCACTCGCTTGCTTGGCGGTGTTACTTCTCCCGTAAAATACTTCTTCATTGGCGCCATGCCGGAATTAATGAGCAGCAGGCTGTTGTCATCTTTTGGAATTAAAGGAAAGCTTGGAAGCCGAAGGTGCCCTTTCGATTCAAAATACGAAAGATACATCTCCCTTAAGTCATTTAATCCTGTCCATTTCATATCTAATCAGAATCTCCTATCCACCTTAAAATAGGCATGATTTGCAAAAAAAATAGACTTCCCCGCCCATATGGGACGGAAAAATCCGTGGTACCACCCAAATTGCGCTTTCATAGTAAGTGAAAGCGCCGCTCTCAATCCCTTAACGCGGGAAACGCCGCGATTCCTCACCGCGAGGCTCCGGGCCGGCCATACACGTCTTATCCGCAGAAACCTTTCAGCCACAGGTTTCCTCTCTGCAGCGGAACGTTCGCGTATTCTGCCCTTCCTTGCCTGTCCGATATCACCATTTTTAATACTTATTGATTATAATCCCATTAAACAGAAATGTCAATCGGATTGGGGTGTTTCTGCAAAACTATCCGAGAACCCGATTTAATACATCCGCGATTTCCTTAAATGCGGGACCGCAGGTGCGTCCGCCGCCGTTTCCGCCTTCTGCAAAAACAGTTACAACGTATTTTGGATTGTCGTACGGAAAAAATCCCGTAAACCAGGATTCCACCAATTCCTCGCCGTTCACATATTTTCCGGTCTGGGCTGTCGCGGTTTTCGCCCCCGCCCCGCCTGTATCCGGCTTTCCTTCCCGGCTGGTTCCCGCTTCAATGGACGCACGCATAAATTCCCGCAGAAGTCTTGCGGTATTTTTTGACATCACTTGCGTTCCCTGATTTTGCGGCGCACGTGCGGTATAATCCAGATGTTCATTGACAATACCTTCATAAAGAACCGGTACACGAAACGCGCCGTTTGAAGCTATGGCATTAGTCATTGCCGCAACCTGCAGTGGAGTCGCGGTCAGCTCACCCTGTCCAAAAGAAAAATTAGCAAGCGCTCTGGGAACACTTAAGCTCTTTAAGGACGGCAGAACTCCCGAATCCGTGGAAAGGCCCGGCGCAAGGGAGAATGCCTGTCCGAAGCCGAGGGAACGAACCATATTGAGAAAATTTTCTTGCGGAACTTGCTGCATCAGGTTGACAAAATATGTGTTACAAGAATTTGCAATCGCCTGCTCCATAGTCTGTTCCCCATGGCTTTCCGAATTATAACAATGAAACACATTTCCATCCACATCAATTCCGCCGGTACATGTATATTTGTAATCTGGTGAAATCCCATACTCAAGAGCAGCAGCCGCCGCTGCTAGTTTAAAGACGGAACCCACACTGTAAGCCGACACGGCGCGGTTGAGCAGTGGTGAATCCTCGGCATCCAAAACAGATGCAACATCATTCTGATTATACGCGGGACGGCTGACCATGGCACGGATTTTACCCGACGGAACTTCTAGAACAACAATGGCTCCTTTTGTCAAATATTTATCCGCTGCTTGTTCCGCAACACTCTGGATGTATTTGTCCAACGTAAGGACTACCCCGCTCTTTCCGAGTTCCGTCGTGTCACTGATTTTCTTTTCTTCGCCCGCCAGAACGCGGTTTAGTGCATCCACTTTATATGTGACGGTGATTCTCCCCTGATTGCTGCTAAGTACGGAATCAAAGGCTTTTTCAATTCCCGCTGCTCCTTTGCCCGTCCCGTCGAGATAGCCCAAAATATGAACACCGATACCGGAATCCGGATAGCGTTTCTGAATGGTAAAAACATCGATGCCTTTCTGCTGAATATTCGAGGGAATCGTCAATGTAAACGGATGACCTTCACTTAATGTTTCATAGACCGTTTTCATTTTATCGTTTGGCAAAATACGGCTAAGTGCAGCGGTGGTTTCAATTCCCGGCACAACAGCCGCTACATACTCCTTTTCTGCCCCGGTAAGTGCGGACAAATTGCAATCATAAATGGTTCCACGTGTGGATGCAACCGTCAATTTATAGCTGGATTGGTTTTGGGCTGTCCGTGCAAGCTCTGTACCATTGGATATGCGGTATAATATTAAAACCGACAAGAACATTGTCAGCATAAATACGAAATAAAAGCCTATAATTCGTCTACTCATAAAAATCCCCCCGTACAGGCTATCATTGCCCGCGGGAGGATTTTTTAATCATGATTTATTTTTCTGCGAAAAATAGTGCCAACCGGAATATCCCGATCCGTTTCAAGTAACACGGTCATAGCGGCATGATTCGCAGTTTCCAGTGGTGTGCCGAATTCGTCATAAATCTTTTCCATAGGGAGTAGATAAGGTTCTGCTCCCGGCTCTAACACATCGGCCACATCACCGCGGAAAAAACGATTCCTTTGAGCAAGGACGGTACGGGAACCGCTTTTCCCCGTGCAGACCGCAATCACTTCATAATTACGTACATAGCCGCCGTTTTCTAAAACCTGCCCTGGTTCATTGCCAAAATAGAAACCTGTGCTGTATTCGCGGTGGCTGACTTTATCCAGTTCTTGTGGAATCCATGCGGGTAAATCCTCTTTCGGATGCCGGAGATAATGGTCAATTGCGTGCCGATAAGCGCTTGTAACCACAGCCGCATAATATGCGGATTTTGCCCGACCTTCTATTTTCAGCGAGCTGACTCCGGCGTCAACCAGTTCCGGAATATGTTCAATCATATTCATATCTCTGGAATTAAGTATATAGGCACCATGTGTATCTTCCGCAATTGGAAAATATTGTCCGGGCCGCTTTTCTTCCATAAGTGCATATTTCCAGCGGCAGGGCTGTGCGCAATCGCCGCGGTTGGCATCTCTGCCTGTTAGGTAATTTGATAGAAGACACCGACCGGAAAAGGATACACACATGGAACCGTGAACAAAAGCTTCCAGTTCCAAGTCTTGCGGAGTATTCTTCCGAATTTGAGCAATTTCTGCAAGAGTAAGTTCGCGGGCCAATACGATGCGCCTTGCACCCATCTCATAAAACACGTTGGCCGCTTCAGCATTGACAACGCCGGCCTGCGTTGAAATATGCACCGGCAAATGAGGGAGATAGCGTTGTGCAAGACGAAAGACACCGAGGTCCGCGACAATTAAAGCATCAACCTCAGCTTTAGCTGCCTGTTGAAAAAAAACCGGCAGCCGTGCAAGTTCCTCCTGATGTGCAATGGTATTACAGGTTAAATACACCTTTACCCCATGCTCATGAGCAAATTGAACCGCTGAAACCAGTTCCTCTTCTCCAAAATTTGGGGAAGCAGATCTCATACCGAATTCCTTGCCGGCAAGATAAACCGCATCCGCACCAAAGCGGACTGCCGCTTCTAACCTTTCACGGTCACCGGCAGGGGCCAAGAGTTCAGGACGGTATAATTTTTGTACAGTCATCGCAGCCCCGCTTTCTTTAGGTTTGCCTGATGTTCACTGGCAGTTTTTGCATAATAGGGATTCCCGTCCTCGTCATGACAAAAATAATAATATTCTGTCGAGGCGGGATCCAACGCCGCTTCAATTGCATCCATCCCGGGATTGCAGATTGGTCCCGGAGGCAGACCTTCCACCGTATATGTGTCGTATCGGCTCTGAAAAGTGTCGCGTATTTCTTCCGGAACAAGGGATAGCTTTCGGTATGGGTAATAGATGGTTGGATCTGAGTTCAAATGCAGCAAATCCTCTCTTTCACTTTTTAGGCGATTGTGGAATACGCTGGACACGATATACATATCTTCCTTATCTGCCGCTTCTGCCTGAATCATGGAAGCAAGCGTAAGCATCTGGTCAACTGTCATTCCTTTGTCTTCTGCCTGCTCACGGATTTGCTTTGTCAGCTTCCGGTTACAGTTGCGGACCAGTTTATTGACAGCCTGCTCCGGGTCTTCATTTTTATAGAACTCATACGTATCCGGGAACAAATATCCTTCCAACTGATAATAGCGCTCGGAAGCATTTGTAATCTGTTGCAGCATTTCATATGTTTCGTCCAGGCTTCCGCTGTTAAAGACCGCCTTTGCGTCCTCTGCGGAACACACACCATTCTTTTCCATGAGTTCCGCAACTTCCAAAGCATTCATTCCTTCCGGAAAGGTCAGTTTCACCGTATCCACACGGCTAGAATAGGATTGCAAGGTATTAATGAGGGCTTCGTAATCCATATCGGAGCGGATTTGAAAACTTCCGCCGCGGTACTGTTCCGGCGCCTTGGTTAATTTTGCGTACAGCCGGAAAAAATCCCTGTTTTTGATAACTCCGTCTTGATATAATATCTGAGCTACCTGACTTTCAGTGGCATTCTGAGGAATATCAACTGTCACATCAAAGTCTTCCCGTCCAACTGCCAGCATGTCGTTAACCCCGGAAACCAAATACCGCCCAAGGAGGAGCGAAACGAATAAAACCATAATGAACCAGACAAATCGGAAAAAGCGTTTGTTCTTCCGTCCCTTTTCGCGATTACGCAGCCGATGCAGCTGCAAATACCTTTTCTGAGCCGCAGCTCCGGCATTCGCGCCATTGAAACTGCCGATTGCGAAATCGGTATCGCTCGCCATGCCCGAACCATGACTGTAGATATCCTGACTGGAATCATTCACTATATCATCTTTTATCTGAACCCGGAAATTTTTTACTTTTTCCCGATGCGCACGTTTCGCCCGCTGTTCATCATCCTTCATATGCGCCCTCCTTCCCGCAAATCAGGCGTTTTTTCCCGAAATTCTGCGAATATATTTTTCTGTGACAAGAATATCCACCGGACGGTCGTAATACCCATGCGGAAGCTCCCATTTCATACACTTGGCATAGCATAATCCAACGGTAGTTCCCTGATATCCGGATAAAAAACGATCGTAATATCCTTTGCCGTATCCCAGCCGATACCCCTGAGAGTCAAAACTAAGGCCGGGCACAATGCAAATGCTGTTTTTCTGGTTTTTAACTAGCCGAGATTTGGACGGATCCGGCTCTAACACCCCATAAGTACCGCTGACTAATTCGTCCAACGAGTTAATCTCGTAAAATTCCATGCCAATTGTCTCCGGAATGCAGAGCGGAACTGCAACCTTCTTGCCGGACTCCAAAGCCGAACAAATTAACGCGGTGGTGTCCACCTCTATCTGCTTGCTGACATAGGTAAAAATCACCCGTGCTTTAGCATATTCCCTAAGGGAAAGCACTCGGCTGAAAATTGCATCGTCCTGCCGTGCCTTTAGCTCCGGGTCCATCCGTTCTCGGTATTGCCGAATTTGGGCACGCAAATTTTTTTCACTTCTTTTATATTTCTCACACGCATTGAACCTTTTCTTTCATTTCATCTGATTTCTGTTTACCAAAAAGAATTTCTACTAATTTTAATCCAAACGGCAGCGCAACTCCGGCTCCGCGTGCAGTTATAATGTTTCCGCTGACGCAAACCGGGTCGGTTTTGACTTCAGCTCCCTTGAGTTCTTGCTCATATCCGGGATAACAAACAGCGCAATGGCCGGAAAGCACACCCATATGTCCTAAAATAGAAGGGGCTGCGCAGATAGCTGCAACCTTTTTGCCATTTTCCACACAATAGTCAATACTATTCCGTACCGCTTGCGACTGCTCCAAATTTTTTGTTCCAGGCATTCCACCGGGTAAAATAATCATTTCTATATCCTGAAGGTCAATCTGCTTCTCGTCCAAATCAGTGGTTATTTCAATTCCGTGTGAACCTGTGATTTGGCGTCCGCCAATCCCGACTGTTTTAATTTGGGCACCGGCGCGGCGCAGTAAATCAAGCGGGGTAATCGCTTCCACTTCTTCAAATCCTTGCGCAAGGAATAAATAAATCATACGATTTCCTCCTTAAATTAAATTTCTTAATCCAAAGCCAGCCCAAGATATGGTTCAGATGCGACACTTTCTTCCACCGGAGTGCCTCCGACAGGGCGCAGCATTCCGCAGCGTTCCTCCGTTCCCTCTCCCGAAAAAAGCCCATCCCCTACAGGCAGGCGAAACTCATAAACTTCTGCCGGTACCTGCCGCAGGACAGCAGCCGCAAGCTCCGGAAAACCATTTGGAGATATCATCGTTTCCCGAACAGAACAGGTTTTCTCATCTGTTTTTCTGCAAATTGCATAAGAACGGTGTCCCATCGGCCCGGCACACACCAATTGATCTCCATAAGTTGCACCGAAACCAACGGTGAAATGAAATCGTTCCCTGCTCCAAAGGACGGAACCCTTTCGACGGGATAAAATGCTGTTGCGAACACGGTTGAGTTCCGCAGAAGATGCGAGAACTCTTCCGCAGGAATTTCCTTCAGCCATTTGCTTCAAACGAGCACGCGGAACTCGCACGGATCTGATTTTATAATAATCAAAGTATCCGTTTTTCTCGTAGAATGCATAAAGAGACTGTTCTGCAGGAAGAACGATGGAATACCGGTCCCCGCGTTTTGCACCGTATATGGCGGCATAGGCCAATAATGACGCCATAAAGCCCCGCGAACGGAACCGCGGCGAAGTACCGGCCGCAAAAATATAATGCGCCTGCGCTGTAGCACCGTCCAGCACAATTTCAGCAGGAAGAAGATAGACCGCGGCGGCAATCTTTCCGGATACCCGATACACCAGGCAGTCTTCGGGACGAAAATAATTATTTAAGAAATAGTCCGGGTACCTTTTGGGTTCATTAAAACAAACCTGCCAGAGCTTTGAAAGCTCCGGACGCATCTCCCATCCTGCCTGACTAATCAAGACTCTGCATCTCCATTTTCCCCGGCGAGAGTGATTCGATACCGGTTTAAAATAATAGTCGGATGATAGGAAAGCTTCGCTTTTCGCAAGCCTTCAATTCCCAAATCTTCTTCTCGATTAATCAGTTCGTAACTTTCCAGGTGCCGTGCGGCATATTCGTGATTAATCACGGCATAAAGACCGTTATAACCATCCAGAGCTTTTTCAAAGTGCAAAAGGTAAACTTTCGGATTGATTTCTTCCCCGATGGTAAAGGCAACCGGTTTTCCTTCCACTCGGATAAGACCTCCGGCAAGATGAAGCTCATTGAAGTACTTGAGCGCACGGTCAATGGCGCATGGTTCACTTGCAAAACCATTATCGTCAAGGCAGCCGCCGTGCGTTTTGCACCATTGTTTTGCAATATAACGGCAGTCCTCCATGTTTTCTTCGGTAATATCCTCGTAACTCCAGTTATACTTTCTCTCAAACTGGGAAATATGATTTCTCTTGCCGTGATATTTTCTACCGGAAAGACGGATTAAATCTTCCGCTTTATAGATATAATCGGAACTGTTCCGATCCAATTGATATCGAAACCGACCCGGAAACATCTGTTCTAGTTCATTTTTCTGATCCTCAGTCGCTCCCCACAATTGGAACGGATGTCCCCGTTCCGCCGCGTCTGCTATCATTAATTCTATTATTTCCCGTAGACGACTTTTATCGCACAAGGGCATATTATAGGTATATAATGGCTCGCCGAAACAAAACAGCGTACAATCATCCAAACGGCATACTTTTGAAAAATAGGTATTTTTCCAAATAAAAAGTGTTCCAAAAGCCCCTTCGCTGCCAATTTTTCCGCTTGCAGACAGCTTCGGCGCCAACCATTCCCGATCCGATATTTCAGGATATTTAAATTCTAACATACGGTTCCTCCAAAACTATTTTTAAAATCTCCGCATGAATGTCTTCCACACTCCTTAGTGTCCTGTCTTTTTCGCAGTTGACAGTTTTCCACGAAAGGCATTTTGCGGCGTACGCAGCGCTTTCACGGCAGGCTGAAAGATAGTCTGTATTGCTTTCATGAATATCTTTTCTGCCACCATCGGCCCGATATCGTTTGTCCAATAGCTGCTGAGAAATCTCAGTTGGAAGTTCCAGATAGATGGTAAGATCCGGTCTGGGAAGAGCCAGCTTTTCATACTCAAAATCCTGTACCCATTCCATGTAACGATCCCAGTCCGTGCGAGACAGCTTGGGCAGCTGATAAATAATGTTCGAGGTTGTGTACCGATCCGCCACAATCAGTGTACCGCTTAAATATTCTTCGCGCCAGTGGCGTACAAAGCTGGCATATCGGTCAACAGCAAAAAAAGCCGAAGCCGCATAAGCATTGACATCTTCCGGCTTTCCGCCAAATTCACCGTTTAAATACATTTTCACCGGCGCGGAAGATTCTTCCTCATAGTCCGGAAAGGAAACATGACGGAACTTGATACCGCGCCTTTTTAATTCCTTGCAAAGCAATTCGGTCTGGGTGGCCTTGCCGCTGCCATCCAAACCGTCAATTGTAATAAGATGGCCGTTCATTCTTCTTGCCCCAAATGATGAAAGAATTTCCGAACTTCCTCAGCCCTGCCGCAAGTCATTTTTCCCTCCGTGCACGCACCGCGCACGCATCCGGGGCCGGATTGACGGAACAGTTCCGGTGCAACCTGCCGGGCAAGGCGGAGCATCTGCACCGCAACTTCTCGGATTTCCCATTGTGCACGGTTGCAGCATCGCAGGGTAAAGAAATGATTAAGCGACCGTGCATCAAATGTGCAAATCATATTCGTAGTGCAGGCATTTGGCAAAACAAAGCGTGCATCCTCGTTAGCCAGCTTGCGGGCTGCAGAAGCCGCTTCTTTTTCCGACTTGCCGGCTTGCATCAGCCGCTGTTTATGATGCTGCTCCAGAAAACGGGAAATTTTTTCATATCGTTTCCGGTCGTCCTCCATGGCAGCAAGAAATTCTTCCCGCGCTTCCGGAATTGCCTCAATTTCAGGCGGAATGACAAATTCGAAATTTTCTTCATTGACATACCTTTGGCTCTTCACGCTGTATGACGCAATTCTGTGCCGGGTAATCTGGGCCAGGAAAGACCTTGATACCCCTTCAATGCCAAATGTGAAAGATGCATGTTCCGTAGGACTTTCATGCCCCATCTCGGAAAGCATTTTCACCATTGACGCCGCCTTTTCAGGAGTCAGATGATTCTGAATCTCACCAATGGAGGCAGACGAATAACAAAGTCTGGCCGCTTGTGCCACAACCTGGTCCGGATTTGGCGTATATGCAATTAATGTAACTTTTGCCATTTTTCTCAACTCTTAATCAAAGATTTTCAATTCGGCTTATTATAACAAAATATCCATAACGATGCAACTTTTTCCCTTGACCATTTGCCGGGCTGACATATTTTAGCATTTTATTTTCCGTATCAATCCCTGTCTTGTAACAAAGAATAATTACAGACACAAAGGAGGGATTTAAAATGAAAAAAAAGGAATCGAAAGCGGCAAACATGCCGGTCGGCTTAATGGTATCTCTGACCAAACATCAAGATGCAATGAAAAATTTCAGCATGTTGGATGATGAAAAACAAAAGTTAGTCATCCGCTATGTGAAAGATTCCGCAACAGGTGAGGAAGCAAATCGCCGAATTCAAAGTGCCGTAAAAAACCTGGAACGAGGGGACATCGGCTTTCTCGGATAATTCATCCTCACTCATAAACGGATTTATCCGTAAAAGAATTCCTGTAACACAATGAAATTCTCACCATAAAATGGTATAGAGATACAAGGCTCCAATTTGTGTTAGGAGGATGATTTTATGGATAACAATAGTACGGAATCGGCTGTAGCAACACAGAACGTGCAAAACAATTTACACAAAGCCACAGGAAATATAAAAGAAGCCGTTTGCATCAATGCGGCGAGGGTATATGATTCATGCAGTTCCAAAGATTATTTGGAAGACATGAGGGTATTTTTCACCCCCGACAAGCACGAACTGATAGAGCACGCCTGCAATGTAAGAATCAGAGGCGCAGAAGTCATCAAAGTATTTTTGCATCTGGAACCCGTTCCATTTAACCAGGGATTCTATGCTGTAGACTTGAACTTCTTCTTTGATGTGTGCCTAGACGTGTTCCTGCCGCAATCTGCCTGCCCGAACGTGGTTCATGGCGTCTGCCTTGCAAATAAGCGCGTGATTCTCTTTGGCAGCGACGGTAATGTAAAGACATTTGTTTCCGGCAGTTCCTCAGATCCCGATGTGGAAATTTCAACCGGAAAGGTTCTTCCGAAAGCTGTTTGCAGAGTTTCCGAACCAATCGGTCTTTCGGCCAAAATCTGTGACCGTCCGCCGCAGGGCTGCGATATTTGTAATGGTATACCGGACAGTATCAGCGAACTGTACGGTGCAGAATTTGATTATGGCTGCAGTCACGCGATTTATGCAACAATCGGTGTGTTTACGATTGTTCAATTGGTTCGTGATGTGCCGTTACTGGTTCCAACCTATGAATTCTGCATTCCGGAGCAGGAATGCCAGCCAACATCCGATACCCCGCGTGAGATGTTCCGCCGCATAGAATTTCCGGCAGAAGACTTTTTCCCACCCAAGGTCAGCGATATCTCCTGCGACAAACAAGCAAAAAACGAGAAAAAGTAAGAAAAAGCCCCGTCTGATCAATGCTCAGACGGGGCTTTCATCGTTTGAATTCTTTACTGTTGTACTTTCTGCAAACGCGCAAAGTTCGCCATCAGTTTTTTCGTACCGACTTTATCAAAGGCAACCTCCAGCAGGGTATCATTCCCCATGGCAGTGGCAGATAGAACCACTCCTGTTCCAAATGTTTTATGAGCAACGCAATCCCCTGCACGATAGACAGTTTTCTGTGCAGAGACCGGTTTGGAAACAGGCCCAAAATTGCGCGCCGCCTCCGTTGTAATGGCTCGTGCCTCTTTTGACGACGTTGGAAGTACAACCCCTGGATCCGGCTTTTTCCATGCTCTGGAACGGCTTTTTTCCAGCAGTTCTTCCGGAATTTCCTTCAAAAAACGGGAAGGCTGATTGTGCAGACTGCTGCCAAACAGCATTCTAAATTCGGAATTCAAAATGTAGAGTTCCTCTTTTGCACGTGTAATGGCAACATAGGCCAAACGGCGTTCTTCTTCAATTTCCTGCGGGTTGTAAAGCACCTGCGTTCCAGGGAAAATGCCTTCTTCAAACCCAGGAAGGAAAACAACAGGAAATTCCAAACCTTTTGCCGAGTGCATCGTCATCAGCACAGTGGAATCGGACGAGCTGTCGTAATTGTCGATATCCGTTAGAAGTGAAACCTCCTCCAAAAATCCTGAAAGGCTCGCCTCTTCCCCATTATCTTCTTCATATTTAATCAAGTTGGTTGAAAGTTCCCGCACGTTGTCAATACGATCCTGCGCATCATCCTCACCGGATGCCTGTAAATATTCCAAATATCCCGTCTTTTTCAAAAGCTGCTGGTACAGTTCTCCCAGACTGGTTGTCCCGTCCGAAGCCAACACGGAAAGTTCCTGTATCATTTTTGAAAAGGCAAGCAACTTCGCTGCAGCACGCTTGAGCGGCTCAAATTCATCCGCATGGCTGATAACGGTGAATAGACTTTCCCCCAGCTGCACCGCTATTTCTGAAGCCTGAGCCATGGTCTTGTCGCCAATGGACCTCTTTGGGCGGTTAATAATGCGCTGAAGCCTGATTTCATCATCCGGGTTGTTAATCAAATTGAGATAGGCAATCATATCTCTGATTTCGCGTCTGTCATAGAACCGCTGTCCGCCGATGATTCGATATTTAATACCGGACTTTGCAAAAACTTTTTCCAGCACATTCGACTGCGTGTTCATGCGGTACAAAACAGCAAAATCAGAAAATTTCCGACCAGACGCCACACCTTCCAGAATTCTGTCCGCAATATAGCTTGCTTCATCCTGTTCGCTGTATGCCGTTCTGACCTGAATTTTACGGCCTGTCGGGTTTTCTGTCCAAAGGGTCTTTCCTTTTCGTGTCTCATTGTGTGCAATCACCGCATTTGCGGCAGACAGAATGGTTTTTGTGGAACGATAGTTCTGCTCGAGCCGAATCACTTTTGCATTCGGAAAGGACTTTTCAAAGCTTAAGATATTTTCAATTGTGGCGCCGCGAAATTTATAAATGCTCTGGTCATCGTCACCCACAACGCAGAGATTGCAATTTTTTTGCGCAAGCATCTTGATAAAAACATACTGCGCATGGCTTGTGTCCTGATACTCATCCACTAAGAAATAGCGAAAACGATTTTGATAATATTCCAACACGTCCGGATTTTTCTGAAACAGTCGAACTGTGTTAAAAATTAAATCATCAAAATCCATGGCGTCTGATTTTTTCAGAACTGTTTGGTAAAGCCGGTATGCAGCGCCAATTTTCTGCGCGCGCTCGTCGCTTCCGGTATTTTTAATATATTCGTCCGGACCAATGAGATTATCTTTCGCACGGGAAATTTCGGAAAGAATTGCTTTGTGCGACAGCTTTTTGTCATCAATACCGAGTTTTTTCTGGCAATCCTTCATTACCCTACGGGAATCTTCCGTATCGTAAATGGTAAAATGCCTGGTAAAACCAAGACGTTCCCCATCGCGGCGCAACATACGTGCACAAGAGGAATGAAACGTGGAAGCCCAAACTTCACTTCCGTCTTCGCCAAGCATTGCCGTCAGCCTGTTTTTCAGCTCCTCTGCAGCTTTATTGGTAAATGTAATTGCAAAGATACGCCAGGGCGGGCATGGATCCGACGCAAGCCGTGCGCAAGTTTGCGCAGAGAGCTTTTCCCCCTTTTTCAAAAAGCACGAGATATCATCAAGGTCTTGTGAAGTTAAAGCAGGTTCATTGTCCGAAAAATAAGCATTGCCAAAACGAACCAAATTTGCAATGCGGTTGACCAACACGGTTGTTTTTCCGCTTCCCGCACCGGCTAAAATCAAAAGCGGACCATTGACCGAAAAAACCGCTTCCCGTTGTCTTGAATTCATGCGCGAAAATTCTTTTTCAAGAACTTTTTTCCGAAGTTCACGATATTGAGACATGCATTTCACCGCCAGACATTAAAATCAGGCCTTAAGCCCATATGTATCCCATTGTATCTTATTTGTGTGCAAAGTGCAAATGCCGTGCTGCAAAACAGGGCTTTCACAAAAACAACCCGCACGCCGTTTGGACGTGCGGGAAGAAATGCAAAACTAATTAACCTAAAATGCTAAGCAACACACCTGCCGCCACGGCAGAACCAATTACACCGGCCACATTCGGGCCCATTGCATGCATCAAAAGGAAGTTGCCGGGATCTTCTTCCTGACCGACTTTTTGGGATACACGCGCTGCCATTGGCACTGCAGAAACACCCGCGGAGCCGATGAGCGGATTGACTTTGTAACCGCTTAAATGGCACATAAGTTTGCCAAACAGTACCCCGCCCGTAGTACCAATCGAGAAAGCCAGCAGACCGAGGATAACAATCTTGATTGTGCCCCAAGAGAGGAAAAGGGAACCGGTAGCAGTTGCGCCAACTGTTGTACCGAGGAAGATGGTTATAATATTCATCAGTTCGTTTTGTGCAGTCTTATTGATGCGGTCAACAACGCCGCTTTCACGGAATAGATTTCCAAGCATCAGCATGCCAATCAGCGGAGCAGCATCGGGAAGCAAGAGCGAAATCAGTATGGTAACAATAATCGGGAACAGAATCTTCTCCAGCTTTGAAACCGGACGCAGTTGTTCCATGCGCACAAGACGTTCCTTTTTGGTAGTCAAAGCCCTCATGATCGGGGGTTGAATAATCGGAACGAGAGCCATGTACGAATACGCAGCCACCGCAATTGGCCCCAGAAGCTCCGGAGCAAGTATGGAAGTAACGTAGATAGCTGTCGGACCGTCGGCACCGCCGATAATGGCGATGGAGCCAGCCTGGTTTGTTTCGAACCCAAGAAAAATTGCACCGATAAAAGTGATAAAGATGCCTATCTGTGCGGCAGCACCAAGCAGGAAACTTTTCGGGTTTGAAATCAGCGGACCGAAATCAGTCATTGCACCAATTCCTAAGAAAATCAGCGGAGGATAAATTCCCAGTTTTACACCGAGGTATAAATAGTAAAATAAGCCACCGTTTTCCGTAGCAGTAGGAGCTGCCATAATCTCTGGATAGAGATTGACCAAAAGCATACCAAACGCGATGGGCAACAATAATAGCGGCTCGAACTGCTTTTTCACAGCTAAATAAATCAAAATTCCCGCAATGATAATCATGATATAATTTCTTGGATCATTGCCAGCCAAACCTGATGATTGATATATTTTTACTATTGATTCTGCAAACTCATTAATTACAACCACTTTACCAGTCCTTCCCTATGCCATTGGTATCATTTTTCAAAACGGGCGCGTATTTTCCAACAACCCAGCCATTCCCCAGGCAGAGCGGCTTCGGCCAGTTCTCGCGGCGCGTCGAACTGATGTAATCTTACCACCGGGCATCACACTGTAAGCTGCAGCTGCAATCACAGCCAACACTTCTTCAGGAATTCCCTCTTCGACAATTTGAGGGGTTTCCTCTTTCACAGTTTCATGAATGGGCGGCGCTGAAACAGATTCTGTTTTAGAAACCGAAGGTATTTGTTTTGACTGTTTTTTGCGGTATTTGGCTTGCAATGCTTGTACAGTACTGCCGTATCCTTTGATAACAAGCGTCAGGAATACCAGCATCAAAAAGACAACCACAAGCCCTGTGAGCAAAACTGTCAGCGAGATTTGTAGCTCCTGTTCAAAGTTCATCGTTACTTCTCCACTCCAAATATAAAATTCCGATATATGTAAATTTAAAAGTGCCGAATATGTTTCTAATTATAACCGATAGGCCGTCATATTTCAATTAAATTTCATCATTTTTTCTTTTTTATTGCATCTGTAACAATGCAGAATTATAATGAAAGAGTCGAAGATAACATTGGAGGCATCGGGAATTTTGGGGAATGAAGAATTCAGGCGGTCATTCCGCGATCCATTTCATAACAGTCTGGGACTAGCGGTTTACAGCTGCGGAGTACAACGGTGCGCTTCCCGCCATTCTTGGGGACCCGCGGTTCGTGACCATTACCTGATACATTACATTCTTTCTGGACATGGGGTTTTCTGTTGTGCGGGAAAGCAGCATCAGCTTTCCGCAGGGGACGGCTTTTTGGTTGTTCCGTCGCAGCTTGTTTCCTATACTGCGGATGATAAAGATCCTTGGACCTATTGCTGGGTCGGTTTTAACGGAAGCGATGCAAAGCGTTTGATGGATCAAACAGGCCTTCTAAACCGCGAACCGATATTTCACTACAGCAAAGACAACAGACTGGAGCATCTGCTGACGGATATCTGTAATGTATCCGGTTCCAGCCCCAGTGAAGAAACCAGAATGGAAGCTGGACTGCTCTTGTTTTTAGCGGAACTGATCGACCAGTTTGGAAAAAACTCTCCGTCACAGGATTTGGGATATGAATATGTGAAAAAAGCCATTAAATTTATTGATTACAACTATTCGGGCAATATTACCGTCAGCAGTATCGCCGCGAGTGCCGGCATCAGCCGCAGTCACCTATATCGCCTTTTCATGCAGCACATTTCCATGCCACCAAATGAATACCTCATGCGTTATCGAATTGGAAAAGCCGCAGAACTTCTTCAAACGGGAGGGCTGACGGTTGGCGAAGTTGCTTATTCCACAGGATTCTCGGATCAATTATACTTTTCACGCGTGTTTCGACGGTATATGGGGGTGCCGCCAAGCCGATATATGCTAAGCAAACATGCCGAAAACAGGAAGGAGAAAACAAAATGAGCGGGGCTACCGATAGAATACAGGAATGGATTGAGCAAATTGAAAACTCGAAACCTGTTGAATGGAACCGTTTACCGGAAATTTATCTTTACATGGATCAGGTATTAACTTACATGAATAAGCAGCTCCAACTGTATGCTCGGGATGAGAATTCCAATTTGCTGACATCCAGCATGATTAATAACTATGTAAAAGATGGAGTTCTACCCCGCCCGGACAAGAAAAGATATTCACGGGAACACCTTGCAATTTTGACCGTCATTTGTATGCTAAAGCAGGTTCTTTCCATTCAGGATATCGCCGCTCTGACAAAAAAACTGCGGTTAAACGCTTCCCAAAGCGAGATCTACGACCAATTCTGCAGCGCTCAAACCGCTGCAATGAAGGATGTTTGTGACCGTATTCGGTCCACATCCCAGCAAAGCGAAGCAGATCTGACAAGACTGGCCATCGAGCTTTCTATCGAAGCAAACGCGCGCCGAACAGCGGCGGAACGCATTTTAAGCGAGCTTGCAAAATCTGCAGAAAATCAAACGGATATAAACAAATAATAATACAGAAACTACATTGAGGAAGTTCCCTCCTGCTGTTTTTTGAACCATAATTGCATTTTTACATAATATGGTATTGTAACTTCGAAGGAGGGGGTTCCATATGTGTGGAATTGCAGGTTTTTGTAATTACAATGAAGATTTTTCGGAAGAGGCCCCTTTTCTGGGCCAGCTTGCCCGGCGTATGGGAAATACACTGAGGCACCGCGGGCCGGATGAAAAAGGGGTATTTGTTTCCAATCATGCGGCATTCGCCCATCAACGGCTTACAGTCATCGACCCGGAAGGCGGAAAACAGCCGATGACAGCCTATGCAGGCGGATACCGGTACACCATCGTATATAATGGAGAACTGTATAATGCGGACGAACTTCGCCGTGAACTGGAGGCGCTTGGCTATATTTTTGAAACGACCTGCGACACAGAAGTTCTTTTAAAATGTTATATTCACTTTGGCGAAGCATGTCCCAATAAACTGAACGGAATTTTTGCATTTGCCATTGATGATGAAAGAAATAATCGCTGTTTTCTTTGCCGCGATCGATTTGGCGTCAAGCCGCTTTTCTACACCCTTGCCGGAGACCGGCTGGTATTTGGGTCAGAGATTAAAGCACTGTTTCAGTACCCCGGAATTCATCCCATCATTGACCGGACTGGTCTGTGCGAAGTACTCGGAATTGGGCCGGCACGCACTGCCGGTATCGGCGTATTTAAGGATATCTATGAGATAAAGCCGGGATTTTTCGCAATTTTTAATCATGATGGTTTTTCTTCCAAACCGTATTTCCAATTGGAAAGCTACGAACATACGGACAGCTATGAGGAAACCGTTCAGCATGTGCGCTATCTTGTGGAAGATGCAGTGAACCGCCAGCTTGTTTCAGACGTGCCGCTATGCACATTTCTTTCCGGCGGACTGGATTCCAGCATTGTCACATCGATTGCAGCGCGGAAATACCACGATTTAGGTCGCACTTTATCCACTTATTCCTTTGAATTTACCGGAAACGACCAATATTTCAAGCCGACAGCATTTCAGCCGGATTCTGACGATTCATGGGCAAAAAAAATGGCCCAATACTGCCAAACAAACCACACGGTATTAAAATGTGACAATTTAAGCCAGGCCGACAAACTCTATGACGCTGTTGATGCGAAAGATCTGCCGGGCATGGCAGACGTCGGCTCCTCCCTCCTTCACTTCTGCAGGCTGATTAAAAAAGAACATGTGGTGGCTCTCAGCGGAGAATGCGCCGATGAAATCTTTGGCGGTTATCCTTGGTTCCATAAAAAAGAGGCGTTCGAAGGACATTGTTTCCCATGGTCGCCCGATCTTTCGGTGCGGACAGATTTATTAAAACCCGAAATCAATGACGCGCTGGACCTAACCGGTTACGTAAATCAGCGGTATGAAGAATCCATTGCCCAAGTGCCGAAACTTGAAGGCGAAAATCCGCGGGAAGCAAGGCGCCGGGAAATTTCATACTTAAACATCAAATGGTTTATGAGCACCCTTCTCGACCGCAAAGACCGCATGAGCATGGCAAGCGGCCTGGAAGTACGTGTTCCCTATGCGGATCATCGGATTGTGCAGTACGTATTCAACGCTCCATGGAGTTACAAATGCCCGGACGGGGTGGTTAAAGGACTCCTTCGCGATGCCGCACGTCCATGGCTGCCGGAAGACGTTAGGATGAGGAGAAAAAGCCCCTATCCAAAAACACACAACCCCGCTTATGAACGAATTCTCCGCCGCAGATTGGATACGGTTATGAAAGATGAAGAAGAACCTCTGCACATACTGGTCAACAAAGCATCCGTAGAGCAACTGCTTAATGAAAAATCTGATTATGGGAGGCCCTGGTTTGGTCAATTAATGGCAGGCCCCCAAATGATGGCATATTTGCTGCAAATCAATTACTGGCTGAAAAAATACGAAATTGAAATTGAACTTTGACTTCAAACGGAAAAACCCGATCAGGAATTGTGCCTGACCGGGTTTTTATTATGTTTGTAAAAAACAATTAATTTTCAGTGGAAGAATCTGAAGAGGAGATCAACACTCCGGAATCGTCAAAGGTATAGGTCACACCATCAATGGTACGAGAAGTGCTTACAACATATTGACCATTTTCATAATAGAACTGTTTCCCATCAAACGTTACAAATCCAGTTTCCGGGTATGTAATCTGCGGGAGTTTGAACCATTGGGTCCAATGATATTTACCACCTATTACATCTTCATATTTAATATTTACACCGGAGCAGCGGTTGTCAATCGATTTATTTGAGCCTACATAGACACCTACATGACCAGGACTGTATAAAATCAAGCCATGAATACGAGGAAGTGATGACGCATCAGAGAGATTGATGGTGCCCTTTTCCGTTGCCGAAGCAAGCATTGCTCTGGAACTGCCTGCAACAGAAATCAAATTTGGTTCCGGGTCGCAGTCATCGCCTTGCCACCACAGATAGGATTTAATCAGACCGGAGCAATCAGTGGAACGAACTCCGCCGATGTATTGACCATACCTGCCATAATGATATTTCCAGCCCTCCCGATAGGCTTTCAGAGCATGTTCCGACAATCCGACCCCCGTCTTTGTCTCCGCCGCCGAAACGGGAATCTGAGAAAATGCGAATATCCCGCACAAAAGCAAGCTAACAGCAAACACAGCTGCCAAAACGATTTTCCGACGGTGTCCCATGACACATCCTCCCCTTGATTACGAACATTTAACAACTGTTACAATTTAGTAACATAATATCACATAATTGTAACAATTGCAACAAGAAAAGGATATGCAGGGAATTTTTATGAAAAATTAACTATCATACCATAACTATGATGGATATTTCCAACAATTTACATAGCAAATTCATTCAGAATAAAAGAAACAATTTCTTCTGTGTGCATGGAACGCGATCCCTTCACCAATATGGTATCGCCGGGTTTCAAAATTGTTTTGAGCGTATCGCACGCCTGTTGATTGTCTTTGCACACATGGCAATCCAGATTGGGACGAACAGACAGCGCACCCTTTGCAATTGCGCCGGCACGTTCCCCAACCGTAACAAGAATATCCACACCGGAATTGGCCGCAAAAGTTCCCACTTCCAGATGGGCCTTTTCGGAATAGCTGCCAAGTTCCAGCATATCCGCGAGTACGGCAACGCGTTTCCCTGTTTTGAAGGACTGCAAAACACCCAAGCTGCTTTTTGCTGCATCCGGGCTTGAATTATAACTGTCGTCAATTACCATCATACCATTTGCATGGCGGATTTGCTGCCTCATAGCAGGAGCTTGGTAATGTGTAAGTGCTTCTGCTGCTGCTGAAAGCGGAACTCCAAGCCGCTGAGCAACTGCAAGCCCTGCAAGCGCATTGAGAACGTGATGTGCTCCAATGACAGGAATTTCCGCTTGCCCGCATTCGCCGTTGGGCGCAACATAGGAAAAACGAGTCGATGTTCCCACACTCTCCACTTGTTCCGCCCGAAAGTCACAATGCGCCCCGGTTCCGTATGAAACGGTTTGAAAGGGCAAATTTCCGGAAAGTTCACGGAGCATATCGTCATCCCCGTTTAAAAACAGAACCGAGCCCTCGTGAAAACAATCGGTAATATGCAATTTTTCCGCCAGAATGTTCTGCCGGCTGCCAAGCTGCTGAATGTGGGAAACTCCGATATTTGTCATCACCGCGTAATCCGGTGCTGCGACCTGTGCGATACGGCTCATCTCCCCGAATTCACTCATGCCCATTTCCACCACAGCGGCACTGTGTTCTTCCGATAAACGAAACATTGTCAATGGTACACCGATTTGGCTGTTGTTATTTCCGTGGGTTTTCATTACATTTCGTTTTGCTGAAAGAGCAAGCGCTACCATTTCCTTCGTGGAAGTTTTCCCCACGCTGCCGGTAATACCAACCACCGGCAATGAGAAACGTCTGCGGTACTCGGCTGCGATGCGCTGTAAGGCTTCCTTTGTGTCATTGACCGCAATCCATGCCCCAGGGCCTTGTGCCGTTTGATGTTCCTGTGTCAAAACAGCCGTTGCGCCAGCTTTCAAAACCGTTGGGATAAACTGATGAGCATCCACACGTTCGCCCCGTATCGGCACAAACAAGGCGCCTGGAACAACTTGGCGGCTGTCCGTTACCACCGA
Source organism: Oscillospiraceae bacterium (assembly GCA_047777415.1). GTDB lineage: Bacteria > Bacillota > Clostridia > Oscillospirales > Acutalibacteraceae > Caproicibacter. The sequence continues at coordinate 890,990 of JBKEEO010000002.1, forward strand.
TGTCACTGTAGTTTGCGGATTACCGCAAAGCAACTGTCCATTACAGGCCGAGGCAATCTCCATAACCGTCATATTCATAGCCATACCTCACAACTTTCCACTGATAATATCGGCAACAACTTCACGCTCATCCAAATGATATTTAACACCTTTAATTTCTTGGTAATCCTCATGTCCCTTGCCCGCCAGCACAATGATATCACCGTCCTGTGCATGCTCCATGCAGTATTTTATTGCCTGTTTCCGATTCGGAATCACGATGTATTTTCCGCCTGTTTTATCAATTCCTGTGCGGATATCCGCAATGATGTCCATGACATCCTCATCCCTAGAGTTATCTTCTGTCAGAACGGACAGGTCGGCAAGTCTGCCGCTCTCCTCCCCCATCTCAAAACGGCGGGAACGCGCGCGGTTACCGCCGGCGCCAAACATGCAGACAAGCCTATTCGGGTGATATTCCCGCAAAGTTTCGAGAATATTCCTCATGGCCAGCGCATTGTGAGCATAGTCAATTAAAAGGGTATAATTTCCCGGCACCTCCACCGGTTCCACCCTTCCCCGCACTTTTACCGTTTCCAGGCCGTCTCGAATGTTTTTTTCCGTAACATCAAAATGCAGGCAGACAGCAACAGCCGCCAAGGCATTATAAACGCTGAACCGCCCCGGAATTCTCACTTCCAGTTCTTTAAGATTTATCTTGCCGGAAAGGTCAAACCGGACGCCCAAAAATCCCCGGCGTGAAACCAGTTCCTCATTTCGTGCAGCAAGTTCCGCTTCCGATGAAAAACCATAAGTTTCCAGTTTGCAAGTATGCCCTTCCACAATCGAGCGCCAGTTAGCGTCATCCAAGTTAATAATCCCAGTCTTACACATGCGAAACAGCATCCGTTTACAGGCCATGTATTCCTGCACATCTTTGTGCTCGTTTCCCCCAATATGGTCCGGTGAAAAGTTGGTAAATACCCCGTAGTCAAACTTAATACCGGATACACGATGGTCGCGCAGTCCGATGGAAGAGGCCTCCATCACAACTGCTTTGCAACCTTCATCCACCATCTGACGCAAATAGGACTGAATCTCAAAGGAAGCGGGCGTGGTGTTTTCCGTCTTAATAACACGGTCCCCAATAACCGTGCCGATTGTCCCGATAACGCCGGTTTTAATGCCTGCCGCTTCCAAAATGGAACGAACCATATAGGAAACCGTCGTTTTCCCTTTGGTTCCCGTGATGCCGACCACGGTCATTTGCCGGGCGGGATAGCCAAACCATGCCGCGGAAATCAGCGCCATCGCATAGCGGGTATCTTTTACCATTACAACACTTGCCCCGGATACTTCCACAGGCCGCTGTGCCACAATGGCTGCAGCTCCTGCCTTTGCTGCATCCGCGGCAAAAATGTGGCTGTCAACCGAGGAACCGCGCAAACAAATAAACAAACTTCCTTTAGTTACTTTTCTTGAATCATATACCACATCTGTTATTTCAACATCCGTACGTCCGGTGCATGTGCACTCCAGATTCCGGATTAAATCCGCCAAAATCATGAAAACGCCCCCGCTGTCATATTGATTTATGGATGAAATTTCCTGCATTATACCGTAATCCATACAACGTGTCAACTTTCAATGACACTTTACAGAAAATGTATAAAACAAGGACTTCTCCGATATTATTATGAATAGATTATTCCAGAAAATGTTATTAAACAGAAAAATAATGTGAAGTTATTTCCAATTTACAATGATTGAAGCCTTATAAGTTCTATTTAAATGACACTTTTGGTCATGTGTATAATTTTTGTACTCTGGTAGAAAACTGTATAATTACATTATGGTCGAATTATGATATTCTAATCTAAAGTGTGAAGCCCAGGCGGCCAATTATGAGGAAAGGAAGCAGATGTTTATGGGTACTGTAAACGAAAAGCTGGAATCCTACGGGTTAAAAAAAGTTCTTGATTATCTGGACAGTAATCCAGAAGAAAACGTGCCGAAACTCATCGGTTGGCTGAAAAAGTTTGACAAGGAAGGTCTTTACAAGAACACCTATGAAATGGTAGAAGGCTTCATGAAGGACCCTCAAAACAACTGGAACCGTCTGATTTCAAGCCTTTACACAGACATAGACGAAAGCGTGCGGAGAAAAACCTTCGAAAATTTTCTCATTCATTCCGCAATACTCGGCAGCCAGAAAAAAAACAAACTGGTGGAAAAATACGACTGCAACATTCCTTGGGCCATTCTCATGGACCCCACTTCCGCATGCAACTTGCATTGCATCGGGTGTTGGGCGGCAGAATACGGCAACCGGCTGAACTTGAGCTTTGAAACGCTTGACGATATCGTCCGCCAAGGCAAAGAACTGGGTACATACATGTACATTTTCTCCGGCGGTGAGCCTTTGGTGAGAAAGGACGATATTATCAGACTGTGTGAAAAGCACAATGACTGCGAATTCTTGGCATTTACAAATGGTACATTGATTGATGAAAAATTCGCGGATGAAATGCTTAGAGTGAAAAATTTTGTACCTGCCATCAGCATTGAAGGATACGAGGAAGAAACGGATTTTCGCCGCGGTGCAGGCACCTATCAAGCCGTGATACGCGCGATGAAACTGCTGCGGAAAAAGAAACTTCCGTTCGGCGCATCTTTATGTTATACGCGCAAAAATGCTGAAATCATTGGCAGTGAAGAATATTTTGACTTTCTCATTTCTCTGGGGTGCAAATTTGCCTGGTTGTTTACATACATGCCGGTGGGTGTCGATGCGAAGCCGGAATTGATGGCGACGGCAGAACAGCGCAAATTCATGTATGACCAAGTGCGAAAATTCCGCGCTACCAAACCCCTGTTTACCTTGGATTTCTGGAATGACGGTGAATATGTCAACGGCTGCATTGCTGGAGGACGGCAGTATCTGCACATCAACGCAAATGGTGATATTGAACCGTGTGCTTTCATTCATTACGCAGACAGCAACATACACGAGAAAACGCTTTTGGAAGCCTATCAATCACCTCTGTTTATGCAATACCGCAGAAATCAGCCGTTTAATAGAAATCAGCTGCGTCCTTGCCCACTGCTCGATAACCCAGGCAGACTTTCGCAGATGGTGAAAAAATCAGGGGCTGTTTCAACGGATTTGGCACATCCGGAAGATGTTGATGCACTGACTGCAAAATGTGTGGACGCGGCAAAAGCATGGGCCCCGGTTGCAAAAGAAATCTGGGAAAACAGTGAAGGCCGTGAACGAGCTGATTGGAAAGCCGATAAAGAAGCACAGAAAAAAGCAGAAATCCAAAAAAAGGTGCAGGAAAAAAACAATAGAAAAAAAGTCAGCTCATGCGGCTAAAATACATATGAATTATATTTAAAAGGGACTGTTCCGCTATGCAGGAACGGTCCCTTTCAATTTATCTGCTTTTATTTATTTTCTATCAATGCGTAAAGCTTGTTGATTTCATCCTCATTGGTAAAGTCGCATTTTGCAAGAGCCTGTGCGTATTTTTCCCGAAGGTCCTTGTTTTTTACCAGTTCTTCCAGTCCCTTTTCCACTCCCTCTGTCGTCATAGGAACAATCATACCGTTTTCCCCGTTAGTGATTTGATCGGCAGCAGTGGAAAAATTCGTCAGCAAAATTGGACGGCACAGCACCATGGCCTCATCGACCGCAATGGATTTTCCCTCAAAGCGGGACGGCTGCATATAGATATCGCATTGTTTCACATATGGATATGGGTTGCCGCGTTCCCCCAAAAACACAACACAGTCCTCTGCTCCCAGTTCTTTGACCTGCTGTTTCAGACTTTCTTCCTCCGGACCCACACCAATAATATACCACCGAATTCGAAGTCCTTTCCGATTGAGCTTGACAACCGCAGGCATAGCGATATCCAGACCTTTTTGGTGCGAGAGCCGAGCAATGGACAAAATCCGCATACCATCATAATCGTCATCGAATCCCGTTCCCTTTTCCGCCATGGAACGAAGAAATGTTGCGGAAAGAATGTTGTAAATCACGTGGAATTTTTCAGTCTGCTGAGGAAAAGATGTCTCCAACGCCGTCTTGCAGGATTCAGAAACCGTGCAGAGGGCATTGAGCTTTTCGATATACGGACGGTCAAAATCGCGGCACAGGCCCATGGCTTTGTAATCGCCGTGGATGAAACCGATTTTAACGTCTGCATGCACCTTCTCCACCGCATAATAAAGCGGCTGTCCTTCCATATAGGCGACCACTGCGTCGTAATGTTCGGCAGCCGGACGAACAAAATGCCGTTCTATTCTCCACATCCTAGTCAGCCTTTCCCCCATGGTTCCGCGAAGCCCGGCAAAACTGACAAGCAAGCGGCATAGGGCAAGCAAGGGATGTCCATGAAAGAAAAGAGCCGGAAAAGCACGGCGGATATTCAGGCGATATTCTTTTGGAAACAGGGGCGGCAAAATATGGACTTTCTCCGGCACACGGCTAAAAAAAAGCCCTTCGTTTGCAAAAAGCTGCAAATCCACGTCATAGTGCGAATCATCAAACAAAGACAAAACGGTAACCAGACTTTTTTCGATACCGCCGCTGTGCAAACTATAATTTAAAAACAATACTTTTTTTCGTTCAGGCATAACCGTACTCCCTGATTTTATTTTTTTCGGCTGTCTTTCTGCAAAATACGGGAATAAATGCTGTAAAAAAGATAGACAAACGGAGTGAACCGAGACCGGACAACATGCAAAATGATTCTGTCCGCACGTGTGCCGTTATTCAAATAATCGGATCGCATAGCTTCCCGTGCGTAGGGATTTTTTAAAATAGAACGTACTTCCCGATATCGTTTCAAAAATCCGGCCGGATTCTTTGGTGAAAAACAGTTAATCAGAGAGGCGTGCACCGCTGAACGCAGAAACCATGCAAGATGTCTTTTGGCATACCGCTCATAAAGTCCGCGTTGTGTCAGAATCTGCCGTACAGTTGTATAGCAACGAGTCAGCATCTCCATTTTGTGAGGCCGATAACGCGTACTGAGAGAATCCGGATTATATCTGTAATGATAATATGCCCCGCCGACTACAAGCACCCGTTTTGCTGCACAGTGCGCTGTGATAGTTGCGGGCATATCCTCCAACATAATTTCGCGCTCGTCCCCAAAACGGATTTCGTTTTCCAAATACCAACTGCGCAGATACATCCGGCGCCATGCACAGCCGAGCATTTCCACATGCCGCCAAGCACTCTCTTCCCGGTCCGGACCAACAAGCTGTGTCACTAAAAGTTCTCCCACTTCATCCCCGAATTCCGGATAATTCAGCGGAAGCTTGCAGATACGATGTTCTCCGTCCTGAAGATTTTCACGAACATAGTTGAACACAACCAGATCCGCTTGATACTGGGAAGCTGCTGCATAAAGATTTTTCAGCATATCTTTGTTAATCCAGTCGTCGGAATCAACAAACAGCAGATATTCACCACGGGCGTGTTCCACGCCGTAATTTCTGGTATTTCCCAGCCCGCCATGAGGCTTGTCCAGTATACGCACGCGCGAGTCTTTGGCAAAGCGCCTCGCCACTTCCAGCGAGTGGTCGGTGGATGCGTCATTAATCAAAAGCACCTCAAAATCTGTAAAAGTCTGACTTAAAATGCTGTTAACACAGCGTTCCAAATAGCGCTCCACGTTATAAATGGGCACAATAACACTGATTTTTGGCACAGTTATATCCCTCATTTTTCGGTCGCCGCGGTTTTAACGGCCCCAATTTGTAATTGAACGCTCCTCCCAGGCAAGCACCGTTTGCGCCGCCCTGTTAAAACATATCACCTTTTCCATAAAAATCCGGTCGATAATATGCTGAATTATTATAGCATCGTCCCCGCTGAAACACAAGTAAATACCTGCTTTCATTCGAAAACTGCACAGTTGAAATCAAAGCTCGTGTATGCTATTCTGTATGATGTTAAGTTCAGAAAACAACAGGGGAGATTTAGTATGAACAACTGTCTTATTTTACTGACAAAAAAATATCCGTTCGAACATGGTGAGGAATTCATTGAAAATGAAGTTCCCCTGCTTGCCAAAACGTTTCAACATATCATTCTGATTGCAACATCGGTTTCCGACCGGGCCGAACAGACACGACAGGTGCCAAATAATGTGGAAGTTCATTCTTTGCGGGCCTCGCAAATACGCCGTTCTTTGCTCCCCTGTGCCGCATTTGCTGCAGTGCTCCCGCTCCCGCATATTGTAACGGGTGACGACCGAACACAAGTGCGCGGTTCCTTTCGAAAAAAGCTGTTCTGCTCCTATTTTCTCGCAAAATCGGAACAAGTTTACAAAGGATGCCGTGCAATTCTTTCCGATGCACACCTAAAACAATATGACGGTGTTACTTTTTACAGCTATTGGCTGTATGACACCGCTATGGCTGCCGCCAAGCTAAAGCATGAATTCAAATTAAAAAACAGCCTCGCCGTCAGCCGCGCTCACCGTTATGACCTTTATGCAGATCAAAATCCAGCCGGTTTTCTCCCCATGCGGGAATATCTTCTGCAAAATTTGGACAAGGTTTATCCCTGTTCTGTGGACGGCGGAAATTATCTGATTAAATATCATCCCGCATTTGAAAGAAAAATTCGGACAGCTTATCTAGGAACGCAGGACCGCGGTCTTTCACCACAAAATAAAAGCGATGTATTTCATCTGGTCAGCTGCTGCCATATCTCCCCTGTGAAACGAGTCGATTTGCTCGCCCATTCACTTGCCTTACTGAAAGACAGTGGTTTAAAATTAAAATGGACGCATTTCGGCGGTGGTGAAGGACTCGATTCCCTTCGGGCCTATGCAAAAGAAAATCTTTCCTTTATGCAGTGCAATCTGGCCGGCGAAATCAGCAATGCACGCCTTATGGAATATTACAAATCGACACCCGTTGATTGTTTTATCAACACCAGCAGCTCGGAAGGACTGCCCGTCAGCATCATGGAAGCAGCATCGTTCGGCATTCCCGTCATCGCAACAGATGTGGGAGGAACATCAGAAATTGTCACCCCTGAAGAAACCGGATATCTGTTACCGAAAGATTTCAAGCCGAGCGAACTTGCCGCTAAAATTGAACTTTTGTGCCGTATGCCTAAGGAACGCCGCAATCAAATGCGGCAAGAAAGCAGAAATCTTTGGGAAGAAAACTTCTGCTCCGAGCAAAACTATATGCGGTTTGCTGCTGAAATCACACCAAAAAATTCTTAATATGTATCTTCTCCGCCTTTTCAAGGCGGATTTTTTGTGTTAAAAGATATTGGCAATACTGGGAATCTCTGACTCATAGAGATAGGAAATCTGCTCCATACTGCGGTCACAGTCCGCAAGAAACTGCTCCGTTCCTCCGTATTGGCAAAGCATAGGCAGCCCGGCCAGCGTATCGTCTATGGCTTCCAGTTTGGAATGGGGCATATACGTACACAGAACGTTATGAATGGAATGCCAGTCCTCTACCGCTTTCTGGCTCAGTCTAACCGCTGTTTCGGTGTCACCGCGCTGTCCTGCGGACTTTGCTTGCGAAACCGTCTGAATCATTTGGGTGGAAATCTCATATGTGTACCGGATTCCAAGAAAGCAGACAATGGTCAATACAATAAAAATCCCGAACGAAATCCAGACGCGTTTCATTTTGCCCCCTCCTTTTGCACAATGAAAAAGTCACCTTTTGTATTCGCTGTCATGAGAAAAATATCATGAACGTCAAGGTTCTGTCCTTTTAAAACCCCATAAAGCCATTCGGTGGTTTTACCGCATAGCTGCAACGAAAATTGCGAAACGACACCGTCGCTGATGACAACAGTTTCAATACCTGTGTCCGGAAGGGCAACGGCAAGCATTCCGGCCGTTGGCTGCTCTTTGTCCGGCTTTTTAATGACACTCATCTTGCCATTGGTTTCGACAATTGCATAAGCGACATCCTGAATGCTAAAAACATCTTTTTGCCGCAGCTGTTCGCACAAATCCTCCGTTGTCATGCGCAGTCGTTTCATCTCGTTTTGCTGAATCACACCGTCGTTAATAACGATAATCGGTTTACCGCATATCAGTTTGCGGAATTTCGAGCTTTTCACCATCAAAGCAGAAATGACAATTTCAAACATTACGAGAGCAGCAATTGGTATCAATCCGCTGGCAAGAGGCTGTCCGGAATCCTGCATTGGAATCGAGGCAATATCTGAAATCAGCAGCGTCACAACCAGTTCACTGGTCTGTAGCTCGCTGATTTGTCTTTTTCCCATTAATCGAACCGCTAAGATAACCACCGCATACAGCAGCAATGTGCGAATAAAGGAGATGGTCATTTCTATCACCGCAGATTAGTATAAGCGGCGGGAACCGTATTATGTATCAGGCCGGCGAACGCGATTAGGCATTTGTGGCAACAAATCCAAGGACATCTCCGCCGGCAGCCTTGATGCGACAGCACGACTCTTTTAAAGTGTTCAAAGGAGTTTTTCCGTATTTTACCGAAAGGATAACCTGTTTTGCATGAACGACAAGACTTTCTGCGTCAGGAAAGTGAATTTCAGAGGGAGCATAGAACACAACATAGTCGTAGGTTGCAGCCGCTTCTTCCACGAACTTTGCAAATGTTTCAGTCGCAAAAAGGTCGGAAGGAATTGCGTTATTCACCGGGGCACCGGCCAAAAAGCTAATCCCATTTTGCTCTGCAGAAACAACAGCTTGCGAAAGGCCGCACTCTCCGCTCAATATGTGATTGAGCGTTTTTTGAGGGTTGATATTTAATATTTTGGCAAGCTTTGGGCTGCGCAAATCGCAGTCCACCAAAAGAACGGATTTTCCCGTTACAGCCAAAGTCTTGGAAAAATCCAAAGCAATTTCTTCGCCGCCGTCATTCTCACATACATTTGTTACAAGAAAGCTGTGTCTGTTGCCGGCAGCATTGAGTGCAGATGCTCGCAGAGTCCGTATGGCGTTTTCCCTGTCCTTCGTTTCATGAGGAATTTCCGCAAGCAGGCGCACTTTCAGCATTTCTTCGGCAAATCTGCCGTTTCGAATCGTCTTATCGCATAATACAGCAAGGATACCAAAGCACAGAACGACAATACATCCCAAAATCATCCCTAAAATTCCAGCCTTGACAATTGCAGATTTCCTAGACTGCGGTTGAACTTCAGCGGCGTGATCTGTAATGCTAGCCGTTAAAACCGGGTCCGGAAACTGCTTTATAAGCCGCTGCATCAGCAATTCAGCTGCCGTGTCGGATATCTGCGCGGTTTTTGCCGCATTTGTAGTGCTAACGGTCAATTTGACCACAGGCGATGAATTTTCCATCTTCGCGGTAATATTGGTAATTTCAGACGGATCCACGCCAACTTCCTGCGCCGTTTGGGTCAGAAGGTCGCTTCCGGAAGCCAGCGCAACAGCGCTCTGCACCCGACTGTAAAGAATGTTTGTGTACTGCAGGTGATAATCACTGTCCGCACTATCCGGCACGCCGCAAGTGACGGTAAACACCGTACTTCCCTGATAAACAGGACGGGCAAATTTTACCGACAGTAAGCTGCCGAAAATACCAAATGCCAAAACAACCAGCAAAAGTTTCATCCAGTTGCGTTTATAATAACGCATCACTTCAGAAAAGCTAACAAACAGTTCCATAGGTGTCCTCCTAATTGCTTTCTTATCTGGCACCCGCAAAGACGAGCACTCGTTCCAAAATGGCTTTCCAATCATATTTTTGCCGTGCAAATTCTTTTTCCTGTTCCGAAAGGGACGGATCATCGCGACAGCGCCTTGCAAAAGCAACAACTGTACTGATATCTACCGGCGAAGAATCATTTGGCAAACGTAACGCAAACGGAGGATTTTCTTCCATTGCGTCATCCTCATAGGCATAAAGGAAGGGCAGCCCTGCGGCGCAGTATTCCCTCGCTTTTAAAGACGAACAATGCGTCAAACCACGGCGGTAACATCCAAGTGTTGAAACACCAATATCAGCCGATGCATAGACACGCATGAGTTCCTCGCCTTGCAAAAAACCTAGGCATTCCACATCATCTTCAAGTCCTCGGCTTTGCACTTCCTGCAAAAAGGCAGGCATTTCCTTTTTATCCCCGCCAACCAGAATAAACTTCACGCGCGGTTCCTCGGGCTTTTTCCGTTCCCGGTAGATACGCATTCCTTCCAGCACGCGGTCATACGCCTGCCACCAGAGTGTTCCGGCAACCCCGACTAATATGATTTCTTCGCTGTTTTTGAAACGGCGTTGAAAAGAAAACTCGTCCACATTGACCCCGTTTGTGATGTTGACAGCGGGCAGCCCAAAAAAACGATCGGATTTATCACCAATCAGAACTGCAGCGTCGGCACATTCTTTCAAAAAACGGCCGGAAATGCGGTCTTCAGCAGCGGTACACAAAGCTTTTGCCGCTGTCATAACCTGCCGAGTGATTGGCCGAACACCTTTGACACTGCGTAAATAATCCCGCAAATAGGGATAGTTCGGAATTTCAATGATAACACGGCTTGTCCCATTTTGCTTTAACATACGGCAAATGCGAATCACATCAAAGCTGATACGGTCCAGTCGGAGATATGCAATCTCAAAGTTATGACGATTCAGAAAATCCAGTACTGCCTGGGAAAAGCGGTGCATTCTGCGGTATCCTTTTGCAACCGGTACGCTGATTGTTTCAGACCCGTGATAAAAAGCAAAACATTCGTTTTTCCAGAGTGTATAGGTAACATCATAACCTAATGCCTCAAAAGCGCGTACCTGCCATTTGATTTTGCGGGTCACTCCTAAATAGAGTTCGGCATCTTCCTGAAAGGTCAGGTAAAACAGTTTCATCGGCCAAGCACCTCATAAAATGCAGGATAGTTCTTCTCTGCGCTGAAAGCACGGCTCCAAATAGAACGGGAGTTTTTGCAAAGCTGTGCGTATTCCTCCTCAGTCATGGAACGAACGCGGTTCAGAACATCAAGAAGCTCTTGCGGTGAAAATTCGGCTCCAAGCAAAAAGCCGTTTTTCCCGTCCTTTACAATTTCTGACGTTCCCCCAACGTTCGTTGCGATAACAGGAATGCCGAACGAGCACGCTTCCATAATGGAAACGGGAATTCCTTCACTGGAGCTGACATTGACAAAAACGGTAATATCCCTATTTTTATAAAAATTTAAAACATCCTCGTTTTTCATTGCACCTGTGAAATCCACCGTTACACAGGAAGGCAGGGCTTGAGTCATTTGTTTAAGTTTTGCCTTCATCGGGCCGGAGCCGATATGCGTCCATCGAATGGGAAAATCCGCTTTGCTCAACGCTTTGGCAATTAGGTGCAAACGTTTAACCGGCACCATATAAGAGCAGGAAAGCAGATGAAACTCTTTTCTGCTGCCGCCGCGGTATCCCTCATCGCGCGTACCAAGATGCGCTGTGCGCACTTTTGCGGCATACTGCGGGAAGCAATTGTGCAGTATTTGTGTTCCCTCATCGGAACACGGGAAAACTGCACAGGCGCTTTCCAAGAGAAATTTTCGCATAGGAAGATAATGAAAATCACTGCGTTCCTCATGAATATCGAATCCGTGCGCACGTGAAACCAATTTTGCTTTCTTTCCCCTTGAACACAGAAACTCCGCAAGGAGGGCACCCGCTGCCGCTGCGTCGTAAAACCAATAGCTGTAAATTGTCACATCGTCGGCGGATAAAACCGACTTTTCCTTTGAAAGAGCTTGAAAAATACGCAGTGCATTTCTCATGAAGAATAAGCACTCATGCGCCCGTGCAAAAGAAAATCTGCCAGAGCGAAGTAGGCCGAAAAGCTCATCGCGAACACAGGGCATCCGAAGCACGGAACCGTATTCCTTCTTCGAAGCGGTTAAGCGCTCGAAGCGTATCGATTCCACCCCTTCCGGCAGGGTACGCGTTTGCATGCTGTTTTCATTCAGCCCACACGGGCAAACTATTATTTTGTCAAAACCACTGGCATAGCGCAGTTCGTTTTCCAAAAACTCCTCGCCGCTGTCAAAAGGAAATGATGCGGTGAGAATCAGTAATAATTTCACTTACTTTCCTCTCCCAATTCCGCTGTGCGCCGTACCGGGCGAACATGAGTCCCCACTTGGACGACCAAAAGAGCGGCAATATAAATCGCAATATAAAAACACAGGTAAGTCAGATTAAAAACATCCGTTACCCAGAGAAATGCAAAACTGCGTGGGATATATACAAAATTTCGAATTGCCATTAAGCCGGAAGCTATTACAACCCATGAACGGGTCAGCATGGAAGCAAAAAAGCGCAGTATCAGCCCTACACCGGCACTGATAAGCACCACGCCCAAAAAACCGAACGCGACATAGGATTCTGCAACAAAAGATGTGCCAAAACCGCCCCCTGCCAAATATCGGATAGGATCTACCAAATAAGTAAGAGCATGTGCATAATTATGGGTGGTTTCCGCAAAAGCTCTTGTTTGTACTTCAATAATCGGTGTCAGTCCAAACAAAGTGCGAGTAATCAAGTTATTATGAACGAACAACTCAAAAGGATAAAATAGATAACTCCATGTCATGCTATGATCAAACTGATCCCAAACGTTGACCGTCTGAATCACAACGCGGAAACTCGCTCCCTGTGAGTAAAAAAAGTTGATAACCGTATCGAGAAAATTTCTTTGGGACAGCAGTCCGTACGCGCGGATTTCCGCCAATCTTTGCAGCAGGTACATGGCAACTAGGGCTAGAATGCCTCCCCCCACCACGCTTCTTTTCTTAAAAATTCGTTTTTCTTTTTCGGATAAGGAGTCGCGCAGGACAAAATAGATCAAAATGGTCAGCGCTTCACAAACGAAAATATTTCTCCTTCCGGTTAGAAGCGTTGCAAGCAGATAAACACCGTAAACCATCATAGGCAGTCTAAGCTGTTTTCGAGTCGGCATAGTAGCGAGAAATACAGTAAAAGAAGGAACAAAGAACATAGACAGACGGCTAACGATGGAGGGAATGCTTGCCGAAGATACCTGCGTAAACGACCCAAGATATCCATACCGAAAAACATTTAGAATAGACAGCATCAGCGTATAAAACGACGCAAATGAACTAACAAGCAGCACAGCCGTACTGATTTGACGAATCACGGGCAGCAGAGGATTCTGAGAAACCCCCGCCCATCCTTTGGTACGGATGTTCTTTTCCCTTTCCGCAAAGAAAGGCCCCGCAAGCCGATATCCCAAATAAATGCACAACAAGCATAAAGTTACTACCTGCAGAGCAATGAAAAGATTATAATAATTTTCAGCCTCCAAATAGTAGAGAATTTCCGAATAATGTGCCAGAAAAGACACATAGACTCGCCCTAACAGCAGAATATTATAAGTTCCCACAAAGACAAGGAACGGAAAATCGCGCCGGATACGAGGAATCAAGTCGCACACAATACCAAGATTCAGGGTAATATTTGCCGCAAACATCATGGTTGCTGCTGTTTGATTGAATAATCCGCTCAGTGCTGTCAAAAAATTCGCCGCGAGCATCAGCATCAAGGTTGTCCCGAACAAAATGGTATTCCTGATGCTGCTCTTTCGCGAAAATTCCGTCATGATACTCCTCCATCCGGTAGAAATTGAAATAAGCACGGCAATATAAAAGGCTGGCACAAAACATTCACGAAAATTAACAAACAGAATCCGTTTTCATAAATTTTTCTTAACAAACCATACAAAGAATTTATGAATCCTAAACATATGCATAATCTAAATTCAATGATACCATTCATGCAAAATATTTCCACATTATTTCTGAACAATTCATTTAATTCTCATTTTTTCTGCTGCTTCCATATTGGGCTTAGCAAACACTGTTTTGTTTTTCACATAGATGACCATACCCGGTTTTGCACCCTGCGGTTTGGATACATTTTTAACAAGAGTATAGTCCACAGCTACATTGGAGGATTCCCTGCCCTTGCTGTAACAAGCCGCAAGAAGTGCAGCTTCTGCAATAGCGGTAGGCGTTGCTTTTCTACCCTTCGTCTCCAAAACAACATGGGAACCCGGTATATTCTTCGTGTGAAACCAAAGGTCATTCTTCTTCGCTTGCTTTAAGGTTAGTAGGTCATTTTGACTGTTGTTTCTTCCCACAAAAATCCGAAATCCGTCGGAAGACTCGAACTGCATGGGGCCTTGCACAACCGTTTTGCGCTTTGGTCCCCGCTGCATACGGATGTAGCCTTCGCCACGGAGCTCTTCTCGAATCTCGTTTAAATCCCTTTCATCTGTAGCGCGGCTGAGTTCTTCAAACACGGTATCCAAATATGCAAGCTCTTGTTCCGCCCGATGTATTTGGTTTTTCAAGATATCTTCCGCCGTACGCAGCTTGCGGTATTCTTTATAATATTTTTGTGCGTTCTGAGCGGGTGTGAGGGTAGGGTCCAGCTTGATCGTAATATTCGGCTGCCCCTCCTCATAAAAATTTTCCAAAACTGCAGAACTTTGACCTTTTTCCAGACGGTAAAGATTTGCGTTTATCAAATCTCCATACATGCGCAAAGTCTCCCTGTTTGCACACTGTTTCAATTCTTCACGCTGCGCATTGATTTTCCTGCTCAAGCGGTCGGAAGCCGTTGTGAGAACCCTCAGCAAATCCTGTGAGCGCGTTTTCATGCGCGCAATACGGTCACGTTCTTCATAGAAATCATCCAACAGAGAGGAAAAACTCTCTGCCTGTTTTACAATCGCTGCGGTACCATACTGTCCAATGCGCAAAAATGAAAAATCCAGCGGTTTGCCCTGCGTTGTGAATGCAATCCACGGACTGCCGGAAACATCTTGAATGGTATTCGTAATTCGCCTTAAAAAAAACAAAAGGCGTTCCCAATGCTCACCGGACATTCCTTTTACAGTCAGCTCGTTGCCATGCCCTGTCAGATATGCAATCTCCCGGCACACAACCGGGGACAGACCTTGAAGCGAGGAAAGAAGTGCTTTGGAAAGTTCCATATCGCCCGGAATGGCACGGATGCGCTCAAGAATTTTCTCCGGGCTCACTGAAAGCAGGCAGAGTTTATCTTGGGGCGGTGGCATGCGATACCGAAGTCCCGGCAAAACCAAACGGCCTGAAGTCATCCCCGCATCGACACGCTTCAGCGCATCAATAATATTACAGTCACCATCCATAAGAATGATATTGCTGTAGCGGCCCATCACCTCCATAGCGATGGTCAGCCTCACCTCATCGCCCAATTCATTGACAGCGTCAAAGTCCAAAAAAAGAAGCCGCTCCATCTCCGGTTGTCTAATGCCAACAAGGCGCGCTCCGGAGAGCTTCTTGCGCAAAAGCATGCAAAGCATGGGTGGTTCCTTTGGATTTTCCGGTGCATATTGCGTAAAATGAATCCTTGCACTATTTGCCCGTGCTGACAAAAGAAGGCGGAATACGCCTTCTCTTGAACGCAGCAATAATAGAATTTCATCTCGGTTCGGTTGATAAATCTTATCCACTCTGGCGCCGAGTGCTGTTTTTTCAATTTCGCTCTTCAAATGGCGCAAAAAAGCACCGTCCAGTGCCATTTATCAATTCCTCCGTTATCGTGTTATAAATAGTGCACAGGCCCGTGCATAGCGCGCGACCGAATAAACTTCACATCTTGAAACCGCTCGGACAGTTTTTTCATCAAAACAGGAATCACAGGGTCCTCCGTTTCAAAATGTCCTGCTGCTACCAGTGTGACACCCAGATTTTCTGCATCCAACAGGATGTTATGCTTACATTCGCCCGTAACAAATGCCTGGCAGCCTGCCTGAGCTGCATCATACAGATACTCAGCGCCTCCGCCGCCGCAAAGCCCCACGGAAGTAATAGGTCTTTTTCCGTCGGTAAAGCGAACACCCTCGCATCCAAGCGTATTCTTTACAAATTCAGCGAATTCACGCGGAGTATATTCCTTGTCCGTTTCACCGCAGAGCGCCTCCGCAAGGCCGCATTCCGAATTTTCGCGGAGCATGCGAACATTTTTTAGCCCTAGCCTTTCCGCCAGACAATCATTCACTCCGCCCGCAGCCATGTCCAAATTCGTGTGGGCACAAATCGCAGTAATGGAATGGTGAGCCAAAAGATACGGCACTGAACCTTTGCTCAATTTTTTGAGAGGATGAAAAATTACCGGATGGTGGCTGACAATCAGCTGTGCCCCAAGCCCGGCTGCTTCATGGACAACTGCCGGTGTAATATCCAGCGACAAAACGGCAGTCGTCACTTCCGTATTATCATCCCCAACCAATAACCCGGGATTGTCAAAACTCATTGCAGTCCGAAACGGGGCAAACCCGTCGATAAAAGTATAAATATCGCCTGTGGTTGTCATGAAAATCCCCTTTCTTCAATAAGACCGACCTTGCAGAAGAATGTTTTCAAGTTCGCTGACAAGCGAAAAAAGGCGGTTGGCTTCCTGTCCGTTTCCCGCCTTACAAAGTCCCTCGGCGCGTTTTTTTAAGCGCCTTTTTTGCAGCTCCAGATATTTTCTTCCTTCATCAGTTTCCGGAGTCATTTTACCAATATAGCAAAACAGTGCGTCTTTCTGCTTCATCTCTGGACGAAAGGAAACCTGCATGACTGAATAAATATGGCCATCTTCCGCCGCTGCTTGCTCCCGCTCCACGAAAAAGCCATTTTGGGAAAGATAACCTCGCAGTTCCTCCGCTTTTGTCATGGGCTGCAGAATCAGGCGCCGATTCGATGTTTGCAGCCAAGGTGTACGCTGCAAAATATGAATCATCATCAAACCGCCCATGCCGGCAATCACAATATCTTCCGCTTCTTGCGGCAAAACGCGTTCCAAACCATCCGACAGGCGCACGGAAACAAGATCGGTTACTCCATATCGTTCAATATTATATCGTGCTCTTTCGAGCGGTCCCGGACGAATATCTACAGCTATGGCGCACCGAATAAGCCCCTGTTTTGCCAGCCAAACAGGCAGATACGCATGGTCTGTTCCCACATCCACAAGGGCAGTTCCACTCCGTACCATGGATGCACAGAGTGATAATCTGCTGCCTAAAGAAAACAGCGGTCGCGTTCGGCGGAACATACCGGACGGCCGTCCGGCAGGTGTTCCGTCGGGCGGCCGTTTTTTATGATTGGTGGGATACAAGATGCTCATTGATCTTCTGAACCATTTCTTCTACATCCACGCCGTGAACCAAGCAGGCTTGTTCCAATGATTCACCGCGGGAAGCAGGACAGCCAAGACAATGCATTCCCATCTCCATTAACAAAGGAGCTGTACTTGCATCAAGATCCAAAATATCGCCAATTAAAGTGTGTTTATCAATTGTTGTCATAATTGAGTTATCCTCCAAAAAAAGCATATTTACCACTTTAGATATGCTTATTATAATACCCACACATAATCTTTGCAATACATTTCTGGATAAAGCTGCAATTGGTGTGAAACAATTACTAGTATTTCATTTTAATCAAAATTACTTTTATGCACAATATATGAAGCTGGTAATATTTTATTGATTCTTAAAGATACTGATAGTATACTTAAACACGCTAGCGTCTTAGTCGCATATAGAGCTGTTCAAATATTGGAGGTAATAACGTGACATCGTATCATTTTTTATTTGACCTTGCACTCATTTTGCTCAGTACAAAGTTTCTTGGGCTGCTGACAAGAAAAGTGCAAATGCCGCAGGTGGTTGGGGCTCTGCTTGCCGGTTTGATTTTGGGACCTGCAATGTTGAACATCATGAAAGAGACGGATTTCATTTCGAAAACCGCCGAAATTGGTGTCATTGTACTGATGTTTACAGCAGGGCTGCAAACTGATTTTGAGGAAATGAAAAAAACAGGGAAAGCATCTTTCCTCATTGCCTTCATTGGTGTGATTGTTCCTCTTGTCGGCGGCTATGCTGTGGCGGCAATATTTAACCGAACGATGCTGCCCGGAGTCAATACCAGCCTGTTCCTGCAAAATGTTTTTATTGGCGTAGTCCTAACGGCTACTTCAGTTAGTATTACCGTGGAAACGCTCAATGAAATCGGTGCATTGAACACGCGGTCCGGAAACGCTATTCTCGGCGCAGCGGTTATCGATGATGTTTTGGGAATTATCTGCTTGACTTTTGTTACAAGCGCAACGGATCCTTCGGTGAATATCTATATCGTTCTGCTGAAAATTGTCGGATTCTTTGTGTTTGCCGGTGTTGCTGGGTATATCTTTTATCGTTTGTTCATCATGATGATCAACCGCAGCGACAAAGACTTACGGCGTTATGTGATTATCGCATTTGTATTCTGTCTGTTGCTTTCCTACTGTGCAGAACGCTTTTTCGGCGTTGCGGATATAACAGGTGCATATATCGCCGGTCTGGTTCTTTCAAACACGAAGGAAACAAAATATATTACCTCTCGTTTTAACACTGTCTCATATGCGCTCCTATCTCCCATGTTTTTTGCCAGCATCGGCATCAATGTTACCATTCCACAAATGTCATCAACCATCATATGGTTTTCCATTTTGCTTACCATTGTCGCAATTTTAACAAAAATTGTCGGCTGCGGGTTGGGTGCAAAATTGTGTCACTATACCGGAAGAGAGAGCATACAAATTGGCACAGGAATGGTTTCGCGCGGCGAGGTTGCATTGATTGTAGCAAACAAGGGGTTTGCCTTAAAAATGATGTCTCCGGTACTTTTGGGACCTGTCATCTTAACGGTTATACTGACAACGATTCTAACCCCAATTCTTTTAAAAATTACGTATAAAAACAGTGATTTGGTCTCCGGTTCCCCGGAAGCCCTGGAAAATAAGGTTGGCGAACATTACAACGAACAGGCGGACTATGACCGAAGATGAAAGTTCTTCTGACTGCATATTAAATGATTATAGGAACAGGCAGTCCACAGCAGATGAAGCATCTTATGGGGGCAAACTGATACCTCAATAAGAAAAAAGCCTGAAAAACGTTTGAAACGTTTTTCAGGCTTTTTTGTGTATTTTTTATGAGACTGCTTTACATACAGCTGCTTTTTGGGAAAATCAACAGATCGTCGCAGACCGTCTTAATCATGTTTTGCGTGATAATACCAGTGATCCCCTTCTGTCCTTTTCGCGACATACATTGCGTGGTCCGCCTTTACTATCAACTGATCCACAGTATCGCCGTCCTGAGGATAGAAACTCACCCCCACGCTCAAACAAATTTCCACTGAAATTCCGTTGCAGATAACTGCATCCCGCTTTGCCTGTAAAATTTTAGACATAACAATATTACAATTTTCCGGTGTATTAATTTGGGGTAACAAAATCAGAAATTCGTCCCCGCCGTAACGGGCAACAATGTCATTTCTCCGGGTGGCAGAGGTCAAAATTCCAGCCACCTGCACCAATACTCTGTCGCCTGCCTCATGCCCGTATGTATCATTGATTTGCTTAAAATTATCCACATCAATAAACATCAGACCGAGGATTTCGTGGTTGCGCTTGGCAGCGGCAAGAAATTTATCTGCCAATTCGTAAAACAGTGTTCTGTTTGCAACACCGGTGAGTTGATCGTAATATGCTAAATTTTGAATGGCCTGCTCTTTTTGCTTGAGCTCTCGATATAGCAGGCGAAGCTGACAAACACTCTCCCGTAACTGACGAATCCTTTCAATGGATTCTGTCACATCCGAAAACTCCAGTAAAAGGCGTTTTTGATTCTCTTCGAAAAATCGCGTCACTCGGATGTTATATTGTTCACGGCAATCACAAAGGTTTTTATGCATGGCCGCGGAAAAAAAAAGACCGTGCCCTCGTTCCAGCGCATCTGCCAGCGAATTTCGGAAATAGGGACTGTTAAAGCCCGGAATCAGATCCAGAAGAGTATTGCACTTTTTACCTTTTCCGCGGCGCATTTCAAATTGTTGCATAAACCGGTTGCGAAATAATATTTTTAAATGTTCATCTACAATTAAAATGCCTAAATTTAGATGATCAAATATTTCTCGCGCAGACTTATCCATTAAAGCCTCGCCTCTATTTCATCCAATAAATGAAAAAGCTCTTGAATTGATTCCACCATCAAATCTATTACAACAGCTCCTTCTATCTCGGTGTTGTCAATCAGGAACGTAACAAACAAAATGAGAAAAGTGTGATTGGTTTTATCATCAGCAGTCTGCTGAAAATCTGCTTGATTATACACTTCAACGCGGGGAAGATCATAAGTGAGATGAATATGAATGAGGTTTCCGAGTTCTCCCATAATGCAGTTCAGCAGAATATTGCCGATTTCTCGTATTACGTCAAAATCAACATCTGAAAATACAGTATCTTCAGGCAAAACAGATTCTTCTCCGGAACAAAGCGCAACTAGATTTTTCACTTTATCGGCAGGAAATACCAAATTTGCTTTTCCCTTGAGTTTATCTGAAAAAGATATGGTTGACACCATCATTGCTGCATCAAATAATTCAGAAAACGGATCCTTCTGATTCAGCACACCCTCTTCAGTGTCTGGAAGGATGATTCTTGGAACTTGCAGCTTAATTTTTTTATTGACAATTTCAGATAACATGTCTGCCGCTTTTCCAACGCCTATGTTAAACAGCTCACTTAATATATCATAACGAAAGCATTCCCGATTCATTTTTATCGTTCCTTATCATACGGTCACACAACAACCGCATTTTTTCACGATTCAGGGGTTTATTCACAAAAGCCATAATATTTTGGGCTTTCATTTCCTCCCGAACACTTTTTTGCACATCCGCGGTTACCACTATGATGCCAGGATTGCCTTCTCTTTGAACAATCCGTATGAGGTCTGCACCGCTCATTTTCGGCATTAAAAGATCTATGAATATATAATCAGGTTGCTGTGTGCGAAATTCCCTCAATCCATCTTCTCCATTAGCAGCAAAACTGATTTTAAGATCTTCATTTGGCCACACTTCTTTTAATAAATGAGCGGTTACTTTTTGTGAGAATGCAGAATCATCTACAATCAGAACATGAACCATAACTATCTATCATCCTTTATCAGGCAATACCTGGATTCGCATAAATCGACAAAATTAGGAATTTTTTTTATAATAACATGGGACAATGACAATGTCAAATTGAACAATACGCTTGGGTACAGATTGATTGACTCAAACAATGAAACCATATGCAAAAATTTAGGCAGGAAAAAGAAGGCATAAAAACCCGTTCTTTTCCCTGCTGTTTATTGCTTTAAAGCGATTCAAAAAACGCTCTGATACCCTCATATGTCATATAGATATCCAACTTGGAAACAACTTCAAACGGTGAATGCATGGATAAAACAGGTACACCAATATCAACCACATCAATATTCAAATTGGCAACAAACATGGCTACCGTGCCACCACCGCCGGCATCAACCTTACCGAGTTCGCCAATCTGCCAAAGCACACCATTTTTCTCAAACAAACGGCGAATTTCGGAGACAAACTCAGCGGAAGCCTCGCTGGAGCCGCTTTTACCACGGGCACCCGTATATTTTGCCATGCCGACACCATTATTGAGGTAGCAGGAATTCGTCGCCTCGTATGCCTCCGGATAAGTGGGGTCGTAAGCGGCCGTTACATCGGCAGAAAGACATTTGGAACGGCTGAGCACATGCCGTGCTTTCAAACCTTCCGCCTCCGCTAAGTCGGCGATGAAATAGTGCATAAACTGGCTGTTCAAACCGGTGTTGCCATCGCTTCCGATTTCTTCTTTATCAGCTAGAACTGTCAGTATTGTATGTTTCGGTGTTTTCACGTTCAGTGCCGCCATAAAAGCCGGATAAGAACAGACTCTGTCGTCATGGCCATAAGCACCAATCATACTGCGGTCAAAACCGATATCCGTCGCGCCAAACGCGGGAACCAATTCCAGGTCGGCAGAAACAAAATCTTCTTCCGTCATGCCGTATTTCTCATTCAATATTTTCATCAAATTGAGTTTAACCAGGTTCTCGCCTTCCTCCACACGCACCGGACGGCTTCCAGCCAGAATATTTAGATTTTCGCCTTCAATCGCCTTTGAAAGTGTTTTCTTCATCTGTTCATCGGCAAGATGCGGCAAAAGGTCTGTTACGGTAAACTGAGGATCTCCCGGTTCTTCGCCAACACGCAGATCCACTTTTGTTCCGTCCTTTAAGACCACGCGCCCATGCAAAGAAAGCGGGATTGCAGTCCACTGATACTTTTTAATTCCGCCGTAATAGTGCGATTTAAACAGTGCCAAGCCATCCTTTTCATAAAGCGGGTGGGGCTTTAAGTCAAGCCTAGGAGAATCAATGTGTGCAGCGGCAATCCGTACGCCGTCACGGCAGCCTTCCTCACCGATGACTGCGAAAATGACGGCACGGTCACGGTTGTTATAATAAATGCGATCTCCCGGCTTATATTGCTTATCAGGCTCATAAGGTACAAATCCGGCTTTCTCAGCGTTTTCGATCGCATAGCGAACTACTTCGCGTTCCGTCTTGGCAGTACCGATAAATTCCTTATAACCTTCACAAAATTGGTCCGCCTGTTCTACTTTATCCTTCGGCACTTGAATATATCCGCATTTTCTGTTAATTAAAAGCTTTTCGGTCATCTCTTTTACCTGAGCTGTCTCTTCTTTTTTCTCCATGATTGTTTCTCCTTTATATATGATAAAGCTTTTGATACTTTGCATAGCTGGTTTCCACAGCATTTGCATAATTTTCTGTTTCCGGATATGGAATTTTACTCAAATTTTTTCCGTCCGGTGAAAGCTGCGGATCTTTCAGCCAGCTGTCAACGGTACCGGTTCCAGCATTGTAAGCACACAGTGCAGTTCGGAGAACTCCGTATTTTTCCAACATCATAGAAAGATATCGGCATCCATACCGAATATTGATATCCGGCTGCAGAAGGTTTTCATCAGAATAGCTTTCATTCTCACTTTCTTGCAGCCATTGAAACGTATCCGGCATCAGCTGCATCAGACCAAGCGCACCGGAACGGGATTCGGCATCAGCGTTAAAATTACTTTCCGAACGAATCACAGCATATACCAGTGCCGGATCCAAATTGTACTCCTGGGCATATTTCTCAACATATTCTGTATATCGCAGAGGATAGAGGGATTTTTGAAATCTGATATATCCGGCGTGAAGCAACACAACCGCAACAACCAGCAAAACCACCAGCAGCAGTACGGATTTATAATATCTTTTAGAGAACTTCATTTCTCTCCTCCAGAATCTGTTTCAGCAGTTGTGCCACTCTGTCCTGCAAAACCTCATAATCGGTGCACCCGTCAAAAACATATGCGGCCCGTTCCTCATAAAACCGGTTCGGATTCTGTGCGTTCATTCGCTCTTTAGCCGCAGCTTCTGTTATTCCATCCCGTTTCATAATCCTTTTCAAACGGGATTCCGGGGGTGCTGTCACCGCCACAGTCGTGCAGCAAAGCGAATCCGCTCCGCTTTCAAACAGCAAGGCCGCATCGAGAATAATGGCCGGTATATTGCTGTCTTGCAGTTTTCGAATGCGGCGGTTTGTTTCTTGCAAAATCACCGGATGTGTAATCCGGTTGAGCTTCTCCGTCTTTTCCGGAGTGAAAAAGGCACGCTTCGCCAGTAATCCACGGTCAAGCGAGCCGTCCGGCCGTATGATATCTGCGCCAAATTCTTTAGATAGTGCGTTCAAACACTCAGCATTTGCCACTGCTTCCCTTGCAAGAATATCAGCGTCAATCACAGCGCAGCCGAGATTACGAAATGCTGCCGCCACCGTAGATTTTCCTGCCCCGGTTGGACCTGTCAGCCCAATGACCGGCTTACTCAAGCTGAATCACCTCAAATCCTGCAGCGCGCATTAACCTATTATATACTGCAAGACCAACCCCATCCGGAGCGGGACAGCGCGCATAGACTGTTTTTGCTCCTAAATCGTCAAGACGCCGAAGGGCCTCGAACAATTCGCGCGCCTGAACGGCTGTGTCACCTTCCGCACCGTAGCAAACTGCGGGTACTTTTAATCGGCGGTCTTCTCCGTCATAGCAGAGTGCTGCCACACCGGGCTGTGCATGGGAGTTGACAAAATTGATGTAGGAATCTTCTCCTCCGCTGAGAATGATGACATCTGCTTTTGGAGAATAGTGCTTGTATTTCATTCCTGGTGACAGCGGATGTGCACCCTTCGGCAGCGGATTCATCACCGCAGGATCCACATCCACATGTCCCAGAACGGCACGCAGCTGTTCCAGTGTAATTCCTCCCGGACGGAGCAGCCTTGGAGGCTGCGATGAAAGTGCTACAATGGTGGATTCCACTCCAACGCCGCAGGCGCCTCCGTCAAGGACTGCATCGATTCTGCCATCCATGTCCCGCATTACATGCTGCGCCGTCGTAGTGCTTGGAAATCCGGAACGGTTTGCAGATGGGGCCGCGATTGGCACACCTGCTGCGGTAATCAGTGCCTGCGCCACCGGATGGGACGGAAATCGAATCCCCACAGTTGGTAGGCTGGTGCTTACCACATCCGGGATGAGTTCTGATTTTTCAAGCACCATAGTAAGAGGCCCGGGCCAATAAGCTGCAGCCAGTTTTTTTGCGGATTCGGGCAGATTTTTAACAAGCCGATTCAATTGCTCCAGTCCAGAAATATGCACAATCAGCGGATTGTCCTGCGGTCTGCCCTTTGCCATAAAAATTTTGCGAACCGCAGTTTCATCAAGCGCGTTCGCGGCAAGACCATAGACGGTTTCTGTCGGCATGCCAACAAGGCCGCCGTTTCTTATTATATGGGCCGCAGTTTCAATCGATTCGTGCTTTGACGCATCCAGTAAAACAGTTCTCATTTTATTCTCCCAAATGTGTTCCGTTTTCAGCCGACTGTTCTAATTTTGCAGCTCGGTCAGCCGCAATCAACGCATCGATAATTTCATCCAAATCCCCGTTTAAAATCGAATCCAGTCGGTACAATGTCAGGCCGATGCGGTGATCCGTTACACGGCCCTGCGGATAGTTGTAAGTTCGTATGCGTTCAGAGCGGTCACCGGTGCCCACCTGAGAGCGGCGTTCTGCAACAACTTTGTCCTCCTGTTCCTTCTGTTTGATTTCGTACAATCGGCTGCGGAGGATTTTTAAGGCTCTGTCTTTATTTTTAAATTGGCTTCGCTCGTCTTGGCATTCAACCACCATACCGGTCGGCAGGTGAGTCACACGAATGGCGGAAGATGTTTTGTTGATGTGCTGCCCACCTGCTCCGCTGGAGCGAAACGTGTCGATTTTCAGATCATTGGGATCTAGTTCAAACTCAACTTCTTCCACTTCCGGCAGGACAGCGACCGTCGCTGTTGATGTATGGATTCTTCCCTGCTGCTCGGTTTCCGGCACGCGCTGCACGCGGTGTACCCCGCTTTCATATTTTAGGCGGGAATAGGCGCCGTCCCCGCTAATCATAAAGCTGATTTCCTTAAAGCCGCCAAGTTCCGTTTCGTTGGCATTTAAAATTTCTGTCTTCCAACCTCTCGCCTGTGCATACATACTATACATACGGAATAGGACACCGGAAAACAGAGCAGCTTCTTCTCCGCCCGCACCGCCGCGGATTTCCACGATAACGTTTTTCTCATCGTTCGGGTCACGCGGCAACAGCAAAATTTTTAGCTCTTCCGCAATTCGTTCACGGTCCGCGCGCGCAGTAGCGATTTCCTCCTCTGCCATATGACGCAGTTCCTTGTCCGATTCCTCATTCAGAATTTGCCTAGCGCCTGCCTCTGCTTCTTCCGTTTTTCGGTATTCCCTGTATTTCTCCACAATCGCTTCTATGGAGCGAACCTCTTTCATAAGATTTCTCGACTGCTCCGGGTCACAGGCAACTGACGGCTCAAACAGCTTTTGGTTCAGCTCTTCATATCGTTTTTCAAAAACCGCTAAATTTTCAAACATATCATGACTCCTTTGTTTGTTTTCCCCTGCAAACAAAAGAAGCTACAAATCATCTTGACTGGTTTCACGAATGATTTTTTTAATATTTTTCTCGCATTTCAGGCGCGGGATCATCACTACATGACCGCATTTTTGGCATTGGATTTTAAAATCCATGCCGGAACGCAGCACCAGAAACGTATTGCCGCCGCATGGATGTGATTTTTTCATCTGCAGCACGTCTCCCGGTTGGACATCCATAAGCGCACCCCTCTTCTGTAATAGATATACGTGTTATAGTATAGACCAAAAAACATAAAACAGCAATACATTCAGCCTGCTTTTCAAACACTTGCGGTTTATCTCGGCAAGGCATATAATAAAATCAATCTGAAACGATAAGGCTGGAATTAAAATGGGAACCAAAGAGCAAATTCTCAACCGTCTCCGTGACAATGGTGAATTCGTGTCAGGAGAAGAATTAAGCGAACAGCTTCACATTTCCCGTACTGCAGTGTGGAAATGTATTAATGCCCTACGCGAAGAAGGCTATGAAATTCAATCTGCAACAAACCGTGGATATCGGCTGGAAAGATGTCCTGACCGATATTCTCAAGTTGAAATCAGTGCAGGATTGGAAACAGAATTTTTGGGCAAAAGCATTTTCTGTTATGAAAGCATCGACTCCACGAATGAAGAAGCGAAACGAAAAGCCCTTGCCGGAGCACCGAACGGAAGCTTGTTCGTCTCTGAACAGCAAACCGGTGGGAAAGGACGTCTGGGCCGCAGCTGGGCCTCTCCCGCCGGAACGGGGCTGTGGTTCTCCGTATTGCTCAGACCCGGCATTCTGCCGCTGCGGATCTCTGTAACCACCCTGCTGGCTGGACTTGCAGTGACACGCGCCATACGCAGTCTGACCGGATGTGATGCACAAATTAAATGGCCCAATGATATTGTCATTGGTGGTAAAAAAGTTTGTGGCATTCTAACGGAAATGACCGCTGAAGTTGAACGGGTAGAATTTGTCATTGTCGGCATTGGTATCAATGTAAACAATACAGCGTTTCCCGAGAATATTCGGGATAAGGCTACCTCTGTCCGCATTGAAACCGGAAAGCCGCTTCGGCGCGTTTCACTTTTGCAGGAGATTTTAATTCAGTTTGAAACGCTGCTCAAGCAAAACGCAGAATCCGATCCCGTGTTTTGGGAGGACTATAAAAAGCTGTGTGTTTCGCTCGGACGGCGCGTTGGCTTTACACGCAGAGGCGCTGCGGTCAAAGGCACAGCAGTCGATATTTCTCCGCAGGGAGAGCTTGTCGTTGAGCTGGAGGACGGAACAAAGGAAACCGTAACAGCGGGTGAGGTCAGCGTACAGGGAATTTATGGACAAACCATTCAATAACAGGTAATATCGCCCGGTGCTGTAAAAGCCGCACCGGGCGATATTGTATCATGGCACTATTATTTTGATTATTTCTTCTTTTTAAAGCCGTCTTTGAGCGAAACCGAACGGTTAAACACCGGATGCCCCGGACGGCTGTCGCGGTTATCCACACAGAAATATCCCTGTCTCATAAACTGAAAGAACGCGGGAGCCTCCACTTCAGTCAGCCAGGGTTCCACCTTACAGCCGGTCAGAACTTTCAGAGAATTCGGGTTAATTGCTTCCAAAAAGTCTCCATCTTCCGGATTCGGAACGGTAAACAGACTGTCATACAGACGCACTTCCGCGTCTTTGGCAGTTCTTGCGTCCACCCAATGAATCGTACTTTTCACTTTTCTTCCGTCCGGTGTGTTACCGCCGCGTGTTTCCGGATCATACTCTGCATACACGGTTGTGATATTGCCGTCAGCGTCTTTTTCACAGCCGGTGCATTTTACAACATATGCCGTCTTTAAACGCACTTCATTTCCCGGAAACAGCCGGAAATATTTTTTTGCCGGCACTTCCATAAAGTCCTCGCGTTCAATCCACAATTCTCTTGAAAAGCTAACCTTGCGCGTCCCCTCTTCCGGCTTTTCTGGGTTGTTTTCCACTTCAAAGGTTTCGGTTTTGTCCTCCGGATAATTGGTCAGAATCAACTTAACCGGATTGAGAACTGCCATGACACGTCGGGCATTTTTATTAAGATCTTCCCTCAAACAATGTTCCAAAAAGCTGTACTCCACCGTCGAGTTTACTTTTGCAACACCGATACGTTCGCAGAAATTGCGAATGGAAGCCGGCGTGTAACCCCTGCGTCTCAATCCGCAGAGAGTTGGCATACGCGGGTCGTCCCAGCCGGAGACATAGCCTTTTTCTACCAGCTGCCGCAACTTGCGTTTACTCATGACGGTATTATTAATATTAAGGCGCGCAAACTCAATCTGACGCGGCTTTGAGGGCAAATCAATGTGTTCAATTACCCAGTCGTACAAAGGACGGTGATCCTCGAATTCCAAGGAACACAGTGAATGGGTTATACCTTCAATCGCGTCTTCAATGGGGTGCGCGAAATCGTACATGGGGTAGATACACCAATCGGATTTCGTGCGATGATGCGGCGTATGGTTAATTCGATACAAAACAGGGTCACGCAGATTAAAATTGCCGGAGGCCAAGTCGATTTTTGCACGCAGCGTCATTCTGCCGTCTTCAAATTCCCCTGCACGCATACGGCGGAACAGGTCCAGACTCTCCTCGATCGGACGGTCACGGTATGGACTGCGCGCGGGATGCGTCAAATCACCGCGATATTCCCGAAATTGTTCCGGCGTTAGTTCACATACATAGGCATACCCGTCACGAATCAGCTTTTCCGCTAATTCGTACATCTGCGGAAAATAGTCGGAGGCATAGTAAAAACGATCATCCCACGAAAAACCCAGCCATTTAATATCCTCTTTGATGGCATCAACATATTCTACGTCCTCTTTTGTGGGGTTGGTATCGTCCATCCGCAGATTGCATATCCCACCGAATTTTTCCGCCGTGCCAAAGTCAATGCAAATGGCTTTCGCATGACCGATATGCAGATACCCATTCGGCTCGGGCGGAAACCTTGTGTGCACGGTTTGTCCCTCAAAACGTCCGCCTTGTGCAATGTCTTCTTTAATGATAGTATGGATGAAATTTCCCGCAGCTATTTCCTGAGAATTTTTCAGTTCTTCACTCATGATTCCGACTCCTTGTTCAGTTTTTCCAGTCCTGCTTCCAAGCGCCGCAGCGACTCTTCCTTGCCAAGGAAGCATAAAATCTCTATGGCACCGCCGGGTGTTACCTTTGTCCCCGCAGCTGCAATACGTACAGGCCAAAGCAACGTTCCGTTTTTAACGCCCAACTGCTGTGCAAGACCGATTAAAGCGTCGTGAATCTCTTGGATATCCCAATTTTGCAGAGATTTCAAAGTTTCAATCGCAGCTTTTAGCATTTCCGCGCTGTTTTGTAAATTCGTTTTGCTCTTTTTATTGATGAAATAGTCCGCCGGATATTCGGGCAGTTCTTTGAAAAATCCGATCATTTCCGGAATATCTTTGAATTTAGTAATGCGCGGCTGCAGAACACTTGCCAACACATCCCAACGGTAATCGCCATGCGGGAATACCTGCCGGAAATACGGCATCGCATTTTCCAAAAATTCCTCCTGCGACATGGCGCGGATAATTTCTCCGTTAAACCAAAGCAGTTTATCATAGTCGAACACAGCCGGAGATTTGCTGATTCCGTCAATGGAAAAATTTTCGACGAGCTCGTCAAGCGTAAACAATTCCCTGTTATCTTTAGGACACCAGCCAAGTAGGGCTATGTAGTTTACAATCGCCCTTGCAAGATAGCCTTCTTGTATTAAATCCTGAAAACTGGTTGATCCGTGCCGTTTTGACAATTTGGATACGCTTCCGTCCGCATTCTTTCCCATAATCAGGGGCAAATGCACATAAGTTGGCACATCCCAGCCGAACGCTTCATAAAGAAGATTGTATTTCGGTGTGGAGGACAGATACTCACTGCCGCGTACCACATGGGTAATTTTCATCAAATGGTCATCTATAACATTTGCAAAATTATAGGTCGGATATCCGTCCGACTTTAATAAAATTTGATCTTCCAGTTCCTTGTTCTCAATTGTAATGGGACCATATACCACATCATTGAAAGTGGTGGAACCTTCCAGCGGCATTTTTTGGCGGATGACATAGGGTGTTCCCGCAGCAAGAAGCCGCTCCACTTCTTCTTTCGGCAGATTGCGGCAGTGCCTGTCGTACCCACCCCCGTTCTCATCCTTTGTTTCATGCAGGGACTCCAGCCGCTCCTTTGAACAGAAACAACGGTAGGCCTTTCCCTCCGCAACCAGCTGTTCCGCATATTTACGGTAAATTTCTTTCCGTTCGCTCTGCACATAGGGGCCGTAATCGCCCCCGACATCCGGTCCTTCGTCATGTTTAAGACCGACCATATCAAGTGTTTTGTAAATCACTTCCAGAGCGCCCTCCACGTACCGCTCGCGGTCCGTGTCCTCAATACGAAGGATAAAATCTCCTCCGCTTGATTTTGCTATCAAATATTCAAACAGCGCCGTCCTCAGATTTCCAACATGCATGATGCCGGTTGGACTGGGGGCAAATCTTGTTCTAACTTTATTGAGCATGAATCATATACCCTCCTGCCGCGTTTGCTGCGGTAAAGATTCTGATTGTAGATTATACCAAATTCTGAAGGGATTATCAATCAGCGTTCCCGTTTTTTTGCAGATAATCTGTAGGACTACAATACATATTGGACAGTTGAGAAAAAATAAAATACAGAAATGGACACATCGGTTACAATAAAGCTACCCAAACCAAATCATACCGAGAGGAAGTGTCCATTCCTGCATGAATAGTGTAACACAAGATATGAAGTTTAGGCAATCCATAATGATCTACGCTCAAAAGTACGGTGTCAGTCGTGCAAGCAGAAAGTACAACAAAAGCCGTTCCTTTATTTACTTTTGGATGGCCCGGTATGACGGTACATTAGAATCGTTGGCTTGCCGGTCTAGAAGGCCACACAGTCATCCAAACCAACATACACCTGCCGAGTTAAAACTGATTCGCGACATGCGGCGCAGGAACCCAGAACTCGGTATGATTGAACTATGGTCCCGGTTAAAAAAGCGCGGATACAAGCGATGTCCGGAAAGTCTGTTCCGTGTAATGCGCCGAATGGGGATTTTTCCAGAAGCAAAACCGAAGAAAAAATATCAGCCAAAGCCATATGAGCAAATGACGCATCCCGGAGAGCGCATTCAAATCGATGTAAAGGTAGTCCCAAAGCGCTGTATTGCCGACCCTGAGCTTCGGCTTTTTCAGTACACAGCCATCGATGAATTTTCTAGGCTACGTTTTTTGGCAGCATACCCTGAACAGAGTACCTACTCTTCTGCCGACTTTCTTAAACGAGCTGTCAAATGGTTTGCTCGGCGCGGTGTTCATGTGGAATGCATTCAAACTGACAACGGTTTTGAATTTACCAACCGTTTTTCCCCATCAAAGAAACATCTGCTGACGCTCTTCGAGGCCACTGCCGCTCAACTGCATATCCGGCACAAACTGATTCGGCCTTATACGCCCAGGCACAATGGTAAAGTGGAACGCAGCCATCGCGAAGACCAAAAGCGCTTTTACAACAAACACCATTTTTATTCCTTAGCGGACTTTGAAAACCAACTTTCCATCTACTTACGACGCTCTAACAATATGCCGATGCGTCCCCTTCACTGGTTATCTCCTTCTGAATTTTTACAATCCCATACTGTCCAATATGTTTGACAAACCTACACGTTCCCGTTTTTTTGCAGATAATCAATATATTCCTCCAAACAAAGGTTCTTTTCTTTCATCACTCGGGCATTTTCAACCCCCACATAACGGTAGTGCCACGGTTCATATTTGATTTTAGTGATTTCCTGCTTGTCCTTTGGATAACGCAAAACAAATCCATATTCCTGTGCGTGCTCATCCAGCCAGCGATAAGCAGGTGTCGTATCAAAGTCATCCCGCACACCATTTAAATCCAGTGCAAGCCCCGTGCTGTGCTCACTGTACCCCGGACGTGCAACCGATTTCTCCGCATACGCTTCGGCTTCTTGTGGGGAAGAATATGTCTGAGAGTATGCGTCAATCTCCCTTTGAAACAATTCTTCCTGCCGTTCACTGCTGCGGTATGCGGAAGATATCCATAGGGAAATTCCATCCTTTGCAGCGGCGGTATTCATTTTCTCATAAGCTTCCGCTGCTCGCCGATTTATTTGCACCCCGTATACCGTAACAAGATCCGGCTGATAACCCGAGGGTAATTTATGGTTGTAATTTACCAAAATTAAATTCTCGTCCGTAACTACAACTGCATCCGCCGCTGCGGAAGATGGGGCATTTATGTCTGTATTTATATTCCCACTTGTGCTTGCAGAAGACATTTTAGAGGAGTCATCAGCTGCGTTCGGATTATTTTCTTTTCTGTCACGAAAAGAGTATGCTCCGAGGAATGTAAAGACGCACGAAGCAAAAAATACAAATACCGAAACAACTCCCATGAGAGCCAATAGAAAGCTTTTGAATTTTCTGCTGTGCTTTTTCACTCTTTATCCCCCCTAAAAGCTAAAAGTTAGTATGGGGAAAATGAAGAAAAAAATTCGTATGCAGAGGACTTATTCCAAGCGCACAGCTGTTCCTGAAGCCGTAACCATCAACATCCCATTGTTGGCACCCAAAACTTCATAGTCGAGCTTAACGCCAACTACGGCATCCGCACCCAGCCGCTGAGCACGTTTTTCCATTTCCGCAATTGCATTTTCTCTTGCCTGAATTAATTCATCTTCATACGTTCCGGAACGACCACCAAAAAAATTCGACAGTCCTGCGGCAAAATCCTTAATAAAATCCACCCCTGAGATAACCTCGCCAAAGACGATTCCTTTATATTCTACAATTTTTCTGCCTTCAATTGAGGGAGTTGTCGTACATATCATAAGCAGTTTCTCCTTATTTTTTAATGAGAGGTTAAACATATACAATTTATATTATAGATTGACAAACAATACATGACAATAGCTTCTAACAAAAAGTCGGCCGCCATATGCTGTTTATGAGTCATTTTCTGGGGATGAAAGTATGGGCAAAAATGAACATGGAACAAACTTACTGTTGGCTGCAACGGCAATTGCCCTAGACATTTCCCAGGAATTAAGTGCCAACGAACTAAACGTACTCGGCAACTTTTTAAGTACCTTGGGCAGTTTACTTTCCCTCATGGCTTCTGTGCAAGAGGATAATTCTCAACTTGATGAAAAAAACAATCATCGGCCACAAACTTAAACAATGCATAACATTACAGATTAATATTGATTTATTTTTGAAAAATGCTATGATATTTGTATTTGTTAATATGTCTCATACAAGCCAGCTTGTCTCAGACACCGGTTGAAAGGCAGGTAACCAAATGAACCTCTTTGATATCATGGGCCCCATCATGGTTGGACCATCCAGTTCCCATACAGCAGGTGCCGTGCGAATCGGACTGATTACAAGGAAGCTTTTGGGGGAACCCGTGCTGGACGCAGAAATGCTGCTGCATGGATCTTTCGCAGCTACCGGAGAGGGACACGGTACCGACCGTGCATTGGTAGCGGGCCTTCTTGGCATGAAACCGGATGATGTTAAGATTCCCGCCAGCTTTGAAATTGCAAAGCAAAAGGGAATGAAATTCACCATGGGCACTGTCGTGCTGCGCGGCGTTCACCCAAACACCGCCATGCTGCGCGTTACGGGAAAAAGCGGAAAACGGCTGGAGGTGGTTGCATCCTCCCTCGGCGGCGGCAGAATTCGCATTTGCCGGGTTGATGGAATTGAAACAAACTTTTCCGGCGACTGTCCTACTCTGATTGTTCATAATCTTGACCAGCCGGGTCACGTGGCGCAGGTGACAACACTTTTGTCCCAACACTCTGTAAATATCGCAACCATGCAGCTGTACCGAAACGTAAGGGGCGGTTACGCTGTGATGGTGCTGGAATGCGACCAGCCGATTCCCGCAGAACCGCTTGCCTCTCTTGCCAAGAAAGACGGCATCATCAAGGTTACCTACCTGAATTTGGACCAATGAAGGAGAAACGTTATGGCGTTCACATCAATAAAGCAGCTTTTGGCAGCAACCGCGGATCAAAATCTTCCGCTTTGGGAAATCATTGTAAATGAGGACATAAAAGACCGCGGAAGCACCCGCGAAGAATCGCTTCGGCAAATGAGTGTACTCTGGACTGCCATGCAAACTGCAAGTGCAGAGTACAGTGCGGCGGCACGTTCCAAAAGTGGGCTAGTCGGTGGGGACGGCGGAAAAATGCATGCGTATGTCAATGCCGGCGGCGGTATTGCCGGCGTCTTTCTCTCAAAAGTGATTGCAGAGGCACTGTGTATGGGAGAAAATAATGCTTCCATGAAGCGTATTGTTGCAGCGCCAACTGCCGGTTCATGCGGTGTGCTGCCTGCTGTACTGATTCCGTTCTCCAAAGCAAACAAAACCGATGACAAAGAAATTATTAATGCATTGTTTGTCGCAGCGGGGTTTGGACAAATTATTGCTTCACGTGCATCGATATCAGGTGCAGAAGGCGGCTGCCAAGCAGAAATTGGATCAGCTTCTGCAATGGCTGCGGCGGCACTGGTCAGTTTAAAAGGAGGCTCACCCATCATGTGTGCCAATGCGTGCGCTATGGCTCTGATGAATTTGCTCGGTCTTGTATGTGACCCAGTAGCGGGTCTCGTGGAAATTCCTTGTGTTAAACGAAATGTCATCGGAGCTATGAACGCTATCAGCAGTGCGGACATGGCCCTTGCCGGAATAGACAGCGTTATTCCGGCGGATGAGGTGATTGACGCTATGCGCTCAGTCGGTGACTTAATGCCTTCTGCATTAAAGGAAACCGGCATAGGCGGTCTGGCTGCGACGCCGACCGGAACGGCCGAGGCAAAAAAGATATACAGAAGTCTTACTTCTTAACGTTATGCCGCGGATTCTTTTTGACTTTTTCCGCAGCCTCATATAAAACTGTCAGCAAATCAATTTCAAACTGGTTGGACATAGAATCCAGTTTTGCGTATGCCCTGCCAAGATCCGTACTAACATATTTAGGAGAAAGGCGATTCAACGCATATAGTATCATATCCTCTCGACACTGCTCACATTGACAACAGTCTAGCCTATCGATAATTTCATCGAGTTTTTGCTGCACCAGGTCTTCCATTGCATTGTTAATGTCCATTCCGCACCCACCTTAGAATGAATTTCACACTGTGAATCATCAGATAACTTTACTATAACTTTTTTTCTGGAAAATGTAAATATTGATTGCATCTTTTTTTATTTTATGTATTGCACTTTTTAAATTTGTATGCTATTATATTAGAGTTTCTGATACATATTTTCAATTTTATGAAAATCGAAAATATTGTAAGGGCCATTAGCTCAGTTGGTTAGAGCAACCGGCTCATAACCGGTCGGTCCGGGGTTCGAGTCCCTGATGGCCCACCAAGCAAAAACCGCATCAGACAGCCATTTGTTGACTGTTTGGTGCGGTTTTTTGTGGCTCTATTTCACGTAAAAACACGCAAATATATGCAATTATTTTAAAAAATGCAAGTCAGAACAAATGTTCAAAAACATAATCTTAGATGGAGTACAATAAAGTTCGCAATTTCGTAAAGGCATAGAAAAGTCATTGGGACTCCGATAAAATGAATGGTGAGAAGACATTCAAAAAAGGAGAGATACCCAATGACCAAAAACACACAATCTGTCCAGCAGTGATAACAACTGTGGCTATCGGCGGCGTCAGCAGAATCAATAATCTTTGCAGCAGTCAAGTCAAAGAGTTAATACGAAAAGCTTTAACAAGCAGAGACATGGGGATGATCTCGACAGAGAGCGAATGCTGAATGGATACATAGAAAAGCATAATCAATTGTCCAAAAGTCTTTTCGATCGTGGTCTGAAAACACCGCTTCTGGTTATTTCGGACAAGAACAAAGGGCTGATTGTAACCATTTGCGAAAGTTTTCCGGGAGCCTCCTGGCAACTGTGCAAAGTCCAATTTATGCGGAATATTTTAGCTCATATACCCCAGAAGGAAAAGAATCCTTTGCGGCTCAATTAATAAATTAAAAAATTGGCTGGCATCTTCCGCTGAAATAGCCAGACAACGCGCGGAGGAAATATCAGAACAGTATGGAAAACGCTTTCGAAAAGCAATTAAGTTCCTGCAAAATGGGCTGGATGATTCTCTAGACTATTATGTCTTTCCAGAACTCGATGCTCGTAAAATCTCCTCAACCAATATGCTGGAACGGCTGAACATGAAAATACGCCGCAGAACCAGCGTAGTCGGACTCCGGATTCTTTCCAATGGCTGGTAACAACATCTCCGATGGAGGGTGCAGAAGACTGGTCTGTGCCCATATTTGGCTTAAGCCCAGAATTGATTCTGTTACTGTTAAGCACAAGCTAATTTGCTTTTCGGAGCTTCTAATTTGAAAACTTCTTAAAAATATAGACAAATTTTAAAAGGATATTGACAAATATTCAGTCGGTGTTATATTATAATTAATGCAATCGGTTGCATAAATTATAGTGCTAAATTTTGAAATATAAGAAATATTTGATGAAATTTATATATAATATAGCTATTTATAATTAAATAATATAAAAAAATATATAATATATTTTAGTAAATCGGTTGCATAGGAGGAAGTATGTCAGCTACAATTAACGACGTTGCAAAAGCAGCAGGTGTGTCTACATCTACTGTATCACGAATCATCAACAATAAAGGGGTTATTTCAGCCAAAACGCGAGAGCGTGTTTTGAAAATCATGAAGGAATTAGATTATGTCCCAAATGATACGGCTCGCAGTTTTGCTAATGGAAGTACATCTGCTATCGCATTGGTAATTGACGTGGTCAATGCGCGCTCTTTTTCGAATAACTGTTTTAACAATAGTGTTTTTGGGATTGAAACAGTTGCACATCAGAATAATTACAATTTAATTATCACAAACGGACGTATACAAACGGATGATATGACATCTGCGGAAAAATTAGTGTTTGGTAAAAAAGTCGATGGTATCATTTTGCCAAATTCTATTATAGATTGTTCTTTTATAAGAAAATTAAATCAGATTAAGTTTCCTTATGTTATTCTTGGAGACCCTAAAATGCTTGATGCTGACAACAATTGGGTTGATATCAATAATATACAGGGAGGAGTCATAGCGGTAAATCACTTAATAGAAAACGGATATCGTAACATAGCTTTTTTATCGAATGGAGATAATGAAATTTTCAATCAAGACAGAATCACTGGCTACAGCCGTGCTTTAAACAAACTTGGAATTCCAATTATAGATGATTGGATATGTCACTGCGAATCGAGTGCAGAAGCAGGCATGGCGACAATGCTGCAATTGTTCGAAAATCAAAAGAGACCGGATGCTGTCATTTGCAGTGACTTTTATCTTGCAATCGGTGCGCTTCGCGCAGCAAGAAAAAAAAGCATCGCTGTTCCTGAGGAATTTGGAATTATTTGTTTTGACAATTCACCGGTTGCCGAGCTTTCCGAACCTGCTATTACAACAGTAGATATCGATACCTTGGGGTTAGGCGAACAAGCCGCTTCTATTTTAATTGGAAAAATTAAAGATAGAGATAGAAGCAGCCGTCAGATTTTAATATCAACTAAAATTGTTGAACGAGATTCTACTAAAAAATCTAAAAGGAGATAGTAAAATGAATAAAGCCGCTTTAGTACATCGCCCTATTGAAGATTTCGTTTACCCAACTGCTTCTAATAAACTCATATTTCGCTTTCAAGCGGCCAGAAAAGACATAAAGAAATGCACGCTTGTGTGTTGGCGAAGATATGAGGATTTTCCGAAATTCAGACGTATACCCATGCGGTGTGTATTACGAGACGCGAACCATGATTATTTCGAAGTGGAAGCAGTATTCCCAAGAACAGCATGTTACATACGTTATTACTTTGAGCTGAGCGATGGAAATCAAACAGTGTGGTATGGCCGGTATGGTACTCAATCTCAAAATCTGAAACCGGAAAATGATTTCTTTGAATATCTTTTTCCGAATATTCAGGATGGACATCAAACTCCTGAATGGTGCAAACGACAAATATATTACCAAATATTTCCTGACCGGTTTAAAAATGGAGATAGGACAAATGATCCCGTAGACGCAGTTCCTTGGGATTCCGTTCCAACACGCGATAATGTAATGGGTGGGGATTTGGCTGGAATTGTGGATCGTATTGATTATTTGGTTTATTTAGGAATCACTTGTATTTATCTAAACCCAATCTTCAAAGGATATTCCAATCATAAATACGATACCATTGATTACTACAAGATTGACCCACAGTTTGGCACGGAAAAAGATCTATTAAACTTGACGGAAAAATGCCATGAAAAAGGCATTCGGATTATTTTGGATGGTGTTTTAATCATAGTGGATATTATTTTCCTCCCTTTCAGGATTTACTGAAAAATGGCAATCAATCTCGTTATAAAAACTGGTTTTTCCCTTTGGAATTTCCAGTGAAGATAGATCCACCCAATTATGAATGTGTCGGGTATTACAAATGGATGCCAAAATTAAATTTGGCCAATCCGGAGACTCGGGAATATTTTATCAACGTTGGGCGGTATTGGATTGAAAAATATGGAATTGATGGATGGCGACTGGATGTCGCTGATGAAATTGAAGGGCGGTTTTGGGAAAGGTTTTCCGACTCTATCAAAAGAGACTTTCCAGACACTGTTCTGATTGGAGAAAGCTGGGGCGATGCCGGGCGATTAGTACTTGGAAATCGCTTGGACGGTGCTATGAACTACTTGTTTAAAGATGCGGTCACCGATTGGTTAGCGAAAGAAAAAATTGATGTGCTGGAATTTGACAACCGCATCAATTACATGCTTTCGTTGTACCCTGAAACGACCCGCCAATGTATGTATAATCTGTTAGATAGTCACGATACACCCCGATTTTTATATGATTGTGGAGGCGATATACGAAAATTAAAGCTGGCAGTTGCGTTTATGATGACTTTTCCAGGATGCCCAGCAATATTTTATGGAGACGAAATTGGTTTAACAGGAGCAAATGACCCGGATTGCCGCAGAGCCATGCCATGGGATAAAGACCAACATAACCGGATGCTATTTGATTGGTATCGTCAATTGATTGGTATCCGTAAGAAATACGATACTTTAAACACGGGCAGTTTTCGTACAAATATTTGTAATCCCGAAACAGGTATATATGGGTTTATTCGTTCTGTTTCCGATCAGAACATTTACATTGTGTTAAATCCCAGTGAACAGGAACAGGTTGTGACTGTGCCTCTTTTAGATCAGCAACGTAACTGGTTAGAAATGATAGAGGGGGAAACTGTTGTTGCAGAAAGGATTTCTAACGAAACAGGCTTTTATAATCAAGACATTGAACCGTATAAAAGCCAATTAAAAACTAACATGGCGCCTTATTCTTTAAAAATATTTATAGAAAGTGGTGGAAAGGTATGAAATTTTCAGCAAGTAAAAAAATTCTGGCATTTGTCCTTTCAGCGGCCACAATGTTGACAGCACTGACCGCTTGTTCAGGACAAATACCAGAAAACAGTTCATCTGCCGGAAATCGGCAAGAAGGAAATGACACATCCCAAAGCAATGCACCAAAAGAAACCATTACACTAAACTTTTGGCATCATTACAGTGCACAATCTCCGGAAAATGAAACTCTAACGAAAATTTTAATCCCAGAATTCGAAAAAGAAAATCCGGGTTATAAAATTAATGCGACATCTTATGAATGGGCAAAACTCCACGATAAAATTTTAGTAAGTTCCAGTGCCAACACGTTACCGGATGTCGCACGGCTTGACATTGCTTGGGTACCGGAATTTCAAAAGCTTGGTATTCTTGTTCCGCTCAACAAAGAAATGAGCGACTTTGACCAAGTTTCCGGTAGCCTATTGGAAAATGCTATGGGTACCTCTAGAATTGGAGGGGATTATTACGCGCTTGCACTCAATACAAACACAAAAATTCTGTTTTACAACAAAAAGTTACTGCAGGAAAAAGGAGTGCCTGTTCCAACAACAATGGAGGAATTTGTTGCGGCAGCCAAAAAGCTCTCCGGGAAAAACGGCAATGGTCAGCAAATATGGGGCTGCACAGAACCTGCACTGTCAGGATGGAATGTACTTCCATACATTTGGAGTATGGGTGGTGACATCACCAATGAAGATTATACAAAAGCTTCCGGGTATTTAAATGGGCCCAAGACTGTTCAGGCAATACAGATGCTTGCAGACCTTTATCAATCTGATACTATGACCGGTTTCAACAGCGGAGATATTCCCATGACGGATGGATTCGGTACCGGACGCTACGCAATGCTTTTAGAAGGTCCGTGGAAAATTGCGGAGTTAAAAGGCGCTTATCCGGACTTTTCTTACGGCATGGCAGATGTACCAACCGGAGAAGGCGGCTCTCATTCTGTTTTGGGCGGTGAAGATATCGGGATGTTTTCTTCCGCTAACAAAGAAGGGGCCTGGAAATTTATGAAGTTTATGACGAGCGAATTCGCCCAAGAAGAAATGGCCAAATGCGGACTTATCCCTGTCAATAAAGCGGCTTTAGACAGTGAAGTGATTCAAGAAGCTTCTTTTGCTCCGTTTTTAGATGCCATAAAAAATGCTAAAGCCCGTCCTCCAGTAGCAACATGGACCGAAATTGACAATCTCCTTACGACCGCTGTAACCGCGATTGTGAAAGAGGGAGCGGATGCACAAAAAACACTGGATACACTTGCAGCGAAAGTGGATGAATTACTTCAATAGTATAAATCAATCATAGAGGTTCCGTCAACAGGAAGAATAAAACATGCAAACAATATAGGGAAAGGATGGCACCATGGAGGCAAAATCACTCAAAAATAAATTGCAGATTTTTTTGCTTTTATTGCCCGGGATTTTTATGTTCGTGGTATTTACCATTTATCCGATTGTAAAACTACTTTACATGAGTTTTGTTCAAAGTGGTTATGGTTCTGCTGTGCAGAATGTGTTTACTGGCTTTAAAAGTTATCAGATGGTTTTATCCGACGATACATTCTGGGTTTCTTTTGAAAACACACTGTTATACACTTTGGTAACGGTACCGGCTCAAATGGCAATTGGTCTCCTGGTTGCCGTCCTAATTAATGAACTTTTGCATCTTCAGGTTGGCTTTCGGGTGATTTACTATCTTCCCGTTATTACATCTTGGGTTATTGTATCCTTGGTATTCAAATATATCTTCAATACAGAAGGCCTGCTTAACTACTTTCTTTGTCAGGTGTTTCATCTTACAGGGGGCAACATCGCTTGGCTTGACAGTCGCTGGGGCGGCCTGACCGTCGCAATGTTGTTAGGAATCTGGAAAGGTGTTGGATGGAATATGGTTGTTTTCCTTGCAGCACTCCAGAATGTGCCCATAGCCCTTTATGAATCCGCGTCAATAGATGGCTGTGGATCTGTTCAGAAGTTTTTCTATATTACGTTGCCCTCTATAAGAAGTACAATTTTGTTTGCCTTAGTGATGCTGACAATCGGAGGATTTAATGTATTTACTTCTATCAAGATGATTACAGACGGCAAACCAATGCACCGAACAGAAACCGTTTTGACATGGATGTATTATAAAGCATTTAACGAAGGCAAATTCAGTTATGCTGCCGCTCTTTCCTTTATTGTTGCAATAGTACTTATCTTTCTTGCAGCCTTGCAGTTCAAGATTATGAAAAGTCAGAATGAAGGGGACTAATACATACGTATGAAACAGAATAAAGTTAGTCAAATTTTAATCTACATAGTTTTAACTTTAGGGGGAGCTATCTCGGTGCTGCCTATGATTTACATGATCAGCACGTCTTTAAAACCAAATGGTGCACTTTATGAATATCCACCTCATTTCTTTCCAAACTTAAATAATATTACAATTGAGAATTATATCTATATTTTTCAGCAGCAAAAATTTTATATCAATTTTATCAATAGTGTTGTTGTGTCCCGATAGAGTACAATAAAGTTCGCAATTTCATAAAGGTATAGAAAAGTCATTGGGACTCCGATAAAATGAATGGTGAGAAAACATTCAAAAAAGGAGAGATACCCAATGACTCACAAAAAGAATACCACAGATTTGACAGAATTGCTACTAAAATGTATGGCGCAGCCGGATCCAATGCTGTCGATGCTGGAATGGCTGTGTACCCGTCTGATGGAAGCAGAGGTCTCCGGTATTATTGGCGCGGAAAAGAATGCACACAATCCATCCCGCCGTGATTACCGCTGCGGCTATCGGCCGCGTCGACTGGATACTCGTATGGGGACGATGTATCTGATGGTACCAAAACTCCGAAATCAGGGCTATATCCCGTTTTTCGTAACAGAACGCAAGCGCAGTGAAGCAGCGCTGATTCAAGTGGTTCAGGAAGCGTTTGTGCAGGGTGTATCTACGCGAAAGATGGAGAAACTAGCCCGCAGTCTTGGAATTGAAAATCTTTCTCGCAGTCAAGTCAGTGAAATGACGAAAGGCCTTAATGAGCAGGTACAGTACTTCCGCAGCCGGCCTCTGACGGGTCGCTATCCTGTCATTTGGACAGATGCACTGTATGAAAAAATTCGTATGGATGGCCGGGTCGTCAGCATGGCTGTGATGGTAGTTTGCGGCGTCAATGAACAGGGGCATAGGGATATCCTCGCCGTAGAGCCAATGCTAGATGAATCAAAAGAAAGTTATTCTCAATTGTTTCAAAGTCTTTTAGATCGTGGACTGAAAACACCGCTTCTGGTGGTTTCAGACGCGAATAAAGGGCTGATTGCAGCCATCCGTGAGAGTTTTCCGGGAGCCTCTTGGCAACGATGCAAAGTCCATTTCATGCGAAATATTTTAGCTCATGTACCCCAGAAGGAAAAAGAGTCCTTTGCGGCTCAGTTAAAAGAAATTTGGTTGGCACCCTCCGCTGAAATAGCTAGACAGCGCGCGGAGCAAATATCAGAACAATATGGAAAACGCTTTCCAAAAGCAATCGAATTCCTGGAAGATGGACTGGAAGATTCTCTAGCCTTCTATGCTTTTCCGGAACTTGATGCCCGCAAAATTTCT
This sequence comes from Oscillospiraceae bacterium, assembly GCA_047777415.1. Taxonomy (GTDB): domain Bacteria; phylum Bacillota; class Clostridia; order Oscillospirales; family Acutalibacteraceae; genus Caproicibacter. Next base: position 934,116 of record JBKEEO010000002.1, read on the forward strand.
TCAACTAATATGCTGGAACGGCTGAACAAGGAAATCCGCCGCAGAACCAGCGTAGTAGGAATATTCCCTAATCCGGATTCCTATCTACGTCTGGTAACAACATGTCTCATGGAATATGCGGAAGACTGGTCTGTTTCCAGAGCATACTTAAATCCAAAATCTATTCAGATACTATTAAACGTAGCCTAATTCATTTTCCGGAGTCCCAAAATTGCGAACTTCCCTTGACACTAGCGTTTACGGTAAGCTTCTTCAATGGCAGGCTTTTCAGCAACTTCCGCAGTACCAACTCTCCAGAAATTTGCATAGCCTTTCGTCATGGTTCCAGGCAGAACCATAATTTCAATCAGCGTGGAAACCGTCTGCTTGCGCGCATCTTCCACTGCAGCCTTCAATTCTTCAGGATTGTGGACACGGTAAGTTTTTGCACCATAGCCTTCAGCCACTTTACAGAAATCAATGGGCAGATAGTCGCCGGACAATTCTCCGGTCTGCTCCTCACGATATCTGAATTCGGTGCCGAATGTATCGGAGCCCTGAGAACGCTGTAAATTATGAATGCACTGATGGCCATTGTTATTGAACAAAAGAACATTGATTTTTTTCTTTTCCTGCAGGCTGGTAACCAAGTCGGAATGTCCCATGAGGAATCCGCCGTCCCCGATGAACGCATATACTTCACGCTCCGGCTCTGCGAATTTCACGCCCAAAGCACCGGAAATTTCATATGCCATGCAGGAAAAGCCGTATTCCAAATGATACTGACCCTGACGTTTTACATTCCAAATGCGCTCTAAGTCAGAAGGCAGACTGCCGGATGCTGCTACAATATTTTCTTCTTCTGTAAGAATCTTGTTCAGCTCCATCAGTGCTCGAGTCTGACTGAAACCATTTGGCAGCTCGATAGCGCTCAGCTTTGCGCACTCGTCTGCCCACTGTTTTTTGGCCTCACTGATACGGTCACCCCACTGGCTTTGATAGCCGGAAAGTGCCTTATTCAGTGCTTCCAATGCCGCCCTTGCATCTGCAACAACGGGTACACCATCCAATTTCATGGCATCCATGCGGGAAATGTTGATACCTACCATTTTGGCATCGTCATTAAAGCCGTACTTGGAATTGGTAACAAAGTCGTTCAGCTTTGTACCTACCGCAATCACAACATCCGCGTCCTTAGTAATCAAGTTGGCAGAGAGTGTTCCGCAGATGCCTGCGCAGCCGAGGTACAGCTCATAGTCACAGCTGATTTCGCCCTTGCCCGCCTGAGTTTCACAAACGGGAATACCATAGGCAGCACTCAAATCATACAGTGCTTTACCCGCATCGCTGTAACGCACACCACCGCCGGAAAGCAGAACAGGCCGCTTTGCATTTTTTATAAGTTCGGCAGCACGTTCAATCGCATCGTCGCAAGCAGGAGTTCTGTCTATATACCAAACTCTCTCATCAAAGAATTCAACCGGATAGTCATATGCCTCACCCTGTACATCCTGCGGCAAGCAAATAGCAACCGCACCCGTCTTTGCGGGATCTGTCAAGGTACGCATAGCATTGAGCATAGCGGTCATCAGCTGTTCCGGTCTTAGAATTCTGTCCCAATAACGGCATACCGGCTTGAGTGCGTCGTTGACAGAAACGGTATAATCCGCTTCATTCTCCATCTGCTGGAGTACCGGGTCCGGCTGACGGTCCGCATAGATATCACCAGGGAACAAAAGCAGCGGAATGTGGTTGACTGTTGCGGTTCCGGCCGCTGTTACAAGATTTAGAGAACCGGGGCCGATGGATGCAGTACACGCATAAATTGCACGTCTTCTGTTTTGTTTGGCAAAAGCAGTGCAGACATGAGCAATTTCTTGCTCATTTTTGCCTGCAATAAAGGAGATCTCATCTTTATACTGCTCCAGCGCTTGACCGATACCCACCACGTTGCCATGGCCGAATATTCCAGTAACACCGCGAACAAACCGGGTTTTCTCTCCGTCTACAGAAACGTACTGTTTGGTCAAAAATTTTACCAGAGCCTGCGCCATTGTCAGGCGAACTGTTTTTCTCATCTGTTTTTCCTCCTGAATTTCCGATCTTTAAATATCAGGCCAATATTTTGCACCGGGTTTTTCTACCCACAAATGCTGCTCTTCAAAATCAGGCTTGATATAAGGATTGCCGTCCAAGTGCCGAATCACCCAAATGTAATACATAGCATAGCCGGGTGCTGCAACCTGCGGGTGAACCAGTTCGGGCTGGATTTTCACTGTGTCATTGTGCTCCAGCAGTACAGCATCGTCGCCCAGTTTCAGAAGGCCAAACCCATTCTTTGGATAGAATTTGTAGAAATAAATCTCCGGCTGCTTATGGGAGTGAGACGGGAATCCGGACCATTTGCCGGGGAAATGGACATCTTCGCCCAACATTAAGTTGGATTCGGGAGACAATCTAATATCCTGAGCCGTTCTTACTGTTCTGGTACCAGCCTCGTTCATGAACCCTTTGCCGCGCGTTTCGATGACAATTTTATCTCCGCAGCGCACCGCCGGCTCAAATTCCTTTTCGTTTTCCGTTCTCATGACAGCAATTTCGCTGTCCTCTGCCAAACCTTTTACTGAAAGCTGTACGCCCTTTGGTACATTGATGCACCAAATGCTTTCATTCAAATAAGAGCCTCTTTCAGCCACTACTTTCTTGCCGTCATATTCGACCTCAACCTTACCGTAAATCAGCAGGTAAACGCGCTCCAACTCAGGGCGGTCATCCGTGTAAGTCATTCCATTATTCAATTTCAGAATGCCGAAATCCATCATCATTTCTTGATGTTTTTCGTGTAGATCCGTAATGGAGTTATAGCCAAAGGCAAACTCCTCTGTCGCGTGCAGTCTGTTGCTGTTCAAAGATAAACACTCCTTTTTTCTTATTACTGCAGACTTTGTATAATTTGGTATGCAGCTTCTTCTACATTTTCAATCGCATGCTTCATCAATTTTTGTCTGTCAAACTCATCGGGATTCGCTTCCATATCACGTCTCATGGTGTCACCGAATATTTTTCTCAGTGATGTTCCAAGGTTCATTTTCCCGATGTGTTCCAATTTCAGTTTTTGCATATCTTCATCATAAATGCCAGAAGCCCCGTGGATAACAAGCGGTAAACTGCATTGTTCCTGTATTTCTTTGAGCACTTCGAATCGGATGGGAACTTTACGGTTTGCCAATCTATGTACATTACCCACAGATACGGCCAACCAATCCAATTCTGTCTGTTCTTGCATCTTTCTGGCTTCTTCCGGAGAAGTCAACTGGATGTCTATTTTGCCCATATCACTGTAGGGCACATTTCCCAATTCGCCTTCCACGAAAATATTCTTTTGATGTGCCTCCCGCGCAATTTCTGCCGTGATACGCACATTTTCTTCAAAAGGCATTTTCGAACCGTCAAACATAACAGAAGTAAAGCCGCTTGCAATTGCTCTTTTCACATGTGCCGGATCACTGCAATGGTCCATATGGACCCCAACGGGAACCTTGGCCTGCTTCGCCATAGAGTTCAATAGCGCACCCCAGTGTTCAATCGCCAATGCCGCTCTTGCGTCTCTGTTCACCATGAGGATCACCGGTACATTGGCTCTTTCTGCAGCTCTTATGACCGCGCCGGCGTCCTCGTGCCCAAAGATATTAAAGCCTGGAACGATTTTCTTGGAATAAGCTGCTTCCTTTACATAGTTGTTATCCCATTTCATCTTGTCATCTCCTGCTGATGCTTTCTCCTAAGTTCCTCTGCCGTTTGATAATCCGGCATTGCTGGAGCGCAGTTGAGTTTCATTAATACTATTGCGGCACATGCAGTACCAAGCTGCATTGCATACAGAACATCTTCTTTTTTCAAAATGCCGTACATGAAACCTGCTGCATAAGCATCTCCCGAGCCAAACGTTTTAACAATTTCAGCCGGGACAATTCCACATTTGATCACCGTGCCATCCGGCAAATAGGTGGTGGACCCTTTGGGACCATCTTTTACGACAACCAATTTTGCTCCTTTTTCGAGGAAGCACTTTGCGCTCCGAGCGTTGTCTTTATTGTCGGGCATGGTTGTATGCTCTACGACATCAAATTCTTCTCTGTTCCCGATGATAATATCCGTCATGCCGCAAATCTTTTGGTAACACTCAGATGCCTCATCTAAGTCTTTCCATCCAAACGGTCTGTAATCAATGTCCAAAACAATCTGTGTGTTGTGTTTCTTGGCATATTCCATTACTTGGAACATTGCGCTTCTGGACGGCTCTGTTGAAAAAGCTGTACCTGACAGAAGCACGTACTTTGCTTTCGCAATCACATCTTCGTTAATTTCTTCCGGAGTAATCAACAGATCTGCCGTATTTTCCCGATAAAGATAGGTTCCGTGATGGAAGGTATTTTTATCCTCTGCGGAATATGTTCCGCTGCTAGCTGCACTTAGAATTTCAGTAACCGCAAGGCAATTCCTTGCGCCGGTTCTATCAATGCAAACACCGGAAATATCAATTCCCTGTCTCTTGAATTCATTCAGGATATATTCGCCCATGCCGTCACCGGAAACTTTTCCAATGAAAGCACATTTCAGACCTAATCTTGCCGCCCCCTGCACAATATTTGCCGGGGAACCGCCAATCGATTTTTCAAATGAAGGCGTATCCGCAAAGGAAGCATTCGGAACTGTTGTATTAAAGTCAATCCCTGCTCGCCCTACTGTTACAAGGTCTAGCGTTTTCTCCATTTCCACACTTCCTTTTTGTTTCGTTGTAGTTTCGTTTATGTTTCAGTTTGTTTTCCTTGCTTCTTCATAATATCCTTATTTTTTATGCTTTTCAAGTTTCACTTTGTTTCGTTTGTATAATTTTACGTTTACCACAACTGAATCGGTATTGATTAGTTTAAATTGCACAATTAGTCTTACATTTATTTCTTTTTATTCTTCCTAATATTACGAATTCGAAAAAAATGAAACGAATTAAAACTGATTAATCATTCAAATACGGTCATTGTTTTACGTTTTATATTCTTTTAAATCGAAATATTATAGCTTTCATGTTGACTATTTTGTTTATTTGCATTACTATAAAATTACTTTTTATATACAAGTTTCGTATAAGATGGGCAATGAAACGAAACCAACAAGTGAAAGGGTTTATTATGACTAAAAGAATTGATGAAATCAAAAATCTTCTTTTAACTCGTAAAGAGGTAACGGTTAAGCAGCTTTGCAAATATTACAATGTCAGTGCCGTGTCCATTCGAAAAGACCTAAACAAGCTGGCCGAAGAGGGTATTGTTGAACGGGTTTATGGCGGTGCTGTTCTTGTAGAGAACAACTCCCCCGCACGCAAAACATCCACCCTCTGTTTTGATAATCCTCTGAAGTATCAACTAGCCGAAAAAGCCTGCTCTTCCATTTGCGACGGTGATATTATTTTTCTCGGTTCCGGAAGGACATGCTGCATTCTTGCAAAATTATTAAACAGATTTTCTAATTTATCCGTTGTTACAAATAACATTACGGCATTAGATGATCTTCTCGCGATCGGTGCGCGGATCTATCTAATCGGCGGTGAAGTCACTTCAACCGATGGAACGACTTTATTTTCAAGCCCGGAAGATCCCATGAACTTAACACAGAATATTAGAGTAAACAAAGCTTTTACCAGCATTTCAGGCATTGACCTGCACAAAGGATTAACGGTAAGTTCGATTATCAGTACCTACATATATCGTCATCTTCCCTCCATCGCAAGTAAGTGGTATCTTATGACGTCTTCCGATAAATTCAACAAGCTTTCCATGTATTCTGTGGCTTCTCTGTCCGATGTAGATTGCGTGATAACAGACAGTTATCCACCTGAATATGAGGCTTTCTTCCAAAAGCATGGCACGGAAGTCATTGCTTTAAATGCTGAAAATTCAGATATTCAAAAGGAGAAGGCCTCGGATGGAGAAACTGATTAAAAGCCCGGGATTTTATCGCACTTTCTTTATTTTGACCTTGAGCCTGGCACTGCAAAATCTCTTGACCTACTCCATCAATCTTGCCGACAACATTATGATCGGACGGTATTCTCAAGATGCCATGAGTGCGATTGCATTATGCAATCAATTTCAATTTTTCCTTCAGATGCTTGTTTCCGGTGTCAGTGAAGGTATTGTGGTCTTAGGGGCCCAATACTGGGGAAAAAACGAATATAAACCCATAAGACACATCATAGGGGTTGGGATGCGTTTTGGGCTTGGTATTGCACTTGTCATGTTTCTGTGCGCCCTCATCATACCGGATACTTTACTGAATTTTATCAACAACGACCCGATGATTACAGCTGAAGCAAAAAAATACTTAAGCATTGTCTGCTTTACTTACCTAATTTTTACCGCCTCTCACACCTTGTCGGAATCACTGCGTTCCATTGGTATTGTCAAAATCGGATATATTTTGTCCTTTTCCACCCTGTGTATCAATATTGTATTAAATTACTGCCTCATCTATGGAAATTTCGGTTTCCCGGAGCTTGGAATCAAGGGTGCCGCAATTGCGACGCTGACTTCCAGAACCATCGAACTGCTCATTGTCATATTGTTTATTATTTTTAAAGAAAAGAGGCTAAATCTCAGTCTTAAGACATTAATCCGAATTGATACATCCTATATCCACGATTACGTGCATGTTTCCTTGCCCCTGCTCATCACGCAGGCAACCTGGGGCGTTGCCCAGATTATACAGACTGCTATCATAGGTCATCTTGAAAACGCATCTGCTGCAATTGCAGCAAATGCCATTGCAGTTTTAGCATTTCAAATCATTTCTGTTGTCGGATACGGCGCTGCCAGTGCCGCAGGGATTTTAACCGGAAAGGCTGTCGGGCAAGGGGACTCTGTTTTTTTGAAAAAGCAAACTTTTACCTTTCAGTTTGTGTTTCTGTGTCTGGGGCTGCTAACCGGACTTTGCATCTATCTGTCTTCAGACATGATTTTAGGCTTTTATCCTACTTTAACCAGCGATACACGTACCATCACTGTGCAATTTATTAAAGTGATGGCAATCACATCAGTCGGCACCTGTTATCAAATGGCCTCTGACGCCGGAATCATACGCGCCGGCGGGTCACCGGGCTTTTCGATGATAAACAACACCATATTCATGTGGGGCATTGTAATACCATCCGCTCTTTTGAGCGCATTTGTGTTCAAGTTCCCGGCAGTCGTTGTTTTCCTCTGCTTAAAATCCGATCAGCTGCTAAAATGTCCTGTGATTTGTTATTATACAAATTCATATAAATGGATTCGTAATGTGACACGTCAGAACAGTTGATTTTTGCCGCACTGTGCCAGTTTGAAAGATGATCCTCTCGAGTATCGTCTACAAATGATGATTCCCTGTGTTAGATGCTGTATCCGTTGTCGAAACAGATTGGTAAACATTGGACACGCATCAGCTATATATTCTGTTCCAAACTTGTTGACTGTCTAATTATCACCAAAAATAAAATTTCCCCAAATCCGCCTTGGCATGCACGCTTTGCTTACATACCTCGGCAGATTTGAGGAAATAAAGTCATGAGGAACAAATTCAATTTTTTGATTTCCTATTGAAAATCAAAAAGTTGACCTGCATTCTTATGTAATTGTAAATTTTCTTTGCAAAATATCATAGAATGCCGATGAGTGCATAAAGAAAACCTTCGTTTTCTGCTTTCAGTCTTGATTTCCAGTACCAGCCTTTAAAATCTCGTCATATTTTATTTTAATTTCAGCAATGACTTTGTCAATCATTTCTCTGTGTTCGTCATTTATTTCTTTGGTTGACAATGCCCCGGATTCTGCGGTTTCTTTGCCGATAATATCACTTAGATCAATGGCAGCGGATACTTTTCCGCTGTATTTTTCTGTTGCCCTCTTTGCGCAGCATTTGGAGCAGCCATCGACAGTAATGGTGGGATACTCTGCCGCAAAGCTCCTTTCTTCTTCCCCGCCCGCAAGATACAGCGGAAGGCAGATTGTTACAGCGCCGCTTTCCTTTTCTTCCAGCATCTTTCTTGCGGCAAGTCTTGATATGGTACCGCCAAGGCAGTCTTCTCCGCTGCATGAAACAATTCCAATGGTCTGCTTATTTTCAGGCATTTCTATTCCTCCTCACCGAAAGTTCTCACGGTGTTTGCAATATCCTCGGCGATTTCGTCGACGATATTCCACCCTTCCTCGGTCAATTTCGTTGCAGAGCCCGCTTTTACACCTCTGTGGTGTCTGAATGTGTCAAGAACCTTTCGTTTTTCGATAATATCCCCACCGGCAAGTTCAACGCTCTTTGCGGAACACATCGCGGGGCATCCGTCTATGGTAATGCATTTCTTTCCGCGAATTTGTTCTTTGACTTCTTCATCACCCGTTACGATATAGGCTAAACACATGGTTTCCGCTTGTTTAGGGCAAAGCTCTTTTACTACTTTCAATGCGCTTTCCCTTCCGACCAAACCGTAGACTTTCCCCATGCCGCTGCACGGGATAACCTTAATTTTTTCCGACATTGAACTCATCAACCTTTCTTTTTAATATGGGGAAATAGCTGTCAAAATTGAGAAGGAATTCTTTGTCACTCTCAAAATCCATAAGCTCAATATCGGCAATCCAGCCTTTTTCATAAGGATTCTGATTAATCAATTCCGGCGCGTCGGTAAGTTCATCGTTGACAGCGATGACTTTGCCGGATACAGGTGAAACCACTTCAAAGACCGCTTTGCCGGATTCTATATTTCCCAATTCACCAAACTGCTCAATCTCACTGCCGACAGCCGGCGGCGTAAAGAACATGATATCGGAAAGACTTTGCTGCACGTAATCCGTAACACCTACTCTGGCAATATTTCCTGAGATATATGCCCAACAATCATTTTCATTAAAATAGAACCCCTGCTTCGGCACTCTGAAAATAAACTTATCTTTTTTGTAAATCTCATAATCAAAATGCTCCGGAAATGCAATGCCCGGTTTTTTGCTTTCTGCCTGCTCTTCTTCCTTGAGCAGATTTTCTGCAATGGACTTAGCCAGCTGCAACTCGTTTTCTCCAAGCCTTAATGTACTTCCGATCTTCCTATCCCGATTCTTAGCTTCTTCTGTCACATTAATCTTTTGTGCTACCTTTAATCCTTTTTCTGCAGCAAGCTTACTGGCGCACCGAGTTGCGCAGCCGTCAATGACAAGAAGCGGTTTTTCCTGCGCTGTTTTGCTGTACCTCGCGTCCGCAACACGGTACAGAACAGGACAGATAATATCGCTTTCTGACTGTTCCGAAAGCAAGAGGGCAATCTCCTTTGCTACGCATCCTGCGCATTTATCCAAACCGTTGCAGGGAAGGACGGCATAGGATTTATCCATTTTGTTCCATCTCCTTTCGAATGGCCTTAATAGCGGCAGTTGTTTCGCTTTTTTTCGGGAAGCTGATGGCGTCTAATCCGCAGGCTTTTCCGCAGGCACGGCAGAACACAACACAGTTATTCGGGTTTTTCACGATGAACTTTTTCCCATCGGTTTCTTCCACCGCAAACACATCATGCGGACAGAATTTGACGCATTCCATGCAGTTGTTGCAGATATCATAATTGATTCTTGGGCTCCAGTCGATTTTCTCCCTCGGTACTCCCATAAAAGTTGCTTCACTCATCATTCTTCATCCCCTTCGTAGCCAAGCTCTTTCAGCGCGTTCTTAACAACAGCAAAAGCTTTTTCGTTTGTCATATCACGAATATCCAGCATTACGGCGTCTTTTTCAATATCCAGCCCGGCATCTTTAAATGCCTGCCGAAACATCTTTCTCTGCATGTTCGGTGCACAAGCACCAATGATAACTTTTCGATGTGCTTTTAAGTAGTCATCAAGGAAACGGTCCCCGTCTTCTTCACAGAGCTGTGGGTGAATAAAGCCGTATTCCACGGGCAGCTCCACTCTGACCTGGTTGATAAAATCCCATATGTCCATTGCCCGAAACCCGGGACATTTTCCCGTGCAAACACACATAATAAAGCCGTAGCGTTCTTTTTCTTCCATCATGAAATCCTCCTGTTTGTTACTGTAATTTATTTATGGATGGCTCTGCCCATTAAATCACCGCAGGCCTCCCAAATGGCTTCGTTCAGCGTGGGATGCGGATGAATCATATCGGCAAGGTCACTTGCCTTCGCTTTCAATGTAATGGCAAGTGTCAGTTCCGAAATCATTTCTGAAGCGTGGGAGCCCAAAATTTGCCCGCCGATAATGGTATTATCTTGGTCAGCAATAATTTTCACAAATCCTTCACGCTCACCCAACGTTAACGCGCGCCCGTTATTTCGGAAATTAAATCTGCCTATCTTAACGGCTTTGCCTAATCGCTTTGCTGCATCTTCCGTCATACCCACGGAAGCAATCTCGGGATTTGTATACACGCATGCCGGCACGGCATTGTAATTTACTTTGCTTTCGATTCCCATGGCGTTTTCGGCGGCAACTTTCCCTTCCATAAAGGCTAAGTGCGCCAACAACTTTCCGCCGATAATATCACCGGCGGCATACACCCCTTTGATGCTCGTTTCCATATTCTCATTGACAACAAGCGCGTCTTTTTCCGTTTTTAGGTGCAAGTTTTGAAATGCTTGTGTATTCAGTTTTCTTCCAACAGCGACAAGAACTTTTTCACAGGGTTGCTCAAATGTTTTTCCATCCATCGTATACATTACGGAAATGCCATCTTCCGTTCTATGTATCTCTGTAACCGATGCGGCCAGTTTAAATGCAATTCCTTGACGCTTCATACTTTTTAGCAGTGCTGCCGCGACCTCGCTGTCCTCACCAGGCAGGACACGGTCCATCAGTTCTATGACCGTTACTTTAACGCCTGCGGAGTTTAGCATGTTCGCAAACTCCAGCCCAATCACGCCCGCGCCGATAATGACAATACTTTCGGGCAGAGCCGTCATGCTCAGTGCTTCATTGCTGGTAATGACTCCGTCTAAATCAATTCCTTTTATATTTGGAATCATCGGAGCCGCACCCGTAGCTAAAATCATTTTTTCGCAGTTTACACAAACATCGCCGTCAGTGGTTTGCACTGATATTTGATTTTTTGTTAAAGCAGTGCCTTTCCCTTGTAAAATCGTTACGTTTTTTGCACGAAGGAGCTGCCCTACCCCCGCATTCAGCATTTTGACCACTCGGTTTTTTCTGTTAACAGCAGTACCCCAGTCAATTCCATTCATCTGACTGCTGATACCAAATTCTTTCGATTTTCTGATGTTTGATACAGTTTCTGCTGATTTGAGCAATGCTTTGGTTGGAATACATCCGACATTTAGGCAAACGCCGCCTAATTCTTTCTGTTCAATCAGAGCCACTTTTGCACCAAGCTGCGATGCTCGAATTGCCGCAACATATCCGGCAGGCCCTCCCCCGAGAATACCGATATCCACGGATAGTTCCTGTTTGAAACCCATAGAATCACCATCTCTTTCTTCAAAAATCTGCATTGTTTTTCGCCGTTTAAAGTGTTTATCTGTTTACAAAGTCTATTTGCTGATATTTTCAGCGTTTTCATAGATTTTTTGAATCTCTTGCTTGGATATAAATTTTGCCAAAACATAAGCGATGACAATAATTCCCGGAATATCCACCAACAGTCTTGTAACCGCAAACTTTGCGCCCAATGACGCCGTTTCAAAGAGGAACATCGGTATTTTTGTTGTGGACCACGCGCCGATGAAAATAAGAATATTGCTGAATTTAACACCTTTTTTCATAAATACCGCAGCAATCGGAAAGGCTCCATAGAGCGGTCCCGCCGCGGCCGAACCTAACAAAAGAGCGAGCACAATTCCTTTTAAACCTGAGCCTTCGCCCACATACTTGACCATTGTTTCACGCGGCACCCATACATCAAGAAGTCCGAGTAAAACAAAAATGGGTGGAATCACAAACAACATCTGTTTAAATTGATAGGCAGAAAGGCTGATGGCTTTCAAACCGATCTCTCGATTGATCAATGTAAACACACCTAATGCAATTGCAACCACGAGAAATGCACGATATCTTTTCAATATTGCTTTCATATTACCCCACCACCAATCCAATTATATAGGCAACGACAAAGCAAAAGATAAATGCAACCACATTTCTTAAAATTGTTAACTTTTTGCCAAAATATTTGATTTCAACCGGCATCGTTACCACTCCGACCATCATAAGCGCTGAAACAAACGCGCCAATCTGCATGTAGCCCGCACCGCCTTGTAAAAGCATTGCAGCAGTGGGAAACGCCACAAAGCCCGGTATCAGGGTAACTGCACCTACCACAGCAGCAAGTATTGTACCAATCCAGCCGGAACCGGAGCCGATTATCTTTGAAATGACCTCCGTATTGAGTACTGCCAGCAGAACACCAACCAACAGGAGAACTACCAAAAATTGCGGCAATATGTTTTCAAATGCTTTCCACGCCTTTTTTAGTGCCCTTTTTGTTTTTTGCTTATCTTTAAGAAAGGAAATCGCTAACAGCAGGATGGCTGCTCCATACAAAATATATGTTTCCAAACTCATGCCTCCGATGACTCTTGATAATGAACAGGACAGCTTAAATCAACTGTATTCTTAGGTGACAATTACAACTCATATCAAAAAAATTTAATGTATTATATGGATGAATGCATTACATTAAATTGTTGCCTAAACCACAGAAAGAGCAGAATATTTATTTAGATTTTTTAGATTTGCATTGACTTAAATAAACATCTTTCTCTGCCAGATGTTTGCTGTCTTCCTTTAACTGCGGATAACATTCCAAATGCTCAACAATGTTATGCACAAATTCTTTGATGGTATCATCCTTGAGGTTAAGCGAATAAAATATAAATTTCTCTTTTCGCAAGTCCGTGACAAAGCCCATATCGCGCAGTTTAGCAAGATGTTTTGAAACTTTCGGCTGTGAAAGTTTCAAGATTCCGCAGATTTCACACACTGCCAATTCTTTCTGTGCCAATAAAACAATAATTCTTAACCGTGTTTCATCCGACGCAAGTTTAAAAAATTCCGTCAAATATGACATAGGAAACTCCCTTCATTAGAACAAATACTCATATAACCATTTGAGTATATGATAAAGCAATGTAATTAAGATGTCAAGGGGAAAATACTACTTTTCACGCAACCTAACCTTTTTGCAAAATATACAAATTGCTTTTTTCACCGTTACTTATAATAGTGAATCCTGCAAATCATTTTCACAGTATTGAGAAAAAACAGAAAAGCCATTAGGGCTGCCTGCATTAGAATGGTGATAAAAGACATTCAAAAGCGTAGAATCCCCAATGGCTGCAAACAAAAAGTTCCTTTGGTTTTACAAAATGATTGCTAGAATATTCCTCAAAATAAATTTGATTCTCTTTAGACTAAAATGTCAGCATTACCTACTTATGAAAAGGGGTTGTTGACATATCTAAATATCTTTAGAAGATGGCTTACCATTTTTCACCCGTACCACCGCGCTATAAGCTCCATTTGACGAAAGTGCGACCAAAACCGCATTCAGGGGAATTGCCGCAGCTGCGGAAAAAGTCATCCCTCCTGTAAAATATGTAGCCGCATAAAGAATTACAACGGCGATAAAATAGCTTAACCATTGGGTGGGAAGTCTTTGAAACGTATTCTTTAAAAATTGGGTGATAATTCCTGTTGCCGCAGTACATCCGGTAAATGTGACTAAGGTTGACCACGCAAAAAATTCATTCATATCATTTCCCCCTACAAATTCCAGCCCTGAACAGCCGCGTGCAATCAAGCTGTTCCGCTTAGAAAGGATGGTATTTTATATATATGTTTTCAGCGTTCATTCATGACTAAAGTAACACTTGGCCTTCCGTTAAATTACGTATGATAAATTACAATGCAGAAAGATAAATTGATGTTAAAGTTTTTCACTGTGTGTTAGAATATATGTGTGTTGTCGCTACTTTTGATGATTCATAAAGAGAGGAAGAATCCATATGAAATTTACAGATATGCCCTACCAGCGGCCCAATCTTGAAAAAATAAGGCAAAAATATACAGAGATTACACAAAAATTTCCGAACTGTACCAGTGCTTCGGAACAATACGACTTAATTCTTGAGCATGAAAAGATTTTGAGCCATTTTAGATCCATGGAAACGATTGCTTATATTCGCCACAGCATTAACACCGTAGACCCATTTTACGAAAAAGAAATGGCATTCTTTGACGCAAACAACCCCGTCTTTGAAGAATTTGTCCAAAATTTTTATAAGGCCGTAGCGGCATCCAAATTAAAAGACGAATTAGAGCAGAAAACAGGCAAGCTGTTCTTTAAAAATTTAGAAATATCACTTCGTTCTTTTTCACCGGGTGTTATCGACTTAAAAAAGCAGGAAAACGCTTTGGTAACGGAATATGAAAAACTTCTTGCCTCCGCAAAAATAGAATTTAACGGGGAAACTCTCAACCTTTCCGAGATTCAAAAATATCAGATTTCACCGAACAGGCAAATCAGAAAGGCCGCTTGGGAAAAGACAGCCGGATTCTTCATAAAAAACTCCAAACGATTGGACGAAATCTACGACGAATTGGTTCGCAACAGGACGGAACAAGCCAAAATTCTCGGATATAAGAACTATGTTCAACTGGGATATGACCGTTTAGGCCGCAACTGCTACGGCCCAAAAGAGGTAAAAAAATTCCGTGACCAAGTGGCAAAAGACCTTGTTCCCGTCATCACGGAAATTAAAAAAATACAGGCAAAACGTCTTGGACTGCCCGATTTAAAATTTTATGATGACAAATCCCTGTTCCCTGATGGAAATCCAGCACCAAAAGGTGACCGACAAACACTTGTCCAACAAGCGCAAAAAATGTACCGTGAAATGGATTCATTCACAGGTGAATTTTTTGACTTCATGGTGGAGAACGAGTTGTTCGACCTGGAGAGTAAAAAAGGAAAAACCGGCGGCGGATACTGCACGGAAATTCCGGATTTTGACTCACCTTTTATCTTTTCAAACTTTAACGGCACAGCCGGGGACGTGGATGTACTGACCCATGAAGCCGGTCACGCGTTTGCAAGCTACACCTCCAGGAAATTCCCTCTGTTGGAACTTAGAACACCGACCATGGACGCCGCAGAAACCCATTCCATGGCAATGGAACTCTTCTCCCGTAAATGGGATTCCCTATTCTTCCAAGAAGACACTGAGAAATTTCATCTCTATCAGCTCGAATCAGCCATCAGCTTCATCCCGTACGGGTGCCTTGTGGACGAATTTCAAACCACGATGTATGAACAGCCAAACCTGAAGCCGGATGAGCGAAAAGCTGTCTGGAAAAATTTAGAGAAAAAGTATCGGCCGTGGATAGATTTTAACCATCTCCCCTTCTTTGAAAACGGCGGCGGGTACCAGCGCCAGCATCATATTTACTCCTTCCCATTGTATTATATTGATTACTGCCTTGCGCAGACAACGGCGTTGGAATTTTGGATTGCATCTGAAAAAGACTGGAAAAATTCGTTTGCACGTTACCTTGCCTTTGTCAAAGAAGGCGGAAAGAAAACCTATAAAGAACTTGTAAAAGCCTCCGGCTTAGAATATCCCATGGAGGAAGGCTGCATCAAGCATTTAAGCGACCAAATCATGGAATGGTTCCAGAAACATTCCAACTAATTTATCTGACAGCATTTAAAAAATGACCTATCAGGCAATTGAATATCCTAAATATTAAGGCTCTATAATAAATGTTGGGGTGTAACGAATAGGGTCTGCGAAAAGGGAGCAAAAAAGTAGAGCATATTCGATGAAAAACCTTTAAAATGGAGATTACCACACCACCATTTGGGAGGTCATCGATATGCTCTGTACTCATTCTATCGAAAAATTGCTTGGATTAAAAGGGGTAATCGTAAAAAATGTGAGGCAATTGCCTGATAAAACGGAAATTTTTATTGAGTTACCGAGAAAACCGCATGTTTGCCCCTGTTGTGGCCATCAAACCAGCTACGTTCATGATTACCGTTGTCAAACAGTAAAAGACATTCCCGCTTTTGGCAAACATACCTCCCTGATTCTACGAAAGCGCCGATATCGCTGCCATTCTTGTGGAAAGCGTTTCTTTGAGGATAATTCGTTTTTGCCTAGATATCATCGCATGACAAACCGTTTAGCCTCATATATCATTTCAAAGCTTTCCGACGTGCGTTCTTTTACCAGTGTAGCACGTGAAGTAAATCTATCTGTTTCAACTATTATCCGGATTTTCGATTGTATCCACTATGGAAAGCCACAGCAATTACCCGAAGTCGTATCAATTGATGAGTTTAAAGGCAATACAAGCGGAGAGAAATATCAGTGCATTCTGACCGATCCGGTCCGTCACCGAATCCTTGATATTCTTCCTGCTCGTTACAACCACAAACTGACAGAATATTTCAGCCGGATTGACCGTTCTCAAACCAAACATTTTGTCAGCGATATGTGGAGTACATACGCCGGTATTGCTCAAACATATTTTAAAGATTCAATTTATGTCATTGACAAATATCATTACATTCGCCAAGTATTTTGGGCCTTTGAAGCCGTTCGCAAGGAAGAACAGAAAAAATTCAGTAAAACCCGAAGAATTTATTTTAAACGCTCCCGAATCTTACTGAACAAGCGATATCAATTTCTCACTCCGGAGCAAAAGCAACAGGTCGATCTTATGCTCTATGCCAGCAACCGTCTGCTGACAGCCTACTCTCTTAAAGAACAGTTCTTCAAAGTCCTGGATTCTCCCGATAGTCAATCTGCACGGACAGCGCTATCCCATTGGATTATGGCCGCACAAAACAGTGGTCTTTCAAGATTTGTTGCTTGTGGAAATACCATGGTCCGCTGGTCAAAAGGTATTCTAAATTCGTTTGATTGTCCTTACACCAATGGTTTTACCGAAGGGGTTAACAACAAGATTAAGGTACTCAAACGCAATGCCTACGGTTATCGTAATTTTCGTCGCTTCCGCAATCGTATTCTTCACATGTTCCATCATTTGACAAAAAATGGAGCAGCTTAGCGCCGCTCCATCCGGTGTTTCCATTTTGGGTTACCCCAACTATTGACATAGAGCCAATATTAAGACAAAACGGCAAGAAACCATTCATTCGGTTTCTTGCCGTTTTTAAAACAGGACGGACGCTTATGAAGCACCCATCCTGTTGCTTTTTGGTTTGTTTTAAGATTAATACATGCCGCCCATGCCGCCGTCCGGTGAACCGCCAGCCGGAGCCGGAGGATTCTGTTCCTTCTTATCTGCAACAAGAGATTCAGTGGTCAGCACCATTGCCGCAACGGAAGCAGCATTCTGCAGTGCGGAACGGGTTACCTTTGTCGGATCGACAACGCCAAAGTTAATCATATCACCGAACTCATTGTTTTCGAAGTTGTAACCATAGCCAACTTTGCCGGACTTGACAATATCATTGATAATGACGGAGCCTTCCAGTCCTGCATTAGCAGCAATTTGACGTACCGGTTCTTCCAAAGCACGCAGAACAATCTTCGCACCGGTCTTAACGTCGCCTTCGGATTTATCAACAAACTTCTGTACTTCGGAAATTGTATTCAACAGAGCTACACCGCCGCCGGCAACAATGCCTTCTTCAACAGCAGCTTTTGTAGCCGCAAGAGCATCTTCAACACGAAGTTTCTTCTCCTTCATTTCAACTTCGGTTGCAGCACCAACCTTAATAACTGCTACGCCGCCGGACAGCTTAGCAAGACGCTCCTGAAGTTTTTCACGGTCATAATCGGATGTTGTTTTCTCGATTTGTGCACGAATCTGGCTTACGCGGTCAGAAATCTTCTTCTTATCGCCAGCACCGTCAACAATAATGGTGTTCTCCTTGTCCACCTTTACCTGACGTGCGCGTCCCAGCTGATCGATTGTGGTCTCCTTCAGTTCCAAACCAAGTTCGGAAGAAATCACTTGACCGCCGGTCAGGATTGCAATATCCTGGAGCATTTCTTTTCTTCTGTCGCCAAAGCCCGGAGCCTTCACGCCCACGCAAGTGAATGTACCACGCAGTTTATTGAGAATCAGTGTGCTCAGTGCTTCACCCTCAATGTCCTCTGCAATGATAACAAGCTTCTTGCCGGACTGAACAATCTTTTCGAGGAGCGGGAGAATTTCCTGAACATTGGAAATTTTCTTGTCGGTAATCAGAATATAAGCATCGTCAATAACGGCTTCCATCTTCTCCGTATCGGTTACCATATATGGAGTGATATAGCCGCGGTCAAACATCATGCCTTCTACAACTTCGGAATAAGTTTCAGCCGTCTTGGATTCCTCAACGGTGATAACGCCGTCGGATGTAACTTTTTCCATTGCTTCGGAAATCAGTTTACCAATAAACTCATTTGCTGCGGAAATAGCTGCAACACGAGCAATATCATCCGGACCGGAAACCTTTTTGGAATTCTTCTTCAGTGCTTCCACTGCAACATCGACGGCATCTTGGATACCTCTGCGGACTGCCATCGGGTTTGCGCCCGCGGTAACATTTTTCATACCCTCACGAATCAATGCTTGTGCAAGCAGGGTAGCGGTTGTGGTACCGTCGCCGGCAACATCGTTTGTTTTGGTAGCAACCTCTTTCACAAGTTGAGCACCCATATTTTCAAACGGGTCTTCCAACTCGATTTCTTTCGCAATTGTTACGCCGTCATTGGTGATAAGCGGCGCACCAAATTTTTTATCAAGGACAACATTGCGGCCCTTCGGACCAAGGGTAATCTTAACTGTATCGGCAAGCTGATTTACGCCATTCATCAGTGCTTTTCTGGCTTCTTCGCCGTAAATAATCTGTTTTGCCATAAATCTGATTCCTCCAAACTATTATTTTTGTTTCAATCTTATTCTACAATGGCAAGAATATCGCTCTGGCGAACAAGAGTGTACTCAACGCCGTCTAATTTTACTTCTGTTCCAGCATATTTGCTGGTAATGACGCGGTCACCCTTTTTCACATACATTTTAACTTCTTTGCCATCTACCATTCCGCCGGGACCTACTTCAATCACATCGGCAATCTGGGGTTTCTCTTTCGCAGAGCTTGCCAGAATAACGCCGCCTTTTGTGGTTTCTTCAGCTTCTTCCATTTTAATCAGCACTCTGTCTAACAAAGGTTTTACAGTCATAAGATATGTCCTCCTTGATCGTTATTTCTATTAGCACTCATTACCCGTGAGTGCTAAACATATTTTATCTGCTTCCTTTCCAAAAATCAAGAGTTTTTTTAAGAAAAAGCAGGATTTCATAAATTATTTACAAATTGCTGCCCGGGTGTCTTGCGGCACAATGAACCGCACTGCAGCAGGGAGGACTTGAAAACTAACAGCCTTAATCAAAGCGACTTCACCGTCCCGATTGGAAGCTGCGGGCTGCTGTGCAAAGATTTCCATTTTCTTTCCCCTGCGAAACGTCAGGATTTTTTTAAATTCTTCTGCTCCAATATGTTTTCCCGCTTTATACATACCCACAAGCAGTGGAATTTTGTAGAACGGCGGTTTTCGAATCAGGACAAAATCCAACAAACCGTCATCCGGTACAGCCTGCGGAGCACCACAGTATCCACCGCCGTAATATCGGCCGCTGGCGGCTAGTGCAAACAGAAAACATCCGCTGAATTCTTCCCGTTCGTCAATTCGAATACGCAGATTGTC
The DNA here is from genome assembly GCA_047777415.1 of Oscillospiraceae bacterium. Lineage (GTDB taxonomy): Bacteria > Bacillota > Clostridia > Oscillospirales > Acutalibacteraceae > Caproicibacter. The sequence continues at coordinate 953,860 of JBKEEO010000002.1, forward strand.
ACCGATTTGCCCGAACAGTACCTGCATCAACGCAAGATTATAAGCGGATGAACCGCTGACCAAAGGCAACCGTTTGAGACGTTCCATTTTCAGCGCAACCATCGCGTCCATTCCCACAGAGCAAATATTAATGGAAACTCCCAATTCCGTCTGAATCAAATCCACGGGCCGTGATAGTCCCGCAACTTGTTTTTCAGGCGACAAAAAATCATGCAGAGAACCGAACAATTTGATGTAATCATTTCCGGAACCGCATGGAAAAATCCCAATTTCCGCATTATATTTTCCAACCACCCCCTGTGCAATTTCACCAAGGGTGCCATCTCCGCCGAATGCATAAATCCGAACGGAATCTCCTTTTTCCGCCTCCATGGCGGCCAATTTTACAGCTTCCCCTGAGCCTTTTGTCACATAGCACACGGGATTCAGACCCTGCTCTTGAAAATAGTTCTTGACCTGTGGCAGAACGGTTTCAGCGGGGTTTTGCTTACCCGCGGCAGGGTTTGCAATTAAGACATATCTCATTCATCTTCCTCCTGCGGCAATGGTTGGAACAACTGAGACAGAGGAATACCAAACCGCCCTGCCACTTCTTTTAGGCCGTCTGCGATTTCCTCACGAGAAAATTCGCAGCGATGTAATGTGTCATCATCGAACGAGTTCAACTTAAAATAAAAGTCGACGGCAACTTCCAAATATCGCTGATCATTCGAATTCAGCTTTTCAAACAGCAGATTTTCCGCCTCGTTAATGCGATTCTCTTGAATCAGTTTCAATAGTTTTGCATGCAGCTCATCCGCAGTGCTTGTTTCAAAAGTTTCTGAAAGCTCAAATGCAGGTGTTTTTTTGTTTAGCACAGCCGTTGTAAGAAAGTTAACAATACTCTCAACCTGGCGAATAACCCAGTCTTCCTGGAACAAATTGTTTCCCTCATTTCAGCATTTTGTTAGGATTATCTTATTTGAAATACATGTAATACTGGCAGCGAATCATGCCGTTATACAGTTTTCGTCTTTTGTCTGCTTTACGCCCAAAGCACCTTTCAAACATATCATCCGGACTGATGATGGAATAGCTCCAAAAAGGCTTGCGTTCAAAAGCACGCCCCATGATTCGGTATATCTCCTGTGCCTGTTTTAAATCCAGCAATCGTTCTCCGTAAGGCGGGTTGCAAATAACACAACCGGTGTCCCACTCCGCGCAAAATTGCGATATATCCCGTTTTTCCGCGTGGACACAGTCCCCCACTCCGGCCTTTCGGGCATTTTCCAATGTCAAGGCAATCGCTGCCGGGTCAATGTCATAGCCGAACGCTTCAAACGGTACGTCGCGCCGCTCAAGCTCACGCGCGCGCTCTCGTTCCCTTCGCCAAACTTCCCCGCTAATTTGAGAAAACCCCTCCGCCGCAAATGACCGATTTAAACCCGGTGCTATATTTCTCGCATGCATCGCACCTTCAATCAATACGGTACCCGAACCGCAGAACGGATCGATGAGGTTAGCATCCCTGCGCACACGGGAAAGTGCAACCATCGCAGCGGCCAGTGTTTCTTTAATCGGAGCTTTGGCCGAATTGGCGCGATATCCCCTTTTGTGCAATCCTTCGCCCGATGTATCAATCATGAGGCTGACGCGATCCTTTAAAATTAAAAAACGAATCTGATATTTCGTTCCTGTTTCTTCAAACCACTGAACAGAATATTTTTGTTTTAAGCGTTCCACAATCGCCTTTTTGACAATCGCTTGGCAGTCCGGCACGCTTTTGAGCTTTGAGGACAAGCTGGAACCTTTCACGGGGAACGCGTCCTTTCGTCCAATCCAGCGCTCCCACGGCAGTGCTTTCACTCCTTGAAACAAATCTTCAAAGCTGAGAGCCGTAAACTCTCCCATAAAAATCAGGATTCGCTCCCCACACCGTGACCAAAGATTGGCGCGGGCAAGCATTTCCGCCGAACCGGAAAAAATAACCCTCCCATTCTGGGTTTCCACGTCTTGGGCTCCCATACGTCTGAGTTCATCCGCGGCAAGACCTTCCACCCCTAAAAGGCAGGGACAGACCATTCTAAATTTTTCCACTGTATCTCTCCTCAGAAAGAAGGGGCCGCACCCGGCAGCCCCTTTTTCCATAGTATTACTGTTAATCCGCAGAGTTATTCGGCATCAGGCGTCAGCAGTCCGTAATTGCCGTCCCTGCGTTTATAAACAACATTGATCTCATTGTCCTCTTCATTGCGAAACATGAAGAATTGATGTCCCAATAAATTCATCTGCAAAATGGCTTCTTCCACACTCATGGGCTTTACGAAAAAATGTTTTGTGCGGACAACTTTATATTCGTCAGGTTCCTCATTAGCCTTCGGGAACGGCTGAACATCTTCCGTAAGAGCTGAAGAGTGTATCTTTTTGTCAAGGCGAGCCTTATTTCTGCGGATTTGACTTGCCAGGGCACTGATCACATCATCCAAGGCATCATTCATTTCATCGGCGGTTTTTTCCGCGCGATAATACATTCCGCGGGAATGGATGGTGATTTCCACAGTCTGGCGGTTTTTCATAACGGTAACCACAACTTTCGCCTGAGCATCTTCATCGAATATACGGTCGAATCGAGAAAGCTTTTTTGCGACCAATTCTTTGAAATGATCCCGCAGGTTTACTTTTCTGCCTGTAATCGTGATCTTCATGAAAACATCTCCTTTAGCGTACTCTGGCGGAAATCTTTCGCCATCTATACTATAACATACGCCAAAGAAAAAGGAAATAGCGGCTTTTAAATTGTTACAGTTGCATGGCGGGTTACATGACATCCCACATTGACCGCCACCGGCAGACCTGCGATGTGTGTGGGATACCACTCAACGGCGACCGCAAATGCTGTTGTTTTGCCGCCGAACCCCTGCGGGCCGATATTGAGTTCGTTCACCTTTTCAAGCATCCTGCGCTCCAAATCGGCGTAAAAAGGATCAGAATTCGGCTCCGACACCGGCCTGCAAAGCGCTTTTTTGGCAAGGAAAGCACACAGTTCAAAATCCCCGCCGATGCCAACACCCAGCACCATCGGCGGGCATGGGTTACTCCCTGCATTTTTCGCCGTTTGCGCGACATAGTCAATGATGTCTTCCTCTGTCGCGGACGGTGTAAACATCCGAATCTGACTCATATTCTCACTGCCAAAGCCTTTCGGGGCTACCAGCAAGTCCACCTTGTCACCGGGAACAATGCGTGTATGCAGAATCGCAGGTGTGTTATCACCCGTATTCACACGGCGCAGCGGATCTGCAACCATGGAACAGCGCAAAAGGCCATCCAAATAACCTCGGCGGACACCTTCATTCACGGCATCTTCAAGACTGCCTCCCGTGAAGTGCACTTCCTGCCCAATTTCAGCGAATATCACAGCTGCTCCGGTATCCTGACAGATGGGCAAATTCAGATTCCTAGCAGCCTGCAAATTCGAGCAAAGATCTTCCAAAATAGGTCTCCCAATCGGAGAAGTTTCCTCCTCTGCGGAGCAGGCAATGCATTGTTCCAAATCTTTTGGCAGAACGCGATTTGCCTGGATGCAGAGCCGGGCTACCTCCTCCGTAATCCGTTCTACTGGAATGTCCCTCACAGAGTATCGCCTCCAAAAACAACTTTTCCTTCCAATATGACGCAGAGTGGCTTGGATTCCAGACGGAGCGGATCCGAGTCAAAAACCGTAAGGTCTGCATCCTTTCCCTCTTCAATTGTGCCGACGCGGTCCGCAATGCCACAAATTTTTGCAGGATTCACGGTAATTGCGCGCAGCGCGTCTTCATGATCCATACCCTCCCGCACGGCAAGGGCGGCACAAAGCGGAAGATACTGCAGAGGTATTACAGGATGATCCGTAACAATTGCCGTCAAGATTCCGCTTTTTGCCAAAATTCCGGGACACGCAGGCGTTAAATTTCTCAATTCCGGTTTACTGCGATCACTTAAAATAGGGCCTGAAAGAACTCTCACGCGATCTCGAAGTAACCCGTCAGTAATGAGGTGTGCTTCCGTGCCGTGAACAATGACATAATTAAGGTTGAATTCCTTTGCAATGCGAATAGCTGTGTAAATGTCATCGGCACGATGCGCATGAAAATGAACCTCAATTTCTCCGCGAAGTGCCGGTAAAAGGGATTCGCACTTGATATCATAATCCGGCGGATCCGCTTCCTCATCCGTTTTGGACTTCTCCAAACTCTGCATATATCTCTTTGCCTTAAACAGCTCTTCCCGAATCAGCGAAGCTGTGGCCATACGCGTGGATGGAGCCTCATTTTTTCCGTGATACACGGATTTCGGGTTTTCTCCCATGGCCATTTTAATTGCAATCGGCGCTTTGACAATCATATCATCGATTCTTGTGCCGTACGTCTTAATGGCTGCAAGCTGCCCGCCAATCGGGTTGGCACTTCCCGGACCGGTTACCACTGTAGTAACTCCGGCGGCAACCGCTTCCGAAAAGCACCGATCCATGGGGTTAATCGCGTCAACAGCGCGAAGCTGTGGTGAAACCGGATCGGTTTCTTCATTTCCATCGTCGCCTTCAAAGGTCAATCCATCTTCCCACATGCCGATATGGGTATGCGCATCGATAAAACCCGGATACAATCCCGCGCCATGAAGATTCAATACCTTTTCGCCTGGATGCGGAGCAAGCTGTGCTGAAGAAACTGTTTCAATTTTTCCGTCTGTGACTCTGACTGAGCCTTTCGGGATGACATTTCCTGCCATGGTATGAATTTTCGCGTTACAGATTAGCATAGCACCCTCCAATGAAAAAAGCGGAGTGCGTGCACTCCGCAAGTTTTTCCCTTGTGTTTTTATTCATTTCATTTGGTTGAGCCGCCGTGCCGGGAAAAGCCGCCGCGTTTTTTTGATTCCATGCATCGCTTTAGGTCAGACATTTTCTCATCACTTGTCTGCTTAAATTTGGACAGCATATCTTCAAAATTGGTCGGTTCACGCCTCCTGTTAGGCTGCCACTCATAACGGCCCGGTCTGGAAGATTGGTTCCCTCCTCCTGATTTGGCAGGTTCCGCAACCCTCTTCATGGAAAGACTGATTTTTCCTTCCGGGGTAATATTCAGAATTTTAACCTTGACCATCTGATTTTCCGATACGAAATCTCGGATTTCCTTTACAAAGGTTGGGGCGACTTCCGAAATATGAACCATTCCGGTTTTACCCCCCGGAAGTTCCACAAACGCGCCAAAATTTGTTATGCCCGTAACTTTCCCTTCCAGAACCGTTCCTACCTCAAGCTGCATATGTAAGTGTTTTCCTCCTTAAACAGAGCTGTTTAATGTCCGCCTATATTAATAAACACACGTTCACCCGGTTTGGCATAACCAAGCTCTTCCCTCGCCTTGCGCTCAAGATATTCGCTTTCCGTATCCGCCCCTGTGCTGAAAGCATGTTTAAGATCTTCATTTTTTATTTCTTGAATTTTAATCTGCTGTTGAATTTCTTGCAATTCCTGGCGTTTTTTTTGAATTTGAACCTGCTGATTTATAAGTGCAATCAGCATATATGCCCCAAAAACAAAAACTGCAAGCCGGAGTAAAAAATTTTTTTTAGGTTTTCGATTTTCGAGTACCTTCATTTCTCCGCACGACCTTACGCTTTTGTCTGATCCAACGCAATCCGTTACGTCGATTATACACTAAATGTACCCTTTGTTTCAAGCGTTTTTTCCAATGCCACGCTAATTTTTTCAATAAATTTATTGCAGAACGCAATATTTGGGTAATCCATTCGGAAAATCTATGCAGTAAAGCGCCAAACGGATTAAACAGATAACGATACAAAAAATCGGAAATTGCCCGGAAAAAACATGCCGTCACCTGTCCAACAGTGAAATAGTATGCAGCCCATCCGAGCGCTTCCCCCACAAGCAGATAAAAGCGCACCGCGCCGCTGCCAAGTGGCAGCGCCAAAAGGAAAGAAAAAAAAGCACAGAAAACCATGTAAAAAAAATCTTGGAAAAATACAGCGCGCTCCTGAGAATGAAAAAAACTCCGCCAAATTCTCAAAATGTCATAAAGTGCACCCAGCAGAAAACCTCCCGCCACAGACGCAGCAAACCCGAATATTTGAAAGGAAAGGGGTGTAACCAACGCGGCTCACATCCCTATTTAAACAGGCGGTTCAAAAATCCGCCCGTTGTTGCCCGGTTGTCCGTGTAGGTCATTGATGTGATTTCTCCGTCGAGTATCAGTTCTCCCGAATCAACATTTAGTTTATTGATATGTAGATTCGTTCCGTGAATAACAAGCTCGCCCAAATCGGTATAGGCGACAACTGTTTGTTCGTCGAAACTGTCAACATTGGAAACACCGGTGGCAGTAAGGGTTTTACGGTTTTCAAGAATCAAGCTGTGAGGTGTATGAACCGTTTTCTGTTCAGCCAAAAAGATCCCTCCCGCTTTGTACTGTTCCAATTGTATGCAAAAAAGGTGGGACATATACTTAATGCCCCACCTACTCTTCAGAAAGAATTTGGTACAGATCCGAAGCCTGGCCCTTCCTCACGGTTTCACTGATGTTGAGTACTTTCACCTTAACACGGCGCGACCCTAACCCGATTTCAATCTGATCCCCGACTTTCACTTCATAGGACGCACGCGCAGGCTTGGAATTAACAAGCACACGACCGGCATCGCATGCTTCATTGGCCACGGTTCTGCGCTTGATTAGTCTTGATACCTTTAAATATTTATCCAGTCTCATGTTTTTCCTTCCAACTAAATGAACGGGGCTGTAACAAGATCAGCGTTACAGTCCCAAATTTCTTGAATCACAATATTTTTAATTAGCTGCTGCATCCTTAAAGGCCTTGCCTGCCTTAAATGCAGGAACTCTGGATGCTGGAATTGTAATGGGGGAATTTGTTCTGGGATCGCGGCCTTGACGCTCGCTGCGGTTGCGGAGCTCAAATGTTCCAAAACCAACAATCTGTACTTTCTCATTCTTTGCTACCGTATCTACGATGGTGCTAAGCATTGCATTCACAGCACTGTCAGCATCCTTTTTCGAAAGCCCCGTCTTTTCAGCCACAGCAGAAATTAATTCTGTTTTATTCATAATGTTGACCTCCATTGTTTATTATTCAACAGCAATTGCTGAGAATTTCAAAGTAGACCGCCTTCTAACCTTCCAGTCCAGAATTGTCGCAGTCAGATTGCTTTTCCTGCTCTTCAAATTGCGCAATAAAATCATCGCAGGTTTCCGACAAAGCTTGTTCAGCTTCGATATGCAAAATTCCGGAAATTTCAGCTACAGAGAATAAAAGTTGCCCTAAATTTTTTCGCTGCTCCTCTTGTGGAGTGGAATCAGCCGAATGTGTAAACAGCTTCACGCATTCTTCCAATCGATTGAGCGATTCGGAAAGTTCCAACTCTTCACCTGCTGCCTTGGCAGCCTTTTTCCGGATTTTTTGTGCACGCATCAAAGCGGGAAGAGCTTTGGAAACACCCTTTAACACCTGCGTGTTTGTTTTGCGGCCTTTTTCTTCTTTTTTAATTGCCTCCCAATTGGAAAGAACTTCCTCACTGTTTTTGGCGGAAACATCCCCAAAAACATGGGGATGGCGAAGAATCAGTTTTTTGCAAATTCCATCAACAACATCCGAAAATGAAAAAACATTCTGTTCTTTTTCCAGTTGCGAGTGAAAAACGACCTGTAAAAGTACATCTCCCAATTCCTCACAAAGAAGCTGTGAATCTGAAGTATCAATTGCTTCAACAGCTTCATAAGCTTCCTCCAAAAAATTATTGCGAATGCTTTTGTGAGTTTGCTCGCGATCCCATGGACATCCCTGCTCAGATCGAAGAATCTCCATAATATGCAATAGATCGTCCATAGTATATGTTTCTTTTCTTATGAAATTCAAATCAGTTTATCTCCCACTTTGTCAAACTCTGGCAACCGCTTATATTCTAACGTATCCAATGATGTTTTTCAAGTATTTTCACGATTTTTTGCCCCTTTGGCAACATTAAAATATCATGGCGGCTAAGCGCACGAAACCAAAGAATAAATATCATATAAAGAAATACGGCTGCAAAAATTGACAGCACTGTCGCCAAATCCTCGGAAATGAGTTTCGCTGCGGTTTTTTGAAAAAGCCAAGCGGCAGTCACGCTAATGCCAGAAGCAAGAAGGGGTTTCACAAAAATACCGAACAGATTTAACGTGACCTTTGTTTCGCGCATCAAAAGATACAGTGCAAGAAAAGTAATCAGAAAATAGCAAACCAATGTGCCGGTGCCCGCGCCCAGAACATTAATCTCCGGGATACCAACTAAGGTATAATTTAAAACAACCTTGACAACCAAACCAACCACCAGCAGTTTAACCGGAAGATCCACTCTGCCCACCGCCTGCAGCATACTGTTCGTCGGTGTACTGATGGAGGCGAATATGGCGGCAAGTCCCATTACTACAAGGATTCTGCCCACAATGGTGGGAGCATTGCCGGAACGCAGCACAAGTTTTGCTATCGGTGTGGACAGCATAGAAATTCCCAATCCCGACGGAACAGCTATCAATGCGACGACTCTTAAAACAGATTCAATGCTGCGCTTGATTCTCTTTGGATCACCCTGGGTCCATGCCGCCGTTACGCTTGGCAAAGCACTGACACCAAACGCCTGCGTAATTCCAGGCACAAGCATGAAAAATACAGTTGCATTGCTAAAACAGCCGAATAAAAAGGATGGCACCAGGTTCAGCTCAATATCGGACTGAGGTATAATCCCTTGATACATATTAAGTAAAACATCCGGACTGCTGTCCATAATATCCTTAATCCGAATTTGAAGAAAAGTACTGTCAACCAGCGTTGAAAGATTAACCGCAAGAGAACCCAGCGCAACAGGAATTGCCGTGCGAATCAGCCGGGAAGAAGTGACTCGCATGGGGCGGGGCTTTGGGGAACTGAGCAGCATATGTTTTGTAATTCCGTCACCGTTTCGTTTGTGATAAAACAAAAGGAAGAGGAATCCCATCATGCCGCCCAGCGTAACACCGAACACAGCACCGGCGGAAGCATAAGGCAAGGTAGCAAGTTTCGCATATTCTTCCGATTGTACGGGTACTCCAAACACGGTGCCGGAATGTGCAAATTCCTGCATTCCTTTCCATATGACCAGAGCAGCGGCACTGAGACCAAAAATCAGTCTGCACAGCGACTCAATCACTTCGGAAATCGCGGTTGGATACATATTGCGCAGGCCTTCGTAATATCCGCGGTAAATGGACATCATGCTCGTAAAAAAAACGGCCGGCGCCAATGTGTAAATCGCTGGCAAAGCGTTATCCGGGCTGCCGCTTAGCACATAATTTGCATAGGGTCTGGCTCCAAAAACCATTATGGAAAACGACAGAATACCCAAGATGAGAAAAATCCTGATGGAGGCCCGATGTATCTGCCGTACGTCGCGAAAACGTCCTTGCACAGAATTTTCCGATACCAGTCTGGAAATAGCAATTGGAAAACCTGCTGTCGCCAAACTGTACAGTGGCGCGTAGAGAGAATAGGCATTAGAAAAGTAGCCATTTCCGGTTGGGGTCAAAATCCAAGTCAGAGGAATCTTAAAAAAAGCGCCGATCAGCTTTTCAATGACGTACGCCGCCATGAGAATCAGTGCGCCATGCAGAAAGCTCTGCCGCCTTGCCGGGGGGACTTTCCTTTGCTCCATTGTAACACATCCGTTTCCAGTTAATAAGGGTCTGCGAAATCAATACAAACTATAAACTAAACCATAAAATATTATATTGCATGATGCATGGGACTATGAAAATAAAAAAAGAGGGTTTTTCACCCTCCGACCCAATCATCAGCTTTCAACCGCAGACCGGCCTTTTGTGGGTCTTGTTTTATTCGCGCACGGGAAAGAAGCTGTCGTTGCCTAACGCGACAGCTTCCGTAAAATATGCTTTCGCTTATTCGTTTGAAAGTTTATGCCCGCACTTGCTGCAGTAAGATGAGCCTTGCGCATTTTCCTGCCCGCAATTTTTGCAGATCAGTTTGGCGCGCGCTGCAACAAGCTGTTCATTGACTGCATCCAATTGCTCATAAAGCTCGTCAATTGCGGCAACACTTTCGGCAATTAGGTCAGATGTATCATTGCCGGTTTTTTTTGCCTCGTAAACCGTACGGCCAATCGCTTCAAACCGTTTGGAAATTTCATTATTTAAATCTGCCGCACTGATTCTGAGCTTGGAAACATCGACGATTTTGCTTGCCTTTTTCCCAACAACATTAACCGCCGTTTTCGCATTCACTACGACATCTTCAAACAGTCCCATAACAGCACACCTCTTTTTCGTTTGTTATATTATACCACCGGGAAAACTGATAATGCAAGATTTCTGTTAACAAATACCGCCGCCGATAAATTCACGCAGAATGGAATTTTTAGGTATGAAACATTCGTCCACCGGTTCAAATCGATTCAAGGTATCCAGCAAAACCTGTGCAGTTTCCCAACCCGGGTCATTGACCGGCACGGTATGTAGGGAACTTTCTGCCTGTGCCTTCAAAACACAGAGCTCATGGGCATGAAAGGAATTGATGGTAAAATCTGCGGTGGGCCGGTACGGTTTGATGTACTTATATTCGCCGTTCATTACATTAGCCCACATAGAGAGCGTTTTTTTCGCCGGTGTGCCCCGAAAGTTCTTGTCCCGTACAATTCTGCGCACAAGGCGCATTTGGTTTGGACCAATCAGTTCCCCATCATCATCCCGAACTCCCTGTTTTACGCTGATGTAAACTCGTTTGATCCGTGCGGCGGGCAGGCCCTCAATCAGTATGGGATTTAACGCGTGAATTCCCTCTACAATGGCAATTTCCCTGTCTTTCAGCATAACCTGACGCTTGTGCGGATACGGGAGGTGAATGGAAAAGTCAAAAATCGGCATCTCACAGCGCCCGCGTTCAATCAGCTCTCCGAGGCACCGAATAATTTCCGGTACATTAAGTGCCTCCACACTTTCATAATCGCGGGTACCGTCAGGCAGCAAAGGGGCCTGATGCTCTCCGCGGTAAAAATCATCGAGTGAAATAATCACAGCACCGGTTCCTTTTTTCCGAAGCGCCTCTGCCAAAAGGTGTGCCGTAGTGGTTTTGCCGCTTGCAGAAGGCCCCGCAAGCATCACAAGACGGCAGGCCGGTTCTTCGTTTACAAGGCATTGCGCAATTTGCCGGAGATTATCGTGATACGCCTCTTCACACGCCGCAACAAACGCCTGAGGATCATTGCGTACCGCTTCATTAATTTTGGCGACGCTGTTTTGGTATTCGACAAAATCAGTCCGAAAAGCTGTCATAAAACTCCTTCACCATATCTTTCCTTGTCATCATTTCCGAAAAACGACTGATATATTCAAAGGGATATTTGAAGTTAAAAATTCTCTCAAGGCGGTCCGATTCCGGGTCATACAGTTTAGAAACTGCGCCTGCGCCGCAAGCCAAAATGGTCTCCTTTTCTTCCATAATAAAAATATTATAGTACCCCTCATAACCGGGTTTCGACCATCCTGTATTTTCCAGATTTCCAACCATACGGCTTTGCCGGTAAAGATAGTAAGGCCGGTATCCGTTTTCCAATAATTTCCAATCCGCATATTCCAACATATTTTGAGCCGTATGTGCATCACCATTGTAAGGCCCGGCGGGATCCAGCGACAGCTTCGCCGCGCGTTTCAGTGCAAGCGTATGGACGGTAATGCTTTCCGGTGCCAACCCAAGGACACCGTCAACTGTATGCTGAAAACTTTCCGCAGTATCTTTCGGAAGTCCTGCAATCAAGTCCATATTGATATTGTTAAATCCGCACTTTCTAGCAAGAGCGAATGCTTCCAGCGTCTGTTTTGTGGTATGTGCGCGTCCAATAGCCTGCAACACCTTGTCGTTGAGTGTTTGAGGATTGATGCTGATTCTGGTTGTTCCGCCTTTCTGCAGCGCAGAAAGCTTTTCCTGCGTTACTGTGTCCGGCCGTCCGGCCTCCACGGTGATTTCCCTGCAATGGGACAAGTCAAAATTATTTCTTACAGTTCCAAGTACCTCGGCCAGCTGTTCTGCGGACAAAGTTGTCGGTGTTCCGCCGCCGACATAGACAGAATCACAGGTTAAATGCAGCTGGTCTGCAATCTCAGCGGTATGGCGCAGTTCTTCACACAATAATTTGACATAATCCGGAACAAGCCGAAATGTCTTTTCCACCGAGGTGGACACAAAGGAACAGTAGGCGCAGCGCGTAGGACAAAACGGAACCGAGATATACAGGCTGAAAGTACGTTTGCCCGGTATGGAAAGAATCTTCTGCTGGTTGCGGCTGGTCATGCGGCAAAGCTTCACTTTTTCCCTTGACACCAACAGTTTTTCTTCGAAATATCGAAGAGCTTTTTCTTCACCGATGCTTTCTGCATACCGTGCAAACAATTTTACCGGCCGGATTCCGGTCAAAATCCCCCACTGCGGACAAAAACCACATATTTCTGAAAGTAATTTGTACAACAGTACACCCATGCGGCGTTCCATTTCTTTGGAATTTCTCGCATCTGCGGGCGACAGTGTCTCCATAGATTCTCTTTTACTGCCATTTATATTCACTCGGACAATAATGTGTGTTCCGTCCGCACATGTTTTCACGCCGGTATATACATCCGGCTCCGCTTCTTGTTCCCTAACGGATTGGATTTTTTGGTCCGGAAAAAAGACACGGCAGAGGTTTGCCATCTCATATTGGAACCCGTGCCCGTCAATACAAAGAGTCATACGTGTCCATCCTTAGGAAAGAATTGTTCTTCCGCTCGAAATCGAGTGTGCTGTCCGGCCCATGCCCCGGATAAACATGATAATTCCCCGGCAATTTGGCCAACTTCTGCAATGAACGCATCATTTGCTGACTGTTCCCGGTTGGAAAATCCGTCCTCCCACAGCTAAGATTCATCAGTGTATCACCTGAAAACAGGGCATCCCCCGCCAAGAAGCAGCACCCGCCAACGGTATGGCCCGGTGTGTGCAGGACACGGATTTTCAGGCTGCCAAGTTCAATCTCATCCTCATCGTTCATTGGACAATCCACTTGAAACGGCGGTATAGATGTGCCTGGAAAAACATCAGTACCGTTTAGAGAACCGTCTAAAGCAACTCTGACTTCTTCCGAATGCAGATAAACCTTTGCACCCGTGAGTTCTTTGAGTTTTGCAACGCCGGTGATATGGTCAAAATGCCCATGTGTTAACAAAATAGCCTGTACTTTATCCGCACCGGCTTCAAGAACGCGGTTGGTCAATTCTTTGCTTTCAAAGCCCGGATCGATAACAGCCGTAAAACCTGTTTTGTCATCTGTAAGCAAATAGCAATTTGTCATCAGAGGCCCGCCGGAAACTGTAGTGATTTTCATAGTATGATATTCCTCCTTGCAGAAAAACGATTTGTATTATGGACGTCGTACGGTTAGTATTCCTTTAATTTTAGAAAGGCGGTCAATCACGTTTTGCAACTGATCCAAGTCATTGATTGTAATGGTTGCTGTAATGACGGCTTTGCCGTCCTTTAATTCCCTGGAGTTAAGAGAATGAATAAAAAGATGCATATTGAAAAATTGCTGCGTAATATCCACAAGAAGACCCGAACGGTCCTGCGCTGTGATTTCAAGTGTGGATTTAAAGGCTTCCTTAACCTTTCCGGCCCAGTGAACACGTACCCACCGCTCCGGCTCTGCAGCTTTGGTTAGGTCCTTTGGCACATTTGTGCAGCTGCGCTTATGGATGGAAACACCAAATCCCCTTGTGATAAAACCGATAATTTCATCACCCGGCAATGGATTGCAGCAGCGGGAAATTTTAATAAGACAGTTGTCCATTCCCTCCACAATAATGCCGGCACTTGTGCGTTTGGCAGACTTCTGAGATTTTTCCGGAGCAGAAACAGCAGGCGGAGCGGCATGCTGCCTGTTCTTGTGAGCCGCTTCTCGAAGTTTCGGCATAATTTTCCAAATCTGAATCCCGCCGTAACCAATGGCAGCATAAACATCTTCCACTGTGCGGCAGTTGTGGCGGGGACCGATTTTTTCCAAAACTTTTATCCGTTCTTCTTCTGACAAAACGATATTATTACGTTTCAGTTCCCGCTCCAGTTCCGTTTTTCCTTCTGCAATATTCTCATCACGTTTTTCGTGTTTAAACCAAGTTCGGATTTTATTGCGCGCCTCACTGGTCTGGACAATCTTCAGCCAGTCGCGGCTGGGACCGTGCGCCTCCTTGCTGGTGAGAATCTCCACAATCTCTCCGGTTTTCACACGGTAATCAATCGGCACAATTCTTTTGTCCACCTTTGCCCCCGTCATGCGGTTTCCGACGGCACTGTGAATCGCGTAGGCAAAGTCGATGACGGTTGCACCGGCCGGCAGGCTGATGACATCACCCCGCGGTGTAAAAACAAACACTTCCTCCGGAACGAGGTCGGATTTAATCATGCGGACAAGATCCGTAGCATCCTCACTGTCTTTTTCATTTTCCAGCATCTGCCGAATCCAAGACAGACGCTTTTCAAATTGATCTTGCTCTTTTGCAGAAAGGCCCAGCTTATATTTCCAATGTGCCGCGATTCCGTATTCCGCTGTATGATGCATTTCCCACGTGCGGATCTGCACTTCAAACGGAATGCCCTCGGTACCAATCACGGTTGTGTGCAGCGACTGATACATATTCGGCTTAGGCGTGGAGATATAATCCTTAAATCGGTTAGGAATCGGGCGAAACATATCGTGGATGATACCCAAAACATTATAGCAGTCGTTTACCGTGTCAACGATAACACGAACCGCATAAATGTCGTAAATCTCATCCATGGTCTTCCCCTGGATAAACATTTTGCGGTAAATGCCGTTGATGCTTTTGACACGGCCTTCCAAATACACGTTGGGGATGATGGGTGAAACACGATCGAAAATTTTACTTTTTGTTTGCTCTATAAATTTTGTCCGCTCACCGGAACGCAGTTCCAATCCGCTTTCAATTTCCTGATACGCTGTTGGGTCCAGAATTCTGAGTGAAAGATCCTCCAACTCCTCTTTTACTGCCCGAATTCCAAGTCGGTGGGCAATGGGAGCATAAACTTCCATATTCTCCAGCGCCTTGTCCCGCTGTTTTTGCGGGGGCATAAATTCGATGGTTCTCATATTGTGCAGCCGGTCAGCAAGTTTGACTATGATGACGCGTATATCCTCGCTCATTGCAATCAGCATTTTTCTCAGGTTTTCCGCCTGCTGCACTTCACGGGAAGAATAGGGAATGCGGCCCAGTTTTGTTACGCCGTCGATCAGACCTGCGATTTCATCCCCAAAATCCTTCCGTATTTGGTCGAGTCCGATAGGTGTATCTTCCACAACATCATGCAAAAGTCCGGCAGCTATCGATTCTGAATCCATGCCAAGTTCAACCAGAATACAGGCCACGGCCACCGGGTGGGAAATATATGGCGAACCGGAAAGACGCTTCTGGTCACGGTGCGAACTTTCCGCCAGCTGATAAGCGCGTGTAATAACATCCAGATTGTAATCGCGCTCGCTCGAGCGGATCAACGCCAGAAGATCATCAAAGCTTTTCAGCGGCCATGCCATTGTTTTCACCTGCCTTTTCAAAGACTCCCAGAGCACGCATGATGCTAGAATCCATCAGATTGACTTTGCTTTTTTGCGGAATCATTTGAATTTTGTATGTATCGGCATCTTTCTCCATGCGGATTAAACCGCGTTCCGCAAAAACATCAAGAGATGTCAAAAGTTTTTCCATACTGGGGGCCGGCGCCGGAAGACGGGGCAGCAACAGTTCCGGTTTTCCGCAATAACCGCCCTTCAGTGCCCGATAAACACTTACAAAATCATCCCGCACGGGTTTCAATCGTTCTGCCTCCTGCGCAGAAAGCGGTTCTCCGCGGCGAAATCTATCATAAAGTGCACATGCCTCAATCATCGAATCCATATCCATACCGGAAATTTTCATATCCCGTATGACGATTGACAAAAGATTTCTTCCCCCGTATTCTCGCTCTTGTAAAGTAACCGCCAAATCCACCTTGTCCCCCGGACGAAAACCGAATTCTTCCAGCGTCGTTCTGAATTTCATACAGCGGATTATACACCCATCGCCGCGCACGGTGATGCGCAAGTGCTTTCCTCCGCCGACCGGTGTAATATCTTCAATGGTCATGCTTGCAAGTCCAAACAGCGGTTCCGGATTCCCTATTCCAAATGGTTCCAAATATTTCATGGCACGTGGAATATCCAGTGAAAGTTCCCGCGGCTTAATCAGGCAGTCCACCGTAAGCACAGGGGCCGGCATGGGTCGTCCATTTTTTGCAGCAAATGCGTTGATTCGTGTTCGAAATGCCTCTATGTTATCCGGCGGAAGGGAAAGGCCGGCCGCCATTGGGTGCCCACCAAAACGGGTTAATAAGTCACTGCAGGAAGAAACTGCTTCGAACATAGAAAAACCTTCCACACTTCTTCCGGACCCCCGCGCTTCATCCGCTGTGCGCGAAATGACAATGCATGGCTTTCCAAAACGGTCGACAATTCGCGCCGCAACAATTCCAATGACTCCATGATGCCAGTCTTCCCCATCCACAACCAATACGCGGTCATGGAGCAAGGATGGATCTTTCTTAAAACGTTCTTCCACTTTTTTTAAAATTTCGTTTTCCACACTGCGGCGATACTCATTATCTTCACAGATTTTGCCGGCAAGAAATTCAGCTTCCTCAGGAGATTCTGAAATCAAAAGGCGCACCGCTTGATCCGGAGAATCCATGCGGCCGGCGGCATTGATGCGCGGTACCAGAATAAAAGCCACCTGTCCTGCGGTAATTTCCCCGCTTTCCAATCCTGTCAGTTCCAAAAGTGCCCGAAGGCCGGGACGGTCCGTCCGCGGCAGATACTGCAGTCCCGCCGAAACCAATGACCGATTTTCCCCATTGAGCGGAACAATATCGCCGATGGTACCGATTGCGACGAGATCCCCGTAATTTTCCAACAGAGTCTGCACATCGCATTCCGGCCCCTCCAACGCCTGAATCAGCTTAAATGCAACGCCGACACCTGCAAACTCACAAAATGGCGCATTGTTATCTTTTCTGTGGGGATCTACCACAGCACAGGCAGGAGGAAGCACCTCTCTTGGGCGGTGGTGATCCGTTACTACCGTATCCATGCCCAAACTGTTGGCATAAGCAATCTCGTCCACGCTGGAAATTCCGTTGTCCACGGTGACAATCAAATGAACGCCCTGCTGATGCAATGTATCGACGGCTCCCGTATTCAGGCCGTAGCCCTCTCCTTCCCGCTCGGGGATATAATAAATCACATTTCCCCCGCAGGATTCCAGGTAGGAATACAACAGCGCCGTTGCGGTTACGCCGTCCGCATCGTAATCACCGTAAACGGCAATTTTTTCAAAATCATCCAATGCCCGGTTAATCCGTTCGGCCGCTTTACCCATATCCGGCAGCAAAAGCGGATCGGAAAAAGAATTTTTCGAAGGATTCTGCAGCTCCTCCGCCAATCCACGTTCTGCCAAAAGCACAGCGACACAGCGCGGCAAGTTCATTTCATTTGCAATTTTGGAAGCAGCGGATTCGTCACAACGACGAATCCGCCATTTTTTCATACTCAAACGCTCCACCTACCCCATATCTGATTATTTTATCATTACGCAGGCATTTATTCAACTTTTTCTTTTTGCAAGACTGGATTTCCCATGCTGCATTTTAAATAAAAAAAGAGGACGGACTGCTTCATCCGTCCCCCCTCAAGTTATTTAGCCTTGGGCTCCCTGATTCATATTCTGATATTTCTGTTTAGCCTGTTGTATTTTTTGTTGCTGAGCATCCGGGATATTGTACCATCCGCGTTTCTTCATCTCATCGAACACTTCAGACTGAATTTGATGTTCTTCATTTAAAATCTTCATAAATTCATCCCGAACATTCTGCGTAACACATTCGTTTGTAAAGGTGTTATAGGTTTCCGTCATATATTTTTCTGATGCAAGTGCATCATCCATAATCTCTCTATCCGGCATTTGACTGCAGGGCTGTGTGCCGCTGGTCTGATTTAATTTTAAATCTACGTCCATCTCTTTCCCCTCCATCCTTAACAATTCAAAAATCCCATTAATTTATCATAATGACATTGGTGTTTTTGAGCAATTGCGCTGCATTTCTGCTTGAGTTCCTGGTCAGAGCACATCTGGGAATACGTTTTGTATTTGGTAATCAGAACATGCTCATGAGCAAGCTGGTCTTCAATTGCCGTAAGTTCTTTCTCGGATATCATGAAAACACACTCCTTTTAATGAAAAAAGTTATGTGTTTAGTATCCGTCGAATTCGAGAAAATATACTGTTCCATTTTCAAATCAGGCGGTCTATGTAGCCTGCCGAACCTGTTGCTGTTCATTGAGGCCGAAGCTGATAGACAAGGCCTGATCCACCAACGACATTGCCTTGCTGTCAAGACGTCCCATTCGTTCCTTTAGTCTGTGTTTGTCAATTGTGCGCACCTGTTCAAGCAACACAATAGAGTCTTTTGCCAGCCCGGTTGTTCTAGCATCTAACAAAATGTGTGTGGGCAGTTTCGCCTTGGAGCGCTGGCTCGTGATTGCAGCCGCAATCACGGTTGGACTGAATCTATTGCCAATATTGTTCTGAACAATGAGAACCGGACGCACACCGCCCTGTTCAGACCCGACCACCGGACTGAGGTCGGCATAATAAATATCGCCTCTACGAATATTCATTTTTCACACTCCGAACAAACTATATAACTTATTTTTGATTTCGCGAATAGTATTGACATTCTTAAAAAGATTTATTCGCTTTGCGGAGCCTGTTATATAATATTATCCGCAGTGCTGCATTGACAGTAAATTTATGATTCCTCAAGACAACCTAAATTAGAAATTTTTACAAAAAAACCGCCGAAAATCGACGGTACAATTTTTACGACCTTAACATTATTTTTCTATTTATCAAATTTAATCAGGTACAGCATCAAGATTTAATTGTGCTTGAACCGTTGTCTGCGCATAATCGTAGAATTGAGCACTGATACCATATTCCGGCACGTTGAGTGTCAAAATTTTTCCGGTTTCCGGATCTGCTGTCAGCGTAAAATCGTACCCGGCATTTCCGGAAAACTCGTTGTCGTGGGTGGGAGTGAGAGCATCCGGCTTTGCCGCTTCATCCAGTGTTTCCACAAGGACATAAGCGAAAGAATCCGGGGGAAGCGGACAGTTTTCATGATTCACCACTAAGTCTTGATACAGCAATGTGAAACCATTGCCATTCCAGTTCCAAGAAAGCCCCTCCGCCCCTCCTGAAATGACCTTTAAACTCGCAATTTTTGGCCCTGTGCGCTGAAAAGAACAGGTAAAATCCCCTGCGGAACAATGCACATCCACCTTACAATCAAACTGAAAATCCAGTTCCTTTGCCTGAATTTTTTGCCCGGCACAGGCGCTGAGCAAAAAACAAAACGCCGCAGCCGCGGCTAAGATTTTTCGGCGCACCGGCAACTCCTCCATGCGGGCGGTCTTAGAATCTACCGCCCTATTTTCAAAAACAGCTCCGGCAATTTTCCGATTAAATCGGTTGGCAGCATAGCGCATTGGGACAGCGATTTTGCGCATTCATCCCCTGCAAGGCCGTGTAAATACACCGCGCCTGCGGCAGCCTGAAATAAATCAATTCCCTGTGCCGCAAATGACGCAATCATTCCCGCAAGCACATCTCCGCTGCCTCCTTTTGCCATACCCGGATTTCCAGTTGTATTCCGATACAACTGCCCTTGCGGCGACGCGACCAATGTTCCGGCGCCTTTCAGCACTAGAATCACGCCGTATTTTTGGGCAAACCAAAGAGCATAATGCTCCCGATTTTGCTGAACTTCTTTTACCGTTGTTTTCAAAAGGCGGGCCATTTCTCCCGGATGGGGCGTTAAGACAAGCGGAGCCGAAGCTGTATTCAGTGCATCTATATGCTCCGCTACAATATTTATGCCATCTGCGTCAAGCACCAGCGGAACTTTGGATTCTCTGAGCAATAGAGAAACCGCTGCGCGCGCGTACGAACTTTTTCCCAATCCGCAGCCAACAAGACACGCACTTGCCCGAGAGAGCGCCGTTAAGATGGACTGCTCCGCACGCTCCGTCATAGTGCCGTCCGCAGAAATGTCAAGTAACGAAAAAACCGCTTCCGGTGCAAGAGCCGCGACAATCGGATAAATAGTTTTCGGCAGCGCAGTTTCCACAATTCCCACTCCGCACCGCAGAGCGGAAAGCGTACTCATGGCAGCAGCGCCCGCCATACCCTCACTTCCGCAGACACATAACAGCCTTCCATAATTGCCTTTATTGCTTTCCGGGTCGCGGGGTTTTAACATATTAAGCAAAATCTGTTCCCCTTCCGGCCTATTGTTCGATTCTTCACCGCGAACTTGGGAAACTTGTTCTTCTCGCTGCCACCCAATAACGGTGGCAGCCGCGGTTGTCGCCGTATGCGTGACACTGACGGAAAACTGTATTGTTCCTGCCAATTCCGCCGCTTTTCCGGAAAGATGAAGCTTCGGCCTTCCTTCGGGTGTACGCAGCAATTCCGCTTCTCTAAGCCGAAATCTTCCTATTCCTGTACCAATCGCTTTGGAAAAAGCTTCTTTCGCGCAAAAACTGGCCGCGACACTTTGAGCGGGAAAACCGCGGCGTGCAAGCTGTTCATATTCCGTCGGGCCTAGGATACGAGAACAAAACACAGGATTTCTCATTGACTTTTTAATTCTGGAAATTTCCACCAAATCAGTTCCTACCAAAAGCATCCCTTGCCACCTGCCTTGGCAAAAACGGCCGTATTGCATCCAGTGTTTTTTCATTGGGATTAAATACCACCAGTACATTCCCTTTTTGGGGATGGTGCGCGGTAAAAAACCATGCGTTTTCCCCGGAATCTGTTTCAGACGCAAAAATACGGGCGGCATAAGTTTTTCCGCTGTGCTTGTTCGCATCGTATTTTCCCATCTCTTCCACCGTATGGGCATCAACGGAAATAACATGCTTGCGTTTGCGGCGATAGATAATCTTGTCTATTGTAATATCACCGTTTGTCACGCTGTATTCAAATTCCAAGCTTCTGGATGTAATCAGATTATAATCAGCGTAAATGATACAGGCTAAAATAAAAATCGCAAATTGCGGTATTAAAACAACAGCTAGAAAAACAAGAACAACTGAAGCCAAAATAACAGCACATATAAACAGATAATCTTTTGGTGAAAATTTCTTTTTGATGAGCTGCTCAACAAAAATATCCATATTTCTCCTCCTGACAATTCTTTTATCTAATTTATTTTAGCACAGCCTGGTAATCTTTACAATTTATGTGTCTTCCTTTAGCATTTTTTCTGGCCGTTCGATATTTTCAAAGAATGGACTATATTCACCTTGCAATCGAGTTTAATCCGTGATATATTTTTAGAGAAATCAAACGCGATGAAAAAGGAAGTAACCTTTTGGGTATCCGCTTCAGAGAAAACGTGCCACCGGCTGAAAGCATGTTTGCGGAAAAGAAAGGTGAAGTTCCCTTTGGAGCGGTGCGGCTGAACCAATGCAGTAGGCCGCAACGGGCGGCGCCGTTAACGGCCTTGAGAGTCACAATTAGGGTGGTACCACGGAGCAGTAGCCTTCGTCCCTTGCGGGAGGAAGGCTTTTTATTTTGGATATAACAGAAAGGAATGAGCCAAATATGAAAGAGCAGCTGGAGCTTCTCCAAGAAAGAGCGGAGAAAGAGCTCAAAGAGGCAAAAAGCCTTCAGAGTCTTGAAAGCCTCCGCATTAAATATCTTGGAAAAAAAGGCGAACTTACAGCCATATTAAAACAAATGCGTAACCTGTCAGAACAAGAACGCCCTGTGGTTGGTCAACTTGCAAACAAACTGCGTGCACTGATTGAATCCGAACTGACCCAGCGGGCAGCAGAATTAAAAGAGGCAGAAATAGCCAATCGTTTGAAAATGGAAGAAATTGATGTTACACTTCCGGGCAAGCGGCGCGTTTTGGGCCACAAACACCCGCTAAACCTTGAGTTGGATGAAATTAAGGAAATATTTATCGGAATGGGATTTGACATTGTCAGTGGTCCGGAAGTCGAATATGATTACTACAATTTTGAGGCTTTGAATATTCCGAAAGATCATCCTGCACGCGACACGCAGGACACTTTCTATATTACCGACAATATTCTGCTCCGCACACAGACCTCACCTGTGCAAGTGCGCGTCATGGAACAGCAAAAACCGCCGATTCGCATCATTTCCCCGGGACGCGTGTACCGCTCGGATGCGGTGGATGCAACGCACTCCCCCCTGTTTCACCAAATTGAGGGACTTGTGGTGGACAAGGGAATTACGTTTGCAAATTTGAAAGGCACATTGGAAACACTCATCCGCCAAATGTACGGTGAGGATTCCGTTGTCCGCTTCCGCCCGCACCATTTCCCATTTACGGAGCCATCTGCGGAAGTCGATGTACAGTGCTTTAACTGTCACGGCGAGGGATGCCGCCTGTGCAAGGGCGAAGGATGGATTGAGATTCTAGGTTGCGGCATGGTTCATCCAAAAGTGCTCTCAAACTGTGGCATCGATCCGGAAGAATACAGCGGTTTTGCGTTCGGCATGGGTTTGGAACGCCTTGTCATGCGCAAATACAACATTGATGACCTGCGCCTGTTCTATGAAAACGACGTCAGGTTCTTAAATCAGTTTTAAGGGGGAATTGTAAATGGATTTGTCCATGAAATGGCTCAAAGAATATGTTGAGCTTGAAGATATGCCGATTCGCTCCTTCACGGACGCAATGACAATGAGTGGTTCCAAAGTAGAAGGCTGGCGAACAGAAGGCAGCGAAATTAAGAATGTTGTGGTTGGAAAAGTAGTTTCATTGGAACGCCATCCAAATTCCGATCATCTGTGGATTACAAAAACCGATGTGGGAAACGGAGAGCCGCTTCAGATTATTACAGGCGCACAGAACTTGAAAATTGGGGATCTTGTTCCGGTTGCGCTGCATAAATCCATCCTGCCCGGCGGCAAAAAGATTACCCGCGGCAAACTGCGCGGTCTGGAAAGCAACGGCATGCTTTGCTCGCTTGAAGAACTGGGTTTGACAAAGCATGATTTTCCTTATGCTATTGAGGACGGCATTTTTGTCATTCAGGAAGATTGTCAAATAGGACAGCCGATTCAGGAAGCAATCGGCCTAAACGATACGATTGTGGAATTTGAGATTACTTCCAATCGTCCGGACTGCTTCTCCATCATCGGGCTTGCCCGCGAAGCTGCCGCGACGTTCCATAAACCTCTTCAATTGCATACGCCGGCAGTAAAGGGCGGCCACGGTTCCGGTTCGGAAATGCTGCGTGTTTCGGTGGAAGCCCCGGACCTTTGTCCGATGTATTCTGCCCGTGTTGTAAAAAATGTTCGAGTGAAACCTTCCCCGCGCTGGATGCGTGAACGTCTCCGCGCAATGGGTGTGCGTCCTATTAACAATATCGTAGACATTACAAACTATGTAATGCTCGAATACGGCCAGCCCATGCACGCGTTTGATTATCGATTTATTCAGGGACACAAAATCACGGTACGCCGGGCAAAAGAAGGCGAAACCATTACAACGTTGGACAGTACGCCGCGCACATTGCATTCTAATAATCTCGTTATAGCGGATGAAAACCGCGCAATTGCCATCGCCGGCGTCATGGGCGGGGAAAACAGCGAAATTGTTGACGACACCACAACCATTGTATTTGAATCTGCCTGCTTTAAAGGTTCCTCAGTCCGCACAACTGCGCGCGACCTCGGTATGCGTACGGATGCTTCTTCCCTTTATGAAAAAGGACTGGACCCGAACAACTGTATTCCGGCTCTCAACCGCGCTTGTGAACTGATTGAACTGCTGGATGCGGGCGACGTTACGGATGACATCATTGAGGATCGGCATTTTTCGCCTGAGCGCCGCAGAATTCATTTTGACCCGGACTGGATCAACCGTTTCCTCGATATTTCCTTAAGTACGGAAGAAATGAAAGACATTCTGGTTCATCTCGAATGCGAATTCGACGGCGACGATATTCTGATTCCGACGTTCCGCCCGGATCTGGTTCACAAAGCCGATATTGCCGAGGAAATCGCACGTTTTTACGGTTATGATAAAATTGCCTCCACTTCGCTCAGAGGCGGCGCTCAAGGGAAATACACACCACGTCAAAAATTTGAAAAGCAAATTTGCGATACCATGCTGGCACTTGGCGCGAATGAAATTATGACCTATTCCTTTATCAGCCCGAAGGATTACGATAAAATTCTGATGCCGACAGATTCACCTCTTAGAGACTCTGTCGTAATCTCCAATCCACTTGGCGAAGACACCAGTATTATGCGCACAACCGCTTTGCCCTCGATGATGGAAGTTCTTTCCCGCAATTTCAACAATCGTAACGAGTCCGCCTGCCTTTATGAATTGGCAACGGAGTACATTCCAACCAAAGCGGGTCAGCTTCCTGAGGAAAAACAGAAGTTGATTTGCGGCATGTATGGAAACGATGCAGACTTTTTCACTGCAAAAGGTATGGTAGAGGATCTTCTGGAAAAACTTTGTGTAACAAACTGGGACATTGCCGCCTCATCGACAGAAACCGCCTATCATCCCGGACGCTGCGCAGTTTTGTCCATCGGCGGAAAAACTCTCGGCGTCATCGGTGAAATTCACCCGAAAGTCACCGAAAACTACGGCATGAACTGCAGGGTAAACTGTTTTACACTGGATGTGGATTTGCTCTTCGAAAACGCCCACACAGAAAAAACGTATCAGCCGCTTCCGAAATTTCCGGCTGTTGCGCGCGACTTAGCCCTAATCTGCGACGACAAAACACCCGTGCGAACACTGGAACAAGCAATCCGCGCCGGAGCAGGTTCCCTGCTTGAAAGAATTGAACTGTTCGACGTTTACCGCGGGGAGCAAATCGAAAAGGGCAAAAAGAGTGTTGCTTTCCGTGTAACGCTTCGTTCCCAAGAAAACACACTGACCGAAGAACAGATTACAAAGGCTATGAAACGTGCTGTTCAGGAACTTGAAAAGGTTGGAGCTGTTCTGCGTTCTTCGTAATTTGCAATTTATTCCTTGCAATTCATCGCGCGTTGTTGTATGATGAACATTACTGGAGGTGTTCCTATGCTTGATAAAACGGTGACTTTTTCACTTGGAAGCGACCGGGAGGAAGGCATTAAGAAAATCCTTACAACCGTATATGACGCTTTGAAGGAAAAGGGATATAACCCCATTAACCAAATTGTCGGCTATATTCTCTCGGAGGACCCCACCTATATTACAACGCACAACAACGCACGGAGTCTGATTCGCAGGATCGACCGGGATGAGCTGCTGCAAGTACTGGTTAAATCGTATTTGGACGAATGATAAAGGCGAGAATAGCATGAAAGAAGAGGAGGACGACAGCGAATGGCAGACAAGAAAAAAAGCGCTGAATCACAGTTTCCCATGTATAAAGGGAAACCATTGGTGCGCTGCGGCGATATCATTTATTATGGAAGCATGAAAGACCGTTATGTCGTCAGGCTGGAAATTAAAAGCAAGAAAAAAGTAAAGGATCTGGAAGTAGCAGATCGAGTTGGTATTCAACTGATGCTGACGGATCAAACCGTACGCAATCGGAAACAAATTGTCAAAACCAGTGAAAAAGACGGGTTGTATCGGGCAATGGATTTGGCAGATGTTTGGCTGAACAGAGCATTGGCAGAAAAGCATTAACAGAATAATGCTTTCTTAACCGGTAATATATATAGGCTCTATGTCAATAGTTGGGGTAACCCAAAATGGAAACACCGAATGGAGCGGCGTTAAGCTGCTCCATTTTTCGTTGAATGATGGAACATATGAAGAATGCGATTGCGGAAGCGACGAAAATTACGATAACCGTAGGCATTGCGTTTAAGAACCTTAATCTTGTTGTTAACCCCTTCGGTAAAACCGTTGGTGTAAGAGCAATCAAACGAATTTAGAATACCTCTTGACCAGCGAATCATGGTATTTGCACAAGCAACAAATCTTGAAAGACCACTGTTTTGTGCGGCCATAATCCAATGGGATAGCGCTGTCCGTGCAGATTGACTATCGGGAGAATCCAGGACTTTGAAAAACTGTTCTTTCAGAGAGTAGGCTGTCAGCAGACGGTTGCTGGCATAGAGCATAAGATCGACCTGTTGCTTTTGCTCTGGAGTGAGAAATTGGTATCGTTTGTTCAGCAAGATTCGGGAGCGTTTAAAATAAATTCTTCGGGTTTTGCTGAACTTTTTCTGTTCTTCCTTGCGAACGGCTTCAAAAGCCCAAAATACTTGACGAATGTAATGATATTTGTCAATGACATAATTTGAATTTTTAAAATATGTCTGAGCAATATTGGCATATATACTCCACATATCGCTGACGAAATGCTTCGTTTTAGAACGGTCAAGCCGGCCGAAATATTCTGTCAGTTTGTGGTTGTATCGAGCAGGAAGAATATCAAGGATTTGGTGACGAACCGGATCGGTCAGAATGCACTGATATTTCTCGCCGCTTGTATTGCCTTTAAACTCATCAATCGACACAACTTCAGGTAATTGCTGCGGTTTTCCATAGTGGATACAATCGAAAAGCCGGATAATAGTTGAAACAGATAGATTTACTTCACGTGCTACACTGGTGAAAGAACGCACGTCAGACAGCTTTGAAATGATATACGCGGCTAAACGATTTGTAATGCGGTGATATCTCGGCAGAAACGAGTTATCTTCAAAGAAACGCTTTCCACACAAAGAGCAGCGATACCGGCGCTTTCGGAGAATCAAACTAGTGTGTTTACCAAAAGCAGGGATGTCTTTTACTGTTTGACAACGGTAATCATGGACATAGCTGGTCCGATATCCACAGCAAGGGCAAACATGTGGCTTTCTTGGTAACTCAATAA
This sequence comes from Oscillospiraceae bacterium, assembly GCA_047777415.1. Taxonomy (GTDB): domain Bacteria; phylum Bacillota; class Clostridia; order Oscillospirales; family Acutalibacteraceae; genus Caproicibacter. The sequence goes on from JBKEEO010000002.1 coordinate 980,957, forward strand.
AAATTTCCGTTTTATCGGGCAATTGCCTCACATTTTTTACGATTACCCCTTTTAATCCTAGCAATTTTTCGGTAGAATAAGTACAGAGCATATCGATGACCTCCAATATGGGATAGTGGTAATTTCCATTTTAAAGGTTTTTCATCGAATATGCTCTACTTTTTTGTTCTTTTTTCGCAGGCCTATTCGTCACACCCCAACATTTATTATAGAGCCTATATATAAAAATGCGCTTTAAATGGCTTGCCGGCCAATTTAAAGCGCATTTTGCTTTATCTTAGAAGAGCACAATATCATTCAGAGAATCAATCTTTTGTTTTACCGATGTCGTGCCTGTAATGTGCCCCTTCAAACCGGATTTTCGCTACGGCGGCATAGGCTTTTTCCAAAGCTTGCGGCAAATCCGTACCAAGTGCTGTCACTCCCAGCACACGTCCGCCGTTGGTGTAGAACTTTCCATTCCGATAAGCGGTTCCTGCATGATAGACGGTTGCACCCTCGATTTGTCCATCATCATTTAATCCGGTGATTACATATCCCTTTTGATATTTAACAGGATACCCTCCGGACGCCATCACAACGCATGCACAGGATTCATCGCTCCACTCAATCGGCTGTTGTTCCAACCTTTCCTCCACAACAGCCATCATGATATCCACCAAATCTGTTTTCAGTCTCGGCAGAACTACCTGCGCCTCCGGGTCACCAAAACGAGAATTGTATTCAATCACCTTCGGTCCGTCCGGCGTAAGCATAAGGCCGAAATACAGGCATCCCTTAAACGGACGGCCTTCCTCATTCATCGCCCGCACAGTCGGCAAAAAGATTTCCTTCATGCAGCGGTCGGCCATCTCAGGTGTGTAATACGGATTCGGGCTGATGGTTCCCATGCCGCCGGTGTTCAGTCCCTTATCTCCGTCCAGTGCGCGCTTATGGTCCTTGGAAGAAACCATTGGTCGAATGCACTTACCATCCGTAAATGCCAAAACGGATACTTCCGGGCCGGTTAAAAACTCCTCAACCACTACACGATTTCCGGATTCGCCGAATATTTTATCTTCCATGATGGTTTTGATTCCCGCCTGTGCCGCCTGGAAGTTCTCGGCAATAATCACACCTTTGCCAAGAGCCAGTCCATCCGCCTTAATAACGGTCGGATATTTTCCGCGGTCACGGATATAGTCGAGCGCAGTGCTCGGCTGGTCGAATACAGCATAATCCGCAGTGGGAATCCCATATTTTTTCATGAGGTGCTTGGAAAACACTTTGCTGCTCTCAATCTCAGCTGCCTTGGCAGTTGGGCCAAAAGCACGGATTCCCGCATTTTGCAGTGCGTCCACCATGCCCGCCGCAAGCGGGTCATCCGGAGCGACAACAACAAGGTCAATATCTTGCTGTTTGGAAAAATCAACAATAGCATCAATGTCCATTGCGGAAATTGGCACACATTCCGCGTCACGTGAAATGCCACCATTTCCCGGCGCACAAAAGATTTTTTCCGCTTTCGGGCTTTCTTTTAATTTCCGAACCAATACATGTTCACGGCCGCCGCCGCCAACTACCAATATTTTCATCCTTGTCACCCGTTTTCTGCAGTACTGTCATCAATGGTGGAACAGCCGAAGGCCTGTAAATGCCATGACAATTCCATATTTATCGCAGGTTTCTATCACATTGTCATCCCGAATAGAGCCACCCGGCTGTGCAATATAGGATACGCCCGAGCGATGCGCCCGTTCGATATTATCCCCAAACGGGAAAAATGCATCGGAGCCGAGAGAAACCCCTGTTTGCTGATTGAGCCATTCGCGTTTCTCTTCACGCGTCAGCGGTTCCGGTTTAACCGTAAAGAAATTCTGCCAAATACCGTCTGCTAAAACATCCTCAAAATCATCGGAGATATAAACGTCAATGGTGTTGTCCCGGTCCGGTCTGCGGATATCTTCCTTAAATGGTAATTCCAGTACCTTTGGATGCTGACGCAAAAGCCAATTATCGGCCTTGCTGCCGGCCAAACGCGTGCAGTGAATACGGGATTGCTGCCCAGCGCCAACGCCAATGGTTCGACCATCCTGCGCGTAGCAGACTGAATTCGACTGTGTGTATTTTAATGCAATGAGCGAAAGAATTAGGTCGCGTTTTGCTTCCTCAGGAATAGTTTGATTCTTCGTTACAATATTGGTGAGAAGTTCCGGTCCAATCACCGCTTCATTACGCCCTTGTTCAAATGTAATTCCAAATACATCCTTATGTTCAATCGGATCGGGTCTGTAATCCGGATCAATCCGAATGATATTGTACGTACCTTTACGCTTAGATTTTAGAATTTCCAACGCTTTATCCGTGTAACCGGGCGCAATAACACCATCAGAAACCTCACGTTTTAGCACAAGAGCGGTCTGCTCGTCGCAGATATCGGATAAAGCAGCCCAATCGCCATAGGAGGACATGCGGTCCGCTCCGCGCGCCGCCGCGTAAGCAGAAGCCAGCGGGGAAAGTTCTAGATCGTCCACAAAGCAGATTTTTTTCACCGTATCTGACAGTTCCACGCCCAGAGCCGCACCCGCAGGGCTGACGTGCTTAAAAGACGCCGCCGCCGGCAGACCACAGGCTGCTTTCAGCTCCCGTACCAGCTGCCAGCTGTTAAACGCGTCCAAGAAATTGATATAACCGGGGCGGCCGTTTAAAACTTCTACCGGCAGGGCGCCGCCGTTTTTCATGAAGATCCGCGCAGGTTTTTGGTTCGGATTGCATCCGTATTTCAACATGAGTTCATTTGCCATTGGAGAGACTTCCTTTCAGCGGTTTTTGTTCAGAATTCTTGTTTCAGTTAATCCAGTTTTTAGGTTGATAAATCTCACAAACAAGGATATTTTATTGTCTTCATTTAATGCATTCCAAATACTGTGGGTCAGTTTGTCCACCCCGCCTTCCAGCGCAACACGAACCGGTTCACCTTCAAACGAAGGAAGGGGATTGCCATCGCCGGCATATGTATGAATGAGCCTGCCTTCTCCCGATGGCGGGTCAATATAGTCGAAAAACTGGCGAAGTGTGGTTTTCGGTGACCCATCGCCGCTTTTTAAAATGGAAAGCGTAAACCGTAAGCCGTTGTCAACACGCAGAATACCGGAAATTCTGGGAGTAAAATTCGGGGCATCCGGCTCAAAGGTCCTGGTGCGAAGCGCTTGCTCGAACGATTTTCCCGCCGCGAGATATTCGCAAATGGTATCGGTTTGGTCGCCGTTTGTGACAACAATGCAATCTTCCATCACCCGAACCGGTGAGTAAATAATCAAGGACGGATCACTCAGTTTGGATTCGTCAAACGCTTTTGTCCGTATTCCCTGGCCCACTTCCTCGAATACACGATTCCGGCTGTTTTCACTGCGGCCCATAATAAAATAAGCAATTACGGCAAAATTTTTATCTTCGCTCTTGCCGAAAAGAATACCTCTTCCCGGATACGGGTTTTCACTCAGATAATCCGTTAAGTTCACTCGCTGCATGAAAAATCCTCCTTTACCTTCACAATGCCGTTTTCCACTGTTAAACGTCCGGCACAGAACAGAGCAACCGCCTTAGGCAGCAGCTTCCATTCCGCTTGTTCCATCACCCTGCGCTGCAATGTTTGAGGTGTATCATCCGGGTGAACATCCACCGCCTTTTGCAATATAATGGGGCCACCGTCGCAAATTTCGTTGACAAAATGCACGGTTGCACCCGTCACCTTCACCCCTTTTTTTAGCGCTGCCTGATGCACACGCAAACCATAACATCCTTCCCCGCAGAAGGAAGGAATCAGAGACGGATGAATATTGATGATGCGATTGCGGTAACGGTCAATGACCCGCGGACTGATAATCGTCATAAAGCCGGCGAGAACCACAAGACCTATCTTCTCCCTTTCCAACAGTTCAAGAAGCCGTGCATCGTAGTCCTCCTGTACAGTATAATCTTTGCGGCGAAGAATCTCAACCGGTATACCGGCCCGATTGGCACGGGTCACCGCATAGGCATCCTCTTTGCTGGATATCACCAGAGTAATCTTACCGTTCGGTATTTTGCCGGATTTTTCGGCATCTATCAGTGCCTGCAGATTCGTTCCTCCGCCGGAAACCAGAACAGCGATATTCAACATAGCTCAACGCCTTCCTCGCCTTTAACAATGGAACCTATCACACGCGCCGGTGTACCCGCAGCATTTAAGAAATCTACAGCTCGGTCAGCATCCTCCGGTGAAAGTACAACACACATGCCAATACCCATATTAAACGTATTGTACATGTCGCGTTCCGGAATATTACCGTGATGCTGCAAAAGAGAAAAAATAGGCATTTTAGGCAATTTGCTTTTCTCTATTTTTGCCGTCATACCCTTTGGCAGCATGCGTGGAACATTCTCATAAAAACCGCCGCCGGTAATGTGAGAAACCGCTTTAACAGGAAATTGTTTTATTAAATTCAGCATTGGACGAACGTATATTTTTGTTGGCTTTAGCAGTTCTTCCCCCAGCGTACAGCTGATTTCACCGATATGCATATTCACATTTCGCTCGCTGACGTTGAACACTTTGCGTACAAGAGAAAATCCATTGGAGTGCAAACCGGATGACTCCAGACCAATTAAAGCATCGCCGGGAAGAACGTTGCTGCCATCTAAAATTTTCTCACGATCCACAACCCCGACGGCAAATCCGGCTAGGTCATACTCATCGGCAGGGTAAAAACCGGGCATCTCCGCCGTCTCCCCGCCGACCAACGCACAGCCCGCCTGCACACAGCCATCCGCCACGCCGGAAACAATTTTTTCTATCGTCTCCGGATGATTCTTGCCAACTGCCAGATAGTCAAGAAAAAACAGTGGCTTGGCGCCGCAGCAAATCACGTCATTAACGCACATGGCAACGCAGTCGATACCAATGGTATCGTGCTTGTCCATTAAAAATGCAAGTTTCAGTTTGGTGCCGACGCCGTCCGTTCCGCTGACAAAGACCGGCGCTTTCATGGCGGAAAGATCCGGCTGAAAAAGTCCCCCAAAGCCGCCGATTCCCGAAACAACACCCGGAATTTTTGTTCTTGCCACATGGCTTTTCATCCGTTCCACGGCTTGATATCCCGCTGTCACATCCACACCTGCGGCCTTGTAACTTTCACTGTAACTTTTCATTCTATCCTCCAAAATATCGTGTGACTTCCAGTTAAAGCTGTTGTGCCTGCGCACCTATTGCGGCGTCTTTTGCAGCAACCTTTTCTTTCATTTGCGTTTTCATCTGCTCCAATTTTTCTGAAAGACTTTCATCCCCGACTGCCAAAATCTGAGCCGCAAGAACTGCAGCGTTCTCAGCTCCGTTAATCGCAACCGTTGCCACAGGAACTCCACTCGGCATCTGAACCGTTGCAAGCAGCGCATCCAGGCCTTCTAAAGTTGCAGACTTCATAGGAATTCCAATGACCGGCAGGGTAGTATATGCCGCAAGAACGCCTGCAAGATGAGCCGCCATACCCGCTGCCGCAATAATAACACCAAATCCGTTTGTTTTGGCGTTTTTCGCGAAATTAGCAGCCTGTTCCGGCGTTCTGTGGGCAGAAATCACATGTACTTCAACCGGAATTTCAAGAGATTTCAGCTTTTTCACAGCCGCCGACACGACCGGAAAGTCGCTGTCACTTCCCATAATGACGGCTACTTTCTTCATTTGACCCATGTTTTCTTCTCCTTTGATCGGTATTACAAAATTCTGATTTGTTTCGGCAGATGTGTGAAACTCTGCAAAATACCTGCGGCAACCCCGCAGATGAACTTCAACAAGCAAAAAGGCTACGCCTATCTTGGCGCAGCCTGTAGTTTTATAGTGAAATTTTCACACATCCGTTAAATGGCGCACTGGCAGAATGTTTTTTTTGGTTTTTCACAAACGTTGCCATAATTTGCACCTCCGAAAACCCGACAGTTCCATTTTAGCCGATATAAAACCGAAATGCAACAGTTTATATCACACCTTGCATTTTTTACACGGTTTGCGGTAAATGACTTCGAAAGCTTACTGCTTTTTAGTTGTTTTGGACAGATTTTAGGTTTTCGAATCATCCGTAACCAGTTCTTTTAGGGATGTTGCGAGTCCTGCCAAAGATTGAATCTGCGACGGAATGATAATCTTGGTTGCTTTTCCGTCCGCAGCTTTTTGGAATGCTTCCAAACTCTTCAGCGCAATAACATTTTCCGCCGGGTCGGCTTTATTCAGCAGTTCAATGCTGTCGGCCAAAGCTTTCTGAACTAACGTAATAGCTTCCGCCTGACCTTGAGCTTCTAAAATTTTCGCTTGTTTTTCCGCATCCGCACGCAGGATAGCAGATTCTTTTTCACCTTCCGCAATCAAAATTGCGCTGCGCTTTTCACCTTCGGCAGTCAAAATTTGAGCGCGGCGTTCCCGTTCCGCTTTCATTTGTTTTTCCATGGAATCCTGTATTTCCTTCGGCGGAATGATATTCTTCAATTCCACTCGATTCACTTTAATGCCCCATGCGTCCGTAGCCTCATCCAAAATCGTGCGGATTTGTGTGTTGATGGTATCACGTGAAGTCAGGGTGTGATCCAGTTCCAAGTCACCGATGATATTACGGAGCGTTGTTGCGGACAAATTTTCAATTGCCGCAAGCGGACGTTCCACACCATAGGCGTAAAGTTTCGGATCCGTAATCTGAAAATATACAACGGTGTCAATCTGCATCGTTACATTATCCTGCGTAATAACCGGCTGGGGTGGGAAATCGATGACCTGTTCTTTCAGTGAAACCTTTTTTGCAACTTTATCGATAAACGGTACTTTGACATGCAATCCGGTGTTCCATGTCATATGATACGCACCCAGACGTTCCACCACATAAGCATGTGCCTGCGGAACTATCTTGATGTTGGAAATTAGCAAAATTACAACCAGCAAAATTAATATAATACCTGCAATATAGCCTCCCATAAATAATCCTCCATTTTAATTAGTCAATTTTTTGAGCGAACAATCAATTTTACCCCATCAATCGATTCCACCAATACGCGGGCTCCCACAGGAATCACAGAACCATCATAGGACCGTGCTGTCCAGATACTGCCAAGCACGTTGACTTGACCGGTTCCCTGCGTATTGTTGATTTCAACCGTCACAACGGCAATCTTTCCAAGATATCGGTCCGCGTTTGTTCCGGTTGTCTTAAAATTTAAAACTTTTTTCACCAAAGGTCTGGTGGCAACCAAAGTTGCTGCAGTCACAAGTGCAAAAATCAGAATTTGAATGGGAATCGGTGCCCCAAGCAAACTGCCAATCAAGCCGCCAATGCCTCCCACTACGAACCAGATGGAGACAAGCTGGGCAGTTGCCGCTTCCAGAATACCTGCGAGCACCATGACTGCTATCCAGACAAATGGCATAAACATTTCAGCAGAAAAGATAATAAACCCTCCTTCACAAACCACCTGTAAATAACATTGCCGCAAATTCATAGTAACATAAATTTCTTCCATTCACAATGTGAAAAAGAAAACACCGCACTTTTCTTATGCTATTGTACCGTAATAGAGTCGCGGATATGCTCAAAAATGATATCACCAATTCCCGAAACATTTTTGATTTCTTCTATGGAATGATACGGCCCGTTCGTTTCGCGATAGTCAACAATTCGCTGTGCCAACACTTCACCAATGCCGTCCAACCCATCTTGAAGTTCCTGCGCCGAAGCTGTGTTAATATTGATTTTTCCATTCTGCCGCGAAATCGTGAAGCGATTCGCGGAAACAGCACTTGGCTCATCTTGCGGCATCATAACTGATGAAAGAGATTGGGAATCCACGGACAAATTGGCTCTTTCTTCAGAAGAAATGGATGAACCGGATGGAAACGAAGAAACTTGTTTCCACGCAATTGTTGCATCCGGTACATAGAAGGCATTGTAGCCAATGAGTACGGCGCAGACAATCGATGCCAACAAAATCAAGAGTTTTTTTTGCCTCGATTCCTCATCCATTGTGGTACTTCCTCCCGATTAAGGCTTACAATGGGGTTAATCGATGTAAAAAACGCGTGAAATAATCCGGCAGTTCACTGGTAATTTCCAGATATCTTCCACCTCGCGGATGAAGAAAACCGATAACCTTCGCATGAAGGCATTGACCAGCTAAACCCGGCGCCGACTTTTTAGGCCCATACACGGGGTCTCCTGCCACCGGATGACCGAGATGCGCCATATGCACACGAATTTGATGAGTCCTTCCCGTTTCAAGTTTTAAGCGGACATGGGTAAACCCCTTGTACCTTGCAAGGACCTGAAAGTGTGTGACGGCATTTCTGGAATGATGTTCGGTTACCGCCATTTTTTTGCGGTCCACAGGATGGCGTCCGATGGGTGCATCGACGATACCGCTGTCTTCTTTCAGATTCCCATGCAAAACAGCTTCATAAATTCGGGTAAAACTGTGCTCCTTAATTTGCGCCGCAAGATTCTGATGGGCAAAATCATTTTTCGCCACAATCAGCAAACCGCTTGTGTCTTTGTCGATTCGATGCAAGATTCCCGGGCGCAATACGCCGTTAATCCCAGAAAGTGAAGAACCACAGTGTGCAAGCAACGCATTGACCAATGTTTTATCCGGATGCCCCGGTGCGGGATGAACCACCATACCCTGCGGTTTGTTCACGACCAGCAGATCTTCATCCTCATAGACAATATCCAGCGGTATGTTCTCCGGCAGAACTTCAAGCGGCACCGGATCCGGAATTTGAATTTGCAGCCTGTCACCCGCGGCACACCGATAGCTTTTGCTCAAAGGACGGCCATCTTTTGTAACAAGTCCGCTTTCAATCCATTTTTCTGCCGCCGAACGAGTCAAACCTTCCATATTTAAGCTGAGAAATTTATCCAACCTCAGCCCTTTTTGATTTTCTTCCACAATCTTATGCTGAATTTCCATATTTCATTTAGACCTTGACCGCAGAACTTTTTCCACCCCGCGCCCGTCTTCCATAAAAAATAGGACATGAATCATAAGACAGATTGTTCCAACCGTGACGCAGCAATCTGCAAAATTGAAAATCGCTGCAAAAAAGGACACATGAATATAATCAACAACATAGCCATGCACAACACGGTCGATTAGATTTCCTATTCCACCGCCGATAATTAAAGCGGACGCCGCATAGGAAAAAAATTCATGGTTCGGATACCGAAACAAAGCATAAATAATCAACGCACATATGACCACAGTAATGCCAACAAAAACCCATCTCTGATTCTGTAGAATGCTGAAGGCCGCTCCCCTGTTTTCCACATATTGAAAAGACAATAAACCACTTATGACTGTTTTGATTCCATCCGGTTTTAAGTATTCGACTACCAGAAGTTTTAAAATTTGGTCAACTGCAATGAACAAAGCCGACAACAGCAATATAATGAACGGCAAAGAAACATCTCCTTTAAGAAATATACACTGTTTATTATACTGGCACGTTCATGGTTTGTCCATATAAAAATCAGAATCGAATACGGAACAGATACAAAAAGCCGCGCCGAACAGCCAACCCGACTGCCGGCACGGCTTAATTACAATTTTACCCAAGCACTTTCGCACAACGAGCGCAAATATCCGGATGTTCCGAATCACTGCCAACCGTATCGCTGTAACACCAGCAACGTGCACATTTTTCGCCATGTGCATGCTGCACGGTAACGGAAAGCTCCGGAAGATCTTCTCCTGTAAATGTGCCGGCACCCTCACTGAGTACCTCCACACCGGATACAATCAATACCGTCTGCAATTCGTCTTCCACTGATTTTACAAAATCGTATAGTTCTCCCGTGCAGTACAGCTGGACCGCCGCATCAAGAGACGAGCCAATCGTTTTCTCCTTGCGGGCGATTTCGAGTGCCTTTTTCACTTCATCGCGGATGCGGTGAATGCGATCCCACTTCGCGATAAAGTCCTCATCCGCTTTTACGTCCACAGGAGTTGGCATATCATTGAGCATAACAGCATCGGCGTTCTCACTGCTCAAATGCGGCATGCTGTGCCAGATTTCATCCGACGTAAATCCGAGAATCGGAGCGAGAAGCCGAGTCAAACCGGAAAGAATCTGGAACATTGCGGTTTGTGCTGCACGGCGTTCCTTACTATCTGCCTTTTCCACATATAGGCGATCCTTTAGCACATCGAGGTAGAAGTTGGACATATCCACCACGCAGAAGTTGTGAATGGCGTGATAGGCTACATGGAATTCGAATGTCTTATAAGCCTCGTCCACCTCGCGAATCAACTCGTTGAAACGATTGAGAGCCCACCGGTCGATCGGCAAAAGAGAATCAACCGAAACCATATCTTGGTCCGGATTGAAATCATACAGGTTTCCGAGAATAAATCTGGCAGTATTGCGAATTTTGCGGTAAGCGTCTGAAAGCTGCTTTAAAATTTCATTGGAAATGCGAACATCTGATTGATAGTCGCTGGAAGCAACCCAAAGACGAAGAATATCAGCGCCGTATTTCTGAACAACCTCTTCCGGCGCAATGCCGTTTCCAAGGGACTTGGACATCTTGCGTCCCTCAAGATCGATAACCATGCCGTGTGTCAGCACAGCTTTATAGGGAGCTTTCCCTTTCCACGCTACGCTGGTCAGAAGTGAGGACTGGAACCATCCGCGGTGCTGGTCATTCCCCTCCAAATAGAGTTCTGCAGGCCAGTGCTGATCTTCCCGGTTTGTCAGCACTGCAGCGTGACTGCAGCCGGAATCAAACCAAACATCCATGACGTCCTTTTCTTTGGTAAACTCCGTGCATCCGCACTCGCAATGTGTTCCCTGCGGCAAAAGTTCTTCCGCTGAATGACTGAACCAAGCATTGGAACCCTCCTTGCGGAAAGCGGCAGCAACCGCCTCAATGCTTTCGCGGGTAATCAATTCTTTTCCGCAGTTCTTGCAGTAAAAAATCGGAATTGGAACTCCCCACAGACGCTGACGTGAAATGCACCAGTCTTTGCGGTCACGTACCATTGAGGTAATGCGGTCGCGGCCCCATCCGGGAATCCACTGGACTTTATTAATTTCTTCAATCGTTTTATCTTTAAACGATTCTACAGAGCAGAACCACTGCTCCGTCGCACGGAACAAAACCGGATGTTTGCAGCGCCAGCAGTGCGGATACTGGTGAACGATGTGCTTAACGGCGAGCAACGCACCGATTTCCTGAAGATAATCCCGAATTGCCACGTTTGCTTCTTCCGTTGTCAGTCCCTCAAAGCGTTTGCCGGCTTCCGCAGTCATTTTGCCTTGGCTGTCCACAGGAACAACGACAGGAATATCCGGATAATTATTATGGCAAACATCATAGTCTTCCACACCATGTCCGGGTGCGGTGTGAACACAGCCGGTACCGCTTTCCAGTGTAACGTGGTCGCCGAGGATAATCGGAGAAGGACGGTCTAAGAACGGATGAACCGTTTTAATATGCTCGAGTTCACTGCCCTTAAACTTTGCAATCTCTTCATATTCGCTGATGCCGGCTTCCTGCATGGTCGCTTCCGTCAGTGCTGAAGCTAAAACATAGTATTCGTCCCCGGCTTTCACCAAGGAATAATCAAAATCCGGGCCAAGACAAATTGCCATATTGGCCGGTATGGTCCATGTTGTCGTGGTCCAAATAACAACATACGTTTTAGAAAGGTCTGCACCCTTTGCTGTGAACAAACCTTTATCGTCCGTAACACGGAACTTTACATAAATGGAGTCGCAGGGGTCCTCGCTGTACTCGATTTCAGCCTCCGCAAGCGCTGTTTCATCATACGGGCACCAATAAACCGGTTTTAGTCCTTTATAGATATAGCCTTTTAACGCCATATCACCAAATACTTCAATCTGCTTTGCTTCAAACTCCGGGCTGAGTGTTTTATAGGGATTCTCCCAGTTGCCGATAACGCCCAAGCGTTGGAACTGTTCCGTCATACCCTTTACATGTGTGAGCGCAAAGTTCTTGCACTGGTCGCGGAAATGAACAGGATCGTCGTTCCTGCTGTCCAGCCCAACACTGTCAATTGCCTTACGTTCAATGGGCAGACCGTGGGTATCCCACCCGGGAACATAAGGGGCTTTATATCCGGCCATATTGCGATATCGAACAATCATGTCCTTCAATATCTTATTGAGAGCGGTCCCCAAATGGATGTTTCCGTTCGCATACGGCGGACCGTCGTGGAGAACATACAGAGGACGGCCTTCATTTTTCTTCATTATTTTATCGTAAATGTTATCTTCTTGCCATTTTTCAAGCATACCCGGTTCGCGCTTTGGCAAACCAGCCTGCATTGGAAATTGAGTTTTTGGTAGATTTAGGGTGTTCTTATAATCCATTGGTTGACTCTCTCCTTAAGATTTTAGAATTTAAGCAGTCTTTTAGTTCTGATCCGGTTCGGCTTCAAAACAAGAAATATCCGCCTGAAAGATATCTTCCATTGTCTGCGTCGCTTCAGATTCTGTTTCGATTTTCGGCTCAGGCTCCGGCATAGCCGACGCTGGTACAGAGTCTTCTTGCTTAGCCTCCGGCTTGTTAACATCCGGCTTGTTAGAGGGCAATGCGTCAATGAGCGTAAGATGTTCCTTGTAAGCAGCAAGCAAACGAGAGCGAAAATCTGCAACAGCCTGCTGCAGGCGTTCCATTTCCCTTTTCTGTGCAATAGTCTTCTCTTTCGCTTCCTGCTCAATATGCTCCGCTTTCAAATTGGCATCCTTCAAAATAATCTCCGCCCTATGGCGTGCTTCACGGATGGAGGCGTCTCCAACCTTCTGGGCACTGATTAAAGCGTTTTTAATTTCATCTTCCTGAGAGCGGAATTCTTCTACCTTATCGGCAAGAATTTTCACCTTTTCCGTAAGCTGCTGTTTTTCTTCCTTAAGTTTCTCAATCAGTTCTTCCTGTTCAACTGCTTTTTTCTGCATTTGTTCAACAGTGTCCCGTACCTGATCGATGAAAACGTCCACATCATCAGTTTTGTATCCTGAAAAACCGGACTTACGAAAGCTGACATTGATAATGTCGTTCATTGACAGCATAACAAATACACCCCTACTACAAATATTTTCGGCCCCGTATCAAAAGCCTGCCCTTTTTTGTAACCGGACCTATCTGGTCAAGGACAAACCGGCCTTTTCCCCGAATAGAAAGCTTGTCCCCCGCATGCACCGCTTCAGCAGGAGAAACAACAATTTCATGATTTAACTGTACCAATCCGGAACGAATTAGCCCGGAAGCTTTCTCACGGCTGGTGCATGCGGCTGCGGCAACCGCGCAGTCCAGCCTTGCGGAAGCAATGACGGCGGTCCATTCCTTGAAATGATGCGCCGCTGGCAGGGGCTCGGAAGCCCCTGCCGTCAAACGTACCCCGACTCCGCCGATTTTTGTAATCTGAGAAAGCAAAAAACCGGAAATTTCGCGTCGGCAGAAAAAAACGCACCGGCCTTCCTCAACAAGGATATCCCCAAGAGCGCTGCGCTCAATTCCGGAATGAAGCAACGCTCCAAGAAAATCCCTGTGGGAAAGCCTGTCACATTTACGGTAATCAGCCGTTATAGCGGTGATGGGAAAAACTTGTTCATCCGGCTGCATAAAACCGGGAAACACACCTAGCATAACGCGCTCCGCATTGGGATAGCCGCCCCAAAACAAAATGTTATCGGCTTTTTCCCTCTGAATAAGCTCGCGTGCCATGAACGTTTCCTTTTCATCAAGGAAATATGAAAATCTAACTTTGCCGCCGGAAGCGGCAAGGCGAAGCATATCGCGAATTCTGGCCTCCAGCGAATTAGCACCGGTTTTTAAATCCATTTAAAAATAGACACCATTGTTTTCCAGTTCATCCAAAACATCATCCCCGGTCAGATCGACATTATATGGGGTAATGATAAATGTGCTGGTTGCCACACGTTTAATTTTCCCACCGTTTGCATAGGCCACGCCGCTGAGAAAATCAATAATTCTGCGTGAAACATCTTTATTGGTGTTTTCCAGATTCAAAACCACTGTGTGCATCTTCAGCAGTTCATCTGCGATTGCACAGGTTTCTTCTCCAAAGCGTTCCGGTTTAAAAAGCACCACCTGAAGCTGTGCGGTTGCGTGGATATTGACAACTTTGTTGCCGGAATTGATTGCCTGCATTCGCCGTACAGCTTCACGCTGCTGCAGTTCGGCTTCTTTTTGATCTTTGTCCCCAGCCATTGAATTTACCTCTTCCGGCTCTTCCTCATATTCATATTCATATTCATCTTCCGGCGGATTCCACATATCCTTGATTTTTTCTACAAATCCCGGCATGACACGAGCACCTCCAAAGCCTATTTATTATAATTTCTCGGTCCGAAAAGAGCAGTCCCCACACGAACCAGGTTAGCACCTGCAAGAATAGCCTGAGGATAGTCCGCAGACATCCCCATTGATAAATAGTCCATAGCTACATTATCTATTTTTTTGCTCTTTATGTCAATAAAATATTGATTCATCTGCAAAAAATAATTCATTGTTTCCTGTTCCGGCGCCCCTGCCGGGGGAATTGCCATCAGCCCGCGGATGCGAATGGACGGCAAAGGAGCGACCTGCTCAAGAAGCTCATATAGATTTTGTGGCAAGACGCCCGATTTATTCGGTTCGCTCCCAATATTTACCTCAATTAATATATCGGTCACACAATTATGTTTTTCACTCAGCCTGGAAATTTCTTTTGCCAGTTTCAGTTGGTCAACGGACTGTATCATGGACACACGTCCGATAAGGTACTTTACCTTATTAGTCTGCAAATGCCCGATGAAATGAAGTTCACAGTTCGAAAGATGATAGGCATCATATTTGCCGCGCAGCTCCTGAACCCTGTTTTCACCGATGTGATCAACTCCAAGTTCAATTGCGTGATTGATGACTTCAACTGGTACAGTTTTGGTTGCCGCAAGCAGAGTGATGTCCTCCGGCTTGCGTCCGGAATGTACCGCAGCATCCGCAATTTTGTCTCGGATTACCTTTAAATTTTCCTCAACATCTAAAAAACGCTGCTGAATTTCATTGGACAATTTTTCCGTCATATAAATCGGTCCCTTCCACAACAACTTCATCATGTAATTTTATTGTTTGGCTTGTCATGAGATCCGAGTTATCCGGATTTGGATCACAGATGACATAATTCTCGGTACTGTAGAGCGGTACAACCTGACGAAAATGAATTTGATTCCCATGCAGCACATATGCACCGCAGACTTCTTTTTTCTCCGTTTTGACATTTCCGTTTTCATCCTTGATGGTCTTAGAAAGAGTTTCAAAATGGAGAGCCTTGTTGCTGATTCGAATACCTGTATACTGCCGCACAATCACTTGCGCTGTTTCCTTGCGAATGGGTGCCAGCGCAGAATTCATATAATTGCATCGCAGTATTACAGCCGCCGGCGAATCGGCGTCGGTCTGATTTACAGCGGCAACAGTTGCGGGAATTACCAAATTGGAAACAAACGGAAATTGAAGCGACACGGTACCGCCATCCGCTAACTGGCGAAATCCCGCGGCCTGTTCAGAAGATACTGTAAAAGCAAAATACCATTCATAACTCCGGCTGATTTTTCCAAGCGCTGTATCCTCGGATTTGTCTGCATCGAGCACCTGCTGAATCTGGCTGCAGTTTAAACTGGCCGCCGCAGAAAAATCGATTGCCGTTTCGAAACCGTCCGTGGAAGAAATGAAATATCCGGATGCCGGGGCAGTAATACGGCCAAGTGCAGTACCGACCTGTTGGCTCAGCGTGTCATATTCTTGCTGCAGTTGATTCAGCCTTTCATCAAAATTATCCACCTGATCGGTTACAATCCGACGTTCATTCATCAAAGACTGAATATCTTCACGCGATGTTTCCAGTTCAGAAAATTCACCGAAAATAGTTTTGCTTAGCATATTGGAGATTTGAAGGTGTATCTGTTCGTTTAAGGAATCAGGGCTTGCGGCAAAGGTATTGCCGGGTGACTGCAGCTCTTGAAGCTGTTTTATTTCTCTGTCCAAATGTTCCATCTCGTGTCGGGCCGCAACCTGCTGTTCGTTGGAATAAATGAGCGCAACCGTGCCTCCTTTTGAGATTTTATCCCCATCGGAAAGGATATAATCAACAACACCTTCGGTTTCTTCTTGCAAAAGGACTTCATCGCGTATGGCAATGCCGTTTACGTGTACGGACTCTGAAGCTGTAAAATAAGATGCAGTCTCTGTTTGGACACTGCTGTAATGAGAACGGTAAATCTGATAGCCAACATATAGGAGGAGCAAAAAAGCAATGACAGACGCCGCGAATCTTCGCAGCCGTGGGCTGTTCACAACATGCCCCACCCCTTTTTGCGCAGAATTTCATCCGCTCTGGCGCATACAGATGAAAAATCCGGCTCTTCATCAATGAAAATCCATTGAGCATTTTCCTGCCTTCGAAACCATGTCAGCTGACGCTTAGCATAACGGCGGCTTTCCCTTTTGACCTGCTCCACCGCCTCTTCCAAACTACACTCGCCCCGAAAATACGGAAAAAATTCCTTATACCCGATCGCCTGCCGCGCGGTCGTCCTTTCCGACAGGGCGAACACTCGTTGTGCTTCACGCTCCAACCCCGCTTGCATCATCGCGTCCACTCGAATGTTAATGGCATGATACAGCTTTGCCCTGTCCCGGTAATCCAGCCCTATGAGGCATGTATCGTACGGGGATGGTTCCTTGCGGGAACGCTCAATCTGTTCTGTCATGGTCATACCTGTTAAACGGTAAACCTCAATGGCCCGTACCAGTCTGCCAACATTATTCGGATGAATTCGCTCAGCAGATTGTGGATCAAAACTCTTGAGTTCTTCCCACAAAACCGCCGATCCTTCTTCCTCTGCTTTGCGAAACAGAGCGGCACGCAGCGCCTCATCCCGGCCTCCCGGTGCAAAATGGAGATGATGCAGAAGCGAACCGACATAAAGGCCGGTTCCGCCCACCACAATCGGGAGCCGTCCTCTTTTCCAAATGTCGGTGATACAGTCGGAAGCCAGCTTGACATAATCCGCAACACTGAACGGTTGTTCCGGATCCTGAAATCCGATTAAATAATGGGGAATGCCTTTCATTTCTTCTTTGGTCGGCTGTGCCGTACCAATTTCCAGACCACGGTAAATCTGCATGGAATCAGCAGAAACAATCTCACCGTGAAACCGGATGGCAAGCTCCACCGCAAGGCGGCTCTTTCCAGTGGCGGTTGGCCCGACCACTGCCGCAACCGGTATACGCTCCATTATTGAATCCTCCCAAACTGACGCTCCAAATCTTTTTTCTTAAGCAGGAAAGAAACCGGCCTGCCATGCGGACAATACCGAATATCCTCCTGTTCCACTTTGCGTGCTAGGGCGGCAAGTTCCAAAGCTGGAGTGCTGTCGCCGGCCTTAACCGCAGCACGGCATGCAATATTGTGATACAACCAGTCGATTTTGCGGACTGTCAGATCGTTTTTATTTGCAGAAAGGTATCCTGCAATTTCCATAACCGCCCCCGCAACATCCTCATGTTCCAATACCATTGGTGCACTTCGTACTAAAACGGCTCCGCCACCGAAATCCTCCAGTTCAAACCCCGCTTTTCTGCAAAGGTCCAGCGATTCAAGAACAGCCGAATATTCATTTTTATCCAGCGTGACGGTAAGCGGTTCCAACAGCATTTGACTGAAGGATTCCCCGCCTTGCTGTTTCAGCTTTTCATACAACATTCTCTCATGTGCAGCGTGCTTATCGACAAACACCAGGCTGTCACCGCGCTCTAAAATGATATAGGTTCCAAACACTTCCCCAATCAGTTTTTCCGGAATCTCTTCCGCCTTCTCCTGTGACGCGGGTAAGGTGTTCTTTTCCGATATATGACTTTTATCTTGAATTGGTTTTTTCAGTGGCTCCGGCTCGCTGATTTGTGGACTTTCTTTTGGTGCGGGCGGCTGAATGGATACATTCACTGATTGTTGGGCAGGCATATTAGGGACATCGTCCGCCTCAATATCGCAGGCGGCAAAGTCATGCACAGCAAAGCTTCTTCCTCTTACGGGCGGAGCAACCGGCGGAAAATGAACGCCTCTATTCCTTTGCGTCGGCTCGGAAGACATTTGCAGCTGTACAACCTTTTCTTCTTTGGGTGTTTTCGGTTTTGGCTCTTGGTGCAGCGCAATCACCGGAGGCGTATCCTCGCGGTTCAACGCTGTTTTCACCCCGTGATAGACGGCATCGAAAATTGGTTTTTCATTGATGAAACGCACTTCCATTTTGGTTGGATGAACATTGACATCCACTGTTGCAAACGGAATTTGTATATGGAGCACACACGCGGGAATCTTCCCCACCATCAGAGAACCTTTGAACGCCTCTTCCAGCGCAACGGAAGCAGTGCGTGTTCGGACATAACGACCGTTAATAAAGAAATTCTGCATACTCCGGTTTGGGCGGGCCGCGGAAGGTTTCGAAACAAATCCGCTGAGCTTTACACCGTTTAGCTCATATTCAACCGGCAGCAAACCGAATGTAAAATCCCTTCCGAAAACCGCATAAACAGCGGATTTTAAGCGTCCGTCCCCCGGCGTATGCAGCGTTTCCTTTCCATCCCGCAAAAAACGGAAAGAAATTTCCGGATGAGACAATGCCATTTTGTCTACAACCGCGGCGACTGCATTGCCTTCCGTGACGTCTTTCTTTAAAAATTTCATCCGGGCAGGAGTATTATAAAACAGATCTCGCACCACGACGGTGGTTCCTTGCGGACAACCGGCGTCTTCGCAGACCTGTTCTCCGTCCCCATCAATCACATAATGTGTACCGGCCAGTTCATCCGCTGTTCGGGTCAGGAGTTCCACGTGCGCAACTGCTGCAATGGACGCCAGCGCCTCTCCGCGAAATCCCAGCGTTCCAATGTTGTCCAAATCGTCACTGTCAGAGATTTTACTGGTTGCATGGCGCAAAAATGCCGTCGGAACATCCTCGCGCGCAATACCGCATCCGTCATCTGCCACACGCAGAAACGTAGTCCCACCATGGCGGATTTCAACCGTGATGCCGGTTGCTCCCGCGTCCACGGCATTTTCCACCAATTCTTTCGCGACGGAAGCCGGGCGCTCCACTACTTCACCCGCTGCAATCAGCTCCGCAATGTGTTTATCCAGCACTTTGATTTTTCCCATGGTGCGCCCTCCCATCCGATTCTACATTTCTTACAGGTACAAAGTCATAATCAAGTCATCGTAATACTCATTGCCAACTTGAAAATAGTTTTGAATGCGACCCACTGTTTGAAATCCGAATTTTTCATACAGCCGAATGGCGCTTTGATTATTAGCGTAAACATTAAGGTGGATAGCCTTCAGCGTTTCGTTTTCTTTGGCAAAATGTATCAGTTCTTTCATCATGGCACTCGCAGCGCCCAGATTCCAGTATTTTTTCCGAACGGTAATCCCCAGTTCGCAGTTATGAGCAATTCTTTTCTTGCTTTCCGCCGCAAGATTCGCACAACACGCCAGTTCAGCACCAATAAAGCCCACCAAATAGAGATTGTTCGGATTCTTTTGCTGGTCGCGGAGAAACCGCCGTTCCTCTTCAACGGTAAAACGGCATTCGTTTTTCCCGTAGGTCAGAAAATCACTTTCACCGCCGACAAGATTCATGTATTGCACCAGCTGCTGCGCATCCTCTTCTTCTGCACGCCGAATCCAAAGTTCGCGGTCGTCCTTTAAGATAACTTTTGTCAAAACTCTGACCTCCCGGAAAAGACCTTCTTTATTTTGCAAGCCGTGTCAGTTCAAACAGCGTGTTCATACACTCAATTGGGGTTAAAGTGTTAACGTCAATCTTAGCTAGTTTATCAAGAATTTGGGTTTGATTCGGCGGTGTCAGCGCTATCTGCATTGGAGGTTGTTCCGATTCGGATTCTCCCCCACGCCGTTTGGGCGCGGAGACTTCCTTTCCGCTCTCGAGTTCGGTCAAAATCCGCTTTGCGCGCGAAATGATTTTATTCGGCACACCGGCAAGCTTTGCCACTTCGATTCCATAACTGTCATCCGCACCGCCGCGCACAATGCGGCGCAGGAAGGTAATGTCATCCCCACGTTTTTTCACTGCAATATTATAGTTTTTTACGCCGTCAATCAGTTCCTCCAGTTCGGTAAGCTCATGATAATGTGTTGCAAACAGTGTCTTTGCACCGAGCTGTTTTTTGTCCGCCACATATTCCAAAACGGCGCGGGCAATGCTCATGCCGTCGAATGTAGAAGTTCCTCGCCCGATTTCGTCTAAAATCAGCAAACTGTCCCGGGTGGCATCTTTTAAAATTTCTGCCACTTCCGCCATTTCCACCATAAAAGTAGACTGTCCGGAAGCCAAGTCATCGGATGCGCCAACTCGGGTGAAAATTGCATCCACAATTCCAATTTCCGCACTGGATGCCGGAACAAAACAGCCGATTTGCGCCATAATTACAATCAAAGCAATCTGGCGCATATAAGTCGATTTTCCTGCCATATTCGGTCCGGTAATAATCGCCACACGGTTTTCATTCTGATCCAATTCTACATCATTTGGCACAAACGGTTCTTCGGAAATCGCCTCCACAACGGGATGGCGACCTTCTTTCAAAATAATTTTTCCGTTTAAATTGACAACCGGGCGGACATATTTGCGGTCGGCAGAAACCTGTGCGAAAGACAGAAGGACATCTAAGCGCGCAATTGCTGCCGCCGTCTTCTGAACTCTGCTCATCTGAGCAGCGACCTGTTTCCTCACGTCTTCAAATAGCTGATATTCGAGCTGAACGGATTTATCATGTGCGCCAAGGATACGCCCTTCCAACTCTTTGAGCTGAGGTGTGATAAACCGTTCACAATTGGTCAGCGTCTGCTTGCGAATATATTCAGGCGGTGCCTGATCTTTATATGCATTGCTGATTTCTATGTAATATCCAAACACACGATTATAACCGACTTTCAGCTTTGGAATCCCTGTGCGTTCACGTTCCTGCGCCTCAATTTTGGCAATCACGCCGCGGCCGTCGCTCATATCGCCTTTGAGCTGGTCCAGTTCTTCGCTAAAGCCCGGACGGATAATGCCTCCCTCCCGTACGGAAAAAGGAGGCTCGTCCACAATCGCCCTTTCTATCAAATCATGTACATCTTTTAGTTCGTCAATTTCTCCCCAAATGGTGCGAAGCATCTCAGACCGAGAATCTTTTAAGAGCGCTTTCAGGGCGGGAAGCACCCCGCACGCGGACGAAAGCGTTTTCAGTTCTCTGCCGTTGGAACTTCCGTAAACAATGCGCGACATTAGGCGTTCTAAATCATGAATACCCGAAAGCCTGCTTGAAAGACCATCCCTTAGAATGCTGTCCTCGGCAAGTTCCTCCACGGCATTGAGCCGCCGCCCAATCTGTGCCGGATTGAGGAGGGGATTTTCTATCCAATTGCGTATCAGGCGCTTGCCCATCGCGGTTTTTGTGCGGTCCAAAACCCACAAAAGGGAACCTCTCTTTTCCTTATTCCGCATAGTCTCCAGCAATTCCAAATTTCTGCGTGTATTCAGATTTAGCCGCATATACTGATTCCCTTGGTAAAGGTCCAGTGTTTCCATGCGCTCAAGACCTGCCCGCTCCGTCCGCTTCAAATATTTGAGCAGTGCCCCAACGGCCTGAGTAATTTCTTGCTTGTCGGAAAGGTTCAGTTCTTCCAAATCACTCTTGTGAAACTGCTCCAAAACGAGCGGTGCACAGGTTTCAGCGGCAAAATCCTCATTGGATAAAAGTTCAATATTGACACTCAGACGCTTTTTCATAAAATCGGGAAGTGCTTTTAAATCAAGCACTCCCTGCCCTATCAATATTTCACGTGGTGAAAAACGACTTAATTCGTTGATTAACTTTTGAGTCAGTTCCTCGGCATTCGCACCGGAAAGCGTTGTCGCGTGCAGTTCTCCGGTGGAAACATCCGCAAAGCAAATACCCGCCTGTGAACCGGATACATGCAGGGAGCAAATAAAATTATTGCGAGATTCATCCAGCATACTGCTTTCCAGCACGGTACCCGGTGTTACAACACGGATCACATCCCGCTTGACCAATCCTTTCGCTTTGGCCGGGTCTTCCACCTGCTCGCAAATGGCAACCTTATAGCCTTTTGCAATCAGTTTCGCAACATACGTTTCATAGCTGTGGAACGGAACGCCGCACATCGGCGCCCGTTCCGGCTGTCCGCAGTCGCGTCCCGTCAACGTCAGCTCCAGTTCGCGGGATGCAAGTTTCGCGTCGTCATAGAACATTTCATAGAAATCGCCGAGGCGGAAAAACAAAATGGTGTCCGGATATTGCTTTTTTAACTCAAAATACTGCTTCATCATTGGGGATAGTTCCGCCATATTCGTTGACCGCCTCCACTAAACCGTTGAATTGCATTTGCTGTCTGGTTTTATGCTTAGTTTTAAAATTTAATGGCATCCGTTGCAGGAACCACATTCTCCGCCGCAGGAATGTTCAACATAGTCTGCTGTATCGGGGTCAGCACCGGCAGCACTCTGTTCAATGATTGCATTGACGCGGCGAAGAAGGGCATCCAGTTGAGCCTTGGCGTTATTGTAAGCAATCATGCTGGGAATTTTCATAATGGTTTCATACAGTCCATTGAGTTCTTGCTGATATGCCTGTATTTTTTCTTGACTGCGATCCGGCTTTTGAATTTCCGATTCCAAGGACATTCTTTTCAGGTTGTACTGGCCAATCATATCCTGCAGTTTTGCGTCGTTATCCGTGTTTTGTACCGCCAACTGCATGTTCAGGTACCGCTCGTCTTGCTGAATTGCCTTGCCCAAATCTCTTGCCATTTGAATGATATCCATTTCTGTTCTCCTTTAAATAAAATTAGTTAAATGAGCTCTCCTCGTAAAATCCAATTGCGTGCACTGGTAATGCGAACATCGGCGAAATTGCCGATTAAAGCTTTATCCCCGGCAAAATCAACCACAATGTTTCCGTCCGTACGACCTGTGAGCAACCCGTTTTTCTTGCTTTGCCCTTCAATTAAAACTCTCTGAACCGTTCCCACGGAATCAGCACATCGCGCTGCAGCGATTTTTTCCTGTTGAGCGCAAAGCTCCTGCAGCCATTTTGTCTTCTCGGCAATCGGTACGGGATCCGGCATTTGTGCCGCCCTTGTCCCTGTTCTTGGTGAATAAATAAAAGTAAACAGCGAGGTAAATTCCACCTGCCGGATGAGATCGACTGTGTCTAGGAACTCTTCATAGGTTTCCCCGGGGAAACCTACAATTACATCGGAAGTTAAGGAAAGATTGGGGATTTTTTTCTTCGCATACGAAATCAAATCCAAATACTGCTCCCGCGTATACCCTCTGTTCATCTCTTTTAGAATGCGGTTGTTTCCAGACTGAAACGGCAGGTGCAAATGATGACAGATATGCTTCCCGGACGCGATGGTATCAATGAGTTCTTTGGTTAAGTCCTTGGGATGGGAAGTCATAAAACGAATGCGGTAATCACCCTCAATTTCGTCCAGCATGCGAAGAAGAGCCGCAAAGCTGACCGGTTCTGACAGGGTTTTGCCATAGGAATTAACATTCTGTCCCAGCAGAGTGATATCCTTGTAGCCGTCCCGAACCAGTCCGCGGAATTCCTCTAAAATGGCCTGTGGTTCACGGCTGCGCTCCCGTCCGCGGACATAGGGCACAATACAATAGGAACAAAAGTTGTTGCAGCCGTACATCACGGTTACAAACGCTTTCACTGTGCCGTCCCGTCTGACCGGCAGTCCTTCCGCTATCACACGGTCCTCGCTGTCGTCTCCGCGTTCAAAGATGCGCCGGTTTTCCGTCAGTGCGCGCAGCAAAAGCTGCGGAAAGCGGTGAATCACGTGTGTTCCGAACACCAGTCCGACAAACGGAAAAACGGTACGGATTCGCTCGGCAGCTTTTTCCTCTTCCATCATACAGCCGCAAACCGCGATGAGTGTGGACGGATGCCGGCGTTTAATGTTTTTCAGTGCACCTACATTGCCGAACACTCGGTCTTCCGCATGTTCGCGTACTGCGCAGGTATTAAACAAAATAAAGTCCGCATCTTCCTCATTTTCCGTAAAAGCAAAGCCCATCTGTTCTAGGAAACCTTTGATTTTCTCACTGTCTGATACATTTTGTTGGCATCCATAGGTGCGTACCAACGCCATTGGCGTACGGCCGCGGACCCGCGTTGCCATAATTCTTTTGATTTCCCGGATGGCTTTACTGTTTTCCTGTACTGACACCTGAGAAAGCAACGGATTATTGGCTGACAAATTAAATTTCCTCCCATACGTTTGGATTACAGATTATTATAACATAGCACTAATCGTGCTTCAAGGAAAAACCATATTTTCAAAGGAAAGGCCAAAAAACTCCTTTTTTAAAACTGAATAAAGCAAAGGTGTACGATTTCAATTATTATGATAACAAAAAACAGGCTGCTCCTTAGCAGGAACAGTCTGTTTGCTTGATTCTTTTATTTTGGATGATACAGTGCGGGAGCAAAACGCCACAGCAAAATTTTTCTCCGCAGCTTTGGGTTCATTCGGCGGTCAACCGTCAGTAATTGACTGTATCCAGATTCCTGAAGGCAACTGCGAACAGAACGCACACTGTTTCCTTCCCGTAGAAGAACATCCACAGAGTTTATCACCGTCTGCGGGATTTTAACACGTTCCCAAAGCCGAATCAGTTCTGTTGCCGACGGGCAATGTTCTTTCATCACTGTTGCAACGCGCAGAGCGGCCTGCACACTTTGGAAGATATCCAGCCCCGCCGGTTCTTGTTTTCCTCGGTGAAGTTCACAGGTTGCATTGCGATGCAGCACAACAGGTGCCTGTACCACATTTTCCGCCATTATAAGGCATCGTGCTATAAATTCTTCGGAATACCCGTAACGGCAGGATTCCTCAAATTCAATCCGCATGTTAAGAAGGAAATTCCTGCGTATCAATACCGCGGAAATATCGACTGCCGTGCCATGCCGAACCCAGTTTTCAAGGTACCGAGTTCCGTTGTGAAGAATTGCGCTGCTTAAAGCATTCCGTTCCGCCGCACGGGCTTCGCTGCGGCTTGTGCATCCAAAAACAAAATCAGCCTTGGTTCGTTTGGCAGTGTCCAGATACACTGGAAGAAAATTTTCATACAGCCTGCGGGCAAAAACAAAGGACACGAAAGTTCCCGACGCCCTGTGAAGCCCCGTATTCAGCGCGGCAGAGGCCGGTGCTCGTCCGTTTTGTATCACACAGCCGCGAAGCCCCATGTCCTTGATTCTGTGCACAGTTTGCAAAACCGTGCGGTCCGTCGAACCCATATCGACAATAATGAATTCAGCATTCACATTTTCCATCTGCTTTTGAAGAAAGCGAAGGATGGTTACAATCTCTTCTTCAATATTTTTCACCGGCAAAATAAGGGATACTTCAGTGGCTTGCACTGTAACACACCTCTGTTTTTCAAAGCCGCCATACTAAGTACAGTATATCATACTGCCGGAAAGTGAAAAGTCCTAATATGGACGAACTTTTCTGTAATTTCTCTGTGAAATCAGATATTTTAACAAAACCGTCAAATTTTATTACAGATTCGCAGATTTGTCTATTTCATGTTTTAACAAACCGATGTATCGTTTTTATTAGGGGTGACCCTATATGGAATTTGATACCGTGATAAAACGTGCGGCAATCGCCGCAACGGTAAATCTTTCCCTTCAGGGGATTCATGACGACCCGCGCCGCAGCATGAAAAATGCGGTGGATCTCTTTAGTTATATAGCAAAAGATATTTTTGACAGCAACATCATGTCAAAAATTCGTCGGGAAGCTGAAAATCCCAAAAGCTGTTTTTATCGAATGGTAACCTCCATGGTGCAAAACGTGGATCATTCCATTTTGAAAACAGTGGGTACAAATATGTGTTTTAATCGCCTGACCATTTTAACCGATTCTGACCGTTTTTCCCCAAAAAAAGTCTTGAAACTATCCTTGCCTTTGGCGCAAGATGATGTATGTCGGGCGGTAAACCGTGCCAAAGCACTCGGCGTATACTTTTTTGTGGTCTGCGGGCGACATCCGCTTCGCTATAAAGACATCATCTTTGATATATGCCGGAAAAACCGGGATTGTGTGTTTTATATCACAGCGGAAGAAAGGGATATTAATGACAGCCTTGCCAAAAATATTATAGATACGGGCAATATTATCATAGCAGTGAGAATCAGCACAAGCAGAGAACCTGAAGAGATCGCCAGCCAGTGCCGCCGTTCGTTTGAAATTTTAAAAAGCAGAAAATGCCTGTTTGGTTACATCGCAGAAATTGGCTCTTTGCCTGCAAAATCATGCTGCAGTGACGGCTTTATCAATTACATGGCAAAGCTCGGCTGCCTGTTCGGGTGGTATTATATTTCAGAATCGGGGCGCAAAGTTGCCTCTTGCCAACTTGCAGTAAAGAAACTGATGAATTCCGCCCTCACCTCCAGAAGCAAACCGCTCCTTCTGCTTAATCCGCAAACAGACCGCAGAATCCTTCGGCGTTTTGTAACAGGCGGACGCTGTTACCTCAGCTTTGCCGAAGATGGAATCCGCTGCCGAAATCTTGTTTCAAAAGTTCACGATTAGCTCAATGACGTTCCAAGTTTTCGTTTTTCGCTGTGATTGTTCCCAGATATCGAGCCGCAGTAAACTGCTTGCTGTCATCAATAAAATATCGCAGCTTATCAACTAATTCTTTAGGTTGTTCTTTCATCCCGTTGCGCGCCCACTGTACCACAATCCCGACAAGTCCGTATGTATAAAATTCAGCAATAAAATTTTTGTCCTCCTCGCGTAACTCTTTTCCTTTTTCAATGGCACTGATGATTTCAATCAGCAAACATTTTGTCAGATTAAAAAAATAGTCTTGAAAAGCATTTTGTCCCGTGACATTTAGAGCATTGCGGTAGAAATATTTTTCTCGTTTCATAATACTAAGGATTTCTAACAAAACATCGCTCCAACCATGAAACGATTGCTTTGAAGAAACAGCAGAAACAACTTCGTTATAATAAATCCAGTTTACCAAATCATATTTATCCTTAAAATGGTAATAGAATGTCTGGCGGTTAATTCCGCAGTGATGGACGATGTCTGCAACCGATATTTTCCGTAAGTCTTCTTTTTTCATTAATTCCTTAATAGACTCGGCAATTGCTTTTTTGGTAATCAGTGATTCAGACATAAACGTCCCCCTTTTTCGACAAAATCTAGTCGTCGGAGTCAATTTCTTTTTTTTGTGAAAGGGGTTTCGGTAATTTAATACAGACTATTGTTGCATGTCTGGCTGCCGCTTTTGCAACCGTAAATTTTATGTTGTGAAATTCAAAGTTGTCACCCGCGGCAGGTATTTTGCCCAATTGTTCCATAATCCACCCGCTGACCGTAACGGAATCAAACTCATCATCCGTTTTTTTGAGGCCCAAAAAATCGAACATATCATCCAAATTTGCGGCACAGTTCACTTCATATGTCAAATCATCTATTTTCTTAAAATAGTCAATCACTTCATCATGCTCGTCCCAAATATCCCCCACAAGTTCTTCTAAGATATCTTCCATTGTCACAATACCCTGTGTGCCGCCGAACTCATCCACAACAACGGCCATATGGGTATTCACTTGCTGCAAAAGACGCAAAAGATCCGAAATCTTCATTCCGGGGCCTACATAGGTAACTTTTTTCACAATAGAGGCAAGACCGGTTTCGCCGCTGTACAGCGCTCTGAAATAATCTTTTTCATGGATCATGCCAACAATATTATCAATGGATTCTTCGTACACAGGTAACCTAGAATAATTCGTACTTAGGAACAGTTCTGTAATTTTCTCCATGGGCATTGTTTTGTCAACAGCAACAATATTAACCCGCGGAGTTAAAATATCATTTGCATCCAAGTCATTAAATTCAATGGCAGAGCGAATTAATTCGCCGTTTTTTTCATCAATCCCCCCGTCATTCTGCGCTTCATCCACAAAAGTCATCAGTTCTTCTTGGGTAACTTTTTTTTCATCTTTGCGCTTAAAGACCCGTCTTAAGAGTTTTTTCCAGACAGAGGACAAGTAATTTAAAGGGGTAAATACCATTACGAAAAACTGCAATGCTGGTGTAGCCGAAAGTGCAAAACTTTCCGGACTTTCCTTTGCCAAGAACTTTGGTGAAATTTCCCCAAATATCAGTACAATGACTGTCATAACCGCCGTTGAAATGGTCACGCCTGCGCCGTCATACAGTGAGGTAAAAAAAATGGTCGCAATAGAAGCACCGGCAATATTGACAATATTGTTGCCGATTAAGATTGTAGAAAGCAAACTGTCGTAGTTTTCCGCCAGTTTCAGTGTGGCAGCTGCACGGGGATGGCCGGTATTCACAAGGCTTTTGATTCTTACTTTATTCAATGTTGTAAATGCCGTTTCACTCGCGGAAAAAAAAGCTGACATCAGCGTAAAAAACAAAATCAGCAGTATTTGATATATGGATTGATCGCTCATGAATATCCCCTTATATAACCTTATATAATGTGTATTTTCTATTTTGTCACATATCTTATCATACTTTACCCATTTTTTCAAATTCATTTCTGTAGCATATCTTGCAAAATATTCGGATTATGCGAAGAAACTTATATATTTCGACAGATTCGTTGATACTTTAGGTTTTGTCCCAATGAAAAATAACGGCTGAAGTTAAGAATTTTTCAAAATTTTTACCCAAATGTAGGTTTGTCAAACATATTGGACAGTATGGGATTGTAAAAATTCAGAAGGAGATAACCAGTGAAGGGGACGCATCGGCATATTGTTAGAGCGTCGTAAGTAGATGGAAAGTTGGTTTTCAAAGTCCGCTAAGGAATAAAAATGGTGTTTGTTGTAAAAGCGCTTTTGGTCTTCGCGATGGCTGCGTTCCACTTTACCATTGTGCCTGGGCGTATAAGGCCGAATCAGTTTGTGCCGGATATGCAGTTGAGCGGCAGTGGCCTCGAAGAGCGTCAGCAGATGTTTCTTTGATGGGGAAAAACGGTTGGTAAATTCAAAACCGTTGTCAGTTTGAATGCATTCCACATGAACACCGCGCCGAGCAAACCATTTGACAGCTCGTTTAAGAAAGTCGGCAGAAGAGTAGGTACTCTGTTCAGGGTATGCTGCCAAAAAACGCAGCCTAGAAAATTCATCGATGGCTGTGTACTGAAAAAGCCGAAGCTCAGGGTCGGCAATACAGCGCTTTGGGACTACCTTTACATCGATTTGAATGCGCTCTCCGGGATGCGTCATTTGCTCATATGGCTTTGGCTGATATTTTTTCTTCGGTTTTGCTTCTGGAAAAATCCCCATTCGGCGCATTACACGGAACAGACTTTCCGGACATCGCTTGTATCCGCGCTTTTTTAACCGGGACCATAGTTCAATCATACCGAGTTCTGGGTTCCTGCGCCGCATGTCGCGAATCAGTTTTAACTCGGCAGGTGTATGTTGGTTTGGATGACTGTGTGGCCTTCTAGACCGGCAAGCCAACGATTCTAATGTACCGTCATACCGGGCCATCCAAAAGTAAATAAAGGAACGGCTTTTGTTGTACTTTCTGCTTGCACGACTGACACCGTACTTTTGAGCGTAGATCATTATGGATTGCCTAAACTTCATATCTTGTGTTACACTATTCATGCAGGAATGGACACTTCCTCTCGGTATGATTTGGTTTGGGTAGCTTTATTGTAACCGATGTGTCCATTTCTGTATTTTATTTTTTCTCAACTGTCCAATATGTATTGTAGTCCTACAAGAATTTTTCAAAATTTTTACCCAAACATCTTGCAAATACTGTCTAAATATGATATTATATCAAAGCTGTTTGACAAATAAAAATTCGGGGTATTAGCTCAGTTGGGAGAGCGCTACACTGGCAGTGTAGAGGTCAGCGGTTCGAACCCGCTATGCTCCACCAAACAAAAACCGCAGACTTTGAAGTCTGCGGTTTTTACTGTTTAAAAGTACAATTGATTCAGTTGCGGATAACGTTAAAAGTCCGGGAAACACAATTTATTTCCCGGACTTTAATCGATTCGGTCGTTGCTATTTCTATCCACTTATCATACAAATAGGAAAACAGCAACAGCTATTACTTCAGACGATAATGCAGCGCTAGAAGTCATCTCTTCCCACTCAGCTGCTTTTTGTCCGCTAAGCTGATACCCAATGATACCAAAATTCCAACCAGTGACAGACAGCACATAAACAGGTAGGTACTCATATAGGAACCACTGACATCATACAGGGCGCCGGCAATCGTGCTGCCAAAAGAAGCAAAGATAAGATTGGTATTGATGACAGAAAAATTTACGGGATAATATTTCTGACCGAAATAGCTGCTGACAAATGCAGAGTTGGTGGGAGTCACACCGCCATAGGCCAAACCGCCACAAACAAACCCAAATACAAGAATGGCAAAGTTGCCAGTTTTCAGAGAGAGAATTAACACCAGAGCAGTGAAAATAAATGCCGCATTGACCGTCTGCATCGTCTTGCTGCGACCAATTTTGTCAAACAGACTGCCAAAGATCACTCGGCCGATGCCGTTAAAAATGGAGATAAGACCCACAACGGTTGCAATAGTACCTGCGTTCACATTAGGTCCCACCTCTTTGGCAAGACCGCTGGCCTGAGAAACCAGCGCCAGACCGGCAGCACTAAGCAAAATCGCCCACAGGTAGTAAAGCCAGAACGCCGGCCTTTTAAGCATTACGGCGGTAGGAGCTTCCATAGCTACCGGATTCTCGAACCTCTTTTTGGCACCAACTGCAGCAGGCGGAGAAAAGTCTGCACCGGGCTTGACTATGAAAAAGCTGCAAATCAAGAGTACCACACAGGTAACCACACCAATAAATGCAAAAGAGGCACGCCATGCCCCGATAACATCCGGTGTAAAAGCTTGGTAAAGCTTACCCACAATGAAACTGCTCAGGCCAAACCCCATAAGCAGGATACCCGAAATCAGGCCCTGTCGATCCGGAAACCACTTTCCAATGGTACTCATGCAGGTATTATACACTAAACCGGATGCGAAACCGCAGATTACGCCAAAAGAGATGTAAAGATCAGTTTGGGAATGAAGATGGGAGGCCATGAAAAATCCGCCAAAAAATAACACCGCTGAAACGATCACATAGCTGCGGGCAGAAAAGCGGTTGCTAAACAGTCCGCCTGCCAGACAGCCCACACAGAACATAATCATAACAATGGTAAATGCCATGGATAGAGACGCCTTGCTCCAATCAGGAAATTCTGCCGCAATTGGGCTTGCAAGCACACTCCAAGCATACACCATTCCAGCAAAAAGTAAAATGATTACACCCACAGCAGCATAAACCCAACGATTTAAATTTTTCATATATAGTACTCCTTATTGTGAAAATATCAAACAGATGGCACAACTCCTGCCAGCCGTGCATCCACAGAAGATACAACGTTTTATAGATTCTCGATGGCTTCAAGCATCATGGGAACAACATGGTACAGGTCGCCACAGATGCCGTAATCGGCAACCTCAAAAATGGGAGCGTTGCTGTTATTGTTCACAGCAATGATGTATTCGGAATCCTGCATACCAGCCTTGTGTTGAATGGCACCGGAGATGCCCAAAGCTACATAGATGCGGGGGCGGACGGTCTTTCCGGTTTGTCCGACTTGATGGTCTGCACTGAGCCAGCCCTCGTCCACAACCGCGCGGCTTGCGCCCAAAACGCCTCCGCCCAAAGCTGCAGCCAACTGCTCGGCCAGCTCCAGTCCCTTTCCCACATCTTTGCTGATTCCGTGACCAACTGAAACAATAACCTCGGCGCTCAGCAAATCCACAGCTCTCTTAGTTTCCTTGACCACTTCAAGCACTTTAGTCTTTATGTCAGCCTCGTCCAACACAACAGTACACTGCTCTACGATGCAGGCATCGGCTTTCGCCTGATCGAACTCGGCGCATTTCATGACTCCGGGGCGCACGGTGGACATCTGTGGACGGAAGCGGGGACAAATGATGGTAGCCATCAAGTGGCCGCCAAAGGCAGGACGAGTCATCTTTAAACCTCTTTCCTCCATATTCCACTTGGTTTTTTCTACATCAATGGTAGAAGTGCTTTTGAGAAACTCTATGTATTTTTTTGTGTCTATGTCCAAATGAGTGGCATCGGCGGTTAAACCGGTGTGCAGACGGGCTGCACACCGAGGTCCCAAATCACGACCAATGTTGGTTGCGCCAATCAGCACAATTTCAGGTTTTTTGTCCATTACCATGTCGCACAGCACTTTCGTATAAGCATCGGTGGTATAGTAGTGCAGCAAAGGACTTTCGCACAAGTAAACACGGTCAGCACCGTATCCGCCCAGCTGCTTTGCCAGCGGAGCGACATTGTCGCCCAACAGCAAGCCGCACAGTTCCACACCCAGGTCGTCCGCTAATTTCCGCCCCTCACTGAGCAACTCAAAACTGGTCTGATTCAGCACGCCTTCGCGCTGCTCACAAAAGACCCAAACGCCGTGAAATGCGCTCGTATCCGTATTTATAAACTTTTCCATTGCAGCGTTCCTCCTTTTAGATAATATGCTTTTCTGCCAAGTTGGAAATCAAACCCTGTATGGAGGCCTTATCGGCAGGAATCATCTGACCAGCGCCTTTAACCGGCGGGGAAAAGCTTTTGTATACATTGGTAGGAGAACCTTTCAGGCCGATGGTGTCCAACTCAATCAGCGGCTCGTCCTTAAGGGTATTGAAATCATAAACGGTATAAGGCTTAGTATCACACTCCATAATGCCCTTGACTGTCATATAGCGGGGAGTATTAAGCTCCTTGATACAGGTAATCAGGCAGGGGGTCTGCACCTGAATTTTCATGTAACCGTCCTCCAACATCCGCTTAACGGTTAGAATTTTGCCCTCCATTTTAATGTCAGCGGCGTAGGAAACCTGTGGAATACCAAGCTTTTCAGCAATCTGCGGACCAACTTGGGCGGTGTCCCCATCGATGGCCTGACGACCGCAGAAAATCACGTCGTCATTATCTATACCCATGTGAGCAATAGCACCGGCCAAAATCTGACTAGTAGCAAAAGTATCGGACCCACCAAATTCACGCCCGGAAACCAGAACTGCTTCATCGGCGCCCATAGCCAGCAGCTCACGCAGCATACCGGCAGCTGGCGGAGGACCCATGGAAACCACAACGACCTTGGACCCGGGATTTTCGTCCTTAAGGGTCAAAGCGGCTTCAACCTCATTCAAGTCATCTGGATTCGTAATAGCAGCATTGAGGTGCGGTCCATGGTACCGTCGGCCTTAACCGCAACTTTGCCGGAGGTATCCGGCACCTGCTTGACGCAAACGATAAATTTCATATTTAGGTTCCTCCTTTTCTTACTTCAATAAATTGCCGGCGATGACCATTTGCTGTACTTGGGATGTGCCTTCGTAGATGGATGTGATGCGGGCATCACGATAGAACCGCTCCACCTTGTACTCCTTCATATAACCGTAGCCGCCATGTACCTGAACTGCTTTGTAGGCTACGCGGTTGCACATTTCGGCAGCATATAGCTTGCTCATGGCACACAGCTTGCTGGAATCCTTTTCACCCGCATCCTTCGCAACGGCGGTGTGGTAGACAAGCTGACGAGCTGCTTCAATTTCGGTTGCCATATCGGCGAGCATAAAACTGATACCCTGGAACTTTGCGATGGGTTGGCCAAACTGTCTGCGCTCCTTGGCATACTTCACAGCTTCATCCAAACAACCCTGTGCAATGCCCAGCGCCTGTGCGGCCATACCCAGACGACCACCATACAGGGTTTTCATTGCAGTAGCAAAACCTTTGTGCAGAGGACCTAGAAGGTTGCTTTTGTGAACATGCACATTCTCAAGAATTACATCGCTGGTGGGGTAACCGATGATGCCCATTTTTTCCTCATGTTTGCCGGTAGAAACACCGGGCAGTTTCATATCCACAATGAACATGGAAATGCCGCGGCTGCCCTTCTGAGTGGGATCCGTCTTAGCGT
Organism: Oscillospiraceae bacterium; assembly: GCA_047777415.1. GTDB lineage: Bacteria > Bacillota > Clostridia > Oscillospirales > Acutalibacteraceae > Caproicibacter. The sequence continues at coordinate 1,015,123 of JBKEEO010000002.1, forward strand.
AAACAATACAGTAATCAGCAATCGGAGCACCGGAAATAAAGGTCTTGCGGCCATTTAAAATGTAATAGTCGCCGTCTTCCTCTGCGGTAGTCAGCATTCCGCCTGCATCGGAGCCTGCGCCCGGCTCCGTGAGGCCGAACACTAAAATTTTTTCTCCCTTGGCTACGGGGGTCACATATTTCTGCTTCTGCTCCTCTGTTCCGCAGAGCAGCAGAGGTCCCGCACCCAGGGAATTTGATGTATTGGCGTAAAGAGACAGAACTGGAGAAACGCGGGCAAATTCCTCAATCATCAGGGCGTAAGCTAGACTGTCACCGCCTTGGCCTCCGTACTTCACAGGAATTTTTACGCCCATAAAACCGTTGGCCGCCATTTTTTTGTGCATATCCCAATTGAATTCTCCGGTTGCTTCCAGCTTGTCCAGAATTTCAGGGGTAAACTCCGTTTCGGCAAACTGACGGTACAGCTTGCGCATCATTTCGTGCTTCCCTGAAAGAATCATGCTTTTTTCCTCCTTGTGATAAAGTTTCTTAGTGTGAACAGTCGGAGTATTTTGCTGGTTTTGCTTTGAACCTGCTTTTCTCTCCGCCCGAGTAGAACCTTAATTTTGGTGCTGATTTTTCATGTTTGCTCTGGTCGCCCCAGCTTTCTGCAAATAACAATCGAATATCTAGCAAAGTGACGGTAAATAACCTCGCTTTCGGAAAAAGCCCCGGACGACCATTGTTTTATGGGGAACAGTTGTCTCGTTTGCTGTACCGTGATGATTTTTATTCCAAATAGTAGTTTATAAAGAGTTTCCGGTTAGAATATTTTTCATTGAACTTGTTCAACGAATTTTTTTAATTATGTCACAGTGTGATAATAAAATGTAAACAAATGAAGAAAAATGATATATTTTTACGCAAGAAAGACACCCTGCATATATCAGAAAGAGGAAATATCAGAAGCTTGTCAATCAATTCTTCATACTGTAGAATAAAAATAGATTTCAGAAGAAGGTGTCTTATTTGAAAAAAGAGACAAAAAACAAGCGTCAGCTGCAAGCGGAACAAACCAAGAACAAACTGTTTTTTGCTGCTGATGCTCTATTAAAGGAAAAAAGTTTTCTGGATATTACAATCAGAGACATTGTTGCAAAAGCCAATGTTTCCATTGGCACCTTCTACCACTATTACTCCACCAAGATGGATGTGTTCTATGAAACCTACCGAGTGGCGGATCAGTATTTTTCCAAGACGGTTAAACCGCAATTGAATCAACCCACAGCCTATGAACGGATTTTAAAGTTTTTTGAGTGGTATTCGTATTATACATCTGAGTTAACCAGTCCCGAGCTGATTGAGCTGCTCTACAATCCCAACAACAAATTTTTTAACCGTGATCCACAGGGCGGCATGGTGGGAGTGCTCATCGAAGTTCTGCAGGACGGGCTGAACAGCGGCGAACTGAAGGGTGAAGATACAGCTGAACAGATGGCCGAATACCTAATGATAGCTGCCCGCGGGCTGGTTTACAATTGGTGTACTGCCGAACGCAATTACAATTTAACGCAGGCGATGCAGCGTTTTGTCACCCGGCTGATGAAGGCGTACTTGTAAGCCGTAGATATAGGTGCACATTTCCTATAAGAAAACTCGGCAGAACGGCGCTTTGCTTGCTGACCAAATAATTTTGAAGAACATGAATGAAACAAAACAGCGGTTCGAACTTTCCCTGTCCCCGAAAAACTGCGCATGCTTTAAAAACCTGCGGTTCTTGTACTGTATGTTGATAAAACAAAAAGCAGTCAGCCCATCTCAGCTTCTGCTGACTCAGCTAACTGTTGCCACAAAAAAATCCGGGAAGCAAATATAACGCTTCCCGGATTTTTTCAATTTATTTAGATGGTCTTAACTCTTTCAATGCTGCCTCAATTGCGTCTGCCTGCTCTTGTGTAAGGGTACCGTCGGCAACCAACTTCTCGAAAGGATTTTGATGTTGTTTTTGGTTTCCAATGCCATTTTGCTGTCTTTCGTTAGGCTTTGCATTCAAAACAGCTTCTTCTTGATCCTCTGAAATTGTGCCGTCTGAAACGAGGTCATCGAGCACTTCCTCCATCGTCTCACCGGAGTCTTTTCCGGATTTCAGTGCTTCGCAAATGGCATCTGCCTCATCCTGCGTCAGAGTACCGTCAGCAACCAACTTCTCGAAAAGATTTTGATGTTGTTTTTGGTTCCCCATGCCATTTTGCTGTCTTTCGTTAGGCTTTGCATTCAAAACAGCTTCTTCTTGATCCTCTGAAATTGTGCCGTCCGACACGAGGTCATCGAGCACTTCCTCCATCGTCTCACCGGAGTCTTTTCCTGATTTCATTGCTTCGCAAATGGCATCTGCTTCATCCTGCGTAAGTGTACCGTCGGCAACCAGCTTTTCGAAAGGATTTTGACGTTGTTTTTGGTTTTCGCCTAGGTTTCCTTGTCTTCCAGTAGGCATTGCGCTCATCACTGCGGATTCCTGCTCCTGTGTGATGGTGCCGTTGGAAACCAATTCATTCAATACAGATTCGATTGGACTGTTATTTGCTTGTGCAGCAAACGCGGTCGCCGTGCAAGACATGGCCAGTACGCCGGCAAGTCCTGCACCGATGGCTCTTTTTAAAAAATCTTTTTTCATTGTGTATCATCCCTTTCGTAAATTGTGTTTTCATTATTTACAAAAGAAATGACGATACTGTTATGATTGCATTAGAAAACAATAAAAAAATCTTAAGCTGCTTTCGTTACCATAAACTTAATTACATCAAAGGGATAAATTAACACCCGCCGAATAGCAGCATGACACAAATTGTCAGATTTCATTTTTTTATATGAAAAGGAGCAGCTTACCGCCACTCCTTTTTGATAATCATAAATCAAGTTTTCCGAACCGCTGCATACTGCAGTTTTTATACAGAACCGCCTATTTTCTTTGAAAGATTTTCTTTTGCTACCGCGAGCATTAACTTAATCCTGTTTTCCTGGTTCACTCGAGTGGCGCTCGGGTCATAATCAATTGGAACAATGTTAGAGTTCGGCTCAACCGCTTTGATTTTATGAATCATGCCCTTGCCGCAAATGTGATTCGGCAAGCATCCAAACGGCTGCGCACAGACAATGTTTTCATACCCCTGTTCAATCAGCTCCATCATTTCCGCTGTTAGGAGCCAACCTTCTCCCATTTTATCGCCATAACCAATAATTCCTTTGACAAGACTTTTTGTATGGGCATAAGGAGTGGGCGGGAGATATCTCGGTTCAGTCTTGACCGCATCTATCAGGATATCCTGCATCTTAAGCAGGTAGTTCATCAATTTCTGAACAAAGAAGTGTTTGATGGGGTTCCCTCCGTAAAGGTGAATATCTTCCAAGCGGTTATCAACTTTAAACAGCGCAAACCCCATAATGCCCGGTACGTTAATTTCGCAATCCTGCTCCCGAAGAAAATCCTCTAAATTGTTATTTCCCAGGGCTGCATATTTTACATAGATTTCTCCAACAATACCGACTTTTACTTTCGGTACCTTTTGAATCGGAACCGTTGCAAAATCATGCACAATGCGATGCAGGTTTTCTTTCAGCTCTTTTAAGGACAGTCCACGCCCACGGTTAAACTGATCGGAAAGTTCCGCAATCCATTTTTCAACCTTTTGGCTGCTGTCCCCCTTGTGGATTTCATAGGCCTCGGTTTGGTTATAAAGGAGCATCAGCGCATCGCCGTACACCAAACCGGCTACAAACTTGCGAATCATGGAAAGAGTTATATGAAAGCCCGGATTCCGCTCCAAAAAGGACAGATTGAGAGAAATCACGGGAATTTGCTCCAACCCGGCCTTTTTCAAAGCTTTTCGAAGCAGGTGAATGTAGTTTGAAGCGCGGCAGCCTCCGCCGGTCTGCGTAATAACCAGTGCAGTTTTATTCAGGTCATATTTTCCCGAATGAAGTGCGTCAATGAACTGCCCTATCACCAAAAGAGCGGGATAGCAGGTATCATTGTGGACATACTTTAGGCCTTCCTGTACAATATTCGGCCCCGTTGTGTCCAGAAGCTCAAAATTGTACCCGCAGTTTCGCATGACGTTGACAATCAGCCGAAAGTGAATCGGCGCCATCATCGGCGCTAAGATGGTATATTCCTTCTTCATTTCCCTTGTAAAAAGAAGGCGTCCATGTTTATTGTATTTCAGCTTTGCCATATTCCCAACTTCCTTCATTCCTCAAGAGCGGCAAACAAGCTGCGAAGTCTAATCTTGACTGCGCCGAGGTTTGTAATTTCATCAATTTTAATCTGCGTATAAATTTTATTTCCCTCTTCCAGAATTCTGCGGACCTCATCGGTGGTAATCGCATCGACACCGCAGCCGAAAGATACCAACTGTACCAGATTCATTTCGGGATGGGAACAAACATACTTTGCAGCAGCATACAGCCGTGCGTGATAGGTCCATTGATTCAGTACATCTGTATGGAATTTTTTAACTTTGTGGCTCACCACATCTTCGGTAATCACGGCAGCCCCCAAACTGACTATGAGTTTATCAATCCCGTGGTTGATTTCCGGATCCATATGATATGGCCTGCCGCTTAATATGATAATCGGAATCTGCTCACGCTCAGCCTGCGCAATCATCTCATCGCCCTTTTGCCGTATCTGCTGCAGGTAATGGTCATACTCCGCATATGCAGCCTTTGCTGCTTGCTTTACTTCACGCAAGGTGATATCCGGAAAACTCTTCTGCAAAATCCCATGCATTTTTTTGGGGAAATCGCGTTTTCTGTGGATACCCACATAATCGTGGATAAAATTGTGCTTGGCAAGTTCTGCCATGTTGCCTGCAATAACCTCCGGGTAATATGCGACAACTGGACAATTGTAATGGTTATCTCCCAATCCCTCATCGAAATTGTAAGACATACAGGGGTAGAAAATTGTTTGAATTCCTTCATCAATCAAAGCCTGCACATGACCATGCATCAGTTTCGCCGGGAAACAGACAGTATCGGACGGAATGGTGCTTTGTCCGTTTATGTATAGTTCACGGCTTGACAGCGGGGAAAGAACCACTTCAAAACCGAGGGTTGTAAAGAACTTTTGCCAGAAAGGAAGCAGTTCGTACATATTCAGACCCATCGGAATTCCAATCTTTCCTCTAGGACCTGGTTGTGACGTGCGGTAGGAAGACAAAAGCTGCATTTTGTAGGCAACCATGTTCAAGGTACTTTTGGAATTTCGGCGAGCGAGTGGTTTTTCACAGCGATTGCCACCGATAAATCTCCTGTCTTTTCCAAAAACATTGATTGTTAATCTGCAATGGTTACTGCACAGGCCGCAGTTGGTAACCTTTACTTCATGCTTGAAGTTTTCCAATTCTTCTTTGCCAATGAGCGTACTTTCAGCCGCCGGTTTGTTCATGGCGTAGAGTGCAGCACCGTAAGCACCCATCAGGCCGGAAATATCAGGACGGGTAACCTCCACACCCAGTTCCTTTTCAAAGACCCTCAGAACAGCATCATTTAAAAATGTACCGCCCTGCACAACAATATTTCTTCCGAGTTCCTCCTCGTTCAAGACACGGATAACCTTATAGATTGCGTTTTTCACAACGCTGACAGACAGACCGGCAGAGATATCTTCCGTTGTTGCCCCGTCTTTTTGTGCCTGTTTGACCTGGGAATTCATAAATACGGTACAGCGCGAACCTAGATCCACCGGATGTTTTGCAAATAAACCGAGATTGGCAAAATCTGAAATTTCATAGCCAAGCGTATTGGCGAATGTCTGCAAGAAAGAGCCGCACCCGGATGAGCAAGCCTCATTGAGAAAGATATTATCCACGGCGCCATTTCTTATTTTAAAGCACTTGATGTCTTGTCCGCCGATGTCAATAACAAAATCCACATTTGGCCGAAAATGCTTTGCACCTGTGAAATGCGCAACCGTTTCAACAATCCCAAAATCAATGCCGAATGCATTTTTCAGCAATTCTTCCCCGTAGCCGGTGACCGCACTTCGGGCAATATGCACGTTTGGGTATTTGTTGCATAGACCGAGTAGGTATTCCCGAACAATCGGTACCGGATTGCCGGAATTGTTTTTGTAAACGGAATCGAGAATTTCCCCGTCTTTGCCAATCAGCACGGCTTTAACGGTGGTAGAACCTGCGTCAATGCCAAGATAGGCATTTCCATGGTATGTATGAATATCGCCGCGCGGAGCTTTGCACTGTGCATGCCGCTTACGAAACGCCTCATATTCCTCTTTGCTTGTAAAAAGCGGAGGAATGGAAAGGAAGTTTCCCGTTGATCCTTTTGTTCGGATACTTTCCAATGCGTCCTCTAAGTTGGTTTCTACCGCACCGCAAAACGCAGCTCCAATTGCTACATAGTAAAGCGAATCTTCGGGACAAATTCCTTTTACTTTGAGCGCACGGTCAAAACTGTCCCGCAGTTGTGAAAGAAAGGTCAGCGGTCCGCCGAGATACACCACTTTTCCGCGGATTGGGTGTCCCTGCGCTAATCCCGCGATGGTTTGGTTTGCAACTGCTGCGAAAATACTTGCGGAAATATCTGTTTTGCGCGCTCCTTGGTTTAAAAGCGGCTGGACATCGGATTTCGCAAAAACACCGCACCGCGAGGCAATGGTGTAAATTTTTTCATATTTGGCTGCCAGCTGGTTCATTTCCTCAAGCGACACATTCAGAAGAGTCGCCATTTGATCGATAAATGCCCCTGTTCCGCCTGCACAAGTGCCATTCATGCGCACTTCCAGCCCACCGGAAACAAACAGGATTTTAGCGTCTTCACCGCCAAGCTCAATAATCACATCCGCATCGGGAATCAGCTTACCCACCGCGATGCGGGTTGCATAAACCTCCTGGACAAATGGGAGATTGCATTTTTGTGAAATTCCCATGCCGGCAGATCCGGTTACAGTCAACATTGCTGTATTGTCCAGAGCGAATTTTTGACGCACATACTCCAGGATTTCCGTGGTTTTTTCTGCTATCTTAGAATAATGTCGTTCATAAGAGCGATACAAAATATTGCCATTGTCCTCTATAACGACGCATTTTATAGTAGTTGAACCGATATCCAGTCCAATTTTCATTGCAATGCCCTGCCATTTCTTTGATATCTAAAGTTATGATATGCTAACAGTCATTCTAATTCTATCATAGCAATTCTGTCAAGAGATTTTCATTGAAAATCATAGGAATTGTCTTGTCCTTTTGTCTGTGCAATGATAAAATATTAAAAATACAATAAAATAATGAAAGTACGGGGTGGTTCGGATGCGTTTTTATGACATGATTGATCTGGATCAGTTGTCAGTGGAAGAAATCATGGATCTGATTACACTGGCCAATAGTATCCGTAAAAATCCGTGGGCTTATCGGGAGTCCTGCCGTGGAAAGATTATGGCAACGTTGTTTTATGAGCCTTCCACACGAACGAAAATGTCCTTTCAAACGGCAATGTATCGTCTGGGGGGCGAGGTAATCGGTTTCGACAATCCCGAGAACTCGTCCGTTGCCAAGGGTGAAAGCCTTAAAGACACCATTACGGTTGTCAGCGGATATGCAGACCTTATCGTTATGCGCAATCCCTTTGAAGGCGCAGCAACCGCCGCTTCACTGTATTCAAAGGCTCCTATCATCAACGCGGGGGACGGCGGGCATCTGCATCCGACACAGACGCTGACGGATTTGGTGACCTTATATAATGAAAAGGGAAAGCTGGATCATTTGAAAATTGGTCTTTGCGGCGACTTAAAAAACGGACGAACGGTTCACTCTCTGATTCGTACCATGACCCGCTTTCGCGGTTCCTCGTTTATTCTGGTTTCCACCCCAGAACTTGCATTGCCGAAATACGTGCGGGATGTTATGGATGCCGCCGGTTGTTCCTACAAAGAGGTGCAGTCGTTAGAGCAGGCTCTGCCGGAAGTGGACGTACTGTATATGACTCGGATTCAGCAGGAACGCTTTGCCAACCGTGAAGAATACGAGCACCAAAAAGGTGTTTTTATTCTCGACAGTGCAAAACTTCGGTATGCTAAGCCTGATTTAAAAATCCTGCATCCCCTCCCAAGGGTGGATGAGATTACAGTAGATGTGGACAATGATCCGCGCGCCTCTTACTTTCAGCAAACCGAGTACGGTGTTTACGCACGAATGGCTCTGATTTTGACCATTCTGCAAAGCTGGGAAGGCAGAACGACAAAGAAAAAAGCTCCGCATTCAACGCATCCGCACCGCTGCTCCAATCCTCAATGCATTACACAAACAGAACGTTATCTGCCGGCACGTTTTACGGAAGCCGGGGACATGCTGATTTGTTCCTACTGCGACAGCGCAACGTTAATCTAACCCCATTGGCCCTGTAGGACTACAATACATATTGGACAGTTGAGAAAAAATAAAATACAGAAATGGACACATCGGTTACAATAAAGCTACCAAAACCAAATCATACCGAGAGGAAGTGTCCATTCCTGCATGAATAGTGTAACACAAGACATGAAGTTTAGGCAATCCATAATGATCTACGCTCAAAAGTACGGTGTCAGTCGTGCAAGCAGAAAGTACAACAAAAGTCGTTCCTTTATTTACTTTTGGATGGCCCGGTATGACGGTACATTAGAATCGTTGGCTTGCCGGTCTAGAAGGCCACACAGTCATCCAAACCAGCATACACCTGCCGAGTTAAAACTGATTCGCGATATGCGGCGCAGGAACCCAGAACTCGGTATGATTGAACTATGGTCCCGGTTAAAAAAGCGCGGATACAAGCGATGTCCGGAAAGTCTGTTCCGTGTAATGCGCCGAATTGGGATTTTTCCAGAGGCAAAACCGAAGAAAAAATATCAGCCAAAGCCATATGAGCAAATGACGCATCCCGGAGAGCGCATTCAAATCGATGTAAAGGTAGTCCCAAAGCGCTGTATTGCCGACCCTGAGCTTCGACTTTTCCAGTACACCGCTATTGATGAATTTTCTAGGCTGCGTTTTTTGGCAGCATACCCTGAACAGAGTACCTACTCTTCTGCCGACTTTCTAAAACGAGCTGTCAAATGGTTTGCTCGGCGCGGTGTTCATGTGGAATGCATTCAAACTGACAACGGTTTTGAATTCACCAACCGTTTTTCCCCATCAAAGAAACATCTGCTGACGCTCTTCGAGGCCACTGCCGCTCAACTGCATATCCGGCACAAACTGATTCGGCCTTATACGCCCAGGCACAATGGTAAAGTGGAACGCAGCCATCGCGAAGACCAAAAACGCTTTTACAACAAACACCATTTTTATTCCTTAGCTGACTTTGAAAACCAACTTTCCATCTACTTACGCCGCTCTAACAATATGCCGATGCGTCCTCTTCACTGGTTATCTCCTTCTGAATTTTTACAATCCCATACTGTCCAATATGTTTGACAAACCTACAAACGTTAATCTAACCCCATTGGGCCCCTGCTTGCCATTCCGGTAAAACTGTGCTATGATGAAAGGCAGTGCAATTTTAGTATGGAGGACTTTTTATGTCGGGCCACTCAAAATGGAATAATATTAAAAGAAAAAAAGAAAAAGCCGATGGAGCTAAAGCAAAAATTTTCACCAAAATTGGACGGGAACTCGCCGTAGCGGTGAAACAGGGCGGCGGGCCGGATCCGGCCGCTAATTCCCGCTTAAGGGATTGTATTGCGAAAGCAAAAGCTGCCAATGTTCCAAACGAGAATATTGAACGAATTATCAAAAAGGCTGCAGGTGAAAACGACGACACCAAATTTGAAAATATTACTTACGAAGGTTATGGTCCAAACGGCATCGCCATTATTGTGGAAACATTAACAGACAACCGTAACCGCACCGCCGGAGACATACGTCATTATTTCGATAAATTTGGAGGAAATCTTGGTCAAAGCGGCTGTGTTTCCTACCTTTTTGAGCGCAAAGGTGTCATTGTGATCGAAAAGGAAGGTTTGGATGAAGATAAGGTAATGGAAGACAGTTTGGAGGCCGGAGCTTCTGACTTTAAATCCGATGAAGATGTATTCGAAATTGATACAGAGCCGGATGATTTCAGCGGCGTTCTGCATGATTTAGAACAAAAAGGTTATCAATTCGTTTCCGCAGAAGTCGAAATGGTGCCGAGCACAACCGTTACTTTGACGGATCCTGATGCAAAATCAAAAGTTCAGCGTCTGCTTGATACTCTCGAAGACAACGATGACGTGCAAAACGTTTGGCATAACTGGGATAATTCTGATGAGGATGAAGAAAACTAAGCATATGCGGCATAAGTCGCAAAGGGATGAATGATGGGTTCGGAGGCGGCTATATGACTGATCCGGCAAATCTGTGTATGAATTGCATGTCCGACAAAGCTGGAGCGGCAATCTGTCCCCACTGTGGGTATCGCGGAGATAAATCTCAAATACAGCATGCACTTCCGCCCAGAACAATGCTGCAAAATAGATATTTAGTAGGCGTTGCTAAAAAATGCAACGGAGAAGGAATTACTTATATTGGTTATGATACCGTATTAAATATACCAATCAAACTGCGTGAATTCTTCCCGCAAACTCTCAGTGAACGTGCAGCCAACAAAACGGACGTACGTGTCATTAGCGGCAGTGAAATTGTATTCAATGAAACCTTAGCTCAGTTTCTAAATTATTCCCGAGATCTCGCACATATGCGTGAGCTTTCTTCCATCTTGCATATTTACGATATTTTTGAAGAAAATCATACCGCGTACACAGTGTCTGAATGGAAAGACAGTATCACGCTGCGTTATTTTGTAGAGCGCAGCGGAGGAAGGCTCAGCTGGAACACTGCACGTCAGTTGTTCATGCCGGTGCTGTCCGCATTGAGTACCCTGCATGCTCATTCCATCAGCCATTTGGGGATTTCTCCGGATACACTGGAGATTATGGAAGATGGCCGTATGATGCTTGACGAATTCTGCATTATGGCTGTTCGACAGATGGACACAGATTTTCCACCGGATATGACAGCCGGTTGTGCTGCCATTGAGCAGTATATTATGGATTATAAACCGAATGAAGCAACGGATGTTTATGGCTTTGCAGCTTCCCTGTTTTTTGCGTTAACAGGGAAGCTCCCTCCGGATGCCTTGAAACGCAGAAATGATTCTCGCCTGTATATTCCTACTTCTTTGCTTCACACCATTCCTCCCTATGTGGTTACAGCGTTGGCCAACGCGCTTCAGGTTTCGCCTGATCGCCGTACACCAACTTTTGAACGCTTGCGCACGGAGCTTTCTGCTGCTCCCGCTGTAACTGCTGCGCTGGAAGAAACACGCCGAATCAAGGCACTTCAAGCGCGCAGTGATGCCGGCTCGGACCAAATTCAAAAAAGGGGTAAAAAAAGGAAGAAACGCGAGTTACCCGGTTTTGTTTGGGTTCTTGCTTCCTGTGCTGTAATGCTTGTGGTTTTTACCGCAATCGGCGTGTTCTGGATCAATCAGATTTCACCCGATGAATGGGGTCTTGCGGCAGGCGCTGCTGCAGAAACTTTAGATAGTTCATCCGAAACCTCGTCGGAAAAAGCTTCTGCCAACTTAATGACAGCCAATTCTTTCGATGAAAATAAAATTATTGTACCGAATTTGGTTGGGCAAAATTATGAACAGTTAGTTTCCTCTTCTTCAGCTGAAAACGACCCGAATGCGGATTATCAGGTTCTTCGTTCCTCAAGCAAGTTTTCAGATACTGTGCCGGAGGGCTGCATTATTTCCCAACAGCCTGAGGCAGGAGAAAAAATGACGAAAGGAACAGCTATCGTGGTAGTTGTCAGTGAAGGGCCATCCGTAAGAATTCTGCCTGATATTACCGGTAAAACCTTGCCGGATGCTTCGGCGAATGTAACTGCAGCTGGGTTTGTTCCAACCAAAGCAGAGGATTACAGTGATACAGTGCCCGCCGGTCTCGTCATTGGTTATCAAGACGCCAAAGCAGGGAGCGAAATGGCATACGGTTCTAAAGTGGTCATTGTTGTAAGCAAAGGTTCTAATCCAAATTCATCTAATTCTTAACTTCCACATTGAACTGAGGATAAATTTTCTTCATACACAATTGCAAAAGTAGTTCATACTCATTCCTGTTGCAGGTCCAGCATAATCCAATATAAAATCATCCTGCTGAGAAAAAAGACTTTATCCCACGACTAAGCTTTGCGTGCCCCGGCGGCTGATCTTTTTGTCCGCAACCAGTGGGTAACCTTTGCCCTAAAATCTGACCCCCAGAGAATCCATTGACACATATTTATAATGGAAATTAACTGTTTACGATTTGTATTTTATTGTAGTTATTAAACAAATGGTATACAACAACACGGGATTTAACGGTATAAAGTTTTTATTTCAACACGAAAGTGTCTGCTTTTCAAAGAAATGCTGGATATTTTCCGTACCGAAACCACGTTCTCTAAAGAAATGGAACGAACCAGTGGGAAACTTTGAAAACCATCAATCTGAGAAAAACGAGCATATCTCCGAAAGATTCATGGAAATCTCTAATACTTTAAGTTTATAATTAACGATAAATAACTCTTTGTTAAGAAACGCAAGTATAAATTCCATGTATACAGACTAAAAACAGTCAACTGAACCAGTAAAACTGTAATCATAGTAATAGGAAAAACGTGAAGTTTTTAAACTTATCCCTTATGAGAGATTGTACCGCTTACAATTGCAACCAAATTGCATCTGGTATTTTGTAAGTTTAATTATTAGGAACCCATGCTGCGCTCAAACCCTAAAAAGCGCGTGCCCTGAAAAGTTAATTTTCCCTTATCTTGTTCCACAATCATACCATATTCTGTAGCGGGAACTGCAAACTCCATGCGGTCACCACTTGCCACTTCAAATGTGACATAATAACTGGTATGGGATGTTGTGTGGTGCATACTGGTTTCGGTTGTATGGTGATGATACCGTACATCTGCACGCTTTGTCACAACCGTTGCTTCTACCGTGAGAACGGGCGAAGCGTTATTTTTTTTCCACTGTTTTGTGCTCCGCACAGCACTGACAATGATGCCTGTGAATACAAAGATAAATCCCAGTATCACAATAAAAGGAATTACATGAAACATGATCCCCAATCCATTAAAAAGTGAACACATCATTCTATTCCCTCCTATTTCTGTCCTTAGACGTAAAGTCATAATCATTATATCAAATCATCCGGCTATTGAAAATAAGAACCTACAAAAGAGCAATGCATATTGTGCATGTTGTAAACTTGCAATCTTGTAGCATGAATAACAAAAGAATGGCGACAAATTTCTTCAGACATAAATGATGATGCAAGTACATGATTTTCATTAATCATATGCTTAATGAATAAAAGAAGTGATTTAGTTGGTATGCCATGCAGATTTGCGGAAAGGATAATAGTACTAACAACAGGGAGGTTCCTTAAGTGCTGGCTGTTATTTTCAGCATTCTTGCGGGCGCTGCGATGAGTGTTCAGGGAGTGATGAACACGCGTTTAAGTGACCGCATCGGGCTTTATGAGTCGAATGTTATTGTGCAGGGCGTGGCATTTCTCCTCTCCATTCTGGCCCTGTTATTTCTTGGCAAAGGAAATTTTTCAGAGCTTTCGGGCATCAATAAAATCTATCTGTTGGGCGGATTTTTAGGGATTGCAATTACCATTGCCGTAATGCTTGCCATGAAAGGCTTAGGACCGACCATCGCAGTTTCCATTATTCTGATTTCACAGCTTGTTGTTGCCGCAGTAATTGACTGCTGCGGACTATTCGATACGGAGCGAATCCCTTTTGGATGGCAGAAATTTACTGGGGTTGCACTGATGATTGCCGGAGTTCTACTTTTTAAATGGAAGATTTAACATTGTTTTTCCTTATATTCAATGATAAATATATATTTGTATACTTGAAAGGATGAGTTGGTTGTATGTATTCCTATCAAAAAACGGAACCCGGCCAATGGAGTGTCGGTATGTTTACAAAAGACGGTGAATGGCAAACCGAAAGCGTGTGGTATACATCCGAAGAAGCAGCCGAACGCGCACATTGGCTCAACGGAGGAAAACCCCACAAATGGATGACGATGAAGCGACATCCAATGGACAAAGATAATCGGCAATTTAAGAAAATCATAACATGAAAGGCCCGAAAAAGCATTTGTAACACTTTTTCGGGCCTTATTGCAGTCGAAACCAAAATGAAAAAGGCCTATTTCTATTCATCTTATGAATACATACCATGGTATATCAAGGGACTTTAGCCCCCCAGATAAGCCTGTTTTACGGCATTATCATTCAGCAAGTCGGAGGCTTTTCCCTCCAGCACAATACTGCCTGTTTCAATGACATAGGCGCGGTTGGCAATGGAAAGCGCCATATGTGCATTCTGCTCAACCAGTAAGATGGTTGTGCCGGACTTGTTGATCTCCTGAATGATGCTGAAAATTTCCTGTACGATAAGCGGTGCAAGCCCCATGGAAGGTTCATCCAATAATAGGATTTTCGGTCTTGCCATTAGGGCCCTGCCCATGGCGAGCATTTGCTGTTCCCCGCCGCTCAGTGTGCCTCCACGCTGTTTCATGCGTTCTTTCAGTCTTGGGAATTTGCTAAAAACTATTTCAAAGTCTTTCTTAATCCCATCAGCATCTTTTCTGCAGTAAGCCCCAAGCTGCAGGTTTTCCATTACCGTAAGATTCGAAAAAATTCGGCGGCCCTCCGGCACATGGGAAATTCCCATATATGGTATTTTGTGTGAGGGGTATCCGTTCAGAGGTTTTCCTTGAAAAGCAATCGTCCCGCTCCGAATTGGTGCAAGGCCGGAAATGGCACGAAGCGTGGAGGTCTTACCGGCTCCGTTTGCGCCGATTAATGTTACGATTTCACCTTCGTTTACTTCAATATTGATATTCCTAAGCGCATGAATTGCATCGTAATATACGTTTAAATTTTGAATCTTAAGCATCGGCAGCCTCCTCTCCCAAATAAGCTTCAATAACCCTTTTGTTGCTCTTAATTTCATCCGGCGTACCCTGCGCTATCATCTTTCCATAGTCCAGTACAACAATATTTTCGCAAACACCCATGACCAGTTTCATATCGTGTTCAATGAGAAGAATAGCAATGTGGAACTCTTTGCGAATCCATTGAATCAGTTCCATCAATTCCTGTGTTTCCTGTGGATTCATTCCAGCGGCTGGTTCGTCCAGAAGGAGAAGTTTTGGCTGCGCCGCCAGCGCACGGGCAATTTCTAACCGCCGTTGCTGCCCATAGGGAAGATTGGAGGCTTTCTCATCTTTCAGTTCGTGCAAACCGAAAATCTTCAAAAGATCTTCAGACTTTTTCTGAATGATTTCTTCCTGCTTAAAATAGGATGGAAGACGAAGAATTGAGGACGCCAGGGAATAACTTGTCTGGTATGCAAAGGAAATCTTTACATTATCCACCACGCTTAGGTTCTTCATCAACCGAATGTTCTGAAATGTTCTGGAAATCTTTTTCTTCGCAATCTGATGGGGTGAATTCCCATGAATCGGTTCGCCGTTAAAACTGATTTCTCCACTGGTCGGAGCGTAAACCCCGGTCAGCATATTAAATATAGTGGTCTTTCCCGCACCGTTTGGACCGATTAATCCAAACAAATCATTTTCTTCCATGGAAAGAGAAAAATCCGAAACGGCCGTAAGTCCTCCGAATTGAATGGTAATATGATTGATTTCAAGCAGCGACATGATCTTTGCTCCCTTCCGATAGCTTGTTTGCGGTGAATTTCCCGCGCAGCAAGCTGGTAATACGGATGTTTTTCACCCTGAGAATCATGATTACGATTAAAAGCAAAGGATAAATCACCATTCTCAGGTCGCCCAGGAAACGGAGTACTTCCGGCAGTAGCGTGAGAATACTGGTTGACAGGATGCAGCCGACAAAGCTTCCTGTGCCGCCCAGCACCACATATATGACAAAGTCAATTGACTTCATGAAATTAAAGCTATTCGGGTCGATAAACATCATTAAAAACGCGTAAAGGCCGCCTGCAAATCCGGCAAAAAACGCACCCGTGGTAAAGGCCATAATTTTATATTTCGTCGTATTGATTCCCATGGCTTCCGCCGCAATTTCATCTTCTCTTACAGCAAGCATTGCGCGTCCTTGGTTTGCATGAACAATATTATATAAGATGGCAATTGCTGCAATCATAGAAAAGAAGACCCATGGAAACGTTGTCTTTGGCGGAATCCCTGCCAGGCCCTGTGCTCCGCCAAAAGCCTGAATATTTTGGATGGCAACCACTACAATTTGACAAAAACCGAGTGTGGTAATCGCGAGATAGTCGCCTTTCAGTCTCAAAGTAGGCAAGCCGATTAAGAATCCGAAAACAGCTGCCACAATTCCTCCAAAAATTAAAGCAAACAAAAACGGCATACCGGTTTGCATTTGAATATAGGCAGCCGAATATGCTCCAATCGCCATAAAAGCGGAATGCCCAAGTGTCAGCTGGCCGGTATAATTGATAATCAAATTGGTACTTAGCGCCTCAATTACATTGATGCAAATCAGCATGAGAATTTGTTTATAATACGCATCAATTAGGTTAATCTGAATCAAATAACTGAGTGCGCCAAACAAAATCAGGGAGCCAAGTAAAAAGACGGCGCCTTTCTTTAAATAGGATTTCAAACCGTCCACCTACACTTTCTCTTTTACCGTCTTGCCCAATAGGCCGGACGGCTTAATAATCAAAATCGCAATTAATATGACGAATGCAACGGCACCGGATATTTTGGAATTAATGGCCGCCATAAAGGTTTCCACTACGCCTAAAATTATGCCACCCATGAAAGCGCCGGGAATCAATCCGATTCCGCCGAGAACCGCAGCTACAAATGACTTGATGCCGGGCATCATTCCCATATAGGGGTCAAGACTGGAATACAAAATGGCAACCAGCATGCCTGCTGCACCTGCCAAAGCCGAACCGATTGCAAAAGTCATGGATATGGTGGTGTTGACATTGATGCCCATCAGTGCGGCAGCATCTTTATCCAATGAAGTAGCACGCATCGCTTTTCCCATTTTTGTGTAATTCACAAAAAGATTCAACAGAATCAGCAGCAACAGAGAAACGCCAAGAATAATCAGATGCAGCGTATCCGTGCGAATTGGTCCGAACATAATGCTTTGCTGATTTAAAATATAACCCGGATATGTTCGCGGGTTTGCACCGAACAAAACATTGAATCCGTTCTCCAACAACAGAGATACACCGATGGCCGTAATCAGCAAATTGATATTGGTGCTTTTGCGAAGCGGTTTATAAGCGATTTTTTCAATGATAACACCAAGCAAAGCCGAGCCCAGCATGGCAATCAGCAGAGTTGGAATAAACGGCAGGCGGGTATAGGTTGCTACAAAATAGCCAATGTAGGCCCCCACCATATAGATATCACAGTGTGCGAAGTTGATCAAACCAATGATACCATAGACCATCGTGTAGCCCAGTGCGATGAGTGCATAAACGCTGCCCAAGGAGATACCGTTGATCAACTGTTGCAGAAATTCAATCATAGACACTTTGTTTCCCCCTTTGTAAAGAGTGATGCGTTTTTAAGAACCAGGAGCATACTCCCCCTTTTTAAAAGGGAAGTATGCTCTGACTGACCAGCAACAGTCAATCTGCAGCAGGGTCTATGGTTCCACTTTTGTGTAAAAGGTTTCTTTGCCGTCTTCAGTTTTGATGATGACAGCTGCCTTTACCGCATCGCGGTTTTCATCAAATTGGATATGACCGGATACAACAGTACCGTCATATTCTTTTAGTGCCTCTTGAATCGCTGTAGCGTCGGTAGAACCGGCTTTTTCAATGGACTGGATGAGGACTTTGCCGGCATCGTAGTTCAAAGCAGCCATAGCATCCGGAACCTCATCATCGTATTTTGCTTTGAATGCTTTGATAAACTCAACCACTTCTTCGGAAGTATCATCCGGAGAATAGTGATTAGAGAAGTATGCGCCATTGACTGCATCGCCGCCGATGCTGAACAGGTCCGCGGAATCCCATCCGTCACCGCCGAGGAATGTCGCTTCAATGCCGGCGCTGCGAGCCTGCTTTGCAATTACAGCAACTGTAGAATAGTAATCCGGCAAGAAGAGTACATCCGGATTTGTAGCTGCAATTTTAGTCAATTGTGCGTTAAAATCTTTATCACCGGTGAGATATGTTTCGGAAGCGACAATCTCGCCACCGGCTTCTTCAAAGCTTTTCTCGAAGTTTTCCGCAAGACCTTTTGAATAATCATTTCCGTTGTCGTACAGCATGGCGGCTGTTTTCGCCTTTAGATCTGTACTGGCAAGCTTTGCAACTACTTGACCCTGGAATGGATCGATAAAGCAAGTGCGGAAAATAAAATCTCCGGTTTGTGTAATTTTTTCATTTGTTCCCGTTCCGGTTACCATGGGAACACCATATTGCTGAGCAATGGGCGCAAGAGATAGTGCACAGTTACTTGTCAAGGGTCCAACTATACCGACCACTTTCTCGCTGTTTATTAGTTTCTGCCCCACTGTAGCGGCGGTTGCAGGTTTTCCTTCGTCATCAGCAAATACAAATTCAACATTTTGTCCGTTGATACCACCGGAACTGTTTACCTCTTCTTCCAAAAGCTGCAGCGCTTTCTGTGCAGACTGACCAAACGCCGCAATAGAACCAGTCAGCGGAAGAACCGCACCGATTTTAATTTCTCCAGAGGCCTCTGAAACTGCCGACGATGCTGCAGCGGACGATTCTGAAGTGGATGATTCCGATGCTGCGGAACTGGCAGTGCTGTTTTGGCATCCGGTAAAGGATACTGCCAACGCGGCACTTAATGCAAGTGCAACTAATCTTTTGTGCATAACATAACCTCCTAAATGTGATTTATAATAAAACAAAGGCGTTAACGCCAGCAGCTAAGCTGCCGGTATTAACGCCTTTGTTATTATGAAATATTAATTATTTAATATTAATTGCAAGCATATCGCTTTGTTGTACCTTATAATACACATCTTTTTTCGGTTTGTCAATGCTATATGATAAATTTTTAAAGCCTATCTTTTATGCACTATAAAAGCATTATTTAGTTAAGTCTATTTAAACGAGAATCCAAAAATGCAAGATTAAAAAATTAAATTTCAAAAGTGTCTCCTCAATATTTTTCAATACTGAGGAGACTGGTATCAATCATATTCTTGGTTTCGTACATTAAAAACGTAAGAGAACATTCTACAAAAAAAATGTGAACGAAGCTTACTTTTTGAGATATCGCTATATAAGAATTCCCTAGTAAAAAATTGTTACAAATTTAATGTTGAAAAAATCACATGTTAAAATATCATCGGAATCCGCTTGGCGCAACAGGATATAGTTAGCACCCACTCCTATCAGCGTACCGGATTTGTCGGTAAACGTGTTGGTTCCAATCAAAAATTCAATTCTGACTTTTCGGCCAATCTGGGTTCTTAAAAATCCGTTCAGAAATTCTAGGCTATCTGCAGTCATCGGCGCCGGTTGTGTCGTATCCGTAATAGGCATCATTTGTTGGGCAGAAGAAACTGCCTGACTTGTAGTGCCTAATGCAGCTTGCTGTATGCCGGGCTGCTGAATTGCCGATGGGATAGCGCTAGACTGAGGAGCGGCCGCCATGTCACTGCTCTGCGCAGCACTCCCCGATGCAGAGGCCTCCACGGGTGTTTGACTCGGCACTTGTATGGTCATGGCAGTATTCTGCATACCGGACTTCGCAGAAGATGTGCATGGTCCTGCAGGAGGATAGACCGCGCTGTAACCCGGTAATTGTTGGTTCATGAATTCTCACCTCTTTAAGTCTTCGCATATTTTTGAGTCGGTGCATAAAAGCAGTGTTGATTGATTCTCGTATAAATGATACCGACTCCACCAGCTGGAAAATAGCTTGCGCACTTTGGATTGTACGGGTTGTAATAAAAAAGGCAGTTGCCAACGCCGTTGAATGTGTTGTTAGCAAGCGCCCATTCCGCTATTTCATAGTGAATCTCTTGCGGATCCATATTGTAAACATTCTGTGCATTATAGGCGCCGCCAACGCTTGTTTTCATACAGGTGAACTGTCCGGGCTGTTCTATAATGGCCCGAATATTTCCTCCGTTGCTGACCCGGAAGAATTCCCCATAAGGTACATTCCTGCGGTTAACAATGACGGAGGCAACGGCGTACATACCGTTATCCCCTTCGCCGTCCGCTTCGCATTGAATCAGTCTTGCAAGTAATTCCTTATCATTGTATGGCATAGAAATCCCCACTTCTTTTTAATCTGAATAATATATAATATGTAAAAAGATTTTTGCGGACACATTTCGTAAATTTAAGTGGCCCAAATACGTAAAGAAAAACGCTCTTTGTAGGTTTGTCAAACATATTGGACAGTATGGGATTGTAAAAATTCAGAAGGAGATAACCAGTGAAGAGGACGCATCGGCATATTGTTAGAGCGGCGTAAGTAGATGGAAAGTTGGTTTTCAAAGTCAGCTAAGGAATAAAAATGGTGTTTGTTGTAAAAGCGTTTTTGGTCTTCGCGATGGCTGCGTTCCACTTTACCATTGTGCCTGGGCGTATAAGGCCGAATCAGTTTGTGCCGGATATGCAGTTGAGCGGCAGTGGCCTCGAAGAGCGTCAGCAGATGTTTCTTTGATGGGGAAAAACGGTTGGTAAATTCAAAACCGTTGTCAGTTTGAATGCATTCCACATGAACACCGCGCCGAGCAAACCATTTGACAGCTCGTTTAAGAAAGTCGGCAGAAGAGTAGGTACTCTGTTCAGGGTATGCTGCCAAAAAACGCAGCCTAGAAAATTCATCGATGGCTGTGTACTGAAAAAGCCGAAGCTCAGGGTCGGCAATACAGCGCTTTGGGACTACCTTTACATCGATTTGAATGCGCTCTCCGGGATGCGTCATTTGCTCATATGGCTTTGGCTGATATTTTTTCTTCGGTTTTGCTTCTGGAAAAATCCCCATTCGGCGCATTACACGGAACAGACTTTCCGGACATCGCTTGTATCCGCGCTTTTTTAACCGGGACCATAGTTCAATCATACCGAGGTCGGGATTTCTGCGCCGCATATCGCGAATCAGTTTTAACTCGGCAGGTGTATGCTGGTTTGGATGACTGTGTGGCCTTCTAGACCGGCAAGCCAACGATTCTAATGTACCGTCATACCGGGCCATCCAAAAGTAAATAAAGGAACGGCTTTTGTTGTACTTTCTGCTTGCACGACTGACACCGTACTTTTGAGCGTAGATCATTATGGATTGCCTAAACTTCATGTCTTGTGTTACACTATTCATGCAGGAATGGACACTTCCTCTCGGTATGATTTGGTTTGGGTAGCTTTATTGTAACCGATGTGTCCATTTCTGTATTTTATTTTTTCTCAACTGTCCAATATGTATTGTAGTCCTACACCAAATACGTAAAGAAAAACGCTCTTTCTATTGCAATTTGGGGATTGATGTGGTAAAATATACACTGTTGTTTCCGGGTGTGGCGCAGTTGGTAGCGCGCTAGACTGGGGGTCTAGAGGTCGCAAGTTCAAGTCTTGTCACTCGGACCAAATTGAAAAATCCTTGATTGATAGCCGTTTTTGCGGTTATTGAATCAAGGATTTTTTTGTGCTTTTTTCAATCAGTCAAGTGACTTATTTGAAATCTTCATTTTGTACACTTGACTCCATATCGTACTAATTTTTTCAATATTAGTTGAACCACAAGTAGGACATTTTGGTATATTGTTTTCTTCTAAAATATTATCAGAACTTTGTCTATTTATCGCCCTAATTCTATTATCAGATTCTATTCTTTTGTTAACATCTTTTTCATTATATAAAGGATTATTGTATACAAATTCTTTTCTTACTTCCTCTTTGAAATTAAATGCAAGAATTGTGTCAACAGTTTTGCCTACTTTTTTAAAGTATTTATCAGAAAAATATTGTTTGTTGTGTTTAGTATCATACATTTTTTGTTTGTTAAACATCTTGCTACAAGATACACAATAATATTTTTTATTATCATAAACAACTAAAACATCACCACATCTAGGACAATATAAAACCCTTTCAATCATATAAAAATCCCCTTTTAAAAAATATTCTTAGTTATAAAAATTATATATCAATGTTATTTGAAATACAATATTAAGCTAATTTTAGTGTATCTAAACAATTAAAAATCGATGAATTTAACACATGGGTTAATAGACCCCATCTTAAAATTTAATATATCTAGTACCAAAAGCATATTTATATAATTTTACGGATGTCACTTGATTGACTACCGTAATTGAAAATCATAAATTTGTTGGATATAAAGGGAGTAGCATAATACTACACCCTTGAAAAATAAAAAAAGGGAGTACTGTCTCGGTACTCCCTTTGTCACACAGAAAGGAATGATATAATGGCAAACACAATTACGGTCCTAGACCGCTTAAAAATGGAATTAAACAACAAAAATTATTATCCTGATGACACACTATTAATTTATCTTTCTGAAAATTCACTTGATGGTACTGCAACCTATAACAAGACAACTATGCAGAAAAAATTATATCAAACGGTATATGATGTATTAGACTCCCTTGCAAATAACCTTGATTTATTCCGTTCGATTGAAACAGAATTTGCAACGACAGGACAAGCATATACTTATTTACAAAAAAGACTTGATGCACTGCAAAGTAAAATACTTTCAATTCCAGATGCAGCAGGTACAACTGATTCACAATTCAATTTTATGTTTCATGATTAAAGAGGTGATACAATGTATGATACCGTTTATTCTGTCTTTACAGATGCTTTAAATCGTGAAGGTAAAATAATTACCTCTTATTCAGATGGTACATCTTATAAGGTCATATTTAGAAAAAATAGTGATACAAACAAACTAAGAAATACTGTAACAATTTTTTATAATACAAATACTGCTATTCACACAGGACAACTTTTAAAATATAAAGATAAAACATATTTAGCAATCAACCAAGAAACACCTGAAAATGATGTATACTACAAATCGGATTTAATACAAACAAATGCAACTATGAATTATATTGTAGAAAGTAAAGAGTATAACATTCCTGTTTATTCATATGATGTACAAGATGCTTTAACACAAAATAACAATGTCCTTTCAATAGTAAACGGCAACATAACATTATTAGTAGAAGATAATTCAGACACAAGAGCGTTAAATATTGGGGATTATTTTTATGCTTTAGGTGGTTATTGGCAAATAAACAACTTAATTTATAAAGACAATTTAATTTATATTTATGCTCAAAGAGAATTAACAAATATAACCTATACAGTAACCATTACTGCTGATGATAGTTATGATAGAGGTACAAAAACACAATTTACGGCTATTGCAAAAGCAAATAATACAGTCATTACAAACGCTAATATTGTATGGCTAAGTTCCAACCCTGAAATAGCAACGGTAGATGCAAATGGTAATATAACATTTCTTGCAGATGGTAATGTAGATATTTCTGCTACATGGAAGGAACATAACGTTACTGCAATCAAATCAATTACTGTAACAGAACCACCCGTATATGGATTGATTATTACATGTGAAGATACTTATGCAACAACTGATACGCCAACATTAATTGCAACGGCAACTATTAACGGCACAGCGGATACAACCGCAACTATAACATGGGCTTCAAGTGATGAAACTATTGCAACAATTGATAATACTGGATTAGTAACTTTCCTTGCAACAGGTGATGTAACATTTACCGCAACATGGGTGGAACATAATATTACCGCTACTAAGAATATTACTGTAACAACTCCAGTACCAACAACACAATATACGTGTAAAATAACTGATACACATGGCACTGCTTATGATGATGAAAATAATTTATTAAAACCTAAAGTTGGGTCTAAAAAGGTTATTGATTCACGCTTTTATGATAACACTGGAGCAGAAGTTACAACATTAACCCCTGAATGGTCAATAGATATAAGTAACTTACCAACTGAATTACAGAATGAAATCAATTTAACTTATAATAGTGATTATCCTACAAGAGCATATTTGGACATTGATTATGATAATTCATTAATTGGCTATACCTTTACGGTTACGCTTAAAGCAAGCAACGATGATACAGTAATACCATATACAGTGACCGCACTAATAACAAGTATGTATGGATAATACAATTAATTTACCAACAATGTTATGAAGTTAAATATAACACTGAAAAAAGCGGAAAAGAAGTGGTAGTTTCTGCAAAAGATAATCAAACAGCAAGATGTAAGGAATGTCAATATAAATATAAATATAATATTAAAGAAACAAAAATAATTCGTTGTATTGATTGTGGAAAAGAGGTTGTAGTTTCTGCAAGAGATAACCAAACAAAAAGATGTAAAGAATGTTATAAAAAATATCGTATTATAAAAAATAGAGAAAAGGCTTTAAGATATTATTATAAATCTAAAAAATAAACTTTACCAGCACAAATTGCCTAGCCTTCTTGAAAAATTCTTACTAATTTCATTCTTTTTTAGTAATTTTACAGTGATTTTTTATTCAAATTGTATATAAATATATAATATATAAATATTATTATTATATATTTTATACAAAACATAAGTATAAAAAATGTTTCAACTATAGGAGAGCAAATAATAAAT
Source organism: Oscillospiraceae bacterium (assembly GCA_047777415.1). Lineage (GTDB taxonomy): Bacteria > Bacillota > Clostridia > Oscillospirales > Acutalibacteraceae > Caproicibacter. The sequence continues at coordinate 1,039,877 of JBKEEO010000002.1, forward strand.
AACGAAATAAGAATATACGATAATTTCATAAAAAGGAATGATGTTAATAGCAGGAGGAATACACAATGGACATGCAAGCAATAACAAATTTAATAACCACAGTTGGATTCCCTATTGTATGTTGTTTGGGATTAGGTTTATTTATGTCAAAATACATATCGCAACAAAGAGAAGATAATATTAACAGAGAAAATAAATTATTACAACAGATTGATAAGCAGAATGAAGTGCTAATGAATATTAACTCCAATATGGATAAAATGTCAACCACACTTGAAAATATGAATCAAAGGCTTGACATACTGGAACAAAAGCTTGAAAGTAAATAAATAGATATTTAAATAATTGTAATAGGTGTATAACGTGCGGTTGTATACCTATAAAAATATTAACCAATACAAACGAAAGTAATAAAATGTATAGATTATGGAAGATTGATTAGAGTGAGTCGAAATAAAACAGGGTAATAATCAGAGGACTCCGACATTGTCGGAAAGCTCAAAAACCCAAGAAGATATACCCAAAGAGTTAGGAATGTTAAAAAATATCAGACAAAAGTAGATATATAAAATATAATAAAAAAACGTACATAACCACATTTTAAACTAAATGTTAAATCCCTGTAAAGCCAGTCCTCATGTGGCTTTCGGGGTTTTTATTTTTGCATATTTAAATTTATAATATGTATAGAAATCAAATTAAAATAGTGTACAAAATATTTTAATAATGTTTGTGCAATATTAATATTGAATTACTTGTAATATTATATTATAATAAAGAGAGGTATAAATTTATATATACAATTATACTGTAACCATATAAATTTTATCATAAAAAAATATTAAATGCAATATATATTTAGAAAATACAAGGAGGAATAAAAAATGAGTGAGTTAAGTGGTACTAAAGTTTGTATGAATTGTGGCAGAAGATTTTTTCCAGATGCTAAAGACACACACCGAAAATACTGTGATGAATGTAAAAACAAAAAGCATACAATAAAGATGATATGCCCTGATTGTGGTAAAGAATTTGAAATATCTGTAAAAGACCATAAAACTGTATTTTGCAGAGAATGTTATAAGAAGTATTATAAAGAAATGAAAAAAGAAATTAATGCACGATATTATAAAAAGCATAAACAATTAAGACAAGAACAAATGTAATTAACTAGTTATAAAATAATCAAGTATTTATGCGGATTATCAGCCGTGAAACATTATAATACCATTATTTAACATAACGCTGAAAACCCTTGATATACCTACACTTTTGAAAAATTAATGTTTCACGGAATGTTTCAACTATAGGAGAGCAATAATTAAATATGATTGATTAGACTTACTCTTATGGGTAAGTCTCAGATTGTCGAATAACCCATCCAACGCATCAAGCGAAGGATGGGTTATTTTTGCAGGAATGAAAAAAGCGATATAATATCCAGACAAAAGAGGAAGGATGACCATCCCTCCACTTCCACATTGCCAGCTTTTTGAGATTCATGGCAGCAAACTTAAGCTTAACCCAATTTGTCACTTGAGTTAAGCCCCGGTAGAGCGTGTATCGCATTCCATACTTTTCTTTTGCATCAGCAAATACACGTTCAATGGTTTCTTTTCGCTTTTGATAAAGCTTTTTGTATTTTGGAGTATGCCGAATGTCCTCCGCTAGTTCTACATAATTTTGCCACACATGCCTTGTCACAGTTTTCGTATAGCTTTTGCTGTTTGTGCAGCGGGAACGGGACGGACATTTTTTGCAAATATAACTTCTACTTTTGTATTCTCGGTATCCTTCACGATTGGTTGTTGCATAGTGCAAAATTTGATATTCAGGGCATAGCACACAGTCATAATATTCGTCATATACATATTTCCACCATTGAAGATGGCCGGCTTTGGTCATCGGTCTTTTGTATGCTGTAGATAGTACTCGCTTGTCATCAAAGACCCGTTTGCAGATATGCGGTGTTTTGTAGGCAGCGTCCGCCACCACTGTCTCAATTTTAGGAAACTGTTTTGTCACTTTGTCATAGACTGCATCGAATGCCACACTGTCGTGCACATTTCCGGGAGTTACCTCAACTCCTAGTACAAAATTGTGTTTGTCGCAGGCCGTATGCGCTTCGTAAGCAAAACATTTCTTGTGTTCTCCCTTTTGGAACAATCCGCTCTCCGGGTCCGTTTTGGAGACAGTTATTTCCTTTTCCTTCGGCGGTTTTTGGGTACTGTCAAACGGCTTCTTTCCATGCTCTTTCCGATCTGCATTGACTTCTTCCATCAACTCTGAAGCGTATCGCTTTGCCGCCTGAGGAACCGCCTTTTTGATTTTCTTATTGATGTTGGCGTTTGCTTTGATATGTGTCCCATCCACAAATACTGCTTCCGGTGCCAAATACCCTGCGCGGTTTGCTTCCTGCAATATCCATGAAAACACCTTCTCTACAGTTTCCTCTGTAAACCGGTGTTTAAAATTATAACTTACAGTAGAAAAATGCGGCAATTCTTCGTTTAGCGTATATCCCAAAAACCATCGATAAGCAATATTCATATCGATTTCCTGCATGGTTCGACGCAGCGAAGGAATTCCATATAGATGCTGGATTAGCACTATCTTAAATAGGACTACTGGGTCCACACTGGGACGGCCATTATCTTCACAATATAATTCTTCTACAAACTCATAAATATGGCTCAAATTTACCGCTTTATCAATCTTACGCAACAAATGCTCCTGCGGCACCAATAGGTCTATATTGACAAATTCTACTGCATTCCTGTGCATTTTTCCTCGTTCCAGCATCTTTCATCACCCATTTCTATTTTACCATCTTACAATCAAAAAGCCCAGCTTTCGCTGGACTTTTTCGACAGGCTGAGACTTACTCTTATGGGTAAGTCTTTTTTTATATTCAAAAATAAACAAATGGGACGTATTTAATAACTAATTTTATTAGGGATTAAATTAACGTAACAGAAAAGAGGTTGAAATATTATGAAAGAAAATACTAATGCAGAACAAAAAGAACAAGATATTATTACGATTAGTAAAAGTGATTATGCAAAGGCAATTCAATCAGCAGAAGACAAATTAAGAACTATGTATTCAAAGAAGATAAAAGAACTTGAAAGTAAATTACCTAAACAAAAATCTGATGCTGAAATTGACTTTGAAAATCGCTTAAAAGCACTTGAAGCGAAGGAAAAGAAAATCGCTTTAATCGAAAAATTAAATAAGAAGAATATTGATAATTCTATTGCCGATTTTCTAAAAGATGATGTGGACGTTGACAAGTTTTATACTGTCCTTGAAAATCTTATTAACACAAGAATTGAAAAGGCAGGATATAAACCAACTGGACACACAAATAATGAATCTATTTCCAAAGAAAAATGGGCAAAAATGAATATTGCAGAAAGAACGGAATTGTATAATTCCAATCCAGAACTCGCCAAAAAATTAATGGGTATATAGACAAAACACTAAATAAAAAGAGAAAGGAGTAATAAGATTATGGCTAATACAATTTTTATTCCTGAAATTTTCGCAGATGCAGTTAATGAAAAACTAGGTACGACACTTCGTTTTGGTTCAATAGCATTTGATGCTACATCTTTTGTGCCTGATATTAAATCCGCAGGCGATACAATTCACTTCCCTAAATTAAAAAGAACAGCGACAGTAGAGAATGTAGTTAAAGGTACTCCTTTAACACCTGCTACTATTGATATGACAGATAGTACAGCAGTTATTAAGTATATTGGCTCTGCTTTTCGTGTATACGATAATGAAAAGGCACAAATTAAAGGGACAGTACTTGATAAGATTGTTGAACAAGTAAGCACTGCAATGGCAAAACAAATCGATACTGATTTAGCAAATGCAATTGATACTGACGCTGTATTTAAAAGTGCCACAGCAGAATCCGACAAAATTACATCTGATGAATTACAAAATGGAATAGATAATTTTGGTGACGATGTGGACGATAGAGTACAATAAAGTTCGCAATTTCATAAAGGTATAGAAAAGTCATTGGGACTCCGATAAAATGAATGGTGAGAAAACATTCAAAAAAGGAGAGATACCCAATGACTCACAAAAAGAATACCACAGATTTGACAGAATTGCTACTAAAATGTATGGCGCAGCCGGATCCAATGCTGTCGATGCTGGAATGGCTGTGTACCCGTCTGATGGAAGCAGAGGTCTCCGGTATTATTGGCGCGGAAAAGAATGCACACAATCCATCCCGCCGTGATTACCGCTGCGGCTATCGGCCGCGTCGACTGGATACTCGTATGGGGACGATGTATCTGATGGTACCAAAACTCCGAAATCAGGGCTATATCCCGTTTTTCGTAACAGAACGCAAGCGCAGTGAAGCAGCGCTGATTCAAGTGGTTCAGGAAGCGTTTGTGCAGGGTGTATCTACGCGAAAGATGGAGAAACTAGCCCGCAGTCTTGGAATTGAAAATCTTTCTCGCAGTCAAGTCAGTGAAATGACGAAAGGCCTTAATGAGCAGGTACAGTACTTCCGCAGCCGGCCTCTGACGGGTCGCTATCCTGTCATTTGGACAGATGCACTGTATGAAAAAATTCGTATGGATGGCCGGGTCGTCAGCATGGCTGTGATGGTAGTTTGCGGCGTCAATGAACAGGGGCATAGGGATATCCTCGCCGTAGAGCCAATGCTAGATGAATCAAAAGAAAGTTATTCTCAATTGTTTCAAAGTCTTTTAGATCGTGGACTGAAAACACCGCTTCTGGTGGTTTCAGACGCGAATAAAGGGCTGATTGCAGCCATCCGTGAGAGTTTTCCGGGAGCCTCTTGGCAACGATGCAAAGTCCATTTCATGCGAAATATTTTAGCTCATGTACCCCAGAAGGAAAAAGAGTCCTTTGCGGCTCAGTTAAAAGAAATTTGGTTGGCACCCTCCGCTGAAATAGCTAGACAGCGCGCGGAGCAAATATCAGAACAATATGGAAAACGCTTTCCAAAAGCAATCGAATTCCTGGAAGATGGACTGGAAGATTCTCTAGCCTTCTATGCTTTTCCGGAACTTGATGCCCGCAAAATTTCTTCAACTAATATGCTGGAACGGCTGAACAAGGAAATCCGCCGCAGAACCAGCGTAGTAGGAATATTCCCTAATCCGGATTCCTATCTACGTCTGGTAACAACATGTCTCATGGAATATGCGGAAGACTGGTCTGTTTCCAGAGCATACTTAAATCCAAAATCTATTCAGATACTATTAAACGTAGCCTAATTCATTTTCCGGAGTCCCAAAATTGCGAACTTCCCTTGACACTAGCTGTGGACACTGATACATTTGCCGCTATTATTATCAATCCTAAACTTCGCTCAAGTTTTGTAGCAATGCCTGAATTTGTGAATACTGCACTTACATATCAAACAGCAGGTAATGCAATTGTCAAGAATGGGGTTATCGGTTATTACTTTGGTATTCCCGTTATTGTAACTTCTAACGGTACATGGGATTCTGCTGCAAATGAAGCAAAAACATATATTATTAAGAAAGATGCACTCGGCTATGTATTTCAAAAGAATATCACTCTTGAAGAAAGTCGAGAAGCACTTTTGCTTGCAACAGATGTTGTTGCATCTTCTCTTTATGCAACGAAACTTCTTGATGATACAGGTGTAGTGATTTGTAAAAAGACAGTAGCCTAATCTATTAATCAAAAACAAAATAGCATTTATAAAGGTTGGAGTAGCAATAGTTACTCCAACCTTTTCTATATTTACTGTTTTTCAGCAAGTATAGAAAAGGTTACAATTTTGTAATCTTTATAAATCAAATGTAGAAAGAGGTGAAATCAAACGTGATAACAGGAAAACAATTTAAAGAAATCAGAGAATACAGAGGTTTGTCCTTGCGTAATGTTGCAAAGTTTTGCAACGTATCACCGCAATTAATAGGACAAATAGAACAAGGCAAAAAGTGTTTTACAGAAAACAATTATAAACAAATTATTGACGCTTTGAACCTTGCATTTGTAGCAAAACAAAAAGGCGAATTAGAAAAGCGCACTGATAAATCAACCACAAAAAAATAAATGAAAATCAAAAGGAGGAATTAAGCAATGATGTGTTTTATGGCACTACAGGTAGGAAGGAGAAGTGATGCTTATTAATAAATCCTATGGGAGATTAAATATCGCTTGAACCAACCATAAACCTCTTGCGAAAACAAGAAAATGAACCAACAATTAATAAATAAATTTCCAACATGGTATAAAGATATAACTCCAGATAAATATTACATGGTATTGTCAAACGATTATGATAGTTATTATTCTTGCAAATTATTGAGAAAACTTTTTGGTATTACCATAGGTGGTTTTTATTCTCTCGATAGCGGATTGTATTTGAATCGTCAACGAACAGAAAATAAAGAACCTATATTTATAGATTTAAGTGTTACCAAAGGCAAAACGTTCGATAATCACTTTACGTTTATTAAAAATCCAGAATCTATAAATCCAAATGTTATTGAAAACGTTTATTACCGAAAATATAACGGTAGTACCCTAGCCTTATTGTATTCATTATACAATATTGATTTATCACAAGTTAATGAAGATATATTGACTACATTGCTTTGCATTGATGGTTGGTATATCGGCTATTACAACAAAGGCGGTAGGTATAGGGATATAAATATTTATTGGTATAAAATGCTTGATATGGATAAATACCTATTGCCAATATTAGAATCACATAATGCACAATATTTTACTGATTTTATAAAGAAACATAAATTGAAAACAACTATTACAATACAAGGTAATCATTTACATTGTAATGCCAAGATTGGACTTCCAAAATATGAATTTGAATTAGCGCAACCAGTGAAAAGGCAAAACATAAATAAATATAAATTGAAATCTATCTATTCTGAATCGTCTGATGAAATAATCACAGCGGCAGAATGTTATAAAAATTTCTATTCAATATGTAGAAAGGCGGTATAAATTATGAAAGTACAAACGCAAGAAGAAATAAAAGAATCAATTAGAAAAAGATTTATTATTGTATATAGTTGTCGCAAGATGTTATATCTTAAAGATAACGGATTTAGATATTTGTTTAAATGCTTTAATGAAGGCTCAAAATGTAACTTTTGGGTATTCGATGCAACACCTGAAATTAGACAAGCATTAGCACAATATAAAAGACCTGACCAACAATAAATAAAAACACTTTAAATAATAAATACAAACAGGGATACGGTGTAATGCCGTATCCCCTTTTTAGTTATTGTGAGGAGAGAAAAGAAATGACAGTCAAATGTATGTATTATAGAAAAGAATTCAAAAACAAACCAAACGGCTATGAAATAGCAGAGATACAAAATAAATTGGATAAAACCCAAATAGAAATAAAAGAATTAGCAGAAGGATTAAGTCATGGAGCAACATTTAAACCTGCTTTACTCAATGGCAGAAAATCAAGTGACTGGATTAGTCAACAACTATTTGCTTTAGATTTCGACCATGATACTACGATACAAGAGCAATTAAACAGATGTCATGAATTAAATATATATCCTTGCTTTGGCTATACGTCATTTAGTCATACGGAGCAGGAACATCATTTTAGATTAGTATTTTGTAGCGATAAGGTAATTACTGATATTGAAACAAGAAATAAATTACAGAATATACTGATTTCTCTTTTTGATAAATCAGATAATGTTACAAAAGATTGTACACGTATTTTCTTCGGTGGAAGACATCTTATTTGTAATGATTTTGATAAGCGAATTAACGCTAAACAAATTATTGATAAATATTCTTATATAATTGCACCAACAATAAATAAGAATATTAAGCCTAAATCATGTAAAAAAAAACTAAACTATAATTCTAATAAAGCAATATCAATTAAAAGTAATAATACTATGGCATTACATATTGAAGCAATTAAAACTTTAAATGTAGGTGCAATGCGTGCTTTACTGAAAGGTGATACTAATAAAAGAGTATATTCTTTATCAGTATCACAATCCAGTTTAAGCACTGATTATACTGACACAAACATTGAATTACATAGTCAACAAGAAGTATATGACTTCATTAATAATATTGATTTATCAGAATATTTAGGCGTTGAATATGGAGAAAAGTTTAATTGTATTTTACCAGAACATAAAGATGCTAATCCAAGTGCTTGTATATGGACAACAAAAGATGGAACACAAGTGTATAAATGTTTTGGTTGTGGCAAATGCAGAACAATAATAGGAATAACAGAGGAATTAGCAGGTTGTAAAAGAAGTGAAGCTATTGAATTTATAAAAAGTGTTTATGGTATTACACTTTATGAATCAGATTGGACTAAAAAATGGAAACAGATTCTAATTGATTGTGCTAATTATCTTGATACGAACGAATTCAAAAACGAATTTCCAGAATTATCATTCCTGATTAGAACAAGAAAAATTCATATTCAAAAAATGCTATTACACTACACTCAATATGTTAGTGAAGATATGAAAGTAAATGATATGCCTATTTTCTTTGGTTCATATAAGAAGCTAATGGATATATGTGGGATTCATAATAAAAATCAATTATCACAGTCATTAACATTATTTGCATTGCTTAATATGATTGATAAACTACCTGCTGAATCAATTCCAGAGAAAGAGTTGCACAAAGCAAAGCATATTGCCGCAAAGTACGGATTTAAAAAATTAACAGGATTTTATAGTTTTAAGGAATACGGTGTTAATTCTTTTAAAGACAGTGAAGAAATTGCAAAAATATTAAAGAAAAATCATATGTCACTGAAGGGATTATCTCGTGAATACATACTCCGTACTTTTGGAAAAGAACTTGCTGATAAAGTGTATCCTCAATATCAACTTGAAAATAGTAAGGGTACTTCACAGAAATCAGATAATGCGACAGCAGAAATTATGAACAATATTTGTAACATTATCAATGAAAAGGGATATTGCCTTGAATCAGAGATTAGGGGCAAAGGACAAACGCAATTACAATGGAAAAGAAGTATTCAATACATACTTGATAAAGGAAATTTCAATAGAGTAAAAGCAAGTAAGGCAAATAAAAAGAAATACAATATACCTGATACTGTTAGTTATCAATCGTATGTTATTGTAAATAAATAAACTAATTAAGAATGTATCAGTGAAGTTGAAATTCAAAATAAGAAAGGAAGTATTATTATGGAAAGTAGAAATAAAAATATTGAAAAAGATATGACTGAAATCGCTAGTAAAATGGAAATGATTCAAAAAAAAATGGAATGGGAAAAAATATGCAGAATTGAAGAAAAGTTAGATACAATTCTTAAAAAGTTAGGTGATGAATAATGGCAAGGAAGAAATCAGACCATTTAGATGGTTTTGCACAAGGTAAGAGTGTATCACAAGAAGTAAGTATTTATCAAAAATTAAAGAGTTTGGTTAAAACAGATGCAAAAGTATATTTTATTATGTGGAAATATGCTCCACAACTTTTACCAAATCCTAATTTAAAAACATTTGACGATTTAAAAGGTAATTACAAAACCTTTACAAAAGGTATGACAGAACAAAGTTGTAATAATTGGCTTATGGAACAGAATGTACAAACGGCAATTAAATGGCTACTAAAACGAGAACATCAAGCTAAATTGATTGAATTATATAATACTTACTACGATAAGGCAAAAGAAGATACTAATGCTTTCAAAGCATTTATTGAATTTTCAGATAAATTCTTTGCAGAAGAAAAGGACAGTGAATTGCTGGGAATTCTCAACGGAATCAAAGATGATGAATTAGAATAGTCATACAAGCGTTATAAGGCTTATAGGGCAGCTTTTAATATTAAGTGGTATAACTTTATACCTCTTTGATAAAAGCGTCTTATAAGCCTTTATTTAATGTAGAAAGGGGTTAATATGACAGTACAGGAAAAGTTGAAAAGAATTGTATCTAATCCTATTTTATACATAGAAAAATTCATGAACGTTGTTGATAAAAATGGTAAATTAGTACCTTTTAAATTAAATCCACAACAAAAAAAACTTTTGGAAGGTTTAGATAAATATAATATTGTACTTAAAAGTCGACAATTAGGTATTACAACTTTGTCTTGTGCATATAGTATTTACCTTGCTTCAACCCATACATATACAACTTGCTTATTAATGTCTTATTCAATTGATAGTGCAACAGGTATATTTGAGAAACTAAAACAACTCTACAATGATTTACCAAATGCTTTAAAAGTGCCTTTAATAGCTAATAACAAGAAAGAATTAAAGTTTGAAAATGGAAGTAGAATTATTGTTGCAACTTGCGGAAATAAAGATGTTGCAAGAGGATTAACAATTTCATTTGCTCATTTATCAGAAGTAGCATTTATGAAAGATACAATAAAAAAACAATTGCTGGCTATTGAACAGAGTTTAACCCCTAACGGCAAAATAATTCTAGAATCTACCGCTAATGGATTAAATTATTTTAGTGAATTATGGAATAAGGCGGAACGTCATGAAAATATGTACAAGCCGTTTTTCTTTAACTGGATTAACGATAAAGTAATGTTTGCTGATGAATATAAGCAATTTTCTGAACGATATATCAATTTACATGGTTCATTACCAAAAGATGAAGAATTAAACGATGTTGAAAAAGCGTTAAGGTCACAAGGTGCAACCTTAGAACAAATAGTATGGAGAAGATTAAAAATTGCAAATAGTAACGAAGAATCATTTGCACAAGAATTTCCTGCTAATCCACTCGAGGCTTTTGTAAGCACAGGCAGTAATATTTTCTCACCCAAATTAATTCACAAGAGATTGCAATATATTGATGAAGTCAAGACAATTGATACAAAGCCAGTTGGATTACCAATTAGTTTAATACCATGGCTCGGACGTGAATTAACATTATATGATGTACCAAAAAGAGGGCACAAATATTATATTGGTGTCGATACAAGTGAAGGAATGGGACAAGATTATTCTGCAATTCAAGTATTATCAAGTGACGGAATACAAGTTGCGGAATTTAAAAGCAATAAAATAAAACCATTTCAATTTGCAGAAATAGTAAATGATATTGGAATATATTACAATAAAGCATTATTAGTAGTTGAAAAAGCAAGTGCAGGACATACAGTCGTTGATAAATTAAAAAATGATTATAAATACTCAAACATGTATAAATACAAAGATTATGACGCACGTGGTAGGACTATAAAAAAGGTAGGTTTTGTAACTAATCCAAAAACGAAACCGATTATGATAAATGATTTTGTAGAATTATTTGAAACTAATCAAATAGTTATCAATAGTAAAGATTTATTATCAGAAATGAAGATGTTTCAATTTAAAGATGGCAAAATGAGTGCAGTCATTGGTTACCATGATGACTTAACAATGAGCTTTGCAATGGCTATTGTTGGTATGAAATCAGGTATAAATTATATTTAAAGAAAGGGTGATAAAATGGACACAGATAAAGAATTTTGGTTTCAAGATGAAGTAAACAAACCAGAACATATAAAACGTATCGCCAATGTTATTGATATAAAACAATATTTATTACGCTTACATAAGGTATTACAGCGTAAGGATTTTAAATTCAAAGAAGAAACATATAAAACTGCTAAAATAGTGTTAAACACTTTAAAATCTATTATAAATTTCCACACAAGTTATGTTGTTGGTAATCCTATAAGCATTACAGGTGAGCAGAAAATTGTAAAGAAATATAATAGTATTTATAAAAAAGGTATGTATACAAAAACAGATTACCAAATTGCAAAGGATTTATATACCTATGGTAATGCTTTTGAGTATGTATATTCTGATAATGGAGTGATTAAAAGTAAGGTTATTGCAAATGAAGATGCTTACCCTGTGTATGATGAACATGAAAATTATGTAGCCTTTATTGAGTATTGGGAAGATATTGAAAATGCACATAAAAATTATATTGTTTATACTCCTACTATGGTACAGGTATATCAAGACAATACAATGGTAAATGAATATGCTAATTTATCAGGATTACCAATACATTACGCCAGTTTGGATAAATCAGAGTATAATTTCTTTGGGGATAGTGCATTAAATGACCTTATACCTATTATGAATCAAATAGAGATGCTATTAAGTAAATTAGATGATGCTATTAGTACATTAAGTATGAATCCTCTAGGAGTATCTACGGGACAAAGGATAACAGAAAGTATTCCTAAAGATATTTGCGGTGCTACCTTAAACCTTGAAGATGGCGGTGATTTTAAATATGTTACTGCACAAATGGATTATAATAATATAAAATTACTATTAGATAGTCTTACACAACAGTTATATGCAGTTGCAAGTGTACCTGCAAGTGTAATTGGACAAGGTAACATTGCTAACGTATCTGAAATTAGTTTAAAACTATTATTTTCACAAACAGACAATAAAGCAAAACAAATGATTGAGGTACTTAAAGAAGGTATGTATAAGAGGTTTGAATACATTCGCAAATTGCTTAAATTACAAAATGTCGTTTTTGATGATGATGTTTTTGATAGCCTTGACATATCTTTTAATGTTAATCGTCCAGTAGATACACAAAGCATGATGAACGAGTTACAAACTCAATATAATATGGGTGCTATTAGCAAACAAACAATAATTGATAAATCACCTTATACAACAGATACAGCACTTGAAATACAGAGAATTAAAAACGAACAAAAAAATTTAAATTGATATTAACCAATAAAAAGCATGATAAAAATTAGTTGACTTGACTTTTGAAAAATGATATAATTATTCTGTAAAAAATTAATGAGTCTAGCGTATAAAATAAGGTTTGAGGTACTTGTACTTTTTGAAAAACATAGGCGCAATCAAGGTTTAGAATAATATTTATTTTTAATCAAACTGGGGGTCTAGAGGTCGCAAGTTCAAGTCTTGTCACTCGGACCAAAGCAAACAGGCAGAATAGACGCGGGGCTTATGAAGTCAAGTGTTTACGCAGCCTAACGAGGGTTTTGAATTTTTAATTCAAAACGGCTCTATGTCAATAGTTGGGGTAACCCAAAATGGAAACACCGGATGGAGCGGCGTTAAGCTGCTCCATTTTTCGTTGAATGATGGAACATGTGAAGAATACGATTGCGGAAGCGACGAAAATTACGATAACCGTAGGCATTGCGTTTGAGTACCTTAATCTTGTTGTTAACCCCTTCGGTAAAACCATTGGTGTAAGGACAATCAAACGAATTTAGAATACCTTTTGACCAGCGAACCATAGTATTTCCACAAGCAACAAATTTCAAAAGGCCACTGTTTTGTGCGGCCATAATCCAATGGGATAGCGCTGTCCGTGCAGACACGCTGTCAGAAGATTCAAGGACTTTGAAAAACTGTTCTTTCAGAGAGTAGGCTGTCAGCAGACGGTTACTGGCATAGAGCATAAGATCGACCTGTTGCTTTTGCTCAGGAGTGAGAAATTGATATCGCTTGTTCAGCAAGATTCGGGAGCGTTTAAAATGAATTCTTCGGGTTTTGCTGAATTTTTTCTGTTCTTCCTTGCGAACGGCTTCAAAGGCCCAAAATACTTGGCGAATGTAATGATATTTGTCAATGACATAATTGGAATTTTTAAAATATGTTTGGGCAATACCGGCATATGTACTCCACATATCGCTGACGAAATGCTTCGTTTTAGAACGGTCAAGCTGGCCGAAATATTCTGTCAGTTTGTGGTTGTATCGAGCAGGAAGAATATCAAGAATTCGGTGACTGACCGGATCGGTCAGAATGCACTGATATTTCTCGCCGCTTGTATTGCCTTTAAACTCATCAATCGATACAACTTCAGGTAATTGCTGCGGTTTTCCATAATGGATACAATCGAAAAGACGGATAATAGTTGAAACAGATAGATTCACCTCACATGCTACACTGGTAAAAGAACGCACGTCGGAAAGCTTTGAAATGATATATACGGCTAAACGGTTTGTCATGCGGTGATATCTAGGCAAAAACGAATTATCCTCAAAGAAACGCTTTCCGCAAGAATGGCAGCGATATCGGCGCTTTCGTAGAATCAGGGAGGTATGTTTGCCAAAAGCGGGAATGTCTTTCACGGTTTGACAACGGTAATCATGAACGTAGCTGGTTTGATGGCCACAACAGGGGCAAACATGCGGCTTTCTCGGTAACTCAATAAAAATTTCCGTTTTATCAGGCAATTGCCTCACATTTTTTACGATTACCCCTTTTAATCCAAGCAATTTTTCGATAGAATGAGTACAGAGCATATCGATGACCTCCCAAATGGTGGTGTGGTAATCTCCATTTTAAAGTTTTTTCATCGAATATGCTCTACTTTTTTGCTCTTTTTTCGCAGGCCTATTCGTCACACCCCAACATTTATTATAGAGCCTTCAAAACCCTCGCCCTTTTATAAAACACCCTGCTTTTAAAAAAGAAAGCAGGGTGAATTCATTTTGGCGAAAATCTGCTCGGCAAACCATTTCATAAAAACCATATTTTATCGATAACTTCTAAAACGGCTGTGTTCTTCGTAACTGAAAAACACAGCCGCTTTTTCTGATATCCTAAATCAAAAGGATAAGATAATTACCAAATAACTCGAAATTATTTATGTTGTTTTATAAATTTCTTGATAGAATTCTGTGCGATATATATAAAACAAGAACAAAGGCACATGCAGCAAATATATTTACTGTAAAAAGAACAGCTTTCCCAATCCATGCAAGAAACAAGAAAAAGGCCATGATTCCGGCACCTATAGAAAAGTCCCTCACTTTATTTCGTTTTTTCTCAGGCTTAGGCTTAAAAGATGCCTTACCTATGGCATGAACGATGATAATTGAGGCTGCAATGATAATGCAATAGGCGATTAAACTTCCAATAGAGATACCAATCTGAAAATTCAATGTCTCCCCACTTAACGCATTGCGTATGAGGGAAATTGTATCCTTCGAGAGAATTATATGAATGGTTCCAAGCAGCGATGTGCCTAAAAGAAGTATATCAAGAAATTCCAAAATTTTCTCTTTTACACCTCGAGGAGGCAGACTTGCAATGATATTATTGCAAAAGGCTTTATAATCTTCTCCGATTACAGTCTGAATATTTTCACCTCTTTCCTGTGCGGATAAAATCATCTCCAGTAAATCTTGCCGTATAATTTCTTGATTGTATTCAGAAATATTTGATACTCGTAAGTAGCAAATAATATCAGTATAGGCTTCTCTATTTTCCTCATCAAGTTGTTCTTCCAATTTATTATTAAGTCTGTTAAGCTCTTTGACTTGTTGATTCATCATCTTTACCTCCATCACCGAATAGTGAATTCACAGCATTCTCAAGCTCCTTCCAGTTTAATAAAAAAGCGTCTAATTCCGTTCGGCCTGCTGATGAAATAGAAAAATATTTACGCTTCGGTCCTAATGAGGACTCACGGTACTGTGCTGTAATCAATCCGTTTTTTTCCAACCTTAATAAAAGAGGATAGATGGTTCCCTCCGAAATATTTGAAAATCCGTATTTCTTCAGTTGCTGAGAAATTTCATAGCCATAAGTTTCTTGATTACTGATTACTTTAAGAATACAGCCATCTAAGATGCCTTTCAGCATTTGTGAAGGTATCAAGCAGCCTCACCTCACTGATTCACTATTATGTATTACAAATTACCTAACTATATTGTAATGCATAGTAGCACCGCTGTCAATAAGCTATGCTGCATTAGGCAAAAAGTGTTATTTTCCCTGTCCTGTTCGCAAGAGCGCACCACACCGACTATAATGATAAAAAGCATGACAACCCTTTTATTGGCAGTCATGCTTTTTATGTTTTTTGAAATTTGACGCTTATTTTATTGTCCTGCAAAATTAAGGAAAGCCCAAAAAACATATCGAATTTACATCTTAGAGAACAGTAACATCTGTATATTGTATATGATATCTTGCAATGATGACGAAAACATTGACTTCAACGCAAAATAAATCACCAACACATTAGATGATACATCATACCCCATTTTTCCAAGCTATGACCATTGGGGTGATATGAAACCAAGCGGAAAGCGGAAAATTTCAAAATCAAAGAGAATAAGCTTTTGTATTTAATTTGCATGAATGATACATAAAAGACAATATAAAGATGGTACAAAAAAGAGGCATATACAATTTCTTTTAAAAACTATATATAACCTCTTTTACTATGGATAACTGCTCCATATCGATTATGCAGCAGCCTTAATCTTTTCTATTGTTTCTTCTGGACAATTCATCTTCCGTTGGACTTTTTTTGGCAGATTGTAAAGCAGTTTTTCCGCTCTCTTTTACTTGCCCCGTATTCTGCTCTTCCGTGTTTTTGGGTGCTTCCTGAAACGGCAGGATTGTTTTTTTCACAACCATACCTTCGTATTTCAGTTTAAACTGTACTCGTCCGTAAAACCGATGTTCACAATGGCGGCAATAAAACGGAGCGCGGAAACTTTTATTGCGCAGCTGCCATTTTCCGAGCCTGCGTGCACGTCTGCCGCATAAATCGCAGGAAAACGCAAGATGGGACGGTTGTATCTGCGGATGGTTTAAATCACAGACAGTAACCGTACGAAATTCCATACGATTATAAAATTCCTCAGATTCGGCATCCTGCAGAAAAGATTTTAGCTTCTCCGGATCATAAAGCTTTTGCAAACAGCGCATGGACAGCATACTGTCATCCAGAGCACGATGATGATCTAAGCCGGAGCCGTCTATATGCAACAGCTCTGCAGCAGTGGTCAACCCCATCTGTTTGGTTCGGTCGTATAAAAGGCAGCGCTCACAGTACTCCTGCAAATTTACATATTGCTTGAGAAACGGTATCCGCCTGCTGCCGCAGAAATAACGGAAATTTTCAATCAATGTGAGGATGTCCGATGTGCCCCATGTCATTACCACCGCATCCCCGGCCCACCGACGAAAACGGCTGATAACCTGCATAAACTGCGGGCCGTCCGCCAAATCCTCGTTGGTGATGCTGGTTAGGCTGCTGATTTTTCCGCTGATTTTTTTCCCTACCTGCGGCCGAATTAACATTTCAAACGTGTCTAGGATATGAAATTTTTCATCCACCTTGACGGCGCCGCATTCAATAATCTCATTCATAAAGCCTTTGAGACGCTTGCTGTAAGCACCGTTCCATTCCAAATCCAATATGACAAATACCATTATTTTTTCCTTGCGGCCTGTTTCATCCGTTGCTCCTTGTTGAGGATCATCTTGCGCATACGAATGCTTTTCGGCGTGACCTCAACCAGTTCGTCATCACGGATAAATTCCAGACACTGTTCCAAACTCATGATACTCGGCGGAGTCAATTTAAGCGCTTCATCCGAACCGGATGCCCGGGTATTCGTTGCGTGTTTCTTTTTGCAGACGTTCACAACAATGTCATCCGACTTTGGACTGACTCCGACAATCATACCCTCATACACTTCCACACCGGGCCCGATGAACAATCTTCCGCGGTCCTGCGCATAGAACAGGCCATATGCGGTGGATTCGCCTGTTTCATGGGCAATTAACGAACCCTGCGGACGCTGCACAATCTCTCCTTTGTACGGCTCATAGCTGTCAAACACGCTGTTCATAATCCCGTTACCGTTTGTATCCGTCAGAAATTCCTGCCGGTACCCCATCAAACCTCTGGACGGTATCTTAAATTCCAAGTGGGTTGTACCGTTACCACGCGCATTCATATTGACCAGTTCCGCCTTGCGGACACCCAATTTTTCCATAACCGCTCCGACATAATTATCCGGAACTTCTATCATAAGCAGTTCAATTGGTTCGCACTTTTTGCCGTTAATCATTTTATAAATAACCTGCGGTCCTGTCACCTGAAATTCATAATTCTGACGACGCATTTCCTCAATCAGGATGGAAAGGTGAAGCTCTCCCCTGCCGGAAACTTTGAATGTATCCGGAGAATCCGTTTCCTCCACACGCAGTGCAACATTTGTTTCCACTTCCTTGAACAGCCGGTCGCGCAAATTGCGGGAAGTAACATATTTGCCCTCCCTGCCGGCGAACGGACTGTTGTTGACCATAAACATCATGGAAACAGTTGGCTCATCGATTTTAACAAACGGAAGAGGCTCCACTTTATCGGGAGAACAAATCGTTTCTCCAATATTCAAATCTGTAACGCCTGAAACCGCAACGATATCACCAAGTCCGGCTTCCTGCACTTCACGGCGTTTGAGCCCTTCAAACTGATACAGCTTAGTAATTTTTACATTGCTGGTTGTCCCATCTCGGTGACAAAGCACTGCACTTTCGCCAACATGAATATGTCCGCGTTCCACACGGCCGATACCGATTCTGCCAACGTAATCATCATAATCAATATTAGAAAACAAGACCTGCATTGGACCATTCGCATCGCCGGACGGTGCCGGAAGATTCTGCAATATGGCATGAAACAACGGCTTCATGTCCCCTTCGCGGACATTCGGATCTTCGGAAGCATATCCATCACGTGCGGAAGCATAAATCACCGGAAATTCCAGCTGATCCTCATTGGCCCCCAGTTCAATGAACAAATCGAGGACTTCATCCACCACCTCTTCCGGTCTTGCGCCGGGACGGTCAATTTTATTGAGTACAACCAGCGGTTTTTTGCCAAGACCAAGCGCTTTTTTCAGCACAAACCGAGTCTGCGGCATGCACCCTTCAAAAGCATCAACAAGCAAAAGCACCCCATCGACCATTGTTAGGATACGTTCCACTTCTCCGCCGAAATCGGCGTGTCCGGGCGTATCCACAATATTAATCTTCACTCCGTCATACATGACGGCGGTATTTTTTGAAAGTATTGTGATACCGCGCTCGCGCTCCAAGTCATTGGAGTCCATGACCCTCTCATTGACAACCTCGTTGGCACGGAAAACACCGCTCTGCTTTAAAAGCTGGTCCACCAGTGTGGTTTTACCGTGGTCAACATGCGCGATAATCGCTACATTTCTGACATCATTTCGTATGTCCATTGATTTCCCTCTTCTTTCAAATTCGCAAACAAAAACATTATAACATGTACCGCTGCGTTTGTGAACAGCGGCACATAGCCGTTGCTGTGCCCTAAAAAAGCCGCCGCGGATATTTCCGCAGCGGCTTTTGATGAAAATTGGAGCGAACGACGAGGCTCGAACTCGCTACCTCCACCTTGGCAAGGTGGCGCTCTACCAGATGAGCTACGTTCGCAGCACATTTTGATTGGGCAAGAGCTATTATATCCGAAACTGCGAAATTTGTCAAGCCTTCGGTTTAAAAAAATCGCCTAAATTTTCCGTGTTTTTTATTTTGTCCGGTTATGTTATAATACGGTTGATAGAAAAAGCAGGTAGGGATAAAATGAATTATAAAGTAAATCTAGGATCATGGAATTCTGTTTTTGCGGTTCCCTGTTCCGTTGTCGACAAAAATCTTAAACTCGCAGGATCGGTACAGCTCAAGGTTCTTCTGTGGACTTTGCGGCATGCAGGACAGCCTTTTCAAGCACAGGATGTGGCTGATGCACTTGGAATTGACCAGGCCGATGTAAAAGACGCCATGCAGTATTGGCAGGAAGCCGGTCTGTTTTCAGCCGAGGAATCATCCGCATACTCGTTACCGTCACAGTCTGAACCGCAAAACGTGCCAAAACCGGCAGCACCATCTGCCGATGCGTCAAAAGCCGAAACCGCGAAACCCAGACGTGTACTTTCCCGCCCACAAAAGCCCGACGCTGAATTCGTTGCAAAGCGTATTGAGGAATCGACTGAAATCTCATGCTTAATGCAGTCCGCACAGCAAATTCTTGGACGTCTGATTTCAGGCGGGGAATCCGCAACGCTTTTGATGATTCACGACGAGTTTGGCTTACCAAGTGATGTGATTGTGATGCTTTTGCAATATGCCGCGAGCATTGGAAAAGCCAATATGCGATACATAGAAAAAATGGCAATGAACTGGGCGGATGAGGAAATCAACACCCATGAAAAAGCAGAAGAAAAACTCCGCCATTTGGCTGAATGCCGTCAGGCGTGGCGAAAAGTGGAGCAAGCCATCGGCATGCCTCATCGAGCACCCTCCACCAAAGAGGAAGCCTTTGCAAATGTTTGGGTAAATGAATGGAAATTTGGGAGCGACATGATTCGCGAAGCGTACGACAGAGCTGTGGACGCAACCGGAAAATTCAGCGCAAGTTACATGAACCGTATTTTAGAGCGCTGGAAAAAGTCAAACATCTCCACCTTGTTGGAAGCAGAGCGTGAAAAAATGGAACGGATAGCCGCACGAACAAAAGGAAAGAATAACACCTTTTCACAAGATTTAGAAGAATTTGAACGTTCGGGTGTATTTGACAATTTTGACAGGAAGTGATTGCAACGGGATACGATCGTGAAGTATATGAATCCGCCAATCGAATCCTTCGGGAACGCCGCCGAACCGCGGAGTTGCAAGCCGAAAAGAAAAGGGCTGTTTTTTACAGTGTATGCCCCGAGGCACAGGAATTAGAGCGCAGTCTTGCCAAAACCGCTGTGTCAGCCGCAAAAGCGGTTCTTGGAGGGAAAAACGCAAAAGAACAACTGGAACGTATTCATGAGCAGAATCGTTTTTTGCAATCACAGCTTCAGGAATTGCTAAGCTCCGTTCACATGACAGCACAGGATCTTGAGCCGGCATATCAGTGCAAAAAATGTCGGGATACAGGTTATGTGGACGGCAGAATGTGTTCCTGTTTTAAAAAGCTTCTGAAAGAAGAAGCTTACCGCAGACTCAATGCCCTAACGCCTCTTTCCCTGTCCACTTTTGAGGGATTTTCCCTGGATTTTTATCCGGAACAACCCAAATTGGACTCCGGCAAATCCCCAAGAAGCATCATGCGTGAAATCTTTGCAAATTGCAAAAAATACGCAGAAACATTCTCCCCTTCTTCTTCCCAGAATTTGATTATGCAAGGGGCAACCGGACTTGGAAAAACGCATCTTTCACTTGCAATTGCCAACGAGGTGCTGCAACGGGGCTTTGGCGTAGTCTATTGTTCTGTTAATAATTTGATGACAAAACTTGAAAACGAACATTTTGGACGGGAAGAAAACGGAGACTCCTCCAGTCTGCTGGAGTCATGTGACTTGCTGATTTTGGACGACCTCGGAACAGAATTCCGCAGCTCATTTTCCGTCGCAGCTGTGTATAACATTGTCAATACGCGCCTATTGCTTCGCAGGCCAACGATTATCAGCACCAATTTATCCATGCGGGAACTTCAGGAACGGTATTCCGACCGGTTCGCCTCCCGCATTACCGGCAACTATGTTCGTCTGATGTTTGTCGGTCATGACAATCGAATGCAAAAACTTCTTTACCGTCATTCTAAAAAATAAGACCACCCGCAGGCGGTCTTATTTTTGCGTTTTTTCATGTTCTGTTTGTGAGTTTCTCCTGGCTCTGGTATTTTAAATAAGCGTTGATGAATCCATCCAAATCGCCGTCCATCACCGCTTCGATATTGCCGGACTCAAACCCGGTGCGGTGATCCTTCACCAAAGTATACGGCATAAAGACATAGGAACGAATTTGAGAGCCCCATGCAATTTCCTTCTGCACGCCCTTAATATCCTCAATACGCTCCAAATGCTCGCGTTCCTTAATCTCCATCAGCTTGGATTTGAGCATTCTCATGGCGACTTCACGGTTCTGATACTGGCTGCGTTCTACCTGGCACGAAACCACAATGCCGGTAGGAATATGAGTCAGCCGAACAGCGGAAGAAGTTTTATTGACTTTTTGTCCGCCGGCACCGCTGGCACGGAAATAATCGATTTTGAGATCATCCGGATTGATTTCCACTTCAATTGTGTCATCAATTTCCGGCATAACTTCCAGCGAGGCAAACGAGGTGTGTCTGCGTCCGGAAGCGTCGAACGGAGAAATCCGAACCAGCCTGTGAACGCCGGCCTCGCTTTTTAAAAAACCATAGGCGTTTTCTCCGCTGACCAGAATGCTGGCGCTTTTCAGACCGGCTTCTTCCCCATCCAGATAATCCAACGTTTTCACGGTATAGCCATGTCTTTCACCCCAGCGGCAGTACATACGGTAAAGCATCTCCGCCCAATCCTGTGCTTCCGTACCGCCCGCACCTGCATGGAACGTCAAAATCGCGTTTTTCGCGTCATATTCTCCGGTGAGCAAAGTTGTCAGGCGAATCTCTTCCAATCCCTTGCGAAACTGCTCCAGTTCCTGCTGTGCCTGCGGCAGAAGGGAAAGATCCTCTTCCTCATCAGCCAGTTCAATCAGTGCCATGAGATCTTCATAAGCCGCTTTCAGGCGTTCATAGGATTCTATTTTATTTTTAAGCGAACTGGACCTCTGCAGAATCTTCTGGGACTTTTCCATATCATTCCAGAAGTCAGGCGCGGCAGCTTTCTGATCCAGCTCCGCGATCTCCTTGCGCATCGCGTCAAGACCGAGCGCATCGGCCAGTTCTTTCAGCTCCGGCTCGTGAGTCTGCAGCGAAAGCTTCAGTTCTTCATATTGAAGCATCTTATCATCCTTTAGAATAAATTCTATCTGTATGATTATAAAATATTTCAAGAGCAAAGTCAAAAAAACCTTGACGGTGCTGTGAATAATTTCTAAATCAGAATGAACACATTGATGTTTTCTCTGAATTTATGAATTAGTTGAAAACTTCAGGGATAAAACATTGAAGTTTGAACTTTTTTTATATACAATGAAATAATTGAAGGAGGTTGCTATATGACGAAATACGTCGGCTTAAAATGTCCGGTGTGTGGCAAAACGTTCACAGCTGAGGACGATATTGTTGTCTGTCCGCAGTGTGGAGCGCCGTATCATCGTGACTGCTATGCAAAAGCTGGCAAATGTGTTTTTGAAGACAAACACGGTACACCGGATGCATGGATGCCGCCGAAACACACAAATGAAAGTTCAACATCAAACCGTACAAAACAATGCCCGCGCTGCGGTACTTATAACTCGGAAAACGCACTGTTCTGCGAACATTGTGGTCAGGCCTTATCCGCTAACCAGCAAACGTCTCCCAACCCAGCACCACCCTATACAAACCAAAACAATCCGCAGAATAATTTTCCACCGTTTTACGGCCCGTATGGGCCAAACCCCATGCCCGGCGGAACACCGTATTACCAGCCAACCGCTGTACCAAATCCAAACGAAACAATTGACGACATTCCCGTCGGTGAAATCGCCCAATTTGTTCAAAGTAATACACAATACTATCTTCCTGTCTTCATGAATTTGAAAAGATTTGGAAAAAACAGGTTTAATTTCAGCGCCTTTTTGTTCCCCGGTGCTTGGATGCTGTACCGAAAACTGTACAAAGCCGGTTCCATCGTCACAACGGTAATGTTTGCGTTATACATAGTATCCGCATGGGTTACCGAACAGATTTTGAATCCTATCTATCAAGCCCTATTTCTTGAAACGGGCATAACCGGCAATACTCTCTTCCTCGATGACGAACAAATCAGAATACTGATGGAACTTATTTCCCAAATGCCAACCTACAAACTTTTTTTGATGATGGTTCCAACGCTAATCTTTATTGTGCAGCTAGTTTTGATGTTTGTATTTGGATTTAATGGAAATCGCATGTATTTAAAGCATTGTTTGAGCAAAATTAAAACAATACGCCAAGAAACCGCTCGTCCTGCTGAAACTGCGGTTCGCATGCAAGAAGAGGGCGGAGTGAATATTCCTATTGCCATCGGGCTTGGAATATGTTATATGATTTTATCTTATATCCCATCCATATTTTATTAGGAGTTTGAAATTATGAAAGTAACAAAAGCTGTTATTCCTGCGGCAGGACTTGGAACGAGAGTGCTGCCCGCCACAAAGTCCATGCCAAAGGAAATGCTGCCAATTGTGGACAAACCTGCCATCCAGTACATCGTGGAAGAAGCTGTACGCTCCGGCATCACGGATATTTTGATTATCACGAACCGAGGCAAGGGGTTAATAGAAGACCATTTCGACCGTGTACCGGAACTGGAAGCAAGACTGACAGCGGGCGGCCCGGAAAGGGAAGCAATCTTAAAAGAAATCATTGGAATTGCGCACAAGGCCAATGTTTATTTTGTCCGTCAGAAAGAAACCCGCGGCCTGGGCCATGCCGTTGGCTGCGCGAGGTCTTTTGTCGGAAACGAACCGTTTGCCGTTCTCTACGGGGATGATGTAATTATTGGGGAAGACCCCGCCTGTGCACAGCTGATACGCGCTTATGAGGAATACGGCAAAGGCGTACTTGGTGTTAAAAAAGTTTCAAAGGAAGCCATCAGCAAATACAGTTCCCTTAAGGTAGAACCGCTAAAGGGCAACTGCTTTTCCTGCACCGATATGGTGGAAAAGCCCACACCGGACAAAGTCCTTTCCCTTTACTCTATTCTGGGACGCTGCGTTTTAACCCCGGAAATCTTTGATATTTTAGATCATACTGAACCGGGTGCAGGGGGAGAAATCCAGCTGACAGATGCCATGCGCACCTTAGCACGCAAAAGCGGCATGGTAGCGGTGGAGTACACCGGAACTCGGTATGACATGGGCAACAAACTTGGAATTATGAAAGCACAGGTTGAAGTTGCATTAAACCACCCCGATATCGGTGAGGACTTCCGTGCATATTTAAAAGAAATTTGCAAAACACTTTAAGGATAAAATAAATTTCTATTGACGGATATCCTGCCGGCTGATATAATGAGATTTGTTAAGCCGCTTTATGCGGCTTTATCCTTGCTCCGGATTTAGCATGCCGGGGCCATCAGTCCAAAAGGAGGTGTTTTAACAATGGCAGATGTAAAAAGGTCCTATGAAACCGTATTTATTCTTTCCACCAAATTAGGAGAAGAAGGAATTGCTTCCACAATTCAGAAGTTTAAGGATCTGATTGCGGAACACGGCACCATTGACAATGTTGACGAATGGGGCAAGCGCAGACTGGCTTATCCGATTCAGAAGCAGGAAGAAGGATATTACACACTGATTTCCTTCACCAGTTCACCTGAATTTACAGCAGAGCTGGATCGTATTTATAACATTACCGACGGCGTGCTGCGTTCCCTGACCGTGAAGAAGGAAATTCCGAGTCCGTCAAAGCAAAAAGCAGACACGACAGAAGAAAAAAAGGAAGCGTGACCTGAGATGCTGAATGTCGCTGTTTTAATGGGAAGATTTGTTGCGGATCCTGAGCTCAGGCATACGCCGAATGGTATTTCCGTTACCAGTTTTACCATAGCTGTGGATCGATCTTATGTAAAAGCGGGCACCGAACGCCAAACTGATTTCATTGACGTAGTCGCATGGCGCAGTACGGCCGAATTTGTCTGCAAATATTTCCGAAAAGGACAGCTCATTGCTGTTCAGGGTTCCATTCAAACCCGGACTTATACGGACAAAGACGGCAACAAGCGCAAAGCGGTTGAGATCATCGCTGACAACGTCCATTTTGCAGAGCCAAAGCGCGACAGTTCCAATGCTCCTTCCCGCGTTTCAGCTCCGACCGATGATCGCATAGAGCAGCCCGCGCCTGCCTACGCAAACGGCGATACAGGTGATTTCGAGGAAATTCCTTCTGATGACGATCTCCCCTTCTGATCTTTAGTACAACGGAACATTTGGTAATAATGGAATAAGGAGGTTTCTCATGGCTGACAATCAAAACGACAGACCTGTACGGGAACGCAGAAACGGCCGCAAAGGCCGCAGAAAAGTCTGCAGTTTCTGTGTGGATAAAGTCGATACCATCGATTATAAAGATGTTGCAAAGCTGCGCCGCTTTATCTCTGAACGGGCAAAAATTCTTCCCCGCAGAGTTACCGGCACTTGCGCACATCATCAGCGTGAACTAACGGTTGCAATCAAGCGTGCACGTCACCTTGCATTACTCCCATTTAGCAGCGACTGAATTAAACGAAATCATAAAGCTGCCCCGGAATCGGTCAATGCCGTGTTCCAGGGCAGCTTTTTACATATGTTGTTGGCAAAAAGAATATATCGTAACCAGTCAGCGGCTCCATTTGTCGCAAAGGGCATTGATTTGGTCGGCAAAGCGGGCAAGATCTTTGTTTGCGCCGCCCTCGTTTTCCTGAATCACACGCATCAAACGGTGGCCGGCTTCCACAAGACGCGCAAACACAGCCTGCACTTTTCTCGCTTTTGCCTTGACACGTACGGGCTCAACGCCTTCATCAATGATGATATTTTTAATAAGATCCGCCGCTGCCCTGTAATTTGGCGCATAAGCGTTATAACCTAGGGCATTCAAATTATGTGTAAATTCTTGACAGATTGTTTGTTCCCCGTGCACAACAAACACACGGCGCGGTTTTTTTTCAAAGGAATTAATCCAGCGTAAAAGGCCTTTATGGTCCGCATGACCGGAGAGAGCCTTGAAATTATGAATTTGTGCCCGAACCGCTATCTCTTCTCCGAACAGCTTCACTTTTTTCGCACCGTCAATCAGAATACGCCCAAGCGTACCATTTGCTTGATACCCCACAAAAACAATGGAGCATTCGCTGCGCCACAAGTTATGTTTGAGATGATGCCGAATACGCCCTGCTTCACACATACCGCTGGAAGAAATAATGACTTTGGGCACGCCATCTTCATTCAGACTTCTTGATTCCTCCACACTTTCACAGATATGCAGATTCGAAAAACGCAGAGGACGAAATCCCTCCCGAATCACGCGGACGGTATCTTCATCTGCATAACCTGTCAAATCGCCGCTGTATATTTCCGTTGCCTCCGCTGCAAGGGGACTGTCCACATAGACCGGAAAATCCGGAACGCTTTTTACCAGCTTTTTATTCTTCATCTCCCGGATGAAATAAAGCAACTCCTGTGTGCGCCCTACTGCGAAACTGGGTATCACAACATTTCCGCCGGCTGCAAGCGTTTCGTCGAACACTTTCGCAAGGTCCGGGATATAATTGACAATCGGGTCGTGTTCCCGGTTTCCATAAGTGGATTCCATCACCACATAGTCCGCTTCGTGGATATATTGCGGGTCGCGGATAATCGGCAAATTCAAATTGCCGATATCTCCTGAAAACACAATCTTTTCTGTCTTTCCGTTTTCTTCGGCCCACAGTTCCACAGAAGCGGAGCCAAGCAAATGCCCTGCATCAACCATACGGAACCGAATCCCGTCACACAGCTGCACGATTTCCCCGTAAACGCATGGCTGAAGCCGTGCGATTGCATCCTGTGCATCCGCAACCGTGTAAAGCGGTTCCTGCGGCTTTTTACCCGCACGTTTTCCCTTCCGATTGGCAATCATCGCGTCCATTTCCTGAATATGGGCGCTGTCGCGCAGCATGATGGAAAGCAGGTCGCATGTGGCACCTGTGGCATAGATTTTACCTTGATACCCATTTTTCACCAAAAGCGGCAGACGGCCGCTGTGGTCAACATGTGCATGCGTGACTATCACATAATCGATTTGCTGCGCATAAAACGGGAATTCACGGTTATTGTCTCCGTCCGCTCCCTGCTGAAGTCCGCAGTCTATCAGAATTCGCTTTCCGCAGGCATCCAAACAGTGACAGCTCCCCGTCACTTCCTTGTCCGCTCCGTAAAAAATCAGCTGCATCCGGAATCCTCCTTTTCCGCATTGGGCACGGCACCGTCCTTTAGAATAAGTTCCACCGGACAGTGGTCACTTCCCATCACTTCCGTCAATATCCTGCTGTCTTGAATTCGACTTTTGAGAGAATTAGAAACCAGAAAATAATCAATGCGCCAGCCCGCGTTCCTTTCCCTTGCATGAAACATATAGGACCACCAGGAATAGGCGACCTTTGTCGGGTAGAGCCAGCGAAAACTATCCGTAAAGCCGGAATCGAGCAAACGGGTCATCTTTTCCCGTTCCTCCACGGTAAATCCCGCATTTCTCTGATTGGTTTTCGGATTTTTCAGGTCGATCTCCTCGTGAGCGACGTTCATATCTCCGCACACAATCACCGGCTTGGTTGTTTGCAGGTTCATCAAGTAACCACGGAAATCGTCTTCCCATTTCATTCTGTAAGAAAGACGTGCCAACTCCCGCTGTGAGTTTGGTGTGTAAACAGTAACGAGATAAAACTCCGGAAATTCCAGCGTAATGCAGCGTCCTTCCGTATCATGTTCCTCAATCCCAATTCCATAGCTTACGGAAAGCGGTTCCAGCCGGGTAAACACAGCTGTTCCGGAATACCCCTTTTTCTGCGCGGAATTCCAATATTGCCGATATCCCTCCAGTGTCAGTGTAAGCTGCTCCGGCTGCATTTTTGTTTCCTGTATGCAGAAAACATCGGCATCGGCGCGGTTAAAAAACTCCAAAAACCCTTTGTTTAGACAGGCCCGCAAACCGTTGACGTTCCAGGAAATCAGTTTCACCGGCATCCCCCCTTTTTGTTCTTCTTACAGTATACCATATTTTACCCTTTTTCGTCATTTAAAATACTAAAATATAGAAAAATGGGAATACCGGCAATCCTCCTTTGCAGAATACGCAATCAAATGAACAGGAAGCCATAGAACCTTTGACTCTTGCGGTATCCGTTACGCCAAACGTCTATTAGAGATTCTTTCCTTGTATAAATACAGTTTGACGGTTATAATGGGATTGTTATGCTAACTCAATTTTACAAACGGAGGATGAATATGAAATACCCCATCGTTACGATGAAAACCTCAAATGGCGTAATTAAAATAGAACTTTATCCCGACATCGCGCCAAATACCGTGAAAAATTTTATATATTTGATTGAGAAGGGCTTTTACAATGGAACGCTGTTTCACCGCGTGATTCCAAACTTTATGATTCAGGGCGGAGACCCACGCGGCAACGGGACCGGCGGTCCCGGCTACCGCATTCGCGGAGAATTTACATCAAACCATTTTCCAAATGACTTAAAGCACACAAGAGGCGTCATCTCCATGGCGCGCACAACGGATCCGAACAGCGCAGGGTCCCAATTTTTCATCATGGTGGAGGATTCGCCTTATCTGGACGGCGAGTACGCGTCCTTTGGACGTGTTATCTCCGGTATGGAGGAAGTGGACCGGATTGTCAATGTTCCCCGCGACTATGATGACAAACCGCTCGAAGATGAAGTGATTCAAACCGTCACGGTGGAAACCTTCGGCGAAACCTATGGCAAACCCGAAACTCTTTAAGCATGAATACAAGGGAAGGAAATATGTCCGTATTTAAGAAATTTATCAGCTATTACCGTCCTTACAGGGCCGTTTTCTATTTCGATATTTTTTGCGCACTGCTGCTGTCCGTCATTGACATCTCTCTCCCTCAGCTTCTTCGATATCTTACCAATGATGTTTTTGCGCAAAATCCGGGAAAAATTCTGGAAATCCTGTGGCCGCTTGCCGGCCTGCTGCTAATCATGTGCGTTGCCCGTTATGGCTCCCAGTACTTCATTACCACATGGGGACATATCATGGGTGCGCGGATGGAAAGCAATATGCGTCAAGATTTATTCGACCATTTTCAACGGCTCTCGTTTTCTTATTACGACCGCAACAATACCGGCGATATGATGAGCCGTTTGGTTTCAGACCTGTTTGATATTTCCGAATTAGCTCACCACGGCCCGGAAAACATCTTTATTTCTTGCGTAAAACTTCTCGGTTCTTTTCTGTTATTGCTTTTCATCAATGTGCCAATGACACTGATTCTTGCGGCCGTCACAGCGGTCATGGTGGTGTTCAGCGTCAGTCAGAACAAAAAGATGCGCGCCACGTTTATGGACAACCGCAGAAAGATTTCCGGCGTCAATTCCCGCGTGCAAGACAGTCTTGCGGGTATCCGAGTTGTAAAGTCCTTCGGCAATGAAAATTTGGAGCGCAAGAAGTTCGAAAAGAGCAATCTCTTATTCCTTCAATCCAAAATCGACAACTACAAGATTATGGGTACGTTCCGTGCCGGAAATTCCTTCTTTGAAGGGCTTTTGTATTTAACCGTATTAGTCAGCGGTGGATTCTTTATAGCATACGGTAGCCTCAGGCTTTCCGATCTCGCTGTTTACGCTTTGTATATCACAATTTTTATCAACCCGATTGATGTTCTGGTGGAATTTACGGAGCAATTTCAGAAAGGATATTCCGGTTTTAAACGCTTTCTGGAGGTCATTGAAACTCAACCGGATATCGTTGACAGCCCGAACGCTGTGAATCTGGATGATGTAAAAGGAAATATTGAATATAAGGATGTTTCCTTCAGCTACAATTCTTCCGAAAAAGTCTTAAGCCACATCAATCTGAATATTAAAGCAGGACAAACCATTGCGTTAGTCGGCCCATCCGGCGGAGGGAAAACAACATTGTGTTCCCTTTTGCCCCGCTTTTATGATGTAACCAGCGGCAGCGTTACCATTGACGGAATTGATGTGCGAAACATTAAGCTGAAATCCTTGCGGGACGCAATTGATAGAGTACAATAAAGTTCGCAATTTCATAAAGGCATAGAAAAGTCATTGGGACTCCGATAAAATGAATGGTGATAAGACATTCAAAGAAGGAGAGATACCCAATGACTCAAAAAAAGAATACCACAGATTTGACAGAATTGCTACTAAAATGTATGGCGCAGCCGGATCCAATGCTGTCAATGCTGGAATGGCTGTGTACCCGTCTAATGGAAGCAGAGGTCTCCGGTATCGTTGGCGCAGAAAAGAATGCACACAATCCGTCCCGCCGTGATTACCGCTGCGGCTATCGGCCACGTCGATTGGATACTCGTATGGGGACGATGTATCTGATGGTACCAAAACTCCGAAATCAGGGCTATATCCCGTTTTTCGTAACAGAACGCAAGCGCAGTGAAGCAGCGCTGATTCAAGTGGTTCAAGAAGCGTTTGTGCAGGGTGTATCTACGCGAAAGATGGAGAAACTAGCTCGCAGTCTTGGAATTGAGAATCTTTCCCGCAGTCAAGTCAGTGAAATGACGAAAGGCCTTAACGAGCAGGTGCAGTACTTCCGCAGCCGGCCTCTGACAGGTCGCTATCCTGTCATTTGGACAGATGCACTGTATGAAAAAATTCGTATGGATGGCCGGGTCGTCAGCATGGCTGTGATGGTAGTTTGCGGCGTCAATGAACAGGGGCATAGGGATATCCTCGCCGTGGAGCCAATGCTCGATGAATCCAAAGAAAGTTATTCTCAATTGTTTCAAAGTCTTCTCGATCGTGGTCTGAAAATACCGCTCCTGGTGATTTCAGACGCAAATAAAGGGCTGATTGCAGCCATCCGTGAGAGTTTTCCGGGAGCCTCTTGGCAACGGTGCAAAGTCCATTTTATGCGAAATATTTTGGCTCATGTACCCCAGAAGGAAAAAGAATCCTTTGCGGCTCAGTTAAAAGAGATTTGGCTGGCACCTTCCGCTGAAATAGCTAGGCAACGCGCAGAGCAAATATCAGAACAGTATGGAAAACGCTTTCCAAAAGCAATTGAGCTTCTGCAAGATGGACTGGAAGATTCTCTAGCCTTCTATGCTTTTCCGGAACTCGATGCTCGCAAAATTTCCTCGACCAATATGTTGGAACGACTAAACAAGGAAATCCGCCGCAGAACCAGCGTAGTCGGAATATTTCCCAATCCGGATTCCTACCTACGGTTGGTAACAACATGTCTCATGGAATATGCGGAAGACTGGTCTGTTTCTAGAGCATACTTAAACCCAAAAACCATTCTTTCACTGTTAAACGTAGCCTAATTCATTTTTCGGAGCCCCTAAATTGCGAACTTCCCTTGACACTAGCACGCAATTGGCATTGTTCAGCAGGATGTATATCTGTTTTCCGGCACGATACGTGACAATATCGCCTACGGAAAGCCGGACGCAACCGACGAGGAAATTATGGAGGCCGCACGCAAAGCCAATATTCATGACTTCATCATGAATCTGGAGGACGGCTATCAAACATATGTAGGAGAGCGCGGAGCGAGACTGAGCGGCGGACAAAAACAGCGAATCTCCATCGCGCGGGTCTTTTTAAAGAATCCGAAGATACTCATTTTAGATGAAGCCACCAGTGCGCTGGACAATGAAAGCGAGCGCCGGATACAGGCTTCCCTTGACTTGCTCAGCCGTGGCAGGACGACAATTGTGATTGCTCATCGCCTTTCCACCATTCGCAACGCCGATGAAATCATTGTAATTGGTGACGACGGCATTATCGAGCGAGGCACTCATGACTCCCTTTTGCGTGCTGACGGTGTGTATGCTCGATACTACAATCTACAGTATGAAGGATTGGAATCCTAAAATAACGAAACATAAACAGGACTGTTCTTTTTCGAACAGCCCTGTTTCTATTTTGGCAAAATTTTAGCACTCTA
Organism: Oscillospiraceae bacterium; assembly: GCA_047777415.1. Lineage (GTDB taxonomy): Bacteria > Bacillota > Clostridia > Oscillospirales > Acutalibacteraceae > Caproicibacter. The sequence goes on from JBKEEO010000002.1 coordinate 1,072,323, forward strand.
ATGATTAGAGTGCTAAAATTTACAATTCTTCAAAATTCATTTCAAAAATTGTTCACAAACCGTGGATATACTGTAAGTGTCAAAAGGGAACGGAAGAGTTCCCGGTAAAACAATCAAACGGAAACGGAGGTTTTGAGTATGTTTGATTTAGTTCCTTTTAGCCATGTTGCAGATGGATTGTTCCATGAATTTGACCGCATGATGAACGACGGTTTCTGGGGTGGTTGGGATACCTGCCAATCATTTCGAACCGATATTCTGGACAAAGGCGATAAATATGTAATGAGAGCGGATCTTCCGGGATTTCAGAAACAGGAAATCAACATCGATGTAGAAGGCAATTTACTCACACTCAGTGCTGAACACAAAGAAGAAATCAACGAAAACAATCATAATTATGTCCGCAGAGAAAGAAGGTATGGTGCATTAAAACGCAGTTTTGACATCAGCGATATTGATGCAGACAAAATTAGTGCAAGTTACAACAACGGTGTGCTGGAAGTGGAACTTCCGAAATTAGTTCCAACCAAAGCTCCGCAGAAAAAAATAGAAGTAAAATAACCAGGCTGTTTATACCATGGTTTAAAAATAAAAAAAGGAACAGGAGGTTTTCAGATGTTTGATTTAATTCCTTTCGATTCAAGGGCAGGAAGTATTTTCGATTATTTCGACCGGATGATAAACAACACTTTTTTCGGCGGATTTGATGCAGCATGCGCACCCTGCCGCACCGACATTATCGACCAGGGCGACAAATACGTGCTGAAAGCCGACCTGCCGGGCTTCCGGAAAGAAGACATCAATATCAGTATTGACGGTGACAGGCTGAACCTTTCCGCTGAACACAAAGAGGAAAACAGCAATGAACAGATGAACTATATTCGCCGTGAAAGGAGATACAGTGCCTTCAGCCGCAGTTTTGACCTTCAGGGAATCGATGCTGACAGAATCAGTGCAAGCTATCAAAACGGCGTACTGGAACTCGAATTGCCAAAATTGGTGGAAGCAAAACCTGAATCCCGTAAAATTGAAATAAAATAACACTAATCTTATCATGCAAAAGGAAGGGAGTGTGCTCTGTGCACTCCCTTTTTTCATATCATTTGGGGCCATACTGAATTTTAGCTACAAATAAAATGTTTGACAGAAAATTCAGCAAGTGTTATTATGAAGAAAATTAAAAATCTTGCGGGGGAACTTAATTGGGCTAAATGTCCAATGAGTTGAGAAGGTAAAACCTGACCCTTTGAACCTGTTAGTTAATACTGACGTAGGGAAGCAATTTATGACTAAAAATGATAAAAAAGCTTTCCTGCCGGCAGGAAAGCTTTTTTAGTTATGAGAAAAACTGAATATATTGCGGGGGGACTTCATTTAGCTAAAAGCTAAATAAGTTGAGAAGGTAGAACCTGACCCTTTGAACCTGTTAGTTAATACTGACGTAGGGAAGCAGAAAATAAAACTGTGCTTACTGAAATCAGTAAGCACAGTTTTTAATCATTTTAGAAATCAGGTGAAAATTATGAAAAAAGTTCTAACCATTGCAGGCTCCGATTGCAGTGGAGGAGCAGGCATTCAAGCCGACCTAAAAACCTTTGCAGCGCATGGCGTATATGGTATGAGCGTCATCGTTTCTGTTGTTGCGGAAAACACATCCCGTGTTCTTGACATACAGGATGTTTCGCCGGAGATGATTCAAAAACAAATTGACGCGGTTTTCGAGGATATCGGCGCGGATGCCGTAAAAGTGGGTATGCTCTCCCATCCAAACTGCATGGAAGCCGTGGCGCACAAGCTAAAAGAATATAAGCCGCATAATGTGGTCATTGATCCCGTTATGGTTGCAAAAAATGGATGCCCTCTGATGGATCCTGATTCCGTCGACACACTGATTCGTAAAATTCTGCCGCTTGCAGATGTGCTTACTCCCAATATACCGGAAGCGGAAGTGATTTCCGATATGAAAATAAACAGTCCCGAAGATATGGAGCAAGCTGCAAAAATCATTCATGATTTCGGAGCCAAAAATGTTTTGGTCAAAGGCGGGCATGCCATCGGAGATGCGTTGGATATCTTATTTGACGGCCGTCAATTTTACCGTTTCAGTACCGAGCGCATTCACACTAAAAACACGCATGGTACAGGTTGCACCTATTCCTCTGCAATTGCCTCCAATCTAGCGTTGGGACTCGATTTAGAAAGCGCCGTCAGAAAAGCAAAAGATTATATTACAACCGCCATCCGTCATTCGCTCAGCATTGGGAAAGGCTGCGGGCCTACTCACCATTTTTATGAGCTTTATCAAAACGGATTGCCGAAGGGAGCAAAATAAAATGAATTATCAAACACAGATGGAAGCGGCAAAAAGAGGAATTGTTACGAAGGAAATGGCACAAGTCGCAAAGGACGAAGGCATCTCTGAACAAAAACTTTTAGCACTTGTGGCATCCGGCCAAGTGGCGATTCCGGCCAATATCCGCCACAAAGCATTGCATCCGTACGGAATTGGCGCGGGACTCAGAACAAAAATTAATGTAAACTTAGGTGTCTCCGGCGACTGTGTCAACTATCAAGCTGAAATGCAAAAAGTAAGACTTGCGGAAAAGTTCGGCGCAGAAGCAATTATGGACCTGAGCAACTATGGAAAAACGCGGGAATTTCGGCAAAAACTAGTTGAATCCTCCTGCGCAATGATTGGTACCGTTCCGGTATACGATGCAATTGGCTATTTGAGCAAAGAGCTAAAAGATATCACCGCCAAGGATTTTTTGGAAGTTGTACGCCTGCATGCAGAGGAAGGCGTCGATTTTATGACCATCCACGCCGGCATCAATCGCAGAACCGTCGAAGTTTTCATGCGTGAAAAGCGGCAGATGAACATTGTTTCGCGCGGAGGTTCCCTGTTGTTCGCATGGATGAAGATGACAGGGAACGAAAACCCGTTTTACGAATATTACGATGAGTTGCTTGATATTTTGCGTGAATACGATGTCACAATCAGCCTTGGGGATGCACTAAGACCCGGCAGCATTGCCGATTCGACGGATGCGTCACAGATAACAGAGTTAATTGAAATCGGAAATTTGGTGCAGCGCGCATGGCAAAAAGATGTGCAGGTCCTTGTGGAAGGCCCGGGACATATGGCGATGGATGAGATATCCGCCAATGTAAAACTGGAAAAGCGTCTCTGTCACGGCGCACCGTTCTATGTGCTCGGGCCGCTGGTTACGGATATTGCGCCCGGCTACGACCACATCACCGGGGCAATCGGCGGTGCAATCGCGGCCGCAAGCGGAGCCGACTTTCTTTGTTATGTAACGCCCGCCGAACATTTACGCCTGCCCGATCTAGATGACGTAAAGCAGGGTATTATCGCTTCTAAAATTGCTGCTCATGCCGCGGATATCTCAAAAGGGATACAGGGCGCCCGCACCGTGGATTGGAAAATGGGCCAGGCTCGCAGAAAACTGGACTGGCAGGAAATGTATCAACTTGCACTCGACGGTGAAAAGGCCAAAGAATATCATGAAAGTCTTCCCCCGGAGGAACAAAACAGTTGCTCCATGTGCGGAAAAATGTGCGCTGTAAGAACTGTAAACCGTATACTGGAGGGACTGGAAGTAGAATTACAACAAAAGAATTAGAATAAAGAAACATCTATCAGAGAGATGGCTTCCCTGTCTGTGAAAAACAGACAGATTCGCTCGATAACCGCAGGGCTGAGAGGATACCATAAAACTTGATCCGGATAATACCGGCGGAAGGATGAATCTAAAAATGATGGATAAAGCGGACATACAGAATAAAATCATGCAGACTGTGGAAACAGTCAAGCAAACGAATCCCATGGCGGGATCCATTACCAACACCGTTACAATCAATTTCGTCGCCAATGCACAGCTAGCGGTCGGCGGCTCCGCTGCGATGGTGTATTTGCCGGATGAGGGTGAATCTTTGGCAAAAGCCGGCGGCGCAACTTATATCAACTTCGGAACTCTTTTGCCCATTTATGAACAATCATTGCCGCATGTCTGTAAAGTTCTGCACGACATCGGCAAACCCTGGGTTTTAGATCCCGTTGCGGTAGGAATCGGTTCTCTTCGGACAAAACTATTAAAGCAGTTAAAAGCGTATCTGCCCAGTGTCATCCGCGGCAATGCTTCCGAAATTATCGCATTGGCAGGTCTGTGGAACTTAGACGGCGGTACAAAAGAATCCAACGTTCGCGGTGTGGATACCACGGACTCCGTTGACGCAGCAAAAGCCGCTGCTGTTGCACTGGCTCGGTACACAGGGGGCGCAGTGGCCGTCTCCGGCAAAACAGATTTTATCACCGATGGTTCTGTCGCCGCGTACTCACACGGAGGGTCCCATTTCATGGAGCGAATCACCGGAGCGGGTTGTTCCCTCGGTGGAGTGATAGCGGTATATGCAACTGCCGCTTCCCCGTTTATCGCAGCGTTGACAGGAGCGTCCGTTTATAATTTAGCTGGAAGTCGTGCCGAAGAAAAAGCGGACGGACCGGGCAGTTTTCAAGTGAGATTCCTTGATGAATTATATAAAGCAACCGCAGAAGAGATTGCCAATAATCCTTTTGATTTAGAGGAGGTTTAACAGATGAATACGCTCGTTGCAGTTGCAATTGCACCCGTGGGCGTCGGTGATGAACTTGCCCCCGAGGTGGCTGAAGTTGTAAAAGTAATCCGTGAATCCGGTTTGCCAAATCATACTTCTTCCATGTTTACAGAAATCGAGGGTGAATGGGACGAAGTGATGAAAGTTGTAAAAGATGCAACCTTTGTGCTTGCCAATAAAGGAATTCGTACGGAAGTGGTGCTAAAGGCCGATATACGGCCCGGATTTACAAACATGATAAGCGCAAAAGTCGACAAAGTAAACAACATCTTAGGAGGAAAAAATGAAGAATAAAAAAAAGATTGATCTTTCCGCATATCTTGTCATAGGACCGGAAAACACAAAAGGCCGTCCCGTTAAGCAATTGCTTAAAGAAGCAGTGGAGGCCGGATTTACCTGCGTGCAGATTCGCTCCAAAACAGCTTCTGCGCTGGAACTGATTCAACTCACCCGTGAAGCTGCCGATGTGATTGCCAAAGCCGGAAAATCCGATAAAATTGCCTTACTGGTGGATGACCGACTTGATGTTGTCCTTGCGGCAAGAAAAGAAGGAGTGAAAGTCGACGGAATTCACGTGGGGCAGTCTGACATTCCGGTATCTGTTTGCAGGGAATACTTGGGAAACGATTCTATCATCGGGCTATCCGCCAGGACGCATGAAATTTTTGAATACATTCAAACGGCCGATGTCAGCCAAATTGACTATTTTGGGGTCGGCCCCCTGCACGAAACCATGACCAAACCGGACTGCGGGCTTGACGCTGACGGAAAAATCATCACCCGAAGTTTTACCGAACTGGCACAACTTGCAAAACTCAGCCCTATCCCCGTGGTGGTTGGCGGAGGCGTTAAACTTCGAGATATTCCGCTGCTTGCTCAAACCGGTGTGGATGGCTTTTTCGTCGTGTCTGCGGTAACGGAGGCAGAGAGCCCGAAAGAAGCAGCCGCTAAGCTGGTGGAAGCTTGGAAAACTTCTCTGCCTCAAAAGAGCGAATAACCAAAATCACTACGCCGAGCTCATATAAAGATTCATATCACCGCACCCTCTTTAAAAAGCCGAGACTTTGAACAAAAATCCGTGAGGACTGATGAGATTACATCTGCATCCCCTCACGGATTTTTCAGTAACATAAAACATGGTATTTTCCGCGCAGATTCTTGCGCGTTCATGTTATTCCTGCTTAATCGCCGTCAGCGCACTGATTTTCATCGCTCGGTTTGCGGGCAAAATGCCGGAAATTACCCCTACCAAAGTGGAAAAAGCAAGAGAAGCGAATACCAACCAAAGAGGAATAATTGATATCTTCCCTCCCATGGAAAACAGCATTCCGCCGCCGTTAGCCGCCATCCCAGCGGCTAACGAATTGAGAAAGGCTGATATCCCATAGCTGATGCCGATTCCGAGCGCGCCGCCCAAAAATCCAATGGCTCCGGCCTCTATGAGAAACATGGCGCGAATGTTCCACAACTCGCAGCCCAATACTTTCATAATTCCGATTTCCCGCGTGCGTTCATAAATGGACATCACCATGGTATTCGTAATACCGAGTGCCGCCACAAGCAGCGAGATGGCACCCAGTCCTCCCAAAATCATCTGAACTGTACGCAGTTGTTTTTCCACAGCGTCGCGCGAGCTCTCCATGCTGTAACACTGATAACCGAGGTCTTCAATCTGTTCTGTGGCATTCGGTACCGCTTCAATGGAATTCATCTTAATAATAATCTGATCATAGGTATCTTTTGAGGTGTCATCTTTCCTATGATTTAACTTATTATATCTTTCGTGTAACTCCTTTGCGTAGGAAACATCCATAAAAATGCAATCGCTCGGCATGGGATTTTTACTGTAGTCCTCTGCCAAAACTCCAAGCACGTTGAGTTTTACTGCTCTTGGCTTTCTGGCAGAATCGTCTTGAAGATTGACATTCAGCGTAAATTGATCCTTCATCAGGTCGACAAACGGTTCCGGCAGATTCCCGTTCCTATCCGGTATTGGATCAACTCTGCTAGGAGTTCTTCGGCTTGTGTCGACAAAATCATAGGCGGAATTGCTGCCAAACAAGATATCCGTCTTTTGAAAACGGGGGCCGGGCAGGTCCCCACTTTCCGTCTGATACCCGAATGTTTCCAGCGTATCCATCGCAACTCCGAAAATCATCGCCTCAAACTGATATTTCCTGCTGCTCACTGTTACAATGGAGGGGTCCAGCATATAAACCGGTGTAATAGCGGCAACATCCTGTAAATTCTGCATACTTTTTATAGCTTTATCATCCAGCCCGCCGGAACCATGTGAGTCTCCGCCGCCAAACACGGTAATAACGGTTAGGTCTCCCATACTGCTCATCATATCTTCCATACTCTGCCGCATCCCGAAGCCAAGCGAAAGCATGACGATGATGGCACATGTACCGATGATAACTCCCATTACAGTCAGCGCTGTACGAACACGCCGGTGAAACAAATTCGTAAGGGACATTGAAATCATATCGCCGAATCTCATATTAAATTCCCCCGCCGGGTTCGTCATCGTAGTCGTCCTCTTCTTCCAGCAGGCGCAGTTTCTTTGCTTTGCGCTTTTTTAAAACGATAACCGTTGCAAAAATAACCACAACAACCCCGCAGATGATTCCGATCCACAATTTCCAGCCCAGTCCGCCGCCATTGGGCTGCTCGTCCGCTGGCATGTCTCCCTCCGGGTTCATGAATTCCGGGTCCATCATATCGGGAATTTCCGCCGCCTGTACTTCTGCGGAAAATTCTTTTACAACCTCCAACACTTTTCCTGATGCATCCTCATAACTGAATGTCACTGTGCCGGAGAGAGTTCCTTCTTGCAGTGGTGTCAGATTTGCCTGGAAGGTATCGCTCATGCCGGAATCCAAATTACCAATATACAGACTGCCTTCGTCTGTGTCGAAATTTCCGTCCAGTTGAGCGGTAACATTGTAAACCTTGCTTTTTCCCTTATTTACAAAGTCTACACTAATCCGCCCATCCTCTCCCATGAAAATAGGATTGCTCAAAACAGGCTCCCCAACTTCAAACCGAATCAGCTGTACAAGGGGAATGGTGATGATTTCTTGGGAAGAGAGCGTCTGGCGTTTCCCGTCCAAAATTGCATCGTAGCTGAAATCCACGCGGACGCCATAGGAATTGGGGGACGCGTCAGCCTTCGGCAGCAGCGCAATTTCTTTTTTCACCGTTGCCCCGGCATCCAGTTTCGATATAAAAAACGTGTTAGATGATTGGGACGGTGTAAAAATACTGCCGACCGGCGTGTTGGAATCCGAATCCCCCGTTTCTGAACCCACGGTCATTTTGCAGTTTTCAATCGGAATACTTCCCGTATTAAGAACATTCATGACAAGGTTGAATTCCTTTCCACCCGTCACTGCCTGGCCGCCAAAATCATAGCTGGAGATGATAAGCTGTGGCTTACTGTCCCCAACCTCACCTGTATCGTCCTCGCCTGTTTTTGTTCCTTGAATCGGCAGATAGATTTTAGAGGTGGCGGGGCTGACGTTATCTGCCGAAAGCGTAATGCCGATCGGATAACTGTTTGTTTCCATCTTATCAAGACAAGAAAGCGGATATGTGACCGTTGTGGTCTTACCCGCATCCAGTACCCCGATTGGTTTTGTGTCGGACTCCCCATTGATACTGACTCCGCCGGCCGCAGAAAGATCCAGTACGGAAATAATATTGGTGCAGGACACGCCGCCTATGTTCTTAACTGTCAAGGTCAAATCAAAATTTTCGCCCTCTTCTACAGGGGTATGATCCACCTGAAAAGAAGTAACCGTTAACCGGCCATCCGTATCATTGTCCGATGCGGAATCCAATTTGCTAAACACCAAATATTCCACGGTAAATTTTAAATCATGATCGTCACTTTCCAAAATATCATCGGAAGAATCGTAATATGTAATCTCAAGTTTTAAAATTCCGTAATTGCTTCCGATTCTTTTGAGATATTTCTGTGGAATATATAAGTCGTAGGATAGCGTGGTGACATCGTAGTCATTTTCATCCACATCCACATTCTCTGCAAGAAATTTCTTATGACCGACTTTAATGGAATTGCTGGCCGATGTCACCTCGATTTCAATATAATCACTGTCGGGATTAAAATCAAAACCATCCATGGTTTGCGTAAAGGTTAGATGAACGTCAAACGGACTGCCCACCCCCGGCTCAGACGGTGTAACCGTTGCCGAAGTGACACGCGGGTCGGGTATGTCATCTGTGTTTGCTGCTGCAGGCACTTGTGCGCCAAACACACATAACAGCGACCATACAGCCGCCAAAAAAAGATAAACCGCTTTTTTCTTTCCTGTCTTCATGCCTTTTGTTCCTCCTTCTGCTTCACGCCGGCAGGGTTTAATTCATCAGAAATTTTGTTGCCGTCATGTATTTTAATGATACGCCCTGCGTATTGGGCGATTTCCGGGTCATGTGTTACGATAATTAATGTTTCACCATATTTTTTTGCCATTGTGACCATCAGTTGCATGACTTCCCTGCCCGTTTTACTGTCCAAGTTCCCTGTCGGTTCGTCTGCAAAAATCAGCTTTGGCCTTGCAACAAAAGCACGGGCAATTCCTACGCGCTGTTGCTGACCTCCGCTCATCTGTGTAGGCCGATGCAGCAGACGGTTGCCAAGCCGAACCGCCCGCAGCATTTTAACCGCTTTTCTGATTCTGACTTCCTTTTTCACCCCTCGAAATGCAAGGGGCAGCGCCACATTATCAATCGCAGTCATAGTCGGCATCAGATTATAAGACTGAAAGATAAATCCTATATGTTTCTGCCGAAACAAAGCCCACTGCTTTTCGGTGTAATGCGTTACATCTTTTCCTCCAATCAAGATTCTGCCACGCGACGGACGTTCCAAACCGGCCATGATGTTCAGTAAGGTGGATTTGCCGGACCCCGATGTTCCAAGGATGCAGCAAATTTCCCCTTGTGCAACACTCAGGCTGATACGACTGAGCGCGACCACTTTTTCCGTACCGATGTGGTACACTTTTCGTACATCGCAGACGTTGATAATATCCATAAGACTCCTCCTGCGCCGGTGTTGTTTTGCCATAATATAACAATTCTAATTGTATTCTCATTTTACTTGTTTATCAATGAACAATTTTGTAACATCTGTATTAATACAGTTAATTTTTCGCTTAATACGATGTTCAGCGATGCCGAATAAATGGTTTCTACACGGCAAATCCTAACAATAGATTCATTCGGAGCAAAAAAACTAACGAAAGAGGACGGTTGCGTGACAACTTTTGAAGAATTATACAACCGACTGGTGAAAGCCTCTGTGCAAAACAAACTGCCGGAAGAGCTTACTCGGGTACGGAAGGAAAAATATGATCCCCATCAACTGGACTGCCTGCTAAACCCGGAAAAACACCCGCCTGTGATTCGAATCGGTGACTGTGCCTGTTCGGACGACGAGCGGGCCGCCTGCGCCGGAAAATGTTTATTTGATGCGCTGTATCGGGATGAAAAAGGCAATCTGGTTGTGAACAAAGACCTGTGCGTCGGGTGTGAGGACTGCATAAAGAATTGCAAAGCGCACAAGTTAACGGAAAGCCGAGATATTCTTCCCACATTAGAAGCGATTCACAATTCCAAAGCGCCGGTGTATGCCATGATTGCCCCGGCATTTATCAATCAGTTCAGCGATGATGTCACGCCCGGAAAACTCAGAACTGCGTTTAAGCGCATCGGCTTTGCCGGCATGGTGGAAGTCGCCCTGTTCGCGGATATTTTAACGCTGAAAGAAGCACTGGAATTTGACAGGAACATTGTGGAGGAAAAGGATTTTCAACTTACCAGCTGCTGCTGTCCAATGTGGATTGCAATGATTCGGCGGGTGTATCACCAACTGATTCCTCATGTTCCCGGCTCCGTTTCCCCCATGGTTGCATGCGGCCGCTCCATTAAGACGCTGTATCCTGAGGCAATTACCGTCTTTATCGGGCCGTGTCTTGCCAAAAAAGCGGAGGCACGCGAAAAAGACGTGGCAGATTCAACCGACCACGTCCTTACATTTCAAGAAATGCGCGATATTTTCGATTTCGCGGGGATTGACCCCGCTGCAATGCCGGAGGACGAGCGCGACCATTCCTCCCGCGCCGGTCGAATTTACGCGAGTACCGGAGGCGTGAGTGAAGCGGTGCAAAAAACGGTGAAACGGCTAAATCCACACCGCAAGATTACGGTACACGCCGCTCAGGCGGACGGTGTCCCTGCCTGCAAAAAAATGCTCAATGATGTTTTAGAGGGGAAAATTACCGCTAATTTCATAGAGGGAATGGGCTGTGTCGGTGGCTGTGTCGGCGGACCGAAAGCACTGATTCCCGCAAAGGAAGGCAGGAAGAACGTCTACCGCTATGGTAACGAGGCAACGTATCCCACACCGATTGACAATCCTTTCGTCATTGAGCTGCTTCACCGTCTGGGTTTCGATACCGTAGAAAGTCTGCTGGAAGACAGTGAAATTTTCACACGTCATTTTTAATAAACAAACCTATTGGCAAATACATCGGAAGCAAGAACACAGGTAAAGAATCTGCGCACATTAGGATTCTTCGGTGATTCATGCTATAATAGGCAAGCATCAAAAATTTATGAAACAAAGGAAGCAATATGCAGTTTAAAGAAATGAATCTAATGCCCGAAATTATACGCGCCGTAGAAGAACTGGGATATGAAACGGCAACTGATATTCAGTCCGGAGCAATCCCTCTGATTCTGGAGGGCAGGGACCTCATCGGCCGTTCCAGCACGGGCACTGGAAAAACAGCCGCATTCGGCATCCCAGTCGTTCAAATGACGGCACACGGCAGCGGTGCCAGAGGGCAGGTACTGATTTTAAGCCCCACCCGCGAGCTGGCAATGCAAATCAGCAACGAGTTGCACAAATATTCAAAATATCTCAGTGGAGTCAGCCTGGCTACGGTATGCGGCGGTCAGCCTATGCAGGGACAAATCCGCCGGCTGAAAACCGCTAAGATTGTTATCGGTACGCCCGGGCGCGTGATGGACCATCTTCGCCGCAAAACACTGACGCTTGAAAATTTGAGAACAGTGGTTCTTGACGAAGCGGATGAAATGCTGAACATGGGATTTTTGGACGATATCCGTACCATTCTAAGTCAAGCACCCGAACAGCGGCAAACCCTGCTCTTCAGCGCGACCATGCCCCCCTCCATTCTTGCCATTACAAAGGACTTTCAAACCGACCCGGCAATGGTTGCAGTGGACAAAGGACGGCGCACCGTTGAAGGCATTTCCCAGTTTTATTACCGCGTGCCGCAGAAGGATAAAATGAATGCGCTCAAGTTATTGCTGGAATATCATCGGCCGAAGCGCGCGCTGATTTTCTGCAACACCAAAAGGATGGTAGAAGAACTCTGTTCAGAACTTAACGACAGCGGATTTCAGGCTGCCGCACTGCACGGCGACATGAAACAGAACCAGCGCACACAGGTCATGAATGATTTTAAAAACGGACGCAGCAGCCTGCTGGTTGCAACCGATGTCGCTGCTCGCGGCATCGATGTAGAAAACGTGGACGCCGTCTTTAATTTCGATATTCCGCAGGAGAACGAGTATTACATTCACAGAATCGGCCGTACCGGACGTGCAGGAAAAACGGGTTCCTCTTACACACTCGCTGCAAACCGCTCCCAGATGGAACGAATGCGTTCGCTGGAACGGTTTTTAAACGTTAAAATCAGTGAGGCTCCCGTGCCGAACTTAGAGGACATTCATGAGCGGCGCCTAAAGAAATTTCTTGGGCACATCAAGGAACTTGTGGATGAAGGCAGCGGAACAAACTGGATTCCATATCTCGAAAACTTAGAATCAGAGGGCTATGCTCCCCTGCAGGTGGCAGCTGCGCTATGCGCGCTTTCCGCAGGCAAAAACCGCAGGCTCGAATCCGTGCGGAACATCCGCCGCCTGCCCGCAGAATCGGAAAAAAAGGGCTCCGTTCAAGTGCGTGCGGATATTGGCGCAAAGGACAAAATCCGACCCGAATTTTTAATCGGTGAAATTGTCTCCGCTACGGGACTTGCGGTTGGTGTAATCGGGAAAATCAGTATCCACAAAGAGTATACAACCATAGAGCTTTCTGCCAAGGATGCCGCCTTAATCGCTCGCAAAATGTCCGCTTGGAAAATTAGGCAGCGTACCGTGCATTTCACCCTGCCCGGCAGACAGGGACAGCAGGAACGCCACAAAAACTTTTCTAAAAAAGGCTGGCGTCCGCATGGGAAAGGAAAAGGATTTCACCACGGACACAGAACCGGCGGAATAGAATAAATAGCCGTAAAACAAAAAAAGCCGCGCAGTCCAATTGGGGCTGCACGGCTCTTTTTTACATAATGTGATTCTGCACTTTCTCGGTAGCCACTTCACATCCGCATTCATCCAGCTCTTTGCGGAGCTGATTGGGATTGGTTCCCGTGGTGTCATAGTCAACGGCTACCGTTTCACGGCCGCGGCTCACGCTGACAGAAATCACCCCCGGAATAGAATCCAAACGGCGCTTGATTTCTTTGCAGTTTCGTTTATCCTCAGGATGTTCCAGCTGAAAATAGACACTTGCCTTAGACAAGAAATCACCTCCCCGCTTAGTATGTACGTGGAGGGATACTTCTATCAGAAATTCATGGTTATCCCACTTTTCCCTGATTGGCAACGCTTTGAATTTTTGATTGAATCAAGGCAGGGTCTCCGAGATATCTCTTATCCGTTACGTTCAAGTGTTCGTCAAAAGTATAAACGAGCGGGATACCTGTGGGAATATTTACTTTGGTAATGTCTTCTTTTGAAAGTTTTTCAAAATAGTAGACAAGCGCTCGGATGGAATTTCCATGAGCGGCAATTAAAACACGTTTGCCTTGCTCCATGTCTTTGCGGATGTTTTCCTCAAAGAACGGGACAACCCTGGCGATGGTATCTTGCAAACTTTCACCAAGCGGTAATTCCTGTGGAGATTCATTTCTGTACGGTTCCTGGCGATGCGGGCTTCTGTCATCATCCTCTGTGAGCAGCGGAGGGCGAACATCAAACGACCGCCGCCAGATATGCACCTGCTCTTCGCCGTATTTCTGCGCTGTCTGTGCCTTGTTTAGTCCTTGAAGGGCACCGTAATGCCGCTCGTTCAGTTTCCAACTTTTCACAATCGGCAGCCATTCACGGTCCATTTGCTTCAAAACAAGATTCAGCGTATGAATGGCGCGCTTTAAATAGGAAGTGTAGCAAATATCAAAATCAAACCCTGACTGCTTGAGAAGGCGACCTGCATTTTCAGCCTCTGTTTTCCCCGTCTCGGACAAATTCACATCCGTCCAGCCGGTAAAAAGATTTTTTCTGTTCCATTCACTTTCTCCGTGCCGAATTAGTACCAATTTCATCATAATTCCCCCTTTTAACGGAATACTTTCATCCGCTCATCCACAGGCTGAAAATCTTTGGGACCTGCTTCCCCCGTTACATTTCCAAACGGCATTTGTCCCAGCAGCTTCCAGCTTTTCGGAGCGTTCCAGTTTTCACGCACTGTTTCGTCGATTAACGGGTTATAATGCTGAAGGTTTGCCCCCAGTCCGGCTTCTTCCAATGCCGTCCAAACAGCAAGCTGCAGCATGCCGGAAGATTGAAGCGACCAAACAGGGAAATTTTCCCGATACAATGGATATTTTTCTTGCAGCTTTGTGACAACATCTTGATCCTCAAAAAAGAGTACGGTGCCATACCCGCGTGAAAACGAATTAATTTTTTCTTCCGTTTTTGGAAAACTCTCTTTTGGCACCATTGCCCGCAATATATTTTTAGTTTCCTCCCATAACTTATGATGGCTCTTTCCAAACAAAACAATCACTCGGGCACTTTGGGAATTAAATGCACTTGGCGAAGCTTTCACCGCTCTGCGAATGATAGAAATAATTTCCTCTTGCGAAACGGTCGGCTCATTGCCAATGGAATAAATAGAACGGCGGTTTTCCAATGCCTGCAAAAAACTGCGATTTATATTCATTTGATATGCCCCATTTCATAGTTCTTTTCTATTCTTATCATAACGGATTTCATTGGTAATATCCACCCTAAAAACAGAGAATTAAAATGGTAAAATAAGATAATTTTTATATATTTATAATAATAATTATTATTTTAGTATCTTTACAGTACCAAGGAGTGTCATTATAATAAAAAGGCGAAAAAATGGAGGTAAGGCATATGGATTTTGAGTTTTGTAAAATGGAAATATTTGTACCGAAAACACATTTTGAACCTGTCAGAAAAGCATTACAGAGCGTGGACGCCGGACACATTGGGAATTACGACAGTTGTCTTTCGTACAGCGAAGTCGTTGGATGTTGGCGTCCTTTAAACGGCAGCCAGCCGTTTCTGGGAAAGCAAGGAGAGTTATGCAGCGCTTCGGAACTGCGGGTGGAGGTTCTGTGCCGAAAGGAAAAAGTGGATGAAACGATAAAAGCGGTCAAGGCGGCCCATCCCTATGAAGTGCCCGTCATCAATGTGATTCCCCTTTATCGGACGGGATTGTAAGCGAATCATTTTTAATCTGATGTACTGCCATAACCCAAGCGTCTGCACGGGAAATTCCTAATCCTATGGCATGTAATTTTGCTTTTTCGTATTCTTTTTACAGAAATTGACCTTTCTCGCCTTTGGAGCATAGTATGTAATATCATCTCCAAAGGAGGGATAAACAAGATGTGTTGGTATTATTGGTATCGATTTGGGCCCTGGGGGCGCTGCTGGTGCCGGTGCTGTTGTTGGCGCCGCCGTCGCAGGCGTCGCTGCAGATAATATAGAGAGGCAGACCGCCCAATATGGGCGGCCTGTCTGTTTTGCACTAAATTACCGTTCACAAAGCCTTGTTTGCATTTTGTAATAATCGTATTATCAGCAAACTGATACCGTCCGTATGCTGAAGATAAATCGCCAAATCTATTTTTTCGTCATCTAATACGAGTAAAACCCAAAAAATATACGGTTTTTTTCAATTCTGCACATTTACAATTTACATAAAATTCGATATTATTATTTAGAGGATAGTATTGGTGATGAGGCTCACCATAATGTGTTTGATTGACGGCTTCTGCTTTAGGTTGAGAGCAAAAGTCGTTTTATTTTTTGAAAGGCGGTATTCTATGAAGGCGAGCCGGATTTTAATTGTAGGTATGGGCGGATTCTTTGGAGCAGCTCTAAGATATTTGATTTCCAGCATGGCTGTAAAGCTATGGAGCGATTTCCCACTGGGCACATTGATGGTCAACTTAGCGGGTGGATTTATAATGGGCTTTATTATGGAAGCTGCGTCCGGCTCGTGGTCTATTTCAGACGGTATGAAAATCTTTTTGACAACCGGCATGATGGGCGGACTGACAACATTCTCAACATTCAGCTATGAAACCGTCTCCCTGTTTTCCGAAGAAAACTACTGGATTGGCGGGCTCAACGTTGGTCTAAATTTATGCCTTGCCCTGCTGGCTTGCTGGGCCGGCAAATCGGTGGCACGAATGCTTTATGGCATCGCATAAATTGACTTTTGCTAAATTGGAATTTATAATACAGATTGTCTGAATCTGTCACAATTTGTTTTCGCAGCTTTATACTGATTTGAATTAGAAATGGAGCGAGACCTTTGGCGAATTTTCAGCATCGGAAGATATTACGAAGACGAATTTTTTATATCTGTTTATTGGTTATATTTTCAGCAGCAGCGTCTTTTATGGTTTCTTTTTACTTCGATAAAACGGCGAACGCAGACATAACACCTTCCGAGGAATCTGCAGTTGAATCCGAAACAGAATCAGCGTCAGAATCCGACAACAATACCAGTAGCTCACAGGCTGAACAGGAAAACCCATTACATATGATTCCGGTAGCACACATCAGCGGAGAAAATCAATTAAGCACCGGATGTGAACTGGTCAGCGCCATGATGCTTCTGAACCATTACGGTATTTCTACCACTGCGGATCAAATTGTTTCACGTACACCAAAAGTTTCCCTGCTTTCTGAAGGCGGCAGTGTTTATGGCATGAGTCCGAATCAGGCATTCATTGGGGATCCGCGCTCGTCCGACGGACTCGGATGCTATGCCACAGTTCTCACCGCCGTTGTAAATTCCTATTTTTGGGACAACGATGAGAAAGAAGCCGTTAATCTCACCGGAACGGAACTTACACAGTTGGCACAGGATTATCTATCGAAAGGCTCTCCTGTCATCATTTGGGCAACGGTTGATATGAAAGATCCCACCCCCGGCCCTAGCTGGATACTTGCGGATACAAATGAAACATTCCAGTGGATTTCAGGCGAACATTGCCTTTTAATGGTGGGATTTGACGAAGAAAGATACTATTTTAATGACCCTTATGATCTTACCGGAGTAAAAAGCTATTCAAAATCTGTGGTAGAAGAAAGATATCGCCAAATGGGCAAGCAGGCTGTTGCTGTCCGTGATATTGCAGATGCTGCGGCTTAAAAACATTGTCTGATGAGAAAGGAATATGCAACCGTGAATCTGCTTGTCAGTGCTTGTCTTCTTGGCGTAAATTGCCGATACAACGGCACGGGCTGCGCGAATGACAAAGTTTTAGAACTGCGAAAACAGCACAATCTGATTCCTGTTTGCCCGGAGCAGCTCGGCGGTCTGCCAACGCCCCGCGACCCTGTGGAGTTAGCAAACGGCCGTGCGGTCACTTGCAACGGCGCAGACCGTACCATGCAATTTTCATTAGGTGCGCAGGAAACGCTTCGTCTTGCGCGGCTTTTTAACTGCAGCGCCGCGATACTAAAAACCCGCAGTCCTTCCTGCGGATTCGGAAAAATTTACGATGGAAGCTTTTCGGGTACCTTAACGAACGGAAACGGAATTACTGCAGAAAAGCTGATACAAGCCAAAATTCCCGTTTATAATGAAGAGAACTGTGACCAAATTCCCAGCGGATCAGTGCTTGATATTCCCAAATAGTGAATTTTGGAGCATTAAATAGTTATTAATTTCAATGAATTCCGATTTAAAATGGACAAACAAAACACAGACCAACTGATTGAAAGTTATAGATAGGAGCAATAGTGGCCGGCACTACATCTAGTAAGATGCAAATGCCGGCCATTTTGACTGTTTTTCTCTAAATTATGTAAATGCCTGCTGATTCGGATTTCAATGTCTAACAACAACCAAAATGTCTCACGATTCAGAGAGCCTTATACATAGCCATTTCCTGTATCAAAGGTATGTAAAAGTGCAGTGCTTACTTTAAATCCAACCTTTTTAAAGCAGGCAAAGTAATCCGCAGCAATGTGGATGTTGCCGAACCTGTAATCACCGCTGATACCAACAGAACAGGGAAGTAACTCCACAACAAAAGATTGGTGTATAAAAGAGAAACCACGGCAATCTGCCCAAAATTATGGAATACCGCTCCCACAATGCTAATCATTAGATAGGAGATTTTTTCTCTAAATATTTCCATGCAAAGAATCATGACAAGGATGGATAATATCCCACCGCTAAAGCTCAGCAACCCCGCAATAAAACCACGCGTTAAAAACACAAATAATGATTTTAAAACTGCAAGCATTATGGCATCCCTTTTGTGCAAAAAGAAAAGCGAATACATGACCACAATATTTGATAATCCCAGTTTAATGCCCGGCACAGGCATGGGAATCGGCACCTGATATTCCACAATGGTCATGACCAAAGCCGCGGCAAACAGCAGCGCGGTTAAAACCATCCGTTTAATTGCAGCAGAATCCATCCAGCGGTCCGCTTTATGATTCGTCTCTGTCTTTTCCTGCTTTAACATGTTCCTTTTCCTAACCTATTACAATATCGGGGTCATTTGTGTTGCGACCGTCTTTTGCCACAATTTTTATAATAATCTGATTGGGCAGGCAGGCTGCACTCTGTCCAACAGTCCGCAGTCTTCCCGCTTTAATGCAGATTTTATCCGGACAATCGGATTCTTCAAAACAGATACTTCCGTCGCTGAATTGATGAAATACCACATGTTCGTTTTGTGGAATAGAAAATGTGCGGTCTATCTTTTGGGTTAAATCGACGGTTTCCACCAGCTCGGACTGATAGTAAATTTCTGCAACTGCGCCGGTCGAACTGTATTTAAACTGATAATACATCCATCCAGCTGCGCTTATAAAGAAAACGCCAAGGAGGATCAAAAAATCGGTCTTTTTAATAAACTTCATTGGTTCCTCCAGTTACAATGAGCAGTATCCTCCAATTAGGAACTAGCTTGAAAATAAATTTCTCATAAAAAGCGTGTAGTGGACGGCTGTGTGCAAGCATATGATTTTTATCATTTCTTGCTGCGGCTTTTTTCAGCCCATAAAATGCTCGGTCTAGAATATTTTGTATTCTGTCTTTTTTTGCCTGCGTTGCATTCAGCAAATTCAAGTATTGCCGTGCTTTCTCGTAATATCGTTTGGCGACTGAGTGCGTGAATTCAAAATCGGGATAATGCTTCCGGTTTTCAACAAGCGATGCTCAGCTTCAGTGCAGGGCAAAACAGATAGTTGCCGCAAACGACAGCTGTATGCTTTGCGTAAATTTTTTGCAGGACAGTATCCCTCTGCGCAAATCTGCGTCGTTAAGCACATCGTCATAAATCAAGTTGCAAGGTGCAAAATCTCCACAGCTGCAGCGAATCGAATTGCATCCGGCGAAACATATCCCTAGTTGTCGGAACAAGAAAGAACTGTTCGCGTACGTATAAATTTTCTTCTGGAATAAGCCAAATGACGCATGTATTCGTGCAAAGTGGCTGGCGAGCCAATCAGTGCAGAATTCATTTCACTTTTGACAAGCTTTGCCGCTTCTTCTATTCGAATCAGTTCAGTACTTTTTTTGACTGATCACGATAAATAACTGACTCACTAGCTAACATTCAGTACCGTCAATACAGCTATTAATTATAGGATTCGCAATATGAAAAGTCAAGATAAGGTATTGATTTCGTACGAACTGCTATTTCATACGATTAATTTCATATCGCGAATTCCCTCAAACACAACCTTAATTTCAATGGATTGTGACGGAAAGCCATACATGCTTTATAAAAAATATGGGACAAGCCGCACATGAATGCGGCTGTCCCGAGTTTAGGGCAAATTGTTTAACGCATAACCCCATAGTTTGGTCTTAGTTTTACTCAATCACCGTAACATTTGCAGCGCGCTGTTTGCCGTTGCGAGCATCTGTCTCGGTGTCGTAAGAAACTTTCTGACCTTCGGAAAGAGTTTTATATCCATCCGCCTGAATGGCAGAAAAATGCACGAATACATCTTCCCCACCATCGTCGTTGGAGATAAATCCATAGCCCTTTTCCGCGTTAAACCATTTTACTGTGCCTTTATTCATTTTGAAAAGCACCTCCGATATTAGTATGTCCTCATGTGAAGCAAAAAACTCACATCTTTATACAGGTCATCAAACGTTCAATGACTTACATAAAGATGTGAGTTCCATTGGCACATTTATGAGACGATTTCATTGTAACATACAGCAGTTGATTTGTCAAACAGTATTTTCTTTCAGATAGTGTCAAGTTGTTGTAGGATAATTAAAGTTAAAGGTATCCCCATCTTTTTGATACAAAACCTGCTATATAGCATACCCGCTCTGTTGTATGCCCTTTAATATAGTTAATATTGGAGTTTTTTTGCCCATATTAAAAACAGGTATGTTATTTAACTTCTCATACGTGGTTTTGCTAAATACTTCCTTGGCCTTCTTAATTGTCTCTTGTTTTATCTTGTATTGTTGTTTTGCTTTTGTAAAATGATTGGGAGTTATCTTTCCACCATTTTGGCAATAAATCCTTATGTCGGCTATGGCTTTTAGCCCTTTCTTGCTCCAGCCCATAGGTCGAGAACTAAATCGGCTGGATAATACATGGCTAATATGACCCTCTGTGCAGCTACCATCTACTCCATCTTTTTTGTATATTGTGATAGCTTTCCAGTTGTTTTTTATGTAGTTTTTAAATTGATTTATTCTCTCTCGTTTTTTAGGGCTCTGGGCAGTCTGCTTAAGTTCATCCACCAGTTTACTAAATCTTGGCAAGTCACCTTCGTAAATACTGCTGTATATCGCTTTTCTGTATTGCCATTGCCCTGCTGTAGCTTCAAGTAGTGCTTTGTTTAGATGATATTTGTCTAGGACCATTTTGGATTTGGGTAACCATTCTTGGCCGGTCTTTATCCATAAGGCTCCGTCTCCGTGAATATAGATGCGTTTTAGATAGTCTATGTCATATCTATCGTAAATGTAGTTGGCAACTTTTAGCCATGTTTCTTCAAGGTCCTGGCCAAATCCGTGTATATGGTGGGGGTTTATGCATTCTCCGCGTTTTGCTATTCTTTTTGTGCCTTCGTATATGGTAATCAGGGGAACTTTTGCATTTTTGCCATCTTGTAGGGCTACATGGTCTTCATCGGCATCTATGTGGAGAAATTGTACTTTGCGCTTTGGACTTTCAGTTTCTATCTTTAGTTTTTCTTCATTTACTTTTCTTGTTTTGTTCATTACGGTTTGCCTGCTTACAATACCGCCGGTTGCATGTAGACTGCTTTTTGCATAGGAGTTATCACTAGAGTACTCTACCATATCTGCTGCTACTGCAGTTGATATTCTTTCATAGGGGTCGATTCCTAAGGCTGTATCGACTAGGTATATATATGTATCATTTTTCGGCTCTATAATAAATGTTGGGGTGTGACGAATAGGCCTGCGAAAAAAGAGCAAAAAAGTAGAGCATATTCGATGAAAAAACTTTAAAATGGAGATTACCACACCACCATTTGGGAGGTCATCGATATGCTCTGTACTCATTCTATCGAAAAATTGCTTGGATTAAAAGGGGTAATCGTAAAAAATGTGAGGCAATTGCCTGATAAAACGGAAATTTTTATTGAGTTACCGAGAAAGCCGCATGTTTGCCCCTGTTGTGGCCATCAAACCAGCTACGTTCATGATTACCGTTGTCAAACCGTGAAAGACATTCCCGCTTTTGGCAAACATACCTCCCTGATTCTACGAAAGCGCCGATATCGCTGCCATTCTTGTGGAAAGCGTTTCTTTGAGGATAATTCGTTTTTGCCTAGATATCACCGCATGACAAACCGTTTAGCCGTATATATCATTTCAAAGCTTTCCGACGTGCGTTCTTTTACCAGTGTAGCATGTGAGGTGAATCTATCTGTTTCAACTATTATCCGTCTTTTCGATTGTATCCATTATGGAAAACCGCAGCAATTACCTGAAGTTGTATCGATTGATGAGTTTAAAGGCAATACAAGCGGCGAGAAATATCAGTGCATTCTGACCGATCCGGTCAGTCACCGAATTCTTGATATTCTTCCTGCTCGATACAACCACAAACTGACAGAATATTTCGGCCAGCTTGACCGTTCTAAAACGAAGCATTTCGTCAGCGATATGTGGAGTACATATGCCGGTATTGCCCAAACATATTTTAAAAATTCCAATTATGTCATTGACAAATATCATTACATTCGCCAAGTATTTTGGGCCTTTGAAGCCGTTCGCAAGGAAGAACAGAAAAAATTCAGCAAAACCCGAAGAATTCATTTTAAACGCTCCCGAATCTTGCTGAACAAGCGATATCAATTTCTCACTCCTGAGCAAAAGCAACAGGTCGATCTTATGCTCTATGCCAGTAACCGTCTGCTGACAGCCTACTCTCTGAAAGAACAGTTTTTCAAAGTCCTTGAATCTTCTGACAGCGTGTCTGCACGGACAGCGCTATCCCATTGGATTATGGCCGCACAAAACAGTGGCCTTTTGAAATTTGTTGCTTGTGGAAATACTATGGTTCGCTGGTCAAAAGGTATTCTAAATTCGTTTGATTGTCCTTACACCAATGGTTTTACCGAAGGGGTTAACAACAAGATTAAGGTACTCAAACGCAATGCCTACGGTTATCGTAATTTTCGTCGCTTCCGCAATCGTATTCTTCACATGTTCCATCATTCAACGAAAAATGGAGCAGCTTAACGCCGCTCCATCCGGTGTTTCCATTTTGGGTTACCCCAACTATTGACATAGAGCCCATTTTTCTTATCGTAAAAGTAGGTCCTGTGGTATGTGAGCACTCCGAACTTTGTAAAGATTTCTCGTTTATCACTATTTCGCTCTACTACAATGCCGTTTTTTCTTCGCCATTTCTTATCGGCTTTTATCTCCTTATCAAGGTTTTCCACGTAGATTTTCATCATATTTAGTATGAAGTCAAAGGTGATGGTCTCTAGTCCGGTTTCTAGTTCTTCTAGTTTGTTTGTATGAGTTTCGCTCATAAAACTTAAGATTTTATTGATGAAATTTTTGCAGTTTTGTATTACAATAGTATTCACAAGAGATCCTCCTTTTTAATGGTTTTTTATGGTGATTACATTGTATCAAAAAGTGAGGATCTCTTGTTATTTTTTATCCTGAAAATGTCCTACAATTATTTTACACTATGTTTCTTTCAAACAAATCACAAAATTTTATCACAAAGAATTCTATTGTTTCTATCCAAAATTTTGCAAGCCTGTACTGTAAAACTAAGACAGACATGTTCTTTTTAAAGATGATAGATTTAAAAATCAGGCACATTGTTTTGTTAAGCACAGGAGTGTAATTTTTCAGTTTTGCTACATAATCATGCCAGAGAAGGAAAAACTGTTTTCAAATCTTAAAACAGGAGCAGCTGATTCATGGTTAACATTATTTTATGCGGAGATGTAAAAGACACATCAGTTTCGCAAGCTTTGATTTCTGCTCTTTCAACATACGGCGGAGTCATATATTCTGGACCTGAACGGATTTTCCAATGTGGCACCACCCCACAGTATTTGCTCTATGAATATCAAACTCTGCCGCAAATTGGATTAGAAAAAGGTGTGGTATTGTTTAAAAACAGTATGCTGCCGCAAAAACCAGTTTCTTTTCCTTCAAACTTTTTATATGTTCTGGAGACAAAAAATGTTCGTGCGGCCGCACTGCTGAAAGATTCGGGTGTTACTGTAGTCACATGCGGTACAAGTTCCAAGGAAACGCTCAGCATTGCCGGTCTTGAGGAGGACACAGCTGTTTTAAGTTTGCAAAGAACATTGAAAACACTCGAAGGGAAAATGGTGGAACCGCATGATTTTACCGTAAAATTCTCCGGTTCGCGCAGTCCGCATCAATTGTTATCGGTGTGCGCCGTCCTGCTGATCGCCGGGGAAGACTCACTGAAAGGTTATCAGATTTGAATTGAAAAAATTAACATTCATAAAAGTGAGTCTGAAACGCAAAATAGTAAAGCAAACGCAAGGGAAATGAAATCAAACAAACTTTTAAGGAGTGTTGATTTATGGCTAACAAGAATATCGTTCCTGAAGCTAGAGAAGCACTGGATCGTTTTAAGATGGAAGCTGCATCTGAAGTCGGCGTGAACCTGAAGCAGGGTTACAACGGCGATTTGACCAGTAGAGAAGCCGGTTCTGTTGGCGGACAGATGGTAAAGAACATGATTAAGAAGTATGAGGAAAGCATGAAATAACATTTCAACTTTCCGATTCGTCCCTAAGTGAAATTTTCGCGTAATTGCTCATTGGAGCTAACCTAAAATAAGTTCAAATAAGTTCTACGGATCGTCTCAAAGCAGCCATTGGGCTGCCGCGAGGCGGTCTTTTTTTGCAGAAAACTTGGTTCGGTGGATAAAGTCAGCGGCAAAAAACACCGGAACCCTTTTATGGAAAAAGATCCACGGAAGGAAACCGGTGCTTTAAAAGTAGATTCGGCTGCATTCTTTTAATCATTTGTTTTACCGAGTAAAACAAACTGACTTACACAAAAAATCCAGCCTCCGTCAATATTGGGTTACATTTGAATCCTGGTGCCTCCTACCTCCTTTTGCCGTCCGATTTGCTGTGCCGAAGCGGCTTTCTTCGAATTTGAACATATTCTGCCGGCTTTGGAGCCGGAACCGGATAAATATTGCTATAGCTTTCTGCTTCATCTTCTGTAAGGGGAAGAGAGGGTGTCAAACCGGTACATTCCGTAGCAGAAGCGACAGACTGCTCATTCATAAAAGAAACATCATCTTCAAGCTTAAGTCTTGGTTCGTTATTTTTCTTTTTATCTTGATACTGTTCCATTTTTTTTACTCCTTTCTCTTTACTATTCTCCCCTTGACCGAACTGTTTAATCCGGATTTTAAAATGCGGCATGCTGGAAATATAAAGAGAAATCCTCTAAGCAATGCAATGATGCATCACTGAGAGGATTTTTTAAATTTTTTATGCTGCCTGCAGCAGAGTCCGCAATTTGCATACCGACTAAATCAACCATACTATGATAACTATATAGTTTTCCTTGGCAATCAACAAAGAGACCGAAACAATGGTGCAGATCCCCGATTTCAAAATTTTAAGCGAATTTATTGCCTGAAAACAGCCTTCCGCACTTTGAAACCATACATATCAAGCTGTTAAAGCAGCAAAAGCTTGTCTAAGTTTTAACTAACCAAACAAAAATTGCAGTTAAATAATTGACAAACAATCTTTCACAATCTATAATAGTAACCATTGGTAGCAACTATTCGGATCCTTTCAATGCCGCAGCCACTGCATGTGTTTTTGCCCGGTGCTTGAATTGACCCCTTCAACCGATTACAATGGAGAAAACGAAAGGGGATGGTTGATGTGGAACGATTGATTCAAGTTCTGCGAAAGTTCAACTACACAGAGTCGGAGGCGAAGGTCTACGTCTCTCTTTTACAGTCTGGTCCACAGACCGGATACGAAGTTAGCAAGCATTCCAGCGTCCCGCGCAGCAAAGTCTATAATGTGCTTGAATCGCTGATTACCCGAGGAGTGGTTGCCACAACACCCGGTGCTAAAACGATTTTGTACCGAGCGGAGCCGATTCAAAGAATTGCCGATCTGCAGAGAACGTTGGTAGAACAGGAAATCCGCGAACTGCAGCAGGAAGCTAAAAACGTGAGCGTTCCCCGCGATGACGAGCAGGTCTGGAAACTTTCCGGACACCGAAGCATTTTGGAAAAATGCCGGGAAATGATTTCCGCTGCCGAGCGGGAACTGTTGATTCAGATCTGGACCGACGAACTGCCGGAATTAGAGCCTCTGCTGCTTAAAAAGCAGGAGGAACTGAACATGCTTGTTATTTTGTACGACCGGGAAGAAAAATACGACACCCGCCTTACAAAGATTTATCGGCATGGGTTCGAACAGGACAGAATTAGAGAGACAGGATTCCGATGGATTACCATTGCGGCCGATCAGCGAGAGATGTTGCATGCAACCATTCAGAACGACAAAGCATCGGAGGCAATTTATACCTGCAATTCCAGCATGGTATACTTTGCTGAAGAATATGTGCGGCACGATGCGTATTGCCTGCGAATTATAGACGCATTGCCGAAAGAAGTTTGCAGCGTGTTCGGTGACAACATGGAAGAGATTCGAGATGTGTTTGCTATCCGATAATATTCTTTTGTGGAGGCTCACCTTATGATCGTCAAAATCATTCTATCACTAGTTGTACTTGTTAACGGTGCATTTGCCGTAGTTTTTGTACGTGACTTAATCAAACACGGAAGAGAAACATTTCAAGAACCAGGAAATCCAATTGCCATCGCACTTTCATCCATCATAATGTTCTTCCTTTCCACTTTTGGCATTTCGGATTTCGCAATCAGTGCATCTCTGTATCCAAAGACCAAATGGGTCAGTGACAAAAAACTGCCCGGAACCATGAACACACAATGCGTGATTCCGGTGGCTGTGATGGCACTTGCCTATATTTCAAGCATCGACGTCAGTCTTGCAACACTCATCATCGCCATTGCAGCTCAGGTTATTGGTGCCTACATCAGCCCAAGATTTGTTGCAAAGGCTCCCGTCAGGACAATTAAAAAATTCGTTATCGCCGGCTTGTTTATTGCAGCGGCCCTCATTCTCGCTGGTAAAATAGGCATCTATCCTACGGGAGGAACCGCAACCGGACTGACTGGGTTCAAACTGGTTTTACTGGGTGTGCTAAGTTTCGTATTCGGTGCGCTAAACAATATCGGTATCGGATCCTACGCCCTAACCATGACAGCAGTCTACGCCATGGGTCTGAACCCGACAATTGCGTTCCCCATTATGATGGGTGCCTGCACATTCTCAGTTCCTGTAGGCAGCATGCAGTTTATTAAGCTAAACAACTATTCCCGGAAAATCACGCTGGCAACCTCCACTTTCGGTGTCATCGGCGTACTTGTCGCGGTGTTTGTTGTCAAGAGTCTAGATGTCAGCATTCTTCAATGGATTGTTTTGGGAATCATCATCTACAGCGCGGTCTCAATGCTGTTGAGCCTTCGTAAAACTCCCAAACAGGAACCGGTCGCTGAATCATAATACAGATTGCCGGCTTTCGTTTTAAAAAATCAACTCCGGGGAAACCCCTCCCATCTATGAATTGAGCAAAGGAGATTTTCAGCATGAAAATTGTAATATTGAAACAAGACGACATGAAAAAGGTCTTCACAATGAAAGATGCTATCCAGGCGGATAAAGATGCGTTGGAACTATATTCTTCCGGAAAAAGCAACGTTCCGCTTCGCGTCAATCTGGATGTTCCGGAGTATGAAGGACAAAGCCTGTACATGCCCGGATACGCTGCCGGCGCAAATGCACTCGGAGTAAAAATTGTTTCCGTTTACCCCAAAAACATTGAAAGAGGACTGACAAGCGTTCCTGCCACTATGGTTCTGGTAAATAACCAAACCGGTGAGGTGTGCAGTCTTATGGACGGTACATATCTCACCCGAGTGCGGACGGGAGCCGTTTCTGGCGCAGCAACGGATATTTTAGCAAGGAAAGACAGCAGCACTTTTGCCCTGTTCGGTACCGGAGGACAGGCAGAAACTCAGTTGGAAGCCGTTCTTACCGTCCGTCCAATCAGACTAGTCAAGGTATTCGACATCAGCCCTGAACGCGCCTCGAATTTTGTAGAACGAATGACAGCTGCCTTTGGGGAAAAGTTCGGTGTACAAATCATCGCCGCCAAATCATCGGATGAAGCCATTGCAGATGCTGACATTATCACCTGTGTGACTACCACGAAGGTTCCTGTATTCGACGGCAAAAAAGTGAAAAAAGGCTGCCATATCAACGGCGTTGGTTCTTATACGCCGGAAATGCATGAAATTGATGAGTATACCATCACACATGCGGATAAAGTATATGTGGATACCCGCGACGGCGTTTTGAACGAATCCGGAGATTTGATTATTCCGATTAAAAACGGAACTTTCAGCGCGGAAAAGGTGACGGGCGAACTGGGCGAAGTCATCTCCGGAAAAGTTTTGGGTCGTTCTTCAGATGATGAAATCACAGTGTTCAAAACAACCGGCAGCGCCGTGCTGGACATTGTAACAGCACGCCGCATCTATGAAAATGCGCTGGAAAAAGGCATCGGCTCTGTTGTTGAATTTTAATTGCTTTAGCAGAGATCCATATTTTGGCACAACGCTACAAAAGGACACTGCTACATTTAGGGCTCGGAAAAACTTTACTGTTTTTTCCGAGCCCTATTTTTATGTATTGATCTGCTGATGTCGTCCTCCACTTTCAAATTGCGCACCATGTGTTTTTTCATGGTCTCACACAGTGACATGGTTACTTATATTTTGTTTTCTTTCATTACGCACTATTCGTATCTTTTCTACATGGCGTATTCATTGCCGTGACATTCAAAAATATGTGATACCATTAAACCATTAGATACATGAGCCCATTTTTAGCACTTTTTTGCTGCACACCTCAAAAATTTTAGGATTAAGTGTAAGGCACTCTGCGTGTGAATAATACAGATTGCCCTAGTTATTTCAAATTTATTGCTTAACGTTTGATGCCGTATGCAGTAGCTTTTTGTCGGCTGCCAGATATACTGGCCTTCAGCTTTGTTGAACTAATTGCTTTTACTGGACATGAAGTAATGACAAGCGCGAGCCTCTCTCGATCAATTTGTCCATCGAATTGTTTCAGAGCAGCTTTCCTATTCCTGATTTCAAATAGCTCGGGGTATGATTTAGCACATAAGGAACATCCTATACAGGCGGATCTGTTAATGGAAACAGGTTCGCTATTTACACTTTCATCTTCGATTTTTAGCGGCAGGTCATCGGTTGTCACGAATTTCGCCGTAATAAAGGAAAAAATGATAATGGCAATAACAGTAAGGACCCAACGAACCGCCATAAACTGAAAGCCCAAAAATTTCAGTTCGTTTAAAAGCATAGGTACTTTAATGACCGCCCATGCGCTTAAGATAATGACCAGATTTCTGATAGATGCACCTTTTTTATAGAGCATGACACACAGTGGGAATGCCGCATAAATCGGCCCTGCCGATATGCTTCCCAATATAAGGGAAAAAATTACGCCCTTTGTTTTAGCTTCTTTTCCTAGGAACTTCATAATTTGCTTTTTGGGAACCCATGTATCCAGAAGTGCCGTTAAAACAAAGATGACCGGCATAATCATAATCATTTCTTTTATGTAATAAGCGCTGTTTCTCACAGAATCAATGCCCATGTCCGGTCTAACAATAAACATAGTAATATAAGCGGCAGCAATGATGATGACAAACAGATGATCCTTTGCCTTCTGCAGAATCCTCATAACAACACCCCCATACCAAGCGCGATTACGATGGCAAAAACAAAACTGAGTCCATTTCTCACAACAGTAAATTTCAGACCAAATTCACGTTTTTCCAGCGGGAAAGTCACAATGCCTACCATGGTAAGCGTTGTTAAAAATGCTACTGACGGAATAATTCCCACACCTGCATTTACAAGTGTTCCGACAAGCGGAAAGGCGATAAAAGCGGGAATCAAGGTAATGGTTCCGAAGGCGGCGGAAATCACAGTAGACAACAGCAACGACTGTTTGCCGATGAATTCAGATATGCTTTTAGGGGGCAAAATTGTTAAAATTAAGCCAATGAGAAATATAATGGACAAAATACTGCCTAACATTCCCTTCCCTAACCCAAACGCCATTTTCATCGCTTGTTTTGTTTTTTTCTTATCTTTTACCAAAGAGACCATTAAGAAGAGGGCGGTTCCAACCCACATTGACAACGTCAAGATATCCATACAATACCTCCTACACAATTTAAAAAAATTATAAGAGGTATTTCGGAGCAAAAATAGACACCAATGTTTCTTTTTGGTATGATGGTTAAAAAGAGGTGATTCGTATAACAGAGGAAGAAATCAGACAAATTCCTTTACTGAAAGCAATCGATTTAGAAGCTTTAAAAGAGTGTTTTAAAAACAGACAAATATTGATTCGGCATTATAATAAGGGAACAACCGTGCATCACCAGCATGAATCCTGTACCGCGCTTGACGTGGTACTCTCCGGAAGTCTTGTCGCATACTCATTGTCGGAAAACGGTTCCGCAATGAATCTGTTTGAGTTTCATAAAGATAGTATCATCGGCGCAAATCTGCTATTTGCGGACCATAATGTCTATCCGTTAAACATTTACAGCCTGACCCCATGCAAGCTGCTCCACATTGATAAACATGCCGTTATGGAGTTTTTTCACAATTATCATTTTGTCATGCAGTATGTCAAATCCCTTTCGATGAACTCCCAAGGTATGAATCAAAAAATCACAATTATGTCACAAAAAACGCTTCGAGAAAATTTGATAGATTACTTAAAACAGCAAGCTATGATACAGGGAACATCAAAAATCATTCTTCCGATTAGTAAAAAACAGCTTGCCGACTATCTGGGTGTTCAAAGGCCTTCTTTGTTTCGGGAATTAAAAAAACTAAAGGATGAAAAACTCATCGAAGTAGATAATCGGTTGATAACACTTCATCTAAAATACTGAAACATATATGAAGAGGCAAAAGCCGGTGACCCCAAAGTGTTACATAAAAATAAAGTCCATAGTGATTTCCCGTTTGGCAGCATGAAGTTATTCATCAACGCTGTCTATAAAAGGGAATCACTATGGACTAAAAAATATCAGCGGAAAACAGGGTCGCTGTCCCTAAGTAGAATCTCGGATGCTATTATATCAGTGAGAATGAATCTCGCTGATTTTTGCACGCAGCGGCAAGACACAGGACGGTGCAACCGAAAGCTCGTCAATGCCCATTTGAAGAAACGTTTCGGTAAGAGTTTCATCCGCAGCCAATTCTCCGCAAATGCCAATCCAGATACCCGCCCGATGCGCGTTGTCCGCAGCGGTTTGAATCAGGCGCATAATAGCTTTGTGATGAGTGTTGTTAAATCGTGAAAGCGTCTTGTTCTGACGGTCCACCGCCAGCGTGTACTGCGTCAAGTCATTGGTGCCGACACTGAAAAAGTCCACCAACGGCGCAAGTTCATCACTGATAATCGCTGCGGCGGGAGTTTCAATCATGATGCCAATTTCAACATCCGGATTAAATGGAATCCTCTGCCGCCGCAATTCGTCTTTCACTTCACTTAAAATTTGTTTGACCTGCATGACTTCTTCCACAGAAGTAATCATCGGCAGCAAAATTGCAACCTTTCCATAGTTGGAAGCCCGGTACAGTGCACGGAGCTGGGTTTTGAAAATTTCTGGCTGGGTTAAACAAATGCGAATCGCACGCATACCCATGGCCGGATTTTCCTCTTGCGGCAAAGGAAGCGAACTTGCCTGTTTGTCCGCACCGATGTCCAAGGTTCGGATGACAACTCTTTTTCCATTCATTTGCTCCACGACAGTACGGTATGCCTGAAATTGTTCTTCTTCCGTTGGCAGTGTGCTGCGTTTTAAAAACAAGAATTCACTGCGGAACAGACCGATACCCTCGGCATCACTTTTCAGAACAGCTTCCATATCCTTCGGGTCACCGATATTGGCATATAGATTCATAGCACGCCCATCAGCGGTAATAGTTTTTTTTTCGCGGAACTGCTCTAAGTGCTCCGTAAATTTCTGCTGTCTGCACTGTTCACTTGCAAATTTCTCTGCGACAGAGGCGTCCGGCTCAAGAAAGATTTCGCCGGTGGAACCATTGACCGCAATTGTTTTTCCATTATATTCTGAAAGTGAAATGCCATCCACACCAACCACGGCGGGGATTCCCATAGTACGGGCAAATATTGCCGTATGGGAAGTTGGTGAACCGCTGGACGTCACAATAGCCAAAACTGTATTTGGATCAATCTGCGCTGTTTCGCTCGGTGTTAGGTCATCCGCACCCAGAATACGTGGTTGAGCTGCGCTGACAAATTCCGTTTCTGTTCCGGTTAAAATACCGATTACTCTTTCCGAAACATCCTTCACATCCGCAGCACGCCCACGCATATATTCATCGTCCATAGCCGCAAAAGTTTCTGCAAATTGCTTGGCTGTTTCCTGAACAGCATACTCAGCGCAAACTCCTTCGTTCTGAATCATGCCGAGAATGGAATCATTGTAGTCCAAATCCTCCAGCATCATTTGATGAATCTGGAACAAAACTGCATTCTCTTGTCCCAGCTTTTCTTCCGTCTGTGCATATAGATTTTCCAACTGCTCAATTGCTTTCGCCTTTGCATTTTCAAAACGCTTGATTTCCGCCTCTGTATCCGTCACCAAGCGCTTTTTAACAGACTGCATTTGCGCAGTGCGGAATTGAAGCTTTCCAATTGCCACACCGCGGCTGACTCCGATTCCTTTTGCAGTTGTCATAGTTCTCAATACCTTCATTCGTTTATAGATTCTCGCTTAAAAACTCTTTCAGTCCTTGAGCAGCTGCTTCCTCATCCGCACCGCTGACCTGTACCGTGACTGTGTCGCCCTTTTTCACATTAAGGCCCATTAAGGCAAACAGACGTTTTATATCCGCGCTTTTTTCATTGTGTACCATGGTAGCGGATGATTGATACGATTGCGCCTTGCGGACTAACAACCCCGCCGGGCGAGCGTGAATTCCGTTTTCTTCTTTGATTGTATATTGAAATTCCTTCATGAGTAAAATTCCCCTTTTCATATAGTATCGAGTACGTTTCTACCCGAAGATCCAACTTGCTTGTAATAAATAGTAATATTGAGTTCTTAGGCTCTTATTCAAGCCGTAAAATTTCATCACCGATTTTTACCGTGCCTGTTTTTAGTAGTTCAATGTTTTTCCATTCCTCCGTATTGGCAACAATCACAGGCGTTACCACGCGGTATCCCTCTTTCTGAATTGCCGCCATATCAAACTGACCAATTAAGTCGCCTTTTTTCAGGACGTCTCCCGCTTGAACTTTAATATCAAAGCCTTTGCCGTTGAGCGCAACGGTGTCCAATCCGATATGAATCATCAGTTCTGCTTTCCCACTCTTTAAATTAACGGCATGTTTTGTATCGAAAACTGTTTCAACAGTACAATCAAACGGTGCAACGACTTTTCCCTCCGAGGGGTCGATAGCAACTCCCTGTCCCAGCAGTTGCTCGGAAAAAACACCGTCTCCGAGTTCCGAAAGTTCCATAATTTTACCGTTTAACGGTGCATAAACCATCATTTGCTGTCCGGCAGATTCATTGCGGTCTTTTTCTCGATTCTGTTCGGCTTCATCCTTCGGCTCTTCCGCCACCGGTACGGAGATTTCCGTAACTTCCGTTGTATCGTCCGCTGCAGATTTTGCCAAATAATCGTCCAGGTTCGATTTGATTACGGTGACCTTCAGCCCATAGACCACTTGAATACCGCTTCCTCTGTGGATGACACCGGCCGCACCGGTTGATTTGAGGATATCGTCATTGACAAGTTCGGAGTCTGCCACAGTAATTCTCAATCTGGTTGCGCAGCAATCTACATCTTTGATATTCGCTTTGCCTCCAAGCCCTTTGACAATGGCGGCAGAAAGCTGTTCGCTTTCACTGTTTTTCTCTGCTTTCGCTGCGTTTTTCTTCTTCTGATAATCGACGCGGGTATACAGTTTTGTTTCTTCATCGTCTGACTCTTTACCCGGAGTCTTTAAGTCTAATTTTTTTATAAAAAAGCTGAAGATAAAATAGTATACCACAAAATATATGATTCCAACCGGTAGAATTAAAAGCCAGGAAGTTTTACTGTTCCCCTGCAATATACCAAAGAGGAATAAATCGATAAATCCTCCGGAAAAGGTCAAACCGACTGCGATGTTCAGTGCCTGTGCAATGGCATAGGCCAGCCCTGCAAAAACGGTATTGATAGCATATAAAAGGGGTGCAACAAAAATGAACGAGAATTCAATAGGTTCTGTAATCCCGGTCAAAATGGAAGTAAGCGACGCGGAAAGCAGTAACCCAAAAACTTCTTTTTTCTTTTCGGGGCGCGCGCAGCGATACATTGCCAGAGCAGCACCCGGAAAGCCAAAGATATACAGGATAAACTCACCGGTAAAAAACCTAGTTGCCAGTGTGGAGAAATGCACTGTTGTGGGATCAGCAAGCTGTGCAAAGAAGATATTCTGCGCACCGATAACTTCCGTGCCCGCAACCTGCATTGTCCCGCCAATTGCCGTTTGCCAGAAAGGCATATAAAATACATGGTGCAAACCAAACGGGATTAACAGCCGCTTGATAAGGCCGAAGAAAAAAGTTCCAATCACTCCGGACTGTGCAACCAAATTTCCCAAAACATTGATTCCGACTTGAATGGGCTGCCAGATATAAAACATCATAATTCCGACAAAAGCAAAAACTACTGTGCTGATAATCGGGATAAAACGGGTTCCCTGAAAAAATGAAAACGCCGCAGGAAGTTCTATCTTGTAAAAGCGATTATGTAGGGCGGCAACGCCAAGCCCGACGATGATTCCGCCAAGTGCTCCCATTTGAAAAGTCGTCATGCCCAGTAAGGTGCAGGTGGCACCACTGATAAAAGCCTCTGCGCCGCCATGAATGGAAATCATACCGCTGATTGCGGAATTCATAATGAAAAACGCAATCATTGCAGAAAGTGCAGCTACTGCTTTTTCTTTCTTTGCCATCCCAATGCCTACGCCAACGGCAAAAATCAGTGGCAGATTTGTAAAAATGACATCACCGCATTGCGCCATGACGGTTAAAATATTGTATGCAACCGTACCCGGCCCCATAATTCCCAATAGATGATACGTTTCCAGTGTGGTCTGATTTGTGAAAGAGGCTCCTATGCCAAGCAATAACCCGGCAACCGGAAGAACGGAAATTGGCAGCATAAAAGAATGCCCGATTCTTTGTAATACGCCGAACGCTTTGTCTTTCATGATCATTTCCCCCGAATCGTTTCAAAATATTTACAAATAAACCAATCTATAAAAAATAAAGACCGTAAACAGCCATTGCACTGCTTTGAGCACAATGTTGTTTGCGGTCTTGCCCTAAATGAAAGGTCACAAGCCAGTATGCTGTTCTTCTTTCCAGTGCTACTCCTTTTTATTGACGAGTTTCCCCAGATGCACCATCAGAAAAAATATATCTTCATTAGAAATCAAATGCCCGAAATTACTCTTAATATAACTTTGAATCTGTTTTGCACACAGGTACTCCTTTTTATATTTTCCCTGCGTAAATTGCTCAACCACCATCTTAAAATCATTTTCGTCTTCGCTTTTTGTTTGACCTTTAAAAATACGCTGTCCCAAGAATTTTAGATGCGTTATAAACCGTCCATAGTCGAGCGTATCTTGATTGAATGAAATATGATATTGTTCCTGAACAATTTGAAGGATTCCATCTATCATTTTCGTAATGCTCCACATATCGCTCATTCCGGTTTCCAGTTCAGCATTGACGATATGCAGTGCAATAAAGCCAGCCTCATCTTCGGAAAGTGATACGCCGAGCCTGTCCTGAATGACGGCAACCGCATATTTTCCTTGCTCAAATTCGGCATGATAAAAATTCCGAATTTCCCACAGCATCTCGTTTTTATATTCTAATCCGTCTTTTTTGCGTTCCAATGCGTAGCAAAGATGATCCGTTAAAGTAACATAAAGATTCCGGCTTAGCTTTTTTCCTAAATTCCGCTGGATGTTTTCAATAATCTCCGTACAAACGGAAATATAATGGACGGGCATGCTTTCCACCAGCTCTACTAAATGCCGGAGCTGTTTCGGCGTGTCCATTCGATAAATTTTTTCAATCTTATCCTCTGGAATCAAGTCCCCTTTGGTTTTATGAAACCCTAATCCAAGCCCTCTGATGATAATTTCCTGATTGTTTTTGTCTTTCGATATCACAAAATTATTATTGATTACCCGGGCAATTTTGTACATGTATGATTCCTTTCTTTTCCACTGTGACCCAGCAATCAGTATGCTGTCCATCGTCCAATGAAATATTCATGCAATAGTCGAATCAAACCTGTAAAAAAAGGACCAACATTGCAACCCTGTTCTGAAAAGAAATGGGGTTAGCACAATGCAGGTCCTGCCTAGTCGTACTAGTCACAGATATATGCATATAGCTTTCATATAACTTCTATATGCTATCACATCATCTTTAAGTAATCAATACCGAAGGAAAAATTCATGCAACACTTACTGTAGGACTACAATACATATTGGACAGTTGAGAAAAAATAAAATACAGAAATGGACACATCGGTTACAATAAAGCTACCAAAACCAAATCATACCGAGAGGAAGTGTCCATTCCTGCATGAATAGTGTAACACAAGACATGAAGTTTAGGCAATCCATAATGATCTACGCTCAAAAGTACGGTGTCAGTCGTGCAAGCAGAAAGTACAACAAAAGCCGTTCCTTTATTTACTTTTGGATGGCCCGGTATGACGGTACATTAGAATCGTTGGCTTGCCGGTCTAGAAGGCCACACAGTCATCCAAACCAGCATACACCTGCCGAGTTAAAACTGATTCGCGATATGCGGCGCAGGAACCCAGAACTCGGTATGATTGAACTATGGTCCCGGTTAAAAAAGCGCGGATACAAGCGATGTCTGGAAAGTCTGTTCCGTGTAATGCGCCGAATGGGGATTTTTCCAGAGGCAAAACCGAAGAAAAAATATCAGCCAAAGCCATATGAGCAAATGACGCATCCCGGAGAGCGCATTCAAATCGATGTAAAGGTAGTTCCAAAGCGCTGTATTGCCGACCCAGAGCTTCGGCTTTTCCAGTATACCGCTATTGATGAATTTTCTAGGCTGCGTTTTTTGGCAGCATACCCTGAACAGAGTACCTACTCTTCTGCCGACTTTCTAAAACGAGCTGTCAAATGGTTTGCTCGGCGCGGTGTTCATGTGGAATGCATTCAAACTGACAACGGTTTTGAATTCACCAACCGTTTTTCCCCATCAAAGAAACATCTGCTGACGCTCTTCGAGGCCACTGCCGCTCAACTGCATATCCGGCACAAACTGATTCGGCCTTATACGCCCAGGCACAATGGTAAAGTGGAACGCAGCCATCGCGAAGACCAAAAACGCTTTTACAACAAACACCATTTTTATTCCTTAGCTGACTTTGAAAACCAACTTTCCATCTACTTACGCCGCTCTAACAATATGCCGATGCGTCCTCTTCACTGGTTATCTCCTTCTGAATTTTTACAATCCCATACTGCCCAATATGTTTGACAAACCTACAGAAGGAAAAATTCATGCAACACTTACAAAGCATATCTCTGCAATTTGTAGTGAACATCCATTTGTTTTTTGAAACCATGACTCCAATATTTTTTCAGAGAACAATCCCTTTCTGACAAATTGCCGCTTGAGAAAATATTTGCTTTCGCATAATCATCCTGTGTGTACACAAATTATTTTGCCTTTATTTTTGCATAGAATACAACAGAGTATATCAACAATCCAATGAAGGACTGATTGAATATACTCTGTTTTACAATGGGGTTTTCTTAGATTCGATTGAATTTGAAAGTAATAGATATGTTTGTATTTGCTAAAGACGGATTATGATTGGGCCGCATCTGCCGTGGGTAGCTGAGATTGATGCTTAATGTTGTGCTTATTCGCAAACGAAGTTAAAATCAGAGTAAGGGCACCGTCACCTGTAACATTGCAGGCAGTTCCAAAGCTATCCTGCAGCGCAAATATAGTCAGCACTAATGCAGTTCCGGTGTTATCAAAGCCCAATACGCCGGTAATTAAGCCAAGCGATGCCATCACTGTTCCTCCGGGAACACCGGGGGCACCTAAGGCAAAAACACCAAGCAAAAGACAGAATGGAATCAGAGAAGTTACACTTGGAAGTTGACCATACAGAACTTTGGAAACCGTCATAACAAAAAATACTTCTGTTAAAACGGAACCGCAAAGGTGAATATTGGCAAACAGCGGAATCCCGAAGTCCACCATATCACTGCGCAGTACACTGGATTTATGGGCACATTTTAAAGATACCGCCAATGTTGCAGCGGATGACATTGTGCCAACGGCAGTCAAGTAAGCGGGACCGTAGTGTTTCACAACCTCAATAGGACTTTGCTTCGAATAAGCACCCGCAACTGAGTACAAGAGTGTCAGCCAAATAAAATGACCGATGAGAACGATAATGATAACTTCCAGGAAAACCGGCAGCTGCTTTGTAATACTGCCTTCATATGCCAATGCGCAGAAGGTTGTTGCGATGAAAAATGGCAAAATGGGAATTACAAATTTTGTGACGATTTGCAGAACGATATTCTGAAATTCGTTGAGCAGCTTGATGGTAGTTGATGATTTCGTCCATACGGATGCGAGTCCCAAAAAGAATGAAAATACCAATGCGCTCATAACGGACATAAGCGGCGGAATGGAAAGCTGGAAAATCACTTCGGGCAGTTCTTTTAAACCTTCCGTATTGTTTGCAATGTTTAAATGCGGTATAATGCCAAAACCGGCCCCCATCGATGCAAAGGCAGCCCCAATGGAAGAAACATAGGCAATAATTACAGCAACAATCAACATTCGGGATGCATTTGAGCCAAGTTTTGTAATGGATGGAGCGATAAAGCCAATGATGATGAGCGGAACACAGAAATTGATGATTTCACCAAAGACAAATTTCAGCGTAACGATTACATTCATCAATGACTCATTTGCCACAAGGCCGAGGACAATGCCCAATATGACACCCAACAACAATTTAAATGGCAGGCTGCCAAACAACTTTTTCATATAACCCACTCCCTCTTAAGCCTTAAATAATAAAGTTAAAGCTTAAAATAACTTTAAATAACTTACTAAGCCGCCTTTTACATTTTATCATATTTCATCACAAAAAAATACGACAAATTTAAATCTTTTAATGAGACAAACTCTCATGCTGTGACTTTTTATTTTTGCGAATCATCATTTCAAGAATCAGAGAATCAATGGTAACAGATCCTTTATTCCCAAGCGTTGCGAAATTTTCAATGGTTTTTTCCACATCTTCTTCTACAATTCCGTCTGTGTTTTGAATGCGAAGTCCTTTCATTGCCAGAAACGCCGCCTGCATAGCAGCGCTTGTGCAAGTACTAATCTTTAACGCGCAGTCTGCTTTCGCGCCATCGCACAGCATACCGGTCACATTGCCGACCATATTTTGAATGGCATAGCTGATTTCTTTGAGACCGCCGCCGAGCAAATAAGTAACTCCGCAAGCAGCACCGGTGCCTGCCACCGTAGCACCGCATAAAGCCGAAAGTCTGCCAAATTTCGATTTAATATAAATAGCA
Source organism: Oscillospiraceae bacterium (assembly GCA_047777415.1). Taxonomy (GTDB): domain Bacteria; phylum Bacillota; class Clostridia; order Oscillospirales; family Acutalibacteraceae; genus Caproicibacter. The sequence goes on from JBKEEO010000002.1 coordinate 1,111,707, forward strand.
ATCAAATTACTCAGCGTAACCGCACGGATTAGCTTGTCTTCTCCCGATTGTAACATTTAGCGGCCGCCACAACCGGCATGGTAGTGGTAATACCTTGGTTCCCGCTGCCGGAATTGGAAACTACCGCAAACGGAGCACCTGCCATGCGAGCATCTGCAGCAGCTGTGGTTACACAGACTGCATTGGAAATAATATCATTCCCTCTAAGGCCTTTTTCCAGCTCTTCCCGAACCATTTTTCCGATTTTGAGACCGTAGTCATGTCTTAATCCCTCTTCGGAAATAGCCGAATTCACTGAGATGCTTTGACGGATGATATCCAACGGGTCATTTTCCGGATCCATTGTGTTTACGAATTCGAATATTTTTTCAACTGACAGCGTCCTTTGAATTTCTTCCGGACTGACACCACCGGTCTGAGTGAAAGAATCTTTGTTTTCAAATACTGTTTTTTCATCTTCCTGTACCAGCACAATATTGGTATGGCCGCCGGAGATAACTGCTCTGGCCGTGTGGCTAACTCCATGCAGCGTAATGTCAACATAGAGTTTTTCGGGTATTTTCGCTACCTCTACGGTGACTTTTCCGGATTCCACCAGCTTCTGTGCCTTTTCATAAACCATGGGGTCCACACCCGTAATCACCTGCAGCTTTTTTTGTGCATCTCCCCCCAATGCTCCAATTGCAGCAGCATATTCCATGCCGGTAAATTTTGTTCCGGGAATGCCTGCGGCCATCGCGTTTTTAATCATATTACCGCTTGCCCGAATACAGATAGTTTCCACTGCTTCACCGGACAAGTGTTCTGCTGCCGTGGCAGCGGTGAAAGCGATAGCTGCAGGCTCGGTACACCCGGTTGCCAATTCCATTTCACTGTTTAGAATATCAATGACTTTTTGTTTGTCCATGTTACAGCCGCCCTTTCCCTCTTTTCAGCTCAACATTGATTTAGATTCTTTGCAATTAGTCTTTGCGGTATGCAACGGCTTCAATTTCTACCAGAGCGTCTTTCGGAAGTTTCGCGACCTGAACCGCAGATCTGGCAGGGTACTCTTGTGCAAAAAACTTAGAATACACCTTGTTCATGGCAGCAAAATCGTCCATGTTCTTTAAATAAACATTGGTTTTTAGCACACAGCTCAAGCTTGACCCTGCGGCCGATAAGATTTCCTTTAAGTTGAGAATTGACTGCTGTGTCTGCTCTTCGATTCCTCCTTTCACTAATTCACCTGTTTTCGGGTCGATCGGCAATTGTCCAGATGTAAAAATCAGTCTGTCAAAAGCTGTTGCCTGCACATAAGGTCCGATCGCTGCTGGCGCGTTGTCAGTATGTATAATTTGTTGCTTCATTCTAACACCCCTTTATTCATATTGTAATAAAAATTTATCACAATAATAATTATTTGTCAATATATTTTCTAAAATAACTTAATTTTTATATATTTTAAATAAATATAGCATTAATTTATTAGGTATTCAAAGATTCTAATAATAATAATTTATTATACTTAATCGTATTATTATTTCACGCAGTGCTTAATTCTCTGTTGGCAATTTTGCAAAGACATAAAGATCGATCAATAGCATTGCATCCCATAAAATTGTACGGTATACTTTAATAGATCCATAAAACGACTTGCTCCCCTAAGTATTTTGACAAGTGAAGCCATTTAAAATTACAGCGGACGAAAGTAAAGGGTATTCATTCTTTTCGTGACAGGCACAAAATAATAGACCGTCGTTCTTATAGTGAGGACGACGGCACGTTTTTATTTTTTTGGTAATGTAACTTGCAAAGTTCTTTAATATTTGACGAAATACAAAAAAGAAAGTCTTAACATCTGTGCAGGAGGGATAATATGACTACACTGCAACAAATTGCCATCATATGTCCGTTGGTTTTTTTAGCTAGTTTAATTGATTCTATCGCGGGGGGCGGAGGTCTTATTTCGCTTCCCGGCTATTATCTAACCGGACTGCCGGCACATTTTTGCCTTGGTTCTAATAAACTTTCCTCCTGCACAGGAACGCTGTTTTCCACAGGACGATTTCTTCACAGCAAAAATTTTCATTTGCGCAGTGCCGCTGTTGCAGCAGGCGGCGCACTTTTAGGCTCTTTTTTTGGCGCGAAATTGTCATTGGTTCTTGACGACCATGCGCTTCGTATTGCAATGCTGATTCTTCTTCCAGCAGCGGCAGTGTTCATTTTTTTCCGCGGGCAGCGTAGCTCGGATGAAAATACTTTTGACCAAATACCACCCCTCAATGCTATTTTGCTTTCTGCCGCGATTGGGATTGTGATTGGCGCATATGACGGATTTTTCGGACCGGGTACAGGCACATTTCTCATTTTAGCTTTTACCACAATTTTAGGGTTCGACATGAAAACTGCATGCGGAAACACAAAAGTGGTCAACCTTTCTTCCAATCTTGCGGCGCTTGTAACATTTATCGCAGCAGGTACCATTGAGTACCGTCTAGCGATTCCCGCCGCTGTTTCCTCCGTGGCCGGCCATTGGATCGGTTCCGGACTCGCTATCAAAAAAGGGGCAAAATTTATCCGCCCTGTTATGGTCTTTGTGCTTGTTCTGCTTTTTTCAAAGCTAGTTTTTGATATGCTTTCCTAAGCAAATTTTCGGATAATAAAAAAACTCCGAGTCAGAAGGAATGCTGAACTCGGAGTTTTTGTTGGTGCCGCTGGCCGGACTCGAACCGGCACAGTATTGCTACCGAGGGATTTTAAGTCCCTTGTGTCTGCCAATTCCACCACAGCGGCATGAAGATAAAATGAAATCAAGTGTATATGAACAACATATTATGTGGTTACCACGGTTAGATATTATACCATAGAGAATTCATGTTGTAAAGTAAAACATTACCGTCAAAAGAAGAATACGAAATCGAAAGTATGGCTCAGTCTGCCAACCGACAATATACCATTGATTTTTGTTGATGCATATAACGTCTGCCGCTGTGTTTTGGTCTGCGTTTTCACTCAACGTCTGTGTTTGAACATCACCCAGAAAATCCAGCACCCCAATGTTACCGATACCAAGAAACCCGCCGCACTCAGTGTGGGAATTCCAAGAAAGCATTTTGGCAAATTGGAGGCACCTAAAATCGCCGAAGCGACGAATAAGCCTGCGTCCAGAATAGCGAGAATCAGCCGATTGATGAGCTTTTCCACCGTGTGGATAGGCTGTTCTGCGTTTGTCAGTTCAACATTGACCTTTGTCCTGCCTTTGATGCCCATTTTCAGAAATTCTGAAATCTGCGCAGGGATACTGAGCATATGCCGCCCCGAGCCATAGAGAGCGTACAGGTTTTTTTTCAGGTCACCGGAAACGTCCAAATCTTTTAAAAGTTGCCCGGAAAGATGGCGGCCAATAACCTCAAACAAACTGATTGATGGACTTAAACGGCCAATGACCCCTTCAATTGTCACCAGTCCGCGTCCCAACATGGAAAATTCGGGCGGCAGGGAAAGACAATGTCGCTTGACCAGCGCTAAAATATCATCACACAATTCCGGCATTTTTAAATTCCCCACATGGAACATGCCATACTTGTTAAGAAGGTCATCGATATCCGAATAGAGCCTTGCGTGGTCAACCGGCCCGGTATGTTTTACAATGGAAAGCAAAGCGTCTTTTACATCATTGACATTCCCGCAAGCAACCGCCCGCATGGCATCGTTCAAAAGATGACGGTCACGGGGAGACAACATGCCCATCATTCCCATATCCAACCATACAATTTTTCCTTCATGGATAAGCAAGTTGCCCGGATGGGGATCTGCGTGGAAAAAACCGTCGTCCGCAATCTGTTTGATATAATTTTCTGCCAGCTTGGTTCCAATTTCAGCCGGGTTATATCCCTGCTGCTTTAATCGGTCCACATCGTCTATGGGAATACCGTCCATGTCTTCCATCACAAGCACTTTGGACGTGGTATACTCGCGGAATATGCGCGGAACCGCAATGTAAGCCAGTCCATCATTGCAGCGCCTGAAATGTTCCGCCTGCTGTGCCTCATGCAAAAAATCCATCTCCAGCTGGGCGGATTTCCACATCTCTTGAATTACAAGATTAAAGTCAATCGCGTCACCTGTTTTGGTGATGATTTTCAGCAATCCTGATACCTTTCGCAGCAGGAAAACGTCCTGCTCCATTTTACGATAGATTCCAGGACGTTTCACTTTGACCACAATAGGCTCACCGGTAATTAGTCTTGCCCGATGAACCTGCGCAATGGAGGCAGCACCAATGGGGCTCCATTGAAAGTTTGCAAAGATTTCTTCGGGTTCTTTGCCATATTCCCGTTTCAAAGTTTCTCTGACTTCTTGAGAGGACATGGGCCGCACATCGGTGCGCAGGCGGCTTAGTTCGCTGCAATACTCCGCCGGCAGCATATCGGTACGCATGGACATGATTTGCCCGAATTTAATATAGGTGGGCCCCAAATCTTCAAATATCAAGCGAAGTTTCTGAGGATTTAGCCCATGGGAAATCTGATGCTTTCTCAGAATCCCCATCATTTCTTTCAAACGTTTTTTAGAATCGCCGAAATTATTCTGCGGCATTGTCCTTCTGCCCGTCCGTTTCCGGTGTCCGGAGTTTTTCCTGCCGGGCAATTGCTGCCTTTACCTGTTCCAGTTCTTCCCGATTTAGCTTAGCAATGGCGGCAATGATGTCCTGCACATTAGACGAGACCGTTTTTGTCACTGTAACGGATACATGCTGATCCACCCGATTCTTAATATTTCGTTTTAATTCCTCATTGAGAACCTTACCCTGTTCCAGCGTAAGTTCGCCTTTTTCAACCAAATCATCGATGATTTGCTTGCTTTTTTCGGCGGTTGTTGCGGCTGCACCCAATCCGGCCAGCAGCAATTTTTTCAGATCTCCTCCAATTTCCGACATCATAAAACTGACAGCTCCTTTCCATTTCTTTTTTCTTAGCATACCCATAAAAATGCCAAAAGACAAGTAAAACGTAAAATCTTTTTTTGCAAGCTATGACACGATTTCAATGTCCTTTACGCGGTAGAATTCCTTGGTCTCCGCCACGCGGTAGACTTCGGACTGATGCTGCCGCAGCAGCTTTGTCAGCGCATAGACATCCACCCAGATTTCATTGTCGCACTCTTTCTGACTTTCGTCGAAAATAAGCTGAAGCCCAAAATGCAGATGGCTGATTTTAATATTATTGACGTTCTCCTTCGTGCTGTACCCTGTGCGTCCTACATAGCCGATAACGTCGCCCGCCTTGACGGTTTGGCCGACGGCCAGCCCCGCGGCATAGGGGCGGTTTTGGCGCAGATGTGCATAGTAATAATACCGTTTGGTGTCAAAACTGCGGATCCCTATTCTCCATCCGCCGTACTGGTTCCAGCCGAGCGCCTCCACAACCCCGGATTCTACCGCAATAACCGGTGTGCCCGTCGCGGCCATCATATCATGCCCTAAATGGGGACGTGAATAACCGTAGGTGCGCTGTGCACCGAAATCATCACAGTCCGTATACGGAAACGACTTTGCAATCGGGGAATAGGCAATCAGGCCGTACTTTTCCTCGCCGTCTTCACGGTATTTACCAAGAAGGCCGCCGAGAACAGCCGAATACGCTTCGAAATAATAGTTGTAATATTTCATATCCTTTGTGATTTCTTCTACGCTGGAGGTTTTTAGCTTTTCTACAAAGGCATCCATATCCTTGCTTTTATATTGAGTGAAATTTCCTCCGTATTTTGCCCCCAAATATGCAAGAATTTCAATCCAACTAAGGCTGCCTCCTTCTTTGTGGGATTGGATATCCATATTCATCGCTTTTTTCAGTGCAAGATACGGAACATTAAACTCTACATATTTAATGTAGTCCGCCTTTTTTTCCTCCGTTGCCTGCGTTGGAGCCGCCTGATGAAGATAACCGGCAGAGGCGGTTAAAAGAATGACTGCCAAAAAAAGCAGAAACACAATTTTCAGGGTTCTTCTCATGTGGTAAAACAACTTATCATCCCCCGCTGTTCTACCCATATCATATGAGATTACCCCTAAAAATATGGCTTAAATCACGGCCGCTATGGTCTGAAATATGATTTTAATATCTCCTAGGACACTGATGTTGCGCAGATATTCCAAATTCATCTGAGTTTTGGGCGGCAGAATACGTTCAATATAAATTTTATCGGGGTCGCCGTCTGCAACAAGCAGCCGGTCCTCGTCCTTAAATGCAATGCTGGACGGTGCTGTAATTCCGGGCCTGATGAGGAGCGTTGCCATTCCTTCCGGGCTGTAAGCGTCCACATAGCGCCGTATTTCCGGGCGTGGGCCAACAAGGCTCATGGTGCCGTTGAGCACATTAATCAGCTGAGAAAATTCGTCCAGCCTGCATCGACGAATAAATTTGCCCACTCTGGTAATGCGTTTGTCTTCTCCCGTGGTCACGGCCGGGCCAATTTTATCGGCGTCTTGCACCATGGTACGGAATTTATAAATTTTAAAATCGCGATTATAACGACCCACGCGCACCTGGCGGTAAAAAACAGGGCCGGGTGAATCCAACTTAATTGCCAGCGCCAAAATGAGCAGAACGGGGGAAAAAATCAATAAGATTATAAAGGATGCTATGATGTCAAAGGCGCGTTTTACGGCGAGCGCTGCTCGTTTTTTTTGCAGCAGATTCCAGTATGCTTGAGTAAATTCATTTTTCATTTCCTGTGGTAGAGCTGCATATGTCATGTTTCTTCACCATTTTTCCATATTCTATAAACTTATTTTTTCATTATATCACAGCTTTTAAGCAAATGAATTATTTTTTAATTGGTTCATTGGCATATTTACAACCGTAAAGTAATGATGTTATACTGATAATTATCAATTGGGGAAAAAAGGAATGAGATTCTATGTATTATTTAGGAATTGACCTTGGAGGAACCAATATCGCTGTTGGCGTAGTCGATGAAAATTATCAGATTGTGGCAAGGGCAAAAAGGAAAACAAAAGTTCCTTGTACACCACAGGAAATTTGCGAACAGCTGTCGCTGACGGCGTTGGAAGCTTTAAAAAATGCCGGAATTACGCTCAACGATATCCCCTATGTCGGCATCGGCACTCCGGGCACGGTAAACCGCGGCAATGGTGTGGTCGAATATTCCAATAATCTGTATTTTGAAAATCTGCCGCTTCAAAAGCTTTTGGCAGAACGCCTGCAAAAAGACGTGATTCTGGAAAACGATGCCAACGCTGCGGCATTTGGTGAGTATAGGGCCGGTGCTCTGAAAGGGGCAACAAACGCTCTGGCGATTACACTTGGTACGGGCATCGGCAGCGGGGTCATCATTGACGGAAAAATCTACTCCGGCAGCAATTACGCGGGAGGAGAAATCGGACATACCGTCATTGTGGCAAACGGAAGGCGCTGCACCTGCGGACGTTTGGGCTGCTGGGAGGCGTATGCGTCCGCTACGGGTCTAATTACCATGACGCGTGAAGCTATGGAAAAAAATAAAGACTCTCTTTTGTGGAAAATGGCAGAAACACCGGAAAAGGTGGACGGCAGAACTGCTTTTGATGCGATGCGTGCGGGTGACGCGGCCGCAAAAGAGGTTGTTGAACAATACATATTTTATTTAGCTTGTGGGCTGACAAACTGCATCAATATTTTTCAACCGGATATTCTCTGTATCGGCGGCGGGATTAGCCACGAAGGAGAGGCTCTGCTTCAGCCCCTGCGCAAAATCATCAATCAGGAAAATTATGCACGCAATACCGTCAAACGTACCGTCATTTGCAAAGCACAGCTTGGCAACGATGCGGGTATATTAGGCGCGGCATTACTTGGCGCATGAATATTTATTGGAAGGAGAAAAATCGGTATGGAAAAGCTGAGTTTTGGCACACTTTCCGATGGGCGCGCTGTTGAAAAATTAATATTAAAAAACAAAAACGGTATGACGGGCGAATTTCTCAATTTTGGCTGCCGCATTGCTCGGTTGATGACAGCAAACCGCTATGGCCAATTGGAAAATGTCATCTTGGGCCATGATACGTTAGCGGAATATGAAATGCCGGGTGATTTTCAAGGAGCAGTCATTGGACGTTTCGCAAACCGAATTGCAGGCGGAGAATTTACCGCTGCAGGACAGCATTACTCTATTGAAAAAAACGAAGGTAACAATACCTTGCACAGCGCATCATCCGGGTTTCAGAACCGGATATGGAATATCAAAGAAGTAAAAGACGGGGACGAACCTCATGTCACGTTTTCTTTGCTAAGTTCCGACGGGGACGGTGGATTTCCGGGCAATCTTCAAGTGGAAGTTACCTACACCCTAACAGTGGACAATGCGCTTCGTATCGAATATCGAGCCGAAACCGATGCGGAAACACCGCTGAATCTGACCAATCATTCCTATTTTAATTTGACAGGACATGCCGAAAAGGATATCCTCGGACAAATACTGCAAATCTATGCGGATGGGATAACGGAGGCAGACGCCGGTTTGATTCCAACGGGCAACATTCTCCCCGTGCAAGGGACTCCTTACGATTTTCGAACTTCTAAACCCATCGGTCAGGATATCCATGCTGCTGAGCCGCTTTTGTCACTGTGCGGCGGTTACGATGTCAACTATGTCTTAAGAGATGCGGATGGACTGCGCAAGGCGGCGGAGCTTTATGACCCGGAAAGCGGAAGAGTCATGCAGGTTTATACCGATTTGCCGGGCATGCAGGTTTACACGGCCAATTCTTTCCCGGACGGTGCCACAGGACACGGCGGTGTGTCATTGAAGCCTCACCACGCCATTTGCTTGGAAACACAGTTTTTCCCGGATTCCGTCCATCATCCACAATTTCCCTACTCGAATTTGAAACCGGGCAATCCGTTTCATTCTATAACAGTATTCCAATTTCATTGTAAATAATCGTCCAATGCGCCGTTTGATACGGCGCATATTTTTTTGCGCAATACATATAGTAAAAATCTAAATAGTGATAATTCCAATGACCAAGACAATAAAATTTAAGTATTTTTATTATTTTTTCAAAAAAGGCTTGCAATTTGGTAAAATATGTGTTAAGATGAATTCAGAAATTAAGAATTATTATTATTTAATTGGAGGGATGAATAAAATTAAATTATTTAACAACTAACCAACAGTTAACATTCTACAACACAATCTAAAATTCAGACAAACTGCCAACATGGCGGTTTTATGAATCACATTTCAGTATGTGGGTACATTTAAAATTATAAAAGGAGAGATTGATATGTCGAAGGCTGATTTTTATCGTTGTGAAAGATGCGGAAATATTGTTGCGATGGTGCAAGAAGGCGGCGGAACGTTGGTATGCTGCGGTCAGGATATGACAAAGCTTGTTGCCAACAGCACGGATGCTGCTCAAGAAAAGCATGTGCCTGTAGTGACAAAAGAAAATGGCAAAGTAAAAGTGACGGTTAGTTCTACGCTTCATCCGATGCAGCCGGAACATTACATTCAGTGGATTGCCCTCGTAGCCGGCGAGCGTGTAGAAATCAAATACTTGCAGCCCGGAATGCAGCCAGTTGCTGAATTTGAAGACGCGGAAAATGGCACGGCATATGCATACTGCAATTTGCACGGCCTGTGGAAGGCTGAGTTTTAATTTGGGCTTAAAAAAGCCATGAATGTTTTGGGCAAAACTCCGAATAATAAACCGGGAATTACATCCGGTGTAATAAATGAATGATTGAGTAGGAGGTTAAAAGATGGCTGTTCAAAATGCAATGACTGCAGATTATCTTCGCTCCGCTTATGGCGGGGAAAGCATGGCTCACATGCGGTATCTCATTTGGGGAGATATGGCTGAAAAAGAAGGCTTCCCAAAAATAGGAAAGTTGTTTACGGCAATTGCCTATGCAGAACGTGTTCACGCCGGTAATCATTTTCAAGTTCTCGGCGGAACAACAAGTGACGCAACCGTGCCGGCAGGCGGTGTATTCGGAACGGGCAAAACAGTGGACAATCTTCAAGGAGCTATTAACGGTGAGCTCCATGAAGTCAATCAGATGTATCCTGTTTATTTAAACACTGCCGAATTCCAAAACGAGACGAGTGCGAAGCGTTCTTTCCATTTTGCCCTTGAAGCAGAAAAAATTCATGCGAAACTTTTTCAACAAGCGCAAGATGCCGCAAAAGAAGGAAAGGACATGGAATTAAAAGCGGTATACGTTTGTCCTGTCTGCGGTCATACCGTTTTGGACGGCGCACCTGAGAAATGCCCAATCTGCGGAGCCAAAAAGGAAATGTACAGGCAATTTTAGCATAACTAATTCTTCCATTCTTATATAAATTAAGAGCTAAATGTGCTTTGAAAAGGTTTTGATAAGCCGATTCAAAGCACATTTTTTATTATTCTCACGTTTTTTAAGCTCCCGTTCTTTTTGCTTTGACCGGTGCTTTTAGGATGTCATTCACAATTGGTTTTTATTTGCAAAACATTTAAATCCGACTTTTTGTGAATAACAGAGCATAAAATGTTTTTTCTCAGTCTGAGTAAAATGGTATCATATCTGTGTCCATAATTTAATGTTATGTAAACCGAATAGTTGCAAAAGTTTCAACGAAGCATTTTCAACATCGGGCATCCAAACGTTGAAAATAATCGATTTTGGCTTCGTTTCAATGATTGGATTGTTGAAAACTATGTGGAAAATGTGGAAATTATCCACTGTAATATTTTGAAAATCGAGAACAGATATAGTATTATGTAAAGTGGATGCAACCACAAAAACAGTTGATTGAAAATTAATTTTCTTCAAAAGCTTAATACAGCAAGGTATAATTCTAATTTGCAATTATTCGCAACACGAAATACTGTAAAATACAATGGCGATTATTAACAATTAATCGAAAGGAGGCGCCAGCATGGGGCAAAAAGAACAGAGCAGAAAAAAGTGGGTCGTTTTTACAGTTGTCACTTTGATCTGTACCATTGCTGTTTTGATTGGTGCCTTTTTTGTACTTCATCATATTCGTGACAATTATGTGGGCTATTCACCGGATCAAATTACCGAGCATATTATAGATACTTTGAAACTGGAGGATCTTGTGAAGGTTGATTCTGAGCAACTTTCCAAGCATTATGATATTCCGGACGGAGTGGTGCAAGCCAGTTCCGTTTATATGAGCAAATCCAGCGAAAGTGCGTCGGAACTGGCCTGTTTTCTTCTAACCACTTCTTCAAAACACGATGAGTTGACGCAAGTTATCAATGACCACATTAATACAAAAGCCGCCGGATTTAAAAGCCTAAACCCCATTCAGTACAATGCGTTAAAAAATGTATTGATTTCCCAGAAAGGACGTTATGTTTTAGTTGCAGTCGGAAGTGATGCATCCGCAGAAGAAAAACTGTTTTTAGAACTGCTGGATAACAATGCATAATGTGTTCAATTCAGAATTTCATACAACAGTAAAAACGCTGCCGCTTAATTTACAGCACGGCAGCGTATTTTTTGACTTGAAAACCAACCAGTCATCTGCAATAGATGAATGGTTTTTCTATATATCCTAATGCTTTACAACTGTCACGGAAGCACGGCTTTTTGAGATTGCCTATTTTCCATTTTCCTGCCACCAAAATGCCACCCGCGTAAATATGTGCTCTCCACCGAAGTCATTAGCTATTATGAAACATGTCCGGTCTCTGCTGCCCCGTTTTGTTTCTTTATTCCTCCCAGGTATATTTCATGGGTCCAAAATGGTAGATTTCAATTCTACAATCAAACAAATCCTCATGCATAATCATCATGCAGTCAAATTTGGCTTGGTTGTATCCGTATGTTTCATCAATGATATCAATCATTATTCGATTTTCCTGCATAAATTCCGCAAAATCATGGATATTCCATTGCTTGCGGATATTGTCTTTTGCCGTACAATAGACCCGACAAAAATCAAAATCGACCTTTGGAAAGAAAATTTGGGCTTTCCCTTGACCATCGTATATGGTATAGATTCCGTCTTGTATCACAAAGAGGATCGTATCGTCTTTAATTTCAATTTGACTGAGCCTAACATCGTGCAAACTAACCGGCAACATTATATTCGGCTTTTCATAATAAGGCATTTTGAGCACCACACTGAATCATTGTTTATAAAAATAGCAGCTTTTAGCCACTTTTTTTAATTTAATAAGCATGGACACGATATTTAGAATTCAATAGCATCCTTTGGACAGCTTTTCACACATTCCATGCATAAAATACAATCCGTTCCGTTTTTCCTGTTTCTTTTATTATTTAAGATATCTACATTCATGGGACATACCTTTTTGCATTTCCCGCAGGAAACACATTTATTTAAATCTGTTTTTACTCGCAGCAAAGAAAAATAACTTGCCGGTTTCAAAAAAACAGTAATGGGACAAATGTATTTGCAAAAGGCTCTGTTATCTTTTAGGATAAAGGCCATTACAATTCCAACTACATAATAGAGTATATTCCCTCCAATGAAACTCCAAAACAGCACCATCTCGATATCACGTACCTGCAAGAAGAACAAGGCGCTTACAAATAAAATAGAGGCGGCAAACACAATGTATCGTATCACAGAGAGTTTTTTCATGCGAGGCTTTTTAGGTGCCTTATAGGGCAATAAATCCAAGATTGCGGCAGTCCAGCAGGCATAGCCGCACCATCCCCTTCCAAAAAGCAGAGGGCCGATAATTTTGGCAACTATGTAATGTATTACTGCAGCCTCAAATGTACCCATGAACAAATAGTACCAGAATCCTTCTATTTGCATATTCTCATGGCAAATCAAGCCCAAATAAACGAGCATATAGAATCCTACGCCGAATTGTACGAACCGTCTTGCATACTTGTAATGTTTCATCAACAAGAAGAGACCGATTGATACAACCGAACCAATATACATGAAATTAAAAAAATAGAAAATATTATCAAGCCAAAACCACAACCCAATTGATATGCAAGTGAATATCAGAAAAATATATATGGGGATTTTAATTTTTTTCAATTCACACACCTCACATGTTAAAAAAACAGTTCTTGAATCCGCCATGATTTTTCTATTACTGCAACTAAAAACAATTATACAAATTAGTTATAATATTATTTTTGGTTTTACGCAATTACAGGCAAAGAACCCTGATGCCGTAACCCGATAGCAACACAATTCCATTTTACGGAGGGATTACATTAATATTAAATTAAGATACTCAAAACGCAATGCCTGCGGTTATCGTAATTTTCGTCGCTTCCGCAATCGTATCCTTTACATGTTCCATGTTTCAACGAAAAATGGAGCAACTTAATGCCGCTCCATCCGGTGTTTCCATTTTAGGTTACCCCAACTATTGACATAGAGCCTTAAGATTTTACGACATTTTTACGACAGCAATATCTTTGACACAAACATAGCAAAAGCCGCATGAACACTGAATTTTCAGCATTCATGCGGCTACATTTTGGTGAACCATCGGGGATTCGAACCCCGGACACCTTGATTAAAAGTCACGATTTTTTCTAGTAATAATACGGATAAAATCAAAAATTACGACATTTGTACGACAAAATGCTCGAATAAATAAAAAGGTTAAAATATTTTGCTTTCTTCTATGGTAGACGTTCCTTTGTCAGCTTTTTTCTCCTCGAATTCCCTTTTGAGTTCATGCAGTTCCTCATAAAGCATTGCTTGATTACTTAGAATACTGTTTAGATTTGCATTCATCCAGTCCAGTTTCTTTTGCAACTCATTATCCATTTTCCCTATACCTCCTATAATTTCAGTATAATAATTCCCTATAATTATTATAATGCTGAATAATTCACTTTCGGCGAACAAGGAGGTAAATATGGTGTGAGAGTTTAGCACATAAAAAATAGCCCATTGAACATTAATCTGATGGACATAATAAAAACATTAAAAAGAAAAAACTTATTTATTGGCTGTTATACTGCAAACTTTTATAACAAAAGGCCGATATATGAAAGGTAGTTTTTTTAAGACGGTAGATTATGATACCATTGAATTTTACGTTTGTCAAATAAAAATTATGAAAATTCACTTTTTTTATTGATTTCTTGTTTTTTTCGTTGTATGATTTATTTACAGTAAATAAGGTATTCATCCAAATACAGATGGGTACTAATGTATGTAAATTTGTAAACAAATTGTTTAAATTTCTAAGTTGGAGTCAATGATATGGGGGAAGTATTAAAATTCACTGCCTACCATGGAACATATAAATCTTATGCAGTTAATATACTTCGGGTTGGATTTTACATAAGCAATCAAAACAACGACTGGTTAGGCAAAGGTGTTTATTTTTTTGAAGAAGATTGCAATAATGCAAAAAAATGGGCCTATCGAAAGTGGAATAAAGAAAAAAGGCCTTCTGAGAAATATGCGGTTTTGAAAAGTGAAATTGAAGCCAACTCTCAATATGTGCTAGATTTAACGGACCAAACACAATGTAAATATTTTGCTAAAATGCGTGAAGAATATCAAAAGAGAAATGCTCGTACATTTCAATTTAATTTAAAAGATGTTGAACTTGATTGTTTAATTATGAATAAACTATGTGAGAAGACACGAATTGATGTTGCTAAAAAATTGGATTTCATTCGTTTTCCAAAAGAAGTAAGATTGAAGATTTATTCTCGTATACCGAATTGTGTTATTATTTGTGTTAAAAATCGCGATTGTTGTATAAAGAATACTACTATTATTGATGAAGGTGAATTTGATGTTAGATCTAAAGAATATTTATAATGATGTGATCGATGAAATTAGGAATATGTCAGATGCGGAGTTCCTAAACGAAATTCTCGCTGTAAAGTTAAATTTTTGTGAAGACTGTTTCGAACCACTAACTTCATATCAAGTGAATTTTTTCACTGGTAGTGAACCCAATGACAGTCTAACATATTCAAATTTGGGAGTTTTGGCAGCATGAATAATCCTGTAAGTTCTTTACAATTTAATGGATATAACATTCTTAATTTTAATTTTACTATGAACCCAGATGCTATCAAAAAAAATAGTAGAGAAGTCGGAATTGGATTCGACTATTCTTATAATGAAAAAGATGAATCTCACTTTTCCATACTTCTTACATGCTATATCAATGATAAAAAAACTTTGCCAATAAAAAAAGCAGATGAGGATATACCATTTAGTTTAGTACTTACAGTGGAAGGTTCTTTCACTGTAAATGAGACTAGCAATAAATATCTTCCAAATGCCATAGCAATCTTATTCCCGTATTTAAGAAGCTTTATTTCAACAGTAACTGCTCAATCTGGTATGCCTCCATTCATTTTACCCACATATAATATTTTAGCTCTATTAAAAGAAGACAACAGTGAGATGTGTACGGATCCAACCGGAAATACTAAAACTGAACAATGACAATGATATATCAAAATAATGAGCCCTCGGATTCCTCCGAGGGCCTTTATCGTATCTATTGTCTTTTATTCAGCATTCATATTTTCACGAGAATCAGTCCCACCATCCACCGCCGCATCAGCGCTATCCTCAATTTTCGATTTTAACTGTGACACCAGTTTCATTATAAACGGCGGCAGTGTCAGATAGAGTACAATAAAATTCGTAATTTCATAAAGCATAGAAAAGTCAGTGGGGGCTCCGATAACATGAATGGTTTTAAAGACATGCAAAAAAGAGAGATAACCCAAATCTCTCAAAAAACCCCACCATTCTATCCCGCACTGACTATCGATGCAACTATTATCCGTGTCAGCTGATATTCTAATAGAAACAATACTGACACTGTTATTAATTTATTTTTCTTGGTTCCGAAAGCACGAACTTCACTTGACACTATTGCAACATTATTTCATTCTTTGTAACTATTCTGCTCGGCAGCCATTGCCTCTGCTCTCGTCCCATGGACTGTCCCTTTTGGATGCTGAGGCGGCGCATAAATAGAATACAATTTCAAAGGACTCTTGCCCGTGTTGACTACGTTATGCCACGTACCGGCAGGAATAATAAACGCATAACCATCAGAAATTTTTTTCCGAAAATTAAGGTTATCTTTACTACTTCCCATTTCTACAAATCCACAACCCTGCTCGATCCTTATAAACTGGTCAAGATTTGGGTGATTTTCCAGTCCAATATCCTCCCCTGCTTTGATACTCATTAAAGTTAGCTGCAAGTGATTACCTGTCCACAATGCGGTACGAAATGTTTGATTTTGCTTCGTCGCTTTATCGATATTGATGATAAACGGTTCTTGCCCGTAATCCTTATAAACAATATTGGAATTTTGTTTATAACCAGGGCAAGGGCACCTTCTATACATATTAATCAGCTCCTCTGTATGCTTATACCTTATATTATGGTTGAAATATAAGCATGTGTTCCTTAAATTTCTCAAACAACAGATGGAGCACAATAAAGTTCACGATTTCGAAGAGGAATAGAAAAATCATTTGAGCTCCGATAAATATGAATGGTGGGAAGGTATTCAAATTGGAATTCCATAAATCACGCACTTCTGTTCACACCATTCGAGCTTGATGTCGAAAATATTACATTGGTAGATTGTAAAATCAAATTGAACACATAAAAAGATTCCATAGCGCACAGGGAACTGTTAGGATAAAGTTACCACTCTCAATCTTGACAGAAAGGCCTGAACACTATGGACAAGAACCATTCTATCATAAAGATCGAAGAACGCAAGAGGGGACAGCATCTTAAAGCAGAAGAGCGTGGCGCAATCCAACAGTTAAAGAAGATGGGATTTAGCAATCGAAAGATTGCTCGCGCAATCAATTGCAGCCCCTCTACCGTGGGCTATGAACTACGACGTGGCACACCGGAATACTCCGGCCGAGGTCGCAAACCCGGCTACTCAGCCAAACGTGGAGCTGCAGTCTACAAAGCGAATCGCAGTCGTTGCCATCGCCCTAGAACGGTATCCAGGAACTCCGACTTCATCCGTTGGATGGTTAAAAAGGTTCGTAAGCATAATTGGTCTTTTGATGAGTGCGTAGGGCGGGCCCGAAGCGAACATCGTTTTCCAGCCAAGGAAATCCCATGTACAAAAACTCTATATCATATGCTGTGGAAAGGGGAATTACCGCTCACGCTATTTGAACTTCCTGAGGTATTAAATAGGCATTCTCGCAGAAAACCACGGCTTTCTAAGCGTATCAATGGGAAATCCATTGATTGGCGGCCACCTGAGGTAGCAGAGCGAAACACATTTGGACACTGGGAATCTGATACGGTACTGGGTCGAAAAAGAAGCGGTGAGGCAGTTGTATTTACCATTGTAGAGCGCCTGACAGGATATTATCTTTCAATTCGAATTGACGGCAAAACAACCACCGGTGTTGCCAGTGCCATGGAACAGCTAAAGGAACAGTATGGCGAGAAATTTTCGCAGGTGTTTCGCAGTATTACCACAGATAACGGCAGTGAGTTTGCGGCATTTTCAGCCTTTGAAGAACTAGGCACGGCAATCTACTTTGCTCATCCCTATTCTGCTTGGGAACGACCTGTAAATGAGAGGACCAATCGCATACTACGAAAATATATCCCAAAGGGTCGCTCCATCAATGGCTTTACCGCCGAACAAATCTTAATGTTTGCAGACGAGATAAACGCCACGCCTAGGAAACGATTAGGTTATCAGACCCCTGAGGAACTGTTTGATGCTCAACTGGACAGAATTTATACTTTAAACCCGTAGATAACTTTATCCAGTGAAAGTGTTCAATTTGTTATTGCAATTTAAGAAAATATTACATTCACTTAACCCCAAGCAAATAAATAGCTAACCACCGGCATAGTGGTTTTTCATCATACAATAAAAAACAGGGGCATACCGGAAACCAATCCGATATGCCCCTTAACATGATACTTATACCGCTTGTTGAACCTTTTCTACCTTTGTAGTCTCATACTGATTTGCCGTCTGTACTGCTCTCCACCGCAGAAACACCAGTAGACCCAACAGCCGAACTATTTGCACCGCCTGCACTCGCTGCGTCCACAAATCCTTCGCCTGCTATGTACGCTACCACAGACCCCAGCGACATTACAACGCCGCTAATCTGCTGTGTGGTGTTTGCGTCAACGTCAAACAGCGCTAATACGCCGACAACTAGTCCTGCAACTGCCACCCAAAATTTCCTCGATGTCAGTTTTGATTTCCAATCCATAATATTACCTCTTTCTGATTATTTTGTTGGCATTTTCTTCACGCGCTCAAACAGTTCCGTGCCTGTCCCATTTCCGCCTAGAGCGTGATACGGTTTATATAGATACTCAAGATTTTTGATATCGTCAACGGTAGCATATCCCTTTTGCTCACACTCGGCATATCCACGATAGATTTCCGAATGGAGCAGCGCTAAAATTCCTTCTTTCATTGCGGCTTGTTCAGTTTCCTGCTCCTGTTGACGCTTTTTTAGTCGGTTGAACGCCCACCCCAGCGCTCCCATTATTGCGCCAAAAATGGCGCTTAGCCAATATTGTATTAGCCAATCCCGCACGGCTAATCCCTCCAAGCTGTCATTTGATTTTCACGATGAATTGTTTATTACCGTTGATATAAATGCCTGATTCGGCGCCAGAAGAGCCAATAGGCACGAAGTAATAGAATCGCTCGTTTCCATTATTAAACCGTGACAGAATCGTCACAACGTCGCCAGTACCTGCTGTGATTGTCGGTGCAGAATTCGAGACAATTTTTGCTTGATATGCGGCGCCGCGAGCAATTTCAACTGTACCGGACGTATCGCACGTAAACTCAGGCGCGCCGATATCTGTAAACACAGTATCCATATCGACATTTCCGGAAATTCCCGGAACGCGGCCGTCGCTCCCTGTCTGCTGGATTGCGCAGGGGATGTCCGGCCCGCCGCTGTAATCGGCAAGCCACAGATAGTCAGGCGTTTCCAATGTGGACGCATTAAAAATATGCAAACGATAATCGTTGTTCATGTAAAGGCACGTTTTCCAGCCATCGCTTTTGGCTGCGTTCAGAAAGGCTGTTACCATGGTGTTGATGAGCATATTGGATGGATAATAACCGTGCAGTTCTTTAAAGTATCCTCGGCTGTCGTATTCATAATCATAGGCGATAAACAGCACTTCATTTCTGTACCGCTCAATAACCTGCTTGCAGATTTCCCATTCTCTTTTGGCATCATCGGCACTGTCCGGATACCCGAACCAGTACACGGCGACTTTCAGGCCTGCCGCTACGGCACCAACCATATTTTCATCAAAACGTTTGTCTTTCTGGGTAAGCTCTCCGCCGTATCCCGCTCGTATAATAGCTCCTCTGATACCGGAAGCGGCAACTTTTTCCCAGTCAATTTTGCCGTTGTGATATGATACGTCAATCCATTTTTCAGCCATCTAGAAATCCCGCCTTTCAAAATATTTCACGTCATGTAATAGAGAATAATTTTAGCCGCCCCATACGCTGGAGCGGCTATTCGCTGTAATCTTCGCCGGTGATTGTTTTGTAATCGGTATCCTTTATAAGGCCATACTCGACTGCCTGTTTTAACTGGTCTTTGGTTGCCCAACCCTGTTGATATGCTAAGCTCCAAAAACTCACGATGCCGCACCTCCTTTCAGTGCCGCAATGTCAAGCTGTGCCTGCACAAGCTGCGAACCCATCTGCGCAATCAGTATGTTTTTTTGCGCATCGGATAGAGACAGAGCTGCAAGCTGCTGGCCGAGTACATCAACCGGCGTCGGTGGTGATGCCGGTCGAGCATCAATCTGCGCCTGTTTCTCTTCATCGGTTGTTTCAACGGGCTCACCATCAACGAGCTTATAGTTGTAACAACCGTTTTCATCAATCAGCGGCTTATCAAAATAGTTTCCTTGTGCATGAGCGTATTTGTCGCCTGTGCCTTCATCAATCTGCGTCCAACCAGTTAAGTCGGACAGAAAAACATCACTGTTGACAGCGGTTATATAGCCACTGTCATTTGTTTTGGCGTAAACTGCATGATTTGTTTTTTCCACGGTATCACCCCCCTTAATAGATTTCAGCGTCTAATATTAGATCAGTATCACCAGCGGAAATCATGCAAGGTCTATGAACGGTCATTGTTGTGTCGACTGCCGTGGCGTAAAGCCATAACGATGAATCAAACATTCCATGCACAGAAAGAGTTGCACTCTCAACAATTTCTTCGCTTGTTCGAATGGCACAAATATTAGATGATAGTATTGTTGGCGTTGTCCGCATTGTAGTAGTCAATGGATAATGTGCGGACGCTGTTGTTTCAGATATAACAAAACCATAACCAGTAACATCACAAAGTTGATAATACCGTTGGCACATCGCCAATTCTGCCGCATATGGACGCGGGGAAAAATCCGTAGCAACGGATCCGAATTCAAGTTTAACCCAGTTTAAAGTGCTACCATTTGGAAGAGAAATTTCAGAAAAAACAGAATCCCTTTCTGTTAAATCATTTGATACTGTATAAGTTTTTGTGTAAATCGTGTTATCTCTGCTATATGATAATGTTACAGTTTTTCCACGAATATTTTTAAGATCTTTTTCTTCCATTCTGTACCGTACAACACAAGCTGCATAAGGAACGCTTTGAGTTGCTTTTAAGCCGTTATCTGCTTTTGTAACCGTTGTTGTACTGTTTCCGTTATTGCTTACAACAAGCCACCTATCAGCAGTATATTGTCCAAATACTTTACCAGAAAATTCGGTTCCCCTCTGCCACACTTGGAAATCACCGTTAATCAGCAAATTCGGATTGATTGCGCCCACCTGGTCCGCCATTACCTTATGCGGATTGGCTGTACTCTCCCTGTGATCCTCCGCTTTTCTCAATTCCGCATCTACGGTGTCAGCATTTCCATTTAAGTCATCAATATTTACTACATCGCTGCCTTCGGGCTTTTTGAGATTATAGTTGCCTGTATATTTCAAGTCTCATCACTCTCCTTCATAAGCCTTTAAATCATTCCATGTCATTGTATTAGTCTGCTTCCATGTTAAATCTTTCAGATGGTCCCATACCGTATAGGTATACCTAAATTCATAAGCTAAATGGGCGGGTTTGATTGTTTCAAGCATATCGATAAACGCTTGCATATTTTGTGGTATACCCTTTACTCCAATAAACTTAACAATAAATTTATATTCCTCTGGATATTCTATAACATCCACGTCACCTCCTGAAAAAGCTTCTGCAGTTTCTTTTATCATTTGCTTTGTGGTTGTACCTCTGCCTCTTAGCCTTGCTTTGATAAATTCCCTGCGTTCTTCATACGACAAACTGAGATTTGTTTGTAATCCAAGAATTTGTTCCCATAGTGATAGCCCCCATGTAGCAGTATCAACAAATAGCTGATTAATTAAATCTTCTAAATTGTAACGTAGCTTTCCTAATTCTATTGCTACTGAATTTTGAAATTCGGATATAGTGCTGCTGCCTTGATAGTACCAAGGCAGCAATGACATTAAATCGGGAGTGCAAATTTTGATATCAGAACTTGTAATATTATCTTCTCCGTATTTATAAGTCCCATATTCACTAGCTCCATATGACATTTATCACACCCCCTTGAGGTCATTCCAGGTTATAGGACCTTTAGGCATCTTATTGTCTAATGCGCTTTGCAGGCCGGAAACATTAGAGATTGAATGTGTATGATTAGAAGGAGGATAAGTAGAAGGCTTACCAGTAATTCCACTCCATAGCACATTATCAGCCACTTCTGCATTATCTACAACACCATCGCCATCTGTATCATAAACGGATTTCAACATGTCACCTGCACTAACATCAGATAATACATTTTGCACATATGCAGTTGTAGCTATTCTTGTACTGTTATCATTTGCCGATGGTGTTGGAGCAGTGGGAGAACCAGTTAATTTTGGTGATACAACTTCACCATTACCGTTTACATGGAATGTACCAGATCGTCCAACTTTTATTCCATAATCTGTACCAAAATTTACATACAAATCATCTATATTTTTACAATCAGTTGAACAACCGCCTATTCCACGTGTTGTCAAATGCCGGTCTGCAGCAGTACCAACTATTTTTAAAAAAACATTTAGAGTTCCACCTGTTTTTGGAAATGCATTTTCATCTGTATATTTTTTTGCATTATTCTCTGCTGCATCTGCTTTTGCTTGTGCGCCAGCAGGTGTTTCTGCTCCAACCTGTTCTGCTGTTACTCTGTGCGGGTTGTTGGTGTCCGAAATATGCTCAATGGCATTTGTGGCTCTGTCATAAGCTGTTTTTACGGCTTTTGAAGATGCAGCGACGCTACTGGATGTACTTGTTACGCTATCGCTTATTGGCCTTTGGGAAGTAATATAACCGGCATCGTTTTGCAACTGGCTTAATTTTGTTGGCTTAATGCTATCTGCATATGCTTTAGCGTTTTCTTCTGCAATATTAGCCTTCTTCTGTGACCCATCTGGAGTTTCTTTCGCATTCCAATTGGCTTTTTCCGTATTGCTAACAAATCTCCTAGAAGAGCTTTCCGTTATCATACTTGCTGGGTGAGCGCTAGGATGAATATACTTGTTTGCCCCTTCTTCAATACCTGCAAGTTTCTCTTTTTCAACTGTGGTAAAATCTTCTGTTGAAAGTCCTTTTCCTGCAACTTTATCAACCTTTTGTGCAAGCAAATTAGTAACTGTTGCTGCAAAATCCGGGTCGTTGTTTAGGGCTTCTGCAATTTCAGCCAAGGTGTCCAAAGCATCTGGAGCGGTGCCGATTATGGCCTGTATTCTGCTGTCTGTTTCATCCTTAGTGTAAGTACTCGTTTTATCCGCTTTTTTAAATAGTTCCGTATCTACGTAAGTTTTCTCCGCCTTATCGTTTTCGGCTGTTGCAAGACGAGTATCCAAATTACCTACAATATTGTCGTTGGCTGTTTTATATTGTTCAAGCTCTGTTCGAGTATCTGCTATACTTTCCTGCACTTGATTAATATCCTCAGCTTCTACCTGGTCCCCTGATGTTTCATAGGCAATGTAGATTTTTTTACTTTCAGAAAATACTTTCAAGTATGTTTTCCAAGGCGTTTCAGAAGGAGTTGAAATAAAATAATTTTGTACTTTTTCACCAGTTAATTTAGAACCTGTGTAAATAGTAACGCTTTCATGGTTGACATTGTCATGATCTAAATATCCTTCCCATTTGCCGTCAGTTATAACTTTTTCTTCTTCAATTACATATACACCATCTTGCTTTTTGTTTAGTTTTTCCACAAACAATCTACATCACCTCAAGTTCCACGGAAAACACTGGTATTTCTTCTGCCTCTATTGATACATTTTGCATTGCACTATTTAAGGTTAGATCTGAATAGTCAAGTACACCATCTGTATCGAATAGTAGTTTGCCAACATAAGCATAACTTACATAACTATTTTTGAACACAATGCTTTTGCGATATTCTTCTAGTATATGGGCAAAAGCGCTTTGAACATTTTGTATGCTATAGCCATGAGCAAGGTTTATTTTAGCATTTACGTTTATGCTTAACTCTGTTGCACTTTCTACAGTCACATTAGCGCCTATAGGTCGCACTTTTTCAATATGTTCAGCTGCAGACTGTATTATTTCGTTACTTGCTGATTGTTTGTTGCTGTCAACTATCAGCACTTTTACAGTTCCTGGTCCATTCCAAAGTGGGAAAATCTTTGCGTCTCCCACACCGTCAACTTCCAGTGCCCACTGCTCATAGTGATGTGCATTGCCGCTTGTTGCCGGCTTTTGCAGATAAGAATAATACCGGTTCACTAAACTTTCATCCGTTTCCGGATCCGTACCGCCAACGGCCGCCGCTTGATTTGTAACGGAGGAAAGTCCTGCAAGACTGTTATACTGATTTGTAATACTGCCTGCCGGCACATTGTACGCTTCTCCGACTTCCGCAGCATTGGCCGTTACAACTGCCGTTTCCGAACTGTCCAATACCGCGTCAGCATCGGTCTCATATTCCAAACCATCAGGAGTTAAAAACACGGTTCCTGCCGGAACAACCGTCCCCGCGGTACCGGTCAGAGTCAATTCTGCATGAGCCTTTGTTCCTGCCTTACGGGTAATGCCGACCTCTGCCGCACGCTTGTCTATGTATTCTCCGGATGTTTCATCCACAAAAGCAATTGGAAGCAAAGCGTTCATGGCCGTGTACACTTTCCAGAGTTCTGTTGCCACGGGTGCCACCATATCGCTGGTATAACTACCTTCGCGCTTATCAATGTCGGTTTGCATCGCATTCAGTATATTTTGTTTGATGCTCTCCGCAGTTATATCCTCAAACACTGATGTTCACCTCCCCGTAAATCGTTTCCAGAGTGCCGGTGATGGATATTTTATCTCCGGACTGATTGACCGTGATATTTTTTACGTCTGTGATGTACGGGTTAATCAGCAAACATTCCCGCACATAGCGGGCCGCCTCGGATTCTTTTAATGCTTGCGAATAACTCTGTCCAATCAGGCTTTCCAGTTCATTCCCGTAATCCCAGCTGTAAATTTCATACCGGAACCGCGGTGTATGCAGCGCTTTCCATGCCCATACTTTTATCGCTTCCAAGCCTTCCACAATCACAGGATTACCGTTTTTGTAAATAGGAACGTTATTCTGAAAGTCCCACTTTACTTCCCGATACATCGGATAATCCGAAGAATCTTCTGTTTCCCCGGTGACCTCCGGTTGAATCAGCGGGAATAATGTCACGCTCACACACCCACCACCTTGCACAAAACCAAAAAACGCTGGTCTCCGTCAAGTGGAACCAGCATTATAGTGTCACCGGAATACAGCGTCCCAATGGTTGCATTTTTGAGTAAATCGGATCCGGATTGTTCTGTTCCTCCGACCGTAACTTTCAGCGGATTTACACTGACTACCTTTCCACGCCGAAATGTAGTCGGAACCTGTCCTTTTGCCCGGCTTTCTATCACCTTCAATATACCGGAATAGGGATTTTCCTGCATCATAACCACCTCACTCTATCCCTGCGATGCTGTTCCACTGCACGTCGCTTCCCGCAACGGATTCTGTTGATTCTGTGGATGCGGTTTTACTGCCTGTTGCGTTGGGCAGCGTTCCGGCATCTTTTTCGTCCATGATGTTTTTAAAATTCACTACCAATTTGTTTAAGTACAGCCCGTTTTTCCAGGTATGCACATCGCTGTCAATATAGAATAATCCGTACAGACCGGTATATGGCTCGTGCACCACAACCGTACCGCCCGTCACGTTGGCAATGTTGCCAAGATTATTGAGCGTGATTTTCTGTTCCACTCCGTTATCGTCCAGCAGCTTTTGTGCCTTTGCGGCGGTATCTTCGTTTTCGGACTGTTTTAAGTAACTTTGCATGACACCGTACAACCGGACAGCATCGGAATTTTTAACGGTTTTGATGAGTTTATCGTTCTTGTCGTAGATGGCCACCTGATTGACCATATTTTCAATACTCTCGAACATCGTGGCATCCATCAAATTGGACCCGCCCTGAATGATAAGCGTGCTATCCGTAACCGTTTTCTCCACAACACAGAGTTTAGCTCCTCGAAACAGAATATGATATTTTTTTCCGTTCTTTTCCGATGCCAGCGTATACATCGTTTCTATGATGTTATAGAGTGACACACCTAAAAAATTTCGGCTGAACGTTAAGCCTGTAGACGCAACCTCTCCGACTGTAAAGCCAAAATCAGCCGCCACACGTTTTGTGACGGCTTCCGGGGTCATGTTTGTAAATTTATAAGACGCTTCATTTTTCTTTAAGTAAATCCCACGGTCATGGCATGTTATGTCAATAATACTGCTGTCCGTGCTTTTCGTTCGGAAGAACACCCAACCCTCAAACAACTCCGTGCTGTCCTGATACAGCATTACAGCGTTCCCGAGTTCGCATTTTACAGCCGGGATATTTTCGTCCACAGGTGAAGACAACAAGCCGAATTCCAGGCTGCGTGCGCATTGCTGGTAATCTCCGGACCATGTGATGTATTGTGCCAACTGCGTAATATTTGTTGTGCCGTCGCTGTTTTTCACCAATAATTTCAGCATATCACAGCTGTCCTTTCGGCGGAATTTTAATGGTGCTGCCTGCATAAATCAAATTGGGATTTTTAATTCCGTTATACGCCGCTAATTTGCTGTAATAGGAGGCGCTGCCATAATATTTTTTGCTGATTGCGCTTAAGGTATCGCCGGACTTTATTGTGTATGATTGCTCCGTGGTTGTAACCTTTCCGGATGATAAAGAACGGCTTAGATTGATGCTCTTTGAAGTGGTTTGTACCTGAACCGCTTTGAGTTCTTTTCGTTCATGCAGCGTCATGGTGACATAAACGTCATTGGTGCCGTCCTGTTCTCCGTAATCGATGCTTTCCATATAAACCGGCAGATTGATGGAAGTTCCCGATACCACATAGCGGAGATTCGCCCGATTGTCGATGTATTTTTGCCACAGGTCAATGTAATAGTATGGCTGCATGGTTTCTCTGAAATTGTTAAACGGATAATACTGCGCGGGCAGCATCAGTTCCAGCTTAATAGTCGCCAGTGTCGGGTATCCGGCAATTGCCACGTCGCCCAGCGTGTGGATATTGATGGTTTCAATGTTGATTCCGTGGGACACCTGAAAGCTGGAAGGCGTCACCGGTAAAGTCATTTCCGAATTCATATCCTCATTTTTAATGATGACCAGTCGCTTCGTGCTCACATCAATCACCGCCTTTCAGGTATAAAAAGAGCGGCCACAAAAAGTGGTCGCTGCGTATGAAAACCGCTTTAAGGTGTTACTGCATCGGCTTGCTTTATTTTTTGATACAAACGATTTGCGATTACATCGAGATCCGATTCCTTCCGGACAGTGACAGGGCCCGTAATCGTAACATTTACACCCCCGCTCTTTTGCGACCGTGCTTCGACCCCAGTCAACACTTTTTCATCCTCATGGAGCAGTGCGGGATAGTTATTGTATGGCACACGGTTTAATCCCGTGGCATACCCGCCCAATCCGATTTCTTTTTGATGTCCGGATAATCCTGTCGGAGTTTTTTCTCCGGAGCCGGAACCCCAGCCAAACAAAGAGGCCGGGTTTAGCCCATTTTTATATGCATTTTTTATAGCGTCTAATGTCCCTTCGGATAATTTTTGGCCAAACTGGTATCCAGTGTCATAGTATGCTTTATTTAGCACGCTATCCGTTTGAATACTGTCAATCAGGTCTAAGTTACCCTGTAATTCCAGTTGATACCCTTCTGTTGATTTATACTCGTTGCCGGCTATGATTTTGGCTTTCATAATGTCGCGCGCGGCACGTTCTTCCGCTTCCTTTTCGCCTTTGGCTGCCTTAGCTATCGCGTCTTGATAATCTTTTGCCAGCTCTTCCAATTCCTTTTTATGGTCGTCACTAAAATCCCCGGTTATTTTACCTGTCGTTACACTGGTATACGCATCCGCTTCCAGCTGTAACTGCGTGTTTTGCAAATCGGCTTTAAATTTACCCTGCGCTTCGTAAGCCTTTTTTAATATTTCGCCAGTTTCTCCACTTAACGTCTCAATTTGCGCCTGTATTCCATTTTTAGCTTCTTCGTTAAATCCTTCGCCAAAGGAAGCCAACAAATCGTTTTGCACATCTTCCAACGTGCTTTGCAACCCGGCATAAGTGCCGGACTGCAATTCCATGCTGTTTTTATTGGCTTCGCCCATTTTATCGGCTAGGATTTTAGCGGCTGCGGCACCGGGGACAAGACCTTTTGACACCATTTCCTGTATGTCTGCTTTTGATTTTCCGGTCGCCTCCGATAAATAATCGAGAGCGGGGATATGGCGTTCCATCAACATATTTAAGTATTCAGCCGTAACTTTGCCCGTGGAATTCATACGGCCTAAAACAGTGGCAACCATATTCATGTCTTCCAGACTCATTCCGGTTGCCGAACCGGTGTCACCGATTTTGGTAAGCAGAGGAATGATTTCCTCCTGGCTGTACCCATAGTTCAGCAGCGTTTTGCTTAGATTCGTAAGCTGGTCATATTCAAACGGTGTTTTGTTGCCGAATTCGCGAATCGAGTCAAGGAATTCTGTTGCTTTATCTTTACTGCCCAGAATCGTGGTAAAAGAAATGACATCCTGCTCTCTTTGTGCCGCAATTGCACTGCCGCTTTCTAGGTTGCTGGTTTCTTCGTTTTTCACCGTATTGTATTGCTCTTGAACAGCGGACTTAAAATAATCGTCTTTCTTCTCAAAGTTCTGTGCCGCCGCGTTAATAGCGCCGGATGCCGCACCAACAGCTGCCCCGATCACAGTACCTACCGGTCCTGCGATGCTTCCCATTGCCGCTCCTGTTGTAACACCGCTTAGCACACTGCTGACAGCTGTTCCGGTTTCGTCATTAAAGGCCGATGAAATAAAGGTTTGCGCGGCACCGGAGAGGGAATCGCCTAGCATTTTGGTAATACCGGCGCTCGCTAATTTGGATAAAATTCCGGAACTGTCAAACCCTTTTGCAGAAGAGCCTCGGCTCGCCCGGTTGTCGGCTTTTTCCACAGCATCGGTCATATTGAGAATGTCTTTTTCTGCCTGCCGCGCGTTTTGTGACACCAGATTCAGATTGCGCCTTGCATTCTCATAATTTGCCGCAGCCATATCCCGCGCCATCTTGTCTGCGGCGTCTCCGGTCGCATTGTATTGCTTTTCCGCCGCTTTCAGGGCCTCTCTGGCTTTGGCTGTGTCAACTTTTAACTGATATTTTGTTTTATTCAGCGCGTCCAGCTTTTGCATGGTGCTGACAAGATCCTTATTAAAGGATAGATTTGCCGTGCGCATCTTCGTAATTGCATCGGAGAAATTGTCTTTTGCGCTGATTGCAATACTGACATCCCGTGCCATTAGGAACGCGCCTCCTTAAAATAATAATCAGTAAAAGTCAGTAAAAGGAGCTTTTCCCCCGCTGAAAGCTCATAATACTGGTGCGGCAAAATCCCGTATTTTGTAAACAAATAATAGAGGAAACCAATTTCCGGGTCATCCTCTATTTTTTTTTAAGATTTTCAACTGCTTCAATGGTGCTGCCGCGGTATCCGCATAAGTCGGCCACCACATTGGATAAATCCTGTATTTCCCCGGGCAAGAGCATCTTTTTCAGCAGTTCTGCGGGTGTAACTGCATTGAATTTCTCCAATAAATCCTTGTTTTTCAGGTTTGGCGAAACCGTGGCAGCCAGCACAATAAAAACAGACAGTTCGTTGTCAAACCGGTGCTGCTCAATAATTTCATTCAGGCGATTATAAGACAACTGCCTGATTTTAAATACAACCGGCTTTCCGCAAATCTTGCTCAGCCGTTTGATTTTTACTTTCTTCTCCGTTGGAGATGGAATATCCATTTGTAACAGTAAATCCAGTGTATTATCTTCCATTTTTTAATCCTCCGGCATCAAATCAAGGAATGTGTAATCGGTGTACGTAAACGGACATTCTACCTGACCAAGCTTTCCGCTTTCCCAGTCCGCCAGGGTCAAGTCGTCAAAAGAAACTCCGGTCGCACTGATTCGTTCCGCGCCATATGTATCCGGGTCGTCCAGTTTTGAAATGAGGGTGAATCGCACGTCTTGACCATTTTTCAGCTTTTCGCCGATGAGCCTTGCCATTCGACTGCTGCACTTATACAGCTTTACGGTTCCGGTCAGTTCAATGCCGGTAATTTTATTGTCCACAGCCATCTTGCCGGGAATATACACCTTTTCTTTGGTCGGTTTGACCGCTAGCTTGCAGCCATAGCACTCGGACACAAGGTCACCATCCAGCCAGACCTGCCCAAACGTGCCGTTTGCCACTCTTTTTGCACTATCCATGCTGTATCCCTCCTTAGATATTCAAATTTAGGGTAATGTCTTCCATGGCGTCCAATATGCTCACATATCCGGTAAGGAAAACCTTACTGCCGGTGTTTGCCTTGCGGATTTCCTGACTCGTCATCTTGGACACATCCGTTCCATTGGATTCCAGATAATTTTTAATCGCCGTTTCGTCGAAGTCCACTGAATAATCGGACAGGATGTTTTCTGTAACCAGCGTGTCAAAATATCCGCGAATTGCTGTCAGCAGTAAACATTTGCTGTCATAGTTGTTCGGATATTTTCCGATATAGCTATCCTGCGCAGTCTTTCGGATGTCGCTTTGAATCATGTCCACAGCTTCCACGATTTTGATTTTCTTAAACGCCTCGCCTTTGTCCGATGTCGTGGTTTTCATGCTGTTGACACCGCGGCCGGTTTCCACTTTTTCGCCATCCCACAGCAGCACCAGCTGTCCGTCATCGATAGCGTTGTCGAGTTCTTCGTTAGTCAGCCGCTTGACATCCGAAACCTCCGGAAGGCTTGCGTAGGTACAGGAAATTGTCATGGGCGTTCCGGCAATCAATCCGGCAATACGGGAGCAATACTCCGACGTCGAATAGGTGTTGTTCCCGACTTTGATTTCATCACCGGTGAAGTTGATAATTCCCTCACTGTCTGCGGCCGTGTTCGGAAGCACCGCTTTATACGTGTAATTATTTTGGCGCATGGACTTAATCCATGTTGCAATGGCGGCAGCTTCTTCCTCGGTACAGTCGGGTGGTCCCACAAGATAATCAAAGGTCTGTGTTGCCATAAAGTTCAGAGCATCGGTCAGGTCCGCTGCATCCGTAGGCAGCACATAGGCAATGACTTTCCGCGGCACATTTACATACCCTAAAAAAGCCTGTGCAATGTACGTCTTGTTTTCAGCACTCAAGTCTGACGGAATTTTTGTCGCGTCCGTTAAGGAAAGTTCACCGTTGTGGGTACTGTCCTTCAAAATCAAAGCCACTACACCTTTTGAACTTTGGTTAATAGATGCAGCGGCCGTGGTTGTAAATGCGATATTGATATTTGGCAATCCCATATAGATACCCCCTTATTTTGCTCTCAAATCGGTTTCCACTTCTTCTGCAAGTGGCACTGTTTCCTCTATTTCACCGCGGTCGTCAAAAAATTCAAATTGCAGGTCCACATAGGACCGGTCATTGTCATAACCTGCCGTGTTTGCTTTCACTTTCAGAGAACGGTCTCCGACTTTCAGATATCCGCTGCGGAACAGATTCACAACAGCATCCTGCACATTCGTTAGTTCCATGCTGTCACTGTTGCCATATGCGTCCATTCCGATAAAGCAGGTAATAGAAAAATAAACGTTTACTTTTATCGTGCTGAAGTTGACGTCATCCGTATCCCGACGAACCGTTTCCAGCCAAAAGCTGGGACGCTTAAAATCCTTTGGGCAACGGTTGATATAGACGGTTTCCGCCTGCAATTTTTCGACTAACAATTGATTGATGGCATCTCGTATCTGCTCCGTTGTAATCATCCGCGCTCCAACCTTTCTGCTAATCGGTCGGCAAACTGCTCGGCTATTGCAATTGCTTTTGATTCCATCGCGGAGCGGGATGCCTCATAAAAATGCCGTCCTTCGACATATGGCACTTTTATGTTTGGCTTGTAATGCTTCGCGTTGCCGGATGGTTTGCGAATTTTGTGGCCGTTTTCCAGGTAGTTTGTAATTGCTCCCGGGCTGTTTGCTCCGGTGCTGCTGCCCGACGGGCGAACGGCGGCATATCCGCCGCCGCTGCCAACGTGTGGCTCCTGCCATGCTCTGATTTTTCCGCTGGCATCGTTTACAGAGGCGGCAATCTGTGAGTCAACCTCTTCTTTTGCAGCCTGTGCAAGTTCTTCGTGCAGTTCTCGCCGCATCTCAGGGATCTCATTTAACAGGTTGTTCAGTTCATCAGAAAACTTCTCGAGGTCGGAATTCTCTATACTCTGCATGGCTATGCCTCCCTCGTGGCGGCAATCTCATACTCGTTTTTGAATTCATCGAGGTCGTGTACAATCTGAACGTTATAAATCGTCTGACCCACTTTGACCAAATCCCCAAGGGCCAATTCGATGGGTTTCGGCGTCACCAAAACATACTGCACGTTAACCTGTGACTGAGGATTCGATTTCTGAAATCCCATATACTTTTCCGTAAGGCAGGCAGGGAATGTGAGGACCGCCTGCGGCTCCGAATAGACAGGGCGATGTAAAGTCTCGTCCATGGTTTTTTCTGCTTTCATCAGCTGGCAGGTTTTCGGTTCTACCATGGCCGCCGTGACCTCATAATATAGGCGGTTTATCTCGGTAATGTCGGTCAAAAAGCAGAACTTTCCGTTCCATCGAAATGCGTTGTTTAACGTTATATCATGCTTCCAAGTAGTAAAAGTTACCGATTTTGCACCAACTCCAATTTGTGAAAACAGCGCTTTTTGTGGCTGAACTTCGGCTTTTGCAAAAATTGTGCCTTTTTCAGTCCAACTGTAAACCGTATCATTTTTTTGTAGTTCAAGCAGTGATATGATTTCTGTCATTTCTCCGGGGTCATTCATACCGGAATCACCCGGCCCTTGCCAAGCAATGCATAAAATGCTGCTGGAATTGGTTCATCTCCGCCACGGTGCATCCATGCCCATGTTGCGTACAGCAAGATTGCCTGCTTTACTTTATCCGGCACGGTATCATAGCCTGCAGTATAAACAATTTGGAGACGCCAAAAGTCTGGCATATCGCCATCAGTCTTTAACACCAGCATTGCAAGTCCTCCGTCATTGCGGACTTCAAATTGCTCCGTTACATCTTCCTCCGTACCATCCGGCAAAATTGCTGTAACGCTTTTTAGCTCGCGAAACGGAGGCCGTGGAAGGGTAACAGTGAGAGGAGCATCACTGTGCCAACGCTCCTCTCTGCCTACCGTCAATTGTAAAGTTTGTTCACAATATGCAACATTCTGATATGCTTCCGCTTCCTCACGTCCGGCTTTCAGCATTACATTGACAATGGATTCCTGCTCTGCTGTAACCGGCAAACCATTTGCCCATTGTTTAAATTCATCAAGACTTACCGGTTCTTTTACCGGCGGAGTTATTACCTTTACCACCGGACTTGCCCTCCTCCACTTGCTCGACTTTAACCTCCTCCACTTGCGCAGCTTGAACTTCCTCCGCGTACCCAGCTTGAATCAAGTCTTTTGCTGTTTTATTATCGGCATCCACCGTTTCGCCGGCCGAATATGAAAATTTCAACCCTGCACAGCATTTTAAAACTTTAATTCTCATGATTCACCTGCTTTCATCTGCAAAACCTTGACAGCTTCCTTAACAATCAGTCTACCGTCAGTGCGTTCGTTGCCCTTAAAGCCTACCTGTCCGTTTTCGGCGTAAAGCTGGTCGAGAACCTGCATCTGCATACCCAGGGTATCCTTGATGATATACTGGCTGAAATCACCAAACGCAATCGCCTTCGCCCCTGCTCCAACAGTAGGCATATAGTCCGATACAGCGACAGGGCGGCCGAGCAGTGTATTAGGCTGTGATGCAGTCAAGCCGGGCTGCCACATATAGTCCCCCGTCGTAGCGTTTTTCAGCTTCCGGATTACTTTTTCCATGCTGTCGCTCATCAGGAATGTAGCTTTTTGGCGATAACCGGGTTTTAGGCTGTAGAACAAATCCAGCAATTCATCGGCAGTAACAGCAGATGACGCAGCTGTTGTCACGCCTATCTCTGCATCAACAAGAACACCTTTTGGCTTACCGTTGCCGTCACCGGTAAGGAATGCAGATTCTTCACCTTCCGCAAACGAACGGGCAAAGCTCGTGGAAATCAAGCCGGTTAAATCAAACTCGGAATCATGCAATAGTTCCTCGGAAACTTGAATGATTTTACCAAGTTTGTGGCTACCAATTGTCACAGTATCATATTTATCATCGACCTTCGGATATGCACCGTTTTCTCCAATCCATTCCGCCGCTCCGTAAGAAGACGCAAGCACAATTTTTCTGTCGGCTGTCAATGTAAGTGTGCTGGCCAAGCGACGCATTACAACCTGCTTTTCCAGCAATGCACGCACGGAGTTTTCCATCTCTTCCGGCATGACAAGCATTCCACCGCTGTCAGAACCGGTAGACATCACATTTTCAAGCAGTTTTCTTTCTTCACTGGTGAGAGAAGATTTCCCACCGCGCAATGCGTGAAAGAATGCGCTTTTGTACTCGTCGGTTGCGGTAATTTTCTGCTTTTGCACTTTATCCTCCGGTTGTGCTTTACTTTTTGCAGGCTCCGGAATTTGATTCAGCGTATCCTCGCGAGCCTGCTGCTTTTCTTCTGCTTTGATTTCTGCTTCCAATTTGTCGATGTCGGCATCCATTTTGTTGTAAGCATCCATGTCGCCGGCATCCAGTTTTGCTCTTGCATCTTTGATCAAAGCCGCCATTTTCTGCTTTTTCTCAATTAAATTCATGTCAATCCCTCTTTCTTAAATGAATAATGATTTTTCCAAAAGATTCAACTTGGCATAAGCAAAATCTTTTTTTGCCTGAATTTGCTCGGCAGTAGGTTTGCCGGCATCAAGGTACTCTTTTGATATTTCTTTGCTTTTTGCCTTTCCTTCTGCAATCATCGCGCGGGTCTTTTCAATCACCGCACGCGGAAGTGGAAGACCATATGCTGCATTGATAAGCTGCGGTGTGGCAGCATCTGAAATTTTATCCACCAGTCCAAGTTCTACGGCGTGGGCCGCTGTAATCCATGTCTCGGCATCCATCAGTTTCAGAGCATCTTTTTCAGACATACCTGACTTTGCAACATAGGCTGCCGCAATTGCCTTATCTGCCTCTTTTAAATCATTGGACGACTTATCCATCGCATGATAATTTCCAGCGGCAATAGACGATACGCGATGCACCATCAATTGAGCAGTAGGAGACATTTCATTAGGGCCTGCCATTGCAATCACTGACGCTGCCGACGCTGCTAAACCTGTAATGCGAATATGGACACCGCCGGAATACCCACGCAATGCCGAATATATCTCGGAGCCGGAAAAAACATCTCCACCGTAGCATGTAGATATTTCAACATCCAGCGGAGCACCATTTGCTTCTGCAATTGCTTTGCGTATATTTTGCGGTGCTGTCGTCGCAATACCAAACCAGTCATAAATTTGCTGGTCACTGTCACGCACAATGTAGCCTTTAATTTCAATCGCCATTCTTATCACCTCCACTCTTAGTAGATTCCGCCGAAGCGTCCATCAACTTTTTAAGACTGCGCAGGTTACCATTTGCAAGGTAGGCATCTCCTCCCTCTTCGGCTGGAATATGGTCCATATCCTCCAGTTCTCGAATATCGTTCGCCGACATCCAGCCATTTTGACGGGCGACGGCGTAGCCTTCCATTCGTGATTTGTAGTCTCCGCGTAGCAAGCCTTCTACCGAGAACTTTGGAAAATAGATTGACCGTTCCTGTGGCATCAAAAGCTGTGCTGTAATAGCCCGCTCAATACGCACAAGATACGGCCGTAAAGTATAAATCACATAATTCAGCGACATCTGCTCAATGTTGCTGAAAGTCGCATGC
Source organism: Oscillospiraceae bacterium (assembly GCA_047777415.1). Taxonomy (GTDB): domain Bacteria; phylum Bacillota; class Clostridia; order Oscillospirales; family Acutalibacteraceae; genus Caproicibacter. The sequence goes on from JBKEEO010000002.1 coordinate 1,147,213, forward strand.
TCAAGGTCACCAACCATATGTAAAGGCACATTATAAAAGCGCGCGACTTCTTCAACTTGGAATTTTCGCGTCTCGAGCATTTGCGATTCTTCAGGAGTATTGCTGACTTTTTGAAATTTCGCACCTTGCTCCAAAAAGAGAAGCCTTGCTGCATTGGATAATCCGGAATACTCTTTTCGAACATCTTTTTTATATTGCTCTAGGTCGTTATCTCGCAGCACATCCGGATATTCTATAATTCCGCCGACGTTTGCTCCGTTTTTGAAATAATTCGATGCAAATTCCTCAGCAGCTTCACTTAAACCGATTGCGTTCTGTGCTAATTCAAGTGGACGAAACGCATTCAGTGAATCCATTGAAAACCAATCTACCCGAAAGATTTGGTCCTTTCTGAGGATAAACCGTTCTTTTCCGGACGGGGTAATGACATACTCCAACTCCTGCGTTTCAGAATTCCGCTGTACTCGAACAAAGGGCGTGGTGATATTCCACATCTGAACAATGTGCCCCGCATTATTTCGTACTACCTCTGCATATCCGCGACCGTAAATCAGCATATTTGCCACAAACGCCTGCCAAAACTGAAAGCTGTCTGTTTCCGGATTAGGCACATCGTGGAGCACCTCATAGATTGGCATGTCGGTCGCCTTTTCTTTGCCAGTTTCTGTTTTCCGATATAAAAACAACGGCAGGGACGCAATGCTTTCGGACAAAAGCCGAACACACGCGAACACAGCCGTTGTTTGCAGAGCATTTTGGGCATTGATGTGAATACCAACCTTTGAGAGGATTGTACCCATCGCAGATTTCAGTTCCGGAGATGGTCTTGCCAAAGTCGAAAGATTTTTAAACAAGGTCTTGATCCGATTTAAAAATTTCAAATTGCAATCACCCCGTGTTCAGCATAAGCGTTTCGCCGTGCCATATGCGGCAACAGTCGAGCCATCGCGTCCACCATCGCGACAAAAATATCGATACGCTCCGTCTTGCTGTCCTTAATCGGCATATAGTTTTCCTTGCCGTCCATGCTTATATTTACATTGCCAAAGCACCAGCGCGCTGCAGGGTTTGCTTCATGTGTAATAAGCGGCGGCTTTTTTTCTTTGATATTTGCTTCACTTGTTTTAAACATAACTTCAAGCTCCTTCATGGACGGACTCATTCCAAGTATTGTTTGGTCAACCGGTACCATTTTGATACCCGCTGCCTGCAGCATAAGCGCCGTTTCAGTGGCGTTATATTTATCGTAGCCAAGTTCCCGTATTCGGTACATTTTCGCGTATTCCTGTATCCTTGCCCGTATCGCGGAATAATCCGTGACGTTCCCTGATGTTGGATGAATAAAACCGTTCCGCGCCCATTCATCATACGGAACATGGTCGCGCCGAACGCGTTCTTTCATATTTTCTTCCGGTATCCATGCGTCAAATATAACGCGATAATCTTTGAAATCTCTTTGTGGTGGAAAAATCAAGGCAAATCCATTCATATCCCATGTGGTCGCTAAGTCTAATCCGCCATAGCAGTAGCAGCCTTGTAAATCTTGCCTTGTCCATGTTCCCACCGTTGCGTCCCATGATGTGAGCGGCAGCCATCCGCGTGATTTATTCTTATTCCATTGATTCAAGCGAAGCCATCTAAACAGCCGTTCCGAGGCCGGGTCATTCTTCGCGGCAACAGCCTCCTGCCTTACTTTGTCAATGTCAATGCTTACCCCCAGTGACGGATTGCACTCATACCATGTCTGCTCATTAAAAATATCCGCATTTTCTGGCGCACCGTAAATTTTAACGTACCAATACGGATCTTCTATTTCACCATCTCGTATTCTGCGGGCATATTCATGCTTTTCCCAGCCTATGGATTTCCTATCAGGGTCATCCCCTGCCGTTGTAATAATCCAGTACAGTGTTTCTTTACGCGCTGCACCGGCGCCAAACGTCATGACATCCCACAAATCCCGATTGGGTTGGGCATGGAGTTCATCAAAAATAACGACCGTTGGATTAAGACCGTGCTTTGTATATGCTTCTGCGGATAACACCCGAAGAAAAGTTCCAGTTTGGCAGTTGCGTA
>JBKEEO010000003.1:0-106747 GCA_047777415.1 Oscillospiraceae bacterium
AAATTACATGGCAAAAAAATTTTTTTATGGAATACAACTTTAGGATCTGTTTTGAGAGAAACTAATTGGTTCGAAAAATCTGAGCAATTGATTGATACTTTAACTAGTTCTAAAGATTGTGCACTTATATGGAGACCTCATCCGTTAATGGAATCCACAATTCAGTCAATGAAGCCAACAAGCTGGGGATCATACAAAAAATTGAAAGAAAAGGTTCTTTCGAAAGACAATGCTGTCTTGGATACCAGAAGTGATGTGTATCTTTCAATGACTGTTTCAGATGCGTTGATTAGTGACCGAAGTTCGATACTACGGCAATATACTATTACGAAAAAACCAATTTTATGTTTAAATGGTTCTAGTTCGCAAAAAGAAAGCATTTGTTTGTTTGATTATTCTAAAGATTATTTTTTGAATGATGGGATGACGATAGAAGCTTTCCGAGACATGGTATTGAAGGGAGAAGATCCAAAACAGCAGGAGCGCTTATTGGCTATGAAAAAATCTGTCGTCAATACGAATGGTAAATGTGGTGAGTATATACATCGTGTGATCAAAGGTGAAGTAATGCCGTCAGCCATGTAACTTATTAATCAAAAATGATTGGCGATTTTTTACAAATTAAAAAGTTAACATTGCGCTAATCTTTTTTACTTTGTCAAAAAGTAATCCGATTTATGCTATAGTGTAATAAGCAAGGAGAGAACGAATTATGAATTATGCTCTGATTTTTGCTGGCGGAACAGGTCAGCGGATGAATAGTAAAACAAAACCAAAACAGTTTTTGGAATTACATGGCAAACCAATTATTATCTATACCTTAGAACATTTCGAACAGCATAAAAGTATTGACGGAATTGTTGTTGCATGTTTGGAAAGTTGGATCCCCTATTTGGAAACTTTATTAGAAAAATTTCATATCACCAAGGTGAAAAAAATTGTGCCTGGCGGCAATACAACCCAGCAATCAATTTATAATGGTGTTGAGATCCTGTGGAATCTAGCTGCACCTGACAGTATTGTATTGGTGCATGATGGTGTTCGTCCTTTAATTAATATGGATGTTATTTCAAATAATATCAAGAGTGTGCAGCAGTTTGGAAACGCAATCACTGTGTCACCAGTTGTGGAAACAGTTGCGATTAAAGGAAAAGATTGTGAGATAGGCGAAATAGTAAATCGCAGCCAATGTCGGTTGGCGCGTGCTCCACAAAGTTTTTTCCTAAAAGATTTGTATCATGCGCACCAACAAGCCAAGAAAGAAGGAAAAATCAATTTTATTGATTGTGCGTCTTTAATGCGTTATTACGGCCATAAATTGATGGCTGTTGAGGGCCCTATTGATAATATAAAAATTACTACACCAAGTGATTTTTATATTTTTAGAGCTTTGGAAGATGCGTATGAAGATTCTCAAATTTTTGGATTGTGAGGGAAAACAATGTGGACAGAAACACAGGTACTGCGTGAAGACCTTGAAAGGATTTGTGCTGCAGAGTATGTTCCGTGGGATATGCTACGTGGTAAAACCATTTTTATAACTGGTGCAACAGGGTTAATTGGCTCAACGATTGTAAATGCTCTCTTATATGCTAACCGTCAAAAAAGCCTTGGCCTTCAAATATTGGCATTGGTGCGTAATGAGCGAAAAGCATACCGTAAATTTGATGCACAACTAAAATCAGGCAATGATTTGCACTTTATTGTTGGCACTGTGGAAAATTTGCCAACTATTTCGCAGCCAATAGATTATATTATACATGGAGCCAGTCAAACGGCCAGCCGCGCCTTTGCAGAAAGTCCTGTTGAGACAATTCGCACTGCTTTGGTTGGGACAGAAAACATGCTGAAACTTGCCCAAGAAAAACAAGTCAGCAAATTTGTGTATTTGTCTAGTATGGAAGTCTATGGGCAAATTTATGAGGAAAAGTTGCTTTCAGAAGAAGATGTTGGATATTTAAATCCGCTTTCACTGAGAAGTTCTTATCCCGAAAGTAAACGTATGTGTGAAAATCTTTGTGTGAGTTATTTTAAACAGTATAATGTTCCAATTGTGATAGCACGTCTTGCGCAAACATTTGGAGTGGGAATCGAGAAGAATGATCAGCGAGTATTTGCCCAATTTGCTCGTTGTGCAATAAAAGGAGAAAATATTGTACTTGCAACAAATGGGGAAAGTACTCGGATGTATGTGTACACAATGGATGCTGCTGCAGCGATATTAGTATTATTGCTGAAGGGTTGTCCAGGCCAAGCTTATAACGTTGCTAATAAGAATACATATTCGTCTATCATTGAAATGGCTAAGATGGTTGCCACACATTTTTCTCATAAAAAAAGCTGTGTACAAATTCAAACAAACAGCTCAATAGCAAACAAACTTTATCCACCGCATACGCACTTGAAATTAGATGTTTCTAAAATAGAAAGTTTGGGATGGCATGCGACCGTTGATTTACCCGAAATGTATGAACGGATGATTAGAGGAATGCGTTTTTGAATAGATAGTGGGAGGATTAATTACAGAATGAAAAACATTGCGGTTGTCGGAATGAGTTCCTTTGATAATATTGGAGATATTATGCTATGCGACAGTGTAAAATATTTAGTTAAACGTGCTGATGCTGAAGTGAATGTTTTTACTGTTGATATGTATCCTATCTATCATGAACGTGTTCGCCATAATTGGACTTATCAATGTTTGTATCGCATCTATCGAAATGTTCGCAAAAAATTTCCTCGTTCAATGCTGTGCTATTTATGCGGCTCCCTTGCACTAAAAAAATTACTGAACATCGTAAAATTTGAGGATCAGCTGAGAAAAGCAGATGCGATTATTGTTGCTTGTGGTATGGTGAAATTCAAAACCCAAGATCTCGATTTTATTTATGAGATAATACTCAAAATCTCAGCGAAGTATCGAATTCCCGTAATGTTAGATGCAGTTGGAGTGGAGAAATATGACGACAGATACGTTCGTGCTAAATATCTTCGTAAGGCGCTGAGAAGTCCGTGGCTGAAAATGATTACAACTCGTGAAGGAAATCATGGCCTAAATGAGCTAAAGAATGGCTATCAAATTGCATCGCACATTGATATACGTGCGGTTGGAGACCCGGCTTTTTGGATTGATGAATGTTATGGAATCCAAAGAAAACAAAACACTGAAACAATTGGAATAGGGATCATAAGACCGTCTATTTTCGAAGATTATGGAAAGAACACATCATCACACAAACTTTGGAACATTTACAAAGAATTATTAAAAAAACTGGAAGAAGAGCATCTTGATTGGAGGATATTTAGTAATGGTTTAGTTTCTGATCATGTGCAAGCAGAAAAATTATTGGAAGAATTATCAATTTCCAAAGATAAATTGTTGCCTAGGCCAACAAACGGACCGGAACTACTTGAGCAAATTTCTGGATTTAAAGTGGTAATGGGGGCACGGCTTCATGCCTGTATTTGCGCTTATGCGTTGGGGATACCTTCTGTAGGATTTATTTGGTACGATAAAATTTTACATCATGAAGAAAGCATCCACAATGAAAAGAACTTTCTCAAGGAAGAAGAACTGACAGCGGATAACCTTTTACGAGTGATAAAAAATGCGATGAAAGTTACTCAACCGTATGATACCAATGATAGATCTGCTTGGAAAAATAAGACTCTTCAATCTATTTGTGATTTTTTGCAGACAATATAACTAATTCATTGTTTTTATTGCTATCAATATTTAAATATTATGCATAAAAAATACCCTGAGCTAGCCGGCAATGAAGTGTTAAGTTAAATCAAAGTCTAGTTGTAAGGAATGAAATTCAAAATCTATCTAAGCTAAAGAAGATTTTTTAACTTAGAGAAAATCAACGTGCTGTGTGTGAAGATCCAGTTATAGATTATGGCTACAGAAACAAAAATATTTGATGGCATATATTTATAAACGAGTGTTATTGTGAGTTTCAGTCACAAGTTCGAAAAAGCACAGGTGCAATCGCTTTTTGGTGTGCGATTGGTTGCAGGATATTATTACAAGGAGTTAGCTGGATGAAAAAGGTGAGTATTATTTGCGCACCTTTGAACGTGTTTTTGTAGATTGGGTATATACTTCATTTTGTGTTTCCACATTTAAGTACATAACGTTTGGGAAATATCTGTTTATATTCAAATATTAAAATGTTTAGAGAATTGCGCCATAATTGCCTGCGCAATTCTCTCGCTTGCATGGCCGTCACCGTAAGGGTTGACGGCTTTTGTCATTTTACTGTATTTGTGCCCATCAGTAATAAGTGCTTTGGCCGCGTGATATATTGTTTCTTGTTCAACTCCTGCCAGCATTGCTGTGCCGGCGGCAACAGCCTCCGGCCGCTCCGTTTCTGTGCGCAGTACTAGGACAGGAGAACCAAGTGAAGGAGCTTCTTCTTGCAATCCGCCGGAATCCGTCATAACAAAAAAGCATTTTGATATCAGATTATGCATATCCGCCACATCCACAGGGTCAATTAGATGAATGCGCTCGTGATTTCCAAGAATCGGGAAGACTATATTGCGAACTGCGGCATTTAAATGTACTGGATAAATCACATGAATATCCGGGAAACGGTCAACGATATCCTTTGCAGCCCTGCAGATATTTTCCAACGGCCGTCCAAGATTCTCGCGTCGGTGCGCCGTCAGCAGAATATATCGGCCTTTTGAAAAGTTAATTTGCTGAAGCTGTTTATCATGAAAAACATAATTAGTTCGGATGGTATACGCGAAAGAATCGAACCGTGTTTCCGGTCACGTAAATATTTTGTGATCGACAAGATTTTTTTTGTTACTGCGCTTGCGTTTTTACGAAAAACGATATAATTAGATGAATGCGCTCGTGATTTCCAAGAATCGGGAAGACTATATTGCGAACTGCGGCATTTAAATGTACTGGATAAATCACATGAATATCCGGGAAACGGTCAACGATATCCTTTGCAGCCCTGCAGATATTTTCCAACGGCCGTCCAAGATTCTCGCGTCGGTGCGCCGTCAGCAGAATATATCGGCCTTTTGAAAAGTTAATTTGCTGAAGCTGTTTATCATGAAAAACATAATTAGTTCGGATGGTATACGCGAAAGAATCGATGACCGTGTTTCCGGTCACGTAAATATTTTGTGTAATATTCTCATCGACAAGATTTTTTTTGTTATTTTCGGTGGGCACAAAATGAAACTCAGCAATACGGCTGGTAAGACAGCGATTCATTTCCTCCGGGAAAGGAGAATATTTGTTAAATGTACGCAGTCCCGCTTCCACGTGCCCCACAGGAATTTTTGCGTAAAAAGCCGCAAGTGCGGCCGTAAATGATGTGGAGGTATCACCATGAATCAAAACTAGGTCGGGATGAACTTTTTCAAAAAGAGTACCCAGTCCCAACAGAACGCGTGAAGTGATGTCATAAAGCGTCTGACCGCTGCTCATGATATTCATATCATAATCCGGCCGAATATCGAATATTTTCAGCACTTGGTCCAGCATTTGGCGATGCTGTGCTGTTACACATACCATACTGTCAATCTCCGGATGCCGTTCCAGTTCTTTGACTAATGGGCACATTTTTATCGCTTCCGGTCTTGTACCAAAAATAGACATCACTTTTATCCGATCCATAACATTTCTCCTTTACCCTATACTTTTTCCAAACGACAGTGCCCAATCCTACTCAAACAGTGTCATATCTTTCATTATGCTGAAACGTATTGAAAAAATACGAACTGCAATTAAAAAGCAAAAAACCGCCAATCTCTGAGAAGATTAGCGGTTTTAAAGATATTGCAAAAAGTATGTAGTATTCAAAAAGCAGTTATGAATAGAAATTAAAAATTAAAGAATAACGGAAGAGGTAGAATCAATTTTGATGCCGCCGTCTTTTGTTCTTGAAAGTTTTGCCTTGTTTCCGTTTCCGTCGTCAATCGTCATCTTTTCAATGTTGTGGGCGGTAAAAAAATTTACAACATCTGACTCAACAAAAGCCGACCATTTTTTTACTTCTGCCCGCTGCGGCTCAAATTCTTCTTCCATGGTTATGGCTGCTTCCTGATTCATTGACGAATCCCTCCTAGTAATATGTAACGAAAATCAGTATAACATAAGGGACAAGCAGTGCAAAGCGAAAGTTGTCTATCTCTCTGCGGCCGGGTGTTATTCATAAAACGAAGGGCCAACAGTTCTGTTATGCACTCTTTTCCGAGCAACTAGTGAAACAAGCGTTAAAATCGGGAAAATTTCCAGTCTTCCAATTAGCATATCTAAGATTAGCACAATTTTTCCTAATGGGCTGAAACCGGAGTAATTACCGATTGGCCCAACAATTCCCAATCCGGGACCAATATTGTTGATGCATGCCACAACGGATGAAAACGTTGTATCAAAATTGAAACCTTCAAGAGAAATCAGCAGAACGGACAGCGCTAAAATGGCAATATATAAAATGATATAAACATTCACAAGAGAAATTGTTTCGTTATCAATTGCCTTTCCGTCCATACGTACCGAATCGACTACCTTGGGGTGGAGCATTCGCTTTAGTTCCCTTTTCGCTGTTTTAAAGGCAATAATGAGCCTTGAAACTTTCATTCCGCCGCCGGTTGAGCCGGCACATGCACCGCAGAACATTAAAGAGAGCAAAATAACACGTGAAAATTGTGGCCATTTGTCGTAGTTTGCGGTTGCAAAACCCGTTGTGGTAATAATGGAAGACACTTGGAAAAAAGCATTCCGAAAAGCTTCTGAGATTGTTTGGTAGTTAGTGCGATAAATATTAAGTGTAATGAGGAGAACGGCCGCTCCAATCACGCTCAAATAGACTTTGATTTCTTCATTATGAAAAGATTCCTTGAATTTTTTTGTCAGCAGCAGAAAGTAGATATTAAAGTTGATACCGAACAGAATCATAAAGATGCCAATCACGTACTCAAAGTATGCGTTGTGATACGCAGCAATGGATTGGTTTTTCATGGCGAATCCGCCGGTACCCGCCGTTCCGAAGGAATTGATAAGACTATCCAAAAGGGGCATTCCGCCGAGAAGAAGCAGTATGACTTCCGCCACAGTTAAAATGATGTATATGCCATACAAAATTTTGGCGGTTTGTTTTACTTTTGGAACGAACTTATTTGTGGAAGGGCCGGGAGATTCCGCTCGCATAATATGAAGCATGGAACCGCCCGAAAAAGGAACAACAGCAAGGAGGAAAACCAAAACACCCATGCCGCCAATCCAGTGGGTAAAACTTCTCCAAAAGAGCATCCCGCGAGGCAGAGACTCAACATCATTTAAAATGCTGGCACCGGTTGTGGTGAAACCTGAAACCGTTTCGAACAGACTGTCCAAATACGAGGGAATCGCGTTGCTCAGCACAAAGGGAACTGCTCCAACTAGGGAAATCAGAATCCACGCAAGTGCTGCGATGCATAGTCCTTCTTTCATGTAGATTAGTTTATTGGTAGGTTCGTGCCGAGTCAGCGGGATTGCTATTGCCAATGCAAGAAGAATTGTGACAAAAAACGCAAAAAAAGACTGCTGTTCATGATAAAACAGAGAAATGAATGCGGAAGGAATCATAAACAGCGCTTCAACTTTGAGGACAACCCCTAACAGATATGTATACATTTTACGATTCATAACGGCGATGTCCCCTTATATGCGATTTAATTTAGCTGTGCCATAATCGCTGAAGATATCATTCATGTCAGTAAACTTGTGATTCATTGTAACAATGATAACGGAATCACCTTTTGTAAAGACAGTGTCTCCGTGCGGAACCATTAGCTTATTATGATGTACAATCAATGCTACCACGATATCTTTCTTTAAAGCGATTTGTTTAAGCGGCTCATTTTGATGCATGGTATTTTCCGCAACAATAAACTCCAGTACTTCGGCGCGTTCGTTGGCAATCCGAACCATGGAATTTACTTTGGAGCCAATTGTGTTCTGTTTGGCACGGACATATCGAATAATCTGATATGCAGTAATCATTTTCGGACTGATGACACTGTCGATGTTCGTGTCATCGATGACATTCATATATTCTGTGCGGTCAATTTTTGCAATTACTTTTTTAACGCCGCGTTTTGACGCAAATAAGGAGGCTATAATATTTTCTTCATCAATCCCGGTAAGCGCAATCATCACATCGGTGCTGGAGATTCCTTCCTCTTCCAGCAAACTTTGTCGAGTTCCGTCTCCATTAATAATCATAGCCTGCGGCAAAAGCTCGCAGAGCTCGTCACAGCGCTTTTTATCCTTTTCTATGATTTTTACCTGCAAACCCATTTTTAAAATCCGCTGGGCCAGATAATAGGAAATTTTGCCTCCGCCAATTATCATGACCGTCCGGACTTTGTGGTCTTTGTGGCCTGCCAGTTTCATGAAAGTGACAATATCGCCGATATTGCCTGTCACATGGACTTTATCGCCCTCAAGTAAGACATCGTTGGCATTCGGAATGAAAATTTCTCCTTTTCTTTCCAAAAGGCAGAGTAAAATATCCAATTTATATTTTCTGTGTATCTCCAATACCTTTTTTCCACAAAGTTCACTGCCCGATATAATCCTAGATTCGACCAGTATCACCCGATCTTTGACAAGACTTTTTACTGAAACAGCAGGAGGGAAATTAATAATACGGACGATTTCGCGTGCGGAAGCCTTTTCCGGATTGATGGTCATGCTAAGCCCTAGGTCCTCTTGCAAAAAGGCCAGCTGTTCCGAATACTCTGGATTCCGAATTCTCGCGATTGTATGTTTTGCCCCTAACTTTTTGGCAAGCAAACAACAGATAATATTTATCTCATCACTGGAAGTGACCGCTATGAGCAGGTCTGCATCCTGCACACCGGCTTCCTGCTGAGTGAGATAGTTTGCACCGTTTCCTTTGACACCAATCACATCAAGCTCTTCTATGGTGCGCTGAAGGGTTTCCGGATTGTTGTCAATCAAAGTAATATCGTGATTTTCCGTTGACAGCTGCGAGGCCAACGTATATCCTACTTTTCCGTCTCCAACAATTACAATTTTCATAAAACTCTCTCTTTACGCGATTTTACAAGTTGAATTTGTCCATATCTGTTTCAAGCGTTCAGCAAAGCGTTGCATTCTAAACGTGAAACAGGTTTTAAACTTAAAAAATGCTTTCGAAATCCGCCAACAATATACAGCATTGCCAGACTCTTTGCATTAAGCATCGGATTTACGTTTACGCTTGGTTTGCCTAGCAAATGCTGTTCCTATTTTGGTAATGTGATTTTGGCAGTAACAATCATCTTTAAAAACATTATTTGGGTTTGCGGATGTCTTATTAAATGCATCAATACACCACGGATTTACGATACCCCCAAACATATGAATTTTCGGCTTTTTATTTTAGCCGTTTATTCAATATTTATCAATATTTTGTCATTTTTACGAACGGATGTCAAGAAGCGAATTGTCTCCATTTTGTTTGTCTCCTTTTTCCTGTTCATGCACCTGCATGTTATGGCCTCGTTGAGGCCTTTAATGAAAGGTTAAATTGTCGCTTAGTTCGAGTATTTTCTTACTTTCCCTTGTTGATGCTTTTGGAGATAACTGTTTGTTTTGAAAATTTTTGTCTTGTTTACTTTGTTATGATAGAGCAAAGGCGAATTTTGAAAAATATTATTTTACTGTCATTACATAAATTGTATATAATTTACAATAATTTAGATAAAAATAGAAAATTTAATATTGTGATTGCTAATTTAAATTGATATACTGAAAAAGAACGATTTCTACTTTAAATATAGAGCAGGAATATAAAAAGGAGCAGATTTGATGGAAAACAGTCTGAAAAAGAAGTATGGATTATTAACAGCGATTGCTATGGTTGTTGGCATTGTGATCGGGAGCGGCGTATTTTTTAAGGCAGAATCGGTGCTAAAGGCAACCGGAGGAAATATGCCCATCGGTATTGCCGCATGGCTGATTGTGGGATTTATCATGATTGTATGTTCCTACACATTTGCAACAATGGCAGCAAAATATGAAAAGGTAAATGGAATTGTCGATTATGCAGAAATGACAGTCGGCAAGAAATACGGATATTATGTTGGATGGTTTATGGCAATGATTTATAATCCAACGTTAACATCGGTATTGGCGTGGGTTTGTGCACGTTTTACCTGTGTATTGCTGGGGTGGGATATTACCGGCGGGCCTTGTATGGCACTTACCTGTTTTTATCTGATTTGCAGCTATGCTTTAAATGCACTTTCACCTGTTCTTGCAGGAAAATTTCAGGTTGCTACAACGGTTATCAAATTGATTCCTCTGTTATTGATGGCAGTTGTAGGTACTTTCATCGGTTTGTCAAACGGCATGACAGTACAAAATTTCACCAATCTGACATCGAACGGTTCCAGCGTGGGAGGAGGTTTGTTTGCATCGGTTGTAGCAGTTGCTTTTGCATATGAAGGATGGATTCTTGCAACCTCTATTAATGCGGAATTAAAAGATGCGAAAAAGAATCTTCCAAGAGCCTTAGTTTGGGGTTCTTTCATTGTAGTTTCTGTTTATGTTTTTTATTACATTGGTCTTGCCGGTGTTGTGCCTACAAAGACATTGATGGAAAATGGTCAAGCCGGAGCAAAGTTAGCATTTCAAAACATATTCGGTTCCATAGGGGGTACGTTAATCTTTGTGTTTGTCATCGTTTCTTGTCTTGGCACTTTAAATGGCTTGATGCTCGCCTGCACCAGAGGCATGTATTCGCTGGCAGCCCGCGGTTCCGGACCAATGCCAAAGGTATTTTCGCAGGTTGATCCTGTGACGAATATGCCCGGTAATTCATCCATCATCGGACTTTTGCTTTGCGGATTTTGGCTGCTGTATTTTTACGGGGCCATGCTCGCGCCAACTCCATGGTTTGGCCCTTTTTGTTTTGATACTTCTGAATTGCCGATTATTACGCTTTATGCGGGGTATATCCCGATCTTTATTATGTTAATGATAAAAGAAAAAACGTTAAACGCTATGCAACGAATTGTTATGCCGATCCTTTCCGTCTTTGGGTGCATCTTTATGATGTTGGCAGCTTGTTTAGCCCATGGCATGGCTGTTGTTTATTACTTAATTATTTTTGCAATTATTATGCTTTTTGGTATTCCGTTTCATCCACATACCCAGAAGAACACACAGGGCATTTCGGAGAACGAATGAGAGAAATTAAATAAGATCTATTTTCATTGATACTTAGTAATTGGAACTTCCATGACAAATCTTGCTATGAAAAATTTTTGTGCAAGGCAAAAAAATACAAAGGGTTGACAAGCTCGGAACTGTATGCTAAAATATACAGGCTGAGTCGCGAGAGTGGCGAAATTGGCAGACGCGCAAGATTCAGGTTCTTGTGAACCATTAAACGTTCATGCGGGTTCAAGTCCCGCCTCTCGCACCAATCAATACTCGAAAGGCCGCATAAACACTGGGTTTTCCGGTTGTTTATGCGGCCTTTTTATTTTTTCTCATTGATACGTTATTTTTGCTCGTACGACACTTGTACGACATTTGTACCGAGTTTTAAGCCTTTGCGCAGGGTCTCCAACTCATTGTGCACATAGATTTCAGAAGTCATTTTGATATCTTTGTGCCCCATAATTTTTTGTATCGTGTAGATGTCTACCCCACGCCGCCGAAGCATGGTTCCGTAAGTATGGCGTAATTCATGGGCACTGAGAATTGGAATATCCGGATGTTCCTTGTTCATTTTTGTCATAAAGCGCTTGAGCTTTTGAGACCACGTGTTAGGACTTTGTGGTTTCCCGTCGTTATTAGAAAAGATATATTCTCCGTTTCGCGGTAATGAATCAATTAAGTCAGCACATTCATTGTCGATGGGAATTGTGCGGTAACTATTCCATTTGGGCGGATTTTCTTTGATGCCGGGAGCAACAACGTGATCCGATTCTTTTGTGTGACGGCTTTGAATATCTGCCAAAGCACGGTTAACTGTAATACATTTTTCATCTTTGTCGAAGTCACTCCACTTCAGGCCAAGCAGTTCTCCCCGCCGGAGACCGGAACTCAGCAGTACGAACACTTCCGGCATCCTTGATTTGCAATACATTTTAACTTTCTCTATTTGCTGTTCAGAATAAACATGTTTCGTGTTTTTCTTGCGGGTGCTTTTTGCCTTAATATGGCGCACTGGATTTTTGTTACAAATATCATTTTCAATTGCAGACTCGAAAATGCCATTTAAACACATATGCAGCTTTTTTAAAACGGAGTCGGAAAAACCGGATAAGGAATCAAAAAATTCTTGAATATCAATTGGCTTAATTGCTTTCATATCTGCTTTCCCGAAGAATGGAATCAGATGGTTATTAACATTTTGCTCATAAGTAAGATGATAGGTGTTTTCATCCACATTTGGTTTTTTATATACTTCAAGCCATTTTTTTGCCCATTCGGCGAATGTCGTATCTTTGTCAATAAAAGTTTGACCTGTCTGTTCTGCAATGGCTTTTTCTATCTTCCATTTTTCAGCTCGCTGACGGGCATCCTCTTTGCTGATCCGACTGTAAAAGCTTTTACGGATTGGTTCGCCATGGAGGTTATGTCCAACCGTAACTTTGACTTCGTACAATTTTCCGTGATTTGGTTTTTCTTTCTTGGGTCTGCCCATAAATATCATCTCCTATAAAAACAGCCGTTCCCAGCCGGGAGCGGCTTATTTTATTCTGAGATTATGTAAATATTTTTTAGCTGAGATGGAGTTATCTATTGCATCCCGTTCTTCAAGTCCAACAGGCGCATCATTATCGTAAAAATGGTCGTGTTTTATATGAATCATTTCGTGCATTATCGCTTCACGCTTTGCGGAAGGACTTAAGTTTTCATTTACGATAATCGTGTAATCGCCGTTCTCATCTATAATTGTTGCTGCTTTTACTCTTGCCGGGAGCTGTAACTCATGGAAGAAAAGTTCGTCCAACAGGAATCCTTCATTTCTTCAAGAAAGCCTCAATAATTTTTACGGCTTTTTCTACGTCTTCTTTTGTAGCTCCTTTGGCAAGTTGAAACATCATGCGCATTTCAGGGCGAGTTTTTAATTCCTGCAAATATTCTGTTAGTTCTTCATCTTCATTTACGAGCTTCTTATTTTTTTCATCCGTTTTATCAGTTAAATAATCAACAGTGGTGTCAAGCGTATCGGCGATGGCTTGGAGTGTGTTATCGTCTGGTAGACCTTTGCCCTTTTTCATATCCGTAATCCAAGAACGAGATTTATGGAACTTCTTAGCAAAATAGGTATTACTCCAACCTTTTGCTTTAATTAGATCTTCCATTTTATAAATGTTCAACATAAAAAGCACTCCTAATTGTGCAATAAATAGAATCTGATAATATATCAGAAATTGATGTTGACTTCTGATATTTCGTCAGATATACTATTACACGTAAACGAATTATTCACAGAAAATACATATAAAAATTCCGCTTCAAAAGCAGAAATGAAATCCACAATTTTATTATACTGTTTCCCTGAAATTATGCAAGGGAATTCATATGGGCGGATAAGAGGATTTACTAGTTTTTTAGAAAGGGGATGATGGAAATGAGGAAAAGAGTAGATAAATTGTAGGATTGAAGACAGTGATATTTAAATCAATGAAAGTGCATTAAATCAATGAAAGTGCAGATAATCGAAACCAGTTTAAATATTATGGACATGAACAGACGAATATCAAGGAGTGGTTTGTGTCATGACTGAAATTCCAGTTCCCCAGTGCATCACAAATAAACTGATAGAGCTTAATCAACTGGTGGAAAAATATCCCAAAGATATCCCTGTCTCCGCCGCTGCTGATTTTCTGGGAATGGATGGGCGGAGCCTGAAATCCTATCTTATGAATCCGCTTAACGCTTTGGGTTTAGGCTGGAAAAGAGAAAAAGCTGCAAATCGAGGATTTCATATTCCAACAGCAAAATTTTATTTATGGTACAGAAACTTGAACAGAAAAGAGGTATAGAAAAGAGGTATAGAGTTGGTAGAAGGCAAAGAGATCAAAAAAATGCTGATTGATGGTGATCACACATTAAAATGGCTATGGCGTCAGGTTAGAGAAACAAAATATCGGACGCTTGCATACACAAGGTTTTGTGAAATTATCAATGGATCTTACCTTGGAGGATATGCTCCGGATGTGCTAAAAACAGCCAAACGGGTTTTGGACGAACAGAAATTCACCTAATTTGGAAGAAAGGAGGACTTTCACAATGGACAAGCCTGCGATTGACCTTTTGCTGGAACTCACGGTGACCTGTGGAGCGGCAGCAGTAAGCGGAGGACTTCTCGGCGGTATTGTCTGGGCGAAGGAGAAAATCAAAAAGCTTCGTTCTGCCCGAAAACGTCGGGAAACGCTCAATGCCGTCAGGCTGTACCGAATGGTAGAGCGGCAGGTGCCCGGCGAGCTGACCGAAAAAGAATTTGACCGGGCGATTCAGTATGTCATCCAAAAATATGGTTTGGATGACCGCGGCGGGTTACGAATTAGCCGCCAAAATCCGGAATATATCAGCTATCTGATTGCAGAGGCGGTGGGGCAGGACAGACTGTCCCGAGGAACGTTGGCGATCGCTCAGGCAGAACGGGAACTCAATCAGAAAGACAGGAGCACTTCCATCAAAAACGGGGCAGAAATCGCATGAATTTAAAATGCGAAACAGCCACCGATAGGATACCTACCATAAGGAGGCAAAAGGCCGATGGAGATACCTGAATTGATTCAGGCATTGCGTGAAAAGCGGACTATGATGTGCCTAAACTGTGGCTACGAACATAACTGCAAACAAGGAAATTGTGCACTGATGCTGCAGGCGGCAGAAACATTGGAAAAACTAAGTGATGTTTACCGCATGGCTGATGCAGGAAGCTGCCAAAATTTCCGGAAGGCATTTAAGGCGGAAAGCTATGCAAAAACATAAGAAATGCCACAAACAATATCATATAGAAACGGCCGCCCACGGTACTGCAAGCACCAAAGGCGGTCAACAATATCTTTCATTTTTAATATAGCTTTTCTTTGCTTAAACGTCAAGAGGATAAAAAACAGTTTTGCTGATTAGGGTATTGGCTCAAACGCAGTCATTTTTCGAGAAAAAGTCGGCCGACAGATAGTGTATTGAAGTGGCTGTGTCTTGAACAAATGGTTTGTAATCATTCGGCAGGTGATAACAGTTGGCTCGTCCATTAAAGGACGGGGTAGATTACTTTCCACTCGATGTGATGCTGGACGAGAAGTTTGATTTAATCGAGGCCGAATTTGGATTAATAGGGTTTGCGGTAGTCGTTAAGCTGTACCAAAGAGTGTATGCGCGAGGTTACTACTGTGAATGGACAAAAGAGGTTGCATTGTTGTTTGGGCGGAGCGTGGGATTAAATCGCGCCGGTTCGGGTGGCAATGCCGTCTCTGAAATAGTCAAAGCCGCGGTTAGAAGAGGTATTTTTGACAAGGACATGTTTGAAAAATACCATATTCTCACTTCACGTGGGATACAGAAAAGGTATTTTGAAGCTGTGAGCCGCCGTAAGTGCGTCAAAGTCCGAAAAGAATACCTCTTAGTTGATGTTGCCAAAATCGTGCCAAAAGCACACATTGTCTGGATAAATGCTGACAAAAACCCCGTAAATGATAACAATAATCCACAAAGTAAAGTAAATAAAATAAAACAAGAGAAAAAGAAAGAAAAGAATAGAGAAAAGAAAGAAGTATCCGAACCCGCAGACGCGGCTTCGGATCAGCGTCCATTCCTTTCTCTCATTCTGAATGACGGAACGGAATATCCGGTTTATGAGCATCAGATTGACGAATGGAGCCGGTTATATCCGGCCGTTGACGTTCGGCAGGAACTGAGGAAAATGGCCGGCTGGTGTATGGCCAATCCGCGCAGACGGAAAACGAAGCGGGGAATCCTGAAATTCATCACAGGATGGCTGGCCCGCGAACAGGACAGAGGAGGGATTCACTATGGGAACAGAGCGATGCAATGTAGCTCAGGTATTCCGGCAGCACCGCCGCCGAGGAGACCGCTCGGTACTGTCATATAGAGAATATACGCAAAAACAGTGCGACTATCTCAACGCCACTCCGGGGCACTTGACCGGGTATGACTGTGCCATATGCAAAAACAAAGGCGTGGTCTATTTTGTGGGTGAAGATGATGAAATCCGAGCAAAGCCCTGCCATTGTCGGGAAATTCGGAACAGTATGAAGAGAATCCGCAACAGCGGACTGGAAACTCTGCTGAATCGCTATACCTTTGAGTCGTTTCAAACGGATATGCCGCTGCAGAAAAAGATGAAGCACACGGCACTGAAGTTTTTAGATGACTGCGCCGGCAAATGGTTCTTCGCAGGCGGGCAGTCCGGGGCGGGGAAAACCCATATTTGTACAGCAATATCGCGAGAACTGCTGTGCCGCGGGAAATCGGTACGGTATATGCTGTGGAGCGACGAGTCTGTTCAAATCAAAGCGGCCGTCAATGATGAGTTTGAATATGCAAAACTGATTGACCCGCTCAAAAGAGTTTCGGTGCTGTACATAGACGATTTATTCAAACCGGTTCAGGACGACACAGGAGAGCGCAGACAGCCGAATCCCGGAGATATCCGTTTGGCATTTGAACTGCTCAATTTTCGATATATTCATCCGGACCTCATCACGATTATATCCAGTGAATGGACGATAGATGAACTGCAGGACATTGACCCTGCCATCGGCGGACGCGTGTATCAGAGGTCAAAAGACTATTGCCTGACCATATCACGCGAGGAATATAAAAACTACAGATTACACGGCGCAAAGTAAAAGCGATGTACGGAAGAACAGTCCAAATCCCATGATATCCTTGAAAAGTATGGAGGTATGAATCATGGAACTTGCGAAGAACGTGCCGGAGCGGATGACTCTCTGCCTAGAGAAAGACAATCCGAAGAAAGGGTGGTACCATATGACGGCAAAAGAAGTCAAGGAATTGCTTAAAATCTATTATGATATTCCGCAGATGATTGCCGAAGAATTTGCTACCATCCGGCACTGTGAAGAGGAGAAAAACAAAATAACCGTACAGTCTGTCAAACTGTCCGGGATGCCGGTTGGCAAAGGCCGGCATGGGGACCAAACGGCCAGCATGGCGCTGAACGATCAGGCAAGATATTATGAAGAGGAAATCAGACGATGCCGCCGCAGGATTGCGGAATTGCGTGAAAAGAGGGACTGGCTGGGTGTTGCGCTGGGTAAGCTGGATAAGACGGACCGGTACATATTGGAGCTCGCCTATATGGGCGACCCGAACGACCGTACGCATGTGTACCGCCGACCACCATGGAAAGTCATTGCGGACAAGGTCGAATACAGCGAAAGCCAAACAAGAGAACGGGCGCGGATTGCACTGCACCATCTTCTCATGCTGTCCGACCAGATTGTTTTCCCGGGTATGGTTGGCTGACGCTTTCAAAATTCCGGCGTTTTCCGGCGAAAATCGGCGGAAATCGGCAGAAATCGGCGTGTTCCAGCAGGTCAAGATGTGATAATATATAATCGAGGAATTTAGAAAAAACAGTGAAGATAACACCGGACATTAAAGAATGGTTCATGGAGAATACTGCATTCTCCTATGAAATGGATCATGAATGAACGGAGGAATCAAAATGAAGTTAAGTTATAGGGCACAACAAATTCTTATCATTGCGGCCGCTGCCATTACGTGCGCAGGTGTCGTTGCGATGATTCAAACGCGCCTTAATGTTGACGATACACCGGAGGAATCCAGTTCATCCGAAAGCGAGATTGTTTTTGAAACACCGCATGAAATCCAAAAGCCTGCAGTTAGTTCTGAAATCATAAATAGTTCTACATTTACTCCTTCTTCCGGAGTGGAGGTCAGTGAACCACTAACAGACATACAGAAACCGTCTTCCACACCGCCGAAGCCAACACCTCCATCCAGTTCCGCACTGACAAATAAAGACCAAAAGCCAACCTATTCCAGCCAACCTACCGTAACTTCATCGGACTCTGCGAGCGAAACTCCTTCAGGCGGAAAACCGGGACAAATCTACGTTCCGGGTTTCGGTTGGCAATATCCGACCGGAGGTTCAATGGAAACTATCGATGATATGTACCAAGATGGTGTAAAAGTCGGAATCATGGAATAAATTAAAACTAAATGATTTGAGGACACAGTTTGTAGTAGCAAGCTGTGTCCTTTTTGTTTTAGGAGGGAAACAATGAAACGTCTTTTATCGGTACTGCTTTGCATGACACTATGTTTGTCTTTCATTGCAATGCCTGCCTATGCCGGAACCGGTGAAGGCAACATTGACAACGGCGGAGGCAGTATGGGAAGCGGTACTGCGCGTAATATCTGGCATACCGGTGAGGAGGGCGTGCGTATTACCGTGGTCCGCGCGGCAGATAACACGCCGATAACCACCCCTATTGACCTAACCAATAAAGACGAGAGTGATGTTCAAATACATTTCGGGAAAAAGAGTAAACTACACTACCGGAATGGTGACGCGCTTACATTATCACAATCAGAATACAAAGCTTTTAATCCATCCGAACCGTTGCCCAAAATTATCAGTGACGGCGGCGGAAATACAAACATTGATGAAATACGCAGTTATTTTACAGATCAGCAGGTAATAAAAAGCTTGGCTTCTAGGGTTGACATCACTTACAACAAACTAACAAGCGGCAAGTATAAGCTGTTGTTAGAGCCAATCGCATACTTTACGTTTGAAGGATTCAAAGTGGCAATGACGGCCACAGAAGCGGCTCTGTACGACCAAAAGCTGAGCGGTGGATTACGCCGAAGAATGGTTTCTCTTTCTCATCAAAACCTGCCGCTTTCCATGTTTCTCCAGCACTCGGACATGGGATACCCCGCTTATTCCGGGCCGACCAATAAGCCCCAGTCCGACGCAACGATTATCAATGAACTCGGGCTGGGGATTGTAAAATTTACGGAAGACGGCGACTCAGACTCAACGTCTCCGTCTGATTCCACAGCAACCTATCGTGTGGACACCGATGTCATTACTTCCGTGACACTCAGCTCCGATGATGAAATCAGTCCGGACCATCCGGCAAAAGTGACATTTTACATTGACGGCGGAAGCTACACGATGACGAACATTGTGATTCCGGAGGGAGAAAGCCAGCTGGTTTGGTGCAAATGGCACACGCCGAAAACTCCGCAAACCGTTGACATTCGGGTTTCAGCGACCAAGGGGGAACTGAGCCGCACGCATCTCACAGCTGAAGTGGTTTCCATGGACGGTCATGAGCCACCGGACCCGACAGCCAGTGACCGCAATGATGATTTTACGATTCCGGATTTACCTAACCTATCCCAAATATCGACCAGAACATGGGGCGTATGGTCCGGACACTGGGTTCCACATTGGGTATGGCACGAAGACTGGGATTGGGTTTCCGATCCGGATTCTCCGACCGGAGGTCATTGGGAGGATAACGGAGAATGGGTGGATGAAGGCAACTGGGAATACACATTCCATTCTTACCGTGCGACACTTTCCGCAAGCATGTCGCTGATGCCAAGTTCCCGTGCTTGGAGCGCGACAGGGAAAGAAATGAAGTCCGGATATGGTGTGGAAATCAACGTGACAAGCGCTGTAAGTTCCCAAGCGCCCGATTCTCACGTGACGGCGGCACAAACTGCAGTCACATATTTCCCGGAGTTTGAATATGCTGCATATTGGAGGATTCTTGACCCGGTTGTGGACGAGCTGGATACGGTGTTCCATTTTAAACACAACCAGTATTCCACTTACAATGACCGGGTGCATTTCACGCCGCTATGGTATCCGGACGGACCATACACTGTCTATGCCTATGTGGCAGACGCATGGACACCGGCCGGGATGCTGTCACTTGGCCTGAATGATTCCGTGACAATTAAAGGAAATGTTTATGACGATTGGCACATTGGACCAATGTTGGTCGATTAACGGATTCGTCTGGAATAAACCGCATGTTTCAGTTTGTTTCCAAAATAAAAATACCGCCCGTATCGGGTGGTATTTTTGGGAAAGAGGGGGAGGTTATGAAAAAGGTATATATAAAACCTCACGTGAGGTGCTTGTAATTTGTCTGCGGGTCTGTGGTCCGGTAATCCGCCCACACCACTGACCGGATGCAGTGTACTTCTTTTCACTGATGATATAATACCCTGAGATTATGAAGACCCCATGAAACCGATTTTAAGTTTCATGGGATTTTTTATGAACAGTTTATGGATAAAGCAAGGGGTGATGAAAATGGATCTCATCGTAACGGCAGAAGAACTGATGGAAGCCGCGCAGTGCGCCTGCCGCATGACCGGTTATGCCAAACCGGATGACAATCTGCTCATTACTCGATTGACTGCGGAAGACGGAACGCAGGTGCGACTGTTTTTGGACAGGCGTTGTTGCGTGCATCCCGAATATTGTGATACCAGTTAGTTTTCCAAAAAAAGACTTAAGTGAGAGGAGAATCTTGTGTGTTTGGGAAAAGACAAAAATATCAAATCATGGAAGACAGAGAGGAAGAAAGCACAATTCAGCCGCCAATTTTCGAACCATATCAAGATGAGCCGCAGGACTGGTACGCACTGCCTGACAATCAGAGGGCAGAAAAGTGGTATCAGTTGGCGGCATTCCGTAACACTGTCCCAAATATTGGTGACACCGATCCGCTTTTGTGGTATACACAGGCGGCGGAAAATGGAGATGCTGCAGCCCAGTATACGCTGGGAAAACTGTACTGCAAGGGAATTTTAACAGATCAAAATCCATTTCAGGGCAGCCTCTGGTACGCAAAAGCATCTTCTGCAGGCAGTCCATTTGCCGATTATGAGCTGGCAAAAATGCTGGAACGCGGAATCGGACTTCAGAAAGATGAAACCACCGCGCGATATCTGTATCAAAAATCCTGTGAGGCATTTTTGAAGTTAGAGCAGGAAGAACCAAATCCTGCGGTTGAACTGAAACTTGCAGTTTTGTATGAAAAGGGTCTGGCCGGAGAAACCGACCAAAATGCGGCCGTTCACTGGAGGCAATTGGCTGAGCAAAATTCCGCTTTAAAAGATGAAAAAAACCAAAAGGAATCAGTTAGTTCAATTCGTCCAATGGATTCTCTGGCAGATGCGCCGGCTATCAAACGAGAATTCCAGTTTCCTGAGGACAGTGAACCGGACGCGGAGCAACAAACCGAGCAGGAATACAGACCCTGTCCGAATCATACGAGACATCCGGAACTTTTGCAGATATTGCCGACAGCGCCGGGTAAAACCTGTACGGTGCTTTTCGACGGAAAAGAACTGCAGGGAGAAATTGACCGGATAGAATTACAAAAAGGCGCAATTCATCTTGCAGTTTCAATCGTCTCAGGCACGAATTCTCTGTCTGACGGAACACCCGATGCAGTCGGAGAAGACTGAAATGCCAGCTATACGAATGCTGAGTGATTTTCACAAGGCATTTATATATTTTTTCAGCCGGTCAATAGGAGGTGAAATTGGAAGAGCCGGCTGACCGTTCATCGTCTAATTGTCCATTTTTTAATCAATCTATTAATTTCATTTATTAATTATTTGGAGGTATTGTATATGTACACTGTGAAAAATAAAATCAACAACCTGAAAAACACTGTTACAAATTATTTGTATAAGGCTATGAGCGTTGTAAGTGATACGCATGGTTTGGAAGCATTTGAAATTGCCATTGGTATCGGCATTGCAGTTGTCTGTGGTGTGCTGGTTCTTTCAAAAAATCAGGACTTGCTCAACAGCGTTTTTTCTTCGGCACAGGAGCAGGCAAACAGTCTGTTCCAGTAATCGCCTGTGTGCTGCTATTTGTATTGACGGTTGGGTATCTGTGCGATGACAGTCTGAATCGTCAGCTGCATTCGCCTAGATATCCATACACTGCTCTCATTACCGCTTTTTATACGGCAGCTTTAATCTTTGCCCTTCCTGATTGGATCGCAATCATGAAGGGCATTATTTTTGTTCAATTGTTGGCAGCAGCCGGATATTGTGACGCCATGACTCACAGAATTCCAAACGAAATATGCGCCGCCATTATGCTGGACGGACTGATTCAGCCGAATCTTATTCCATCGCTGATTGGTCTGTTCACCGTATCACTTCCTCTGTATTTGATTGCTCTTGTTTTCAAAAACAGCGTTGGAGGCGGAGATATCAAGCTGATGGCGGCCTGCGGTTTTGTGCTGGGTCCGTCTGGTATTTTGGCGGGAATGGCGGTCAGCAGTATCCTGTTTTTGCTGTCTGTTATGGTGCAATGGATCTTCCAAAAACCGATAAAGAAAAAGTATGCGATGGCACCCTATTTCGGCATAGGGTGCTCAGCCTGTCGAAAAAGTCCAGCGAAAGCTGGGCTTTTTGAATGTAAGATGGTAAAATAGAAATGGGTGATGAAAGATGCTGGAACGAGGAAAAATGCACAGGAATGCAGTAGAATTTGTCAATATAGACCTATTGGTGCCGCAGGAGCATTTGTTGCGTAAGATTGATAAAGCGGTAAATTTGAGCCATATTTATGAGTTTGTAGAAGAATTATATTGTGAAGATAATGGCCGTCCCAGTGTGGACCCAGTAGTCCTATTTAAGATAGTGCTAATCCAGCATCTATATGGAATTCCTTCGCTGCGTCGAACCATGCAGGAAATCGATATGAATATTGCTTATCGATGGTTTTTGGGATATACGCTAAACGAAGAATTGCCGCATTTTTCTACTGTAAGTTATAATTTTAAACACCGGTTTACAGAGGAAACTGTAGAGAAGGTGTTTTCATGGATATTGCAGGAAGCAAACCGCGCAGGGTATTTGGCACCGGAAGCAGTATTTGTGGATGGGACACATATCAAAGCAAACGCCAACATCAATAAGAAAATCAAAAAGGCGGTTCCTCAGGCGGCAAAGCGATACGCTTCAGAGTTGATGGAAGAAGTCAATGCAGATCGGAAAGAGCATGGAAAGAAGCCGTTTGACAGTACCCAAAAACCGCCGAAGGAAAAGGAAATAACTGTCTCCAAAACGGACCCGGAGAGCGGATTGTTCCAAAAGGGAGAACACAAGAAATGTTTTGCTTACGAAGCGCATACGGCCTGCGACAAACACAATTTTGTACTAGGAGTTGAGGTAACTCCCGGAAATGTGCACGACAGTGTGGCATTCGATGCAGTCTATGACAAAGTGACAAAACAGTTTCCTAAAATTGAGACAGTGGTGGCGGACGCTGCCTACAAAACACCGCATATCTGCAAACGGGTCTTTGATGACAAGCGAGTACTATCTACAGCATACAAAAGACCGATGACCAAAGCCGGCCATCTTCAATGGTGGAAATATGTATATGACGAATATTATGACTGTGTGCTATGCCCTGAATATCAAATTTTGCACTATGCAACAACCAATCGTGAAGGATACCGAGAATACAAAAGTAGAAGTTATATTTGCAAAAAATGTCCGTCCCGTTCCCGCTGCACAAACAGCAAAAGCTATACGAAAACTGTGACAAGGCATGTGTGGCAAAATTATGTAGAACTAGCGGAGGACATTCGGCATACTCCAAAATACAAAAAGCTTTATCAAAAGCGAAAAGAAACCATTGAACGTGTATTTGCTGATGCAAAAGAAAAGTATGGAATGCGATACACGCTCTACCGGGGCTTAACTCAAGTGACAAATTGGGTTAAGCTTAAGTTTGCTGCCATGAATCTCAAAAAGCTGGCAATGTGGAAGTGGAGGGATGGTCATCCTTCCTCTTTTGTCTGGATATTATATCGCTTTTTTCATTCCTGCAAAAATAACCCATCCTTCGCTTGATGCGTTGGATGGGTTATTCGACAATCTGGGCACCCTATTTCGGCATAGGGTGCTGTCTTGCATACCTGATGAAAGGATGACTTAAATGAAATTATTTCGCAACCGTATGTTTCTGGCTGTGTTTTCACTGATTTTAGCGGCGGTGCTGTGCTTTGTTGCGGCGCCCGAACTTGCCAAAGCATCAAATCGGCAAACAGAAATTGTGCGTGTTGTGAAAACCATTCCCGAGAATACGATTATTACAAAAGATATGGTGCAGACTGTCCGCGTAGGCGGATATAATCTTCCGTCCAATGTTCTGAAAGACACACAGGATGTCATAGGAAAATATGCAATCGCCAGACTGGAGCCGGGAGATTATATTCTTTCGTCCAAGGTGTCTGCAGAATCGAAAAGTCCCTATCTGTCCAACTTAAACGGCGAACAACAGGCTATTTCTATTTCTATTAAAAGTTTTGCGGCCGGCTTATCCGGAAAGCTGCAGTCAGGCGACATTATTTCCTTAATCGTGAGTGATTACGGCGAAAGCAAACAGACCATTGCTCCGCCGGAACTCAAATATGTAAAACTTTTGGCGGCGACGACTGCTAAAGGAGTCGATACCGACCAGATGAAACAATCGAATCAAAGCGATGATCAGAAAAGTGAGGATGATATTCCTGCAACGCTGACTTTGTTGGTCAATCCAATACAGGCAGAAAAGCTGGTTGATTACGAAATGAACGGAAAGCTATACGCGACGCTGGTTTATCGTGGTTCCGAACAAACCTGTCAAAAATATCTTGACATTCAGGCCAAGTACTTTGAGAATTCCGGGTCTGCGGAATCAGAAAATGTTTCTGCTGCGGAAGGTGCGGTATCGAATGGCGAATAAACAGGTTATAACCGTTTGGGGAAGTCCCGGAAGCGGAAAAACGCTGACAAGCATCAAAATTGCGCGTGAATTGGCAGCAAGGAAGAAAAATGTCGTTGTAGTCCTTTGCGACAGCGAAACGCCCGCAGTTCCGCTGGTGGTCCCGGATGCTAAGGGAGTACAGTCACTGGGCAATCTGCTTTCGATGCCAACGTTCAATCAAATCAGCGTTTTTCAGCATTTTATCCCGGTCGGCAAAAATTTGAGTTTGCTGGGATATTTGCTCGGTGAAAACGAAAAAACATGGCCGGAATACGATATCAGCCGTGCAAAGGAATTGATTGCTCTGCTGAGAAATATTGCGGACTTCGTGGTCATTGACTGTCCCCATCATTTACTGTCAAGCGTCATGACCGCCGCGGCGCTGGAGGACGCAGACCTGGTGTTGCGTGTCGTTAACGCCGACCCGAAAAGCCTGATTTTTATTAAGTCGCAACGTTCTCTATTACAGGACCCAAGATTCCGGTTTGACCAGCATATCCGTATCATCAATAATGTGCTGCCCAAGCAGGATGCCAATACCTATGAGGATGTATTCGGCGGCAAAACATACATACTTCCCCATCTGCCGACTTTGCAGATGCAGTATCAGGAAGCCAGACTGATGGAGCCGGTTACCGGAAAGGAAGGCCGGCTGTATGAGCCCCGCATTAAAACCATTGTGCAGGAGGAAATATGCAATGAATAACCTTGCGGAATTGTATATCGGATACCAAGGAAACATGGATTTTCCCAAACTGCTGGAACGCGCACAGGAATATTTGTCGGAAAACTACAAGGAGCTTATGGCGAAAGGCGGCTCGGACAATCCAAGTCAAATGAAAGCATATATTCGCCAGTATCTGACGAAAAACCGACTGAGTGTGGACGGAATGTCGCTGGAAGAAACTGTGGATCGGCTGTATACGGAAATGGCGGAATTTTCGTTTTTGACTCCATATCTCAACGGAACCATTAAAAACGTGGAAGGAATTGAAATTAACTCATGGGAAAGCGTGAATGTTAAATTTGCCGGAGGGCGGAGTGAACCGGCTAAGGGGCATTTCTTTTCGCCCAAACACGCAAAAGACGTTCTGACGCGACTGCTCCGCCAGTCCAAAATCACCATGGATAACTCTAAGCCTCTTGTCCGAGGTCATCTCGGAAAAAATATCCGCATCACCGTTAACGGCGGCGGGGGAACGCTGGACGAGGACGTAGGCGTTGCGGCGTCTATTCGATTTGTCAATCCGACACACCTGACAAAAGAAGATATTCTTCGTTTTGGCACGCTGACGCCGGAAATGATGGACTTTCTCATCAATGCCTATCGGTACGGTTTGTCCATGATGGTTGCAGGAGAAGTCAATTCCGGCAAAACGACGCTGATGAGCATTATTATGCAGGAGGCTGTCCCATATACAGAAAAGTTGTATACCATTGAAAATGGAACCCGTGAATTTGATTTGGTGCGGCGCAACGACCGCGGGCAGATTATCAACAATGTAGTCCATACCGTAACCAAGGAATCCGATGACCCGAAACTGGCGGTTACCCAGCAGATGCTGCTCGAACACGGAATGACGATGAATCCTGGCTATATCTGCATGGCTGAGGTCAAAGGTTCGGAAGCATTTGAAACCATTGAAGCCGCTCTGACGGGGCATCCGGTTATTGGAACAACACATACTTACAGTGCGGAGGAAATTCCGGACCGGCTGGTACAGCTTGCATCCATGCAAAGCAGCAATCTCAGCGATAAAACACTCTATTCCATGGTAACCCGCGCATTCCCCATTTTGTTCTACGCGCAGAGGATGGCGGACGGCGTTCGCCGTGTCACGGAAATCTGCGAATGCCAGCTGGAAAATGACCGCCCGAAAGTTATCCCGCTTTGGCGGTATGATACCCAATATAACGAGGTAAAAAACGGAAAAACCATCGTACATGGGCAGTTTGTAAAATGCGGCATTATTTCCGCTAACCTGCAGAGGCGGCTGCGTCAGCAGGGTATCCCGGAAGAGGCGCTGCAATCCATCATCGGGAGGACCTCATCATGAGACTATTGTATATTACCGCTTTTTTGCTGTTTGCAGTGGGTATTTTTACTCTGCTGCACATGTCACCGATTCAGCTCTTTGACGGCATCAAGCAACGATTCGAACGGATTAACGCCGGGCGGAATGTCAGTATGAAGCGAAAAATACGGCAGACTGTTCGGAGAAAACGAATCCGCGGCATTCGAAAAATTCTGCTCGATTCAAAGAACGTACTGGAACTGACGCGAAGAAAGGACCGGCTTCCGTTCTATACGGCTGCTTCTGTCGGTCTTTTTTTCGTGGGTATTTTTCTTTCCTATCTGCTTGGCAACATCTTTTTAATGCCGGTGCTTGCGGTCGGTTTGTCACTGCTGCCTTGGCTATCAATTTTGATGAATGCCGTATCGTTTCAAAGACAGCTCAATGAGGAGTTGGAAACAGCGCTGAGCATGATTACAACGTCCTATCTTCGTACGGATAATATTTTGGAGGCGGTACGCGAAAGTGTGAACAGCATTCACTATCCCATTCGGGATATCTTTGAAAAGTTTCTCGTTCAGGCGGATATGATCTCCGCAGATATTCCACGTTTGCTGGAAGAAATGAAGTTGCAGCTAAATAATGAGGTGTTTCACGCGTGGGTTGATCAAATTATTTTATGCCTGTCAAACAGAACGCTGAAAAGCACTCTGCAGCCGATTGTGTCAAGGCTTTCCTCCATGCGCGATATTTCAGGAAAACTCAGCAATCTGATGTATGGATCGGTTAAGGAATTTATCTCTATGCTCATCTTGTCCGTGCTGAATTTCCCCTTAATCGCTCTGATGAATCCTCAATGGTTTCAGTATTTGACGGACCGTCCAACCGGGCAGATTTTGGTGGCAGTTTCTTTTCTGGTCATGTTTATTTCGCTGGTGGCATGCATCAGTAAAACCCGGCCCATTGAATATGGGGGTGAATAACATGATGTTGATTTTGATATTGCTGTTTGTTTGCTTGTTCTGTGCCATTTACCTGATTTTGAGTGAAATGTTCCATGTACCGACCATGGCCAGTACAAAAACCGTTTTGAAATTGACACAGGCAAAAAAGTCTAAAGGTTTCCACGCTGCTGTTCTCCGACTTGCGACAGACCTGTCACAACATATTCATTTGCCGCCGTATAAACGCCGTATTATGGCAGCAACTTTGAAATATGCCGGAATTGAACTGACCCCGGAAACCTATTATGCCAACGTCATTGTGAAAACAGCACTTTGTCTGATTCCCGCCGTGGTGTGCATTTTTACAGTGCCGCTTGGAATTCCTCTGTTTGTTTTGCTGGCGCTGAAACAATATATGAACGGTGTTAAACAGGCAGAGAAAATTGTTGCAGAGAAACGCTCCAAAATTGACAGTGAGCTTCCGCGCTTTGCCTCTACGATTGCAACGGAATTGCAGTCGAGCAGGGATGTGCTGTCAATACTGGAAGGTTATCACGACAGTGCGGGAGAATTATTCCGTGACGAGCTGGAAATTACCATTGCGGATATGAAATCAGGTTCCCAAGAGCAGGCGTTGAATCGTCTGGCCGGTCGTGTCGGAAGTGCCATGCTGAGTCAGGTCGTTCGGGGATTATTAGGCGTTTTGCAGGGCGGTGACGGAACCATGTATTTTACACTGCTGGCTCACGATTTTCAGACGCTGGAGGAACAAAAGCTGGAAAAGAAAATGCTCAAAAGACCGGAACAGCTGAAGAAATATATTTATCTGATGCTGGGCTGTTTCATTTCGGTTTACGCCTATGTTCTGTTGGTTCAGATTGTCACAACTGCCGGCAACCTGTTTTAAAAGGAGGCTTATCTGTGCAACTTTTGAAGTCTGACAGAGGTGAGATAATCATAACGGTTGCTGTGATTACAATGGCCGTTATGTATGCGATTGCCGTTGGATTTCGGCTGTATCCCATATTCTTGCATCAGCAGCAGTTAAACACCTATGCAAACGAATTATGCCGGGTGGCAGAAATATCGGGCCGCGTGGGTCCGGAAACTCAGCAGGAGCAGGAAAAGTTGAATCAAACGATGCATTTGGAACCCCAAGTTTCATGGTCCACTACAGGAAAAGTCCAATTAAACGATGATATTACCGTTACTTGCTCACTGACAGAGCATATCGATTTGTTTGGAGGATTGGGCTCCATTCCCATTACCCTTCATAGCACGGCAACCGGGCAATCGGAGGTTTATTGGAAATGAATGTCCTGAAGAACCGAGAGGGTAATTTGGTTATTTGGGTACCTGTTCTGATGATTGTTTTCTTAACGGGACTGTTTTCCTTGTGTGAGTATTCCCGCATGCTTTCCATTGCCGCCAAAACACGTGACGCAGTACAAGCAGCAGTTACACAAGTTTGCACCCAGAATACCGGAAACGTTTACCCCGGTGTGCGGGAAGGATATGCGGGCGGCTACCGCCTTGAAAATTCTGTTTGGAGAGAAAACATTGATTCAGACGGTATTCTAAAGAAAGTTGATGAAAAACTGGGCACGTCTAATGGGACAAAAACCGTTGACGGAAAAACAGTGTATCAAATTTCTGATTTATCCGTTCACCTTGAAAATACCCCCTTAGCTCCGTCCGATGACGTTTCTCAACTGAATGGGACAGCTTCATATACACTGATCGTACCGCTTTCTTTTGGCAGATTTCGCTTCCCGCCTTTGGTTATTCCCATGACGGTTAAATCCGGGTATTCGCCGCAGGGAAGTGCATCGTTTCATTCGGAAGAAGACAATACAAACGGCGTGCAGGTGTCTGAACTCCGGTTATCGGAATCAGATTTGACACTGTGCAAAGGGGATACCATTGTTCTGGGTGCAACCCTTATTCCGGTGAATGCGCAGAATCGTCATATTACTTGGTCGAGTGGGGATAGTTCGGTGTGCACCGTTACACAGACCGGTGTTGTCAGCGCTATCGCACCCGGGGAAACATCCATTACTGCAATTGCCGAAAGCGGGGCGATGGCTGTGTGCCGTGTCACAGTGATTTCTCCCGTTACATCAGTTTCTTTAAATTTATCGCAAATTACTATGATCCCGGGGGCGACCGAACAATTAACGGCAACGGTATTCCCGGAGGATGCCGATAACAAATCGGTTCTATGGGTATCCTCAAACCCTGAAGTTTGTACGGTGGACAATTCCGGAAAAGTAACGGCTGTCAGTGCAGGACAGTCCACCATTACGGTTATGACGCTCGACGGCGGGCTTTATGCCGAGTGCGTTATACAGGTCACAGTCCCGGTGACCGGAATTACATTGGACAAAACGCAACTTAAGTTATCGAAAGGAGCCACGGATACGCTGACGGCAACCATTTGGCCGAGCAATGCCAGTTGTCCGGATGTGTTGTGGGCTTCATCGGATTCATCTGTTTGTTCTGTAGACGAGACGGGGCATATTCAGGCAAAAGCCGTCGGGTCAGCAGTTATTTCAGCTACGACTAAAGATGGGGCATATACGGCAACGTGCCATGTTAACGTTGCTGTTCCGGTAACCGGCGTAATGGTTACTCCCTCCACCCTTACACTGAAACAGGGAACATCCACTTCACTTTCCGCAGTTGTTTTGCCTGACGACGCTACGGATCAAACAATTTCTTGGAGTTCCTCGGACAGCAGCATTGCATCGGTCGACTCTGACGGAAATGTCACTGCGGTCAATGTTGGAACGGCTACCATTACAGCAACGACCAATGACGGAGGATATACCTCTTCCTGTGTTGTCACCGTTAAACCTAGTACATACCGAGTCACTGTCATCACAAGCAAAGGAGGCTCCGTATTAGGTGAAGGCAGTTATCCTGCAGGAACTGACGTCACTTTAACCGCTCAACCGGACCCTCATTATCATTTTATTTGCTGGTCGGACGATAACGGAAGCGTGGTGGGAGTTGGTCAAACTTATACCATACATGACCTAAGCTCTGACACCACATTAAAAGCCGATTTTGCACCTGAACTATTTACTGTTGTGGTTCAGGCCGGAACAGGCGGAAGCGTAACCGGAAGCGGGACCTATGCTTATGGCACGACGGTAACAATCAAGGCAACGCCGGACTCCGGTTATGAGTTCAGCAAATGGTCGGATGGCAGTACGGAGACAGAGCGCACGATTACTGTGACAAATGACGTCAATTTAACAGCGAGTTTCCGAATGGTTACCGAGGAATCTCTCTTCCGCATCGAAGACTATGGAGACGGTACGTGTGCTGTCATTGGGTTTGACTCAGATGCCGATATTCCCAATGTCGTTATTCCATCGTATATTGATGGCAAAAAAGTGGTTGAATTGAAAGGCATTTGGGGCGGTTTTGGAATTTTTTGTTGGAATGACAATGTAAAAACAGTTGTTATTCCTAACACAGTAACGTCAATCGGAAAGCAGGCATTTGCTAATTGCGATTCCATTACTACTGTGATTATCCCTAACTCTGTTATTTCAATTGGGGATGATGCATTTTACAAATGTTCATCTTTAGTATCTGTACATATACCCGATTCCGTAACTTCTATCGGGAATCTTGCATTTGCCCATTGTTCATCCTTAACATCCATCAACGTGCCCGATTCTGTTGTTTCTATTGATGATAGTGCATTTGAAAATTGTTCATCTTTAAAACAAATAACCTTGTCTCATTCGCTGACCAAGATAGAAGCTTTTATGTTTGCAAAATGCACATCGTTACAGTCAATCTATCTTCCGGATTCAATCACTGAAATTGGTACAGCTGCATTTCAAGATTGTACATCATTAACAACCATTCATATTCCGTCCTCGATTAAGAAGATTGGAAGCTTTGCTTTTGATGGTTGTACATCCATACGTTCCATAGACATTCCAAGATCTGTTCAAAGTATTGGTGAGTATGCATTTAATGAGTGGACCTCGCAGCAAACCATTTATATGCACGGATTTGCAAATCAGTCAGAAGCAGACAGCAAATTTAAGTCAGAAGCAGACAGCATATTTAATTTTAATTACATATTTCCGGGTATTTGGAGATCAAACTATGGACCAATTGCATGGGAATCTTTTTTTCCATATACCGATGATGACACGCCAATCAAAGCACGCATTGTGTACTGCGGGTAAGATGGCAGGCGGAAAACCGCCTGCCATTAACCTATTCAGGGACAGAAAGTTTAGAGGTAAATGGTCAGGTCGCTGAAAGGCCGCATTTTATGATTTAGAAAGGAGCAAAACGATGCTGGAAGGGAAAGCAATTGGCCGACTGGTTGCGGACCCGCAGATGCGGGAAATCAGAAAGAATGACACAGTCTACAAGGTGTGCGAATTCCGCCTTGCTTGTCAGCAGAGAAAGGATGAGGTTGATTTTATCAAAGTGACCGCATGGCGCGGAATGGGAGACTTCATCTTTCACCATGTGGAGAAAGGGCAGAAAGTATATATCAGCGGGAAGCTGAAAATTCCGCCCTTTAACAAAGAAAAAGGCCGTGCGTTTGAGCCGTATATCACAGCATATACGTTTGAATTTTGCGACAGCAAGAAAAAGGAACCGTCCGCACAGCCTGCAGAAGAATCTACCTCTCCGGAGGATGATGGATTGGTCGATACCCTCAGCGAAGATGATTTGATGGCGTAGAGCGCGGACAGCACCGTGCTTTACTTTTTTATTTCTCAAAGAAAGGAGATATTGCCATGATCAAAGAAAACATTGCCCCGTTTGAAGATGGAAAAGTGATAGATGAAAAAGACATTGCAACGGCTGTTGCGTTTTTGGATGACGCAGTTGTTTTTCAGGACGATGACGGCGCTCTTTTCTATTTAATGGCCGACCCGTCCGGATTTGACATCGGCGTCGTCGAGCCAAAAGAAGGCCTCTTAAGTGCGGATGACGCACCGGAGCCTTTGCGGCGGCAAATTTACGCATCGCGGCAAATTTACGCATCTGTAGGAAAGGAGGAAGCGTAATTGTCTGCCTCGGCATACAAATATCAGTCTGCAAAGCTGAAAGAACTCAAGAAAACCCTCGATGATATTTTGGAACGATACAAGGAGAATCCGGAGCAAATCGCAGAGCTGCTTGCCTTTAAAGGGCAGTTTCACTCCTATTCCATGCACAATACAATCCTCATTTACAACCAAAATCCGGGTGCTACCTATGTGGCCAGTTTTCGGGACTGGAAGAAAAAAGGATACCACGTTTTAAAAGGACAGCACGGGATTCGGGTGCGCTTTCCCATCCGAACGGAATTGATTGCAATTGAAAAGGACGGAAAGACACACTACAAGCGCGTTGCAGACGCAGCGCCGGAAGAACGGCAGCAAATAGAAGAAGGAACACTGAAAACCGTATCGCGTATCCGTTTTGGAACCGGTACGGTTTTTGATATTTCACAGACCGATTGCCCGCCTGAAAAATACCCGGAATACTTTCACATGGGATATTCTTCCGAACAGCACGCCGCTTTGTACCGAACCATTAAGGAGTATGCACAGCAAAAAGGTATTCAGGTTTTAGAGGCGGACTTGCGGTCCATTTCTCTGCGAGGCGATTATCTTCCGACTCCCAACATGATCCGCATCAACGACAAGCTCAACGATACGGAAAAGCTTTCGACCCTGACACATGAGCTTGGCCACGCCCTGCTGCATAACAATGAACAAACAATCAAATATTCCGATGAGGTGTTGGAATTGCAGGCGGACAGCCTTTCCATTATGCTGCAGCAGTATTGCGGCATTGAGCTGACGCAGAGCAGGAAACGGCATTTTGTACAGCACTATAAGGTATGTAAACTGCAGGAAGACTTTAATCTGGAAGAGGTTTTAAAGGACGTCAATTTGGCGTACCACAATCTTTTAAAGGAACTGGAACCTATTTTGGAGCAGGCAAAAATCCCGCAAAAAGAAGTAAAAACGGTCCTTGCTGAAAAACAAGCAAAACAGGAAACATCAATGCAGGCTGAACAGGTGGCCGACAGGGAGAAGAAGCCGGTATTTCATGACCGAAGTGATGAAACGCTGGACTATATCAAGTACGGCATCCCGATTCTGACCCTTGCCTCCGACATGGGATTTACGCCAAAACCAATCGGCAGTTATTACACGTTAAAAGAACACGACAGCGTTCGGATTTATCCGGAAACCAACAGCTTTATGCAGTTTTCGTCCGGCATCGGAGGCAGTACTATCGACTTTGTCATGCGGTTTGGCAATTACGATAAAGCGGAAGCAATTCGGCTGTTAAAGGAGCGATATCTTGGCCGGAAACTGGAAGTCCTTCCGCACGTAGCAAAACCGAATGAAGCGGTAAGAGAACCGGCACGAAAGGAATTCATACTTCCTCCAAAGGCCGAAGGAACATTCTCCCGTGCATTTGCCTATCTGACGAAAACGCGGTGCATTGATCCCGGTATTGTTCAGCAGTGCATGAAGGATGGTCTGATTTATGAGGACAACAAGCACAATGTGGTCTTTGTGGGAAAGGACGAAAACGGCAATCCTGTTTATGCGACCAAACGCTCTACTTTGACGGGTTCGTCTTTTAAATGTGACGTAGCCGGGGCGCGGCAGGATGTCGGTTTCTATGTCAATCATCATGCGGAAAAACTGTACATTTGCGAGGCCCCCATTGATGCTCTGTCCATCATGACGCTTATGAAACAGCAGGGAAAGCCCGTGGAACAGGCGAATTACCTTGCAACGGGCGGAACCGGCAAGGACGCGGCGGTGTACTTTCGGCTGGACCACAATCCGCAAATCAAAACCGTTGTGCTTGCAAACGACAACGACGATGCGGGCAGGAAGGCTAATCAGAAAATCATTGAGAGGCTGCGGGAAAACTATCCGGAAATCCATATTTCGTGTCTGATTCCAAAACAGGGCAAGGACATGAACGAATATCTCTGTATGGTGACCAATTCCCCAAAAGAGAAAGCTTTGGAAAGAGAGGTGACGCGGTAAATGGCGGATAAAAAGGACAAACGTGTCAAGGAACTGGTGGAAGAAATTTTAATTCAGCAAGGGCGCAGCTACGATGAATGGCTTTATCAAACACAAATGGAATTTATTGCAGAGAATTCCGACATCGTTTTATCAGCGTTACAAAGGAAAGGAGACGAATGATATGAATCTGTTGTTTCCTGTGCGGATGCTTGCGGTTACCGTGCCTGCAGAAATTACGGATACTATCAACAATTTGACCACCGCAGGTCAAATTATCGGCGGTTCACTGGCGAGTGTATTCTTAATCATTGCCGCTATCCAGTTTATGACAGGCGGCCGAAACAATGTGGAAGTCAGCAAAACGCGAATTATCTGTGTCATTGTCGGCATGATTTTGGTAGCCGGATGCAGCGTCATCAAAACCTTCATTGACGGCCTTATGGCCTTTTGAAAGCATCAAGCTGCAAGTCGGACATTTTGTCCGACTTGCTTACATAAAAAAGAGGTGTTTAGATGGCCGAGTTTCGGCTGAAAGTCCAGCAATTTCTTTCCAACACAAAAGTTGTCGTTATTGTATCCGTCCTGTGCTTTTTTGCACTCATGATATTTGTCAATTTCATCGGAATCATTACCTTAAATAACTGGGATCGCCTTTTGGTTTCTCTAAAGGCAGGCAGTATCGAATCCAATCACACGGACCTGCTGCAGCTCAATCCGTTTCGGTTCAGCGCACGGCTGAAATGGTTATACCTCATCGGGGGATTTTTGTCGCTGATGTGTTCGGTCCGATTAGGGATTTTAATGAAAAATGACTTAACACCTTTGTCCAATGCCGGACAGAAAGGCAGCAGACAGTTTGCAAGTGTGCGTGAATTAAAGCGGGAATACCGAAGTGTTCCCGAAAAAAAGGAACCGTTTGAAGGAAAGGGAGGTTTTCCGATTTCCCGATATAAAGACCGGATTTTTATTGACGACAGCCCTGTCCACAATCTGATTATCGGCACGACCCGAAGCGGAAAAGGGGAGCTGTTTGTCATTCCGGCCATCGATATTTACAGCCGGCCAAAGGCTATGAAAGATAAAGCCAGCATGGTGATTGCGGACCCTAAAGGAGAATTAGCCGCGGCTTCAAAAGAAGAACTGGAACGCCGCGGATACCGGGTGCATGTGTTTGATTTGCTGAGTTTCCTCGGTATGTCCTTTAATCCTCTGCAGTTGGTACTCGACGCCTATTTGCGGGGCGACAGGGCGGAAGCGCAGCTTCTGACCAATACACTGTCATATATTCTGTTTCACGACCCAACCGCAAAGGATAAGACGTGGGAAAACTGGAGCATCGCCCTTACCAACGCACTCATTCTCTCCATTGTGATTGACTGCTGCAAACAAGCGGAACAGTGTTCTGAGCCGGAAGAAAAGCAGAAATGGTACGACAAAATCAATATGTATTCGGTTGCCCGCCTTCTGATTGACATGGGGGAACCGAAGGACGATGGCCCCAATCAACTGGACCTGTTTTTTGCATCGCGCAGTTTAAATGATATTGCGCGCATTCAATACGCCTCCGTTGCCTATGCAAGCGGAAAGACAAAGGGCAATATTTTTGCCAACACACTCTCACAGCTCATCAAATTTACCATGGAACCGATTGCGAAAATGACATCGCGAAATTCGGTGAATCTGGAAGATATCGGCTTTCATCCCAAATATCCGACGGCGGTGTTTTTGGTGATGCCGGACTATGATACCTCCAATCATTTCTTAGTTACCATGTTCATCAGTCAGCTGTATTATACGCTGTCAAAGAAAAGCTCCATGACTGAGGGCGGCAAATGTACGCGTGAGGTTATCTTTCTTCTCGATGAATTCGGCAACATCACTCCCATTCCAGATATGGCCCACATCCTCACGGTGTCGCTCGGCAGAAATATTCGGTTTGACCTGATTATTCAGGCGTATTCTCAAATTTACAAGCTGTACGGGGAGCAGGACGGCAAAACCATCATCGGAAACTGCGGCAATCAGATTTATCTGTTGACCATTGAAGAAAGCACGGCAAAGCAGTTTTCGTCTTTAATTGGAAACAAGACCATTACGGTGATTTCCAGAAGCGGGAACCATCACCTTTCGCTGGACAAGAAGATTTCCGAACATATTGATACGCAGCCGCTGCTGAATCCGAACCAGCTGATGGAATTTAAGCCGGGGGAAAGTGCCGTCGTCCGAATTATCAAGCGGACGGACCTGAAAGGGCGTAAAATCCATCCGAATCCCATTTACAACCACGACGAAACCATCATGAAATACCGGTACGAATATTTGGGCGAGGAATTTAACACCGGGCGTTCTTTTCAATCCCTGAACTTATCAAACACCTGCCAGCATAAAAACATTTCGCTGGAAGACATTCTGTATGTTCCGCCGGCGGCGGAATCATCAGAACCGATTATCAATGAGGCAACGGTACCTGAGGAACCAATGCTTGATCGAATGCTGTCCGAACAGCAGAAAGCACAGATTCGTCGCTTTTTTGCTGCAAACGGATTTGATGAGGATACGATTTCTTTTCATTGTACCCTGTCAGACTTTGACGCTTTTGTGCAGAAACTTTTGGATGAGGATAAAATCTCCCAGCAGACATTTGACGATATTTATACCGTTGTGCAAACAGGTTCTGCCGTGACTGACACGGAAAGGAGTGAGAAATGTGAAACGGAGACGTAAAGCAGCGGGCAAAAAAATTCTCACCGTTTTTATTTTGACTATCTTCATTGTGACGGTGATACCGATTCACGTCTGCGCCGACACAAAATCGATTTTAAATCAGTTTCCGCTTCAGTCAAATGATATTTGGACCAATACAATGCGCAGTATCGGATGGTCTCTGATACTGGGACTGCATTGGCTGGTCGGCGGATTGGAAAGCTGTATTTACGATATCAATGATGCAATTGGCGGATTTTTTACCAGTGACACCGTAACAGCGCTGAACCAAAAAGTTCTCCCGCTTGCCCTTGCCCTTCTGGTGCTGGTCCTATTGTTTGTCGGCGTGCAGTCCATGATAAAGCCGGCAAAATTTACGTCAATTGCGGGAAACTTCATCGTTGGCGTTATTACCATGGTTTCACTTCCGTATCTCATTTCCGCCGCATACACGCTGACCACACAGGCAGTTGATTATCTCAACAGTGACTCGGAGGGACACGCGCGAATTCTGTCCGATCGGATTCTGACAGACAACATCACGGATACAACGCGCTATGATGCCGAGGGATTTAAAAGTACGACTCTGCAATATAAAAATGCATTTCAGATGGAAGGAGCCAATGCCGGCGACATTACGAAAATTGATATCAACGAATTGGTCAACCCGGATGATATGCAGTATCCGGACGTATGGAAACATCGGATTGTCATTGGTGCAAACGGGAATGAAACCCTTCAGGAACTTAATTCCGGGCAAATTGCGTTTGTGAATCTTCCGATGTTTTCCAACTATTATTACCGCTGGAATGTGGATTGGCTGACCATCCTGTGCACACTGTTGGTATCGGCGTTTGCCTTGTTGCTCAGCGGAATCAAAATCGCACGGCTTATTTATGAGTTAGCCATTCATCAAACCATGACACAGGTGATTGCGCTGCTGGATATTGTGACGGCGCAGCGACTGAAAAAATGTATTCGAATGCTGATTTCCACTCTTGGCACGCTGTTTGCAGTGTTTTTCATGCTCCAGCTTTATATCTTGGGTATGGCGTATATTTCAGATAACCAGAACATCAATTTTGTGGTGCGCATCATTTTGATGATTGCCCTAGCCTTTGCCGTCATTGACGGTCCGAGTTTGTTTGAACAGATTTTCGGCATTGACGCCGGTGTTCACAGTGCGGTCCGCACTCTTTATGGTCTGAAGGCCGCAGGCAGTATGGCCGCCGGAGCAGTTGCCATGGCCGGAGGAAAAGCCGCACTGGATTCTCTGCGGGCAAAAGGAATGGTCGGTGCTGCACGCAGTGCTCTTGGCAAAGCCTCAGGTATTGTTGGGCGCTTCGGCGGTGCGGCTGCCGGTGTTGCAGCAGGAGCTATGCAAAATCATCGCCGTACGGCGGCCGTAAAACAGAATTTTGCGGCCGCCGGAGCCGGTGCTGCAGGGGCCGCACAAGCAGTAAAAGAAACCTTCAATGCATCTAATAAAACGTCTGCCACAAGAACAAACGGTGGAGTTACAAGCGGCGGAGCCGAGAGAGCGGCTGGAAATTCTGTACGGACCGACAATGTGAAAACCCGACCCGTCTCCGTAAATGAAACAGCAGGAACAAATCAAGTCCAAAACCATTCGATACATTCGGCAGCGCAGACCGGAACACCGGACACTACAAATCTTCACAGTCAACCTACGGAGCCGTCAAATTCAGATGCGGCAAATACTTCGAATATTTCCGCAGAAACATCCGGCAACGCAACTCAAGCAACACCGGCCAGTGTTTCTGAGAAATCCGCAACGCTGGGCGGATATCTGCATTCTCAGGCATCTAATCGGATTCGCCAATCCAATGCATATACCAAAGCGCGCCATGCTTATTCTTTGACGCTTGGCAGCATGCAAAGACATGGAGATAAAAAGGTCAGTTTAGGTGAACAAGCGGTTGAAAAGAAACTGCAAAATCCCGATTTATCGTATCGTCAGGCAGTTCGGCAGGCAAAGCAGGAGAATATCACCGCCAAAGCACAAAGTTTATTGACAAAGGGTGAGATGAAACAATGATATATCTGATTCCGAAGCAGTTAAAGGAAGAAAACAAGATTTTCGACAGACCCCGCATCTGGTGGAAGGATGTTGTCACCTGCACGCTTCTGCTGGGCATCTTTTTGATGATACGGGGATTTGTGCATCGATGGTTCGTCATTCCTTATTGGCTGACTGCCGCGCTGTTCAGTCTTTATCTCATCCATCCCGCGGCGGGGAATCCCCGTAAAAGGAACTGGGAAGCCATTCTTCTTTTCCTCTGCAAGGATTATACCGTCTATACATCCATCAATCCGGTGCACAAGGAGGAATTTCATGCTGACTAAAGAAGAGCGCAGATTATTAGCAGAACAGGAACGAAAATATAAGCAGCAGGAAAAGCTGTACCGACAAACAAAAAGATGGCAGAAATCCATGCGCAGAGAGGCCCGAAAGGCGATGAAAAAATCAACTTC
The DNA here is from genome assembly GCA_047777415.1 of Oscillospiraceae bacterium. Lineage (GTDB taxonomy): Bacteria > Bacillota > Clostridia > Oscillospirales > Acutalibacteraceae > Caproicibacter. The sequence goes on from JBKEEO010000003.1 coordinate 40,011, forward strand.
AGGCGGGCAAATTTTTCGGTTTGGCAGAACATCATCTGCCGCCCGCCGAGGGCCCGTTCGAAAAAGTATCTTGGAAGTTTTTCCGATTCGGGATATCTGCGACGGTTACTTTGTGACAGTGGACAATCGGATTATTGATTTATTTCAGATACAGGGACGTTCTTACTATGATTCCTCTGATGAGGAAATCGAAGCTATGGTGTACAGCTTCGCACGCTTTCTCCGAATGTATTCTGCGGATATGAAATTCATCAGCATGAATTACCCGACCAGTACCAAAGTGCAGCAGACTTTTTTAACGGAAAAACTGCGGCAGCCGCAGCTGCAGCAGTATTCCGAATTGCTGCAGGAAGAGTTGGAAAAACTGCGTGAACTGGAGCAGTCTACCACCGAACGAGAATCGTTCCTGATGATTTTTGCAGATAACGAAAACCAATATCAGTCCCTGTGCAAACTGCTTTGGCAGCTTAACTGCGTCAGAATTTTACCGCTCAGCCGGCAGAAAAAGGAGAATATCATCTTTCAGCTCAACAACATGAATAAACAAATTGTGACTCGGAAAGGAGATTTTCTGCCGTGATATTTGGAAAGAAACGGCCGGCAGTATCCAGCGTTCAGCCGGAACAGCAGTGCAACGAAAGCCTCATTGCGCGTATTCAGCCGCAGGGCAATTTAAAGCTGGACGATGAACGATATATCAAAACAGGCGACGGGTATGTCAGCTGTGTGATGGTTTACGAATATCCCGCTCGGGCGTATGATTTCTGGCTGACGCAGCTGATGAATATCGATGGGGTGTTTGCCGTTTTGGATGTCGGCACAGAATCCGGAGAGGACACACAGGATGAAATCAGTCACAGCTTGGACGAGCTGGATGTCCGGTATCAAACCGCCACCGATAAATCCACACAAATCGAAGCACAGCAAAAGTATGAACTGCTCAACGGCATGCTGACCTCCATGAAAACACAGGGAGAAGTGATTAAACTGATTCAATGTCGGCTGTATGTGGCAGGCAGGACAAAGCAGGAAGTGGACGAACGCGTCGCCGAAATCATTCGGAATTTGGAAAGCTGTGAATTCCGTGCAGCTGTCTTTTTAAACGAAACGGAATTTATGTATCAGGCGCTGTTTCAGCCGTATCATGAACAGATAAAAGCTAGAAACAAACGAGTCGGCAACCCTTTGCCGGCTCTATCGCTCGCCGGAGGATATCCGTTTAATCATGAACAGCTGAACGACCCATATGGCTTTTTGCTCGGCACGTCATCCACCGGCGGCAATGTTATTTTTGACCTCTTTCGCAAGACAGAACACCGCCTGTCCTATGACATGATAATAGCAGGAAAAAAGGGGAGCGGAAAATCGTCGGCGATGAAAAAAATTATTAAGTACAACGTCATCATCGGCAACTATGGACGCGTCATTGATGTTACCGGGGAATTCACTCCTCTTGCAAAAAAGCTCGGCGGAAAGGTTGTCACCCTCAACGGCAAGGATGGAATCATCAATTATCTTGAAGTCTTTCAAACGGCTGAAGATGATTCCGTCAGTTTTGCAAATCATCTCTCCAAGTTAAATTCTCTGTACAAATTTCTGTCTCCCACATCGGATGAAACAGAGCGCATTGAATTTGAAGAATGTGTGCGGCGTTTGTATGAAGTGAAGGGACTTTGGTGCGGAGACCCGGCGGAGCATCGCCGGATTACCGGTCTTCCGCCGGAAGTCTATCCGACATTTGACGACCTGCTTGCTTTGGTCAGAAGCATGCTGTATCTCGATGCGGATGCCCGGCAGGTCAATCCGAACTTATCTGCTGAAAGGCGGCGCCGTCTGGAAAATATTGAACTGACCATCAGCAATCTTGTCCACAGCTATGGAAAAATGTTTAACGGCCATACATCATTTCCGGATTTAACCGGCGAGCGTTTTATCGTCTACAATGTGCAGAATATCAGCAGCCTCAAGCCTGAAATTTTCAATGCCATGCTGTTTAATGTCCTCTCTTTGATGCTCGATGATATGATTCGAATCGGGCTTGAGTCAAAGCGGATGTACGAACAGGGAACGCCCATCCATGAGATACCAAAACTGTTTCTCATGATTGATGAAGCACATAAATTCATCAATACCCGCAACCCGTACGCACTCGATTATGTCATCGATATCACACGGCAGGGCCGAAAATATTTTACCGGTCTGACGCTCGCAAGCCAGTCCATCCGCGACTATGCCCCGCAGAATAACGACAGTGAGGCGGTGGAAAAACTAAAGACTTTGTTTGAACTGATGCAGTACAAAATCATTATGCAGCAGGAGTCTAACTGCCATGATATTCTAAGAACCGTATTCGGCGGACGGCTGACGGAAACGCAGTTAAAACAGATTCCGCAGTTCGGCGTTGGCGAATGTTTTCTTTCAACCGGCGAGGAAATTTTACATACACAGATTGCCCTTTCCCGTCAGGAAGCACAGCTGTTTGAGGGAGGAGCTTGATAGATGATACGGGAAAAATTAAAGCAGGTCAAAGAAAAATCGAATCGTAATCAGAACCGTCAGTACCAAATTGTGCTGACGGTATTTTTTGTTCTGATGACCGTATTTGTAACCGGTAAGCTCTGGCTGCCAAGTGATGTCAAGATACAAAACAGTGAGCCGGGGACAAAGAAAACGGTGTCCGCCGGTACATTGCTGATTTTAAACAGCTGGCAATATAACTGGAACGACGGATACATGGAAGTGGCTTTTACGGTCCAAACTTCGGACAAAACGCAGAGACTTTCCTTTTATCCGACCGCGCACACCAATGTCAGCAAAAATGTTCCGATGGACGTAAGTGTTGCATACAGCAGCGCTGATTTTTTGCTGCTGCAAATTAAAAATGTGCCGCAAAACTGGCAGGTTATTTCCCTCTGGGTGGACACGGAACCAAATGAAAACAGGTCGGATTCCGGTGCGCTAACAGGCGCAAATTTCCTTTGTGATGCGCGCAAAGTGGAGATTAATAACTCGCTGAAACCGCAGCCGGAACTCAACTATGAAATTCAATCTGTGTACAATCAAATTGATGCGGTGCAACAAGAAATCTACGAACAAAATCAAAAAATTGAATCGGCGAACCTTGAAATTGAACAGCTCAATTTTGATATTGCCGCTTTAAAAGCGGACCAAAAATATCAGACACAGGACGAGATTCAGCAATCCAATGCCATCATTGAAAGCAAAACCTCGCGCATTAACAGCCTCAAAAATATGATTGAAAACTACCAAACGCAAATCGAAACTGCGCAGGAAAAATTGAAAAAACTCAATCAAAAACTCAGCGATATTAAGAGCGGAACACTTTCTCCGTATCTGCGTTCCAACTCACAGGAAAGCACGGTATCTTCCTCGTCTTAAAGTCAAAAACGTGCTGAAAAATGGGACGAAAACGTGAAAAAATGACCTCGAAAATATACGTAAAACATACGTAAACAGGGGTAAATTTATACGTAAAAACATACGTAAATGCCGATTTTTGGTGACCCCACCGATTCGTTAGGCTTTGCCTAACTCCCCACCTTGTGTGGGGACAGAATCCCCTTATGCTCTTTCACTCCTCATGGCGGTGAAAACCACATTGCCCTGTTCGGGCAAACTCGTAAAGAAAAAGTATCAAGAGAGAGGTGAAAAAATGGACGTAAAAGTGCGCGGCGCTGACCCTGCAGCCGTCAAAAAAATTGATGAACTTGCCCGCAGACAGAACATTTCACGCAATCTTTTTCTCGTCAATTTAATTAATAACTACGCAGCGCTGGAAGAGTTTCAGAACTTCGAACAGCGCTATGCCGCAGCGCTGGAACAGTGTCTGAATGTCATCCGGCAGAACAGTATTGTGCTCCAAAAAGTTTTGAACATAGTGGGGGACGGCGATGAAACATAGAAAGAATTTTTATCTGGAAGATGCCGCAATCTCGTACGTTAGGCAGGTACAAAAAGAAAATCACTTGCCATCTTTTACGGCTGCAATTTCTCAAATCATACGGGAACATCAGCACAGAAACGATATTCCGGCGGCAGAATTTTTTGCAAAAGAGATGGCAAAACAGATTGCCGAGGAACTGAAAACTCCGCTGACTCGAATACGTTTGGGCGTTAATAATGCGGACCGCAACAGCGATATTCTTCTGTTACTTGTCAACACTTTGCTTGCATATTCTCCGTATCAAACTTTGTTTGTGGATGACACACCCCAGCTTGCCAAAGCACGGCAAATTGAAAAAGACCGCATCGCAAACTTCCGTCAAAAGAAGCTGGATGCGGCCAAAAAGAAAATGAAAAAACAGCAGGAAACTCCTATTCCAGAAGAGATTTCAGAAGACGATTTACTCTGACAAAAGGAGGAGCTGCCATGCCCGAAAAGGAATCGCCCGGGGTGATTTTTAAATCCAAATTCGTGCTGTCCAAACAGAAATTTACCGAATATATCAACTACATCAACAGACCGGAGGCCGTACGAAACAGAGCCTACGGTCTGTATTCTGTTTATATGGATGGATATATGGATGACCCGAGAAAACAGCCCGGCTGTCCGAAAAATACGTCCGCTTTGTTTACTGCAACTAAGGACAGGCTGACCAAAGAAGAAAAGGAAATCCTGAAACGGCAGTTTCAACTCGCGCAACAGGCGGGAAGCCCTATGTGGCAGCAGGTCATCAGTTTTTCAAATCAATTTTTGGAGAAAGCCGGTATTTATGATTCTTCATCCGGCAGACTGGATGAAGGCACGATTCGTACCGCTACCCGTTTGGCGGTAAAGGAAATGCTGAAGGCAGAGCACATGGAAGGCGCTGCAGTTTGGAGTGCGGCCATTCACTACAACACCGACAACATTCACGTTCACATCGCTGTGGTCGAGCCCAACCCGACGCGAAAGATGAAGGAATTTGTGGTGAAAACGGCGGACAAAGGAACTGCCACAGAGTGCCAGTATGCGGCGGCTATGAAGAACAGTACGCTCCAAAAAGTAAAATCAAAAATCGTCAACAGCATTGTGAACCGATCGCCGGAGCTTACAAAAATCAATACGATTATCCGTGAAAACATCGTAGCGCAAAAGAGGGAAACCATGGTTTCACGCGACAGGAATTTGCAGGGGGAATTTCTCAATCTGTACCGAAAACTGCCCGCCGACAGACGACTGTGGTTTTACAATATGAATGCTTTAGCAGCCATTCGGCCGGAGATAGATGCTTTTACAAAACGCTATCTTCGCCTCTATCACCGTCAGGATATAGCTGAATTATCCGACCTTTTACAAAGGCAGGAACAATTTTTCAAATCAGCGTACGGCGACGGAACAACACATCGATACAAACAGTATGCGCAGACCAAGTGGAAGGACCTGTACACCCGGATGGGCAATGCGGTGCTGAGGGAACTGCGGGAATATGACAAGACTGTGCGGAAGGAACGGGCCATACCGAGGAAAAAGCTTCCGGTAAAGCAGAAACTTCGTGCAAAAAAGAAGCTGCTCCATGTTCGGTCCGGCAGCATCTATCAATTAAAGAAAGCTCTGAAAAAGGAAGTGTCGGAGATGAAAAACCAGCTGGAGTTTGAACGACTCCAACAGAACATCGATTGGGAACAGGAACGGCAGGGATTGGAATGCGAAAGAAATTGATTTTGATATTGGCCGGGGTTTTTGCCCCGGCCTTTTTTATTATCACGATTCTGATGGTGTTGGCCGCCGTTATCGCGGGCTGCAATACCATCGCGCAGTACCGTTATTTACAAGAGGGAGGCACATTGTCCGAAGCAGTTTTGGCTTATGAGCCGTTGGTGGAAGAATATTGTGAGCAATATGGTATTTCAGATTATGTGCCTCTTGTGCTGGCAATCATGCAGCAGGAAAGCGGGGGAATGGGCAGCGACCCGATGCAGAGTTCGGAGTGTCCGGCCAATCTAAAATATCCGCAAAAACCCGGCGGGATTACCGACCCTGAATATTCGATTAAAGTGGGAATAGAGTATTTTGCAAGCTGTCTGCGTGCGGCACAGGTGAAAGCTCCGGATGATATTGAGGAAATCAGTCTCGCCTTGCAGGGGTACAACTTCGGCGGTGGATATATCAGCTGGGCGGAAGAACGGGGCGGATATTCTCACGCAAACGCGGTGGAATTCTCCCAGCAAAAAGCGAAGCTGCTTGGATGGGATACCTATGGTGACACGGATTATGTTTCTCATGTTTTGCGCTATTACTCTCTTTTGGCGCTGCCGGGGAACGGATACTTTTCCTGTCCGCTGCCATACGGTTCGTTTACTGTTTCCAGCGGGTTTGGTTATCGGAATGGAGAACTGCACAAGGGTATTGACCTCGCCGCTCCGGAAGGAACTGAAATTACCGCGGCTGCGTCCGGAACAGTGGAATATGCACAGTATGGTGAAACAGGAAGCGGGTTCGGCGGTTATGGTAAAGTTATTTTGATTCGGCACAACGGTACATACAGTACCCTTTACGCCCACTGCAGTCAGCTGATGGTTTCAGAAGGCGATGAAGTACAAAAGGGCGATGTCATTGCTTTAGTTGGAAGCACCGGCGACAGCACCGGACCTCACTGCCATTTTGAGATTCGAGTTAATAGTGAGGCTGTTGACCCTTTGCCTTATTTGAATCTGGAGAAGAAGATGGGGGAGTGAGAGACAATGTCCAATGAGAATTATGCTTTTGGCACGTCCTAGGATTACGACGAGGTAGAGAATAATGCCAAGCATTTCATTGAGAAAAAGTGAAGAATGAACTGTATAAATGACAGAAAGCCGAATGAAGAGGTTTTGGAACGTTTTACATAGGAGTTAATATTTTTTTTGGACAGTAATGACAATAATATATAAAATAACGAATCCGTACGAAACCTTAAAAACCATCAAAAGCTGTTTTGGTCTTCACGCTTTGCGCACATTTCTCAGCAGCTTTGAGAAAAATAGGATAATCAGGAGTAAAGCCAATCTTTTGATTTACGTTACAAATCAAAAAATTACCTAAATTCTTCTCTAAAATAAAATTTAATTTACGCAAAATATTACGAAGTGCCAAATATTGCAGGGTGCAATAAACAAGGTAAGTGTTAAAGAATCTTTTTTATTGCTTTTTGCGACTTTACCCTTTTCTCATCGCGTAATTTATCCATATAATTAAGAGCGAGTTCTTTTATTTCTTCCGGCTCAAGAAAGTCCAAATTTGTTACAGCGGCATAGTGATTCAAATACTTCGCACATTCTCTAAAGTAATCGGTAATACCCTCGTTTCCGATTTTGTCCCGAAAATCTCGTATAGCCAACAGAACTCCTTTCATTCTATTGAAGTTCATACGGTTCAGTGTATCCATTACGTCCGTACAAATTGTCTGATTTGTAAGAAGAATTTCCGTCAACGCATAATGATTTTTGCTATCTGGGTCATATGTTAAATATCCGTACCACCATAAACGAGACAATCCATTGTGATTGAGAAGATTGCGTGTTGTTGTCACAAAATAATGGGCTTTAATTGTATTTTCTCGCGCATTAGTCATCCAACGATTTCTGATATATTCACGATACTCGGGAACAGTGTGACACAAATATGTCCACATATACTTATTTGATGCTTGTAAAGGTGTCAATGTTTTAAAAGCATCATAGAGCCTTCGTGTATTTTCCAAATCTTCTTTAGATTTCTGAGCATCGGTTTTTGCCCCGACGGTATAGTATGGCGTAAACTTATGAACCTCTACCGTTTTAGAAGTGCCATAATATTCTTTACTGTTCTTAAAAAAGTCTTTGATCCACTCGTCAGTGCCGGCGTATTTATCGGCATTATCGGGAATACTGGTAAGGAGTCTGTCGTATGCTTCTTCTGTAAAATAACCCAAAAACATCAATCAATACCTCCTACTATTTATGTCTCACCACTGTCTATTTCGGAATCGAGCGTATCTTTTAATGATTTTAATGCATCCATAGATATGGATCCAAGCAGTTTATCGGCAAGCGTGGCATAAGAATCTGTATAATCTGACATTTCAACTCCGATCTTTTTGGCTTTCTTCTCTATTGCTCTGAACCAGCGTTTGTCCCTACAATCACCATCGCTACTTCCTTGATGAGTGCATATTTTTGCAATTGCTTCGATGAGAACAGGGTATACAATGATGCCGGTCACATATCTCCGCAACGAACCGTTATTAAAATCGCAGAACTTATAATAAAGATTATATAACGGCTCTTTAAGATTGACTTTAATCTTTTCATCACTGAACTCCGCAATAATATCGTCATCCTGATTCGAAACCTTGTTAATGGTAAAAATAGATGAAATAGGCTTTTCGAGTTCGCTGTCATCTACATATATCACGCGACTGTCTTCTTTAGCCAGTATATCTCCTTTTCGAATTGCAAATTTAGAATTACCAAAGTAGAGTGTATTGAATTCCCCGGGGCAAGAAAACTGAGGGATAGCTTCAGCAGCTATAATGGATCCGGCTACCTCAATACGTTTAACAATATCAAATTTAGGGATGCATACCTTTAATACGGTTTTATCTTTTTCAAATTTGAACAGTCTGCTGTAGGATGCGGCTCTGCTTTTGACATTGATGACAACAACCGCTTTCCCGTCTTGAATTAATTTGCTCAGGCCATCACAAACAAGAGTATAAGAAAATGGAATTTCGATATTGTCTGTTGTTACACTGATATCATCTTCATTAAATGAAGTATGAAAATAACAAGATTTGATGTAATCATCTCCTCCGTTTTCAAGAACGGGGTGTGGAAATTCATTTTTTATTGATTCCATTTCTTAGACACCTCCGTGATATGCAAGTTTAGAACCATTTTTTCTTTGTTTGTGAATTTGACAAAAAATATAGCAGGGGTATTTGCTTGGACTCTTATTGGCCCTGCTTGACCATTTTCTATATTAATCGGGTTATCGTTATAGGTGAATGATTCCATTTCAATAGGATCAGTCCGGCCGTCTTCGCCTAAAGCTGAACATGAAATATATAAATTTTCATATGTCTCGGTAGGCTTTATTACAATTTTGTATAGTCCTATGGACGGGTCAATAGGAAAGGCTCTTTGTGCGGAAAGATTCGGTAAAGTTACAGTTTTTGTTCCTTTTCCTTTGGCCGCACCATGCTGCGGGTCATCTACCACGAGTTTCGGATTCACCGGTTTCGGCGGATGCTGATGAAGTGGTACAGGATTGGGGTTTGTTTCGTGGTTTTGAATATCGCCCGGTTCTTCTGCACCTTCTGCTTTATATCCTTCGACGGTGATCGTACCCGGATTTCCTGTAACTGTCTTGACTTTCCCGATTTTAATTATCGGTTTTAGAATATCATTGCCCTCACTCGCGCCACCTACATTATCATGTTCATCGGGAAGATATTCCCCAACACCGAAAGCATCAACGCTATCCTCGGTGACCATTTCAAATTGACTTTTTAACAATCGAGTTACAGTATCATCTATTTTTTTGATAGCTTTTTTAGCATCCTGACGTTTTTGCTTTTCCGAATTTCGTTTGATGAGCTTGTAATCCCATTTATCATGGCAAGGTGGCTCTGTAGCACGGAGAAGTTTACTAAGTTCTGTTCCACGAACAATTAACACAGCAGCATAATGTTGGAAAATATTTTTTCGCTTAAGTTCTACAAGCATTCCGGTATCTCGAAAATAGGCTATGGTACGATTAAAGGTACTATCAGATTTAATATATATTTCAGCATCATTTTCAGAAATAATTGAAAGCTTTTCTGCTTTATCAGGGGAAACAAACGCACTATACAACTGTGCAGTTTTCGCCATTTCTTTGTCCTTTGAGTATTTGGAAACAGCTTGAGAAAGGCGTTCTTTATTAAGAAGCTGATGCTTATCACCGTCTTTCAGTTCAACTACAAGCCGATTCTCTTTTATCGCAACGAAGAAGTTTTTAATGACAGCTTTTGCTATATTATCGAACCAATTATCTTCTTGGTTAAATCCGGCAATAATAACATCTGTTCCGTATTGATCACGTGGGAACAAATCTCTGAACTCGCATTCATCTTCACTATATATGGGAGTCCAAGATTTATTTTCATTATCATTTTTTTGGTATTTACCTATCCTTTGGGTTTCTTCATTTTTTTCATTATAATGAGATGCCAGTCTTGCCACACCTATAAAAGCTTTTTCTTTATCGGATTCGGCATATGTATTATAAAACACCATACTAAGAGCGGAACAAGCAAAAGGCGCATTTTTACCAATACCGAAAGAACCTGCGCCGGTTTCACTCTTATCAACCGATATCCCGTCTTCACCAGTAAGAGCTTCCCATGCACTTTTAAGTGCGCGTGTTCTGCTTCCGTTTAATCCTTTTGTATTATAGTCACTGGCAATAAGGACAGGAATTTTTTCTCTCGCAAGCATTTTATCAGCGTCATCGAGGAAAAGATTTAAGCGTTCATCTGTATCTTTCCAAAGGTCGCGGCAGCCTTTGATACATTTCTTATAATCGGTAAAAGCGTTATAAGACTTAGTTGGTATATACCTGAGTTCAAATACAACACGTACCGGTTCTTTGGCAATTTCGCTGTGAGCATCAAGGGAATTTTGGCAGATTTCACGTGCCAAATTATCCATCAGCTTTTTGCCTTGGAATCCCTCAATATCATTATTTGTATATCCTTGTCTTGTCCCGCCGGCTAACGGGGGAAATCTCCAACCTACATTTACCATGTGTCATTTCTCCTTTAACGAAGAGTAAAGCGTTCTTCTTTGGTGTCCAGTCCTAAGAATTTATTCTTGGTATTTTTTAATTCCTTTTCAAGGGCGTTAAAAATTTTTTTAACGTCCTCTTCTGTGTATTCATAATTTGCCTTGCTTGAGCAGTTTCCGAGTAGTCTCATCATTTCCAATATTTTATTTGTTCTTGCCTCTGCAATCCGGACGAATTTTTCACGTTTGGTCTCGGCAGCCATGTCATTCCCTCCTTAATGGATTATGCTGTAATTATACCGAAACAAAATATATTTGTCAATATATTTATAAATTATTTTTAAAATGTATTTACAATTAAATTTAATATAATTATCATAATAAATTTAGTATATAAATTGAATTATATTTATAAAATACAGAGAAAATTTAAAATTACATTTTTGTTATTATGTTAATATACCTAAATACTGTACGTGTGAAGCGGGCAAGACAAGGCCTATGAAATGGCTATTGAAGGTTTTATAATGTCACAGCAAAAGTATCATTCGCATGGTGGAAAAGAGAAATGAGATAACTTTCAAAGTAACGATAAATGACATCAAATACTTAAGAGAAAAAGAATTGTGAAGCAACCGGAGAAGATAAAAGAAGAAATCGACACTGCTGTCGATTTTTAAGAAAGGAATGTCAATTTTAAAACACAGTTAACGACGTAATTCGAAATAATATCAGTGATCGGCAAATATATTCAGCTTCGGCGAACCTGTGAGCATCGATAAGCTCACAGTGGAAAGCGTTTACTTGCCAAAGAAAATATCAGATTAAAGCAGAAAATTGACATCCTTATTATTAAGATTGTTTCGTAGACAATCGGAAGAAGTCAGTGGTGTTTCGTCAAATTTAATTTATTAATGTTTACACAGATAATGCTTTGTTCAGCTGGTATGTTGTGTTCATTATATTTGAGATAATGATTGTTACAAGCGTTAAAGGTTATCTGTACCGCTTGAAGCTGTATAGGAATGGTTGATATCTTCGAAGGGCAAAGAAAGAAGGAATATCATACATTCCTATAAACTATGCCCTTTTCAGATTCAAAATCTTTAATAAGATCGCATTGAAGTTGCTTTGGGATATTTGATATCGATAAATATAATTCAATGTAAATACATATTAATCCATTGAAATTCACTAAAAATTTTTTATAATATATAGTTATGGCTTTATACATATAAAGAATCGAACATTCTATACAGAGGTGACGAAAAAATGAGCGAAAGCAAGTGGTTAACTATTACGGAAATATGCGATTATTTAAAAATCAGCCGTGAAACCGTCTTAAATTGGATAAATAAAAAAAATATGCCCGCACATAAAGCCGGGCGTTTATGGCGATTTGATGTAAATGAAATAGACGCATGGATTAAATCAGGCGGAGCTGCCGATGAGCAATCGGTAAAATAACAAGGAGGTTTATTCTTCATGACCACAAAAACTGCAGAACAAATCAGTTTTAATATGAAACAAGTAAAAAATAAAGATTCAAAAATAGAACTTATGCTTCGTAAAGAATTATGGAAACGTGGTATTCGATACAGAAAAAATGTAAAAAACATTACAGGAAAACCTGATATTGCTTTTATCGGTAAAAAAATTGCTGTGTTTGTTGACAGCGAATTTTGGCACGGTTTTAATTGGGAAGAAAGAAAACACGATTTTAAATCACATCAAGAGTTTTGGATACCAAAGATAGAAAGAAATATCGAAAGAGATAAAGAAGTGACAAAATTACTAGAAGATGCCGGGTGGATTGTAATACGTTTTTGGGGTAACGAAATTAAAAAAAATGTTGCCCGATGTGCAGATATTATTCAGAAAGCAATGGAGATGCGAAAATGAAAGAAAAATTAAAAAGTATAGATTTATTTGCCGGGATTGGCGGTATTCGTTTGGGATTTGAAAAAGCCTTTAAAGATGATATAGAAACGGTTTTCGTAAGTGAGTGGGATGAATATGCTCAAAAAACTTATCGAGCGAACTTCAAAGATGACTTTGAAATTGCCGGAGATATTACTCGGATAGATGCAAAAGACATACCTGATTTTGATATATGCCTTGCGGGTTTTCCTTGCCAAGCGTTTAGTATGGCGGGTGCCAGAAAAGGGTTTGATGATGACTACAAAGGGTTATGCAGAGGAACATTGTTTCTTGATGTTGCGAGAATTTGCGAAGCCCATAAACCTAAAGTGATTTTTGCCGAAAATGTAAAGGGATTGGTTATTCACGATAAAGGAAGAACTTTTAAAATAATTACAAAAACTTTCCGTGACTTGGGTTATACTGTATTTTCCAAAGTTTTAAACAGCAAAGATTTCGGTGTTCCGCAAAACCGTGAGAGAATTTATATTGTTGCATTCAGAAATGATTTGAATGTAAGCGAGTTTTCATTCCCTGAACCTACCGATAGGACCAAGACGATTGCAGATATCATAGAAAAAGAACCTGTTAGTGTAAAATATTATCTTAGTACAAAGTACCTCGATACTTTAAGAAAACATAAGGCAAGGCATAAAGCTAAAGGAAATGGATTCGGATATGAAATAAGATCACTTGACGGAATAGCAGGTGCAATTGTTTGCGGAGGTATGGGCAGAGAACGAAATCTCTTGAAAGATGACAGACTTACCAATTTTACACCTGTGACGCATATAAAAGGTGAAGTGAATCGTGAATGTATTCGTAGAATGACACCACGTGAATGGGCAAGGTTACAGGGATTTCCGGACAGTTATAAACTTGAGTTAGCTGATGTACATCTGTATAAGCAATTAGGGAACAGTGTGACCGTACCTGTTATTGAAGCAATTGCTTTAAAGATAAAGGAGGTTTTGGAACATGTTGAAAGGCAATAAGGGGGAATGGGGAGAAATATATGCATTCAGTTATTTACTCAGTTCTGGAAAATTGTATGCTGCAGATAAAGATTTACATGCTCTTCAAACACTATATTTTCCTGTTATTAAAATTATAAGAGAAGAAATTCCGGGAAATACATACAGTTATTATACGGGAGATACAATTAAAATTTTTTTTGGAAATAATATGGTAAAAGAAATTAATAAGAAAGAAATTGATCATATTGTTTCTGTTCTTTGTAAAAAAATACCTCAGGGTAAACGAGCATTTGAAATAAAAGAAGTAAATCCATTTTTTAAGTCCATATATTGCTCAAAATTGAAGGCAAATTCAACTCAAAAACAAGATATAACTATTCAAATTCACGATATCCACACGGGGATTTCACCCGTGTGTGGATTTTCAATCAAGAGTTACTTGGGCGCTAATCCAACACTGATCAATTCGGGTGAAAACACTAATTTTGTGTTTGAAATTACCGGTTGTAACGATGATATCATGAATTCTGTGAATGCCATTGACACAAGAACGAAAATCATCGATAAAACGAGATACCTTTGTGAAAATTCTTGTGATTTTGTGGTACCGGAACATCTTGAATCTAAACAATTTGAAGAAAATTTATGCTTTATCGATACAATAATGCCTAAGTTTCTTTCGTTTGCTATATTGTACTCATATAAATATCATCTGAATTCTTCAAGTGATGTGATCCAAAAGATGAAAAAAGAAAATCCGCTGAATTTTTCAAATACAATGATGTATGAGTACAAGTTTAAAAAGTTACTGTGTGCTTGTGCATTGGGAATGACACCGGAAAAGCCATGGGAAGGCAGGGAAGATGCAAATGGCGGCTATATAGTTGTAAAAAAAGACGGATCTGTTGTTTGTTATCATATTTATAATCGTCCGGATTTCGAACAATATTTGTTTGAATACACTTATTTTGATCGTCCCAGTACGTCACGTCATCATTATATGGAAGTTTACAAAGAAGATAATCGTTATAAAATCAAGCTTAACTTGCAGGTTCGTTTTAAATAATACAAAAAGGCGATTATTCATCGGCAATTGAGGGAAACTTCAAAAATGATTAGTCCTTTTGTTAAAACGTCACAGGATGACATTACAAGATTATAAAAGTTAAATTATTATCAGAAATGTATTAAGACGGTATTTATAAACAGTGCACAGTACAAAGTGATAAAACTGGTGAATTGAAAAATAATAAAATGATTAAAAAGGAGCTGTTCTACGTGAAAAGGATAAATGTGATTAAAGATATTGGATATGGGTGTTTCAAAACTGATTGCGGGAATCTCACTTGGGATTTTGATGCAAATGGTGTTGATGGAGTGCTGATCAATGAAGAAAACGGTCAGATTTATAAAATTATATCCGATGAACGAGATGATGAAGATAATGTGAAATGGTTTGTTGTTAAAGAAGCTTGAGATTGTTTATAGATGACTAAAGGGGTCTTCGCAAGGGTAATCTTGTGTAGGCTCTTTTAATTTTCATATATCCAAGTTAAAATTCCGAAAAATGAATCAGATAAGAGGGTGCAGACAAAAAATTAGACTGAATACCCTCAAAAATGGATCGGGGGCGGTCAAGTCCAAATTATTGTGTAAATTCCCCTTTGATAGACAACATGGACCTGAGACTTGACGTATGGTAGGTAAGTCCGGCAAGTCTCCCAGCCAGTCGCCTTCCCGGACAAACGATCATGTTGTCAAGGAACAGGCGTGTCAAGGAGCTTTCGCGGCATATCCTCGCTTCGCTCCGGTATTCCACGTTCTCCTTGACACAGCGAAGAGGTTACCCTACTCTTTTCATCTCCGAAACTTCCTGATTCACCGATCGAGCTTCTTGCTCTTTCGTTTTCCGCCACTGCCAATATTCGGACATATCCAAGTATTTACGTCCCGACATCCATTTTTCATCGATTTCGATCAACACGGCACCAACGAGGCGATACACCGATTCCCAGTTCGGAAAGATGCGGATGACCCGTTCTCTGCGGCGAATTTCTTCGTTCAGCCGTTCCACTCCGTTTGTCGTACGCAGACGCCGCCGGTAACGGTCCGGATAGTCCAATACGGCGGTGGCGTCTTCGAATCCCTCTTCGAGGATTTGCATGGCTTTTGGGGCTTTTTCTTCCCATTTGGCCAGCACTTGTTCCAATAACAGCCGGGCCGCCTGCTTATTGGGGGCGTGAAGAATCCCGCGAATCTCCTCGAGCAAGGCATCCTGCATATACTTTGGTGCGGCATCGAGGATATTGCGAATAAAATGTGTCTGGCATCGCTGCCATGTCGTGCCTTGGAAATGCTTTTCAATGGCTTGCACCAGCCCGCCGTGTTGATCCGAGATGATCAAGTCCACTCCCCGGAGTCCCCGGTCTTTCAGCCATCCGAAGAACTCGCTCCAGCTGGACTCCGATTCACTGTTTCCGATTTGCAGGCCAAGAATTTCCCGGTATCCTTCCTCATTCACTCCTGTGGCGATCAAAACGGCTCTGGAACGTACCCGTCCATCTTCCCGGACTTTCGTATAAATAGCATCTACTAGCACAAACGGATACACATGTTCATGAAGGGAACGGTCATTCCAGTCTTGGATCATCGGATCCAGCCCCTTGCACAGTGAGGAGACCGTGGATTTGGAAAACGAAGTGCCGCATAATTCCTCCGTGATTTGAGTGATTTTTCGGGTAGACACCCCGTTTACCACCATTTCCATTAGTGCCAGTACCAGTGCTTGTTCGCTCCGTTGATACCGTTGGAACAGTTCCGTAGAGAACTCCCCATCTCTTGTCCGTGGAACGCGCAAGGTCAACCGTCCTACCCGGGTCGTCAGCTGGCGTGGATACGAACCGTTTCGATAGCCTTTTCGTTCTTCCGTTCGTTCATAACGGCGAGCTCCCAGCTGTTCTTCTACTTGTGCCTCGAGGATTTGATTGAGGACTTGTTCCAATAGCTTAGCTAATCCCTCATCTCTGGTGAATAACCCGTGCAAAAGTTCATCATTTAGGGTAATATGATATTGAGCCATGGTTTTGCATTCCTCCTTATGTTTGGTGTTTTTGGTCCACTGTTTATTCTACCAAAGGGGAAGCAACATGGCTCTTTTTCTATTTCCCTTTTTACACAATTATATGGACTTAACTATCGGGGGCCTGCGGATATTTTATTGGACTATATGGCACTCCGTAATATTTTGTGTAAATCAGAACTTAATTCAAATAAGAACTTAGGTAATTTTTTTGATTTGCAACGTAAATCAAGCTAGGGGCGTGCGGACAAAAAGTTGGACTGAATACACACAGGAAGGAGATAGAGGATGTATTCAGAGGAAGAATATCGCAAAGCCCCGGAGGTTTATGAAGAAACGAAATCGGTAACAAAAACAATACCGATTTTGGGATATCCGGCACGCAGGCAAACGCTATACAATTGGATCAATCGAAAACGAATGTTGCCGGAAGACCGATGCACCTTTTGTGGATATAATACACCGGAGCACCCTCGCCATCCACCTATAGAATTAAAGCTTGAGATTTTACACCGTTGCTTTGAGCTAGGAGAAGATGTGCAATCAGTATCAAATGAAGTGGGATATAGCACAGCATGTATATATAACTGGCGGCGCAAATATATCCAGAAAGGTGTTGCGGCATTAATGAATGCATCCAATGAGCGAACCAGAGGGAAACTGACAGAAGGAAAAGCTGCATCTTCAGAGTGACTTATATCTGTCTCCTATTATTGACTGCTATGATGGTATGCCGGCAGCATGGAATATTAGCTGTAAACCGGGCGCACAATTGGTGAATCGTATGCTTGATCGTACAATCAGTACACTTGATCAAAATGCGCATCCGATTATTCATTCAGATCGAAGCTGTCACTACCGACGGTCAGGCTGGATAGATCGAACCCGTAAGGCAGGATTGATCAGATCAATGTCTCAAAAAGGGTGTTCACCGGACAATTCAGCCTGTGAAGGTTTTTTTGGAAGAATGAAGAATGAGATGTTCTACGGCCGTTCTTGGCAAGGTATCACAGTAGAAGATTTTATGCAGCAAATTGAAGCTTATATGGTATGGTATCGGGATACGAGAATCAAAATATCTCTTGGAGGATTGAGTCCAGCAGAATATAGAATCAAAATGGGATTAGCCATATAGTCCAATAAAATGTCCGCAGGCCCTAGTGTCAAGAGAAGTTCGCAATTTCGAGACTCCGAAAAATGAATTAGGCAACGCTTAATAGTGAAAGAATCGATTTCGGGTTTAAGTATGCTCTAGAAACAGACCAGTCTTCCGCATATTCCATCAGACATGTTGTTACCGGCCGTAGGTAGGAATCCGGATTGGGAAATATTCCGACTACGCTGGTTCTGCGGCGAATTTCCTTGTTTAGCCGTTCCAGCATATTGGTTGAGGAAATTTTGCGAGCAAGGATATCCCTATGTCCCTGCTCATTGACACCGCAGACCACCATCACAGTCATGTTGACAACCCGGCCATCCATACAGATTTTTTCATACAGTGCATCTGTCCAAATGACAGGATAGCGACCCGTCAGAGGCCGGCGGCGGAAGTACTGTACCTGCTCGTTAAGACCTTTCGCCATTTCACTGACTTGACTGCGAGAAAGATTTTCAATTCCAAGACTGCGAGCTAGTTTCTCCATCTTTCGCGTAGATACACCCTGCACAAACACTTCCTGAACCACTTGAATCAGCGCTGCTTCACTGCGCTTGCGTTCTGTTACGAAAAATGGAATATAGCCCTGATTTCGGAGTTTCGGTACCATTAGATACATCGTCCCCATCCGAATATCCAATCGACGTGGCCGATAGCCGCAGCGGTAATCACGGCGGGATGGATTGTGTGCATTCTTTTCCGCACCAACGATACCGGAGACCTCTGCTTCCATCAGACGGGTACACAGCCATTCCAGCATTGACAGCATTGGATCCGGCTGCGCCATACATTTTAGTAGGAATTCTGTCAAATCTGTGGTATCCTTTTTGTGAGTCATTGGGTATCTCTCCTTTTTGAATGTCTTCTCACCATTCATTTTATCGGAGTCCCAATGACTTTTCTATGCCTTTATGAAATTGCGAACTTTATTGTACTCTAGGGCCTGCGGACATTTTATTGGACTATATGGCTAATCCCATTTTGATTCTATATTCTGCTGGACTCAATCCTCCAAGAGATATTTTGATTCTCGTATCCCGATACCATACCATATAAGCTTCAATTTGCTGCATAAAATCTTCTACTGTGATACCTTGCCAAGAACGGCCGTAGAACATCTCATTCTTCATTCTTCCAAAAAAACCTTCACAGGCTGAATTGTCCGGTGAACACCCTTTTTGAGACATTGATCTGATCAATCCTGCCTTACGGGTTCGATCTATCCAGCCCGGCCATCGATAGTGACAGCCTCGATCTGAATGAATAATCGGATGCGCATCTTGAGGAAGTGCACTAATTGCACGATCCAGCATACGGTTTACCAATTGTGCGTCTGGTTTACAGCTAATGTTCCATGCTGCCGGCATACCATCATAGCAGTCAATAATAGGAGACAAATATACTTTTCCTGCTGGAATTGAGAACTCCGTCACATCAGTCAACCACTTCTGATTTGGCTTGTCAGCTCTGAAATTTCTTCGAATCACATTGGGTACTTCAGGGCTAATTTCTCCTTTGTAAGAGCAGTATTTTCTCGCTTTTCGGCCTTTCACAACCAAGCCATTTTCACGCATAATTTGACGTATCACCTTTTCGGATAGGGTATAGCCCTCTCGGTTCAATACTATTTTAATTCTACGATATCCATATCTTTCCTTATTGTTGTGGAATATGGTCGCAACAGCTTGATAATCATCTTTATGCTTCTTTGCAAAACTGACACGTTTCTTTTGATAGTAATAGCTGCTCTTTGCCAGTTTGAGTTTTTTTATCAATACAGGCAGTGGATACTTCTCTTTTAAGGCATCAACAATTACTGCCTTCTCCCTGTTGTTCAAGGGACTCTTGTTGACGCCGGGGTCTTTTTTTAGCACATCAATTGTTTTTTTCAGAATGTCAATTTCTAACTGCATATCTTGGATTTTTGCTTTCAGTTCATCAAGTTCCTCTGAAGATGCAGCTTTTCCTTCCGTCAGTTTCCCTCTGGCTCGCTCATTGGATGCATTCATTAATGCCGCAGCACCTTTCTGGATATATTTGCGCCGCCAGTTATATATACTTGCTGTGCTATATCCCACTTCATTTGATACTAATTGTACATCTTCTCCCAGCTCAAAGCAACGGTGTAAAATCTCAAGCTTTAATTCTATAGGTGGATGGCGAGGGTGCTCCGGTGTATTATATCCACAAAAGGTGCATCGGTCTTCCGGCAACATTCGTTTTCGATTGATCCAATTGTATAGCGTTTGCCTGCGTGCCGGATATCCCAAAATCGTTATTGTTTTTGTTACCGATTTCGTTTCTTCATAAACCTCCAGGGCTTTTCGATATTGTTCCTCTGAATACATCCTCTATCTCCTTCCTGAGTGTATTCAGTCCAACTTTTTGTCCGCACCCCCCTATCTAGTATCAGGTCAATGTTCTAAAGTATTCCGTAGGTGTTACATGATAAAACTTCTTAAAGACTGCATTAAAATGTTTCACATTGATAAATCCAACTTCGGCTGCAACAGTGTAAATTTTTTTATAGGGATCCGCTTTCATTTTCATAATAGCCTGTTCCATTCTAATGCGTGTTACAAATTTGGAATAGGGTTCCCCGACTTCCCTATGAAATAAATCACTAAGATAACTTGACGAAACTCCCAATTTTTCAGCAATCAGGGTTAGGCTGATCGGTTCGCTGTAATGAGCTGCGATGTAATGTTTTGCTTTGTTTACCAATTGACTGTTGTCATCGGACAATTGAAATTTTTCATCTTTATTTAATGCAAGAATTGCTTCATAAAAAGCATCTGCTGTTTCTTTTTTATTTAACTTATGAGCATTGTTTTTTAAATGCTTAGCAAGCTCTTGAAAAGCTTTTTCTAACCGATTTTTTTTAATTTTACTTTGATGAGAAATCCAAGAAAGCAC
This sequence comes from Oscillospiraceae bacterium, assembly GCA_047777415.1. Classification (GTDB taxonomy): domain Bacteria; phylum Bacillota; class Clostridia; order Oscillospirales; family Acutalibacteraceae; genus Caproicibacter. The sequence continues at coordinate 60,787 of JBKEEO010000003.1, forward strand.
ATGAAGGCCAAAGCGCAAAGGAGTCAATGGGTCTTCATTCGTTGGCAGACTTTGAAAAAAGTCTGTCAGAGCGGCATGAATTCTGGAATCATTGTGAGATATAAAATCAGAATAGACCGATGAAACAAGTTTTGCAAAGTTGCGGATTAATTTATCCTTTTTACTTCGCTCATCGGAAGAAAGTATTGGTTCGTGAGCAGAAGCAATTAGAAAACTTTGTTCTGCGTTTTGATAGGAATTTCGAATGCAAAGAATATCTTCCTCTATCGTTCCATATGCACTTAATATCGGAACACAATGATTTTGCTCCATTATTGTTTTAATTTGTATATAGAATATCTTTACCTGTTGAATCAGTGATTCCTTTTTCTCACAGCAAAAAAGAACAGCGGTGTTCCCACCATCACAATAACACGATGCAGAGTTTGGGTTGTTTTTACAAGTTTCTTTGCAAATTTGGTTGAGGCGCATTTGACATGAACTGATCTGTTGATAACTTTTTTCCGAAGTTAGCAGTACAGCTGAATCCACACCAACAATGGCAACGCAAAAATAGGGTTGATGTAACATCCCTATCTGCCGAGTAACCATGATGGAATAGAGTGCTTGCAGGTTAAAATCTGCTTCCTGTTGGATGGCAGAACGAAGAAATTCTGACAGAAGCTGCTCATCCGTTGCTTTCTCCGCTTTGGCAAGAATACCCTCTGAAAATAACTTTGTTTGATCGGCACGAAACCGATCGGAAATTTTTTTGAGGGTATTGGCGACACTTTCATCGCTGAGCGGTTTAAGCAAATAGTCTGATACGCCGCATCGAATGGCGCGTTGGGCATAATCGAAATCATCAAAACCGGAAATAATAATCACTTTAGTCTCAGGATAGATTTCACTAATATATTTTGCTAGTTCCAAACCGTCCATTTCCGGCATTCGAATATCTGTGATTACAAGTTCAAAACTTTGCCGCTGCAATAACTCGACAGCCTGAAGGCCGTCAAGTGCGATTCCGGAAACCTGCCACTCAGGCGCAATCCTTTTGATATTGTTTTTTAAATATTTTACCATCAGCGGTTCATCGTCAACAATCATCACAGAATACATAGGTTAGTTCTCCCTTCCCGCCGTGTATGGCAGTCGGACAGAAACACGGGTTCCTTTGCCGATTTTTGAATTGATGGAAATCCCATAATTAATTCCAAATTTGAGTTGTAATCTGGAATTTACATTGATTAGCCCGATACTGTCGTTCAAAATATCCTCACCCTCGTCACGGTTTTGCAATGGCGTGGAATGGAACATATCGTTTAGTTCTTTTACCTGCGATTCTTCCATTCCTCGGCCATTATCCTCAATAAAAATAATAAAGCAATCATCTTCTACCGAGCAGTGGATTTGGATGACGGAATTGCCTCGTTTCATCTCACAGCCGTGAATAATAGCGTTTTCTACTATAGGCTGCAACGTTAAAGCAGGGATTTCAAAGTTCGAAAAATCTTTTGGAATATTGATTTGGTACGAGAACTGATCCTTGTAACGGTTTTTTTGAAGACTCAGATAGGCATCTACGAGTTTCAGCTCGGCATAGAGCGGAATATCCTTGTCGGTATTCATTACACCACGCAAAAAATATGAAAGATCTTCTATGTTATGTACGGCTTCATCCTGTTCTCCGCATTTGATTAAGAGGCTGATTGTATTGAGTGTGTTATATAAAAAGTGAGGTTTAATCTGACTGCATAATGCGCTGTATTGGGCCTCTTTCTGCAGATAGCGGGACTCATATACCTTTTTAACCAGAAGAGTGTTGTTTTGCATGGTCTTTCGAAGTTGGCTTACCATTGTATTAAAGGATTCGGTTAAAAATCCGATTTCATCGTGACTTTTTACCGGAACCTGTGCCGACAAATCTCCTTCCTGTACTTGTCGCATTCGTCTTACGATTGTAAATATGGGATTTAAGAAATTGTTGGCGAACAAAACCAGAACAAAAACGGCAGCGGCGGCGCAAAGCAGTGCAGCCACAAATGCTGCATTTCGGGTTTCTAAAAAATACCGGTTTAGCTGATTATAAGAGCTAACTTTTGCAATTTTCCAATCTGTCGTGCTCAGAGTGGAAGTGTTAACTACATATTTTGCGCCATCTATCATGGGAATGCTGCTGCCATCTGTTGCCAGAACATATTGATAAATGGAATCACTAAGCTTACTGTCGGCAAAGCGGCTGTTTTGGTAAATAATATTTTTATCCTTGTCAATTATGAATAATGCACTGTCGGATTCCAACTGGACTTTATCGCAAATGTTTTTAATGCCTGCATAATTTGCGTCAACCTTGATAACGCCCAGAACCTTGGAATTATCCTCCTTACTTCGAAGACTTTGAACAAACGAAAATATTTGCGTTTTCTTGTTCCCGAATACTTTTTCCGAATGAACGGGTAGAAAAAGGCGCTCCTGTGTGCGACGGGCTTGAAGAAACCAAGAAGACTGCGTATAACTGAGATACTCCTCCATATTATAGGGGGTTTTTATACTGGAATACACGTCACTATCCGTTAGAATATAGACGCGGAGGATATCATCCCGGGGCAATATCATAACGGAACCAAGATAATTTTCTATGTTTCGCTGTTTCTCCAATTTTTCCATATCGCTGTGGGGCTGAAATTCAAGCTCTTCCATAATGCTGTTATTGTAATAGGGCGTCAGACTCAGCCGAAGCAGTTCTTTTAGATAGGTATCAACATTTATGCTAATCTGGTCAATTATTTGTTGGGTTTGTTCTTTTGTCTGTTCGGTGAAATAATCTGTATAACGGCGGTAACTTAATACAGAAACCAGTGTTACAGACAGCACAATCAGAAGAGATATAATAACCAACAGCTTTCGCCGGATGCTCCAGTTTCGATAGGTATGAAAAAATAGACTTTTCATAATCCGGCACCTCCCTTTTTTATAATTATATCACGATTCCGTTGTTATGCAATTACACCAATTATGAATCTAAAAAACTCAAACTATTATCTAATAAAACGGGAATTTTCATTTGCGGGAAAATGTGCTAATCTAAAAACGGAGGCAGTTGATATTAAAGGAGGAATTTATTTTGAAAAAGTTTTTAGCCATACTGTTGAGTGCAGCGCTGCTCGCAGTATCTTTTTCCGGGTGTGCGACGTCAGTTAACACTGCCACATCCTCTCAAGCACAGTCAGATACATCTGCAGAAAAAAGTTCTCCATCTGAATCCGGGGAAAAAGTACATCTAAAATTGTTCACGGGTAAAATTGAGACTATCGATGTTATGAATGAAATCATCAACGATTTTAACTCATCCCAAGACCGAATTACGGTGGAGCAGGAGTATCAGAAAGATGCAAGCAACATCATCAAAATTAAGTTTGCATCCGGAGAAATTCCGGACATCATGACAACGTACGAGCAGGAATATGCCGACCAAGGCAAATATCTTGATTTGTCCGATCAGTCTGAATGGTGGAACCGATTGTTCGCTTCCATGAAAGATAATTGCACCGATGTAAAAACCGGAAAACAGTACCGCATCTGCACCAACATGACGATGGCCGGATTCTTTTACAACAAGGACATATTCAATGAATTAGGTTTGCAGCCGGCCGATACCTGGGATGAATTTGTGAAGAATTTGGAAACCATAAAAGAAAAGAAACCGGATGTAACACCGTGGTTCATCTTTGGAAAAGAAGCGTGGCATTTGGGTCACTTGATTGAATTTATTCCGCATGGTTACATAAAGCAGACGTTAGGTACAATCGAAGCTAAAAAAGCCATGCTGAATAATGACAAGGAAAAACTGAACTTTGGTGCCGCAGACGGACCGATGGCTATATTTGCACAGAACATGCTGACACTGAAAAATAAAGGGTTAATTAACTCCGATGTACTGACTGCGACCAGTGACAACTGCGTCCAGGATTTTGTAACCGGAAAAGCGGCTATGTTTAGCAATGGAATGTGGGTGTTGTCCAGCCTAATGGATGCCGATCCTGATATTGCTACGAAAATTGGCTTTGCTCCTTACCCCGCTTATATGCCTGATTCCAAACCTGTGGTTTTGAGCGCAGAGGATTCCGGGTATTCCATTTCAGCCACAACAGAACACAAAGCAGAAGCCATTGAATTTTTGAATTTCTTGTTTAAACCGGAAAATCAGAAAAAATACAGCGAAGCCGCAGGAGCTCCCTCCGCATTCACGGATGTAACTGCAGAATGGGCACCTCAAATTCTGGTAAGCGAAGTGAATACAGCTTTGAATAATGCCGTTAATATTGGCTTTACCAATGAAAAACCTGCCGGATTTTCCGGTGATGACGCGGGTCGTATGGTACAGGATCTTCTCGGTGGGAAATACACACCGGAAACATTTGCTAAAGCTTATGAAGAAGCTTGGGACGACGGCATGAAATAAGCAACAACATTTTTAGAAGGGGGGCGGCTTTCAAGATACCCCCTTTTCATTTAGAAAGGGTTATTAACCGGTATGGTAAAAATAAGAAAAATAGGATTACATACTTTTATGGCTGTTCCTGCTTTCCTCTTGTTTGCATTGTTTTTTCTTTATCCTCTGTCGCAGGGAATTTGGATGAGCTTGACGGACTGGGACGGCATCAGTAGGGCTAATTTTATTGGGGTGCAAAATTTTATCGATTTTTTTAACGATGAAAGAGCCATTTCGGATATTAGGAATACGCTGATTTTTGCATTGGGCAGTGCACCGCTCCTAAATATCGTGGGGCTTGCGTACGCTCTTTTAATGAACGCAAAATTCAAAGGAAAAAGTATTGCCCGTGCTATGATTTATTTGCCTGCCATTATCAGTCCGCTGATCATGGGTTATATCTGGTACATGTTGCTACAGCCGAACCGTGGGTTTGTTTATCACGCACTGGAACTCATCGGGAAAACCTCTTGGCTCGGAAATTGGCTTGGTGATTACACTGCCTGTATGGTGGTTCTTGTTTTGGTGAATGTTTGGCAATATGCCGGAATGACCATGGTGATTTATTTAGCCGGCCTGCAGAATATCCCGGAAGAGCTGTATGAATCGGCGAAAATCGACGGTGCAAACGGCTGGAACAGTTTCCGTTATGTCACACTTCCGATGCTGATTCCGTCCATAAGGATTAATGTGGTCACGAACATTATCGGATCTCTTGCCGTGTTTGATATTGTCATGGCGTTGACCGAAGGCGGGCCGGGCTATGCGACGGAAACGCTTAGTATTTACATTATGCGTATGTGCTATGGGAGTAAAACAGGATACTCCACTGCCGTGGCAATTATTATGTTCTTCATCATATTAGTCCCTGTGATGATTTCCATGTATCTGACGCGGGAAAAGGAGTGATACCGCTTGAATTCTATCATTAAATTCTTTAAATATCTTGCAATTATCTTAATCTGCTCTTTGTGCTTAATTCCATTTTACATTTTACTTATCTTGTCTTTAAACAAACCGCAGCGGATTTTTTACCAAGGAAATCTGTTTGTTCCGGATTTTTATTTTCAAAACTATATTGCAGCATGGCAAAAATCTCATATAGGGACAGCAATTATTAATTCCGCAGTCATAACCGCGGAATCACTTGCAATTATTCTGGTATTTGGTGCAATGGCCGCTTTTGCCATCGCACGGTTTGACAACAAATTTAATAAATTTGTTTTCTGGCTTTTCATAAGCTGCATGATGATTCCGGGAATTATTAATACAGTGCCTCTCTACACACTCATGATTCGCATTCATGCGATTAATACTCTGTGGGGAATGAGTATGGTCTGTGCTACTATTGCCCTGCCGTCATCTGTATTTATTTTTACGGGATTTGTAAAATCTTTGCCCAGGGAGATTGAAGAGGCGGCTATTATTGACGGGTGCTCTTGGTTTAAAGTTTTTTGGAAAATCACGTTTCCGCTTCTCAAGCCCTCTGTTGCCGCCGTCGTGATCCTAAACGGGTTTGGAATATGGAACAACTATGCGCAGGCGGTGTTTTTTCTTCAAGACACAAGAAAGCATAACATACCGCAAGCGTTGTCGGTATATTTCCAGCAGTTTGCCGGGGCACAATGGAATCTAATGGCCGCTACTGCTGTAATTGCCGTAATTCCCGTAATTGTTGCCTTTTTGGCTTTTCAAAAAAGCCTTATTAAAGGATTAACCGCGGGAGCAGTGAAAGGATAAAGATAGTTTATGAAAATTGATTTTTACCCGCAGAAGGCGCAGTATCTGACCGGTGAACCGATACGGTTAATTGCTGAGATAACACCGCCACTGCCCAAAAACTGCACAGCGGTACTGTACATTTTTCGGTTAAACAAAACCATACTGATTCAGAGCTTTTCAGTTGCCGAAAACATGATATTTCAGCTTGCAGGCTATTCGGAAACATTCGCCGGATTTGGGGCAGAGCTTTCTATCCTTTGTGATGGTGTTGAGGTTCACCGCGCCGCAACGGCATTTGATGTTGTGTCAAACCCTCGGGAAGCCATTCGTTACGGGTTTCTCAGCGATTTTGATACGAAGGACGCCGGGTGTGACGATGTGATGACACTTCGGAAATATCATATCAATTATGTTCAATATTATGACTGGTGTTATCGGCACGATGAGCTGGTGGGGCCGACGGAACGATATTTTGATATGATGGGAAAGCCTGTGAATCTCAATGTGGTAAAGGAAAAAATCGCCGCATGCAAGCGCATGGGAATGAAATCATTGGGGTATGGTGCGGTATACGCGGCGTCACGGGATTTTTTCGAAAAGCACCCGGACTGGGGATTTTATACAAGCGCGGGAAAACCGCTTGTTTTCATTGACACCTTTTATTTGATGAATATTCAAAGAAACTCCCCTTGGAGAGAACATATCATCCATGAATATGAAAAGGCGGTTGCGTTAGTCGGCTTTGACGGAATCCATATGGATACATACGGTTTCCCTAAGACTGCTTTCTCGCACCTGAAACAGATGAAAAAACAGGTAAAACTGGAACAGGAATATCCAAGTCTTATAAAGGAAACTCATAGAGCACTGAATGCGATTCATCCAGACAGCAATCTGATTTTTAACAATGTTGGGAACTGGCCGGTCGAAGGAGTGGCCCAAGCGCCGCAGGACGCTGTTTATATTGAAGTATGGGACCCAAACGACCGATATTGTCATATCAGGCAGATTATTTTGAATGCTAAACGGGCATGTAAAAACAGAAAGCCTGTCATTTTGGCAGCATATCTCGCACCGTTTCGTACGGATTCCCCACAGCGTGCAGAAAACGCTGCGCTTTTACTTACTGCCGCAATTGTATCAAACGGAGCCACACATCTTTTATTGGGCGAAAAAAATGCTGTCTTGACACAAGGGTACTATGTTGACCATTCCTTTTTGTCCGAACAACAGGCGGATAGGATGCGTCAATATTATGATTTTACCGTTCGATATCAAGAATTGTTTTATGATAAAACCATGAAAGATGTCAGCACAACGCATATCGGCTGGGATAATACGGAATACAAATGCATTGACAGAAAATGGAGTCCCGATGGAAAACCGGACACTCTTTGGCTTACGATTCGAGAAAACGACAGAAAAAAGATGATTAGTATCATTAACTTGTTTGGGTGTGAAAACGACGAGTGGAATCAAGGGAAAAATTCGCCCATACCTCAAACGAACATACATTTTCAGGTGCAACTCGACAGAAAAATTGAAGGAATCTATTTTGCATCTCCAGACAGCGAAAACGGTCGGTCTGTACCGTTGGATTATCACTTGGAGCAAACGCAGCGGGGAATGGCTGCGTCTTTTATAGTTCCTAAGGTGAACTGCTGGGGCATTGTTTACATCTTGATGAAAACTGACTTTTTTGACTAATTACACTTAGGACGGTGGTATTTCATGGGACAAAAATGGTGGAAAGAGGCAGTCGTTTACGAAATTTATCCACGCAGCTTTATGGACAGCAACGGCGACGGCATAGGAGATTTAAACGGTATTATTCAAAAACTGGATTATCTAAAGAATTTAGGCATTGATGTCATTTGGCTGTGTCCCATTTATGATTCCCCTAATGCAGACAATGGATATGATATAAGGGATTACAGAAAAATAATGGCAGAGTTCGGCACGATGGAAGATTTTGACCGACTCCTTGCCTGCGCACATGCAAAAGGCATCAGGGTTGTTATGGATTTGGTAGTCAATCATACATCGGACGAGCACGAATTTTTTCAAAAGAGCAAACAAACTCCTGAAAATGAATACCGCGACTATTATATATGGCGTGAAGGCAAAGATGGAAAAGAACCCAACAACTGGGGTTCTATATTTGGGGGCTCAGCATGGAAATATGAAGAATCAGTAGGGCAGTATTATCTTCACCTTTTCGCGGAAAAACAGCCTGATTTAAACTGGGAAAATGAAAAATTGCGCAATCAAATTTACGATATGATGAAATGGTGGCTTGACAAAGGAATTGATGGTTTCCGTATGGATGTTATCAACTGTATTTCAAAAGATCAGCGTTTTCCGGACGGTCAAATAGTTTCCGGCAGTCAGTATGCTTCAAGTTTTGCATATACGGCCAACAGGCCGCGTGTACATGAGTTTTTACAGGAAATGAACAGAAAAGTCTTAAGCCATTATGATATTATGACAGTCGGCGAGACTGGCGGCGTTACGACGGAAGAAGCTATCAAATATACGGCTGAAGACCGTCATGAACTTAATATGGTGTTTCAGTTTGAACATATCGATTTAGGTATGAATGAAAATGGAAAATGGAACGATATCCCTGTGCCAATTGACAAGTTTAAAAAGCTTATAACGAAGTGGCAAACCGAACTGAACGGAAAAGCATGGAACAGCCTGTTTCTAAGCAACCATGATCAGCCGCGGCAGGTGTCTCGATTTGGTGATGACGGAAAATATCGTGTGGAGTCCGCCAAACTTCTCGGCACTCTGCTGCACACGCTGCAAGGCACGCCTTTTATTTATCAGGGCGAAGAACTTGGTATGACAAATGTTAAATTTGACTCTATAGAGGATTACCGCGATATCGAAACGCTTAACATTTATAAAGAATTTACACAACGAGATCCTAATTCAAAAGACGAAATTATGCGGTATATACATAAAAAAAGTCGGGATAATGCTCGCACTCCGATGCAGTGGAGCAATTCCGCCAATGCAGGTTTTACGAGCGGCAAACCATGGATTAAAGTTAATCCAAATTACACCGAAATAAATGTGGAAGATGAGATAAAGGACAAAAATTCTGTTTTGAACTATTATAAAAAACTGATTCGCTTGCGCAGGCAGTACGAAGTAATTGTTTATGGTGATTTTGAAGTTGTAAAAGATGAAGGTCCTTTGTATTGCTATCGGCGGACTTTAGACGATGAAAAACTGCTTGTGCTTTTAAATTTCAGTGCAGATGAAACGGAACTGACGCTTGCTGATAATATCGTTCCCCGAAAAATGCTTATTGGCAATTATATGGATTCATCAGAAGAAATTCCTAAAATCTTAAGACCTTATGAGGCGCGTATCTATTTACTTCAATGAATAAATGTCATGTTAAGGGCCTGCGGACATTTTTGGGACTATATGGCTAATCTCATTTTGATTCTATATTCTGCTGGACTAAAATCTCCAAGAGATATTTTGATTCTCATATCCCGATACCATACCATGTAAGCTTCCATCTGCGCATAAAATCCTCTACTGTGATACCTTGCCAAGAACGGCCGTAGAACATCTCATTCTTCCAAAAAAAACTTCACAAGCTGAATTGTCCGGTGAACACCCTTTCTGAGACATTGATCTGATCAATCCTGCCTTACGGGTTCGATCTATCCAGCCCGGCCATCGGTAGTGACAGCCTCGATCTGAATGAATAATCGGATGCGTATTTTGATCAAGTGTACTGATTGCACGATCAAGCATACGATTCACCAATTGTGCGTTTGGTTTACAGCTAATGTTCCATGCTACCGGCATACCATCATAGCAGTCAATAATAGGAGACAAATATACTTTTCCTGCTGGAATTGAGAACTCTGTCACATCAGTCAGCCACTTCGATGGAGTACAATAAAGTTCGCAATTTCATAAAGGCATAGAAAAGTCATTGGGACTCCGATAAAATGAATGGTTAGAAGACATTCAAAAAAGGAGAGATACCCAATGACTCACAAAAAGGATATCACAGATTTGACAGAATTGCTACTAAAATGTATGGCGCAGCCGGATCCAATGCTGTCGATGCTGGAATGGCTGTGTACCCGTCTGATGGAAGCAGAGGTCTCCGGTATCGTTGGCGCAGAAAAGAATGCACACAATCCGTCACGCCGTGATTACCGCTGCGGCTATCGGCCACGTCGATTGGATACTCGTATGGGAACGATGTATCTAATGGTACCAAAACTCCGAAATCAGGGCTATATCCCGTTTTTCGTAACAGAACGCAAGCGCAGTGAAGCAGCGCTGATTCAAGTGGTTCAAGAAGCGTTTGTGCAGGGTGTATCTACGCGAAAGATGGAGAAACTAGCTCGCAGTCTTGGAATTGAGAATCTTTCCCGCAGTCAAGTCAGTGAAATGACGAAAGGCCTTAACGAGCAGGTGCAGTACTTCCGCAGCCGGCCTCTGACGGGTCGCTATCCTGTCATTTGGACAGATGCACTGTATGAAAAAATCCGTATGGATGGCCGGGTCGTCAGCATGGCTGTGATGGTAGTTTGTGGCGTCAATGAACAGGGGCATAGGGATATCATTGCCGTGGAGCCAATGCTCGATGAATCCAAAGAAAGTTATTCTCAATTATTTCAAAGTCTGTTAGATCGTGGACTGAAAACACCGCTCCTGGTGGTTTCAGACGCGAATAAAGGGCTGATTGCAGCCATCCGTGAGAGTTTTCCGGGAGCCTCCTGGCAACGGTGCAAAGTCCATTTTATGCGAAATATTTTGGCTCATGTACCCCAGAAGGACAAAGAATCCTTTGCGGCTCAGTTAAAAGAAATTTGGCTGGCACCTTCCGCTGAAATAGCTAGACAACGCGCGAAGCAAATATCAGAACAGTATGGAAAACGCTTTCCAAAAGCAATAGAGCTCCTGGAAGATGGACTGGAAGATTCTCTAGCCTTCTATGCTTTTCCAGAACTTGATGCCCGCAAAATTTCCTCGACCAATATGTTGGAACGACTGAACAAGGAAATTCGCCGCAGAACCAGCGTAGTCGGAATATTTCCTAATCCGGATTCCTATCTACGGCTGGTAACAACACATCTGATGGAGTATGCGGAGGACTGGTCTATTTCCAGAGCATACTTAAACCCGAAATCCATTCTTTCACTGTTAAACGTAGCCTAATTCATTTTCCGGAGTCCCGAAATTGCGAACTTCCCTTGACACTAGGGCCACTTTCTGATTTGGCTTGTCATCTCTGAAATTTCTCTGAATAACATTTGGTACTTCAGGGCTAATTTCCCCTTTGTAAGAGCAGTATTTCCTCGCTTTTCTGCCTTTCACAACCAAGCCATTTTCACGCATAATTTGACGTATCACCTTTTCGGATAGGGTATAGCCCTCTCGGTTCAATACTATTTTAATTCTGCGATTCTACGACATCCATATCTTTCCTGACTGTTATGGAATATGGTCGCAACAGCTTGATAATCATCTTTATGCTTCTTTGCAAAACTGACACGTTTGTTTTGATAGTAATAGCTGCTCTTGGCCAGTTTGAGCTTTTTTATCAGTACAGACAGTGGATACTTCTCTTTTAGGGCATCAACAATCACTGCCTTTTCCCTGTTGTTCAAGGGACTCTTGTTGACGCCGGGGTCTTTTTTTAGCACATCAATTTATACATCTTCTCCCAGCTCAAAGCAACGGTGTAGAATCTCAAGTTTTCATTCTATTGGTGGATGGCGAGGGTGCTCCGGTGTATGATATCCACAAAAGGTGCATCGATTTTCCGGTAAGGTTCGTTTTCGATTGATCCAGTTGTATAGCGTTTGCCTTCGTACCGGATATCCCAAAATCGTTATTGTTTTTGTTGCCGATTTCGTTTCTTCATAAACCTCCAGGGCTTTGCGATATTGTTCCTCTGAATACATTCTCTGTTTCCTTCCTGAGTGTATTCAGTCCAACTTTTGTCCGCAGGCCCCCATCCTAATTTATACGACACTTGTACGACATAAAAAGTGTTTTTTCATGTTATATAATGAATTGACATTTGTGTAAATGCCGATGTTGATGCGATTTTGAGCATTATCCTGCATTTTATTTTCACTTTTTTAGAAGATTCAGGTTCTTGTGAACCATTAAACGTTCATGCGGGTTCAAGTCCCGCCTCTCGCACCAATCAATACTCGAAAGGACGCATAAACACTGGGTTTTCCGGTTGTTTATGCGGTCTTTTTATTTTTGGCTCTATGTCAATAGTTGGGGTCACCCAAAATGGAAACATCGAATGGAGCGGCGTTAAGCTGCTCCATTTTTCGTTGAAACATGGAACATATGAAGCATGCGATTGCGGAAGCGACGAAAATTACGATAACCGTAGGCATTGCGTTTAAGAACCTTAATCTTGTTGTTAACCCCTTCGGTAAAACCGTTGGTGTAAGGGCAGTGGAATGAATTCAGAATACCTTTTGACCAGCGAATCATGGTATTTGCACAAGCAACAAATCTTGAAAGGCCACTGTTTTGTGCGGTCATAATCCAATGGGATAGCGCTGTCCGTGCGGACTGACTGTCGGAGGAATCAAGAACTTTGAAAAACTGTTCTTTAAGAGAGTAGGCTGTCAGCAAACGGCTGCTTGCATAAAGCATGATATTAACCTGTTGTTTTTGCTCCGGAGTGAGAAATTCATATCGTTTGTTCAGCAAGGTTCGAGAGCGCTTAAAGTAAATTCTTCGGGTCTTGCTAAACCTTTTCTGTTCTTCCTTGCGAACGGCTTCAAAAGCCCAAAATACTTGACGAATGTAATGATATTTGTCAATGACATAATTTGAATTTTTAAAATATGTATTGTAGTCCTATACAAAACGACAAAGAAAATTCCCGCTTTGTAGGTTTGTCAAACATATTGGACAGTATGGGAATGTAAAAATTCAGAAGGAGACAACCAACGAAGAGGACGCATCGGTATATTATTAGAGCGGTGTAAGTAGCTGGAAAGTTGGTTTTTAAAGTCCGCTAAGGAGTAAAAAGGCACTCTGTAATATTTTGTGTAAATTAAAAGTTCTTTCAGATAAGAATTCAGGCGTTTTTTTGATTTGCAGCGCAAATTAAAAGGTTGGATTTGCTCCTGATTGATCCATATTCCTCAAAGCTGCCGAGGTATTCGCGCCAAGCGCGAATGTCAAAACAGCTTTGGGGAAATTCTAATTTGCAGAGGCAATCAGCCTGCCGCTCGGTCGGCAAACAGGATATTTAACTGATTAAAACAAAGTCCCAATTTCGACACCTGCAGGTCCAATGTTCGACAATCTTTTTCGATGCCAAATACAACATTTTACGCAAGGAATCGTCATTCATAAAGGATGTCTTATTTTTGGTAATCCTTCGGAAACTGGCGGTTCAGTCCCTCAATGATATTTGTTGTATATATGATTTTCCAAATCTCAGCCGGGTATGCGTAAAATGTGGAGAGAATTTCCTGGTTGTTTTCCTAGCTCTTTACACAGGAAGGATAAGATTTAACCTATTTTTTTGATTTTCGGTTCATATTCACCATTACGGTCACGGGGAATCTTTACAGGAATCTCTTCAATCTGCGTTTTTACGCTCTTCTTGGAATACCCGTTTCTGTAATTTTTCGACTCTGTCGTTTCATCAACATTTGATAGTCTCTTGTTTTTTCTTAGCCTAACTTTTCCTCCAATTCGCTTTCCATCACTTGTTGAAGAACATCACGAAACATGTCTTTCATGGCTTCCATGATATCCGCAGTGCTGCTGAATTCTTGGCGGTTGACATACTCCCTTAAAAGTTCTGCCGGTACTCTACTCATCAAAATGACTTCCTTTCAGACTTATAATTTTGCCTGAAAGAAGGTCTGATATTTAGCTTTTACACAGAATTTTAGGCGGCCTCGGAGTTCGTATGATAATAAAGGATCCATCCTTCAATTCATGAGCCAGATGGATCCTTAAAAAATATAATCCCCCTGTTTGAAAATCTCTTCCGTTTTAATTCCACATTCGGTAAATCCCTGTATGTAATATTCTTATTATATTAAGCAAACAAGAGAATAGCAAAAGTAATACACCAAACGATTGCATATCCATTGCTTTGCCCGAGCATTTTGGCCCTTTTAAACAGGTATGCAGGTATCAACCAAGCTGATCCTATCTTTTGCGTATTATACCCGGCAGCTTTAAGTTTTTTCTCATCGAGAGAGCACAGCCATATATTCAGACCGAGTGTAATAAACCAAAGTGATTCGCTGCCGACTCCTATGGAAACCGCAACGATATATTCAATGATGGAACCTAGAATTGGCATAAACGCCAGCCACCATACAATTGTGTTGTCAACAGCGCTGCCAGATACCGGAGGGGGCACAGCCGCATTTTGACTAATTAATCCAGGCTGTGATAATGGACGCCAGTCGGGATATCCCTGTTTCCAAACTAAGGTTTCTCTTTGAATAATTCCCGAGTGATAAAGCTGTATGATGCTGCTTTGAGACACCGGCCCCCTTCTCTCACCGTTAATTTCATAATACCAGCCTGTTTGTCTTGTGTTTTCAATCATGATTGCATCATCCCTTTTTAAAAATATTTATATAAAGATATAAAATTTTCAATCGATTCCCATCATGCTTTTGGCAGTGCTCTTATCAATACGGGTCATTGTAACAACATTGCTCAAGTTTGGTATACTCACTTGAATGGTATTATCATCTACGAAAGAAACAGACAATACCATAAATCGATTATTTTTAAAAAGCGTTACTTTATAAGAACCATCATTGTTTTTGATCGCTAGATAGTTGCCTGAACACGGCGCATCACCCACATCGTAAATCCAACATTTCCCATTATCAAATAACATGACTTCACTGGTTGTTCCAAAGATGCTTTGTCCTTGCCAGCCTCCCTCCAAAGGCGTTTTGGCGAAAAATCGAAAATAACCGAAAATACAGCTTAAGATTAGTATCATTGTGATGATGATAACCGGAATGGCTGCTTTAGATGATGTACGAGAATATGCTAGATTTGTTGTGGCAGGAATGAAAGTGGGACCGCCTTTTATAAACTGCCAAATCGGTTTCCAATCAAGGAATCCCTGCTTCCAAAGTAAGGTGTTATCTTTGAGGAGTCCTATTTCATATAGTTGTGCAACGGCAGCACTCGTCAGTGGTCCCTTACTATTACCGTTAATGTAGTAATACCATATCGCTTTCTGTTTGTTTTGGGAGATTCTCCGCTGATTATTCATTGCATTTCCCACCTTTTAATCGACAAAATGTTCGCTTTCGGTTTTATTCCGATTTTTATCATCTGAGAATTTTGTCGTTTTTCTGCACATAGTATAGGGTAATTGAATGGACAGATTCTGGGCATGAAGTAAAAACAGCAAAAAATTACCTGAGCAGATTGCACTGCTCAGGTGCTCAGGATAGATTGTATTTCTCACTTAATGCATTGGAAAGGTTGTTCGGCAAGTTGATTTATTGATAGTTTTGAAGCGTTTTTTCTAACGTTTCTTTCATTTCTTTTCGAAGCTTTTCAGGTTTTATGACCTCGAGAAATTCTCTTTGGCTTAAAAGCCACATGATGATTCCTCTGTCAAAGACTTCTGCTTCTACAATTGCCTTTTCTCCATCATGCCCGACAACTTTCGCAGTAGGGATACGGTCAAGTACTGCTTCAAGGGAAGCTCCCCAAAATTTAAACTGAAGATGAATTAATTGTCCCGGATACATAAATTGAATCCGTTTATGAAACTCACTTTCTTCAAAGCGATTTTTATAGGGTACGTTAAAATGTTCTTCCGTTGCAGAATAGCTTTGAAAACGATCGACCCTGAAAACCGCGGGTTGATCTTTTTCTATACCGCAAATGTCTGCTATAAGGTAAAAATAATATTCACTAAAAATCAGTCCAAGCGGTTTCAAACGGTACTTTTTTGTAGTTCCATCCTGACGTGTATATGTAACCACTGCATATTGGAAATGCTGAATGCTTAAAGAGATTTTCCAGATAAAATCGATGATATCTTTCCCATGTTGTGGCGGAACATAATAATGTAGTTCATTTTGAACTGCTTTTTTTATGGATCCCTTATCGTCACACAGACTTAAAAAAGTCGTTATGACCCTTTTCATTTCTGTGGCTGAAAACGCTCTTGACTCTAACAAGACTTTTATGAGAGCAAAGACATCACTGTCCGAAAGAAATACATTGGAGCCATTGGAGCGATTTAGCAAACGATAGCCCTTTTCTTTCGGGCAATATGTAATTTTACATTCTAAACTGTTGTGCAGCCGAAAGTATTCATTTAAATCTGCAATATCCCGGTGTATCGATTTTTTCGTTACATTATAATAATCTGCAATTTGTTGTGTGTTTATTAAATTTCCGCGACTAAATTTCTCAAATAAATCCAACATACGAAATGTTTTATTTGCACTGTATGAAGATACCATGTTTTCACCTCGAGAATATTTTAGGGTAAAACCGTTCTAACTTGCGGTCATATCAAGAAAATTTTGCAAAATAATTCGATGCCGTCAGTTTATACCGATAATTAGTTGGCAGAATATTTTTCAATGTTTGACTGTTTTATCAGTGCCATTTGGAATAAATATTCCATGTTGTGCTAATGCTAGAAACCGCCACATAGCAAGGTTGAGCACAGACTAACCACTAAGCACTGCTGCCATTCTGAAAGCAAGTCTGTTATTTAGCTTTTACACAAAATTTTATGGGATCTTACATATTGAAAAAAACTTATTTTAAAACCCTCTTATTCGAAATTGCCATACAGAGTATAGGGGAGTATTTATTCACAATCAAAAAGACATTATCCCCAAACAGCGTAATCATTCATGTTATGCTTCTTCTATGTAATTGCAGCAGACTGTTGTTTAATTCTTTCATGCGTTTCTTGCTTAAAAGAACTTTCTGATTATCAATTAAAATGATTTCTTTGTTTTTCACTCCGCACACATAATTTAAATTAACGGTATAGGAACGGTAACAATGAAAAAAGGGCGGTTTGGGTAACAGATCATTGATTTTTTTAAATGGCAAATGGTATTTGATACAATCCGTTAATGTATGGAGCTTAGTATAATGTCCAGCAGCTTCAAGATAAACGATATCACGGTCCTCATAAATGTCGATTTGCTTTGTCTGTATCATGACTTTTTGAGATTGAAATTTCAATTTATTTTTATCCAATTGATTCATACAATTATCTATCTTAGTCTGCGTACAGGGTTTTACGATGAAATACATTGCCTGTACATCATAACCGGATACTGCAAATTCACTATGATTTGTATAAAAAACGATGGAGATTTGCTTGTTATATCGCCTTATAAACCGAGCTAACTCCATTCCATTTAAAGAAGACAGTGCAATCTCTAAAAATAAGATATCGTATTCATTGATGATTTTTTTTAAACAATTGCCGATTGAAATGTCGTGTTTTATATCTATTTTTAAGTGACAATTTGCACGGCATGCCCAATTCTTCAGCTGTGTGGACAGCTTTTTGCAATCGGCTAAATTATCATCTATGATCAATATTTTAATACACATGAGACAACACACATCCGTTTTTAGTGCATGAAAAGAGATCTTTACACGCCAAATTTCTATTTTGTAATTATTATAATTTATAATTCTAATCAAGACAATAAATAAATTTTGAATTTTTCTTACTTATTTGACAACTGTCACTGCAAAGGTCCACGTCGCTTTTTTATGGCAATGTGGGCCTTTTGATAAGTGTTATCAAAATAAAATAATTTTTTGAGAACAAAAAAAGGCTTTTCGTGTTAAGAGAATTGAATATGGAAAAGATTTACTGTATGATATAAGTAAATTGATTGCATGTCTATTAGACATCAAAAAAAGTCAATACTCCATCAAAAGGGGGTATATTGGGCTAAAAAGAACAAAATTTAAAACTAAAAGACTTTTAACGGAGGGATTTGTCATGAAAACAAAAATGAAAAAGCGTATCAGTTCTTTTGCACTGACCGGTGTGCTTGCTTTAGGGATAGTAGTGCCCGTTTTTGCCGCATCAGTAAATGTTGACGGCGGCGTTTGGGATTACGGTACTTCCATTGTAGGATTCAACCAGAAAAAGGTTTATTCAAATTATTTACATAATACTAAGATACACAAAGCAAGTTGTAGTATTGGTGCACATAAGAACGATAGCGGATGGACACAAGCCGGCATGACCGCATTTTCCAGCGCAATTGGAGGCTGGGGAGATACCACACATGCTTATTATAATGTCATAGATTGAAGCTTAAATCTCCTCTTTTTAAAAAGCAGCAGTTTCGCAGCTTGTGGAGCTGCTGCTTTCTCTCTACAGCTATAAATTACATTAAGTACAAATTGATTCACATGAAAAGCAGGGTGAAAAATGAAGAAACTGGTTTATCTAACACTAGTGGCTTCCGTTATTTTTCAAGCATTCATTGGATATCTTCTTGAATCCAATCGGGAAATACGGGAAATCAGAAATAATGAAAGTACTTACTGTACAGTATTTACCATACCGGATAATCAAGCGTTATCGGACTCTGATAAATTATTTTCTGTTCTTCTGAAGACTGCTGAAGAAACACACGCAAACTTATTTAGAACATATGTTCGCGGAGACAATAACTATCTTGAAATTGTTAAATATATCTTGCTGACTAATGAGAGCCCATATAATCAAACATTTGTACTAACCAGAGGAACACCACTGACCCCCGAAGAAACCCGCAGCCGTAACAACAAAAAGTTTGTTTCTACACGAGATACTGCAAGTGCGGAACAGACGGGAATATTATATGGGCATATGTATCATGAAGACCTCACCATCTATCCTTTTTACCAAGTGTTTTCAGAACTGAAAACAGCAGGACGTTATCAAGCAGAACTACCCGACGGTATGGATAAAAAATTTTTTCTGGAAATTTTACAAAAAAATTTGATGAAAGAATTTCAGATAGAAATCCCTGAAAGCGATTTAGAGGGGGATTCACTGCTTATTAATATTCCAACAATGGATGAGTCTATATACCAAATTGAATACGGCATTCTTATAACGATGTTGATTGCCTTTTTGTTGTATTCCTTGTTCCGGGAGCATAAACAGATTGCAGTTTTAAAACTGTATGGCACCCCAACGTGGAAAATTCTATGGATTCTTTTTAAAAATATCTTACTGGTATTTTCCGGTACACTGGTTTTTGTCGCACTGGCACTCGGTTTTTATACAAAAGAATGGCCGTACGTTTGGCGGATTTTGAAAAATTCGGTTGGAGCATACATTTTCACGTTAGTCGTACTTCTTGGAATGATTACCGTTAATATCCATACCTGCCAAGTTCATCAAAATCTGAATGGAAAATCAAATTCCAATCCTGTTTTTTTCTTAAATCTTGCAGTGAAGGCTTTAAGTCTCCTCCTAATTTTGACGGTAGGACATGGTTTTTATATATTTTTTAAAAATTACCAGGCCAATATGACTGCGTATCAAGCGTGGGAGGATGCAAGCTCTTATGGAATATTTGACGCATTTCAAGCAGGAAGTATTATAACAATGGATGAGATGAATCAAGCAGAGGGAAAAATTGGCGAATATGTGTATCCTGTTTTAAATCAACAAGGTGCGTTATTTATAGATGCGAGTGATTTCCAGCCGGAATATCTCAATCAGCAGTTAAAACAGCCGCATTATTCTTCTGTGAAGGTAAACCCGAATTATTTAAAAAAATATCCGCTGCTTGACACCGATGGAAAACCAGTGAATATTTCTGAAAATGAGACCAACTGGATTTTACTTGTACCGGAGCACTACCAAAACCAAGAAAAAGAACTGATGGACTATTTTAAGTCCTACCGTGAAGGGATAAATGAAATAGACAGAGATGTATATGATGTTCCTGCAAATATATCCAAAGGCGAAAATATTAAAATTATTTGGATTCAGGATGGACAGAATGTATATTCTTTCAATTCCAAAGTTTCTCCTGAAACCGCAGGAACTCTTAATAATGTGCTAGTAGAAGTAATGACGGAAGAAAACAGTTGCATTTCAGACAGGGAATGTGTCAACGGGAATGGAGATTCTGATGCGCTGAAAGTGAAATTAAACGGTACGGGACAGGAGACCTATCAAGCAATCTTGCCGGTTCTGAAAAAGTACGGGGTTGCAGAAAATCTGAGACGTCTTGTGGTATTAGACCAATATATGATGGAAAAAGCAGTAAACGCAAAAAATGAGATGAGTAAAGCCTTCACGGTTGCTTTGGCAATGGCGGCGATTTTACTCTTCACCATTATACAAAATATGGTTATTATTTTTGACCGTGACAAGAAAGACATTGTTGTTAAGAAATTATTTGGATGGCGGTGGTACCAAAGATTTGGAAAATATATTGGTATCAGCATGAGTATCTCGGTTTTGGCAGTAGCCACTTATTGGTTTTATTCCTTCGTTACACATAATGCGGAGTTAATGTATCTAATAGAAATTAGTTTACTGCTTTTGGTTATGGAAGCAATTGTTTCTATTATCACTATTTTACATACAGAAAATCACAGAGCAGTCGATACCTTGAAAGGAGAATAAAAATGGAAAATATATGCCAGCTTGATCATATAAAAAAGCGTTTTGGTGAAAATGTAGTATTAAATGATTTTTCCTTGTGTGTGAAGCCCGGTGAAATGCTGTGTATTGCCGGTGCTAGCGGCAGCGGGAAAAGTACGATTCTAAATATTATTGGAATGTTTGAAAAACCCGACGAAGGACGAATCTACTTATTTGATAAACCGCAGCCAAAGCTAAACAGCAAAAAGGGCCGTGTTTTGTTACAATCTAAAATCTTTTATCTCTTTCAAAACTATGCTTTAGTTGATGATAAAAGCATATCCTATAACCTAGAAATTCCGTTGCTTATGTCTAAACAATCCAAAAAGGAAAAAGAACGGCTGAAACGAGCAGCATTAGAAAAAGTCGGTTTATCTTTACCACTTTCTCAAAAAATCTATCAGTTGTCCGGAGGAGAACAGCAAAGGGTTTCCGTTGCAAGGGGGTTTTTACGTGCTTTCGATTTGATTTTAGCGGATGAACCCACTGGCTCCTTGGATGCGGGTAACCGCGATGCCATATTTCAAATTTTATTGCAGTTCAATAAGGAAGGGAAAACGGTGATCATAGTTTCCCATGATCCGTACATCATAGAACACTGCCAGAGAGTGGTAAGGCTGGAAAATGGACATCCAGTGGAAAGCGCGTAAAAATGTAAGATTAGAGAAATTCGCTGTATGAGCAGTTACCATAAATAAAAAAGATATTAAGAATAATAAGTCCAACTCCTATGATACACAGGTGAAATTCTCAGTGTACGTTTGTCCAACATACCACTTTACCGTTGTGCCTAAGGGTATAAGGACGAATTAACTTGTGCCGGATATGAAGTTTAGCGGCAGTGGCCTCAAACAACGTCAGCAGATGTTTCTTGGAAGGTGAGAAACGGTTTTTGAATTCAAAACCGTTGTCAGTTTGAACGCATTCCACACGAACGCCGCGCCGGGCAAACCATTCGACAGCTCGTTTTAGAAAGTCAGCAGAAGAGTAAGTACTCTGTTCAGGGTACGCTGCCAGAAAACGCAGCCTAGAAAATTCATCAATAGCTGTGTACTGGAAAAGCCGAAGCTCAGGGTTGGCAATACAGCGCTTGGGGACTACCGTTACATCGATTTGAATGCGCTCTCCGGGATATGTCATTTGCTCGTATGGCTTTGGCTGATATTTCTTCTTCGGTTTTGATTCTGGGAACATTCCCATTCGGCGCATTACACGGAACAGACTTTCCGGACATCGTGTGTATCCCCGCTTTTTTAACCGAGACCATAGTTCAATCATACCGAGGTCGGGATTTCTGCGCCGCATGTCGCGAATCAGCTTTAACTCGGCAGGTGTATGCTGGTTTGGATGACTGTGAGGCCTCCTAGACCGGCAAGCCAACGATTCTAATGTACCGTCATACCGAGCCATCCAGAAATAGATAAAGGAACGGCTTTTGTTGTATTTTCGGCTCGCACGGCTAACACCGTACTTTTGAGCATAGATCATTAGGGATTGCCTAAACTTCATGTCTTGTGTTACACGATTCATGCAGAAATGGGCACTTCCTTTCGGTATGATTTGGTTTGGGTAGCTTTATTTTAACCGATGTGTCCATTTCTGTTTTTATTTTTTCTCAACTGTCCAATATGTATTGTAGCCCTACAATTGGATCCGGCTGCGCCATACATTTTAGTAGCAATTCTGTCAAATCTGTGGTATTCTTTTTGTGAGTCATTGGGTATCTCTCCTTTTTTGAATGTCTTTAGCACCATTCATTTTATCGGAGTTCCAATGACTTTTCTATACCTTTATGAAATTGCGAACTTTATTGTACTCCATCGATAATTGTTATGTTAAACGAATACTCTGATTTATCCGCACCATTTTTGCCGATATTTACACTTCAATACGCGGTCACACAGTTATTTCGACATTGACTGCATTAATCGGTCTGCACCATAGATTGAAGCAACTCTGTAAGATTTGTGGATAAATTATCGAATACAAAATAAATACTGTTTTCACCAAATAATTTCTTTATCTAAAAGTCTTGTGAATTTTTCAGCTCCTTTTAAATTCAAATGTGAGTAATCCATAAAATCTGATTCTTCAAAAAGGCTGGATTCAAAATAATCAAGGTACTGAAACTCATACCGGTTTTGAAATGATGTGATTATCTTTTCAAATTCAGCAATAATCCTGTCTCCGTCTATATTCCTCCTGTAAAATTCCGTTACTGGACAGACAACCACAATTGGTTTTATTTGATTTTCTTTTAATAACTTCATAATTTCCTCGAAAATTTGTTGGTTTTCCTGAACCGTTTGTGGATAATCCTTATTAAAATCCTTTTGCATCTGAGCTATCAGTTTTGTTTTTAAGTCATTATTCAGATAGCTGCTGTCAAACTGCCTATTATTGTACAAATAAAGTTCTTGCTCAAATAAATCCTTGTAATTTAAGGCAAAACGATTGGTATGGTTTTCTATAAAAATAACATCTTCAAACAAATTGATCCGGTCAATCTGTTCTTTTTGCGTTGTATCTTTGTAATTATGAATACTGTTAGTCCGATAATAGTAATAGGGTAAAATTACACTTTGTGAGCTTAAAGATAAATCATATTCAAAGCTGTATTTAGCAAGAGTTATTATGCAATATTTTAATCTTGGTCCAGAAGCAGCCAACACTTGCCTGAGCAACATGAGATCGTAATATAAGTCCTGGCCGGAAGCTGCTATATTGCATATTTTTTTACTAAAGTATTTTGTATTAATATCCCTATATGAGATTCCAAGGACTAAACCTTCGCTGTCATTGATTTGTTCCAACTCATTTATGTATACGCACCAATTATGGTGATTGGTAGAAATGAGATTCCAGTACGCCTCATAGTCAATTATTTTACTATAATCTTGGATCGATAGTTTTCTAACATCCTTTGATTCCGCTATTATTAAGTAATCATACTCTTCTTGTACCAGTGAAGAAGATGAGATTATCGGTACGTTTCCGATTTTATTCATATGAGAATCATCGGAAACAAAAGCCTTAATACTTACGCTTTCAGGAGATATAATATTATATATATATAAAGTTTTCTCTCCTATGCCACAAATTGCGACATTTATTTTGAAATATTTGCGCAGACTATCTTTTAAGTCAGCAAAATCGCTAATAATCTTAATCATAAATTCATTATTTGTATCTGTTTCTGCCGCACTTTTATATTTTACACAATTAAGGAGCAAATTCATTGCAATTCGTTTTATTGCCCACGGCACAGACAAGCATTTTGTTGAAACAAGAGATAACTCATAGAGATTATTTATAATCTTGTCTGCATTATCGTCAATGCTATTATGCAAGTCATTGTTTTCTCGTGTCCAAATCCAATAAAAAAGTTTTGCCTGCGTACTGGACATTTCCGAATAAAAAGACAAATCACAAATCTTGCTCAATGCATTCAAATAATATTGAACATCATTTCGCGAAGCGGAACTATTGAAAAAGTAATTAGTAAGACAAAAATAGATGTACGCCAATTTGTAGTTCTTTTGCTCAAAATATATATATCCGGAGTTATAAAGCAAATCAGATATATTTTCAAACTTGGCTATTCCTTTTTTCATACAAGACAGCGCACGGTCGTAATCTCCAATGTACTCATAAAATACTGCTTGCATTGAAATATATTCCGCATTTTCACCGAATTTATTTCGGTATGACTCTATTAAAAACCGCGCCTTTTCTGTGTCGCCCTTGTTGAGTGCTTCTTCAATTTCATGATTCAAATGTGTGATTTCATCAGATCTTGTGCTCGTCTGTATACTGTTTAAAAAACTTGCAAGGGCTCCTGTTAAATTTTTTCGCTCGAATTTTTCTACATCCTTCGTGACCTTATATTGTGGTAAAGCTTTATTATCCCATAATTCATAATAATGTAGTATTGCCTGATATATTCTTTGCTCGTCATTCAATTCGACAGTAATTCCTCTGTCGAGTTCTTGTATCAACATTGCTGCAAGACTGTCTTTATAACCCAAATTCAATATAGGTTTACACAATCTCAAATATTCAAATATTTTGCCTGTTAAGACACCTTTCCATTCCTTGCCCTGCCCCGTCATTAAAAGCAGAAGCGACGCCTTTGCAGCACGACTAATGCTGCCTTTATGGTCAAGATAATCCAAAACAAAAATATCACTCAAATTTCGTTTTTTAATATACTGCAGATATCGGTCATCATTATCACCAAATGAAGCTTTGCCGAGATATACTTTTATTTTATCTCTGCTTATTTTTTTATTATTTATTAATTCACTGACTGCGTCAATGAGCTTAAAAGGTTCTCTGCCCTGATATATGATTCCGTTGTGAACAATAACAAACTTTTTTTCATCAGATGCGTTATCAGTGATTGAAGAAAAATCCGCTTCATCATAACCGTTTGTAATTGACTTGACTTTATTTTCTGGCACATTGAAATCGTTGATGTAATTCGCTTTCATTTGATCGGATATAACTGTCATTCCATCGCAATATTCAACAACCGATTTTTCAAAGCTGCGCAGAATTCTGAAACCCAATAGATTTTTATCAACATGCGCGATCAACGGATTATTTGACCATTCATCACGAAAATCAGCAATCCACGGCTTGCCGCATTTCTTTTTTAACATATATCCCAAAATATGTGAAGAATATGGACCTGAAGTTGAAAAAATGCAGTCATATGAATCAAGATTGAGTTTATCAAGGTGAGTTAGTACGCTGTCCACCCATAAAATAGTGGGATCTGGCCACAAAACGGTTCTTATATCAACATTCTGCTGTTTTGTCAAATTGTTAATGATTTCATTAAATAATTTTGATAGAGTACAATAAAGTTCGCAATTTCATAAAGGCATAGAAAAGTCATTGGGACTCCGATAAAATGAATGGTGATAAGACATTCAAAGAAGGAGAGATACCCAATGACTCAAAAAAAGAATACCACAGATTTGACAGAATTGCTACTAAAATGTATGGCGCAGCCGGATCCAATGCTGTCGATGCTGGAATGGCTGTGTACCCGTCTGATGGAAGCAGAGGTCTCCGGTATCGTTGGCGCAGAAAAGAATGCACACAATCCGTCACGCCGTGATTACCGCTGCGGCTATCGGCCACGTCGATTGGATACTCGTATGGGGACGATGTATCTGATGGTACCAAAACTCCGAAATCAGGGCTATATCCCGTTTTTCGTAACAGAACGCAAGCGCAGTGAAGCAGCGCTGATTCAAGTGGTTCAGGAAGCGTTTGTGCAGGGTGTATCTACGCGAAAGATGGAGAAACTAGCCCGCAGTCTTGGAATTGAAAATCTTTCTCGCAGTCAAGTCAGTGAAATGACGAAAGGCCTTAATGAGCAGGTACAGTACTTCCGCAGCCGGCCTCTGACGGGTCGCTATCCTGTCATTTGGACAGATGCACTGTATGAAAAAATTCGTATGGATGGCCGGGTCGTCAGCATGGCTGTGATGGTAGTTTGCGGCGTCAATGAACAGGGGCATAGGGATATCCTCGCCGTAGAGCCAATGCTAGATGAATCAAAAGAAAGTTATTCTCAATTGTTTCAAAGTCTTTTAGATCGTGGACTGAAAACACCGCTTCTGGTGGTTTCAGACGCGAATAAAGGGCTGATTGCAGCCATCCGTGAGAGTTTTCCGGGAGCCTCTTGGCAACGATGCAAAGTCCATTTCATGCGAAATATTTTAGCTCATGTACCCCAGAAGGAAAAAGAGTCCTTTGCGGCTCAGTTAAAAGAAATTTGGTTGGCACCCTCCGCTGAAATAGCTAGACAGCGCGCGGAGCAAATATCAGAACAATATGGAAAACGCTTTCCAAAAGCAATCGAATTCCTGGAAGATGGACTGGAAGATTCTCTAGCCTTCTATGCTTTTCCGGAACTTGATGCCCGCAAAATTTCTTCAACTAATATGCTGGAACGGCTGAACAAGGAAATCCGCCGCAGAACCAGCGTAGTAGGAATATTCCCTAATCCGGATTCCTATCTACGTCTGGTAACAACATGTCTCATGGAATATGCGGAAGACTGGTCTGTTTCCAGAGCATACTTAAATCCAAAATCTATTCAGATACTATTAAACGTAGCCTAATTCATTTTCCGGAGTCCCAAAATTGCGAACTTCCCTTGACACTAGCATAATTTTGGATCACAAACTTCCTTATAATAGGTAAATAATCTATTAACTGTAAAATTGTTGATTTTTGAATCTGCTGGTATACGAATAATCTCGATATCTTTCGGAATTTCTTGAAGCATCGCAAAATCCTTGAGTTCAAAGTCGCTGTCCTGAACGGTAAGGACAACTGGTTCCCATCCGAAATTACGCAGATATTTTACAAATTTAACTGTCCTTTGAACTCCTGAACCGGAAAGCGGAGGAAAAAAGTATGCAATAAACAAAACTCTTTTTTTACCCTTTGATATTTCTGCATTTTCGGTATTAGTTTTATTGTCGATACCGTTCATAAAATTTTTGTCAGAATCAGTGTTCAGACCTACCTGCACGTTTTTATTATCTTCCTCCGACTTCTTTTTCAAATGCCTTATAGTAGAAAGAAGTTCATTAAGATCTGCATCCTCAGGCATTGTTTTAATGAGTTGACTTACTTTGTCATATGCCTCGTTGACCATTCCTTTTTCTATCATCTGATTTATTGTTTGTTTTAACGCCATTAATTTATCGTCACACATTTAATAACTTCCTCTCAGCTATATTTAATTGTAAACTACAATACATATTTACTATTATTTAATATCGGCTGAAACTGAGTGATCATTAGCAATATGACGTATAATGTTTATTAATACCAATATTGGCTGATGGTGATTTGTCAAAGAGGAAAAATCTTATAAAATATTACGAAAGACCAACTATAAAAAGTCAATAACCAAAGCAAAAAGCATTGAGTGGGATGATGTATAAATACACGCAAGAAAAAGACCTGACGGAAGCCAAGTCAGAAAAGAACTTGATGAATAATCAATCTGACAAAACAGTCTGCACTTAATAGGGACAATTGTTTTTCAAGATGGCATGAATAGTATAACACAGCTTGCGTACGACAGCTCCGACAACTGTCAAATGATGTTTCCCTTCTATACGCTTTTTCTGGTAGGAGGCTTTGAATGTAAGGTCACAATTAGATGCAACTAAAGCTGCTTGAAAAAGAGCCTTTCGCAGGTATGGAGAACCGCGTTTACTCATTTTGTTATTGGCGCTCTGATATATTCCGGACTGGCTAACGGATGGGGCGATTCCGGCGTAAGCTACCGGTTTGGCAGGAATTGAAAAGCGAGAAATATCACCGATTTCGCCAAAAATAGCCGCACCGTTGATAGGCCCAATCCCGGGAATTGTAGTAATAGGAGAATTGATTTTATCAAGTAGTTGCCGTATTTCTGCCTCCACATCCGATACCTGTGCTTCGATGAATTTGATTTGTTCAAGTAACAGCTTAAGCTGCAAGGAAAAGCTGTCCCTGCAAAAGGAAAGGCCGAAGGAATTTGCCGCGAGTTCTGATATAGTGCTGATTTTGCTTTGCGCAAATTTCTTAAAGGTAATACTTTTCAGGATATTCTCAAGTTTTTCGGCAGATATGCTTTGAAAGTCATCCGGAGATTTGCAATTGTATCAATAGTTCATTTGAAGTTTGTCCGAAAACATTGGAGAAAACGGACTGATATTCGGGAAACACCTGATCCAGAACACAAATGGCTTTACGTTTTAAGTCACCGAAGCAACTAGATGTGTCTAAAGCGCGTCAGATTCCTTAAAATTTTATGTAAAAGCTGAATTACAGACTTTCTTTCAGACGAAAATGTGGAAAAGAAAATATAGGTCTGAAAGGAAGTTTTTTTGATGAGTAGAGTATCGGAAGAACTTTTAAGGAAGTATGGTCAGAAATTCAGCAGCACCGCGGATGTCATGATAGCAATGAAAGATATGTTTCCTGATGTTCCCCAGCAAGTAATGGAGAGCGAATTGGAAGAAAAGTTAGGCTACGAAAAAAGCAAGAGACTGTCAAATGTTGATGAAACGGCAGAGTCGAAAAAGATTGTCGAACATTGGACATGCCGATGTCGAAATTGGGCCTTTGGTTTAATCAGTTAAATATCCTGTTTGCCGACCGATTGGCAGGCTGATTGATTCTGAAAATTAGGATTCCCTCAAAGCTGCTTTGGCATTCGCGCTTTATGCGCATAACTCCTGCAACTTTGAGGAAAATGAACCAATCAGGGGCAAATCCAACCTTTTCATTTGCGTTGCAAATCAAAAAATCACCTGAGTTGTTATCTGAAAGAAAATTTAATTTACACAAAATATTACGGAGTGTTGGAAGAATCTCTCGCCTTCTATGCCTTTCCGGAACTCTATGCTCGCAAAATCTCCTCAGCCAATATGCTGAAACGGCTAAACAAGAAAATCTGTCGCAAAACCAGTGTAGTCGGAATATTCCTGTTAAGCGCGGCCTTATTTATTTTTCAGAGTCTCTAAATTGCAAACTCTCTTGATACTATCGTTTGTTTATATCGAATTCGCTTGATTCGGATTATCTAACCGATCTAATACACTGTTAATTTGTCGTCTGCTGGAGATTCCAAGTTTTCGGAACAAATTTGTAATATGCTTTTTTGTCGTATTGTTTGAAATAAACAATTTTTCACTGATTTGTTGATTTGATAAGCCCTTTCGGATTAACTGCAAAATTTCATATTCTCTTTCGGTCAATGAGAATTTTGACAAAATCGCAGCATCCGGCAAAAAGAAATATTTTTCACGGATTCCATTTGGATAGTTTGCGAAGAAACGCTTGCATAGATGTTGGTTTAATATATTTAAAATTTCCAATTCACGATCTTTAAAATCTCCGGTTTCCTGATTTCGCATGAGTGTAACTGAACCATATACAATTCCATTATAAACAATATTGCATCCGCCTTCAAAGTAAATTCCAAGTGGCTGAAGCCACTTTGTAAAAAAAATAGAACGAGTGCGAATGTCTTCTGCAACCAAGTCGGTATCACGATAGGAAAGAGCAACATTTTGGGAAAGTGCCCACACAGAATAGTCCAAGGATTCGTATTTTAAATAGTACTCCCGAAGGCTGTCCTCACTTAGATTAACTGCTACCGGATGAAAGAAACTATGGTTACCTTTGTCGCTGCTGCAAAGGTCAAAGAAGGCACGCTGATATGGGATCAGTTCCTTGATTTTTTCAAGGTAGCTTTTTCTCATCTTCGTAATATCCTTAATATTGTAGATATCAGTAATGATGCTGTTAATTTTTAGCCATTCCGCGTGTGTTAATTCATTCAAATCCGGAGTCCTCCTCGATCTTGTGTTTTTATAAATATAATGTTCAAAAATTAGTTTGTCAAGGAAATTTAACCGTTGATTTTTTTTAAATAATACTACCATATTCCCCTCTTTTGGCGAGCAAGGGTAATATTTATAAAGTCGTCAATAGGTGTAATTGTAATTCCTAAAATGATGAATTATAATATACAAAAATTTACATTAAGGCAAAAGGCAACAGGGCCGGTGGCTAACTGCACCGGCCCTGTTTGTGTTTTGAAATATTTTAGGAGGTAAGCCGATGGGGATCTTGAAAGTGGCTGCCATTCAAATGCGTAGCAGGGGAAATCGAGAAGAGAATATCATTGCTGCTGATACTTTAGTGAGAAAAGCCGCCGCTGATCATTCTAAAATCATTTTACTCCCGGAATTGTTTGAAACCAATTATTTCTGTCAGGAACAGTTGGAAGAAAATTTTAAGTTAGCAGTTCCAGCAACAAAAAAATTGGCAGTTCAACATTTTTCCAAATTAGCTAGGGAATTAAAAGTCGTTTTACCCGTCAGCTTCTTTGAACGCGACGGCAATGCTTTTTACAATTCGCTTGCGATTTTGGATGCGGACGGTCAAATGCTTGGTATCTATCGGAAGTCCCATATTCCAGACGGTCCTGGATATCAAGAAAAATATTATTTTAATCCGGGAGATACGGGATTTCAAGTTTTTGATACTGCTTACGGCAGAATTGGATGTGGCATTTGCTGGGATCAATGGTTTCCTGAATTGGTTCGTATTTTAGTTTTAAAAGGAGCTGAAATATTGTTCTACCCGACCGCTATAGGATCAGAACCACTAAACCCTACTTATTGTTCTCGTGCCCACTGGCAAACTTGTATTCAGGGTCATGCTGCCGCCAACATGGTTCCCATAGTTGTTTCAAACCGAGTGGGAGAGGAACAACAAATTAAATTTTACGGCTCCTCTTTTTTAGCGGATGAACATGGGCAGATTGTCAAACAGGCAGATACCGAGACGGAAGGAATTCTGTCGGCTGAGTTTGATTTCACGCAATTAGCACTTAAAAGGCGGGCATGGGGATTATTCCGTGATCGTCGCCCCGATTTATACCGAACCATTTTATCGTTAGATGGAAGCACTGAGCAAGGAGGGAGATGTAATCATGTTTGATCTTGCGATTAAGAATGGTCATTTAATAGATCCGGAAGCTGGGAAAATTATTACAGCGGATCTCTATATCAAAAATGGCACTATTGAAGAAATCACGAGGGAAGAACTCAAAGCATACAAGGTAATCGATGCAGATGGGAATTATGTGTCTCCGGGATTTATCGATATCCATACCCATATTGAAGGCCATGCTGAGAATGGAGCCTTAATGGCACAGCAGGGTGTTACGACCGTTGTTAATGGAAATTGTGGGTATAGTCCGAAAAATCCGTGTGAGTTTCTGGATGAGCAGGATAAAAACGGATTCATTGTCAACCAAGCGGAATTGGTAGGGGCTATAATGCTTCGTGAATTAGCTGGAGTTACAGATCCGTTCATGCCGATGACGACAAAACAGATTGACTATGCGAGCGGGATTTTGAAAGAACAGCTTGAAGCAGGTGCAGCCGGGCTTTCCTTTGGGTTGGAGTATAGTCCGGGCAGCTCTAGTGAAGAAGTGTTGGCACTGAGCAAAATGGCGGCAATGTATGGAAAATTGGTTGCAATTCACACAAGAACTGACTGCTATGCGGGTTTGGAGGCACTGGACGAAGCGATTGATATCAACCGCATAACAGGAGCACCGGTACAAATTTCTCATGTTGTATATCAGTATGGCTATGGCATGATGGAATCGGCACTTCAAATGATTGATGATGCCGTCAGGGCAGGGTACGATATTTCCTGTGACAGTGGTATGTATACGAGCTTTGCTACCAAAATTGGAACACCTGTGTTTGAAGCAGGATGTTTTCAAAAATGGAAGTGTTCCTATGATTCTATCCTTGCATCTACCGGACCAAATGCTGGTCAGCGTATGTCAAAAGAAATTTATGAGAATTACCGAATGAATTATCCCAATGAAGTTGCAATTGCTTTAATTGGGTGCCCGAATGAAATTGATATGGCTTTCGACTTACCTTATATGATGGTTTCAAGTGACAGTGGTGTCAATAAGACAGGGGAAACTTCGCAAGGACATCCTCAGGATGCTGGCACATTTCCAAGATTTTTTAATCAACTGGTGAGGAAAACAAGTCGCTTGACTTTGCTAGACGCAGTCAAGAGGGTCACCTTACTTCCGGCGGAGCGTATGGGGCTTGAGAAGAAAGGACGCATGCGTGTAGGCAATGATGCGGATCTAACAATATTTGATCCTGTTCAAATTATTGATCGTTCTAAGTTTCCGCATGAGGGGCGTTGCGATGAATTGCCAGATGGAATTTCTTATGTGATCCTTGGTGGAAAAGTCGTCGTTGAAAAGAAAAAAATTCGTTGTGCCAATGCTGGTAAATCGCTGAAAATGCCTTGCAGTTACTGGTCTTATCGATAAGCCTGTAAGGAATATTCATAATTACATGTAAGGGGGAAAATTACAAGATGAAAATTTTTCGTATCAAAAGTAAACTCTTTGCTGCAGTAACTACCGTTTTGCTTTTAACAGCATTTATTGCGGGCTGTTCTTACACTGAGACGCAGAAGTCTAATGGTGAAATTAGTCTTTTCACATGGACAGAATATATGCCACAGTCCGTTCTTAATAAATTTCAGCAGGAAACCGGAATTAAAGTTAATCTTGTAACGTTTTCCGCAATTGCGGATATGTACTCGAAAGTAAAAACATCTCCGGCAGGAACTTACGATATTGTTAATGTTGGCAGTTTTTATACCGAACGGATGGCAAATGAAGGACTTCTCGAGAAGCTGGATAAGGATAACATTCCAAACATTAAGAATATCAGTGATGCTTACATGAAATTAAACAGTGAATTTGACAAGGATAATACCTACTCTGTACCTTACCAGGCGGTTGTTGCAACACTTTGTTATAACAAGGAGCTGTATCCTAAAGGAATAAAAACTTATGAGGATCTTTTTAGTTCTGATTTAGAAAATTCTATTGTTATGATCAATGATCCCCGTGCGATTATTGGAACAATTAATGTTATGTTAGGCTATGATTTCAATGAGACTGATCCGACAAAACTGGCAAAAACAAAAGAAAAACTGATGCAGCTGAAACCGAACATCAAGGTGTTGGACAGCGATTCTCCAAAAGCTGCGTTAATTAACGGTGAATGCAGTGTTGGTTTGATTTATAATGCTGAAATTGCTTTGGCTCAGGAACAGAACCCAAATATCCAGATTGTTTACCCGGATCAAGGCCAGTACTTTGGCATGGATAGTTTTGGTATTTCTAAAGGAAGCAAGAATAAAGAGAAGGCTGAGAAATTTCTGAATTTCATACTGCGACCGGATGTTAGCCAGATGATTTCGGAAGAATTTCCTTACATTAATCCAAATGCAGAAGCGATTAAGATAATGGATGATTCTTACAAGAAGAACATTGCAAAAAATGTTCCGAAAAGTGCCATTGAAAAAGGTCTTATGGTGAAAGATATTGGGAAAACGGTTGATATTTACAATGATATATGGACGGAATTCACAAAATAAATTTTCGTTAAAAATTCTAAACATAGAGATTCATATCTTGAAACGAATAAATCGTCGGACTAAATTTATATCTGATTTTACAAAATACTATAATACAATGAAAATGTTTAATTTTGCATATTATTAAATATAAAATTGCATACCGCGAACACATAAGGAGGGCATTCATGATGAAAAAACTGGAGATTATTATTCGTCCGGAAAAGCTGGAAAAATTGAAAGAAATCCTTAATAAGCATCACATCGGCGGAATGACAGTTATGAGCGTCATGGGTTGTGGAAATCAGAAAGGCGATATCAGCCGGTATAAAGGAATGCACCTAAACATTAACCTAATACCGAAGATTATGGTGATTGCAGTTATGGAAGATACCTGCGTCAATGATGTTTTGATTGATTTAAATGAGCAAATTTCAAGTGGGTGTGTTGGTGATGGTAAAGTATTTGTTTACACTGTAGATGAAGCAATGCGCATACGTACCGGTGAGCGCGGAGGCGTAGCCATTTAATCGGCTAAGATAATAAGTATAAGAACAGGCGATGATGTCAGAGATTTAGTGCTGAATCGACCTGTTCTTTTTTTATAGATTTACCGGCAGCCGGTGGCAGAAAATCTGAAATGAGGAGGAATGGCGATGCAAGATAAAAGGAAAATTGTTGAAATTAATCATGTGGATAAGTATTTTGGCAAAAACCATGTTGTAAAAGACCTAAATATGTCGGTTGCAGAGGGGGAATTTCTTTCAATCTTAGGGCCTTCCGGCTGTGGAAAGACCACAACGCTCCGTATGATTGCGGGCTTTGAACATCAGACAAATGGCGAAATACTTGTTGAAGGTGAAAGAGTTGAAAACAAAGAGCCTTTTGACCGAAATGTAAACACTGTTTTTCAAAGTTATGCGCTGTTTCCGCATATGACAGTTTATGAAAATATAGCTTTCGGTTTGAAAATGAAAAAAACACCGAAACGCAAAATTGCCTCCATGGTCGATGAAGTTTTGAAAATGGTTCAACTGGAAGGATATGAAAAACGTTACCCGGGCCAGCTTTCCGGTGGGCAGAAACAAAGAGTTGCCATAGCTCGTGCGATTGTTAATCAACCTCGCGTTTTGCTTTTGGATGAGCCACTTGGTGCGTTGGATCTCAAGCTTCGCAAACAAATGCAGATTGAGTTAAAACATCTGCAAAGAAAACTTGGCATTACTTTTATTTATGTTACCCATGATCAAGAAGAAGCCATGACTATGAGTGATCGAATTGCCGTTATGCACGAAGGCGTTCTGGAGCAAATTGACGTTCCGAAGGAAGTGTATGCACACCCAAAATCTAAATTTGTTGCAGATTTTATTGGGGAATCAAATTTATTTGATGCGGTCGTCAACGGCAAAGAAAACGATATCTGCTACATGGGCACAGAAGCCGGCGATATTGTGGGAATTGAAGACAAGGAAGAATTTCAGATAACAGAGTTCCTTTGCGTATCGGTTCGACCGGAGAAAATGCAATACTCCAAAACGCCTGTTGAGGGCTTTAACCTGAAAGGAATTGTCCGTGAAAATATTAATATTGGGACACTGATGAAAAGTATTGTCGTTTTACGAAACGGTCAAGAAGTAAAACTTTCTACCATTTCCGGTCAGCCGTTCCCTGAAAGCGGAAGCGAGATTTATTTATACTGGAATATTTCCGATGCGGTTCTGATGAAAACAGATTCAGACCGAATCCATTCTATCATTGAGCATGTCGATTTAGATAGGTACATCAAAAACCAGAAGGATTTTTCTCAGAAACAACTGAAGGTGATGAAATGAGAATAGAAAGGAAACGGCAGCTGCACAGAAAAACCGTGCCGCTTTTGGTGATGGTTACACCGGTTTCCTTGTGGCTTCTGTTGTTGATAGCAGTGCCGCTGATTTATATTTTAGTCATTAGTTTCTGTTCAACGGATGCCAATCATAACATCGTTTTCGCTTTTACACTGCAAAATTACATCAAGATGGCGGATCCATCGATTCTTACGATTTATGCGAATTCCATAGTGGTAGCATTTTTTGCAACTGTAGTTTGCATCTTGGTCGGGTATCCGTTTGCTTATATTATGGCTTTTCAAAAGTCTTTTCAGAAGTCTGTAATGATGGTCTTTCTGTTGCTCCCGTTCTGGACGAATTCGATTATTCGGCTGTATGGTTGGCGCACTCTGCTTGGCACAAATGGGTACTTCAATCAACTTTTGCAAGCGGTGGGGATCATTTCCGATCCGCTGCCCATGCTGTATACCCGCGGTGCCGTTGTTTTAGGTATGGTTTACATGCTGATGCCGTTTATGGTTTTGCCAATCCACACGGTATTGGATAAGCTGGATCGCACCCTCTTGGAAGCGGCAAGTGACTTAGGGGCAAAACCTGTGGCACGGTTTTGGAATATTACGCTTCCGCTTACCATGCCGGGGATTTTTGCCGGATTTATTATGGTGTTTATTCCATCACTTGCGTATTTCTTTGTTTCCAATATTCTGGGCGGCGGAAAGAACCAACTGATTGGCAATGTGATTGAACGCCAGTTTAAAGAGGCTTTTAATTGGCCGTTTGGCTCGGCATTATCCATCGTTCTGATTGTGATTACACTTTTGTTGGTTCGTATTTATACCAGACTCGGCGGCAATGTGGAAGAATTGGGGGCAATGTCATGATCAGGAAATCAGGTATAAAGCAATCCCTGAAAAAGCATGCGCGGCGAATATTTATAGCCCTTTTTTACTTGTTTCTTTATCTGCCTATTTTTATTATTATTTTATTTTCCTTCAATACTTCAAAGATGAACATTTTGTTCCATGGATTTACGCTCAAATGGTACAGCGTTATGATTCACAACTATACGTTGCTTTCGGCCCTGAAAAACACGCTGATTGTTGCATTTTACAGTACTTTGCTTTCCACCGTTATCGGCACAATTGCGGCGGTTGGGATGTACCGATATAAATTTCATGGAAAAAATATCATTGATATGCTTTTGTATGTCCCTGTTGTTATTCCGGAAATTGTGCTTGGTATTTCGTTGCTTTCCATGTTTTCACTCTGCCGGATTCCGCTTGGGCTGATTAGTATCATTATTGCACATGTCACATTCTGTATTCCATATGTTGTGTTCACGGTTCGCGCAAGGCTTGCCGGGTTCGACAAGTCTGTAGAAGAAGCAGCAATGGATCTGGGCGCAAACCGTCGGCAAGTATTTTTTCGGGTTACGATACCCATGATTTCTCCGGGGATTATTTCAGGAGCGGCTCTGGCTTTTACGCTTTCTATTGATGATATTATCATTAGTTTTTTTACGACAGGAGCGAAGAGCATTACATTTCCGCTGAAAGCAATTGAATTAGTTAAAATCGGGATTACCCCTGATGTCTACGCTTTATCCACGATCATTCTTCTGGTTATATTCATAGTTACGCTAATTAGCCAAATCGCATCGTACCGACACAGACAACGCAACGGAGAAGAGTAGATGGTATGGCCAAAATATTTTTAACATCAAGGAGGACATGAATATGAAACGCGTGATTTTTGGTTTGCTAACTGCGGTCATCTTTCTTGTAACTTTTGCAGGATGCGGCGGAAAAATCAGCACAACCGGTACAGCACAGGAACAGGACAGTGCTCAGACGTCCGACGAGTCAAGCAGTTTGGACACACAGTCTGCAAGCAATCAGAGCAAGGAATTAAACTTGTATATTTGGACGGAATATATGCCGCAGAGCGTATTGGACGAATTTGAAAAAGAAACCGGAATCCATGTCAATGTTTCGACTTACTCTACTAATGAGGATATGCTTGCAAAAGTGAAAGCAAGTAATCCCGGAATTTATGATATTGTTGTTCCAACCGATTACATGGTGAAAATGATGATTGACCAAGGTTTGCTGCAGAAACTGGATAAAAGCAAAATCACAAACATATCCAACGTTGACAGTTCCTATTTAGACCAATATTTCGACAAGGGGAATCAGTATTCCCTGCCTTATCTTGGTGGAGTTTGCGCTCTGTGTGTTAACAAAAACATGGTTAAGGAGCCGATTACATCATTTCGGCAGATTATGGATCCGAAATATCAAAACTCCATTGTTGCACTGAATGATTTTCGCGCAGTGATTGGAATGACGGCGAAAAGCCTTGGCTATTCTTTGAATACGACAGATCCTGAAGAATTGAAAAATGTAGAAAAACAGCTTGCAAAATTGAAACCCAATATTAAAAATCTGGACAGTGATTCCCCAAAATCATCCATGTTGAGTGGAGAAACCAGCATTGGATATATGTGGAGTGCGGAAATAGCTTTGTGCATGCAGGAGAGCAGCGACTTTGAAGTCGTATTTCCGGAAGAGGGCTGCTATGTTTTTTTAGATAACATGTGTATCCTAAAAGGCGCGAAAAATTACGACAATGCAAATACTTTCATCAATTTTGTCCTGAAAGGTGAAATTGGGAAAATGATATTGGACGAATATCCGTATTCAAGCCCGAATAAAGCTGCAGTTGCCTTGATGCCGGACAGTTATAAGAACAACAAAGCATCGAATATACCGCCGGAAGTTATCAAGAACGGTGAATATGTGAAGGACATTGGTGCTGACGTTTCAAAATATGACAGCCTGTGGACCGACTTTACCAAATAGCAATGCAAAGGCTGTTTTTAAAATCAAACTTAAAAAATGGCAAAGGAGGATTTCATTATGAGCGATGAATGGAATATGTATATCGGCGGAAAATGGACGCCGTCAGTTTCCGGCAAAACGAGAGAAATTATCTGTCCCGCAGACGGAAAAGTGATTGCTGTTGTTGCGGAAGGGGACGCTGAAGATGTTCGTTTGGCAGTGAAAGCCGCACAAAAAGCCTTTTATCAGGATGGGTGGAAAGATACCTCCGTATCGGATCGGATGCGTCTGCTTTATGCCATTGCAGATGAGATTGACGCACAGGCAGAACAGCTGGCACAGTTGGAAACGCTGAACTCAGGGAAGCCGCTTCGAGACAGTTTGTGCGATATGACCGATGCCGCAAATTGCTTTCGCTATTATGCGGGATTAATCAACAAGCCGACCGGTCAAGTGTTTGAAGTTCCGGATCCCAATATGCAAAGTATGGTCGTGCGTGAACCAATCGGCGTTTGCGGACAGATTGTTCCATGGAACTACCCATTGCTGATGGCGGCATGGAAACTGGCGCCCTGTCTTGCGGCAGGGAATACATCGGTATTCAAACCGGCGGAAATTACGCCGCTTACTGCCATTTGTTTGTTCCGAATTTTTGATAAGGTTGGTCTGCCCGCAGGTGTTGCAAATTTAGTGCTTGGCGCCGGTGCAACGGTGGGGCATGAAATTGCGGAAAACCACGGTATTGATAAAGTGGCATTCACCGGCGGTACGAAAACAGGCAGGAGCATTATGCGGGCTGCCACCGGGAATATAAAGAATATTTCGCTGGAACTGGGCGGAAAATCACCCTGTATTGTGTTTGATGATTATGATATGGATGCCGCCGTTGAATGGGCAATGTTCGCTATTTTTGCCAATCAGGGAGAAGTCTGCTCCGCAGGTTCTCGCCTGATTTTGCAGGATACAATCTACGAAGAATTTTTATCCCGCTTGTCTGAACGGACGAAAAAAATTAAAGTCGGCCGTGGAGATATGGAGGGCTGTGAAATGGGGCCCCTTGTCAGCGAAGAGCAGATGAATAAAGTGCTTTCCTATATCGAGAAAGGGAAAAAAGAAGAGGCTCGCTTGGTATGCGGCGGATATCGTATGACGGAAGGCGAATATGCCAAAGGATTTTTTGTTGCGCCAACGGTGTTTGCTGACTGTACGCCGGACATGAGTATCGTAAAAGATGAAATTTTTGGGCCGGTTCTTGCGGTTCAGAAATTTCACACAGAGGAAGAAGCACTGGCGCTTGCCAATGATACAGCCTACGGTCTTGCCGGAGGTGTCATCTCAAAAGATATCACGAGGGCACTGCGTGTTGTCAAATCTCTGCGTGCCGGTATTACTTGGGTAAATTGCTATAATCCCACGTTCAACGAAGCTCCTTGGGGAGGATACAAACAAAGCGGGCTGGGACGTGAACTTGGTACATTCGGACTTGATGAATACACAGAAGTCAAGCAGATCAACATCAATCTTGCCGGCGGCGGGGTTGACTGGTTCGGTGCATAAAACTGTCTGATCGAAAATTTTATATAAATTTTACATGCAGAAGAAAGGATTTGTTATTATGAGTTCGCAAAAAGCATTAGAGATTACAGAAAAGGTTTTGAGGTATATCGATGCCGATGCCTTGTCAGAAACGGATAAAAAACAGATTGTCGATGACAGTATCGAAAATTACAACACCTACATAAACCCGGGATGGCTGAAATACCGCAAATCGGTATCTACCAATGCGGCTTTTGTGGAATGGGAAGATTATGATTCCTATTTTACCGATGTTTATGGAGAGAAGTTTATTGACTGCTTGGGTGGGTTTGGGATTTATACCTTTGGACACCGCAACCCGGAGATTTTAAAACATGTAAAAGCTCAACTTAATCGGCAGGCTCTGCACAGTCAAGAATTGTTAGATCCATTGCGTGGTTATCTTGCTAAGGCTCTTTCGGAGATTACTCCCGGGGATCTGCAGTACTGCTTCTTTACAAACGGAGGTGCAGAAGCAGTTGAAATGGCATTAAAATTAGCGCGTATCGCAAGCGGTGGACGCTGGTTTGTGTCAGCGGTTGGTGGGTTTCATGGAAAATCCATGGGTGCAATTTCTGTCGGCGGCAAAGCAACTTATCGTGTTCCGTATCTGCCTATGGTGCAGCAGGTAACCCATGTTACCTATGGGGATGCGGATGACCTGCGCAGAATGCTTTCTAAACTGAGAGCAGTTGGGGAAAGCGTAGCGGCTGTTATTTTGGAACCAATTCAAGGGGAAGCAGGTGTAATTGTTCCGCCGGCCGGTTATTTGAAAGAAGTGAGAGCCATTTGCGATGAGTTTGATGTTTTGCTGATTTTTGATGAAATTCAAACCGGTATGGGCAGAACAGGAAGCTATTTTCGCTGTTTGGCAGAGGACGTTACACCGGATATTATGACTTATGGGAAAGCTTTCGGTGGCGGAATTATGCCAATTACCGGGATTATTGCCCGACCAAAGCTTTGGGTGAAACCTTTGCAGGAAAACCCGTGGCTTCTTGGTTCGCCCACATTCGGAGGGAATCCGCTGGCCTGCTCTGCGGCACTTGGAGCTATCGACTTCATGGTGCGGCACAACATTCCGAAATTGGCGCGCGAAAAGGGTGACTTTTTGATTAGCGGCCTAAAAAAGCTTGCCAAAAAATATCCGCAAATAATTCAGGAAGTACGCGGTGTCGGCTTAATGATTGGTGTAGAATTTTTGCGGTCAGAGTACGGATACAGCGTGGCAAAGGGACTTTTCTCACGCCGTGTTATGACTGCCGGTACTTTAAATAACTCCAAGACCATTCGTTTTGAGCCCGCGGCGGTCACAAGTTATGAGGATTTTGAAAAAGTATTAAAATATATGGATCAAGCACTCGCAGATACGAAAGAGCAGTTTGGATTGTACGGTTTAAATATTCTTACTGCCAAGCTTGCCAAAAAATTCGTTTAATTCAGGAAGTACGCGGTGTCGGCTTAATGATTGGTGTAGAATTTTTGCGGTCAGAGTACGGATACAGCGTGGCAAAGGGACTTTTCCGCTGATTCAAGTGGTTCAGGAAGCGTTTGTGCAGGGTGTATCTACGCGAAAGATGGAGAAACTAGCCCGCAGTCTTGGAATTGAAAATCTTTCTCGCAGTCAAGTCAGTGAAATGACGAAAGGCCTTAATGAGCAGGTACAGTACTTCCGCAGCCGGCCTCTGACGGGTCGCTATCCTGTCATTTGGACAGATGCACTGTATGAAAAAATTCGTATGGATGGCCGGGTCGTCAGCATGGCTGTGATGGTAGTTTGCGGCGTCAATGAACAGGGGCATAGGGATATCCTCGCCGTAGAGCCAATGCTGGATGAATCAAAAGAAAGTTATTCTCAATTGTTTCAAAGTCTTTTAGATCGTGGACTGAAAACACCGCTTCTGGTGGTTTCAGACGCGAATAAAGGGCTGATTGCAGCCATCCGTGAGAGTTTTCCGGGAGCCTCTTGGCAACGATGCAAAGTCCATTTCATGCGAAATATTTTAGCTCATGTACCCCAGAAGGAAAAAGAGTCCTTTGCGGCTCAGTTAAAAGAAATTTGGTTGGCACCCTCCGCTGAAATAGCTAGACAGCGCGCGGAGCAAATATCAGAACAATATGGAAAACGCTTTCCAAAAGCAATCGAATTCCTGGAAGATGGACTGGAAGATTCTCTAGCCTTCTATGCTTTTCCGGAACTTGATGCCCGCAAAATTTCTTCAACTAATATGCTGGAACGGCTGAACAAGGAAATCCGCCGCAGAACCAGCGTAGTAGGAATATTCCCTAATCCGGATTCCTATCTACGTCTGGTAACAACATGTCTCATGGAATATGCGGAAGACTGGTCTGTTTCCAGAGCATACTTAAATCCAAAATCTATTCAGATACTATTAAACGTAGCCTAATTCATTTTCCGGAGTCCCAAAATTGCGAACTTCCCTTGACACTAGCTCTTTTAGCTCTTTTCGCAAATTATTGATTATATATTTTTCTTTGATGACGTTTGAGTTAAATATTCAAAATAAATTATGCAGCAAGTTTCAATAATAAAAGAGAGTATGTTTTTGTGTTTAGCAGAAAATGAAATTTTTGTTCAACAACGGTCCATGCACCATGCTTTATAAAGCAGTCTAAGTGCCGGCTCGAATTCAGACGGATGCATGCTGCCGTAACCCAAAATCAGCTGATGCTGTGGTGCTGCGGCAGGATCCATCCAATACATTTTCGCTGAATACACACGGATTCCATACTTTTTGGCCCTTTGTTCCATTTCTGTGGAGGACAGTGGCGTTTCCACATCCGCTAAAATGTGTAAACCTGCATC
Organism: Oscillospiraceae bacterium; assembly: GCA_047777415.1. Classification (GTDB taxonomy): domain Bacteria; phylum Bacillota; class Clostridia; order Oscillospirales; family Acutalibacteraceae; genus Caproicibacter. The sequence continues at coordinate 103,733 of JBKEEO010000003.1, forward strand.
TTTGGTGAGTACATGCATTTTTTCTCCAAAAACAAGGCGTACGGCTTCTAAGAATTTTGCTTGCCTTTTACCATAAATATGGCAAAGACGGCGGATATGCCTTTCCAGGTGTCCGCTGTTTATAAATTCCGCCAAAACAAGCTGGTTTATCACCGGCACTTGACAGAGAAAAAATCCGCAGATTTGTTGATAACGCTCAAACAGTCTTTCCGGGAGTACAAGATATGACACTCTTAAACCGGGGAGCAGTACTTTAGAAAAAGTACCCAAATAAATTACTCTTCCGTTATTGTCAAACGACTGCAAGGACGGGATGGGATTTGAAAAATATCGAAGCTCGCTGTCGTAGTCATCTTCTATGATATAGGCATCATTCTGTTCTGCCCAATCCAATACTTTAATTCGTTTATTTACGGAAAGAATAGCACCGGTGGGAAATTGATGCGACGGTGTAATGTAGAGCAAACCTGCGTTGCAGTCAGCGAGTTTTTCAATTTGAATTCCGTCCCGATCCACAGGAATGGGAACAAGGGGAAAATGATTTGCTATCAGCAGATTTCTCACACCGTCGTAACCGGGTTCTTCCATTGCTACTGTGCAGTGAGTCGGGTCAAATAACTTTAAAAGCAGTTCAAGATTAAACTGAATACCGCAGCTTATGATTACTCTCTCCGGACTGCATCGTACGCCGCGGGAGCGAAACAGATAATCCGCAATCGCTTTTTGCAGCCGCGGTTCTCCTTGCCTCGGCGGGTATGCGGTGTATTTCTTTGTGCTTAGTTTATACAGCATAGTATTATATATTTTTTTCCATGTTTTAAAAGGGAATAAATTACAGTCAAGCAGTGGATACCAGAAGTCATAATTAATTTGTTCGTCTATTTGCTGAGACTTTACAGTGAGTGTTTCAGACTTTTCCGGAATACGTTTTGCAAGTGGGGGAATTGGTTCAACGGTATACCCGGAGCCGGGATGAGAAACGATATATCCCTCCAGAACAAGCTGCTGATAAGCAAGGTCTACCGTATTTCGACTGACACCCAAATCTTGCGAAAGCTGTCTGGTCGCAGGCAAACGACTGTGGGGAGTATAACTGCCCGAGAGAATATCATTTTTGATGCAGCGGTAAATCTGCATGTAGATTGGTGTCTTGCTTTTTCGGTCGATATAAATCATCGTATGAACCCCCTTTGTGCAGATTTTTAACTTTTATTTTACTGATATGTCCGACTGAAAGCAACTTTAAAATTGGCACTATTAAAAATATTGAAATTGGCTATTTTAATATTGCAGCCGCGGTTCTCCTTGCCTCGGCGGGTATGCGGTGTATTTCTTTGTGCTTAGTTTATACAGCATAGTATTATATATTTTTTTCCATGTTTTAAAAGGGAATAAATTACAGGGTGTCAAAAGATGGAGAAACTAGCAGTGGATACCAGAAGTCATAATTAATTTGTTCGTCTATTTGCTGAGACTTTACAGTGAGTGTTTCAGACTTTTCCGGAATACGTTTTGCAAGTGTGGGGAATTGGTTCAACGGTATACCCGGAATTTGGATGAGCACCTTAGCTAGACAACGCGCGAAAACGCTTTCCAAAAGCAATTGAGCTTCTATATCCCTCCAGAACAAGCTGCTGATAAGCAAGGTCTACCGTATTTCGACTGACACCCAAATCTTGCGAAAGCTGTCTGGTCGCAGGCAAACGACTGTGGGCAATGCTGTCATGCTGGAATGGCTGTGGAAGCAGAGGTCTCCGGAGTTATAACTGCCCGAGAGAATATCATTTTTGATGCAGCGGTAAATCTGCATGTAGATTGGTGTCTTGCTTTTTCGGTCGATATAAATCATCGTATGAACCCCCTTTGTGCAGATTTTTAACTTTTATTTTACTTCCTCGCCGTGGAGCCAATGCTCGATGAATCCAAAGAAAGATATGTCCGACTGAAAGCAACTTTAAAATTGGCACTATTAAAAATATTGAAATTGGCTATTTTAATATAGCCAAAGAAATAGTATACTTCATTACAACAACATTAAATTTTTTAGATTCCGAACTTTATAAAAGACAAAGTCGTCTTCGATTGGAAGAATTTCTTCCAAAAGAAGACGGCTTTTTTATATTGTGGCAAAGTCGCCAATGCTGTGTTTTACACCGACATTGGCGACTTTTTATATTTCGTCGATGCTCATATGTCAAAGGAGGAATCTAAATGGCAAAATCGAAGTTTGACAAAGTCCTTAGCACGAAAGATATCCTTGTGATAGCGTTTGGTGCCATGATTGGCTGGGCGTGGGTCGTCAGTACGGGCGACTGGATAAGCAGCGCCGGCACAGTCGGTTCCGTGATAGCGTTTTTAATGGGCGGTGTCATGGTTTATTTTGTTGGCCTTACGTATTCGGAACTGACTCCTGCAATGCCGCAGTGCGGAGGGGAACATGTGTTTAGTTACAGGGCTCTGGGCCCAACCGCTTCCTTTATCTGCACTTGGTATATCATCCTTGGGTATGCCTCCGTAGCGGCTTTTGAAGCTTGCGCCTTTCCAACAGTCCTCACTTGGCTGTTTCCAAATTTTCTTCAGGGATACATGTATACAATAGGTGGTTTTAAAGTTTACGCGTCTTGGGTAATCGTGGCGGTGATTGTTGCGGTACTGATTATGGTGCTTAACATCCTTGGAATCAAAACAGCTGCCATTGTGCAAACGATACTGACGGCTATTATTGCTGCAGCCGGGATTTTACTGGTGGTAGGCTCCCTAAAATCAGGCGATATTTCGCTGGTTGAGAATTCTGCATTTGCGGCACAGACCGGTTCTGAGCTGACCAATTTTGGCGGTTATGACACCGTTTTATTTTGTAGGTTTTGATGTTATCCCGCAGGCGGCGGAAGAAATCAACGTACCTTACCGCAAATTGGGGAAAATTTTGCTTCTTTCCATTATTTTAGCTTTCGGTTTTTATGCGGCAGTGGTTTTTGCGGTAGGCTATGTTCTTCCGGTTTCAGAGATTTCTGC
>JBKEEO010000004.1:0-29236 GCA_047777415.1 Oscillospiraceae bacterium
GGCAGGAATCCTGAACCGCGGTTTCGTGGTCGACGCCTAAGGTTTGCTCCAAAAACTTTGCAATAAGCGTATGACGCTCATAAATGGCCGATGCCTTACGCATGCCGGAATCAGTTAAAACCAAGTTCCCGTTTTTGCTCCATGACAAGAAGGCCTGCTTCCTTCAAAATGCTCATGGCACGACTAACGCTGGCTTTGGAGAAACCCAGTTCATTTGCGACATCAATTGAACGAACCGTTCCGTTTCTGTTTTTTAGAATAAGAATCGTTTCAAGGTAGTTCTCTCCCGATTCTTGTATTTTCAATACAGACCCTCCCGTCATTGGCTTTACATGGTCATTATATCATTCTATATCTTAAATAACAAGAGATAGCAAAGGCACCGCATCTGTGCTTGTTGTAGGACTACAATACATATTGGACAGTTGAGAAAAAATAAAATACAGAAATGGACACATCGGTTACAATAAAGCTACCCAAACCAAATCATACCGAGAGGAAGTGTCCATTCCTGCATGAATAGTGTAACACAAGATATGAAGTTTAGGCAATCCATAATGATCTACGCTCAAAAGTACGGTGTCAGTCGTGCAAGCAGAAAGTACAACAAAAGCCGTTCCTTTATTTACTTTTGGATGGCCCGGTATGACGGTACATTAGAATCGTTGGCTTGCCGGTCTAGAAGGCCACACAGTCATCCAAACCAACATACACCTGCCGAGTTAAAACTGATTCGCGACATGCGGCGCAGGAACCCAGAACTCGGTATGATTGAACTATGGTCCCGGTTAAAAAAGCGCGGATACAAGCGATGTCCGGAAAGTCTGTTCCGTGTAATGCGCCGAATGGGGATTTTTCCAGAGGCAAAACCGAAGAAAAGATATCAGCCAAAGCCATATGAGCAAATGACGCATCCCGGAGAGCGCATTCAAATCGATGTAAAGGTAGTCCCAAAGCGCTGTATTGCCGACCCTGAGCTTCGGCTTTTTCAGTACACAGCCATCGATGAATTTTCTAGGCTACGTTTTTTGGCAGCATACCCTGAACAGAGTACCTACTCTTCTGCCGACTTTCTTAAACGAGCTGTCAAATGGTTTGCCCGGCGCGGTGTTCATGTGGAATGCATTCAAACTGACAACGGTTTTGAATTTACCAACCGCTTTTCCCCATCAAAGAAACATCTGCTGACGCTCTTCGAGGCCACTGCCGCTCAACTGCATATCCGGCACAAACTGATTCGGCCTTATACGCCCAGGCACAATGGTAAAGTGGAACGCAGCCATCGCGAAGACCAAAAGCGCTTTTACAACAAACACCATTTTTATTCCTTAGCGGACTTTGAAAACCAACTTTCCATCTACTTACGACGCTCTAACAATATGCCGATGCGTCCCCTTCACTGGTTATCTCCTTCTGAATTTTTACAATCCCATACTGTCCAATATGTTTGACAAACCTACATAGCAAAGGCACCGCATCTGTGCTTTTCTTGACAGATGACTATCCATGACCTATACTCATTTTAATATTAAAATACAGGGAAGCGATAAAGCATGAAAGAAATACAAGAACGCATCTCAACGTTAAGAGAATCGATGAAGCAAAACGGTATTTCGGCCTATATTATTCCTTCTTCCGATCCACACATGGGAGAATATGTACCGGAATATTGGCAGGCCAGAAAATATTTTTCAGGATTTACCGGCTCGGCTGGAACATTGGTCGTGCTGTTAGAACGCAGCGGCTTATGGACGGACGGCAGATATTTTATCCAGGCTGAAAAACAGCTTTCCGGCAGTGGTATTGAGCTGTTCCGCATGGGGGTAAGCGGAGTGCCTTCTTACCAAGACTATCTTATCCAAACGCTTCAAAGTGGGGAAACCGTTGGTTTTGATGGGCGAATGCTTTCGGCTGCGGCTGTAAATTCCATGAAGGAAAAGTTTGCTGAAAAGGGAATTAAAATTCGTTCTGTTGACCTTATTACCCCGCTGTGGAAAAATCGCCCTCTTCCCCCGGCAACAGAAGTGTTCCTGCACGGTGAAGAATATGCCGGACTTTCCTGCGCGAAAAAACTGGAACAGGTGCGTGCAGGCCTAAAAAAAGCCGGTGCGGATGGTCAAATCTATTGCAAGCTGGAATGCATCGCGTGGCTGTTCAACATCCGCGCCTCCGATATTGCATACAATCCGATGGCGGTAGCCTATGCCGCAGTTTTTCAGGACAGTGCCGTACTGTTCATTAACGATTCACGCCTGCGCCCGGGCGTGCGGGAATATTTGGAGAATAACGGCGTAACCATTCGGGCGTATGAAGAAATCGAAACCTTCCTGCAGCAATCCAGCGGCAAAAAAACGATTCTTGTCGATATGGATTGCATCAATTATGCACTTTTCCGCATTTTGAAAGAAAATCCCGCCTACACGGTTAAAAAAGGCGCTGACCTTGTCATCAATTTAAAGGCAATTAAAAATCAAACGGAAATTGAAAACTTTAGAAAAGCCCATATCCGCGACGGCTGCGCAATGGTGGAATTCTGCGCCGATTTGGAAAAAAGGCTGCAAAACGGAGAAACTGTAACAGAATGTACGGTCTGTGAACTACTGCGTGCGGCAAGGGCACGGCAGGAACACAATCTTGGCGAAAGCTTTGCCACGATTGCGGCCTACCGCGAAAATGCAGCGATGATGCACTATTCTCCAAAGCCGGAAACATGCAAAACGTTGGAACAGAGCGGTTTGCTGCTCATTGACAGCGGCGGGCAGTATCTGGAGGGCACAACCGATATTACGCGTACATTTGCCCTAGGCCCGCTCACGGAGGAAGAAAAGAAACATTACACATGGGTGTTAAAAGCCCATATTGCGCTTGCCTCCACTGTTTTTCTGGAGGGAATGACCGGCGGAAATCTGGATATGATCAGCCGTGGTCAAGTTCAGAAGCACGGCATTGACTACCGCTGCGGCACCGGGCACGGTGTCGGTATGCTGGGCGGCGTTCATGAAGGGCCGCAGAGCATTCGCCCGAAAAACGACGTTGTTTTGCGCAGCGGCATGATTGTTACAAATGAACCCGGTATCTATGAAGAAGGAAAACACGGCATACGCACGGAAAATATGATGCTGATAACCGATGCCATGGAAAACGAATACGGCCGTTTCCTGCGGTTTGAAATTCTGACTTGCTTCCCGATTGATACAGCGCCGATTTTGCCGGGACTGCTGACCAAGGATGAAATCGCTTGGCTGGACGAATATCACAGCCGAGTGTATCGCACTTTGGCTCCTATGCTGTCCGGTGAAGCGCTGGAATGGCTGAGGAAAAAAACTCGCCCGCTAATGCGCCAAATTTCATAAATTTCGCATTTAGCATATTGAATATGGAATAATTTTCCGCTATAATAAATTCGGCGGCATGCTTAATACCGGCATGCCGCCGAATTTTAAAATGGGTATTTCTGACGCAGTACGGATATTTGACAATGCAATCAGAGAATTATGTATCTCCGCATATGGTATAATGATCTCTAATCACGACGGCGGATAGAGTTGTGTCTGCTTCGGTGCAGTAGATTGTCTTAAAATCCATGCTTGGCAGGGCACAATAATTCCATCAAAAAGCCCTTCCGCTGTTTGTGGCAGAAGGGCTTTGTTTTATAAATTTCTTGCATTTTTTAATGGCAATCGGTTTTATTAAGAAATGAGGGGATACAGGTGCAGCACAAGCAACGACATCCGGCATATTCTTTTTTTGCCAAACTTTTGGTTCTCATTTTGTTTTTGCTTGTTGCCTTAAGATATGGACCAAATGCGCTGCGGATGATAAAAAATGCTGTACAGGCTAATGTAAACTACAGCGACGAAAAAGTCCTGCCAGTTGAAAATATCCAGCAACTGCCGGAACTTCCGTCCGGATGTGAAATTACTTCATCGGCGATTGTTCTGAACTATCTGGGGTTTCAAATCAGCAAAAACGAATTAGCAAACTTTTTTCCCATAGGCGGTATGCCGTATCTTCAAAACGGTGTGATGATTGGTCCAAATCCGTGGAAAGAGTTTGCGGGCAGTCCATCCGATTCGGGATACGGATGTTTTGCGCCGGTTGTGACAAATGCACTCAATCGATACCTATCATACGCCGGCAGCAAATTAAAGGCTGTAAATCTGAGTGGGACAAATGTTCAGAATTTGCTCAGCTATATTGATAAAGGAGTACCGGTCATTGTCTGGGCAACCATCTCCATGAAAGAACCTTACGATGGCAATAGCTGGTATCTGGAGGATACCGGAGAGTATTTTTGCTGGCCCGCCTGTGAGCATTGCCTTGTGTTAATCGGGTATTCCGACAGTACTGCGGTGTTCAGGGATCCGCTGGATCCGCAGGGAACTGCACGCTATGACATGTCTCTGTTTAAAAAGCGCTATGAACAGCTTTACTGTCAGGCGGTGATTGTGCAATAGTCCGGAACTTACAAAAGCCGTGTATCATTAATAATTAACTCAAACTGCAGGCCAAGGTATTGTGCGGCTTGGCGGCACAGAACCATACGCGACATAAAAATCTCAAAATATTCCATGACAGGGCAAATGGTGGTGTCAATGGTGATATTCAAGGTTGCGGTTTTGTGTTCGGTATCAATTTCTGTTACAGCATGTTCCACGGCGTAATTAACGCGGTCATGGATATCATCCGTGACCGTCTCCCGATTGCGCACACGGGTGCGGCGAACATCCCCTTTGTCGGATAAAATCAGCGCTGCAGCAATCGGACTAACCGCCGCGGCCGTTCCTTCATCATGGTTTCCAATGGCAGCCGAAATCTGTGCCACTTCATCGGGCGGCATATTGAGCCGGTTTAAAATTTGAAAGGCCATCAATGCCCCGCTTTGTGCATGGTTATATCGGTTTACAACATTTCCGATATCATGCATATACCCGGCAATACGCGCAAGTTCACAGGTGCGTTCGTCAAATCCAAGCTGCTCCAGAATATCTCCGGCATAATTTGCCGTGCGCTTCGCGTGAGGAAAACCGTGCTCTGTAAATCCTATTTCGCCCAGATTACGGTTGCCTGCTTCAATATACGCCTTGATTTCATCGTTTTTTAGAATCTCCGCAAACGTGATATGATTATATTTTGGCATCTGTTCCCTCCGTCAGGCTGTAAACATGCGGTACATCGCTTCCAAACAAATCTGCGCATGAAGCATAAAACGGTCAATATCTATGTGTTCATTGGTGTTGTGCAGACGCCGATCCGGCTCATCCGGAAAGAATGGGCCAAAAGCAACCGCGGTTCCTTTCATGGCGCGCGCATACGTTCCACCGCCCGTGGCATAAAGCTCTGCCGGCCGGCCCATGATATTGGCGTATGACTCCTGAAGAATGGAAATAAGAGGGCTGTTGTCTGGAAGATACAGCGGCTTGGAGTTTTCGCGAAGAGCTGCGGTCAGACCTGCTTCTTCCGCTTGGCGTTTGATTTGGGTGAAAATTTTATCCCCATCGGATGTGACAGGATAACGAATATCAATTCCTGCCTCCATGTGGGATTCGTCAGCACGAACAATGCCAAGATTCAGGGTCAGCGGGCCGGACTGCTCATCGCTTTGGTTTACCCCTAGGCCGGAGCCGTCATAAAGAAAACCGATTTTTCTGTCCAAAAATGTGAACATCCCACCGAGCTCCTGCGGGGTGAGGACACTGGAAAGCAGACGGAGCAGTGCAGCGGCGGCATTGAACCCTGCCTGCGGCTGCATAGCGTGGGATGCCTTTCCCTGCGATGCAATCCGAATTCCCTCTGCGGAAGGTTCGAAGGTAAAGCTCCCCTTTGCGGTCTTGGCTGCGTCTTTGAGCGCTTGAACAGTATGGTCGGAACAGCGCAAAACAGCATAAGCGCGGTCAGGAACAGCATTATATACAGCGCCTGCATTAAATTGCTTAACTATTCCTGAGTTTTTTGCATCGGAACTCAGGCTAATTTGGAGAATCCCCTTTTCTCGGTTGCAGATTCCATAATCGGAATCGGGAGTAAACCCCATGGTTGGCATTTCTTCCTTTTGAAAATAATATGCCAAATCCTCCATTCCCGTTTCTTCCCCGGCACCGAAGATAACCCGCAGCCGGCGGTTTCCTGTAATATTTGCGTCTTTTAATGCTTTTAGACAATAAAGAGCAACAACTGCCGCCCCTTTGTCATCCGCTACGCCGCGCCCGTAAATCAGATTGCCTTTCTGCGTCAGCGTAAATGGCTCGCTGTCCCAACCATCTCCGGCAGGTACAACATCAATGTGAGCTGCTACTGCGGCCAATTCATCCCCGGAGCCGTACTCTGCGTGGCCTGCGTAATTGTCTGCATTTTTAACGGTAAACCCCATTTTTTCAGCTTTATCGAGAATCAACCCGAGGGCCTTAGCCGATTCCTTGCCAAAAGGCATCCCTTCCTGCGCCTGACCGCGTATGGAAGGAATCGCAACTAAATCGGCAAGGTCCTTCAGAATTGCTTCGCGGTATTTTAATATTTCAGTACCAAATATCAATCAAATCATCCTCCTTGTTTCTTTCAACATTATACCACCCGGAGCGGATAAAAAAAGTATATTTTAGTTAAGTATGTAAAATTACATTTAACAAAATGAAAAAGACCGAAGTTTAAACTTCTTCGGTCTTTTTTGTTTAGCCACTGGTTGGTTCCGCAGTACTGCAGGAAATATCCGGGCGTTCCAGCAAAAGCAGCGCTTCTTCTTTCTCAACAGGCTTGCTGATGAGATACCCCTGAATCAGATGACACCCCGCTTGCGAAACACAGCGCATCTGGTCCTCTGTTTCCACGCCCTCCGCAATAACCTCCAGCTTAAGCCTGTGTGCAAGACTTATAATCATGCGGACAATGTCTTTTTCAACGTCATCGGTCGCAATTTCATCGATAAAGCTTTTGTCAATTTTAACAGCATCAATTGGCAAGTTTTTCAGATAGTTAAGGGAGGAGTAGCCGGTTCCAAAATCGTCCAAATAAATTTGTATGCCGTGCCGTCTTAGTATTTGCAATTTTGTCGTGACCTTATCAAAGGATTCAATCAGGCTGGATTCCGTAATTTCAACAGCAACGCTGTTCGGTGTTAAGCCGTAATATTGATATCGGCTGACAATATAATCCGCATAATTTGCGCCCAAAAGTTCCATAGGCGAGGCATTAAAGGAAACTGTCAGTCCCCGCCCTTCTAATTTTTTTGCAAAGGCAAATGCATTCTCTATCATATAGCGGCCTAATTCTTTAATAAACCCGGATTTTTCAGCCATGGGAATAAATTGGATTGGGGGTATGGTGCCAAATTGGGTAGTTTTCCAGCGAGCAAGCGTTTCAAAGCCTGTAATGGTTTTGCTGTTGCAGTCATACTGCGGCTGAAAACAGCAAAACAATTCCCCTTTTTCAATGGAGAATTTAAGGGCACGTTCCAGCCAAAGCTGCCGTTCTATGCGATTTTTGTAATCTTCGTTAAAGAGAACATAACTTCCTTTGCGGGTCTTTTTTGCCTCTGAAAGAATAAATTCCTCTTTGCCCAACACATCTTCAAACTGCAGCGGCTCTTCTTTACTGTTTTGATTACATGGAATCAGCATTGCCCCTACGCTGCAGGAAAGCTGAATGACAATTCCATTGATTAAATATGGTTCGTGAAATATTTTCATTACTTTGTTAATGAGGAATTCCAGTTTGCCTTCCGAATCTACACCGTGGAGTAAAATTGCAAATTCGTCACTGCCTATCCGCCCTACAATGTCCTGACTTCTTGCAAATCTTTTCAGCCGCGCCGCTGCTTCACAGAGCAACTGATCTCCGGCATCGTGTCCGAAGGTATTGTTCACGGACTGCAATCCGTCTACATCCAGCAGCAGCATAGCTCCGTCTTGTTTGTCTCTGCAGCAATTATCAACCCACGGATCGAACTGTTTGATAACACCTTTTCGATTGGGCAGATTGGTAAGAGCATCAAAATACGTAAAATATTTTTTCTGTTCTTCACACCTGATTTTTGATTCATAACGAAATTGCTTCCACTTGAAGAAATAAAAAGTCGCCAGCACAAGAGCCGCCGTCAGAATTAGAAAAAAAGCAATGCTCAGCAGAAGAATTCTATTTGTCCGCGCGGAAATATGGCTGTAATCATCCGCAACCAAAAGGATTAAGCCATGCGGTTCTTGGACACTGGCATAGGCGGCAATGACGGGCAACTGGCTGATTTGAAATGTACAAACGGAAGAGGATCCGCTTTGAAAATCCGTCTCCATTTTTTGCAGATCATCCTCTAAATTACCGCCAGAGAAGTTACTGGAAAGAATGGCTCCGTCATTTTGCAGCAGACATCTGTAATTTGCTTCACTTGTTACGATGTTATCGCTTAGTTGAAATTTTTCAATATCGTTGAGAGATGCAATCGGCACACCCGTGATACTATTTTCTCGTATTTCTCGTACAACCGGAACAGCAAAAATGACAGCATCTTGCAAATCGGATTGCTGTAATTGGACTGAACTGTGCGCTATCTCATTGGCTGCTTTCTTAAAATACGGCTTATCTGCAATAAAAAGTTGATTTTCCGAATTTGCAACAGCCAAACCGGACAGATTGGTATATATCATCGAGTCAAAATTTCTTTTTTTAGTTTCTTCAGACAATGCCTGTACTTTCTCTTTCTCCGTTGTCTGAAGAGAGAAATCATCTTGATGGGATAACTCGATTGCAGAGCCTAAATGCCCCAGAATGTCGGTTTGAATTGCAAAAGAACCCTGTTCTGCTAATTTTTTCAGCATGGCAGTTCTGTTGTCTATCAGAGTTTTGCGCAAATTGATAATACAAAAACTCACGCAGACTAGAAGGAAAGCAGCAACAATAATTATAGAAAATAACGCTTTATTTTTTGAGTATCTCATGTTATCATCCTTTCCATCCGGTGTTTTTTATTATACATGATTTGGGAATATAATCCATAAAAAAAATCAATTTATCGTTAAAATCGCCAAAAATACAATGCTGAAAATATCGAAATCAGAAACAATTTTTTGTATTATGTCAAAGCAGATAGAATCCAAATATTTTTCTCTTTAGCACCGAAACCGAAGCAAGCAAAACAACTGTATTTTGTAATAAACTTTGACAGGGAATACCAATGAAAATCCGGAATAAACCAAACCCTCCTGCAAACAATTTGTGCAGGAGGGTAAATGCGTGAAAAAACAACTATCCTTATTTTTGACCGGTGGAATTATATATCCCTGTTTAGAAATTGCATGCCGGGGTTTCAGCGATTTTTCCATGGCGATAGCAGGAGGGATTTGTCTGTGCCTGATTGACAGGATCTGCAACTGCCGCCTAAAATTCAAACCATTGGTGGTGAAATGTGCTGCCGGATCGGCCATCATTACATCGGTAGAATTCGCGATAGGGGTTTTGGTAAATCTGATTTTAAAATTAAACGTTTGGGATTATTCGCAGCTACCGATGAATGTTATGGGGCAAATCTGTGTGCCGTTTTCTCTTCTTTGGAGTCTTCTAACCATTCCCGCCATGCAGCTTTACGAACTCTACGACCGGCTGAATCAAAGGCCTGCTGGAAAAATAAAAGAATAGTTAAACCGCGTCCAAATTGCTTCTAACGGACGCGGTTTCCTTTCATTGATATAGCCATATTTTATCTGATTTTTTGCGTTTTTTGGTTGACAGAATGGTATATAATGTGTTATTATTATTTCCGCACCTGTAAGATATTTTTTAAAGGTGGAGAGGTGTCCGAGTGGTTTAAGGAGCTAGTCTTGAAAACTAGTGATCCCGTAAGGGACCAAGAGTTCGAATCTCTTCCTCTCCGCCACTTTATTTATTAAAAATTCACCATGGATAAGGAGAAATACCCAAGTGGTGAAGGGGCTCCCCTGCTAAGGGAGTAGGTCGGGCAACCGGCGCGAGGGTTCAAATCCCTCTTTCTCCGCCAAATATAGCGAAAAACCGCATGAACACTGCGTTCGTGCGGTTTTTCTTTGCATTTATTGCTAATTTTATATATTCTTATATTTTAAAAAATTTTATCTTATTCCCACTCTATTCCCACTTGAGTATAGTATAAAATAGGCTCCCAGATTTCTCCGTGAGCCATTCTTTTCATTCTGTCTGTTCCTTGACTTGTTGCATTTTCTTTTCAATTTTCTGTAGCTCTTCATAAATCATTACCTGATTTTGTGCAAGGGTATTTAAATTCTCATTTATCCATTCTAGTTGATTCTTTAATTCTTCACACATTTTCCTGCCTCCTAAAATTCCGTATTAATATATTCTAAATGAAATAATAAAAAAATGAGCATATATTGAAAAAATATCACAAATCAAAGAGCTTATCGGAACATGCCCGATAAGCTCTTTTTAATCAGCCCATACATCATCCATCAATTTTTTTATTTGCTTTTTGCGCTGGGACGTTGTTTCCTTATCAATCTGAACTATGATAACATCCCCTTCTTTGGCCTCATTAGGAATAGCCAATCGAGGAATATTGGCGAATTTTTGATTTTCTAATTCAACGACTGCATAATTTCCTTCAAAACGATCGATGGTATACTTCATATTCTTCCCCTCTTATTGTGGCGGATCGCAAACCTTGCATGGAGTATAACCCTTTTCTTTTGCTTCTTTTAGCGTTATTGCATACTTGCTCTTATTTACAAAACGACAATTAGACGTATGATATTTTTTCCCCGTATCAGTAATATAAACTATGATTTCATCGTCATTGCTATCTGCTGTTGAACTTGTGTTATCTTCTGTTACAGTTGATGTTGCATCCGTTGCCGGTGGCGCATTTTCTTGAATAGTGGATGCTTTTTTATTAACAGTGATTGTCTTAGCATCTGACGTAAAAATAATTGTACCATCTTTGTCTGTGCGGTAAATGGTAGCGCCAATATTTTGAAGCTTAGATATCGTTGCCGCAGCTGGATGCCCATATGAATTTCCTGCGCCCACTTCAATCACGGCATATTTTGGGTTAACCTTATTTAAAAACGCTTGTGAAGTGGATGTACTGCTACCGTGATGGCCTACTTTTAACACATCTGCAGAAACGTCTGCGGTTATTTGTGCTTCTGACTCGGCTCCAGCATCGCCTGTAAATAAGAATTTGTTGGCGCCGTAAGTTACCTTTAGAACTGCAGAATATTGATTTAAGTCATCGTATGAAGTGCCACAAGGCGCAATTATATCAATATTGAGATTACCCGACTTTAATAAATTGACACCAGATTTTGCAGTGTTGACCTTTAACCCTTTATTCTGAATTGCTGTCAGAAGACCCTCAAAGGTTTTGGTGTTAGTTGAAACTTTTGGCATGTATACAGAGCCAATATCTAAACTATTTACAACCGTTGCCATACCACCAATGTGGTCTGCATGTGGATGTGTGGCAATAAGATAATCTATTTTGTTGTAACCTAATTCCTTAATATAATTCACAATTTGGGTGCCATTTTCAGGATTTCCCGCATCTATCAGCATCGTTTGCCCGTTTGGGAGTTCCAGAAACTCTGAGTCACCTTGCCCGACATCAATATAATGCACTGTAAGTTTTGCGCCTGATGCTGGTGCTTCAGCTTTTGTTGTTACTGAAGCATCATCTGGTTTGGATGAAGATGACGACGGAACTGCACTGGATGACGATTCCAATAATTCAGATGACGTCTGCGAGGAAATTGTCGACGAGATATCCGATGACAAAGCATTTTGAGATGAAGTGGCAGCCACACTGTCAGTAGTTGTAGCTGGTGGCACAGCCATACTATAGATAATAAATGAGATAACTACAGAGCAGGCTCGAATCCAATTTTTGTTATTAAAGCCTGCTTTGTCCTTTAGCAATTTGCTCGCATATGGATTAAGCAAAATCGCTGGTAGAACAAAAAATACAGACGCCCATGTCGTTGAAAACATTGCAAAGGTACTTAGTAAGAAAAAAATCGATAAAAACCATAAAAGTATATTTGATATTTTTCCTTTCAAAACAATTCTCCTTTCATTTATTTCATAATAGATAATAACACAAATGGAAACAATTTCAATCTTTTCTACAGAGAATCGCAAAAGGAAAATATCGCTTTTCACATTACAACTTAGTTCCTTGCTGTTGTCATCACTCAAAAAATGCACTATGATAAATACAAGGAGGAACGAGGATGCGGCAGATCGTAATAATGGCGCTTGTGGGATTATTGCTGGGACTTATTGCAGGGCAAGTTATCCCTTTGATTTCATCGCACGCCAATAATAAACTTCGGGCTTGTGCTTATGGCTGTTTGTTTGGAATTGGCTTATCAGTTGCTGTACTCTTCGTTGGCTATTGGGTGTATTTTAACAATACAAGAGGAATGATATTATGATTATTGATGTTGGACCTTACGGACTGGCAGAGTTAGTTAAGGATATACCGGAATTAGCTGAGTCGCTTGGGGGATGGGATGGATATCATCTGTATATAATAGATGGAAAACTGTATGCAATCGAGGAATAAAAAATAAGCCCACCGGAAACAATCCGATGGGCTTTCATCAAAAACAAACGTATCCACAAAAATGCCAAACAATAGCATCTATTACCGTCAGCACAACAAGAAAAATGTTTATCCAAAACACATAAGGTAGCCTATGGCGGAACCTGTTGAATCCACAGCATCTTGGATCGCAACTACAATCATCAGTTTTACATTTGGCATATATGTTTTTCTCAATAATTCTGCTTACCATATATAATAAAAGAAAAATCACATTAAATAAGACTAAACCCGCGATTAAAATAATCATGATAACCTTGAATATTTGTGTTTGATAAGCACTCGAAATAGCGTTACCAATAAAATTGATTCCACCAAAAAAAGAAATAACAATCGCGGAAAAAATGCTTAATACTGTTATTGATTGAGTGTTCAAGGCCATTTTTGTATTTTGTAAATCTTCTTTTTGCTTTTTTTCATCGTTTTTGATATTGGAAGCAAGCTCTTTTATTTCCTCTAAAGATAGTTTTGTATTCCTTGCTTGATCTGCTATCTCTTTAACATTACGAGCTCTACTGATTTCCAAATTTATATAATCTATCAGTTTCTCAAAGTCTCTCAAATATACAGAATTGTTTTGCTTTAATACCTTACCAACGCTTTTTATTCTGAAAAGTAAATATTCATAATTTTCTGGATTTGTTATATGAACCCAACGATATGTAACGCTATATTTGTTAAATCCTCCGGAAGCATAATAGTCAGAAAAGGATTGAGCTAATACTGAAGCTCCATCCTTTTCCCATTCCTGATCGTCCATAAACGCTAAATTATTAATTAACCTTAAAAGCGTATCCGTACTTTGCATATCTGTATCATTCATGACTTTGAATACCTTTGATTATGTCACTGACAGAAATCGGATTATTAGCACCTGGAAAATAGCAATGCTTCCAAGGATATTCTTGATGCGTATAGTCAACTAAGGTCCATGCTGGTGTGTCCTCATACTTTGCTATAACACGATCTGCAACAGTTTTATAGTGACCAGAAAGTTGAACATTTGGTTTGTCATTGTCCACTTCTATAGGGTCGGCTACAAACTGATTATATTCATAATAAACAGATGGAACAACTGGACCATGACGCCAAGCTTGTATTTCATCAGCAAAAGCTGGTTTATTATATTTTTTGATAAATTCCACTTGAATATAATATAATATCTTTTGCAATTTAAGATTAGTGATGTGTTTTCTTTTTTGGTTAAATGCCGCAATCACATATTTAGCAATATCGTTAGCACTGTACATATAATTTCCTCCTTTAAAGCCTCGGTTTTGATCATGTACAAGAACAACAATATGCGTTTATTTGATTTCAAAAACAGGTAACACAAGAATAACTATACATAGATTGTTAAAAAAGAAGATTATAGGCTTCTTTTATGTAGTTTATCTGCATCAATCTGTCTATATTATTATAGTATCATAAACTGAATAAAATGCAACAATATTGAAAAGCATTTATATGATATTCATTAAAATATCTCTGAATTTTTAGCTTGTTTTACAGTAATATTTTCCTGCATCCAAGATTGGTGAATAAAAAATAAGGGCATACCGGAAATCAATCCGATATGCCCTTAAAATAATACCTATGCCGCTTATGGCGTTTTGTCCACCTTTGAAGTTAAATTTTACGTTCTGTCCCCCCCATTCACCGCCGCATCCGCGCTATCTTCCACTTTCGACTTTAACTGAGACACTAATTTCATCATAAACGGCGGCAGCGTCACGCCGATATCGCTCATATTTTCCAGAATACTAATAATCTCGTTACAGATGAGCCACACCGCAACCAGACAGGCCACCACGTAGCCAAATGGCACCGTAATGCCAGCCGACTGTGTGGCAAAGGCCAGCAGCCAATCAATGACCGCACCAAGGCCAACCAACAGCCACATGCAGACTTTCTTTGCGATTCCGCGAAAGCCAACATAGGAACTGATTTTTTGACTGCGATATTTCGCAGCCACAAGACCGGTTATGTAATCCGTAATGTTCAGTAACACCAGTACTAGCACCGGCACCGCCAAAACTCCCAGCCATGCGGACAGGGCCGTTACGACTGTAATAAAAACAACTTTTATCTTATCCATATGTACCTCTTCTTTCCGCCGGGTGAACCCGGCAATTATTTTACTTTGAATTTAAATTGCAGAATATCATTTACGTAAACACCGGTTTCAGTCCCGGGTTTCCCATAGGCAACGATATAATAAAAATAATCGCTACTGAGCTGGTAGCGCGGAAGAATCGTCGCCACTCCGCCGGAACCAACATTGACCTTCGGGTTCTTGTCCGATGTCACCTTAAACTGATACCATCCGCCGGGTGCCCGGGTAACGTCCATGGTAGTATCGCATTTAAATGCAGGCACGCCAATATTAATAAACACGGTATCCATATCGACATTTCCGACGATTCCCGGAACGTATCCGTTGCTCCCTGTCTGCTGGATTGCGCAGGGGATGTCCGGACCACCTGAATAATCGGCAAGCCACAGATAGTCAGGCGCTGCCAATGTGGACGTGTTAAAGACATGCAGACGATAATCGTTGTTTGTGTAAAGGCACGTTTTCCAGCCATCGCTTTTGGCTGCGTTCAGGAAGGCTGTTACCATGGTGTTGATGAGCGTGTTCGGCGGAGCAGCTCCATGGATTCTTTGATAATAATTTACGGAGTCATATTCATAGTCGTAGCAGACGAACAGCACTTCATCTCTGTACCGCTCAATAACCTGCTTGCAGATTGCCCATTCTCTTTTGGCATCATCGGCGCTGTCCGGATACCCAAACCAGTACACGGCAACTTTCAGCCCTGCCGCAATCGCACCAGCCATATTTTCATCAAAGCGTTTATCTTTCTGGGTAAGTTCTCCGCCATATCCCGCTCGGATAATAGCGCCTCTGATACCGGACTCGGCAACTTTTTCCCAGTCTATTTTGCCGTTGTGATATGATACATCAATCCATTTTTCAGACATCTATCTATCCCACCTTTCAAAATATGTTGTGCCATGTAATAAGGCATAATTTTAGCCGCCCCGTTTTTTGGAGCGGCTATTCGAAAATAAAGTCATATGTGACTTTCATTGTATTCGTGTTTGTCTTTGTAACTGGTGATTCGAGACGCGCACGGGAAGAAATGCCTACCTTCGGCAATAGATATCCATTACTAGTTACATATTTATCACCAATGAATCCAACAATGGAATGACCTGTGCCGCACCATCTTATGTAGGTATCATCGTCGCTGTCTAATATCATGTTATTGATGAACAAATCGCCCTCATGATAAGTTAACTGCAAATTATAATAAGATAAATCAGCATTTGTTTCGGTCGTTGATAATAAATTAAAACTGCTGTCATAGCGCGACAGATATGTTTTCCCTTTCCCGTGAGCTATGACAAATTGGTCTTTTTCTGGCACATATGCTATGCCTCCTGCGTACGTTATATCGCTCACAATAATCTCGTAATCGGACAAATCATTTAACGGCGCCCTCCAAATAAAGTTGTAACTATCGACATCGGATCCACGTGCAAAGTATACATAACCATTATGAATTTCGAATCCATTATTATAGGAAACGTATGGCAGGGTATATTCTTCAACGAGATTCAAATTCATGTCATATTTTACAAATTTATTATTATCGCTGTTATACAAAACATAAATGTAGTCACCATACACCCTGACACAGATGATTTCATCATCGCCGTTAAGTGGGATGCGATTTCCAAAGGCTAAACGACTCAATGTATTAAATTTTACCCCATTGAAAAGAAAGTAAATCGATTGGAATGTTCCATTTGCAGCGTGCGTTGGAAAATCCACCACGATCCGCACTTGTTCATTGTTCGTAAAACTTTCACTAGCATTATAGCTACCCTGCATCTCATTGCTGCCAGAATATGTTTTATTGGTGTAGGCATACCCAATTTTTTCCCCCCGAACGAGCCATTCATTTTCTGGATCTTCAGGATGGCTAGCATCTGTTAATAGCATATACTGAAATGGATCATTGATATAATCGTATATATCTTCACCGCCTGTATATTTGTTTTTGGTGAACAAACTTTTCATAGCCAACTTGAATAAGTAATTTTTGACACCAGCGGAAATAAAATTATGCGTTTTTATTTCTTCTACCTTTTTACTGGTAAAAGCATCAAATAATTCGATTTTTATCCGGCCTCGCGGGTTGAAATTGTTTGATAAAATAATGTTTTCCTTCATGATACTTCCACTTCCTTCACCTCTACTGCAACGTTATCAGCAACATCAAGACTTCCATACATAACGGCTTCCGTTATAACACATTTGATTGGGACTTGCTGCTCAATCACATTGCCGTCTGTAACTTGTATTGCATTTTCTAGTTCAACTTCTTCGATTACGTTCGCTTTTGGCAATTCAGCAGACAAGCCGCCCAACAAATTCTGACTGATAATATATAATTGTGATTCGTTTTTGCAAACTTTGAATGTTCCTGTATCTGTTTTAAGATACAAACGTAAAAAATCTGAACCCTCTTGGATTTGAGATGCCAAAAAAGTCATTGAAATAATATGTTTCCCGGTAAGTACCCTTTGCCGAATGGGTACCCCAACCCTTTCTCCGGCGATATCAAAATAGCCATCCAATGTTAAATCAGTGCTAGCTGTACCAACCAAAACTAGCCCTACTTGCATATTAGTTGGAGCGTATGTTGAAAATGACATCTCCAAAACGGCGGTATAACTTGTCCCAACAGAAATATCGCTTTCATTTGTTACCAAAATCATATTGCTTTCGGATGAGGCCGTTATGCTGGTGCCCGTTTCACTGATATCATCTTGCAGACCCGGGATGACGTAATCGAATTCAATCGTATTCTCCCATTCTCTCCCCGGAACAATGTTCATCCTAACAACTCTAACTTTCAACTTCATACCTAATTCATCATCAATTACCCATGCGTAATCCCCAATTTTTAATTGTTCAGCACCTGCAATAACATCCATTTCGTATGATATTCGGGGACGAGCCAGTTCTGCCAATTTCTCTATTCCAGCACGCATTAAATTACCGGCATAGATAAAACGTTCATCTTCCCAATAATACTCTTTCTTAAATTTTTTGCGGGCTTCTTGCAGAGATATTCCTTGCTCTGTATACCAGCTGTAATCTTCAATGTATGATATCCCTTCATTTACTGATTCGATTGTCAAACCTCCGCGTCCGATCGGATACAATACTGTGGCTTCGGGAGCAAATATGGTTCTTTTAATACTTTGAATATTTTTTCTATACCGAAAGACAAAATTAGTTTCTTCCCCGATTTGCTTTACAAAACTTACCGTTCGGTTAATTGTATCAAAAACAATCTCATGTCTTGTCAATGCTGCGAAAGTTCTGATTAGGTTTAGCACCGTTTTATTAGTCTCTGACATGCTATGTAAATAATCATCCGCATCAATAGAACCTACACTCCAACCACTTCCGTTTAAAATCTTTTTCAATCCTTCTGCTATTGTGGCCGACGTAAATTCTACCTTTTTTACTGTCTTATCGTTTAGTTCTATCAGTGCAGAATCACATTCAACAAATGTTTTTTCTGTATTACTTTTGTCATTTTCAATTTTTGTTACTAGAAACCTTTCACCTTGATAGATTATTTCTTGATCAACTTTGATATTGCTAATTCCGCTAGATGTAAATGTCAGCACGGCAGCTTCGCTGATTTGATAATTGATATTAATATCGCTAATATCTTTTAAAAAACCAATGATATCTCCGTTAATATCAAATAAAAGTGGGAGGTTTTCAATTTTTCGAAAATGTCGGCTCAGCATATATTCGTACCTCCCTATTACATAAATCTATCATAGAATTCGAAAGTGGCATCGTAATGAAAATCGTTATTCGCTGTGATTTGCACCGCATTTTCGCCGGGGTAAATGACCGGGAACTCACCGGACAAATTCAAAGTTACGTTTTCATCGTTAAGATACGCCTCGAATTCTTCTGTATCAACAACTAAGCTTTTTCCTGCTTCAATTTTTGCTTCATAAGTCAGTACCACATCTCCAACGCTAATGCTGACGTTTTCAATTGTTTCTTGCGGCGTGAGTGTAAGCTTGAATTCTGAATATGCAGTCCCGTTAGATGTCACCATAAAAATATCCGCTGAACTTTTTGTATAGCTCATGACTTTTTTGTTCAGTGAATAAGCAAACGGCTGGCAGGTAAACGAAAACGTGAGACTGGATAAAGTTTTGTGCGAATCCGGTGTAAAATTTCCAGAAAGTTTCCCCAGATAAAAAACATCTGGTTCGTCACTTGTGATGAGCTTTTGTTCATACTGAGAATATAGTTTCGCCAGCTGTCGATTTTCTACATATTTGGCCTTTTGATTGGCATGTAGTAATAAGCATTCAATTTCAATTTGTTTGCTTTCGAACGACTGTGGGTAAAGGACGGTTCCGTCTATGCCCGGCATGGTCTCTCTTTGGTCTTGAAATTCCGGCAAAATGGGCTTTTGAATATGTAGAACTTTGAGATTCAGTTCACTAGAGTGCACATCACCAAATTGAAACCACATTATCGTCGAATCCCCCTGCTTCGCTTCGACCGTTCGATGAGCTCGTATAATTCACGAGAAATTTTATGAATATCTGTTTCATCATGAACAGTCATGTTTTGGATGTTGATTGAAATGGAATCGCCTAACATACCCATCGTTTCGCCATTCGGATATACTTTTGAGCCACGGGGAAGTTGTACCAATTCTGGTCCTTGTTCTCCTACCACCGCATATCCGCCGCTAAAAAAATCCGAGCCTTTCGCCAACATCGGAATTTTTGGGATATTTATTCCTTTTCCTCCAACGACCGGTACCCAATCTGGAATCTTCAGTCCGTTCAATCTCTCGATAAAGCTGTTAATTGTAGAGATAATTGCATTTAAAGGAGTTTTGATAACCCTTTTTACCTTTTCCCAAACGTTTGCAATTTTATTTTTCATACTCTCAAATGCGGCTGGTACCGAGTTTTTAATTGCATCAACCGTATCAAGCACAAAATTTTTAATGCTGTTCCATTTGTCTAAAACTGTATTTTTTATCGTTTCCCATGAGTTGCTCAAAAACGACCCAATCGCATTCACAGTGGTTTCAAATTTGCTCTTAATTGCGCTCAACAGCGTTGTAAAAAATTCTTTTACCTTATCCCAGTTTTTTATCACCAATACGGCAATAGCCGCAATTCCAGCAATAGCAGCTATTGCAATTCCGACCGGGCCTGTCAACGCCGCCAGCGCTGCCCCTAGTCCGCCTGTTGCTGCCGTTGCTCCGCCTGCTGCTGCAGCTGCTGCTCCGCTCGCTGCCGTAAATCCGCCAAATAGCGTAATAATTGAAGATATACCTAAAGATATTTTCCCAATCACAATCAACAATGGGCCTATTGCAGCCACCAGCCCAGCGACCGCTAATATAATTTTTTGCGCGCTTTCATCTAGTCCTGCAAACCAGCTTACCCATTCACTTATTTTGTTTACTATTTTGGAGATTACAGGGATCAATATTTCAGATATTTGGATAGCAACTCCTTCAAGCTGCGATTTTAATATTGTTAACTGGCCTTGTAGATTGTTTTGCATTGTATCGGCCATTTTTTTAGCAACACCATCATAACTATTAACCGCCTGTGCTAACTTTTGATAGTCTGATTCGCTAGCATTTATTATAGCCAGCATTCCGGACATAGCCTCTTGCCCAAAAATAGTTGCTGCGTATTGGGCTTGTTGTTCGGCGGTAAGTTTTGAAAACGAATTTCGTAACTGATCCATCACATTGCTAAAAGGCAGCATATTCCCTTTTGCATCTGTAACTTGAATGTTAAGCTGCTCCAATAACATGGCTGCATCATCGGTCGGTTGTGCTAATCTTGTGATGGCACTTCTCAATGTTGTACCTGCTTGGCTGGACTTTATTCCTGCGTTGGCCATCAGCCCCAAGGCTAGCGCTGCATCTTCAGCACTGTAACCAAGACTACCAAATATAGGTGCTACATACTTAAACGATTCTCCCAACATGCTCACATTTGTATTGGCAGAACTTGAAGTTTTTGCAAGAAGGTCAGCAAATTTCGACGATTCGCTGGCTTTCATTCCAAATGCAGTCATAGCGTCGGTAACTATATCCGACACCGTTGCCAAATCCTCACCGCTGGCAGCGGCAAGATTCATAACGCCTTCAAGTCCATCTAGCATTTGCTGCGTATCCCAGCCTGCCATTGCCATGTATTTCAACGCCTCAGCGGATTCACTGGCACTGAATCTTGTAGCCGCCCCCATGTCTTTTGCTTTTTCTTTCAGTGCAGTTAGTTCGTCCCCACTTGCTCCGCTGATTGCCTGAACCTCGCTCATCGCCGCTTCAAAGTCTGCTCCTGCTTTTACTGCTGCTGTTCCAACACCGATAATTGGCAGGGTGACTTTTGCGGTCATACTTTTACCGACATCTGTTGCTTTTTCTCCGAATTTATTGAGATTCTCAGCTGCTGTTTTCCATGAGTTATTCGTTTCTTTAAGTTGTTTTTCTAATTTTTTCAGATTTTGCTCTGTCGCTGCGACTTCTCTTTGAATAGCCCTGTATTGTTCTTCTCCTACTTCTCCGCGCTCAAACTGCTGCTGAACCTGCTTTTCTGCCTCTTTAAGAGTGTTTAATTTTTCTTTTGTATTCGATATTGCATCGCCGAGCAATTTTTGTTTTTGGGTCAATAGTTCCGTATTTTTAGGGTCCAACTTCAACAACCGTTCTACTTGCCGCAGCTCTCCCTGCAGGTCTCTAGACTGCTTGTTAACTCCCTCTAATGCTTTCGTAAGTTTCTGTGTATCGGCCCCCAAGGTTATTGTAATGCCTTTAATATACTTGCTCGCCATTATCTCACCTGCCTTCCTACTTTAAAACTTGTCAAAATCCTCTTGCGTCGCCTCTCGTATTTGTTCCTCTTCGTTGGTACCATGAGCATTTAAATTGTTGTAAGTGATGATGTAATCCAGTACCATGCCAATTGTCATTTCATTAAAATCATGCAAAGTTAGCCCTCTTTCGATAGCTCGGACTAAAAGCATTTCTGTTGTAAGCTCGAAAGAGGACTCTTTTCCATGACTTATTTTTTTTTACTCACAGCCGTTGATTTTAAGCAGCTAAATATCATGTCTACTACTTCTGGAATGATATCAATGAGCGGGAATTCTGAAAAACTGTCCAGCCATTCCATAGGCGGCGGAAGTGTCGGGTCCGCCGTTTTTGCCAAAGTCCAAATCAAATTGTAAAAAACTTCTAAGTCCAGCGCTGACAGGTCCTTGATTTCGTTTGTTTTAGGGTTTAAAGCGTTCTGCAGTTTAAATATATCTTGTAGGGCATCCCTGCCAAACTGTGCCTTGTACTTCAAAAGAAAAGCGCCGGTGCTTTTAAATTTCACCTGGCGTCCATCTATGGTAAGTATTTTCTCCATACGGTTTCACCCTATTCTTGCGGCTCTGCATGCTCTGTATAGGTATATACTTGGTCGTACCAAGTATTATACACGCTTTGGCTTGGTTCCGCCTTTGCTTTTACAAGGCCGGTGTCCGATGCAGGCGCGGCCGTAATGCTGATAGATTCCGTCTGTGGTTCAATCGTTGAGCCTTTTGTCGTGCTGCCTTGATTGGGTCTCGAAGCTGTAACATTATACAGCACATGCCTTACCGCGTTTTTATCCCCGCTAAATTCAAACAACAATGCAAAATTGTGTGTAGCTGCGTTTGCGTCCTCAAAAAGTACACCGTTAGCGTCTTCTTTGTATCCCAGCACATCTTTTTTGAATTGGTCCGAAATAAGTGCCATTTCTAATGTCCCGGAATAACCATTATTTGTGTAATCAGAGAAATATTTTGCATCATCGGCATAAAATTCGGCTTGCTCTCCCTGCGGGTCCAATGTCAGGCTAACACCGCCGGGCATTTTTACAGGCGTTCCATATGTAATTGAACCGTCTTCATCCTCTGTAATCACTGCATAATGCACGTTTTTTAGGCCGTATTTAATTTTATTGGTCATTTTTCTTCACTCCTTTAAATTTGTATTTCATAAACAACTTGATACATTTCTTCACTTTCGAGGTAGGCTTCTGTCTTGTCATAGTAAATATCATTTCCATCAAACAGATTTTCTATGACCTGCTCGCTCTCGAAGTCCTTTTCGTCCGCATAAAGCTCCACCTGATAGTTGTTAAGCTTTTGGTAAACTTTATTTTCAGCTCCAAAGTTGTTGCTGTGGGTGAACAGATAAACGATATACGGAAGATTCGGAGGGTTCTCAAAGTGATGATAAGCAACTGGCAAGCCTGTGCTTTTCAGTAAACGATACAATTCAACTTGCGTCATGCCCTAACCCCCTTGTTTGATAACTCTTTCAACTTCTGCTGAAAACTCTTGTATAACCTGTTCCTCAACTGGTCTAATATGTGACTTTCCTTCCACTCGGCCTCCGCCCCTTTTCGCGTGGCCGTGTTCCAGCAAATGTGTAAGCTGTGGCTTGCTTTTGTTGTAGATGATATGGCTATTTGTTTCGCCGTATCTCTTTACTGTTTTTTGGGTCCATCCTCCGGCATATTTCCCAGTCTTTTTGGGAGACTTGCTCTTTAGTTCCCTGACGGCATCTTTTGTTATTTTTTCACTAGCTTGGTCAATACCATCGATGACATCTTCTGAGTATTCTGCAAGACCTTTGGCGATTTCGTTAGCAAGCTGGTCTATTTTTATACTAGCAATTGCCAATCACCTTCTCACATACAAGCTCCAGCTCTTCAAACCTTTTCAGGTATGTTCTGATTACTTTATATTTTTGTCCTTCAAACTCGACTTCTTTTTCCCCACTATATTCATAGGCATGGACGACAAACGTTATTTCCGGTTTCAAACCCGCTTGTGCCGCTGCGTAAAATTCACTTCTAACAATAGATTTTACGGCGCATAATATATTTGTCTTGATTGGAACCTTAATTTCCTGACCTATCTCGTTATAATCCGTTTTGTAGTTTATTAATGCTAGCGCATAGTCATATGTCATTGTTGTCATCCTCTGCCGGCGCAGCAGTATGAATCATTAGATTATGCAACCGAAATTGAAGGTGTCTTGGCATCGCTCCGGATTCGTCGCGGGATTGATAGCGCCACGTTGCATAGTCAACACAAAACATGAGATGGTTCATATTATCCATATCAAGTGCGATGCCCTTTTCCTGTTCCAGTTCCTGCACAATGCCGGAAATAATGGCGGTCAGATATTCATCTCTAACCGCCGTTGTGATTCCAAGCCTTGCCTTGACCAGTTTTAAAATTTTTGCTATGTCCATCCCATAGCCCCCTTGATGGACGAAATAATGTCAGCTTTCAGCATAGAAGATGACAGCCCATCAATTCCATGTTCGGCAGCAAGCTGGAGCAACTCAGCTTTTGTCATAGAACCGAGTTCAGGCTGTGTCTCGGGGGAGCTGAAAGCCGTTATTCCCCCGAGGATTCCTCAGACGGTTCCGTGATAGTTACCAATGCGAAAGCTTTCGAGTTTGTTGGTTTGCCGTCAAAACGGCCTTTACCACGGAAAGCCATTTGGTCCTCAGCAAATTTCACATGTTCACTGCGGTCGATTGTAATATTCTCACGTTCAACCAGTGTATACTGTGAAAAGTCTCCAAACAGCACTTTGTCATCGTCCATAAACTGGCTGAACACGACACGGATTCCGACAAGGTCAGGCTGCCGCAAGTTTGGCAGTTTGCCAACTACATTGCCGCTGGAATCAACCTGGATGCTAAAATCAGCCAATCGGTTGTAATACGTTTTACGCTTCATGACAGCAACGATTTCACCAACGCTGTCATCGCCAGTGTCAATCAAGCCAATTTTTTTGACAAGGTTTTTAAGAAGATTTTCATCTGCTGTTACTGTTACTTGATTTTCGGCAGGCAAGCTTGAAATAATCCCTGTTGGTTGTTTGTTCGTTGCCCCGGTTCCTTTTAAGATAGCTTGATCAAGCGCTTTAGCAATTGCCCGGGCGATTTTCCGGGTAACATATGAATCTAGGTTAATAATGCTGTCCTGCAGCAGGTAATTATCAACAAAAATCACTTTTCCGACTTTAAAACCGTCAAAGTCAATACTCGTAATTGTACCGGCATCATCCGCCTGGATAGAAGCCGACTGCTCAACCCAAGTTGCTGGCGCGGTATCAGTATCAACCAAAATGCGGGTTGTGCCCATCACCTGAAGTTTGTCGACTAATGGATACAGAGTCGTAAAATCCCCCATAATATCCATGATTCGATTAACAACTACCTCTGGAATGGTTAACTCTCCGCCGGTTACCGCCCTTAAATTTCTAAACTTTTCGTAAAAGTCTCTTACTTCTTCTCGTTGGTAATACTCGCCGGTCTTTAATAGTTCCCTTACTTGCATTCTGTTCATACGTTTTTCTCTCCCTTCAAAATGCTCGTCTCTCTGCTCTAGTTGCGGTTCTTTGCTTTCCAGTTCTGCAAGCTCCCTTTCCAGTTCAGCAATTTCTCCCTCTAACTTGTTTTTTTTCTCGTACAATTCTTGCTTTTCGCTTTCTAGTTTTGAAACTTCTTCCTCGACAGTATTGACTTCCTCATCGGTTTGAGCTTCATCCAATGCCTGTTCAAGTTGGGTCTCTCTGGTTTTCAGATTTTCCTCTTGTGCCTGCAATTGAGTTAAACTGGATTTTCTTTGCTCAATTTTTTTAGACAGCATCAACTGTTTTAACATATCTTCTTCAGCCTCTCTTTCAATTGATTTTTTCTTTCCTCGAGTTTTCTTTGCTTATGTTGTTCAACTTGCTTGTGTCTAGCCTGAACGCCCGTCTCCTCATACTGTGGGAAGGTACATACAGACACTTCATGTAAGTCAATCTCTTTGAGTATCCACTTTACAGTGTTGTCCTCCCTATAATCTGTTTCTTCATCCAAAATGTTAAACCCAAAGCTGCACTGGTCCACATCTCCGCGTTTTACCCTCTCGTAAAGGTTAACGGCATCCGTATCGTTTGGATTGATTTTTATCCTGCCCCATAGGCCTCTTGCATCGGTTTTTAGTTCCAGCGTGCCGGCCTTGTTTCTGCCCAATACAAGGCTGGTATCATGATTAATCAAGGCTCTAATGTCGTTTGAAAGTGTATTATCGAATGCTCCTGGAGCTATTTCCTCAAATGCTCCAGGCCATAGTTCTGTTTCGGTATTGTATACTGCAAAATAGCCTTCAATAATCATTTCATCTTCTTCCGCCCTGGTCTGAAGTTGTGTTTGTAAACTTCTGGTTTGCATTTCGCTTGTTCTATTCACTGCCTTCACCTCCCTGTAATAATTTCAATTGGTCCCCGATTTTATCTAAGGGAATATAATTTTCTAAAATCACTAAATTGGACAATCCTGCTAATGGACTCATTCCAAGTACATCTCTCACCTCATTACCAGTCGCAATACCTCTGACATATAAGTCGGTATAAACATCTGATAATTCTTTTAAATCGTATGCGTATAAGGACCGTGGATTAAATTTAAAGTACAAGTCAGGACTATATAGCAATTTCCTTGTTAGCTCCTGTTCTATTCCTTTAGCAATTGGGAGTATGGTCGAATTGATAAAGTTGTTGTACTCCTCTTTGTTATACTCACCAACCCCCAGCATAAAAGCAGGCACACCAAATATGCCTGCTACGGTTCGCTTATCAATTTCTACTGCCTCATTGAGTGCTATATCCTTTAAACTCAAAGGTTTAACTTGTTCTACTTCCAGCAATTCAGCAGGAATAATCCATGGTTGTCCTGATTTTTCTCGTTTGAGGTACATATCAAAGACTTTTTCTCTGCCTTCTTCGCTTGCTATTTCTGCTGTGTTAGCGTCCACCTTGATGATTAAACTTGGCATATACTTTCCGCTCATAAAGGTTTTTTTAGTTGCTGTGGCTTGTTTTAAATTATTTGCGATATCTTTTAAGGCAACTTTGTATCCTGTACCGACCCATGGTCTTAACGGATTAGGATTAATCGTAAAATGCAGGACTTCATCATAATGATACGTCTTGCCTTGGTAAAGCACATTGTACCCATTTTGAGTATCCATAAATGATATTGAATGAGGGCTCAACGGTATAAGTTCATCAATGAATCCATCTTTTACTTTTGGATATACAACCGCATTTCCGTCTCCTTCCAGCAGCATTGTATAAACTATGTTGTACATCCACGCTTTTCGAGTCATGAGGCTGTATGGATTGATATCCAATTTTTTGGATAGTTCATTCTTTACCCTTATATCCCCATCCTCTGTGTTCTGCATTAAGTGGATGGTCATGCTGGAGATCAGATCCGCGATTTTACTTGCCGCTATCTTAACTTCTGGATTATCGCTTAATCTGGTATATCCCGGTAAAATCGATAGATCTTCCCCGCTCATAAACAGACCAATATAGTCGTTCGGTTCTGCTCTTGTTGTCATTTTGCGTCTGAGATTTCTAAACCATCCCATCTATTTACCACCTTTCAGCCACTTCCTGGCGGTTTCACTTTTTTGCATACTCTTTAGCATTTGCATTGCTGCGAATACTGCCGCGTCGAATATGTCTATCCTTTGCGTTGGTTCTACTTTTTCGTATTTAATAGCATCGTCTGTTTGCTCTATTGCCCGCACATTTTGAACACAATATTCAAAGGCCTCGCTGTGCAGATAATAAAACTTTTGGTCCTTCGTCTTTTTTTCAATACGCCTAAATCCTTCTGACTTCAGGTAATAAAGCTGCGGAGTATCCTCGATTCTGAACCGGTGCAGTTTCATGCCAAGGAAGAACTCTCTGCCAAATTTTCGATCAAATCCAACTTGATCGATTTGAAAGCCTTTCTTCCTCATCTCTATGAACCATTTGATTACATCATCATAATTAACGGTTGGTGTATTACACATAGTCAACCAGCCATCATCTTTCCAACCAAAAAGAGGTATATTGTCTTCCTCCGCTTTGTGATGAGCGGCTACAATCGGGAACCATGCATGGGTAATCACGATATCGATGTCGTTATAAACACCATACAAAGCAGCCGCTGTTAGATCATGCATTTTAGATAGGTCCGCACCGCCATACCATTTGACGGGAAGTTTCGCAAGCTCATCAATAGTCCAGGTGTATTTTCTGTCACTGGTTCTGAATTCATCGATGTTGAAATATGTTTTCATTGCACTTGTGTAGATATTTAAACTCTTCGCCAGGAAGGATTTCCTCTGCTGCGGGTCATTTTGCGCCTGCATCGCGTCATTCATCAACTCCTGAGCGGATACGGATACGTTATAATTAGGATTCGCTTTTTCATGCTCTATTGGATTCGTGTAGTCAACTTCCCCTGTTTCCGGGTCTTCATCCGCCTTTGCAATAAAAGCAAATAATTGTTCGTCCTTTATCGTACCGTTCAATACTTTTTGACAGTACTTCATGCGGTTGTAGCAAAATGAATTCATATTGTCGCCAGCTGTAGTAATACCAATACAAAGACTGTTTCTGTATGCCTTCCCACTTTCTTTAATGGTGTTGTATTGGCTTGCGCTTTTATATAAATGCAATTCATCAAGTATTTGTATTAGAGTGTTGAGGGAATCCATTCTATCAGAGTTCCCTGCAATAGTCTCTATCCTTAAGTATCCATCGCCTAATTCTCCGCTGATTGAATGTTCTTGATTATTGTCTAGTATTCTAAAGTTCTTATCTTCCCCCATTTGCTGCAAGTTATATAATAAAAAATTAAAGCTTTGCAGGGCTTGTTTTAATAAAGCGCCAACGATAACTATTTCAGCGCCGGACCTTCTTTCAAGTAATCCTAAACCCCACGCTAAAGCAGACATAAACGGTGTTTTTCCGTTTTTTCTAGCCAGCATGATAAAAGCTTCTTTAAAACGCCTTAACTGAGTGCCTTTATGGTAGAATCCCAGCAAATTATAAACGACAAATTTTTGCCATGGCTCCAATAAAAAAGGCCGCCCTCTAAGCGGTCTCCCTTGCATATCTTCCCCTTTTTGATGAACAAACGTTTTTTCAATGATACCAATCACAAATTCAGCATTTTTAGGATTAAAATCATACTTTGGGTTTTTTAAGTCATCTAAAAACCTTTGACACATATGCTTCGTTTCATTGCAAGCTATTTTCCTGCCTTCAAGCACACTTTTTACATATTCCAAAACGATGTCATAGTTTTTGTATTTATTTTTCAAGGCTGCTCAACACACTTGCAAGCTTAGATTTTTGTTCCTTTTCTGCTGTTACATTCTCCAGCGCTTTTGGGTTTAGGCAAAGACGGTCAGAGTATGCCAAAATATCTTTTCTCAAGTTCTCCAGAGTTGCGACAATCGGCGCTTTTTTTGGGCCTCCTTTAGCCGAATTAACCTGCACCTGATAATTGTCTTGTTCGAATTTTTGGTTTAGCGTTAAGTACTGAAAAACAAGCTGAGAGTATATGTCAATCAAGCGCCCATACTGCTTTTTGTAAGTCCCCAGCGCTTTCATGTCTGTAATGGTCCCCCGCTTGATGGTTTCTTTCGTCGGCACTTTTTGCATCCGCCTTCACCTC
>JBKEEO010000005.1:0-7417 GCA_047777415.1 Oscillospiraceae bacterium
GAGCAGAATTTTATTTTGCAAGTCCTACCGGTGAGAATAATAAATATTCAGCAAGCATTAAAATGATACTGCAAGCAGCACACGGTTTAGCATATTTCCATGGCGTTAAATCCACTGCATGAGATTCGGGCAGTATGTAGTCTGTCTTTCTTGGATGTAATTTACCAACTAACAGCATGACCAGTACGTCAAGCGGGAACAGTACCGATAATACATATAGATAGTGGACTTGAAGCGGCAAAAATTTCGATAAAGTGTAAAGTATAATGTGAAATACTAGGACTATTTTAGGTGCAGAGGCCGGCACACGCTTTGATGCTAATCCTACAATCACAATAGCTAAAATAGGCATACTGTAAAAACCAAAGCATTCCTGTAAAAAATCATATAACCCTGTTGGAGCAAAACTTACAAGAGGGGCTACTAAAATGGATACCAAAGCCAAACCGGTTCCAAAGATTTTCCCTACTTTTACAAGCTGTTCATCCGTTGCATTGCGATTAAACACCTCACGGTGGATATCTAATGTATACATAGTTGATGAACTGTTCAAAGCGCTGTCAAACGATGAAAGTATAGCTCCAAATAAAACTGCTGCAAAAAAGCCAAGCAGAGGTTTCGGCATAACATTAAGCACCAAAGTAGGATATGCTAAGTCGCCGTTTTGAGCCAAATTGGATATTTGAGTTTCTGTAAAAAATCCTTCACTTGGATTCATATACATGCGATAAGCTATAATTCCAGAAAGCACAATGAACCATGGTGTCACTAATTTCAAAAATCCTGCCAATATGGCACCCTTTTGAGCTTCTTTCAAATTTTTAGCTCCGAGAGTTCGTTGAATGATAGATTGGTTTGTGCACCAGTAAAATAAATTATTAAACAACATTCCTGTAAACAAAATGGGCCACGGAACCATCGGCGGTAATGCGTCAACCGGATTGATTGCATTCCACTTTTCTGCCGGTACCATATTGATCAAGTTACGTACACCTGCTATGAATCCATCGTTTTGTCCTAAAGCAAAAATTGCTAAAATGGGAACCATAAAGCCACCTATCAGTAGTCCTACACCATTAACGGTATCGGAAACCGCAACAGCCTTGAGCCCGCCGAAAATAGCATAAATGGAACTTACGATTCCCAATGCAACTACTGTTATGATTACCCCTTGGAACTGAGTAACACCGAAAATTTTATCTACACCAAAAATCTGGTTTAATACCAGAGCTCCTGAGTACAAAACAGTGGGCAAATACGTAAATAGGTACCCTAACAAGAACAAAATTGATATAATACGTTTTGTTAAAGAATCATACCTATTTTCCAAGAATTCAGGTACTGTAGTAATACCTATTTGTAAATATTTTGGTAAAAACCATAGTGCTAAAAACGTTAAAGCCAAACACGAAGTTGCTTCCCACGCCATTGGTCCCATATTACTTCTGAAACTTTGACCGCTTTGCCCTATAAGCTGCTCTGTTGAAAGATTTGTTAACATCAAAGAACCTGCAATCACAACTCCTGACAACGTTCTGCCAGCTAAAAAATAACCGTCTTTAGTCGACAAATTATCCCCTTTGCTTTTGAAATATGAAATAATACCAACCAATGCTGTAAATCCAATAAACGAAATTACAACAAACATGATGCTCCTCCCATTTCAATACAACTCTCAAAAACGATTCAAATTCATCCGATTTCAGATAACTTGACAGGTCTATGTTCATTTGCAGATTTTTGAGCAGCTAAGCCAATCCTTACTGCTTGCAGCCCATCCTGTATGTTTACCGGTACCGAAGTATCATTCACTACAGCATCTACGAAACTGGCAATCTCTTTTACATATGATTGCACATACCGTTCAAGGAAAAAGTACAGCGGTTTCTCCCCTACAACCCCTGTATCATTCGAAATACAACAACTAGATGCTGTATCGTTTTTAATGTTTGCCATCCCTTTGGAACCAAATACCTCCGCTCTTTGGTCATATCCATACACGGAACGGCGGCAATTGTCTATAACAACAAGTGCTCCATTTTCCATTTTAAGAGTGATAATTGCGGTATCAACATCCCCAAGTTCCCCTATCCTAGGATCCGTAAGCACAGCCGCTTGTACATATACTTCTTCGGGATCGCTTCCGGCCAAAAAGCGCGCCATATCAAAATCATGAATCGTCATGTCCAAAAATAGGCCTCCGGAAACCTTTATATATTCGGGCGACGGAGGTTCCGGATCTCGGGATGTGATTTTAATGATTTCTGGTACACCAACTTTTCCTGACTGTACTGCTTGATGGACTGCTTCAAAATTGTGGTCAAAGCGCCTGTTAAACCCAACTTGATACTTAAGGGGCTTGTCCTTCAGCGCGTTTTGAACTTTTCTTATCTTATGCACGTCATGGTCAACCGGCTTTTCACAAAAAACATGTTTTCCAGCCTCAATTGCTTCCAGAGAAATCGGTGCATGCGTATCTGTGGATGAACAAATCAAAACTGCACCAATTTCAGGATCATTTAGAATATCGTGATAATCTTTCGTTGTATATTTTATCTCTAAGCTTTTTGCCCATTTAGCTGTATCTTCACTCAGAAAAGGATCTGCAACTGCTTTAATTTTCGCGTTGTTTACATAATTACTTATACTACGCATATGTAATTTCCCGATTCGTCCTGCACCAATAATACCAATCTGCAACATAAAATATATCCTCCCCTTATTTCTTTTGATAAATGATTGGTCTCTCAGATTCCAGACTGTTCACGAATGTACTTTCTTGCTTTCATTGCATATTCAAGAGGATTAGCCTTAGCTGGATCCTGCTCCGCTTCCACGACTATCCACCCCGTATAGTTCGCTTTTTCAAGGCAGTCAAAGATCGGTTTAAAGTTGAGATTGCCATCTCCCGGAACTGTAAAAATTCCACGCCTTATACTTTCTAAAAAGCTTAAACGCTGCGATTTAGATTTTTCGGCTACATCATTTCTCAAGTCTTTCAAATGGACATGCCCCACACGTTTTATGTATTTATTTAAAATTTTCATTGGATCTATCCCAGCTAAACCGAGGTGGCCAGAATCAAACAGCAAATAAACAAGGTTGGAATCCGTATGTTCCATCAGCCGATCGATCTCATCTTCGTTCTGCACAACGGTTCCCATATGATGATGAAACGTAAGTTTCATACCTTTCTCTTTCGCAATTTTCCCCAAACGGTTCAGGCCATTACACAGCAAATCCCATTCATGATCATCCATTACGTACTTACCCTCAAAAATTGGCTGATCTTTGCCTTGGATACTGTAGCTTTGCTCTGAAACACCAATTACATTTGCACCTACGTATTTTAAAAAGTCAAGACGCTCACAAAACGCGTTTGCGGTCTCCTCAAATGGTTTGGATATTAAATAAGATGAAAACCATTGGTTGCAAATTGTCAATCCTCGCAAGTCAAGTGCCTTTTTTAGCACTTCTTTATCTTTGGGATATTTATTCCCAATTTCGCATCCCGAATAACCTGCCAAAGCCATCTCACTGACACACTGCTCAAATGTGTTTTCTTTGCCTAAATCAGGCATGTCATCATTCGTCCATCCTATTGGTGCTATTCCGACTTTAACTTTGTTTTTATCTAGCATTTCAATCTCCTCCATTTCTTAAAATAATGTTATTAATATAACCTCGCTTCTTTGCGATGAGCTTCTTTTTTCCGATAAGCTTCTTGTTCAGATTCTTTTTGGGAAGTGCTTGCAACGCCGACATGCCACCATGAATTGTAGTCATGTGTCATTGTTTTGGGCAAAACTTTAATATCAATTAAAGTAGAAACATCCTGATTTTTAGCGTCTTCCAGTGCATTAATAAGTTCATCTAAATTATGAACAGTGTATGTTTTTACTCCATATCCGGCCGCCACGGCCGCATAGCTAACAGGAATCAGTTTTCCATCCAAGTTTCCGGTCCGGTCGTCACGGAACCTAAATTCGGTGCCAAAGTTGCCTATTCCATTGGACATTTCAAGGTTGTTGATGCAGCCAAATGAAGAATTATCAAACAACAGCACATTGATTTTTTTATGTTCCTGAATGGAAGTGAAAAGCTCTGTGTGCAGCATCAGAAAACTTCCATCACCGAGCATCGCATATACTTCTCTGTCCGGTTCCGCGATTTTAACACCTAGTGCACCTGCAATCTCATACCCCATACATGAGTATCCATATTCCATATGATATGAATCTCGGACATCCGTAGTCCACATTCTCTGCAGGTCACCGGGCAGACTTCCGGAAGCGCCGACTACAATTGCATCTTCACTGATATGCTTACGTATAGCACATATAGCCGCTGTTTGTGTTAAATCTGAGCCTGTCATTTCGCAAAATTCTGATATACTTGAAGGGTTTCTTGCCTCTATCATAGGCTTAAAATTGGTACCATATTGATAAGATGCAAGCTTCTTCATTTCCGCATCCCATGCATTTTTGGCTTGTGCAATTTCATTTTTGTATGAAGCATGATAGTGTTTTTCTTCTAAGATCTTTGTTAACTTTTGAAGCGTAACTTTGGCATCACCAATCACTTTTATTGCATCCATTTTATAAGCATGGAAACGAGAAATATTGATTGAAACTATTTGAACTTTTGGATTTTTAAAGAGCCATTTGGATGATGTAGTAAAATCAGACATACGCGTGCCTATTGCGATTATCAGATCAGCCTCTTTGGCGATTGTATTGGCCGCAAGGTTTCCGGTCACGCCAATTCCGCCAAGACAAAAAGGAGATGATGATTTACAAGCACTTTTTCCTGCCTGTGTTTCCGCAAATGGAATTCCAAACTTGCTGCAAAAATCTTCCAAACATTCTCCTGCCTGCGAATATTTTACGCCACCGCCGCATATAACAAGGGGTTTCTTACTTTGCAAAACAGCACTTGCTGCATCCATAAGTTCCCCAGAATCCGGTACTCTGCGGACAATTCTATGGACTCTTTTTCTTAAGAAATAATCCGGGTAATCAAAACTTTCCCCTTCTACGTCTTGCGGAATGGCAATGCAGACCGCACCTGTCTCTTCCGGATCGGTTAAAACGCGCATGGCATTGATCATAGCCGTCATCAGCTGTTCTGGTCTCTCGATTCTGTCCCAATATTTACAAACAGCTTTAAATGCATCATTAGTAGTAATCCGTGGACTAAATGGCTGTTCAATCTGTTGCAAAACAGGATCCGGCTGTCGTGTTGCAAATGTATCACCGGGCAACAACAGCAGTGGAATATTGTTGACAGAAGCGCATGCCGCTGCCGTTACCATGTTAGCGGCACCAGGCCCTATGGACGAAGAACAGGCAATTATTTTTTTTCTGTTATTCTGTCTTGCATAAGCGACCGCCATGTGTGCCATTCCCTGTTCATTCTTACCTTGGAAATATTTCAAATTTCCCGGATTTTCATCCAAAGCCTGACCGAGACCGACAACATTTCCATGTCCAAAAATAGTTGCAATGCCTGTAACAAATTTGATTTCTTCATCATCAATACAAATGTATTGATTATCCAGAAAACGAATTAACGCCTGTGCCACCGTCATACGTGTTACACCCATAAAAACTCCCCCTTAAAAGGCCAAAATGAAATTATGCTTTTGCTACCATTTCCCCGTATTTACGTTTACACTCAGCGATATAATCTTTTAGAGTCTGAATCGTTGGCATACTGCTAGAACAAGAATGGCTTGCAACCAACAAAGAGGCCGAGGCGCTCCCAAGCTCCAGACAGTCGATTATTTCCCATCCTTCAAGCAGACCGTAAAGGAATGCCGATGCATAACCATCTCCGCCTCCGAATGATTTTAACTTCTTAATTGGAAAAGGTTTAATGGAAAAGTCCTGACCATCGTTGGTATATGCCGTCGAGCCTTCTTTTCCGTGTTTGATAACGACGATTTTTGCTCCTTTATTACACCAATAACGGGCACTTTCTTTATCCGTCATATTGGGACAAATAAGGCGTTCTGCCAAGTCGTATTCCTCGCGAGACCCTAAAATGACATCAGCCTGACTTGCTGCTGTGGCATAGTATATTGCCGTTTCATCTTTGGATTTCCAATTATAATTTCTGTAATCTATGTCAAATATGACCGGTGTATCTGTTTTTTTGGCCAGAAAAATAGCTTTAAGTGCAGCTTCCCTAGATGGACTTTCTGAAAGTGCTGTTCCCGATACTAAAAGTGCTTTGCTCTGTTTGATATATTCTTCGTCTATATGTTCTGGATTTAACTGCAGATCTGCAATATTATTTCTGTACATCAAAATACTGCTCTCTTTTTCACTGAGGATTTCAGTAAAGGTTAAACCAAGTTTCTCACCATGCGTACAACGGAAAATATGTGAAGTATCTACACCTTCATTTTGGAGATACTCTGTTACGTAATCACCAAAACGATCATCAGAGACGCATGCGAAAAAGCCACATTTTTTCCCAAGCCTAGAAAGGCCTACTGCAATATTGGCCGGCGATCCTCCAACATATTTTTTGAATGTTGTGCTTTCAGCAAGCGTCTTATAATAATCTACCGGATTAAAGTCAATTGTCACCCTGCCCAGTAATGTCATATCGTATTTTCTTTTTTTATCGAATGTGATGTATTGCATTTCCATTTCTCCTTTTCATTTATGAGATTTGTTCAAGTGGTATCTGATTATTGAATATTTGGATATACTTTTTTGTATTTTGATAAACTCCAGCAACCATGGCTTCATTCAGCGAGAAATAATTGTGCGGTCCCTGGGTTGTAGTAAAATACTTTTTTGCTCCATTTGTTAGAGAATCCAAATTTGCTGTTGCGATATTAATCTTACTGATTCCAAAATTAATACACTCCCTAAAATCTTTTGGACTTATCCCCGTACCCCCATGCAGCACAAGGGGAATTTTGACTGTTTGATGTATTTTTTTTAAAATATCAAGTCTTAATTTAGGAGCCGATGCATAGTGTCCATGAGCATTTCCAATCGCAACAGCCAATGCATCGATATTAACAGATTCTGAAAACCAGCGGGCTGTTTCCGGATTGGTGTACTGGGTTTGGCTCGTACCATTTCCCTCATCCCCGCCAATTACACCAAGTTCTGCTTCTATACAAGCACCTTTCTTCCTTGCAAGGTCCACAACTGTTTTTGTCAGTTCAAGATTCTGTTTAACATCATATTGGGACCCATCAAACATAACAGATGTAAAATTTAAATCAAGAGCTTGTTTTATAACATCTAATGTAAGGCCATGGTCTAGATGCACCGCAACCGGTATCTTTGCATTTTTAGCAGCGCTGACCATCATGGGACCAATCATATGCAATGGAGAGTGTTTCAGACGTGCTTGAGCAATTTGCAAAATAACCGGTGTATTAAGTTCTTCC
>JBKEEO010000006.1:0-5164 GCA_047777415.1 Oscillospiraceae bacterium
TTGTATCTATTTCAAATTGATCAGTCAGTAAGAAAATAGATTGCAGGCCAACTCCGAATCCAGCAGTAGGTCGCAGCCATATTGGCATTGTCTGAATCTCCGCTTGAATCGATTCAGAATTACTGGTTCCAACATTACACATGCGTTTAAACGAGTCTAGAGAGATTCCCGTGCCTCTGTCAATTACTGAAACCTGGGTAGCGCCGTCTGGTAGTGTTGACAACTTAATCTCTATCGGATAATTTTGATATATTTTTTCGTCTAGGTCATAAGGCTGCAACTCTGTGGAATCTTTATCTCCAATCCATGCACGATAAGTCCCAGAGACCACGTCTCTCCAAAGCTGTATTTTAGAAGCATCTATAGCATTCTGGATTACCTCTCGTATAAATACAAATCGATCTTTATATATGTTAGAACCTTCAATAATTTGAAATGCCTTTTCTTGAGATATCTCAAAACGCATCCCCGCTACCCCTTCAATGTCAGGAACACCGTTAATTAAAAGCTTTTTTTCATCAAAACGAGGTGCATAGCCGCCTATTTCCGCGGGAGCAATTCTCGCCCAATACTTTGTAAGAAAGTCCACCTCTGCTTCCAACCAAGTGACAAAATTACGTGTCTCCAAATAGGCTTGAGGATCAGGACAATCACTGCTAAATTCTATTTTTTCCGGTGTGACTAAAATGTGCGTTGTTGCATCATGCTTTTCTTTATGTGGAACCGATGAATCCGGAAGCCCACCAGCTACGAGTTCACATGCCGTATTAAATCGTCCATTGTCTATATCAAGTAAGTCCCCTAGTCGTAGAAGCATAGCAACAAATCTCGGGTGAGCATAATCAGACCCGAATCCGTCTGTCTGATAGTTAAGCGTAAGCACTTGTTCAAGCGGTGCTGTGTGAAGCTCACAAATTTGGCCTAATAGCTTTAGAAGTCGAGGTTGGACCATATTATTGTGACCCAGATCGATCGCTAAATCTGAACCTAATACATCAATATACTTTCTGGATATATGCGAGTGCTGTCCGCGAAAGTAAGCGGCATTAATCAGATTAACATATCGGTATGTTTTTAGTGGCCATAATAAAGGCTCTTTGTTCTGTTCTTTCAAATCGCAAATAAATTTTGCTGCATTGCGAAGTTCATTATTCGTACCGTTTTTCAAAGATAAAAGAAAATTTTGAAATTTCGGAGTCTCCCACTCTTTCTCTATTTCGTCCCATTTGAGCACCATACCTAAATCATGAGTATAAGCAGCGTGCAATATCAACCATGTGTCTGTTGGGGATAAATGATTTATACGTTTGCCTAACAACATCTCAATTTTTGAGAGTATGGCTTCTGAATGACTGGCATCATGCATGCTAAAATGGGGATAATTTATAACAATTGTTTTTAAAGCATTTGAACAAGTTTTTTTATTTAAATTCCAAGTAGAGTAAAGATTCATGTATTCTGGGTGTTCACTGCACAAAGATTTTAAATAAGCATCTAATTTATATTCATCCATACTACATTTAACCCCTTTCTTCCATATGGATTGTTTTTTAATTGGAATAGCCGTTCAGCTCATATGATATTCGTAAATCAAATTCGGTAAACTGTAATTCTGCAGCAATAAAATGAGCTTTTCACAGAATATTTGCAATATCACAATTTGGAAAGATAACCTCACTCTAAAGTTCTATAATTTTTCCTTTCATAACCTTTTTATATGGAATATTCTTTTCTTAGAATTGAGCCTTTCTAGATTTTTCGGAGACAAAAAAGTAGTGCAGTCGGCAGAAATCAAAGAATATGGAAAATATCTGGCTGTGTTGCATTTTGTCGAAAGAAACGCCGTCGAAATTCTGCGAAAAAAAGATTTCCGATAGCAACATCCCGCTGTTGACGATTGCAATAAACCCCTATATATCCAAACACTGCGGCGTCCGCTTGTGCTTGGGTTGCGTAATGCTCACTGTTTTCCATTACTTTTTCACGTTGGATACTCCGAGCTTTCTATCAAATGTATTTTTACTAGCAAATATTTCCTTATCCTATTATATTCTAATTAGAAAATAAGTTCAACAAAATATACCACTAATTGAGGTCATACCCTAGGGATTTACAATACATATCGTATGAAGCTATAACTATATGACTGAACTACTCCATCCCTTTTTGCAAATTCAAATACGGCAAAGGGTCAACGGCCTCACCATCGACTCGAATTTCAAAATGGCAGTGAGGTCCGGTGCTGTCGCCGGTGCTTCCCACTAAAGCAATGACATCTCCCTTTTTCACTTCATCGCCTTCTGATACCAGCAGCTGACTGCAGTGGGCGTAAAGGGTACTGTATGTACCGTTGTGCCGAATCAGAATGACGTTGCCGTAACCGCCGAACCCGCTTCCTGTTTCACCATATTGTGCATACTCCACCGTTCCGGATGCGGCCGCGGTAATCGTTGTTCCTTCCGGCGCAGCAAGGTCAATGCCCTTGTGCAGTTTCCCATTTCGATAACCAAATCCGCTGGAAACAGTAAATGAACCATATGGCAGCGGACAGGAAAAATATCCGTTCCCCGGCAGCGCCAAAAGAGAGTAATAGCGCAGTACATGAGAAACGTAATCCACATCTCCATAGCTGTTCCAGCCGAGCTGCTGTGCTTTCATCTGCGAAAACTTTACAGCATTTTGCTTGGTATATCCGCCCCGTTCTTCCGCCCAACTGATATATCCGCCGCCGAAGTTGTACCCCTGCAAGGCGAGGCTGATTCCCTCAATATCATCCGGAGCTTTCACCTGTGCCGCACGCAGACAGCTTGCGAGATATTGAACTCCTACCTTGATAGAATAATCAGGGTCTGTGATACCATCCGGCTTCTGAGGATATTTTAAATTTGCAGGACACTCCGAACTCTGCATCGGGTCACTGGCCATTCCTCCGCTTTCCTGCTGCATAATCGCCAGAACAAGGGGTACATAGTCCGATATGTCATAGATATCACAATATTTTTCTACAACGGGCTCATAAGCCAAAACTGCTTCGGACAATGTGCCTCCCTCTTGTAAATAACGGTACTGCGCAATGGTATTGGAGCCTGCGATAACAGCAGCTAACACCATTAGAATTGTGATAATAAAAAAGGCCGGGGCAAGCACCCCGGCCAATATCAAAATCAATTTCTTTCGCATTCCAATCCCTGCCGTTCCTGTTCCCAATCGATGTTCTGTTGGAGTCGTTCAAACTCCAGCCGGTTTTTCATCTCCGACACTTCCTTTTTTAGAGCTTTCTTTAACTGATAGATGCTGCCGCACCGAACATGGAGCAGCTTCTTTTTTGCACGAAGTTTCTGCTTTACCGGAAGCTTTTTCCTCGGTAAGGCCAGTTCCTTCCGCACAGTCTTGTCATACTCCCGCAGTTCCCGCAGCACCGCATTGCCCATCCGAGTGTACAGGTCCTTCCACTTGGTTTGCGCATACTGTTTATACCGATGTGTTGTTCCGTCGCCGTACGCTGATTTAAAAAATTGTTCCTGCCTTTGTAAGAGGTCGGATAACTCCGCTATATCCTGACGGTGATAGAGGCGAAGATAGCGTTTTGTAAAAGCATCTATCTCCGGCCGAATGGCCGCCAAAGCATTCATATTGTAAAACCACAGTCGTCTGTCGGCGGGCAGTTTTCGGTACAGATTGAGAAACTCTCCCTGCAAATTCCGGTCGCGTGAAACCTTGGTTGCCCTCTTTTGCGCTACGATGTTTTCACGGATAATTGAATTGATTTTTGTAAGCTCCGGCGATCGGTTCACAATGCTGTTTACGATTTTTGATTTTACTTTTTGGAGCGTACTGTTCTTCATAGCCGCCGCATACTGGCGCTCTGTGACAGTTCCTTTGTCCGCCGTTTTCACCACAAATTCCTTCATCTTTCGCGTAGGGTTGGGCTCGACCACAGCAATGTGAACGTGAATGTTGTCGGTGTTGTAGTGAATGGCCGCACTCCAAACTGCAGCGCCTTCCATGTGCTCCGCCTTCAGCATTTCCTTTACCGCCAAACGGGTAACGGTACGAATCGTGCCTTCATC
Source organism: Oscillospiraceae bacterium (assembly GCA_047777415.1). Taxonomy (GTDB): domain Bacteria; phylum Bacillota; class Clostridia; order Oscillospirales; family Acutalibacteraceae; genus Caproicibacter. Next base: position 4,071 of record JBKEEO010000006.1, read on the forward strand.
CAGTCTGCCGGATGAAGAATCATAAATACCGGCTTTCTCCAAAAATTGATTTGAAAAACTAATGACCTGCTGCCACATTGGGCTTCCCGCCTGTTGCGCGAGTTGAAACTGCCGTTTTAGGATTTCCTTTTCTTCTTTGGTCAGCCTGTCTTTAGTTGCAGTAAACAAAGCGGACGTATTTTTCGGACAGCCGGGCTGTTTTCTCGGGTCATCCATATATCCATCCATATAAACAGAATACAGACCGTAGGCTCTGTTTCGTACGGCCTCCGGTCTGTTGATGTAGTTGATATATTCGGTAAATTTCTGTTTGGACAGCACGAATTTGGATTTAAAAATCACACCGGGCGATTCCTTTTCGGGCATGGCAGCACCTCCTTTTGTTAGAGTAAATCGTCTTCTGAAATCTCTTCGGGAATAGGAGTTTCCTGCTGTTTTTTCATTTTCTTTTTGGCCGCATCCAGCTTTTTCTGTCGGAAGTTTGCGATGCGGTCTTTTTCAATTTGCCGTGCTTTGGCAAGCTGGGGTGTGTCATCCACAAACAGAGTTTGATACGGAGAATATGCAAGCAAAGTGTTGACAAGTAACAGAAGAATATCGCTGTTGCGGTCCGCGTTGTTAACGCCCAAGCGTATTCGAGTCAGCGGAGTTTTCAGTTCCTCGGCAATCTGTTTTGCCATCTCTTTTGCAAAAAATTCTGCCGCCGGAATATCGTTTCTGTGCTGATGTTCCCGTATGATTTGAGATAACGCTGCCGTAAAAGATGGTAAGTGATTTTCTTTTTGTACCTGCCTAACGTATGCAATAGCGGAGTCGTCCAGATAAAAATTCTTTCTATGTTTCATCGCCGTCCCCCACTATGTTCAAAACTTTTTGGAGCACAATACTGTTCTGCCGGATGACATTCAGACACTGTTCCAGCGCTGCGGCATAGCGCTGTTCGAAGTTCTGAAATTCTTCGAGCGCCGCGTAGTTATTGATTAAATTGACAAGAAAAAGATTGCGGGAAATGTTCTGTCTGCGGGCAAGTTCATCAATTTTTTTGACGGCTGCAGGGTCAGCGCCGCGCACTTTTACGTCCATTTTTTCACCTC